>JAXGYF010000001.1:4147500-7290101 GCA_040772385.1 Candidatus Vecturithrix sp. | reverse complement strand
TGCAACCGCAGCTCCAAGTTCAACTGCAACCGCAGCTCCAAGTTCAACTGCAACCGCAGCTCCAAGTTCAACTGCAACCGCAGCTCCAAGTTCAATTGCAACCGCAGCTCCAAGTTCAACTGCAACCGCAGCTCCAAGTTCAACTGCAACCGCAGCTCCAAGTTCAACTGCAACCGCAGCTTCAATCAGGCTCTACTATCACGCATCCCGTAATAAGAGGAGGGATTGAAAGATTTCCTTTAACAGCGGTAAAAGGGATAGGTTCAAAATATGAAGCGATTTTGAATCAAGCTGGTATTAAAACGATCTCCGATTTGGTAAAAGCGAATCCGGCTATGATTGCCAGGGAATTGAAAACTTCCGCAAATCAGACGGAGACAATCATAAACAGTGCCAGAGAGTTTATCAAAGAAAATCAGTAAGTATAGAGGAGGATACAAATTTGATCCGCTGCTCTACCAGATCTTCAATGTGTCAGAGACTTTCACAAATCGGTTATGAGCAGGCCACCCAAAATGGCCTGCTACAACCAACGTATTCTGCTCCGCGATTCGTCTTATTGGAGCTGACACATCGCTGTAATCTTCACTGCATTCATTGTTACAATGATTCTGATAACTTCAGAGAAGATCTGGATGACCAGACGTGGCTCGATCTGGCTCAAGAATTCTGTCAACTCGGCATGTTCTATGTGACCCTATCCGGGGGAGAACCTCTTTTGAGGCGCGACCTGTGCTTTGAACTGATCGAACTGTTAAACCGGCATCACGTCCGAATTACGATTATTTCAAACGGATGGCTTCTGGATGACGAGGTTATTCAGCAATTGCGATCATGCCATTGGGCGTTCGTCGTTCTTAGCATCGACGGGTCACGCCCTGAGATTCATGATACCATTCGCGGAGTCCGGGGCAGCTGGCAACGGGTGATTGATGCTGCCCTGAAAGTTTCTGCAGCAGGATTGTCTTTCCGAATCGTATCGACGCTGATCCCATATAATTATCAATATCTCGATGAGATGATCGAACTGGCCCTGAGTGTTGGAACCCAATCATTGCAGTTCGGGATACCTTTACTAACCGGAAGAGCAGCACGTTCGCCTGATATGCTTCTGATCAAGGATGAACTCTATACCTCTGCTTGCCGACAGATCCAGGAATGGGCTGATCAACTCAGTCAGCAGATTCAACTTCTCTGCCCTCAACCTAATCCACGTTACTACTTAGATTACGAAAGTAGCCGTCCAAATGATACTCTGCTGATTTGCCCTGATGGAAATGTGAAATTAGATTGTATTGCTCCTTATACGTTTGGCAACATTACTCGTAATTCTTTGACAGACATCTGGAAGAACGGCGCAAACCGAGGTTGGCAACTTCCGGAGATACGACAATTTGTGGAATCAATTCACACACCTCAGGATCTCCTAAAGTGGCAGGGTTATCTCAAAGGAGGACATCACCCATGGAAATCCAACACATTAGAGCACAAGTATTCCGAAACATTCAGAACCACTCCTATGTAATCAATAGTTACCAGTTCCGCCAGGAGTACAGCGAACATTTGCTTGTGCTTAACAGATATTACAATTGCTATGAACTCCTGAATCTTCCGGCAGCGATGGTGTTTCTGATGTGTAATGGGGAAATTTCTCTTGAACAGATTTTTTCGAGGCTTCAGAAATATTTTGGTGTGCCGGAAAATGTGCTCACAAAAGATGTACTCGAACTCATAGGGATATTGGTCAATAGAAACTTATGCTATAGACTGGCAAATAACCATTCTCCTATTGAGAGACTTATTTATCAGAAAGCCCAAACCATTCTGGAGACTCTGATGCATGATCATTTAAGGCATGCTTATCTTTCTCCGGGAGTGTTAGTGATAGATTATTAATTCTCAGACCTAAGATCGTCATAGAGAGTGAGGGCAATGAAATCTAAAAACGTATCTATGCGCTATAAAATTATCGTTTCGTTATCTGCCTTTGCTTTGATCGTTGTGTATCACACAACAGACGCTCAGACTCAATTTGTAGGTTCTACCTCTGAAACAGACACAGCAAGAGGCGGCAGAGATTTTCATTTTCGTATTCCTATATTTTCCGAGCTGGCAGGTTCCAAAACGGATAAAAATACTGCCCCCAATTCACCTGTTACAGTGGCCATGTCAGGATCCGGGAATCAGGTCGAGGCCGTGCTGCTTTTAGATGTTTCCGGTAGTATGAACAGAGAGTTTCCAACGACCTCCGCTTCGTATGAACCGGCAATGATACGATGGGATGATGCGCAAGAGGCGGCAACCCAATTTTTGATCCTCTTACATGCCTTTGCCGGTGGGCAGAGTGACTTCGGGATTGTGTTATTTCCAAACCTGAATGAGGACGATAACTCAACCAGCAGCGAGGTGTTGGTTAGTATGAGACCCATCACTGATGATGATATAGATTTTGCCAGAGATCAGCTTGATGATACTCTTGACAGGATCAGAACCGGCCCGCGAACGCCGATGGGACATGGCCTAGCCAGAGTGATCGGGAGCAGCAAACTCGGTCTGCCCGGTTTCTTCTCCGGTCGCCTGGAGAACCAACGAATCATTGCCTTGCTCAGCGATGGCGCGCATAATCAACCGGAGGGGGAAACATTCCCTCATCCCAGCGATTTTTATCAAATGCTGAAAGATAACCGCATTCATGTTTATCCCGTAGGCTATGGTGAGCCTGGAGGAGTAGAGGTCGACTGGGACCTTCTCAGCAAAATTTCAGCAGAATCCGGGGTAAACGGAATGCCAAAAGATGCCGGTGTTGAAGATTATAGCGATTTGAGAAAAGATCTCCGGGATATTGTCGTAACAGCATTGCAGTTGGATCATTCTTCAAGAGGAGAATCGACTATTACGTCAGCAGAAACAAAGACCCACCAGGTGATCATCGATGCCGCCGATACCGGGGTTGCGTTCCTGCTAGATTGGGCGACATTTAGCAGTCGCCATTTGCGGTTTGAACTTGTTACGCCTGATAGTGAGATAATCACGCCAACCGTCGCGAGAACCGATCGTGACATCGAATATTATTCAGGCGAGCGCTATGCGATCTATACGATCAAAGGCAGGTATTTAGCAGATCCTCAGAAATGGGGAATCTGGCAGCTCTCTATAAAAAGTAACCGGGTAAAACCCGGCTCTCGCGAACCATATAGATTTGATGTGATTACCCGATCTGCACTCAACATGATTCCGAGGTTAGAAAAGTCGCGCTACCTCACCGGAGATGCTATCCTTCTCAAAGTCGCCCTCAATGAGCACGGGAAAGCCCTTTCTGACGCGAGTTTCACTTGTAGGGTGATAAAACCGACCGCAGCAATAAGCAATTGGCTCGCAACTCATGCCGTCACACAAGAGGAATTATCCGCGGTGCCTGATATGCTTGGGGGAGAATACGCCACCGATCTCATCAAAAAGGCATACATTCTGAACACGATCAAAAACATATCGCCTCCCACGGACGTGCGACAACTCAACTATCAACTCTATGATGATGGCACATACGGAGACGAAGTTGCCGGAGACGGGATTTACACTAACGTTTTTAAGGAGACTGATTTGCCCGGCAACTACGAATTCTTGCTACGGGCGAATGGTTCAACGTCAGCAGGCAATCCCTTTGTCCGCGAGCAGTCTGTTGAGCTCTATGTCAGTTCTCTCCCTGATCCGGATTCTACTGAGATCCGTATTGCTTATGATAGGGAGTTCAGAAATGATAGATGGTTTGATATTGCAGAATTAACGCTGATTCCGCGCGACCGATTCGGAAATTACATCGTAGGTGCTGATCTGCCCATTGATTTCGTCTATAACAGGACTCTCATGAATTCTGTTGGGAGTGTGGTCAACCAGTTAGACGGGAGTTATACACAAACTTTTAAGTATAGTGCCGATGTTGCAGAACCTCCGAAGATCTCGATACAGGTAAAGAAGATCGAATTACCATCTCAAGAATTTACGATTCCTGGCAGATTAAACTATGTTGACGAAGTTGTTCAGTTTACAAGGGGGGCTGAAGCAATTGTCGGGGCGAACAGATATGCAAACCCACAGAATGCCCTGGGCCCATTAGATCCGAAAGATCAAGAGACGTTTCTCGCATTGGGCGCCGGCGGATCAGCGACATTCTCGATCAAAGATAAGAATTTTATCGATGGGCCAGGAGATGATTTCACCGTGTTCACGGTCTTTGATCCATCCAGTGGAAGAACCCCGGAGGCGTATAAGGTGGAGGTTCTGCCCGTCGGTTCAAAGGACTTCGTTGAGATAGGGACATCAAAGCGAGGCACGAAGTCGTTTGACCTGGCAAATGTGGATCTAAAAGAGGCAAGGAATATTAGAATCATCGATTTGAGTGGTCATACAGAGACTGTCGAGGGAGAAGTTCATCATTCACCGGGAGTGGATGTCAGTGCTATTGGATTCCGATACGTCAAACCCCGTATTTCAGCACCTGGTCTTTTCAGTCTTTCTTACTTTGTCGGTTGGTTCAGCTTTGGCAATGACCTGGCTCTTGAGGACCAGATTCCGTTTGGTACTCGGATTAGTTTTCCTCTCTCGGAAAAATTTCAGATAGAAGCTGAATTTGGTTTAACGTTGACTGACGACACCACTGGGGCCAATGGTCATATTTTTCAGGTAGGAGGAAACCTGGTGTACGACCTGTTAGCGAGGTCTGACAGAAGAATCTGGCCCCTTCTGACCATCGGCACCGGATTCTTGCGTTTTAATGATTTCTCCGATTCGGATACGGCTTTTACCGTTAATTTCGGCGGTGGTTTGAAATATAGGTTGAATAAACGCCTCGATCTTCGGTTAGATGTTCGCGATTACGTCATTTTTTCAAACACATTTACTTCCAACACCACGCATAATCTCCGGACAACAGCGGGGATTGTGTTTTGGTTTTAGGGAGTATATTTAGTGTGATGAAATAGGATAATATATTGGGCTTGTTGTCGAACAAGAATTTATCGTTCGCCCTGACCCTTCGACAAGCTCAGGACTGAAGGCACTTGTCGAAGAGTGTGATATGTGGTTCGACGAACTCACCACGAATAGAGCATTTTGTTTGACAACAAGTTTCATACAAAAGGAGTGAGCAATCATGCCTGATAGAACGAAAGTATCAGCCAAAAAACCTGAAACAAAGAAAACGAATATAGTGTTTCAGGCACGAAAAACCGAGCGTTCTCAGTCTATGAGTTCGCCTGCTAGCCGCATCCTATTCTTTCAGAAAACTATCGGTAATCAGGCAGTGCAGCGATTGTTCAAATCCGGGGCGATCCAGGCCAAACTGAGAATTGGTCAACCGAATGATAAATACGAGCAGGAAGCCGACCGAGTGGCCGATCAGGTCATGCGGATGCCAGAACCACGCGTACAACGACAATCGGAAGAGGAAGAGGGAGAAGAGGCGATTCAATCCAAACCACTTACTGAACAGATCACTCCATTGATCCAAAGGCAGGTTGAGGAAGAAGACGAAGAAGAACCGGTTCAGACCAAAGCTATCTCTGAACAGGTAATGCCTTTAGTTCAGCGACAGGAAGAGGAGGAGGAAGAGCTGCAAATGAAGCCAACTGCTCGACTACAGTCGAAAGAAGAAGAGGAATGCTTGAAAAAGAAGGAGGGTCAGAACCGCTCAGCCGTGGTGGCGTCGGTTATTGAACCATCCATTAATTCGCTTAAAGGTGGAGGCAGACAATTGTCAAAATCTGAAAGGGATTTCTTTGAACCACGGTTTGGCGCGGATTTCAGCAATATAAGAGTACATACGGACGGCAAAGCGACCGAGACGACAAAGGCGATCAATGCCCAGGCATTCACTGTTGGAAATAATGTTGTCTTTGGAAAGGGGAGATATTCGCCGGAGTCTGATAGCGGGAGGCGTTTGATGGCCCATGAGTTAGTTCATACTATTCAACAAGGCAGAGCCAAGGTGATAAATAACATCCAGTGTGATTTCGCTGTTGCGCCAACTACGCCTAACAGACCTGTGCGAGCTTTGTCTGCCTCACAGATTCGAGATGCTATTACATATAATCGAGCAAGGCACACAGACGCTAATGAAGTTGCCTTGCTACGTGATATATTAGGATTAAATCCGAATCCTGCGGTTATAGATTCGGACTTTGTAGAGGCGGTTGTTCGGTATCAGGCTCAATATGGATTAAGGCAGGATGGAAGAATAGGCGGAGATACCGCAAATAGGCTTGCGCGCGAAATAATTGCAGAGTCCTCTTTTCTTGGCACAGGCAATCTGGGGAATTTAGCGCCTGAATTCCAGTTAAAAACGAATTTACAGACGCTTGTAAACGCAAACAACAGAACCTATGCTGATTATAGAAATGCTATTCGAGCCGCCACAATGATCCAAAGACATATAGCTTTACTTGATATACGTCTTTTAAGAAGTATTAGATCAAGATTATCATGGAATAATTTCGCCAGATGTGTGGAATTGCTGGGAAGGAGAGCGCCCAGTTACAATAGATTAATCAATCGGCGGGTTGTTCAAGCTGCCTTAAGATCTGCCTGGACAGCATCAAATCCAGCGGTTCCAGGCTCTGGAACTACCCAACATGAAGAAGGTGGATGGGTATATATGAATTTATTTACCGGCAACTTATCGATTCGTAGAGCCACTGCTGGTGGGGGAGCTGCTATTAATTTGACCTCACCCCCAGTTGTAGCCGATAGCATTGTGGTTGCAAAATTCCATACACATCCAAATTTGGGATCAGCATGGGTTCCTGGTCCTAGCGGGCAAGACGCCACAGTTGATGCTTCTCATGGAGTGCCTGATATTGTTGTTGGTTCGCCTGGTGTAAACCCGGCCACCTTCAACCGATATCCAAGTGGCCCCAGAAGGCGTCGTCATTTGGCTGGAAATCGAGGATTACCGGGATCAAGTGGAGGACTTGCGCCACAGGCTAAGCGAGATGGTACTTATGATGAGCAGTAAATTTAGATGGATATTACTGATAACCATTATTGGGATTATCCTGTTTTCATGCACAAAAGACACTGAGGATCAAAATAATAAGCCAAATCAGGAGGACAAAGAAATGGCTGTAAATAAACAAGAAGCCTTAAGGATTGCTAATGAGGACGCGAAAAAGTATTACCGGGCTCTTTCTATTTATGATGTTATAATTGAGTTAGAACATAGCAATTGGAAAATTGACTATGAGCTAAAAGACAAAAATGCTCAAGGAGGCGGTCCTCATTACTTAATATCACATGAAACAGGTGAAATTATTTCGAGACGCTTTGAGCAATGAAGCTGAATTTGAGGAACTTGCCGATGGAATCGTGGATAACTGGACGCCAGAAACTGTGGCATTCATGATAGCACTCAGGATACACTCGCTCGAACTCGTCAAGGTGTGTTGAAACAAGCTTGAAGAATGGTGATACTTCTGGGTTTCGGGGTCGATAGAAGTTTTCCGATCTATCAGAGGTGTATGGAGACACAACACGTATCCTTGTGTCGTAGGCAGAACATTATTTCAAAGGTAAAACGGAAGGGGTCAGGTATACACATCTGACAACTAATTAAAAAAGAGAAAGTTCATTCTTTTAAAGGTTGAATCTACAAGAAAACCAAATGTATTCAAAAGCCAAAATATCAGCTAAAACACCAAAAACGAGGAAAAGAAATGTGGTGTCTCACACACGAAAGGCACTTTTCTTTCAATCTACTAATTTACCTGTTGACCACATCTTATATTTGCAAAGAACTATTGGCAATCAAGCGGTTCAGAGGATGATGAAATCCGGTGTTATCCAGGCCAAACTCAAAATCGGCCAGCCTAACGACAAACAGAGGAAGAAGAAGAACTCCTTCAATCTAAACCGCTTGCCAAACAGATTACTCCCTTGGTTCAAAGACAGACTGAAGAAGAAGTAGAAGAGATTCAGACAAACGCTGGCTCAGTTCAAAGGTGACACGGGTGAAGCAGAGAACCATACCAGCCTGCCTCGTCAGCTAAAGGCTGGCCTGGAACAGTTCTCGGGCTTGGATCTCTCAGGTGTACGTGTCCATAGTGGCGGTACGCTGACCAGCGCCGCTAGGGACTTGAAGGTCGGGCTGAAGGAGGGACTAAAGAAAGCTCAAGCAGAGGGTGGTCCAAGGGCTCAGGCCGAGAAGATCAACGACGAGTTTGTTGCCACCTGCAACGCACTCGTCCACGCAGGTCACATCACCTCGGCAGACGCACAGGACGCGATCAATGGATTCGAAGCGGTGCGTCGTCCTTGATAACTCCTTTTGTAAGAGCTAAAAGGCAAATGCCAGGATAAAACATGCGATTTTCAATTCAAACCATTTAACTGTAAGTAAGTAAACGATTTATAAAAGATGACAAGCTTAGGATCATTTCAGAGATAACTTATAACAATTGAAGACAAAAATAAGCGAAACCTTTACAAGTTATTTCTGAGACGATCCTTAAGCTATACAAAGGGGGTATTTCTCATGAATTACATTTTTAAAGGGAAACTTTGTGGACGTATATGTTCTGAATGTCTGGAACCACTATCTCATGTTAAAGTTAGGCTTTATCGAATTCGTAAGGATCAGAAAGAAACAGCTTTAGCAACGGCTAATCCCAAGGACACCTTCGCTATTCTGACAGATGCTATGGTGGGGGAAAAGGCGTCTTTCTTAATTGCAGAAACGGAGACGGATAATGAAGGAAATTACACATTCGAATTAGGTGAACAACAGGACTATGATGGAGAAGCTTTCGAGGTAGATGTATATCTAGAGAAAGTGCCGGGACAAAAGGAGGGGGGAAAAAAGCAAAATCCCATTCAATTTTCTATTACCACTCTCCAACCGCAGTGGCGACGAACAGAGAAAGGATACATTTCGGCCTGGAATCACTGTATCCCCTACCGTTTTTGGTGTGCTGTACGGGCTCGATTTGATGCATGGGTTATTTGTGGGCGTATCTTAAATTGCGACGTAAAACCACCAATACCGGTACCAGGGGTAAAGGTGAGTGCTTTCGACGCGGACTGGCTTCAGGATGATGAATTAGGTTCAGCAATAACGGATGGATATGGGAAGTTTCGCATCGACTATGCAACCTCAGACTTCGAAAAAACTCCGTTTTCTCCGTTGATTAACATTGAGTGGATCGGCGGACCTGATTTATATTTTAAGATTGAAACTACTGGAGGAATTCCATTACTTGAGGAACCAAGGTCACGGGGACGAGATCCTGAACGCGAGAATGTGGGACACTGTTTTTGCGTTCAGCTCTGCGTTGAAGAACCTGAGGAACCTTATGAAAATCCACAGTTTACTCATGTAGGAGACTTTAATATTTCTTCAGATATCGATACGGTATCCGGTTTGACCAACAAGGCTGTGGCAGGCCATGGTGGCCCCGATTTTGGATTTTTCAATTGTATAAAATTGAAAGGTTATTGTCCTAAAACCTTACCGGGTGATCCCTCTAAGCCAATGCATTATCGATTTCTTTACGTAGATCCGGATACTAGTAGTGAGATACCGATTACAGGTGGCTATGTTTGCGAAGTCGTCGTTGGCGCACGACTTGTTCCGTGGGACCAGTTTGGAACAGGCATACAATCTACATATCAAACCATTCTTATTCGAGGCAGCGGGGCATCCTCTCCGTACTTGCCGCCAGCGCCTGCCGTTCCACCTGGTACCCCCTGGGGACCGGTTTCACCGCACATAATTGTGCCTGATACTCAAGGCTGGATAAAAGTGGACGATCGGGCAATGAATGGTGGATTTTATGGCCCCTTAACAGGGTTTAAATCCACTGTGGCAGTACCAAGCGGTTCAGTTTCCGGCCCGAACGCAGGTGATGATCCAAGCGCTTTTGAAAAAGATGGAAAGCTCCTCACAATCATCTTCGAGACTGCAACTGACCCATCAAACTCCGCTACATATCACCGACAAATGTTGGAAGCAAAAATTTTAGTCAACAACTGGACAGAGATTAGTCTGTTGAATTTGCAGCAGTTTCTTGGCTCAACTGCAGGTTCTTGTACTCCCATTAGCAACGATCTCAATATTCTTTATACCGCTGATCATGAAATAATGCGGAATTGGAGAATCACTATTACCACTGCTGCAACTGTGCCAGGTGGTATACCTGTGTTACCAAGTGGTACAGGTCCAAGAGGAGGATTTGGAAATAAACACCTTGATGTATCCTCATGGCCTAGTTGTTCGTATAGAGTCTGGTTGACTACACGTAGAGCGTTGACAAATGGAGAGATAGATGATGATGAGGATAGCACTCTCGTAACGTTTTGCAAATGATGGGCAAATGATATTTTCTTAGACGTTGTTAGGAAATTAGAGGCATAACAAAGACAGACGAATAAAGTAATCGATAATGCTTCATTATAGGTTACAGCGGGCGGCAGGGGTGGGTGTTCGGTTGAATGATTTACTAATCCCCCCCGCCACTCAACTTAAATGTTGGCTAAGTTCTATGAATGGAAATGGTTACTTACGAACTTAGCAACTTTGGAGATAACATAATGGCTGAACATGCGAAGATAGCGACAAAAGCTCCTGAGACGAAGAGAAAAAGTACAACCCCTCAAATACGCAAGCCTGAGCTTTCACAATCTATGGATTCGCCCGTTGACCGAATTCTGTTCCTGCAAAGAACTGTCGGCAATCAGGCAGTGCAGCGGATGATGAAATCCGGGACTCTACAGGCAAAATTTAGAATCGGCCAGCCTAACGATAAATATGAGCAGGAAGCGGATCGAGTTGCTGGTCAGGTCATGCGTATACCTGAACCACAAATACAGCGGCAGCCAGAAGAGGAAGAGAAAGAAGAGCTTCAAACAAAACCGCTTGCTGAACAGCTCTCCCCATTGGTTCAAAGGCAAGTTGAGCCGGAAGAAGAAGAGGAAGAGCCGATTCAGACCATAGGACTTGCCGAACAGATCACGCCATTCGGCCAAAGACAGGTTGAGGAAGAGGAGGAAGAAGAACCTCTTCAAACAAAACAGACCAGCGGGGCAACACCCTGGAGAAGTCGTGGTCTGGAAGCGCGGCTTCACTCCCTCAGAGGTAGCGGTCAATCTTTGCCGGAATCTGTACGTGCCTTCTTTGAGCCTCGCTTCGGCTGTGATTTGAGCCAGGTACGGGTACACACTAACGCTCAGGCAGCAGATTCTGCGCGAGCAGTAAATGCGCGCGCCTTTACCGTGGGACGAGATGTGATATTCAGTTCAGGCCAGTATGCTCCGCATACAACAAAAGGGAAACAACTCCTGGCCCACGAATTAACGCATACTATCCAGCAACGTGGTCACTTCGCATCATCAACCCAACATGTTCCACTGCCAATCACCCGAATAGCAACACTCCGGATTCAATGTCTACGCGGACGTGGACTCGTTAGTAGGGAGGTGCAGGAAATTCTCAGACAGTTACGGTGGCTGAGAACTCAAATAACTCGGTTAGAACGAGAACGAACATTGACGACTGAGGAAGCAGAACGGTATCGCGAGCGAATCGACGCCCTTACAAGAGAAACTCGCGCCCTCGGGAGACACCGAGAAGTGACACGGGCAGAGGCTCGGCGAATATGGCAGAGAGGGCGAAGGTTGTTACGAGAAGCCGGGCGCTTTGGAGAATGGGTGAGATGGCGGCGTCAAATAGCTGCTCGAGGTCGCAGTACCCGTGAGCTTCGGCTCATTTCAGACTTTCAAGTCAGACCGCCAGTTATTCGAGTGCATGAAGGTGAAGCCGCCCGCATCAGTTTTATCTTACAAAGACCAGTCCGCTCGATCGCCTGGTACATCCTCTCACGTGAGGTCGGCGAACCAACCTCCTATTGCTTCTTCAGAACCAGAAATACCAATCCGGGATACAAATATGCCCTGTGGAACGGAACCTGGGAAGGGCTTCGTAACCGGCCGCCGGAAACAGGCACCTATCGGGTCCGACTCTCGGTCACAGATCGGGGGGGACGAACTGAAGAGGTCTTTGATCAAATTCGTGTGGAAAATCCGCAGCGTTTGGTGGTCCATCCCAGACATGGATCCGGGTATGCTCTAAGATCCCTTGTATTTGATGGAAGGACAGCGGTTCTGAACGACGCCAGGGGGAATACGATTCGAATGCGGGCGGTTTCGGGATTAAAACGCCATCATCGTCTGAATCGACAGCGTATCGACTACACACAGTCCCGGTACCAGTGGGTCCCCGACCGGGGTCCGCTGCCAGAGGGGACCTACACCATACGACGAGGCGCAGTCCAACACCCAGAATTACAACAAGGAGCATTACGGTTTCCGCCTCGTGGCGCCAGTGCACGGGTCTGGGGAGCGATTCGTGTGCCTCTGGAACCCAATGTACGCAGAAGAGGAAGTGTCGTCAGAAGCGAGTTCTTTGTCCATCTTGATGTGAACAATGACGGAACGGCCGGGTGCATCGGAATTCACCCGGGCGATGAGGGAAAATTCAATAACATGATGTCCCTGCTCGGGCAGATGCCTGACAATCTGCCGGTTATCGTCGGATATTAGCGATACAGTGTAATCAGACCATAGGAAAGCATCTCTGAAACTGACGTTTCGATGCGCGAAACTGGAGTTTCGCGCTACATTTTCAAAGGAGCGGCTCAGGGGAGACCTTCCCCTGCCATCAAAAGGAAACTATACGGATTTCATGTAGGAGGGATAGTGTTTCGAGACACCACATCCTCCCTACATCAAATCCATTTAGTTTCAGAGGAGGTTCAAAATGAGGAGTTTTCAAAAAAGATATAGAATAATCCTGTATCTATTCTTCTGGATAACACTTTCTCCCCCGATAACCTTTGCTGATGTTGCCTGGCTTGATGGAGATCCAAATGCTATTTGGAATAGATCGCCCGGGTTTTATAAGGAGGGAAGTCACTGGTATGCCATTATTCATGTCAAACCCACTGTGACCAGAGTCAGATTGGCGGGCGAGTTCACCGACTGGGAATCTCATGCCATTGATCTCACGAAAACACCGGACGGCAAGTTCTGGTGGTTTAAAGGCACTGAAACAAGTTTTCGTAAAGCGCCCGTTGCGGGTGATGCATATAAGTTTATTTTAAACGAGGGTGATTCTGAGAACCTATGGACACAAGACCCTACTGCACGTTGGGTAGAAAGTTCTGATTTGAGTAAAAATTCCCTTGTTACTATCAGTTCCGATTATACCTGGCAGGATGGCTCCTGGTCGCGACCCGGATGGGAATATTATCTGATTTACCAGCTTCATCCTCTCCGTTTCACTGATAGGAATGGTTCGCTCTCCCCGTTGCCTCAAGTGACTGAAGAATTAGATCATGATGGGGCCAATGATTACATTAACAACTTGCATGTCACAGCCATTGAACTCCTGCCGGTCAATGAGTTTCCCGGCGACTATAGCTGGGGATATAATCCGTCGTTCTTTTACGCGATTGAATCGTCCTATGGCACGCCTGATCAGGTAAAGGAACTGGTCGATACAGCCCATCAAAATGGCATCGCGGTCATACTCGACCTTGTTTTCAATCATGGCGGCAGTGGCGATAATATTCTCTGGCAGATTGCACAGCATGATATTTCGAATGGCACCTACTACGATGGAGATACGGTGTGGGGCCCCATGGTCAACTTTGACAATGATGTGGCCCGGCACTTTTTCGTTCAGAACATCCTGTATTTGGCCAGGGAATATCACATTGACGGTTTCCGCTTTGATTTTACTCGGCCGATCCACAACGACTCGGATAGTAATATCAAAAAGAAAGGCTCAGGAGGCGGGTGGAATTTTCTGAAAGAAATCAGGGCTAAAGTCAAAGCGGTCGATCCCGGTATTCTCCTGATCGCCGAAGAATTACCCAATAACTGGTATGTTACCAGAGAAAACGTGGGGCACCAATGGGGCGGCGACTGGCATGGACCCTTTGACGCTCAATGGGTGGACCCCTTTCATGATCACTTTAAGGAAGTTTTGAAGGGCGCCCATTTGGATCATCTCTACAATGTGTTCAGAAATTTCGGCGATAGCTGGCAAGATGGCTTGATCTACACCGAATCACACGATGAAGTCGGGAATATGGATGAACGGATCGCTAAGCGCAGCCGCGACGGCAAGGGATGGGAAATGTGTCAGATTTCCGCAACAGGTACGATCTTAGCCCGCGGCATTCCGATGATCTTTATGGGCCAGGAAGGTGGCGAATCCATGCAGTTTGGGATGGACGACGGCAAATTGAGTGACTATAATCCCGGAACAGGGGAAACCTGGTGGGATGACAGGCTTCCCATTAGCAGTTATGAAACCGATCCCGGAAGAAATAAAGTGCGAGCCTGGTTCAAAAAAATGTGTGATATTCGCACAGGCGATTTGAGTCGCTTTGCCTGGGGGGATATCCGTATCACCCATATCCATGATGACAACGGGATTGTCGCCTTTACGAGAGATAATGGCAAATACCTGATCGTGCTCAATTTTAAAGGGAGATCCTGGGATCATTACCATGTGGGGGTCTCCGGACTGTATCAAGAATTAGCAAACACCAGTTGGCCGGCATTTAATCTTGGCCGATATCCTGTCAAAAGCCACGGTGATTGGCCTGCTTACCAGATGAACACTGTACATATCCCTGCTTACGGGGCTGTGGTTCTCGTACGCTGGGATTAGAAGAACCGAGGATTTATCTCAATCAAGGAATTGGACGAGCACAAAAGGCAAATGGCAGAACGGCTGGTACGAAAGTTCCCAGAGAGCGTCATCGGACTGAGGTGTCAGGATTACGATAAATACACGTTTGAACATGAAGCCTGTGTAGATTGTCTGAGCTGATTACCTATCTGCAAGTCGATCTGTTTTTTTGCCCTGTCCAAACAGGATGTAGAGGAAGGACATATCCGTTGGGAGGTTGGCCGACCTTATCTGATCACTCGTGTTGCGGATGGCTATTGCGTGTATTTGGATTGTGAAATATACTAGTGTACTGTTTACGAACATCGCCCGATCCTCTGTAGGGGCTTTGATTGTCAGGAAAATAAAAAAATGACGTGTATGGCCGGATTATGAATAGAAACTTATGTTAAAAGAGGTTATCTCGTATGAAACACAAAAGAATCACTCTTATTATATTGCTCTTTGCCGTTAGTTTGATCGCTATAACGGTATATGCCCAGGACTCCACCCTCACACCATCCTCTACCCCTACGCCATCCCAGGCATTACCAACATCCGGGGTTGACCTGTCCTTTCTTGCGAAACACCTGGTCGATATCTATTTCTGGATAGCGCTTCTGACAACGTTGGTGGCCGGGGCGGCGGGCGGCGTCGTCTATGAATTACTCATTTTGCAGGGTAATATCGAGCTTCCGCACAAGCCGATTGTAGAGGAAATGACGGAGAAGTATCCTCATGCCATTGGTCAATACATCTACGATCTGGGTATCTGGGCGCGGGTGATTATCGGCGCGATGGCGGCTGTTGCGGCCTTGCTCTTCCTCACACCTGAATCAAGCTTTGAACTCTTGGCTACAGCGATCGTTGCTGGCTCGGCAGGCAGTTCCATCTTCAGTTCTATGCAGCATCGGCTCTCAGCAACGATCGCTCAGAGAGATGTCACCATTCTCAAATCTATTGTCGCCGAACAGAGTGCTAAGGTGGATGAAGCCAAAGAGTCCATTAACGATCTCAAAACAAATCTGGGAAAAATCCTAACCGACCAGGAACTACCGACAAGGGCATTGACTCTTGAAGAAGCAGCAACAACGCATAAGGAAAGTCTGAAGAGAGTGGAACAGCTCCTGAACGAAGCCATAGGAGTCGAACAGCTCCTGAACGAAGCCATAGGAATCCATGAGGCTGCTAAAAAGATAGAAACGTAAAGGAACTTACGAGGTGTAACAAGAGTCACTTATCCTGCAATTATGGGGATTTGTGCAGTGGTTATCCTGTGCTATTCCCGGTACTTTCTCCTTAATCATGGTAAAGGTTTTTTGAAGTAATTCTGTCGTTATAAAAATGTCGAAATCTTACATAACCGGTTCCGGCAGGGTTCGATTGATTTCAGAGATGCGATAGCCAAAGCCCGGGCCTTGAAGCGTAGAAAGATCAACTTTGCCGTTGCGGCGGCGATACAAACCGGGTTGAACGGCGGCTTCGGGCAGAGAGGCGTCGGGATAAAACTGCATAGAATTCGTTTCCACGCCCATAATCGTGTCGGCGTAAGCGGCGAGCAAGACGTGCGGAATTTGCGCCAGCATCGGATTCGTCAAATCTTGCACCATCAGGGTCATGCCGTGCGCTTTGGCCCAGCACAGACTTAACAGCGCGCCGGTTTGGGTTTTACAGGTTTTTAACGCGACTCCGGTCCAGCCGAGCGTGCGTCCCAGACGAATCAGACGCCAATCGTGCGCGCTTTCATCCATAAACAGCGGTTTACGCGCAGAAACGCTGTGGACGTCAATCTGATGTTGTTCCAAATCGTAAGGAAAAGGCTGCTCAACATACAAGATCATGCCGTATAAACGCGGATGTTCGTGCAACAGTCGGTCGAGGATGGCGTTCACATACTCCGGGTCAGTCACCGTGCAGTTAAAATCTGCGCTCAGCCATACAACCTCATGTTCCAGACCGATCATGCCCACCTGCACCAGACGCTCGTAATCCCAGGCCGCATCATTGCCGCGTAACTTCACTTTCAGGCATTGCAAGCCGTCCTGTTGAATCCAATCCGGCAGCAGCACCGGATAGCCGTCATGCGGGGCAGCAGAGGTGATTTCCGACGGCGAAAGCCAATCGAGGCCGCCGACGAGGTGCCAGGCCATCAGGGATGTCGGAACAGGTCGTGCAAAAAAATCCGCCGGATATTTGCCGTGAAACGACGCCGCGCTCTGTGCAACAGGTTCAAGGTAATGCGAGAGATCATGATTCATGTATTCAGCGCAATACAGTGCATACACCGGTTTTTGGTGTAAGACACCGTAGGCGTCGTGCAAGGCAATGTCAAAAGCTGAACAGCAGACCAAAGCCGCCAGCCAGGGCACGGATTCCGAGGTTTTCACAGTTTGGTTGAATTCTTGCAGTAAACGCGGAAGTTCCTGCTCCTGAAAGGCATGTCCGATTTCCAGCGGATGACCGTTCATACTGAAATCTTTCCAGGCATACGCCAGGCGCACGGTAAAGTCTTTCAGCGCGACATGCCGTTCCTCATACGACAGCGTACCGGGCCAGACCCATTGTACGCTCAACGGCGTTTCCCCCCAGCCTTCGGCCGAATGTCCGGCCTGATCTTCAACTCGCATCCACACTCTGGCGCAGGTGACAGAGGCCACTGTCTCGGGGCCGAATTTTAACGGAACTCTGGTTTCAATCGGCAGAAAATATACACGCACATCTTTTGGGGTGATGTTTGTGTTCCTGTACATGCTTTTATCCTTTGAAACTACAGGGATTTCACATAAGCAGGGATAAAAAATCCTTGCTTATGAGGAATCCTTGTAGTTTCATCATGCTGGGCGAATAACCTGTTCATGGCTTTTGCACTCCAGGACATTATGTATCCACGTGCGTTCGTTCTGTCAAGGTGAATTTCCATTGCCGCCGCTTTTCCGCATAAAATATTCTTGACAAGTGCATCATGTCTTTTATGTAAAGTGGAATGAAATGAAAATTTCGCTCACTTTTCTTATTATGAATCCAGGCGAGTAGGTGTATCAACTGATGTCAATGTACACTGAAACTCAACGAAGAAGGAGGGCAACATGAAGACTCAAAAATTTTTGATGTGTGTGACTGTTCTGGTCATGATAATCATTGGTTTTAGTTTCATCGTTCCTGATCTGGCCCTGGCAGAAGATTCTATTGAAATAGCGCTGTGGGGCGGATGGCCGGAGATCGAACCGGTTTATCAGGAAGTGGCGGACGCCTATCACGCAAAACATCCGAATGTCACGATTAAAGTGCTCACCAGTCCTTTACGCGAATTTGAGCAGAAACTCTCAGCCACAATTCCTGCTGATACTGCGGCCTGCATTATCGAAGCCTCGCCCTACCCCATGCAGAAATTCCTGGCCGCGGGCCTGATTCCCCCTGCCCCGGCAAATGTGGTGGAGTTTATGACTGCGCCAGGGCGTTTTCCTGAAGCGCTGGTGAAGGATAATCTGGGTGAAGACGGCAAGTATTATGGCCTCAACTATTTCCAAGGACGTCATGCAATCTACTGGAACAAGGATAAGTTTGCGGCGGCCGGGTTGACAACTCCGCCTGAAACCATGGAAGAGCTGGTAACTTATGCTCAAAAGCTGGCTGAGTATGATGGCGATAAAC
The DNA here is from genome assembly GCA_040772385.1 of Candidatus Vecturithrix sp. GTDB lineage: Bacteria > Moduliflexota > Moduliflexia > Moduliflexales > Moduliflexaceae > Vecturithrix. The sequence goes on along the minus strand of JAXGYF010000001.1, from coordinate 7,271,725 downwards.
TCATTTCCAGCGGTTTGAGCCTGCGGCTTTCCGGCGGCGGCAGCGGTGTGGGCGAGAAATTTTGGATGTATCTGTTTCCCAATGGCGGTACGATTATTGAGAAAACCCCCTCCGGCAAGTGGCATAATGGCTATAACAATGAGGCCGGACGCAAAACCGTGCAGATGTATCTGGATTTGGTCTGGAAACACAAAGCTGACAGCCACGAAATCAAGCACGACGCCGAAGCGTTTGAGCTGGGACAAACGGCGATGTTTGCCCGTGAATCCTGGGTCATTGGCGATGCGGCCAAAAAAGCGCCAGACCTGAATTTTGATACTACGCCTATGCCTAAAGGCGAACGCTGGGGCGATTTAGCCACAGGGGTGAATCTGTACGTGTCTCGTACCTGCGCCCAGCCGGACGTGGCCTGGGATTTTCTGCTGTTCTTGAATTCGGAAGAGAATTTACGAACGTTGCTGAAGAAAACCGGCTGGCTTCCGCAACGCCTGGACGTTGATTTATCGCCGGTGGTCAATGAGACGCCTCAGTATAAATCGTTCCTGTTCAGCGCCCCTGATTATCAGATTTATACCTATCCCACCTTACCAGAATTTGATGAGATTCTGACCAAGTTTGCCGAACGTCTGGTCAACGCTTTCCTGGATCAGTCGCTGGTGGATAATCCGGACGGCGTCGTCAAAGTTCTGGAAGAGGCCGCGGCTGAAACCGACGCCATTCTCAAACGCAATGGGCATTACGGCACGGAATGATATTGGCAAATTGGCGTGAGATCGCAATTGGTCTCGCGCCAATTTAATCCATTCCCCAACCCTCCTGACACAGGTAGGTATTTTGTTCGGACGTCCCGTGATCTCGGCCGTCAATGACTGTTCTCAAAGCCAAAGCAGACTGACCTGTCTGCGCCTGCCTGTGCAGACAGGTGCAACGTACAGGCAGAAGCCTGCTGATCAATTCTACAGGGCGCTTTAGCGTCCTTCCGCTTTGAGACTGGCGATTGATCGCCAGAAACAGGACGCACAAGTTTGTCTTGAACGTTGTCCCTATCCTTGTCAGGGGGCCGGGGGCGAGGTGAAAACAGAAGGAATTCATGGAGAGGTGTATGAATAACGCCAACACAAGTCGTTTCTGGACGATAGAACGCCGCAAATGGATTTTTTGTTACACCGGACTGCTGCCTGTTTTCGGCTTATTTATGCTGTTGCGGATCATTCCGATTGTGCGCACATTTATCCTGAGTTTTTATGATTCTGATTTGATTAATCCTCAGAGCCGCTTTATCGGGGGAGAAAACTATCTAAGTTTATTCAGCGACCATCTCTTTCAAACCGCGCTCCTCAACACCACTCTTTTTGCGGTGGGCACCGTGACTTTAAGCGTGGGATTCGGTTTGTTTCTGGCTTTGCTGATGAATCAGAAGATCAGATTGAGCGCGTTTTACGAAACCGTGTATTTTCTGCCGGTTATTACTCCAATGGTGCCGGTCTCCATCATCTGGAAATGGATTTATGATCCTTCCTTTGGATTGCTGAACTATATCCTCTCCTGGTTTGGGGTCGATCCGGTAGGCTGGCTGGTCTATCCAAAGATTGGCTTATGGGCGATTGTGGTGATGAGCGCGTGGAAACTGGTGGGATACAACATGGTGCTCTTTCTGGTCGGTCTGCGCAGCATCCCGGATGAATATATCGAGGCGGCAGCCCTGGATGGGGCCGGAAGATTCGGCCTGTTCCGTTATATCACACTCCCCTTGCTCAAACCAATCATTTTATTGGTGGTGGTTATTAATACCATCAGTTCCTACAACGTGTTTACGCAGGTCTATGTTATGACCGCCGGTTCACAAGGCACAGCCGCGAATCCGGTGCGGGTGTTGGTGTATGACATCTGGGAAAATGCCTTTCGCTATTTCCGCATGGGCTACGCTTCGGCTGAGGCTGTCATCTTGTTTCTGATTGTGCTGCTTTTAACCCTGGTCCAATTTCGCGCCATGCGCAGCGAGGAGGTGTAACAAAATGCGACGCTCTTTTTCGATCACGCGCGTTTTTTCCTGGCAGACATTCTCGCAGCTTTTCTTGTTGCTGGGTGTCGTAGTCATGATCCTGCCTTTTCTGTATATGGTAGGCACATCGTTTAAACCCCCGTCAGAAGTGATTAGCTGGCCGCCGACCCTCGTGCCTGAGAAGCCAACGCTGGAAAATTATGCTTCCTTACGAACAGCCGCGCCCTTTGGCCGTTTTTTTCTGAACAGCCTGATCGTCTCTATTGCTTCAACCCTGGGAATTATCACAACCAGTACCCTGGCCGGATATATCTTCAGTAAATTCCGGTTTCCAGGCCGCACGATCCTCTTCATCCTGTTGTTATCCACCGCCATGGTGCCCTTTGAAACGTATCTTATTCCCCTCTATCTGATCGCCAAAAACCTGAAATTACTCAATACGTACGCCGGTCTGGTCGGCCCGTATCTGATTATGAGTTTTGGCATCTTCCTGATGCGCCAGAATATCGGCACGGCCATCCCGGACGAATTGCTTGATGCCGCCCGGATTGACGGGGCTTCCGAATGGCGGATTTTCTTCCAACTCGTGGTGCCTTTATCAAAATCAGCCATCAGCGCGTTGGGAATTCTGGCCTTCATTCAAGCGTGGTCAGCCTTTATCTGGCCTCTGATTCTGGCGACAGAACGCGAAATGTACACCATGGAAGTCGGCCTGTCAATCTTTCAACGGCGTTTTACGATTGAATACGGCAGTATCACCGCCGGCAGCACCATTAGTATTTTACCGATTCTGATTATTTTTCTGATTCTGCGGCGTCACATTATTCGCGGAATTACGCTGACCGGCCTGCGAGGGTAAGTATGGCTCTAAACAGTGCTTGACAAATAAAAAGGTAAAGTACATATTATTTACAACTTGTCAAGTTGTTGGGATTATCATTCGACTCTCTTCAGAAGGCAGATATGCCAGTTAAAGACATTTATCACGATCATGTGAAGCGGGCATTAATCAAAGATGGCTGGACGATTACAGATGATCCGTACATCTTGAAATATGGCGTCAAGATTTTGTATGCCGATCTTGGCGCAGAGCGTTTATTGGCAGCCGAGAAAGAGTTTCGGAAAATCATTGTTGAAGTCAAAAGCTTTATTGGACAATCTGACATTCATGATTTACAAGAAGCACTGGGAAAGTATATCATGTATTTTCAGATCCTTCAGGAACAGCAGAGCGATCGTCATCTCTATCTTGCGGTCAGAGATAAGACCTACTATGGGATTCTTTCTACAGATATCGGACAACTCATGATTGCTCGCGCTTCGATGCGTTTGATTGTTGTTGATACTGATGAGGAGGTGATTCTTCAATGGATTCCGGGTTAAATTATCAGTTAAATTATCAAAGGATTATCAAACAGGTTTTGCAGGAGCATGCGGATTATCGGGCACAGGCCAGAGATCCGGTACAGCCCGTCGTCGTGTTTGACGATGAACATAGCCGTTATTTACTGCTTATGGTTGGCTGGGATGATAAGCGATATTGGCATACTACGCCAATTCATATTGACATCATTGACGGCAAAATTTGGATACAGTATGATGATACTGAAGATGGGGTAGCCACGGATTTATTAAACGCTGGTATATCGAAAGAAGATATTGTGTTAGGTTTTCGTTCGCCTGATGTACGATCGTTCACGGGTTTTGGCATCGGCGTCTCCCAAGCGGAAAACTCAAAAGCGGTGTATTCTGGTCAGAGAGTATTACAACCTGCCTGAGTGGAGCGCGATTGGCATCAAAAGTAGTCTGTATTAAGGAATAAATCAACGATATGATACGCATAGGAACCTGTAAAGTGAATATTACGCCGTATATCGGCTGTCCATTGGGTGGATTTGCAGCGCGAAAAGATGTATCGCAAGGCATCCACGATGAATTGTATGCCCGTATCCTTGTGATCGAGCAGCAAGAACCTGTGGCAATTGTTTCGGCCGACCTGCTTTGTCTTCCGGCGGAAATGGTCAAACAGATTAGAGCATTGGCCGCTCGAAAGATCGGGATGCGCGAAGAATGTATTGCTATTGCGACCACACATACCCATTCAGGCCCAGAGCTGCGGCCAAATGAGAAGGAGATTGCCAGCACCGCTTATATGCAAAATTTGATTGACGACCTTGCCGGAGGCATTTATGCAGCCTGGCGCGTGCGTGAAGCGGCGCGGATTGGCATCGGCTGCGGGACGATTCAGGGGATTGGAGTGAATCGCAGACATCCTGACGGTCTGCCTGTTGACCCGCAGGTCGGCTTATTGCGTTTTGATTTTGAGAGCGGGCGGCCCGGGGGGGTGCTCATCAATTATACCTGTCACCCGGTCGTGTTAGGTCCTGACAATCTGCTGATTACTGCCGACTATCCCGGCTATACGATGCGCCTTATTGAGCGCATCAAAGGAGACGGCTCCTTCGCCATGTTCACGAACGGTGCGACCGGAGATATTAACACCGGACATTCCGCGGATCTCAGCGCACTCGGCTATCCGATTCCAGGGCGCACCTTTGAGCGGGCTGAAAAACTCGGCACCATGCTGGCCGGCGAAGTGCTCAAAATCCTCGAAACCATCGAATTACAATCGGAAATTGCGGTTGCTGCAAAAAGCAAAAGCGTTGCGCTGAAATTAAAACCGCTGCCGTCGCTTGAACAGGTTCAAAACGATCTCGCTGCCAAACAAGCGGCGTTACAGCAAGCAATTGCAGAAGGAGCCTCGGAAGAGCAGTTACTCAAAGCTAAAGTCAACAAATTCTATGCGGAATTGCTATTAGACAACGTGGCGCAGCAAGCCAAAACCCCTCAGCAGGAGACGCTTGAAATCGAACTTCAGGGCATCAGGATTGGCAATTGCGCGCTGCTCGCATTTCCCGGCGAACTGTTTGTCGAAATCGGTTTAGCCATCAAACAGAACTCGCCTTTTAAACAGACCTGCATTCTGGGCTATACTAACGGTTACATCGGCTATCTGCCTACGGCGCAGACCTATGAAGAAGGCGGTTATGAAGCCGTCGCCTCACGCTTCACCCCCGAAAGCGCGCAGATTGTTGCACGTGAAGCAAGAGATGTATTGCGATCCCTGGATACAGGTATTTGAAACAAGGCAAGCTATTCACCACAGATGCCGCAGATTGTACAGATTTTTTGTTGCGGTTGTCTCCTGTAATGTCCCTTTAACGGCGCATGTCGCACGATGTGGTGTTTGAACTCCGTATTGCCGCAAAAGTGACAGATTTTCATAATGTTTGCCTGCGTTCAGAAACTATTCATGATGATCGCGCAAAATACGAGAGTACAGGTCCCTGTGTATCCAAAAACGAGCGTCAACTTGCATGGCGTCTATCAGAGGCTTGATCGCCGGGATAATTTGGCGTCTTTTGGCTTCAACCAGACAGCTGATTGATCCAATAAGTTGTTCCAGAATATCCAAACGATGAATGGCAGAGAAATTAATCAGTGGCGTGGAATTGGCAATAATCATCGCGTTCCCTCCCACTTTTCCAAGTTCTCCAAATCGGTTTCATAATCCTCAAGATCATAATGGCGCGGAATATGCCGCTCACCTAACAAGTTATGAAAATCTATTTTCGTCATGCCTGCCAGACGGCGGGCATTGCCGAGAGACAGTAAATTTTCTCGATAGAGTTGCAGCGCGAGTTCCTTGCGCAACTCGACACGCCATCGTTGTTTCGGGATTTTCAGTTCACACAGAATCTCTTCAGGAATTTCTATAGCAAGCGTTTTCATGAATCATCCCTCCTTTTTTCCGGAAATGTGCTCATATATTTTCCCATGCTTCCTCAATAGTTACACCTTTGTCTGTCCTGAAGCGGAACGAGCCATTCTTGTTTATATACCATTCTTGTAGTTCTCCCCCTTCACCACCTCCGCAATCGTGGCCACCTACTCAGAATGAGATCGAACTAATTACCCACCAATTCAACTCTGTTAGAAAAATGTGCTGTCAAACAGCAAATCATTCTTTTGTATGTTCATTTATTTCCTTAAATTATGTAGATGATATCCCCTTTTAACGAATGATAGTAAAATTTAGAAGTTTCCTACATAAAACAGATAATTTATCATAGAAAGACCTCATTTTTCATACTGTTTCTGCTTGCCATCCACAAAATGGTGCAAATAGCTACGTTTTTTGGCTACTTTTGCCAGCAACCCAAATTTGCCGAATAGATGAGATATTTTAAGCGATCTTCAGGACGGTAAAACGCCGAGCCTTTCACGGCGATGGGGAAAATCCGCGCCTGGCAATCTGGCTGTTGGGCAATTTGAAGCAATTCATACATGCAGCTCGGCGATTTGAAGTACTGGTCGCTCAGCACCAGAATGACGCACCTGCCGCGCCCCAATCGCTGCATGTATTCCTTAATCAAGCCTTTGTAGCCGATGGCGCGGCTGTCGCGCATGACAGCAATCCCTTTATCCTGAAAGAATCGCTCTAATTCATCAGCAACTCTCAGACCCTCGTCATTCCAGGAGTAGGAAATAAAAATTTCAGGATGCTTACCTATCATGGGTTCCTCTGTTTGCAGCGCTCAGCATTTTCAATATCACTGAGAGAGGAGCAATTGTTCTATTGTTGCGATGAAGTCATTCAACTCTGCAAACATTTCTTGCACTTCATCACGGGTAAAGTTTACCAACATACCATAATCACTGTCTGAACGCTTTTCAAATGCATCATTCACGATTTTCGCATATTCGGACGCAACAGTTCCCTCTTTAACAAACTGCTTGTTAAACCACCCGATTAATTGCTTATGTTTTGAAGTTGAAAATCCATGTTTCAGCGCAAGCGCAGAAAGCATATAGAAAGAACATGGCATAATATATCCTGTTTACGGCTATTGCGAGTTTATCATGCTGGATCAGAAATTCAACATCATCCCTGGTATTCTTTGCTTGTTCGATTCTGTAATGTATAAGTGTATTCCTATCGTTTGGATCGAGGGTCATGCAAACACTCCTTGTTCTATCGCCTGAAGGAATAACGGATGTTTTCCCTGGATGGTATGCTGCAATTCGTATTCAGATATCACTTTCACATCAAGAAAAATATCATATTGCAAGGCAATATCATAACAGGCATACCTGACAGCCTTCTTATATTTCCAATCAGGCTGACAATTCAGGACAACCAACACATCATAATCCGAATCTTGATGCGCCTCCCCGGTTACTTGAGAACCAAACAGGATGACATCTTGGATGCCATCATTAAACCGCTCTTTTAACAACTGTTTCAGTTCACGTAAGATTGTCAGCGCATCTTTCATTTGTGTTACCATACTCTATTCACCTAAATGATTTGCAATGGTAAATTGCGAATCGTTAATTGTTAATGCAGCAGCATGTCCAGGGCGTTGCGGATAATGCGGATGCTGCGCTGGAATTCCTCGATCTCAATGTACTCATGCGGCGTGTGATCCAGGGTGGAATCTCCGGGGCCATAAGCCAGGCACGGGCACTGCCAGATTGGAACCACGATGTTCATGTCGCTGGTGCCGGTCTTGAGCGAGGTGCGCGGGTTGCCCTGCTGCACTTTGATCGCTTTGCGAAAGACGGCCACGAGGGGGCCGGATTTGGGGCAGCGCACGGCGTTCAAGATTTCGTGCACCGTGATTTCTCCGGGGTAGTCAAAGGCTTCAAGCTCCCGACGCAGTTGAGCCGCATCAACCTCCGGCGGCAGGCGCAGGGTCAGATACATGTCAACGGATTCGCGCAGATCGTCATCCTGGGTGTTGAGGGTTCTGACGGTTTTCGTGACCGCATAAAAGGGAGAATCAGCCGTAATTTTCGCCAATTCCGGGATGGTGGCGATGTGATGGTACAATTCACACGCTAATGTGCCGACCGAGGCCCATTGCGAGGCTCCGTGCGATTTTTCCTGTTCCGCGCGATAGCTTAATTGTACGCTGCCTTTGTACCCGAGCGTCACTTTATCCCACCCGCTTGGTTCGCCGATAATCAGATAGTCCGGGGTCGGATAGCGTTCGACCGCAAAGCGCGCGCCTTTGGAGGTCGGCCCTTCTTCTTCGACCGCTCCGATCATGCGAAGCGTGCCGGGATGATCGGCCGGCAATCGTGATGCGCCGCACAAAAAGGCGACGGTTGAGCCTTTAGCATCTACAGATCCGCGACCATAGAGCTTGCCATCTTCGATACGCACCGGAATTTCGCCGGGCACCGTATCAATATGCCCTAAAAAATAGATGACCGGGCGGCCGCTGCCGCGTTCAGCTACAAAATTTCCGGCTTCGTCTCGATAACTGTTCCAGCCCAGTTGACTCGCCTGCCCAACCAGATATTCAGCCACTTCTCGTTCCTTTTGCGGCGGAGAATACAGCGAGACGGCGTTGCATAAAATTGTCAACATGAGTTCAGATGTAAAATTTTTCATGTTTAAGTCAGTATAAATAAATTTCTTGGCCGTTTGTTTGGAAAAAAGCGCGACTATCAAGCAAAAGTCAGGAAATCCTTGCTTATAAAGAATCCTTGTAGTTACTTGAACAGTATTATTTATGAGGAGATTCTTTTCAACTTATTTTTACACCAGTAACTACAGGAATGAAATATAAGCAAGAATTTTCTTGATTTTGCCGAGTACCGGAAGTTTTCACAACACAACAGTCGCCGGTATCAAGCAAACGTTCGGAAATTCTTGCTTATATGCTATTCTTGTACAATAGTTCGGACAGTTTTCGTGTGCTCCCCTTTGTCCCCCCGTAAACGGGGGGAAATGAGAAATAGGACGTCTCTTATGTACTTCCCCCCGCTTGCGGGGGGATTGAGGGGGGTGAAATCAAAACTGTCCGAAGTATTGCTTGTAGTGACTGATGAAAATTTTCAGAGTTCATCATTTTTATTGACAACCCTGCAAATGGGATACACAGAATACAGCATACAGCATATTCAGGTGAATTGACACCAAATGCCAGGAGTGTCAAAGCTCGTTTTTGACAGCCCAAGACGAGCTTTGGCACTCCTTGTAATATTTTTTCGCAAAGGCGCAAAGAATTATCGCCAGGGACTTTGCATCTTTGCTGACATAACGAGAAAAGGGACAATATCATGGAAAAAATTACGAATCTGAAGTATCTTCAGCCCGGAGAAGCGGTCAAATTCGAATATAAAGGGGAAAAAGCGATTTTAGTAAGGCCCGAAGAAGAACAGCTTGTGGCTTATGTGGCGATATGTCCGCATGAACAACAGGGGATTGAATGGGATCAAGAACTGCATAAGTTATTGTGCGAGTGTCATCTGTCGCTTTTTAATGTGGATGACGGCACAGTATATAAACACAGTTCAATTTTCGAACACCTTGATAATCTGACGCCGATAGATGTTGAGATTGATGACGACCAGAATGTCTATGCAGTATAAACGACGACATAAATCGTATTGTTCATGATAACTCTGAAGTGACTAAAGGCATTGAAACTTTAGTCACTCCAATAATATCCGCAATGCCTCCACTGTGCGATCTATATGGGACTTTTCAATGATCAGCGGCGGCACCAGACGCAGGACGGTTGTTCCGCAGACCATTGCGACAATCTTATGATCTGTTTGTAACGCTTTTAAATACTTTTGTGCTTTAGTTTTGAGTTCAATACCTGCCATTAAGCCTTTACCCCGAATTTCCCTGATCAGCGGAGAGTGAATTGTTCGGAGCTGTTCTAAGAGGTATGTTCCCATTTCAGCGCTGCGATCAATCAAGTTCTCTTCCTCGATCACCTGAATTGTCGCTAAGGCGGCGGCGCAGGCCAGCGGATTACCGCCGAAGGTTGAGCCGTGGTCACCGGGATGAAATTGCGGCAGGCGCGGGCCGACGGCGACCGCGCCAATCGGAAAACCGCCGCCCAGCCCTTTGGCCATGCAGACCATATCTGGCTTGACTCGTTTATCGTGCAGGAACGCAAACCATTGACCGGTACGTCCGAATCCGGTTTGAATCTCATCTACAAGCAAGAGAACTCCGCATTCCTGGCATATATCACTGAGCTGGGCCAGATAATTCCCGTCTGGAACAAAAACGCCGCCTTCACCCTGAATCGGTTCCACCAGGATCGCTGCCGTATTTTCCGTGAGTGACTCTTTGACCGCCTCAACATCATTATAGGGCACGCGGATAAATCCGGGAACTAACGGTTCAAAGGGCTGGCGATATTTTTGTTTGGCGGTTGCGGTTAAGGCTCCAAAGGTACGGCCGTGAAAGGCGTTCTGCATCACGATAAAGTCGGTTTTTCCGGTTGCTAAACGGGCAAATTTGAGAGCCGCTTCAATTGCTTCTGTGCCGCTGTTGCACAGAAAAAAGCGGTTATAACCTTCAGGGAAAATCGCGCTTAACTTTGTCAAAAGTTCGGCGCGGCGATCGTTGTAAAACAGTTCAGGACAGGTGATTAAAGTACCGGCTTGTTCCGTAATCGCCTGCACGACGCGATCAGGGCAATGGCCGAGATTGGCAACCGCAATACCGGCCCCCATATCCAGATATTCAACGCCATCGCTATCCCAGAGCGACATGCCTTTACCTTTCACTACCACGACCGGACGTTTCCCATACACGCCGAGACTGTGGTGTTCTTCAATCGTTTGATAATCCATATTTTTTTCCAGGTCAATCTCGTTCGTAGTAAACGCTTAAACGCGCTGAAGCGGCGACTACAAACCTACTGAATCATCGTACAATTTCCGGCCAGGGCGTTTGAGAGCGGGGCCGGCACGCTGCCGCTTGTTAACCGCACACAGGCCACTCCTTCTTTGATCGCCTCGCTTGCCCCAAGAATCTTTTTCTTCATACGTCCCTGAGCGATGTCCATATATGTGTCAATTGCTGCTTTGGGAATCCGGGTGATCAAGGAATCAGGCCGTGAAACCTCTTGCAGCAATCCGGGAACGTTCGTAAAAATGATTAGTTCCTGCGCCTGTAATGCTCCGGCAACCTTTGCCGCCGCTCGATCGCCGTCCACATTGATCGCTTCGTATTCGCTGCTCAGTGCAATCGGCGCAATCACAGGCGTGTAACCTGTTTCGAGCAGCATCATTAACAACGACGTATTCACTGTATCAACTTTTCCGGTATAATCATCGCGGATGATACGGCGTTTTCCAGCAATCATCGCTTGAATGGCCTTCTTGCGTTCCCCCATGAGCAATCGGCCATCGCAACCAGTTAAGCCAAGCGCATTAATCCCTTGCTGCTGAAGGGTTTCCACAAGTACGGTGTTGATTTTGCCGGCAACTGCCATGATGAAAATTTCCAGCGTGTTGCGGTCTGTGCGCCGGCTTTCATGCCCGGAGGCAGATGTGAGAAACTGCGGCGGATGATTGAGGGCGATACTTAACTGATTCGTTTCGTGCGACGCGCCATGCACCATCACAATTCGCTGCCCGGCTTTGATCTGTGTGGCAATATCCGCACAAATCTGCTGATAATTCGTACCTTTGCTTCCGCCAATTTTGACTACAATCATGATTTATACCGGGTGAAGTCCCGGAAACGAGAGTCCTGCGGTTTCCGGAAATCCACACATCACATTCATGGCCTGCACAGCGTTGCCGGCTGCTCCTTTCATAAGGTTATCAATCGCGCTGATGATAACAATTCGTCCGGAGTGCTCATCAATTTCAAAGCTGACATCGCAATAGTTCGAGCCAATCAGAATTTTCGGTTCAGGATAGCGGTAAATGCCCTGGCGATCTTTGACAATACGCATAAACGGTTCATCCTGATAGGCGCCACGAAAGATTCTCCACAGATCTTTATCCTGAAGTTTTTCCGGCGTGAACACGTGCAGGGTCGCCAGAATGCCGCGCACCATGTCAATTGCGGTCACGGACATTTGAACTTTGGAGGTTTCGGTCCAGCCCATCACTTGCAACACCTCGGCTGTATGGCGATGACCGACTGGCGCAAAGGACCGAACGCAGCCGCTCCGCTCCGGATGATGGGAGGCCAGGGACGGTTTATTGCCCCCTTCCGACGAGCCGGCTTTAATGTCAACAATCACGCGCTCAATGGATATACCGGCCTTAACCAGCGGGTATAGGCCCAGAATTGTGGCGGTAGCATTACACCCGGCGCCTGAGGCACATCGGCCAGCCTTGATACGCTCTCGATTGACTTCCGGAATGCCATAGGCAAACTCTGATAACAAATTGGGCGCAGCATGAGCGACTTTATACCACTGCTTATAAGTTTCGGGAGTGTTCAGGCGAAAGTCCGCGCTTAAATCAATGATATAGGCAGCTTTCTCACGGAATTGCGGCATGTTCTCCATGCTGGTTTTATGCGGCAGCGAGACAAAGAGCACATCGCAGGGTTCTAGATCAGCAACCGATGAAAATTTCAGCATGGTTCGTCCACGCAGATTTGGGTGCAGCGAATAGACATATTTGCTCTGGTTCGATTCAGATGTGGCCTGCTGCACCTCAATTTGCGGATGATCCAATAATAAACGCAACAACTCTCCGCCGGCATAACCAGAGGCGCCAACAATGGATGCTCGTAAGGTTTTATTCATAAACTCTTAAAAACCGGGTTTCTTCAAGAAACCCGGTTTTTCTGCCCATTTCCGATTCACTCGTCCTGATTTATCCTCGTTTTTCGGCTTCCCGGATCACATAGTCAACAACTTTACCCGGAATATCCACGCCTGTGACCGCAATGCTGTTGCGGAATTCCATCGTGTAGTTGACTTCATTGACTACCAACCCCTGGTCAGTTTCAAAGATATCCAACGCGACGACTCCGCCTCCGACAGCGTGTGCGCCGCGTACGGAAATATCGCGTAATTCATCGGTCAGCGGACAGTTGGTGGCTTTCCCTCCACGAGCAGTATTCGTAATCCAATGCTCCGAACTGCGATAGATGGCGCAGATATTTTCGTCTCCCACCACAAAAGAACGAATATCGCGGCCCTGCGGTTTGGGTACGTATTTTTGGATATAATATACGGAATGATGATACGATCCGAGAATTTTCTTGTGCTCCAATAACGCTTCGGCCGCCTCACGATCGTTCACCTTGGCCAGTAGGCGTCCCCAGGATCCGACTGCTGGCTTGAGAATCACCGGATAGCCCATATCCTCAATCGCTTCCAACGCAGATTCTTCGGTAAAGGCGACTCGAACTTCGGGTACCGGCACTCCGGCTTTGATAAGTTTGATGGTAGTGTTGAGCTTATCGCCGCAAACATTCGCCGTATAGGACGAGTTAATGGTTTTCACGCCCTGATCGTTCAGGATCATAAGAGAATGTAACGCGCGTGAGTGGTTGATACAACGTTCAAGAATGACATCAAATTTATTATAATCATGGCTGGTCAGATTAAAAATCACTTCACGATCGTTGATCAGGTCCACTTTGACGTTACGCTCCTCAAACGCTTTGAGGAGCAATTTTTCTTCCACCCGCATAATGGAATGCAGCACGCCTATTTTCACCGCTTATTCCCCCCAGTCTTCTTCTTCGTCCGGAGCCTGTTCCAGCACGGGCGGGATTAAGGATACGATTTCCAGCGTTTCCCCGCAATCCGGGCATTCTATTAATTCATTTTCTTCATAGCCGGCCAGATCGATTTCTGCGCCGCATAACGGACATTCACACACTCTACGTTTTGCCATAATAACACTCCTTGTTTCCCTCGCTCTCCATAACTCTCTGATACGTTACGTTTACAAGGTGTTATGAATGGGGCGAGATATTTAATTTCTCTATTTTATAGTGTTGGTGAATCACAACATGATTTGCCTCATTTGGTCTTACATGCTATTGCTGGTATAATATTGTCAATAAAATCAAACAAAATTTTTCATAAATTGTGATACCCATGCGCATGTGAGGTTGAGAAGATAAAGTAAAAACGGCGTCTCCAGGAAAGAATCTCCTGTACAACAAGAGCATTTCTTGACGAGTTTTCCCTTGACATTTCTATTTACGCAGCAATCATTATTATTCTTTCGATGCGAGTGGCAAACGAACTGGAGGCATGAGTTTTGTTTGCGTTTTTGCCGGGCATAACGTTAAGAAATATGAAAGATTTCTCAAGACAAACGATGCCATCGCGCGTGCGATCGTATCGCTGGCGATTATTATGAAACACAAAACCGTACTGATTGCCGATGATAGTCCGACTGTGGTGAAAATGCTTACATACATGTTGTCAAGCCTGCCCTGTGATGTGATTTCAGCTTCTGACGGTGTTGAGGCGATTAAGTTGTGCTATAGTGTGCATCCGGATTTGATTTTGTTAGATATTCTCATGCCGAGAATGAATGGGTATCAGGTGTGCCGCCTGTTAAAGGATGACGAACAAACGAAACAGATCCCGATTATTATGTTGACCGCCAAAGATCAACAATCTGATCGGTTTTGGGGATTGGCGACAGGGGCCGATGACTATATTGTCAAAGATTTTGAAGATGATCACTTGATCGAGACTGTCGGGCGGATTCTTCAACAAGACCTGCCTCATACCGCGCAGACGACAGAGCGAAAATTGAAGGAGATTTCCACGGTTGATTTGTTGTCTCATGCGAATAATTTACTGGATCAACAATTATATCAATCCACAATTACCAATAGAATTAATCAATTAGCTCGTTCAATTCAGAACTTTGAAGAGACGATCACCTCGGTGTTTGAATTATTGAGTCGTATTTTGACGTTTCAACTTGGGGCAATGTCTGTACTTGGCAGTCAAAACATGCGCCTGCGTATCTACTTTTACCTTCCTGAAGTCGCAAGCCGCCAAATGATTGAACAGGCCAAACTGATGCTGCTGAGTGAATTTTCCCGTAGCCCGGCAGTCCAAAATGTCGAAACCTATTTTTTACATGGCGAAGTGGATGGCGAAAGCGATTGGGAGATCAAAAGTCGCTGTGAAAGCGGACTGATCGGACGGAATAAAAAAATTGGCGCCATTTTATTAGGAGATTCCAGAAAAGGGCGGTTTTCCGATAATGACCGCGAGACTTTTCGGATTGTGGGAACTGAAGCTTCCGTTGTTATTGATAATGCCCGGCTCTACGATGATAATGCTCGCATTCATGCTGAGTTGGAACGCGAATTGCGCCGGGCTTATGATATTCAAAAGTTGATGCTGCCACAGGACAACCCTCTGGAACACTGCCTCGCGATTGAATCCACCTCTATTCCGGCTAAAGAAGTCGGGGGAGATTACTATGATTATTATCCGTTGAATGATCACCAGCTGTTAATTGCTATTGGGGATGTGACCGATAAAGGCGTTGCGGCTGCCTTGATGATGGCGACGATTAAAACTGCCTTGCAAATTCGCCTGGAACTCACATCGGATGTCCGCGAAATCATCACCTCACTTAATAAACTTGTCTGTGATCAGGCATCACGTCAATACATGACATTTTTTCTCGGCATCATTGACGTTAACGCGAATACCATCACCTATTGCAACGCCGGGCATAATTTCCCCTATCTTATTTCCGGGCAGCATGGCACGTTAACCTATTTAGAGCATGGGTCTTTACCCTTAGGTTTTGTTCTGGAGAATACCTATCTTGCGCATGTGCAGCCTTTTCAAGATGATGACATCTTCTTTTTTTATACCGATGGGATCATTGAGGCACTGAATGAAGAGCGAGAATTGTTTGGCTATCCTCGACTCGAAAAATTGCTCTTCGTTCATCATCGCGCTGATCTGCTGACGATTCAACTCAAAATTCTCGAAACCATCGAAGCATTTTGTCACGAAACCCCCCAGGATGATGATATGACCATGGTTTTGATCCGCAAGACCTGCCGTTAAGCTGCGCCTACCTGATTCAGGTTCTGTCCTGACCAGGCGATTGTTCTGCCCGGGGCTTTATCCTCACTCTTCATCAAAGCCGTTTATGAATGACTCTGAATTGATATGTTCCCAGAATCTTTTTGCCGCGGTTTTCGGATCTGAAGAAGCTGTAATCGCTGAGCCGACAATGATAATCGCAGGGTTAAAGATCAGGAGATAGGAGATGTCATCCAGTTGAACACCTCCAGAGATTGCGAGAGGAAGAGGAGAAATTTGTGAGATAATTTCGACTTGTTGAAAAAGATTATTTTCTGTAGAACGTTCATCAATTCCGGTGTGTACCGTGAGATAGTCTGGCTGCAGATAGGTAAATCGCTTGATTTGGCGATATGAATCGCCTAAACCGATCAAGTCAATCAACACTTTTTTCTGACGTATTCGGGCTTCATGAATGGCGAGTGTAATCGTTGCCTCAGACGCCAGGCCGCAGACGGTGATCAGATCGACGCCGGCCTCAAACATGACTTGTGCTTCAAGTTTTCCAAGATCAACCGTTTTTGTATCAGCACATATTAATGTTTCCGGATACAATCGTTTCATTTTTTCGATAATACGAATCCCTTCTTTCTTTAACAGAACCGTTCCGATTTCCAGAATATCGACATACCCCTGAACAAGCTCTGCTACGCGAAAGACGTCATCTATATCGATACTATCAAGCGCAATCTGCAAAAGCGGTTTTGATTTAATTGGCAGAGATTCATCGAATACTTCAAATAGATCAGTCATAATATAAAAAAACAAAAGAGATAACAGACAGATGATAAGTAATGAGAAATCAAACTTTATCCGTTTTGACAGGTCAGAAAACCGAATTTTTTTGAGAAAATCCGATTTCTGGTGGACAAAAAACTTTTTGATTATCCTCTCATGTTACGCAGCCCCCCTTGTCCCGCCCCCGCAAGCGAGGGAAACATTCAATGGAACCTTGCGCTGCTCTTCCTCCCGCTTGCAGGGGGAATAGAAGAAGGGGGAAATTTTTGCCGTGTATGTAGCCGTTAGAATACATTATTTTTATTTTTCCTCTGATGTCAATATTTTTTCGTGAACGAGTAAAAATATTGATCTTTTTCTCCTTGTTCAATTCTCATGTGAGAAACCGGGTTTTTTGAAAAAACCCGGTTTCGATGCTGACTCCTAATTATGTCCATGTCAACAATTTTGTTGACATCAGGCTGCTCCGCCATGTTTATTCGTGCGTATGTGACACGGCTGTTTACGTGTACAACTCTTTCAGCAATAGTTCGGACAGTTTTCGTGTGCCCCCCTTTGTCCCCCCGTAAACGGGGGGAAATGAGCAATAGGACGTCTCTTATGTACTTCCCCCCGCTTGCGGGGGGATTGAGGGGGGTGAAATCAAAACTGTCCGAAGTATTGTTTCAGAACAAGCCGCTTGCGGGGGGATTGAGGGGGGTGAAATCAAAACTGTCCGAAGTATTGTTTCAGAACAAGCTGACCTTTTTCCGAGAAAATTTCTTGACTAAAATCTCTCTTGTCTCAATGATTTTTTTGTCGCAATGCAGAAGAAATGAATTAAAAGTTTCACCTTTTTATTTTCACAAAAAGGACACCCAGACAGAAGGAGGAATGGTTTTGCAAATTAAGACAATAGCAGTTATCGGTGGGGGGACAATGGGATCAGGTATCGCTACGGCGACTGCCAAAGCAGGCCTAAAAACGGTTTTGATCGAAAAAACTCAAGACCTGGCGCTGCGATCCCTGGAAAGCATTACGCGTGAACTAAATGTACAAATTGCGCGTTGGGCCATGACGGAAGCAGAGAAAAAATTGGTGCTCACAAACCTGGAAGTGGGATCTGAGTTGCCGTTAGTCCAGGATGCTGATCTGGTTATTGCGGCGGTTCCTGATGATTTTGAACTGCAAGAAATGATTTTTAAAAAGCTCAGCGACATCTGTCAGCCAGATACAATTTTTTCTACGGTGACAGGGGTCCTCAGTATCACGGCTCTGGCTTCTGCTCTCGATCATCCGGAAAAGATGTTAGGACTTCATTTTCTCAATCCGGTACTCAAGACCAAACTTGTGGAAGTCGTAAGAGGATTTCGCACGTCTGATGATACGTATGCTACCGGAAAGGCGTTTGTGAGTTCTCTGGGCAAAAAGAGTATTGAAGCCTTTGAAAGTTCAGGGGTTATCACAACCCGGCTCATCGTTCCGCTCTTAAATGAAGCGATGTATGCTCTTCTTGAGGGGGTGGCAAGTGCAGATGACATTGATATGGCAATGAAACTCGGTTATAATATGCCAGTGGGACCTTTGGAATTGGCTGATCGCATTGGACTAGATATTTTACTCGGATTTATGGAACACTTGTTCAAAGAGACCGGAGAATCGAAGTTCCGCCCCTGTCCGTCGCTTAAAAAATATGTACGCGCCCAATATTTAGGCGTAAAAGTCGGGGAAGGGTTTTTCAAATATGATAAAGAAACCGGACGAAGAATTCCCTCTCGATTTCCCGGGTAGAAGCCAATGCTTCGAAACCGAACATATAGAGCCACATAACATAAAAAATTACGGTGACATTTTATCAGATGAGGAGGATATGTTGTGAAAATTCTTGTATTAAATTGCGGAAGTTCATCTGTGAAGTATCAGTTGTTTGATATGACTGATGAATCGGTATTGGCGAAGGGCTTAGTTGAACGGGTTGGGATGACCGATGCGATTTTGACTCATCGCCCGACCGGGAAAGAGAAATATTGCCATGTTGAACCGATTCTTGAACATACATCGGCAATTAAAGTGGTAACTAATATTCTTGTCCATCCTGAACATGGCGTGATTCAAGACGTGAAAGAGATTGATGCTGTGGGGCATCGCGTGGTGCACGGGGGCGAAAAATTTAATCAATCAACGCTGATTACTCAGGAAATTAAAAATGTCTTAACCGAATATATCGAACTGGCACCGCTCCATAACCCCCCGAATCTAAAAGGGATCGCTGCCGCAGAAAGTGTGTTGCCAGATGTCCCTCAGGTCGGTGTGTTTGATACAGCCTTTCATGCCACCATTCCGCGCTATGCCTATATGTATGCGTTGCCATACACCCTTTACCAACGGTATAAGATCCGTCGTTACGGGTTTCATGGCACATCACATAAATTTGTCGCTCGCCGGGTCGCCCAGTTAATGCAGAAGGAGTTTTCAGCATTGAAGATTATTACCTGCCACCTGGGGAATGGAGCGAGTATTACTGCTGTTGATCGAGGAAAATCAGTGGAAACCAGTATGGGATTTACGCCGCTTGAGGGATTGATCATGGGAACACGCGCGGGCGACATTGATCCGGCGATTATTCCTTATGTGATGACCAAAGAAGAACTTTCTCTGGGGGAAGTGGATGCGATGCTGAATAAACACAGCGGCGTACTCGGGATCTCCGGAATCGGCAGCGATATGCGTGATATCGAAAAAGCGGCTGAAGAAGGTCATGAACGCGCACAACTGGCCCTTGATATGTACCGATATCGCATCCGGAAATATATCGGAGCGTATGTAGCGGTTATGAATGGAGTTGACGCAATTGTGTTCACTGCTGGCATTGGGGAAAACGATCCTGGCTCACGGGCGGTGATCGGAAAACAATTAGGCTTTTTGGGCATTGAAATTGATGAGAAACAGAATAACTGCCGAGGAGTGGAACGAGAAATCTCTACCCCGGCGTCAAAAGTTAAAGTGTGGGTTATTCCCACGAACGAAGAATTAATGATCGCCCGTGATACGATGGAAATTCTCATGGCAAAAAAATAAAAAGAGAGGGGATGCGCTTTTTACTAACAAAGTGCTTGAGTGCTTGAGTGTTCAGGGACATCTTGATACATTCAAACACTCAAGCCCCTCGTTGGGTGGAAGAAAGAAAAATTTGTGATCGATTATCTGACCTATTACTACAAGCGTGGCACAGAACCATTTCGAAGCCTGTCTGCGCTATCAGATGAAGAAGCCATAAAGATCATGGGAGAACTTTGCGATGACACTCCTTTTGGGAGAAGGTTCAAAGATCCAGTGCAATATATGCGTAATCGAAGGCAAGCGGAACAGTGGGTCCGTGAGGAGTTCATCGCCAAAGGAGGGCAACCCCGGTACACATATCCGATTCCAATGGTATTAGGGGAATCCAAATGGATGGTGAAACACTCTCCTACCCCTGAGGCTCACGGGGAAATACGCATCTCTCTCTCAGTCTTTACAGAGCATGAGGTCAGTTTTACGTACCCGGACAGCATGATCTCCTTGTGGTTTGGTAAGGAGAAGCCCGCTGAATATTATCAACCTGAGTATCACGGAAAGGTCTTCACTCTTTCTGAAATTCTGTCCATTATCAAATCAAAAGGGCTGCCTGAGGAAGAATGGAAAACAAGTCTCCCCGGCGACCTTGCTCCTTACATTGAGGCGCAAGTATGGAATCATGAGCCGCTTTTGAAATACCAGAGACAGCTCTCTATGTGACGGCAATCGAAGTCCGCCAGCCATCAATGGCCGGTATCAAAGCTGAAGCAGGCTGAAGCCTGCTGCTGAATGTCAGAGGGCGCTTCAGCGTCCTTTCGCTTTGAGACTGGCGATTGATCGCCAGGAAACAGGGCACACGAGCGTGTCTCTCACGTTCTACCTACCCCTGTCAGCCGGACGAAGGGGGTCTCCTCATTTGCAAAGGTAATCTCGAACTTACCGGCCGCCAGTGACGTGGGGCGTTAGTGAACAGCCACGATTGACTCAAGAATGTACGTAAATTGCTCCCCAAGAGTGCTCTTCACTGTAGCATAGAGTGGTTGGACACCTCGGCGTAATTCGTTTCTGTCGGGAATTTCAACCTGCATTCCTTCTGACTTCAAGGTAGTGCACGCCTCTTGTTCAGCGATTGCCCAAAGATGACGCTGGTAGGTAACCGTTGCTCTTGAGACTTTGCGTAAATGGTCCTGTACCTCTATCGAGAGAGTATCAAACCAGCGTTTGCTGGCGACAATCACATCAGGGATAGCTGTATGAGCGCTGAGCGTCATAGTCCGAAGGTTCCTGTGGTACACCCGCAACTCCTGAGCGGTGAGTGCAGAGCATTCCAACGCCTGGATAGTTTGGCGTTCAAGTTGTTCGACGGTCTTGCTGATGTCGAAAGGGGTCACGATCGCACCTACGGTTTCGAAACTACGGATGGAGAGCTGCGCTGGAAGGGTGTGGCACGATTTATCATAGGCTGGGCAAATAATATTTATGTTGATCCCCTGGAAATCATCAGGTTTTTCAAGAATTTCCTGGGAAGTAGTAATGTGCCGCGCTCCTGTTTGGAGAAATCCGAGTCCTACCAGATTCGCTTCTTCCAGGGTACTCAGAAGTTTCTGTCCCAGAGGTCCATCGAGTACCCGAAATTGATGGTCATCATTTTTAAAGAGATAGGGCATCGTGAGTGCGCTGAGCAGAGGAGAATGTGATGTCAATAGAGGCAGCGGAAGAATGCCCATCTCAATATGTCCGAATTGAAGTCCTTTAAGCAGTTCATTTTCGTCTCCGAGTTGAGCGTCGGTAAAAATCTGAATTGTCATCTGGTCAGTATCAGCAAAGGATTGGCCCTTACTGTTTTTTTGAAATTCGCTCAGCGCAACCACCGACGGATGGTTTGAAGCCAGGGTTGTCCCGAATTTTGCAAAACCAGCATGTGTAGATTCTCCATTGATGCCCATCAATACAGTGAGAAGCAGACTAAGCGTAACAAGACCAGATGTTCTCATACTTACAAAGGAGCCCGGTATAAAAACCGGGTTTTTGAAAAAACCCGGTTTTTTATACAAAGTCGTACTATGGTTATGGCTGCGCGGCAGACGCAGACAGTTCCATCAACTGTATGACACGTTCATTCATACCCATTTGACTAAAACCGCCATCATGATATAAGTTTTGTAAGGTGACTTTGCGGGTCAGATCTGAAAGCAAGGTGACAACGTAATCCGCGCACTCTTCCGCATTGGCGTTACCAAGAGGGGAAAGTTTATCAGCGAATTCATACATCGCATCAAACCCGGCAATTCCATTGCCGGCAGTCGTGCGCGTTGGGCTTTGTGAAACCGTATTCACGCGAATGTTTCGTTCGCCCAGGCGTGCCCCAAAATTTCTGGCAATGGCTTCTAACAGCGCCTTCGCATCGCTCATATCACTATATTCGGAAAAGATCCGATGCGCCCCAATGTACGTTAGCGCGACGATACTGGCGCCTTCATTTAAAACAGGCAGCGCGTGCAAAATTATGCGATGCAATGAAATTGCTGAAATATCAAGCGTTTTCAGATACCAGTCGTAACGCAAATTTTCATAAGGTATTTTTTTCCGAATATTTTCCGACCGACCCACAGAATGCACAATGAAGTCAATTTTGCCAAAATGAGTTTGGGCCTCTGTATAAAGCTGCTGTACGTCTTCATCTTTCGTTACATCGGCTGCGACAACAGGGGCATTTCCGCACTGCTTTGAGAGTTCGTCCAGGTTTGCAAAGCGCATCGCAACCGGGGCATTGGTCAGGATAAACTCTCCTCCTTCACCATAGACTTGTAACGCGATTTGCCAGGCGAGAGATTGTTCATTTAAGGGACCAAAAATCACCCCTTTTTTGCCCTCGAGTAAACCGTAATATTTCCGCACCATAACTCTTCTCCCTATGCATGTAGAGCGAAATGGTCATTTCGCTTCTAATTGATTAAGCCTGCAAGAGTTGTTGAAATTCTTCTTCGTCCAGGATGCTGACTCCAAGTTGTTGGGCTTTAGTGAACTTTGAACCGGGATCGCGCCCGGCGACGACATAATCGGTTTTTTTACTGACACTGGAGACTACCCGGCCTCCGGCTTTTTCAATCAGGTCTTTTGCCTTGTCGCGTGTATAGGTTGTCAGAGTGCCTGTCAAGACAAAACTTTTTCCGGTAAGATGTTGCCGCGTGACAACGCCTTCAGGGGTGACGATTTCGACCCCACTATCAAAAAATTTTTGTAAAAGTTTAGCGGTGCCTGGGTTGGAAAAATATTGCGAGACGCTTTTGGCAACTTCTGGTCCAATTTCGTAGATAGCGGTAAGTTCTTCTTCTGACGCAGCTTGAAGGCGTTCGAGGCTTCCAAAATAATTTGCCAGCACATTGGCCGTATGTTCGCCCACATGTCGAATTCCTAAAGCATAGATGAAGCGGCTCAACGTTGGACGCTTACTCTGCGCAATTGCCTGAATCACATTGGCTGCCGACTTGTCGGCCATCCGTTCCAGTGGAAGCAATTGTTCTTTTTTCAGAAAATAGAAATCAGCGGCGTCACGAACCAGGCCATTATTGACAAAGGCTTCAATCTGTTTTGTACTGACGCCCTCAATATTCAGTGCGCGTTTCGAGACAAAATGTTCCAGATTTCCAATCTGCTTTGCCGGACAATCAGGATTACTGCAACGATGGACCGCTTCGTCCTGCGGACGAACTACTTCTCCCTGGCATACAGGGCAGCGCGGTGGCATGGCAAAAGCTTTTTCTGCTCCCGTGCGCCTGGACTCAATGACGTTCACGATTTCGGGGATCACATCGCCAGCGCGCTGCACCACAACAGTGTCACCAATGCGAATATCTTTGCGATTGATTTCATCCTGATTGTGCAAGGTCGCCCGACTGACCTGCACTCCGCGAATATTGACCGGTTCAAGCACGGCTACAGGGGTCAGGGCGCCGGTACGTCCGACCTGCACCAGAATATCGAGAATTTTGGTGGTTTCCTGTCTGGCAGGAAATTTAAACGCAATGGCCCAACGCGGGCTACGCGAAATCGTCCCTAATTCTTCTTGAAGATGGCGACTGTTTACTTTCACAACTGTTCCGTCAATTTCATACGGGAGTGCATCCTTGGTTTCATTTAAATACTGATATTGCTCAAGCACCTGTTCAATTCCCTGACAAATTTTATTGAGAGGGTTTGTGCGCAGGCCGAGCGTGCGAAAATACGTAAGTATCTCCCAGTGAGTGGCAAAATTGGCGCCTTCTATCGCTCCAATAGCATAAAAAAAGGCTTTTAACGGACGTTTGGCGGTCACGGCCGGATCGAGCTGGCGCAATGATCCGGCGGCTGAATTTCTTGGATTCGCAAATAAGGGTTCGTCTGCCAGTTCACGTTCTTGATTTAAGACCAGGAAGTCAATTTTTTCCATATAGACTTCACCGCGCACCTCTATCTTACCGGGCAAAGGAATAGCCGGATCAGGGGGAAACAGCCGTAAAGGAATCGAGGGAATCGTTTTGAGGTTTTGGGTCACGTTTTCTCCGGTGACCCCGTCGCCTCGAGTTGATCCCATGGCGAATATTCCGTTTTCATAGACCACTTCTATCGCTAAACCATCAATTTTGGGTTCAAAAACATATTCGATCTCAGCCTCAGTGCCGAGAGTACGTTTAATACGCCGATCAAATTCCCGCAGTTCTTCTTCATCCATGGCGTTCGCTAGGCTGAGCATCGGAATGCTGTGCGTGACTGTCCCAAATTTCTCTAAGGGAGCAGCGCCGACGCGCTGAGTAGGCGAATCCGGCGTAATGAATTCCGGATGAAGCGTTTCTAATTCCTGTAAACGCCTCATCAAACGGTCATATTCAGCATCCGAAATTTGCGGCTGATCGTCCACATAATACAACGTGTTATGACGGTGAATCTCCTGGCGTAAATGCTCAATTTCTTGTAGAAACTGTTTCGATTCTTCTGAATGCTCCATAGTGTAATCTTTGTTTCATTCCAGGCGTCCGCAAAGGGCGCGACGATGACGTTTCATGCTGACGATTCCGGTACACACGAATTGAACTGTTCTGCCAATGAGGCAATTAATTCTTTCACGGGCAGAATTTCTTTGATACGATGCACGTTTTTCCCAACGAAAGCAAAACCTTGCTGCAAGCGACCTTTCTGAGCGTTAGCTAAGGCTGCGGCAATGCAATACGGAGCAGTGTGAAAATCACACGTCGTAATGCAGTGGTATGGACATTTAAACAGGATCTTTTTCCCCTGAGCCACATCATCAAGAAATTGATTGCGAATAGCTCTGCCAGGCAACCCGACAGGACTTGTAATAATGATCGCATCTCCTTCTTTTGCGTCAAGATATGCCTGTTTGAAGGCCATATCAGCATCGCATTCGTGCGTTGCCACAAAACGAGTCCCCATTTGGACGCCTGCTGCGCCCATCTGCAGAAACGTGCAAATATCTTCGCCGGTGTAGATCCCGCCGGCCACAATAATCGGGATGCGCTGGTTTTTTTTCTGTTCATAGGGTTTGACTGCCTCAATGACTTCCGGCACAATCTTTTCCAACGCAAAATCCGGATCGTCAATTTGTTGGGGTTTGAAACCTAAGTGGCCGCCGGCCAGCGGTCCTTCAACCACAAAAGCATCGGGGAGATAGTCAAATTTTGCCAGCCATTTTTTACAAAGCAAGGTCGCGGCGCGAGCCGAAGAAACAATAGGTACAAGCTTTGTGTGGATGGATTCATTCACATATTTGGGCAAATCTAAGGGAAGTCCGGCTCCGGCAAAAATAATATCAATATTTTCTTTGATCGCGGTTTTGACAAGTTCGGAAAAATCTGTGAGCGCCACCATAATGTTTACGCCCAGGATACCGTTGGTGCGCGCTCTGGCAGCTCTGATCTCGCGAGTGAGCGCCCGGATATTCGCTTTCTGGGGGGTTGTATAGATATCAGGCTCTTGAATGCCGATCATGGCTGCGGCAATTACTCCGATTCCGCCTTCAGTGGCTACGGCTGACGCCAGGCCTGAAAGTGAAATCCCCACGCCCATCCCGCCTTGAATAATCGGAATTCTGGCGATAATATCGCCAATGTGTAATACTGGAAATGCCATAAACTTCTCGTCTCCATAAAAAAAGCGTCTGTGAGGAATCCATTGCCTGTCATGGCGATGGAACGATCTGTGCAAGAAAATTGTTCACAGGATACTTTTTCTGAAGGAGAGTTTCGGGTCAAGCTTTTCTTCGTGAAAATTTCTTAGAAAAAAAATTATTTGACTTGAAATGAAAAGTGGAAGAACTGTGAAATATTCTCTCACTAGTGACATTTTTTGTGTGGAAATGACATTGTTGCAACGTCAATCAATCTTTTTTCAAAGGTCATTTCTCCATATTTCCATGAGGTTTCAGGTTTTGTGAAAATTTTTCGCTCATGGCATGTATTTTGCTTTAAAAAAAACTAAGCAATTTGCCTGATTCAATAAGATAGGAGTGCTCAGAGAACAACTGAATGTTTTATAAGGAGGACAGGATGGTGAAACATCACAAAATGGTATGGAGCCTGTTGGGCCTTCTGTTAGCAGGGAATATTGGTCTGTTTTCAGTTCAGGCTCAAGAGGTTCATCCCTTGTTAGCCGCCGATTTACAGGTCGCGCTGGAGGCTATCCGGTCAGCCAAAAATGTGACTGGCGTATCGGCAGCGGTAATTGCGCCGGGGCAGGGAACCTGGTTTGGTTCAAGTGGTATTTCGTATGTTGGTCCCGGCGGAGAAATGAGGACAGACATGTTATTAAGTGCCGGGAGCATTACAAAAATGTTTATAGCAACCGTGATCTTACAGCTTGCTGAGGAAGGCGTGTTAACGCTCGATGATCAACTACAAACCTGGCTGCCTGACCTCCCGGATTCCCTTTCCGATCCAACAAGCGTTGACATGACGATGACCATCCGCCAATTACTGAATCATACCAGTTTACTTTACGATTATGCCGAAGATCCGGAATTACAAGGACTCATTCTGATGGATCCGTACAAAATCTGGACACCTGAAGAGCTTGTCGGATACATTCGTCCGTTTGAAAGCCCGGTCCCCTGGTTCTACTCCAATACCAATTATCTGCTGCTTGGTATGATTATGAAACAAGCCACAGGCCACTCAGTATCAACGGAACTTCAGCAACGTATTTTTGCCCCGCTTCATCTTACTGACACCTACCTGGAAATTGAACAGTCGTTGCCTGCGGGACGCGAGTTGGCGCACGGCTGGTATGATGTGACCGGTGATGGCATTCCTGATGATTTTTCGGTCTTTCCGAGAAATTCGCTGTATAGCACAGCCTGGACAGCCGGCGGGATTGTTTCGACTCCGGAGAATTCTGCCAGGTTTTTACAGGCCTTACTTACAGGGCAGTTGCTAAGCCCTGCATATCTGAGTGAAATGCTGAACGCTATTCCAATTTCAAGCGAACTTGGCTACGGTCTGGGGATCTTTAAGGTTGCATTTACCTCGGATATCAGCTTGTGGGGGCATGTCGGAGAAATCCCCGGTTATACCTCAGTGGTGTTCTACTTACCGGGCGCAAATATTGTCACCGCCGTCTTTACCAATGATAACGCAGTTGATGGTATTTTAGATTTTGTGCAGGCCCTCTTGCAAGTCACATTAGCGTTTGAAGGGCCACAAACAGATGATTTACAGGCATTTCTTGATAGTCTGACGGGAGACGGAGCAAACGATGTGCGGGCGGCCACTGATTTTCTCTCGGATTTGATGGATTCAACCTGGAAGATCACTGCGCCGACCGGAAGTGTCAGCACGTTCATGTTTACAACCGTTAATCCTCAGGATAGCTATACTTTTGGAATCTATCACAACGAGCAGTATGTCGAACTCTTTGCCAGTAATATGATGCCTGGCGCTCAAACCTTGTTAGAAATTTTAGCTGATGGAAGCGTGTTTGTCAATCATAGCGATACCGGAATTGATTTCGCTGATCCCACATTCGGATTTTTCCTGGATACCGGCGACAGCAGATTCTACAGCAATACCGCTCTTAACTTCGATGGACTTGATCACATGCTCGCATATCAAGGGGTTGGGGAAGTGATCGATCGTTCGAGTATCGTGTATGAAACGGGAAACAGCGTCTGGGGAGCAGATGAATTTCTGTTGGCCTGGGAAGATATGCTCAGCGGTCCTATCAAAGATTATATGGATTATGTCGTAATGATCAAGGCGATCACACCAACCATTCCGGAGCCTGCGACGTTATTCCTATTAACTACAGGACTGCTTGGATTGACGGTTTATATTCGCAAACGACGTTCAAAATAGCGTTTTTCTCGCAAGTCATAACGGGCAGCGAGCCAGGTTGCCCCCTCTCTTCCTTCTTGCGAGAAATGATGGGCGTCATGGTGATGGTGACGCCCATCCACTTTTTGTCTGCCTTGTTGTTTCTCTTTCCTGATATGTTTCTGCACTCATGTTTTTTGAAAAATTCCCGGATATTTTCTGGACTTCCAGCCTGGTGTTAAGAAGCATGGTAAAAATAATCGCTTAATTTAACAAAAGAGGTGGAGTATGAGTATATGCTCGTTACAAGGAAAGGTTGCGTTAGTAACCGGAGCCAGTCGGGGTATTGGCCAGGCGATTGCTCTGGCGCTGGCGAAACAAGGTGTGACAGTTGTTGGTACTGCCCGGTCAGAAAAAACATTGCAACGTGTGCAGCATGAGATTGTAACTGCCGGAGGAATATTCCATTGTGTCGTTGCGGATCTGGCCGATCCTGACAGCCCGAAGAAGATTATTGACGCGACAACTGCTGCCTGCGGCGGCCTTGATATTCTGGTCAATAACGCCGGAATCGTCGCTGAAGGTCCGCTGTCGGAGGCCACTGTTGAGGAATGGGATCAGTTGATGGCGGTTAACGCGCGCGCCCCTTTTCTGCTGTGTAAAGAAGCAATTCCATACATGAAAACGGCGGGTGGGGGAACGATTATTCAAATCGTATCGGTGATCGGTGTAAAAGCGTATGTAAACCAGGGCGTTTATACTGCTTCGAAACATGCGCTCATGGGGATGAGTAAAGTCCTGGCGCAGGAGGTCCAGAAGGATAATATTCGTGTGCATACGATTTTGCCTGGCGGCGTGGCGACGGATATGATCGCTCAGGTTCGACCAGATTTGAATCCGGAAGATCTCATGCTGCCGGCGGATCTTGCAGAAATTGTGATCTTTTTGCTGACGCATCGCAGCAATGCCGTGATTGACGATATTCATGTGCGACGCGCCAATTCGTCGCCCTGGTTTTCATGAACATCTGAATTCTCTCGCAAAGCCTGCAAAGACGCAAAGCCTTTGAAAATCAATTCTTTGCGAGCTTTGCGGACTTTGTGAAAAACTGAAAAAATTCTTCATGATTATTTAAGGTGTGTAAAATGTTGACATATTTCCATGAAATTTATACCAAAGTGACTGAATACCTCACAACCACAGGACAGTTTGATACCCAGGTCGTCCAGGTGAATCCGAAAGGAGATCAGACCAAAGCCTTTGATTACAAGACAGAAGCGATGATTCTGGAATATTTTGACAGACAGTTGCCTTTCGCGGTGAACGTGCTCACCGAAGAGCGCGGAGAGCTGACACTAGGTTCAGGAAGCCCGGAATATACAGTCATTATCGATCCGGTTGACGGTTCTGATAATTTTACACGCGGCTTAGGGATGACCGGCTTTTCGGTTGCCGCAATTCCGGCAGGTGAGGCCCTGACCGTAGAAAATGTCAAATATGGCTTTGTCGGGCATCTGTTTCTGAAAAAAATCTTTACCTTTGAAAAGGGCAAAGGGGCTTTCTGTAATCAAACTAAACTGTCGGCCTCAAAAGAAGGCTGCGTGCAAAACGCGCTGATTAGCGCGTATATCGTCGGACAAAAGGCCGAACACCTTACGCGGGCCTATCCGCTGCTGCAGCATATTACGAAGATGCGTTGTTTCGGATCTGCTGCGTATGAGGTTTGTCAGGTCGCGGCCGGAGGATTAGACGCCTATCTTGATATTCGCAATTTGTGTACGCCGGAAAATTTTATGGCTGCCGCCCCAATGGTTTTAGAGGCCGGGGGGATGGTGACAGATGAGCACGGTGAAGCCCTGACTCCTATCGAGAAATTGGATTACGGCTATAATGTCGTGATGAGCGGTAATCGAGCCTTGCATGAGGCGATTCTGCAATATTTTGCGTAAGAAAGACAACCGGGTTTCTCGAAGAATCCCGGTTGTTCGTTATTCTCAACGTCATGCTAATATGCGCTCAGTATTTCTGCATACTGCTTGGTTGAAATAATCGGGATATTGTGTCGAATGGCGAGTTGGCGCTGCTCTTCAGAAACATAGCCCCACTCTACTAAATACGAACCAATTCCATGTTGCTGTGATGCGATCAGAAAGTCCACTTGATCCTCAAAATAGACCGATTGTTCAACATCAACCTTCTGCTCGTGTAAAATGTCGAGCAATTTTTGCGGTTTTCCGACGGCTTTGACGTAGGTGATCTGTTCAGGCGGAAATGCAATTTGTTGATAATTAAACACTTCAAGCACATCTTCACGACGTTTTGTGGTGAGAATGTGCAGGGCATCGAAGGATGAGCGTTCGCGTAAGATTCTTGCAAAATCATCAAACAACGGGTTAATCCGCAGCCAGAGTTCTTTTTCGTGGCGAATCAAAAAATCGCGTTCAGCATAAAAGGCTTTTGTATATTCCGACAATTGAGGTTTTAACATCTCTCGCCAGGCATTAAACTCTTGCTGTGAATGAATTTTCTGCGCTTGCTGCATGGCCAGATACATGGGCACAAAATCTTCGGCCCCTTTCAAATAGGCGCGCAAACGCCGGAATTCCCGCTGCTGTGCTTCTGAGAGCGCAGTTAAATCGAGTAAACGGGTGGCCCCTGATTCATGTAATTGATGATAGGCGTTATACGATACAAGCAGACATTCCATCACGCTGTCGCAAAGTACTCCGTCAAAATCTGTCAAAAATAGTTTTTTCTTTTGCATATCCTGAATAGAACACTGATAGGACTGATTGGACTGATCTCCCCTGATTTTTCGGGAACAGTGACGTGCGCTCCGCGCCGTGATTACGACCGCGGGCCCGGTCCTGAATTCGTTGTGAAATCAGTGAACATCAGCCTAATCAGTCCCATCAGTGTTCTATTTTCGATAACGTTTACTGACCACTGCTTACTGATCAATGGCGATATTTGACCTTTAATGCGTCAAAACGAGGATAGTGGGCATTCAGGCGCGTGAGAAAATTTTCAAGATGACGTTGACGCGCGTCTGACCAGACGACTTCTGCCAATGCACACAAGCGCGGTAACAGCATATACTCGGCATGTTCAGGAGTTTTGATATACTCCGTCCACAGATTCCCTTGCGCTCCAAGAACGCGGCGGCATTCGTCACCAGTGAGTCCAGCGGGGATTGGCTCAAATTCATACACGTGTTCAAGAAGAACCGCCGGCCCATGAAACGCTTCGGGTTCCTGGGGATCATGTTCAGATTGGTAATGATCGAAATAGCAATGGGATTGCGGACACATCACAACCTCATGTCCAAGCCGAATCGCCTCAATTCCGCCTTCCATGCCGCGCCACGACATCACGAGCGCGCGTGGCGGCAACCCGCCTTCGAGAATTTCATCCCAGCCGACCAGACGTCTATTCCGAGAGGAGAGGAAGTTTTCTATGCGTTTGATAAAATAGCTTTGTAATTCACCTTCATCTCTCAGTCCTTGCGCCTGGACGCGCGCCTGACATTTCGGACAGGCTTTCCAGCGATTTTTGGGACATTCATCGCCGCCAACATGCAGATATTGTCCCGGAAACATTTGAATCACCTGCGTCAGAACATTTTGCAAAAATTCAAAAGTCTGGTCATTGCCGGCACAAAATACATCATCAAAGATCCCCCATTGAGTTTCCACTTCAAAAGGGCCGCCGGTACAGGAAAGTTTCGGATAAGCCGCCAGAGCCGCGACTGCGTGCCCCGGCATTTCAATTTCCGGGATAATCGTGATAAATCGTTCCCGTGCATACGCGATCACCTCTGCGATGTCGGTGCGAGTATAAAATCCTCCGTAACGCTCTCCATTGTTCGAACGCCAGGCGGCAATCTCCGTCAATTCCGGGTAGCCCTCAATCTCGATACGCCAGCCCTGATCGTCAGTCAAATGCCAATGGAAGACATTCATTTTATAACGCGCCAGCAAATCAAGATATTTTTTCACAAATTCTTTCGGCATAAAATGACGACAGACATCAAGGTGCATGCCGCGCCAGGAAAACCGGGGGATATCCTCAATCTCCAGCTGTGGAATTGTCCAATATTTTTTTTGAATCAGCTTTTGTCCCTCAATTTCCGGAGGAAAAAGCTGCAGCAAGGTTTGACACCCGTAAAATATTCCAGCGGCTGTAAGTGCGGTAATAAGAATCCGTTCTGCTGCCACGGAAAGTTCATAGCCTTCTGCACCGAGAGCCGCTTTCTGCGAATCCGTCTGCAATTTGATCGTCCGGAGGGTCAATGTCTGCTTTGACGCCTGTTCAGGATGCTTGATGGGCAGTCTATATCCAGTGGCCGGTCTGAGGCGTTGGGCCAGGAATTCTGCGACCGAACGAGTGCTTTCGGAAAACAGGATTTCTGTTTCCGGCGTCAGGTAAAATTCGCCGGACTTTAATTCTATATGTGATGGTTGCGGAATAATATTAACGTTGTTCATGATTGTCTCCCAAATTGTTTATGTTCGTAGTGCACTAGGACACAAGTTTGTACCCGTACGTACACAGGAGTGCAAACGAGCGTTTGCACCAGGGCGAAGCCCTGGCAAGATTGTCGCGGCGAAGCCGCGATGCAATCGCTAGATTGCACTCCTGATCTCTGGTAAAAATTTCTGTCCCAAAGCAGTAGTACCCTGCTTTCCTTATCCTTTTAAAGCTCCGGAGGCGAATCCCTGGACTAAACGCTTGTGGAATAACGCATAAAAAAGAATCATGGGTAAAGTTCCGATCACAAGAGCCGCAAATTGCGTGCCGTAATCTCTGGTCATGCCGCCGGCGAACGCATTAATTCCGACCGGAAGCGTCCGCAGCGCTGTTTTGCTGGTTAAGACAAAAACAAAGATAAACTCATTCCAGTTTGACAAAAAACAGAAAATCAGCATGGTGGCAGTCACCGGCCTGGCCATCGGCATAATCACATGCCAGAAGACTTTCAGATAACTGGCGCCGTCAATGATGGCGGCTTCCTCAATTTCTGTAGGAAGTCCCTTGATAAACGAAGTTGCTAAAAATGTCAGAAACGGCAGCCGAAAGGCGATATAGGGCAAGAGGACCCCTAAGCGGGTGTTATCGATTCCGAGTTTGGTTTCCATGACAAACAGCGGGACTAAAATAGAATGCACGGTCAAGAGCAGTCCCATCAAATAAAATGCATAGATGTAGCCGGAAATTTTATAGCCGAATTTAGAAATTGCGTATCCGGTTGCCAGGGCAAAAAGCGTCGAGAACAGGGTTCCGGTGATGGAAAAAAAGATGCTGTTCAGGCTGTAAATTCCCATATTTCCAAAGGTCCAGGCGTTAACATAATTTTCAATATAGAATGGGAATGCCTGTCCTTCCCCATATAATTTTGGAAGACTGAAAATGTTGCGCACGATATCCGCATGAGGCTTAAAAGAACTGTACAACAACCAGATCAGCGGCCCAACCGTGAGGATCGTAAATCCAAGCATCACAAGATACGCCAGGATCTGCCAGACGAGAGGAAATTGCTTCTTCGATTCCATGAACGTCCTCCTACTCATACTTCTTTTCAATTTTTCGAAAAATACTCCGAAGCAGCGAAATCAAACCGATACTCAATACCACAATAATCATTGAAACTGCGCTTCCGAAACCATACTTTCGATATTTGAACGTGTTGGTGTACATATAAATCGCGATGACTTCCGTATAATGGGCAGGTCCGCCGCCAGTCATCGCAAAAATCAGATCAAAACTGGTTAAACTCCCGGTAATCGCAAAAATAATGGTGGTCAGCAGCACTGCCGTCATAGAAGGCAGAATGACGCTCCTCAGAATTTGTCCTTCCGACGCGCCGTCAATAATCGCGGCTTCAATCATAGAGGGGTTCACCTTCTGCAGATTCGCCAAAAAGATAATCAAATACATCCCGGTATACATCCACAAGATCACAAAGAGAATGGGAACAATCGCATACGTCTTATCTTCAAAGATCCGCAGCACATAACGTGGATCTTCTTTGATCATGCGCATGAGAGCCGTATAGAGGCCGACCGGAGAAAAAATCTGCTGCCAGAGAATCGCCACGACAATAGCGGAAATGGTGATGGGCAAAAAGATCATGGCCGTGAAAAACGCTTCTCCCCGCACCATTTTCCGATATAGAATATACGCCAGCGTAAAGCCGATAGGAATCTGTCCGAACACCGAAACCGCGACCACCAGGAGATTGTTGCGAAGTCCGTGATAAAAGACAGGATCCTTGAGAATGTTCAGATAATTTTGGAAGCCGACAAATTTCGGCCATCCGACTCCGATCCAGTCGGTAAAACTGATCGTAAAACAGGACAGTACCGGAAAAATAATCAGCGCTCCATAGAGCAGCAAGCCTGGCGCGATCAGGACCACATAACTCCATTTTTTCAAATTGTGTTGTGTCACGTTGATACCCGTTTCGCTAAGAGCTCAGTCCCTAACATATTTTTTGACCCACCCCTTACCCCTCCCAGGAGGCAGGGCTGTTAAGTTCTCGTTCTTACGTTTCTGTATAGGAGCGAGCAGTGATTGGGAACAGAGCGTTCAGGAGTGCAAACGAGCGTTTGCTTCGCGGCTTCGCCGCGACACTCTTGTCAGGGCTTCGCCCTGGTGCAATCGCTAGATTGCGCTCCTGAATGTCTCGTTATTTCCGAAATCCTGTACTAGGTAGTAAACTAAGAGCTTCAAAAAACTCCGGAGCGAAGAAATTCTTCGCTCCGGAACCCGTATCGTCAACGGTTATTTCTTTCGATTTGAATCATTTGCGGCGACCCAGGCTTCATATTCTGCTGCAACCTGCTCCGGGGTTTTGGCGCCTAACATCATCTCCTGAACGCCCTGTTGCAACCCCCCCATCCCTTCGGCGTCCATGACGCCATCGAGGACATACCCGCCTGGAGTTTCGGAAACAAACTTTGCCAGTTTTTTAATCATGATATCCAGATCTTCATTCACGGGCAGATTATAGGCTGTGATCATCCCTTTGGATTGACGAATTTTGGAACCCACCGGTCCGCAAAAGAACCAGATCCATTTCCAGGCCGCCTCCGCCTTTTCACCTTCTAAACTGGCACTCATGCCATAGCCGTCCCCGGTCACCAGGGCAGTTGAGCCGGACGTTCCTTTTTGATTGGGAATATCAGGGAAAGTCCGCAGTGTCATGTATTCTTTCTGTTCATCTTTCAACTCACCCACCAGATTATTGATCCGCCAGCCGCCATCAATATAATACACCGCCCGCTCATTGACAAATTCGGTCAGGGCCGTACCGTAATCAGCCTGATTAATTCCTGGCAGAAACATCTCATTCTTCATGAGAGTGTCAATCACTGATAATGCATTCACAAATTCTGGATCAGCAAAGGATGCGCCATCGCCGGTAATGGCTTTGCTGTACCATTCCATTCCGCCGGCGCGTTCCGCCAATGCGCTCAGAAAACAGGATTGCATCTGCCATCCGGCCTTATTGGTCATGGCAATCGGAATCAACCCGGCATTTCGAATGGTTTCGCCTTGAGCGATTAACTCATCCATTGTTTTCGGAAACGTCAGTCCTAATTCTTTCAGAAGTCTTTCATTGGTATACATGATATGCGTCGTTTCCATCTGCTGCGGGAGTTCATAAATTTCCCCATCAGGCCCTTGAGGTCCCAATGCTCCGGGGACAAACTCCGATTCATGCCCCTTGAGCAGGGGACGTAAATCTTTGATGACTCCGTGAGAGGTGATATACGCTGTCCGTTTGCCCGGCCATAAACGGATAACATCCGGAATTTGTCCGGCCATCACCATCGTCTGAAGTTTGGTATGATAGGCTTCATCAACGCCATATTCGATTTCCAATGCAATGTCCGGATGTTCCTTTTCAAAAGCTTCAAGCAGTTCCTCCCAGTTGGCGCGCATTACAGGATCAGCTAGATCCTGATACGCATACATTTTTAATGTCACTTTCTCTGCGGCGAACACTGTTTGAAACATTGATGCCACGACTACGACGCTTAAGATAACCAGTAAGATGTTTCTCACGTTCTTCATAGCAACCTCCGTGCTTGATTCCCCTGGCATAGGGAAAAGCATACGTTATCGCATTCCCTATCGTTATGGGTACGGGTTAATTTGTCAAATCATGTTCAACAATTAAGTTTATTCATTGAATGAACAAACTTAATTGTTGATAAAAAAATCAAAAATATTTGTCAAGCAAAATTTTTTTGAGAAGAGAACTATTCCCTCACTACGCAGTTCAATCTCCTGATATTGCGTTGAAAGCTTTCATTCTTACATGGGAATAGTACATTGATTGGACTGATTATGATGACTTGTTATGAAGTTTTTTTCTTCAATTACATCATAATTCTTCTGGGTTCCACGGTCGCACCAGCGGCGAAACCGGCACGATGATATGCAGATCATAGTGTTCGAACAACTGATAGACCTGCATCAGCTCTTCAAAGACGGCTGGCGAATGCTGCTGCGCCTGCTCGATCAGGCGCGTCCAGGGGATCGTCTGCAACACGAAGGGCTGCCGCTGCCGGTCATTTGCCAGCCGGAGCAGCAAGATCGTCACGTCATCGAAGGGGTTCGAATCCGAGGCGTCAGCAGGCACACGAAGATAGTCCGTGCCTGTTGCCAGCATTCCCTCACGGATCGCCTGCTGGACGTCTCGAAGAAAAGCACTATACGGTGTCTGGTACAACTGTCCGCCGGGGCTGAGCTCAACATCGTTCATCTCCAGCAACGACGAGAAGGCCATTCCTTGCATCAGGATCGAAAACGTGTGTCCTTTGGTCGGCGGAAACTCATGCGTCAGATACGTTCCTTCCCGCAGAGCATGCTCGCCACGCGGATCCCTCGCATGGGTGGCCGTATGATTAGCCCCGCCATGCAACATCACCTTGCCGGTGGTGAAACACGTCCCTAAGAACCGGGGATCGGTCAGATTTCTGATGATGGCGCGTTGCCGGGAGGGTGTGAAACCCTGCGCATAGTCGTCATACTGTGTATAGGCGGTATACGTAGATTTCAGATTGTCAATCACCCTGTCCATATAGTCAGGGGTTAGAAAGGGATATTTCCCGACCACCTGTCGTTTTTTCGCCACTGTCAGCAGGTCTTCGAGGGGACGAAATGCCTGATTGAGTGCATCGTGAGAGAATGACGCCTGCGTCTCAAACATCTCGTCAAACATGGCAAGCAGGTGGTGTAATTCCTTCGCACTGTCCGCCGGGCGCTCCGGCATCTCAGCGGCAACAGCCGTTTCCACGCGGGCAAAGTAGGGAAAGAGAATCTGCCGGAAGGTGACTCGATAATGATGTTCAATATCGGAACAGCCCACCCGAATTTTCCTGTCAGGGTGCATCGTGTTCCAGCGACGCAGGTGACGGAGCAACTGCCTATCGGTGTCATCAACGAGCATGTCCTGTATGTCGCGGGCAAATGCGTCGGCGTCTTCATCCTGTGCGATGTTTAGATAATGATTCAGAAAGGGGGTGGTGGAATATTGACGCTCCAAAATCAGCGTGGGATAGGCGTCAACAGTATTCAAGGCAAATAGGAGGCGGTTGCGGAGATGTTGGAGATATTGATAATAGTGAATTTCTCCCAGCAGGAGCACCCGATGTTCCCTGGCAATCGGCGCAAGCCAGTCGAGATCCCCGATATTCGAGAAGTCTGCGTGAATATCTTCCGCGCTGAGCGGTGCGACCTCAAATCCATCTGGAGAAAAGACGCCATCCTTGACCTCCTCCTCCGAGGGATACGGTGTGATTCCCAATTGGGCAAGGGCCTGGCGCTGTTCATTACCTGTTGGTTGTCCGAATGCTGGTTGAAGCGTCAAGCCAATCACAAAAATCACTGTCCATACAAGTCTATTCGATGTTCGCATAGATTTCGTTCTCCTTTTCTACGTCATCGTTGTTGTTCTTTCCTGGCTTATATTCACGGTTCTTGCTCCTGTTCAATCAATTCCAACACCTTGTCAAACACCGGATCTCTCCCATTCAACAGATCATCAATCGTTGGCCAGACTTCAATATCGGGATAGAGTGTTGGCTCGCCATCCTTTGCGGCATCAGGACGATAAAATATTTTATACGAAACATGGCCGTTAATAGAAGTGTGAGGAAGTTGGAAAAATAGCATATCACCAAAAGAAGTGGGTTTTTGTCTGATCGGCTGCCCAATCAGGATCGCCAACCGATTATCAGACAGTGTCGTCGCAAAATCAGACGCGGAACTCGCTGTTTTCGTTCCTATCAAAATGAATATTTTTCCGGCAAATTTGGTTTTCGGTAGCTCCATCGCAAACATGCTCAATTTCGGTTCTTGTCCTTGAAGAATGCGGAAAAACTGAGAATCCCGATATGTCCGGGTATGTGGTGAAGCAACTTCTCTATACCCAGATAGATCTCCGACATACATCGGAGGGCTAAGCGTATCTTCGCCATAATGATCTTCATATCGTTGTTTTTCCTCGTCAAATAAATCTGGGTATTGATACTGCATGAGCGGAGAAAATTTGATCCCTTCAGCATACCCTTTTACCATTTCAGGAAAGTCTTGCAAATAATACATGATTTGTATCCCCAACAGAGAATTGCCTCCGCTGTTATTCCGTAAATCAATAACTAAACAATCAATCTGTTGTTGTTGGAGATCGGCAAACATCCGTGATAAAAATTTTTGAAGATCAGGTACTTGATAAAGCTTTTTCGGATTGCTGCCAAATCGTTGAGTAAATTCCTTCTTTCCCATATACAGAGAGAAAAATTTCAGGGTTTGTCGATCAAAAAATTCATTGAATTGAAAATAACAAAGTCGGTGTTCAGGCAGAATTGTATAAGAAAATGGCTTTCTTGTTGGAACTGTTACAGTATGATGTTTCCTGGTGAGATCAATCCATTCAACTTCCGTCCTGGCGTTTGCCGAGATAATTAGCGTCTGTTTCACCCCTTCTAACGTTTCGACAGAGAGAGTTAATGGTTCATCCTTTCTGATAATCCGCATGAATTCTAAAATTTGGGGTTCTCGTAAAAAATATCCGACGTTATGGTTACGACAGACATCATTTTCGCATGAAGCCAGTTCTCCTAATTTTTGAGCCACTTGCGACATCGGGAGATCGTTTACCTCTAGAATTTTTGCACCTAACCACCCAGGGTCGATGATCATGTCAAAGTTTGTCAGGTAGAATTCATCTTGTAACACTGTCAGAGCAATCGGAAAGATAGATAAATCGGTACGACGAAGAACATTATAATAATCGATGGCTGTATGAAGATCACTCATCCGGGCGCAAAATTGTTGGAGCCGCAGTGCATAAGTTCGCAGATCATCTATCGTTTCAAATTCCTTTAGAAGGCGCGCCTTTTCCTGGTCAAATTCCTCTTTGGGAAAATTGGCATAGACATTCGGATGCGACTCCTGTAAGAGCTTCACCAGATAGAGAAAATCCAGTTGATATGCATTACATTCTGGGCATCCAAGCTCTTCAAGCGAATACATCAGATCTTCAGCCTGTAAAATTTGACAGGCTGCCAGACCCAGAACAAACAAGCCTATAATGACAGGTTTTCTGGAACCTCTTTGGCATTTCATCTTATAAGCCTTTTTCCCCTTATTTGTAGATAGAATGAGCAAATTAATTCCATTGTCCAATTATCACTGGTATCGTGAGCATTTTCTCTTCTCGCATGATCTCAAAAATCAGTGTAGTGCTCCGTCAAGGTTTAGCTGACGGGTGACAGGAGTGCAAAGCGTTTGCATGCAAACGCCAGCTTGCACTCCTACCCGTCAACAATAACTTGACAGAGCACTACTGCATAATGCTGTACCACGTAAGTTATCGGCTCTATCCGGGAATTCTTGATGCTCAATGAGTTTCATGTCAAGTGAAAACGCCTGATGACAAATAATCTTCGCACGTTAGTCCCGACTCATCAACGCGTGCAGCGGTTGCAGCAAGCGGGTTAACAGGCGTCGCTTTTCGGTGATGATTTCAGCCGTGCCCTGCATTTCCTGGGAGAATGGAAGAGTTCTCCCATAATTGGAGATAAGTCCATCCGGGAATCCTACTTCTACGACATAATACGTATCGGCCGGCACCAGCGAGATGTTTTCAACAATCCCCCTGACCATGCCAAATTCTTGATAAGGATAGCTGCTGAATTTGATCTGAACACGCTGACCAGGGGTCACTTTGCCGGCGCCCTGGACAGGCAACTGCACTTTTCCCACAAGCTGACTCGCCTCATCAGGCACGACTGTCATCACCACCTCACCGGTCTTGACATGTTGATGCTCACTCCAGTATTCCGTGAATGTCACCGTGCCAGAGATCGGGGCCTTGAGCACATTGGTATGTTCCCACGACGTCACTTGTCCCCAAAGATTGTCATAGGCTTCTTGCAAGGCCAATTGGAGTTGTCGCTGCTGTTGTTCGTACTGTAGGGTCAGATCGAGTTTGGACGTGTCGAGATTGGCGATTTGAATCGTGAGGGTCTCCAAATCGGATTCTGCTTCTCCAAGTTCATAGGCATTTCCCAGCACGGTGCTGTGTAAGGCGTCGAGATCTTTTTGTGAGATCAACGCCTGGTCTTTCAAATGCCGATAGCGTTCATATTGGCGCTGACTGAGTTCGAGATTGGCGTGCAATAATTGTTTTTGACGCGCTAAATGTTCATGTAATGTGTGCGAGTGTTGCATCTGCTGTTCGAGCGACGCGATCTTTTTCTGATGCGCCTGTAACATGGCAAAATGCCGATAATCCTTCTCACAGGTCAAAAATGTGGCGTAACTCGCCTGGAATGGGCCTAACGTCAGATCTTCACGAAATTCCGGAAGTTGAGACACATTCTGAGAAGACAGGCGTTCGCGCAAGGGTTCCAGGGTATGCTTTAACGAGACCACATCCTCATAGCGGGCGGCATCCTCAATACACGCGACGACCTCGCCGCGCGTCACCTGCTGCTGGTCTTTGACGAACAACTTGTCAAGCTTTCCATTGCTGCGGGCCACAATCGACGCCGGAGGTTGCGTGGTGGTCACAACAATCGAGGAGACAAGAATATCAGGAAACTGAAACCACCAACTCCCGACCAGGATCAGCGTCAGTATCAGAAAGATCACCGTGATGCCCCAGCGGACGATCCAGGGCGGAATCTGCCCCAGAATCTCCTGCACCTCCTCACTGCGCAATTCAATCTCTTCACTCATACACACACGACAACGAATTGAGAAATGGAACCAATAGTCACGTTAGTCACTGTAGCTCATTTCCCTTAACTCCCCAACTCCAACTGATTCTTCACCAGATGATAATATGCACCCTGCAAGCGGGCCAGGTCCTGATGGCTGCCGGTTTCGATGAGCCGGCCGTGTTCCAGCACCACAATCTGATCGGCATGTTTCACCGTGCTCAGGCGATGCGCGACCACGATCACTGTGCGTCCCTTGAAAAAGTGTTCCAGATTGCGCATAATGACTCGTTCGTTATTGGCGTCCAGGGCGTTGGTGGCTTCATCAAAAAAAAGATATTCCGGGTCTTTGTACACGGCCCGGGCGATCAGGATGCGCTGTTTCTGTCCCTGGCTCAGGCCATGACCGTCATTGCCGATTTTGGTGTGATAGCTCAGGGGCAGCGATTCGATGAACTCCTGAATATTCGCCACCCGCGCGGCATACAGGAGTTTTTCGGTATCGACCACTTCAGAACTGACCGCAATATTGTTGGCAATCGTATCGGAAAAGATAAACCCGTCCTGCATCACCACCCCGCATTGACTGCGCCAGAAACGTTCGCTGACATGCTTGAGATTCGTGTCGCCGATGCAAATTTTCCCCTGCGTCGGCGGATAAAAGCCGAGCAGCAGTTTAAGCAGCGTGGTTTTGCCGCTGCCGCTGGTGCCCACAATGGCTGTTACCTTCCCGGCCGGAATATGGAGGTCAATCTCATCCAGCACTCGTTCCGAATGCGGCCCGGCATAGTGAAAGGCCAGATTCGAAACCACCAAATCTTTCCGCGCCGGAAGCAGGCTGATTTTGGATTGCTTCGGCGATTCTTCATCCTGTTGTTGATGGATCTCCCCCAATCGTTCCAGGCTGATTTTGGCGTCCTGGGCCGTGTGCAGAAACTCGATCATCTGCTCGATCGGACCGTTCAACTGTCCCAGAATATATTGCACCGCCAGCATCATGCCCAGGGTCATACTGCCGTCCATCACCGCTTTGGCGGCCAGAAAGGTGATCAGGATATTCTGGCTTTCGTGAATGGAAAATGCGCCGACGCTCTGGTATTGGCGCAGCGATAAGCCTTTGACACTGACGTGAAACAGTCTGGCTTGAATGTTCTCCCATTCCCAGCGTTTGCGGGTTTCACAGGTATTGAGTTTGATCTCCTGCATACCGGTGATCAGTTGAATGATGGTGCTCTGATTTTCTGAGAGTTGGTTGAAACGTTTAAAATCCAGGTCGCGCCGTTTTTTCAAAAACAGGCTAATCCAGGTCATATAGAGGGCGCTGCCGGCCGCAAAAATTCCTAAAATTCGCAGATTGTAGAACGCCAGCACCAACCCGAAGACCAGCAGATTCACCAGAGAGAAGAGGATATTTAGCGAGGAGGAGGTCAGAAAAGT
Organism: Candidatus Vecturithrix sp.; assembly: GCA_040772385.1. Taxonomy (GTDB): domain Bacteria; phylum Moduliflexota; class Moduliflexia; order Moduliflexales; family Moduliflexaceae; genus Vecturithrix. The sequence goes on along the minus strand of JAXGYF010000001.1, from coordinate 7,229,100 downwards.
TTCGATCCGGTGATGATCCTCGATGCGCTGTTTCAAATCTCCGATCATTTTTGCATCAAAAAAGCTGACCGGCAGCCGCATCAATTTGATCAGAAAATCGGAGATCAGCGCGATATTGATGCGGGTACTGAGATGCAGCAAAATCCAGCCGCGGATAAAATTGACGGACATGCGGCTGAGCGACAAAACGAGTTGTGCGACCAGCACCAGCGAGATAAAATCGAGATTGTGGTGATTGATGCCGAAATCCACCAGCGACTGGGTCAGGAAAGGGAAAATCAGTTGCAGCAGACTCCCAAGCGCCATGCCCAGAAAAAGCTGGACAATATAGCGTGAATAGGGTCGGAGATAGGAAAAGAGAAAGGTCAACCCGGATTTATCAAGCTGCTCATCGTCTCGGGTGTAAAAATCAGGTGTGGGTTCCAGCAGCAGGGCCACGCCCCGCTCTTCCCCCTCCCGTTTTGTACTGAGCCAGTGGGTCAAAAACTCCTGCCTGGTATAGGTAATCAACCCGTGTCCCGGATCAGCCGCAAAGACCTGATCCTTCTTAATTTTATAGACAATAATGAAATGGTCCTGTTTCCAGTGGACAATACAGGGCAGGGGAACTTCTTTTGCTAACTGGTCAAACGTCAGCCGCGCCCCCAATGTGCGCATCCCGATGCTCTCCGCCGCATCGCTGATCCCCAGCAACGAAACGCCTAACCTCGTAATAAAACTGCGTTCGCGCAGGGTTTGCAGAGAATAGGTTTTGCCGTAATATCTGGCAACCATGCGCAGGCAGGTCGGCCCGCAGTCCATCGTATCTAACTGCTTATACACCGGAAAAGACATTATAGATTGCTACTAAAGATAGGGATGATTGATATCTATATTGTTCTGCTTCATGTCCATTGTTCTCTCCTGATACAGGGATTTTATCGCGTCTAAGAATACGGATTTGACGTCATTACAGTACGGGGTAAAGTAATCGTGATATTTCGCTTTCGCCAGGGCCGCACATTCTCCGCCACAGGCTAATGCTACCGAACAAGTGCTGCACTGTTCCATCGTACTGATATTTCGACTCAAATAGGCCTTAAGCACTGGCTCAAACCACTTTATCTGCCCCTCCCGGATTTCTCCCACCTTATACTCTTCTCTGCCGGCCTCATCATAGCATTTATAGATATCGCCATATGGATCGACAACAACCTCGTTCTCTGTGCTGATCATACAGAACGATGACCTTGTTAACCCTGTTACACCCTTTTGACGAGACAGTAAATATCTGAAATGATCAGCTCTTCGACCAGCAGGGGTTCTGAGCTGTTTTGAGATTGGTGAGTTTGTCAGGTAATTTGAAACCTCTGCGACGGAAAGTAAACCCTCCTCATCGGTTTGATCGTAATGAATGCTAATCGGGTTTACATAGGAATACACCAGGGGATGCGCCAGTAGCTCCTGCTTTTCAAGAAACTCAGCAAGTCTATCAAGCTGGTGAATGCTTTCAGGACTTATATTAATTCTTAGATTTACTCTCACTTTCTTCTCTAAAAGGCGACGGACATTTGCGATGATTTTCTGAAAGGTCGGCGTTTTGGATGGAGGAATCCGGGATTGATCATGAGATTCCTGGGCACCGTCAAGTGTTATCTGCACATTCGTCACCTGATCAGGAAGCGGCCCAAAAAAATCGAGCATGGTTTCAATCTGGGTTCCATTGGTCACAGCGCCAATGTTCTGAATGGGGGTCTGGTGGGCGAGTTCCAAAATTTTTGCGATTGCCTGCGTATGCCGGGGTAAAAAGGGTTCTCCGCCATAGAGTGTTATACTCACTCTATGGTACGGGACACCGGGAAAGAGTGTTTTAAAATGCTGGGTAAAGAGTTCTTCAACAAATGCCGGACTCATGACTTGAGCATGATGGGATTTTCGATCCCTTCGTCTGATCTGACGTTGATAGCAATAGTGACAATCAAGATTACAATTATAACTTAATAAGAACATGATATGTCCTTCTTCCTTTGCTGACTTTTGATCTTGTTGGTGAAGACTCCTGGCGATATGTTTAAGGGTTTCAACCTCCTCTTCTTGTGATAGAGGAGTAATATGTCCGCGTTTTTTCAGATAGCGTATTTCACTCTCTGACATGTCACTGAGATCAACCGGTGTGCGGGGAGCGCGCAGCTTATCGCCTAATGCGTTACCCACTTCATCCATAACCCCATTCGCTCCATTAAATAAGAGTGTTGAAGTTTCAAGGTCGATCACATTCAGATATTGACTGACAAAATACGTGGTCATCATAACCTCCTTTCTCCATAAGTTCTTGTGTTTCCAGGGCAGCTAAGACATAGCCATAGCGTTGATACTGCTGTCCGTTTGCGACAAATGGTTCTACCACTTCTTTTTTTTGAAAATATTGATGATATTTCCCTTGAAAGAAAGAACAGACATTTCCTGTCAGATACTCCTCATTCCAGAGCTTGAGTTGTGTGATATTGTCCAGATAGGCTGTCAAATCGTCATCTCGCATATTTAGCGCTGTCGCAAGGGATACATTGAGGAGTTTCCGGCTGAGAACAACTGCCAACCCTTCGCTATAGTACTCTCTTTTGACCGGTGACATATTTTGAAAGGACCAGATATCAGCCGTCAAATAGTGGGTTAATTCATGGATCAACACTCGATCAAGTTCAGATTCAGGGATCTGTTCGACTGACAGGAGGATACGTTCTGGACGAACGGTGCAACGTGCGTTAAAATCTGCCAAAGCAAGTTTGACAAGCGTCACAGGCTTTTCTTGTACTTGAAATATATGGTCAAACAGGATGGCAAGTTCGTTTATAATTTTTGTTTTCCACTCATGCACTTGTGATGCCCGAATGTCAGGATATTTGCCATTCAGGATAATGCCCTTCATCCCCTCAAAATTTTCTCCTGTTATGGCGGGCATGGGGATCTGATAATTGTCATATATTGTCCGCAATTTCGGGACGCCGATATACAAATATTCTGAAAATGTGTGACAACGATCCAATATATCTTTGATCGCTTCAACATGGTCAACAATGTGGATAGTTCCGGGAAATTCCGGTTGAGGGGAAGTGATGAATTTTGCGCTAAGATTCGGAGCAAGATACTCATTTATCTTTACGATTGTGTGTTGTACAAAATCCAGGTAATGGGAAAATCGTTCTACAGAAAGAGATTCTGCTGTAAATTTTTTTTCGTTCAGTCCATTATGGTAATGATCGATTTTTAAAAACATCGCCATAAATCGAGTGCTTTGCTCCTGCATAATATGCCCCTCACATTTTCCGACGGGAATTTTAGCCAGATAATCTCTCCCAACATCGTTAATAAGTTCAGGAAAAAGGGGTTGATCAAGTTTAATTCCGGATTGTTCAGCGCGAATTCCATACATATATTGATACGGCTCATCATCCGGAGTTTTGAGCGGCAACATCGTATCAATCATATCCAGGTTGAGAAAAAAGAGAGATGTATCAGCTATTTCATGTAACCATCCACGAATGTCCTCTTGAGCCACCTCTTCATTGTGGGTAAGGAGGCCATAAACACTATCTGAAAACACTTTCCTTTTTATCAAAGCAATAATCAGGGCGCAATGAATCAGATCATCTAAGTTCCAATTTGAAATTGTGCTTTCTGTCATCTCAGGCATGGCATCATGATGAATAATGAACGTTCTTTCAGGTAATGCCTCAGAGAGCTTCCGATTGTTTTTAAAAAATAGACATGTTGCCTGGTCACGTTCTTGAAAGACAGCGTTCTCCACTTCGATCTGATCGATTTTTTCCGATGTTCCAGGTTCATAGACGCCCAATGAATATCCCGTTAAGCGGGCATTTATTCCGTAATATTTGGCAAAAAGATGCTGTGCCTGTTGGTTAGCATGTAATATGCCGCCCGGATGATCCAGATGCGCTTGAAGGCAAATTTTCCCGGGCTGAATATGTTCAAACTGGTCTTCACCGAGAAACAGGTTGCCATGCGGCGTAAGACAATAGGGAGTACCTTCTAAAAAAGTTTCTAATCTCACTATCGCATCTTGTGTCCATGTGGAATATGGCACAACGTGCAAGGATGATAATTCGTGTAAACACTGAAGGATTTGATTCAACATAGCTTCTCTCCTCATTTCGATAACATCACGATAACTTTTTATTGCCGGTATGGAATAGTAGACGAAAATATTCCGATTTACAGGTATAATAGGATTAAAAAGTCATGACTATCGATAAAATCCAGTGGTTTGAAACTGTGAGTCGCTCAAAGCGGTTAGACCATTCGAAATTCTAAACTGATTACCAAATGAAAATTCTTCCTCAATATCAGGATATTGATTCGTGTTATGTTCGAACCGCAGTGGTAAAGAATTTTTCTCTGTGAAATCCACGATCTCAACAAACGTTAAACGTTAAGAGTCTCGCCGACAGAGCCGGGGTAGCTACCTGTTCTATTACATCCATTGTTCAATTGTCACCTGTATTGTCTGAGGCTTCCCGTTCCGAATGATCTCAAGGGCAATTGTCGTTCCGGGTTGGGTGTCTTTTACCCGGCCTGCCAGGGCGTCCGGAGTGGCGACAGCGATTCCGTCAAAGGACAGGATGTGATCCCCAGGCTTGATGCCGGCCTTATCGGCAGGGGTATTTCGAAAGACTTTCATCACTACCACCCCTTCTATTTCTGCAACTGACGTGATGTCGACCCCCAAATAGCCATAGCGATTGGGATGGGTGTCTCGGAAAAAAGTGAGCAGCATCTCTTTATGGTCAGCGTATTGTTGCAGGAGATAGGGAACAAAGTCATCAAAGCGCTGATACTGATCTCGATGCATGCGATAGTCATGCAGTTGCTCAATCGTAAACCGCGTTAAATAGAAGCCTCGTTGTTCGTGTCTTCGAATGAGCCCATGGTAGCGTTCTTCATCACCGTATAAGTCGTGAACAGCCAGAGACGTCACTGATCTGACAAGCGTTTCATTCAAGAACGTTCGCACGTTGCCGTAGGCTTGCCGTGTCATCGTATCTGCAACCGGTGTGAATAAATCACGAAGCCCGAACTGTTCGATAAGATGGTCATATTGTTCCACCGATGGGTTGACAAACCCATGACCAAACTCATGTAAGGTCAAATCCGCTAAACCGTTTCCTGTCTGAAATTCCGGCTGCTGCTCACTTACTCCAATTTCTGTGATGACTTGATACAGGATTTCTCCCTTCTGGGTTTTGACAATTGCGCCATACGCACCGGAGAACATGGCCGGAGCAAACACGAGACGGAATTCAGGAATTGACCACCCGTAAAACCTTTCCAGCCAGGCGGTCAGAAGGACTCCATCAAACCCGGATAAGGCGGTCTGCATACTGTGATCGAGCAAAGATGTCTGTTGTTGAAAAAAGGCGAGAAAGTTTGATTGTTCAGCCAAATCGCGTAACGCAAGACGAAACGCTTCAAGACGTTCTTTTCCTCCTGCTCGTCGGAGGAGATACGGACTGTAGCCATGAATCGGGGCTAAATCAGGCAAGGGAGACAGGTGTAAGATAAAACACGGGGGCGCATCATAGACAAATTCACGCTGTATGAAGGATTCTGCGAGTTGCATGGCCTCATGGTGCTGATAAGGAGCGAAGAATTCATGTAACGCTTGAAAATACTGATTCCCCTTCCCATCAGGCCCCTCCTGTTCCATCCATGAGGTATGCGATAAGACTCCTGACAACAGTTCCATACGGGGCAAGATTTCGGCATACAGCTTGTTTGAGACCTGCAAAACAATTCCATATTCTTCATGCTGAATTTCTTCTGCAACAAGATGGTTCGCTATAACACAACACCATAGTATGATAATAAAAATTCCGATCACTTGTCTTTTATCCATATATTCTCTCCTTTTCCCCTTTGTTTATGTTAATAACTTGCACAGTATATTTATACTGCTCTTCGAATTCTGCAAGTTGGGAATATCAATCCTCCCAACTTGCAAAATTTGTTACATAGCAGGAAATACGTTCTGAATTTTCTAAGAGAGCTATCATAAATTCAGCATAGACTCAACAATCCTAACGAAAAATCAGGGTTAGCACAACATTACAATATCAGAAGGTATCTCTGAGGGCACTAGCCCCCATCAACGACATTTTGCTATCCTGCTAACACCGAGTATATTCACAGTCATCGCCCCTACAAGAACACTTATAGCACTCACGACAGTCACAGCCCCCTAGTACAACGTTCAGCTCTGCATTTTCCAGCATTTCCGATTTCAGCCGCTCGTTAAGTGTTTGAAGATCAAACGCTTCGCCATTGTTGAAATTCACGGCCTGAATAATGTGTTTTCCTTTCATTGTTTCACCCCTCTATTTGAATCCATCCGAACATTCTTCTTGTTGTTTCGTTTTCCCTCTTTCGGTTCTTGAAGCCGGAAGAAGGAAAAATGTGATATTTCAAGAACAAGACGTTCGCACGGGTTTCATAAAAACTAATATATCGTCCAACGCCATTCTTATAAGCAAGCGCCATGCCAATGTGAGGTGTTGAGAGGAATTTTTTGTGGCTTTTCTGTGAGATGGTCGAGAAACAGGGCTTTTGGAAGATGTTTTTTTAGAAACGCGATTCGCAGAGGAACATAAAAAGGGAGCGTGAATTTCTTTCACTTGAAGAAATGTGTCTCAAAAGAATACACAAAAATCCCAAAATAAGACACTTGTGTATTCTTTTGAGATACTTATGTGATGCCGTATTTTTCTAAGTCCCGGTAGAGTTTGCTGCGTGAAATGCGAAGTTTTTGGGCGATCTCCAATTTATTGCCATGATAGTATTCCCAGGCAAAGCGGAGCAAAGCTCGTTCGAATTCTTCCAGAATGTGGTTCTCTTGTGCGAGTTGATATTCGAACCATCGGTGAAGTATGTCTGTCTCCTGTCCCGTGTTGACGCCGCCGCTGTCTTGATGAACGTCAGAGTCCTTGAATACCCTCGTCCGGATGTTTTCGAGAGAAAGCGCGTTCTCCTCAATGAGATCCTCCGGGCACAACAGCACCGCCTGTTCCAGGGTGTGCGCCAGTTCGCGGACGTTGCCGGGCCAGGGGGCGCGGGTGAGGAGAGTGACTGCGCCGGGAGCGAGCATCTTGTCTGTATGATATTTCGCATTAAGCTGCGTGAGGAGATGGTTCGCCAGCAGGGGGATGTCGCTCCGGCGGTCGCGCAAGGGCGGAATGGTGAGCGTCACGACCTTGAGCCGGTAGTAGAGGTCTTCACGGAAGCGTTTGGCCTGTACCAATTCCGGCAGGGACTCATTGGCCGCCGCGATCAGGCGCACATCCACCTGTACGGTGTTGTCGGAACCGACCGGAAAGAAGGTCTTGTCGTCCAGGACTTTCAGGAGTTTGGCCTGCAGTTCGATATCAAGGGTGCTGATTTCATCGAGAAAGAGGGTGCCGCCGTCGGCCAATTGAAACTTGCCGGTATGCTGACGCGCCGCGCCGGTAAACGCGCCTTTGACATGACCGAAGAGTTCGCTTTCAACCAGATTGACGGGGATCGCTCCGCAGTGGACATCCACAAAGGGTCCCTCTGCGCGAGGGCTGCTGTGGTGGATGAGCTTCGCCAGCAAGCTTTTGCCGGCGCCGGTTTCCCCCTGAATCAGCACGTTCACCGGATACTCCGCCATCTGCCGGATTTGGTCTTTGAGACGCCGGATCGGTTCGGAATCGCCGATGAACAGATCAGCTTCCCGCAGTCTGGCGGTTTCCTCCAATACCCGTTGCATCGCCTGCTCCAGCTTTTCAAAATCGAGGGGTTTGGCAATGTAATCCGCGACGCCATAGCGGATCGCTGCGCGGATGTTGGGCAGATCGTCGAAAACTGTGACCATGATGACCTTGACGCATTGCAGGTGTGTATTGAGGAACGCTTTGCGGTGAAGGGTTCGCAGCATCTCAAGGCCGTCCATGCCGCCGGGCATCTTGATATCCAGCAGCACCAGACAGATCTCAGGATGTGTCTCCAATAACAATAAGGCTTCTTCTCCGTCATGAGCAAACAGAAAGCGGTAGGTCCCCGCTTTGATCGCTTTGCGAAAATGCGTGGTGAACAGTGTTTGTACACTGCGCTCATCATCAACGACTAAGATGACAGATGGTTCCATGTGAAAAAAGAGCATAGTACACTGATTGAACTGATTGTTCTGATTCGGTGAAGTGAAGAAAAATCAGTGTACTATTTCCTTCGGTAATCGAATCACGCAGGCCGTGTATTCGCCTGGGACAGAATCTATGTCGAGTTTCCCTCCATGCAGATGGATAATAATGTCGTTGGCAATCGAGAGGCCTAAGCCGGCGCCTTCTCCGGCCGGTTTGGTGCTGAAAAAGGGCTGCAAGATTTTCTCGCGCAGGTCGTCCGCGATGCCGCGGCCGTTATCGCGAATGCGGATGATGACCTCGTGTGCTGCGGCTTCCGTGCTGATAGTTAACACCGGCGTATAGCCGGCGTCAGCGGTCTGCGCGGCCTGCTGCAGTTCCTGGCAGGCGTTCAGCAGCAGATTGAGCAGCGCGCGGCTGAGGTCTCCGGGCAGCAGCGGCAGCGGCGTCTCATCCAGGACCGGGTCATACTGTTCCTGAATGGTGATGGCGGCCCCCCTCTCCCGTGTCGGCATCCCATGCGACGCCAGATAGATCGCGTCTTTGACCAGCGGATTGAGCAGCACCGACCGCGGCGCGCGGTCATGATGCCGGGTCTGACTGAGGATGCTGGTGATGGTACGCACAGCGCGATCCGTGTGCGTCCGGATTTCCTGCGCACAGGTGGGGAGCTGCCGGAGGATGTCGGCCAGTTCCTCCGGGTCAGGCGTCGTATGCGCCAGTTCGCACTCCAAATCTGCCACCAGGGTGGTGATGACCTGGCTGAAATTGCTGATAAAATGCAGCGGATTCTGGAGTTCATGCGCGATGCCGGCCGTCAGTTCACCCAGACTGGCGAGTGTTTGCTGACTCACCAGACGGGCCTGCGTGCGCGTGAGCGTGTCAACCGTCTCCTGCAAGGTCTGGTTGGTCTGGTGTAATTCGGCCGTGCGCTGGGCCACGGCGCGCTCAAGGCGGGTGTTGCTCGCCTGATAGTGCCGCATCAATTCCTGGATCTGGCCGGCCATGGCGTTAAAATGCCGGGTCAAATCCCCAAGTTCATCGTCGCCGGCCACCGGCAGACGGATGGCATCGTTCCCGCTCTGAAGGGCATCCATCCCGCGTTTCAGGGCAACCACCGGACGGAACAGCACGCGGGCCAGGATGCCGCGTAAGAGCAGCATACACAGGATGCCGCTCATACCGGGCGTCAGAAAAATCAAGAGGCTGTGTTTCCGGAACAACAGATAGGGAATCGTCGAGACTCGTACCAGCATCGCCGCAATTTCCTGCCCCTCGGCGTCAATCACCGGCACACAGGCCGCGCGCTGATATGCGGTCTGATACTCCCCGATTTGCTCGCAGGTCACCTGCTCCAGGATGGTGGTCATGCGGCGTAAACTTCCCCGGGCGACCAGATGACGCAATGCTTGCCGCAGCAGGAGAGTGCCGGCCGGGTCCTCGCGGCTGTCAATCGTGATTGGGGCGATCACTGTCACATAAGATGTCGTGTTGATTTTTTCGAAAAATACGGAGCGCGGCTCGGACAGATCAAGCGTCGCGGGCAGCGGCTCGTTGAGATCGTCGTGTGATGCGGCGGCCAATTGCCCCTGCTGATCATAGATTCCAAGCCCTGTCAGGCTATAGCGATCTAGCAGATCGCGTAACACATCCTCCAGGCTCTCGTGCTGATGCGTGTGCAGCGGGATGCTGAGCGCGGAAAGCCCGCCCAATAATTCTGCCAGACGCTGAATGTGGGCGAGATTCTCCTGCCATTGACTCCGGGCGGCCTGGAATTCTTCCTGCGCCTGTTCGCGGATCATCTGTTCCATTTCGCGGTCGTAACAATACAGCATCACCCCCAACAGCGCAAGCGAGGGAAGCACCCCCACGCCCAGCACCCACAGATGGAGTTTGGTGATCAATTTCATCGTCATGTCCTCGCAGCTATGTTCACAGGGTAGGAGTGCAAACGAGCGTTTGCATGCAATCGCTAGTACAGCGTTTCGGAAATACGTACACAAATGAGACAGGAGTGCAAACGAGCGTTTGCTTCGCGGCTTCGCCGCGAGAATCTTGCCAGGGCTTCGCCCTGGTGCAATCGCTAGATTGCGCTCCTGAATGTATAGTTATTTACGAAATCCTGTACTAGTTTGCACTCTTATCACCCGTCAGCTCAACTTTGACAGAGTAATAGGCAGGTCTTTTGCTCCATCTGACGCGGTTTGTCAAGCGATTTATAAAATTTCTCTTCTGATATTCAAGACAAGCCCATCGTACCGTAAAAACCAGGTTTCTTCAAGAAACCTGGTTTTTTGTGCCAGGTATCAGGTTGACGGTTCTGTATAATTATGAAAAGATTTCTTCAAGGATTAAGGTTGTCGCCCCAATGGATACTGAATAAATGCCAAATTCTGACACAACCATCGGAGGAATTCTCACGCCTGTTTGAAAAAACTGTTCACATTCTTTTTCGACCTTTGGCCGGATATAATTATTTACAAGAAACTGTCCAATATCCGAATCTCCTCCAATTACAATTAAGTCCGGATTGATAAGCCCAATGATCGTTGTCATTATCCGGGCAATTACCTGGCTCATATTGTCGAGAAGAAATCTTGAAATTTGGCATCCATTTTTCGCGCTTTCAACAATCGTTGCCATTGGAATTTTTTCTTGGACGTGTATATCAAGTTTCAGGTTGTCTGTTCCATATTTTTTGATGCCTTCTTCTAATAGACCATCAACGTTAGGCAGATAAGGAAGAATTTCCCCGGCGGTTCCTGATGCGCCCTCATATAATTCATTCTGTAAAATCAGACCAGCCCCCATACCCGTATACATTTCGTTGAACGCGATAAATACCATGTTTGAAGGGAAATTTTGGGGGGAGGGTTGATACCATTTTATGCCAAGAGCTCCGGCATCAGCATCATTGGCAATTCGCACCGGTATCTCCAATTGATTTTCTAAGGCATCACAAAAAGCTAAGTTTTTGATCCCTAAATCCTCTGAATAACAGATGATTCTTTTTTTTCGGTCAACAATTCCGGAAAATGTGATGCCTACTCCTATTATGGTGTTTCTGGGTAAGTGTAATGCTGCTATGGTATTTTCGATAAATTCGGCAAGTATGCAACTCGCTGCTTCTGTGTTGATATTTTTTTCCAACACATCAATATGTTGATAGATGATCGCTGATGAAAAATCAACAATGGTCGTTCTGATTTTATGAGGGATGATTTCCAAACCGAGAACATAGCCTTTATCAGCGACTAAACGCCATAAGGTCGGAGGTTTGCCTCCGGCAGACGTTGATTTGCCAATCCGGCTCACTTCTATCAGTCCTCTTTTTTCCAGGATCCGTAAGATATATACTAAAGTTGAAGGCTGGTACTGAGTTATTCTGGAAAGCTGAGCGCCGGATATTTCTTGATGCTGTCTGATAGCATTTAAAACAATTTTATGACTTTTTATTTTAATGTTAAAGGTACTTGATACTATCATAGTTATTTGGGAAAAGGGGAAAAGAAATGTTGGTACTCTGAAGAGTTTAGATTGATAGCACTGAAAATTTTACCCTGCAATGAAATTATGTTCATTCAATGAACAAATTAAGTATAAATAAAGAAATGAATTGTCAAGTAAATTTTTTTGAGGAGATGTTTTGGAGGGTTTTGATGCACAATGAGACCATCTGATGAGACATTTTCGTTGTGGAAAGAGATACAACTTGACAATCTTTCTTGGGACAATATTATGATTCATTAACCAAATGGTTGCTATCATGATTTTGGATGAAATGAGCTGCTCACAGCAGATGAAATTGGGAGAGGTGGAAGTGTATGGACAGATTAGACGAACTGGAACAACGTATTGATGAGTATCGCTGCCATTCACAAACGGCTGAAGATGTCGCCTTGCACAAACTCCAGCAATATCCTCAGAACAATGGCGAATTATCTCCGGTTGAAGTGTTGCGTCGAGAATTACTTCGGCACCATACGCGGACATTATTGCTTGATGAAATCAAGCAATGGATTGAGGAACTGAAAGGATTGCGACTCTACCAACTGTATGCTCTACCAGACGTTGATCATCAGGGCGGCCCTATTCCCCACGTGCGGCAGCACATGACAGAACGAGAAGCGATGGAAGTGAATGCGACTTACGAAGCGAACAACGAGCGCCTGCGTTGGAAACCGATTGATTTATTTCAAGAAGAATAATCTGCGAGAATACGAAAGAAAGGGTATATTATGCAAGGAGACATTATTGTCATGTCAGAGCAGCACCTTGAGGTCGCCCATAAAATTGTCGAAATTCTGCAGCCTCGCCTGACAGCTCTGGATGGCAAGTATACCATTACTGTCGCCGGAGAATCCGGCTCAGGAAAATCAACCACAGCCGCAGCGCTGTTCAAGGTGTTTCAACAAAAAGGGATGACTTGTGTGCTGTTTCAACAAGATGATTACTATGTATATCCGCCTATCACGAACGACCGGGTCCGCCGCCAGAATCCGGAGTGGCGCGGGCTGTGTGAAGTGAATTTAGCGTTACTCGATCAACACCTTCAGGAATTTCTGGAAGGATGCCCGCAGATTCAAAAACCGCTCATTGTGTATGCGGACGATCGGATCGACCATGAACTGATTGATGTTGAACAGGCAAATATCCTGATTGTCGAAGGCACGTTTATCAGTTTGCTCAAGCATGCCAACGCCCGCATCTTTATTGATCGCACCTACCTGGATACCAGGATTGATCGTCGTAAACGCAGCCGTTATCTGGCTGAACTTGATGATTTTACTGAAGGTATTCTCGCCCATGAGCATGAGATTGTCTCCGGGCATAAAGCCCTGGCCGATGTGATTATTACGACACATTATGAGGTTATACACAATGCGAGTTCTTTTTGTTAATCCGCAGGGAAATTTTGACCAACAGGATTCTCATTTGACGGAACATCCTGATTTTGGAGGACAACTAGTTTATGTGAAAGAAGTCGGGATGGCCCTGGCGCAACTGGGGGTGGATGTGGATATTGTGACGCGCCTGATTGATGATCCTGCCTGGCCTGAATTCTCGGCTCCCCTGGATTATTACCCGGGCTATGAAGATCATTTGCGCATTGTGCGCATTCCCTGCGGCGGATCGAAATTTCTGAACAAAGAACGCTTATGGGAACATCTGGATGAATTCGCAGCAAATATCCTGAAATTTTACGGTGCTGATCTGCCCGATTTTGCTACCGGGCATTATGGCGACGGCGGCTATAGCTGCGTGCTGTTGAAACACAAAGCCGGACTTGGTTTTACCTTTACCGGGCACTCCCTGGGCGCGCAAAAACTGGATAAACTCGGCATGAGCTGCGAAAATTTCACGCAAATGGAACAGCACTATCAGTTTGCCAAACGCATTACAGGTGAACGGTTGAGCATGCAGCAGGCGGACAAAATCATCACTTCCACCGGCCAGGAACGGATGGAGCAGTACGCGCATCCATTGTATCAGAACGCGGTAGACGTCAACGATAACGCCAAATTTGCGGTGATTCCACCGGGCGTGAATACGCGTATTTTCACGACTCGCGTCGATGTTGAGGATGAAGCGATCCATCGCAAGATCGCTGACAGATTGCGCATTGACAAAACAAAGCCTTGCGTGATCGTTTCAAGCCGTTTTGATGAGAAAAAAAATCATGTAGGGGCGCTGAAAGCGTATGCGCGTTCAAAAGAATTACAAGACAGGGCAAATTTGGGCATCTTCATTCGCGGGATTGATGACCCATTTTCCGAACTGGATCATCTGCCTGAAAAAGACCAGAAGATTATGCGCCCCTTGTTAGCAATTATCGAACAGGATCAGCTGAAGGAAAAGGTTTTTTTTCTTAATATTCAATCCCAGAAAGAACTGGCTTCGACTTATCGGTATTTTGCCAGACTGGGATCGGTATTCGCATTGACGGCTTTTTACGAGCCTTTTGGCCTGGCACCGATTGAAGCCGCTGCCTGTGGTCTGGCTGTCGTGGCGACGAAGAATGGCGGCCCCTCAGAAATTTTTGAAGATGGCTCCGGTATTCTGGTTGATCCTTTTGATCCTGAAGATATCGCACAGGGATTTTTGAAAGGGATTGCTGAAGCGTCCGTATATGCCGCGCGCGGGGAGCGGCGTGTAAAAACGACGTACACCTGGGAAAATACAGCGAAATCTTACCTGGAAATTCTGAAAGCAGGCGCGCAAACACTGCATCCGTCTGGTTTTGCGTTGCCCGCGCTGGAAGATAAGGAACGGCTGTTGACCTATCTCGCAACTCGTTCTTGATGTGACATTCTCGCAGTTCGTGATGGAGGAGTGCAAACATACGGTTTTGCACTCCGAATCTTCGCATTGCCAGGCTTGTTTTTGGGGGGTTAAAAGAGCTTGTAAAGATCCTGAACAATGGCCTGAGCGTGTTCATGCTCCATAAAGATCGAGGCAGAATTGTCAAACCAGAACACATCATGAACACCAGGAATATGGGCCTTAAGATAGTTGTGTATTGTGGCCTTGATTGCCTCCCGATCTTCGGGTTGAAAGAGCACTGAAAGTCTGTCCATGTTGTCTGTATAGTCCAAGAGGGAATTCGCAAGGGCGGCACGCACTGTATCAGCATGTTCTTTTTTGAGATAGGCCCTATAAAAGCCATCTTGTATGTTGTCGATCAGGAGCGTCTTTTGCACTTTATCGAGAATGGGGCGGTCTTCTGCCTTGATTTTGAGAGCGCAAATCTCCTTTTCCACGGGCAGACCGAAAACTTTTTTGTGTCTGGCACAAGGAGTATTTGAAATAAGTGTCCCGGCTTCATCAGAGAAGGTTGAACGGACGCGTACCGGCAGCATGAATTTTTCAGCCGCCTTGACCGCGCGCGGATGAATAACCTTCGCACCGTGTGCAGCGAGTTGATACATGTCTGCATAAGAAATCTTTTCAAGATAGGCCGCGTCCGGAACAAGCCTTGGATCAACAATCGCTACTCCGGGAACGTCCGTAAAAATATCCACCCATTTGGCGTTCAAATATCCTCCCAGTTCAACGGCCGTAGTATCGCTGCCGCCGCGTCCCAGGGTCGTTATTTTCCCTCCCCAGGTTATGCCCTGAAATCCGGCAACGATCACGACTTTCCCCTGGGCGAGAAAATGCGTAATTACCGTCGGATCAATGTCAAGAATATCGCTGTGAGAAAACGCATTGGTCGTAAGAATTCTGGCTTGATACCCGGTTAATGGTTCGGCCGGAATGCCATGACTGTCTAAAAAATGAGAGAGCACGGCGCACGAAATAATCTCTCCGCATGACATGAGCAGGTCTTTTTTGGCTAAATCAATATGCGGATCGATCTGTTCTAAGAGGCCGATTAGCGTATCCGTCGCATAAGGGTCGCCTTTGCGTCCCATCGCCGAGACAACCACAACGACTTCATGTCCCTCAGCCTGACATTGTTTGACATGATGAAGAAGTCTGTCGCGGGCTTGAGGTGTTGCAACTGATGTGCCTCCAAATTTCTGGACAACAAGACTCATTCTCGTGTACCTCCACTTCAATTTGCTGGAATATGAACAAGTTGCCGCTGTATGAGGGTTTCAGCGATTTGTACTGCATTCAGGGCCGCGCCTTTACGAAGGTTGTCGGAAACCACCCAAAGGTTCAAACCATGTTCAATGGATGCATCTCTTCGAATCCTGCCGACAAAGACCTCATCCTTCCCCGCGGCATGCAGCGCTAAGGGGTAAGCATTAGACCTGACGTCATCAATTACTCGTATCCCTGGCGCGTTCTGTAATAATTCAGTCACCTCGGAAACCTCAAAAGGCTGCTCGGTTTCGATGTTGATGGCTTCGGAATGCGAGCGAATGACGGGAATTCTCACGGTTGTCGGGCAGACTTTGATGGCCGGATCCAGAATTTTATGGGTTTCATGTACCATTTTCATTTCTTCTTTTGTATACCCGTTTTCCAAAAACACATCAATATGCGGCAGTGCATTAAAGGCAATCTGGTGCGGGTACACTTTGCTGGAAATCTTTTCGCCGTCAAGATATTTTTTCACCTGTTCATGTAATTCATTAACTGCTTGCTGCCCTGAACCAGAAACAGCCTGATACGTTGAAACAACGATGCGTTTGATCGTATATCTGTCATGAATTGGTTTCAATGCGACCAACATCTGAATGGTGGAACAATTCGGATTGGCTATAAGCCCCTTGTGGTGTTTTAAGGCATCAGGGTTGACTTCCGGAATAACGAGGGGGATTTGCGGGTCCATCCGCCAGGCGCTGCTGTTATCAATCACCACTGCGCCTTCTTTTACCGCAATTGGCGCCAGCGATAAACTTGCCTCAGCCCCGGCAGAAAATAAGGCGATATCAACATCATTAAAAGCGCCTGGCCTGGCCGTCTGAACCTTGACAGGCATCCCGTTAAACAAACGTTCCTGGCCTTCATTCGCCTCAACATCCAAGAGTTTAATGGTACGGATAGGAAAGTTTCTTTCTGTGAGAATACTCGTCATTTCTCTTCCAACTGCTCCTAAAGCTCCGACAACTGCGACATTATACATAGACATGATTTTTTCCTCCTGTAACTAAGTAAATTTGCGGACAAACAATCGGTTCTTGCTATTTGTTATTTTCGCTGCTCATCATGTGATGAGCAGCGAAAATAACAAATATATACTTGAAAAATAAGTCAAGGAGAAAATACAGGAAAAATTTATCATCATCTTCTTATCTAAGATTACAGAAGGTGGAGATAAAAATTTTGTGCGCTGAAATCTGCTTATTTTTTTACTAGTTAGAGGAACAAGGGGGATAAAATTAAAAAAATATATTGACAAAAGGCAGAGGATGGGTTTTTCAAGGGATAGCTCCTCATCAAATGATGAGGAGCTATTTATTATCATTATTTATAGAAGGGAGATGTCATCATGAAAAATACCTTTGATGTCGTCGTGATTGGCGGAGGAATTATCGGATTATCATCGGCGTACTATCTACTTTCGTCCGGGAAAAAAGTGGCGTTGATCGAAAAGAACCATATCGGAAGCGGAGCGTCGGGTGCGTGCGACGACATGATTTTATTACAATCGAAAAAACCGGGAGTACTTCTGGAAATGGCGATGGAGAGTCTGAATCTCTATAGACATCTTTCTCAGGAGTTAAAAATTGATATTGAATTTGAAACTCGAGGAGGAATGATCCTCATTGAAAATCAGCAGCAATTGGAAGTGATGGAACCGTATGTTCAAAAACAGCGCAGTTATGGACTTGACGTGCATTTGATTGAAAAGCGTGATGTCAAAAAAAGACATCCCTTTGCAACTGAAACGGTCATTGCTTCAACATACAGCGATAAAGATTCCCAGGTTAATCCCTTAAAAGTTCTGCGCGGCTTTTTGGGGAGAAGTTGTGAGATGGGATTGGAACTCCGAAAACAGACCAGAATTACCGAATTGAACAAGAAAAACGGTTGTTGGAACATCACGTGTGACCAGGGCGCTCCGCTTGAATCGGCATATATTGTCAATGCTGCCGGCGCCTGGGCCGCAGATATCGGAAAACTGGTAGGAATTGACATTCCGATTGTCCCGCAGAAAGGTCAGATCGTGGTTACTGAAAAAATTCCGACCTTAGGGCAGGAAAACATTTGGAGTGCGGAATATATTGTTTCCAAATTACTGCCTGACCTGATGAATACCTGGGATGAATTAACGCGTAAGCTGGGAGTGGGATTCGCCTTTTCACAAACGCACGAAGGGAATTACTTGATCGGAAGTACGCGCGAACTGGGGATCTTTGATAAACGCACCGATTTTGTTGCGCTCAACATCCTGGTGAAACAAGCAGTGAAGTTTTTTCCGATTTTAAAAAATATCAATGTAATCCGCTGTTTTGCCGGCCTGAGACCGGCTGTGTCCGATGGAACGGCCATTATCAGCGAAGTTGCTGACCGGCAAGGTTTTTATATTGCAGCCGGTCATGGCGGCGACGGCATCGCGCTTGCGCCGATTACCGGAAAATTGATCGCAAAATTAATCAATGGTGAAGATGCCGGATTTAACATGAATGACGTAAGTTTTCAACGATTTCAGAAGAATTGAACGCGCTGAAGACTGCTAAAAAACCTGGGGAGGTGAAGGCCTGTAGTAAAATCACAGTAAGAACAGGAGCATTCGGAAAAGAAGGAATGCTGGTTGGTGTCTGAAGAATGGATTGCTGCACCCTTATAATGTGTGAGCAAGCTCTTTGTAATGACTGACAAATTTACAATAATTGACGTTCTACAGCGGCGATGCTCGATATCGTGTGCTGAGAAGAGCCTTTTCAAGGGGGATTTTCCATGAGCTTAGGACCAATATTATGGATTATTACGATCGTAATGTGTGGAGCATTTTTATATATTTCAGTAAAATTCCAGGGTGAAGCCAACTCAAGTTTTTCGAATTATGCCATCGGTGGAAAAAGTTTTCCTATGTATCTGATTTTCTTCACGCAGTTTGCAACCATCATGGGCGTGGGAAATTTTGTAGGCCATGCCGGTAAGGGCTACCAGATTGGTCTGCCGTGGATGGCTTTTATTCTTGGTGAACAAGGATCGAAAATTATTTTCGCCCTCTTTTTTGCCGGATTAGCCGGAAGGTTTACGTATAACACCTTCCCGGAAATGATTGATGATCTGATTTCACGCGACAAAGTGACTAGGGCGTTAGGCGGACTCTTAGCTTCGATGATCATGATCGCCTGGGTTGGCGGGCAGGGAAAAGCCTTTGGAAACATCTTCAATATCGCTACAGGCGCCAATCCGGTCCCGGTCATTCTCTTCTTTTCAGCCGTTTTTATTGTTTATACCGCACTCGGAGGAATTTATTCCGTGGTCTGGACCGACTTGCTGCAAGGGATTATGGTGGTCATTTTCGGTACGATCTTTTACCTCTATGCGTTTGCGCCGGTCAATTGGAGTTTTGCCGAATTAGGCTCGCGATTGCAAGAGATCGGGAAGGCTGAACTCTGGACTTTTGGCAATACGAATAACATTGCTCTTCTCACCAGTTTTGTGACGGGGTGTGTCGGTATTTTAGCCGCGCAAATTTACTGGCAGCGCTGTTTTGCGGCCAAAGACAGTAAAACCGCGCGGAATGGCTTGCTGTACAGCGGTATTATTGCCATTTTGATGGTGATACTCACCGCTCTGGTTGGGATGGTTATTCTGACTTTGAATCAGGATCTGAAACCTGATGATGCCATGCCGTGGTTGATGATGCACTATGTGCCCACCTTTGTTGCGGCCATGATTTTCGCCCTGATTCTTGCCGCTGGCATGTCTTCGGCTGATTCAAACCTTAATTCCGCCTGCGTACTTATTGTGAACGACTTAATTCGTCCGTTTCATACAAAAGCAACAGATGCCGATCTGGTTAAATATGCTAAAATTCTCACTGTGATTATTGGAATTTTTGCTGCCGGAGCAGCCATCTTTGCTAGTTCGATTTTAAGTTTGTTCTCAAAAGCGTATGCTATGGCCGGTGGGGGGCTGGTGCCGTTGCTGCTGGTTGGACTGTTGTGGAAAGAACGCTCGGATCAGTCGCATACAATGGGCAAAAAGAATAGTAAAGTCACCCCCTGGGGCGCACGTGTGGGGATCGTGGCCGGCGCGCTCCTGACACAAATTACCGCGTTAGGACCGAATCGCGTTCTGATTGCGCTTGTGATTTCGGCGGTTCTGATTGTCGTCGTTTCGCTGGCAACTCAGGGACAAAATAAAGGCTACGCGGCCTAACTATTGATCTGGGACGGAAGTTTTTAGGAGTGGCAAAGCTCGGCTTTGCCGTTCAGCGAGCCGGAAACGTAAACTGGGCAGCGGCTCGATTTACTGAACGCTTCGCCTGTCGCTGCCTGCCAAAGCCGAGCTTTGGCACTCCTGATTTGAGTATGAACAATGTCGTCTTATGCAAAAAGGCGAGGATAAGAATATGAAGCAACCACTTAATAAGAAAGAGTTGATGATTCTTCAATTGATTTCTTCGTCTAAGACGCCTATTGGTTCATGGTATCTCGTAGAAGATCTTGAAAAAAAAGGGATAAAAATCGGTTCTGCAACGATCGGAAGAATACTGGTTCGCTTAGAAAAATTTGGCTACCTGGAAAAGGTGAGTTTTAAAGGCAGGAAAATTACGAAAAAAGGACTTGATACGATTGCAGAGGCGGAAACGATCAGGAAAATAGATTATCACAAGCAAAAGCTTGATAAAATGATCACCACGGAAGTCTTAGAACATTTTATTATGGTGTTAGAAGCAAGAAAAGCTATTGAAAAAGAAACTGCCAGGTTAGCAGCGCGCAACGTTACAGACCTGGAAATTGCTGATCTCGAAGCCATCCTCGAACAACAGGAAGGCAATTATAGTAAAGGCATCAGTATCGCCCAGGATGATATTGATTTTCACAGGGCTATTGCCAAAGCCTCGAGAAATCTGGTGTTTGAAGCGCTGTATAACATTATTTCAACTTATAATCAACAATCGGAACTGTTTGAAAAAATCCGGCGTCAAGTCAAAACGACGTATAACGTCTCACACCGCAAAATTTTTCATGCGATCAAACAGCATGATGAAGCTATCGCTGAACAGTATATGGTGGAACACCTGCAAAACCTCATCAAAGATGTCTCAAACTTTTGGGATGAATACTATGGGAATCATCATAACATTGACGAGAGTTCAAAGGATGTTCCTGCAATTGAAAAGGATGGAGGAAATGTAAATGAGTGAAGTCTATATTTGCCGTTGCGAAGAGGTCACAGAGGAAGATATTGAACGCGCAATCCAAAATGGAGCGACGACGGCTGATGAGGTCAAACGATTTACGCGAGCAGGTATGGGACTGTGTCAGGGACGAACCTGTCGCAAATCAGTCGAAAGAATTATTGCAAAACACACCGGCAAAGAAGTGAAAGATATTACGCCGTCCAATTATCGCTATCCGGTGAGAACGGTAAAAATGAGCGCGTTTGAGGAAAACACAGACAATTCAGAGAAAGGGGAAAAACTATGCAAGCATGGGGAAGATTAATTACTGCGATGGTTACGCCGTTTACGGCGAATCTGGAAGTTGACTATGAAAAAGCAGTGAGCCTGGCAAAACATCTGGAACAACATGGAACGACTACGCTTGTTATCTGCGGAACAACGGGTGAATCTCCGACATTGTCGCCAGAAGAGCAAATCGGTCTTTTCAAAATAATCAAGAAGCATGTCAAGATCCCGGTGATCGCCGGTGTTGGCACGAATTCAACCGCAAAAACTATTCACAATGCCAAAGCAGCGTTAGAATGCGATGTTGATGGGTTGCTCGTGATCGTGCCTTACTATAATAAGCCGAATCAGGAATCTATGTATGCCCATTTTCGTGCTGTGGCTGAAGCCGTGGACGCCAAAATTATGATGTACAATGTGCCTGGCAGAACCGGCGTCAATATGTTGCCTGCGACAGTAGCAAAATTAGCTGAGATTGAAAATATTGTCGCCCTGAAGGAAGCCAGTGGGAATATCGTGCAGCTTTCCGAAATGGTCGCCAAAACGCCAAAGCATTTTTCGATTTATACCGGGGATGACGCGCTTACCTTGCCATGTCTTGCAGTCGGCGGCTATGGAGTTGTGAGCGTGGCATCGCAGGTGGTCGGAGACAACATGAGCGCGATGATTCAAAGCTATCTGCAAGGCTCTGTTGACCAGGCAGCCCACATGCATTTGGAATTGCTGGATATCTATAACACGCTCTTTCTGACCAGCAATCCGATTCCGGTCAAAGCCGCTCTGAACATGTTAGGAGTGGCGGTCGGAGGATTGCGCTTACCGCTGACCGAGGCCAATTCTGCCATTCAGGCGGAAATCCGAAGAAGCTTGCAACAACTGAATCTGATCAACTAAGAAAGGATTATGCGTCATGAGAAGAATAGTGCATCATCCGATTTTACAAGACGACCAACGTACCCGCAAGGTCAGAATCACAGTGAATGGCGTTGAGATTGAAGCCTATGAAGGAGAAATGATCGCCGCGGCCTTAATCGCGAACGGGATTGATGTGTTTCGTTATACTCAACGTCAGCATCAACCACGCGGAGTCTATTGCGGGATTGGACGCTGTACGGATTGTGTGATGATTGTGAATGGTATTCCCAATGTGAGAACATGCGTAACTCCGGTCGAAGAGGGAATGGTGATTGAAACGCAGCATGGCGTGGGCAACTGGAAAGGGAGTGAACACTATGCATAACTATCCGTTGGTGATTATCGGAGCAGGCCCGGCCGGATTATCAGCCGCCATCGAAGCGGCGTCAGCCGGCGCAAAGGTGTTAGTGATTGATGAGAACGCCAAGCCTGGCGGACAATTGTTTAAACAAATTCATAAATTTTTCGGATCACGAGAGCATAAAGCCGGTATCCGCGGAATTCGCATCGGGAACACACTTTTGGAAGAAACCGCCAAATTGAACATTGATGTCTGGCTCAATGCGGAAGTGTGCAGCATTGATCCGCACAAAACTCTGTGGGTCGTCAAAGAGAAGGAGAAATCTACCTATGTCAAGGCAGAAAAGATCATTTTAGCCACAGGCGCGACTGAAAATGCTGTTCATTTTCCCGGCTGGACCCTGCCAGGTGTGATGGGGGCCGGAGCTGCCCAGACCATGATCAATATTCACCGCGTTTTACCAGGCAAGAAGATTCTAATGCTTGGGTCCGGTAATGTGGGCGTGATTGTTTCTTATCAACTCATGCAAGCCGGCGCGGATGTTGTTGGGATTGTTGAAGCGGCTCCGCAGCTCGGAGGTTATGGCGTCCACACAGCTAAAGTTTGCCGCGCAGGCGTCCCATTTTACACATCCCATACGATCGCAAGAGCAATGGGAACCGATCATATCGAAGCCGCAGAACTTGTGCAATTGGATGCGCAATGGAATCCGATGCCGGGCACGGAAAAAACGGTAGCTGTTGATACGATCTGTCTGGCCACCGGTCTCACGCCTTTAGTGGAATTGGCCTGGATTGCAGGCTGTCAATTTACCTACATTCCCCAATTAGGCGGACATTTACCGATGCATAACGAATACATGGAAACCACTGTTCCCGGCATGTATGTGGCCGGCGATATTTCCGGGATCGAAGAAGCCAGTACAGCCATGGAAGAAGGACGATTAGCCGGAATCAGCGCCGCTGCGGCTCTGGGCTGTTATGAGCAAACGACGTGCGAGATGCTCGTCAAACAAGCCTGGGAACGCCTTGACGCCCTGCGCTGCGGCAAATTCGGAGAAACCAGAAAGATTTCAAAGGATCGGCTGGTCACATTAGGAAAGGAGCGTTAGCATGAAACACGAAACCCTCAAAACTCTTGGCGCGCCTTCGTTGGAAGAATTACGAGCGACGCCTGCTTTTCCGACCCGGGAAGATTTTTTACGAGGCCCGATTGCAGTGATTGAATGCGTTGAAGAAATTCCGTGCAATCCTTGTGAAACCTCATGCCCCAGAGGCGCAATTAAGGTCGGACAGCCGATTACCAATCTCCCGATTATGGATTTTCGTTTGTGTACAGGATGCGGACGCTGTGTGGCCGCCTGCCCGGGATTAGCAATTTATATCAAGGATTATACCTATTCTGAAGATGAAGCTGTAATTACCTTTCCCTTTGAATATCTTCCGCTCCCCCAGAAAAATGAGAGCGTCACGCTGGTGAATCGAACTGGCAAGGCCATTTGTCAGGGAAAGGTCAAAAATGTGATCAATGCAAAAGCCAATGATTGCACGACGTTAATCAGCGTCATTTTTCCGAAAGACTATTTTGATGACGTGGTCTCCATGCAGCGCCTGTCATAATTCATTTTTGACAGGCATTATATACCATCTCTGTCATCCAGGATCAGTCAAGTCTCCTGTCAAGCACTCTCGACTCCGCTCGATGTACGATGTTACAGGCATTGAGAGGAGTCGAGATGAGAAAAGCAGCTCGATTCCTCATCACGACCACCCTCTCATCATACCCTGAAAACCCCTGTATCCCGAAATCGCGTTAACAACACATTTTTCGGGACTTTCCGGAAAACTCAGAGAATACTCGACGAAAATTTTTCATTTCAAAAAAACCTGATACGTTTTCCATTGACAGCGTAAGTAATGCACAAGACAAGGGATAAAAAGACGGAAATGAACGAAAATAATCGCCAAGATGCTTGTTGTTTTGGGAGGAGAACGCAGTAGAATTCTTGAAACAACAACAAGAACAAATATACTATGCGCAGAAAAGATAAAGAAGTGACAGATATGAGGGAAATTGAGGCAATTATTCATCGCGCTCAGGTGTGCCGGCTTGCATGCGCAGATAACGGAGTACCGTATATTGTTCCGTTGTGTTTCGGATATGAAACCGGCACGTTATATTTTCATGTCGCGCGAGAAGGGCGAAAACTCGATATTTTACGGAAAAATCCTCGAGTATGTTTCGAATGTGATATTGATCAGGCACTTGTACGCGGGCAGACAGCTTGTCATTGGGGGATGAAATATCGCAGCGTCATTGGTTTCGGCGCAGCGAGCATTCTTGAAGATCCTGACGCGAAAAAAGCTGCGCTGAATTGTATTATGAGACACTACAATGCCCAACAACCTTATGCGTATTCAGACGCGAGTCTTGCTAACACCCTTGTAATAAAGGTTGATATTGATGAGATGACCGGGAAAGTGGCAGGGTATGCCATTGAACCCGAATAATAAAGCACAAGCACTATCCGGAGGTAAGCATGTCACTGCTGGATAAATTAGAAAAAAAATACCGACGTTTTGGTATCCCGAATTTTACGCTGAATCTCGTGATAGGACAATCCCTCGTCTATATTTTGGCGATGACAGGACGAGTGAATGTGGATTTTTTGCTCCTGGTTCCGAACAAAGTCTTACAAGGCGAAATCTGGCGTCTGTTCACATTTGTGATCATGCCGCCTTTCACACACCCGATTTTCATTTTTTTTGCGCTCTATTTATTTTATCTGATGGGGACGTCGCTGGAAAATTATTGGGGAACCTTCCGCTACACAGTTTTCTTGCTGATTGGCTATATCGCCACTGTCCTCGTCTCTTTTTTCACGCCCTCTTATTCGGCGACAAACCTCTTTCTCGGCGGTTCGGTGTTCCTGGCGTTTGCCTCACTCAATCCGAATTTTGAATTAGCCTTATTTTTTATTCTTCCGGTGAAAATTAAATGGCTGGCATTATTGACCTGGATCGGATATTTTTTTCAGATTGGATTCGGTTCCTGGTCCACACGCTTTATGGTCTTGGCGTCTATTTGCAATTATCTGATATTTTTCAGCCGGGATATTGTGTTACGCATGCGTTCGCATCGTTGGCGCATGGAACGTGAAGCGCGGGAATTCTCCCGCCAAAAAGATCCTATTCATCGCTGCGTCATCTGCGGCATTACAGACAAAGATGACCCTGAAATGACATTCCGCTATTGTACGAAATGTGAAGGTACACCCTGTTATTGCAACAGGCATATTCACGATCATGAACATATCACCCGGCCGCCCTCGGAATAAAAATAATCGACGAAGCAAGATAAAGAATTTGTACGCCCGAAAAAACCGGGTTTCTCAAAGAATCCCGGTTATCGCAGCGATTTTCCCAGAATATCGAACAATGTAATTTCCTGTTCCGTTCGCCGTTCTTTCCTGGGTACAACCAAAACTCTGCCGCTTGATGGTTCTTCAAACAGCAAGAGTATTTCATCATTCAGTCGTGAAATCGCGCTCATCCCCTTATGTTGCATTTGTATAATCATGGCTTCAAACGCTTCAAGGCGTTTTGTCTGTTCTGCCAGGGCATCAGTCTGATGTTTGATAGTTGATTCCATTGTGCGTTGCTTTTCAAGTAAATCAGCCAGTTCGTCGTCTGCTGCCTGTGAAGGCAATTTAGAGACGATTTTGACAGGGATGGGCGGCTCCTGAATGGTTTTCAAGCGGACAATTTCCTGTTCAAGGCGAGCAACCTGCGCTTTTTGCGTATCAAGCTGTTCGGATTGGCGTGTAACGACACTTTTCAAAATGTTTCCGTTATCGAGCAATTTTTCGACAATTTCATGCGAACGCTGCGACGCCGGAATCCTCTCTCGCAGGGTCTCAATATTGGTTTCCAGGGCAGCCAATTTTGCCTGAAGTTCTGCTTCAGGTTCCTGACGATTTTCAAACGACGCCAGAGTTGTTTCGAGAGAGGCCAATCGGGTTTGTATCTCTTGAATCGGCATCTTCTGAGTTTCCATTGTATTCAGTTGGGTTTCCAGCAACTCTAATTGAGTTTGCACCTCCTGAATCGGCAGCATCCCTTGCGTTTCCAACTCTGCCACTCTCTGAGAAAGCGCGGAAACATGTTCAGTCATTGTTGGTTGAGGTAATGCTTTCATCTCCGTTTCAATATGCTCAAGTCGGGCATATAAGGCATTAACGCGAGCCTGAACCTGTTCGGCCGCCTGTTTCGAATTCTGGCTCATATCAGTGACAGAGGTTTGCAGTTGCGCTACCTGCGTTTCAATTACCCCTAATTCCTGATTTGGCGGTTGCAGAGCAGCCATCTGCTTTTGGGATGCCTCAAGCGTCTGCTGAAGATGTTCAAATTTCGTTTGTATCTCTGTCAAAGCCAGTCTTAATGAGTCGTTCTGCTGCTCTAATTCTTTGGTATGCGATTGGGTCTGACGATATTCTTGTTCCCATCGCTGGCGATTGGCCGTTTCCTGCTGGAGCGAGCGTTCAAGTTCTGTGAGGCGGATCGTCAGGGCTGTCAGATCCGGTGAGGGTTCTTTGGCGGCCGGAGACGGAATTTGCGAGACTTCTTGTATTAATCGTTCAAGCACTTCCGGCGGCAAGTTGAGGTGTTTATGCGATTCCTCGGTTACTAAATTCTGAGGAAGCGTTCCATCAGGAACATGCAGATAATAAACCACGCCATTTTCATCTTCGAGCAATGGAATCCGTTGAGTCGGAATGACTTCAATTTCTAAAGAGTTATCGTCCGGCGGTGTATTGGAATAACGAATAACGCCTTCGTGATCTTGCCAGCGATAAATTTCCGCTGAAGGAGGGAGCACCCATCCCAACAACATCACGCAGAATAAGAGGGACAGAACGATCTTCCGCAAAGAAATCGTTCCCAAAATATATGAGAGCACTTGAACAAATATTGATGGTCTCATCGAAGATTCCCTCCTTCAAAAAGTAGAAGCATTACTTCCATGAAAAACTCTAAACATATTTAACATCTGATTATAGCTCCTCTTCTTAATCGGATGTCAAGAAAACTCTTCGAAGACATTCGAAATTATCACAGACTTTAGGCAGCCATCTACGCTTCAGCCCGAATTCAAAGTTTTATTCACTGTGATGACTAAGCGGATTTTGTTTGGCGTGGGGATATGGCTTACATACACCAATATTTCTTGACAACTTTCACGATTTCTATTTTATCGGGAAAAATTGTGAGTTACGGAACATCAATCTGCATTTAAATAGAGATAAAAACACGATGAATGCTTTACGAGTGAAACTCTTAGCCTATCGCAATGCTTCTGAAGAGTTCTATCAGCAAGGCGCGGAAAAATTTACGCGGCTTCTCGAGCGGCAATATGTTGAATTTGTTGATCAGCACCCGGATGTGCTGTTTTTTCTGTCGGGTGGGTCGGAGCGTGCGGCCGTTGAGGCATTAGAACCGAACAGGTTTTATACCTTGATTGCTTTTCACGAAGGCAATTCCTATGCAGCCGCAACCGAAGTCAAAGCCTATTATAATCAGCATGGAGTGCGATCCGTCTTATTGGATTTTGAGAGTCGAGGTACGCATTGTTTTGTGAAGAACCTGTATCGAGCGCTCAAGGGGATCAAACGCCTCCGAGGACAGCGTTTAGGCTTAATCGGCGAAGTTTCTGACTGGCTGATCGCTTCGAATATCGAGGCGCCTTTGCTTCAGGACAGATTAGGAATTGAACTGAACAATATTCCCTGGTCGCAATTGCCTTCATACAAAGAACAGCCGCCTCTGGAAGGGTTTCTGCGTGCGTTTCAGCCCGAGAATTTTCCGACTCTCCAGGAAACCGCAAAGGTCTATACGTTATTAAGAAAGTGTATTGAGCGTGAACAGTTCGATGCCATCACGGTCGAATGCTTTTCTTTGGTGACAGAACATGCGGTGACCGCCTGTGTGCCGCTCGGAAAATTGAACGCTGAAGGTTTACCGGCTGGCTGTGAAGGCGATCTGGTCAGTATTGTCGGCATGATGCTGGCAAAAGAAGTCACAGGAGCGATTCCGTGGATAGCGAATACAGTTAAAATTTTTGGCGATATGGTCTTGTTTGCTCATTGTACGATTTCGCTGGACCTGCTGACCGATTACACGATTCCAACTCATTTTGAAACCGGGAAAGGGACAGCCATCCAGGGGAATTTCAATGCAGAAGAGGTGACCATCCTGCGCTTGAACAATACGTTGGATAAAGCCTTTATTGCTCCGGGCAAAGTGTTGCGACGTCCGAAATATGACAGCGCCTGCCGCACGCAGATTGAGGTGAAACTCCCTCCCAGTGCGGTACAAGCTTTGCGTGAAAATCCGCTGGGCAACCATCACTTAATTCTGCCCAATGACCATACGGACATACTTTCATTGGCCTGTCAAGTGTTAGGCATGGACTTACAATAGGGAAAAGGTTTGAGCCTCGGAGAAGGCGGAACCAGGAAACGAAATGCCCAATGTTTCACCCTGAAGGGGCGGGAGATGTGTCCTCCTCCGCCCTTTCAGGGTCAGAAACCCGAATCGGAGTGCCAAAGCAGAGCTTTAGCACTCCGATTCGCTTCGTACCTGGACGGGGCGCGTCTCCCAAACTCAGCTTATTCTAATAGCTGAATTTGGGCTTTCGTTTTTAACTCATTGACCCATTGTTGAAACAGATTCATCACAATTTTCTGATCATCAATATTAGCATTGAACCGATATTTGCGCCGAATATAATCAAAACCCTTCATATACAACATCAGTTCGTCATTTAATTGAGGTTCAGGTAAATCGCTCGCAGCAAGTTGTTGTTCGAATGACTGCTGCTGCTGTTGATAATAGGTGTTCACGATATAATGCAGTGCCAGGGTTTTCACGGGTTCTAAAGCTTTCGGCGTTGCCAGGTATTGAATCTCCCGCTCCAGAATCCGGCGTTCAATGATATATTGCCGCACCTCCTGAATGTTGGTGGTTGTGCCATTGAGATTAACCAGCACGTTTACTGCCGGATTCTCCATAACTTCATGGAGTTCGCTTAATAGAATCAATTCATTATCAAGAATTGCTACAATTTTCTCAATCACTTCAGCCCTGATCGTCAAGCCTGTCAATAAAAATGCTGCTCCTATCATACAGCTGATGAACATTCGAATTATCATCATTTTCATAAATCAAGACCTCCTTTGAGAATCGGTGTACTGACGAACAGCCTTGTTTGTTGAAACGCTCACGATTTCGAGAAATTCGCGTCGCTTCATTCTCGAAGTACCTCAAAACTTTAGAGAGCGAATTACAGCGTTTTTACACGATTCAAGGTGTCGCAAGAAACTCTGATCTTCATTTTTTTCTTGACTTTCTCCGGTTTTCTCGATATTCTTTGCGCGATCTTATTTTGAAGATATTCTCTTGTCAATCCCTGGATTTTTGTCAATGCTTTCGGGAAGTTCTTTTCGTGTTGGGAGGAAACACAATGAAAACATTTCGTATGATTTTACTGATAGGGATTTGTCTTATAGGACTGCCTATCACGAGTTTTGCAGCTTTAGACTGGCATATTCGCTGGGAGGAGACGTATTCTCCCCAAATTGCGAAAGTCCACATTTTTAATCCGGAATATACCATGCAGAGATTTTCGTTAGAAATCGGTGATGTTGCTAAAGCGATGGATGCAAATCCAAATGCTCCCTATCTGATTCTTGGGCAGGATATTTCTTTGGAATTGCGGCCCAGTGAACGACGAATTTTTGATATTATCGTGTACCAGGACATTGATCCCTACCAAATTTACACGACTGGCTCAAAAGGCAAAATGTATCAACTCACCTCAGATAATTATCGGTCTCTTGGGCAGCGTTATGGAACGCCCTCAAGTTCTGTTGAATCATCCCGACAATATCCATACCCTATTTCAACAAAGGCAATTGTTCCGGTTGGCAGGGATGGCGATCAGAACAGCGGAGATCATTACGACTACCAGAGTGGACGCGGCTATTGGAAAATTGCGTTAACAGATCACGATTATATCATCGAACATCTGATTCGTACGGGGGATCGTCTGGGAGCCTCTCACCGCAGTATCCAGGAAGCCATTTTGTTTTACACCCAGGGAAATATGTATTTGTCAGACCAGGCAATCAAAGTCTGGGAAACCGCTTTTCCCGAACTACGAGCCGTTGACGTATCGCCGACACAGCCAGGCGGCGATTGCATCCGCTTTGTGACGTTCGTGACAAGTAATTTAAGCTATTATTCATCTGACAAAACCATCACAATGGGCGATATTTTAGCTTCAACTGACAAAACTCTGGCTCCAGTCGTTGCTGCCCAGGATCTCACGTATTCTATATCCCCCAATACGCCGTCTTCCAAACGGACGATACGGGTATTTCTGATGTCCCAGCGCGGTCAGCCGACATCACAAAGTGAGTATGTCAGCATTATCGGGCATCATTCTCAGATTGAACAGGCCATTCGGATTGGATTTGCAGAAAATTATCATTCCTGCGCCATCCAGGATGTCATTTTCTACATTAATCATGAAGTTGCAGCTCCAACGACCGGCAGCGGACTTTGGCAGAGAATCGGCGGGGTGCGTACCCCTGTCCCTGTTCAGCCAACGCCAGGCGGTAGAACGGCGTTATGCCTTGGGAATCCCTTTACGACCAACCCGGCGCAGCAACAGATCTCTTCAACAATGACCTTTAAAAATCTTGTTGTGCTCTTTGGGGTGGTTGTGCCGTTTGGATTAATTTTCAGACGAAAAGGTCGAAAATAACCTGCTGAGATGTCACGCAAAACTGAAGTTTTGTGTGACATTCTCCTCTTCAGCTAACGACAAGAATTTTTCTAAGCAAGGATTTCCTGACTGTTGCCTGATTGACTGGCACGGACTTAACCTTTAAAATCTGCCTGGCACAGAAGCAAAGGAGACGTCGAACAGGTCTCGCATGTATCCTATCTTATTCGAATTTCCCGGATTCACCTTTTGTACACAAACACTTTTTTTTATCATTGCCTTTATTGCAGGGCTGCTGGTAGTTGTTCATGAAGGAAAATATTGGCATATCAGCCGCCTGGATCTGACTGACATTGTTTTATGGGGATTTCTGGGCGCCATCCCCGGCGCGCGCGCCCTGTTTCTTGTGTTGAATGATGGGCAATTTCCTTTCACGCTCAGTGAGCTTTGCACACTCGGCACGCTTGATGGCGGATTTTCTTTTCACGGCGGGTTAATTGCCGGTGGAATAGTGACCCTGCTTGTGGTTCGTCATCATCGGTTGCCGGTCTGGCGAGTCGCTGATGTCTTTGCTCCAGGCTTAGCGCTTGCGCTTTTTTTTATGCGGCTTGGCTGTCTGCTGAACGGCTGCGACTATGGCATTGCCACTACTGTGCCCTGGGGAATTCCACTGCACGGCGCGTTCAGACATCCGATTCAATTATACGAAGGTGTGGGAAATCTATTGCTCTTCCCGATTTTGCTGTGGATGAACAAAAAACCGATGAAGCCGGGCTTCACCTTTCTCACATACCTCCTGCTGAGCGCGTTATTGCGCTTTACAGTTGATTTTTACCGCGAAGAGTTCCTGCATATCTGGCAGGGGCTGCTCATTTCGCAATGGGTTGCGGTTATAATTTTCATAACTGCTCTGTTTGCCCTTATTTTCGATTTGCCAGCGCGTTTGTTTTCTTCATCCTCTTATCGAACAAGATAAATATTGAAGAGATCCTCCCGCAGACATATTCTTCTTGACACAGAAGAACGATTTATTACTCAGGATAAAGAATGCTATGAGGCAGCCTATGATTTGTAATCCACATTGGAAGATCACTATTTCCTTGAGTTTTTGAATAATCCTTATGCCGAGTTGTTCGTCCAATGAAGAAAACCTGTTTATGGAGAGAAAAATCCTATGATCAAAATTTCTATTAGAACCAAATTACTAGCGTTATGCCTCTTGCTTGTCATGCTGACAACGGTTAGTATCTCTATTGCCTATTATAACATGACTCGACAAGATAAACACCGGGAATCTCGGCAGCGTATTCGAATTGCGCTTGATATTATTTTTGATGATCTCTTATCCCAGAGGCGAGAGTATGTTAAGCAGTTTCAAGAATTTATGAAGCGAGATATTCGCCTGGGTTGGATTACCAGTTACATAGAGCAAGAGCCTAAAGAAGTAGGGTCGCCTCAATTCATCGTGTCATCCCTTTCTAAAGTTGTTGAAGATTTTAAAAGCTTTGGCAGTCTGATTTCAGCGAACCGACTGCTCCTGTATGGATCAGATAAACGACTCCTGGCAGCGTACCAGCGCGAAGGTTCCTTAGAAACTGTTGGTGGCTACGTTATTTCAAGTACAGGCCAGGATACCTATCTGCCCATGGATGATTTTTCGTATATTTCCAGCATGCTTTACCAAAAAGAACCTATTCCTGACAATCCTTTGCCTGATGAGATATCACCATTCTATGAAGAAGATTTCCCGACGATCACGACCGCGCAATTATTCCGTGAAAGAGAATTACTGGGATTGCGAATCAGCGCGCCTATTTATTATACTGAGGAAAACAGGACAGGTGTATTCGTTGGCGAGATTCTTTATACCTATGACATGATTAAACGCTTTGCCTCTCTTACCGAAACAGCCGTCAATTTTTTTGCCGGAACAGAATTTAGTATTGGAACCTTGCCTTCACAAAAACAGATAGACGCGGATGTGCTTGAGTATGCCGTCGAATGTGATGCGCTTCTTAATAGACAGGCACTTTTTGAGGTGATTCCGGCCACCTTTGATACCCAACACTATTACCAGGGACAATGCGTACTGAAAGAGGGGGGAGAATCTCTCGGAGCGATTACAGTGAGTTTCAGTCAGGAGATTGAAAAACAAGCGATTGCCAAAATTTTTGTCACTGTATTCACCATTGCAGCGATCGTCGGTGGGGTAGCGTTTGCGCTTTCGATCCTTTTTAGCCGAAGGACCATTCATGCAATTCATGAAACGGTCGCGGTCATTGTCTCAGCAGCAGAAGGCGATCTACGCCAAACTGCCAGGGTCGTGAGTCGTGATGAGCTTGGTATGCTTGCCATGAAACTAAATCAAATGATTACCCAACTCCGGACAGTCTCAGGGCAAGTTCAGCAAGCTTCCAATTCTGTCAACTCTACGGCGGATAGTATTCTACAACAAATGGAACTGCTCATCAAGAATATGGAGCAACAATCAGGGACAGTGGATAACACCACGCTCGCCATCAAGAAGATTCGAGAATTCATCGAGAATGTATCCCAGAATACCAATACGCTCCTTTCAGCAGCGGCTCAGATTCTCTCTTCAATTCAAGAGACCCGCGCCAGCGTTGCAGAGGTGACCACCAGCACCGACTCATTAACAACCGATTTATTTCTGATTTCTTCCTCAGTCGATCAAATTAATCAGACCATGAAACAGATTGGAGATCATACCGAACAATTACAAGAGATTGCCCGGGAAACAGAAACTGAAGTTCATCATATCGATCAATCCCTGCAAAATGTGTCGGTGAATGCTGATCAGGCTCAGCAATTTGCCAAAGCCACGATGGATGCGGCAATACATGGCCAAAAATCAGTTGAAGCTTCGATGAATGGCATGGATGAACTTAAAGAAGTCGTGTTAAAAACAGCCGGCATCATTGAGGAAGTCAATACCTGGACCGAACGGATCAGTTCAATTTTGAATATGGTTGATGACATCGCAGAGCAAACGTCTCTTTTATCTCTTAATGCGTCCATTATTTCGGCTCAGGCTGGCGTTCATGGCAGAGGGTTCGCTGTTGTTGCAAATGAAATCAAAGAATTAGCCACCCGCACCAAAATGTCAACCCGAGAAATCAGTGATTTAATCCATGAATTTCAAAGAAAAGCGGCCCAGGGAGTAGAGCATACTGCTGAAGGGTTAAAAAAAGCTGATCAAGGAATAGAATTAGCCCGGGCTGTTCAAGAAGCTCTTACAACTATTCTCGATAGTGCGACCCATTCCTCAACCCGCGCGGCAGATACTGCGCAGGTAATCCAGCAAACCGCCGTCAGCAGTCAGGCGATCAGTACCCAAATGAACCAGATGACTGGCATGGTGTCGAATATTACAACAGCCATTCAACAACAGGAACATGATATTGAGCAAGTGAGTCAGGCTGTTGAAAGCATCAGCGGAATGTCAGAACAGGTCAATCGAGCCAGTCTTGAGCAAAAACGCGCGGCCGATGAAATTGCGCAAAGTATGGAATATGTCACCGACCGTTTTAACGGTATTGCCGCTCAGACCGATGAATTAAAACACTATTCCGAACAAATGGTCAATGCCATGAACATGATTGAAACCATTACCGAAAGCATTTTGCAAAAAGCGACGGATTTTTCCGGCGATACCGTGAAAAATTTGGTACAGCAAGCAGACCTGCTTCAGGATATAGTCAAAGTGTTTAAGGTGTCATAACGAACGATAAAAATGCCATGTACGGCCTTATTCATAAGTATTGGCCTCCTTCATAGGAGAGGTCATGAACTGATACTCCCGCGGTACAATGAAAATGACTGATCCTTCGTAACCCCGCCTTTTTGATGTATGCCCCGGTCGTTCCAATAGATTGCCTCGGGACTATTGCCATATTGTGATGGGAAAAAACTTGACTTTCCTGCAAGGATTTCCCACGCTCTTCTTTCAGAAAAATAAGTGCACTTTTAAACACCGGATTTTTCAAAAACCCGATGTTTCCCTGCAAATACATTTCCGAGAAGATAAAGGAGTGGACACCAATGCAATACGATCTCATCATTATCGGCAGTGGGCCAGCCGGATATGTGGGCGCAGTTCGTGCGGCGAAACATGGCATGAAAACCGCCGTCATTGAAAAAGAAGCCAGTTTGGGAGGAACCTGCCTGAATTGGGGATGTATCCCGACGAAAACCTTGTTAAAAAGCGCCAAAGTTATTCATGCTATTCAAGACGCCGAAAAATTTGGCATACACCTTGACGGCAAGATGTCTTTTGATTTTAGTAAAATCATGCAGCGCAAAGAAAAGGTCGTTAAGCGAATTGTCAAGGGCGTGGATTATCTGATGAAAACGAACAAGGTTGATGTGATTCGCGGTGAAGCGTCGTTTGTCGATCCTAAAACCGTCAAAACATCGGATGGAAATTTCAGCGCTCAAAATATTTTGATTGCAACCGGCGCCCAACCGGCTCGTCCTCCAATTCCCGGTTTGGACTCTCCGGATGTATTGACCAGTCGAGAAATCCTGAGCTTGAAAGCCTGTCCGCAATCATTGGTGGTGATCGGAGCAGGAGTCATCGGCATGGAATTCGCGTCATTTTTCAATGTCCTGGGAGTAAAAGTGACCGTGATTGAAATGTTGGATGAGGTTTTACCCATGATCGATTCTGAAATTGCCGCGCTCTTCAAACGACAAATTGAAAAAGAGGGTGTCACATTTCATTTGTCTTCAAAAGTGACCAAAGTCGAACATGGAAAAGTCTTTTTTACCAACCAGACCGGCGATCAACAGGCTGTTGAGGCTGAAAATGTGTTATTGGCAATTGGCACGGTTCCGAACCTGAATGGGCTAGACCTGGATCGCGTGGGGGTTAGAGTCGAAAAACAGGCGATAGTGACGGATGCGCAGATGCGTACGAATATTCCGGGTATTTATGCGGCCGGCGATGTAAATGGCGTCTGGATGCTGGCGCATAAAGCCTCACGAGAAGCGGAAGTCGCAATTGAAACGATGGCCGGTGAAGAGGCGCATATTCGTTATCGGGCCATTCCTTCGTGTATTTATACCAGCCCGGAAATCGCAGCTGTCGGACTTTCGGAAAAAGACGCGAAGGATCGAGGGATTCCGTTTCGAGCCGCAAAGTATGATCTGGTCGCAAACGGTCGTTTTCTTGGTGAAACTGATGGAGAACGCGGACTCGTCAAAGCAATTGTCGGCAAAGAACATGGCGAACTACTCGGCTTACATGTCATCGCTCCTTATGCCAGTGAAATCATCACCGTCGGTACCCAGGGCATCGAAATGGAAATGCTGATGAAGGAGTTTGATGAAATCGTGTTTCCACACCCGACCATCTGCGAAGCCATACGTGAAACGATTCTCAGCGCCTGATCAGGGCAGTGGGAAACCGCGATGTTCTTGTTGCGTCACTAGTTTGTTGCTGTAGCGTCAAACAGCTGTGTTTGACGGAAACGATGCGTAAAGCTCCAGATCTGTTTTGACTGGTTGAGAAACCGGGTTTCTTGAGTTTGACAAAAGCGGAAGGTCGTTTTTACACTTTACTTAAGAGCAATACGTCGGACAGTTTTGATTCCACCCCCCTCAATCCCCCCCGCAAGCGGGGGGAAGCAAACGTGAGGTGTTTTTTCTCCAATCCCCCCGTTTACGCGGGGATACAGGGGGGTAATGCGAAAACTGTACGAACTATTGTAAGAGGATAATATGAATATTTTTACAAGATTTTGGACAGTTATCAAGTCACACATCAATGCCTGGGTTGATCGGGTGGAAGATCCTGAACGGACACTGGAACAGTCGCTTCGAGATATGCAAAGGCAGGTTGAGCGACTGCGCAGCGATGTTATTAAAGTGATAGCCGACGAAAAACAGTTGAAATACCAGGTTGACAAATATCAGCAAGAAATAACACGCTGGGAAAAAAATGCTGTGTTAGCGCTGAAAGAAGGGAATGAATCCCTTGCCAGAGAGGCTCTGAAACGAAAACGTGAAGCTGAAGATTATACGGAACAATTGCATCCTCAATGGGAGCAGCAGCAACGGCTTTCTGCAAAATTGAAACAAGATTATCATCAGTTGCGCGAGCGGATTCAGACGGCGCAGCGCAAAAAGCGGAATCTTGTGATGCGGCTTCGACATGCTGAAACGCACAAGCGCTTGCAGGGGATGTTGAATGAATTAACCAGTAATCAGGTGTTTGAAAAATTCGAAGCGAAATTGCTTGATACGGAAGCCATGAATGCGGCTCAGGAGGAGTTGAACGCCTCTTCTTTGGAGCAGCAATTTGAAGCGCTGGAAGCCAAACCGGATCTTGGCCTTGATCAAGAACTGGAAGCATTGAAAGAACGTTTAGGATTGCAGGCATAAATCTTGAGGATCTCATGGAACACTGGCAATTGCAAATTGCAGAAAAATCGTTAAAAAAGCAGGAGAAAATTCAGGCGATCCACCAATTTATCGAACCGCTGGCAGGCAAAACTTGCCTTGAAGTCGGATGCGATAAAGGCGTGTTGAGCTATCATCTCCGCCAATGGGGAGGGGATTGGATCAGTGTTGATGCTGACGAAGAAAATCTTCGGATTACGATGGAATTGGTCAAAGAGGGGGTCGAATACACTGACGGCATCACCCTGCATTTTCAAGACAAGCAGTTTGATTGCATTATTGCGATTGATTTTCTGGAGCATATTCATACAGATCAAGAATTTATTCACGAAATGTTTCGAACCTTGAAGGATGATGGGATATTATACATTACGGTTCCACATACAGGCAAGGGGTTGTTCCTCAATCATGTCCGCCGCTGGCTCGGTTTTCGACCGGAAGATTACGGCCATGTACGCGAAGGATATTCTCTGAAAGAATTGCAGGAAAAACTTGGTAAGGCTGGTTTTGTCGTCACCCGCTCCACGTCGTTCAGCCGATTTTTTAGCGAAGGGATTGAGCTTGGTATTAATTTTGCCTATTTTTTTGTTTTGAGTAAAAAGAAACATCGCGGCGGAATTAAAGGCGGCATTTCTCCGAATTCAAGCGAGGATGCTGCGCGCCATGCGAAGTCGTTGAAATTGTATTCTCTTATTTATCCAGTTGTGAAAACCATCGGCTTGCTCGATAAGCTGATCCCGTTCACGCAGGGATATATCCTTATGGTCTCAGCCAGGAAGTCGTGATATTCGTCACTCAGGTTTGTAGTCGCCGCGTTAGCGCTCTAATAAAACGCTGAAGCGTTTACAACGAACGAATGGTCGAGGTGAAAGAAAAGTATCCATGAACGCTCTTGTGACAGGCGCGTCAGGATTTGTGGGCGCGCATTTAGTCAGATATTTGGCTGAACAAGGCCATGCGGTGTATGCGCTGGTCAGGAAAACGAGCAAAGTTCAGGCATTGGAAGCCGTGAACAGCACGTTAGTGTATGGCGATGTGCGCGATAAAGCCTCGTTGAGTCAGATTTTCCAACAATATCCCGACATTGATACCGTTTTTCACCTTGCCAGTATTCTGACGCCAGTGAGCGTTGATGATCGGCTTTATTGGAACATTAATTATCAAGGGACGCAGCATCTGTTGGATGTTATCCGGGAAACGAATTTACGCGCGTTTGTGCAGTGCAGCAGCGTCGGGGTGATCGGCCCTCTGCCGGAAATTCCGGCCAATGAGCAGTCACGCTGTGCCCCGGACAGCAACTATGGTGAAACAAAATATAAAGCCGAATTGCTGGCGTTGGAATATCATAAAAGTTTTGGCGTTCCGGTCGCAGTCGTTCGTCCGACCTGGGTATATGGACCGGGCGACCGACGCACGTATAAATTTTTCCGCATGGTCGCTAAAGGTCGGTTTTTTTTGATCGGCGATGGTCAAACACAACTTTCTCCGGTGTATGTTGAGGATGTCGTGCGTGGCCTGGTGTTGTGTGCGGAAAAGATCGACGCTGCTGCCGGAGAGGTCTTTATTGTGTCAGGAGGGGTGACTGTCAGCCTGAAATCTCTGGCAAATACCATCGCTCGTGAGGCCGATTCATCGCTGCTGCCCTTCAGGGTGCCTGCCGTACTGGCACAAGTCGGGGCAACCGTGTGTGAAACTCTATGTAAACCCCTGGGATTTGAACCGCCGCTTCATCACCGCCGTCTCGATTTCTTTTTTCGTGATCAGGCTTTTGACATCCGTAAAATTCAGCACACCTTAGGATTTCAACCAGAAGTCACGTTGGCGACCGGCATACAGCGAACCCTAAATTGGTATAAAGAACAAAAATGGTTATAAGTGATTATCAAAAATTTCTTTGCCCATCAGAACCCGGATTTTTTCGAAAAAACCCGGGTTCTGGTCCTGCCAAAACTGAGGAAAATTAGGGATCATTACTTAGATGCCATGCAACAGGAATTGAAACAACCTAACTCTCAAAAAAGCAGTAAAAAATTTTGGATCAAATGCTTTGTCAGCGCTGTTTTGTTGGTATATTTGCTGTATAATACCGATATTGCGGCCATCTGGCAGGCTGTAAAAACCGCAGATCTGTTCTGGATTCTCATTGCCTTTGTCCTGCATATTCTTGGAGTCTGGTTGACAGCGGTGCGCTGGAGAATGTTACTCGCCGCGCGTGGGGCACATCTTTCAACCTGGTATTTATCACGTTCGGTCTTAATCGGCATTTTCTTGAATAACTTTCTGCCTTCAACCGTCGGAGGAGATGTGTATCGTGCGTACGACACTGCGGCGCAAGTCGGCTCAAAAACAGAATCCATGACAGTGGTGGTGGTTGAACGATTGACTGGTATTTTTGCTCTCGGCGTTTTTGCGATTATTGCCCTGCTATTCGGATTTTCTCATTTTGGACAGATTCCGATCATCTGGTTGGCGATTGGAGGACTGGGCGTGTTGTTTATTCTCTTTGTGGCAGCGATGAACCATAAGGTCGCGAAAACTGTGAAAGCCATCGTTGAACGCCCTGAATTGCTTCACCTCCCGTTTTTGCCCAAACTTCGCGCCAAATTGAAACAGATTTATGATGCGCTGTGCGTCTATAAACGTAATACACGAGTAATGGGGGGCGCGTTTATTGTGGCCTTGTTTCTCCAAATTAATGTTATTTTCCATTATTATTGTATTGCGCATGCATTGGCATTACAAGTGCCATTGATGTATTTTTTTCTGATTATCCCCGTTGTGACGGTAGTTCTGATGGTGCCGATTTTTATTAATGGTATCGGTGGGCGAGAAGCCGCCTTTATTTTTTTACTCGGAATGTTTCAGGTCACGAGTTCTCAGGCCATTGCTTTTAGCTGGATTGCCTTTGGTACAATGTTGCTGTATGGCATCGGCGGTGGAGTGTTGTATGCGTTACGTAACGAGTAGCTGCTGCGAATGAAGCTGAAGCAAAAAATATAAATTTTTGTGTTCTTCTCTTGACAAAACATTGCCTCCATCACCATAGAACACCCTCGTAAAATCACCATTAACCAGAAGAAGGAAAAAATGACAATGGAAACGCAAAATCTTACGTTATCATCGGATTTACAAGAAGTCCAAGAGTATTGGAATGAATATATTAATGATATTGAAGTTGCCCGGCATGAGATCGGAAGTCGGGAATTTTTTGATGAACTTGAACATTATCGGTATCAAAAATTAGCCTATCTGCCTCAAGTGGTCTCCTTTCCCGGCTATAAGGGAAAAAAAGTGCTCGAAATCGGTTGCGGCGTCGGGCTTGATTCACTGCAATTTGCCCGGGCTGGCGCAGATTTAACAGCGATCGATTTAACGCCGAACGCCATCAAACTTGCCAAACGCAATTTGGAAGTCCATGGATTCCAGGCTACCTTTTTGAATATGAATGCAGAAGCCCTGGAATTTCCGGATAATCATTTCGACGCTGTGTATTCGCATGGCGTCCTGC
Organism: Candidatus Vecturithrix sp.; assembly: GCA_040772385.1. Taxonomy (GTDB): domain Bacteria; phylum Moduliflexota; class Moduliflexia; order Moduliflexales; family Moduliflexaceae; genus Vecturithrix. The sequence goes on along the minus strand of JAXGYF010000001.1, from coordinate 7,187,971 downwards.
ACCATACTCCACGTCCTCAACAAGCCATTGATGAAGTGCTGCGCGTATTGAAACCGGGTGGGGAAGCCGTAATCATGTTATACAAAAAAAATTCCTGGATGCACCTGCTGACCAGAATTGAAGGCGTGCATGTCGAACATGAAGAAAAGGAAGCTCCGGTTATTTTTTATTACACGTGTGACGAGGTGCATCAGCTTTTTGCAAAATTTGAACGAGTTCGTTTACTGGTTGAACGCTATCCTCATACCACTCCGAAATATTCAGGCATGAAAGCGTTATTGTATAACCATATTATGGTGCCGGTGTTTCATATACTTCCTAAAGCATTAATCCGTCCGCTTGGAGCGCATATCATGATTTGGGCGTATAAACCAGGGAAGTAACAGATGATAGCTGAGCAATCGGACTTGGTTGCCGCTGCCACCTGTCTGAACGGATAGGAGGCGTTATAAAAGGCTACACGTGTAATTATGAACGCAGGAGGTGTAATTATGAAAAGGCAATCCTTTTTGGTAATGTGTTTTCTGACTCTGGGACTGCTGGTGAATATGACAGGATGCAAGCGAGATCAGCCGACAAGCACGTCGCTTTCTTCGGATCTTGCGGTTGAACAACGCCAAATAGAAGGCGGAACGTCGCAGCCGCCGGCTGAAGATATCAGAGGATCAGAGATCGAATCGCCGCAGTATCCTGAAGGAACCGCAGTCATTGTTGCTATTGGCGATAGTATTACCTACGGAGATGGATCGTCACGCGGCGGCTATCCTTCGATACTTCAGGAAAAATTGTTTGCTGCCGGTTATGCCGGGATGGTCTTGAATGAAGGGATTTCCGGAGAACGGACATATTCTACCCATGTGCGCTGGCTGCGAGAAATTGCGAATGCTGATATCGCCTTGATTATGATTGGGATTAACGATCTTATCAATCCGGGGAATTGTTATATTCCTTATCATTGTCAAACGATCGAGCATATTGAAGCGATGATCAATGAGGCGCTGATCTCGAAAAAAATTCCGATCTTGAGTACGGTGACACCCGCCGAAACTGATGGTATTCGCGCCTGGGTGAATCCGTATATTCGTTCATTGAATTCTCGAATCAAAAGTCTGGCGATGCAATATAATATCCCTCTTGTTGATAACTACCAGGCGATCAGAGACAACGGAGGAGATGCCTTATATTCGGATCACGTTCATTTTACTGACGCGGGCTATGCAGTTATTGCGCAGCAGTGGTTTGATGCTATCGTCACTGGGAAATTAATTGAAGCCGCTCTGAAGTGAATGTTGCCATCGTTGAGAAATGACTGTGACAGCTAATAACCGATTAAGTCAGCAGCAACCGAAAACATGCGAGCATGAAATTAAATTTACGTTTTCAAACCATCATGTTGAGCCAGTGGTGCAATGGTTACGGCATCGGTGTCGTCTTGATCCGGATTTCCCGCATAATAGAGTCGCCAGTATTTATTACGATACAAAAGACTGGCAATTTTTACGGGAAAAAATGAATAGCGATTATTTGAAAACTAAATTTCGCGTGCGCTGGTATCAGGAACCAGGGGAAGAGAAACCGCCAGGGCAGGCGTTTATTGAAGTAAAATCCAAAATCGGAACACCGCGAACGAAATTTCGTATGGCGGCGCCCTACCCGGCTTCCTGGTTTGCGAAGATTCCTCTGGAAGATCCGCGTCTGTTAGATATTCCATATAGCTTAAAAGCTCAGGGAATCTTGCTCAAGCAGCATCTGTTCCCGGTGTTTATCGTCCAATACGAACGCTATCGGTTTGTTGAGTTGGTTAGTGGAACACGGGTGTGCGTTGATTACAATATTGGTATGCCTCGCGTGAATCGAACGATGCTGCCGGCTGCCAATCCTTTCCCCTTACCAACTGCGGTTCTTGAAGTCAAAGGAAATGTTGAAAGCTTGCCGGGGATTCTCTCGTATTTGCTGTCATTTAGCTGTAAAAAAACCTCTTTTTCGAAGTACCTGGCATGTTATGAGCAACTGAGGCAAATATACTAGTACAGCGTTTCGGAAAGAAGTCCGCCCAGGCATCAATGGCCGGTCTCAAAGCCGAAGCAGGCTGATCTGTCTGCGCCTGCCTGGGCAGTCAGGTGCAACGCGCAGGCAGAAGCCTGCTTCAAATCTGTGGAAGATGTTTGAACGTCCTTGAGCTTTGAACCTGGCGATTGATCGTCAGAAGACCTAACAGCCCTGCCTTCGAAGCGGGGAGAGGATGTCGGAAACTCCGTACTGGCGCATAGAGATAATGTTTAGTTTTACTCAGGGAGACAATGTAGCCCTTGGAGGTAAAGGCTCGTCTGTACTCTCAAAAATTGCATGAAAGAACAATTATCAGATTGGTTATTGATGTTAAGTGGCTTTGGAAGCCAGAAAATGGAAGATATTGGTATTCTGGCTTTTGTGTTTGTGATGGGAGTGGCGTTACTCTCCTCAATGTTGATCTCGCTGCTCTATTCCTATTTTTATCAGAGTCGTTCCACCGGCAGCCAGGTTCATCGAGCGTTTCCGTTATTAGGGCTGTCCATCACAGCAATTTTTATCTGTATTCAATTCTCGCTTCCGCTCTCCTTAGGATTATTAGGGGCATTGTCCATTGTCCGTTTTCGAACACCGATTAAGGAGCCTGAAGAAATCGGATTCATTATGCTGGTGATTGCCTCATCAATTGCCTGCGCAACGTTTAACCTGGCATTTCTGTTTATTATTTTGGGGATTGCATTGCTCGCATTAGTGCTTCTTCGTCTTGGCCCGCGCGTGTTGAATGGCGTCAATCAGGATGGGATTCTGCTTGTGACATTTGCCGAACAAGAATATCATGCCAAAAGTTCCGCGCTCATGCAAATGTTAGACAACAAATTGTACAAAGGTCATTTAGGCAGTATCTCAAAAAATGACGGCCAGATCGTTATTTCCTATAATTTTGCCCGCCCGAAAAAACAGACATTGGCAGAATTTCAGACGGAACTCACAGAAGTTATCGGCGAATCCGCCTTTAATATCTTTTTTAATCAACCCGGAACAATGTAGCTTCTGGTAGTTGGCCATGCATAAGAAAGTAGGAATAATATCGGGATTCGCCATACTCCTGATGTGCACTCTGCTGGTTGAACGGTGGGGAGTGTTTGACTCATTGAGGCAACGAGTGCAACTCAAAAGTGTGCCATCAGCGCTGCTATCATCCGGGACCGTTGGAGAAACCCTCCGGAGCCTGGGGTTGTTGCATGTGGTTCCCAATGATTATCAATATTATAAACAACGCCTGGACTCCCAATCTAATCCGCGCCACGCGCTTTTTCAGCGTAAAAGCCGAATTGGGATCCAATTATATAGCGCCACCAAAACCCTGTCAGAGGATTTCCCGAGCAGTACGATTGTGTATCAGGATGATCTGAACAATCCGGCTCCCCTGGTTTCTGTTGTCATAGATCCTGTCGATCTCTATGATCCGGTGATCGGTATTCTTACAAACCCGTTAAAACGAGGCAAAAGCTGGGAACGCCCGGCGTTTCTTTCCTATTTTGATCAAGGGCGGCTGGTCTTCGCAAGCGGAATTGGCCTGCGCATGCATGGCGGGAAAAGTCGTATCGCTCCGATGGAAAAAAGTTTCAGGGTTTATTTCCGAGACGTATATGGTGAAGCGCAATTTCAACCCGGCGTGCTTTTTAATGAACATGCGGAACCGATCCGCCATCTGATTCTACATAACGATCGCCGTGATGACTGGCACCTTGTGAATCCTCTGGCGTATGATATTGCTGCACGGATTGGAGCGATTGTTCCGCAAACCAAACCGGTACGCTTTTTTCTGAATGGGACATTTCAGGGAGTGTATGTGTTGACAGAGCATTACAGTCGCGATTATTTGATGGCGCATTACGGTCATGATCAGTTTATTTTTGTCCGGACAAAACAGGATGGTGACACCCCGCGATTCCGGAGAGGGGATTATGAACGCTATAAAGCCTTTACAACCTGGGCCACGAAAGACAACAGAGCATTGACAATGCAAGAGGTTGCCGCACGTGTTAATCTGAATAATTTTTCACGCTGGGTGCTGTCAATCTTATTTTGTGCGCCGACCGATGCCCTGCAAGGTCCGCTTGTGCTTGATCTGACCGATCCAGACCCCAAATGGTTCTGGATGAATTGGGATATGGATCATAGTTTTCAAGATAAATATAATCGAGCGAACCATCCCTGGGAGCTTGATACCTTCCGAGAATTACGCTCCTACGATCCGCGAGGCGCCTTATTTCATCGTCTGGTAAATGGAAGTCCCGAATTCCGTGAGTATTTTACTCGTTTATTTGTCGAAACCATGAATCATCGCTTGACTCAGGAATTTTTATCTGAACGAGTGGCATATTATGAACAGATCGCTCTTAATTACGGTATTCAAGAACGAAAATATTTTGCCATCCTTCGCCAATTCTTTCAGCATCGTAAAGCCATTCTACGTGAACAGATGCAGGCGCGGTTTGCAACTGGTCCGGCATATCTGTGCCGCGTAGAGAGTTCGCCGGGTGTGCCACTTGAAATTGATGGTGTTACTGTTCAATCTGGATATGAAGGCTGGTATTTTGAGACAACGCCGATTCGCGTGCATGTCAGGCCGCCTGATGGACAGACGCTCGCTTATTGGAACATTAATGGGCAGATCGTTGCAAGTGAGGGGAATGAGTTAGAATATTCTGTAAACGCTGATACGACCATCGAAGCGGTGGTCGTGCAGGCAGAATAGAGAGAAATGAGGAATCTTCGTGGCAGGGTTATACTGTTTGTGAGCTGTCTGTGTTTTTTGAGCCTGATACGGTGTGAATATATCGGAATAAGCAGCACATGGGCGCAGACAGAGGAAGAATCTCCTCAACAGCGACAGGTATTGCCCGGGAAAATCGTGTTTCAAGCTGCAACTGACGGAGATTGGGAGATTTACGCGATTCATGCTGACGGCAGCCATCTCGTCCAACTAACGGATAATGTTTTTGCGGATGAGCATCCGCGTTGGTCGCCGGATGGGGAACAGATCGTGTTTACTTCAAATCGCGATGGAAATTACGAGATTTATGTGATGAATGCGGATGGTGAAGACCAGCGGCGATTAACCTATCAGGCGACCGATGAGAAAGAACCGGCCTGGTCGCCCGACGGAGAGTTCATCGTCTTTACCTCGTATTCCCGACCGGAAGAATTTCATCTCGCCATTATGAAGGCCGATGGAACAGAAATTCGTCGAATCTCGCCGATCTCCGAGCAGGGGAACTGGGCCTCCTGGTCTCCGCATGATACTGCCATTACCTACGCTGCTACCCGCTATAATTTGCCCTGGGGGATCCAGCTTTTGTTCCTGGATGCGGATTCTATAACGCGTGTAACGGGCAGTGGTGATATGCAGCCGGCCTGGTCGCCGGATGGACAGCAGATAGCCTATGTTTCCGGACGAGATACATCGAAAACAAAGGTCTGGATTATGAATGCTGATGGCAGCGCCAAACGGAATTTGCTGGTTGACAAACACGTTGAAGCTCTTGCCCCAGCCTGGTCGCCGGATGGACACTATCTGGTGTATGCTCAATCGCGTGATCGTCGCGATCCCAATTGGGAACTCAGCGTCGTCTCTATAGATGATTCCCGGCACCTGGAACTTGCGGACCACCCCTTATATGGGATGACGCCTGACTGGCATGACGGAAGCATCTCGGAGACAATTGTCGAACGAAAAGGCATTTCCTGGCCGTTGAGGATTATTTATGAAACCGAATATACACCGCATTCCACCGGAAGATACCGCCATGATCCTGAGGCACTGAATGAACGCGCATTAGTTGCTCATAAAGGACATAAGCAGGGGTTTATGAGTTATGGTCCTTATACGCTTTTTCCTGCCGGCGAGTATAACATACAATATCGGCTTAAGGCGTCTGATTATAGCAAAAAAGAAACTCCTCTCGTCCGAATTGATGTTGCTGCGAAGCGAGGATCTTTACAATTAGGCCACCTGGAGTTGCATGGAGCAGATATTCAGAAAAAAAATCGTTATCAAGAATTTGATATTTCTTTTGCTTTGAAGGAACCTGAAAAATTAGAATTTCGCGTGTGGTTTTTTGCCGCCGCCACTGTCTGGGTGGATAGAATTACGGTGACGGCGAAATTATCGTACCATGAGTAAACAAACAAAACAAGGAGGCGTTATGTTAACGGATGGGAAGATCACCTTAGTTATTCCCGCGAAGAATGAGAGTGGGAGTATTCAAGAACTTATTACTCGCGCGAAGCCCTTTGTAGATGAAATCCTGATTGTTGACGGACATTCATCTGATACGACCCGGGAAGTCGCAGCAAAAGCTGGCGCAAAGGTTGTTCTTGATAATGGCAGCGGCAAGGGCGACGGCATCCGTGTTGGTATTCAAGAGGCTGCAGGCGAGATCCTTGTGTTTATGGATGCGGACGGATCGCACGATCCTCAGGACATCCCCCGACTCGTGCAGCCGATTCGCGAAGAAAAGGCGGATATGGTGATTGGCTCGCGCATGACTGGCGGCAGCGACGAACTGCATGGCGATATTGGGCGTTTCATTCGTATGACCGGGTCTCATATTTTATTATTGATAATTAACTATCGCTGGAATGTGCGTTTGACCGACTGCCAGAACGGGTTTCGCGCTATTCGCGCTGATGTCGCCCGAGCACTGAATTTGAAGGAAAATGCCCATACCATTGAAGAAGAAATGGTGATGAAATGCCTGAAAAAGAAATATCGCATCAGAGAAGTGCCCAGTCATGAATATGCACGCAAATACGGCACCTCAACTTTGCGGCTGACGCGTACATGGTATAAATTCGGTTTGTGCATTTTAAAGCATTTCTTTTGAATCCTCTGGCAAAGTCCGTAACATTCGCAAAGAATGGATATTCCGGAGCTTGCGTCTCTGCGAATTTTGTGAGAGCCTAAAAAATAGATTCAACATTCTCTATGATACGTCCCTATCTGACACTTGCAAAAAACATCGCGATTTCCAATTTTACCAGAGTCTCTGTTCCATACAAATTGACGTATGCGATTACCTACCGCTGTAACTATCGTTGTAAAACCTGTAATTGCTGGCAGCGGAAACCAGAAAATGAATTAACATTCGAAGAAATTAAAAAATTTTTCACAAAATCCTCTCATTTTTCCTGGATTCACCTCACCGGCGGAGAGATCTTTTTACGAGACGATCTCTTTGATCTTGTAGAAATGATGTTGGGGGAATGTCGCAATCTCTTACTTTTGAATTTTCCAACGAATGGTTTTCTCACCAGGCGAATTGTTTCCACCGTTGAAAAGATTGTCGCTTTAAAACCTCCCAAATTTTTCATTACAATCAGCATGGATGGAGATCAAGCGTTAAATGATGAGATTCGCGGGGTAAAAGGCGGATGGCGGCGACAGATCGAGACATTTCAACAACTGCACGAGATTCCCGGAGTGAATGTCGCTCTGGGTATGACACTTTCCCCTTATAACGCTGGCCAATTTGAACAAACCTTTGAAGCGGCGCAGCGTGAATGCCCCTGGATGACGTATGAGGATTTTCATGTCAATATTTACCATACTTCCTATTATTACGGCAATGAAAGCCTCAAACTCTCTGTGAAAGAGAATGAGCAACTGATTCAGGAGATCGAACAATATCGAGCCTTGCGCGGGATGAAATTGCATCCGATTTCCTATTTAGAGTCCAGCTATCTCAAACAGGTGGCGAAGTATGTTCGTACCGGCAAAACTCCCATGCGCTGCCATGCTTTGCGTTCGTCATGTTTTATGGATCCAATGGGCAATGTCTATCCTTGCAGTATGTATGATCGGCGGCTTGGCAATATTCGCGAGACTGATTATGCCATCCGCCCAATCTGGGATGCAGAGGAAAGTAAAAAAGTGCAGCACGAAATTTGGAATTATCAGTGTCCTCAGTGCTGGACGCCTTGCGAAGCCTATCAGAGCATTTTCGGAAATTTTTTTACAGGTTGAATGGAAACCTCAGAGAAGGAACCGGGTTTTTGATAAAAACCCGGTTCCTTCTGTATTGGGTTGGTTTAAAGATAGAGAATTTTGAACCGTTTAAAATTGGTGATCGCCTGTTGATTGGCCATTCGATCCAAACGATTTCCCAGAAGAATTTCGACTCGTTTCACGCCGGAAATGTTACCGGAACCTGTGACTGAACGCGATTGATACCGATCGTCAATGCGCAAGTGGCAGGTATTTCCAGCGATAATGATCTGGATCTTATGCGGTTCATCGCGCCAATCGAAAGTCGAATAGTTCCCGGCCAGGCCACTGGCCGTAATCAGCCACGCTGCGCCTTCTGTGGAGCCATAGTTATTGGTGAGAATGAAGCGAAAAAGCCCGCCGCCGCGATATTCTTTGTGCATGCGTTGTAAGCCCAGATAATATGAGCCGCCTTTTTCTTTGATGTCAAACAACGATACCTTGCCTCCATCATTCTCTCCTGTGCGATGAACATTGGCAATATTGCCATCAAGCTCAAGTTCAATCATGAATTTCCGACTGGTATCGATCGTTGTTTCAAAACCGATACCGCCTCGATTTGAAGGGGTATATCGGCCATTCTGAAATGTTCCGCCGTAGTCTCTGCCCCCTTGCTGACGTACCAACTCTTCAGTACACTGCGCGAGACACAGTATTTCGCTGCCTGTGCAGGCGCCCGAGGTGTCCGGAGTCGGTGAAGGACCATCAGCAGGTTGGCCTGGCGTCGTTGGAGAAACGGAGGAGGGAATATCGGCCGGGGAACTGAGTGTAATTTTTTGCGGGTCGGCCACCACGATTTTATCGGCCGCTACATAGGAGTAGCCTTTATATAAAATTCTAAATTCCAATCTGGATTGAGCCTGCGGCGTAAATGACAGTTTGAAGAGCACAAACTGTCCTGCAACCGGAAATTGTTGGCGCGTGATTTGCTTTTCAGCTAAAATTTTTTGATTGAGCGAATCATAAACATCAAGCGTCAAAAGATGGCGATTCTCCGCGGTATTATTATCAACGTGTAAACTAAAATAAACATCTAACGCTTTGCTCGGCAATCCTTCAATATAGGGGCCGTATGCCAGAAATCCTTCTCTGGTCGTCGCTTTAATTGCTTTTCCCCCTTTGTCCGCAAATGTCTCCGGATGGGTATGGGGCAGATGAGCGACCAAAAATAACCCTAATATTCCATCCTGATCTTCCACGGTTGGTTTCTCTTCCGGCTCTTCTTGTGGCGTTTCTTTTTCTGAACCCTCTTCCGCTGATACTGGTGTGTGGACATCAGGGAGATCAGAGGCATCCGTGATCGGTTTTTGAAGCTGATCGGGACGCACAAGCGCGATCTTATCCAGGATCACATGCGCAAAGCCAAAATAATAGACGCGCAATTCAAGGTGTGAAGTGCTGGATGGCGTGATAGACAATTTGAGTAAATTGAAGGCCTGGGCTTTAGGAAACTGTTTGCGGGTAATCGCCCAATTGGTTAATACTTGTTTTGCAGCAGTGTCATACACATCCAGAATCAAAATAACCGCATCATCATAGGTATTATTATCAATAAACACGCTGAAATAGACATCAAGCGGTGTCTCCGGGAGCGGTTTCCCCTGATACGCTCCGATAATGGGGCTTAATCCCAAATATCCTTTGGTCGTCGTCGCCAAAACGCCTTTTCCTCCTTGTTCTTCAATCACTTTAGGATGAAGCGACTCAAGGTAGAGCGCCTTGAAAACATACAGAATTCCTTCAGGCAGTTCGATTTTTGAGTGTGCTTGCGAAAGAGGCGTCGGTTGAAAAACATCAGCAATGGCGCGATACGCTGAAGTATTGGCTCGTTTGGCCTGAGAAGTTTCATAGGCCTGACTATTATTGACCCACGCTCCTGAAGGATATTCATTGCCAGCATCATCCCGGCTCACATAAGGTTTTTGATCGAGGAAGCGAAAAATCGCGATGCTGTTATTTTTTACATCTCGCGCTAATGCCCCCATTGCACTGGCGGTTTCGCATTTCTGTCCCCGCGTTCCGAACCCGTCAGTAGAATATGTCAGAATCTTACTTCCGATTTTCGGACGAAAGTTTTTTACATCCTGATTGATATTTGATTGGCAGCGCGTAAAATCATAGGCCCCGGTATGGATCGCCCAGATATCAACATTGCGATCGTCTGTGCCCGGGGAGGAATCGTCCGAACCGGAAATCAAATGTTGCGGTGCCAGGGAACGAACAAATTTTGACATTTCGTAATGCCATTTGGCGTTGCCTTTAAACTCATTCATCATGCCAAACATGACATGCGGATACTGCTTGAGGATATTGACCGTATAGGATACATATTCTTTTTGATACCGCTCTACCTGGCCGCCCAAAGTAGTAAACAAGTTCAACCGGCGTTCCGCATTCCCTTCGTGTTTAAAAAACCGTCCAAAGGGGTGGTAATTTCCAAGCTGGGAATATTTGACGCCAACGCTGTCAAATAACTCATACAACACTGCCACGCCTCGTTTTTGTGCGTATTCGACCCATTGTCGCAGATACGTATAATAGGCGTCATTAAACCGAGTCAGGTCAAAGTCATTTCCGGAGCGAATATATGGTTCTTGTTCGCGTCCGAGACCGAACGGAAATAACCCGAATACGCGAAATCCATTTACGCCGTTATTCGCAAGCGCATCAATGAATTTCAGGATTTCTCCATCAAGGTAATGCGTAAACCCGAACTGTTCCACAATGAACAACCGGACAGCTTGACCTGTATCTCGAAATTGGATCTGATTTCCTTCTTTTTTAAAAAGACTCACAGTGCGTCCTCCCTACGTTGAAGTATGAATTCTCAATAAAAATCGAGTTTTTGAAAAATAGCCCTTTCTTTCTCTTTCTATAAACAAATGTTAGTCATACTTTCACAAGAAAGTCAAGCATTATTTCCTGATGCAAAATGTATAGTTCCTCACTCCTGAACCAGGATTGGCGATTCAATCCAGGTACCTTTGAGAAAGTTTGTTGTCACACGATCTACCCAGACTTCATGCGTTCCGGGAGTTGCAACGCGGAACTCCAAATCGTGTGGCATCTCGATCCGATAGGAAAGCCGGAATGCGTGATAGCCATCTGCTGGGTTTATATCCTGGGCAGTAAGGAATTGTTGCGCGAGAATCGTTTTCCCGACGTCGGTGCTCACGTCGAAATGAACGATCCCTCCTGAGGTCGGAGCAGAAGTTTTGATCAAAAATTCAGATTCAGCAAAGCCGGATTGATAGCGATGATAGGGGCCATACATTAAAAAGCCTGCTCTGCCGACTTCCGCATACCGGGCCATGCCGTTAGATGCTTGTGGATCGGGTACATTGCGTCCAATCTGATGCGCGAGCTCCTCGGCTTCATAGTAATCCTGGTGGGGCGGGAAAAGAGCGGCCATAAGTGTATATTCACCCGGAGGAACTTGTTTGGAGACCGTGATCGTTTGCTGTTCCAGAGAATTGAGTCGAAGAGTTGTCTGAGCGGTCACAGGGGAGGATAAATCATCGGAAGGAATTAATAACCAACCGGCCTCAATGTTTCTGGCTTGACGCGGATCGTTATTTTTCACTGTTAACTGAACGCTGATCGGTTCAGTGGAAACATAAGGGGGGGGCTCAACTGTTATCTGCTCAATGGTTGGATCTACGATTGAATACAAATGAAAACGACCTCCTTTGATCCAATAGGTTTTGAGTAAGGTTGCCCGCTTCATCACTTCGGGAAAACGGCGTTGATAGTACCTGACTTCGTCATTAAACTCTCCTAAGAACAGATGCGTTACCGGAAAACGTTCGAACGTATTCTGATAATTCGTAAAATTTTCCCAGACATACAAGGCGCGATGGGTATTTTCCAGGCAGAGCATGGGAGTGGCTAATCCGGCGATATACGCGTGATCCAGCATGGTTCCCAATTCACGCGAAATCGTTCGGATGACATATTGCGGACGAGCGGCCCACTGTAGATATTGCCGGCCATTGATGAGAACTGAAGACAGGAGCAATACTGCGACAACTGCCAACAAAAACCGATGGGGGACAAAAACAGTTTCTCCGCGATGCTGATGAGTGAATCGAAATGCAAATGCCGTGCAACACAAGGAAAGCATGCTCCCCAATGTTACGCGAACAACTTGACTCATCGGAGGTACTGTGATAACCGGAATTGCGCCATAGCGGTACAGGCCGGGAATGAGGATTTCTACCCACAAGAGCCAGGTAAATATCCAGAATATCCCCCAAAACCAGAGAACAATTTTATACGGAATTTTCAACGCTCGTGTCTGAACCGCCCAGACAAGACCTCGCGCGGCTAACCCACACATCGGCGGGATAATAGGAATGTAATAGCGAGGAGGGCGATATCCATAGCCGAGAAAAAAGAAAAAATGCGCAAAAAACCATAAACCGAGAAAGATATCTATTGGTTCTACCTCGAAGCGACGATGAAGCAGAAGATACAGAGGAACAAGCAAATAGACGACAGATACGGCAAGAACAATTGGTGTCCTGAGGAACATTGCGAAAAATGGGGTGGCTAAAATATCCTGGAAGAATTGTCGGAATGAATGAGGAAGAGACAGGCTCGTAATAAACGCGCCGATTCCGTCGATGGCCTCATAATTCGGAGCAAAAAAGGTCACGTACCAAAGCATGACCGTGGCAGCCATCCCTGCCAGAAACATGCCTGCTGATTTCAAAAGGCGTTTTCGCTCATCAGCCGTTTTCATTGTAATCCAGAGTATCACGAAGCTTACGACAGGCACCGGAAGAAAATAGATGGCCAGGGCTTTAAAAATATAGACGGTAAAACAACTCACCCCTGCCAAAAACATGAAGGCATGAGATCGCCAGACAGGGAATCTTGGCTGGTGTTTCAGTCCCTGTTGCCAGAAATACATCGTCAGTACCATAAAAAAAATCAGGGGGATTTCAAACATACCCAGGCGGCTGTACATCACATAGATATAATTGATGCCAAGCAATATCACGCTTAATATCGCGACAGAACGTCGTAATGTGACGCTGAGGGCAAGATAGAGCATCCAAAGCGTCAGGCCGCAAAAGAGAATGGACACCAGGCGTTCCTGGGCAATTCCAATCCCGATTATTGAAAAAATACCCCATTTGATAAGAGTTAAAATCGGGCTATAATAAAAATCGTTCCATTCATCCGCCTTCCATTCGCCAAATAAAATTTGGTTGCGGGCATTATGCGTGTACGCGCCTTCATCAAAAAATAAACCGCCGCTCCAGCTTAAATGAGCAGGGGGATCTGCGGCGAGATGCACCAGGCGGAGTCCGCACAGTCCGAGCACGACCATAATCATAAGCAACATCAACCCAACTTGTTTTCTTTTCATGCGACCACCTTTCTTGACAAAACCAGAAACGTTCTCATTAATCGGTTTCACCTGTCAACACGCCTTTTCAGAAAAACTCGTGCCACGTAAGTGATGTCCGCCGTTGAGCGAAGTCGAAAGGAACCGTTCACTGTTCCCTTCGACTTCGCTCAAGGAACGCATCACTTCCCATGTAACCACTACCAATTTTGGGTGTTTTTGAGATTCTCTTCGGAAACCAGGCTTCGTCAAGTTTTTTCTGCCGGATGATTATTTTTACCTTGACAGAACATTTTTATGACAGTGAGAACGTTCTTTCCATAACCAATAGAGATAATTTAAGGGATTGGTCACGTTGGCCATCATTATCAGAAAAAACATCGTATGAACAAGCGTTCGGCGTTACAAAGTCAAAACATATTACTCAAAACTACGATAAGCGTTATTGTCTGCTTGTGTCTTGCGCTTATCGTTGAACAGGTTATCTCTGTCCAAAGAGGATTGATGGCGACCTATTATCCGAATATTCAATGGAGTAAGCCATCGGCGTTTTCTTTGATAGAACCTGTCGTGAATTTGAATACCGTCTATAAGCGACGTTTGATATTCCCTCAAAACATGTATAGTATTCATTGGACAGGCTGGATTCGAATTGATCATCCGGGAAACTATCTCTTTGGAACTCGTTCAGACGATGGGTCCAACTTGTATATGAATGGAGAGCAGTTGATTGATAATGGCGGATTTCATGCGGGACGAGAGGCCTCTGGCTCTATCAATCTGGAGCCTGGTTTTCATCGTCTGGACATTGGATATTTTCAAGGTGACGCACGCTCTGAAATGACTGTGTTCTGGCAGCCTCCGGGTGAAGAACGAAAGATTTTACCGACTGAGTCGCTTTTTCCTGAGATTCCTGGACGAGGAATGCTCCTGTTAGAAAGAGGTCTTTCATGGGTAACCGGTGTCCTTGCTCTGTTGGCAGCAGGGCTGCTTGGCGTAACGTCCGCAATTCATGGCAAGTGCCTGTATCGAGCTCTGAAGTCTATCATTCAAGAAAAAGTCAAACCGCAGCAGCGTGTCAGAAAATATACAGAGGAACTTTGGCAAAAAATTGTCGCCAGGAAAAGGCTCAGGAGAAGAGCCGGTGTTGCGTTGGGAGTATTCTGTCTAGTTTTTCTTGTCCTGTATTGGACGCAAACTGAACATGGATTGGCCGGCATGTATTACAATAATCAAACATGGGACAAGCCCCCTGTTTTTTCTACTCCCGACAGCTCTCTCAGTCCTCAAACGCTTTATCAAAAAGCTCGCAGGCCCCAGGAACCGAACAGCCTGCACTGGGTTGGCTGGATTTTCATTGAATCGGTTGCAGATTATCACGTCAGCGTCAGGACCGAAGGAGTCCTGTCTTTCAAAATTGATGATCTAGAGGTGATTAAAAAAACGCATAATGATCGAGTTCAAACCAAACTCACCGATATTTATCTGCCTGAAGGCCTTTATTCGTTCGAACTGAAATACAAACCAGGCACAGGCACGGCTCACATCCTGGATATGCATTGGGGAACGAAGAAGACTTCTATGAAGCCCATTCCTGCCAGCGTTCTCTTTCAAGAAAAACCGAGTGAACGTCAACTGTTCCTGAGAACGGCGACATCATGGACGTATCGAGGAATGCAATTTTTGGGGGTAATGCTATTCGCCCTCTTCAGCATTGGGGTGTTTTTGCGGCAAGTTCCTGTGTATAGTTGGTTGACCCGGCGGCCTCTTTTCCGAAAAATGATAGGACTCGTTGGCCCACAGACATCTATTGGTCGTTTTTTACAACAGACCTGGGGGCATCTATTGATCATCCTCATGTTAAGCCTGGTGCTCGTCTTTCACAATTTAGGACGCGGTAGTATTATTACGACTGACTTCGATGAAGGGATACACACACGTGTGACGCAATATATGGCGAGAGCGGGAACCTGGTGGGCGCTTTACAGTTCAGAGGGCATGCCCTATTACAATAAACCGCCACTGAAAATTTGGCTGAGTGCACTGACAATAAGCTTATTTGGGGATTCCGAATTTGTTCTGAGAATATGGGATGCCGTGTTCGGTCTTCTGACCTTCATCATGGTGTATTTTTTGGGCAGGGTGCTTTTTTCCAGTAAAGCGATCGGTTTACTGGGAGTGTTGATTTTGATGGGGGGACGCGATTTTCTGCTGAACCATAACATGCGTACCGGGGTTATGGACAGCCTGATGATGTTTTTCCTGGTCGGTAGTTTCTTTTTCTTCCGCTTGCGAGAGAAAAAGCCGTATTTTTATTATCTCAGCGGACTGTGCATGGGACTGGGCGCCTTAACCAAAAGCGTGCAGGCTCTGGTGCCCCTCATCATTATTATTTTGTATCTTGTGCTGACACGACAATATGCTGAATTGAAAACGCGACCGTTTTGGGGAATGGTGGGTCTTGCGCTGTTGCTGCCGACCCTGTGGTATCTTCCGCAAATGCTGTTCAGCCCGGGATTTTTCGACGTAGCAATCATCAAGCAGATTTTTCACCGCGTCCAGGGCAAGATTCATCGTCCTCATGTGCATGGTCCGTTCTATTTTTTTCAGGTGATCTATTTCGGATTTTTCCCCTGGAGTCTTCTGGCTGTTCCGGCCATAGGCATCGCTTTTTGGCAGGCAATCCAGCGCAAAAATCGTGAAATGATCTTTCTACTCACCTGGATATTCACGGTGTTCATCGGTTTCTCCATCTCGAAGATGAAAGCTGTGTGGTATATGAATCCTTTATATCCTGCCCTGGCTCTGCTGATTGCGATGGTCGGCTATACGATCATCGTTTCCTTGAAAATGAGGTATCCTGCTTCTCCGCTACTGGCGCCGCTTGCAATCGTGATTTTAGCCGTTTTGCTCTCTTCTTCGCTGTATGCAAATTTTCAACGGGTTCATGAAGAGCCGGAGAAATTACCCATCCACATTTTTACGGACTATCTGCGGGATATACCGGATGACCAGTACCATCTGGTCTTATATGACCTGCGGGTTCGAGAATTAGATTACGCCGATGAATATTATATGGATCGAGTTCCTGCCGATCATATCACCCATACCGACGATATTCGGGTCATTGAGCAGTTATTGCGCCGGCCGATCCCTTTATTTGTTCTCCTCAAACGGTCTGATTATACTACGCATTCTCTTTTCCGGGAACATCACTATCATTACTGGCTGACTCCAGTGTATGCGAATCAACTTTACCCTCAAAAACTCATTCTTGTGTACCATCATGTTCCCGACAATCCGTGGTTTATAAAACCCTAACACAATACGAATCGTCAACTATTAACGTGGGTATCGATTTTCTTTACCTCTTTTTTCATTTTTTGTTTTTTTTTGTAAATCAGCATAAGATTTCGAGAATAGACCATCAGTCCCCCGGCCTGGCCGCAGATAAAAACAGGATCTTTTCGATGAATCGCATATACCAAAAGCATGCTCCCTCCCAGGACGCTAAAAATCCAGAAAGCCAAAGGCACCGTACTTTCTCCCTTATACTCAGAAACAATCCATTGGATAAAAAAACGACCAAAAAACAGCCCCTGTGCTAAAAATCCAACTATCATCCATGTATCCATAATCACCATTTTGTTGTGTTCTTTAAAAGTTCCTGACGTTCATTTCATGTTACCCAGCCACTCCCTCTTGTTTCCCCCGCAAGCGGGCAGGGCTGTTAAGTTCTCCCCCCTCAGTCCCCCGCAAGCGGGGGAAGGTGATCCGTTTCCCCCCGCTTGCGGGGGGAATAAAAGGGGGGCACAGGCTGTCCCCGCGAGAACTTAACAGCCCTCCCCGCTTGCGGGGGGATTAAGGGGGGGAATGCGTAACATGACCGCTCATATTATCATCCCATCAACGTTCAACCATCCTTCCCGTATCTACGGCCTGATATGCTGCGCCAACGAATAATGGAATGGTAAAGAGTCTGTAGAGAACGGTGGGCAACTCTGTCAAGGATTATTTTGGGCGAGATCTTTATTTGAGATTCGATGTGTTCCTCTGTATAACTGGGTAACCGCCTCATCCTTATTACGACTTTGTTAGATTTGAAAATATGGCTCTCTTCTCCTGCCCTTTCAGGGCAGCATCCGAAACGGTTGAAACCTGACAAAGTAGGTTTACAAACGTTTTTTCTTTTTGAGCAATAAAATTTGCCTTGACAGAAATCATAGATCATAAAAATAAAATAAATTTTAGAAAAAGATTTGCGTAAAGATGAACATGATAGAGAGATGAGCAATATAGGGTATGAAAACTATTTCACAATGGATGATCGTAATTTTGTTGGTTGTTGTGATAGGCGTCAGTTGCCATGATGACGCCAGTGATCCGGTGAATCCCGGACAAATTCAAAATATTCGGACAGAAACGGCGATTTCGAGCGAATTTGCTGCCGCAAAAGAAAGCCGCGCATTTCACATCAATATTCCCCAACCAGGGGATTATCGGCTGGCATACACCACAACCTCCGGAAACTTTGAAGTCCTCTTTCGGTTAACAGAACCTGCGCTGCTGATAGCTCAGCTCGCCAAAGGCGAAGAAGTGTATGAAGTCTCGCTTCAAAAGGGAACGATTAGAGATAGTTCTGCATCTCTGACTCAGGCGATTGAACTCTTTGATAGCGCAGTATTTGAGCTGGATCGTTCCTTTGGCACCATGGTTTTCATCACAGGAGGAACGCTGGCGGCCCCGACTCCAACCCCGACTGCAACTCCCACGCCGCGTGTCACGCCCACGACGACCCCTTTGGTGATTGTTCCAACTCCGGAACCTGTGGATCCCGGAACACTTCCTCATCCTACGCCGACCGGAAAACAAACCGTTATTGCCGCTGTCGGTGATAGTATCACATACGGCTATGGTTCCGCCGTAGGAGGCTACCCGACCATGTTGGAATCCATGTTTGTCAATGATGGATATGATGTGATCGTGTATAATAAAGGAGTTCCCGGAGAAAAGTCTCCTTCCACCAGATCGCGCTTTCTCTCAGCAATCAGAGGAGCACAGATTGTGCTGCTCATGATCGGAACAAATGATATTATTAACCCCAGAACCTGTCCTGGCGATGACTGCCATACTCGTTCTAATATCGCTGCCATGCTGGATCTGGCAATTGACGCCGGGGTAACACCCGTACTGAGCACCATTCCGCCCGCCCACTCCGGAAGTGAATATGACTGGGCCAATGAAGATATTGAAGAGATAAATGCGCAAATTTCCCGCGAAGCGTCCAGACGAGGAGTTATTGTGCTGGATACCTACGAGATGATCCTCTCTCATGGCGGCAACTCTCTCTTTGTGGATAAACTCCATTTTAATGACAAAGGGTACAAGTTACTCGCCCAATCGTGGTATAAAGCGCTAACGCGAAATGGTCTGGTAAAGTAAGCGCAGAAGAATTTTTTCAGCCTTGTACATGATCTCCAGTCGTCGAGTGGAGCCGAGACAAGCGTCTGTTTGCTCGTTTCGACTTCGCTAACGGAACATGCACCACGCCCGGCATTACCATGAGCAATCCAAAACAATCCAATCTTTGTAACTCTTAACTTTTCTTAAACTTTCTTCTTTTCTTATCGTCAAACCCACAGTTTTTCAAAGTTGACATTAAAGACGAAATAATATTCTTCTCCTGTGATATTGATTCTGGCAGGAGAGACGTGAAGAGGAGAACAATTATGAAATTGTCAAGTTCATGGTATTGGTTTGTGTTTTGTGTATTTCTTCTGGCAGGTATAGTGGGTTGTGAGGAGTTTCCGACTGAACCCGCCGCCTCAATTTCGGATGATCCCCCTAATTCCGTTGAGGCTCCATCAACGTCTGAGACACCTTCGAGCGGAACGCCTTCGAGTGAAACGCAACCCAGTGAAACTGAGCAGGAAGTAACTCCAGGAGATGGTTCCGGTTATTGTGATGGATCTGAGCTGTTGTGTTTACCAGCCATGACATCCGAATATGTCGCCAAATATAAGGGGTCGGTTGTTGGCGGAAGTTTCAGTGGGGGGCAATTCTCTCCTTCATCTACTGGCGGAATCAAATTCTCGCTCTCAGTGGATTCTTCTAAAAAGCTTAAGATTGAATTTGAGATTGAAGGCAATATTCCTAACTGGAACAGCACTGAGAAGAATGGTGGCAAGGTCAGTTTATTTACGATGGCAGAAAATAGCGGAACCTATTATCTCGCGCTGCAGCGGATGGACCGCGAATATCGCGGCGGCGGACTTTTTCGAGTGATCTTAGGTGATCGCGCGGACATGAGAGCCGATGGCGCCGCCTGGCTAATCACCCATCGCGATTTAGCCGGTCAGTACTCCATGAGTAACTGGGGCAGTGAGCGACATCAATTTGAAGTCATTGCCCAGGGCAATTCCGCGCGGTTATATATTGATAGTTATCGTTCTCGTTCGATTTCTGCGCCTTATAGCATCTCAGGCCGTCATAATGTGACGTTTGTGCTGGGTAATCGCGAATCCTCGCGCATGTCTTTAGGGGAAGGCGCCTTGACCAGGTTCCTGCGGCTGCGTATTACGTATGAATAGAGGGTGAATTTTCGGTGCAACCCAAAAAACCCAGGTTTCTTCAAGAAGCCTGGGTTTTATCTGGTTCCTTAAACGGTTGCTTGAGAAAAAGCTTGACTATCAGGCAAAAGCCAGGAAATCCTTGCGTATAAACCATGCTTGTCGTTACGGACAAAACTGCTCTTGTCAGTCTGCCAAAAACCGATATTTCAGGAGATACCACAGCACAGCAACACCATCCTTCCAACTGATTTTTTTGCCTTCAGAATAATCACGACCATGATAAGAAATTCCGACTTCATAAATGCGGAGACGCTGTTTTGCTACTTTGACCGTAAATTCAGGCTCAAAGCCAAAGCCCTGTTGTTCAAACTGCATGGTGTTGAGAATATCGGCCCTGAACATTTTATAACAGGTTTCCATATCGGTCAGGTTGAGGTCAGTAATCATATTTGAAAGAAAGGTCAACATCTTATTTCCGAGAGAATGCCAGAAAAGCAGAACGCGTCGTTCTGAGCCGGTCAGAAACCTTGACCCGTACACCACGTCAGCTTGTCCCTCTGCAATCGGTTTGAGCAGTAAAAGATATTCTTGCGGATTATATTCCAAATCAGCATCTTGAATCACGACTACATCCCCGGTGATATGCGCAAATCCCGTATGAAGAGCCGCGCCTTTTCCCCGGTTTTTGTCGTGAAAATATACATGAACATGATCCTCTTGAAGCGTTTGCAAATATTCACGAGTCCCATCGGTTGAATAGTCATCAACAACGATGAGTTCTTTTTCGATCCGGACTTCCTGAACACGTCGAAGGATCTCATGAATTGTTTGAATCTCATTATAAACGGGTATCACAACTGATAATTTCATAATCCGCTGCCTCTCAACATTGCCCATAACCTTAATGAATTTTCACTGCTTTCATTCTGGCATACAACATAGCAAGCGATATTTCGTCAAGAAGTTTGCGACCAGGAAATAATTTCCGGAGCGACATAAACGAGTTTTTGAAAAATATTCTCAGAGTGAAAAGCCTTGACAAGAACTATCGAATCAATAATGCCTGTTTATTCGAAGAGGTGTTTTTCACACCACCTGAGTCCTTGTTCAATTTGTGTTCGTGATAAAGACTTTTAAAATAGCTTCTAAGGAGTGAATCCTTATGACATATAGAGATATTGGTATCGTACTCCTGCTGTCAAGCCTGTTGATTGTTCTGGGATGCCGCGAGAAACAATCCGCCGTCAAAGCGGTCGTATCTGAACCGTCGGTTTCGCCCAGTACAACAATCTTACAGGAGCTTTCCGGAAAAATTGTGTTTCAATCCGACCGTAACGGCAGCCGGGATATCTATGTTATGAATGCTGATGGCAGTAACCTTGTGCAATTGACTCACAATGAATCTGATGATGAATATCCGGCCTGGTCCCCGGATGGGCAGCAGATTGCTTTCAAGTCAAACCGCAATGGCAAGTTTGATATCTATATTATGAATGCCGATGGCACTGACCAACGCCAGATTACCGATGATCCCGCACATGATGAAGATCCGGCCTGGTCGCCCGACGGAACCCGCCTGGTGTTTCATTCTGATCGAAAAGGATCAATGGAACTGTTTGTGATGAATGCGGATGGGAGTGATGTGACCCAATTGACCAATACCATCGGTAAAAACGGCATTCCGGCCTGGTCGCCGGATGGGACGCGCATCGCCTATACCGGCAATCGTTATTTAGGCTGGAACGTGTATGTGATGGATGTGGATGGCAGCAATGATCGCCGCCTGACCGACGGTCACGGCGCATGTCGTCCGGATTGGTCGCCGGATGGCAGGAAAATCGCTTTTGTCTCGAAAAAAGCCGATGGAAAAGGTGATGTCTGGATCATGAATGCTGATGGAAGCGATCACGTTCTTTTGACGCGTGATGAGCAGAATTATGACTATTATCCGGCCTGGTCTCCTGATGGACGCCATATCGCCTATGCCAAAGGCCCGGAGTCGCACAGCGGGAATTGGGAGATTTACGTCATGTCAGCCGATGGAAGTCAGCATGTACAATTGACCGATCACCCTGCTCACGACGCTTTTCCTGATTGGTGGGCGCCAACACAATGAGTTCGTTTGTAGCTATGCACACAGCCATTCATCGCATTATAAAGCAGCCGCGGCGCAGCATCGGTTACGGGTTATTTACCCTTCTCGCCATTTTATTGCTAGTATTCGTAGTTAATGAAAAAAATTGGCGGCCCTTGAAAAACAAGTCGAACTGGAAAGTGAGTTCGAATTACAGCGAGGCCGGCGCAAAATTTGCGATTGATAAAGACCTGGAAACCTACTGGACGTCCTATGTTTCCGTGACCAATGGAATATTTTTTCAAATTGACATAGTTACGCCGACCACAATCAATGCTATTCTTTTTGATCTGGGCGAGCAAGAAGGAGGCCATCCGGTTCATTGGGTCGTAAAAACCTCTCAAGACGGAAAACAGTGGCAGGCAGTTGTTCCCACCAGAGAGATCACATATCGTTCTTTTTTTGCCCTGATCTTCCCGGTCCAGGAGAATGTGCGCTATTTACAAGTGATCCATACCTCAACCACGTCGAAACGAATTCGATGGATCATTAGTGAATTGTACCTTTTTCAACCAATCTTCCCCTGGCAGTTTGAGCGTTCTCATCTGATTTTTGGGATCGCCGGTACCCTTTTTGCGATTGGCGGATTCTTTATGTTTACATTTCTCCGAACAAACTCTGGGCATCGTCTATATATTGTTCTATCAGGTGTTCTTCTGATCGTCATGCTGATCGGATGGGGAGTACGAGTCTATGATATAGGGGCTTACGAACTTTCCGCGCCAGAATTTCAGATTGTTTCCGCGTTAAATACCGAAGAAACCCGACACGCCAAATGGCTCAATTCATATTTTCAGCAGACCAAAACAGGAATTTTTGCCTGCACCTTACTTTGCATCCGCTGGGCCTATCAACTTTTCCGGGATTATGCCGTTGCAATACGAGTTGTTCCGGCGATCTTCAGTATCTTAACCGTACTGCTTCTTGGGTTGCTCTGGAAAAAACAGGTGTCAACATGTTTTCGTGAGGAATTTCGATGTCCTTGTTCTTGCTGGGAAGTGTTCATGATCATCATCTGGGCGAGCCTGGCGATTTATCCCATCTTGTTAAGCCGCAGAGGGGAATTTGCAGTCCCTCTCCTGTTTTTTCTTCTAAGCTATCTTTTGACCGCCTATCGCTTTCTTTACCAGCAAGGATCATACCGGTGGCTTCTGCTGTTGATCTTGCTTTTTGTTCTCGGATGCTGGGTTGAGCCAGTGATGCTTGCTGCTCCGGCAGGTATTCTGCTGTTTGAGGGCACCCGATACATTGTGACGCGTGTATATGCGCATGAGGCCGCCGCGTCTCAAAAATCTCAACTGTTCCGTGATGGCCTCTACCTGCTGTCTCTGATCCCTGTCTATGTTTATGGGTATGACCATCTTCCCACGCTGTTTGCGAACCCGCCTCGAACCATGTTTATAGAATTCCGGGATGCACTTCAAATAAGCGGTTTCTCCGAGATCATAGTCTGGGGAATAGCAATTTGTGTCTGTGTCGGACTGATCAAAATATTGACTGAACGAAAGCTGTTCGAATGGTTCCTCGTATTCCAATACGTGAGTGTGGGCGTGGGAGCCTGGTTTATGAGTTCAGAACCTCGCAACGTGGTTCTGATTCTTCTCCTGGGGTTGGTCTGGCTTGGAGCAAAAGGGCTTGTGATGCTCCTCTCGGTGCGGCACATCTTTTCTGAGCGACGCTCTTTTTTCTGTAAGATCAGCGCAAGTATCATTCTGGCAGTGTTTTTTAGCATGTATGCGGTGAATAGTTTTTTTATCGGAAGCGCGATTTTCCCGTATAGTTCGGCAGTGTACCCTCAATATCATCAGGAGAGAGGGATTCAGACGCTTGTTCATACACTTCTGACAAATTTGGGCGATTGCAATACTATCGCTGTACTTGATGAATTGCTGGTAGAACAATTTTCTACCCTCTATCCTCTTCTTCATCTGGAACATGCTGAATTTCCTGAAATGCAACGACTCGCGAACCAGGGAAGATTCTGGCCGTATCTTTTAGTGAGCAGCAATACGCTTGAAGGCGAGTTGGAGCAGTTTTTGACACAACACTATGTTGAAATCGAGCGCAGTGCCAACGTCATGTTGTATCAACGGCAAGCTCAGAATTGCGCGGGAATTCAGCACTATGCCTGGAAGGATCTCTATCGAAGGGTCGGTCGCCATATTGAAGATGAGCAGGCTGCAAGTCAATTTGTCCGCATAACCAAAAAAGGTGAAAAGCCGGGATTTCTGAGCTTTGGTCCCACTTTTCCTATGTGCTGCCCCGGTCGGTATAGCGCCAGATTTGCCCTGCGTTCTATTGGCGCAAAGCCTGATGAAGTCGCCGTATACTTGAAAGTCGTTGCCGATACCTATCATACGCTGGCTCGTTTGCAACTCACAGGCCGAGATTTCCCTGACAGCACAAGATACTATCTGTTTGACTTGCCTTTTGAACTTGACATGACTGATAATCCGGCCTTTCAGAAAAAACATTTGCAATACTTTGTCGAGACGACCGGAAAGGCTGAAGTTCGACTCGATTATATTGAATTGATTCCGCAATTGTAATGCGATTTCTCTGTTCCTTTTGATGCGAGCGCCCGGCAGAAGATTCTTCTTGACGTATCCGATTTATTTCATTATATCGCCTGGAAAGGCAGGAAGAAAATCAAAAATTGGCGTTGATTCGTACCCCGGATATCCCTGTCCGGGGTACGAATCTTTTCAGCGGAGGAAAGATCTATGTCAATGTTGCCACGTACGATGCAAGCGGTTGTCTGTCACGGTCCGGAGGATTATCGCCTGGAAGAAGTGCCTACTCCTCAGGCTGGACCGGGAGAAGTGATTGTAAAAATTGCCTCATCCGGGGTTTGCGCCAGCGATTTAAAATGCTATCTCGGAGCACCGTTATTTTGGGGAGACGAACATCGCGCTGCCTATGTCGAAACGCCTGTTATTCCAGGCCATGAATTTGTCGGAGAAGTAGTGGAACTGGGAGAGGGCGCGGCGAAAAAATACGGCATTGAAATCGGAGATATGGCGATTGCCGAACAAATCCTGCCCTGTTGGCAATGCCGGTATTGTTTGAACGGACATTATTGGATGTGTCAACAGGCACGCGTTTTCGGCTTTAAACAGATTGCTCAGGGATCAATGGCAGAATATATGAAATTTCCGGTTGGGGCCCTGGTTCATAAAGTGCCGAAAGAAATTCCTGCGAACGAAGCCGCGTTAATCGAACCGTTAGCCTGTTCGATTCATGCTGTTCAACGCGGAAACATTGAATTTGGAGATGTCGTGGTCATTGCGGGAGCCGGTACGCTCGGCCTGGGCATGATCGCTGCCGCGCGCCTGAAGAACCCGGGACTGTTGATTGCTCTTGATCTTGTGGATTACCGTCTGAACATTGCGCAACAGTTAGGCGCAGATCTGGTTATTAACGTCCGACATGAAGATGCGATCCAACGTGTCCTCGACCTGACCGATGGCTACGGCTGCGACGTATTTATCGAAGCAACCGGTCATCCTAACGCTGTGGAACAGGGCTTATACATGATCCGCCGCCTCGGCACCTTTGTCGAATTCAGTGTGATGCGTGAACCGGTGACAGTTGATTGGACGATTATCGGCGATACGAAAGAGCTGAATATTCACGGCGCCCATCTTGGCCCCTATGTTTATCCGATAGCCATTGATTACATTCATCGCGGCGTTATTGATGTGGCCCCAATGGTCTCGCACCAATTTCCGTTGACCGAGTTTCAAAAGGCGATTGATACCGTTCATGCGGCAAAAGAGTCCATAAAAGTGTTGGTAACGCCATAAAGGCCATCGGAGTGCGAAAGCTGTGTTTTGGCCGCGAAGCAGCGCTTTCGCACTCCGAATTTTTCAGAACGTAACAGCCCTGGCAGTAACCGGGTGTTTCTGCGCGATTCATCCTTTAATCGCGCCTTGCAGCAGACCTTTGGTAAAAAATTTGGAGAAGAGCAGGTAAAATACCACGATCGGAAGTGAAGCCATCGAAAGCGCGGCGAACACCATACCGAAATTGGTCTGATATTGCCCAAACAGCAGCGCAGTAGCCAGAGGAATGGTTTTCATTGCATCGGATTTGATCAGAATTAAAGGGAACCAGAAATCGTTCCAGATCGGAATAAAACTCACAATCGTCAGAGCTGCAATCGCAGGCTTGAGCAAGGGCAGCACGATACGCAGAAAAATATTGGGTTCGCTGCACCCGTCAATCCGTGCAGAATTGTAAAGATCCTGAGGGATCATCTTGATGAAATCCGTGAGAATGAACACGCCGAGTGGAATTCCAACGGCCGCGTTGATCAGAATCAGAGCCGCAATGTGATCGTGCAGGCCGAGCGCGACAAACATTTTTAACAGACTGATGGTACCGAGTCGGATGGGAATAATCAGACCAGCAATAAAAAACAGATACAACAGGTTTACGCATCGGAATTGATAGCCCGCAAATACAAAGGCGGCTGGCGAGGAAAGCATAACGATCAACGCGAGGCTGACCACTACGACAATCAGACTGTTCAAAAAATATCTTCCATAATTCGAACGCGTCAGGAGTTCCGTATAGTTCTGCACATACAATGCGCCTGGCAGACCAAACGGGTTTTGGAAAATTTCCTTTGTAGGTTTGAGTGAGGTAATCACCATCAGAAAAACCGGATACACAATCGTGATGACGTACGCCACGATCACCATATAAAAAAGAAACCGCTGAATTGTTCGTTTCGTCATAATATGCCCCTGGCAGGCAGAAGAACGCACTGAAACGCGAACGACGAACCTGCCGCAGATTAGTAATCCGATTTTTTGATCACGCGGAAAAAGAATAACCAACAGGCCACACCGAAAAACACAATAACCGACATCACGGTTGACACCGCAGCCCCCATGCCGATGCCCCATCCGCCCCGTACCGGCGTTACAAACGCAGCGCGATAGAAGAGCGAACCGAATAAATCGGTAGCATAGGTGGGGTTCCCCTGAGTAGTCGTCATGGCATACACAATATCAAACTGTGTGAAATCGCCGATAAAAATCAAAATAGTCACGATACCGATGATCGGCATAATATACGGTACGATAATATAACGCAGCATTTGCAGTTGGGTTACGCCGTCAATCCGAGCGGCTTCCATAATTTCCTGGGGAATATTATCAATACCGGCCGTATAAAACAGAATCGTTTCTCCCATGAATTGCCAACTGACCACTATGGCTAGCACCGGCAGCGCAAACGTCGGGTCCCCGAGCCAGGGACGTACAAGCATATCTAAACCGATCGCTCTAAGGAATTTGTCGAATACGCCAAACACCGGGTTCAGAATGAGCTTAAATAAAAAGCCGACTACCAGCACAGAGAGCGTGGTGGGTAAAAAACTCATTTTCCGTACCCCCTTCATGCCCCACAGCGGCTGCATGATCAGGTAGGCAAATATAAAGCCTGTGAAGTTTTGGATCACGGTGACAATCAGAAAAAATTTAATATTATTGACAAAGGCATTGATCAGGCGTTCTTTGAAGGGATATTGGGTAAAGAGTTTGATGTAGTTTCCCCAGCCGATAAAGTTTTTCACGATTAAACCATCGGAATCGTAAAAACTGAGACGGATAGAATCAAGAATCGGCGCGATAAAAAATACCGTATAGATGAGCAGGGCTGGCAGCAGAAAATACAGAATAAACCAGCGCGGGGTTTTTTTAGCAGCAAAGGTGTCCACGTTCGCCCTCCGAAAAAGGGGAAATGCCCTGAAACTCGAATATTCCAGGGCATTTATGCTGTTACTTCTGGAAGGGTTGGTACCAGGTCGCCAGGCCCTGTTGCACAAATTCGGCGGCCTGTTCTGGCGTTAACTCATCTTTCAGCATGTTGATAAGCGCTTCGTTCATCAGCGAATTACCGCTAGGTGCCTGATCCGAAAGCTTTTCCCAGGTAGTGCGAATGGTCAGATCCGCGCCGTCCGCAGCATCGAGCATGGCTCTCGCCAATTCATCGTCCAGCGTGTAGTCACCAGGCGTATAGGCGTAGAATCCGGGCACTTCTTTCATCATCAATTGGGCAAATTCAGGTGTGGCGGTCCATTTCAGAAACTCCAATGCTTCTGCATAGTGTTTGGAATTCTTGTTTACCCCAATGCCGGCATCCACATGGAAACAATAGGCCAGTTGATCGCCCGCGTTTTTGACCGGTGGCGCAAACCAGCCCAGATTCGACGCGCCTAAGCTTCGGAATAGGCCGATCTCCCACGATCCGCCGATAAACATGGCGGCCTGTTCTGCGCCAAACATCTGCTGCATACTCACATAATCGAGCGCTTCATAGCCTGAAGGCAGGAAAGGTTGTAAGGTATCAATCGCTTTGAAGGCGTCCACAAAGGGAGCGTCGGTTAATTTCATATCTCCGGCAATCAAGGCGAGCCGACTTTTTTCACCGCCGTAAAAATTGGCCCCCAGACCACTGTAAAGCACTTCATACAGGGTCCATTCATCCATTGCGCCCTGAGCAAACACATTTTCCCCGTTATCCTTCAAGGTCTGGCAGACTTTTAAGAATTCGTCCCAGGTGGTCGGCGGTTGCAGGTTATATTTGGCAAAAATGTCTTTGTGATAATAGACCCCGTGAGTTACACCAAAGATCGGCACTCCGTAAATCTGGCCATCTTCAGTAGACCAGGCTTTTATAGCAGCCCCGGGGAAATTGGCAAGTTCGGGAATTTCGTCGTTTAGAACTGACAGAAAGCCGCCGTTAAAGACCGCCCGTCCCGAAGAAAAGGAGCGCAGGAAGATAATATCTGCGCCTGTGCCCGTTTGCAAAGATGACATCAATTGTGCATCGTATTCCGAATCTGTAATAGGTTGAAAATCAACGCTCACTCCAGGATGTGCCTGCATATACACATCCAGGACCCGTCGCGTGCCCTCAATGTCTTCTGTTCGCCAACTTGTGAAAATGAGTTCCACATTTTGCGCGGCTGCCAGCGTGTGCCAACTGACAAGCAGTGTCACTGCGATCAGACATATTCCAACAATTCCACAGAATATACGCAACTTTTGCATAATATCCTCCTTTATGAAAACGACTCTCTATTTTCCGCGCTCACACGCCGCTTAGCGGCTTATGAGAACGTGATTGCACGAACACGCTTATCACTACACGCTGTTTAAAGAGTGTCAACTTTTTTTGTCTAAAATTATGGTTTTTTGGGAAGGTCTATTGCAGGAATTTCTCAACAAGGGAGACGCAGGTTCTTCCCGTGAGAATTTACCGGTGACCGATAGTCGAACAAGAGGCGGCATTCGCATTCTCACGGGTCGTTGGGATTATCGTCACTTTTTTGAGATAATCTTTTGGCATCGCGGTCAGCCCAACTTTCAGCCGACATAGTATTCGAACACCGCCCTGACACTGTTTCTGACAAGAAGAATAAGTGGGGTCACGTTGCCCTGAGTAAGCCAATTCTGTCAATATATTTCTTCAGGAATCCTTATTCAAAATGTGTATTCCTCTCGCTCCGCATGTGGGGGGCTGTTACGTTCTTTGCTGTTCAGGAGTGCAAACGAGCGTTTGCTTCGCGGCTTTGCCGCGACAATCTTGCCAGGGCTTCGCCCTGGTGCAAACGCTCGTTTGCACTCCTGAGCACGGTGTTCCCAATCACGACTCGCTCCTAGACAGAAGCGTAAGAACGAGAACGCAACAGCCCTGCTTCCCAGGAGGGAATTTTGGCGGCTACATCGCAAAAAACCTATACCTGCCAGGAATTAAGGGAAAGAATGAGACAGATCTTTATCTTTTTTTCTTGCTTATATTAGTCATTTGTAAATTAAGAATAGTGTAGCGTTCAACAATAACAACCAGCGGATTTTTGAAAAATCCGGTTGTTAGGCAGAGAAACACGAATACCACGAGCGATACTGTCGCTCTTTCAATGGAGGAAATCAATGGAACATCCGAAACATCATTATTGGCAATTACGGTTGGCACAAGTCAAAAACGCCTTAGAAAACAATAACTTTGATGTCTTTATCGCCGATTCGGCTGTGGAAGCGAAACGGCTGGTATTGGAAGAAATCATTCCGAGCGTGAAGGCTGACAGTCTTTCCTGGGGCGGTTCCATCACTGTTCGAGCGACCGGCGTGCTGGACGCCTTACTGCAAGGAGCAAAACTCAGTATTTTGAATCCTGACGACCCGGCGCTGTCGCGAGAAGAAAAATTGGAACTGCGTCGCAGAGCCTTGTTGACAGATATTTACCTTACCGGCACCAATGCCGTGATCGAAACCGGGCAGTTAGTAAACCTGGACATGTTCGGCAACCGGGTCGGGGCCATCACCTTTGGTCCGAAATATGTGATCATTCTGGTGGGACGTAACAAAATCATGCCGGATCTGGAATCGGCTATGCTGCGTATCAAAGATTTTGCGGCTCCGATGAACGCTATGCGCCTGGACATGAAAACGCCCTGCGTTCAGACCGGAGAGTGTGAAGAGTGCAGCAGTCCGATGCGAATTTGTAATTCCTGGACCATTACAGAGAAATCTTTTCCAAAGGGCCGAATTAAAGTCGTGTTGATTAATGAGGATTTAGGGTTATAATACTCGGACATTATGTGAACCCTGGCAGGGTTTGCACTCTGCCAGGGGCTGCTCGAATTCCTCTCCGATTCCCTCTCCTGGAACCGATGTCAAGAAGAATTCATGAAAAATATGTGGGTGTGCAGTGAAAAGTTTCTTGACATGAAAATTTTTCCTAAGTAAGATTTTTTCACACTGGGGTGGTATTCGGAGAAGAATGATGAAAAAGAGAGCGCATCAGTATGGACGCCCTGGCCTGCCAATGCCAGAGGCGCCATAGCGTTCACATAAGGAGGAAGATAGTATGGATGTGACTACAATTGCAATTGTCGGCGGAGGCAGAGTAGGGTCTGGGATTGCTATTGTCGCAGCAAAAGCGGGATTGAAAACGATTTTAACGGAAAAAACTCAAAAACTGGCAGAAGCTGCTGTCGAGCGGATTACACGTGAGATTGATATGCAAATTGCGCGCTGGGGCATGACCGAATCAGAGAAAAAATTGATCCTGGGGAATTTAGATGCTGGCGATGATCTCAGTCGTTCACATCAGGCTCAACTTGTGATGTGTTCGATTCCGAGCCTTTTAGAGGAACAGAAACAGATCTTTCGACAATTAAACAGCATCTGTAGCTCACACACCATTTTTACTTCAAATACCTCTGTGCTGAGCATTACCGAACTGGCTGCCGAACTTGATTATCCGGAAAATATGCTTGGATTGCACTTTCTGCACCCGGTGCTCAAGGCGAAACTCGTCGAGATTGTGCGCGGATTTGCCACCTCAGATCAGACCTGCGAAATCGGAAAAGCTTTTGTGAAAGCCCTGGGGAAAAAAGGAATTGAAGTGTTTGAATCGCCCGGATTTATTACAACCCGCGTGATGTTTCCGCTAATTAACGAAGCCATGAACACCTTAATGGAAGGGGTTGCCAGCGCGGAAGATCTTGACATGGCCATGCAGCTCGGCTATAACATGCAGTGGGGGCCGCTGGAACTCGCGGATCGTATCGGGCTGGATCGGGTACTGGTAGCCCTGAACCATTTATTTCGCGAATTTGGCGAACAGAAATTCCGCCCGTGCCCTCTTATTAAAAAATTGGTACGCGCTAAACATTTTGGTGTGAAAACCGGGGTCGGATTTTTTCATTATGACAAAGATACAGGAAAAAAGCTTGGCTCGTCTTTTCCACGTCCATAGAGCAGGGGGAGTGAAGGAGTGATCATGAGCGGACGCTTATCCGGCATGATAAACATGACGTATTCGTACCTGCGAACAGCTTTGTCCGCAGAGCATTTCGACGGACAAGGCTGTCCGCCTGCCTGTGCAGACAGGTCGGTACGGAGATTTTCATAGGAGGAGAAAAGATGGCAGCCAGTGGAACACATGAAACGATTTCGAGAATTGCAGGTCCGATAGAGCAGTGGGGTTTATATCGCAAGTCATTGCTTTTTGCGGAACTTTCCAGGATCGCCTACCTTCTCCAGGAGCCTGCGACTGCTCTGGCGCAGCAAATCGGATTTCCGGAAGTCGAATTTTTTGATGTGGACGGAGCGCAGGCGTATCTCTTTGGGAATGAGCATGATCTGGTCTTAGCCTGCCGGGGGACTGAACCCCGCGACTGGAATGATATGAAGGCTGACATCAATGCCTGGCCGGTAGTGGCAGAAACTCTGGGACGGGTTCATCGCGGATTTAAAAAAGAAGCTGATGACTTGTGGCCGATGCTTGAAAAGCGACTGTTGGAAAACACAAAGGAACTGTGGTTGTGCGGGCATTCCCTCGGCGGAGCCATCGCAACTATCTACGCTGGTCGCTGTAAAATGCCGTATATTAAAACAAATCCGGTAGAATTATTTACTTATGGCAGTCCGCGGGTCGGCACGAAAAAATATGTTGCCCATTGTACTGTGAAGCATGTCCGCTGGGTGAATAATAATGATATTGTCACGCGCGTTCCTCCTGCCTGGATGGGCTACCATCACGTGGGCGAAGAAATGTATTTAAACGCTTATGGTAAGGTTCGAACACACACACCCTATCAACGTGTGAAAGATCGATATCGAGGGGTGATTCTGGGGTTAAAGGCAGGGAAGATCGATCATTTTTCGGATCATGCCATTGTGCGGTATATCGAATACCTGTACGCTGTCTTATTGGAATCCGGAGAGCTTCCGGCTCCGTTTTGAGGTCTGGGCTACAACCGGCGTTTTCGATGAAATCCGATCGTGACATAGAATTCAGCTTCTTGCATGAACGAATGAAAATTTCATTTTCACAGGAGAGGTGTGGTGTGTCGTTCCTGCTTTAGTGGGCTGCCTTATCTGATCAATGCCTGGAGCAGCCACAGAATTCCCATACCGGCGCCAAGCGTAGCAAGCATATTTTCGGTTTTCCAGGCCACGAAAGCAGCTGCGAAGCCTGCGAGGAGTCTGGGATTGTCGAACCCTATGGAAAGTATTCCTTTTTGAAAGACGATTGCGGGGACAATCAATGCCGGTAAAACAGCGATGGGAACAAAACGCAAGAGTCGTTCGAGCAGGGGCGGAATGGTTTTTTGCCCGAAAATGGCAATGAATGATAGGCGAAACCCATAATTCCCAAGTGTGAGAGCCAGAACGATAATCCAGAAGGTGCTATTTGCTATTGACATGGGAGCGAAAACTCCTTTCAGTCAGAAAACCGACCAGAATTCCACACGCGGCGGCGGCGAGTAATCCTAAATTTAAAGGCAGAGCGGCCGCCAGAACGACGGTGATTGCGGAAGCGGCCGCTGCTGCTTTTGAGGCGCGATCTTTAACGGACGGCATCAACATACTCAAAAAAATCAGCGGTACGGCGAAATCGAGGGACCAGGAGGCCGGGATTTGTGAACCGAGAAAAATTCCGGCCGCAGCTCCGACTTGCCAGACAAGCCAGATACTGAATGCAGCGCCCAGATAATACCAGCCTTTAAGTTCTGCGCGATAGCCGCGCTGAAAACGTGCGACCGACACGACAAAAGCTTGATCAGTGAGTAAATAGGCAAAGATCGTTTTCCATCTTGCCGCAACATGCCGGATGTGCGGCGCAAGTGCGGCGCTGTACATGGCAAAGCGCAAATTCATTACTAAGCCGGTCAGGATCATGATCAGAGGCACTCCATGCTGTTTCATGAGATCAAGCACGACAAGCTGCGAGGCCCCTGCAAAGACTAAAACCGACATCACCAATGCGGAAAAAGCCGGAATGCCGGCCTCAACGGCGGCGATGCCGGAAATCATCGCAAAGGGTAACATCCCGAACAAAGCCGGTAACACGACCTGCACTCCCTTACCAAAAGAGCGCAGAGGCGTCATCAGGTTCTCGGAATCTGTATGGCTATTTTTCTGATCCGAGACGTGTCCGGCTCGTTGAAAATAACGCAAAATTTTCAACTCATGTTCCAATGTGGCAGCATCGCTCGTGTGAACGGGAGTCATACAGGTCACAAAACTCACGCCCCGCACGTATACCCGAAAAAATTCCACGCCGATTTTTTTTCGAATACGGGCTTTTACGCGTTTCAAAAGCGGTTCATTCCCATTTGCCACGTAGAGTATCTTCGTGATTTGACAGGTTTCAGGGTAATACAATTCTAACAGCTTCAGCCAGAGAAAGCCTTCGGGCAGATTATGGCGGTAATCGTGAATTTTAGCAATGTTGAAGAGATGAGCAGCAATTTCGAAAAAATTCTGATAAGTCTCTTCTCTGGAAATATGCAAATGGTTCTGCAAGATAATCGCTTTGATTTCGGATTCTTTATGCAGGCCGCTCGGTTTGATCATGATAAAGAATTCGAGCGGCCGGGGCACAATCGTCTTGTGTAGCTGGTGTTGGTTAAGCGGCGGAAAGTCATAACACGGAAGCACATCGAGCACAACAGTTGTCAACCGGCGTAACACAAATGCTTTGAAAAATTGACGCATGGAAAGGTTTGTTAGACGCCAAAAGGTTCGTTTGATGAGTTTACGCAGGAATTTGAGTTTAGCAGAGCAGCTTGTGGTCATGACACTGTTGCAGCGCCGTCATATACATCCCGCGAAAAGGGCCGCATTCTCCGGCGCGGATCATTTGCACAGAATCGAATGAGGAGAACCGGGCGCGTCCGTAACGCTCTTCGGTCAAGGCCGTGTAAACGTCTGAAACAGCAACAAGTTCTGCCATGGGCCAATCCAATTTGATGCGTTGATACCCAGAGCCATCCATGCGTTCATGATGTTGCAGCGCGATTTGGCCTTCGACCTGATATCCTAATTGATCCAGAATTTCCTGCCCAAACAGCGTATGCTGGCGCACTAAATATTTGTGCTGCGGCGCTAACTGAGATTGACCGAGCAGGTCGCGGATCGCAGCGTGATTTTTGCCAATATCGTGCAGCAGCGCGGCGCGCATAGCATAATATACCGTCAGAAAATGCCAGTTCAGTTGTTGTCCCAAATACCCGGCGTTCAAAGCTGTGCGTTTCAGATGAGATCTCAACGAGATCAACTCTTTTTGTTGAAACTGCTGAAAGGCCTGTTGAATCGGAGGTTCCTGTAAGATGGCTTCCAGCACGGTTGGCGGATGAAACAGAAGAGACCTGGAGAGATGTTGCAAACCAGTCTGTACCATCAAATTATACTCTCGGGTGACATCGCAGCAATAATTCTGACAAATCGGGTCGTGCTGGCAATTATGCTGTAAAAACCAGCGCCAGATTTTCTCATTGCGATCCGGATCTGTAAGCGATGCCATTGGCTGTCCGCGTTCGCGGATGTAAATATTACAGGGATATAAATATTGCCCCCCGACGGTTCGTTCGTCGAGGACTACGTAACATTTTTGTACTGTTGGGCGGCCTGCAAGGCCGCGCACTGTAAAAAAGTTGTTGATGCGGTAACGTAAAAACGGATATTTTTCCGACACTAAGCCAAGTAACTGCGGCTGGATGACACGGTGATAATAGTCTTGTTCTTCAAGCGTAAATTGCTCCTGAGCTACCGGAATCAGGCGAATGTCATCAGGTTGCAGATCCGTGAGAAAATTAGCGACAATCTCCGGCAGCATGAAAAAATTTACCTTCGTGATCGCCACACAGATGACCACTTTGAGATCGTATTTCCGTTTTAAGGCGATCAGTCCGCGGATATTCTCGCTGACTCTGGCATAAATATTTTCTCGTCCGCCCATCTGACCGGTGATCGCATCATTATGAGCATCTAAAGAGATCGAGAGATATTTTAAGCCATGCTGTACCAGTTCCAGATAGTGTTCGAAATCAGCATAGCCATTTGTGCTCATGGACACTTCGAAGTGATATTTTCGGGCAATTTTCAAATATTCCAGAATATATGGACATACCGTTGGTTCCAGGCCGGTCAGATGTAGATATTTCAAGTTACGCCTGTGCCACTCCTGCAAGACCCGCTCAAATTCTTCCAAATCCGGAGGAATAAAACCTGACGATAGGCCCTTACAGTAGGTGCATTGCAGGTTACACTGATTTGAGACAAAATAGACCCCGCGACCGTTGAGGGTAAAGTTTAAATTTAAAGGAGGAGAAATCAATTGTTCGATTAATTTTTGGGCTCTATCTCCACCCAGGGAATAAAGCGTGGTTTTCATAGTATTCAGCACGCTTTGCGACGTAATAGACAGGAAAGGGAGGGAGCTTTCATGAGACAATATACGTTTATTTGTTCTGCTCTTCAACATGCTCATTCTTTATATTTATTAGTAAATTTTGTTGTTTACAAACATGACAAACTTCTGTTAATAAGGCAGAACTGTCAAGACAATAATTATAAAAGAGTCATTGTTGAAAGCCTGCAAAACGAAGAAGTACAAAAGCGAGGGAACAAAGAAACGCATGTCGAGGACGATCCGCCCTGAAGGGGTGAAGGGGGTCACATCCACCGCCCCTTCAGGGCACAACCCCAAAACCCATGCCTATAAGGTGCGGAGGGGCAAAAGCCTCAGTTTCTGACATATCATGATTTCAGACAGAACTCTCCACGAAAAACCAGGTTGCTAAGAAAAAACCTGGTTTCTTCGTCGCGCCGCATGTATACTTATTTCCGAAACCCTGAACCACGCTGTTTTCCTGAGGCCTGAGACTTCGTTCTCTGGCGATAATGCGAGGTGCTGCGGCGTCCCTGTCGAATCGGTTCCGCTTGAATTGAAGGGGTGGGTTCATAGCCCCTGATGACTTCTTGCGGAATGGCGCTTGTGAGGAGCCGTTCGATATCTTTCAGGAGCGAATGCTCATCAACACAGACCAGCGAGATCGCCTTGCCTTCGCTTCCGGCGCGACCGGTCCGGCCAATACGGTGCACATAATCTTCAGACACGTTGGGCAATTCGAAATTGACCACATGGGGAAGCTGTTCGATATCAAGTCCACGCGCCGCAAGATCTGTCGCCACCAAGACGCGCACGTCTCCGTTTTTAAAGTCTGCTAAGGCACGGGTTCTGGCGCCCTGACTTTTGTTGCCGTGAATGGCGGCGGCTCGAATGCCGTCACGTTCAAGCTGCTGACTCAATTTGTTCGCGCCGTGTTTGGTGCGGGTGAACACGAGCACTTGCTGCCATTTTTGGGAACGGATCAGGAACGAAAGCAATTCACGTTTCCGCTCGCGGTCAACGGGGTGGATCACCTGTTCGATACTCTCTTTGGCCGTATTCCGGCGGGAGACTTCAACCAACACCGGCGAGTTCAACAGGCTGTCGGCCAATTGTTTCATCTCATCGGAAAAGGTGGCGAAAAAGAGGAGATTCTGTCGTTTTTTGGGGAGAATCGCCAGGATTTTCCGAATATCTCGAATAAATCCCATATCCAGCATGCGGTCGGCTTCATCCAGCACCAGGATTTCAACGCCGGACAGATCCAGCGTGCCCTGCTGCACGTGATCCAACAGACGTCCCGGGGTCGCCACCAGAATGTCAACCCCTCGCCGCAGTTGGGCGATCTGGGGATTGATCTTGACGCCGCCAAAAATCACGGCTGATTTTAAGGGCAGGTGTTTACCGTAGGTTGTCACGCTCGTTTCGACCTGGGCCGCGAGTTCACGGGTGGGGGTGACGATCAATGCTCGTACCCGGCGTTTCCCGGTGTTCTGATACTGTGCGCTCAAACGCTGTAAGAGTGGTAAGGCGAAACCGGCCGTTTTGCCTGTCCCGGTTTGTGCACCGGCCATAATATCCTTTCCGTCGAGAATTACGGGGATCGCCTGTTGTTGAATTGGAGTCGGCACGCGATAGCCTAAATTGGCAACGGCGCGCAGTAATTCGGTTGAGAGACCGAGTGTCGTAAATGGCATAAAATAGATTTCTCCTGAAAATGTAGCTCAAGCAGACACTCGTCGGTACATGGTTCAGACCTTGGGGATCAGTAAACGCGATACAGAGTCGTGACGTCTGGCTAGGGTATGGTGTTATCACTGTAACGATGAACATCATCGTTTTCCATAACCCTTCTCAATGTCAGGTCATTCTCTGTCAAGAACAAAACACCAGTGGAATGAAAAAGGGGGGGGATTGAAATTGCCAGGCAGGATTCAGACACGTTTCACGCATCCTTGACAGGTGGGCTGCTCGTTTACGTTGCTAATACGCTTTGTGCCAGCGGTGATCTTTATACAGATACCGTTCGGATTGTTCGGCCTCGAAATGTCTGCCGTTCCAGCGTTGGACAGTCAAATCCACGATGTTAGGTCGGAGGTGAATGACATTATAGGCATTTTTTTCGCGATGATGCAGGCGGGTGGAGGTAGCGGTTCCAGCCTGGATGACCAAAACTGAATGTCGCAGCATGGTATGGACAGCGTGGGTTCCTCCAGCATAGCTTTGATGAAAATGACCGGACAACAGCAGATCTAACCGGCAGTGTTCAATCGTTTTCAAGGTGCGTCTGGCGCGGCCGACTATAGGTTCTTTGGGGAAATCCGGCGGCGGCAGAAAGGGATGATGGGTGACCAGAATTTTGAATTTCTCGTCGGGAACAGCACACATTTTCCGGGCAATGTCATGCATCTGTTTGACTGACACACGTCCGTTTTTGAACGTTAGCGACCGTGCGGTATTCATTCCAAGCACGGCCAGTTCTTCATCCTCAAAAAACGGAGCCAAGTCGTCGGTAATATAGCGTTGATACTTTTTCAGGGGCTTTTGAAAACGATGATACACGTTATAGAGGGGAATATCATGGTTACCTGGTACAACAATTCTGGGAAAAGGGATCACATCTAAATAGCGTCTGGCATGTTGAAACTGATGGCTTCTGGCGCGCTGCGTCAGATCGCCGCTGACCACCACCAGATCCGGTCGCAGGCTTTGCAGGCTTTGTAACAAGCCTTGAGCAATCTCAAGATCAATAGCTCCAAAATGCATGTCAGAAAAATGTGCAAGTGTTCTCATAGAGTTTTGTCACTATTTTGCCCGCGAAACACCCGGAAAGATACGAAAATTCGCTCTATTTCTCAATTCGTTGTAGTGTTTTTTTCCGTGTCTTTCCGGGTGTTTCGCGGGCAATCAGTTTTTCTCCTCAATCCGACGGAACAATCACCATGGAGGCATTATTGAGAAATAAATGTCCATTGACTTCCCCCAGATCGACAGCTTTAGTCATTCCTGTGCTTACTGTATGAATCGCTTCTTCGAGATCTAACGGAAGTTCCAGATCTTTAGCAAAGTGATTAAAGGTTCCTAAAGGGAGTATCCCCAGGCTGATGTCTGTGCGCGCCAGAGCATTGGCTGCCGTATGTAAGGTTCCATCACCTCCGCCGACGACCGCTCTCTCGAAACCAGTGAACGAGCTGCTGCTGTGTCTGTGAGAAATCTTCCGCGTGGTTTCCTGCGTTTCGGTTTATAATCACTGAAAGAGATGTTTGCATAAAATCCGGTGGAGTTGAAATTTACCAAAGTAGAATTAGTGTTGTTCTTGTTTGATCCAGGAAATACTATACAAATCATGACGGCGGCTTTCCAGGTTACGAACGCTGCCTTGTTTGCGCAGTTCTTTGAGCAGATCCAGGTCTAAATCCACGATCAGCGTCATTTCGGTGTTGGGTGTGGCCTCGGCCGCAATTGCATCATGCGGAAAGGCGAAATCCGACGGAGTAAACACGGCGGATTGCGAGTACTGAATGTCCATATTTTCGACGCGCGGCAAGTTGCCGACGCTGCCGGAAATCGCAACGTAACATTCATTCTCAATCGCCCGCGCCTGCGCACAGCGGCGCACGCGCAGATAGCCGTTTTTCGTATCGGTCCAATACGGCACGAGCAGAATATTCATCCCCTGATCCACCAGATAACGCGATAATTCCGGGAATTCAACGTCATAACACACCAGAATGCCGATCTTCCCGACATCCGTTTCGAAGGCCTTCAGATCATGTCCGCCCTGTAAGCCCCAATATTGAGCTTCATCCGGGGTGATATGCAATTTATATTGGGAATCCCAGGTGCCATCGCGCCGACAGAGGAATGAAACATTGTACAGCCTTTCCTCCTTATATTCAGGAACACTGCCGGAAATGATATTGATGTTATAACTCAGGGCCATATTCAGCAGGGCCTGTCGCAAGGGTTCAGTATATTCAGCCAGCGAGCGCATGGATTCAGCCGGATCTTCCTGATTGAACTGCGCCAGCAATGGGGCGTTAAACAGTTCGGGAAACAAGATCAAATCCGCATTATACCCTGCCACCGTGTCTACAAAGAATTCCGCTTGCTGGATAAAGTCGTCAAAGGAATTGAATAAACGCATTTGCCACTGCACCACTCCTAACCGGATATAGGTTTTACGCGCGCCGATCAATTTCGGTTTGGGTTCGTAATAAATATTGATCCATTCCAACAAAATCCCGTAAGCGCGCGATTGTTTATCACCCGGAATATAGTCCTTCATGATTTTTTTAATATGAAAGTCGTTGGAAAGCTGGAAACTCAGCACAGGGTCGTAAATTTCCTTGTTTTTGACGCGCTGGATATATTGCTGGGGCGTGTATTCTTTGTAGTAGTCTTTGTACCCTGGAATACGCCCTCCAATCAGGATGCCGCGCAAATTGAGATTTTCGCACAGTTCTTTGCGGGCGTCGTACAAACGGCGTCCCAGACGTAACCCCTGGTATTCAGGATGGACAAACACATCAATCCCATACAAACAATTTCCTTCAGGATCATGATTGGCGAACGAGCCTTGACCGATAATATCCTCGTAGGTGTGTGGATCGCGGTACTCATCGTAATCAATGATCATGCTGAGAGCCGCGGCTGCGACTTTGCCCTGATCTTCAATGCAAATCTGGCCTTCGGGAAACATGGAAATTTGGGCGGTATATTCCTCTAACGTCCAGGCGCCTCCCATTGACGACGGATAGACCAGATTCATGATTTCTTTGATGTCAGTATAATCTTCTAAGCGTAAGTTGCGTAATTGCAGCTTGTGCGTGCTGCCCTCGATCGTCGTGTCCATAGCGTTTCTTTTCTCCTCTTCGTGCTTGTGACTGTGCTCCCTCGTCCATATCATCCATCGGTAAACAGATTGAAGCTTTCGAAAAACGATTGCTTTTTTAATATCGAAACAATGGGTATTTTGTTGTTGACGCTTTTGATATAACAAAATAATGATCGTTGCAAATGTAAAGGAAAATTTCATGAAATCAACAGAGAGACAGAATGTATAAGATTACAGCAATTGTGAATCCGACAAGCGGGGCCGGGAAAGCGGGAAAAACCTGGACGACAATGCAGGCTGCCCTGGAACGGGAATTGGGGTTGATCACGGTAGTTGAAACGCGGCAGAAGCTGGATGCGGTTGTTTTGACGCGGCAGGCGCTGCAAAGCGGGGCCGAGACGGTTATCGCGGTTGGCGGCGACGGCACTTTGAACGAAGTGGTCAACGGGTTTTTCAAAGGCGGAGATCGGGTTCATCCGTCCGCAAAATTGGCGGTACTGCTGCGCGGTACGGGCAGCGATTTTGTCAAAACCTGCACACTGCCGGAAACAATTGAAGAACTGACGCAAGCAATTAAAAAAGGCAATTCCGCGCCGTGTGATGTCGTGCGGGCGACGTTACAACCGATAGCAGGAGAAGCGTCTGAACGCTATTTTATCAATGTGGCCGATGTCGGCATCGGCGGGCCGGTGGTGGATCTGGTCAATAAAAACTCAAAACGGTTGGGCGGCAAGATCAGCTTTCTACTGGCCGGAGTCCAGGCGACCCTGCAATCGAAAAACTTCAGGATGAACGTCAAACTGGACGGGGAAATCCTTTGCGAACAACGGCCTCATTATTTTGTAGCGATTGCCAACGGCCGATATTTCGGCGGCGGAAT
This sequence comes from Candidatus Vecturithrix sp., assembly GCA_040772385.1. Lineage (GTDB taxonomy): Bacteria > Moduliflexota > Moduliflexia > Moduliflexales > Moduliflexaceae > Vecturithrix. Next base: position 7,145,931 of record JAXGYF010000001.1, on the reverse strand, counting down.
CTATATCGCGCCCAAAGCCCGCCTGAACGATGGGTTGTTTGACGTGGTGCTGGCCGGGGATTTTTCGCTGCTTGAAAAAATTTCCAGGCTTCTGCCGCGCTTATATACCGGAAAAATCGGACAACTCAAAAAAGTTCGAATGTTGCGAGGCCAACGCCTGCACGTCAGCGCCGATCCTCCGCTCCTGATCGAAGCCGACGGCGAGCTCATCGGCCAAACTGACGTCCTGTTTGAAATGCTCCCCTCCGCGATTCAGGTGGTGGGTATGAACGACAAAAATTGCTTATAAGCAGGGAGAACACTTACGAGAAATGTAAAAGATACTGTCATGGTCGAGAAACCAGGTTTTTTCAAAAAACCTGGTTTCTTTAGCGTTCCAAAAGGGGAAGTGATTTTTTTACATTCTTCAGGAGTGGCAAAGCTCGCCTTTGTTGTATTTAGATCGCCGCATGTCAAAGACGAGCTTTGCCACTCCTGCGGCATGGAGAGTGGTTCAAATGAAAAATAAAATTTTTCACATTCATTCATCTGATAATGTAGGTGTCGCGGTTCAAGACCTGAATCCTGCTGAGCAGGTTATTCTCAATCAATATGAATTCCGTACTAATGCGGCGATTGCGCAGGGGCATAAAATTGCATTGCTGCCAATTCACAAGGGTGAGATGGTGATCAAATATGGCTTCCCGATTGGCCAGGCTATATCTGATATTGAACCTGGCGACTGGGTGCATACCCATAACCTGTTCACGAACCTGGAAGGGATTGTGGATTATACTTATACGCCGGTGACATATTCTTTGCCGACGATGGATGAGGAACTGACCTTTGACGGCTTTGTCCGCGCCAACGGTGGGGTGGGAATTCGCAATGAACTCTGGATTATTCCGACCGTGGGTTGTATCAATAAGATTGCCGAACGTCTGGCGCAGACCTTTCGCGCGGAATTTCCTGAAAATTCCGGGGTTGATGGAGTGTATGCTTTTCCTCATCCTTTTGGCTGTTCCCAGTTAGGCGATGACGAGCGACGCACGCAGCAGACCTTAGCCGGATTAGTGCGCCACCCCAACGCCGCCGGGGTGTTGGTGGTAAGCCTGGGCTGCGAGCATAATCATGTGAAAGCGTTTCAACGGGTGCTGGGCGAATTTGATCCGCAGCGTGTCCGCTTTTTGGTGGCGCAGGAGTATGACGATGAAATTGAAGCCGGAATGCGGAAACTACGGCAGTTAGCCGCGTATGCTGCTCAGTTTCGCCGTCAGCCTGTCCCGGTTTCAAAGCTCAACGTTGGAATGAAGTGCGGCGCATCGGACGGATTTTCAGGAATTACTGCGAATCCCGTTGTCGGCGCGTTTTCTGATGTGCTGGTTGCCAGCGGAGGGACGAGTGTGTTGACCGAAGTGCCGGAGATGTTCGGAGCCGAAACCCTGCTGTTGAATCGCTGTTGCAATCGTGAAATTTTTGAGAAATGCGTGAACATGATCAACGGCTTTAAGACCTACTATTTAAGCCATCAACAACCAATTTATGAGAATCCTGCGCCTGGCAATAAAGCCGGCGGCATTTCCAGCCTTGAAGAGAAATCCTTAGGGTGCATCCAGAAAGGGGGCTTTAGTCCGGTAGTGGACGTGCTGGATTACGGCGAACAGCTTCGTACCCCCGGCTTAAATCTGTTGACCGGGCCAGGCGACGATGCGGTTTCCATCACCTTGTTAACCGCCGCCGGCGCGCAGATCATTCTCTTCACTACCGGGCGCGGCAATCCGCTCGGCGCGCCGGCGCCGACGGTGAAAATTTCCTCAAATTCGCGCCTTGCCGCTCAAAAACCGCACTGGATTGATTTTAATGCCGGAGAATTGTTAGAAGGGACTGACGTGAAGGCGCTTGCCCGGAAACTCTTGCACGATGTGCTTGCTGTCGCATCGGGCAAAACGTTGACCTGGAATGAGCGCAACAATTACCGCGAAATCGCCCTGTTTAAAGATGGCGTTATGCTATAAAAGTTCAAGTGTTGTCAAAGTCAAGCGTTGACGCTTTATATCACAACATTAGTTAAAACCGGGCTTCTTCAAGAAACCCGGTTTTTTGCTCACCTTTTATTCTTCCTGGCGGATGGCGGAACTCATGCCGCCGCGACGTTTGACGTTGAAAATGACAAACAGTGACAGCCCGATTACAAAGGTCAGGTTTGGCAATAAATTGATATGGAGTTCATTGGCCGTCGGCAGTTTAAAGACAGCGACATAAACATCAATAAATAAAATCAGGATCATCGTTGAAATCAGCACAACCACTCTGGCCGGTAAATTTGTCCTTCTGCCCATCGCATCCAGACAATACCAGGCAACTAATATTCCGATGATAAGCGGAAACAACATGCCAATAATGCCAAAAGACAGCGTGGTCGTGCCCGCTAACGCTTTGACAATGATAGCCGGAATCGAAAATCCAAGTGCTCGTGACATAAAGTAAAGTAAAAACCCGGCGACCAGGGCAAGCACTCTGATGAGTTTTTCAAGCGGACTTCCGCCCCTGGCAATCATTTTGACGATAAATCCGAATATCGTGAACATGCCAATGATAATAATGAGATGAGTCACAATATTGAAAAATGTATTCATAATCAATGCCTTATCTTCATTTCTTGATGAGCATACGTTTTTCTGTTTCTATCAAGAAATGAACATATTCTGGTTATTTGAAGAGATGAACGCGCACCATATTCCTGGCATTCTACGCATCAGAAAAAATTTTTCGTCATAATACATATATACACTCTGCAAATGTCAAGTTTATTCAAGATGAGGAATAAAATAAGCCATAATATTTGCGCCTGCCGCCGTAGAAGCTATTCATGCATGTGCAGCCGGTAAATGAACGCCGATAGCCTGGACTTCGCCGTACATATCATCAATTGTAATCCAATCGCCATGACGATACGGAAATTCATAGAGCGTCACAATTCCGGCAATCAGGCTGCTGATATAATTTTTAAACGCAAATCCCAGGGCAAGTCCCGCCGCCCCTAACAGCGCAATAATATATCGTATACGTAATAATCATCACAAGAGCCAGGACAATCAGCCCAAGACGCAGCAAAGGAACGGTCGCTAATAAATATAATCGCGCGTGACCGGAAAATTTATTAGCGATCCAGGGAAACACGCGCTGGATCAACATGAGGACAAGCCAGGCGATGCTAACAATGACCCCGATACGAAGCAGGTTTTCCAGCGTAAGTTGTTGAAGAATCTTCATATTTTGCCTGATTCCTGTTAAAATTGATCGATCAAATACCCTTCATCGTACAAAAATTGACGGACTACCGGATAACCCGCAGCGGAAACATACCAATGTTCCTCATGATGTTCCACCAACTTCACCTCTTTCAACGTTACTAATGCCTGAGTGATTTCGCTTGATGAATAAGGTAGGATGTGTGTTAAGAGCGGGACTGCTAACCCATGATGAAGTAAAAGTGCATGAAGAATTGGTTGCGATCAAAGGCTTGCGTCGTATACGCCTGCGGCATACTCCCATGAAAAATATACGTCAAATAGGCCCAGGCCCAGCAATCGCAGCGACAGGAATATCAAATTCTTCCAGGGCTTGCAGCACTCCGACATGAGCCGCGCCGAGTACGGCCCCACCTCCCAAAGCCAGTCCGATTTTTTTCATGTTTCTTCCTGCTGTTTATCCTTTAACTCGTTGTCATGTTTGCGCCGGAAAGACAGGCGGCGGATGAGGGTTTTTTTGAGTTTTTCTTTATCTTTTCGATATTCCCTAATCAGGAAAAGAGCTGCATAATAGCTGAGAATTGCCAGAGGTAAGCCAAGCAGGACGCCGCCGATCATTAGCGCGCTGAAAATTTTCGGGGTTTTGGCGAGCATTTCGAAAATATCGCGCAGCCGGAATCGCAGGGGTAAACGATACCCGGTAAAACAGGTATAGATTTTAGCCCCAACAATGTATGTCGTGCCGTAAATGACCGGGGCGGTCGCCGGCGTGGTAATCCAGACCCCCATCATGGCGGAAATCGGATTCCATTTGAGCAACGCCGCCAAAAATCCGGCTATCAACATTTGAATGCCCATGGTTGGCGTCATCCCGACAAAAATTCCCAGAGCAAAGCCCTGAGCAATTTTGTGAGGTTCCCCTTCAAGCGCGGACAGGGCATGTATTCCGCGCGCGAGCAGACTTGTGAACGTCTTTCTGGAAAAATACCGACGCCAGCGCATATTTGGCATAATTGCGTGCTCCTGAAACATCGAATCTTAGATTTGTTTGACTGTCGTAAAATATAACAGCAGGCCAGCATTCTTGACAACCTTTTGTGGAGGTACGCTGAAACCACTTGAACATTATGGGCAGGATAATTTACTCGGCAAAATGTGCAAAGAGTTACAGCCTCACCCTGTTAAGATTTTTCCATTGCTGTCAAGATTTTTCACACGTTGGTGCAATAAATATTGACAATTCTACGTATGAAGTGATTTCAGAAACGAAACATCAGCAAAAATCTCTGAGCGTTTGCTTGAAAAGGAAATGTAAATAAATTTCTTGAACGTCTGTTTGGAAAAAAATGTGACTATCACGTAAAAGTCAGGAAATCCTTGCTTATAAAAAATCCTTGTAGTTACTTAGATGATACGCTACATGTTGAAACTCTCTTTCAATAATTTTCAACTTGGTACCAGGCGAATCGCTGAAAAGGTGAAAATTTTATGCACGATTATGATCTTGTCGATACACATACGCATCTCTACGATCCTGTATTTGACGCTGATCGCGCCGAGGTGCTTGATCGTGCTCAGAAATCAGGCGTTTCGGCGGTTATGACCGTGAGCGAGACCCTTGCAGATGTCTATAAAAATCTCGAACTGGCAGCAAACCATTCCCTTTTGCGTCCGGCCGCCGGATTGTATCCGACGCATCTGGATCGCGCTCAGGCTGAGGCGATCAGCGCCTTGCTTCGCAAAGAATGCAGGAAATTTTGGGCAATTGGCGAGGTTGGCCTGGACTATTGGGTGATCAAAGAAGACGCCGAACAGGAAGTGCAGCGTGAAATCTTTAGGATGTTTATTGATCTCTCCTTAGAGCTTGATTTGCCGCTGAACGTGCATTCCAGGTCTGCGGGGCGCCATGCCATCGCGCTGCTGCTTGAACGCCAGGCTCGCAAAGTGCAGCTCCACGCTTTTGACGGCAAAGCCGCAACCGCGCTGCCGGCCGTGGAAGCCGGGTATTTTTTCTCGATTCCCCCATCAATTGTCCGCTCCCGTCAAAAACAGAAATTGGTGAAGCAGCTTCCGCTCTCATGCCTGCTTGTGGAAACCGACAGCCCGGTGTTAGGGGCTGATCCAGAAGCACGCAATGAGCCGGCCAATGTGGTCCTGGCGCTTGACGCCATCGCCGAGTTGAAAAATCTTGCCAGAGAAGAGGTTAGACAAGCCGTTTCCGAGAACACTTGCCGATTGTATGGGGACCTCAAGGGGTGATAAAATTATCCACAACCAGTATTTCAATTAATCCCATGAGGCTCTCTCCTGACGAACATATTCCTGAGCATCAATCCCTTGCCAGATTTCAGCCCCTAATCCTTCCAACTCCATAATACTGTGTTTTTTCGCTTGCTGCTGTTGTAGAGGCTGTCGGATATTGTCGGACACGTCTAACCTGTCTGACAAGAGGACCTCAAACAACTTCTGTCTCAAAGCAGAACTTATCACTCTTCACGAAGAATGTGAATCTTGTGCGGATGGAATCTGAGAAAAATTTCGCCGGTATAGATGCCTTTTTCACTCGGATCAAACACATCAACCATAAAGGTTCTTGTCCCAACTTTGATCCAATACCGAATATGGGATCCTTCAAAAATATAATTGTGTACTTCCCCTTTCACCGTATTGATAGGATTACCCTGAATTTTATCGAGGATCTCAATCGTTTCAGGTCTGATGCACATTGTCATCGTATCATTCGGGACAAGGGTTTCATTCGGTTCGTCGATCCGTAGTTCGATCTCATCAATAGCTACTCTCAGAGAACCAGAATCTTTGCTGATAACGGTGCCCTCAAGCAGATTGGCAGTGCCGACAAAATCGGCGACAAAGGTATTGACAGGGGTATAATAAATCTCCCAGGGAGAACCTGTCTGGATGATCTGGCCTTTGTTCATGACAGCGATCTGGTCGGAAAGAGCCAGAGCTTCCCCCTGATCGTGCGTGACATAAATCGTGGTAATTCCAAGCCGTTTTTGCAATTGCCGCAGTTCAGCCCGGATATTCATCCGCAGCTTGGCATCGAGATTTGAAAGCGGTTCATCCAACAGCAGCACTTCAGGTTCCATAATCAGCGCTCGCGCCAGGGCAACGCGCTGCTGCTGCCCCCCGCTGATCTGCCCGGGAATGCGTTTTTCAAGACCCTGAATGCCAAGATACTGCATGGTTTTTTCAACTTTCGCCGTGATCTCGTTATCAGTAAGCTTTTGCAGTTTCAAGCCATACGCAATATTCTCGCCGATATTCATGTGCGGAAACAAGGCATAATCCTGAAACACCATAATGGCATTGCGTTTATGCGAAGGCACCTGGTTAATCAAGCGGTCGCCAATATAGATTTCTCCCTGATCGACGTCATAAAACCCGGCGATGGTTCTCAGCATCGTGGTTTTTCCGCATCCGCTGGGACCAAGAAATGTGGTGAAACTCCCTTTCAGGATATTGAGCGAGACCTTGTGTAAAGCCTGCACATCTCCGAACCTTTTACTCACATTGGAAATTTTGAGATGAACTGAATTCGTATTCATGAAACTCCTGCTTCTAAATTTTAAACAGATCCAGCTTTTGACCGATGATTAATTTGGCAATTCCAAGAATTGAAAACGCGATAACCAGCAGCATGGTTGTTAATGCGGCGGCATTTCCGTAAAATCCGTCACTCACAAAATTCATAATGGTAAAGGTTGCCACCACATTTTTGGAGGTGGAGAGAAAGACGATCACGCTCAAGGTGGTCAGCGCGCGGACAAACGAAACCACAAAGGCGGCAAAAAAGGAGCTTTTGAGCAATGGAGCTTCAATCTGCCAGAAGATCTTCATGCTTCCGGCTCCTAAATTCGAGGCGGCTTCCCCCAGAGATGGCGAAATTTGCTGAAATGCGCCTATTCCGGTTTGATAGCCCATTGAAATATTCCAGAAGATCATGCTGAGAATAATGATGGTTGCTGTGCCGTACAGATCAAGCGGAGGACGGGTAAATGCAATCGAATACCCGATCCCGAAAAAAATGCCGGGCAGCGCAGCCGGAAGAATACAGGTGAAATCAACAAATTTTCGCAGCAGAAAACGTTTACGGGAAACCAGATAGGCAGCGATCAGTGCGAATAACGAACTGATCAAACCAGCGATGAGCGCAAAAACAAAACTATGCACCAATTCCGGGGACCGGGAAAAAATGCTTTGCACATGCTTCAGCGTCGGCGTCCAGTCAAAGCCCCAGCCTTTGACGAACGCTCCCATCACCAGAGCCACATACACCAGCAAAATCATAATTGACACGCAGAAACACAACAGGAAGAGCAGCCCGCGGACATACCAGGCAACCGGTTGTCGCTGAATTTGGGTCATTTTTCCGGTGATGGTAATATACGATGCCTGACCTACCCAATAGCGCTGGACGAGAAAGATCAGAAAGGACGGAATGAGCAAGAGCGAGGATAACACTGCCGCCCCACTGACATCTCCCCACCCTTCCACTCTCATCCAGGCTTCGGTCGCCAGGACGGAAAAATCTCCGGCAATCATAATCGGATTCCCGAAATCCGCCAGGACAAGAATAGAGACTAACAGCGCGGCGCCTGCCACACCTGGTCTGGCAAGAGGGAAGGTGATCGTCCGGAATAATGTGAAGCCGGTTGCGCCAAGATTTCGGCCGGCATATTCCAGACTGGGGGAGATTGATTGCAACACCCCTTCCATGATTAAGGCTGCGACCGGAAAAAATGCGATGGTTTCTGAAAGCCACAACCCGTGCCAGCCGAAAATACTCACCCGCAGCCCTAACAGATGAGCGGTAATCAGACCATTTTTGCCAAACATCATCAGATAACTGAATGCCACCATAAAGGGAGGAGAGAATAACGGCAAAATGGAGACCGTTTTAAAAAATCGTTTCAGCGGCACATTGGTTCTGGTGATGGTAAAGGCAAACAGAAAACCCAGCAGCGTCGCGGTTGAAGTTGAAAGAACGACCATCAGCAGGCTGTTCTTGATCGCCCGCAGGTAGCGTAAATTTTGAGGCACTTCGATAAAGTCTTTCAGGGTTGGGAAACTAAACACCCTGACAATCGGATACAGCACAAACACTGCCAAACAGATGACAACCACCAGGATTGTCAGAAAAAGTACAGGTTCTCTGAGAAGCTTTTTCATGGTCAAGTACTCTACAAATTACGCAGCCTCCGTGTTTTCCCCCGCAAGCAGCAGGGCTGTGAAGTTCTGAACTGACGTTCCTGTATGGGGATCTGGGACAGTGTGTTCAGGAGTGCAAACGAGCGTTTGCACCAGGGCGAAGCCCTGGCAAGACGGTCGCGGCGAAGCCGCGAAGCAAACGCTCGTTTGCACTCCTGAACAGCAAAGAACTTCACAGTCCTGCCCGCTTGCGGAGGGATTGAGGGGAAGAGTGCATAACATAAGGAACTAATTATCTTGAAAGCCTACTTTCCGGTTATGTCAGCCCATTTTTTCTTCCAGATATCAACATTCTCGGCCGCTTTTTTCAGATCCCAGGAAGCCAGATCGAGAGATTCAAACGGCGGCACGCCTTCCGGGAGTTCGACTCCTGTACGCACCGGATAGCGATACCCGTTTTGGGCGTTAATTTTTCCGGCAGTAGGGGAGAGCAGAAAATCAATAAACTTCCGGGCGTTTTCCAAATTCGGCGCGCCTTTCAGGATGGAAGCCGCTCCGATTTCAAAGCCGGTATCCTGCGGGAACACGACGACAATCGGAAGATTTCCCTGGATTTGTTGTTTCAGCGTATCATGCCCCCAGGCAAACCCTACGATGGCTTCTCCCTGACTGACAAGAGGAATAGAGCCATTGGCGCCTTTTGTATATTGGGCGACATTCGGATGTAATTTGCTGATGTACTCAAAACCCGCTTCTTCACTTCCCAAACGGAAAATTTGAGCAGCCATCATCAAATACGCGCCGCCGGTAGTCGCAGGATTGGAAGCAATAACTTCGCCTTTGTAGGCAGGATGTAACAGATCGTCCCAGGTTGCAGGAGGTTCGATGCCCTGGGGAGCGATTTCTTCCTGGTAACGTTTCTCATTGTACAGCAGACATAATGCCCCAAAATACCAGCCGGTCCAATAGCCATCCGGATCAACGAACTGTTCTGATATCCCGGCTTCTTTGATTACAGGGGACGTGTATTTCTCAAGAAAATCTCCGGCCGTAAGCTCAGCATGGTAATTGGAGTTCCCGCCGATAAACACATCTGCCCGGGGATTGGCGGCTTCAGTTTTAATCCTGCCTGAAACTGTGCCCGCTTGTTCAAGCTGCACACCCACTTCGACTTCGATCCCGGTTTCTTCTGTAAACGCTGCGGCGAGTTCATTCACGGTTTTTTCATCCAGCGCAGCATAAATGATCACCTTTTCCGCCGCTGCGCTGTAGGCTAACACACCTGTCATCAAGAATACAAGCAGTAAACGGAGCATACACGTTTTCATGATAAGCCTCTCATGGTTTAACAGGTATTATCGGAAATAAGAAATTATTCAGCCTATTCCCTTCCTCCGGTAATATCTATTGCTTGTTTTTGGGTCATTACAGCATAAACATTCCTGACGAAAGTGTTTTCTCTTCTAAACGCCCACCGCCTCCTTTTCTCTAATCTGATTCCCTAATAGTTTCACATCTCACAAATTTTCTATTGTCAAGCAAATTCCAATTAAATTTTTATTATCAGCATTTTATTATTTTTACGCCATGGTGTACGCACTACTCCTCTCAATCCCCCCAAGCGGCAGGGCTGTTAAGTTCTCGTTCCTGTGCTTCTGCCTGGGAACGGATCGTGTTTTGAAGCAGAAGTTTTTACGAATATTCAGGAGCGCAAACGCTCGTTTGCACTCCTGAACACGCTGTCTCAGATCTCCATACAGGAACCCAAGTTTAGAACGTCACACCCCTGCCGCTTGCGAGGGGAAGAGCTTTGAAAAAACCCGGTTTCTCAGTCTGTCAAAATTGACAACATGTATTCATAATCACGTATGACGACAATTCTGAATAATCTTTCCTGATTTTTTCATCAACCTCACGCATACTCCTTGTAAAAGGTCCTTCTGCCTCCATTTTCAAACTTGTCACGGCCGCCGCCCATATACAGGCTTCTTCAGCAGAAGCCGAAAGCCGTTTTGTCATGTACGCGCCTATACACGTATCGCCTCTGCCACTTCTTCCAATCATCTCTTTCGGAGTAAATTTTGCGTCATAACAGAGCGTGTTCGCATACACGAGAACTCCGTCTTTATGAGTAAGCACAATCTCTTTGGGGCCATAGGATGCCAGGGTTTGGGCCGCTCTCTTTTTATCAACTTCAGCAGTGATCATTTCAGCTTCAACAGCATCTGTCTTTAACACATCTATTCTGGAAAGCACCGCTTTCATCTCTTCCGTATCCCAGGCGACATATTCAACCTTTCCGTCAACATCGGCTCTCACATATCCCTGAACATCACAGGCAATGGTCGTATCCTTTTTTCTGAGTTCCTCTAAGACTTCGAGATTGATCTCGCCATGCAGTGAAGGACCCAGCACAAAGGCTTGTGCTGTAATATCTTTTACGTCATCAGGTGTAAATGCTCCTGCCGAACTGGTGACAAACATCATGCGTATATCCGGATTTTCAGTCGGATATTCGAGTCTGAGGCAGGTAGAATGTTCGGTATAGGTAACCCATACCTCAATCCCTGAACTTTTCAGCGATTCAACCACCTCCTGATCCTCTTTCGCGAGCCTTGAGATTGCAGCAACCCTCAGTCCGGCCCTGACAGCGACGTTGGAACCGTAATTAAAAGCTCCTCCATGAACAAGTCGCGTGCCTCTTTTTGAGACGATGGTGTCTTTGGTGTAATGTCCTACAAATGCGATATCGTATGGAGTATTCATAAGCGTTCCTCATTTTTAGTGTCGTATTGAAACGTAAATTGCGCTAATTTGCGCCAATCTCTGAGGGCGATATTGGATGAACATAAGGTTGCATATATATCTTTGACCTCAAAGCTTATATAAAAATTTCCCCCAATGTCTGAAATAATTTTTTCCTTGATCTCATGCGAGAAATCTCCATACATGAGACTCAAGTGAGGAAAGAATTTTGACTCCTGGGGGCTGCGAAAAAGTGTCCTGGCCTTTTGATGGGCTCCCAGAAGTTCTTCGGTTTTTTCCACTGTAATAAAAAGCGATCGAAAATACTCATTCAGAAAACCTGCCGTCGTCAGCTGAAGCGTGAACGGATTGAGGAAATTGGCTAACCGCTGAGTTGCAGCTAACATCTCTTCTTCAGGCAGGGAAAGATTGCCTATCAAAGTCACATGCGGCTCGAAAGATGGCGTGGAGTATCGTTGACTTATCTGAGTGATGAGCTGAGCCAATCTATCAAAAACAGGTTCTGGCGGGAGGATCCAGATTGAGTATTCTTCTCTGCTTGTCATAAAGTTTCTTTCTCCTTTGATGGCAGGACGGCCCCTGTTAAACACTCTCCTTCTGCTGTCTATCCCACTCATAAAACGCCGCGCTGAGATAATCAACTCGCTGTTTCTTGTATTCTTTGAGCGTGTATAACGCTTCATAGTGCGGCGTGTCGCCGCAGTGGGCCGCTAAGTCCGCCATGACGTTTTCAATGTCAGCCTGAGTCCTGCCATGCATCATGGTGTAAATATTATACGGCCAGTCTGAGGTCGTAAGCCGTTCATAACAATGACTGATAGCGTCATGCGTCACGGCGCGGTCTGTAAAACAAGGAATTGTCTGTTGCGAGATGTCCCAGACAACCATGGCATTGGCCGTGAATCCTGCGTGTGTATGTCTGAGAATGGCGGCAAAGCGGCGTATTTTTTGAACGGCTGTTAAGGTTTCTAAGAATTTCAAGACCGTTTCTTCCTTGACATCACAGCGCAATGCTATAGCATGGAAAGGTCTTGGCGTCAGCGCTAAATCCTTTTGCAATTCTTGCATCAGACAATGCTGAATATCGGCAGGCAGAACCTCTGTCAGCGGCAGAGAATCATTCAGGCTGTGTTCGTAAAATATGATTGGGGAACTTTGCTGCTGACCGAAGTTGAGATATACCTGGCGTTTAAACATGCGTAACGCAGGCAGATTCAGAAAATGGGGACAGGACGTTTTCCGCGCTAAGAGCGATATATGTTCTGTCAGATCAAGATCGCGCGGAAGTGAGAGCGTAAACCAGAGATTGAAGCGATGATCGCGCTGATAATTGTGGCTGACGCCCGGATGGGCATTGATGATCGCGGCGGCGGCCTCAAGCTGCTCCGCTTCAATCTGAAACGCCGTTAAAGTACTGCGAAACCCCAGGGCCTGTGCGTCGAAAATCGCGCTGATCTGGCGTAGTATGCCGCGCGCCTTGAGAGAACGCAAAAGCGCAAGCACCTCTTGCTCGGAGGTCTCAAGCATGTCAGCAAGCCTCTGATATGGCCTTGAGACGCACGGAAAATGTGTCTGGATCAGCTCTAAAAGCTGTTGTTCTTGCGCGCTCAGCGTGTTCATCATGATCGGCATCCTGATACGTGAGTCTTGAACATGATCGAGATATTTATCACTCGATGTTCAAAGTTTTGTGAATACTCAGGCTGACTTGCCACGTGCTTTAGCTCGTGGTGAAAGACATTAAATAATTAATTCGGTCACGTTCTTTGCCCTGAAAGGGCAGCGGAATACAGCCAGAGGTTTCAACCTCTGGAACGGGAGACATCTCCCTCTTCTCGCCCTGAAGGGGCGATGGGTGCGCAGGGCGCCCGGCGCAGGCAATCCGCCGCCCCTTCAGGGCAAAGAACGTGACCGAATTATTTTCTTCATCTTCATAAGCACGTGGCAAGTCAGCCTGATCATCTACAAAACTTTGAACATTGAGTACCAATAATTTTTGGTTACTCTTTAGCTCTTCTTTTCGCCGTAGGCGATAGAGTATTGTAGCAAAAGATCATGAAGCACTACGTGCTAAATAGTTACAATTTTTGTTGACTTTTGTTGAGTAAAAACGCCATTATTCAACAAAATTTCGAGAATTCTTGCGTATGCTTCATTCTTGTAGTTACTTCATGAAGATGTCAAGTATATTCACATGCCAGGGAGTCAAGGAACGAGAGAAAATCCTATACTCGTAGGAATGTTCGTCGTTCCGCCTTCAGGCGGAAGGTTCGCAGTTCGCCCTTCAGGGCGGATTTCTCGCTAAAGCGAGAACTACGAGCGATTAAAGAGCGCTTAAAAAAGGAAAAAACATCATGCACCCAATGCTGTCAGGCATTAAAGATAATTATCTGCGCGGCAAAGCCGCAGATTTTCTGGAAGAACACCTCAAAGACGGCTCGAACGTCGCCATCGTCTCGGCCTATTTTACCATTCAAGCCTACCATGCCCTGAAAGCGAAATTTGACCGGATTGACCATGCTGACTTCTTATTCGGCGATATCAGTTCGGTCAGATCGATCGATCCCAAAACCAACAAGAAAACCTTTACGATTGAGGAAGAGGGACTCAGCCTGCGCGAACGCATCGCTCAACGACGCGTCGCGCTTGAGGCGGAACGCTGGATTCAGAGCAAAGTCAGTATCAAGTCCATCAAAAAAGGGCGGCTGATTCACGGCAAATTGTATCATATTGATCATCACGGCATCGAACATGCATTGTCAGGCAGCTCCAATTTTACCCTCAGCGGCCTGGGCTTGAACGCCAACGCCAATATCGAATTGAATCTGGTCGTTGACAGCGACCGCGATAAAAAAGACTTGAAAAACTGGTTTTATGAACTCTGGAACAACGAGGAACTGGTCGAAGATGTCAAAGATGAGGTTATCCGGGAAATCAGGCGCTTACATGAAAATAACGCCCCGGAATTCATCTATTATAAAACCCTGTATCATATTTTTGAACGCTTTCTGCTGGAACAGGAGCAAAGCGGCTTGCTGATCGAGCAAACCGACCTGTTCGACGCCGAAATCTGGCAGACCTTGTTTGAATTCCAGCGCGACGCGGTCAAAGGGGCGATCAATAAAATTTTGACTCATAACGGCTGCATTATCGCGGACAGCGTCGGCCTGGGCAAAACGTATGAGGCCCTGGCGATTATCAAATACTTTGAACTGCGCAATCACCGGGTGCTTGTGCTGTGTCCGAAAAAACTGCGCGAGAATTGGACGGTCTATCAGGCGCAGAATAACAGCCGGCTCAATCCCTTTCCCAACGATAAATTCGCCTATACGGTCTTGTCGCACACCGATTTGAGCCGCGACGGCGGCAAATCCGGGGATATTGATTTAGCAGCGCTGCACTGGAACAATTACGACCTGGTCGTGATTGATGAATCCCATAATTTTCGCAACAATACCAGAGGCAAACGGGACGACGAAGGCAATGTCATCCGCAAGAGCCGCTATGAACGCCTGCTGGAAGATATTCTCCAATCCGGTCAAAAGACCAAAGTCCTGCTGCTCTCCGCGACCCCGGTCAATACCGATTTGCGCGACCTCAGAAATCAGATCTATTTTCTGACCGCCGGCCGGGATGACGCTTTTCAGGACAGCATCGGCATCGCCAGCGTCAAAGACACCCTGGCCCTGGCCCAGCGCAATTTCACGGAATGGGCCAAGAAAAAAGAGAAACTTCTGGGAAGTAAAGACCTGTTAGAACGGCTCGATTCGGCCTTTTTCAAGCTGCTGGATGAATTGACGATTGCCCGCTCGCGCAAGCATATTTATCTGTATTACGAACACGTCTTAGAACAATTCGGCGGGTTTCCGCAGCGTCAAAAACCGATTTCGATTTTTCCCAATATAGACAGCGCGGATCTGTTCATGTCCTACGACATGCTGAACGACCAGATTTCCAATTACAAGCTGTCCTTGTTCAATCCTTCCCAGTATCTTCAGCCTGAATTCAGACCCGAATACGAGGCCAAATCCGCCTGGCGCAGCGTCCGTAATTTTACCCAGGAAGACCGGGAATATTTCCTGATCGGCATGATGAAAGTCAATTTTCTGAAACGACTGGAAAGTTCGATCCGTTCGTTTCAGATTTCGATGAAACGCACGATTGAGAAAATTACGGATTTAGAACAGCGCATCCGTCAATTTCAAGCGCACCAGCAGCGAGCGGCGGTTGATACGGATCAGATGACGATTTACGACCCCGATGATGAGGAACTGCAAGAAGCCTTTCAGGTCGGCAAAAAGCTGACCTTTGACCTCCGCCACCTGGATGTGGAACGCTGGCTGCAAGACCTGGCGCGGGATAAACAGCAGTTGCATATTCTCTATGCCTCAGCCAGAGAGGTTACCCCGGAGCGCGACGCCAAACTGGCCGAACTCAAACGCTTGATTGCCGGCAAAGCCGCGCATCCGACCACAAACAAACAGGGGACGCCCAACCGAAAAGTGCTGGTGTTCACCGCCTTTGCCGACACCGCCAATTATCTGTACGATGCGCTGCACGACTGGGCTGTGCAGGAGCTGCAGGTCCATATTGCGGTCGTCACCGGCGGCGGAAACAACCGCACGACCTACGGCAAGACCCGCTTTGAAGAAATTCTGACCAACTTTGCCCCGCTTGCCAAAAAACGCAGCCAGATCGCTGACATGCCGCAGGATGCTGAAATTGACCTCCTGATCGCAACCGACTGTATTTCCGAAGGCCAGAATTTGCAGGATTGCGATTATCTGGTGAATTACGACATCCATTGGAATCCGGTGCGTATCATCCAGCGTTTCGGACGGATCGACCGGATTGGCAGCCTGAATCCCCAGATTCAACTGGTGAATTTCTGGCCGACCCCGGATTTGAACAAATACATCAATCTTAAAAATCGAGTTGAAGCCCGAATGGCCCTGGTGGATATCGCCGCCACCAGCGAAGAAAATATTCTGAATACCGAGGAGATCAAAGAACTGATCAAAGATGAACTCAGTTATCGCGATCGGCAGTTGCTGCGCCTGAAAGATGAAATCCTCGATTTTGAAGACCTGGATGAAAACGTGTCGCTCAGCGAATTTACCTTAGATGATTTCAGGATCGAACTCCTCAAATATTTAGACGCCAATCGCCGCAAACTGGAAGAAGCCCCCTTCGGCCTGTACGCGGTTGTGCCGGAACACGCCGGCCATGACATCATCCGCAAAGGGGTTATTTTTTGCCTGGCGCAGAGAAGCCGCGCGGCCGGCAGTGAACAAGTCAATCCCTTAGCCCCCTATTTCCTGGTCTATGTGCGCAACGACGGCACGGTGCGCTTTACCTTTACCCACGCCAAACAGATTCTCGACATCTACCGCATCCTGTGCGCCGAACGCCGCGCGCCATACAAAGAACTGTGCCAGCTTTTCGATCAGAACACGCAGCAGGGGGAAGAGATGAGCTTTTATAATAACCTGCTCGACCACGCCGTGCATTCGATTGTCGCCGCCTTCCGCAAACGCGCCGCTCGCAGCCTCGCAGCCAGCCGCCGCGCCGTCCTCCCCGCCGCCCAAACCCAGGTCAACAGCCATCAGGATTTCGATCTGGTCACGTGGTTAGTGATTGTGTGAACCCGTTCGTAGTTCCGCCTTCAGGCGGATCGCTCGTAGTTCTCGCTTTAGCGAGGAATCCGCCCTGAAGGGCGAACTACGAACGGGAGATGTATTATGTACGAATATCGTAAATTAACGCCTGAAGAGCGCCAGCAATTGGTTGAAAAACGGCTGCAGCGGGAATTTCCGCCATATTCGCCGCCGCATCCCTTTAAAAATCAAAAATTTTACTTGCTTTCTGCTGCATGTTATGAGCATAGCTGTTATATCGAACCGGAAGCGCGGCGCCAGCAAGTGCTTGATCTTATTTTCAAAGTTTTTATCACCCATGGGGCTGACATTCGGGCGTGGGTCGGTTAGTGTATATTGATACGTTGAAGGGCGCACTACGAACCTTCCGCCTGATGAAGATGAAGAAAATAATTCGGTCACGCTCTTTGCCCTGAAAGGGCAGGGGGATACAGCCAGAGGTTTCAACCTCTGGACGCTGTCGTTCCCGATTTCCGCCCTGAAAGGGCGGCGGAATGCCGCACGCCGGGCGTTCCACGCGTCCCGGCGCCCCTTCAGGGCGATGAGAGGGACAGGTCCCCACGCTCCAGAGGTTGAAACCTCTGGCTCTATTCCCCTGCCCTTCCAGGGCAAAGAACGTGACCGGATGAAAGTTTTCATGTTCATAAGGGCGAACTACGAACGGGAAACGGAAGTATTTATGGGAGATTTGAAAAGCAGAATTTTACAACATTTACAGCAATTTACAGGCGGCACGCTGCGGGAGAACGCGCTGGCGTTGTTTGACGCCCTGGGCTATCGCAGTGAGATTCAGATGCGGCTGGAGCCGAATACGGTCGAGCACTTTCTGGAAGTGTACGACGCGTACAACATCTTCGATCAGAAACGCCGGGCGCGGGCCTTGTGCGCTGAATGGAAGTCCGTGGACTTGCTGTTTCAACTCACCGAAGCCGAAATTACGGAACAGCACGCCTTGTTTCAGGTCAATGCGTTCGATCCGAATGAGTATCAATCCTATCTCTTTTTCGCCATTGAATTGCAGGGCGATGTGTACCCGCGCGGCGCGCTGGCGGCGATCACGCGCGAAATCAACCGCCTGTTCCTGATGCCGGCCCTGATTCTGTTCAAGCATGGCGCGACCCTGACTTTTGCGATTATCAACCGCCGTCTGCACAAACTGGATAGCTCCAAAGACGTGCTGGAAAAAGTCACGCTGATCAAGGACATTCGCAGCGCAGCGCCGCACCGGGCGCATATCGAGATTCTGCACGACCTGTCCTGTGCCGAATTGCTGCGCAAACACAAGCTCACGAATTTTTCGGACCTGCACCGCGCCTGGCAGGCCACCCTCGACATCGCGGAACTGAACAAACGCTTTTTCCGCGAACTGGCGGACTGGTATTTCTGGGCGAAGGACTACGTGCACTTTCCCGAAGATGTGGAACCGGATCAGGAAATCCGCAACGCCAAAAATCTGATCCGCCTGCTGACGCGCATCATGTTCATCTGGTTCATCAAAGAAAAGTCGCTTGTGCCCGAGACCCTGTTCGACCGGCGCGCGCTGCCGCAGATTTTGAAAAATTTTTTGCGCGACGAGCAGAGTTCAACGTATTATCAGGCCATTCTGCAAAATCTCTTTTTCGCCACCCTGAACCAGCAGATGGATAAACGCGCCTTTGCCAGAGAAGGGGGCTTTGAGGCGCACAAACAAGAGTACGGCGTCAAAACCCTCTTGCGCTACGCGGACCAGTTTGCCATCCCCAAAGAGGAGGCCCTGGCCTTGTTTGCGGATATTCCCTTTTTGAACGGCGGTTTGTTCGATTGTCTGGACAAAGAAGATGAGCGCGGCCGCGTTGTGTATGTGGACGGCTTTTCGCGCAATCCGCGCAAGCGGGCCCAGGTACCGGACTTCCTGTTTTTCATGCCGCAGGAGCGCGAAGTGGATTTGAGCGCGGCCTACGATCCGAGTTCCAAAAAGCCGCTGCTGCGCAAGGTCAAAGGCTTGTTCGACATCCTGAACAGCTACAAGTTCACGGTCGCGGAAAACACGCCGGTAGAAGAGGAAATCGCGCTTGACCCCGAATTATTGGGCAAAGTGTTTGAAAACCTGCTGGCCAGTTATAATCCTGAAACCCGGACCACCGCCCGCAAACAAACCGGCTCCTTTTACACGCCGCGCGAGATTGTGAATTACATGGTGGATGAAAGTTTGATTGCGTACCTGCTGAACATTGGGGCGTTTGACCGTCCACAGTGTCCAGCCAGTCAATCAGATGGACGCGGTGGACACGATGGACACTGTGGACGCAGTGGATGGGAAGAGAAACTGCGCCGCCTGCTTTCATATTCTGAAGAACCGCATGGCTTTTCTGAGGAGGAAGTCCGACAGCTTATCCAGGCCGTCAACCGCTGTAAAATTCTCGATCCGGCCTGCGGGTCCGGCGCGTTTCCGCTGGGCGCGCTGCACAAGCTTGTCCACCTTTTGCACAAGCTCGACCCTGACAACCGGCTCTGGAAACAGGAGCAAAAAGAGCGCGTCATCGGTGAAAAAATCACTGAACTCAAACAAGATCAGGCCCTGGCCGAACGGCTCAGCGATGACAAAGTGCGCGAACAGGCGATTCAGGCCATTCAGGATCGTTTGCAGGAGATCGAAGCGGTGTTTGACCGGGAGCACCAGTTCGACGATTACGCCCGCAAGCTCTATTTGATTGAAAACTGCATCTACGGCGTGGACATCCAGCCCATTGCGGTGCAGATCGCCAAACTGCGCTGTTTTATCTCCCTGATTATTGACCAGAAGCCCCGGCCCGAGGCCGAGAATCTGGGGCTGCGCGCCCTGCCCAACCTGGAAACCAAATTCGTGGCCGCCAATACGCTGATCGGCTTAGACAAGCCCACAGGCGAGCAGATGGCGTTGAAGAATCTCAAAATCGAGCAGTTGGAACACGAGCTGAAAGCCCTGCGCCACCAGTACTTTACCGCCAAAACCCGGCGCGAGAAATTGGCCGCCCAGCAGCAGGATAACACCCTGCGGCGGCAGATCGCCGCATTATTAGTCAATGACGGCTGGGATACCAGCACCGCCCAACAGGTAGTGACCTTTGATCCCTACGATCAAAACGCTTCCGCGCCGTTCTTCGAACCGGAGTGGATGTTTGGCATGACCGACGGTTTTGATGTTGTGCTCGGCAATCCGCCGTATATCTCTATTGCCAGTCTTCCTAAAGAAATGAATACGCTATTGAGCAAACAAAATTATCAAACGTATTCGAGGAGTGCGGATATCTATTGCTTATTCTTTGAAAAAGGAATTAATCTTACAAGGAACAAAGGAATTTTATCTTACATTTCATCCAACAGGTTTTGTTTTACAAACTACGGTATTGGATTGAGAAAATATCTTTCTCAAAAGAATATTTTACAACTCATAAACTTTAATGAGATCAATGTTTTTGAAAGTGCCAATGTAGGAAGCATTGTTTCACTTATTCAAAATGATAAACCTGGCGATCAAACTATTTTGGTGAATGAAGTAAAAGGAAAATTGAACCTTGAAGCAATTTCATCAGCGGGGAGAAAAATTGAACAGGGTTATTATCAGGAAAATCAATGGAGTTTTGATGAAAATACATCACAACGGTTGAAACAAAAAATTGAATCAAAGGGAATTCCATTTATCAGGCTTAAAGGAGTTTCAATTAATCGTGGAATTACAACAGGGTTAAATAATGTATTCATAATTTCAGAACAAAAGAAAACTGAACTGATAAATGAGCATATTAGTAGCCAGGAAATTATTCGCCCCGTCTTAAAAGGTGCCAATATCAAACGGTATAATATCATTGAACCAAAACAATTTTTGATTCATACATATACTGGGATTGAAATTGGAAAATATCCAGCAGTGTATAACTATCTAAAAAAACATAGAGATAAGCTAAAAGAAGTCTATGAAGCTAAACATGGTCAAAAAAAATGGTTTGAACTTCGAAAATGCAGCTATTATGATAAATTCTCTGTTAACAAGCTAGTTTGGACTCGCCTCTCGAAGATAAACGCTTTTGCAATTAGTAAGAATGGAGAATTTACAGTTGATAGTTCGTCATTTGCTGTTTCCGATGATATACATGTAGAATATTTAGCCGCGATCTTAAATTCAAAAATTGTTCTTTTCTATTTTAAATTAGGTTCAGTTATTTGGGGTAAAGATGGAATAAAATGGTTCGGAAAATATTTCGACAATATCCCAATTCCACAAATTTCTAAAGAGAAACAACAGCCTTTTGTCGAATTAGTTGACCGTATCCTCGCCGCCAAACAGCAGAACCCGGCGGCCGACACCCGCGCCCTGGAAGCGGAAATTGACCGGCAGGTGTACGCGCTCTACGGCCTGACGTCGGAGGAGATTGCGCTGGTAGAACGGCAGACGTAACCAGACCGGCAGGCACAAGGACTTGCAGGACGTCCAGGACGTCGGGGACAGGCCCGGCGCGTGATTGTCCCGGAAGTCCTTGAAGTCCTTCATATACGCGCGGCATGGCCGCCAAACAGCAGCACCCCGCCGGCCGCCCTCGCCCCGGAAGCGGAAATTGACCGGCGGGTGTACGCGCTCTATGGCCTGACAGAAAAGGAAATCGCCATTGTGGACGGGAAAGTATGATGTCAGAGAGGATGCGAAACCGCCCGGTGCAAATTGTCATTGATACCAATGTGCTCGCATCCGGGCTGCGGATGATGAATTTTTGATTGATCACGCAATCTCAGCGCAGGCTGATGTCCTGATCACGTATAATACTACTTTGTTAAATTTCAACGGTCCTGGATTTTGCCCTGAAAGGGCAGGAGGATAGAGCCAGAGGATTCATCCTCTGGAAGACGGTTCAGCGCGTCCCGCGCCCTGAAAGGGCGCAGGATGATTTCCCGCCGCCCTTTCAGGGCGGTGATCAAGAATTTCCTGTCCAGAGGATGAATCCTCTGGCTGTATCCCTCAGCCCTTTCAGGGCAAAGAGCCATATTTTCAGAATCTAACAAAGTAGAAATAATCCCAGGGATGTTCAGCGGGTCAAAGAATTTGGCGTCAAGGTGGTCACGCCAGCGAATTTTTGCACGATATGGAGGTATTGTAAATGAAAACGTTAACAGCGAGATTACCGGAACAGTTGTATTATCAGGTTGAACAAGCCGCCTCAAAAGAGCATGTGTCCCTTGATCAATTCGTGATGATTGCGCTCTCTGCCCAGGTTTCCGCCTGGATGACGAAAGATTATCTCAGGGAACGCGCCGAGCGAGGCAGTTGGGAAAAATTTCAGCGCGTGTTGGAGAAAGTCCCGGATGTCGAACCTGACGCCTATGATACGCTCTGATGCTATAAGCCCTTTCCGCGCCGCCAAACAGCAGCACCCCGCCGGCCGACACCCGCGCGCCCTGGAAGCGGAAATTGACCGGCTGGTGTACGCGCTCTACGGCCTGACGTCGGAGGAGATTGCGCTGGTAGAACGGCAGACGTAACCAGACCGGCAGGCACAAGGACTTGCAGGACGTCCAGGACGTCGGGGACAGGCCCGGCGCGTGATTGTCCCGGAAGTCCTTGAAGTCCTTCATATACGCGCGGCATAGCCGCCAAACAGCAGCCCCCGCCGGCCGACACCCGCGCCCCGGAGGCGGAAATTGCCATTGCGGAGGGCTGACAGCCTCCTCCTGGCGATTGATCGCCAGAACTTCTACGAATATTCAGGAGCGCAAACGAGCGTGTGCTTCGCGGCTTCGCCGCGACAATTTGACAGGGCTTCGCCCTGATGCAAACGCTGGTTTGCACTCCTGAGCAGCAAAGAACTTCACAGCCCTGCCGCTTACGGGGGGAACAAGGGGGGGCTGCGTAACATGAGTTAATAAAGTCATGAATATCTTATTTCCGATTTTTTAAAACTCAAGAATCAACGCTGCACGGTTATCGGGGGCGGACAGATTGCCGCACGGAAAATCGCCGGGCTGCTTGAGTGCCAGGCGACGGTCAGGGTCATTGCCTCAGCGGCGCTGCCTGTTCTCCATCAACTGCACCAGGAGCAGAAAATCGAATTGTACGAACGGCCGTATCAACCGGGCGATATTCACGGCTCAGTGCTGGTCGTGGCGGCCTGAAACAACGACAGACTCAACAATCAGATTGCCCAGGAATGCGCGCAGCAACGGATTCTGTGCAATGTTGTGGATACCCTGATCTGTGTGATTTTTATTATGGGTCAGTCTATACCTGCGGCGATCTCAAAATTGCGATTTCCACGAACGGCGCTGCGCCGGCCTTCGGCAAAAAGATTAAAGCCGAGCTGGCAGAACGCTATCCTGAAACTCTGCGTCCTTATCTGCGTTACTTACAAAAGATGCGCGAAATCGCAAAGGAAAAATCGCGTCAACCGCGCAGCGCCAGCAGATTTTGGAGACTATCGTGCAGGATGCTGAATTTTTCGCACAAGCTCAACGCCCGGAATTTCAAGACGCTGTTGATGCGCTCGATTACGCCAGGGAATGGAATTGTGGTTAGCAAGGGAGAAGTCTTAATGTTTGTAGTTCCGCCTTCAGGCGATACTCCCGAAAACCTCTGTCTCAAAGGCACACTACTACAGAGTTTCAGAAATATTGATACAAGAGAGACAGGAGTGCAAACGAGCGTTTGCACCAGAGCGAAGCCCTGGCAAGATTGTCGCGGCAAAGCCGCGAAGCAAACGCTCGTTTGCACTCCTGCGAAGCAAACGCTCGTTTGCACTCCTGCGAAGCAAACGCTCGTTTGCACTCCTGAATGTGTACTTATTTCCGAAATCCTGTACTACAACTACAAAGGAATTACAAACTTACGTATGAACATTTTGATTGATTTATGAGAACACGATTAATTGCCGGAAGCCGCGGAAGCACCCTGGCCCTGAAACAAACGCAGGCCGCGATTGATGCGCTGGCCCAATATATGTCTTCCGTATCTTGTAAAATCAAGGTTATCAAAACTCAGGGCGATCACCTGCTGGATGTGCCTTTAGCAAAAATCGGCGGAAAGGGCGTGTTTACCAAAGAATTGGAACAGAGCTTATTGCGCGGCGAGATTGATTTTGCGGTGCACAGCCTGAAAGATCTGCCGATTGAACTGCCGGCGGGCTTGACGATAGGGGCGTATCTGTCGCGGGAATTGCCGAATGATGCGCTGATCAGCAAAGGCAATCGGAAATTGAAGGATCTTCCCTGCGGCGCAACCCTGGCAACCGGCAGTTTACGCCGCAAACTGCAACTGCTGGAATATCGCCCGGATTTAAACTTTGTAGATCTTCGCGGCAACATCGAAACGCGCTTGCAGAAACTGGCAGACAATCATTGGGACGGGCTTATTTTAGCATACGCCGGATTGCAGCGACTTGGAAGATCTGAACTGGTCAGCGAGATTTTGCCGGCCGATCTGATCTATCCTGCGGTCGGTCAGGGAATTATCGCAATAGAATGCCGGGAAGACACTGAATTGCTATCGCTTTTCGCAAACATCAATGATCGCATGACGCAAACCTGCGCGCTTGCCGAACGAGCCTTTTTAGAAGGCATGGGCGGCGGATGTCAAATTCCCTTAGGCGTTGTTTCGCGCGCTCAGACCGGCGTACTCCACCTTTCAGGCAAATTCTTGCTTGAAGGGCGATGTTCCGGCGTCAAACACTCCATTCAAGGCGATGCCGATCAACCTGTGTTGGCAGGAAAACGATTGGCAGAGGAGCTTTTAAGCTTATGCAGGCAGGCACAGTGTATTTAGTCGGGGCCGGTCCCGGTGATCCGGGCTTATTGACGCTTAAAGGCAAAACCTGTTTAGAAAAGGCCGATATTGTCATTTATGATGCGCTGGCGAACGAAAGTTTGCTCAATTATCTTCAACCCCATGCAAAACGGGTATATGTGGGCAAAAAAGCCGGACAGCATACCATGCAGCAGGACGACATCAACGCCTTATTGGTTGAGTCGGCGCGACAGTATGCGCATGTTGTGCGCTTAAAAGGCGGGGATCCCTTTGTGTTCGGACGCGGCGGCGAAGAAGCTCTGGTGTTGGCGGAACATCAAATCCCCTTTGAAATTGTGCCCGGGGTGACGGCCGGAATTGCCGTACCTGCTTATAGCGGCATTCCGGTCACGCACCGCGATACCGCAACAAGTGTGGCCTTTGTCACGGGGCATGAATCGCCGGATAAAACCGAGGAAGACGCGCAGGTGGACTGGCAGCACATCGCCCGCAGTTGCGATACGCTGGTGATCTACATGGGCGTCAAAAATCTGCCGTATATCGTGCAAGAACTAAGGACTGCCGGTCTGCCGGACGATACGCCGGCCGCCGTGATTTGCGACGGCACCTATCCGGCGCAGCGCACATTGACCGGTACGCTGCAAACCATCGTTACGCAAGCGCAGGAACAGAATGTCAAGCCGCCGGCCATGATTGTGGTGGGGCAGGTCGTGAAACTGCGCGCTTCGCTTACCTGGTTTGAGCAGCGTCCGTTGTTCGGGCAAACCGTGGTTGTCACGCGCAATGCCGATGCGGACGCCAGATTGACGACTTTGCTCGAAGAGCAAGGCGCAGAGGTTTTTCACTTCCCGAGCATTGAAATCGTCGAACGCACGCCGAATCCCGATCTGGAACAGGCCATGCAGCAGCTTGCAGACTACGATTGGCTGATTTTTACCAGCGGCAATGGAGTCAGAATCTTTTTTCAACAGCTTTTGACGGCCAATCGTGATATTCGCGCGCTGCATACGCTTAAAATTGCGACAATCGGCAAGCCGACGGCGGAACAGTTGCAGACCTATCACCTGCACGCCGATTTTGTCCCGGACCAGTTTACCTCTGAACAATTCGTTGCAGGGATGCTGGCTCAGAGGATAGGAACGCACGCCCGTATCTTATTTCCCTGTTCAAATCTCTCAAACCCACAGATTGCCGAACAGTTCAGACAGGCGGGGGCCATTATTGATGTGATTCCGGTGTATGAAACCCGGCTCAGCACGCCGGAAGCAAAAAAGCTTGACGAACTGAAACGCATGATTCAGCATGGGCAGATTTCCTGGATCACTTTTACCAGCAGCAGCACGGTGCACAATTTTGTGCAGCTTGTGGGGCAAGAGTTCCTGGCTGAACAGCGCGAGAAAATTCCGGCCGCCTCGATCGGGCCGGTCACGACCGCAACCTTAGAAGAGTACGGCATTCATCCGCGCGTCACCGCCAGCGAGCACACATATCAGGGGCTAAGTCATGCGATAATTGCATATTTGCAGCGCTAAGTTCGTAGTTCCGCCTTCAGGCGGAAGAACTCGCTAAAGCGAGAACTACGAGCTTAAAGGATATTATGATTAGTGTTTCACGACTGTATTGCGATACGATTCGGCCTTCCGATGTTTTGCGTTACGGCAGAAAAGCGGGAAGCCTTCCAGCGCATCTGCTGCACTATTCGCAGGATAAAAAACCGGTGGTGGTGTATAACTGTACCCAACAGTGTAATTTAAACTGCGTCCACTGCTACTCGCAGTCGAGCAGCAAAACCGTTCCGCGTGACGAACTCACGACAATTGAGGCCAAGAAACTGCTTGATGATCTCGCGGTATTTGGCAGTCCGGTGGTGCTGTTTTCCGGCGGAGAACCCTTAATGCGGCACGATATTTTCGAACTGCTCGAATATGCGGTCTCCAAAGGATTGCGGGCTGTGCTCTCCACGAATGGGACCTTGATTACCGCAAAAACAGCGCAGCAGTTGAAAGCGGCGAACGTCTCCTACGTCGGCGTCAGTTTGGATGGCATGGAAACCATTAACGATGCGTTTCGCGGCACGCCCGGGGCTTTTCAACGCGCGCTGACCGGAATTCGCACCTGCATCGCGCAAGGAATCAAGGTCGGGCTGCGTTTTACGATCAACAAACGCAACATCGTTGACCTTGAAAAGATTTTTGAACTCCTGGAACAAGAACAGATTCCGCGCGTCTGTTTTTATCATCTGGTGTATGCCGGCCGGGGCAGCCAATTAATGGATGAAGCCCTGCCCCTGGAAACTACTCGCGCTGTTGTTGACAAGATTCTCGATAGCACGCTTGATTTGCATCGCCGCGGTTACCCGAAAGAGGTTTTAACCGTTGACAATCACTGCGACGGCCTCTATATTTATTTGAGAATGCTGCGCGAACAACACCCGCGTGCTGAGGATGTGTATCAACTGCTGCAATACAACGGCGGCAACAGTTCCGGCATCGGCATCGGCTGCGTCAGTTGGGATGGCGCAGTTCATCCGGACCAATTCTGGCGGCATTATGCCCTGGGGAATGTGCGTCAGCGTCCGTTCAGCCAGATTTGGACAGACCTTTCAGATCCGCTGTTGTCAAAATTAAGGGATCGCAAAGCCTATCTGCAAGGCAGGTGTGCACAATGCCGCTGGCTGAACATCTGCAACGGCAATTTCAGAGTGCGGGCTGAGGCTGTAACCGGGAACGTCTGGGCCTGGGACCCCGCCTGTTATTTAACAGATGAGGAGATTGGTTTGTAGTTTCGGCTTCAGGGAGAGCTGCGTAAGTCCTGAAATGATGATCGTTGCTGTCAACTCAGGAGAGGAGAATAGAGATCCGGCTGCGCAAATTTAACAGACGGTTATAGATGTTGTGCAATTCGACATTCAGATACCCTTGAAGATGGTAAGTCTTGAAGAGTTGATCTAACTCACGGATTGAGCGGGATGTGAGATGTTGGATATCAAACACCTGTTGTTTTTTTAATCCTTTTGTTTGTTTTATATAACCTTCAAATGCGACGAGCATCGCTTGTTCCCGCTCTGTCAGCTCTGTTTGATTGAATAATAGCAGCGGTTCACCAGCTTTCACTTTTTTACAGATGGCTTCAAATGAAAATATTTCTTCAATCTCACCTTCTTGTTTGGCCTGAATCGGTTCTCTTTTTTCTTCTTCATGCTGAAACACTTCATCTTCCAGAAGAATTACATCGTCCGAATTGAGATCATCCTCAGAAATTACTTCTCCTTTCAATAAAAGATCTGTTTGCGGCAATTCTGTCTCAGGAAGAATTTCCTCTTCCAATAAAATTTCTTCTTCCTCTTCTTGTGTTTCAGCGTTTAATAGCTGTTGTCGCTGTTCCTGAACCTCGGTCAGCATATCTTTCATGCGGTCTTTGACAATTTGATACTCTTGCTTTGTCAGGTCAACCCTATCCAGGATCGCTTGCGGAGAAATTTCACTTTGTTCGCTTGAGGAGATTGAAAGCGGAAAGGAAGAGCGCTGGGATTCGGGACGCTGCCTTTGAATGTCTTCCAGAACATGCCTCAAGCGCTCTTTGGCCTGCTGCTGCTCATTCGTCGAGAGATTCGCCGTATCAAACATTTTCATAGCAGATTCTTTCTCTGCCCGTATGTCGCCCTGGGAAGTTGTCGACGTTTTCTCCTGAAGTAATTTCTTTTTTCGTCTCTGTACTTCCTGTAACAGCGAGGTAAGGCGCAAGCGAACACTGCGATTGGTTGCTTTTTCGAGCTGCATAAGAATTTTTTCAGTTAATTTTTCAAGATATTCTTCAGTCGCAGTGTTAGGAATTTCCGGAAGATTTTCAGACTCTCTTCTCATAATTTTCCTCTCCATCAGACCTCATGTCCTGGGCATTGTGAATAAGCTAAGAATATACGTGCTGTGTAACTTCACATGACTCACTCCGGCATGGATGCCAGAGAAAACGGACAACCATCGTTCCACTGCTCAGGACTATGGATCGTCACCTGAAGTTACTGATCACATAAGAATATTTCATGGCATAACAGGCTGTCAATCAAAAAATCTTTTTCGTCAATAGTTTTCTATCAATACTTTGGACAGCCCTGTCTTCTGGCGATTGATGGCTGGGCGCACTTCACAGCCTTGCCCGCAAGCGGAGGGAGGCGGAGCGACCTCCTCCGCTTGCGCGGGAGGATCAAGGGGGATGTGTAAGCTTGCAATCAATATCAGGTCAATTTTCTGTTTTCTTTTGGAGAACCTTCCGAAAAATGTTGACATAAATCTTCTTGAAGAGATTAAGATTTACAAACAGGTCTTACGCAGTTCCCCCCTCAGTCCCTTAAACGGAGGGAAGCTCGCAGAAGAGCGTCACGTCTCTTTCTCTTGCTTGCGGGGGGATAAAGGACAGGGGTGTTGCGTTCTCGCAGAGAGAATCTGTGTACCCCCCTTATTCCCCCCGCAAGCGGCAGGGCTGTGAAGTTCTTTGCTGCTCAGGAGTGCAAACCAGCGTTTGCAGGAGTGCAAACCAGCGTTTGCATCAGGGCGAAGCCCTGTCAAATTGTCGCGGCGAAGCCGCGAAGTACACGCTCGTTTGCGCTCCGGAATATTCGTAAAAACGTCTGCTTCAAAACACGATCTGTTCCCAGGCAGAAGCACAGGGACGAGAACTTCACAGCCCTGCCGCAAGCGGGGAAATGGATCGCCTTCCCCCGCTCGCGCGGGGGACTGAGGGGGTAGAACTTCACAGCCC
This sequence comes from Candidatus Vecturithrix sp., assembly GCA_040772385.1. Classification (GTDB taxonomy): domain Bacteria; phylum Moduliflexota; class Moduliflexia; order Moduliflexales; family Moduliflexaceae; genus Vecturithrix. Next base: position 7,116,604 of record JAXGYF010000001.1, on the reverse strand, counting down.
TGGGGAGAAAGGGGGAAGCGTAAATCCTGACAAGAAGTTCTCAGCAATAACAATTTCAGGAATTTTGTCTGGTACGGGGGATATGACCCACGGCAGGAGAAGAGAATTGTCTTAGAACGGCGAGTCATTGTTTCCTATAAAGAGATGAAAACACGATGTGGTTGGGTAACGACGGACGCCTTATATATCGCGTATCATGATCAGGAATGGGGCGTGCCAATCCATGATGACCAGAAATGGTTTGAAAAAATCTTGTTAGATAGCGCACAGGCCGGATTAAGCTGGCTCACCATTTTGCGCAAACGCGACAATTATCGTCTGGCATACGACCAGTTTGATTATCGAAAAGTGGCCAGGTATGATGCCGCTAAAATCGAAGAACTTCTGGCTAATTCCGGTATCGTTCGCAATCAAAGAAAAATTGAAGCTTCCATTCAGAACGCCAGAGCTTTTTTGAAGGTTCAGGAAGAATTCGGAAGTTTTGATACGTATATCTGGCAATTTGTCGGTGGATCGCCCACAATCAATACCTGGAGAACGCTCAAAGAACTTCCGGCGAAAACGCAAGAATCGGAGGCGTTAAGCAAAGATTTAATCCAGCGCGGTTTTAAATTCGTCGGTCCAACCATTTGTTATGCCTTTATGCAAGCTGGCGGAATGGCCAATGACCATCTTGTCTCCTGTTTTCGCTACCAGGAAATTCAGGATATGGCGCAAACTCAAAAGGAGAAACTGGGATGAATCGTCATCTGCTACGCCACATTCCCAAGGTTGATGAGTTGTTGCAAGATAAAGCGATCCTTGTTCTTTTAGAACACTCTCCTCGCCGTATTGTTGTCGAAGCTATTCGAAAGGTTTTAGAAGAACTTCGCCAGGCAATTCTACAAGATGGATTACAAGAATTTTCGCAGCAGAATCTCATTGATCGTATCCGGGCCGGCGTGTTGGTTCGAATTCAGCGTCATTTGAAGCGAGTGATTAATGGCACCGGCATTATCGTGCACACTAACTTAGGGCGAAGCAACCTGAGCCAGAAAGCGATTGAGGCTGTGGTGGAAACAGCGGGCCATTACTCAAATTTGGAATATGACCTTCAAAAAGGGCAGCGAGGATCGCGCTACAGCCATGTAGAGGAGACCCTGTGTGAGCTTTTGGGGTGTGAAGCTGCGCTTGTGGTCAATAACAATGCCGCAGCCGTGTTACTTGCTCTTTCCACGCTCGGTAAGGGAAAAGAGGCGATTGTCTCTCGAGGGGAATTAGTTGAAATCGGGGGAAGTTTCCGTATTCCGGACGTGATGCAGCAAGGCGGTTGTGTGCTCAGGGAAGTCGGGACGACGAATCGCACCCATTTGCGAGATTATGAGCAGGCGCTCAATGAGAATACCGCGCTGATTTTGAAAGTTCATACCAGTAATTATCGTATTGTGGGCTTTACGAAGTCCGTTTCGCTGCAAGATTTGAAAATGCTCGCGCTTAAAGCCGGTGTTCCGTTAGTTGAAGATATGGGCAGCGGCCTGTTGATCTCACTGATGCCCTATGGTCTTGTAGATGAGCCAACAGTGCAGGAGAGTTTAACCGCAGGAGTTGATGTGATTACGTTTAGCGGCGACAAACTCTTAGGAGGTCCTCAGGCCGGAATCATTGTCGGAAAAAAACCGTACATTGAAGCTATGAAAAAGCATCCGCTGAACCGCGCCTTGCGGATTGATAAAATGACGCTTGCCGCGCTTGAAGCCACCCTGATGCATTACCGCGATACTCATGACGCGCTTACTGCCATTCCGACTCTGCGAGCGATTGCAGTAACCGTTTCTGAACTTTACGACAAAGCTGAACGTCTTTTAGCTCTGCTACAGAAGGCAGCCATTCCGGCTGATATTATTGCAACCGCATCTCAGGTGGGCGGCGGTGCCTTGCCGGTTCAAGAACTTCCCTCTTACGGTGTTGCGCTTCAATTGGCAGGATATTCTCCGAATCAGCTTGAAGAAACGCTGAGAAAAGGAACGCCTCCGATTATCGGACGTATTGTGAAAGAACAGTATCTGTTAGATGTGCGGACTCTTGAAGAAGAAGAGTTTTTGCAGATTGTCACTCAACTCGAACGACTCGAATGATTTGTGATGTTCTTGATTTAGGGCTTGACAAGACACCTTCTTACGATATATTGTAGAGCAAGAATTTGATTTTATCTGACTCCAAGAGGCCAATCGAATTGATAGGCTTGTAGTTCCGCCTTCAGGCAGAAAAACAAGCGAAAACGACAAACCTGCCCATGATAGCTTGTAAGGACTAACATGAGTCGAGTATGGATCGCCTTGAAACTGAGTCTAGGGCTTATCATCTTCACAGGGGTGCTGGTTGGATATGCGGTCGCTTCAAAATGTGAGGAAAAAGGAGAGTTTGTTGTCGAGCTTCTTTATCCTCATGATTTTGAGGCATTGAAACGCGATACCCCTCAACTTGAAATAACTCTTCTGGTTGATGATGACGATCTGCTGAGGCAGACCAAGGCCTTGCAAGAACAGAGTAAGCCAGAACTTGAGCCATTAGTCAAACAGTACATGTATGCCGCGGAAGCCTTAAATCGAGTCAGAACTGAAGGAAGAGCTCACCAGGAGCAGCAAGCCCGACTCATGCAGAGCTTTACCTCGGCCGAAAGGCGTATTCGCCAGGTGCTTGAACGCTATGCCTCCCTTATTGCCCGGCTTCTCGATCGCCATACATGCCGGAAATTTTACAAAACGCCTTTAACAACAGCGACCTTGACATTCAGAGAGGTGCCGCCAGGGCAGTATCGAGCCTATGGCGTGTTGACATATACCACAACAACGTTAACCTGGTTCGAACCCGTACACATAAAAGGAGGTGAATGCCGTACAATCACATTCACACGCGATAATCTGTACAATCCGTATTGGACAGACTTAAATTGGTGGAGTTTTGTTAATCTGGATTTTAGCAAACATCATTAGTTTTTATATGGAGGCAGAACCTATGTCAACATTTTCAAAGATTTTTGTCGGTTGTGTTCTTATCATGGGGCTCGTATGTTGCGGCTGGACTGCCGCAGATGCCAGAGTTTTACGAGTGGCCTTAGTGCTGCCGGATGTCATTACCGATCTTTCCTGGAACGCTGTGGCTTACCAGGGGCTTGAAGCCGCCTCGAAAGAATTAGGATTCGAATTTACGTATCAGGAACGAGTGGCAGACGCCGATGTTGAACGTGTGCTGCGCGATTACGCCGAGCAAGGCTATGATTTTATTCTGGCTGAAAGTTTTAATTATCAGGATGCCACGGTTCGTGTCGCTCAGGATTATCCGGACTTGAAATTTGCGACAGCAACAGGATTTAAAACTAAAGAAGCCGGGTTTGACGATGTGCCTGATAATCATGCGGTTTATGATTGGCCGGCCCATCAAGTGGGCTATCTTACCGGCATGTTAGCGGCCTATATGAGCAAAAACCAGCATGTCGGCTTTGTGGGCGGCTTTGAAGTGCCCGACATCGTTCGTCAGGCTGAAGGCTATAAAGATGGCGCTCGAGCGGTCAATCCTGACATCAAAGTCGGCGTGATTTATATCGGCAGTTGGGTGGATACGGTTAAAGGTCAGGAAGCAGCAATTTCACTGCTCGACTTAGGTGCAGATGTTATCGGTCAGGCTGCTGACGGCCCTGGTGTGGGTACAATTTTGGCCTGTCAATCTCGCAATGCGTACGCTATCGGCTATGTGGCCGACCAAAATCACGTTGCCCCCAAACATGTGATCACGAGCGTTATGCTCGTAAAGAAAACCGCCTACCTCAATATGATTCAGGATATCATGGATGGCAAATTTGCCAGTAAAGCCTATTTATTTGACTATCTGCAAGGCGGTGTCGCTCTCGCGCCGTATCATGATCTGGTGCCTGAAGATATTCAGCAAAAGATTGAGCAGGCCAAACAAGATATTCTCAGTGGAAAAATTGTGGTGGAAGAACGCTTAGAAGCGACGAAATAACCGGAAACGTCCAGACCGAGAAACCGGGTTTTTTCAAAAAACCCGGTTTCTGATGGATACAGAACTTACGCATGTCCCCCCTCAATCTCGCAGGGCTGTGAAGTTCTTTGCTGCTCAGGAGTGCAAACGAGCGTTTGCATCAGGGCAAAGCCCTGGCAAGATTGTCGCGGCACAGCCGCGAAGCAATTGCTCGATTGTACTCCTGAACACTCTGAATTTTAGATGTTTCATCAACGTTGTGAAAGAGGTGATCCGTATGGCAAACAAGAAGCACCTGGATCTGATGAAACAAGGTGGAAAAATCTGGAACAGATGGCGCGAAACCTCAGGTGAAAAAGAGCCTGATTTGAGCGGCGCGAATTTGCGCGGCGCTGATTTACGTAATGCGGATTTGAGCTGGGTTAATCTGATGGAGGCCAATTTACAAGAAGCAAAATTGGCCTGGGCTAATCTTCGACGAGCAAACCTGCGGAAAGCGAATTTGCGACAAGCCATTTTACGAGAAGCAAACCTGAGCTGGTCTAACCTCAGTTGGGCGAATTTACGTGAAGCCTATCTCCGGCGGGCGAATCTTCGGAAAGCAGACCTGAGTTGGGCAAATTTGAAAGAAGCCAATCTACGCGAAGCCGACTTACGGGAAACTGACTTGCATGAAGCTGACCTGCGTTCTGCCAATCTGCGTGAAACTGATCTGAAAGAAGCCAACTTACGTGAAGCTTACCTGAGCGACGCAACGTTCAGATCGGCTGATCTCAGCGGTGTTGATTTGCGCGATGCGGATTTACGCGGAGCGCAGATCTTCAAAAGCGATTTAACGGCTGCCAATCTTTCCGGCTGCCATGTGTATGGGCTGTCCTCCTGGGAAAATATCCTCAATGAAACCACAAATCAACAGGATCTTATTCTCACGGACTGGGATGAACCGATTGTCAGTATTGACGATCTGGCCATTGCTCAATTCCTGTATTTATTGCTCCACAATCCCAAAATCCCCCATCTATTTCAGACGCTCCCTTCTCAACTTGCCATTCTGCTCGGACGTTTTGGACCGGAGCGGAAAGTTCTGCTCGATGTGTTGCGCAACGCCTTGCGCCAGCACGATTACCTTCCTGTATTACTCGATTTTCACCGGCCGGCAAACCAGGATTTTACGCATCTCATCACTGCGCTCACTCGTCTCGCGCATTTCATTATGGTGGATTTTACCCAGCCGAAAACAATCCTGAATCCCGCCGCATATATTATACGCACCACCCTCCTGCCTTTTCAGCCAATTTTTACTCAGCCTGACCAGCAGGAGCCTCCGATGCTGCAAACCTTACGCCGCCATTACAAAACAGTGTTAGATACGGTATGTTTTAGCACTCCTCAGGAAATTGCCCGTTCATTTCAAAGCCAGATTATGGTTCCTGTGGACATGAAATTCCGAGAACTCGAAGAACGTTACGCGCTCTCATTTAAAAGTTTCCACCTTTCCAGGTGGTAAGATCGCCTGGAATCAACAGGTTTACCCTGTACATCCTCAGTATTGAAAATTTTTTAAAAATTTCTTGACAACGCATATCCATTTAATTTCTTATATTCATATACTGACTGAAAGTCATTTTATGAATAAAATTTATAATTGAATTGATATGGGGATACAGGAACGAAAAGAACGCGAAAAACGGGCCAGGCAGGAAGCCATTTTGAAAGCGGCGCAGAAGATTTTTCTGACAAAAGGATTGGACCAGGCCACAATTGATGATGTCGCCGAAAAAGCGGAATTGAGTAAAGGGACGATCTATCTCTATTTCAAGAGTAAAGAGGAGTTATATATTTCCGTCTTCTTGAAAGGGCTGGACGTGCTGATGGGGCAATTTCACGCTATGCGAATCCAATTGCCCAGTGCGCGCGCTGATGAGTTGATTCAGGAAGTCAAAGAGATCTATTACAGATTTTTTAAAGAATATCCTGAATATTTTTACATCAACTCGCTGCTCTATCATGGGAGGATTAAAGACAAAATCAACCCGTATATCTGGGCCATGACCCATCAAAAAACCAAAAAATGTCTGATGGTGTTTGCTGATATTATTCAAAAAGGGATTACGGACGGGATTTTTCGCAATGTTGATACCTGGAAAACAGCAAACAGTTTTTGGGGAGCGGCTACAGGCGTGATGATGCTGTTAGAAGATGAAGAACATCGAAAATATATCGGCATTCCGATTAAGGAATTGTTAGATTATACAACCAATATGCTGTTAGAAGGTTTAAAAGTGAGGGAACTATGAAATGGTTAGGGCAATTTGTGATGCGGTTCTCAAAGGGCATTATTCTCGTGGTCATTGGCATCACGATCTTCTTTGGATATTACATTCCGGATGTGAAATTTAACAACGACGCCGGCGATTTTATTCCACCGACTGATCCGGATCGTCTCTTTGATGAAGAGGTACAGGAGATTTTCGGCAATGACAATGTGATTTATATCGGCCTGGTGGTGGAAAATGTCTATGATCCGAACGTGTTAGCCCGCATTGCAGAGTTGACGACGTTGCTGGAAGACGTTGAAGGCGTGGAGAGTATCGATAGTTTAGCATCGATCAAAAATATTGAAGGCACAGAAGAGGGGATGGAAGTCTATCCTTTTGTGGATGAGGACGAATTGCCTGAAACCGAAGAAGACGCGCAAAACGTGCGCGAACAAATCCACAATTGGGACGTGCTTGTCAATAATTTAGTCTCCGACGATGGCAAAGCCACGACAATTGCGATTAAACTCGAACCGAATGCGCCGGTTCCAGATCAAGAAAAAGTCTATCATGAAGTGCGCAAGATCGTTGAAACTCACAAAAGACCTGGCGAATCCTATCATTTTTCCGGAGGATCAACCATTAATGTGTTACTCGGAGTGTATATGCTCGCTGATCTTCAACGCCTGCTGCCGGTGGCGTTTTTGGTGGTGGCATTCTTGCTCTATCTGTCCTTCAGAACCTTGAATGGCGTCATTTTACCGCTTATCAACGTAGGGATTGCCGTGATCTGGACGATTGGCAGTATGGCCTTCCTGAACGTTCCGTTATCGCTGCCCTGTACAGCGATCCCGGTTATTTTGATCGCGGTTGGAACCGCTTACGCCATTCATGTGATTCATGATTATTATGATGAAGCCAAACGGGGGTTGACAAAGAACGAGGCCTTTTTCAGGTGTTTCAATAAAATCGGGATTGCGGTCATTATGACCGGGTTAACCACTGTGGCTGGATTTGGTACGTTGGCGACCTCAGATGTCCTTCCACTGAAAGATTTCGGGATTTTTGCGGCTTTTGGAACATTTGCTTCCCTCATGCTGTCACTCACCTTTGTTCCGGCAGTGCTGTATCTTGAAACACTCCCGGAAGTCACGGGGAAACGCCAGAAAAGAACGAAAAACCATCTGAGCGATACGTTTGTGAAGGCATTCCGTAAAGCCGAGGTGGCCCTGGCCTTACGCTATCGTAACGTTACCATAAGCGCGGCAGGCGTGCTTGTCGTAATTGCCCTGGTCGGTGCTGCGCAAGTGTTTGTAGATGATAACGGGATCGCGTATTTCCGTCAAGGCACTGAACTGCGTAATGATGATGCTGTACTCACCCAATTTTTCGGCGGTACTCACCTGTACAGCGTGATTATTGAAGGTCCGGAAGATGATTCGATGAAGGAACCGATCATCTTGAAGAATATGGAAGCGTTACAAAAGCACATCCAGGCCACCTTCCCCTTTATCGGCAAAACCATGTCCTTAGCAGATTATATCAAAAAAATGAATATGGCGATGAATGAAAACCAGAAAGAGTTTTACACAATTCCCGATGCGGACGATCCGAATTCGCGAGAACTTGTCGCTCAATATCTGTTATTGTATTCGATGTCCGGCGATCCGGGCGATTTTGACGATGTGGTTGATTATGACTATAAAAAAGCGAGGCTCGTCATTCTGGCTAAAGATGGCAGTACGATTCAAACCCAGAAAGTGGTTAATGAAATTTATGCTTTTGTACAAGCACATTTCCCAACAGAGTATCGCGTGCGTGTGACTGGCAGCGCATATCTTCCATTAGTGATGGATGCGCATGTTGTTAAAGGTCAGATTTGGAGTATTATTTCATCATTGATTGCGGTCTGGCTGCTGACAAGCATGATCTTCCGATCGTTTGCCGGTGGATTTTTTACGATCATTCCCTTATCACTGGCTGTCCTGATTAATTTTGCCATCATGGGATTTTTGAAAATCCCGCTGGAAATCGGGACATCCATCGTTTCCAATGCGGCCATTGGGATCGGTGTGGATTATTCTATCCACTTTCTCACGCGCTTTCGCTATGAGATGCTGACTCGTAAGCTCCCGCAGACCAACGAAGGCTATTTCAAGGCTGCTTTTGCCACGGCCACGACGTCAGGTCAGGCCATTTTCTATAATGCCATTGCTGTGGCAGCCGGATTTCTGGTGATGGTGTTCTCGACCTTTATGCCTCTCGTGCGCTTAGGGGCTTTGGTGGCCTGTATTATGGTCACAACTTCGGCCGGAAGCGTCATCTTGCTGCCGGTCTTGCTAAGCTTGTTAAAGCCGAAATTCATTACCAACGCGTTACCGGGGACAACGAATGGATCAGGAAATTGAGCAATGTTCTTAAAAAAGGTCAATACTCAGGAATAACGCTGTCCCGATTGTTGATCTGAAATGGTGCATTTTCCTCTTGATCAGAGAGGAATTTGGGGAAGACCATGATCTTCCTGTTCTTCCCGGCAGGGAAGTTTGTTACATGAACCGTAAACCCTTAAAACATCGGATGGACTGATGAGATGAAACGTATCGTGATGATAAATAGATTTTTGCCAATTTTGACAGAGTCGAGAAACCGGATTTTTTGAAAACCCCTGGTTTCTGATGGAAAGGAATTATTTATCATTAGGTACAGACGTTTTCATGATCAAAAAGTTCACGAAAAGCATGATACGAAAAATACAGCAAATTTTGACAGGAATATTCCTTGTAATATTTTTTGTTGGCGGTCTGTTCAGTTCGACAGCCGTGGCGGAATTACCAGAAATTGACGCTAAACAGGCGGCGGTGAATGTTGATGAACGCGAAGATGGCGACGATGAGACGGCAGAACTGGAGATGATCCTTATTAACGACAAAGGTCAGGAACGGAACCGTAAAGTTCAAGTCTATCGGAAAGACTACGGCAAAGATTCCAAAATGGTGATGTTTTTTATGGAGCCGGCGGATGTGAAAGGGACTGGCTTTCTGAGTTGGAACTACGATGACGAGAGTAAAGATGATGACCAATGGCTTTATCTCCCGGCTTTGAAGAAGGTGCGCCGTATTTCTTCGAGCAAAAAGAAAGATTACTTTATGGGAACGGATTTTACTTATGAGGACATGGGCGACCGCGATGTTGACGATTATACCTACAAACATTTGGGAACCGAAGTCCTCGATGGCATTGAATGTTATCATCTTGAAATGCTGCCGAAAAACGACGATATCGTCAAAAAAACCGGCTATGGTCGCGGAGAAATGTGGGTACGCCCGGATATCTGGATGGGGGTCAAAATGAAATTTTACGATAAAAAACTCAAATTCTTGAAAGAGCTGACCCTGAGCGATGTCGAACACATTGATGGAATTTGGACTGCCAAGACCATGACGATGGTCAACGAACAAGAGAAGCATAAAACCGTATTTCATTTCAGCAACATCGCTTACAACCGCAGCCTTGACGATGAAATTTTTTCGCAGCGCCGGCTGGAAAAAGGAGTGCAATAACATTACTCGGAAGATCTGCCAGGTTTCAATAGCCTGGCAGCTCTCTTTTGGCTGATAAGACGATGAAAACAATACTGCAACGAATATGCTGGCTGGTGATGCTTGTGTATATGGTGTCGCTCAGTTTAGGGGTTAGAGGATATGCCCAGGATGATGAGGATTCCGAGACGCTTTTCATGAAATTTAAAGATACCTTTGACGGGTATCTGAAAAATGCTACGGCCGTTCGCGCTGATGAATTCGATCGGTTTGTCAAAATTGAAAATAGTTTTGAGTTGAGTTATTCTAACCGCCTGAGCGACATGCTCGGGATCACGCTGAAAACTCTGGCGGTCTATGATGCTGTCTATGATGTCGAAGACGCTCTCCACGTTGAAAATGAAGACGAGTATCGCGCGTACATCGCCCTCAGAGAAGCCTTTGTGGATCTCACCTTTGAGAAAATGGATGTTCAACTCGGAAAACAGCAGGTCGTCTGGGGCAAAACCGACGGATTTCGGGTGTTGGATACGGTCAATCCTTTAGATTACAAAGAGTTCACACTCAGCGATTTTCTTGACGCTCGTATTCCGCTTTGGATGGGAAAGCTCGAATATTATTTTAACACTGACTTCTCATTGCAAGTTCTGGTGATTCCGGAAATGCAATTTGTTGAACTTGCCCACTCCGGTTCAGAATATGAAATGAACGTGCTCTCTGATCCGGAAGGCATTCAAGCGATCATCAATGATACGGAAGAACCGGATGAAAGCTTTGAGAATACCGAATATGGCGTGAAGTTTACCGGGTTTTATCATGGGTGGGATGTGACTCTGAATTATCTCTATAGCTGGGATGATGTTCCGGTGATTAAAAAATCGCTGGATATGGAGACAGGCACCCTTACTGTTTCTCCTGAGCACGAACGCTTGCACATCGTGGGCGGCAGCTTTGCCAATGTGTTCTGGGATGCTGTGGTACGAGGTGAATTGGCGGCAAAAATCGGTCAGTATTTCAGCGTCGCCGATCCGACGGTCTCCGATATGGTTGTTGAAAAGACCCAATTGAGTTATGCGCTTGCTGTTGAGCGCGATCTTTTCGATATTTCCTGGATCCTGCAAATTTTACAAGAAACGATTCTTGATTACGACAAGGCTATTGCGGATGATGAAATTGATACGAAAATCACTCTGCGCGGCACGAAGAATTTCATGAATGAAACCCTCGAAGTCGTTATTTCCACAATTTACGGGGTGAATGAAACTGAATTTCTGATTCGACCAGCAATTGAATACGACATCACCGATTCGACCAAGATCAAAGTTGGTGCCGATTTTTTTGAAGGCGGTGATAGAGATACGATGTTTGGTCAATTTGACGGGAAAGACCGACTATATGTCGAAGTGAAATATAGCTTTTAATGCACAATTCAATGAAAAACCGGGGTTTTCTTCCCCGGTTTTTTTTCGACTACTCCCTGATACGCAGTCGTTTTTTTAAGACCTGAATCTCATCGCGCAAGAGTTTTTGCCTGCGAGACAATGAGGACATATAGCCTGCTAAACACGCCCATATCAGGACGTATGCCAGAAAAAAATAGATCATATTCTGATTCATGGTCGCTTATACTCCTGGAAATCGTATTCTTCAATAATAAAATCCTGGTTTTCGATCAAAATCCCATTTGGCGTATTTTGTTCAAGAAGGGTTTGACGAATCTGGTCTAAATCGCATTTCATTCTGACGAGGGCCACGCGATATTGGAGTAAATACGCAAAGAGACACATAAAGGTAAATAGGGACACGAGTAATGTTATCACCATTTCAGGAGCTAATCCTGATCCGGCTTTGCCTGCAATGACCGGCGCCGGATGGAGCGTGCGCCACCAGCGGATCGAAAAATAGACAAAGGGAACGTCAAGAAACGCAATGATCCCGAACACGGCTGCGTATTTTGCGCCGCGTTCCCCTTCTACCGTGCTTCGCAGCATCAAATAGCCCAGATACATCAACCAGAGGATCAGGGTCGTCGTTAACCGCATATCCCAGGTCCACCAGGTATTCCACACCGGCTTGGCCCAGAGTGGTCCGGTGATCAGCACTAAAGTGCAAAACACTGTCCCGATTTCGGCTGAGGCATAGGCCCAGGTATCCCAGCGGACATTCCCGGTCATTAAGTAAACAAGGCTGGCAGCCATAACAAGAAAGAAGGCCAAAAAAGCAATCCAGGCTGAGGAAACGTGAAAATAAAAAATCCGCTGGACGACTCCCATGGTTTCTTCTGTGGGGGCGTATACAAATACCATATAAATTGCAACCGCCATTGTTACACAACTGAGCCAGCATAGAATCGAAGACATCCCGATAGCTTCAAAAATTGGTACACGTATCTTATTCGAATTCATATATGGTCATTCGTTTTCGAGAATATATTCAGACAATAGAAGGGCTAATCCCAAAAAAACTATATCAAACACGACGAAAAATTGTAATTCGAACCGTATTTCAGTCCAGGGTTTCTGCGCAAGTATTTTTCCAGTTGATTTTACAGCCGCCAGCAAAAGAGGGAGAATAATAGGAAAGAGCAGCATGGGCAGCATGACTTCACGCATTCTGGCATTCGCAGACATCATTGCGAAAAGCGTGCCGATGCTGGTAAATCCCAGGGTTGTCAATCCAAAAACTCCCGTCAACGGCAAGAGAAACCAGCCAGGCGACAGATTAAACAATATCATGGCCACAGGCCAAAGGATCAGTTCCAGAAGAATCATCATGAGGAAATTTCCGGTCATTTTCCCCAGATAGAGCGTATAGCGTGGAACAGGGCAGGTTCTCAGTCCCTGAAGGCAGTCATGTTCATGTTCCAGGGCCATTGAATGATTCAATCCCAAAATTCCCGCAAAAATCAGAATGATCCAAAGGATTCCGGGCACGATCTCCTGGGCGACGACTCCGGTTTGCAGGGTAATATTGATGATCACCAGCAATAAGATTGCAAAGGCTGCCATTTGGGGAAAACTGGAACGGGTCCGCATTTCTGCGAGCAGATCTTTTCTCACAATCAATCGGATGATGTGAAAACATTCTCGGAGCTCCTGGCCGATTTCGCGCGTATTTCCAAAGACATGAAACCATCGTGAGTTCATGGGCGAGTGTCTCCATTTTCTCCGGGGAGCGTTGGGTTTTTCGCTGCGATTCGGATATACGCAGGCAATCCGTAATAGACTAAACGGCCGTTGAGAAGCACGGCGGCCTGATCGGAAAAATCTAAGCCGCTTTGATAATGATGCGTTGTCAGAATAATTGTACGCCCTTCATGATGGATGTTCATTAAAATACGCTGCAACAGATTTACCGCAGTTCCATCAAGCCCTGAATATGGTTCGTCCAGCAGCAGCAGCAATGGTTGGTGGAGAATTGCTCGCGCAATTGCCAGACGCTGCTGCATCCCGCGTGAAAATGTCCCTACCAGATCATGCTGTCGGTCAAGCAGTCCGACCTGATTCAACAACGATTCGATGGTGTCTGGTGTTTGGGAAACGCCAAACATGTTGGCGTAAAATATCAAATTTTCTGCGGCTGTCAACGAAGGATATAAAAATGAGGTGTGCGACACAACGCCAATCTGTTTTCGCGCCTCATCCCCCTGGGCGCTCAAGTCTCTGCCAAAAAGTTTCAATGAACCGGATGACGGAGAACTTAATCGCGCCAGAATTCGGATCAATGTAGTTTTGCCAGAACCATTCGGCCCTAACACGGTTAAGCGCGTTCCAGCCTTGACATGCAGCGTTATATCCCGCAAGGCCCAGATGCTGCCATAACGTTTACTCACTTGCTGAATTTCGATCATGAGATCTTGCACAGTATTGTCAGTTCTGTCAATAGTTGTTTGTGCTGCCGTCGCTCCATGGAATAAAGGCTTTCTGGCATATTTCCCAGAGCATATTGCTGATCCAGTCGCGCCAACTCCTGGATCATAAGCAGACGTTGTTTTCGCAAGATCGTGATCTCCTCTTGCGAAAATTGTCCTGATTTCGTCCGACGTGTATACATCCGAAATCCTAGCAATACCAGAATTCCTACGAGGATCAGACTCACCCAGCGGAGTTGCTCCGTGTCGCATTGCTGCTGCTCCTCTTTATAACCAGGCGATTCTAGCGTTAGTCGTCCGTCAGGGGCTAACTTCCATGATGGACCTTGTCCGGCAGGAGTCAACGGGCACAAAGCAACCGCAGCGATGAGGAGGGCCGAACAGATAAAGCCTATTCTTGTGCTCATGATTCTCTTTTTCCGTTCATAGAGACCTTGTTTCGTCCTGGTTTTTGACGTCATCTTTCTCGTGTTTTATTGCCGTTTCCAGAGTTTCACGCCGCTTCTGGTTCATTCCGAATTGAGCGAACGCATCTTTCGCCACAAAAGGGATGCTGATATAGCCGACGACTGCCAGTAATAACAATCCTGCAACAATGATCACCATAAGATTCGCTCTGATTCAGGCGCCGATTGATCCTCCGCAGTCCCTTTGAAAAAGCGTTCAGGGCAATGGCATGATTTGTAAATTCTCCTCAAGGTCTTCATAAGATAAATCGCTATTCTCAGTCTATGAATTTATGCAATAAAAAAATTATCTTTTTATTGTTGACAAAGGAGTCATGATTTTATTACTCTCCTTTTTTATAGTGATACCGCTATTTTATATACGTAGAGATGGCGAGGAAAATGAAATTTTGTGGCCTGCGGAGGCGGAAGATGTGCGTGGAAATCTGCTGATCGTGGTGGGGCGAACGCATAAAGAGGTTGAAGTGTCAATTCTAGTGCTGTTCAGGAATTGTTTTGCAGGAAAAAAAACGAGTTGTTGAAAAAAACTCGTTTTTCAATCTGTGAAGATGTTTCTGAAAGATGATGAACGAATAGAGATTTTTTTGGATGGAGGAGAAGTATGAAATTAAAATCGTCAATGTCATTTGTGATCCCGATCCTGATTATTTTTATTGTGCTCTGTTTTTTAGTCGCCATCTTTGCTATTCAAAATACCCAGATGGTTCAATTACATTATAAGATTCCGTTTACGAATTACCAATTCCCGGCCGATAAGGACTTTCTTGAAATTGATGTCGTGTATATCATCTTATTTTCTATTCTTATTGGAATAGTGATCATGATGATTTTCGTTACGATTGCCGGGATTGGATGGCGCTATTACATGTTGACCAACAAAAGTCGTGATCGTAAAGAGCGGAGAATCCTATGGGATCACAGGGAACGTGCCATTGCGTTGAGCTTGATGGGGTTTCATCGAGATGCGACGGAACAGTTTGAACACATCATTGATAAAGAGAACCCCCATATTGAGCTGTATGTAGGCTTGGCTCAGGCGTATGAACGCGAAGGCGACTATCAACGCGCCATTGAAAATTATAACTCCATTCTGGCTCGCTATCCTGAAAATATGCGAGCGTTATTTGGAGCCGCGCAAAACTGGGAAGCTTTGGGCAATTATAAAGAAGCGATTAAATTGTACAATCGTGTTCTTGATGTGGATCGCTCAAGTCCAACCGCCCGCCAAAAAGTCCAGGAATTATTGGAAAAATCAGGCCAATATGCTGAGGCGATTGAACTGCATCAGCGGACTAAAAGTTCTCAGGCGACTGCTAAAACCCAGGAAATAGTTGCTTCTCTGTTTTATCGTCTGGCGGTCCAGGAAATTAAAGCCGGCGACTTGAAGGCTGCTGAACGCATTTTACGAGACAGTCGGCGTGAATATGATTTTTATGTGCCCAATATGTTGATTTTGGGAAATGTTTTTCTCAATACCGGCAGAGAACGTGAAGCCGAACGGTTATGGCAGACGACCGCTGAACACACGTTATCCACCGTGATCTTCAGGCGGCTGGAAGATTATTACTATAAGCAAGAAGGCGATCCGGAACAAAAACTTGAACCAGTCATTGATCTGTATAAAAATATGATTGAAACGCACGACGCCAATCATTTACGCCTGGCTCTTGGTAAACTCTACATGAAGATCGAAAAGTACGAAGACGCGGAACAGATGTTTATGAAATTTCAGAGCAAAGATTCCAGTATTCCGCAAGTGCATTTATTGCTTGCTGATCTCTATCATCAAACCGGAAATATTGATAAAGCTTTGGAAGAATATCGAATTGCCGCAGAACTGGTGGATATTAAAATTGCTGACTTTAAGTGCTATCATTGCGGGGCCATGTATGAATATTGGGTGGATCAATGTTCTTCCTGTAAAAGCTGGGGAAGCATTGAAGACATTTTCTATACCAAAGGCCCGCAGTCCGTACTGCCTGAACTGAAACAGCGGCCTTTGCCTAAATTGCCTGCCTCAGCCAGTTTAGAAGAGGAAGAAGAGCAGGTCGTCAGCGCCTCATAATGTGTTTTGGTGAAATACCGACAAAAAAACCGGGGTTCTTTAAGAACCCCGGTTTTTTTGTCGGTTTAGCGCAGCTGCTGATTGATGTGTTCAAGATCTTCCAGCGTATTCACGTTTGTGAGAGATTCCCATTCCGGATCAAATTTTTGAATGTGCTCTGGCAGCATGTAGCGTACATGTACCTGGTCAAAGAAGCTTGAAATTTTTAACTGGTTCCGAGCAAGCAATTCTTGAATGACTCCACAGCAGCGTTTTGAGTAGATCGCATGTAAAGGATGGAATCCATCCGGCGTTCTGGGAATCAACGCGTCATAACCCTGTACAGCACCTTGCATCCAGCGAATAACTTCGGCATTTAACAGCGGCATATCACAGGCGACGCAAAACGTATAGTCCGATGTGGCATGCGTCAGAGCGGTATAAATACCTCCTAAGGCCCCTTTGTGCGGCAGAATGTCTGGAACTACCGGCAGATTCCATGCTGCATAGGCCCCAGGAGTATTGCTATTAATAAAAACTTCTGAAAACAGTGGCGTAATCACCTGTAATACCCGTTCAATCAAGGGGATCCCTCCTACCGGGACAAACGCCTTATCTGTTTGCATTCTTCGGCTTTTTCCTCCTGCAATTACTACAGCGGTCATGGGCATCGTTACGCTAACGTCACATAGAATTGTTCCTGATGCAGGCTTTCATCGTCCTGAATTCTGATCTTTCGATGATAGTTGAATTCGATGGTTTCTACAATATTCCGTTCTTCGCCTTTGAGCATCGCTGTAATAGCCGGATGGGCGCGCACCAACACTCCGCGCTTGTCAGCCGTCGTCGAGACCAGACGTTGGATATCGCCCTGAATTTCATAGCAGATCGTTTCTTCCGACTTAATATACCCCATGCCTTTGCAATAGGGGCAGGGTTGATATAAAAGTTGTTTTAAACTCTCTCGTACGCGCTTACGCGTCATTTGTACCAATCCTAATTCAGTTAATTCCAGGACGTTTGTCCGAGCGCGGTCATTCGTGAGTTCTTTTTCCAGGACACTGACGACTTTTTTCTTATTCTCTTCATTCTCCATGTCAATGAAATCAACAATAATAATGCCGCCCAGATCCCGCAGCCGCACTTGCCGCGCCACTTCTTTCGCGGCCTCAAGGTTGGTTTTCACAATCGTGTCTTCCAGATTCTTTTTGCCCACGAATTTTCCGGTATTTACATCAATCGCAATCAAAGCTTCAGCTCGGTCAATCACTAAATAACCACCCGATTTTAACCACACTTTGCGCTGTAAGGCTTTTTCGAGTTCTGCCTCTACGCCGTAATGATCGAAGATCGGTAGATCTTTCACAAATAACCGGATCCGATCGACAAGGTGAGGCATCGTCGCTTCAGTAAATTCCACCACGCGTTGATATGCTTCTTCAGAATCGATCACCAGTTTCTCCACTTTATTTGTAAAGAGATCGCGCACAGTGCGTAAAATCAGGTTCAAATCCTCATGCACGAGCGCCGGCGCACGCACGGTTTCACTTTTCTTTTTCACTGTTTCCCAGAGGCGCGTTAAAAACTCAATATCATTCGCCAGATCCGCTTCATCGCGTTCTTCCCCTGCCGTGCGCACAATAAATCCGGAATTCGAAGGTTTTAATTGTTTGATCAATTTTCGCAGGCGGTGTCGCTCGCCCTGGCTTCCAATTCGGCGTGATACGCCGACATGCTCTACGGTCGGCATAAACACAATATAACGTCCCGGTAACGAAATGTGACAGGTTACACGCGCTCCTTTTGTGCCCAGAGGTTCTTTCGAAACCTGGACTAACACTTCCTGATCGCGCTTGAGAAGCTCCTGAATCGGAGGGCGTTTTGGGGACCGACGTTTATTCCGCTGCGGCCCGTCGCCTTCGCTGTCACCCTCGTCGAGGTCCTCAATTTCATCCTCTTCCAGATTATCATACACATCCATCACATACAAAAACGCATCTTTTTTTAAGCCAATATCCACAAAAGCAGCTTGCATACCGGGAAGGACTTTGGTGACCCGCCCTTTATAGATATTGCCGACTATACCGCGGTGTTTCCGCCGCTCAATGTTTACTTCAGCGACGAGTCCCTCTTCTAAAAGGGCGACTCGAATTTGCTGAGGAGTCGAATTAATAATAATTTCTTGAGACATTGATACACATAAATGTTCAAGCAAGAAATTGTCAGTATCAGCCGTCTCTTGTTCTTCATGCAACACACACTGATCAAGATGTTCTTCATCTCATGGGACGTTCTCCGCCAATTCTTATTGAAAATCTCAAGCATCTCCTCAAACAAGCGACTGTCGTCAATTGCCGTAATGTATGCTCAATTATCATTGGTGATCCTAGTTCTGTATGATGAAGAATGTAAAAGACATCTAACATGACAACACCTTTGAACTGTTTTTCGTGGTAAGTCCACCTAACATACATCCCAAACATCCGACGTTCTGAATAGCTGCCAACGCTTGCAACAGAAACGGTCGCCCCATGTTCCTCCTCAATTCCAGAGGAGACGCGGGTGTTTCTCTGAGACGCGCTGTTCATTCTGTTCGGTGTTCTTACCCAATCTTACCATGATATTAAGAACAAAGACCTTGAGGACTCAGTTTATGCAAATCCCACACTCTCAGCCTCTGTCCCCATAAAAACTCGTACAATTCTACAATCTAAAATTTTTTCTTCAGGAATATCAAACACCAGGCGGAGCACTTCTTCAGGTTTCATCATCACATTCGAATGAAAGGAGAGTATCATCTGAAGGCATGGAAGAAGTGCTGCATCTGTTAAAACTTCTAACAAGGAAATATATGGTTTCATATCAACCGCTTCAGTATATTTTTTAAATCCGGTGACAATATACGTATCCTGAAGCTCAAAATCATGCTGTTTCGCCGTAAAGTAAGCCAGCGTATAGCCCTGGTCAACCAGCTCTTGCGGAATAATAATCTTGAATCCGAATCGGCGCAAACATGATGAAAGTGACGCTGCTCGCAAGTCAATGGCGATCGCCTCTTTGATCTGCACATTGGCAGGGAGTGTGGCATTCATTTGATCCAGAAAGGTTTCAGGCTCAATCGGCTCGGAAAAAAAGAAATCAACGTATTCATTCAGCCCTTCTGTACCGACAGGAAGCGCAGGGCCAAACGCCATCTGCGGCAACGGGTGAAATCCTTGTGAATACGCAATAGGAGCCTTGACTCGGGCAATCGCTCGCTGAAAAACTCGCATAAGCTCACGGTGTGACAAGAAGCGCAGCAGATCGGTTTTCGTATATTTCGCGCGCACACGGTAGGCTTTGGGCCTGTAGATGGCATCATCATGGGGTACCAGGGAAGTCTGCGACGGTGTTTCTGACGGGAACCCGGTTTTATCGGATTCACTTACATGAACTTTCTGATGACATACTCCGCAACGGCGGCAATGAACATCGCACGGAGGGGTTGCTTCTCCGTGTCGTCCCTTGATCTGTTCGTTCCAAAGATATGTTTTGGATACCCCGGTCTGAATGTGATCCCAGGGCAAGCTCTCATGTTCATGGCGTTCTCGATAAACATAGTCATTGGGGGCGATATTGGCGCGTTGAAAGGCCTGCATCCATTTTGCAAAATCGAAAGACTCTTTCCATCCGTCAAATTGACATCCTAACCTGTGGGCTTCCACCAGAACCCGTCCCAATCTGCGATCGCCTCTGGCAAAGATACCTTCCAAATAACTAGCTCGGATATCATGCCATTTCAATTGGATCGTGCGTTGACGTATGCGAGCTTTCAGCAGTTCCTGGCGTCGCTGCAATTCCTCAATAGGCATCATCGCTTCCCATTGAAAAGGAGTGTGCGCTTTCGGAACATACGCTGAGATGGCGACATTGAGATTGACTTTTTTCTTGAGAATTCGGTTACCCAGAGTTCTCAAGCGAGTCACGATCTTGATGATCCCCTCAAGATCTTCATTGGTCTCGGTTGGCAGGCCAAACATAAAATATAATTTCAGCAGATCCCATCCCGATGTAAAGGCTTCTTCTGCTGTTTGCAAAATGTCGTCATCTGTAATCCCTTTATTGATGACGTTGCGCAAGCGTTGTGTGCCGGCTTCTGGAGCAATGGTAAAGCCTGTTTTGCGTACGCGCCGAATGATCGCGGCCATTTCCTCTGTCAATGTGCTTACCCGCATAGACGGGAGGGAAAGCGAGACTCTTTCGGCCTCGCAGATCTGCATAGTGGCTGCCATGAGCGGCGCAATACGAGAATAGTCGCCAGTACTTAAGGAAGAAAGGGAAATTTCTTCATAGCCGCTGCGCTGTAACAGCGATTGCGCCAGCCACACCAAAGAGGCTTCCGAGCGTTCGCGTTTCGGACGATAAAGAAACCCTGCCTGACAAAAACGGCAGCCACGCGGACAACCGCGCATGATCTCCAGCGTCAGTCGATCATGGACGGTTTTGAGATAAGGAATAAGCGGAGCCTGGAAGTAAGCTGCAGCATTCAAGTCGGGTTCGACTGCTCGTTCTATGGCGGCCGGTGCTTCAGGGATTTTAGGGACCATCGCCTGAATTCGTCCGGTATTATCGGTATGGACCGCATAAAAAGCCGGTACATAGACACCGGGAAGCCTGCATAGCATTTTCAACAAATCTTGTTTTCCTGCCTGCGTTTCCTTCCAGCGTTTGTAGTGACGTATCAATTCAGGGAACGCGGTTTCTCCATCGCCAATCACAAATACATCAATCATATCGGCCAGCGGTTCCGGATTCGCACTGCAAGGTCCGCCGGCAATAATCAACGGATCCTGGTCTGCCCGCTCCTCTGTCATGAGAGGAATTCCAGCGAGAGCAAGCATCTTCAGGACATTCGAATAGCTCAATTCATATTGCAGCGTAAATCCGAGAATATCGAAATCCGAGGCTGGACGATGCGATTCCAGGCTAAATAACGGAATCTGTCGCGCTTGCATCAAGTTCGCCATATCGGTCCACGGTGCATAGATTCGTTCTGCGACGACTTCAGGGTCGGTATTCGCAATATGATACAACAACTGCAACCCCAGGTGCGACATCCCGACCTCATAGGCATCGGGGAAGCACAGGCCAACTTTGACGCGCATTTCAGCCCAGGGCTTATGAATCGCGTTGACTTCCTGACCAATATACTGGATCGGCTTCGCAACGTGAGGAAATAGCGTGAGTAATTCGTGCAACACGGTCATATTAGAAATCAAATCTTCGATAGCTCACATTTAACAGGAGTCCGAGTCCGATTGATGTCGACACGATCGAGGATCCGCCGTAACTCATGAAGGGCAGAGTAAGCCCGGTGACAGGCATGATGCCGGTCGTCACGCCAACGTTCACAAACGCGTGAACGAGCCAGACTGTGATCACGCCGACAACAATCAATCGTCCCAATTTATCTCTGGCCTTTGTGGCTATGCTTAGCCCTCTTAAAATTAAGATTAAATACAGTGAAAGTAACACAATGGAACCAACAAATCCCCATTCCTCACTAAACACGGAGAAGATAAAATCGGTAAATTGTTCAGGCAGAAATTTGAGTTGGCTCTGGGTGCCGTTCATAAATCCTTTGCCCCACAACCCTCCTGACCCGATGGCGATCTGCGATTGAATCACATGGTACCCGCTGCCGAGGGGGTCGCTGTTCGGATTAATAAACGCGATCAAGCGATTACGTTGATATTCTTCCAGATGCAGCCAGACAAACATAAATGGGAAGGTCAGAAGCGGAAACTTCGGGCTGGTATATTCCCAAATGATTGGGCGATATTCGGTCAGTGCCTCCTGGCCGATTTTTTCTTCCAGATCACGCACAAACTTCTCTTCCTGTGTATATTCGTGCTGCAATAATTTTTCCAGATTTTCGATCACATAAACTGGCATACCAGCGTCTCTGAACTTTAGGAGAGCGGGTTCGGTCATCTTCCAATACTCTTGCATGGGTTGCTTATACAGCGCACTAAAGATCAGACCCACAATGAGAACAATCAACAGGGGCCGAAAGAGCAACATCCTCAATACGGGCTTCAGATCAATTCCAGCTACAAAAACAATCGCGAGATACACCGGAAATAATAAGACCGACATCCCTAAATCCGGTTCTTTCAGAATCAATCCCACCGGCAGGGCTAATAATATGGCCGAAAACACCAGATCACGAAGGTAAAATGTTTCCTTCCGTTTGTTGGAAAAATATTTTGCCAGGACAAGAATGAGCGCAATTTTGGCCAGTTCCGACGGTTGAATCGAAAATGTCCCCACTTTAATCCAGCGCCTCGCGCCCATAATCCGTTCTCCGATCATCAAGACTGCCCCGAGAGATAACAACACCGTTCCGTAAAAAGGATATGCCAGCGCGCTGAAAAGGTGATAATCAATACTGGTGACCGCCGCAATTAACAAAAATCCGATCACAAACCAACCGGCTTGTTTGATGACAACGTCCTGTTGTCCGGATCCGCTTGAAGAGGCGCTATAAATGGTCAACAAGCTGATCGCTGCAAGTATAAGCGCCGTCATCACGACAATCCAATCGACTTTTTCATAAAATGGCTGTGCCATCTTTGGCTGATTGAAGCTTGAGCATTGAAGCTTGAAGATGTTCAAACTTCAATGCTCACTTCTCACATTTATCATGTGCCTGGCAGCGAACGTTCATGCTGGACAAGGAAGTCCTGCGGGGTATATAAGCGTTCTAGAATATATTTTGCCACGGGCACCGCACTCTGAGATCCTTTCATGCCATGTTCTACGAGAATCGCCATGGCGATTTCCGGCTTCTCAACTGGAGCAAAACAGATAAACCAGGCATGGTCGCGCAGTTGTTCCGGAAGGTCTTCCTGCACGCTTTGTTGTAATCGAATGACCTGAGCCGTTCCTGTTTTTCCGGCGACTTTAACCTCTTCTAACTTTGCTGCGCGGCCCGTACCACGATCGCCATGTATTACCATCTGCATTCCTTCGCGAATGATCTTGAGATTCCGGTCATCCACCGGAATTTTCCGGATGAGTGTCGGTTCATATTCCTGAATAGGATCACCGTTGGCTGCGGTAATTTTGTTTACGATCATAGGGCGATACAAATGACCGCCATTTGCAATCGCGGCCGTCATATTAGCTAACTGTAAGGGCGTTACGGTAATGAAGCCCTGGCCGATCGCGGCATCCATGGTTTCGGAAGGATACCAGCGGTCGCCAATCGTTTCTTGCTTCCAGTCGCGCGTGGGAATTAAGCCGGGTTCTTCGTTGGGTAATTCGATTCCGCTTTTGGCGCCAAATCCGTAACTAAACGCATAGCGGGCTAATTCATCGATCCCTAATTCTAACCCGGCGCGATAAAAAAAGACATTACATGATTGCTCAATGGCTTGTTTAATCGTGACATTCCCATGTCCTCCTGCTCTCCAGCATTTTTTTGTGGTGTTGGCTAAACTCACGGAGCCGGAACAGTGTAAGGCATCATGTTCTCGCACCACGTAGTTCTGCAAGAGGGCTGATCCAATCATCGGCTTAAATGTGGACCCGGGCGCATAATGATTTTGAATTGTCTTATTGCGCAGAGGTTTTCCGGGATTATTCACTAAACGTTTCCATTCTTCACTCGAAATTCCTCCGGCGAACAGATTCGGATTAAACGCCGGATGGCTCACCATCGCTAAAATATGGCCGTTTTGCGGATTGATTGCCACAATGGCCCCTGATTGGCCTCCTAACGCTTCTTCTGCAAGTAATTGAATATGTAAATTCAATGTCAGCGTGATATTATCTCCCGGAATCGGGTTTTTCTGACTGATCACGCCTAATTCGCGGCCATGAGCATTCACTTCAATCTGTTTTCCGCCGGCTTTTCCACTTAGATATAAATTGAAGGTGCGCTCAATTCCGCTTTTCCCGATTAAATCCCCTTGATACGCATCAGGAAAGGACCCCTTATCTTTCAACTGCTCTTCATCAATTTCTCCTAAATACCCGACAACATGGCTGGCCCCGGATTCATAAATATTATAGCGCAAGGGTTCCACTTCTACAATTACCCCGGGCAATTCAATCTTATGTTCTTCCAAATAGGCCACGGTTTTCAGGTTTACATCACGATAAATCAAAATCGGTTCAAATTTCGGTCGCGTAGATTTTTTGACTTTGGCAATAATATCGTCTTTAGAAATAGGCAATAATTCTTCCAAACGCTCTGCTGTCTCTTCCAACGCCGCTTGTTTTTCTGTCTTCGTCTGACCTAAAGCCTCAACATCCTCTCGAATTAAAAATACATTGAAACTCGGGCGATTGCGGACAAGGGCAAAGCCATCAGCGTCGCTGATAATGCCGCGCGGTGATTTAATCCGCAACAGACGGATACGGTTTTCTTCAGACTGGACCAAATACGTATGCCCCTGTATAATCTGTAAATACCACAAACGACCGCATAATACGGAAAATAAGATCAGGACGGTGACCGTATAGATTCTGATCCGAAATATTCCCATCACGTCGTGTTTGTTCTCTTTCATATACCGTACCTTTTAGAAGAAGGTGTCATGACTACTGTTCTCATACCCGCCGTTTACATAATTTTTCGTTCATACACTCTTGAAATGTATTTGAGGGAAAAAAGTTCGCAGAGACATTTTTGTCAAGCCTTTTTCATGATTCTAATAAAATCAAGAAATAATTTTTATATCCTTAAAAATCACTTGACACAACTTGAGTACTGTTTTCTATAAACCGGACATGGACACCATTGCGTATCGAGCTGTCATCGAGAAAACTCAGATCGGCTATCTTAACAGCATTATCGAAAGTTACGAAGGCATCGCCGCCGTGAGAACGTTGGATGCTCCTGCTGGAATCCTCGAACTTTGGATTGCGCCGGCATTCGAAGACCTGGTTACCACCATTATGGTCAATCTTGCCGAAGAAATCGGACTTCAATCGTATTATAAAGCTCAGTATCGCCTGAGCTCATAAGAGATTAACTGAGAATCGTGCTCACTTTCTCGACAACTTTAATTGGACTGAAGGGTTTAGACATAAATTCATTCGCGCCAATACGCTGTTTTTCATCTTCTGTCGGCTCAACCCCCCGTGCTG
Organism: Candidatus Vecturithrix sp.; assembly: GCA_040772385.1. Lineage (GTDB taxonomy): Bacteria > Moduliflexota > Moduliflexia > Moduliflexales > Moduliflexaceae > Vecturithrix. The sequence goes on along the minus strand of JAXGYF010000001.1, from coordinate 7,091,309 downwards.
TCAAGATAATCACGTAAATATCCTTTAATTCCGGATCCAGCTTTAATTCCTGGCATACTTCATAGCCATTTTTTTTGGGCATCATCACGTCCAAAAAGATCAAATCCGGCTTTTCCTTGCGTGCAATCAACAACCCTTCTTCGCCATTTGACGCGGTTAAGACATCATAGCCTTTTTTTTTCAGAATGAACATCAGTGGTCTTACAATTGACGGTTCATCATCAACAACAAGTATTCTTGGCATGATTCGTGAGAATTGAGGCTTGAAGCTTGAATAGTCACGCTTCAATTCTCAATAGTCAAAATTGAGTTAATGGATTTTTAATACGACGACAGTGATATCATCAGAACGAAATGTATTTTCAGTATAGCGATCGAGTTCCTCAAAGATTTTATTCACAAGTTGCTGGGCATTACATCGCCAATTTGCTTCAATCACCCGGCATAATCGTTCAACTTTAAACATTTTGCCTTCTTCATTCACCGCTTCAACTACTCCGTCTGTATAAAAAATAACAAAATCATTTGGTTGTAACGACAACGTTTTTTCTTCAAATTCAACCGAGGCGAGCATCCCAATTAACATTCCATCAGTATCTAAAAATGAACATGCGCCATCACGCAGCAGAATCGGATAATTATGCCCGCCGTTAGAATAACAGAAAATTTTGGTATGAGCTTCGTATTCAGCATAGAACATTGTCATAAACAATTCGGCGTGCGTTAAATCATCATAGAGCACAAAGTTCGTATTTTTTAGAATTTCTGCCGGTGAGCGTTGCGTGAGTACTTCTGAACGCAGAGCGCTGCGTGCCGCTGCCATCATCAGGGCTGCGCCGACATTATGTCCTGACACATCAGCAATCACTACGCCTAGTTTATTATTTGAACTTAAAAAAAAGTCATAATAATCGCCGCCAACCTGAGTCGCCGGCAGACATCGTCCTGCCAGTTCAATTCCGGGAATTGTCGGAGGCTTGCCGGGCAAAAGGCCCATCTGAATTTGCTGAGCAATCTCCATCTCGCGTTTTACACGTTCCACGTCCTTGACTTCTTCAATGAGTTCAATGTTATAGAGCGAGATTGCCGCCTGAGAAGCCACCGCGGTCAACAAACGAAGATCGCCTGAAGTAAACATTTCCGAGGACTTTTTATCCGTCATGTTGATCACGCCGATCACTTTTTTCTCCGCCTGGTTTGGCGTACAAATCATCGGCACTGAAAGAAATGATGTTGATTTATACTGGCGGTCTTTATATAAAAAGCCCGACGATGGATCTTCATCAACATTTTCAATGAGCAAGTGTTCCCCTGACTGAAAAACTTTCCCACTAATTCCTTCACCAGGAGTGACTTCGATCTGGAAAAGCTCTTCTCTGGAAAGGATCTGTCCATGAGCAGCTTTAATTCGTAAGCGCTCTTTTTTTTCATCGAATAACATGATCGAAGCTCGTTCAACCCCGATCACTTCAACGGCTTTTTCGATAATAACTTCGCAAACCCGTTGCGCATCAAATACAGCGCTCAGAGCATCGCTGATATCATAAATTAAATTTACCTCATTATATTTTTCAATCAATTCTTCAGTTAAATTTTCCAGTTCATATTCTGAATACGCTTTTTCACTAATAATATCTGCCAATACTTGCAGACCCTGGCGCAGACGAGGATCTTGATGCGCCGATGGATCCGCAATGATTACCACATATCCACACATTTCTCCGTGAATATTCAATGGATTCGCCAGCATTTTCCACTCGTGACATGCACTTTCCTCGCCTTCCCATGCAACACGCAGTTCTTCCGTCTCGACATAAAACCGGGGGAACGCTCTTCTTTGGTTCTCATCCTGAATATTAGCAGCGACAATGACATTGCCTTCAGGAGAAACGACAAACAAAGGAAAAAGAAAAAGCGGACCGCAACGCTCCAGTATATGTCGGAGCCGCTCACCCCCCAGGGGTTCTAATATCTGCGGTAGCTGGTAGTTTGCTTTATCCATACGTCTTTATGAAAGTGACTAAAGTTGGAAGTAACCAGACTTGGAAGAATGTTCCGATAGCTACTATAATCATTTTCATCATTTGGTAACGTGTAAAAAATACCTTCCGTTGTTGTCAGACTCAAGCAATCGGATTTTTTCCGAAAAACCTGGTTGCTCAGCGGTGAATTTATTTTTTATACGTTACTTACAAAGCTCTCTTCACTTTTGTCATGTGTACTAACTATAGTAATATCACTTTTCTACTTGTGTCAAGCCTTATTTGGAAAGAAAGCAATGAAATGGCTTTTCTCGTGGAAAACTCTGCTATTCTCTGCAAGAAAGAAAGATTTTCTTCTTGACTTTTTTATCGGATTTCAGAAGACGTTTTGAGGTCAAGATTTTGGTGTTTGAATATTTCGATGTTCTAAAAAAAGTAAGCATGTTATGTTAAATATACCATTATTGCAATCCTGCCTGCATCGTTTTTGTCACGCGACCGTTCTTGTGATTGGCGATGTCATGATGGATGAATATATTTGGGGCAATGTATCGCGCATTTCTCCGGAGGCTCCGGTGCCGATTCTCGATGTGATTTCAGAGTCGCAAACTCTGGGAGGCGCGGCAAATGTCATCCATAATCTCCACACGCTGGGAGGAAAATCGCTGCTGTGCAGTGTGATTGGCGATGATGCTATTGGAAAACGCCTGCAACAGCGACTGCTCGCGCTAGGAGGCAATCTTGAAGGCCTTCTGATCGACTCAACCCGACCGACGACAATCAAAACCCGTATTATTGCCCAATATCACCGCCACTACCAGCAGATGGTGCGCCTTGACCGGGAAAGCCGCAGCGATATCAGCGCAGAACAAATCGGAGGCATCCTGGAAATTGTCACAAAAACCCTGCCGACTCTTGATGCAATCATTATTGAAGATTATGGGAAAGGCGTGGTGACAGGCGAGCTTGTACGAGAAGTCATCGCCATGAGCAAACAGGCGGGCAAGATTGTGGCAGTAGACCCGAAAACGAATCATTTTGCCAGATATGCCGGTGCATCGGTCATTACGCCGAATCATTTTGAAGCCGGCGCCTCTTTGAATTTTCCCATCGAATCTCATCAAGACTTGCTATTGGCCGGGCAGCGGCTCGTGGAACAGATGAACACCGATTATGTGCTTATTACCAGAGGGAAAGAAGGAATGTCGTTATTTGAGAGAGAAAGCCGGATGGCAACGCATATTCCTACGATGGCCCGGGAAGTTTTTGATGTAGCTGGCGCAGGCGATACAGTCATTGCTGCTTTAACGCTCGGACTGGCTTCGGGCGTGAATCCTGTTGAGGCGGTGTTATTATCCAATGCAGCGGCCGGGGTTGTGGTCGGAAAAATGGGTGTGGCGACAGTGAACCAGGAAGAACTCCTGGCGCAATTAGTGGCCATGACAAAACGAGAATTAGATATTCGCAGGGAGACATTTGCATGAACGTGATCGCAATCATACCAGCCAGATACGATTCCGTCCGTTTTCCGGGAAAATCTCTTGTGGATATTGGCGGAAAACCGATGATTCAACACGTGTATGAACGTACGGCTCAGGTTTCATTATTTCAGCGCGTGATTGTTGCTACAGACGATCACCGCATCGAACAGGCTGTCCTGAATTTCGGCGGGAACGTGCAGATGACCTCCCGCAGCCATAAAACCGGCACAGATCGTCTGGCTGAAGTGGCAGCCCGCCTGGAGGCGGATATTATTGTCAATGTTCAGGGGGACGAGCCGTTGATTCAACCGGCTATGATCGAGCAGGCCATTCATCCTTTACTTAACGACCAGACTGTCGCGATTGGAACGCTCAAACACAAAATTGAACATCCCGGTGACTTGTTTAATCCGAACGTGGTGAAGGTCATTACTGATATCAGGAACCGGGCGATCTATTTTTCGCGTTCTCCTATTCCTTTCATTAAAGGCATGGATATGCGCCATGACGGGTTTTGGAAAATTCGGTTTTATCGGCATATCGGGTTATATGCGTATCGTCGTGATTTTTTGCTGAAATTTATCACCCTGCCGCAAACACCGTTAGAAATTGTGGAAGGGCTGGAACAATTACGCGCTTTAGAACATGGATACGTGATTCACGTGGTTGAAACGCAGTGCGAATCTATTGGAGTAGATACCCCCGACGATCTCGAACAGATTCTCCGGTTACTGCGTCAGACGTGAGCCATGATTCCTTTAAAATTCGTGCAACCAAAGTACATTTTTATTACAGGCGGCGTGGTGTCCTCCCTGGGAAAAGGGATTGCGTCATCATCAATTGGAGCTTTGCTTGAGAGCCGTGGTTTCGTCGTCACGCTGCAAAAATTTGATCCGTATATTAACGTTGATCCCGGTACCATGAACCCATATCAACATGGCGAGGTCTATGTGACTGACGATGGGGCTGAAACAGATTTGGATCTGGGGCATTACGAACGGTTTACCAATACTACAACCACTCGTTATCATAATGTCACGACCGGCCAAATTTATCATTCGGTCATTACCAAGGAACGTCGCGGTGATTATCTTGGGGAAACCGTTCAGGTGATCCCGCATATAACTGATGCAATTAAGTCGGCTATCACCCGGATTGCTGAGGGGAATGACGTGGTCGTGACGGAAATCGGCGGCACGGTAGGTGATATTGAAAGCCTGCCGTTTTTAGAGGCTATTCGCCAATTTAAAACCGATATTGGCGAAAAAAATGTGTTGTATATTCATCTCACGCTGGTCCCCTATATCCGTTCTGCTGAAGAACTCAAAACCAAACCGACCCAGCATAGCGTCAAAGCCTTGCGCGAAATCGGAATTCAGCCGGATATCCTGCTGTGTCGGGCAGAACGGACGCTGCCCGAACATGTCAAAAAGAAGATCGCCTTATTTTGTACTGTTCGCAACGACGCCGTTATTGCTGTCCCGGATGTCGAATATATTTATCAGGTGCCGCTTGAGCTGCATGAAGAGCGTTTAGATCAAAAAATTATCGAGATGTTAGACCTGGAACAGAAGCTGGAGCCGGATCTTTCCGATTGGCAGGAGATTATTCAGCGAGTGAAATCGCCGAAATACACGGTCAGCATCGGAATTGTCGGCAAGTATATTGCGTTTCAGGATTCGTATAAAAGTATGGTGGAAGCTCTGATTCATGGGGGAATTGCGAACCAGGCCAAAGTGCAGCTTGAGTGGATCGATGCAGAACTGATTGAACAAAAAGGCGCTGCGGCCATCCTCTCGCATGTTGATGGCATTCTGGTGCCCGGAGGATTTGGGAAACGAGGCAGCGAAGGCAAAATTGAGGCGATCCGCTATGCTCGTGAGCAAAAAGTCCCCTTTTTCGGATTATGCCTGGGGCTGCAATGCGCCGTGATCGAATTTGCCCGCCATGTGTGTGGGTTGAAACAGGCGAATAGTTCTGAATTTGATCCGTCAGCCCCGTATCTTGTGATTGATTTCCTGCCGGATCAGCGTAAAATGACTGAAAAGGGGGGGACGATGCGTCTGGGAGCATACCCCTGTGTATTAAAATCGGAGACCCTTGTACATAAAGCCTATAATAAAACAAACATCTCCGAACGCCACCGTCACCGGTATGAAGTGAATAATGATTTTGTGAAGGTGCTCACAGAAGGCGGTCTAGTGGTCAGCGGGGTATCGCCAGACGGATCTCTGGTCGAAATTATTGAAATTCAGGATCATCCCTGGTTTGTCGGAACGCAGTTTCATCCCGAATACAAATCCAAACCGAGAAATCCGCATCCGCTTTTTGCCGGATTTATCGCGGCCGCCGTCAAACGCAATAATTTATTATAACACCAAAGAAACCGAGAAACCGGGTTTTTTCAAAAAACCCGGTTTCTCCAAACGATAATGAACGTTATTGACCTTGATCATGTCACGCTCACCCGAAAAGGGAAAAAAATCCTTGAAGAGATCTCCTGGGTAGTTCCGGCTCATCAGCATTGCGTCCTTCTCGGAGCCAATGGTTCGGGGAAAACCGCTTTGTTACAAGTGATTACCGGCTATATGTCGCCCAGCAGCGGACGGGTGCAGGTGTTGGGAAAACTGCACGGCACCTATGATCTGCGCGAATTGCGCAAATCAATCGGATGGGTCAGTTCCTCGCTGCAGGAACGTATCCACGCTCACGATACCGCCTTAGAAGTGGTGGTCAGCGGCAAATTTGCCAGCGTCGGCATCTGGGAAGAGCCAACTCCTCAGGATTTCGAACAGGCTCGCGCTCAACTGGAGTTCATGGGATGCGAGTATGCGGCCGAACGGCCGTATGCTGTGCTTTCGCAAGGCGAAAAACAACGCATACTGATTGCCCGGTCCTTAATGCTGCGCCCGCAGCTTCTGATCCTCGATGAACCGTGCGGCGGGCTGGACCCGGCGTCGAGAGAATTTTTCCTCGAATTTATTGAGAAATTGGGACAGCAACAGGATGGCCCGACCTTGATTTACGTGACCCATCATATTGAGGAAATCGTTTCAATTTTCTCGCATGTTCAACTTATGCGATCAGGGCGGATGCTGATGGATGGCCCCAAAACTGAAATTATCACCACAAACCACCTGAGCCGCGCTTTTGGCATGGAGATGAAAATTTCGCGCAGCAACGGACGCTATTGGGTCATGGAATGTCAACGAGTTTCCAGGACGGCAAACTGATGTGTGCACTCCCAGGCTGCTAACATGAGGAGTGTCAATTTCATTGTGAAGAGAGGCATCATTTTTGATAAATTTCTTGACAAATTTCCCGCACGGGATTTATTTCAATTCTGTGTTATCGTCGTGACGTTGTTTCGGGCATAAACGCAGCAATTTCCCGAAACCCCAATAACCCGCATTGTTTTGGGACATTTGAAAAGCTATGTCCGAAACCGTGTAATCGGTTATGAAAATTCAAACTCTGCCTAAACATGCCTGTGTTTCTTCACGTAAACGTCGCCCGCTTTCGTGGGAGTGAGATGTTTGCGCCTTTTTTCCGCTCATTCCTGCGAAAGCGGGAGTCCTTGCCAATACACATCATTTGTATTCAGTAAATGCGCCATTGCTGTGGCGTCATATTTTAACTGAGTTGATAAATCAAAGGAGAGAGAACTATGCAAAAACCAAAAGTCGTTCTGGCCTATAGCGGCGGATTAGATACCTCCGTGATCTTAAAATGGCTGGAGCAAAAGGGATATGATGTGATCGCCTATGTCGCCAATGTGGGCCAGCAAGAAGATTTTGAAGAAATTCGACAGAAAGCCCTGAAAACGGGCGCATCAAAGGTTTATATCGAAGATTTGCGCGAAGAATTTGTCACAGATTTTATTTTTCCGGCGATTCAGGGGAATGCCCTGTATGAAGGACGTTACCTGCTCGGAACCTCTTTGGCGCGTCCGGTTATCGCCAAAAAACACATTGAAATTGCCTATCAGGAAGGCGCGGAATACGTTGCTCATGGCGCGACCGGCAAAGGGAACGATCAGGTGCGCTTTGAGTTGACCTATTACGCTCTGAATCCTCAGATTAAAGTGATTTCACCCTGGAAAACCCGCGAATTTCTCGATCACTTTCAAGGACGAACCGATCTGTTAAATTATGCGGAAAAGATGGGAATTCCGGTGAAAGCCACGCTTAAAAAACCGTATAGTGAAGATGAAAACCTGATGCACATCAGCCATGAAGCCGGCATTTTGGAAGATCCGATGTTTCGCCCCGCAGAAGATTTATTTACCTTAACCGTATCTCCCAAAAATGCGCCCGATGAAGAAACCATTCTTGAAATTGAATTCAAAGACGGTATTCCGGTGAACGTCATCAATCAAAATGACGGCACAGTAAAAGACACCCCCCTTGAATTGTTCTTATATCTCAATGAACTTGGCGGGAAAAACGGAATTGGACGCGTGGATATGGTGGAGAATCGTTATGTGGGCATCAAATCGAGAGGCGTGTATGAAACCCCGGGCGCCACGATTTTGCGAGAAGCGCACTTAGATTTGGAGGGGATTGCGATGGATAAAGAGGTCATGCACCTGCGGGATATGCTGATGCCCAAATTTGCCGAGTTGATTTACAATGGTTACTGGTTCTCGCCGGAAATGGACTTTTTACTTTCCGCTATGCGAAAGGCGCAGGAAGCGATTGACGGAACTGTGCTGCTGTCGCTGTATAAAGGTAATGTGTTGTCCATTGGACGGAAATCGCCAACCTCGTTGTACAATCAAGACCTTTCCAGTATGGATATTGAAGGCGGCTTCAAGCAGGAAGATTCACGCGGCTTTATTAACATCAATGCCGTGCGGCTCAAGGCCCACAATGTGGTGCTGAGAGAAAAGATGCCATATTTATGGAGGAAAGAAAAAGAATAAATTTCATGGCAGTCCACGGTTCTTCTCTTCAGGGGAATCGTTGTTGTTGCCAGCCAGATCCCGGAATCCGAGAAAAAGACCACGGTTTCCGGGTTCTCTTGAATTTGAAGCACGTTAGAGAATCTGACTTAAAAACAGTTTTGTGCGCTCATGGATCGGATTTGTAAAGAAATGTTCCGGTGGGCCGACTTCCAAAATTTTGCCTTCATCCATAAAAATCACACGGTCGGCGACTTCACGGGCAAAGCCCATTTCATGGGTGACCACCACCATCGTCATGCCTTCGCGGGCTAATGTCTTCATCACATCCAACACTCCGCCGATCATTTCCGGATCAAGCGCAGAGGTTGGTTCATCAAATAACATCACTTTCGGGTTCATCGCCAGGGCGCGAGCAATGGCGATGCGTTGTTGTTGCCCTCCGGAAAGATGATCCGGATAGACATGGGCTTTATCCGGAATCCCTACCTTCTGTAATAAAGCCATAGCTTTTTCGCGGGCGTCTTTGATCGATCGCTTACGTACCACCTGCTGAGCCAGAGTAATATTCTCAAGCGCAGTTTTATGAGGAAATAAATTGAAGGATTGAAACACCATGCCGACTTCTGCGCGTAATTTGTTAATGTCGGTTTTCGGATCAAGGACATCAATTTCATCAATAAAAATATGGCCTTCATCAGCGATTTCCAATCGGTTCAGACAACGGATAAACGTGCTTTTCCCGGAACCCGACGGGCCAATCACCACCACCACTTCTCCTGGTTTAACATTAGTTGAAACATTCACAAGGGCATGCACAGTATGCGGAAAATGATAGGTTTTCGAAATATTACGAACATGAATCACGAGGCTAACCTCCGCTCCAAATATTGTGTCAGCATGGAGAGTGTAAACGTTAACACAAGGTAGAGAATGGCGCAGACAAAATACAGTTCAAACGCTTGCAGGCTGGTCGTGACCACCTCTCGCGTTGCCTTTGTCAATTCGCGCACCGCGATCACGCCTAACAGCGAAGAATCTTTGATCAGGCTAATAAACTGCCCGGCGAGCGGCGGGAGAATACGGCGCATCGCCTGGGGTAAAATGACATGGCGCATGGCCTGGGCGTAACTCATACCCAGCGAGCGTGACGCTTCGATTTGTCCGCGATGAATAGATTGAATTCCGGCGCGCACAATTTCCGTGACGTATGCTCCGGCAAAAAAAGACAAGGCCGCAATACCATAACCCATTGCTGAAATCTGGCCTAGCTTGTAATTAGCCAGGATCGTGTTCAGCATGGTTCCGATCACAAAATACCAGATCAGCAGTTGCACAAGCAGAGGGGAGCCTCGTACCATTTCAACGTAAGTAATCGCCGACCACTTTAAGGCCGGGTTCGGTGAAATACGAGCTATTCCGCCGAGTAAGCCGAGCAGGATGCCAAACGCAATGGCATAGATGCTAGCTTTTAACGTGGTTCCGAGTCCCTGAAGTAAAATGCCCGGACGCCATTCCGTATACGTTGCCAGCACATCGCCGGCATAGATCATGTCGCCTTCACTTATCCGGAGATCATGAGATGGGGCGGTATATGTTTCTTGACCATCGCTGCCTGCCACGACAATCACGGCCTGATCGCCATTGATGGTCACGGCGTCGACTTCTCCCTCAATTTCTGCCATGATCTCAATGGTTTCTTGGTAGACAAAGTATTGAGGAATCCGGTACCAGGCCCAGAGGTAGTCAATTTGCAGGGTAGCAGCATAGAGCAGGGCGATCAAGCCTCCGATAGCTAAAAAAAATACTCCAGCCCAGCAATAATACGTCGTTTTATTATGAAAACGTTGTAGATTTGATGATAGTTGCATAGAACCTTTTAAAAACCGGGTTTCTTGACGAAACCCGGTTTTTTGCCTGAAAATCTTGTATGGAAACACTTACTCAACATCCTTAATCCAATCGGTCGTTTTGATCCATTTATCGTAGATTTTTTCGTAGCGACCGTCATTTTTCAGTTGCTGTAAGAAATTATTCAGCCAGTTAAGAAAATCCGGATCGCCTTTTCTGACAGCCCAGGCCAGAGGTTCGTAGGTAAATGGCTCATCAAGAAACACTAGCTTATCCGCGCCATGTTGCGCCATGAAGGTGACACAGATCGGAAAATCATACACAAACGCATCAGCATTGCCGTTTAACACTTCAAATGCGGCTTCAGCCTGCACCTCAAAGGATTTGTAGGTAGCCTTTGGCATTAAGCGTTTAATGGCCTGTTCACCGGTTGTGCCAAGTTTCGATGTCACAGTATATTGAGAATCGTTCAGGTCCTTATAAGATGTCACGACGCCTTCATGTTTTTTATTCAACAAGATGGTCTGACCGATGATAATGTAGGGATCTGCGAAATTGACTTTGAGGTTTCGTTCCTGTGTGACCGTCATTCCGCTGATAATAATGTCAAATTTTTCGGTCACCAGCGCGGGAATAATCCCATCCCAGGCGGTGTTCACGAACGTGATTTTCACACCCATGGCCTTTGCCATCTCTTTGGCAACATCAATATCAAATCCGATAAACTCGCCTTTTTTATCTGCCATTTCAAAGGGCATATAGCCTGCTTCCATCCCTACCAGCAATTCTCCCCGCTGTAAAATGGTTTCCAGCGTCGATTTTTTGGCCAGTTCGATGTCTGAAGCAGAAGTGCATACTGCGAAACCCATAGTTAACACCAAAACCACAGCAAAGACAGCACATCTTTTCATAAATTTATCCTCCCTACGACTCAAAAAGTAAATGGTTATCATGATACACTACATTGTTCAACTCAAACAACACACGCAGCATTCTCCGGGCTATCACCTCCTATATTTCCAATGATGAGTAATGTCTGGAATGGATGAGAGGCATAATCCAACACGCTTTTGCCGCCTTGATGTCGCGTTTCCCAGATTCATCGTTTGTCATATTTGAAGCGTTGTTCAATCTTATTCAGCATAAACGAGAAAGATGAGGTAATTAAAAAATACAAGATGGCGACCATCGTCCATACTTCAAAGGTGAGAAATGTCGAGGAAACAATTTCCCGTCCGGCCCTGGTTAGTTCTCGCAGACCAATAATAGAAATAATTGAGGAATCTTTGAGCATGGCGACAAATTCATTGCCTAACGGAGGAACAACCCGGCGAATTGCCTGGGGAAGAACGACGTGTCGCATGGTCTGCGCCATAGTTAAGCCGGAAGACAGCGCGGCTTCAACTTGTCCATAATCAATCGATTGGATGCCGGCGCGGAAAATCTCGGCCATATAGGCGGCAAAGCAGATGACCAGGGTCAACGCTCCGCTCACAAATAACGCGCTGCGGTCAAAGAGATCAAGTAAGTTTTGCATGAGGGAGTTCATCGAAAATCCGAACAGAGTGAGATTGAACAGAAAAAAATCCGACACTACCATTGCTTCCAGGGCGTTTCGGAACAATGGCTGCACCACAAAATAAATATAAATCAATTGAACGAGCAGCGGAATCGCTCGGATAAACTCCACATAAACTCTGGCGCTTCCCCGCAGAACCGGATGTTTTGCCGTACGAGCAAGTCCAATGAGCAAGCCGACCACAAGGCTGATCGCATACGCCACTACTGTAATTTGTAATGTGACAGTGACGCCTTTGGTAAGCAAAAATTTCAGAATGTCAATATACTGTTCCATGAGCCATTATGATTCCTTCAGCAGGTAAGCGCGGCGGGGGCAAATTGTTTCGACTTGCCCCCAGGTCTGGAATTTCGGGGAAGCTTACTTTCCACCGGTCCAGGTGTTCATAAACTCTTGAATTTTACCGCTCTCTTTAAGTTTTGCCAAGGCTGCGTTAACGGCTTCGTGCAGCTCCGTGTCTTCTAAACGCATGGCCATGCCGTATTCTTCAGCTGTAAAGATCTCGCCTGTCAATTTAATGCCCTCTTTCTCTTGAACGTAAGATGCCATGGTCGGCGCATCAGAGACCACCGCGTCAATATTCTTGTTTTGAAGGGCCATAACCGCTAAATCAATGCTATCATAGCGGATCACTTCTACGCCTGCAATTTCACTGGCAGCAAAATCGCCTGTCGTGCCAATTTGAACCCCTGCCTTTTTTCCGCTGAGATCTTCCGGTTTTTCAATGCCGGTTTGATCTTCACGGACAACGATAATCTGGCCGGCATAATAATAGGGATCCGAGAATTTCACCTTTTTGGCGCGTTCTTCTGTGATGGTCATTGCCGAAATAATAATATCATACTGTTTTGACAGCAATCCAGGGATAATTCCGTCCCAGGCGGTATTGATAATCTCGGCTTCAACTCCCATAGCTTCTGCCAGCGCTTTAGCAACATCAATATCAAATCCCATATATTCTTTTTTCTCATTATCAAAAAATTCAAATGGGGGAAATGTCGCATTTAAAGCCACTTTTAGTTTGCCAGTGCTTTTCATTTTTTCAAAAGTCGTGGCAGCCATTACCGTTCCAGTAAGCACTAACATCATCACCAGTACCAATGTCGTTATTTTTTTAAACATCATTCTTTTCCTCCTTCAAAAATCCATAGCATTTAGTTAACTATTCTCGATGAGACAACTTATTTTGGGCGCGTTTTTTGAGCAGCGTCTTCCTTGTGCCCCCTCTCACCTCCTTCGATTGTGTGCTGTTGCACTAGATTACTTTAAATAACACGTCACTGCCAATCCCTGCATGCGTCATAGCAGCGGCATTACCGCAGTTCACGCTGAATTCTATGAACCCGGCGCTGCCGAAAATGGCAAAAACTTCACCAGGTTCTCCGTCAGTATAGGCTTGTAGGAGTTTTGATACTGTCTGTTCACCAACCCGAAAAGCAAACCGGTGTTTTTCGGAGGCATCAAGATATTCTTTAAATTGCTCGCGCCCGAGATTCGAAACCAGATTGCCAAAATGATCAACAGCAAGGATTTTACATTTGAGCACTCCATCCTGAAGCGCGATTGGTTTGGGAAGATCGAGTTTCTTGTAATCGGAAATCAGGTCGCCAAAGGATGACAAATTCACTCCTTTCGAAAGCCAGGCAGCCACCGGGGCAAACACATCACGGCCGTCAAAGGTGCCGGTGCGTGGTTTGACAAAATAGTGATCTGCCGTAATGTCGCGAACTTCGCCCACACCAGCATCATCGTAAATGCCGCTTAACACGCCATTGTCAGGAGCAATAAACAAGCCTTTTTCAGAGGAGGTCAGAAGCGCCCGGCGCGCGGAGCCAACTTCCGGATCGACCACAATTATGTGAATCGTGTCTGAAGGAAAGTACGCATAGACGCTTTTGAGCAAAAATGCGGCATGTAAAACATCATGAGGACGGACTGCATGAGAAATATCAACAACTTCGACGTCTCGATTGATATTCAGGATAACCCCTTTCATTGCAGCGACAAAATAGTCGCACGATCCGAAATCAGTCAGTAGGGTAATGATCGGTTTTTTCTCGGCCATGTTTGTCCTCCTGAACGTCAGCACGTTCTTCTTTCAACGGTGTCTTCCTTATGACAGGGATCAACAGGAAACGTCACAACATGGAAATCTATATGGAAGGCCTCAAATTTTGTCAATAAGAAAAGTATTGACATCTTGCTCCTTCAAAAAAAAAGTCTTGTACGTAAAATACGCACAAGACTTTTCGAATGGCGGGGTCGACGAGGCTCGAACTCGCGACCTCCGGCGTGACAGGCCGGCGTTCTAACCAAGCTGAACTACGACCCCGCATCATCACGTATGGGCGGAACAGGGCTCGAACCTGTGACCACCGGCTTGTAAGGCCGATGCTCTTCCAACTGAGCTACCCGCCCGTGACTCTATTTTTTGTATTCGAATACAGAGAAAAACCCTGTATTTTTTATCATACAGGGTTAGAAAACGGGGTCGACGAGGCTCGAACTCGCGACCTCCGGCGTGACAGGCCGGCGTTCTAACCAAGCTGAACTACGACCCCTTCTCTGTATCATGATGAGTCTATCTATAGAACCTGTCAAGATTTTGTCAAGAAGAATCTCGCAGAAACATTTTTTTTCTTGACCCTTGGTCTCCCTTAGGCCTATTTCCCAAATCCGGCAATCAGTTATCCATCCGTCCGCTCCCAATTATACGGAATATCATTTTGGTGCGGATGAACCCGAAATTCATCAGGATTCTCATAGTGATACGGTTCTGTCGGAATATTAATCACAATCGCTTCATAATCGCTGATGGCTTTAAAACCGTGAAACACAAACGGTGGTATTTGAATGAGCACTGGATTATGTTCCCCAAAAAAGAATTCATTGACGACTCCATACGTTGACGAATTGTCCCGGCTGTCATACAGCACGAGTTTCATCATCCCACGCACAACCGCCATCGAATCTGTTTGGATTTTATGATAATGCCAGCCTTTGACTACCCCGGGGTATGCCGTGGTCATATAGACCTGTCCAAACTGCTTGAATACGTCGTCGTCGCAACGTAAAATTTCCATTAACCGTCCGCGTTCGTCAGGAAGCACGCGCAATCGTTTCACTTTAACGCCTTCGATATACTTTTTTTCCATAGCTGCCTTTCAGTTAACATGTTTTTATTCATTATCTTCGACAATGGTTATAATCTTCATGACCCCCCGTCCATTTTGTCAATAAAGAAACACCAGAAATTGTTGCTTCCGATATCAGTAATACTCAATCGTCTCAATTTCAGCAGAGGTAAGCTGATAGAGATCGTAAATCTTATGATCAAGACAGGCGTCAGTTTCCTGAAAAACCAAATCTGGCGTGTTTGGCTGCAACAACTGTTCAACGAAATCAATAATTTCCCGCTGCTCTTTTTTTGATATAAGCTTGATTGGCAGTTGGCGCAAATTAATGAGTTTCACCTGTGAAAACACCTGACCGACTTCAGCAATGAGTTTTTGATAATAGAAGGACATTAATTTTGAGTTCAGGATCGCCAGAATATATTTGAGCTGCACTTCCTGAACGCCTTGTGACATGATTGTGGTATGAATCGAATTGGTGACATAATATTCACCGGAATCATACGCGCCAATCAGTCGATCGGCGGTTTGGCGAGTCAGAATCTTCGGAGATTCTAAGGATAAGAAATGTCCCCAGCGCACAGTATCATCTTTCGTCAAAAGTTGCTTATTGTAACGGACATACAATTTTCCCCAATTTAAGCAATAACGACCGATATCTTTGCCGTTCAGAATTTTTCTACAAGTTTCATCCATCGGCTCAGACACGATAAATTTGACTTTGGCATTCCCGGGATTAAAGCCATCGTGACTTTCGCACAATTCGCCTAATTTCGGATTTCCCCGGGCGATTTTTTCCATCAGCGCGCGGGATTGTTCGTCAATATGAACATTGAACATCTTAAGCGGGGCATGTTCAAAATGACGTTGGGGAATAATGACAGGCACATGTATCAGATCAGGTTCCTGCACCGCCTTTCGTGAAATATTTTGAACGCGGCGCGGCTTTTTCATCCAGCATTTCATCAGATTGTGATAACGCTGCCGTTGGTTCTCTTCGCGCTGCAACACAATAATGCAGTTTTCCACAAAAGCCTGGTCGAACACGCGTTTGGTATCCAGAATGGAACGGATACGGCTGGTCATCAGGATATATTGGCGTAAGGGGGCAAAATAGACCTGAGTGAAGAGCGTATTCGGGACGATCATTCCAAGAATTCCTTGTGGCTTGAGAAGTTCAATTCCGCGTTCGACAAACAGAGCAAACGTGTTGAGTTTAAACGCTGCGGACTGGTAGGATGTGTAAGACGCGATCACGTCGGCGGGGATTTGCCGACGGTTGAGCACGATATATGGAGGGTTCCCGATGATGATATCATGGTGTTTGGCAAAGAAACACTTGTTCAGCGCCTCCTCTTCCGTGGAGGCTGAAAAAGATTCATGTTCCCAGCGTCGCAACGCGTCTGCACATACGATATTCATACTGTAGATCTGGCAATTTGGGGCGAGTTGTTTGGCTTTTATATAGAGATTCAAGGCGGCAAGCTGACAGGCGCGTGGATCATTATCAACGAGATACAGATGGGTAGCAAGGATACGAGCTGCCAGATTATCCGAACTGAGTCGGGGATCTTTTTTCGCGTACCATTGGTATAACTCTTCAAACACTTTCAAGGCAAACCCTCCTGCCCCACAAGCCAGATCTAGTATGGTGAAAGAAGGGGACGAAAGGGATTGACTCTCATCAAAAGTCAGAGTAAGCGTCTGAGCAGCGATCGCGTCAACAATCGGTTCCGGCGTATAAAACTGACCACGTTGTTTTTGTTCAGATGTTCCCTGTAATGCCGCCTGGTAGAGCCATCCTAAAATATGGTCGGCCCGCCAGGCCTCCGGGTCGATCGTATTTCGCAGGCACGCGTAGACTTTTTTTACGGCGTTCTCAGAGGGATAGTCATTTCGAAAGATGAAAAAGGGGGCAAGCAGCGGACATTCGACCTGCAAATACTGCCGTTCGCAGATCAGTTTGTGTATAATGGAATTATCTGAGACTTTCGGAGCCTTCGCCCAGGGTTGGACGCCAATACAGGACATTGCCGCAATTTCCAGGAAACAGTCCAGCGCAGGATTGCTTTCGCCCCGATTCGGTAGTTCTGCCGCATCCTGCGCTAATATCTGACAACACTCGCTGACCAGAGCGTGTAAAGATCTCGCCATAACCGTTTTTACCGGTTTCTTCGACGCAAACGTCGTTCGTGCCGGATGGTGCTGCTGCTCAATAGGAAGGTCGTTCCCAGAATTGCTGCCTGTTTCAGGCGTTTATTCTTTGCCAGATGGTATTCCAAATTAAATTTGATGGCCTCTTTCAAACGCTGCGTCATGTTCGCTTCCGGAGTCGGTAATTTCACCATGCGAACATCTACCCTCTCTTTGTTGACAAAGACGTGAAGATAATGGTATACGTTCGCCGGCTGCCATAATGCGCCGCCGCCGCCGCCTGTCACTACATAGCGCACGTTGCGTTTCTGAAATTCCGTAAACACATGAATGTGAGATCCAAACACCATCTCGACCTGATGCCGCTCCATTAATGTGAGAAAATGCCGCGCATTCGGAGTGGAAGAAAAGGTTAAATAATTGTATTTAGGACAGATCGGGGGGCGATGGAGAAACACGAAAATCCGCTGATGTTTTGCTAACTGCAATTCTCGTTCTAACCAACGATATTGAAACTTTTGCAGCCCCCGCTTCCTCGAACTGTCAAGAACGATAAAGGTACAGCCTTTGATTGAGAACGAGTAATACATCGGCGCCAACATCTTCCGGTATGTGGCCCGGCCGCCCAGTACCCGCCGATCGTGATTGCCGATTGATGTAAATAACGGCGACTTTGAGTGCCCAACAAGATCGAACAGGGTATGATAATCTTCTAAACGCCCGCTATGCGTCATATCACCATTAGCCATTACAAACAGCGGATCCAGGATATTGGTTGCCTGGATAATCTGCTCTAAATTGCTGAACACGCCATGTACATCGCCAAAAAATACAAAATCGAATTCTTCACACTGATATGGATACGTTACGTGAATGGTTTGAATATCCGTGCCGTACACATCGAACATTATGGATGTCTGCGAACGGATCATATTGTGCAGAGCCCCTCCCTGGTGGGAAATTTGCACTTCATTGCCGCGCACATTTTCAACTAGAATTGTTAACGGCAACAGAAGCGGCTTCCTTGATGAGAGGGAGTGAAAAATTTTAATCTGTGTCTGAAATCCTAATGCGCGAATCACTGCGACATGTTGTTCAAAGGATTTTAAAAAGCCGCCACGAACAGTGAGTACCGGCTGTGTTTCTTGGAGATCCTCCATAACTGCGTCCTCTATAGTGAGAAGTGAGAATTGGCAACAACGAATTCTCAATGTTGATAATGTTCAATGTTCACCTTTTGTCCCGGATAGGGTTCTGGTGCGTTCAATCGCAAGTTTATAGATCTTGACATATTTTTTGGCTGTATAGACCCAGGAATAATCAACGCGCATCGCGTTCGCTCGCAATAAATCCCACAGGGATTCATTATGATAGACAATCAGGACATCTCGGAGTTTGGCTAAAAGCGACGCTGGGGTATATTCAGTAAATTTAAATCCCGTGCCTTTGCCAGATTCCGGTTGAAATTCGACAACCGTATCATCCAGCCCGCCAGTTGCTCGTACGACGGGGATCGTGCCATATTTGAGCGCGTATAGTTGAAGAACCCCGCTCGGTTCACTGCGTGATGGGATTAACAATATATCGGCGCCAGCCAGAATCTTATGTTTTAATGCCAGATCATCCGTCAAATAATATTTGAAACGGGCATGATGTTTTTCTGTAAGTTCGCGCAGCGCATTTATGTACATGTCATTCTGAGCATGTCCCTCCTGTAAGAAGACAAACCGGATATACATGTTCAGCATGTCGTCAAGCGTTTCGATCAAGAGATCCACACCCTTTTCTTGCTCGAATGCTGCAATCATTCCGACAACCGGCATATCCGGACATTGCGCAAATCCACAGGTTTCGAGGAGATCCCGTTTGCAGGACTGCTTTTTTTCCATCTCATCTTTGGTATAATTGGCGAGAATGTAGGGATCTAGTCTTGGATCATACTGTTTATATTCGACGCCATTGATTATGCCGTACAAATCTTTACTTCTTTGTTGAAAAATGCCCTCAAACCCTCGCCCATATTCTTTGGTCTGAATTTCATGACTATAGCGCTTACTCTCGGTCGTCAAAATATCAGCATAGATCAGACCGGCCTTTAAAAAACTGATTTCTTCGTAAAATTCGATCCCTTCAGGCGTGTATATTGTGTCAGGAAGACCGGTGACGCTCAATGCCTCCCGTGAAAATCGTCCCTGATAAATGAGATTGTGGATTGTGAAGACCGTTTTAATGGGCGAATATAAGGGATCTTTGTGAAACACGGTTTTCAGATAGGCAGGAATCAGGCCGGTATGCCAGTCATGACAATGAATGACATCAGGATAAAAACCGATTTGTGCAAGTATTTCAAGCGCAGCCAGACTTAAAAAACTGAATCGTTCCGCATTATCCTGATAGGCCTGGCCAGGTTCACCATAAATATAATCGCGGTCAAAATATTTCTCCTTTTCAAGCAGATATACCGGGACTTCTCCTGGAATTTCGTCACGCCAGATCGACATGTCCCCAAACCGGGTGAAGGTTTGAATTCGGACTTTTTCGACTAACCGCACCATATTAAACAGGTTCGTATTGATTCTCGGGTACCTTGGCATCACTACCCGTACATCAACCCTGAGGCCTTTTAACGCCTTCGCTAATCCTCCGACGGATCTCCCCAGCTCTCCTGTGCTGGCGATCGGATCAAGTTCGGTAGAAACTATTAAAATACGTAATGGTCGGGCCATGAATAACAAAGCAAGCGGTAAGGGGCAAAGGGCAATGGGTAAAGGATAAAAAGCGAAAGGTAAAAAGAGTGTTCCCCCTTGGCCCTTCGCCTCTTGTCTTTCACCTTTTGCCTCATGTCCATGTTATCCGGCAAGCAAGATTCGCAAATCCATCACATTGGTATTTGTGGGACCGGTTTTGACGAGATCCCCCAGGGCCTCAAAAAAATGATAAGAGTCGTTATTCTTGAGAAAGGCATGAGGATCAAGCGACTGCTCACGCGCGCGCTGCCCTGTCTCGCCATCCGCAATCGCGCCGGCCGCATCTGTGGGACCATCGGTGCCATCAGTTCCGGCGCTTAAAATGACAACATTATTCAGTCCGTCAATTTCTCGGACAGCCGCCAGCACAAATTCCTGATTCCGCCCTCCCAGTCCGCCGCCCTGAATATTAACGGTTGTTTCCCCTCCGGAAATGATACACGCCGGAACCGGCAACGGCTGCTCGGAGTGCAGAATTTCTTTAAGAATAGCCGTGTGAACTTTTGCGACCTCACGCGTTTCCCCTTCAACAAAAGTTGATAAAAGCATCGTGTGATAATGTAACTCTCTGGCCTTTTCTGCTGCGGCCTTTGCGGCCAGAGCATTACTGGCAATAACCAGGTTGTGTGTGTTCGCAAAAAGTGGATCGCCGGCTTTTGGGGTATCCTCAATCGTTCTTCGCGCTCCTTGTTGAAGGCGTTGTAACACAGGCGCAGGGATCTGCGCTTCAATATCGTATTTTTTCAGAATATCCAAACAATCCGTAAAAGTCTGACTGTCAGGCACAGTGGGGCCGGAAGCAATGGTATCAAGCGGATCACCAATCACATCCGATAAAATTAACGTCACTAAGGTCGCCGGCGATGCCACACGGGCAAGCTGTCCGCCTTTCATCGAGGAAATGTGTTTTCGAATCGTGTTGATTTCGTTAATTGTCGCGCCGCAGTTCAATAATAATTTGGTCACGGCTTGTTTTTGCTGCAACGTGATTCCTGTGGCAGGCGCAGGAAGCAGAGCCGAGCCTCCTCCGGAGATTAAACAGATTACCAGATCCTGATTTGTTGCTGTATTCAGGAGTTGCGCGATTTTTTGGGTTCCCAGCACTCCAGCTTCATCCGGCACAGGATGCCCGGCTTCATGGATATGAATCGTCCGGGTCGGAATCAGATGGTCATATTTTACATTGACCCATCCTTGCGTAATTCGCTCTCCTAACAGCGCTTCAATTGCGCATGCCATTGAAGCCCCGGCTTTTCCGCCACCAACCACATAAATATGGCGAAATGAATCTAAGTTATACGTCTGCGATCCCACGTGCAGCATCGTATCTTCACGGTGAACATGGCGTTGAATCGCATCCCCTGGATCCACCGCGCGTAAACCCGCATAAAAAATTTCTGCGGCATGTTGACGTAACACTTCATGACGTTTCATGGTTTTCTCCTTATGTATAACATGTTGTCGAAAATAAGACAAAAAATTTCCCGAAAGATTTCCCAGCATCCGGCAAAATTGTCTTACATGAAACTATAGTATGATCTCGTGATTCTTGTCAACGGATTCACGTCAGAATAAGAAAAAAAACTGTTGACAATTCTTGATCAAGAGGGTAAACGTTTTTATAAAAAAGTGTTAATCGTTCAATAACAGGGCTGGCGCATCCTCCCCTGTCTCCCCAGGGCTGTTAAGTTCTCGCGGGGAAAAGCTGTGACCCCCCTTTTATTCCCCCCGCAAGCAGGGGAAACGGATCGCCTTCCTCCGCTTGCGGGGGACTGAGGGGGTAGAACTTAACAGCCCTGCCCTGCCTTCCCCCGCTTGCGGGCAGGAGGATACAGGGGGAATTGCGTCAGTCCTGAATGATATTTCTATGGAGCGCAGTATGTCGCCAAAAGATCCGTCGCCTCGAATTGCTTTGGTGCTGGGGTCAGGAGGAATTAAATGTCTTGCCGGCATCGGTTTGCTGAAGGTTCTGCACCGTCAACAGATTATTCCTGATGTGATTGTTGGCAGCAGCGGAGGCAGCCTGTTTGGGGCAGTGTACGCGGCAGGCGAACACCCGGACACCATTGAACAACAGGTGCTCAAGATGTGGCAAAAAAAAGAATTTCGCGATATTAAGTATTTTGATATTCTTAAAATGTTTTTGCCCAAAGTCCTGCGTTATGACGAGATGTTCGGATTGGTTCGCGGCGACCGTATCGAAAAAATTTTCCGCACCTATTTTGGCGATATTACCTTTGAAACTACAAAAATTCCCTTACAAATTGTAGCAACCGATTTTTTTACCGGAGAAGAAGTCGTCATAGACCACGGATCACTTGCTGAAGCTGTTCGCGCCAGTATCGGCATACCAGTATTTTTTCAACCCAAAAAAATTGCAGGAAAAATACTGATTGATGGCGGCGTCAGTAATCCGCTTCCCATTAATGTCGCGATTCGTTATGGCGCAGATATTATTATTGCCATGGGCTTTGAAAGTCCGACCTACCCCAAAATTGATTCTCCTATTAAAACCTTGCTGCACTTAACCGGGATTTCCATGAATAACCTGTTAATTGCCAATTATGCTGTGCACAATTTGGCGCATCATTATGAAATTATCATGATATCTCCTCCTCTGAACAATGAATTTCATTTCTTCGACATTCATCGTATTCCGGAGATCATCGCAATTGGCGAACGGGAAGCCAACGCTGAGCTTCCTAATATTCAAAGCGCGATTGATCATTTTGGACTAGACGAGTGATCAATGCGGCTCGTATCAAAGCTCACGCTCTGACGCTCGGATTTCATCTGGCAGGAATTGCGCCTGCCATCCGTTTTCCGGAGGCCGACAGGTATCGCACATGGCTTGCGTGCGGATATGCGGGTACAATGAACTATCTGGCCCGCAATATGGAAAAACGCCTGGATTGCCGTGTCCTTTTCCCGCCCGCGCGTTCGGTGATTGTATGCGGGCTTTCCTATCATTCAGACGTTGCTGCGGCCTCGCCGGTCGTTTCGCCCGACCGGGGCTGGATTTCGCGCTATGCCTGGGGGAACGATTATCATACGGTTATCAAACACAAACTTTTTGCACTCCTGGACTTCCTGCGCCATGAATCTGATGTGGCCATTGAAGCGAAAGTGTGTGTTGATACCGTTCCTTTATTAGAACGCCTGCACGCTTATTATGCCGGACTCGGATGGATTGGCAAAAATGGGGCATTGATCAATCAACGTTACGGGTCCTGGCTGTTCCTGGGAGCCATTCTGATTAATCTGGATCTGGAATCTGACATTCCTGGTATTGATCGGTGTGGAAATTGTACGCGTTGCCTGCACGCCTGTCCGACCGGCGCCCTGGTTGCGCCCCGTATTCTCGACGCGCGCCGTTGTCTTTCCTATCTCAGCGTTGAGTCCAAAGGCGCGATTCCCGAAGAATTCCATCTGGCTTTCGGCAATACGGTGTTCGGCTGTGATCGCTGCCAGGAGGTCTGTCCCTGGAATCAGAGCGCTGACGCCCCCGGAGAGCCGGAGTTTTTGCCGCGTGAAGGTTTGTATCAGCCTGAATTGCATTGGCTGCTTTCATTGTCAACCGCTGATTTTCAAAAAATCTTTCACAACAGCCCGATCAGACGTACGGCATTACAAGGGATAGTACGTAATACAGCCATTGCAATCAGTAATGCCCAGCGAGCGACAATGCCCTTCTCTCCTTACCGGACGACCTGATGGTTCTTCGGAAAATATCAAGAGATACGGATATTTGTTGACAAATACTCATGTTTTTGGAAGGGAGAAGGTATTGTAAGTAACTGCGGCTCTGGGGCGGAAGTTTTTACGAGAACTCAGGAGTGTCAAAGCTCGGCGGTGGCAGGCGATGCGTTCAGCGAGTCGAGCCCCCGTCCCACCTGTATCTCCGGTTGACTGAACACGTCGCAAAAGACAAAGTCAAGCTCTGTCACTCCTGAAGACGTCTGTTCCAGAACATTGGTACAAACTTGTGTCCCAGATCGCTTGTATATTCTGAAGGAGGAAACGTGATATTACTGCGCTTGCGAACTAACCGTTCTTTGTTGTTATTTATCGTTCTGACTGGTGTGTTGTTTGCGTCTATTCCTTTTTCGGCGACGACCGCTCCGGCCGCCTATAAATCGGCCATTCTGATTGACTATGATACCGGCCAGATTCTGTATGAAGAAAACGCTCACGATCCCCTTATTCCGGCCTCGATGGTAAAACTCATGGTCTTGTTTTTAGTGATGGAACAGCTTGAGGCGGGCAATTTGCATCTTTCCGATCAGGTGACAGCTTCGGAATGGGCGGCAAAAATGGGAGGCCAGCAGATACATTTAGCAAAAGGCGAAACCTTCACGCTTCAGGAAATGTTGGATGCCATGGTAATTGCGTCGGCCAATGATGCTGCGGTCGCAGTGGCTGAATATTTGGCCGGAGATGTTGCTGCTTGTGTTGACCTGATGAACACTCGTGCCAAAGCCCTGGGCATGAAAAATACCATTTTTGCGAATGTGCATGGTTTACCTGCTGGCAGGGGACAGGTGGATGATGTGACAACGGCCTACGATATTGCTATCTTAGGTCGGGCATTAGTGCAATCCTATCCACAAGTGCTGGAGTGGACTTCGACGCTTTCACGGCAGTTTCCTCAGGTTTCGGAGGGAACAACGTACTCAACGCCATTTCGCAAAGAGATCATGACGCTTGTGAACACCAATAATTACCTTCTGCGCAGGGTGACCGGTGTAGATGGCCTGAAAACCGGCTATCATTCCAGGGCCGGGTTTAATGTGTGTGTCACTGCGAAGCAGAATGATCGCCGATTGATTGCTGTCGTGATGGGCGCGCCAAGCCAGGCTGAACGCAATAAGGCTGCCAAACATTTACTTAATACAGGTTTTACTGAATTTGAAAGAATCATGGTTTTGCAGAAAGGTCTTACCGTCGGAAAACCAGTGCCTGTGGTGCAGGGACAAAAACAAGCCGCCTCACTTGTCGCTGCTGATAATGCCATTATTCTGGTAAAAAAAGGCGACGAGGATCAGATCCGACAGGAAATTGAACTGGCCGCGCCGCGTCTGGTTGCGCCTGTCAGACAAGGGACGAAAGTTGGCGAGGCAGTTATTTTTGTTGGTGAACGGCCGGTAACCAGTGTTGATCTGGTGATCGAGGAAGATATCGCAAAAAGTTCCCATAGTTGATTGACGAAATGTCGTAACAGATCAGGATACAGAGATCGAGTTATGAGTCGTTCACCTGAATGGAGCAGCTCGAAATGTGGAGCGCACAGATCTCATCCTGTCTGCTTTGCTTTTGTCATTGAAGTATATAACGTTGAGCATCCGCGATATTATATTTTTACTTCAAACTTCCGTAACTTATGACGTCCCTGTGCCTGTCTGGGATTGTTCAGATTTCTGCGCCTCTTCCTGATGTAAATGGTAGGTGAGACATTGGAGTTCCGCAACCAGATCAACGGTTCTGACGTTGACTGAGGCCGGAACCAGCAATTGCACCGGAACGAAATTGAGAATGGCATGCATGCCTGCAGATACGAGACGTTCTGCTATCGTTTGGGCGTCTTGGGCAGTAACCGCAAGAATGGCAATATCAGGCGCGTGTTCTGTGATAATCTGTTCTAGGCGTTCCATCGGATACAGCGCGATGTGCGCGTTAATCATTTTAACTTGCTGTTGTCGGGCGTATTCACAGGAAGTCAAATCCGCGTCAAAGGCGGCGATGATTTCAAATTTGTCCTGACGCCAGGCCGGATATTTGAGTAAAGCGGTCCCAAGTTTTCCTGCTCCAATCAGAACGGCTTTCCAAACGTTCGGCGCGAGGGCCTGATCAGCTAACCCCAAAATGTGCAGAATTTGTTCTTTTAAGGTAGTGACAGGGTAACCCATTCCCCGGATGCCGAATTCTCCAAAATATGCCAGATCCTTTCGAACCTGAGCGGAATTCAACCCAAACCGCGCCGCAAAATCTTTCGAAGAAATAGTTTTGATCTGCTCGCGTTCAAGTTCTTCCAGGCAGCGTTTATAAATTGAAAGCCGGTAAATCGTGAATTCTGAGATATTATCTGCAGTTTTCATGGGTGTTGAGGAAAGGACAAGACGCCATTTCCTGAAAAATGACGCCTTGCCGCCATGTTAGAGAATATAACGACTTAAATCTTGATCCTCTGAAATATTCGCCAATTTTTGCTGCACATAAGCCGCGTCAATTGTGACTATCTCTTGTTTCATTTCCGGTGCATCGAAAGAAAGTTCATCGAGCAGCCGTTCCATAATCGTGTGTAAACGCCGCGCTCCGATGTTTTCGGTACGTTCATTGACCAGCGCGGCAATTTCAGCGATTCTGGTAATCGCATCCTCAGTAAATTTCAAATCAATGCCTTCTGTGCTGAGCAAAGCTTTATACTGGGTGACCAGCGCGTTTTGCGGTTCGCGCAGAATTCGGATAAAGTCCTCCTTATTCAGGGATTTGAGTTCCACCCGAATGGGGAAACGTCCCTGGAGTTCCGGAACTAAATCCGAAGGTTTTGCCACATGGAACGCTCCGGCCGCAATAAATAAAATATGATCCGTGCGTACCATGCCATATTTCGTGTTGACCGTCGATCCTTCGACAATCGGTAAGAGATCGCGTTGAACGCCTTCACGAGAAACATCGGGGCCGGTTTTCGATTCCCGTCCTGCTATTTTATCTATTTCGTCCAGAAAGATGATCCCAGCTTGTTCTACGCGCTGAACGGCCTGATGAATAACTTCATCCATATCAATCAGTTTTTGTGCTTCTTCCTGTTCCAAAATTTTTCGCGCTTCCGCAATTTTCATTTTGCGTTTTTTGGTTTTTGACGGAAATAACCCGGGCGGGAGCATATCTTTAATATTGATATTTTCTTCCATACCGGAACTGGAAAAGACCTCGATCACCGGACTGCTTTTGTCCGAGACTTCAAGCTCAACCACGCGATCCTCAAAACGGCCCTCGTGCAGATATTTTCTGAGCTTCTCACGGGTACTCATTTTAGAAGGATCGGGGTTTTGTTCGTCTTTTTGCGCGCGCGACGGCGGCAGCAACAAGTCGAGCAACCGCTCTTCAGCCAGTTCTTTCGCCTTTTCAGCCACCTCGGCCTTTTTTTCTTCCTTCACCATGTTCACGCCTAATTCGGTCAAATCGCGAATCATAGATTCCACATCGCGTCCGACATAGCCAACTTCAGTGAATTTTGAAGCTTCAATTTTGAGAAAAGGCGATTGAGCGAGTTTTGCCAGACGCCTGGCAATTTCCGTTTTGCCCACGCCGGTCGGCCCGATCATAATAATATTTTTCGGGGCGATCTCTTCGCGCAATTCCGGATCTAACTGCTGCCTGCGCCAGCGGTTGCGCAGCGCAATGGCCACTGAACGCTTGGCTTCCTGTTGCCCGATGATATATTTATCTAGCTCAGCGACGATTTGTTTAGGGGTCAGCGACTGGCTTAACGCTGCGCGCCGTAAGGCCTCTTCTTCTTGCTGAGCGTTCTCTCTGATGCCTGTTTTAATAATCATACATGTATCCCTCACATCTTATTCCTGAATTTCTTCGACGACCAGATTCTCGTTGGTATAAATACAAATAGAGGCCGCGATCTTCAGCGCTTCTTCACAAATTTCGCGGGCGCCTAACTGAGAGTGGGTCACTAAGGCTCTGGCAGCGGCAAGCGCATAAGATCCCCCTGAGCCAATTGCCAGAATGCCATCATCCGGTTCAATGACATCGCCAGTGCCTGAAATTAAGAGTGAACTTTTGTTATCAACCACAATCAGCATGGCTTCCAAACGCCGTAAAATCCTATCAGTGCGCCAATCCTTCGCCAGTTCAACGGCTGATCGTAAGAGATCGCCGTGATATTCTTTCAGCTTCCCTTCAAGGCGTTCAAATAATGAAAAAGCATCGGCAGCGCCCCCGGCAAATCCGGCGATGATTTTGTCATGATACATGCGACGCACTTTTTTGGCATGATGCTTCATAACGGTTTCGCCAAACGAAACCTGCCCGTCGCCGGCCATGGCGACTCTGCCATGATGCCTTACGGCAATAACTGTTGTTGAGCGTATCATAGATTCTCCCATGGAAAGAAAATGTTCATTCCTGCGTGTAAGAAACCGGGTTTTTTCGAAAAACCCCGGTTTCTATGCCCGACTCTTTGTTCACGTCGTTTGCTCTAGGATGACTGTGATGATAGACATCCAATAAGCTGTCAATATTCACATGAGTATAACGCTGGGTTGTTGAAAGGCTGCTATGACCCAGGAGTTCCTGAATGACCCGTAAATCCGCGCCAGCCTGGAGGAGATGACTGGCAAACGCATGTCGAAACGATTTGGGGCTGAGCGTGCGATCCAGATCTGCCTTGATCACATATTTTTTGACAATGCGTCTGACGCTGCGACTGCTTAACGGTTCCCCTCGGTAATTCAGAAACACTCGCTGCTGTTCCGGTTGAGCCTCCGTCTCTATTGCTTCCGAGATAAGCTGGTGCTGAAGCAATTCCGGTCGTTTTCCCAGATACCGTTTCAGTGCCTGTGCGGCAGGAATGCCGAACACCACCATACGCTCTTTATTTCCCTTGCCTCGAATTTTAATCCACCTGTCTTTGATATGGATGTTCCCTAGACGGAGTTGGGCGATTTCTTCCACTCGCATCCCGGTGGCGTATAACAATTCCAGAATGGCGAGATCACGCAGTGTCAACGGATCAATTCCGGTTACGCCTTCTAACAGCCGCCCAACCTCCTCTTCCTCAAACATCGCCGGAAGCGGTTGGGGGAGTTTTGGCGATGGCAGGCTTTTGATTGGGTTTGCCGGAATATACGCTTTTTTCCAGAGAAAATTAAAAAAGGATTTCAAAGCCGCCAACTTACGCGCGATTGAGGTCTTTTTCTTTTTCTGGCGGTAGAGATGACCGAGAAACGCCTGTACAGCATATCGGTCGATTTTTTGAATATCAAGCGCGTCTCCCTCTTTGCGCTCACCGGAAATATGCTGCATCTGTGTTAAAAATTCCTGAAATTGCCGCAGATCTGTCCGATACGTTTTGAGCGTCAGGTCAGAATAGTTGCGTTCGTGCGCTAAATAGGTCATAAATTGTTCGATGTATTCTTGCATGAGAAATCTTTCTGGTCCTCAATTCTCAATTCCCAATTTTCATTCTTCGTCCTCTTCCCCGAATAATGCCATCCACTCTTCTACTTCCCTGGCAGAAAGATGAACATTAATGCGAGCGGCCTCTGCATCGTCATCAGGACAGGTGAGTGACGATTTAGACAATTGAGCAGCCTTTTTTTTCTGTTTTTTCTCCAACAGGTTCCGTGTTTCCTGTGGAATATGCCGCTGCCCTCCGTGCGCAGTCACTTCTGAGCAGGCTTTCCTGGGCGTTATTCGCGCCGCCGCAGGTGTTTCGGGCGGTTCCGGCCCAAAAATGGCAAGCCATTCTTGCACCTCTTTCGGGGAAATGCGAATATGCACCCGGTCAACCCCTTTCTTTTCAGATAAGGTTTGATACACCTGACGCTCGAAGTCTTCCGATTTAAGAATCTGCGTCCCATGAGATTGCGCAAATTGCAGAATTTCCTGATCGGACGACACGACCAGTAAGGATTTCCGCCGCCGTATCTCCTGGTTTTTAACCATCTTTTTAATGGCATCATCCGCCGAATAAATCGGCGACGTGTAAATAACCGTTACCCGATCATAACGTCGTTTCCGGTTGGCCAGATGGACAAAATAATTCCCGTCAAAGATCAAGGTCAACGATTTTTTTACCCGGGCGCAATATTGCCCCATCAGATAAATCACCTGATCGCGCGCACCCGAATCTTGCAAGTCCAATTCCCGGGAATGACCGATGTAATTGTATCCATCTACAATAATAGACATTTACCCCCCGGTTGGGTGTTCTGCATAATCGCACTGGGGATTTGCACAAGCGATAAAGGTTTGCTCCGTGTGTTTATCCCATTTTTCTACCAGAAACGGTGCCTGGCATTGGGGACAGGCCCTGGGTACCGGTTTATTCTTGAGGCTATATTTACACGCAGGGTAATTACTACAACTATAAAAAAATGTTCGATTTTTGCCACGGCGCTGTACGAGTTCCCCGCCACATCCCTCTTCAGGACATTTTACCCCGGTTCCCACCGGTTTCACAAATTTACATTTGGGGTAATTGGAACAAGAATAAAATTTGCCGTAGCGCCCCTCGCGGATCACAAGTTTTGCCCCGCACTTCTCACAAGTTTCATCGGTTTCGACTACCGCTTTGACCGTCTTTGCTCCGTTTTTGTTCTGGACGATCTTTTTGGTATTTTTACATTCCGGGTAACCGGTACAGGCCAGAAATGTGCCATAACGCCCGCGTTTGAGCGTCATCGGTTTGCCGCATTTTTCACAGACTTCCTGCGTTTCCGGCTCAGCAGAGGCTTCGGCCCCCGTCCCTCCGTTTGTCTCTTCTTCTGAGCCGTCTAAGGGTTTTGTATTCCGGCATGTCGGGAAATTCGAACAGGCCAGAAATTTGCCATAGCGTCCATATTTAATCTTCATCGGATTGCCGCATTTTTCACATTTCTCATCCGTAATTTCTTCGCGTTCCTTTTTGATGTTTCGCATTTCTCTGGCGGCCCGTTCCAATTCCTGGCTAAACGACTGATAAAAAGTTTGAAGCGACTGAACCCAATCCAGTTCACCCTCTTCGATTTTATCCAACTCTTCTTCCAGATTGGCAGTAAAACCAACATTCAAAATCTGCGGGAAATTTTCCACCAGGAGATCGGTAATTAACAGCCCTAATTCTGTAGGAATCAGCTTCCGCTCTTCTCTGGAAACATACTCCCGATCGAGGATAGTACTGATGATTGAGGCGTAAGTACTCGGACGTCCGATCCCGCATTTTTCCAATTCTTTGACCAACGAGGCTTCGGTATAGCGAGGCGGCGGTTGGGTAAAATGTTGTTTGGAAATCAGATCCAATAAATTTAATTTCTCACCTTTTTCGAGCGGAGGAAGTAACACATCTTTTTCGCCGTTTTGCGAACCGTTTCCGTTCTGGTTGTTCTCCTGGTCAGATGAGGCATCCGTGCTTTCGATATAGAGTTGCATGAATCCGGCGAATTTCAGAACCGACCCACTGGCGCGGAACAGATAGGTCCCGGCGAGAATGTCAATAGTGGTGACATCCATCACGGCCGGTTTCATTTGGCTGGCGACCAGCCGTTTCCAGATCAGAGTATAGAGATTCAGTTCATCTTTGGACAAATATGCTTTCAGGCGTTCAGGCTCGCGATACACTGAGGTGGGACGAATTGCCTCGTGCGCCTCTTGCGCAGCTTTTTGGGTTTTATAACTATGCGGTTTTGCCGGTAAATAGGGTTTGCCGAATTTTTCCTCGATATACGTCCGGGTTTCTTGCAGCGCGTCGTCAGAAATCCGGGTGGAATCTGTACGCATATAGGTGATTAACCCGACCGGGCTGTCTTCTCCGATTTCCATGCCTTCATACAGTTTTTGCGCGATGGTCATGGTTTTTTTGGCTGAAAAGCGCAATTTTCGGGCTGCTTCCTGCTGGAGAGTACTGGTAGTAAACGGCGCGACCGGCTTGCGGCGCGTTTCTTTTTGCGTCACGCTTTCAACCAGAAATTGTACTTGCGGTCGCTGCAGATCCTTTGTAATCGCAGTTGCCTGCTCCTCATTCGCAATGGCCGCCTTGTCCTGCCCGATCTTGATCAGTTTCGCCTCAAAGGCCGGAGGAACGTTCCCTTCTAATTGAGCGGTGATTGACCAATATTCTTCGGAGACAAAGGCCTGAATTTCGCGTTCCCGCTCACAGATTAAACGCAAAGCGACCGATTGTACGCGCCCGGCGCTCAAGCCTTTCTGCACTTTTTTCCAGAGTAAAGGACTGATTTTATAGCCGACCAGTCGGTCTAAAATCCGGCGAGTCTGTTGGGCATCTACCTTATTGATATTAATCGGCCCTGGATGGTTGATCGCCTCAGCAATCGCTTTTGGCGTAATTTCATTAAACATGACCCGGTAAATATGTGGTGTGACATGTTTTGATTTTTTCAATTCCTCAGCAATATGCCAGGAAATCGCCTCTCCTTCCCGGTCCGGGTCGGGGGCCAGATAAATGCTGTCAACGTGTTTGGCGGCCTCTTTCAATTCTTGAATAACCGTGTTTTTGCCGCGGATAGTGACATATTCAGGTTGGAAATTTTGTTCAATATCAACGCCAAGCTTTTTCGGAGGGAGATCCTTGATATGGCCAACTGAGGCCTTAACCAGGAAGTTCGATCCCAGGTATTTATGAATGGTTTTTGCTTTTGCCGGCGACTCTACAATGATCAATGATTTTGCCATCAATATCCTCTCTTATTCTAAATGACCTCTTCGCTTTGTGTTGCGGGTTACTTTTCTGACAACATACAATAGCGTGCCTATCTATTTTCGTCAAGGGTTTTTCTTGCGCTTCTGTCTGGGGAAAATATATCCAACGGTATTTAAATCGCCTCTGGACGCTGAGACGATGGAAGCCAATGCTCTTCCTATGACAAGACGTTTTTGGCATGGGGGGAAGTTGGGAATTTGTCAAGTTTTTAATCAAAAAAGAAAAATGTAAAATAAGGGGTTGCACTCTTGCAAGAATGGAAATATTATACTAATACAAGAGAAAGCCATAAGTAAGAAAAATAAATGATTATCAAGAATTTTTCTCAGTGTTGACAGAACAAGAAACCGGGTTTTTTCGAAAAAACCCGGTTTCTGATGGACAAAGAAAGTGATAATGACTGAGAAGTACCTGGTCAAAAGTTTGGATAGTAACAAATCGGATTTTTGAAGAAACCCGATTTTTTTATCTGAAATTTCTTCAACAGGCACACAAAAGATGGTTATAAGGAGGTGAGGATGCGATGAGAAAGCTTGGACTTGATGTCGGAGACAGCAAAATTGGCGTGGCGATCAGCGACAGCCTTGGCTATACAGCTCAGGGCATGATGACTTTTCGACGCCGATCCTTAACGCGCGATGTACATTTTCTTGAACGCTTGATTACGGAACATGGGGTGGACGAAATTGTCGTCGGCCTTCCCTTAAAGATGAACGGAACCCTGAGCTCACAAACCAATAAAATTTTGACGTTTTGCGATTTTCTCAGAAAGCACTTAAATGTTCCGATTTCGACCTGGGATGAACGTCTTACGACGGTCCAGGCCATTAAGCTCTTGAAGCGAGGACATATTCGTCGTAAAAATCGTGCTCCACTAATTGATAAAGTGGCGGCTGTGATTATTCTTCAAGGATACCTGGATTATAAAAGCCTGGAAACACAGTTTGAAGAGGCATATTATGAAGATGCCTCGTGATCATCCATTTTGCACGTGCAGAAAAAAACCGAGTTTTTCTTAGAAAACTCGGTTTTTCATTTTTTGATTATTCGCTATTTAATCCACATGACAGCTTTTTCCACCTGTTCATTCAGAACCCGCTGCAATTCTTGCAAAATATCATTTTTGAGTTTGTCCGTCCAGGTCGTGTTGTTCGCCATCTGGTCTTTGATTGTCTGTAACAAGGAAATTTTTTCCTGAGCTAAAACTTTTTGCAGTTTGGCGTCGGAGAGCACGCGTTTGCGAAGCAGAAGCGGCAGCTCGCGTTTTTTGGCTTCTTCTTTCGCGGCGTTCGCTCCGCCGGCCGCTAAAATTGCGCCAATGACCCCGGCAAGAACCTGACCGACCAATGGAAGCTCGAGCAGCGCAATGCCGGCTCCGCCTGAAATCAAACCAACCGCAATGCCGGCTATGACCGATGCCAGTCCGGTGATTTCGGTACTTCGCAAAATCCGATTCAAATCGATTGCCGTGTGCTCAAGAGAATTGACGCCATGATCGCTTTCTCTGTGACGCAAGTCTAATGCGCTGCGCGGAATATCGAAGCGGCGGCAGATGGGATCTGTAATATCAGCCAATTCAGGCAATAGATGGCGTTTAAACCATTCATCCAGGGCTTGTTGCGTGTGGTCACTGCGGATTTGGCCTAAATGCGTGTGTTTGCGCTGTTCAATCTCGGACGGCAGATCGTGTAACGTGCGTATTGTCCCGTCACGCCAGGCCAGTAAGGCCGGACGAACGGCAAATGTCAGAAATTCGTCGGCAAAGGGGTCGGCCAGACCTTCGATTAACGCGGGAGTCGCATTGTCGAGCAAACGCCGCAATTCATCGGAATGACCAAGGGCATGAATCGTGGTTTTCAATTCATGTGCCAGAAAATCAATTCGACCGATGCGAGCCAGGCCTTTGGCAATGGTAAATTCCGGTTCAGCGCCGCGCACGATCTCCTCTACATCACAAAAAACCTCCTGGCATAACGGATGCACAAATCCCATTCTGGATGCGCCGCCGGTCAAAATTATCAATTCGGGCTGTTGTGTTCCCATTTTGCGTTTGGCTTCCTGAAGCACAGCAAAAAACGCCTGCTTCCAACTGCGCTGCGCCAGTTCCTGAAGCGGTCGGTTCAGCACCTGTTCCATTTCCTCATGATAAATAGAAGGT
This sequence comes from Candidatus Vecturithrix sp., assembly GCA_040772385.1. Lineage (GTDB taxonomy): Bacteria > Moduliflexota > Moduliflexia > Moduliflexales > Moduliflexaceae > Vecturithrix. The sequence goes on along the minus strand of JAXGYF010000001.1, from coordinate 7,056,887 downwards.
TCGAATTCAATTGCAGGTTGAATCGTGCGGAACTTCAGGCTGCACGCCACGCGTTCGTCTTCTGAACGATAGAGATCGGCGTTCGAGAAATATTCTTCTTTGCCTTTACGGCAGAGAACCAAACAGCGACGCTGGATATACGCATTTTCTGCGAAAATTGTTTCGAAACGCTGTCGTTCTTCGGGCCGGCTGTTGCCCAGACGTTCAAGCGTGCGGTCAAAAATGGCCTGATCGATCAGGCCTGCGCCGATATCCTGGCCGAAATCTTCGAGAGACTGAGCCTCAAGGTGCGCCACAAGCGTGAAGTCCGTGGTGGAAGAACCGATATCAATAATCAACACTCGCTTCATGAGGTGATCGGCGCGAAGATCAAAGGCTTTGGATTCTTTAATGTGCAAAAACGCAGCGCGTGATTCTTTCTCGACCGCCACTCGCGGCATTCCGGACTCTTGCAGCAAATGCATGTACGTATCGCGTTCCTGCGAACTCCAGCCCGAAGGCGCGCCCACCACAAACAAAGGTGGGATATGATTTTGCAGTTGTTTGCTTTCGTGCAGCAGATTCAGATAGGTTCGGATAAACCGTCGCACTAAATGCTGATACTCAGGGGAGGCCAGACGCTGTCGCGTCGGTTTAAAACCAATGTGCAGTTCTTCCACGTCAGCCGCATTGACAGCCTGTTCGCCGATTAAGATCTGTTGTTCGCGTTTAGCGACGGCTAAGGCCGTAATGTGATTTTTACGGCCAAAAATTTCGAGCATTTCAGGTTCAACGCCCTCAGCGGCCGAAGTGGTACGCGCCAGAGCGGTTTCCCCATGCCCAAAATCAAAACCGATAATTTCAAACAATTCAGTGTGTTGCACCCTATGCGTCTCCTTTATGCCTTTTCCGATAACGGTTCGGCCGCCTGACCGCGTAAAATCGTCTGTTCCCCTTTAACAAAAGCCGGTCGAATAGTGAGATGCTCCTTCAACGCGTCGCCTATAGCAGGCTCAATATCAAAATATCTGGCGTCTTCGGAACGATGAGGATCGAAGGTTTTGACCTCAATGCCATGTTTCCGAAGGAAAGCCGTAACGTTGGGAATTTTCTTCAAGGCCCATGCGCCATCGTTGAAATAGTACGCTTCAAACAATTCCTGAAAAAATTCCAACAATTGCGGTTCTTTCTCAAACAACGTGTCTTCCTGCGGTTCTTCTTGTTCGGCAAAAATTTTTTGAACAACGTTCAACGCATCTGCCAGATAATTGAGAAAAACCTGACTTTCTACCTGAATCTGCACATCCACCTGGGGGGCAAGCTTGTCTGAAACCGCTTGTGTGGCAGAAGGCGCGGGGAAGGCTATTTTTTTACGGAACAGAAAGAAAAGCCCGCGAAAAAATAAAGAGGGTTGTTCTTGATATTTCAGTGCCTGAAGATATTTTTCCAACGCCAGTAAGATCAACGCTGAAATCAGCGCAATCCACAACGGCGAGGCATTGAGCAGCGCAAACAGCAGCAAGATGATAATGGCGGCCTGAAGCCCTTTGCCATAAACAAACATCCAATCGGGCACATTAGAATGAGAGGGAACGGCAGGCGGGGCGATCTTGACCCGTTTATTAACTGCGCCGACCGAACCGAGGGCAAAATAAATTGCGTCTAATAAGGCGTTTAATTGACGCGCTTTGTGCAGGGAAACGTTTTTAGCGAACTCCCGGTGTAAGGCGGTAAAATAATCGCGCACGGTTCGCAGGGCCTGTTCTCTATCCGGCTCTGCTTCAAGTTGTTTTCTGAGCTGCGATTTTTCCTGTTCAAAATGCTCTAAAATATCCATACGCCCTTTGTTGTCGAGCCTGGCAAGATATTGCACACCCCGCCAGGATTTTCAGAAAGAATTATGATACGATTTTCGTTTATTGCAGATAACCGACCGGTTTTTCTGAGTCAAGCATTTTTTTGTTCTGTCAACGGGAAATATACACAATTTTCCATCTTGGAATTTGAAGCACATCAAAGCCAATAATCACAAGCTCAGCGTGTTGTTGCAAGACCTCATGAACGCGTTCATGCGGAATGTGCGCTTCATAAACCGGAGTGTCTTCAATGGGGAGCGATGCTAACTGACTGCGAATCTCGGCTTTTGACACCCAGTTGCCCATCGTTTGAGGGGTTATCTCAATCCAACGTCTGATGTGTTGGACGAAATCCATAATATCCAATACAGACGTTTTGCGAGGATACACCACCGCAAACACATCAGCAAACAAATCGGTATAATCAGGAGCGCCCCGGTAGAAACGAAGAGAATTGATGGGTTCAGCCTGCGCAATTGTGTCAACATCATGTTGAGTGAGTTCGGAGATTTCATGCACGCCTGCATCAATGATGTTTTCTGCGGGCGTTCCCCATAATTCTTGTTGTTTTTCCCAGGAAAACGCGCCGAGATCTTTGAAGATAAAAAATCCCCGGGTGCCATCTAAGGTCGCATGGCCTCCTCCGGGATAATAACTGAACGCACCTTCTTCCGGAAGATAATATTTTTCACATTTGATTCTGATAAAATTTTCGATCAAGCCTCTGGCTTTTTCTTGCTGTTCTTGTGAGGCACCTTGCCAGATATAGCGTGTCAGGATTCTTATGCTCTTTGGCGTTTTCAAATTCCATTCATGTAATCCATCCAATTCGTCATCAGGAGGTACGGGTTCGGATAAGGCCGCAAGCACGGAATCAAACAGTTGCTGTTTATACCGCAAAGGAAAGGATTCGTGAATCGTATGCCCCTGTTGATCCACAAACGCTTTTAGAATTGACGCCGTATTGTTGACATCTTTTTTCATCAGTTTGCCATGTTTTGACGTTGGTCCCCACAGTCCTGTTTCAGGGTCTTGATGTTCCCAAAACCATCGCAGTATGGCCTGTTTCCATTCAGGAGAGAACTGGTATAACTGGTTGTTTTGAATCACGAAATCAGCCTCATTTTCATGATAGTTGACAGGGTCGCTGGCTAAGCTGAGCAGATCGCGGGCGTTATGGAAGGTGGTTTGCGGAAACTTTGACGCGATCCATCCAATCGTAGAAATATCATCTAAAAACGCGATCAATTTTTCCGGAGTATTGATCTCATCCAGGTATTTCAACGGATATTTCAGACGAAGGGGTTGTCCGATTTCTCGCGCCAACGCTTCGAGGTGCAATAAGACGTTCTCTGTGGGGCCATGATACGTGCACAATGGATAGGAATCGTCCATAAAAGCGCCAGTACGGGGATTTTGCAGGTTTAAGTAGAATTCGAACTCCTCTTCTTTGCTGGTAAAACCGGGCATTTTAATCAGATGCTCTCTGGATTGTAATTGCGCGTGAAGCCGGTTCAGCAGTACGAGCGACGTGTAGTAGTGACCTTTATCCAGATGGTAGGCGAGTCCGAGCATCTTGAATTCGAACTCCGCCATGTAATAATTTTGTTCTTGAAGCTCTTTATTCATTCGAAAGAGTTCTCGTATTTGGGTTTTAGTACGGTAGGCGATGAACATTCCTGAAACGCCTGAAACGCATAGCAAAACCAGCGTTGTAAGAATGCATATTTTCTTGCTGAAATATGTGTGCTGACCTCTATTTTGCATAATAACACTCCTTTAAATTGCACGAATCATCCATGAGAACAACTCTGGATAGAAACTGTGTTTACATGAAAACATGGACTATTTTTCCTCCGCCAAATATGTAAATGGCGCATATAATTCCTTCCCCAACGGCAACACCGAGTAAACATTTCCAAAGTTGAATATTCAAAACCTTACTGGCGTAACAAATCATATCTGTGGGGACTGCCGGGCAAAATCCCCACAGTGTAATCACATATAATTCTCTCTTTTGGAGTGCATGTTTGAGCTGCCAAAGCTGACGAGGATGCCTTGTATTGAAATACTCGCCAAAGCCTAAATATCCACTCCAATAATACACAATCGTTGATGACGTAAATATGCACATGAAATTCACGAGATAGAGCAACGTTGGGGGAAACACTAATATTCCCGCCAACACCATGGGAGTTGAAGGCAATAACGTCATCCCTCTCAGAGTCCCTAATATAAGATAGACCCATACCCCAAACACCAGATTGTGTGAAAAAATGTGTTTTACAGTATGAGCCTGGAAATATTGAGGGTTCAGAACATAAAAACTCAAGATTCCAAAGACGATAACAAGCCAAAGAGAGCCTATAATTCTTTTTCGTATCTTCATTTTACCTTTCACCTTGTGTTTGCAACGTTTTGTTCAATCTTTCAGATCAATCGCATCAATTTCGAGGGTCAAGATATGCGGATGTGATGAAGAACGTCAATCGTCCATCAGGATGATTTTTGAGGAGAAGCATCCAGAATCATACTTTAGGATGAGCTGATTTGTCCTGGGGATGTTTAAAACGGATGATTAATTCGTAGCGGCTTTTGACGTCAGCTTTTTGATAGATATTGCGCAGATGGGTTTTGACGGTGCTCAACGAAACATACAACGTATCGGCAATTTCCTGGTTGCTGCGGCCTGCTAACACCAGATTCACGACGTCTTGCTCCCGGGGAGAAATATTGTAGTGTTGAAACAGGGTTTCATCAGAAATATGAGATGTCGAAGCGTCGGGCGTCTCTTCCGGCAAAGCTTCCGGCGCTGAGGGTAACGCCGGAGCGTGACCGAAAACATGCATAAAAAGGTACACGGTGAAGATGATACTGATACTGCTGTACAGAATTGGGAACACAGGCAGCGGAACGATCGAATGAAACCACAGTTCGTCTATAATGCCCGGCAAGCAGAATCCCACCGCGATGATGATCTGCATGGCAAGCCTTTTTTTGACGGGATCCTTGAGCTGCCAGGCATAATACAGTCCCACTGCCGCAGTATAGAGAAGAATCGTGGTAAACACCGCATTTTTCAGGATGCGGCTACTTTGAGGAAGGATGCCGTTCTGTCCGACAATATACGACATAAGTTCGAAAATAGCGGTCATGCCGACAAAACTCCAAAGAATCCGATTGCGTGTTTTCGCCTGTGGGAAGGCAAGAAACTCATGGAGAAAAAGCGGAATGGTGAACATAAGCGCATATTTGGCAAGATCCCCTTCGACATACTCCATGACGCCGATAAGAGCAGGGGGAATCCCGAAAAGGCTGGTATCGTGATAGAGAAAAAACATGCGTGAGAAGACGGCCAGGGTAAACGCGATGTGAAAGTAAAGATAATACCGGAGGAATTTGTCTTGTGTTTTATAAGAGGCAACCGCTGTGATTCCCAGGGTCGCCATCCCAATTGAAAACGTCATCAACACATAGAACAAATGCCATTGTTTCATATCTTTTGCAGAGATGCCTTCGCCGGAAACCGCTGAAGCGGTTCACATCTCTCTGCGTTCGCGTCTCCGGACACCTAATTCACTCAACTCTTTGGGCAACTACAGCAAACTCAGTTGATTCTGGATGATAGTGTGTGCCAGCAACATCTGAGTAGATCTCTTTTATACTGAAACCGTTTTCTTCAAATTCTTTTCTCAGGGTCGCGGGGCTAAAATATTGCAGCCAGTTATAGACGACACGTTTCTTCGACTCCTCGATAATGGTATATTTATCAAGAGTTACTTTTTCTTCATCATATTTAAAAGCATTCACAAAGCCATAATAATCGTCAGGTGACCAAAAATTATTCAATTGATTGAATTCGTAAGCAGCAGTTTCCTCTTTTTTTTGAAAAGCCTTGAAGGAATATACATCAAGTAACACCGAGCCGCCCGGCTTTAAATAGTTCTGAAATTTTAAAAGCATTCGTTTTCTTTGTTCCGGACTTAAAGCGCAAAAATCACACATGATCATGATGATTAAATCAAATCTGCTTTTTGTTTCAAAGTCTAAATAGTTTGTAAGAAAATACTTGATACTCAGTTCCTTTGATATTGCCGCTTTTTTGGCATACTCGATAGAATTGTTTGAAAAATCAATACCAGTAACAGTTGCTCCGCTTTCAGCTAATCGCGTTGTATATAGGCCGGGTCCACAACCAAAATCAGCAATTTCAGTGGTATTATCCACGCCGAAGTGAGAAACAATCCACTTCACCGAACGTTCGATAAAACTCATTTTTCGAGATGACACATCAAGTGATTCATTTAAATGATATTCGAGCATTTTCTTTGAGGTGTGTTCATTTGTCCACAATTCATGCGCTGTATAAAATTGAAACGGCGCAGGCCGTGAATTGATTGCTTGAAGTTCGTTAAACATGAAGCCTCCCCTAAATTTTGACGCCTGCTGTGACTGATTACAGCCATACAGCCCAGTCGCCGTAATCAAAAGTTCCGCTGCCATGATGCAATTTGCCCTCATCCTGCAACTGCCGAAAAGCGTCACGCATTCGGATCAGAATCTCAGGCTGAATATTCAATGTGTGATGTGCCGGGAACACATGCTTCACCGGCAGCGCCGACACTCGCTCCAGAGAGTTGAGGTATGCCTCTGGATCGGTGGATGGATAGTAGGCAAAGAGCGTGTCTTTATACACCAGGTCACCGGTGAAAAGATACCCGCGCTCCTTTTCCCAAAAACACATATGCCCCGGCGAATGGCCAGGCGTATGCACGATTTGAACAAAGCGGTTTCCAAGATGAACAATGTCATGATCCTTGAGCACCCTTGTCGGCTTCCCCTGAAAGAATTTATATGTGTTGACATCATAACCTTCCGGCAGGTCACAGCGGTCAACGACCATGCCTTGAATCTGTTCCATCGTCAGAGGAAATTCTCCGTTCAGCCAGCTCAGTTCCTCCTCATGCGCGGAAAAGTCTGGAAAGTAGTGATGGCCGCCAATATGATCCCAGTGAATGTGGGTGGCTACTGCGGTAATCGGCTTGTCAGTCAGCGTCATGACTTGCTCATAGATATTACAGATGCCAAGCCCGGTATCAATCAGCAGACTATGTTCAGAGCCATTCAGGAGATAACAATGCGTTTCCTCCCAGTGGCGGTATTCACTGATGATATACGTTTCCTTGTCAATTTGATCTATTGTGAACCAGTTGTTCATAAAGCTTTCTCTTCAATTTTTCTTTGGCATGTTTCACAAACCTGAGTTTTATATCTAACAGTTTATCAAAGAAACATTTTCTCGGAATATCAGTTGCTCAAAAGTCAAGCAGACTTTTATTTCCATGGCGATGCAAGGTTTTCTCGAAAAAATGCTTGACACTCTATATGATAACATACAGCATAACGCCTCAAATCACAAGCAAATCCCGCGCCTCGACCGGAAGTAGAAACGTTGCTTGAGCACCATACCGTTTATGAGCGGGTGAAACTGCAGCGCGCGGGTTTTGTCTTGTGCATTTGTTTGTTGGCCTCCCAAACACCACAACGCTATTTTATGATATTGGTCGCAAGAACTTCTCGCCATTAAAGTGAATCATATGATCCGAGTTATCAGCAACCCAGACTTCTGTTTCCCAGGCGATTTCTGAGGCATATCGTGTAAATGTCCGAAAGTCAGGGAAGGCAGACACAAAGATTGGAATTGCTGACGAGTGTTTGAGCATCTCTTGCAACTCAATGATCCGTTTCGAGGATACGGGCCCATGACTTGTGACGGCCTCAATAAGATACAACCAATTCCTTTCAGCCTGATACAACATGATGTCTGGAAGTTTGTCATGTTGTGTGATGTCTATCGTGAGTTGTTGGCAGTATTCTTCGTCAAGATATAGGTGCTTTTGGGCGGTATCGCCAAAATAGAGTAACACGGAATCAGGCGCAAAACGTGGGGCAAAGACTTCAACAATGGCTTTCTGCAATGCGTTATGTTCTCCCGGTGAAAGCATGAATTCCTTGCCGCGAATAATGACTGAAATGAGATGAAAACTCCGGTCTTTCCGGTATTGTTCGACCAGTGAATCGACATTTGCCAGAAAATGTTTGAGCGATGTCTTCCATGCCGTTTTCCCGAACGTTCGGATCACCGCGAGGGCTTCATGAGTCAGGGCATAGACTGTTAACCCGCTGTTAGTCGGGCGTTGAGGATTATCAGGATTTCTCACCACAATGCCTGCTTGCTCAAATTGATGGATCGATTGCCTTCGAATAGTTTCTCGGCTGTTTTCGGCATATTGAAAATCATAGTGCTGGGCGATAAATTCAATGATGTCATGGATTCGGATGAGGGTATTTGTGGCATCTTTCCATGATGTGTCCGGCTTCACTTGGGCCATTGAGAGCAAGACACGGGCAGATCGATCATTTTGCTGCTTTGACGGCAAACCGAAGGCTGCAAGGATTTCTTTGGCTTCATCAAGTTTGTTCATAACAAGGCATCCTGTATTCGTTGAGGAATGTGCAAGAAACTCATCACAGTCGTATTTATTTGCGTGGCATCAAATTTGTTATGGGAGCAGTTCTGGTATTTTACGGTCTCTCCAAGTTCGAGAATTGCCTCGTATGAAGGGAATGGCATGTGAAGAATCTCAGAGGCATTGACCTGTGTATGTCCATTCATCACTCGGAAGTAACTATCAAAGAGCGATGAATTCAGGAGCGCCATGATGCCAAGACTTTCTTCTTGAGACAATCCTTGTATCGGTTTCCAAATATAGTTGACATGATTCTCAAGACCGAGGTAGTCAGTATGGTCAAGAAGTCTCGGAGAATAGTATGAGGCATATAATCGCCTCTTTTGTTCTTTTGATGAAAATCGTTTCACAAACACATAGTATTGATTCTTGATCAGAAGTTTCGATGATGCCTCTGTTTTGAGCATTGTCTGAGGCTTCTTCAGGGGAACGACTGGAAATTGTACTGAAAAATCTTGCAAATGATTCATCCAGAGGAGAGGAACCCTATGTATTCCATCGTAGGACTTCTTTTCCGTTAAGTACTGTGTGGCTCGAAAACTGACGACTGGGCCAGTTGAAATTCGAAAACCCAAATTAAAAAAGGTCTCATCCCATGAGCGAATAATGTCGACAATTTCAAGATCCAATTCATTTGATGGTAAATGAATGATGGAATCATCATCTGTTGCCTGAATCACCGTCTCATACGCGGGATGGATTGTATGACCATTCTGAAGTTCAGCATCTTCGCTTGTTGATATGGTGATATGCGAAGGGCTCTCGATTTGCTTGATGGCTTTAAGTATAACCGTTTCTTGCAGAACCTGTTGTTTGAACGTCTTACTCCGTGATTCAAACAGGTGAAAAAAGACCGGTCGTATCTGGTGTAAAAACCACTTCCGAAATCGTTTAAAATATAACCCAGAGCAATAACTTCTCGGCGTAATAAAGACCATTTGCCCATGTTCGTTTAATAAGGCGGCCGATAAGGCCATAAAAAACATGTAGATATTGGGCTGCCCATGCACAATCTGCCGCATTAAATAGGACAGATGATCGCTTTTTGACAATTTAAAATATGGGGGATTTGAGATAATCACATCATATCGTGGGGAACGGGTTGTTGCTCCAAAAAGATGTTGTTCGTCAAAAAAGCAGGCATTCGTTTCAATGAAGTCGTCTGAAAAGATGTCAAGTGTTAGAGAATGAGGGGTTTCCTGAAATACGCTCTTGATATATGCCATATTTTCTTTCAAAACAGGTAGTATGTCAGGATCATTTTCAAAAAGGTGTGCATGGATGTGAACAGGGGTTTCTTCTGCAAGAAGTCGTTCACACACTGCGGCTGTAAGAATTCCTGCCCCTGCTCCTGGGTCAAGCAGGGATATAACGGGATCGTGTAGCGTAATCTGTTCCGCCATAAATCTGGCAATCGAAGGGGGAGTAAAAAATTGTCCCTTATTCTTTTGGGCGGTTTTCTGAACATCAGAAATATCCCCCATTGCGACATAATCTGTGAATCGTGTGTCAATCGTTTTCATGTGACCAGATTATACAGGACTTGAATAAATGGCAACTTTTTTATCCTAAGATTTAGAAGAGTATGTGGGAAGGAGGCCAACGCCCCGCTTCACCGGCGCACAACAGCGGGCGCAACCGAAACGTGGGGTTTACCGACCAATTTTTCCGCCCGCTGTTGTGCGTATGAAGTAGGCAGCCAGCGAGTTATCATTGCTGACACTTTTCCAACTGCCCCTTCCCGAACCGGACGGGCACCTTTCAGCGTATCCGGCTCTCCACTGGCTTGCGGTCTGGCTTCTCTTGCGAGTTACCTCCTGCCTTCCCGTCACTTGGGGTCAACGATGGCATTTCGCTTCTCTCACCCTTGCTTTTCAGGTTGACTCACCAGCTCTTCCCCCTTTGCCTTGTAGTTGGCTTTCCCAACCGCTGACTACTATGAGGATTCTGTGACCATGCGGCTCTCGCCGGTTAGGTCATCCCGTGTTCCGCACATGATGAACAACAGACTGTCGTAGGGACTCCATTCATGTCCTTCCTTCTATCCGCGATAGAATGTTCCTGACCATGCTCATTCTGGGTTTTCACCGGACAAATACCCATACAATCAGGACGGGGGTATTCAGACTTCCCGTGCCAAGACCTCCATTCGGAGGGGAACTCACGGTACTTAGGCTTTCCCACCGAGTCCGCTTTAAACCACTGGACATTGGAGTTCAAGCAGTGTAGCTTTTCCCATCACAGTCAGCCCTTGCGGACGCGTCTTGCATAGCCTACTTCTGCTCACGCCGCTTCTCCTACAGGCTATGTGTCCTCTTGGGCTTTCGCCTCATTTCGAGTAAGTAGGATGGGCTACGGGGTATTCTTGAGCATTTCCCCGTGTTCTTTCAAAGAACGATTCATCATGCCGTGACACGGCGCACCCGGTGCAAGCGATTGTTCGGTTTCCTCTTTTTTACAGGATATCTTCTATATCAATAAGTAAACCGTCTTTAACTTTTTTATAGTAGATGAACCTGACTTCTATTTTCTCATTTAAACTTCTTTTAGTCTTATATGTATCAGGTTTTATACTGACTGGAGTTAATCCAACAAATCCATCAATTCCTTTGGCTTCTTCTTCCGGCGTCGCTAATTTGTAAGTCGTATTCAACAGGTTTGATGCTTTATTTAAAATGGCTTCTTGAAATCGCAAACCAATAAACGTTTTAATAATAACCAAATCTTTGACCCAATGAGAAATCATTACCTCATCAATTTGATTAATAACCGTCCTAAAGTTATCCACCATTTTCGATATTTTTTCAGTAGCTTGTTGAATAGCATCTGGGTGCTTCTCAATATACCATTTTTCCCAGTCCTCTATTGATTGACCTGAAAACTCTTGGATCAGATCACTCATCTGTCCAACCACGGCAGGGCGAGTACCCTGGGCATTTTGATTGGCTAAATTGAGAATTTGAGTAGCATATTTTGGAAATTCAAAGGACTGCGTGCCTATAAGCCGAAGAATTTCTTGACTCGAAATTTTAATTTGTGTTTTCATAGGTTATTATTTCTGATAGAGTTCTCAAATTTTGCTTGATATTTAAATTGATATTCGGTATCTACATCAGCAAAACCATTTTTCAAAAGATGAAGATTGATAAATGTTTTATTCTTCATATAGACATATGCCATCTCGTAGGACTCTCGATCATATCGTATTTCATCATATCGTAGATAAATTGGTCGTTTAAGTATTTTTTTACTTAGAAATGCAAGAGCCGCTTCTGTGTGATCCTGATTAGGCTTCACTCCAATTAACCGGATAATCCTTCCATCATTTAATTGAATATGGTTCATATCTAATATCTCTTTCACATTAAAATAATCCTCTCTTTTCGCTCCTGAAACATCTTGTAAGCTAATTTTGGAACCAAATTTCATTGCATGGGGATCAACTTTTTTATCGAATTGTACAGGATCAGAAAATCTGTATGGCAATTGTTGAATTTCTTTTTCCCAATTGACCGTATCAAGTTGTTGCTTCTTTATAAAAAATTCGCACTTTGTAAATAACTTCGATTGTTCCCCTTCTATTTTTTCTTTAATGACAGGTAAGAAATCCTCATTAACTTCATATCCGATAGAATTTCTATTTGTAAGTATTGCAGCAAGTGAAGTTGTCCCACTCCCTAAAAATGGATCAAGCACGGTCTCTCCAATAAATGTAAACATTTCAATGGCTCGTTTCGGGAGTTCAATCGGAAACATGGCAACATGATGCTCTTGTCTGGCACCGTTAAAATGCCAATGGCCTGAAAAATATTCCTTCCATTTTTCTTTTGAAATCTGAGACCGTATTTTAACAGTTTCATCAATTTTAGGAGCTTTCCCAGGTTTTTTAAATATCAAGATAAACTCATAATCAATTTCGATGATACCATTTCTCGGAAAAGGATATGACCCCATTATTGTCGCTCCGCCAGTGGTATTCATCGTGGTCTTCTTTTGCCAAATAATTGCTCCCATATAATCGAATCCAATTGTTTCACAAAATTTAATGATTTCTGTGCGGATAGGAATGATTTTATATCTCCCATAATAAACTGATCGGGCAAATTGGTCGCCAATGTTAATGAGCATTCGACAACCAGGATGCAAAACCCGGAAGGATTCTTTCCAAACCAAATTTAAATGATTGATATACTCTTCGTATGAATGATTAAAACCAATTTGATTTATCGTCCCATAGTCTTTGATCTGCCAATAGGGAGGAGATGTTACAATTAAATGAACAGATGTGTCCATAACCTCATCCATTTTTCTTGAATCACCAATTATGCAATGATGTGTAGTTTTCATAAAACAGCTTATTTCATATACTCTTAGCTATAGCATCTTGAATATGTCGGTCATAATACTTTTTTAAAGATTCTAAAAAATCATCTTTATTTAAAATAGTCCCATTCATATCAGCTATAACAAATCTAATATTTTTGCCAAAAGCATTCTTGTAGGCTGAATGCTTTCTCTTATTTGCTTCTTTTGCCCGTTGTATATAATTCGCATTACCTAAATAACTTTGAGGCTTGATTTGTATACCTCCAAGAAGTAAGCCATTCAAAAACAATTCATAATCAACAGCATATTGATAATCTTTTTCCCCGGATACTTTTTGAAAATCAATTTTAGGAAACATTTCCTTTAGACGAGCAATAGTATTCTTCTCACGATGAACAATACCATTCCATGTTTCGCAAATAACTCTAAATCTTACACACTCAAAACACTCATCAATAGATAATCGCGGAGATGTAGTATTTCCATATAAAACTTTTGCCTTCTGCATCAAGTCTTCTTTTGTTCTTCCATATCCAGTATTCAACTTTTTTAAGTCAAAAGAAATTTCGTTTATTCTTTTGGGATTATTCTTCTTTAATAAAAAGTCATCTAGTAAAGATTGGTTTTCAGAAGAAAGCTTAGAAATTTCTTCTCGTCTTTTTCTTCCTGATTCATAATAGTATTCCTCCCAGTCTTCTTTTACGGTAAATACGCTTTCTTCTATCAGATTAGAAACATATCCTACACTCCACGGGTCATTCAATGTTAACTTATTCCATATCCCATTGGTTGACTGGAATTTATTTTTGTCAATAGTTAAAGTAAATATGTCCACATTTTCCATAGTGTTGCTTCCTTAACTTAAAAGAAACCGAACGCCCTGCTTCACCGGGCGCAAAGGGCGGGCGGCCACCAAGCCCCAAAAAATACCACCGGATTTTCCCGCCCGCCCTTTGCGCTCCGGTGCAAGCAGATCGTTAGAACATTTATAGAGTCTTGTCAACCACTATTTTAGACTTACTCCTTTTTAGCATCAACGCTCTGTAATATTTATAACTATGTGTCCATAATTACTTGAAGCAAAATCCATCATATCGGAAGAAATATATACCTCATTTGAAGCTTGACCTATTGCTATTGCTCTTGCGCTATAAGAAAGTGTACCATAGCTATTACTCGGAACTTCTTGCTTGATTTTGCATATTAATTCCCCTTGCGTATCCTCACAAATAGAAGGTATACTTCCCTGATCTATTGAAAGCTTTGTTTCATCATAGTCATGTGACATAATCACCCCAATTGCTTCCGTAGGCCCATCATTCCTAAATTTACAAGTAAAATTTACCAATTGATGTAGTGTCATTGTTTCGTGATCGGCTGAAATATCAAGAGAAAGATCTGCTTTAGCATATTCTATTAGAGTAAAATAGTTAAACACAACCCGTTGATCATCTCCAGGCTTAAAGATTCCTTCAAGCGGGCTGTCTTTACTTCCAACAGGGATTCCATGTCTGAAAAAATCTGTCTGGCTTTCCACTGGAATCATAGTGTCATGCCCTATAGCCTCAGCAGTAATCCACATGGCAGTTTTATTAGGAATGAATCTTAATCGTAAAATTGGCACTCTATAGTGAGAAATAATCGTAGCAGTATCCCAAATTACAGGAGGAATTGTATTGTTTCCTTTGATATAATGGATAACATCAAAAGAGTTTATAAACGGAGGGGTTACAAAATCACCTTTATTATTTTGATAAAAACTATCAGTATAGATTCTTACTCCTTCAGCGTTATTGTTTCCAGCATTATTTAGATAATTATGAAATATGACATATATCTCCGAAGTGTCAACAATAAGCTTATCTCCAATATTTGAAAAATCATCTTTACTTACAGTAGAAAAATATCGTTCGTCCTTGTAGAGTATGTTTAGACCATCTATGTAATTATTAAAAGATGGGTTTGGGGTTGTGTTTGGATGGGAAAGTCCATTGCGAGTCGGCCCATAGCCTGATGTCAAAATTAGTAGATTAGATAACGGAGGCTCTCCCTGAATAGCTTGGGAATCATTCTGTTCTATTTGTGGAGTAGTCGTGTTTTTGAAGATTGGCTGCAAATCTTTAGTTGCTATTTGTTGTTTATATACTTGAATGATATAAATAATTGCGATAATTACAACAACTATTAGAAAGGAAAAAAAGGTTTTATAATGGATGGAGTGAGAATTTACCTTTTGTATTTTGGGAATTACGTTTGAGTCATTTGGTTCTCCAGATAGACTATCATGTAATTCTTGGATCAAGGAATCACAGTATGCTTGCTTATCTTGACCGACGTAACTTTTGGCTGCTTCTAAAGCAACTTCAAGAGCAAATCGCCCATTATCCAATTTCCCGTATTTTAATAGCATTGATACAAGGAGTGGGACAAATTGGGCTGGCGATTTACCAATAGGAATCTGATCTTGTAATTGTGGTTCAAACCCTATATGATAGATAAAGGCTTGTTGTCCTTCTGGATCATGTATATTAGGAAGGGATCTGAAAAAATCGACAATTTTTGTTTGTAATGTCATGGACAATTTCATGAAATTATTAAAACTTTTATCAGATTCAGTTATTCTGTCACATAGGATGTTCTAACGCCGCGCATAACGCGCCAGGACGGGCGGGCGCTACCCAACTGAAATTCCGGCACCCAATTTTCCCGCCCGCTCGTCCTGGTCGCTGTTCATGCGCATCGTTAGGTCTCATAGCCATTCATACAACACGTACAAAACGAACATATTATCTCGACGAAATTTTGCAAACCCTTGTCCGTCTCCCACTATAATAACCTGTACCACCAAGCGTCAGATTGATTGATTTGCTCTGTCTTCCCGATTTTACTCATGAGGCTCTTCCAATCTTGCCTATCATAATCCTCAAAGTACTTTTCCGCCTCGTTGAGAAATGAAATGAGCTAGTGCGCATCAGACTCACTTGCCTGTTAGGTTTGTTTCTTCATAGTACATAGCTTGCAGCTTTTATAAGCCTTTTAATGTCACGAAGGCCAATCTTTCCTTTAAAAAACATATTGGCTTTATTAACCTGATCGACTTCATGACATAATTTCTCAGCATCTGCTTTTGCAATGGTTTCAGGTTTTTCATATCCAGCTGCTGCCAACATTCGAGCAAAAACCGGACTAACCCATTGGATTCTGGTTAAGTTCACAAGAGTAAATAAGGAATTCAAGAATTGAAGATTTATCTTGATTTCATTACTGAGCTCCGTTCTTTTCTTTGTGGTGTTTAGTCCTTCATATATAAGAACAGAATTTTTTAATCCTTGTGCTTCAATTTTATTGCATTCATTCTTTGGCAACCATTCAAATGCTTTTAGAGGTACTGATTTGGGGAAATATCCTTCAACTTCCCTGCGTAGTAATGTTAAATAGTGCACGTCTATCTTTGTTTTATCTGCAAGCAAAGAAATACTCTTTGCATGTTTAGTTTCTTTGCGAAAATCAGCAAGGGATAAGATATCGGCTTGTTGTAAAGCCAGAATATTTTCATTTAAATTATCCAGCAACGAGGCGCGACTTGGAATAAGGTCTGTATCTTTAATTCGGTTCTTTAACGCATCAAGAGTTATTTTTTCATCATCAATGTAGTATCCCATATCTAAACCTCCACAAAAGATTTTTTAGAATATTTTCATTCAATGTCCAAACCTAACTCTAGAGATGAGCAGCATCAGCCCCGCCCTCGCGCACGAGGACGCACCCTGCCCCTGCCGCCTCACGTGGTCGAAGATGCCTTTCTTGCCGCCACCTGCGGGGCTGATGACGGTCTCAATCTCGCTTGTTGAACATCTTGCCAGTGGCACGATTCTTGCTTATGGAGATTGCTCTTTTTGGCCTATTTACACGTTTGCGAAGCTTCGTTCAACAGGAAATAGGCTGCGTACCTGCGGCCGAAATCCTTTCGTATATACGATACATGTTACGTATATACGAAACTTGTTACGTATAGAATAAACTCCAAAAGTTTCGTATATACGAAACTTTTCAGCCAGCCGTTTCCTCTGGTTTATTCTATACGATACATGTTTCGCATAGAATAAACTTGTTTCGTATATACGATGCAAAACATGTTCACCACGACCTACACAACTGCCTGCGACACTGAACACGCCTGTTCATCCTCTCAACGACAACCCAAACACTGACAATGGCTTCAGGGCTGGCATCACCAGGCACGGTTCCCGGTCCGCTTTTGCCTACCCGCTCATAGCGATAACGGACATGCACTCTTCGATCTCCAATATTGTTCATGCAGGTTTTTCGCCCCGCAATGCTCCGGACGTCATGTCAAGCGAACATTTATGCCCATGCCAAATGCGAGGTTTTCTCGAAAAAAGCTTGACACTCTGTATGATAACATGCAACCTGAAGTGAAAAAAATATACAAAAACGATAAAGCTACCCTCTAAGAAAAAGATGTCTTATCCCCTTCTTATGAGAAATCCGTGTAGTTTTCCAAATGTTCCGGAAGAACTAAAAGTTTTGCGTTGGATCAACATATTGTCAAGAGAAAAATCCTCATTACCTCGAAAAACGCTTTCTAAATCAGTGAGGAGCTGAGATTGGCACAAAGAAGACAAGTATGGAAAATGAGCAGGAATTTTCAAATGCTTGTTTATTCTTCATTGTTGTCGTTATTGCAAGCAGTCATGGGCATGAATGAACAGAAATTAGTGATTCAGGGTGGTCCAAAAAGTGTACACACAGATCCTGGCGATCTGTTTGCCTGGCCGATTATCACGGCCGAAGATGAACAGGCCGTGCTGGCGGTGTTGCGCCAGGGCAAAATGAGCGGCACGGAGATTACGAAACAATTTGAACAGGAATTTGCGGCCTGGATCGGCGCGAAATATGCCTTAGGCTACTGTAATGGCACCGCCAGCCTTCATGCCGCGATGTGGGCCTGCGGCGTCGGCGCGGGCGACGAAATTATCTGTCCCGGTATGACCTATTGGGCCAGTGCGCTGCCGGCCCTTTCGCTCGGCGCAGCGGTGAACTTTGCCGATATTGAGCCGCAGACATTATGTATCGATCCCGAAGACATCGAACATCGCATCTGTGAGCGCACAAAAGCGATCGTGGTCGTGCATTACGCTGGTTATCCCTGCGAGATGGATCGGATTCTGCCGCTGGCTGAAAAATATCACCTGTATGTGATTGAAGACGTGTCCCATGCCCAGGGCAGTTTGTATAAAGGCCGCCAGTGCGGAACGATCGGGCAGATCGGGGCCATGAGCATGATGGCCGGCAAAAGTTTTCCGGCCGGCGAGGCCGGCATGATTGTCACCAATGATCGCCGTCTCTATGAACGTTGCATTGCGTTCGGGCATTATGAACGCACCGGCGGCCCCTCGCGTTTTAATCCGCCGGATAATCAAATTACCGATCCGCAGCTTGCCCAATATGCCGGCGTCCCGCTGGGAGGGTACAAACACCGCATGAACCAAACCTGCTCCGCTATGGGCAGAGTACAGTTAAAATACTATCCTGACCGTATGCAAACCATTCAGAAGGCCATGAATTATTTCTGGGATTTGCTCGAGGATGTTCCAGGGATCAGACCCCACCGTCCGGCGCACAATTCAGGTTCCACGATGGGCGGCTGGTATTATCCCCAGGGACTCTACCGCAGCGAGGAATTAGGCGGATTATCCTGTGAGCAATTTTGCGAGGCGGTCAGAGCCGAAGGCGTTTCTCAGTGCTATCCTGGCGGCAATGATCCCTTACACCTGCATCCGGTTTTTCATACGGCCGACATCTTTAACATGGGGCAGCCGACGATGATTGCTTTCGGCCAGCGCGATGTCAGGCAATCCGGGGGATCGCTTCCGATTTCGGAACAGATTCATGAGATCTGCCTGGCGATCCCCTGGTTCAAACAGTTTCAACCTGACCGTATCAAGGAATATGCTGCGGCGTTTCGCAAAGTTGCGGAACAGAGCTGTCAGTTACTCTCATAACCATCAGAGAAAAGTTTATTTCAGCAGGCAAGCCTGCTGGATCATCACGGTCAGAAGGTGTAACATCGTTCGTAATGAATGATGAGGGATGCGAGGATTTTTGTACCGTTTCTCAAATTCTCCCGGAGTAAAATGCCCACGTTCAGGGATACGGTGTTCCCGGTTCCAATCCCAGAAGACATACTCGCACAAACTTCCTTCGATGTGCCATCCGTTGCGAGTGGTGTCATAGAAATTCGCTCCGGTGACGTTCGTCTGGCTGAGATCGGTCTGCACAAGCTCTGCTTCCTGGAATTTCGCATTGACCAGAATCGCTCCTCGAAAGCCCGCCTTGATCAAGTTCGCTCGTATAAAGCACGCTTCCGAGCAATCAGCCATCATGAACGAGGCATTTGAGAGGTCAGCGTTTGTAAAGTCCGCTCTTTTCAGGTTCGCCCATCGAAGATTAGCTCTGGCCAGCTTGACATCTTTAAAATTTGCGCCTTCGAGGTTCGCGCCTTCCAGGTTGATTTCTCGCAGATCCGGGATTTCATGTGGATTCTGTTCTCGCCAATAATTCCATGATTTCAGACCACCTTTGAGATATTTGAGATGTTTTTGATGCGTCATTCTGTCTCTCCTTCAGTCTTTTCAGATGAGTTACTGATTAGATGTGAACCTCTTGCATACTTTTTTAGAGCAAATTGTGTGCCATCTGAAGGACTTTTCAGGAAATGACGATGGCAAGGGAGGATCACACTCACAGGGAGAACAGAAGGGCGTTAACTTTCTTGCATTTTGCAAGAAATGGAGCGTGCAAAATGCAAACCCTCGTTCAGAGGGTTGGAGAAAAAACCGAGTTTTTTTGAAAACTCGGTTTTTAAGGAATTCATCAGTCCAGATGGTATTTTTTGCGCTTGCGCCACAGGGTTGCCGGATCAATCCCCAGAATGCGCGCCGCTTCTTCCATGGCAGTCGTACAGGCCAGCACACGCTGAATATGCGCTTTTTCGAGTTCTGCAAGGTTTGGCAATTCAGCTTGAGGGGCATGCTTGAGCTTGCTATCTGCAATATGTCCAGGCAGATCTGCTAACATCAGGTGTTTGTCACGGCACAAAATTGTTCCGCGTTCAATCACATTCACTAATTCGCGGACATTCCCCGGCCAGGAATAGCGCTGAAAGACCTGTAAGACTTCTGGGCTGATTCCCTGCACGGGTTTTTGATACAATTTTGCAAAACGCTGCAAATACTGTTTCGCCAGGATGTCAATATCTTCAGGACGATCTCGTAAAGGCGGCAGATCAATTTCGACCACATTCAGTCGAAAAAGTAAATCCTGGCGAAAGACGCCCGCTTGAACCAGTTCCTCCAAATCGCGATTCGTGGCGGTAATCACGCGTACATCAACCTGAATACTGGTCGGATCGCCCACCCGTTCAAATTCTTTATCTTGCAAAAACCGTAGAAATTTGGCTTGAATTGCTGGCGCCATCTCAGAAATCTCATCCAGAAACACACTGCCGCCGTCAGCCAGATTAAGTTTCCCGACTTTATCCTGGAGCGCGCCGGTGAAGGCTCCCCTTTTGTGACCGAACAGATCGCTTTCCAGCAGGTTTTCCTGGAGCACCGCACAATCAACTGTGACAAAGGGTTTGGCCGCTCGAGAACTCCAATCGTGAATCAATCGGGCAAGCAACCCTTTGCCGGTTCCGCTCTCTCCGGTAA
This sequence comes from Candidatus Vecturithrix sp., assembly GCA_040772385.1. Lineage (GTDB taxonomy): Bacteria > Moduliflexota > Moduliflexia > Moduliflexales > Moduliflexaceae > Vecturithrix. Next base: position 7,036,463 of record JAXGYF010000001.1, on the reverse strand, counting down.
TGAGAATCGCAGCATTCGTCTCCGCCACCTGATGCGCCATATTTAAAAGCACGTGCATTTTCCGGCTGCGCGTCGTCAGGTCGCCTTCCTGAACAATCCCTTTCAAGGAGCGGATTTCCGCTTCCAGAGATCGCACTTTTTCCATCATGCCCACCAGGTGATCTATTTGTGCGGGGGTAAAGGGTTTGGGCAAATAGTCAAACGCGCCTTGTTTGATGGCCTTGACAGCCGTATCAATCGCGGCATAGGCGGTAACGATAATCACATTCGTCGGAATTCCGGTTTTCATGATCTTGTTCAGTACCTCAAGCCCATCCTGATCCGGCAGTTTCATGTCCAAAAAGACCATCTCTGGCTTTTGTCCGGTGAATTTTTCAATGCCTTCAGCTCCGGTCATCGCGGTTTGCACGCTCAATCCGCGTTCTTCCAGATAGATTTCCAGGGTGGTGAGAATATTTTTATCATCATCAATAATCAAGGCGTTCTTCATGATGGGTGTCCTTTGTGGTCAGGGGAATCCAAAAAGTAAAGGTGGTTCCCTGTTGAACCTGGCTTTGAACACTGATGTTGCCGCCATGCTGTTCAACAATCTCCTTCACAATTGCCAGGCCTAAGCCGATAGTGCCGCTCTTTTCCCGTTCTGAAAACTGGCTGTAACGTTGAAAGATTTTTGACAAATATTTTTCTTCAATCCCAATTCCCGTATCTTGACATTGAAAATACAGCCGCTCTGCCTGGGTGTGTGCGTGAAACGTCACCTTCCCGCCAGGGTTGGTATAACGGATCGCATTGCCGATCAGATTCGTAATGACCCAGGGAAAACGCAGCGAGTCAAGAGAAATAGGCGGGATGCCCGACTCAACGCTGACTTCGATGGTAACCTGTTTTTGTTCAGCCTGGTGCACAAGGGGTTTAAGACATTCCTGAATAACCCGTTCAATATCCAACACTTCATGCTCACGGGGTTTCACCATCGCTTCCAGGCGCGCAATATCAACCAGTTCGTTAATCAAAGCCGAAAGTCGGGTACAATCATCTTTTGCCGTTTCAATCAGTTTTTGCTGTTTTGTTGAGGATAATGAACCAGGGTTTTCAACCAGGATGCCAATCCCCATATTCAACGAGGTCATCGGAGTTTTCAGTTGATGGCTCAAATCAGCGATAAATTGCGCCTTGGCAATTTCCGCCTGATGAACTTTTTCTTTTTCAGCCAGCAGTTTATCCGCACTTTCCCGGTCATATTCCTTCAAGCGGGTAAAGAGTCGGTTAAATTCCGACGTCAGAAATCCGATTTCATCCTGGGTTGTCACCGGAAATTCCGGATAGCTGCCGCTCCCTTCCTGAATAGTGGACAGTGTTTTGGCCAGCGTGGTTAACGGTGATGAGATCCGCCTGGAAAGCAGGTAACTCAGAATAATGGTAGCTACCAGCGCGACGATCATTAAGCTGATCGAATAACGCAGGGCCTGGCGGGCAAAGTCTTTGGTCTCCCGTTCCGCCCTCTCCATGGCCTGTTCATTAATTCCAACTAACGCGTGAATATCGTCAACGATTTCAGCCGTTAATGAAATAAAATCCAGGTAAGCGGCATTCAGCGGGGGAGCGTTCGCCGGATGCCGCGCCATATTGTCGAGTAAGTGTTGATAGGTTGCATATTTTTTAAATAACCCTGCAATAATCGGCGGTTCACCGGGTTCTGTAATATTATTCCGACAGGTCTCGAGCAGTTCGGCAATCTCCTGGTTGGGCGGGGTGATCGCTGTGTCAATGGTTTCGGACGTGAAGATGCTCAATAGAATCTGGTTGCGAGTCATTTCCACATGCTGTCGAATTTTTTGCGCCGCTTGAATGCTCTTATAGTTTTTTGACAGAATCAATTCCGCACTTTGTCCCAGACGTGTGAGATTGTGATAATCCATCGCAATAATAAGCAGTAACAACAGGGAAGGAATAAGAATAATGAAAAAAATTTTCGCTCGGATCGAAAAATGAATTGTTGAAATATGCGGTTTCCAGGACATCGGAAGCAAGCCCCACAACCCAAAAGCGGCAATGCCCCAGAATACGCCGACGAGATGTGCATGGGGTATGATCTGATTTCGAACTAGCATGTCAAAGGATTGAGTGTCCATTTGTTCCATTTCTCAATTCGCTGTCGTATTCCGTCCGTTATAATGTTCTTACGACTCTGGCGTCAAAACCAGGCTGCGGCACACAATTTCCGGCGCAGATGCTCGGAATCGGCTTGCGCTAAATGTCCCATACACCCGAACAGGAAACATTTCAGATGGCTCACGCTCACGCTTCTGGCCCGCCAGCGGGCGCGTTCCTGCTGGAAATCGATCCTTAACTTGACGAAACAGCAGGAAAAAGAATTTTGCCTTGAAGCAATAAAGTACGTTGCCGTTCAACTTCACAAATGAGCCTGACGGCATTCTCGACCTGCCGTTTGGCCTGTTCAGGTGTGGGCGCAGCGTAATCTTCGTAATCGCTCATCTGGCGGACATCAAACGCGGAATGCACAATATGGCTGAACGATTTCTCGAAGATGCCGGTTTTCACAAAGTAGCGATCAAAAAACGAAATGACGCCGCTGTGTCTGCGGCTATCCAGATTCACTAACGCCAGGAGTGAACGAATCGCGTTAAAAATGGCGTAATATGAGCGGTTGACGCTGCCGTCATAGCCGCCATTATCCAGTAGTAATTCGGCTTGTTTGAGCGCCTCTTTTGCCTTGTCAAGACGATGGGCAGAGAGATCAATAGTGGTCTGGTCTATCATAATGGAATCCCATACCTGGTGACTTCTTGATAAAATAATGTGCGTGCCTGCTGGTTTTTCTTCCACACCTCAAGATCTTGAAGAATGGGAGAAATACAGACATCATGTGTCAATGAATACTCAGAAGCTAAGCCGCTCATCTGCCATTGGAGTTCAGGAGCATTCTTTGAGACTAAAATCAGAATATCAATATCAGAAAGCGGCGTTTGCGTATTGGTGGCATACGACCCAAACAGGTATGCTGCCACAAGCCGGTCTTTGAGAATCTGGCGGCTCTCCGCGGCAAATTGCCGGATGACCTGCGCCACGTTCGGGGCAATTGTTTTGAGCGTGCGTTCCTGTGCCTGAACATCATCTTGCATAATCTTCTTTTCCATCAATATTCAATGTGCAATTCTCAACTTTCAAACAAAGTATTCTGCCAGAACCTTTTTGTCAACCTTTACCTGTTCTACTTTGTCAAGTTTGGGGAACTACAAGGATAAGAGATAAGAAAAAGATATCCCGGGAATCTCGATCATCACAACCTATCCTGTTCTTATCTCTTATCCCTTGTTCTAAGCCAGGCGACAATTCAGCCACAAGCCTACTATGCCGCCTGCCCCGGCGTTCCATTCTCACATTCGCGGTCGTATTCCATCTGTTATCATGCTCTTCCGACGCTGGCGTCAAAACCAGGCTGCTGTGCATAATTTCCGGCGCAGATGCTCGGAATCGGCCTGGGCCAGATGTCCCATACACCCGAACAGGAAACATTTCAGATGGCTCACGCTCACGCTTCTGGCCCGCCAGCGGGCGCGTTCTTGCACGGCTTTTCTGCGAAAGCGCAGAATAGCACGGCGCTTCGCCAAAATCGCCCCCGGAAAGACGCGATACCCGAAACAGGGAAAGCCGTCTTGCACGCGAAACAGGGTAACGCCGCGCGGCTTCAGATGGACGCGATAGGCGTACAGGAATTCTTGAAGGCGTGCTTTGGCCTCCCACAACCCGGTCTTCTGATCGGCAAAGAGCAGAAAATCGTCAACATAGCGCAGATATCCCTGGATGCGCAGGGTTTCTTTCACAAAATGGTCAAGCGGACTCAGGTAGAGATTGGCGAAAAATTGCGAGGTCTGGTTGCCGATTGGTAATCCTTTACGGCGTTCAAGCGCAGTCAACAGGTCGTCTTGCGGAAAATACTGCTGCACCGGCTCTTGCGGGTTGCTGTGGTCAAGAATCACATCTACGAGCCAAAGCGTGTCGCGGCATTTAATTTTCTTGCGCACCAGGGTTTTGAGAATGTCGTGATCAATCGAGGGAAAATATTTTTTGATGTCGCATTTGAGGACGTATTGACAGGAGCGAGCGAAATACTGCGCGCGTTTGACCGCCTGATGCTGCCCTTTGCCGATACGATTGGAATAGAGATCCGGGATAAAAGTGCGCTCAAAAATCGGCTCCAGCAGATTACACAAGGCATGGTGCACCACCCGGTCGCGAAAGGGGGCCGCGGAAATCATACGCGGCTTGTCTTCGTACACGTAAAAGGTGCGATAGGGGCCGGGCAGATAACGTTTGGCCTGCAATTCCTCCTGAAGCATCAGCAGTTCGGATTCGGCGTTCACGATAAAGTGCGCGACATCCGGACGAAAGCGTTTCCCTCGAATCGCTTTGCGATACGCCAGGTACAGGTTGTCAAAAGAAATCAGGGTGGGCCACAGATCTCCGTAACGTTTCATGGTCGCGTCAGATGGAGGCTGCCTTCCGGCGGCCTCCATCATAACTGAGAAGAGCACGACCTTCGGCGCAGGGCCTACCAGCCAATGCTCTCCCGCTCCTTCTTTCGGCTTCGCCTTGCAGCAAGGCCAAACCAGGAACAGAGCCGTATGTATCTTCCACGGCGCGGGCCGGTGATGCGTACACCCCCGGCATTCAAGCCTGGACAAGAGACTGGCCGCCGACAGCCCGCACCGGACGGAAGCCCCTGTTGTTGTTCCTGTTGTTACGCCTGTTCCTGTTACGATAAGCGCAACGCAGGCTCCTGGCCGGATTGTTCCACGAGCCGACAGCTCCCGCTCTGCCCCTTTTTCCCCTCTGTAATGAACATGAAAAAAATAATTCGGTCACACTCTTTGCCCTGAAAGGGCAGGGGGATAGAGCCAGAGGATTCATCCTCTGGACGCCGGCGCCCCCGATTTTCAGCCCTGAAAGGGCGACGGAATGCCCCACGCCGGGCCTCTGCGCGCCCCATCGCCCCTTCAGGGCGAGGAGAGGGAGATGTTCCCCGCTCCAGAGGTTGAAACCTCTGGCTGTATCCCCCTGCCCTTTCAGGGCAAAGAACGTGACCGGATGAAATTTTTAATGTTCATAACAGAGGAAGATTAGTTGTATCGGGAGAGCGATTGAGCATCGCTCAGGGCGAAAAAATACTCGGCAATAAAAAGCCGCGACAGGCCCGACACACCGTTCACTTATTTCTTTATCCAGCCGCCCAGCAAGCGTCCAAGCTCCTGAAGCTGCTGAATCGCGTATTTATACTGGTCGAAGTTGATGTAATGCAGCTCCATGGACAAACGCAGATAATGTTTCATGCGCAGCAGATACACATCCGCCTCGCGCAGTTTCTGCCGTTCCTGCGTCTTGAGGCGCGCCGCCTCTTCCAGACGTTCATAAAAGTCAAAGGTGGCATCGTTGAGACGTTTGGCAAGAAAAAAACGCTGACTTTTTGGAAATTTTTCCGTATGTCCTAAAATCCATTTCAAGACATCAAAAGTTTTGACAAAAATCGGCGACTCGTTCATAAGTAATTAATAAACGTTAATTTTAATAAAAAATTTTTCGACAGGGGCAAGCCCCTGTACCCCTTCAGAAAACAGAAAAACAGAAAAACAGAAAAACAGAACATCAGAAATCAGAATACTGGCCGCCGACAGCCCGCACCGGACGGAAGCCCCTGTCGTCGTCCCAGTCGTTACGCCTGTACCTGCCACGATAAGCGCAACGCAGGCTCCTGGCCGGATAGTGCCACGAGCCGCCCTTTAACAAACGTAAATTAATATTTTCGCCTTCCTGCCATGCGCTGCCATCGGTAAGCGCGCCCCTATGACTCTCATGCCACACATCCAGACACCACTCCCACACATTGCCGGCCAGCTCCTCGCAGCCGGAAAATACACTTTTGCCGTGCGGAAAACAACCCACCGCGCTGGTTTCGCCTAAATTGGTTTCATCGTAATTGGCAAGCTCCGAATTGGGCTGCGGCTCATTGCCCCAGGGGTAAACATAATTTTCCGGCCCGCGCGCCGCGTATTCCCATTCCGCTTCCGAAGGCAGTCTGATCACCATCCCCTCCTGGGAGGGGCCGGGGGTGGGTTGCTTTAACCGTTCTGTCAGCCAGTTACAAAAAGCGACCGCTTCATACCAGGAGACGCCAACTACCGGATGATTCGGGAATTCAAAGGGATCACGCAATCTACGCGGGCCATCCCAATTGTTTTCTTCTTTCTCCTCCCACCCTTCCTTTGTCCAACAATGACGCCATCTCTTCGTATAACCCTCGTCATCCACAAAGGCTTGATATTGCGTGTTGGTAATCGGGTAGCGGCTCATTTCGAAAGCTGAGAGCGTAACTTGATGGATTGGCTGTTCTTGGGACCTCTCATTACTTCCCATCAGAAAACTGCCGGCCGGAATCTTACGCCACTCAATCTCCGGCAAACCATTGTCACACAGTCCCACGCCGGGGCGCAGGTCCCCTAATTTTGCCAGCAGGCGCCCGGCTAAGGCGCGTTCCACGGCCGGAAAGGGCTTGTCTGGCTCCAGTGGCACCTGTTCGGTCAAGATCGCCGCCAGCCAGCGGCGGATGCGGTCTAATTTGGCCTGATTGCGCGGGCTGATGCGGGTCAGGTCTGCGCTTTCCGAGATCGCCTGGGCTGCCAGCAGCGCGCCCCAGGCGTCTTCCGCGACATTCTCCTTCTGGGAGGGGAGACCCACCCCCGGCCCCTCCCGGGAGGGGAGTTCCTGGTCGCAGAGCGCGTCTGTTAAGGCCCAGATCATCGGGGCCACATTGGAGGCGTGCGCGGCGGCCAACAGCAGCACTTCGCGCCAGCGGTTGGGCGCGTTGCGGGCCAGTTCAGCAATGTTATCAGGGTAATCATCCTGATCTGTCAGATGGCAGGCGGCCAGATATTCCTGAAAGGTGCGGTGCGGAAAGGTATAGACCCCCACGCCGCGCGGCACTAAGAGTCCGGCGCGGTTGCTCAGATAGTCCACCAGCTTGACCGGATTCAAATCGCGCGTCTGGCTGACCCGCATCAGACCGCTGACCAGAGCTTGTTCGGCCAGGTCGGCGGTGCCGGCCAACTCGGGCTGCCGGGCGTGGGCCTCGAAGGCCAGTTCGCTCAACACCTGTCGCAGACGATCCTTGTCAATCTTCAGTAACTCGCTTAAACTTGGCTCTTCCTGCACAGTCTCACCGCTTTTTTTCCGCGAGACTTTCTGACTTTCCCACCAGTCTAACAGCAGTTCCACCGCGTCATCATAGAGTTCCTCGCGCTTTTCCGGCAGGCTGCCGCCGCGCCAGGCGTGCAGGCTGGCCATTAAGGCTAATAAGAGCGGACGTTCGGCAAAACTGTAGAGCCGGTCGTTGTTCTCAATCGCGTGCTGCAAGAGATCGCTGTGGTCCTGAATTTTTTTCTCATCCCAGCCCTGACGCTGGCCGACATGCGCATACCAACGGTTCACAAAGGCCCGGATCTGCGCTTTGCTGAAGCGCGCTAATTCTGCGACATGAAAGCCTGTGAGCTGCCAGTTCTGTTCCTGATAGGCGTAGGTGCGGCTGGTGACCACGATGCGGCAGTACTCGAATTGCGCGGCGCAGCGTTTTACCAACCCCAAGATCTGCTCCCTCCGCTGCTGGGCTTCCGAGACTTCATCCAGGCCGTCGAACAGCAGCAAGCCTCCTTGCTGCGTCAGGTGCGCTTGCAGGGCTGGCAGACATTCTTCACGCGACGCGCTGCGCAGCTGGGTGTTGACAAATTCCCACAAATGCTGTTCCGTAATCGTTTCGCCGGGGGGCGGCAGCTCGCGCCAGGCCGCAAAATCGCGCAGAATAATGCGCAGCGGCAGCAGCGCGCCGTGATTCCAGGTTTGCGGCGGCGGTTCCGTCTCCTTTTCTTGCTTTTCCTGCGGCAGCGGCGCGGTCAGATCTTTGAGGGTCGCGTATGCTCCGCCGCCCTCCTGCTGCAACCGTTCGCCGGCCAGGCACAGGGCCGCAAAATTCACAAACGTACTTTTGCCGCCGCCAGGGTCTCCCAGCAGCACCAGGCGTGAATGCGCATTGAGTTGAGCCACGGCCGACAGGCGTTTTTCTTGCCGTCCTTCTACAAACAATTCACGCAGTTCCTCCTGATCGCGTCCGCGTTTGTCTATTTGCTGCTCGCTGGCGGTGGTCAGCAGAGCCGTATAAATGTCGTCCAGATTCAAGCGGGCGTCCCCTTCGCGGCTGACGGCTTTGCGGTCAATGCCGGCCAGGGACACGGAACTGCACTGCGCATAGACCCATTCCAGATAGGTGCGCAGCAACTCGGCCTGTGTATGTTCAGCCCCGAGAGCCGGCGCGGCCTCGAAGATCTGCTGCTCGACCTCCATCGCCTGCTGGTACTCCGTTTCCAGGCGTTCCAACTCAGTGGTATTTTCGCGCAGCTTCTGCTCGTATTCCTGTTGTCGCGTCTCCAATTCAGCACGTTTACCTTCATCGCGCGCTAAGAGTAATTCCATGCGCAAATCCACGAGCGTATTGTCAATCACGGCGCGCTGCCGAATCCGTTCGTTCACCCGTTCACGGATCTGTTCTGTATGGCGTCTGTTCATAAATAATAATGAAATTCCCGCTGCAAGCGTTCTAACTGCTCTTCGATGGCGCGGCGGTCTTGTTCCAGCCGCTCCATCTCAGCGGAAATCTGTCGTTTGATTGTAGGATCGGTTTCCAAAACGCGTTGATTCAGGAGTTCTGCATAGTTTCCGCTTAACTTTTTGAGTTGTGCTTCTAAGGCGTCTTTTTTCTCTTCCCAGGCCTGACGCACCTCGTCGCCTAATTCACTCAACCGCGCCGTCAATCCTTGATAGGCTTTGATGAGTTCCGGAGAATACAAGTCGCCTGCGGCGTTTTGCACCACGGCAATCTCTTCTTCAAAAGAATAGGTGGAGACGTAAGGGATCTGAATGTCTTCCGCCAGGATTGAGCGTTCACCGAGCACGCCCAGGCGTTGACGCAGTTTCGTGCGCTGTTCGGTGGCAGACAGATCAATGCGCGCCGGGATAATCAACGTTTTCAACGGGCGGCCGCCGCGCAAATCATGTAAGTGGGGCTGTGAAAGATTGTCAACCATATTCGCAGTGCCCAGAATGTTTTGGTTATTGGCCGCGCAGAACAAGGCGACGACATCTGCCAGATGATAGGTGCAGACCCCGCCCATTTCCGTAACGCCGGTGCGGCTGTCAAGCAGAATCACGTCGGCAAATTTCTTGCATTGCCGGCGCAGCCAGTCAATATACACTTCGCCGGCCCAATTTTCGTAAAAATCCTGCCAATCGAAATTGAGCACGGCTTTCGCATAGTCTGCCAGATGCTCCGGCGACCGTTTCCCCGGGGTCAGCAGCCACAATTGACCTTTTTTAGAGACGTTTTTGATCGGCTGCACATATTCAAAGGGATTTGTAAAGGGCCAGCGATCTTCATCTGACAAATCCTGCTTGCGCATCATTTCTTTCTTATAATCGGCCAGGAGTTCCATGACGCCCGGCCGGGCGCGGCAGGCTTCTAACTCAGATCCCCGAAAGAAAAATTGTTCCAGACCCGGGGCTTCTAAATCCCAATCAATCATCAGCACGCGCCGACCTTCCCGGTAGAACAGTTCAGCGACATTTGCCAGGGCCATCGTGCGCCCCACGCCGCCTTTATACGAATAAAAAGTATAGATCATGCCAGACCGCCTCTCATCAACGCTGCCCCCTGTCCGTGCCGCTGCGCCTCAACCTGCCGGAGATTTTCCAGATCCGCCGCCGGCTGCTGCGCAGTCAATCCGGCCGCGCTGACGTGCAGCCAGCGTTTTAGCCGGCGTTCTGTGGTGAGTTCAAAGGCATAGAAAGGATCACAATCCTGATGAAACCGGGCAAAGGCTTTGCCGATTTCTTCCTTCAATTCTGTTTCCAGCAGGGTGTCCAACGAATCCGCGGCTTTGGGTTGTTCCGGCGCGGCCAGAAGCAGCGCGGCCCCCGGGTTTTCCCAGGAATTCAGCGCAGAGGATTCCAGCGCGTTGCGAATAACGGGATGAAATAAGGAAAACCCGTCAATCACCAGGATGCAAAACGGCGGCAGCGAGCGCCAGGCCGCGTCGCGCACGGCGCGCTCCCGGGCAAATAACGTTTCCTGCCTGATCACGTCAGGCCAGAAGTCGCGCGTCCTTTTGACAGGGATATTCACTGATCGCAGGCACTGGTAGCGGCTGAGACTCTCCTCTTCAAGCAGTGTGCCAATTCTATGATCCGTTTCAGGTTGGTAGAGGTGCGGAATCCAGTCTGCGCGGGCATGCTCGCCATAGTGCGCCAGCCAGTCGTTTTTTTTCGCGTCAGTCGGGAAGGTCTGATTAAACGCGTGTTTGAATTGCCGGAATCGTTTAGTCTGTTTGCTCGTGATGTCTTCATTGACAGTATTGTCAAACACTTCTGCCTTTTCGCTCAGCAATTCCTGCGCCTCAGCGCGGTTCATGGCAATCACCAGGAACGGAAGATTCCGGGCCCCCTCTTTCTGCATGGCCAGCAGCGTGGCGTAGTGGGGATGCTCTGTTTGATTGTTTGTCTGGAGCGTGGTAATTCTCTCGTCAAGCGTCATAACCCTCCGGTCAGGTTAAGGTTGGATAAGTGTGTAAGACCGCGCCTAACTTTTTTGCGCCAAAGATGCCTTTTTCCCCAAAATACAGGGGCAAAATGCCATTTTTCAGCAGCAAGGTATGTTCATGTTCAGGAGGAAACTTGCAACTGAGCCGTTCAAGCACGGTCGCCATTGTCGGCTTATCAAAATTCAGCGATTCCAGCAGGATTTTTTCATAGAGCGGCTGCCAGGCTTCTTTGACAATCTGCACATACAGGATGAAATCATGTTCCAGGTCAAAGGGATAATCAGGATGAAAGCGTAAAAAGGCGAAAAAATTGTGGATCACATTCAGATATTTGCGCACGCTCGTCATTTCCGTCCGCCGCCCCAGATCAACCAGTCTTTCCGCTAATTTCTCCGCTTTTGTGCCGTCCGGATCGTCCCAGGTGTATAACTCGCTGATATGTTTCAGCAGCAGGGCTTTCAAATCCGCGCTGTAGGGCATGGAGACAGTCAAATTAAAGATTTTGCGGAAATAATTGATCGCGAAATCGTCGCTGACTTTGTAATGGTCGCGGATGAAGTTTTTGGCCACGCGGGTATCAATGCCGCAGATGAAAATCACGCGGCAGTTCTTGGTGACAAACAGATTTTTTAAGGCTTCCAGCAGCTTGATGGCGTCCTGCGGCAGGCAGCGGTCGAAATCGTCGAGGAAAATAATCAGTGGTTTGTTCTGCTTCGCGTTACTGATGACGTTCACCAGATCGCGAAACGCGATTTCAAGTTTGACCACCATATCCTGATAGGTGTCAAAGGGGAGTTCAACCTTCTCAAAGCGTTTTTTCACGTCGTCCAGGGCAATCGCGCCCTGGGTCACGAACTTGAGCGCGCTGTTCAAGCCGATATCCAGAACCACCTGAAAAATTTTGCCGCTGCTGGCTTTGATCTGCTCAAAGGCCGGTTGATAATCCTTATCTTTGACCAGAGCCTGCAAAAAGGCCAGGACCACATCCGAATTCTGGCTGTATTTCCAGGGGTTGAACCAGAAGACCGGATACTGGCGGTCGCGGAATTGGGCTTCCAGCAGTTTCATCACGGTCGTTTTGCCGGTGCCCCACAAGCTGTCAATGGAGATCGCAAAAGGCGGCTCGACGCTTGTATCTATCAACTGGTAAAAGCGTTCGATAAAGTCGCTCTGCTTGTGCAGCAAATCCTCAATTTCAAGGTGCAGCAAGGGGTCTAAGGCGCGTAATTTGTGAGCTGCCATTTATCCTCCTCCCATGTAAATAAAATGTTCATTCGTGCGTGTAAGAAACCGGGTTTTTTCAAAAAACCCGGTTTCTATGTCTGACTCCTTGTCAATTTTCAATTCTCAGCGGTTCGAAAGGCCTTTTAACAGGCGTTCGGAGGCGCAGTGTAAAATCATATCGTTGTTATACACGGTCTGGTCAGCATTCGGGCTAAAGCGGTAGCCATTGTAATAGGTGCGGATCTCCTCGCGGCTGACCTGCTCTCCGAGGGCTTCAAAAATCGGCGTGATCTCCTCCTCGGTAAAGCCGAACCGTCGGATGGGCAGGTAACGTTCCGACAATCCTTCCAGCAGTTCGAGATAGCGGGTTTTATCAACGTAAAAGTAATCTTCGGTGCGGATTGTTTCAAAATTAGCAATGCCATAGGGCAGTTTCATCATCATGATCACCTCAGACGCAGGCTACGGAAGTTTCCGGGATTTGTCAAGAGGTTTTTAGCGGGCTGCCTGAAGAAAGTCAAGGCTTTGTTTGTCTGATGAGACTTCAAAAGTCTTTGAGACTTTTGAAGTCTTTGCTGATAGATGCAATTAGTTTTGTCCGAGTACTTAAGTACTGACTCTCAAGTTTTCGGGTCTTTAAAAACCAGGTTTCTTCGAAGAAACCTGGTTTTTCGTGCTGAAAATTGATAATGACTTACTTACGCCTTCGCTATGAACCACGGATCACCGGCGGCAGCTTTGGCAGCAGGCCCATTTGCGACAAGGTATAAATCGCCAGCGCGACCCAGATGCAGCCGAAACTGAGCAGGTGCGCTGAGGTAAAGGGTTCATGATACAAAAAGACACCTAACAGCAAAGAGATGGTCGGCGACAGGTATTGAAGGAAGCCTAATTGCGACAAAGGAATCCGTTTTGCGGATTGCGCAAACCAGAGTAAGGGCAAGGCGGTTACCACGCCCCCAAAGATCAGCAGTAAAGACACTGAAAGCGCGCCGCTGCCAAACACGCTGCTGCCCTGGAAGTGTTTGAATCCCATCACCCCCAGGCAAAACGGCGAGACCACTAAGGTTTCGATGCTCAACCCGGTTAACGAATCCACGCGCACCAGCTTTTTCAATAAACCATAGGTGCTGAAGCTGACTGCCAGCGACAAGCCAATCCAGGGAATTTGTCCGTAACGGAACGTCAGCGTCAGGACGCCGATGAAGGCCAGAAAAACCGCGGCATACTGCCAGAAGGTCATGCGTTCACGCAAGACGACAAACCCTAACAACACGTTAAAGAGCGGCGTGATATAGTACCCCAGGCTGGCCTCGATAATGTGCGCCGACATAATCGCCCAGATATAAATAAACCAGTTGGCGCTGATAATCGCCGCGCTTAACAGCAAATACCTTCTGGTGGAGGCGGATGACATGGATTGCCTGACCTGGCTCCACTGGCCTTTCAGCAGTAAGAGCAGGCTTAAAAACACAAAAGACCAAAAAATTCGGTGCGCCAGCACTTCCAGGGCCGACACCTGCTGAAACAGTTTCCAATACACCGGAAGTAAGCCCCACAATCCAAAAGCGGCAATGCCATAGAACACGCCGATGAGATGTTCATTTGTTGTTGTAATATGATGTTGGATCATCCTGTCGTTCGTTCCCTCGTAGGTTTTTGGCAAAAACCTGATTTTTTCCATACAACTACGTTACCTGGCTCACTAATTCCTCCAGTTCAAGCTGCGCTTCTTCCCAGCGGCGATAGGCATGCTCCAGGTCTTTTTGCAGCACGGCGTACTCCTTTTGCAAGATTATCACATGGGTGCTCTCCTGGTATGTTTCCGGTCGGGCCATTTCAAATTCCAGATGTTCTTTTTGCTTTTCCTGCTCTTCAATCTGCTGTTCCAGCGCAGTGACAATTTTTTTCAGACGATTGCGTTCCCTGCTGATGACCTGCCGCGCTTCGGCTTCCTGGCGTTTCTGTTCTTTGGTCTTTTTCAGCGGCGAAATTTCTTTCGGTTTCTCTTCGGTTTTCGTATGGACGACAAATTCCGGTTCTTCGTCCCGTTTCTGTAAATAATACGAATAATTGCCGGCATATTGCGTGAGGTGCGTGTCTTTCAATTCCACCACGCGCCCCACGATTTTGTCCAGAAAATAACGGTCGTGAGAAATCAGAATCAACGTGCCGTCATAGTGCATCAGGGCGTGTTCCAACGCCTCTTTTGAGAGTACATCCAGGTGATTGGTCGGCTCATCCATCATCAAAAAATTGACCGGCGACAGCAGAATTTTGGTCAGCGACACCCGCGCCTTTTCCCCACCGGAGAGCACGCCGATGGGTTTGTAAATATCATCACCGTGAAATTGGAACATGCCGAGCACGTCGCGTACGCGCGGACGCTGACCTTCGGCGGCCGTTGATAAGACTTCATCATAGACCCTGGCTTCCAGGTTCAAGGCTTCGATCTGGTGTTGGGCGTAATAGCCGATCGTGGCGTTTTTACCAATCTCAAGTGTGCCTTGCTGGGGCTGAAGCTCTCCGGCCACCAGGCGCGTGAAGGTGGTTTTGCCCGCGCCGTTCACACCGACCATGGCCAGTTTATCGCCGCGATAGACGCTGAGGTTCAGATCGCGCAGCACCCATTCCTGGTCGTAACGGAAAGACAGGTCGTGAATGTGCAGCACATCCTTATAGCTCGGCAGATCAACTTTAATCTGGAAGTGCATGCGGCGCGGCGGCGGCGGTAATTCAATCTCTTCCATTTTTTCCAACTGTTTGATGCGGCTTTGCACCTGTTTGGCTTTGGTGGCTTTATAGCGGAAACGGTTGATAAAACGCTGCTGTTTTTCTCTTTCCGCTTGCTGCTCCTCCCATTTTTTGCGCAGCAATTCTTCGCGCTGCTCTTTTTCCTGTTCGTAAAAATGGTAGTTCCCGGCATAGAAACTCAGTTTGCCGCGATCCAATTCGTAAATTGATTGCGCCAGGCGGTCAATAAAGAAACGATCGTGGGAAACCACCACCACGCTGCCTTCAAAATTCAGCAGATATTGTTCTAACCATTCTAATGACGGAATATCCAGATGGTTAGTTGGCTCATCTAACAGCAGCAAATCCGGTTTTTGCAGCAGCAGCCGTGCCAGATGGACTCGCATACGCCAGCCGCCGCTGAACTCGGTTAAGGGTCGCTCAAAATCCGCTTCGACAAATCCCAAACCAGCCAGAATGCTTTTGGCGACCGCTTCCAACCGATAGCCTTCCAGGGCGTCATAGCGATGTTCCAAATCGCCAATCTGTTTCAGCAAATCCTCGTGATGAGCATGCGCGGCGTTTAAAGCGTCATGGAGCTCCGCCAGTTTGTTCTCGATTTCGATGACTTCTTTCTGGCCTTTTAATGTGGCGTGTAAGATGGAACTGTCGCCAAGCGCAATTTCTTCCTGGGGCAGATAGCCGATGCGATACTCTTTGGGTTTCGTAATGGTGCCGTGATATTCCGTAATTTCGCCGTTCAAAATGCGCAGCATGGTGGTTTTTCCGGCCCCATTCGGGCCGATCAAGGCAATCCGCCTGCCCGGGTGGATCATCCAATCAATTCCGGCGAGTAATTCGCGATCGCCAATCGCATAGTGTAACTCTCGAACTTGCAGCATGAAACGTATCTCTGTCAAACAGGCGTGCAAACGTCAGTTGGCACTCTGCTGTAATGTTCATTGTGCGTGTAGGCTTTTTATAAAACGTTCGTGTAAGACTTCGTTACCCTCTTTTCTGGGAGGCAGAAATTTTTCAACTAAATTCTGAAAAATTCTTTCTTGCCGCGCGTGAGCAATCCTGATAGAACACCATAAAATTCGGAGTATTTTAAGCTTGCCATTTTCAATACCTTGATTTAGGTTGTTATTATACCCAAAAATGCTGTATTGCCAACACGTAATATGCATCTCAAGGTTTAAATTACCGAAAAATTTGAACAAGATGTATATATGTTTTCATGAGAGATTCGAATATGCTGACAGTAGAAGAAATCAAAATCGCCATTGACGCGCTTCCTGAGAAAGACTATGTCAGTCTAAGAAATTGGTTTTCCAGGAAAGACTGGGAAAAATGGGACAGAGAGATTGTTAAAGATTCGGAAACCGGGAAGTTGGACTTTCTTATCCAGGAAGCGCTGCATGAGAAAACCAAAAGATGCTAATGCTCTTGAATTAACTTGGTTGTACTCCACTATATACCCTGAGATAAAAAAGAAGATCATATCAGGCAAGAAAACCTCTGTCCAATCAGAGCCTATTTCATAAAGAGAAGAGGATATGCGGCGTACCGTGTATGGATTGAACAGCGGCAAAACGAGGCGCTCAGCCTGGGAGAAGCTGCAAAATTACTGAATATCACCTATACCGAGTTCTTTCATTTACTTGGGCAAAAAGGTTTGTCGTTCATTAATGCGACGGCGGATGAACTCGACCAGAGTTATCAGCGATTTATGCGCATCATGGAATCTGCCCGCCCATGAAAGTCATTGTCTTACGCTTGAAGATGGCACCGTGATGCTTGAGCCTGATGGGCGGCAATACTTTCCAGACTCCGAGGCAGTTAACAAAGCCCTACGTTGTCTCATTCCCATTTTTTCTGAACACCATCATGCTCCGGTGAACGCATGAATATTCGTCATCTGTATCTGTTTTCTTCCCAGTTTTTGTCTTGACCAAAATTGCTGTTGCTCTTATCTTAATAAGAGAGGTTATGCTATAAACAGCCATCTCATTTTCAGCCAGATTTTTGTGAGATAGCATCGAATAAACCTCAAAAAGGAGGAAAGGCGAATGTCAGTCACCATTACGTTAACTGACCCCTTAGCGGAACAATTGTGTGTTCGAGCCAGGCGACAACATCTTCAATTGGAAGAATTCGTGTTTATTCTTCTCAAGAACGCTCTTCAGCCTGCGAATCAAGACATTCTGACCCCTGAAGATGTCGTGGCGAAGATCAAAGCAACGCCGCGAACCCTGAAGAATATTCGTCCGGCGACAGACTCATTACTTGAAGCTTTGCGCCATGCCCCGGATTACCCTGATTTTGAGCTTGAAGTCTGGGAAAAGCAATGGAGCGATATTGAATGGGAAATGAAAGCGATAACCCGTGCTAATGATATTGCTGAAGGTCGAGGGGAATAATGTATGGCAAATTATCTGTTAGATACCAATCATGTGGCTTCATTAGTGACGATTGGACATCCTTTGCGTAAACGTATTTTGCAAAGCCTTGAAGACGGGGATACGTTCGCAATCCATCTTCTTGTTTTAGCGGAAATGTTATTTGGTATTGGAATACTTCCCCGTGCGCCGCAGAATCTTGCTGAATGGGCGCGATTGAAATCTAGCTTTGCGTGTTATCTTCCGGACGAAACAGATGCCGAGCGTGCGGCAGAACTGCAAATATCCCTGCGCCGCCAGGGGTGGCAGTTGGAAACCGTTGATGCGTTTATTGCGGTGACGGCTCTACGCTATAAATTGATCTTGTTAACCACAGATAAAGACTTCCAGGCTATTCCGGAACTTTTGAGGGAAAATTGGAAGGCTCCTATTTCATTACTTGATCAACGTCAAAATATTGAAGGCCAGGAAAACGTTTCATCTCAGGATGAAGACTGATTGGAGGGGGCGGGTTAATTTGCACATGGTTGTTGTTGTGAAGGTTTGCTTGAACTTATGGACGTACAAAAACCGGGTTTTTCGAAAAAACCCGGTTTTTAGAACTACCCCCGAATGCGCTGAGGGCAAGCTCCCCTAACTGAGAGAACGGATAAACGCATCAACTTCCTGATTGAATTTATCGGGCTCTTCCAGGAAGGGACAATGACCGCTGTTTTCAAAAAACACGAAACGCGTATCCGGCAAGGTTTGCTCCAAGTGTTTCGCGGCCGCAATCGGAATGAGTTTTTCATCACGCCCAAAACAGAGCAAGCTCGGCACGCTGACGCTGGGAAGCACGGGGCGATAATCCTGCACGGTTTGATCAAACAGAATCGCGCTGGCGATCGATTCCGGCAGGCGCGTGATTTCGTCGAACATCCACTGCCGGTCTTCTTCAGCCGGCGCGTCTTTGAACATGGCGGTGATAAGTTCATGCACAAAGGCCGCGCGATCGGTCTGAACCGTCGCCATAATCTCGCACAATTCCTGAAAATCAAAGGCCCCCAACGGCCAATCTTCCTTTTTATAGTCCGAAGCGGACTCTTCTACAATCACCGTGGCTTTGAGTCCCTTTGTCCCGAATTGTTTCACGTAATCCCATACCACAAACGCTCCCATTGACCAGCCGAGCAAAATCACATCCTTGAGCGCCAACCCCTGGATCAGGGTATGAACATCCCGCGCATACGCGGCAATCGTATGCCCGGTGTGAACTTTGGCAGAACGGCCGTGTCCGCGCATATCAACCGTGATAATCCGGTGCCGCTCGGCAAAGTAAGGAATTTGCTTCTTAAAAAAGCGACTGCTCATCCAGACGCCGTGAATGAAAATAATCGGCTGCCCCTGTCCATAATCTTCGTAATACAATTGCGCATCCCCAACATTGAAATATGGCATATTTGACTCCTCCTTCTCTCAAAATGTTCGTGGTTCTCGCTTGAGCGAGTTCTTCCGCCTGAAGGCGGAACTACACAATGCTGCAATCCGATAATTCTCGTCATCAGGAACGATACAGAGACGCATAATTTGTGTCAAGTCGGATTTACACGACACCAACAGATTACAGGAAATACCTGCTAAGAAGGGAAGTTTAAACCAATCCGTTGTTACGCAAAGTACTTAGGTTGAAAGAATCATGTTTTTCAATTCATTTTTTCTCTTGACAAGGGGAAACCGTTCAGATTACCTTAATTTTGGCGTAGTTAAGATGTGCCGTTCTGGATATGTGCTCCTTTTTTTATCTCCACAGAGGTAAAATGTCATGGATGTCAATACCATCATGCTTTGCGGAGGAGGGAACGCTGCTCACGCCTTAATTCCAATTATTCGCACGCACTTTCAGGGGACCATTTCCCTTTTCCTGCCTTACCAGAATGAAGCTGAACAGTTTCAACGCCTTATTCAGGAAGATCGATATATCAAAGCGCGCACGCCAAAGGGAGTATTCTACGCGAGACCGGACAGGGTGAGTAAAGCGGCTGAGGAAGCGTGTCAGGATGCTGATCTGGTCATCATCTCGCTGCCCGCCTTTGCGCATGAATTCACCCTGTCGCACATATTCCCTTTTTTAAAACCGGACGCGCTTGTCGGCGTAATGCCGGCTCGCAGTGGTTTTGAATATTCGGCGTTACGACTGCTGCAAGATCATCACCGGGACACCACAGGGATTTTTGGATTCCAAACCCTGCCCTGGGCCTGCCGCATCACGCAATATGCCCGTGAAGTCGACATTTTAGGCCAAAAAGCTGTCGTGGGGCTCGCTGCATTTCCGCAAACTCTCCAGGAGGAATTAGCACACTATTTTACCCGGCTCTTCGGGCTGACAATCACCCCGCTCTCCAACATGCTGACCCTTTCATTAGCCAATGTGGGACAGCTTATCCACCCCGGCATTATGTATGGCCTCTTTAAGGGACAGGAAGATCGCAAATACCGCAAAGAGGATATTCCGCATTTTTATCAGGGGATCACGGAAGAAATCGCCTGGATGTTAGACCAACTCAGCGCTGAAGTGCAGAGGGTAGCGCAAGCCCTGCAAATGCGCAAGCCCGCGCTGGATTTATCGCAGGTGATCAGCCTTAAAGAGTGGGTGCTCACGACGTATTCCGATTCCATCGCAGATTTCAGTTCCTTACAGCGTTGTTTTACAACCAATCGAGCCTATCAGGGACTTCGTGCGCCAATGAAAGAGGATCAGGCTGGGTATTTTCTTCCGGATTTTCAAGCTCGCTATCTGACTGAAGACATTCCTTACGGTCTGGTCGTGACCAGAGCGATTGCGCAACTCGCGGGGGTTCAAACGCCCGCGATTGACGAGGTAATTGCCACGACCAGCCGCTGGATGCACAAAGAGTATCTGGTGCATGGCGAGTTGCACGGCAAAGATATTCAAGACACTCGCATACCACAGAATTACGGCTTTCAGGATGTAAATGACATCATGTTTTAGATGAAACTACAGGAATGAAGAATAAGCAAGAATAGATTTCTGCCATGCCTGAAATCAAATT
The DNA here is from genome assembly GCA_040772385.1 of Candidatus Vecturithrix sp. Lineage (GTDB taxonomy): Bacteria > Moduliflexota > Moduliflexia > Moduliflexales > Moduliflexaceae > Vecturithrix. The sequence goes on along the minus strand of JAXGYF010000001.1, from coordinate 7,016,396 downwards.
CTTATTCCTTGTAGTTTCAAAAGAGCTATCATGAAGCTCAGGCTCACCTGTGTGATGAAACGGGACTGAGCATTCTTGCTTATTCTTCATTCCTGTCGTTTCATAAGGAGGGATAACACTATGAGTACGTCTGCAATCAAAAAACGGGTGTTAAACTGTTCTCTGGAACCCTGTGTGCATACCTTAGGGGTCGAACGGTTTGCGGAATGGATGGAGAGCAAAGGCATTGGCTATGTCTGTATTAAGTTAGGGCCGGCGGTTTCGATTGATGAATTGATCGACAAAGTGCGGGAATCTCACCCGGAAGTGGTCGCGTTTTCGTATCGCCTGGGCGATTTGCATGTAGATGAGATTGTGCTTGAACTCGTTGAAAAAGTCTATCAATACGGACTTGAGCCGCAGAAAAGCGGCATCCGTTATTGTTTCGGAGGGGTGCGCCTGGCCGCTAACCTGGTACGCGCCATGACCGGCGTTCCGATCTTGCCTGATAAATTTTCTCCGACCGAAGATCGCCATTTCAATCTGGAACAGATTGCGGCAACCTATACAGATCACAAGCAATTGCAGGGATTCTTCGAATTAATTGTGGATGACTATGTCACGATGGAAGAGTTGGAAGAGTTTGCGATGAAAGTGACGCAGGCGGCCGAAAAGCAGGTGACCTGGTCAGACGATCTGGTGGAACGGATCAGGCAGGTGCGCGAACTTGAGCACCGTCCTATTATTCGCGCGCATATCGGCGCTGCGGCTGAAACGATTGACCCGACGGTGGAAGGGACTGAACTGATCAGCGGCGCTGGCGCGCTGGAAATCGTCTCCTTAGCGCCCGATCAAGCCTGTCAGGCTTTTTTAGCGAAATTTGTGCGCGGCGAAGAAGATCCGAGCAAATACCGCAAAGGCGAAGGCGGCGCGCCGATTCGCAGTAAAGACGATCTTCGCCGTCTCAAAAAGGCGACCCAGCGAGGAAATTTCCCGATGGTTCGCATTTATTCCGGCACCGACGAATTGGTGGAATTAGCCAAAATTTTTGAAGAAACCCTGCACATGCCCTTTCCGGCCGTTCCGATTTTCTTCTATAATCGCTTAGACGGGCGCGGTCCCTTATCTATTTTAGACGGACTCAATGAACATTTTGCCACCATGCGCTGGTGGGCGTCCATTAACAAGCCGCTCGAAGTGAATGACCCACACCAATGGCAGTTGCGCCGCTGTACCGATGAGATGTATGTGACCGACCATGTCCTCTCCGGGGTGATCGCCTTCAAAATGGGGATCAAACAGTATGTCATGCAATTGATGTTTGATCTGCCGCCGGAAATCAGCCCGTTCTATGACCTGGCCAAGATGAAAGCAGCGTATGAACTTATTTATCCGCTTACGCAGCACTTTGATTTCTCGATTATCAAGGAAACCCGAGGCGGACTCTCCAGTTTTCCGCCCAATTTGGACAAAGCCAAAAGCCACCTGGCGATCACGACCTATTGGCAGATGTACATGGAGCCGGATATTGTCCACATCGTCAGTTATTGTGAAGCCCATCACGATGCCAAGGCTGAGGATATTGTCGCCAGTTGCGATATTGCCAAACAGAGTTTCGAAGAATACGATCGCGCCGCGATGACGGATCTCTGGAAAAACCCTGCGGTGCTTGCTCGTAAAGAAGAACTGAAAAAAGGCGCGATGTATAATATGTTGCACTTAGCCTTTATGGGCGGCTATGAAGGCAAAGTGACTTTAGACAATTTCCCCGAATATGCTGTCAGCCCGGAAATTGCAGCCCGACGAGAAAATCTGGCGGATCGGGGGAAAAATTATGAAACCATGCTGATAGATCTGATTGATGAGCGCAATTATCCTTCGCGCGAATGTAACATGATCAGTGCGGATAACCTTGATTTGGCCTTACAAACCGGGTTATTTCAGGCGCCGCAGGTCACAGTGATTGACAAACGCTACGAACTGACCGGGGCCTGTAAGACTGAGATTGTGAACGGAACCTGCCGGATTGCCGAGTTTTGCGGCCAGAAAGTGAATGATGAATTTGAACGCGTGGATATCATCAGACAAAAATTCCCCTGGTATTTTTATAAAGATGTGACCCAGGCCGATGAACAGTCGCACCTGATTGAAGTTGAAGATAAAATTGAGGAATCTGTGGTGCAGGCATTCCGAGCCGAACTTGGCATCACCGCCTTTGAAAGGAAAAATGTGCTCGCAGTGGATTTTGGAAGTACTTATACTAAAGTCGCCATGTTTAACGCGAGTTCGGAAGATGTGGAGTTACGTTATGTGCCCACGACCGTGAACGACATCCGCGAAGGTTTGGCGAATGGCCTGGGCTGCCTGGCGGAGTGCCAGCGCCAGGGCAATTGGGATCCCCTGCGAGACGCCATGGATCAATTTGACATCAAGCTGCCATGCAGCAGTGCGAAAGGCGGCTTGAAAATGGTCACGGTAGCTTCGACGGCCAGAGAAAGCGGTTTTGCCGCTGATTTAGCCGCCCTGACCGCCGGCGCAAAATTGCTGAACAGTTATCACGGCAAAATTTCAGCGGAAGAAGCGCAACAGATTTATCTCGAAGATTGTCCGGAAATCATTCTGCTGAGTGGAGGCGTCAACAACGGCGGCGATTCCATGTCAGTGTTCCACAACGCCCGGCTGCTGGCAGAAAGCGCTCACCTGGCGACCTATGCCAAATATGGGATTCCGATCATTTACGCTGGTAATGAAGATGTCACTGATGAGGTGTTAGACATTTTCCATCGTCATCAGATTGACGCGCGGGCTACCAAAAACATTATGCCCGAGGTCAATAAATTCAGTATCGAAGTAGTGAATGAAGCCATTCGAGACTTATTCCAGACCGTCGTGATTCGAGGCAAGGGGTTTGATGTGGTCGAAGAATATATGAGCGCCAAATTTATTCCTACCCCCCGCGCCGCATTTTTGGGAATTAATCTCTTAGCCCGGGGCTATGGCAAAGAAGAAGGTCTGGGTAATCTTGTGGCCCTGGACATTGGCGGCTGCACGACGGATTTCTTTGCCAATGTGCGCGCCAATCCATTGTACCTCTATCCCTGGGAGGATCCCAGAAAAAAGGTGAAACGCACCATTCTGAAGACCCCGAACTACCCCTTAGCCTATCGTCGGGTTGAAGGGAAATATGGCCTGGCTTATAATGCGGAAAATCTCATGGAACTCGAAAAATTCAAAAACGGGCGTATGAATGCCGAAATCAACACGCTCTTTAATCAGCAATTCCCACATTTTGAGGTGAACGGCGATCATTTTGACCAATTTCTCAAGCGTCAAGACGGTAAATGGACGATTTCGCTGCCGGAGTATCTCGCCTGGATTCATCAGAACCCGCATGTTATGCCCAAAACCGAAGAAGAGAATTTTGTGCGAAGCCTTCTGGCCAGAGAAACCTTGGCCGTCGCCACTGCGAATAATGTCGGACACGTGAAAGAAACCGATGTGTATTTTTTGCAGGAAGGGGTGAATTTCTTTACCCAGGATACAACGCTGGTGTTGGTGGGCGGCACGATTCATCATAAGTGCAAGGAGAACAAGGAATATTTGTGGGAGAATATTAAAACCATCGCCCGGGGCGCGTTATTTGATCCGGAAGAATACACCATTTTGCGGCCGAATCGCCAAATTTTGCTCGACGCGTCCTATATTCTCTCCACGGTCGGAGGGCTGTATGGTAGACTCGATCCGGAACGCGCGCTCCGGATCTTAAAGAAACACCTGAAACCGTTGGAAATTTAACCTCTTTGGAGATGACACAAAGCAACCAGGTTTTTTGAAAAAACCTGGTTGCTCGCCGGAGGTGATCCAGTATTGTAGTAACTTTGTCGGATAAGCCTGACTTGTCCGACAAAATCCGACAAAGGAGGTGAGGTTTTCGTCAAGGCAGCCGAAAGAGACCGCTGATGAAGAGACAATATCATAAACGTTTACATTTACAGCATTATGCAGTTGAATTGACCTTCAACGCAGGAGTGTCAAAGCTCGGCTTTGACAGCCAAAGACAAGCTTTGACACTCCTAATGAATGTGGTCAATAGTGGCGAATAATACTGTACAACATGGGAGGGATCTCGCATGAAAAATCTATGGAAAATGAGCTTTGCGATCCTGATAGTGTTATGTGTTCTGACCGGAATGACCGGCAGGGAGGCAGTGTCTGAAACCGTATATTTAAATATGGGGAGTACCTCGTCCACATCAGGCGTATACGCCTGGTGCGTGGCGACGGCTTCGGTTATTAACAAAGCCGATGTTGGCATTAATGTGACAGTGGTGGAGAGCGGGGCCGCGCTGGATAACCTCCGGCGTACAAAAGAAGGCGCTTTTGATTTTTCTCTGTGCGTTGATTCAGCATCAGCAATGCAGATGTATCGCGGCACGGATACGTTTAAAGATGAAGGTTGGGAGAAGGTTCGATGGCTCTTTCTGCGGAATGCGATTGTGAATAGATTGTATGTAAAAGCTGATTCAGGTTTGAAAACTTTTGCCGATTTGTCAGGCAAAAAATTCAGCCCCGGCATTCCGGGCGCCTCTTCGACCGCCTCGTTTATGAAATTTAACGATATTCTGGGAACAGGGATTGATGTGATGCCTGCCTCGCTGGCAGATGCCATTACTGCGTTTCAGCAAGGACGCATTGCCGGTTTGCAAAAATCAAGCCCCTTAAAATCTTTGGATGCCTCACTGCTTGAAGTCAGTCTCACAACGCCGCTATCGGTTGTCGGTTATAGCCAGGAGGATATTAAGAAAATTCGCGCACAACTGCCGTATATCATTTTTTTTGAAACCCCGGCCGGAGGTATTGAACAGCTTTCTGAACTTGGCGTACTAATGGAAGAAGCCCAAGTCGTGGGCGCGATCGCCTCCTCGGAATTACCTGAAGAAGTCGGGTATAAAATTGTCAAAGCCTATGTTGAAGACCTGGAAACTGTCGCCGCCGCTTATGCTCCGATCAAAGGATGGGATCCGATCAGGGATTCTTTCCGATTAATCTCAGAAGGCGGCGAGATTCCCATTCACGCCGGACTGTATAAATACTGCCTGGAAAAAGGGATCGAAGTACCGGAACGCTTCATTCCGCCGGAAGCGAAGTAAATACACGTAAAAACCGGGTTTCTTCAAGAAACCCGGTTTTTTGGAGGAGAACAGCATGGCAGAGAAAAAAGCATTTCTAACAAGATCAAATGTGTTATTCTGGGGAGGTCTGGGGTTTGCTGTCAGCCAGTTAATCCTACCCGTGTTCTTTTCGCTGATTGATATTCAATTGCGAGCCATTCATATTATTTCAGGCATATCCCTCGCTTCCCTGGCCAATCCGTATAGAAAGAAAGGCCAGGCAGAACCAATCACAATTTCTGGATGGGATTTCGTGATTATTGCGATTCTGGTGATCGCCAATGTAAATACCTTTTTAAAAGCCATGCAGATTTATATGACTCCTGGCAGCGCGTCAACAATTGATTTAATCATTGGCGTGGCATTGCTTCTTGTTATTCTTGATGCAGCCCGCAGAACCGTCGGGTGGGCCATTCCGATCTTTGTGGGGCTGATGTTTCTGTATATCTGGGCTGGCCCTCTGATGCCCGGAATGTGGAAACTGCGCGGGCTGCCCTGGAAATATGTGTTGAATTCCGTCTATTTTTCGCCTCTGGGCATTTATGGCAGCATTACCGGTATGTCAGCAACGTTTATCGGCATGTTTATTATTTTTGGCGCGCTGATCGCCGCAGCCGGCGGGGGCAAAACCTTTATAGATTTTGCGATTGCGCTCACCGGCTGCTACGTGGGCGGCCCTGCAAAAGCGGCCGTGGTTGCCAGCGGGCTGTTTGGGAGTATTTCCGGGAGCGGGGTGGCAAATGTGTCAGTCACAGGCAATTATACAATTCCGTTAATGAAACGTTTAGGCTATGATCCGAATTTCGCCGGAGGCGTTGAAGCGATTGCTTCGACCGGCGGCGGCATCACCCCGCCGATTATGAGCGTGACGGCCTTCATGATGGCCGAATTTCTGCAAATCTCCTATTTCAAGATTATCGGATATGCCCTGATCCCATGCTGCCTGTATTACGTGGGAATCTTTGCCGGGGTTCACCTTGAAACGCTCCGATCCGGCCTTCCTGCGGTGCCCGATGAAGAAATTCCCGCCTGGAAAGAGATTTTGACGTTTAAACGTCTGGCCTCGCTTGTGATCCCAACCGGGATTTTACTGTATTTCATTGCCACCGGGACATCACTTCTATACGCCGGATTTTACGCCTGTCTCGCGGTAATAGTCGTTTTTTTTGCGTCTTACTTTTCAATTGCTGGCATGAAAATGGTGATTATCCAAATCGGTAAAGGTTTGAGCGAGGGTGGGTTAGGTTTAGCCAATATCGTGCCGATTCTGGTAGCAGTCAATATCCTGGTCAATATGATTGGTGTTACAGGTATCGCCCCGAAGCTTGGGGGACTAATCATGGACATCGGCGGACAAAATTTAATCCTGGCTCTGTTTATCGCCACGATTATCCCGTTTCTGTTTGGCACGTCACTGCCGGTTGTTCCCACGTATATTTTATCGCTTTCAATCATTGCGCCTTCGTTATTACGCCTGGGCATTGATGAAGTCGCCATTCATCTGTTTTTTATTTACTGGTCAATTCTGGGCGGAGTCACGCCGCCAACCTGTACCTCAGCCATTGTGGCGGCTGGTATTGCCAAAAGCGATTGGTTTAAAACCGCAATCATCTCCGTCAAACTCGGGATTGTAGCCTTTGTGATCCCCTATTTTTTCGTACTGAACCCCGCGTTGGTCGGTCGAAGCAGCTTCATGGAAATTGTCGAATATGGCGTCAGCGCGTTATTCGGTACGCTGTTGCTGGCGTATGGATTCTTTGCGCATTCCGCAGGCTGGCTGAACCTGCTTTTCAAAACACTGTTTGTCATGAGCGGGCTGCTGCTAATGTGTCCGGATCATACGCTCTCAGTAATCGGAGTATTGGCTGCAATTCTCACCTTTTTCGTTCAGCGGTTTAGCGAAAAAACAACGGCAGCGTATAAATAACGTCATCACACCGAGAATCTGTTGGCGTTTCGACTCCGCTTGACAACCGATGGACTTTGGGCGGAATCGAAACGCCAGGAGGCTTGATTTGACCAGCGTGGTCTTCGTGGAGCGTTTATCGGTATTTTCGGCGAACAAGGCTGTTCGCCGGTACATGCAAACAATTGCTAAAAATTCATGATCTCCTGTTCTTCTTCTTGCATCACAACCAGATCCTCTGAGACGAGTTCACGCAGTTTTTCTTGAACGCCAAGCTTCAGCGTATATTCTGCCGCGGGACAGCCGACGCAATGTCCGCGTAATGCGACGATCACGTTGCTGCCATCTACATCGATCAGTTCGATATCTCCGCCATCTTTCTGAAGTTCAGGGCGAATCTCATGTTCGAGAGCATCTTGAATCAGGCTGATTTTCTGGATGGTGGTAAGTTTTTTGCGCTGCGCTTTCTTCTCTTGCCGGAACTGTTCCCGCTTTTTATCTTCCCACACTTCGGCGATCAAGTCTTCAATTTCAGCGTGGCAGGAGGTGCATCCTCCCCCGGCTTTGGTATAATGCGTCACCTGATCAATAGTTTTTAAGTTGTTTTCACGCACAACCCGCTTAATTTTTTCATCAGTCACTCCGAAACATTTACACACAATCTGTCCTTCCTCGTCCTCGTCTTCTTTATACGCTTCCCCACGATACAGTGCAATAGCTTTTTCCAGGGCCTCACGCCCCATCACGGAACAGTGCATTTTTTCTTCTGGCAGTCCTCCCAGATATTCTGCGATATCCTGATTTGTAATTTTGGCGGCTTCATCAATGGGGATGCCTTTAATCATTTCGGTTAACGCTGAAGAAGATGCAATCGCGCTGCCACACCCAAAGGTTTCAAATTTGGCGTCCTGGATGCGATTTTGCGCATCAATTTTTAGATAAATTTTCAACGCGTCGCCGCATGCCAGCGAACCAACCTCAGCCACAGCATTGGCATCTTCAAGCGCACCAACATTGCGCGGATGAAAAAAATGTTCTTTTACTTTCTCTGTATAATCCCACATAGTCTCTTGATTGTCAAAAAAAGGATAACAGGCCCCTGGCCCGTTATCCTTTTTGGAAAATCATAACCTCATTTACGCTCGATTTTATTGAGCAGGTGTTTGTTGTACCTGTTCACCCATTTTTTTGGCAGCGAGGAGTTCATCAACCGGCAAAAACATCTCGCCTTCAAAATGTCCGTCAAGAAAACAGCCTGTCATGCCAAAACCCGGACTTTCTACCATCTCAAATGGCGGCGCATCAGGAGCAATTTTCGCTACCCAGGTCATTATCTTGGGGATGGACACATACATAAACAAGTTATTTTCTTCTGGCAGGCCAAAGAGGGACGGTGTGAACTTCGCCGCGACATCAGCTCCGGAATCCAGGATTTCCATAATGCTCTTGACGCGATCCTGCGGGTTTTTCCCAAACCCGATGACGCCGTATTGTCCGATAAATCCGGCCGGCATCTGGATATCTTCGCCAAATAGCTTATTAAAGACTTCCTGTCCTTCAGGATCGGGGATCTGATCTGCTTTCATCCCGAAATGATAATTCAGGATTTCGCCGCCTTTGACTTCCATGGTATCAGTCAGTGACATTTTCATATCAAAGCCCATCTCTTTATACATCTCAGACATGTGCTGCATCATTTCAGGATATTGGGCGATGAGTTGTTTCGCCTTGCCGCTATCATTGACAGTGTACACCTGGGTAAACAAGCTGTCTCCATGCTGGTTAAGTCCACCAAAGGCGTAATCTCCTGCAAACACTTCCATTGCTTGCTGCGCCCAGGCGGCTAATTTTTCCACCATCGCCTGATCGGTCGCTTCCCCAACTGCACTGATGCCTTTAAGGAAACTCACATATCCTTCGACAAATTCGGGAGTCAGATTGATTGAACCGCTGCCGAGAATGGCCGCATCTTCCGAAATCACGCCTAATAACTGTGATTTTTTGGGAGTTTGCGCTGCCATGAATTTTTCCATCGCGCTGCCGCTTATTCCAAAGACCGCTTTTGACACGCGTAATCCATTGTCTTCAACCCCAACTCCCAGTTGCAGTCTGTCAGTTTGATCAAGCAAGGCCAGCAGGGTATCAATTTCTTGCTGTATGATATTTTGAGCTCCTGCCGGAGGGGCGGGAGTTCCTTCTGCCTGTCCTTCGCCTTGCTGCGCTCCCTGTTGCATCCCCATGATCATCTGTTGTTTGAGCATATCGATCATCGGACGTACCGTCACCAGGATTTTGCTGACAGACAGAAAGGCTGTTAATTGCCCCTTTACTGACGCTGCTTCCGATAAGATTGCGCTGTTTCCTTCAACCAGTAGTTTTACTTGCGCTGCAACATCTGCATTTTCCGCCAGAATGCCTTTATCAGAGGCAAATGCCACAAACACATTTTTCTGATCCGGTTGGGTGAAGTTATAAATTCCATTGGTTTCTTCGCCCTTCGTCAGCACTTGTGCCAGGGCAGCCAGATATTCATCTTTATTCGTAATTGGCAGTATGAATGCATACGGAGCCTGAGAATATTTCATCGGGTTAAGTACGACAGCTTTGTATTCCCCTGCCATATCCATGCCCGTCCAGTTTGGATTTTTGAACACCATATTTCCAACCATCATGGGATTAACCATCCCACCCATCCCAGGTTGAAATTTATCAATAAACTGACCAACACTCGGAATAAACGTTTCCGGGTTGTTCAGGTTGATCACCGCAAATATGTCAGCATCCGGAGACTGCGCAGACGCTTCATATACGAACATCGTCAAACCTATCATCATAGCTATCATCAGTTTTCTATTTTTCTGCATACCGTTTCTCCTTTCAGGTTTATGGCTTTATTTTTTATTGACGATTTTTTCAACAAAGAACACGTTCTTAATATGTGGGTTACGTTGTGTGGTGTCAAGTTTTCTTCAGGAGATTTTATCAGTTTTCTGCTTCAGCGACAATTTTTCCAACAACATCATAAGAGAAAGCTTCTGTGATTAAGACCTGTTCAAAAGTTCCCTGGTTGGTGTTGCCTTCGTTAATATAGACTACGCCGTCAATTTCCGGCGCCTGGCCCTCCATGCGTCCTTCAAGCAGCAGCGAGGTTTCTTCAGATTCACCATCAATCAACACTGTTTGCACAGTTCCGACCAGAGCGTGCAGTTTTTTGCGTGAAACTCCTTCCTGGATTTCCATGAGTTGCTGCCGGCGTTCTTCCGCAATTTCCCGCGGAATCTGATCAGGCAAATCATAAGCAGGGGTGTTTTCTTCGGGTGAATAAGTGAACACACCCATCCGATCGAATTCAACTTCGTGTATAAAATGCGCCAGCTTTTCAAATGCGACATCGGTTTCCCCTGGAAACCCGGTAATAAATGAGGTGCGTAAGGTTAAATCGGGAATCTCGGTTCGTAATTGTTCGATAAGGGTTCGCGTTTGCGTTTCGGTAATCGCCCGTCGCATTTGAGTTAAGATGCTATGATCAATATGTTGCAGTGGGAGATCGAGATAAGTACAGATTTTTTCGGATGTGGCGATAAGCCGCATAAGTGACAGATCCAGGTTTGTCGGATAGGCATACATCAGCCGAAGCCAGGGAAGGTCGTGAATGGTTGTCAGGCGCTCCAAAAGCGGCACAATCAGCGGTTTTCCGGTAAGATCAATGCCATAGGAAGTTGTATCCTGGGCAATCAGATTGATTTCCTTGACTCCTTGTGCGACAAGCTGAACGACTTCTTCGAAAATAGAGTCCATTGGGCGGCTGCGTAAACGTCCCCTGATCAGCGGAATCGCACAAAAGGCGCAGTGATACCGACAGCCTTCCGCAATTTTAACATAGGCAGAATGACTGGCTCCCAGGCGCAGGCGCGGACTGAATTGATCGTACAAAAACTGCGAATGCCTGCTGCCTGCTAAGGTCCGAGAAAGCCGGCAGGCGTTTTCGGGCGTTTTCCTTTCCATTTTCTGACAGATTTCGACGATGTGAGGGACATCGTCCAGGCCGATAAACAGATCGACTTCCGGCATTTCATCTGGCAATTCTGAGGCATAGCGCTGGGAAAAACAGCCGGCCATGATCAACCATCGGCACGATCCGGTGTCTTTATACCGTGCGGCCTCAAGAGTCGTCTGAATCGCTTCTTCTTTGGCTTCCTGAATAAACCCACAGGTATTGACGATCAGAATTTCAGCTTCTTCTTCAGGAACAAGCGTGTGGCCTGCCTGTTGCAATAAGCCGAGCATGATTTCAGAATCAATCTGATTTTTGGGACATCCTAAACTGATACATCCGATTTTCTTCATCTTGTGTGGTGACAACGATCTATTTCCCTCCTGTTCTATTTTCGGCGCACACGGCTGTTCATCGGTACATTTACCCAACTTATGTTACACAGAATTTTTTTCTCCCGCGGAGCGGATCTGATCGGCAATACCACAACCGTTCCACGCCAGGGTTCTCCTCTCTGTCTGACGTAACATGAGTACACAATTACAATTGTTCTTGCGGAGTTTTAGAGATTGAACACGAAGAAAAAGCGGGGAGGAAAGCTTCTGCGGTCTGGCTTTCCGCTTTCGGAAAACTCACGTAAAATGTTGAGCCTTTACCCTCTTCACTTTCTACCCAAATTTTTCCGCCATGTTTTTCGACAAATTCTTTACATAAAATAAGTCCCAGGCCTGTGCCAGGCTCATGCTCGGTCCCTGCTTGTTTATATTTAACGTCAATTCGAAAAAGTTTAGGGAGATCTTGCACGGAAATGCCGATGCCTGTATCAGTGACCGCGATAATCACGCAGCGTTCATCAGCAGTTGCTGTCACAGTTACTGCACCTCCGGAAGGAGTAAATTTTAACGCGTTTGAAAGGAGATTCCGAATAATTGAGTCAATCATATTGAAATCAGCGTACACAAGATATGTTTTTTTTTCAACCGTACTGGTCAGCAGAATCTGTTTTTGTGTTGCTTTCAGCATCGCAAGTTGAATATTCCAGGCAATCACATTTTCCAGATCGAGTGGTTGTGGTTCATATTCGATCATGCCTTGTTGCACTCGCGCCCAGATCAGCAGGTTTTCGAGAAGTTTACTGAGATTGTCTGTGGTTTGAAACTGCATCTTGATCAGCTCTTTTAGCCTGGGAATGCTATAGATCTCAAAATTTTCTGCTGCTAGTTGAGTTAAATCGCGCAAAGAATTCAGCGATCCCCGGAGATCATGGGCAATAATCGAGAAAAAGCGGTTCTTGTCATGATTGAGTTGTGCCAGTTGAGCATTTTGCTTTTGAATACACTGTTGTTGGCGTTTCAGCGTGAGGTGAACGTTGATTCGGACCAGAACTTCCGGGAGTTGAAGGGGTTTTGTAATATAATCCACTCCGCCGACTTTGAAAGCTTTGAGCTTATCTTCCACATCTGCCAAAGCAGTCATAAAAATGATGGGAATTTCTTGTGTGGCAGGCTGTTCTTTCAGCCGGTGACAGATTTCAAACCCATCGATTCCCGGCATCAAAATATCTAACAAAATAAGATCCGGCTGTTCTTTTTCAGCTTGAAGGACAGCGTCTTCACCATTTTGAGAAATAAGCGTGTTGAATCCGTCGGAGATCAAATAATCGGAAAGGATTGCCAGATGCGTCGGATTATCATCAATAATTAAGATTGTCCCTTTTGGAGACAACTGATCTTTCATGCTCTTTCCTCCAAATTGTTTGTGAGAGATGGCAGAGATTGAAGTATTTTATGGGCATTCACCTGAAAATGTAGACTCAACAAACGCGGAGAAAAAGAGCACGATCAAGCACTGAGCACATATTTTTATCACAGGATTCACCCTTTCCTGGGGTGACGGGAATTTTCCGCCACCCCCTCTCGTGTACCAGAGGTCTCTAAAACCAGGTCATGCTCATATTTTTACCGCCATTCGTCGTTTTCGCTTCAACCTCTCCGCATTTCGCATTTACTGTCAGAATGGTTTTCTGGCCGCCTTCATTATCTACCACAAGATAACAATACCCATCAACCACATCTGTCGCGAAATTCATTTCTTCCCCAGCTTGAACAATAATCGGTACTTCAGAATTGGACTTGCTGGTTGCAACCACCCATACCGGTGAAGGACCGGCATTTTTCAAGGTCCATTCTACAAATTGCCCGCTCACTTCAGGCAGTACTTTGATTTCGATTAAGCGTTCTCCCAGGGATCCATCAAGCACGGCGCCGGTACCTTCAGCAGAAGCTGCGGCAGTATCTTCAAGCTGAAGGAATTTGACAGCTCCGGATTGATCAAATTTCTCCCATTCATCGCTTGTCTTCAGCTCTTTCCTGGATTGTTTCATGACTGATTCAGGCAACCCGCCTTTCGACAGCGCGGCTTCATCAGTTTTTTTCAGTTGACCCGCGCAACTTACGATTCCCAACATCATGCCGATGATAACCAGCATCCACAGTCTATATTTTCGCATAACCTAACACTCCTTTGTTATAAGTTATAAGTTAACAGATAAGAAATAGATGATCATTCCTGAACGTTAATGACACCGGAGTTCCGCGATCGAGCAGCAGTCCCTTGGCCTCATAATCATTCATAGAAAGTTCTCCTGCGGCTGTTTCAATGATATAATCATTGGAAGCGCCCTGATATTGGGCAAATTTTATCACCCCCTTCAGTCCTTGTTGTTGCTCATCTGTACTGATACGAATATCCTCGGGCCGGATGACGAGTTTTGCCTGTTGTCCTGGCCGAGGTACATGAAAATATGGTGCAGTCACCTCCATCGTATCCACACGCGCGCGCGCGGTCTGTTCTGCGACCTCGAGTATGTCAACGTCCAGCAGGTTCGCTTCGCCGATGAAATCCGCGACAAATGGGTTTGCCGGACGAGTGTAGAGTTCTTTCGGACCTCCTAATTGTGAAATCACCGCATTCTCCATGACGACGATTTGATCGGAGATCGCGAGCGCTTCTGATTGATCATGGGTTACATAGACTGACGTAATCCCCAAATCGCGTTGTAAATTCCGGATTTCTCCACGCATGTGTTTGCGGAGTTTCGCATCTAAATTCGAAAGCGGTTCATCAAACAGCAGCACTTTCGGTTTTAGAACTAATGCTCTGGCGACGGCCACACGCTGTTGCTGTCCGCCGGACAACTCGTTTGATGCTCGTTGCGTTAAGCCTTCTAATCCGACCATACGAACCGCCTCATCAATCGCTGCGCGAATATTCTCTTCTGACCAGCGCATCACGCGTAAGCCATAGGCGATATTTTCGTATACGTTCATGTGCGGAAATAAGGCGTATGATTGAAATACCATCGTAATTTTGCGCTCGTTGGGGGGAAGGTGCGTGATGTCTTCGCCTCCCAGATAGATATGCCCTGACGTTGGGATCTCAAGGCCGGCAATCATGCGCAGAATCGTTGTTTTTCCACAACCTGATGGTCCCAGTAAGGTGATCAGCTTACCATGGGGGATCTCAAGTGAGACCGCATTTACTGCAGTCACTTTTCCAAAACGTTTTGTCAATTTGTCTATTTTGACGTCAGCCGTTTTTATAGCCGTAAGGTTGCTCATGAAGTCGTTTTTTACTCCTTTGAAAATCATTATGCCGATCAACAGACATGTTTGTCGAAATTTTCTGCGGACAGGAATTGCTGCGGTACATCTGTACTTTGAAATTCCGGTTCCAACGTATATATCAAGAAAAGGTCTGTCCCTGACCCACACCGGTCATCCGGCGGACAATAAAATGCATCATTACAATGGCTGCGATCATGGTCAGAATCATGAGCGTACAATAGGCGGTCGCTAAACCCAATTTTCCTGCTTCAATTCTGGCCAAAATGATTGTTGTCGCAAGTTTTGTGCGCGCGGTGACGAGAAAAATGACAGCGCTGATAGCGGTCATCGCCCGGACAAACGAGAACACCAGGCCCGAAAATACGGCCGGTCGAATTAACGGGAGCACCACTTTGTGAAATGTGCGCAGATTGCTGGCTCCCAAAGTGATCGAGGCCTCCTCTAATGAACGATCAATCTGTTGTAACGCCGCCATAGCCGAACGAATGCCGACTGGCATGTTGCGGAAAATAAAACAGACGACCAGAAGCGCGGCCGTGCCGGTAAACATTAACGGCGCTGTATTGAACGACATAATATAGCCGATGCCAATGACCGTCCCTGGAATCGCAAAGCTTAACATTGAAGTAAATTCAAACGAGCGTTTCCCGAAAAAGCGATAGCGACTGACCAGATACGCGATGAGTAAGCCCAAAATTGCCGTCAATGGCGCAGAAATTGCGGCTAATTGCAGAGTGGTAATATATGAATCTAACCCATCAGTCAAAAAATGTTTGTAATGCATCAGAGTAAAGCTGTTATTGATGCCCCATAGTTTCACAAAACCGCCGAAAAAGACCGAGCCATACAACGTTACGGTCAGCAGCGCCCAGATAACTGAAACCCCGATCAGGAAACGATCTAATAGTTTCGGAAGCGGCAGCGCGGTTTGCCGGGCAGGTTTGCCGGTAATCGTCACATACGAGCGTTTGCCTATCCAGTAACGCTGCACCAAAAAGGTGCTCAGAGTGATCGACAGCAGGACCATTCCTAAACTGGCAGCCAGCACTTCATCGTAACGTCCGACGATAGCAAGATAAATCGAGGTGGAGAGAACATCAAAGTCGCCGCCCAACAGGATTGGGTTTGCAAAATCAGCCAGCGATTCAATTACGGAAAGCAGGAAAGCATTGGCGATTCCGGGCCGAATTAAGGGCCAAATTACATGGCTGAAGGTGTACCACCGATTGGCGCCCATTGTATAGCTCGCTTCTTCCAGCGCTGAATCAAGCGAGCGTACAACTCCACTGAGAATCAAATATGCCATTGGGGCAAAAGAGAGCGTTTGTGAGAGCACAATCCCCGGAAATCCGAAAATAAAGGATGTCCGCATTTTGAACAGGCCATAGGTTATATAGCCCGTTCGACCCAGCATAAAAATGATGGCTAATCCAATCACAAAAGGTGGTGTAATGATCGGCAGCAGCGAAAACCCCTGCATAAACTGCTTATAGCGAAAACGTGAACGTTCGATGACAAGCGCAAAGGCTAAACCGATGGCTGTCGAAAGCACCCCGACCGTTGATGCCATAAGCAGGCTATTTTTTAAAATTCGCCAGGTACTCGGATAGGCTTGCAGTGTGGTAAACAGGTTTGATAAAACAAAACGCCCGTCAACAATGACACTGCGGGCTAAAATGATCACCAACGGAAAGAGAATAAAAACAACCAGCAATACCGCAATACTGAGAATTGATCCGGAAATAAAGGTATCTCCCATGATCAGGCCTAAACGCGATAAAGCTCTGGCCAAGAAGAGCAACAGGGCGAAAAAAAGCAGAAAAGCTCCCACTCCTAACGGAACATCCGGACGAAATATGACAACCTGGATGACAAACAGGAATAGACCTATAAACGTATTTACAAGTAAAATAACGCTTTTCAGGCGATGTTGCAACCGCATGAACGTCAAACAGATGTTGATTAGCAAAATGAGAGGCATCAAGAGAAGTAAAGGCATCTCTCCCAGCAGATTCCACAAAATTCCTGAAAAATCGCCCTGCCAGATTACCGCAAAAACGCCTCCTGGTTGGGATGTGAAGGGAAAAAGCGTCAGGAGGATCAAGACTGCCAGACTTCCGAGCCATAGCCCGCGTTCTTTTGTAAATTCGCTTTGATTCATGGAAAATCAACTCGTTCCGTGGAAAAAGAGAAGACATCTTGCGTTTTAAGATGTCTTCTCTTCGAAGATTATCGGGCTAAGGTAAAGATTTCGCGCGTCCAGCGATCCGTCATGCGCACGCCATTTTCAGCAACCCATTGAAAATCGTAATTCACCGTTTTGACAGCATCAATCGGAATTGAAACTTCCGGCACTTTGGCCTTGGTGTTGGTGGGTAATTGATAGGCTCCGACCGCTGCCTGGGTTTCCTGAGCTTCAGCGCTGACAACCCAATCCATAAACTTTTTGGCGAGTTCCGGATGAGGCGCGCCTTTCACCATGTTTAAGCCGCCAATTTCATAGCCGGTTCCTTCTTTAGGGGCAATCGGAGTGACAGGGTAGCCTTCTTCCGCATGATAAACCGCATCATGCATAAACACGATAGCAATCCCGATTTCCCCGCGTCCGGCCAGAATGCCTGGAGCCACGCCGGACTTTGTGTAGTTCGCGATATTCTGGTGCAATTTTTTCATATATTCAAGTCCCGCGTCTTCATCAATTTTTTCGCCTTTTTCCTCACCTTTACGGAAGACCTGAGTTGCCAGGGTCGTCAATGCCGTGCCCGAAGTATTCGGGTTCGCGATTCCAATTAAGCCCTTATAACGAGGATCTAACAGATCTTCCCATCCTGTCGGTATTGGCAGTCCCATTTCGTTCAGGATGTCTTCATTGACAGAAAATCCGAGAATCCCGACATAGACGCCAATCACCTGACAATCACCGATCGGATCGCGGAAACGCGGGTCCATCTCGTCATAGATTGACGGACAATACGATTCAGTCAAGCCTTCCAGTGCAGCAATCGAATGTGGATCAATTGTGCCGCCCCACCAGACGTCTGCCTGTGGATTCTCTTTTTCAGCACGTAAACGAGCTAATGTTTCACCACTTGACAATCTGATCCAATTGACTTTTATGCCGGTCGCTTTTTCAAATCCTTCGGCTAAGGCTTCAATTGAACGCGGTTCAGCGCTTCCATACAACGAAAGAGCATTTTCCTGAGCACTTGCTGCAAGACCGACAACCAGTAAGAACAGTAGTGTGAAACCTATAGTTTTTTTCATCGGTAATTCCTCCTGTGTGAAAAGAATGAATCATAATGATGTATGCAGAATGTTCCCCTCTCTCATACTAGTACAGAGTTTCATACATAAATACACATAGAAACCTCCCCTGATCCCTGTCGAAGGAGGGGGGGAGTTGTTAATATGTACTTTTTTCCGAAATCAGGTACTAGAGATGATATCGTTACCAGCATGTTTTCATAAAATTGGCATTGTCAAGTTTTTTATGAGGTTTTATAAGAAAGTTCTGAATAGAAGGAGGAAGCAAACAACACAACGTTGTGTTGTTTGTTTATGCCCGCTGGGTCCATATGCAGATGGGAAGGCTCGCAGCAAGCAAAATTTTCAAACCGGAACCTATCATCATGTAAGCGCCGGGATTACGCCAGGATATACCTGGAGGTTAGCGAGTTGTTCTGCAAATGTTATCTGTCTGCCATAAGGGGGAACCGCGCAAGAAAGAGCAAAGAGTCAGCATTATATAGAATTGTTACCCTGATACCTGTTACAAGAACCAGATTTCTTCAAGAAACCTGGTTCTTTAGCCGCGTCAAATTGTTATGAATAATGCTGGCAGTAACCGAGCCACCAGGTAGCGTGGTCGTGTTGATCCCTGGCTGATTGTACGTCAACTCTGCCTTCATCCAGAAGAACCCCCTGGGCTTATTTTCCATCTTTCAACAAGCCGACCAGAAGATCCCAGGCTTTCCCGATGGAGGGAAGATGAATGCGTTCACTCGGCGAATGCGGATTTTCAATGGTGGGGCCGAAGGAGATCATATCCATTCCGGGAATTTTCGTTCCGATCATGCCGCATTCTAAGCCGGCATGGATGATCGTCACTTTCGGCTCTTTGCGGAAACGACGTTTATAAACCTTCCGACACGCCTCGGCCAGGGGGGAATCCCAATTCGCTTCCCAGGGCTGCGAACCTTCTGAACTTTTTACTTCTGCTCCTGCTAAACGCGCAAGCGCCTCAATCCGATTCGTATGCGCCTGTTGACGAGAAAAGACGTTGCTGCGCTGCGTCGAAAGCACGTACAAACGACCATCAACAATGCGCACTTTTGCCAGATTATTTGAAGTTTCGACGAATTCAGGGATTTCTGCTGACATGGCTGCCGGACCATGAGGCAGGGCGAGTAAGAAATCAATTGCTGTTCTGGTGCATGCGGCCGACATTGCCCGATTATCATGAGTATCGGTGTAAGGGGTCAACCTGAGTGTAAGCTCCGGATCCGTCTGAGCATATTCGGCACGCAGCACGTTTTGTACCTCAGTCACACAGAGCATGTTTTGATCAACCACATGTTCCGGGAAAAAGACGATACTCTCCGCATCCCGTGGAATCGCATTGCCGACCGTCCCCCCCTGAATTGATTGAACTCGAAGGTCTCCCTGACGCATCAGTGCATCTGTGGTTCTGGCGACAACCTGAATGGCATTGGCGCGTTGCGCGTTGATTTCAACCCCTGAATGTCCGCCTTTCATTTTACTGGCGGTAAGTCGGTACGCTCGATAATTTTGAGGCGTAGCTTCATAGGCAAGAGGCAGGAATAATTCGGTTTGCTGCGACCCGGCGCAGCCAATAATAATTGTCCCTTCTTCCTCTGAATCGAGATTGATTAATCGTTTTGCTTGCAGGGCCTGTGGATCTAATCCTTTTGCGCCAGCCATTCCGGTTTCTTCTTCCACTGTAAAGAGCAATTCTAACGGCGGATGGCTGACTTTATCATCAGTTGCTAAGGCCAGAGCCATCGCAACGGCGATGCCGTTATCAGCGCCAAGCGTGGTGCCGTTGGCTGAGAGCCAGTCCTCATGATACACCAGTTGAATTGTATCTTGTGAAAAATCATGGGTGGATTCCGGCAGCTTTTCGCACACCATGTCCAGGTGTCCCTGAAGCGTAATCCTTGGGGATGATTCATATCCTTTGGAACCCGGCACGTTTATCAGAACATTCCCGACCGCATCTTGCTGAGCTTCCAGCTTGCGTTCTTTGGCCCAGTTCAGCAGCCACGCTCTGACAGCCTTTTCGTTTCCTGAACAACGAGGAATCTTACAGAGTTCTTCAAAAATTCTGAGAATGTGTTCTGTTTTCTTATGCATATTCATTATTCCTTTCAAACCTCTAAACAAACGAAGAGGACGCCGGAAGCGTCCTTTTCGTTTGCTGCAATCAATTTCACCTTCAGAAGCCCCCTGGCGATCAATCGCCAGTCTCAAAGCTGAAGGACGCTAAAGCGCCCTGCGGAATTAATCAGCAGGCTTCAGCCTGCTTCAGCGTTGAGGCCGGTCATTGATGACCGGGATGACATGTATTTACAAATAATCTGTCAATCCCTTCTGCTCTAATTCATCAACAATCTCTTTCACTCGTTGTGCCTGATCTCTGCGGCATACGAGCACGGCGTTCTGGACCCTGACAACGATCATCTGTTCCACTCCAATCAGGGCAGTTAATCCGGAGTCATCGTACACGATGTTTCCCGTACTATCGAGCGTCATCACCTGTCCGCGACAGGTATTCCTGTCTTGATTTGTTGTCCAGACATCCGGCAGTGCGTCCCAGGAACCGACGTCACTCCACCCAAAATCGCCTGGAACCACAAAGGTTCTTTCCGCTTTCTCCATAATACCGTAATCAATTGACACCGAGTCAAGTCCTTCAAAGACTTTTGCAATCACCGCTTGGGCTTCAGCAGTATGTAACGCTGGCTGAATGCGCAGCAGTCCCTGAGATAATCCAGGCATGTAGCGGTCAATCATAGTCAAAATTGTCGAAACTTTCCAGACGAACATTCCGCTATTCCAGTAATATTCTCCGCTATTCACAAAGTGTTGAGCTGTTTGGAGATCTGGTTTTTCAGTAAATTTTCTAACAGTATAGACTTCCGGGTCTATTTTCTCTCCACGCTGAATATATCCAAATCCAGTTTCAGGAGCATAAGGGGCAATTCCAAAGGTCACGAGATTCTCCCCTCGCGAAGCAACGTCAATGGCCACGCGCAAGAGTCGTAGAAATTCATTTGGTTTTTGTATGATATGATCGGAAGGTAAAATCGCCATATATGCCTCCGGATCGTTGATATACAGAGCGGCTAAACCAACGCAAGGCGCTGTGCTGCGTCCCATGGGTTCCACAATGATGTTGTTCGGCGGCACCTGTGGCAGTTGTTCGCAAATCGGTTGATACAGATGTTCTCCGGTGATCACCAGGACCTGCTCTGGGGGAATAATAGAAGCCACGCGTTCAACGGTATTCTGGAGCAAACTTTTTCCATCAAGAATTTCCCAAAGCTGTTTGGGCATATTCTCTCGACTTTGAGGCCAAAGTCGCGTTCCTTTCCCTCCGGCCATTACGACTGCATATACCATGAGAATTGTCTGGGAATGTGCACAATGAGTAAAACGTCATGCTCATGCCAGCGACCCCTTACTCATCATCTTCCCCGTACCGATAGTGGTATTCCTGATAGCGTTCGTCCTCTTCGATCTCATATTCTTCTTCTTCATATTCTTCATCTTCCTCATAGTGTTCATAATGCTCCTCTTCCACTTCCTGAAGATGCTGATCGATATCTGTCGCCAATTCCAGGCACAAATCGCGAATATCCTCTAATCTATTGGGAGAACGGGCTATTAATTCTGCTAAACGCTCCATTTTGATGCTAATCTCTACTCGCATCATGATGAACCCTCCGTTACCTGCCTTGCTAAATTTACTCCATAGTGGTATTCTGCACAGACGTTATCCAGAGATGTAACCGCTGGCTAAAGATGCTCATGACACAACTCATACATCTACCAAAAATTCAACAAGCATTTTCATGTCAGAATATCCGTAATCATAAGCATTTTACCGTCAAAACCGTTAGTACTTCAAGCGAATTCCTGTCAAGTATAATATTTCTTTTCTGCAATTTCCTGGATGCTTGTAATCACTTCCTGAATAATGATGTCAGGGGTTGAAGCCCCTGCTGAAATTCCTACTGAAGAAACTCCCTCAAACCATTCAACGCATACGTCATCTGCGGTCTCTACCTGATATGTTCGAGAATTTAACTTGCTTGAAATTGCGGTTAGGCGACAGGTATTGGCGCTGTTATGAGAACCGATAATAATTATGATGTCGTGGTCTTTCGGAAGTTGGCGAATGTCGCGCTGATGTTGGATTGTTGGTCCGCAAATCGTATGAAAAAATTTCAATTCCCGGCACTTTGCGGCCAACACAGCCAGAATATTCTGGACATTTTCAATATTTTGAGTTGATTGGACCACAACGCCGATCCGGTTTGCTCCCTGAAATTCCTCTTGCGCTTCTTCCAGGTTTGCAAGAACGATGGCTGTTTCCACTTGTCCTACAATCCCGGTAACCTCATCATGTTCATGATCTCCAATCACTACAACTGTGTAGCCTTCTGTTTGTAATTGTCGCGCGTATGCATGGATGTCAAGTACTAATGGACAGGTGGCGTCAATAATAGTTAAGCCTTTTTTTTGAGCGGTTAGATACGTTTCCGGGACCTCTCCATGCGCCCGAATGATGAGCGTACCAGAGGAAATCCGATCGAGCGAATGTACTACCCGGATGCCCGCCTGATCAAGCTCTCGCACCACATGCTCGTTATGCACAATATCCCCAAGCATGTAAATCGGTCCCGTTTGATTTTTCGCAGTTTCCAAGGCTAAACGTACGGCTCGTTTGACGCCGAAACAAAACCCGGCGCTTTCGGCAACATGGATTTTCATGATTATTTTAAAAACCGGGTTTCTTGAAGAAACCCGGTTTTTTGCAGCGTTTACACCCGTTTTTTGAGTTCAAGAATTTGATCGCGGATTTCAGCCGCCCGCTCAAACTCTAGCTTTTTGGCCGCCTCACGCATCATGGCTTCCAGGCGTTCAATGTCGGCTTGTATATCATCGCTTGTCTTATAGATCGCTTGTTCTTCAGCCGCGACCGGGACCGTATAATAATCGGCTTCGTAGAGGCTCGCTAAAATATTCGAAATCCCTTTTTTGATTGTTTCCGGCGTAATGCCATGTTCTTCATTATATTGGCGCTGCTTTTCACGTCGCCGCTCACTTTCCGACAGCATGGCTTTCATGGAACCAGTCAAATTATCGGCGTACAGAATGACCTGACCGTTGACATTGCGGGCCGCACGGCCGGCAGTTTGAATCAACGAGGTAGTTGAACGCAGGAATCCTTCTTTATCGGCGTCCAGAATTGCGACTAAGGAGACTTCCGGAATATCTAACCCTTCACGTAATAAATTGATGCCTACCAGGACATCAAATTTTCCCAGGCGTAAGTCGCGAATAATTTCAATTCGATCGAGAGTATCAACATCGGAATGCAGGTATTTCACTCGTATGCCCAGTTCTTCGTAATATTCAGTGAGATCTTCGGCCATGCGTTTGGTGAGCGTTGTGACCAGGACGCGTTCGCTGCGATTGGCCCGGATGCGAATTTCCTCTAAGAGATCATCCACCTGTCCGGTTGCCGGTCGAATTACGATTTCGGGATCCATCAGACCGGTCGGTCTGATCACCTGCTCCGCCACCACTCCGCCGGTTTGCTGCAATTCATACGGACCAGGCGTGGCTGATACGTAAATGACCTGCGGAATTTGCATCTCAAATTCTTCAAAACAGAGCGGTCGGTTATCCTTTGCAGAAGGTAAACGGAACCCATATTCCACTAATGTGGTTTTCCGCGATTGATCCCCCACATACATTCCGCGTAATTGCGGGATCGTGACATGGCTCTCATCAATCACAAACAAAGCATCTCGCGGGAAATATTCAATTAAGGTCGGCGGCGGTTCGCCCGAATTTCGTCCGCTCAGATGGCGTGAATAATTTTCAATCCCCTGACAGAACCCGACCTCCTGAAGCATTTCTAAATCAAACATCGTGCGCTGGTGCAGTCGCTGCATTTCCAGGAGTTTATTCCTATTTTTCAATTCGATCTCCCGTTCTAACAATTCCGTTTTAATCGCTTCCATCGCCCGATCCATCTCTTCTTTTGGGGTGACATAATGGCTGGCCGGATAAATCGTGATCCGATCCAGTTCTTCGATGCGCTTGCCGGTCAGCGGATCAAAGATGGCAAGGTGATCTATTTCGTCCCCAAACAATTCAATGCGGATGGCGATATGATCTTCATAGGATGGCACGACCTCAATCACATCGCCGCGCGCCCGAAACGTGCCGCGGTGCAAATCCATATCATTGCGCTCATATTGAATGGCCGTCAAACGGCGTAACAAGCGTTGGCGGTCAACTGTCTGACCACACTCCAGAAAAAGAAGCATGCCGTAATAGGCATTCGGATCGCCGAGGCCATAAATGCACGAGACGCTGGCGACAATGATGACATCGCGCCGTTCAAACAAGGAGCGTGTGGCAGAATGGCGCATTTTATCAATATATTCATTGATTGAGGCGTCTTTCTCGATATAGGTGTCAGTGGTCGGAATATATGCCTCAGGTTGGTAATAGTCGTAATAACTCACAAAATATTCCACTGCATTATGCGGAAAAAATTCCTTAAACTCGCCGTATAATTGAGCCGCGAGGGTTTTGTTGTGCGTAATGACCAACGTCGGTTTCTGCACCTGTTCAATGACATTCGCAATCGAATAGGTTTTGCCTGAGCCTGTGACTCCAAGCAGCACCTGATGCTTTTTCTCCTGGTGAATGCCAGCGCATAAAGCCTCAATCGCCTGCTGCTGATCGCCGCGCGGCGTATATCCCGACACTAATTGAAATTTTCGAATATGTTCAGCCATAAAGCCCTACAAGGATTTTTCGTAAGCAAGAATTTTCGGGATTTTGCCTGATACTCGCATTTTTCACCAGACAAAAGCCCCAGAAATCGCTACTATTCAAGGATATTGGCGAACAGCCTTGTTCGCCCCGCAAACAACTATCAGCGTTCTCTTTTTTTCGTCTATTGGCAGATCAATACTTCAGACAGTCTCCTGACGATCAATCGGCGATCTCAACGCGAAAGGACGCTGAAACGCCCGCTGGAATTCAGTCGCGGGCTTCTGCCTGTTGTCAGCTCAGTCCCCCGTTCACAGTCCTGCCCTGTAAACGGGGGAAATTCATAGAAGTACGTCACGTCTTTTCTTCCCGCTTGCACGGGGATAAAGGTGGGGCGTAAGTCCTGTATATCTACAATAGAGTTTCCTGTGCTTTCGTCAACAAAAAATATGCAATGTTCTCAACTACTGCGTGTAGAATAGTGAAGTGGTATGATTTTTCCTTGACTTTTGCAGAAAGGCGACGATGGTTTTGAGAAGGAACTTCTGGTCATCAGGTTGAATGAGACAGGGAAAAAAGCATACCTAATTTACGAAGGCTTCCGGCAGGGCAATCGGATTTTTGTCAAAAATTCCGCGTACTTGTTGGAGATAGGAGGAGACGGACATGCAGACGATTTTAAAAATACTTGAATACGCTATGATGATGGAGAAGCAGGGACAGCAATTTTACCTGACATATAAGGATGAAGTGGAAGGTGAACGTTTTCAGGAAATTTTTGCGAGTTTAGCCCGGGTCGAAGAAGAACATTATACTCTTCTGAAAAAACAGTATGACCTTATGAAACAAGAAGGAACCCTGGGAACCTTTGATGCGGAATTATCCCAAGGGGCTGAAATTTTCGAACGCGTTTTACGACAAGAACAAGCCATGAAAGATCCGGAAGCGGATCAGAGCTTGAATAATCTGGCAATTCTGCGCATGGCGTATCTCATTGAGAAAGATTTTGCCGATTTTTACAAAAAGGCAGTTGAACAGGCAGACTCGCCTGAAGCTAAAAAACTGCTGACCTCTCTGGCAGCCTGGGAAGAGAAACACCGTCAGATGTTTTATGCTGATTACCAGGAACTAATGGAAGCCAATTGGGGAGAGCAGGGATTTGCGCCATTTTAGGTATGTTCTGGGAGTGCACACGCAGAGATGCTGCACTCCTGCCTTTATCCCTGTAATTCAGCCGGGCTTGATATTTTTCAATAAATTACTTGACAATCTTGCAAGAGTTTTATACCCGCTTTCCTGTTCTTAAGAACATAATCTCAGGGAATCCGCAAGGAATCTTCTCTTCTCAAGAACCAATCCAACGAAAATTATTCTCAAAATGTAGTGATCCAGAAAGTTTTTCATTATACGTGCTTGAGATGTTTCTGGATCAGTTATATTGAATGTGTTATGAAGGCCTATAATGTTGCTGTTGTCGGAGCCACAGGTGCAGTTGGTCATGAAATGATTTCGATCCTTGAACAACGAGATTTTCCGGTCAATGAACTTCGCTTATTAGCATCAGAACGCTCAGCCGGTGAAAAATTGTCCTTTCGGAGACATAATGTAACCGTACAGCAATTGACGGAACATTCTTTTGAGGGCATTGATATAGGCTTATTTTCAGCAGGAGCTTCCGTGAGCAAAACCTTTGCGCCTCATGCGGTCAACGCCGGAGTTATTGTGATCGATAATACCAGCGCGTTTCGGATGGAGTCGGATATTCCACTGGTCGTGCCGGAGGTCAATCCGCATGCTGTCGACCGCCATCACGGTATTATTTCAAATCCGAACTGTTCGACGATCCAAATGGTGGTTGCCTTAAAACCGCTTCATGATGCCGCGCGCATTCAACGCGTGGTGGTGTCAACCTATCAATCGGTTTCAGGAACGGGCAGAAAAGCTATTCTGGAATTGGAGACTCAAACTCGTCATATTTTCAATCAACGAGATATCCTGTGTCAGGTGTATCCGCATCAAATTGCTTTTAATTGTTTGCCCCATATTGATGGATTTATAGAAAATGGCCATACCAGAGAAGAAGTCAAAATGGTAAATGAAACCAAAAAAATTATGGAAGACGATCGTATTCGAGTGTCGGCAACTACTGTGCGCGTTCCGGTATTTTACAGCCATTCGGAATCTGTGAATATCGAGACCGAGAAAAAATTGACTGCTCAGGAAGCTAAAGCGTTGCTCTTGAAAGCTCCTGGTGTGAAAGTTGTGGACGACCCGTCCAGGAACCTTTACCCGCTCGCCATTGAAGCCGCTGGCGAGGATGACGTGTTCGTTGGGCGAATTCGGGAAGATGACTCGATTGAACATGGGCTGAATATGTGGATCGTCGCAGATAATCTCCGTAAAGGGGCTGCCTTGAATGCTATTCAGATTGCAGAACTCATGATTGAGCGCGGACTCATCTGAAAAAAACCGGGTTTCTTGAAGAAACCCGGTTTTTTGGCTTGTCAGGTTTCTTGCAGCATTTTTTCCAAAATTTCTGCTGCCGTTCTGATAAATTCAGGGCAACGCTCTGTAAAGAGTTGATGCTCTTTGGCGTATTGTAACCCTTGCTCTGTACTAATGTCACAACCAAGGAGTTCCCGGCAGAGTAAAGTTCCCTGGCGGGCTGTAAATCGATCGGCAAAGTCTCGAATTTTTACATAGGTGTTCTCTTTTGCGATTTTATCATCAGGGTCTACTGCGCCATATTTCAAGCCCAGGATGATAAACGCGCCGCTTACTGCGCCGCAGGTTTGAGCCATGCGTCCCATCCCCCCGCCAAATCCGGCGGAGATTTTCAGCGCCAGTTCACGATTAAGCCCAAATTGTTCCGCGTACGCTGAACATACGGACTGGGCGCAGTTCAATCCACTTTTCGATGCTGCTAAAGCCTGTTCTACATTGTTCATCGTCTTTCTCCTCTGAAAATAAAAGTTTTATGCTGTCAGGTGCTCGTAGTTCCCGCTTTAGCGGGCTGCAGAACTACAAATATGAAACCTCGCTCAAAATTGCAGGTGTCCTTTTTATGGCCTGCTGCATTCCTCCTCAATAAAATGCACAATCAATTTTGTTGTATTGAGTAAAGCGTCAATATGGGTACGCTCATAGCCGTGAGACGCGCTGACTCCGGGGCCAATCAAGGCGACGCGCATATCCCCTCCCGCTCGCAACGCTGTAGAACCGTCTGAGCCATAATAAGGGAAAATATCGGTTTTATAGTCGATCCGGTGTTTTTTGCTCAATTGGATTAAGGTCTGGGTTAAGTCATAGTTATACGGGCCGGTGGAATCTTTGGCGCAAATCGACACGCTGAATTCATCACCTCTGGTTCCTGAACCAACCACCCCCATATCAACCACGAGCAAATCGTCAATAGCCGGGAATCCTGCGATGCCCTGGCCGGTTTCTTCAGTAATGTTAAAATAGAGGTAAATATTGCTGCGTAATTTGACTTTCAGTTTGTTCAACATCTCGGCCACATATAACAAAATCGCTCCGGAAGCCTTATCATCCAAATGGCGAGACTTGATAAATCCGTTAAGATATTTGTACTTGGGATCTAATGACACAAAATTCCCGACTTCTATATACTGCGACAGGCTTTCTTGTCCTTTACCCAGGGGAAGATCGATCCGAACCGACAGGTTTTCGACTTTTAATTCGAATTCATTTAATTTGTTATTCACATGCGCGGCGGGATTATCGGGCAGAATGGTGCCTTCATAGATCTTGCCATCAAATCCGTGAATTTGGCAGTAATCGCCAATCAGATAAAGGACCGGATATCCTCCGATCAAGCTGAGTTTCAGAGTGTCGTAATATACTTCTTTGACAATCGCTCCCAACGCATCGACATGCGCCGTCAACATTACGTTTTTGACGGCCTGCTCATACTCAAAAGCATACATAACGGCCCCTTTTCTCGTATGGTGAACGGGAATTTTTCTTTCCCGTGCATAGGAGAGCAAATACTGTTCGATCAGTTTGGTATATCCGGTCGGCGATGGAATTTTGAGCAGGGTTTCAAGGCCTCCTATCAGCGTTTCCGGATCAATGTGCTGTGATTTCCACATAAAAGATCTCCTCTCTTAATTCATTTCAATCGGCGTGGGGCTGACGCCCCAGATTTCGTCTGTGTACTGTTGAATCGTGCGATCAGTCGAGAATTCCCCCATATTAGCCACGTTGAGAATCGACATTGTGGTCCACTTTTCCTGATCGTTATAGGTTTCCGCCACTTGCTGCTGGCAGGTAATGTAGGCAGCAAAATCTGCCAGGACACAATATTGATCGCCGTGATAGAGCAGCGAATCGGTAATCGGGCGAAAGAGTTCAGGTTTTTCAGGGCAGAATAATCCAGTTGAAATCATATCGATCACATTTTTCAAATCGGCATTGCCATTATAATATGTCAGCGGATCATACCCTTTGGCTTTGAGCTCTTCGACTTCATGAGTTTTCATGCCAAAGATAAAGATATTCTCGTCGCCGACTTCTTCGCGGATTTCCACATTCGCGCCATCCAGGGTCCCAATGGTTAATGCGCCATTCAGGGCGAATTTCATATTTCCTGTCCCGGAAGCTTCAGTGCCGGCCGTAGAAATTTGTTCAGAGAGGTCAGCAGCCGGGAAAATTCGCTGCGCCAGGGAAACGCTGTAATTCGGCAGGAAGATCACTTTGAGTTGATCCCGCGTCACCGGATCGTTATTCACCAGATGTCCTACTGATGTAATCAATTTAATAATGAGTTTTGCCATTGCATAGCCTGGCGCAGCTTTGCCTGCAAAGAACACAGTACGCGGCACAAACTCTGTATATTGTCCCTGGTGCAGTTTGAGGTATAAATACACCACATGTAAGACGTTTAAAAGTTGGCGTTTGTACTCATGCATGCGTTTGACCTGAAAGTCAAACAGAGAGTCAGGATTGATCCGTTCACCAGGGTGTTTACGAACCCAGGCGGCGAAATCCTGCTTATTCTCGTATTTCACCTGGCGCCATTTCTGCTGAAATTCCGGATCCCCGGCAAGTGGGATAAGCTGCTTCAATTGATAGAGATCGGTGACAAAGTCGTTCCCGATATAGTCGGCAATCAGGTCGGCCAGGCGGCGATTGGCAAGCACCAGCCAGCGGCGCTGCGTGATGCCGTTGGTTTTGCTATTGAATTTTTCGGGAGTAAGCTCATAGAAATCTCGAAAAATTCGGTTTTTGACAATTTCTGTGTGCAGTTCTGACACCCCGTTCACCGAATGACTTCCGACAATACACAGATTGCCCATCCGCACTTGTTTTTCAGGGCTTTCTTCGATCAGCGACATGCGCCGCAGCCGGTCATGGTCGCCGGGGTTGTGAATCCACACCTCATCTAAAAAGCGACGATTGATCTCATAAATTAATTGGAGATGACGCGGGAGCAATTTCTGGACCAGGCTGACTTTCCAGCGTTCCAGCGCTTCCGGCAGAATCGTATGATTCGTGTAGGCGCATACTTTTGTGGTAATCTCCCAGGCCTTTTCCCACGGAATAAAGCGTTCATCCACCAACAATCGCATGAGTTCCACAACCGCAAGGGCTGGATGGGTATCATTGAGCTGGATCGCTACTTTGTTCGGAAATTCGTCAATTGAGTCGTGTTTTTTGTCATAGCGGCGGAAAATATCCTGAAGTGTGGCAGATACAAAAAAATATTCTTGTTTCAGGCGCAGTTCTTTGCCTTGCATGGTGCTATCTTCAGGGTAAAGCACTTTGGTAATAGTTTCGGCCTCGCTTTTGTGTTCAACCGCTTGCATGTAATCGCCCCGGTTAAAAAATTGCAAGTCAAAATCCCGGCTGGCTTTCGCTGACCAGAGACGAAACGTATTCACCGTATCGTTGCCATAGCCTGGAATCGGCGTATCATACGCCATCGCCATCGCAATATCAGCATTCACCCAGGTATAATGAAAGTTTCCGTCAGGATGAAGGTGCTGCTGAATTTCACCGTAAAATTTTACGGGATAAAGGAATTCCGGCCTGGGGATTTCCCACGGATTTTGATAGCGCAGCCAGTTATCTGGTTTTTCCACCTGAAACCCATCTTTCAGGATTTGGTAGAAAATGCCATATTCATAGCGCATACCATAACCGTAGGCCGGAAGCTGCAATGTCGCCATGGAATCCAGAAAACAGGCGGCCAGTCGTCCCAGTCCTCCATTTCCAAGTCCGGCGTCAGATTCATATTCCATCAAGTCTTGCAGGTCGAGCCCCACACCTTCTAAACTACGGCGACATTCATCATAAATTCCCAGATTAATCAGATTATTGCCAAGCGCTCGCCCTGTGAGAAATTCCATTGAAAGATAATACACACGTTTAACATCTTGATGATAATATTCTTGTTGGGTTTTAATCCAGCGCGCCACCAGATAATCTTTGGCGGCGTACGCTGCGCTCAGGAAATAATCGCGCATTGTTGCCGAATATTTGTCTTTTGCCAGAGTATATAACAGGCGTTTGACAAAAGACTTCTCAAAGGGTTCTTGATTTTTTTCCTGAATGCAGGACTTTACAAGTTTATCAATATCAATGTGTTGTTCCATGTTTTGAGTTTCTCCCTTAAAATGTATAGGTCATTCCGATACCCACGCTAATACCGTGAAAGGTGACCTCGTTTTCAAGTAACACATTTGGCTTTTGATGTAATACAAAATATTTTACCAGCCCATGATAGGAAAAATGCTGGTCATAAGTATATGAAAAGCCCGGGCCAAAAGCATAGCGCACCCGTCTGCCTTCATAGGGGCGTCCATTTAACGGACTCCTTCGCTTGCTTTCTCCGTAATAGCGGATATCGCCAAGCCAGTGCAGCACAAGTTCAGGAGAACAGGCGTAACCGAGATCAACCGATCCTAAAAATTCAAACCGATTGCTATTTTCCGCTTCTGTTTCTAAAGATTCTTTTACCAATTCATCATTTTTGGCCTGAACCGCATTTTGCCAACTGGCGCTTAAGCTTAATGGGTCGTAACGTCCATAGAACCCTCCACCAAACACAAATTTGTCCCCTTCCTGGAAGATCTGCTGGTCATTTATTTGATCCACACCAAAATACGAATAGGCAAGAAAGGTATCGAACAGAAATTGAGGGGCTGCTTGCCAGTCCAGGGCGGCCATGAGAAACACTTGATCTCCAGGATTAAAATCATCATCAGGAATATCACGGGTTGGATCATATTCTCCATAAAATGTATATCCTCCATACACGCCGATTCTGAGATTAGACAGTTCTTTGGCAAGCCCAAGATGGAGTCCGACATTTAGACCTTCTCCAAAGTCATCAACTTTAAAGAGATCATTATTTTCGCCGGCTTCGACAATTTTTTCCTTCTGGCTCAGTTGTTCCTTCCCGGTCGGGAAATTCACATCGAGTCCTAACAGGATATTGATAGGAAATTCAAATAATGTATATGAAAACGTGCAAAGGGAATCTGTCAGATTGGAAAGCGTTTTTTGGCGATCACTTCCAGGCTGCACCATGGCATGGCTATAAGCGGTATCAAGACGAAAAAGCCATTTTCGTTGTTCATATTGCAAGCTGACAGGAAGCGTGAACTCGCTCCCGCTCGCTTGAGGCGACCGATCGTCAGAAAAGACATCATAATAGAACCCGACTGATAATGAGCGCTCGGCCTGGACCAACGATACTTTCAAGAAAAGACCGATAAACAGGCTGATGGCAAAAATTTGCTTCAGAAATACTCTATGCTGTTTCACGCGTTGGATCAAGAAACACCTCCTTAATTCCGATTATACCCAATCCATCAGCATCGTAATTCAGGTCTCCATATTTTTGTCAAAACAAATTTCTCGTGTCTTATGCTTTTTCAAGTTTTTGCACCAGGTGACCGTATTTCGAACCGTCGGAATAGAGGTGTAACATTTTTTACCGTTCATTGTGTTACACTGTAATAAAATGTGACACCGTATACGAGAAGATTTTCTGAACGTATCGTATAAACAGGCGTTGAAACGGTTATTCCAGATTTGGCACAGTTGATGCATTTTTATAAAAAACAGGGACACGTTCTATTTTTCTACGAACCACGATTGAGGAATTTAGGAGGAAATTATGAACACCACGACATTAAGCCCATATTTGCGTGATATTCGGAAATATCGCCTGCTCTCTCATGAAGATGAGGTCGCCTTGATTCAGCGATTCAGGAAAGGAGATCATTATGCTGGCGAGGAATTAGTGACTTCCAATCTTCGTTTCGTTGTGAGTATTGCGAAAAGGTACCAACATTTAGGTCTTCCCCTGTCTGATTTAATTAATGAAGGGAATATCGGATTAATTCATGCCATTGACCAATTCGATGAAACCCGCGGGGTGAAATTCTCTTCGTATGCCAGTTGGTTGATTAAACGTCAAATTTTTCAGGCGTTAGCGGACAAATCCAAAATAGTCCGGATTCCGATTAAGCGCGTGCTGTCACTGTTAAAACAACACCGAACCTTGAATGAACTTTCCGGTCAACTTCAGGAACACGATGTTGATAGCGAAACATTACGCCATCTCGAAATACAAATTGAAAGCATTAAGCGTAAACTGAATGCGAGTTATCCGTATCTTTCCCTCGATGCTCCGCTCATGTCCGAGGATGATAAAAATACCTTTGTTGATTTTGTCTCGGAAGATGAAGAAAAACGCCCAGACCGCATTGTCTTGCAGAAAATCGATCAGGACTTTGTGCGTCGTTCATTGTCAGATCTCACTCAACGAGAGCGCACGATTATTGAGCTGTATTACGGGTTACAGGATGAAGAACCGAGAACCCTCAAAGAAATAGGTGAAGTGTTTGGCATTACTCGCGAGCGTGTGCGTCAGATTAAAGAGCATGCCATTAATAAATTACGTCAATCACTCCACGTCCAGAACTAGCTTTAAAAACGTGGATAGACAAAGCTGGCAGAGATTGCAGATGTCCAGAACAGGATGAAAGTGTAAAAACTCAAAAAAATAATTTGACTTTCACAAGCCAATTCCTGTGATATGTTAACGTCTTGTACGTTCATTATCGGTAATATTTTTACAGAAAACAGGAGAGTAGTGAAATATTTTATTTTTTCAGATATTCATGGGAACCTCGAGGCTTTACGTGTTGTTCTCGATCAAATCGCCGAAGTTCTCCCTGATCAAGTCATCTGCTTAGGGGATGTTGTGGGATATGGACCTAATCCGAATGAATGTGTCGAACAGGTATCTCAAAATGCTGATCTTACGATCATGGGAAATCATGACCATGCCGTGTTAGGTCTCACGGATATTGAGTACTTTAACCAATATGCGAAAATTGCTGTTCTCTGGACGCGAGAAACGCTGACGGATGAAAATTTTAACATCATCAAAGGGTATTCGTTTCAACATTCGACCGGAGATATTCTTTTTGTTCACTCTACTCCGCTCTACCCGGAACGCTGGGATTATATCTTTAACCCTCTCGAAGGGAAATATTATCTGCAACATTTGAAAGAACAGGTCTGTTTCATTGGTCATTCTCACCAACCGGTATTTTTTGAACAAGATGAACGAGGTCATGTGGTGTTCGACCGGAAATCTGAATTTACTCTTCGCCTCAGAGAGGAGTGTAAATATATTGTCAATGTTGGCAGCGTCGGACAGGCTCGTGACGGCGACCCCCGTACCTCCTTTGCTATTTATGATACAGAGGCGCGCCGTATTGAAGTTCGACGATTACCGTATGATTTTAGAATAACTCAGAAAAAAATGATTGATTTTCATCTTCCTGCATTTTTAATTGAACGTCTGGCCCATGGCAGATGATCGCGAAAAGTCTTCTCCGGTCATTTTTGACATCAGAATTAAATCAACCCGTTCTTCCCAGCCAATCTGTTTCCAAAAAGCCAGCGCCTCATGATTATTTGCAATCACAAAAAGGTGACATTTTTCGATGCCCTGGTATTGGAGCATGGTTAACGCTTGTTCTGTCAGTTTGTGCCCAATTCCCTGATACCGATGCGACGTACTGACGGCCAAATGATGCAGGTAGCCTCGGCGGCCATCATGACCGCACAATACGGTGCCTACTAATTGATCGCTATCATAGGCCACAAAACTCAGGCCGGGATTGCGCTGTAAATATGACGCGATATTGTCGCGTGAATCCGCATTGCTTAAGCCGATGCCTTCTGAAATCTGCCAAAGGGCTAACATCGCATCGTAATCTGCCATCGTCATTTCTCGGATTTCCACACTCATTTTTCTTCTCCTTTCGATGGTGAAGTTCTCTTTTTTTCTTGCACTTTTTGGCGAAACAGTATATGGAAGTGATAAGCAGGATAAGCTCACACACCTGTACAAAACAGGCTACTGAAAAGTCAAGGGATTCTATTAAAAATTGGAAAAGCACTATGCTCACGAAAAAAGTTGTATTTATGAATGCTGCGGGTGACCATCTTTCCGCCAGTCTTGACATGCCGGCCGATGAACGTCCGGCGACGTATGCTCTTTTTGCTCATTGTTTTACCTGTTCAAAGGAATATAAGGCGGTGACCTATATCAGCCGCACACTCGCTCAGGAGCATATTGCCGTGCTTCGTTTCGATTTTACCGGACTTGGAGAAAGCCAGGGTGAATTTTCGGAGACAAATTTTTCGTCAAATGTCGCGGATATTCTGGCCGCCTCAGCCTATTTGCAACAACACTATGAGGCCCCGCAACTGCTGATCGGCCATTCTCTTGGCGGAACAGCCATGCTACAGGCTGCCGCCCGGATCCCCTCATCTGCTGCGGTTGTCACAATCGCCTCTCCCTTTGAACCGCGAATCGTTTTGCGCCATTTAGATAGCGCGCGATCCCAGATCGAAGTCGAGGGACAGGCCCGGGTAACTCTGGCCGGACGCGATTTTCTTCTCAAAAAACAGTTTGTTGAGGATCTGGAGCAGGTTGATATGTTCACGACCATTCGAGAACTCAAACGGGCTTTGCTCATTTTCCATTCGCCAGCCGATAGGGTGCTCGATCTGGACCAGGCTTCCAAAATCTTTCAAACTGCGCGGCATCCCAAAAGCTTTATTTCGCTTGATCAGGCCGATCATTTACTCTCAAACCGTGAAGATGCCTTATATGTCGGAAATCTGATTGCCGCCTGGGTCAGAAAATATCTTGCTTCGACCTCAACAATGCGAAAAAAACACGTACAGCATTATGCAGAACCGTTGACCTGATACCGGTCAGGAAAACCAGGTTTTTTCAAGACACCTGTAAAAGGAGCCTGAAACCTCCGACTGTTTTTGAAAATCTTTTTCATTCCCGAAACATTATTGCAAGGTCACTGAAGAATGTCGTTTTACCAGCATGTCATAGAGAAACAAGAGTTCTTGTGATCTGATGAGCCAGGCACATACCACAAAAACGCCAATACCAACGACAATAGCCGCGCCTAAAAACCAGGCGCGTTGAACTGCAAGGGTTGTAAAAGGCGCACAGCAGAGTCCCATGACCGCAGATGCCGCACACACTTTTCCTGTGGCAATCAAAATATTGCGCCAATTCATTTTGCCAAATCGTTTGCGTAACAGCCAAATCAGCAGAGAGAGATTAAAAAATGCTGAAATGGTGGTCGCTAATGCTAATCCGCCATGTTGGAGAGGTTTCATTAATAATAGGCTGCACAGAATATTGATCCCTACTGAAGCGGCCGCACATTTCACAGGCGTTAAGGTATCTTTCAGGGAGTAAAATACAGGTACGATAATGCGCACGCTGGCAATCGCAGACAATCCCAACGTATAATACAGTAAAGCCATTGCTGTCGCTTCGGAATCAATCGCAGTAAACTTACCGCGTTCGAACAGAAAGGTGACAATGGGTCTGCGCAGCACAATTAACCCGACCGCCGAGGGGATGGTAATAAAGAGCACCAGACGCAGGGCGAAGGACAGGGTATCCATTAATTCATCATACGCGCCTTTGGCCGATTGAATCGACATGGTCGGCAGTACAGCCGTCGCAATGGCAATACCAAAAATTCCCAGCGGAAATTCCATGACGCGATCGGCAAAATAGAGATATGATACGCTTCCTTCGGGCAGATACGAAGCCAGCAGCGTGTTGACAAAGACCGAAATTTGATTGACCGCCAGTCCAAAAAACGCTGGCAGGAGCAGCATCCCGATTTTTCGAACCGCCGGGTTACGGTAATCGAAACTGGGGCGATAACGAAACCCTTGTCTGGTGAGAGCCGGGATCTGGAAAGCGAGCTGCGTAATTCCTCCGACAAGTACCCCGATTGCCAGGCCAACAACCGGCTGCTCAAGGTGCGGGCATATAAAAAATACGCTTCCGATAAGAGAAAGATTTAACATGATCGGAGCCAGGGCCGGAGCCAGAAAATGGTGCAGAGAATTTAAGATGCCCATGGCTAAGGCTGCTAGGCTGATAAACAGAATATACGGGAACGTGATGCGGGTTAAGTAAACGGTCAGCTCGAATTTTTCGGGAATTTCTTGAAAACCTGGAGCAAGCCCCCGAACAATAAAGGGCATCAAGACAACACCTGCTAGGCTCAGCCCGGTTAAAAAGAGAGCGAGCAGAGTTGTGACCGTATGAGAGAGCGCCCAGGCGCGTTCTTCACTCTGCTGGTGTTCTTCAACAAACACCGGGATAAAGGCGACAGTTAACGCGCCTTCACCGACCAGACGACGCAGCATACTGGGGATGCGAAAGGCGACAAAATACGCATCGGCTTCCATGCCGGCCCCAAACGCTAGGGCAATGACCATATCACGTATAAAGCCGAGCACGCGGGTAACAACAGTCGAAAGTCCGACAATTCCGGCAGCTTTGGTCACATGTTTATGGGAAGACATGGATGGCGTAGTCACCTCTGAGTTGTGAGCCGGTGAAGTTGAGCGGTTAATGTATGAGGATGAATTGAATGGTGACTGGCAGACCAGAAGAGCCTGCGATCTGAGGTTAGCCAGATTACCTGCGGAGATTCATGCTGGACATGGAAGAGTTGGGCAAGGTGCTGGCTCAAAGGACGCGCCTCAATGACATTGATCTTAACGCATAATGGGGCGACTTCTACTGACAGCTGAGCATACCAGGCGTCAAAATCGCGCTCAACCCCACGACTAATCGGGCAAATGGGGCTGAATTTGAAAATAATCAGTCCTGACATTGGAATCCCCGGCTGCCACTGTTCCCATTCAACAACTGAATGCAAGATTTGGATCTGTTTCATAACTGGAAGAAATCGGGTTTTTTGAAGACCCCCGACTTCTACGCTGCCCTTCCTCTAAATGTGTTAGCGCCTTCACGTTATGCGTGTTTTTGAGTTTTATCGAGCCAGACTTCTAAGCCCATGACATTCAACATAATGTCCGGGGCCAGCAAATTCATGATACGTGTTTCCTCAAGTCGACAGCCATGCGCACGCACACGCGCCAAAAGCAGAACCTGCATGTTTTTGGTAAGCTGCCTGGTGCGTTCCTGGCCTTGCGTTGTTATTTCCCGTGCGAGCGCTACAAACTGGTCAATGCCTTCATGCAGCTCGTGAGCCAGACGCAGCACATCCGTTACAGCACCAAAATGTGTGAGATAGAGTTTCTGGGGCTGATAGGTCAAAAGCTGATCAATCGAGGCATGCATGGCTTCAGGATCAAAGTGGACAGGAGTCGTTGTCGGAAACATGAACGCTCCTTTTTCTGTATCAAAATCTCGGTACGACAAGCCAAAGGTATCCCCAGTAAAAATTCCCTGACTCTCTTCATCGACAATGCAGATATGATGCCGTGCATGACCGGTAGTATCCAATAGCAGCAACGATCGTCCGTTCAAGTTGAGCCGCATGTGATCTTCAGCGGCGATGATCCGTTCGCTGGGAACCGGAAGCACTTCACCAAATAAGCGCGCCATACGTTCTTCGCCATATACCTCGGTTGATCCTTTGATCAACCGTTCAGGAGCAGCCAGGTGACGGACGCCTCGGGGATGGACAATGACTTGAGCTTGGGGCAGATATGCTAACAAGCTCCCCGTGGCTCCGGCATGATCCAGATGAATATGCGTGAGAATCACGTATTTCACCTGCTCCGGCGCAAGGCGTTTTTCCTGTAAGACTTGCAAAAGTAAGGGCACAGCCGATGAGACGCCGACGTCAATAAAAGCCGCCTGATCGCCCTCGATAATGAGGTGACTGGCGTCAAATCCAGGGCGCACAAACCCGGTATCAATTGTGGTAATCCCATAATGATGATCGAAATAGTATAAACCAGTCATAGGTTCTCGAGAATTGTGATCCTGAGAAACCGAGTTTCTTTAAGAAACTCGGTTTCTTACATGAGTTTTAAAAAGTATTGTTTGAATCCTTCCCAATATTCTTCTCGGTCGCGGGCATATTCAAGCAGAGCCTCCAGAAAGTGCAGCGGATCGCCGGTTGTCAGCCAGCGCCCGTCTTGAATCGGTTGAGTCACAACGGGGTTTCCACGCTGAATGTACGCTTCAATCGCATCTGTCAACCAGAGTTCCCCATTTTTTCCAGGGTCAAGTTCTTGTAAAATATCACAAATTTCCGGCGACAGCACAAAGCGTCCAAATGCCGCGAGCCTGGAAGGAGCCGTGCCCGGAGCTGGTTTCTCAATAATCTCTTCGACAAATTTTGCTGAACCTTCTTGCAGCTTGATCATGCCATACAGGTGGGTTTCATTCTCCGGAACTTCTTGACATCCGATGACTACGGCATGATTTTTTTCGTAATTTTCGACAAGTTGCTGGGTAAATGATGTTTCCGGAAGATCCATTTTCACTAAATCGTCGCCATAGGCGAATACAAAAGGTTCATCGCCGACAATACTGCGAGCATTCAAAACAGGGATCCCATTGCCATACGATGCCTTTAAGGTAGGTTTCTGCCGAATATAGATGAAATTTGCCATTTGATGGATTTTTTCAACTTTTTCAAGATCTTGCAATTTTTTCGCCTGTCGTAATTCCTCTTCCAGCAAGGCATTTTGGTCGAAATAGTCTTCCAGGGGTTTCTTATCCGATCTGGTCACCATCACAATATCTTTAATGCCGGCCTTGACCATTTCTTCAACCACGTAATGTACAATCGGTTTATCAATAATGGGCAGCATTTCTTTGGGTAATGACTTGGTGGCGGGAAGAAATCGAGTGCCTGAGCCGGCGACGGCAATCACACCTTTCGTAATAGTTTGTTGTGTGCTCATAACGTGTTCCTGTTTCCTTCAGAATCGTCTCAACTTTCAAGCCATACGGCCATCAAACATTATGTGTTCTTACAGTGGTTACGAACATGCTTTTAAAACACTATTTGCTCTCAGATTCTGAGAGCAATTGAATTGATGAATCCGTTATTTGTCAATAAAATTTATGTTGCTATGAGTAAGTCATAGAAAAGACGGACGAACCGTATAAAATTTGATACACCTTGTATGCTAAAATACACATATTTTTATCCAGCCTTTGTGATCAGGTCTCAGAAAAATCCTGTAAATCAAAGGATTTCCCGATCTGAACAAAGTGGTATGGTTCTTGCTTTTTGGAAAAAGGGAAATCGAAACTTGAACACGAGATGACTCGAAGATTCTCCGGGAAACCGGTGTAAACTTTTGAAATCAGGAAAACAGGCGAGAGTGTTGTATTTATTAGTTGACATTTGAAATGCGAATGAATCTTCCCCGATGTGCTTCATGGAAAAGAGCGATCTTGCGAGAAGAGGAATAACAGGCGAAGAGGAAAATATGTATACACAATGCACAATCAAAAAACCAATTTCATGCTCCGGAGTGGGACTTCATACGGGAAATGCGGTGAATCTGACCTTTCAACCGGCAGGGCAGGGGACAGGCATTTTATTTAAACGGATAGATCTTGAATCTCAGCCCGTGCTCAAAGTTCAGGCTGACAATCTTGGCGATACCAGCTATGCGACAACCCTGGGAAACGGCCCGGCAGCTATTAAAACTGTGGAACATGTGCTTTCCGCGGTTTTGGCGTTAGGTGTAACCAATCTGGTGATAGAGCTTGATAATAGTGAGCCGCCGATCCTCGATGGCAGCGCCGCCTGTTTTATCGATCTGTTGCTTGATGTCGGTCTCTGTACTCAGCAAGCAGCGACTAAACCGATTCGTATTCAAAAACCCCTTGAAGTGCGAAGAAAAGATAGTCTGATTGCAGTTGAGCCGTATGACGGGTTAAAAATTACCTATACAATTGATTTTCCCAATAAATTGATCGGAACGCAAACTAAAACATTTGAGTTGACTCCTTTAGCTTATATGCAAGAAATCGCTCATGCGAGAACTTTTTGTTTATATGAAGAAATTGAATATCTCTGGAAAATGGGATTATCGAAAGGCGGTTCTCTGGATAATGCGGTCGTATTTGCTCAGGATAAAGTGTTAAACGATTCGTTACGCTATGCCGATGAACCGGTACGACATAAAATTTTGGATGTGTTAGGTGATTTGGCTTTTCTGGGGCATCCGCTGTTAGGACATCTTAAAGTGTTTAAAGGCGGCCATTTGCTCCATACCCAATTTGTGCAAACTCTGTTAGTCCATCCTGAACATTGGACCTATGTATCAGAGCGCTATGTCTCTGACACAGACAGAGTAGACTTTGAACAGGCCGAGATTTCGTTTCACTCTGGTCCCGCCTCGTTACCCCGGTCCGCTTTTGTATAAGAAAAGGTTGCGGCCGGTCAAAAAAATTGGCGAAGGGCTGCGTACCCTTCGCCAAAACATACGGAATGACTACTTTTCTTCTTTGGAAAGCCGGTAGAACCACTCAGCCGCATCGCCATCCATTGGATGCGGAATAAAACCCTGCACCCAGTCTTTATAGAAACGATACAGGTTCTCCTGATAAATACAGAGGCCGACAGCGTCTTCATACCACAGATTTTGCAGTCTCGCGTAAATTTTCGCGCGTTCTTCCGGAACAGATGTTGCAATCCCTTGATCGCAGAGTTCATCAACCTCAGGATTTTTGTAAGCCATATAGCGTCCGTACACACCGGTACTCTTCATGAAGGTATAGAGGAAGTTGTGCGGATCCGGATAATCTGCGCCCCAGCCGATGATATAGATCGGATATTGGAAGTTTCGATACTTGACCAGATAATCCTTCCATTCTACATTGGCGACCTCAACCTGGAATTTGGGGTTCAGCGACATGATATTTTCCGCCAGCATAATCGCGGCGCCTTCGCGACGAGCATTTCCGGTATTATAAGTAATTGTCATCTTGAATCCTTTTTCCCAGACTTCGCCGTTCCAGGCCTTCTTCATATATTCTGCCGCTTTTTCCAGGTCGAATTCATACACCGGCACGTCAATCGCATACGGCAGTCCGGTGATATTCGGGTTGGTTGGCACCGAGCTGATGTTTTGGAGCACATCGTTTTCGTACAAACCCTGATCAAAAGCGTGCAAGAAAGCTTTGCGTACATTAATATCTGAGAAGAAATCCGGCGGAATGCCATTGCCATCTAATTTGCCGCTGCCAATGCTGGTATTCTGATCCGGGTTGACTTTCTGGCAGAACATGGCTGCCGAAACTGAGAGCTGAGGCACCTTGTAGCTTTTCAAGCCCTCAACTTCTAACATTTCCGGCACATACGGGTCATCCACGCTGACGATATCCGCGTCGCCATTGAGCAGCATCAGCTTCCGCGTGCTCCATTCCGGCACATATTTCACAATCGCATATTTCAACGCCGGTTTCTCGCCCCAGTATTCTTCAAAGCGTTCGAACACAAATTCTTTGGATTTTTCCCAGGATTTCATTTTGTACGGACCGCTTCCATTGACTTTTTCGAGCAATGGTTCGTGTCCTGGAGCCGGGTTATTAACTTTCTCAGCACTTTCCAGTGTTCCATCCCAGCACCCATTGGCGATTGCCCAGGACTTCGGGAAAATAGCAGCCCAGGATTGCGACAGAATGCCCATTAACGGAGGATAAGGCATCGGCAGATGCAAAATCACAGTATTTCCATCGACTTCCACGGCGCTTATAATTTTTTCAAAAATTCCCGGTATCAGGTTCCCGTCAGCATCTCTGGTCGAGCCTTCTCCGGTCAGGGCTTCAAGCATCATCCACATCGGCCCGCCATCAGGGTCCGCAACCATATTTCGCTCAAAGGAATACTCAACATCTTCTGCTGTCAGGGTTTCACCGCCATGGAATTTCACGCCTTCACGAATTTTGAAGGTATATGTCATCCCATCAGCAGAAATGCCGCCATTTTCAACAGAAGGCACTTCAACTGCTAATTGCGGCACAAACTTTTCGGTCGAATCCCCATCAAACCGAATCAGGTTGTCATACATGTTGTGCAAACGCTGGCTGCTGGTTGTGTCATAAGCTACTGATGGATCAAGGGTACGTACCGTTCCGTACGTGGCTTTAATAAACGTATCGGGATTTTTGACTTCAGCGAACACAGAGGTGACCCCCAAAATCAAAACGAGACATAACAACAAAGTACTCAGTTTTTTCATAGTTTTCTCCCTTTTCTTCTCCAAAATTTATTCTTTCAAAATAACAAACCGCACATTGAAGCAGCAACTTTTCTCTATGTAAACCTAAAATCACCTCCTTCGCTCTTCTTGACAGCCAAGAGCCTACGTGATTATGAATACCTTTTGTCAATTTTGATAGGCCAAGAAACCGGATTTTCGAAAAACCCGGTTTCTGATGTGCAAAAAAAATTATTGATAATCACTTAGATTGACAAGGCTTCTATAAAAACCATGCCTTGTCAAGTATTATCCTTTGAAGGATTATGCTCTTCTGAAGGAAAAGA
The DNA here is from genome assembly GCA_040772385.1 of Candidatus Vecturithrix sp. GTDB lineage: Bacteria > Moduliflexota > Moduliflexia > Moduliflexales > Moduliflexaceae > Vecturithrix. Next base: position 6,972,807 of record JAXGYF010000001.1, on the reverse strand, counting down.
ATATCTCACCAGAATACTTGTTGCGAAGCGCGTCTATCCCAGCAATGATTTATACGGAGAAGAAGAGAAAAAAGAGCAGGCAGGAATATTTGGGATCGAGTGACACACATTGACCATTTTTGACACAAAGGCTGTTTTCCCGTACCATTTAACCTATACCCTCGAGTGTTATTTTCATGGTGTGTCAATGTGTTACACTTTCTATTTCTTTGTTTATCCTTTTCATCTAATCAGGATTTAGCTTCTTTATGACGATATCAAGAGCTTTCTTCCATTACGTTCTCTTCTTTTTCCTTTGGCACGCCTCCTGCAATAACATTTTTGAAATTGTGTAGATTTATAGTTATCATTTCATCACTTTTTATCTCAACGAGTAACAAATGTTCATCTTTTCTGTGTTCTTTTTTTTGTGAACGAACAGAATAATGAAAGGATCATGTAAATGACATTATGGAAACAGTTTTATTTCTCTTATATGTTTTGGCTGTGGGGATTCTGACCCTCTACGGCTTGAACAGTCATGTCATGGTGCATCTGTTTAAGCGGCAGGTGAGGCGTTGTACGGTAGAAGATCAGATTCTTATCGAAAAATTTTATGCTCACCATACTCTCCATGATTTCCCAAAAGTTACCTCGCAAATTCCTATTTATAATGAAATGAATGTCGCTGAACGAGTGATTGATGCTGTCTCGGCCTTTGATTATCCATCCGAAAAACATGAGATTCAAGTGTTAGATGATTCAACGGATGAAACCAGCCATGTGATTGCTCGAAAGATTGCTTCATTACAAGCCTCAGGGATTACGATTACCCATATCAGGCGAACCTCTCGGGAAGGTTTTAAAGCCGGAGCCTTAAAGTATGGCATTGAACAGGCGCAGGGGGAATTTCTGACAATTTTTGACGCTGATTTTATCCCGCCGCGTGATTTTTTGCGTAAAACGATTCCCTTTTTTGTTCTTGATCCACAATTAGGGTTTATTCAAAGTCGCTGGGGGCATTTAAACCGAAACGAAAATCTCCTCACTCGCCTGCAATCCTTTGTGCTTGATGGACTATTTGTGATTGAGCAATCGGCCCGCGACTGGAATAATCTGTTTATGGGATTCAACGGGACCGCAGGAATAATGCGAAAACAAGCGATTCTTGACGCAGGTAATTGGAAAGATGATACCCTGACTGAAGATCTGGATCTCTCCTTTCGTATGCAGCTTGCAGGCTGGAAAACGCACTATCTGCTCGATGTCGTTTCACCGTCAGAGATTCCGCGAGATATTCATGCCTTTAAAAATCAGCAGTTTCGATGGGCCAAAGGCACCACTCAAACAGCAATGAAATTACTTCCCTCTATCTGGAGATCTGATTTTCCTTTTTTTAAAAAGTTTCAAGCCACATTACAATTGACCCATCATTTGGCGCATCCGTTGATGGTGTTTCTGATCCTTATTACCCCTGTGCTTCTCCTCACGGACCGAATGTATTTTTCCCATGGTATTCTGGCAGGTGTCGGCGGTATTTTGCTTTTGAGCTTTATGGGCCCTTCCCGATTATATTGGACGGCTCAGAGATATCTCAATACGCGCTGGACTAAACAAATGCTTTCTCTCCCTTTATTAGTGTGCCTTGGCGGAGGCTTGGCTATTAACAATAGCAAAGCTGTGCTTGAAGCCCTCTTGGGAAAGCGCAGTGAATTTGTTCGAACTCCTAAACAGGGAAATCTTCCGAAAACCCAATATAAGCCAACTACTAATCTATTGTTCATCCTGGAAATCATTTTTGGCCTTTGGAATTTGTTAGGAATCTCGTTATACATTACCCATCACAACTATTTTGTTGGTTACATTTTCTTCCTCTATGCGCTTGGTTCCCTTTATATCGGAGGATTATCCTTTCTGTATTTTCGACGGTACCTTCGGTATCAGCGGCATGTTCCTTCACCTCATTAGGACAAATGGCGTCAGTTACGAATTGTCCTGCTTATAGCAGTCATTGGAGAAGAATCACTTATGAAGCAGCAATTACGAATTCTGTGCCCAACTCAGCATCTTGGTTTTGTGCCGTTCCAGGAAAAGAGTTTCTGGATTGGAGCGCAGACCCATCCGGATTACTATTGTTGCGATTCCGGGAGCAATCCTATTGATCCTATCCCGTTAGGGAGCGATACCAGTGTGAGTTTGTATGAATGGCAAAAACATGATCTGGAAATCTTGCTCCTGACATCCAGAAAACAAGGTGTGCCCTTAATTATCGGATCTTCTGGTGATACCGGAACAAACAGTCGGGTAGATTTGTTTGTAGATCTTGTAAAACGGCTGGCTTTTAAACATGGGTTAGCACCTTTTAAAGTGGTGTATTTTTATTCACAAGTCGCAAAAGATGTGCTTCGAGAAAAATTGGAACAAGGGGTTAAGATCCAGGGACTTGATAAGTATCCCCCGCTTACCTTAGAAAACCTTGAGCAGACAGAGAGGATTGTCGCGGTTGCCGAGGCTCACCCATTCATGAAAGCGCTTGAGATGAGGGCTGATGTTATTATTGGCGGCCGTAGCAGCAATATCGCCGTTTTCGCGTCGCCGGTGATTTATGAGGGGTTTTCGGAACCGCTCGCTTATTCTCTTGGCCGAATGCTGACAAGGGCAGATTTCTGCGCTGAATCAACAAGTATGAATGAAACGGTTATTGGTACTGTCACTAATGAAGGCGTCAGAATGACGTCTATGTTCTCTCGGCAAGGGCGTCCCATTCATGCCGCGGCAGGTGATATTTGGGATTATTGGACCCATCCTTTACCTGAATCCCTGGCCGATGGAGCGCTTACTATGAGTGATGACCGGGATGAACTTCCCTCTGATCCTGGTACAATCAGAACAACTGGCGCATTACGCAGGGCGAGCCATGGAAAGTTTCAGGTAAAGCTTGAAGGAGCAGGAAAGATCGGCGAACGCTTTGTTGGGATTGTCAATTTAAAAGTTCCTGATATACTCTTTCACTTCGATACCCTTCTTGAATCTGTGTATCAACGAATAGAAGACGCTTATTCAGGCAAAGACTATCAACTTTTCTGGAATGTCTATAGAAACTGTGAGATCGTCCAGAATCAGGCCTTTCTCAAGGATCTGACGTCGTCTGAAGTCTGTATCGTGCTTGAGGGGATTGCTGAAACCGAGCAGATGGCCGAAGAAATCACGCTGCTGGCATCTCGATACATCACCTCAGTTCATGGTGTTGAACATCTTTTCCGAGAAATGCCCGCCGGACAGTCAGGGTTTCAACATGTGTTTCCTGCTCCTCCGGCTTATCAGCGGACAATTCACCATATACTCGTTGTTGAACAGCCGTTGGAATTGTTTGAGCTTCATGAACTCATGATCGAGTAGCCAGCATTCAGGCCAGGAATATGATTGGGGGGTTGTTATTCCTCTGCTTTCCTGTTGACGTTAATCTGGCTTTTCAGTTGAAACGGGAACACCCCCTTCAGGTACGGCACGAATATGCAAATCGCGTTGAGGAAAAGGAATGTTGATATTTTTTTCACGAAATATCCGCACAATTTCGAACCGAATCTCATTTTCAGTTGTTAACCCATAATCCAATAAGGTCCATATCCGCAGCTTAAAGATGAACGCACTCTCGCCAAAACCCGAAAAAAGCACCATGGGCGCAGGATCTGTCAGCACACGCGGATGTTTTTCAGCAATGTCGTACAAAATCTGCTCAACTAACTTCGGCTCCGTGCCGTATGCTACCCCAACGTCAATCGTCCGACGCATACGCATATCTTTGAAGGTCCAGTTTGTCAGTTGATGGCTGATAATGTCGGAGTTCGGAATAATCAATGCGGAATTGTCAAAGGTGCGCACAATCGTTGAGCGAACATTAATTTGTTCGACAACTCCCCAGGTTCCGTTTACTTCAATGACATCCTTCACTTCAATAGGGCGTTCAAACAGTAAAATGAGACCGCTGATGAAGTTGTTAAAGATATTTTGCAAGCCAAACCCCAAGCCAATCCCTAATGCGCCAAACGCCACTGCCAGCGAAGTAGCCCCCACGCCAATCGAGTTCAAGGCCCAGAGAATGCCAAAGAGCCAGAAAAAATACATCGAGATCGTGGTAATCGATACCTGTACTCCAATGTTCAGACCGCTGTTCACCAGAATTTTTTCTCGAAGCACTCTTCGCCAGAGTCGAGTCGCCGCATGAGTAAATAAGAGAATCAGCAACACATAAAGCAGACCGAGTAAACTCAGATCTAAGCCTCCGAGAGAGATCGTATAGGTTAAGAGATCAAGTGCGCCGAGAATCACCATTTCTTTTGCTCCCCAGGCAAACAGCAACCCAACCAGTAGAAGCACAGGCCAGGCGATCCAGGAAAGCCGCACGATCAGCCAACGGAGTTGATGCGCTGTTTTCAGCGGGGTCTCTTGCTCTTCAAATGTGATGGAAGCCGCGCTTTGATCCCATTCCCATAAAACCTGAAAGATCATGAATGCCCAGAGCGCAACGGTAAAGGTTCGTCCCCAGGAAAGGTACCAATAGCGCGCAAGTAAGCCAAAACCGGCGAGTTCAATCAAGAGGCCTCCACCCGCAATGATATATCCCAGACCTATGCTGAGCGATCGTAAGGTGTGGCGAGTGGCCGCAGATCCCGGGAAAATGTGCTGCGGCGTCTCTCGGAAAATCCCCCAAAATGGGATGCTCCAGAAGAAGATCCCGATTTCAAATAGAAGACGCGCAAGCAAGAGCATCACACTGGTGCTGCCAAGCGCCCATTCAACAATGACGTAAAATAGCGCAAAAGAGCGCACCACTCTCAGAAGGAAACGAAGATGAAAAATAATTCGTGCCGGAGGATTCTCATCCTGTTTCCCTTTCCAAAAGGATAGGCAATCGAAGCCCCACTGCGTAAATAGTAAGATGATTAAGATGTGGACCAATGGCTCTGAAAGCGCAACGGTCGTCTGGACAGGGCGGATTTGTTCATACACATATAAAAAAAGCGTGATGCCAAGCAGCAGTAATGAACGTTGAAGAATTTGCAGCAGAAGATGACGCCAGGGATAGGTGTCGTAGGCGATATTCTGGCTTAGTTGAAGAAAAAATCGCCGAAATCGAAACAACAGAAAAATGGCAATGGCTAAAAACAGGATAAACCGAAACAGGATGAAACCTTCGGTCTTCCAGAGGGATCGGATGGTATTGCTCCAGAATCCTTTTGAGAGCGCCAGGTGTCCTTGCTGCGCCAACTGGTCAAGCTCTATCTCGAGCTGCCGCCAGCCTAAAAGACTGAAGGGGTTTGCTCTCCGTTCAAACAATTCCTGTCTTTTACGCTCTTCGATCTGGATGCTGAATTTTTCTGTGAGGATGGTAAAATTTTGTTGAATTTCCTCAAATTTATTGATCATCGCCGTATACAGCATTTGGATACGTTCCAGAATGTTTTGCTTTCCGGATAACAACTCTGTTAAGGTGTGCAGGTGTTTCAGAATGGCGTGTATTTCAGGATCAGGGACATCCTGGGTGGCTCTGTCGGCTTGAATTTCTTGTAATTGGCGTTCATTCACCAGGTATTGCTCTTTTACTTTCACCCGCGCTTGTTCTATGACGCTGCGCTCATTATGAAGTTCTTTCAGCCGCGCAGTGACATGTTCCAAGGCCATGCGGATATTGGTGCGAATGTGTTCCAATTCTTCGACGGGAGTTTTCTGGGCTAATAATACACTGTTATAGGCCGTAACTTCAATTTTATAGGCGTTAAATTCCGCATTAATATCTTTTTCAAACCATTGCGCCTGGTTGAACTTCTCTTGAAATTGCTGCATGCTCTCCTGTTCTGTCGTTAGGCTTTTTTTTAGGGAATCCAGCAGACTGGTTCTCTGAGGCGGTGGATTGAAGGCCGTCGGGGTAGGATTGGCTGTCTGGGCCAAAACAGGCATCACCAGAAAGAGAAAGATAACTTTCACAAGACAAAAAATTTTTAATATTTTCCATGTTCTTTGCAGCGAATCATCCATAATATCTTCCATAAGCTTCCATCGTCTCTCAGATGTCGAGAGGCGTATTTTTCTGAAAAGCGTTAGCGTTGTCTCTTTTCTTGCTGAATTTGCTGTTCTCCTTGTTTTATCGGTCCTGCATGCACCGTAAGCTGCGGAAACGGAATCCCCCACCCCTGTTGCGTACAGGCGTCTACAATGACACGCTGGAGAGTTCGTCCGATGGCGAAATAGCTTGTAATCGCCCATTTTCCAGGAAATGAGGTCACAACAAGCAGGTCTAATGATGACGATCCGGCCTCTTTAAACTGCACCAGCAAGGTCAAGAGATCTTTGCCATATTCCTCTTTGGCAAGTTCTTCTGCCAGAATACGTTCCAGGGTTTGCGGAATCTCCCTGGTAATCTGGGATTGATGGGAGTAATCCAGGCCAAATGTCACAAAGACGCCGAAATTGTTGATAGAATAATTAATCGGATTTTGTTGTAAAAAGCTCTGGGTCGGATAGGTTTTATGGCAACCTCCGAGGGTATCGAGCACTACCTGTTCCGGGGTTTGCAAAATGACTTTTCCCATTGCGCCATCGGCTAACATCACCAGATCCTCTTCACGCGTCGGAAACCAGGGTTCATCTTTATGAAACGGGCGTGAATGGACTCCGATCAGTTCGCGTAATGGCAGTCGGATCATTCCGCCTTTTAAGGCCGGATTATGAAGTTTCGTATAGAGATTTAGCGATTTGATATGCCAGGGAAGCCCGTTGTAGATGACGCGTTCTCCCTCACGCACGGTGCTCAAATTTAATAAGAGTTTGGTTTGTTCCCAGAACATCGGGAAGGTTTGTTTGGCGGTCCAGGCCACCCCAAAGAGGAAAATCAACGCAATGCCAAGCAATACCCAATCTCCTGACACGTAGAGAACGAGCAGAAAGGCTGTGGTCGCCATGAGAATCGTTAATATGTGATAAAGCACATCAAACAAGCGCAGCAGAAATTTCCGTTTTTCCGATTGATCAGGTCGAAAGGTTTTGAAGATCAGGCGATACACAACTCGCATGAGCCAAAAAACGATGACGAACGCCAGCACCGATAGGATCAGGTTCAATCCCCGGCTTTTAAAAAAGTCTCGTAACGCATTTTGAGCTGAGGTCACCAGAGATTCATGGGTGCCAAGTTTCTCATTCAACTGGTAACGCAGGACTGAGAGTTGATTGACGATGTTTTCCTTTCTGTCTTCCCAGTCTTTTTGTAATTCCGTCAATTCTTCTTTGAGCTTGCGCGCTGTGACCAGATCGAGTCGTTTCCGGATATTCTCGATCGCCGTATCAATCATTGGCAGGCGTCGCTCATAGTAAGCGATCTGACTGCGTAATTCTTCGATTTCTCTCGGACGGGCTGTCATGGCCTTCAATTCTTCAAAAATCGGACCGAGAATGACCTGGACCTCGTCCTGCCAGTTGAAGGTTGTCGTTGGCCTTGCTGTAAAGCGCTCCCAATCGACGCCAGTAGCAATACTCTCAAAATTACGTTTCAATTCGGTCAGGCGCTGGTTGAGTTCCTGAAGCTCATTGGTGATCAAAAGGCTTCTTTCGTCGGTTTCGGCTGCATCTAATTCAGCTTCTTTTTGGCGGATCTGCTCCTCGATCGCTATGATGGACTGGATAGCGTCACGCAAGGCTGCTATGGTCATTTTTTCTTTGATGTCAGTCTCAGTGAGCAGCGCCGCAGGAGCAGGCGTCGGCTGGATTGTGGTCAATTGGGCATACAGAGGGAACGCCAGGAGCCAGTTCAAGGTAATATTGATGACGATCAGTCGAAATGTAAACAATTTGGAGAATCTCTTCATCTTTTTTTCTCCCTTTCATGGTAATGGAGAGGTCCCATCGCTTGAAACGATGCGACCTCGACCGGTATTGAGGCTCTGGATCTATTGAAATAACAGCGTAAGCAGAGGTCGAACTCTTCTTGAAAGTTACGGTGATTATTGGGGTGTGTCTCTGAATTTACAACCATTTTTTCTTTTTAAAATAGAGCAGCAGGCCGCTTCCAAGTCCAGCCATTCCGCCAAGCACGATAAAATATCCCCATTTCCAAGTCAGTTCCGGCATATAGTGAAAATTCATGCCATAGACTCCGGCAATGAAGGTGAGAGGAATAAAAATGGTGCCGATAATTGTCAGAAATTGCATGACTTCATTCATTTTATTACTGATGCTTGACATATACACATCCAGGATGCCGGTCATCATATCGCGAAAGGTTTCAATGGTTTCAATCACCTGGATCGTATGATCATACAAATCTTGCAGATAAATCAGCGTGGTTTCCTGAATAAGCGAGGTCTCCAAATGGATGATCTGACTGATCATATTCCGGAGCGGCCAGATTGAGTTGCGAAAAAAAAGCAATTCTCGCCGCAGGGTATGGATATGCTGCAAAATTTCCTGATCCGGCGCTTGAAGCAGATCTTCTTCAACCAGTGCGATCTGTTCGCCAAGACGCTCAATTGTTTCAAAATAACTATCTACCACCGCATCGAGTAAGCCATAAGCCAGGTAATCTGCGCCCGTTCGTCGCAGCCGGATGCGATCATTTTGCAGGCGCGTTCTGATTGGGTCAAACACATCGCCTTTCTGTTCCTGAAACGTAAGCACGAAATGCTGCCCTAAGACCATACTCACCTGTTCAATAATGATCGTTCGGGTGTGTACATTATACATGATCATTTTCAAGATGATCAAGATATACTCATCAAACACATCAATCTTCAAGCGTTGCTGGGTATTGAGAATATCCTCGATCATCAGAGCATGAAGTCCAAAATGTTTGCCTAACCGCTCTACAATCGTCGTGTCGTGTATGCCATCCACATTAATCCAGGTGACTGACGGGCGATCTTTATAAGGAAAACATTCTTCCACATTCTGGATTTCTTCTATGAGGAGATGATCCGAATCATAATCAATCACGTGTATTCTGACGTGTTCCGTTTTCTGAGTTCCGACAAAGATAGGAGTGCCAGGCGGCAATCCGGCGCTTCTTGTCATTTGGTCCGTAATTTCTAACATGGCTTTACCTCTCTGGGATGTACTCCGGAAAATGGTCTGTGTCGCATGGGTCAGAAATGTTTCACTAGATGAAGAGAGAGTGTCTGAGTATTCGTTCGGCCGTAATCCTGATAGGTTATCTGAACTTCGACCAGATACGTATAGGTTTCCGTTGTGACAGCAATATTGCCAAGTGCTGGTGTCGGGAAAGTATGCAGCGCAGTTTTCCAGGACTCCAGCTCCCCCCTGGCCGGATTGTCGGGAGAACTCGTCTCGTTTGTATTCAAACCGTGATAGGCTGAAGGGGCATAAGGACTGGCGATAATCATTTCCATCATCATCTGCGTCAAATTGGTTGCCAGAGTGCGATTCTTCGCCCGTCGGATTTCTACGAAGCATTGGCTGTAAATGGTGAAAACACTCATGATTGTGGCTGCCAAAATGGTGACAGAGATTAACACTTCGATCAAGGTGAATCCCTGAGGATTGCGGAACTGATATCGCAGATGCTTCATGGAACTTACTCCAATTTAAATCGTTCGACGGTTGCTTGCATTTCCTCAGCCAGGTGATCGAGCGCCCTGGCCGATTCACTGGTATTGGCGCTGCTAACTTTGGTAGATTGCGCAATGTAGAAAAATTCTTGCATTTTTTGAAAAAGATGATCATTGGATGCTTTTTGCTCTTCAGTCGCCTGTGAAATCTCTCTGGCGTGCTTGACCGTGTCATCCAACATGCGAAGCACCATGTCCAGGTGTTCTTTGGTCCGGTGTACACTCTGCAATCCATGTTCAACTTTCTGCTGTTCTTTTGCCTCGATTTCTGCGGAGAGGCCTGTAGCTTCCTGGATATCGCGAATGATTTTGCGAATACTATTGGTGGCGACGCCTACACTATCAGCTAAACTCCGAATTTCATTTGCCACTACAGAAAACCCTTTGCCAGCATCGCCAGCTCGCGCCGCCTCAATCGTCGCATTAAACGCGATCAGCTTGGTGTTGGCGGTAATATCTTCAATAATCGTGACAATTTCGGTGATTTGCTGTGCCTTTTGAATGAGATCGCTGATTTGCTGGACGCTTTCTTTATTCACGGTATCCACTTCATTCATTTCCGTCACAAGCTCCTCAACCACTTCGACTCCGCGAATCGTCTTTTTTAAGGTATATTCCGCATTGTTCAACACAGCTTCGGTCTTTGTTGATATCCGTTCAGACAGCTTCTTGACATCCTCGACACCAAGTCGCGCCTCTTCGACCGAGGCCATGAATTCCTCTGCTTTTTCAAGCTGATAACGCGCAGTCTCAACAATTTTTTCTGTTGAAGTTGTAACGCGCAAGCCGGCTCCCTGAATTTCTTTTGTCAAGTGTAACAACCCTTCAACCATGCGATTAAATACCGAGCCAAGTTCTCCGATTTCATCCTGGCTCTCTACATGCACGCGCTGGGTCAGGTCTTGTTCACGAATAATGGTGTCCATCTTTGTAATAACCGCGCGAATCCGGCTGAACACATTCGACAGGAGATAATACACCATCACCACCAGAATAATCAGCCCGATAATACAGGCCAATAATGATATGGTGATTGACTCGCGCCGATATGCCTGTAAACTCTCAAAGGTGAAGGTCAATTTCAGCGCGCCGAGAAGCCTGTCATTTTCCACAATCGGATAGAAGAGACTCAGCATATTTTGCTGATCAATCACTTCTTCAACAAACATATCTTGTTGATCCTGAAAAACATGCTGATATGTTTCCGGACTTAATTTAGGGTCCAGAATGGTCATATATTGCGAAGAAAAATGGAGCCGGCCTTTGAGGTCGTACACAGAAAGGCCATACACATCTTCTAAGCGAATCAATCGCCTGGATAATTTGCTAAATCGCGCGCTATCATTGTTTTCCAACTGAAGCCCTACTTCATACACAACACTTCCGGCTACTTTCAACATCGTGGATCGCATGAGCTTCTCCAGGCGGTTGGGCTGAATGACTAAAAACACGATAAAGGCAATCGCCAAGACAAGACATACCAGGACGATAGAAACGTAAGTGATGATTTTGGTCTTCAATCTCATAATCATGTTCTCACAACCAGATAAAAAAGTTCAATTTTTGTGTTGTTCTTGTAAACATTATGCACAATATCTGTGGACGTGTCAAAAAGAAAATTGTCTAAAAAAGATCTGTATCCTCAGAAGCATGCTATTCTGTAAAAAATTTCTGGGAAACGCTCAAATCATTCTTTTTCGTTGCATTCGTTTTTTTCTGCCTTCTATCAAAAGAATTGAAAATATAGTTGACTTTTCTGACAGAAAAAAATATATCCTCATCCACCCAGGCGGAATTAATTCTTTTGTTTCGTCTTATTCAACGAACAGTTGTTAAGCCAAGGTATGTTCTTCATGAAGTAAATTTTATACTTATGAAAAAAAGTCAAGTATTACATGCACCTGGGACCTATGATGTTCTGGTTATTGTTGATGAAACGGGAAGTTCAGTGTACCCCGGGATTGCGGTAGCACAAGAATTGAAGCGACAGGATCCTTCTCTTTCGCTTTTGTTTTTAGGCCCTCAGCAAGGGGTGGGATCGCGTGTTATTCACCAGGAAGATCTTCCGTTGCATCCTCTTCCACAAAGAAAATTTCAACAAAAATTCGGTATTCTCAATTTTCTTTCTCATCTTCCTGGAGGAGTCTATCATGCCCGTCAACTCTTTAAAAAATTTCATCCGCGCCTTGTGTTTGGAGTCAGCACAAGGCTAACGGCCTCGACACTCTATGCCGCATATTTATTACACATTCCGACGCTCATCCTGGAAGCCAATTATCAACCTGGCCTTGCCACTCAGCTTCTGAGTAAAGCAGTAGATTGCATTATTCTTGGATTCCAGGAAACGGCTTCAGCATTTTCGCGAACAAACACCATTTACACGGGGACGCCTGTTCGCAAAGAATTTTACCTGATTGGTAAAATTTCCCCTCCGGATAAAGGCGAAAAGCAGAATATATTGATTATTTCAGGCACCCGAGGAAATCATGCGATCAATCAGGCTGCTATTGACGCCTTACCCTATCTTCTTCCGGTTCGAAATCAATTCGTTTTTGTCCACCAAACCGGCTCTGGAGATTATCCGTTTGTCAAACAGGGATATGAGCGTGAAGGGTTTCGCGCGGAAGTTGTTGAATATATTGATGATATGCCAAAAATGTATGCTAAAGCTCATCTGGTCATCTGCCAGGGTGGCGCTTCTACTATTGCCGAATTGCAAGCCAGCCGCAGACCGGCGATCATTATTCCGGCCATGGCGGCCCACAAGCAGCAGACCTATAACGCCCTAGGAATTCAAGACACTGGCCTGGCAAGAATTATTGCGGAGTCCAGACTTTCCGGAGAAATATTAGCAAAGGCCCTGCAAAACATTGGAAACCACCCTGAAACAGTGCCTCAGATCTGGACTAATGATCTGGAATTTGGACAAAAAACCGCGGCCGAACAGGCGGCGCAGATCTGTCTTCAATTGCTCGAGCGAACTATCGGGCGACCTCTGGAAGAGTCTTATGGCAGAATATGATTCGCAATTTCCTCCTCATCATCAGGGAAAGCACGTGCAAAATACAGAACAACGCCTGTCAATTAAGCAGCTTGTCCGCAAATATAACACTCTTGTCGCCTATTACAGCAGACTCAAGCAGGATAATGCCGAGCTTCGGGCGGAGGTTGAGGAATTCAATCAAAAACTGATCGAACGCGAAAAAGAACTCCGAGATTCCAGGTCTCGCGAACATGCCCTGTTGTCACTGCTCGAACAAATTCGATGCGAAGAGCAGCGTATGCCTCTCTTTCAAGCACGCCATGCCATCACTTCTCGCTTTGCACGCCAATATGCCGATTTATTAGCCCACTTGCGTCTTGAACAAGAAACAGAACAGATCAAACAAGATCTTACCGCCTTAAATGTCTGGCTCGCAACCCGGAATCAATTTGTCGCCAAATTCATCGGTGACTATACGCGGAAACGCGATCGTGTGCTTGTGATTCCTGAATATTCTCTGCTTAAACAATTGCTTTCTATTGGCATGCTTCCCGACATTATTATCACTGGCGCATATGATTTTGGCCTTGATGACCCAAACCATACCGCTTTTTCGCACTTTCTTGATCAGATCTTCGATCAGGCGCAGGATCAGCTTGAGCCACAGGAATTTTTTATCATTACACTGTCATCCTCAGTTCCTGCCCAGCCAAGTTTGGTCATTAAGCACGGTCATCATTACACCCGGCATGAATTTATTTCGAAATTTCGCGGATTACAAGTCACTATTTCCGAAGTCCGGTTTTTTCTTGAAATGCGGCGCTGCCAAAAAGATATTATGGCCGCAGAATCTACCGGTACGATTTATTCCATGGGCGATGTTGCCCGCACTATGATGAATATTCAGCAACGCCAACAAACCGGGGTGCTTGTCGTGTTGAGTAATGATACTCCGACCGACGTCAGATGGGCATTTCAATTGTTTTTTCTGCGCGGGAAATTAGTGAAAACCGAACATACCTTAGAATCTGTGGTGCTTTTTTTTGATGAAGTTGAAGAAAAACCGATTGAAAAAATGTTTACCCTGTCTTCCTTTAACAACAAATATCGGTTAAATATGCCCACCCAACTCTACTTCTTTCCGCTATATCAAGATGCGGTCTTCCGAGAACTTTTGCGTCAGGATAATTCGACGCTATATCCTGAAGAAGAATAGGTTATCTTCCTACTGTAACGTATCGCCAGAGGGTTGCCCTTCATATTCTTCGCGAGTGATGAACTGGCCGTGCTGGATGGATTTGCCAATGAGTCGTTTTTGCTGATCAAACTCTAAATCGATTGTCACAGTATTTCGACACCGCGATCCCACCAGTTCTTTATGAGCGTGATACGCCGGACCGGTTTCTTCGTAATTCATCAGTAGATCAAAGTGCTTGTCAATGCGATTCCGAAATTTTTCCTGGCATTTCTCGCATTGCGAATAAATAAACACTGCTTCCGACGTTTCATCTTTCAACCCGTTGTTTTTGCGTAAAAATAATTTTTTTAGAAATTCCATGGTTTTCCTGCTGCTCCATTGAAAATTCGAGTATTGTGCATCCCTGGTTTTCTCTGCGAAAAGACGCATCACCCTGGCTGCATGGACGATACACGCATGTAGATGCGTAATTCATGACAATGAATTTGTCAAACAAAAATCCGTGCTGATTTAGAAAACTTCCACTTGACAACAGAGACAGGAGGCAGTTCCGTGGACTTGCATGCACTCTGAATTTCACTTCCTGGACAGGTATGCCGGCGAATCGCCTTGTTCTTCGAAAACAAAGCTGTTTTCGACGAACAAGGTTGTTTGACGGTATGTGGGCCAGGATAGTCACAATATAAAGATATATGTATTTGAGAAAGGATATGATAACTATGCCGTTCATTCAGTTTTCATCATACAAACCTCTTCGGATATTTCGGAATCGTCACCTTCATACGATCTATCCTTCGCTGTTCCGGAAAGTGAAGGACGTGACATTTATGCGCGAACGTATTGACACGCCTGACGGTGATTTTATTGATCTCGACTGGTCTCGGATTGGAGCGAAGAGATTGGTACTCGCGATTCACGGCCTGGAAGGTAGTTCGCGTTCACGTTACATTCCTGGCATCATTAAGGCATTTCAGCGTCGCGGATGGGATGGCGTGGCCTATAACTTACGCGGATGCAGCGGCGAACCTAATCGAACCTTGCGTTTTTATCATAGTGGTGATACCTCAGATTTGGAGCTTGTGGTCGCCCATATTCTGAACCGCAAGCACTACAAGCAGTTGGCAATTGTTGGCTTTAGCCTGGGAGGCAACATCACGTTAAAATATGTGGGCGAACGTGGTACTTCGACACCGGCAGAACTGACTCACGCGGCCGCAGTGTCAGCCCCCTGCGATCTCCGGTCATCATCCTGGAAACTTGCGGAATCTTCGAATTGGGTCTATATGAAAAATTTTCTGCGTCATTTTCATCGAAAAATTCGAGTGAAAATGCGGCAATTTCCAGGGCAGATTTCCGATGAACGCTTCTGGGAAATCAAAAATTTTAAAGATTATGATGATCGTTATACAGCCCCTCTGCACGGTTTTACCAGCGCTGAGGACTATTGGACGAAATGCAGTGCCAAGCCTTTGCTGACAGGAATACGGGTGCCGACATTGTTAATAAACGCCCTGGACGATCCTTTTCTGCCTGAAGCCTGTCATCCTGTTGAGGAAGCGCAAAAGAATCCGAATTTTTTCTTTGAAATACCATCTTTGGGAGGACATGTCGGATTTGTCGCGAGAAATGCTCAGCGAGAGTACTGGCATGAATCCAGAATTACCGATTTCATTGTTGGGCATGGTTGATTGTGTTGCTTGATAGAACACGTTGAACTCATGTGTTTATATATCAATCGGTAATCCTTCCTGATGCATAATTTTCAAAGCATTGGTTGTCGGACACACCCCTGGCCTGAGGAAATAGTCGAAAACCATTTTGCCCTCAACAACGGCATCACGAAAATGCATATTGCGCAAGCCGGGAATCTGCTGGTCTAATTGACCGAGCTCCAAATCGTGAGTGGCAATCACCCCTGAGCCAGGCTGCCGGGCAATGTGTTCAATATATGCTCTGCCGCCTATCAGGCGTTCACGACTATTGGTGCCTTTGAAAATTTCGTCAATCAAAAACAAGACCGGCAGTAAATCTTCAAGATGAAGTGCATCTAAAATAACTTTCAAACGTTTGACTTCAGCGTAAAAGAATGAAAACCCCTCTGTGATTGAATCATGAATCTGAATGCAGGTGACTAACCGAAGCAATCTCGTTCGAAATGCAGTCGCATTGACCGGACCGCCTGCATAAGCTAAGCACAGATTAATACCGATTGTTTTGAGAAAGGTACTTTTTCCAGACATGTTTGAACCGGTCAACAATACAACTTTTCCGGAAGATGAGTCCAGAGAAAAATCATTACAGATTTTCTGAGAACCAGGCAGCAGTGGATGCCCGAGGGCAGTAGCCTGCAGAAAAGGTTGAGTAGCCCCGGAAACAATTTCCGGCATAAATTCAGGAAAGACGTAGTCAGGGTGTAAATAGGCAAAATTAGCAAGTGAGATTAACGCCTCGAGTTCAGACCACCGATTGACCCATTCCGGAAATTGCAAGGCGCACTGTTGTTGACATTGCGCAATGCGTCGAGAAAAATAGAGATCCCAGGGCACGATAAGGTTTAAAAACAATCCGACCAGCGGGTTCATCCGCAGTCCTATCGCGGTTGTCAGCCAGGTGATTTTTTTGAGGAGTCTGGAAGGCAATTGTTCAGAACGATAAAAGGGTTCGCACACTCGCTTCAGATGCACGTTCTTGCCATACGGATAGGTTTCGAGATACAGCAAAATCCTTTTAAACTTATCGAGCTCATCATAAAGCAGCATTAACGTATCGAAATTCTTTTTCAAGGCAGGCGTACTCATGAAATAGATCACCAGGTAGATTGCCAGGGAAAACACCCAAAATCCGGGAATCCAGCCAAGGAAATGTCCGATCAACAAGATGATATTGAGCACGGCCAGTGCAGCCGAAAGCGGGAACGCCCACCGGAAATGGGCGGCTGATGGATGCACTTGGAGCCAGTGCAGAAGCTTATCGCTCTGCAATTGTTCTTGCGATGCCAGACGGAAATTCAGCAGGAGTTTATCTCGAAAACGACTCATGGAGACAAGTTCGCGCGCAATCTGCTGGCGCGCGATGATGGTCTCAAGATCAGGGCGCGTATGCAGCAGCCATTCACTCAGGCGCTGACTTCCGCCGTGCGAAATGGTCGTGTCAAGCAGATGTCGGAGCGATTTCCGTCCGGTAATATCCAGATCGATCTCAAAAGCGTGCGTCTCATCTCTGTCTCTGTGCGGCGGTTCTGGAATATGCTCCCAATCCAGCGTCATACGCGCTAGCTGCGTCATTTTCAGATCGAGCCAGAGTTGATGCCGCCGGATAATTTTGCCAATAGCATGATAATACCCGGCTTCAATGCTCATGAGCCCGACAGCTATGAGCAACGGCGTCCAGCCGAACCAATAGGTCAGCGCGACGCCCAGGAAAAAGATGAGCGTTCGATATTTGGCAAAGCGTTCACGCCTGGCGTTGAGCTTGCGAAGACCCGTCTCAATACGTCTGATATGGTGTATAATTGCTTGCTGTCGTGTTGTATTATCCATACTCTTCCGGAAAAGCTGAGAAGGCAAATTGAAGGTCGGAACTCCTGCCAGCCATCAACCATCATTTCAACTTGTTTGTCGTCAGGCACGTGGTACAGGGTTTCGGAAATAACTATATATGAGGCACGGCGAAAAAGCCTGGTTTCTCGTGTATAGTTATTTCTGGAATTATGGAGTGGTCTTCGGTGCGCCATATTTTCAGGCATGACAGCGATGATGACCCTCTGTCAAGAACGGCACTCCCAAAACTACGTGCCTGACTACAAGGCAGCATCGTGAGAGTTTTGTCAAATAATATCTGTGGATTCCAAAATGAAATTTTATGTCAAACAACAAGGGGGGAAAAGTATTCCGCCGGGCTTATGCCCGGCGGTAAACTCGATAATGGGGGGGGGTGATCCATTATACGAGAGGTATGAGGAATTTATGTATCGTGTTGTGCGTTTTCAAAACCGGACTTCTCAAAAAACCCGGCTGGTATCAATATTTTTCCGTTAAAAGTGTTGAAGCATTGCTTTATCACGTGCGGCTTGAATTTCACGCTCGATTTTTTTAGCGTGATCGAAATATTCAGCGTTATGCTGCTGATCATGCTTCGCAAGATATGCCAGACCAGCAACCACTAAACCACCAATAACCAATATGGACATAACTGTTTCCTCCTGAGAATCTATATAAAAACTACTCCGGTTCTTCATTTTTTCAGTGAGAAGAGCAGGCATATTTTCTGCCCTCTTACTGAAACCCCAGAGCAGTGTTCATGACAAACATGTATGTTGTAGTGAAATGCGTTAATCCCGCCTCATTCCCTTTTATGAAAAAAGGGAATGAGCGGTTTATCATAAACTCTTCTTCCCTTTGTCGAAGAAAGGAAAGAAGAGGGAGGGGGATGTTCCCACTATCACGCATTCACTCTTCTTAGTATTCAAGTTTGATGCCAAGAATGGAACTCGTTTGCAAAATTGGCTGAAAACACTGAAATGACAGAGAATTTGCCTGGTAATTTATGCAGAAAAGCACAGGTATAATTTTATGAAATATCAAAAATTTATGAAATAACATAAATCTATGATATTATCCCATGCCTTTCTCCCTTTGGCAAACTTTTAGCCTTGTTGAGGTGGTGCCAAACGGAAGTTCACATTGATTTATGATATATCATAAATCAGGCCGGACGTTCAATCCCAAGCTTTTTCATCCTGGATACGAGAGTCTGCGAGTTGATATCCAAAATTTTCGCCGCGCCTTTTTCGCCGCTTACGCGCCAATGCGTTTTTTTCAGAGCTTTCAGAATATGCGTCCGTTCAGCTTCTTCTAAAGTAGCAAGCTTGATTGACTTTGATTGCGGCTCTTTTGCGGAAAACCAATCTCCTAATTCCAGGCGTGTGCCCGGACTGAGAATCACCGCACGTTCAATGATGTTTTCTAATTCGCGGATATTGCCGGGCCAGGGATATTCCTGTAAAATCGTCATAACCTTGCGAGGGACCCGTTCAATCTGTTTTCCGGTTTTTTTGCTGAATTTTTGCGTAAAATATTTCACAAGAAGTGGAATATCCTCCGGACGGTCGCGGAGTGGTGGAATATGAATGGGAAACACATTTAAGCGGTAATACAAATCTTCTCGAAAAGTGCCATTCTGCACGGCTTTTTCCAGATCCCGATTGGTCGCCGCAATCACGCGTACGTTCACCTTCAGCGTATGGGGATTTCCCAGGCGATCGAATTCCCCTTCTTGTAAGACCCGCAGGAGTTTTGCCTGTAAATCTAAAGGCAACTCTCCAATTTCATCCAAAAAGATCGAACTGTCATCTGCTAACTCGAAACGTCCGACTTTACGGGCGATTGCTCCGGTAAACGCGCCTTTTTCGTGTCCAAATAACTCACTTTCAATTAAATTGGCCGGTAAAACCGCGCAATTGACCTTTACCAGGGGACGCTCACGACGCATGCTGAGGTTATGCACTGCATGAGCCACTAGCTCCTTGCCTGTCCCGGTCTCTCCTAAAATCAAGACGGTCGCATCGGTCGCGGCAACCTGCTCAACCTGCGCCAGCACCTGTTTATATTTTTCACTTTGAGAGTGGATGTTTTCAAAATTGTAGGTTAGCTTAATTTCCTGACGCAGATAAATATTTTCTTCTTCAAGTCGGTTTTTTAAATATTCGACTTCCAGCAGGGCCTGCGTTAATTCTTTTTCCGCTTCTATCTGCTGGGTAATATCATTAAAAAATCCTTCAACAGCGACCACCTCATTCGTTTCAGAATAGACTCCTCGAAAACGGTCTGAAATCCATTTGATGTCGCCGTTCAACGTGAGAATTCGATAATTTAATCGTCCTGGTCTTCTCTCCTTGAGGGCCTCTTGATATGCAGTGAGTACTCTTTTTTGATCATCTGGATGAATCAATGCCATTCTTGATATTTTTTTATTGAAGATCAGGTCTTCAGGAATATAGCCGGTGATACGCTGGCTCCAGGCCGTAATAAATTCAACGGTCAAGTGCTGATCATGTTTACAACGGTAAACTGCTCCGGGAAGGTTATGAATCAAGGTTTGCAGAGTACGCTGACTCTCTTGTAATTCATTCTCCGCGCGTTTGCGTGCGGTGACATCACGCACAAAGTTGCAGCTATATTCCTGCCCTTCAAATTCGATAAAATTCTGGGTCACTTCAACCGGGATCCACTGCCCGTCTTTGGTTGGCTGTAACTTTTCAAACGTGATCACCTTGTGGTCTTTCAGGGTATTCCAGCGTTTCTTCCAGATTTCCGCATTCTCATCAGGATGAAGCTCATACACTTTTTTGTGAAGAAACTCATCGGCCGAATAGCCAAGCAGACGGCAGGCCATCTCATTTACTCGATGGATACGCGCTTCCGAATCAACCCAAAATATAGCATCCGGGGCATATTCCATCGTAAAATGCGAGAGGCGCATTATATGATCATTTTGTTCAGAAAGATGCTTCATCGTGATAAATTGAGAAACCGGGTTTCTTCTACGATTCTTATTTTCGTAGAGCAGCTTTTGTGAGCAGATGCTCCGGGACTTCGACGTCAAAGTCAATCGAATCAATAAGATATTCCGTGCCTTTTCCGCTGGAAAGCGCATCTTTGAAGATCATTTTTTTCGGATACCAGCGATCAGCGACCTGGAAAAACTCCAGGATTTCCGCTGTTTTCAACAATTTTCCGCTTTTGGCATAACGCTCCTCTTTGAGCGGCAGCCAGTGGTCGGAATCAACCCAGAGTTTGCGGGAATAGTAAGAAATATCCTGCTCTTTCGCAGTAAGCTGTAAGACGTAACAATGTTGTCCATTAATCTCATCTTCAGCAACGACTTCCGCGTCATACATCTCGGCCAGATAATCATTTTCGGTCGCATCTTCATAAGATAAATCAGATCCCATGACCGATTGTCGCAGGAGATGGCCGGAAATCGTGATAATGCGGTCGGTCGGCTCTGGAGTATAGGTCCAGATTTTATCCTCTAATTTCAGCATTTTTTTGCCTTTTTCCCGGGCAGGCGAGAGATATTCGACAAACGCCCGATCTCGCCCTTTCATCCAACTTTGCGAGGTGATTGTGCGGCTGCCGGTGCGACCATGGACAATCATCGTACTCATACTGACAGCCTGCTCCACCGCCATGTTCACATCAATTTTTTGCAACATCTCCTGGCCGGTCAATGTTTGGGCAGCAACTGAACCGGCGCAAAAAAAGAATGTCAAGCAGAATATCAAATTTTTCATGTTTTTTTACTCCTTTGAGGATGCAGTAAGGTCATCAAAAACCGAGTTTTTCCAATTTTCTTTTGTTATCAACTTTCCAATTCTTTAAACAATTGCGCGGTCTGACGTTTGAAGATGCCGGCGCCGGACATCATCGCGCCCAGTGTGGTGGCAGCCAGCCCGGGCACAAGACCGATATAGAAGGCCGCTGGGGTAATTTGCGCTCGCAGCACCGTTGACATGAGCATTTTCCCCCCTTCCATCATGCCGGACACATCAATGCCTTGTTCCTGTAAATAATAAGCAAACCCCAACCCGAGAAGCGTTCCTGGGATCGAACCGAGCACCCCGATAAGTATGGCTTCATACACCAGCGTTCGATAGACATGTGCCTTGTGTTCCCCTATTGCCAGACGAATCCCCATTTCACCGTAACGGCGAATACCCGACATTAAGCCGGTATTCCACAACACGATTGACATCACGACGATAAACCCCAGAAGATAGAGGAAAATCCAGGTATTCACCATATCGAGATAGGCTCCCAGACCATTTTGATCGCGTAATGTGAGCATCTTATACGCAAATTGATCGTCAAGATTCTGATACCTGGCGTTAAAAATTGAGGCTATCTTCGCAGCTTCCTGTCTCTGGTATAAGAGATTTGGGAAATATCCCAGAATTTCCCCTGCGCCATCGGTCATATCAAGTGCATACTGTATGTCGGAAATATCGGCAAACATTGCGCCGCGATCCATGGCTTCAACGCCAAAACGCAGGGTGCCAATCACCATGAAATTTTCAATCGCCATGCTGCCGGTCGAGGTGGCGCTGATGAGCGTGGCGGTTTCTCCAAGCGTAACCCCTAGTTGCTGCGCAAATTGCTCACTGATCACAATTTCTCCGGCATGCTGAGGCAAACGTCCCTGAACGAGAGCATTGTTCAGATTAAGCCGTTGAATTTCCTGCGTTTTCGACGAAAACAAATCAATGCCCATGCCAAATACCGGTCCCTGGGCGCGTGTTTCCCCAGATTCGTCAGGAATATCCAGCAAGCCCCCAAATTTAATCCGCGGCGTCCAATCCAAATCAGGGTATTCCTGGTGGAGCTCTGCCAGCAGATGTTCCACTCCAAAAATCGCCAGATCGTTCGGGAATTGACTGGCGATTTCAGCGTAAGCTCGTGTCATAATTTTCACATGGCCGGTATCCAGCGTGGCATTCGTGGCCGTGAGATCGCCGACCACGCCATGTAACCAGCAATGAATTAAAACCGTGATCATCACACCAGCAGTGACAATGATGATAGGGAACAAACTACGATGGCGATCGCGTAATAAGCCTTTTAATAAAAACCAGGTCATTCTTATAAAAGGGACTCAAAGGACTAACGGGACTAAAATTAAAGAGTTATCCTCAAACGTTAGCTATTTTAGCCCCTTGAAAATTTAGTTCATCTTCTCCCGACTTGAGTTTCATTAGTCCTTTGAGTCCTTTATACAACGTTGCCTCGTAAGGCGTCTGTGGGTTTGAGTCTGGCGATTTTGCGAGTTGGCAGAAAACTCACAATAGTCACCGTGATTAAGACAATAATAGTCGTTCCGAGCACAAGTTTCATCCCATAACTGGGATAGAGCGTATCGGCAATCGCAAAGCCCGTACTATCCATCATTTCGGCCGGCATCGCCATTCCATTCGCTGCTGAATAGATTAAGAGCGGAATCCCATACATGGCTCCGACAGCTAAAGCCAGCGCGCCATGTAAGGCGCCTTCCAGAGTGAACAAGCCGATAATCTGGCTGCGCGGCATACCCAGGGCCATAAGTGTGCCCATTTCCCTGCGACGTCGAAACACGGCGAGCACCTGGGTATCGAAAATTGCCAGCAGCGCCATTCCCATCAGCAGGACATACATTATCAGGCTGCCAATGCTTTTACTTTTAATAAGTTGAATGATATTGTTCAGTAAATAATTCAAATCGCGATACACCCAGGTTCCATTCTCCGCCGGGGCAATTTCATGCTGCTTTGCCAGCACCACCAGTGTAGCTTCATCAGGCGCGGCCAACATATTACGCAAATGTTCCAGCGGAAGCCAGATTTGCCCGCTATCAATGGATGGAACAGTCGTACTCATAATCTGGACGATCCGAATATCAGCCGCGTCAAAGGTTCCGTGAACATCGCGCCAACGTACCGTTACGTCATCGCCTATCTGGAGCCGGGTTTGTTCTGCCATACGGCCGCCGATAAGCGCGGGAATAATATCAGGATTGTCGGTTTTTAAGACATCGGTCGGAATATTGAGAATCCGCTGATCCGGATCAATGCCGCGTAATTGCGCTGATTGAATCCGACCCTGCGGGAAAATTGCGCCTGATGTTGCTAAAATCGGGGTAGCCTGACCTGTGTGTACGAATTCTTCTAAAGCCGGTGAAAGCAGGGCATGCGCCTCATCAAGCGTGAACGGATCATAGGGATCATACGCGCGATGCCAGAATTGCCCGCCGCCGTATTCGGAATCAATCAGCGCGGTCATGGCCTGATTATTCATCCCTTCGATCATCCCTTGAATCCAGATAATCGCCACAAAAGCAATCGAAAGTACGACCACATTCAGCCAGGTACGCAGTCCGGCCCCCATTATATTACGAAATGCTAATTTTGGAATAAGCATGGTTAGAAAGTGTTTCAGTGTTTGAGTATTCAAACATTCAAACACTCATCTGCTGCGACTTTGCCGTCTCGCAGAGTAATTTTTCGACGCAGATAGCGGATCACTTTCTCATCATGAGTCGCAAACAGAAACGTTGTCTGCAATTCCTGGTTAAGCTGCACCATGGTCTGCAGGATATGATGCGAATTATCCGCATCCAGATTCGCTGTTGGTTCATCTGCCAGCACAACCTCAGGTTTTTTCACCATGGCGCGGGCAATCGAGACTCGCTGTCGTTCTCCTCCGGATAATTGCGCCGGACGGGATTTGACTTTATCTAACAAGCCGACCCATTCCAGGGCCTGCATTACTGCGTTTTTGCGATCTATCGCGCTCATTCCCAATAATAGCAAGGGAAGCTCGACATTTTCGAACACAGTATAGACCGGTAATAAGTTATAAGTTTGAAAGATGAATCCTAAATACTGGCTGCGTAGACGGGCAGCCTGTTTATGCGTTAAGGCGTGGGTGTCCTGTCCGAGCACGATCATTTTTCCTTCTGTCGGATTATCCAGGGCACCAATAATATTCAACAGCGTGGTCTTGCCTGAGCCGCTTGGACCGACCAGGCCGGTAAATTCTCCTTTTTGAAAAGCCACGTTAATATCTTTCAAGGCAGTAAATTGCCGTCCGCCAATCGGATATTGTTTCACAAGATGCTGGGTGCTGATAAGCGTATGATTTTGCATGTATTTGACCTCTAAAAATCGAGTTTTTTCAAAAACTCGGTTTTTTCCTCAATGATAAAAGGTGAACATCACCTGGGCGCCATATCCGCCCCCCAGAGCCGTTTGTTGGACATTCAGTGTTTCTGCCTGGGATTCGGGGTATGAAAAAAGACTGACATTCATGCTCCAGGTGTTATATGTGCGCTGCCAACTCAGGTATTGCCAATACTGCTCTTGTTCCCAGGAATAATAGCCAATTGTGCTGAAACTATCGAACAAGCCATAGGGATAGCTCAGTGAAAACGCTGAAATATGTACATCTTCATCCCATCCCAAGGCGTTGTTTGAGGCAACTGTGGCGAAATGTTCCAGAATGGCGTGCAGTCCATTGCCCACGCCAAAGGTGTAATCTGCGCCAAGCGTCGTCATCTTCATCCATTCGTACGGCAGCCACGAGGCTTCCTGATGTTGCAGCATCGTTTCAAACCACAGGCCAACCGTGATCTCCCAGCGTCCATCCAGCGCAACACGGTGCTCCCTGAAATTCGAACAACCCGGCATTGCGGCATGCACTTCGCGCGTGTGGACGGTCGCTGCCAATTCTCCATTGAAAACCGGATATTGCACTCGTCCTCCGAATTCCGGCGTCTCCTCCACTGACGGAAAGTGTTCGTAACCTTTGCGTTCATTATTGCCATATAAACTCCAGAGCCAGAGACTGGCATTATTGAACGCGCTGTAGGTAAAGCGCAAGGCATACACGCCATCTGTGAGCTGCAATGGGTCGCGGGGATCGAGTTGATCAAACCATTTCAAAGATCGCAAAAGCTGCGCCGGACCAAAATTGAGGCGTTGTAACCCCAGTCGGGTTTCGGTCTGAGCCGTTGCATACCGTAATTTCAAACGGTACAATTTGAGCTTTCCATCCCCGGTGGAATTTTCCGTGTCATAGACCACAAATCCGTTTAATGATGTTTCAAGATCAACCAGGGCAAGATCGGCCAGTGATTGTTCCAGCGTTAATTCCGGCAGATAACGCACCCCGGTTTGATTATGCCATTCATTATCATGTCTGGATTGGATCGTCCAGCCTGAAAACTGCCCGTTGAGATTATGATGCAATGTCCAGGCGTTTCCTCTGGCGAACAGGCATACGAAAAGAATTGTCCAAAGTAATCCTCGTTTTTTCTCCATCGTTCATTCTTTGTTTCTGTTGACAAGCCCATAATAAAAGAAATTCCAGATTTCGCGCGTCAATTCGACATAATCAGCGTATAGATGTTTGACAGATTCATCATTCACCAATTCAGTGAGCTTATTGAGAAGCACCAAGATGAATTCAGGTCGAACCTCTGGACGAATATCTCCGCGTTTCTGAGCGTCTGTCAAAAATTGCATCACTCGCTGTTTCCAGGCATGCGCGCTTGCCTGATAAAAATCCATCCGGAAGATGTCTTCAATGAAGTCAGTGCTCATTTTGGCCGTCAGCTCTAATTTATAATCCTGCATCATCCGCAATTTTTCCGGAAAAGGGAGCGGCATATTCTCGACTTCATGGAGTTTTTGGTAGGCGTCTTCAATCCAATAATCCCAGATATGCCGCATGAGATGCATTTTATTTGTAAAGTGGCGATAAAAGGTCATGCGGCTCACACCGGCTTTCTGGCAAATTTCCTCTATCGAAACACGTTTGAATCCATGTTTCAAAAAGAGTTCTTCAGCCGTCGCCACAATTTGTTGGTATTTTTTGGATACCTGAAGTTCCGCTTTCTCCATTAGTTCCATAAGTCTTGATTCTTGTCGCCTGTTAAGTAACCACAAGGGTTTTTATCAGCAAGGATGTCTGAATATTGCCTGAAAACATACGTGTTGCTTCAGCCAAAGTCCAGAAAAATCATTTGTCATTACTTCCGTTATAAAAATAGCAGTATGAATAATAGTGATACTTGTCAAGAAAAATGTGACATTATATGTATTATAATATATTAATTGTAAATTTTCAAATTCTTTATACATTTCAAAAAAGTCGAAAGATCGCTCTAAATCTTCTGGGATCAGAATGCCGTTGGCAAAATTGAAGGATTTTTCATCAGTCCCCAGGGTTTTTCGAGAACCCCCGGGTGCTCCCAGAGCTGTTAGGTTCTACCCTCTCAGTCCCCCGCAAGCGAGGGAGGTCAATCCGATTCCCCCCGCTTGCGGGGGGAATAAAAGGGGGGTATGGTTTTTTCCCACGAGAATTTAACAGCCCTGCCGGGTGCTCCGCCTGTCAAAACTGACACGCGGCAGGTGAAGAGATGACTGAAGGCGCGGAACCGGAAGCGCGCCAACAATACGTGGTCATTGTTCAAGACGGGCGCACTCTTTTATGGCAGGAAGCCCTGGCCCAATGGCTCTAATTTTTTCTTTTCACGTAAGATCGCTATATTGCTTGAGTTGGTAGATCCTGTGGCCCAGACCGATTTGTTCTCCATAGTTGAGGGTCTGTCGGCCGCGGCTGAACACTTTTTGGCCGTTACGCTGGTCGAGCAGATCCAGGCAGGCTTGATCAATAGCGACTGGATCGGTAGAAGCCAGAATTCCCAGATCTCCTGCTACTGGCTTCATTGTACGACCGTTACAGTCGCAATTTTGGGTGATGTTCAAAGCAAATGAAAGATAGATGTTGCTTTTATCTTTATGGGCTGCTAACGCATATTCAGCCAGCTTTTCATAAAAGGTGGTCGAGAATGACGCCCGCAGCGGATTCAAGCTAATCGCGCCAAAGGGACAGATTGCAAGACAGGAAGCGCAGCCGATGCACTTTTGCCTATTGATGCGAGGCAGCCAGCCGATCTGAATAGCGTCGGCCGGGCAATGAGAGACGCAGGAACGGCACTTCTTGCAGGAGAAGGGATTGATCAGCGGAATAGCGTTGGCATGCTGCTCAAGTTTCCCGCCGCGTGCCGCGCAACCCATAGCTAACTGTTTGATTGCCCCACCGAATCCAGCCAGCAGATGCCCTTTGAAATGACTGATGACGATCATCTGCTTCTGATGCGCAATCTCTTTGCCAATTTTGCAGGTACGGAAATGTTTTTGATTGATTTCCACGTTCTCAAAGTCTTCACCATGTTCGCCGTCGGCAATGATGATCGGAATTTGGGTAAAACCATGTTCTTTGGCGAGGTTGATATGGGTGGTTCTGGTCGTACGCTCGCCGCGATATAGTGTATTGGTCTCGATGAAACTCACTTGCACCTGCTGTTCGTGAAGATACTCAATGATGCCCTCAAAATTCTGTGCGCCAATAAAGGTAGTATTCCCCTTCTCGCCAAAATGGACTTTTAAGGGGACGTGCGGCTGCAAAGTAATGTGTTCTGTGTCAATGACGGTTTTTAACAAGTTTTTCGCCGCAACGCGAATATTTGCTGTCTCTTGATACGATTCTATCGGAGTAAAATACACCGGCTGCATCCTTTTCTCCTCTGTCAATGTGGCGCGGAGTCATCACTTTAGCAGCGTGGCGATAACGCCGATACTGTGACGACTCCACGCTCTGTAAATCGGCCAAACCTGTGGTTCGCCATGTTCCTTAAAGCTCAATGCCGAAAAAGATTCGCATCAGAATACCGATGCCGAAACTCAGAGCCGCAACGCTCAGGCTGAGTCCGGCCATTTCCAAAAACCGATGCCGAAACGGCTCGTCTTTTGCTATCGAGATATAATAGGTAAATCCGGCGATAATCAGCAGCGCGGCAATCAGCGTCAGCCCCAGGCACAGGTAAATATTGCCAAAGAACACATATGGAAAAATGAGGATCAATACCGTGATGATGTAGGCAATACCAGTATACACCGAGGCTTTGATCGGATTTTTCGCGGTATCTTCAGATTTGGTGGAGAGATATTCCGAGGCAGCCATGGAAAAGGCGGCGGCAATCCCGGTAATTGAGCCGGTCAGGGCGACTAATTTCGAATGCTGTAAAGCGAGAGTCAAGCCGGCTAAGGCCCCCGTCAATTCGACCAGAGCGTCATTCAAGCCTAACACAATTGACCCGGTATATTGCAGTCGTTCTTCATCCAACAAATCGATCAACACGGTTTCATGTTCATTTTCTTCCTGAATAATTTTTTTCAGTTCCGGAACCATTTCGACGAACTCTTCATAGTTTGCCTGAGCCTTTTCCTCGCTCTTTTCCATCAATTTGATCCCGAACGTAAATCCAAAAATGCGACTGATGAGATAATAAAACCAGATTTTACGCGTATTGGGTTGAACCTCTTGTTTGGTATAGGATTTGAACACCTGATAATGTTCACGCTCTTGCTGCGCAATGCGTTCTAAAATACTGCGATTGTCCGTCGAGGTGATGCTGTGTGCCAGATGTGTATAAATGTGATATTCAGTAATCTCTGTTTGCTGATATGCCAGCAGAGTGGCTTTAGCCCGATTTGTGAGTTCCATCGCCGTTTTGGAGAGAACGAAATCGTAATTTCCTTTTCCCTGTCTCCTTGTGAATAATGTATGGTTTCATCGTTCGGTCAAATACGCTACTATCGGCAAATCTCTGTCAAGTGTTATCTTGAAGATCTTATGAGAACAATCTCAGTACACAGCAAAAAATCGGTAACGGCTCCCTCGTGCATGATGGTCGTTCGTCGAACGGAGTCGAAACGCGCTCGTATACAGCTCTTTCGACTTCGCTCAGAGAACGTGCATCAGCCTGATTTGCATCACAGGCGTATCTCATAACTGCTAACGCTCATCACCGTCACCTTTTTGCAGGGTGATGACCACAATTTCCGAATGAGTATTGTAACGCACAGGCACGGCTGAGGTTCCGACCCCGGCGGACGTATAGCCCTTAATATGCTTATATTGCCAGGAACCATATACAAAAGGCCCCTTCAATTTAGAATGGGTAATGACCGGTCCCAATAAGGGCAGTCTGATTTGTCCTGCATGGGTATGTCCGCAAAGATAGAAATTCACGGGTTCGGAATCGAGCTTGAAAAGTGTGCCGGTAGAATGGGAGACGAGCAAACGAAATGCCTCTTCAGGAATTCCCCGATTCGCTTTATGATAATCGTCGCATTTGTAATAATGGGGATCATCCAGGCCAAGCACCCAAATAGAGTCATTATCCCGCCTGATTTTCATCGCCTCATTAATCAGCATCACAATGCCAAGACGCTCTAAAGGTTTAATCATTTCCCAGGAATCATGATTGCCTAAAATGCCGATAATTCCCTCCTTGCTGTGGATATGCGGCATAATTTGTTTAAAACAATCTAACACTTTGCGAAATTCGCCGCGAATATGAAAACGGTAATCACCGCCAAGTAAGCAGAGATCAACGGCAGTTTTTTGTAATATCTGGCAAAAAGGCTCAATTAAGGCATCATTGCCGTCAATGTGTAAATCTGAAAGAAACAGAAGTTTGAACCCATCAAAACTATCCGGTAGTTTCGGATCGCTGACGGTAAGCGTAGTCTGGCGAATATCAAGGGCATTTTGCAGGCCGCGTTGATAGAGGCCTGAGAGTTTCAGAACGGGAACCACCAGGGGCACCATGTATGAAATCACTTGTTCAATAGTTTCAAAATGAAATGAACGCTGCCAGAAAATAGGATAGATTGGATTATGAATAATTTCTTTGTTGCGGCGTTCCGGTTTCACGTGTTCAAGAATCCGTTGCATAACTTCACTCGATCATGTTGTTAAACGAGAAGAGGTAAATAGACAAAAAATTGCATGACGGAGGTTTTCAGAAATGTCAATCTATTTTTCCAGGCAAGAAAATAGGTCTGTTCTTTTGAGAAATCTCTCTCGTTCTATTTCTGAAAAAACGTCAAGGGATGAAAGTTCAGGAAAAATCTCAGGAAATCAAAAAAATTTCAAAAATTTATTAAACCACCCTTTAGAGAATGAGTCTTTCTTGACGAATATTGTCAGGAAGCGACAGGATGGAGCGCATTTTTCATAATGCAGTTTTATAGTAGTAACATGTTCATAATAACCATGAGGTCAATAACTGTTGCTGCTATACCATTGTAAAAGGTAGGGAATACTCATGACGAAAGCAGAAATCGTTGAAAGGGCTTCGGCCGCCGTAGATATGCCCAAACGTAAAGGTGAAGTTGTGGTCAATATGGTGTTACGCTGCATCATTGACGCCTTGGCTGAGGGAGAGCGAGTTGATTTACGAGGGTTCGGCAGCTTCAGGGTCAGTTCGCGCCATGATCGAACCGGACGTAACCCGCGCACAGGCGAAGAGATTGATATTCCGGCTAAAAGAGTCCCGTTATTTCGAGCCGGCAAAGAATTCCGCCGACGGGTCAATGATCAGATGTAAAAGTGGCCTGGAAGCACGTGTATAAAAAGACGTTGGCCAATTTTTGACTGGATATTTCGTAAGGATTACTTCCTCAAGAAACCGGGTTTCTTCAAGAAACCCGGCTTTTGTCTGTCTGAAAAATGTTGCTCAGTGGTGAGATTATTCTTGTGAAGGCGCTGACGAGGGTTCCCAGGAAGGCGGGCTGCTGCATACCAATTC
The DNA here is from genome assembly GCA_040772385.1 of Candidatus Vecturithrix sp. GTDB lineage: Bacteria > Moduliflexota > Moduliflexia > Moduliflexales > Moduliflexaceae > Vecturithrix. The sequence goes on along the minus strand of JAXGYF010000001.1, from coordinate 6,941,840 downwards.
TTTCAGGGTTGCCGGACCTGCAATCGGCTCGTTCGGGGCGACAATAGCCTGTTTGGCAAAGGTGGTCATACGTTCAATCATGTAGGCGACATTTTCGGGCCCAAATTCATTTTCAGAGTGAGGTCCGCGGACGGCGACGATCTCTTTTAAACCAGCAGCGCGTTGGTAAGCCTCGAAACTCCCCTCGAGACTTTGATAGTTATCCCATAACCCTTTCCCAAAGAACACGGCCGGCCATGTGCCAATCGAAGCCAGGACTTCTGAACTGGGAAACAGCATGATATTTTCGACCTTACGCAAATAGCCTTCAACAAACCCAAAAATCGGCGCTGTGTAGCCGGCGCCCGCTGCAAAATCGGCCAGCAACAGCGCGCCGCGAATATTGTAGCCATACTGCGACGGGGCTGTGCATTCTCCAGTGGGAGTATGATAGGCGCAGAACTCTGCAAAATTTTTCTGCATAGCCCAAATCGTCACCATCGATCCTTGTGAAGGTCCACCGAGCAACACAGGGACTTTTTTGGCCGTTTGTCCGCGCAATAATCGTCCCGCGGCCTGGTCCTCCTTTAAAATTTCCCCGGTTTGCGTAAGAATGCAGAGTCCGTTTCCGGTTTCTAATTGATCTAACATCCGGAAAATATCCTCTGCTTGTTCCGCCGCATCCATGTCATTTAACCCGCCTGAAATCCCATGCCCGCGTTTATCAACAGTCAGCACGTCAAATCCGATCTGATTGAGTGCGTACAAATATTGCCGCCACTGGCGCAGTCCCCATTTTTCGGTTCGTCCCTGCGGGTTCGGATACGGGATATTTTTGTATTGTCCGCTGGCTTCATCAAGCGCATATAAGGGATCATCCGGATGGTGAATGGCGGTAGTTTCGATACTCCGCCCTCCGATCATGATCGCTAAAGCGTGGATTCGGCTGCCGGTTGGACTTTCAAGGCCTGTGCCTTCAAAAAACCATCCGCGCAATTTGATTGGATCTTGTTTGTGTAAGTGCAAGCGTTCATAAGAATCCCTGGGAACCGTAAATTCTACAATGTACGCGTTCTGATCAACTTGAGCGATATCTTCGTTGTAAGGAGGCTGTCCGAAAAAAGCCGGACGACGGATTTCCACAAGATTAACCCGGGCGACGTGCGGATCTATTCTGCCAAACTCAGACACCGTCCCCGTGCTCCGAAATTGGTGAGGCACTCCCCCCACGCCGTATTTGATGACGGCCTGCACCTGTTCTGCGCACTCGGTATGCTGTTCGCACTCCAACCACTTCGCTTTGAGTTTTGCGTCAGTAAATTCTTCGACGTAAAAATCTCCCTGAACATTTTCCGGAGGTCGTTGTAAAGTTGGCGTCAAGGGAACACACACAACGCCTGAAGGATCATCGCAGAAAAATCCGGGCAAGTCGGTATTCAGATTGTATCCGACATGCTGCGTACATTCCGGTTCTGATGCTGATTGCGCAAACACCCATAGAGGGCTTGTGAATACAACAAGTAACGTGAACATTCTTAGACCCATCTTCATAAGATTGCCTCCATTTACCAGCATAGTCTCCTACTACTTTGTTAGATTTCAAACTCACCGGATCCTGGCCTGACAGGGCAAAGAGCTATATTTTCAAATCTAACAAAGTAGTACTAAAGTCAGAAAAGTATACCTGCTCAACTTCGTAGTCAGGCACGCGGATCCATGATGCGGCCCCAGAAGAGAATTCCGCCAGTCATGGTATCGCGAATCATGATCCAAAACGGATGATCGGCCAGAAACTCTATCGGACGCGCAAGTCCACGCGACATCATGACCGCAGACGTCCCGGCCGCTTCAGAGCCTTCTTCATTGACCTCAAGGATCACTTTATGCAATACCTCAGAAATGTAGAGATCCTGACTGCCGGTTATGCCTGAAAAATCAGCAGGAGGAAGAGAAAAGGCATCAGTCATCCCTAAGGCCTGCAGCGTTTCAGGTAAAGAAAAGTCGCCCTGAATCTGAAAGCGCGGAAAGCCGATCGTCGCTTTCTGAGGTTGTAAGGTTCCCACAAGCTGCTCAATATAGTCTGCTGAAAGAGCGGTTTCACATTCGGAGAAAGTTGTCGGATCTTTAGGTAGGAACACATACATCGCCACGGGGATTGCCTGTTCAGGATGTCCATAAGGCAGTTCAATGGCTTGCATCAATTGATCTTCGCCATATAACACATTGATCGTCTGCTGCATCATCGGAACATTGACCTGATGTCCATCAAGCAGCGTAAAAACCGCCTCATTGGTACGCTCCTTATCAAAGGGAGATCGCCATGCTCCCTTGAAATAAATGGCATTTGTCAGAATCAAAGCGAGATTTCGCGGAATATTATGGGGAGTAAGGAGTTCAACAATTTTCCCCTGTGTGTGTTTGCTGCCCCAGGCATTGATCGTTTCAACCGCCTGTTGGGGGGCATGGGCGAAATCAAGCGGAGTGAAAGTGGCGTCATAATAGGTTTGTAACAGATCCGTAAACTCAGCGAGCAACTGTTGTCCTTCCTGGGTCCATAAAGCATTAGCATTATAGAGTTCATACCCCTGCTGCCCCGAGGCTTCCAGATCCCGATTCCATGCGTTCAGAGCCTGATGAACCTGTGACGGTTCAGCAGGGAAGTGTAAGACCTCGGTTATTTGCGTTTCTGTGTCCTGCCGCGCTCCGGCGCATGTCATGCTGAGAGCCATAAAGAGGCTGTAGGGCGAAAATACCAGATTACCGGATTTCGTTTTGATCTGGTGATACACCTCAGTGGCAAAGGCATTATTAGCCATGGCAACGGCGACTTTCTCCTCTCGACCGATGGTGTCGGCAAACGCTGCCTGCACGTGACACGCGCTGACCCCAAGGGCTGCGATGAGAATCATGATAAGCATCTGAGCATCCATACTCATTCCTCCTGGGAGCAAACGGTCATGATCCTGCAATCATGACTCGAATCCGTTATTAAACGGGGGTTGGTGGTATAAAGTTCCAAACTGGTCAAAGACAAAATCCGCACCGGCCGCGCGTAATTGCTCTGCGGGAAATGTGGTGGTAATCCCGGCGACATAACAGCCGGCCTCTTTTGCCGATTTGATGCCATTCAGCGAGTCTTCCACGACCAGGCAATGGCTGGCGGGAAGTTGGAGGGCCTGTACGGTTTTCAAATAAGGCTCAGGGTGAGGCTTACAATGCTGAATCCATTCCTCCGTGACGATCACATCAAAAAACGGGTTCAGATCAAACCGTTGAAAAATGGTTTCCTGGACATGCTTAATACTCGATGTCGTCAACGCAATTTTGAGGAAACGAGAACGGCACCAGTGAATGAAATCAATGGCGCCCGGGATAGGTTCTAATTTTTCAGACAGGAGTTTCAAAAAGATCTTATATTTCGCCGCTAACAAATATTCAGCGGAATAGTTGCCATGAGTAAAATTCTCAACAATATACTGAAAAATTTTAGCATCGGTCAATCCTGCAAACATACCCCATTTTTCCCAGGGCGCTTCAATTCCATGAGTTTGCAAAATAGTTTTTTCGGCCTCAAAATGCAGAGGCTCTGAATTGACGATCACGCCGTCCATATCAAAAATAACTGCCTGTATTTGCTCCATATCGTACCTTTTTCCAGTCCTGACAGAGATCGGAATCGTCTCAGAGGTTATGATGGTTGCTGCGGCGACATTTGCCTGAAGGCTTCTCGTTCTTGAATCAAGTCTTCCATTAATTCATGAAAGGGCCAGTGAATGGATTCTTCCGTTACTGCCGCATAGATTGGACGCGGCAATTGACGGCGTTTGGCTTGATCAATAAGAAAAGAGATCCCTTTGGAAGGGATGTTATAAAACAACACGACTTTTTCCTCACACTCAAATTCCCGATCGCCGCTGCGATCAAAATGAATAATCTCTTGCAGGGAAAGATACCCCTGATTTTTTCTGATTGCCACCGCCGGCGGGGCCTGCACCTCTGCCAGAAACTGATCCATGCGAATTTTTTCTTCATCGCTAAAGTTCCATAAAAACAGCCGGGGAGGGCCGTGCAACCCCATATCTTTTTCTGTGTCCATCACAACCCTTCGCTTTCATACAGAACGACCAATTGAAAAACGTTGACACCTATTGTCTTTGTATTGACAATAAAGCAGGAAGTCAAGAGAATTTTGTGAGAACCATATTCAAGGTTTGGTTTCTGGCTAAGAAAGAAGAAAGTTGCTGATTAGACTTGACAAAGAAGTGATTCTGTATATCTAATGTGTAAGAATTTTCAAGTTGCGAATGCCAATACCGACTAGCACGGTTGTATAGAAATTATATCCGGACTTTAGTGTATAAGGAGGAGTGTACTATGAACCGAAAGAAATCGTCTCTGTCATTGCGAACAATGGTAATTTTGCTCGCAGTGTGTGCCAGTATTGTTCTGGTTTCATCCTGTCAGACGAAAGAGGCTAAAAAAGAGGCCAAAAAACAAGAACATTATCAAAAAGGTCTGACATTGAAACAAGAAGGAAAACTCGATGAAGCGATCATTGAATTTAAAAACGCAATTCAACAAGATCCGAATTTTGCCAATGCCTATTATCAATTAGGACTGGCCTTGCTTGAACAGGGCAAAGAACCTGGCCAGGGCTATGGCAGCTTAGTCAAAGCGGCCGAGTTAGATAAAAATAATCTCGATGCCCGGATCCGCGTTGCGGACTTATACTTTAACCAGGATATGCGGAACGTTACTCGTGATTTTTCAAAAACAGAGACTGAGCTGAATGATATTTTGGAAATTGATCCGAATAACGCTGGAGCACATCTCCTGCGAGGCAGAATGTATTCAGTCAAAGCCTCCTGGGCGCGACAGGATGAAGATGAGGAAACGGCCGTTCAACTCTATGCCCAGGCCCTTGAAGAAGTTCATAAAAGTTTGGATCTTGATCCGGAAAACGTCGAAGGATATGTGTTGTTAGGCCAACTCCACCTTGTGCAGGAACACGAAGAAGAAGCGCGACAGGCCTTTGACAAAGCCTTATCTTTGGACGCGAATCATATTCAGACGCACCTGTTATTGGCTTCCATGGCATTCAAGGATCAGGACATGGCAAAGGCTGAAGAACTCTATCAAAAAGTGCTGGCAATAGACGCTGAAAATTTTCAGGCACATACAGGACTTGGAGAAATTTATTTGTCCCAAAATGCCTTTGAACAGGCAATCGAACAGGCGAACATGGTATTGCAAAAGGTGCCGGAAGATCAGCGTAACACAAGCCGGGAAGGTATTAGCGCCCGCTTTATTTTAGGACGCGCATATTTACTCCAGGCTTCTGAGCAAGAACCGGGAAATGCTGAAGCTGCTAAAAAACTCTATGAACAGGCCAAACAGGAATTAGATCCCGTGGTGAACGCCACCCAAGATTTGGCCAGTGCTTATTATAGTTTAGGTCTGGCAAATTCGAAGCTAGGCAATTTTCAACAAGCGATAGCCCAATTTACGGAAGTGTTGCGCCTGAATAACCAACACCTGCCGTCGCTCATCAATCTGGCGATTGCGTATTTTCAGGAAAAGCAATATGAAACCGCAATTGAACAGGCGAAAAAAGCGGTCGCGATTGATCCGGAGAACATTACAGCGCGCGATCTGCTGAGTTCTGCGTATTTACGGCTTGATAAAATCGAGGAAGCCCAAGAAGAAATGAATATCCTCGCAAAACTCAACCCTGATGCGCCGGCCTTGCACGTCAACCGGGCGATGGCCTTTTTGAAAGCCAGGGAGTATGAGCAGGCGATCAATGAATCTGAGAAAGCGATCGAAGCCGGCCAGGAGAGCGCGTTTGTGTATAATATTCTCGGCAGAGCCTATGCTGGTGCAAAAGATCTTGATCAGGCCATTCATTACCTTCGGAAAGCAGTGGATATGAGTCCGGAGTTTATCTCGGCTCGCCTTGGATTAGGCGATATTTATGTGAAAACCGAACAGTATGACCTGGCTGAGGGTGAAGCGCAAAAGGTTCTTGAGATTCAAGATAACGTGGCTGAAGCGCGGATGTTGTTGGGGTTGGCAGCGGTGGGACGACAGCAATTCGAAGTCGCCCAGGCGGAGTTTGAAAAGGCGATTGCCGCGAATAATGAACTCTGGGAAGCGCAATATCAATTAGGGCTGGTTCAGAAGGCTCTGGGACACTCGCAAGAAGCGATCAAATCACTTGAACGCACGCTGACATTACAACCGCAACACCTGCCGGCACTGGTGAATTTGACGCTGTGGACCTTTGAAGCCCGAGATTTTCAGAAGGCTCTGGAATACGGACGCAAAGCGCTGATCAATGATCCGGATAATGTGATGGTTCGAAATGTATTGAGCGCAGGTTATGCGCAGACCGGACAGTATCAAGAAGCGCTGGCACAAATCGAAAAAATCCGCCAGATTCAACCCGACGCGCCGAATCTGGATGTTACGTTAGGCGTTGTGTATCTGGGGCAGCGCGAGTTCGACAAAGCCATTGAAACGGCTGAGGCGGCCAAAATTGCTCAACCTGAGAACCCTGTGATCTATGATACCTTAGGACGGGCCTATACGGCCAAAAAAGATTATGATAAAGCCAGAGAAGCGTTTTTGACCGCATTAGAAAAACGCTCGGATTATTTGCCTGCGCTGGTCGGTTTAGGCAACCTGTACGGTATTCAGAGAGACTATTATAACGCCCTGGAGCAATATCAGCGCGCACTGGAGATCGAGAGTCATTCTCCTGAAGCGCACACCGGACTGGCCGGAGTGTATCGAATGACCGGGAATACGGAACAGTCCTTCAAAGAATTTGAAACCGTTATCGCCTTGCAGCCCCAATCTCCGATTGCGTTGTTTAATGCCGCAGATTTAGCCGTACAATTGGGTAAATATGACAAAGCGATCGAATACACCGGTACATTGTTGCAACGCGATCCAAGCAATATAAACGCTCGCTATATCCTGGCCCAGGCATACTCAGGCCAGGGCGATTCCGGAAAAGCCGCGCTGGAATTGGAAGACATTGTGCAGCGCCAGGACACCTTTGAACCGGCAACTCTGGATTTGGGATTAACGTATTTAGTGCAAGAGCGTTTCGAGGAAGCGCAGCAACAATTTGAACGCTTGTTGACGTTGAATGACAGGCAAACCGCTGCGATGCTCGGCGCTGCTATCGCGGCTCAGAATACAGGGAATGATGCGGAAGCGATCAAATATGCCGAACAAGCCTTAACGGTTCAGCCCGAAAATCCGATGAATCAGTACGTCCTGGGAAATATCTATATTTCTCAGAATAATTATGAAAAGGCGCGTGAAGCCTTTAGTAAAGCCGGGACATTTTATGAAGACCTGCCGTTTGACGATGCCGCAATTTCTTCCTATTATGGAGAACAACCTGAATCTGCGGCAATAACGATGAATCTGGCGACAAGCTTTCTGGCGCGCGGATGGCATCAACAGGCTATTAAGCTCCTCACGAATATAACGCTGCCGAAAATCTTCAGAGAAGGCGCGCTGGCGCGTTATGCTTTGGCTCGGGCTTATACCCTGCAAGAGGACTATGAAAAGGCTATCAACGAATTAGACGCGGTGATCGCGGCTCGCCCTGATTTGACTGTGGTTTATAAAAATCAGGGGAACCTCTATCAAAACAGTAAACAACCGGAAAAAGCGGCTGAAGCCTATAAAAAATTTCTGGAAACCAGCCCGGACGACGCGGCCGCCAGAGTCCAACTGGGCCTGGCCTATGAAGCGGCAAACAAGGTTGATGAAGCGATTGCAGAATACCAGGAGCTTTTGGAAACCTCGTCGGATTCTGCCTTAACCAAAAACCAATTAGCCTGGCTCTACGCTGACAAAGGGGAAAATTTAGATGAAGCCCTGAGATTAGCGTTAGAGGCCGAAAAAGCGCGACCGGCCGCCGGTATTATTGATACCGTCGGTTGGGTATATTACAAACGCGGAGAATACAACAGCGCCAACGCGAAATTCCGACGCGCCCTTGAGTTAAGTCCGCTGCAACCGACGATTCGTTATCACCTGGCGCTGACTTACGCGCAGCAAGGCCAGAAAGACCAGGCGGTGCAGGAGCTCAAGAAGGCACTGAAGATTTCTGAGGATTTCCGGGAAGCTGAAGACGCAAAGAAAATGCTGGAAGAACTCAGCAAGCAATAGAGATGATCGGCCATAAGGTTCGTAGTCAACGCTTTAGTGTTGTTTCAGGGTAACTATTTAGCCCTTCGTACCCCGGACAGCCTTGCCCGGCAGAAAAACAGGCGGAATCTTGTGAAAATTCTCTTACTCCTGTTTCCCGGACAAGGGTGTCCGGGGTACACCTAAATAATTACCATTTTCCCAAAAAAAAGCTTGACAAAAACAGAGCGATTAGTATGCTCTGCATCAACAATACAGAGAAATTCCCCGGTAGCTCAGTCGGTAGAGCGGGTGGCTGTGAACATCGCAGCTTCGACGGGAGACCGTCGTTGAAACATCGAGTGAATTCAGGGAAGCCTACGTCTGTTATCCAGATAGGGTAATCCTGAGCCAAGCCTGCTGAACAGGTACAGTAGAAGTAGGCAGGAAGGTGCAGAGACTAGGAATGAGGACGCCTGACCAATAAATTCCAGCAGCGCTCGACGCCCTAACGAGTCAGGTCGAGGGTGATGAGATAGTCCAGGCCCACGAGAAATCATGGGATCACCTGTAACCACTTGGTCGCTGGTTCGAGTCCGGCCCGGGGAGTTTTTGTGTCAAGGGAGCATATCATTGTGTTCCCCGGTAGCTCAGTCGGTAGAGCGGGTGGCTGTGAACATCGCAGCTTCGACGGGAAACTGTCGTTGAAACATCGAGTGAATTCAGGGAAGCCTACGTCCGGGTACGGATAGGGTAATCCTGAGCCAAGCCTGCTGAACAGGTTTCGCATGAGTAGGCAGGAAGGTGCAGAGACTAGGAATGAGGACGCCTGACCAATAAATTCCAGTAGCGCTCGACGCCCTAACGAGTCAGGTCGAGGGTGATGAGATAGTCCAGGCCCACGAGAAATCATGGGATCACCTGTAACCACTTGGTCGCTGGTTCGAGTCCGGCCCGGGGAGCCAGATAAAACAAAAAGGCCGCTTTTCATAAGAGAAGCGGCCTTTTTTATTGATACTCCTGATTCGTAACTACCAGTAAATCAAAGGTTTGTCGGTACACGGGTGTCAGACGACCATCCTGCCAAATCGAGTTCGAACACACAAATTGAAGCAGCCGATTAAATAATGCTTGCAAAACTACTGAGTTATGTCAGGGCTTTAAAAGCTGCCTGAGCGGGGTCACTATAAAATTCGATCTGTATCTTATCAATCACTTCATCTGGTAATGTGGCAAAATCTTTGCGATTTAAGGTGGGAATCATCACCCGTTTGGCTCCAGCATCCATCGCTACACGTAATTTATCGCCAAGTCCTTCAACATAACTTAACACGCCTTGAATGCTCATTTCACCTAGAATCACCAATCCGGGGGCTGAAGTGCGTGACATGACGGAAGAAATGAGTCCCACCAAAAACGCGACCCCCAGGTCATGCGCATCTTTGCCTTGCATCAGACTCATGACCTGAATATTAACATCATAATTGGCAAGTTCACGATCTAATCCGATCTTCCGGCCATTTACTTTGAGAAAGTCATAGGCCATTTTGGCCGATTCTTTGATCGAACGTGACGATGTGCCAACGATTGTCAGACGACCCGATCCGGGTGAGGTGTTAATTTGTCGCCGATAGAGCGCATAGCGATTTTCGTTTGGATCGTAGCCGATAGTAAACACATCACCAGGAGGAAGCGGCGTTTCGGGAATAAGCTGGATGTTTCCAAGTTCGGGACAACCAATAAAATGCTCTTCCCCTGTATCATTAGCCATATAGGAAAAATTGACCTTTGAGTATTCGATTCCTCCCATGCGTTTGAGTTGTTCTTTCACACGCCGACGCATTTCCATAGCAAAGGCAACATACTCTTCTACATCTTCTTGGTTTGGGTTGCCTCCAGGATGCAGCAATTTTATCAACCCGGAGACCGTTCTGACAATGGCTTTCCGGTCGCGCTCCTCAACATGATTGCCAAAGGAAAAATATTTCTCATGAATATCCGTATAATTACGATTCCGAAGACCATTATGAAAGATTTCAGCAATATAGTCCGCAATAAATCCTAAATGTTCGGTAAAATAATCGGTCTGCATTTTCGGAATTTCCCACCCCGGAAGATAGCAATGCCAGCGATCATGAAACGCCATATCATTCCGGATCGATTCAGGGAGAGCTGTAAACAGATGAGAAATCCGGGCAATCGATTCAATATCGCCATCAATGTTGCCATTGAAGATAATTCCGGCATCTGCCTGAATTGTCCCTTTATCATCCCCCCTCGAAAATGAGCCCTGTTCCATGTAGCCTTTATACATCTGCTTGTCATTCTCTTTTTTGAAATGCGATCCGGCGACTTCATCAAAGGCCACTATATCGTATTTTACCACCAGTCCCGGTTTGTCTTTGCGGTTTTTCCAGCCGAACAGATCGGCTACCGACCCCTGGCCACCGCTCAAAAGCACCACGTACGGCGAAATCTCTCGATACACATAGGATTTGCCGGTTCCGCGCGGACCTAATTCGATCAGGTTATAATTTTTCTCCACCATCGGAATCAGACGAGTAAGGAATAACAGTTTCCGCCGCCGAGAAAAATCAGCATTGGTCGGTTCGTAGCCCATTGTTCGTAAGAGGATATTGAGCCATTCGTCCCGGCTGAATTGTTGCCGCATCTCGACAAATTCATCAAGTGAAGCACTGGCAATCTGAATCGGTTTCAGGCGGGTCATCACAAATGGCCGCGTGAGACCTTTATGTACGCGCGTTTCATCGTAGCTTAACTCTATATTTGCCCAGATGCCCCCGGTCAATAAGCGTTCGTGCTTATAAACAAGATCTTCGCCGATATGGACATGATCAAGCCCGGCAGCCGCTAAATTGGCCCAATACTTTCCGCCTTCAGGCGGCTTGTTCTCCCCCCTAAAGGGGGAACTCCAAACAGGGGGAACTCCGAACTTAAAACCATTCATCAAGGTCGGTTTTCAACACAACGGTGGTTGAAACCAGGAGTTCTTCATCGTCAGCATCACGAATTTCAAGCGATAACTTCTGTCCGTATTCAGCCTCAGCCTCATCAACTTTATTGAGAGAAATTCTGAGGATGTCGTTCTGAGGGTTGACGGCCACGGCAGAAGACTTAAATAAAATTTTTCCTGCTGATGTCTCGCGAATCTTTACTGTAATCTGGCGTCCGAGATATTTACTCTCGACTTCCCCAAAGAGATTTTTGGTTGAACGGGTTGTGGGTTCGATTTCTATTGTAGGCTGCAATGTGGTAATCTCGAAGATCGGTTTTAACACCACTCCAATCTTTTCGGCTTTTTTGGCCCATTGCACACTGACCACCGGAATCACACATTCCTGAAGTGTGATTCCTCCATGAAAAAAACCGATTCTGCCATACGTTTGAAAGGCATTGACGCTGCGGGGAGTCATGCATTCGGCATCACCTTTCGGAATGAGAGTTTTCACTGCTGTCGGATGCGTGAGATGCTTCCCAACAATCGCCCGGCGCGACTTCCAATAGAGTTCGCCTTCCGGTTTTGACACAACTTCATCATCCTGGGGGATATAATGAAAATAACCATGATCAGTGGTCACAAAAATTCGGGAGTACCCTGAGTCACGCAATTTCCGAATGACACCAGCATACATCTCAAGATATCCGGCGGCACCGGAAAGTTCTAATTCGCCCTCATGACCCTGCCGGTCAAACTCTTTCCCGAAAAGGACGATCAGTTTTCCGCGCAGCAGGCTGCCGCCTGTTTTTCTCACCTCTTCAATCGTCAACAGATGTGTCTCTTTCAGATTGTACTGTGTCTGAAGCCAGGAACGACGCTGTTCGGATACGACTAAATTACTATCGCTGTCTTTGGGGTGACACACCATTTCCCTTCCGGTGAGCAGGAGACCGTGAGCGTTTGCGGTGCTCCGGGCAGAGCAAATGGCATCCCGATCATGGTCATCGTCGGCACAGGCGATTTACAGGCTGTCACAAAAGCTTTTGGAGAGGTTTCACTCTCATTGATTAAGATTGCCAGGCGTTGGCCAAGTTCAAAGCGAAAGGCATCAACAATCAGAATGGCAGTGGACTCAGTGGAATCCATGTGAGCCGCAAGCGCATCGCCAGCATACGGGAGATCGATGTGTTCTAACCAGTGAGCATCGCGGCTGCTTAATTCCGAGAAGACAATATTGGTCTGATCCAATATTCTCAGAAAGGTTTGCCGCAAGAAGGCTTGAAGATCAGATAAATCATCGTCTTCAGGAGCTAAGGCGACAGATAATGTTTCGCCGCCGGCATCCACCTTCCAGCCTTCATGCGTATACCATTCCAGAGCCTCCTGAATGGTGCTCCATCCCTTTTCGATCCCTTCCTGGGCTTTTAGTATTGATGCAATCCCGGCAAATTCCGCCAGCAGCCTCCAATTAATCGGAGAGCGCGAATGTTGTCCCCAAAAACTCTGCGCATGCTTCTGATAAAGAGGCTGCTTGCGTTCTAAGTACGTGGCTAATTCGAGAAAGCCATTGAATTGCCGGAGCGTATTCAATTCGGAGGCAAATAAGGTTCGTTCGGCCCGGTACGATGACATTGGCTCAGACACCTTGCTCTGTTGCCCTTCGAGCCAGGTGTAAATAGTGAGCTGCGCATCGGCAGTTTTGGCAATCTGTTCGAACACCGGAAACAGATGAACATCACGCTGCCAGTGGTGCAGTAATTCTAACGCCCGTTTGCGAATTCTGCCTTCCGGTATCAGAAGTTCAGGCTGAGGGAAATCATGTGACGGCAGTTTCGTGTAAGCGTCGGTTGCCAGTAAACGCGCGACACTATTGACACGTCAGGGATCGGGCTTTTCCGGGTCAGGTTCCGGAAAGCCAAAGTCTCCGACGATTCGGCGTAGAAAGATGTCCCATTTATCAGCGTGAATAGTCTGCTTAAACGGCTTACCCCAGCTTGCCAGACATTCCAGAATGAGTTGATCGGTCACAATCTCCGATCCGGCTCCTGTAATGCGTTTCCAGCCAGGTAAGGGTTCGTCAATCAATTCTCGGGCGTAAGATTGCAGCACTGGCAGCAGATCGTCCTCGCGGGCATGCGTAATTTCTACGCCATATTCCCGTAGCCCCTGCAACAGCGAGATTTCTCGCACACTGGCTTCGGCTTCAAACACTTTGAAGAAGGTTAACTCTTCACGTCGTTTCGGCAGCCAGATGACAACAGGCCGCCGATCTTCTATGGCAAAACGATGACGCAGCAGCAGTTCATGGCCTTCCGCCTCCCATAATTCAAAGCTTTCGTGACTTGCCAGTTGGAGCAACACCTGCCACTCGCGGGCCGGATCGAGCCAGAGCAGAAACGGTACCGTTGGTCCGTTTTTGGATAAAACTGCATGAATTTCAGTCTGAATCCACTGTCTAAAAGTATTCATAAACGTTTGGAGTTCAGTTCGGAGTTCCCCCTTTAGGGGGCTCTTCTTTTCTCCATTTCTAAAAGCCGCCTGAAGGCGGAACTCCGAACTACATTTCCGGGTCATCCCAGCCTTTCCCATAATCAAGAATAGGATATTTCTTCCACCGGGTAAGTGCAACATCACGTCCCACGGCGTCCAGATATTGTTTGGCATTACAAAAGGGCCAATCCTGCCAGCGTTTTACATAACCGTGATGCACCGCATTGTTCAGCACGTAATTCAGGGTAGCCCATTGATGCCGTTCAGAACGCATTGCCCGCTCAACACAACGATGCCAGCATTTCCGCTGCCCCTGTAAATTTTCCTCCAGGTTCCAGTCGTGTGACGTTCGTCCGTGTAATTGCCCGACTTCATGGAGTGTGTCAAGCACATTCGGCGCATCGATCAGCAGATGATAATGATTCGGCAGCAGACACCAGACCAACACGTCTTCATTGTGCAGCGTCACGGTTGCTAGCAATTTTTCCTCAAACTCGGCCATACGCTCAAAAGAATACCCAATGATATGCACATGCTCATAACAGGCTGCTGTCAGGTGGTAGAGCGTAGTTTGGTCGCTAATCTGATGAGGCGGCCCATGCCAGGGATGCCTCTTGGCTTTCCTGATAGCCAGTGCTTCTTCGCGCTCTTTTGGTGTCATCTTCCGCCAATCGTACATAATAAAAGTTCGGAGTTCCGCCTTCAGGCGGTTCTTTAAAAATTAAAAGAAGAGAACCCCCTAAAGGGGGAACTCCGAACTACTAATTTAATTCGATGTCGTCGCCCTGATTCAGGATTGTTCGGACTTTTTGGTCAAGGTCATCGCGGAAACGATCCCATTCGGCTTGCGATGTGATTGTCCTGGGACCTGATAACACTTTAATTTTCCGCACATTTCGGGGCTTTCCTAAATTTTTCGCTTGCCGTAAGCTTTGAAGCATCTGTAACTGAAGCGTGACTTCGCGTTCGATTGCTTCAGGAAGATTGGCAGTCTGCACAAGTCCGGTTTCACTGTCGATACGGGCGCTGAGTTGCTGGTGGGCCGACACAACCAGCGCCATGTCCTCCTCAGTTAACACGCCCGCCGAACGTTCAGCATCAAGGCGTGCCGTTAGAATACGCAACACCTCTTGCGCCTGCTGCTGCCAGGAGCGTTTCAGGCTTTCGATGGCGGTCAAGGCATTGGCTTTATTATCCTGAAGTGTGCGCCATACTGCTTTTTCATGGATAGTCGCTTCTTGCCGGGCGGTGTTAAAGTTTTCCAGAAAGCTCTTGAGGTCAGGCTCCCCGGACAGGCGAGGTTCAATGCTGTGCAGTTGTCCGATCAGGTCTTTCATCTCAACAAAGGTCTGACCCCATTTCTCATAGAAACGATGAACGCGTGTGATGGCGTCCATTTCGGCTTCCATCTCCTGGGATTTGGCGCGCAATTCATTCACATGATGCACCGGGTTCGTGAGATTCAGCAGCGATGTAATCGTCTCAACGCCCTCCTGAAACAGAACCGGGATGGGAAATCCGGCGGCATTGGCCCATATTTGCACATCGTTGGCTTTGTTGCGAATATCACGGACATAGCGAGTTGATGCCGCAGCAATATCCGATGGGGTTTCATCTATTTTCCGACTTCCGGTCAAATTGATCAACATTTTCCGCACTTCCATCAGCACATCAGGATCGATGTCGGTTTCTTCCAGAATCACCTCAGCCTTTTTGAATTGGCGGCTGTTACGCATGGTGGTGACAAGGTCGTTATCCGCCAGATTGGTAAACACTTTTTTCCCTAAGGCGATTCTGACCTGTCCCTCGCGCACCATGGCCGCAATGCCGACTCGAACAGCGTTGGGGTCCCAGCCATACGGCGGTTTTTCAAAATACTCCAACAGTTCTTGCCCCAGCGTGCGCTGATTGCGATTTTGTCGGTTCATCAGATACAACCGGATCTCATCAATGAGGGGCGTATGGGGATCTAAATGCCCGGTTTTATCATATAATTTCAGGGCCTTGACATCATTGGAAGGGTGTTGAGATCCCGTTAACACCTCAGCCACATCCCGCTGATCCTGTGTGATTCTGACCGGCAGTTTCTCATATTTCGGATACAGGTTGCCAAAATAATGCGACAATTCAAGCCGTAAAGCATCTCCGGCCGTTTGTCCCTGCCTGGGGTTGAGCGGACGGCTGCTGCCCCGAAAAATGACATGGGCGTGTTTCAGACCCTCGCGCAGAGCGTCTTCGACACTTTTCTTCAACTTTGGCAGTTCATTTACGGTTTTGTTATCCACTAATTCTCTGGCATTGGCCGCCAATTGAGGTTTTTTGCGCCATGTTTCCAGTACTTCATTCATAGCAATGTAGCGATCCAGATATTCACTAAATTGCGGAACCCGCCCCGACACGACATAAATCGTCTGCTTGCCAGTTTCCTTAAGACTTTCATTTTCAAACTCACTGATACTTTTTCCGGTCAACAATCCAAATGGGGAAATAATCCTGATTTCGATATCGCCATGTTTGGTCAAGGCCTTCTGATCAACATAGAGACAGATTTGAAAATCATATCCGTGAAAGGGAACCGTTTCGCATCCCAACACATGTGGGTTCACCATCTTATACAACCCGCCTTCCCGATCCTGATAGCGCAATTCTGTCGCGATTTTTGATACCTCATCTTCAAAATCACGTCGTTCTCCGGTGAGAAATTCCCATTCGTCGCCGATACGGGCCACTAGTTTGGCCTTGCGGAGTTTATCGAGTTCAGCCGCAATTGTCGGCAGAAACGACGCAACATCTTGCGAGGTCTGGTCGATTAAGAGGCGGGTCAGATTGTCTATTGTTCTGGGAATATATTGAAAATCGTGAATCAGGTAGAGCACTTCCACCACTTTCCCGGTCAATGGGGTGGCATCGGGCACAATATCGGCGATCTGTCCGATTTCGCGGCGGATATCCGGATTGATTTCGCCTTCCTGGCGCAAATTATGATAAATTTCGTCAAACGACACCATGTCGCCGACCGGCGCATTCAAGTAATTCCGCCGACCGGCTCGGATAACATCCTGGGTGATAGCCAACAATGTTCTGGTAGAACCGGAGAGCGATTCTGCGCGGCCGCCCCGCGAACGCAAGCTTTTGACGACTTCCGGGATCAGGTGGATTTGATAGGGAAAGAAAGGATAGAATTTGCAAAAATTCTCGTTGGTACACTCCGGAAGCTTTTGGGTCACATTGGCTAATTCGCCAACCCCTCTGATCACGCCAGCATTTTGACGATAGACCTGTTCAACCTCATTCTTGCCAGCCAGTTTTTTCTTGAAAATCCGATCTTCCAACACCAACTCGATATTCTCGGTGGTTAGTCCGAACTTAAAGCGGAAACGCCCTTCTATTTTCTTAAAATCTCCGGCTAACGCATGAGCATTTTTATAGACTGCCGCCATATCCTCATGTGTTGTTACCAGAATCCAGATTTTTCCCTGTCCTTGCTTCGCAGCTTCTTCGACCAACGCCTGCAATTGCGCTAACCGTCCCAAATTGTCTTCAATCCATTGTCCTGACTCATCCAGCACAAAAAACACTCTGGCTGGTCCCGTCTCTTTTTCCTGTTGGCGGAGGTCATCGAGAATGGTTTTTACCAGAAACTCGATATTGTACAATTCTCCGCTCTGAGCGTTTCGCAAGGCATCGCCGACTTCTTCCGGCGTGACGAACAGTTCCGGCGCCACCACACAGACCGCGCTATACAAATGTTGTCGGTAGAAATTCGGATTCCCTTGAATTTGCTCCCAGGGAGTCCTCGATTTGGTTTCCACCAGGGCATGAAACTCCTGCAATTTGCCAAGCTTATCCAGTTCGGCTTCAATAACCTTGGCGAAGATGAAATTGCTGCTATATCCTTTGGACTGATAAAATTGCGAGAGAAGCAGACGCGAAAGTTCCGCATTACGGCTATCGGTCAGAGTATTCAGATTAAATGCCAGTACTCTGGTGGAGCAATTTTTCAATTGCCCCAGGGCTCGTTCAATTGATTTTTTACGGTCAGCACTCACAGGGATGCGGGCATTAAATCGTTCAGCGGCCGACATCCCGTTGAGATTCCGGTTCGCCGTAACCTGCGCCAACATTTTTGCCAGATGCGATTTTCCCGACCCGAAATAGCCTGAAATCCAAACCCCAATTTCACTGGTGCGCTGCCGGATCGTATCGGTGTAATGCTCTAAAAAATCATCAATATAGCGTTCAAGTATAGGCGTTACCACAAAGCTGCCGATTTCCTGGGCGACTTTGGTATCGTCGGCGACCTCGCCTACTTTGATAACTGGTTCAATCTTTTCCGTGATTTTGGGTTCGAATATTTCTCCAATTTTCATAGCTTTTGGATGTTTGGATGTTTGGAGTTCAGGCGGATCTTTTCCCGAACTCACCATCCCTCTAAAGAGGGAACTCCAACCGGAGGGAACTCCCAACCGGAGGGAACTCCGAGCTTAAGATCGAAAATAATGGTTTGGCCAGCCTGTTCATACGAAATCCAGCCTTCCTGCGCACACCGGGCTAACATACGGGTGATATCTTGTTGATTCCATAAGAAAATATGCCAATCCGGAGCGTTGACAATTTCTTTTCCGGACAAACCCTCCCAAAAAAGAAGTCGTGCCAGATGAAAAGCTGTGCGCACGGGAATTGCGGGACGGGTAATTGTCTTATAGCGTTTGCCGCTTAGCAGACCAAAATCACTCAGGGTTGAGAGCGTATTGCTAAGCAATTTCTGCTTCGATGATGCCGTAATGTTCCTCAGATGCGGATTCGTTTCAGCCAGCTTTTCATAAAAGTCGCTCATGTCGGAGACGCCGACCACTAAATCATGGTTTACCCATTTCGGCCAAATAACATCCAGCACAAAATCAAACGCCAGTTTATCGCGTAGAATAAAATAGAGATAAAGCAGCGAGACAAACTCAGCAGAATCCGAGGGATTTCGGGTACTTGCTATTTTTAATTCTGCAACCACCCAGGGATCTTGAATCGTCAAATAACGGGAGCAGAACACTTTCCACAACGTATTCCTGGTATTATATGCAAAGTGATTCAGGAATTCTCCCTGCAGCAGCTTTTGACGAACGCTTTCCGCATCAGGAGCTTCAGCCAATTTCTGAAGAAACACATGATACTCTTTTAAGCTCCCGGCTCTTGCGGTATTCCGGGAAGTATATTGTTCATGTTTACGTACTTGCAGCATCGAGAACTTTTCCTTTCCAATAACTGTCAATCCCATGATACTATTGAGTAGAACCCTATAAGGCAAGAGAGTGAAAAACACAAGAAATTTTTACAGTTCCCTTGAGGGACGCATGCAGTTTAGAAATCTGACATTCTCACAGGTTGCTCTCACAAGGCTATACGCTATCCTATCCTTTTTCTCGCTGTCATCAGAGGCGATAGTAAGCAGGAAGCCGAAGAATATCAACGCTTTCGGGATCTTGACGCCTGGTACATCGGACCGTTTCAACTGATCTTGACGAAGACTATAGAGTGAGCAACACCTTATGGATCTCGACCATTGCCAGGGTATCCAGCTTGCAATAGTCGCTCAAATCCTGGATCATCTGCTGCTTTTTCTGTTCGTCGCTGGTATGAATCATCTGATCCCAGATTGCCTGGGCCTCATCCCCTTTCTGCACCCCCAACTCCTGATAACTCAGAGACGGAACAATTACGGGCAGCACGCGCTTGATGGAGTTGGACCCCAGAAAGTCAGGATGGAGATAATATTTTCTGAAGATGCCCAACTGATCCCACAGCCGGGCAATCATGGCCTGGAGTGGGGCCGCGCAGTCCGGGAACTCAGCGGCCAGCCGCTGTAACACCATGCGCTCGAAGGTTGCATTGTACGCCACAACCGACCCGCTCGCCCCGATGTGCAAGAGTAAAGAGGAGACTAAGTGCGGACGCGGGTCCGTCGTCACCGTATGGAGATACTCTCCATGCCGCAGGGTCCCATCTTCCTCGAGCACATGGCAGCTATACTGAAAAGGGAAGGGGTCATAGGGCGACATCCCTTCAAATCGGGGAATAGCCGGACTCAGGGTCTCAAAATCGAGAAAGTGGATCGGAAAGCTGAGGGGGGTGAGGGCTGTTCTGATGCCCTGAATGTCAATCCTGGGCTGACGCCGCAGCACCGCGTCCACATACGCCCGTTGTTTGCCCGTGAGTGGGAAATCGGACGGGAGCTCGGTCACGCTCAGGCAGCCCTGTGCGGCTAAATCATTAGCCTTCTGGGAGGGAAGCCGGGGGATGGTAAAGATCGAATGTATGGGTACATCGCGCCAGCACACGGGTCTGAGGGGACAGGTGACGGTCTGGCATATTTTGCTGATGACTACCTCCGGGGCGATTTCCTGATCGAGGATGGCCTGGAACAAGGCGAGCCGCGCAGGGATGGCTGGTAGCAGCGCTTCAATCTCTCCCGTAACATCGTCAATGGCAAACAAATCTGAGAGATCCGGCGCAACGCAGGCGCGATTGATGTACATCAGGCGGGTCTGGCGCAGGGGCACGCCCGCGCCTCTCAGTACGTATGTTTGAATGGCGGCATCCTCCAGATAGTCAGCTTTGACCCTGGTGCCTGATTTCACTTCGATCAAATCCCAGGTCGCCCCGGCATTGCGCCGCAGAATATCACAGCGAACAAACATGCCCTCACATTCAAATGCGGGTTCAAAGAGGCAGGTGACGTCCTGTGCCACGGCCTCCTGCGTCTGCGCCAGGGCCTCCTGCGGATGCTGCCCACCAATCAACACGCCCTCCGGAAAGCGTTCACGGGCCGCCGCACCCACCTCTATACCTTGTTCAATCTGATATTGCCGGGCGAACGACATTGGCGCCGCCTGTTCTGGTTGATGCGCTTCCAGCCACAGGCGCTTAGGACAGTGAAGTCCATTGAGATAGCGTATTTTGGTGAGCAATGCTGACATCTTCTGTTTCCAATGATGCGCGACAGGTCTGGTTCCTTTTCTGATACGAGCCGGGATAACGATCAAGGCCTGTCTGGCGTGATAAGAGACAATACAAGATAGGATGAGCAATGTCAATGAAAAAATATTCAGATGAGGAAGTCCATAGGGTTTTCAGACACTCCAGGCGCGTTAGTGAAATTGAAATGAACAGTCAAACCGTGTGAGAAAATGTCATCAAAAATCCTTGACTTTCTCAGCTACACCCGGCAAGCTTCCCCTGAATAGTTTTTTGTACCCTAAATAATAGTATTGAAGTTCTTGGAGCTGAAGATTGCCGTGAAGGTGATTAACTCCTATGACGATGAAATCTTGAAGGTGTTTTCTCTCTAAACTCACAATCTATCGGAGGAATAAACACTATGCAACAACATCATCTCATGAATTCATTTAAAACCAGAGGGTTGGTTTCGGTTCTTTGGATATTGGTTCTTTTGGGTATCATCCTGGCAGGATGTACGCCCACGCCGCCGCTGGTCGCCCCGCCGATGCCATATCTCACGGATGAGGCGAATGTGCTCTCGGAAGCGCAGCGTACAGAACTGGTTGAGCGGCTCGAAGCGCATAGCAGGACAAAGGTTGGCCGCATCTTTGTACGCATTATCCCCAAACTGCCGGAAGAGACTACTCTCGAAGCCTATGCTTACGAAACAATCAACGCAAAGCCCTTAGCGTCGGGCGAACGCAACGACCGCATTCTGATCCTGTTAGCCATGGAAGAGCGTCAGGTGCGGATCGAAACCAGCCAGGAGGTCTGGGAGAGGCTGACCAATGAGGAATGCACGGCGATCATTCAGCAGCAGTTTATCCCGCAATTTAAAACCGGGAACTATTATCAAGGCCTGTCGGATGGCATTGCAGCCATCATCAAGCAGCTTGAAACGCCGTGAGATTCCCTGGCGATCAATCGCCAGTCTCAAAGCGGAAGGATGCTGAAGCGCCCTCCGGACTTCAGCAGCGGGCTTCTGCCTGCTTCGGCTTTAAGCCCGGCCATTGATGGCCGGGCGAACTGTTGACTTAAGGGGTATATATCCCTTTCAGGGAAAATGTGGAGGTGGCGCGTTCCTTCCCCAGGGTGGCGCTCCGCTGACCCTGGGCTAAATCTATCCAGCCCTTTCAGGGCAAAAAACGTTGACCCTGGGCCGCTCTCTCCAGCCCTTTCAGGGCAAAAAACGTTCCCCCGAAGGGGGTAGAGAGAATAGCCCAGGGTAACCACCCTGGGGATCGAACGTCCACCGACCACCATTCCCTGAAAGGGAGACAGAGCCTTCAACACCAACATTGCCTGGGAGTACCCCGTCTCCTGGCGATCAAGCGCCAGTCTCGAAACGGAAGGACGCTGAAGCGCCCTCCGGACTTCAGCAGCGGGCTTCTGCCTGCTTCGGCTTTGAGACCGGCCATTGATGGCCGGGTTTTCTCCTTTTCTTTGTAAAAATTTTCATAAGCATTTTTCTGCTTGACATCCAAAACATCCTCTGCTACTCTTTTTTTGTAATTATTTAGACCTACGTACCGTCAAACAGCCTTGTTTTGCGGAAAAAGTTCATAGAACCGACACACGTATTTCTCGGCAAACAGGGCTGTTCGCCGGTACACCTGAACAGTTACTTTTTTCAGATACATCACACGTTTTCATTTCTTGAATTGAAAATATATTTTCGCCTTAAATTTGTAAAATATTTTTTTATTTTCTTGACAAACATCCACTGCAAGACCTATCTTATACCTGACAGCGATGTCAAAAGAAGTTGGTGAATGCAGGTGGGTGAATCCCTCAGGGAAATGCATGACTCAGGTCGGTGAGAGCATATCTGAAAAGGATCAACCTGAGAAACGCACAATGTTCAGAGGCATGAGGGGAGGGGATATTCATTTCACGCTCTCCTCTCTCCTGTCAAGGTCTCGATTTTTTGGGATGTCAAGGAGGATTATCCCCATGCAAAACATTGCGATTCACACCATCCCCTCTTACAGTTCCTCATTGCAGGACTTTTGTCGTTTGGTACAATCCTGGAGCCAGCGGGTGCCAGATCAGCAAACCTTAGCGGCGATTTGCGAAGCCCGGGCCGAAGCCATCCGCATTACCCGCCAGGACGCTACGGTGGAAACCATCGATCTGCTGTTGGACACGCTGCTGAATACTTTGCAGCATGCCGCGCAGCGTGAACAGCGCAAACGCTGGACCACGCCCTTGAAATCGTTGTTCAAAAAAACCGCATCGGACATTGTCGGACAGGGCTGAGTCGTCCTACAAAGTTACCCCAACCCAGGGATTCCCGAAGGCTCAAAAAAACTTTATGAAATCGGCTCTGATTTTCTGGATCGCTTTTCTGGCAACGCTCACCGGCTCGATCAGCGGCGGCAGCACTTCAATGGTCACGATTCCCATCTGGCTGATGTTCGGCGTCCCGCTGCCGGTCGCTGTGGGCAGTGAAAAACTCAATACCTCGTTTTGGGTGGGCTGCGCGGCTTATAACTATTTACGCTCCAGGCCGATTGATTGGCGGCTGTTAACGGGTCTGTCGCTCTGCGGCCTGTTTGGCGCCTATTGGGGCACGCGGGTCACGATCTCCGTGAATCCGGAGATTTTAAAACCTTGTATCGGAGTCATCCTGCTCATTCTGGTCATCTTTACCGCCTTGCGTCCCCGGCTTGGCGTTTTGTCGAAATCGCCGACCGTCGGACGGCTGCTGACAGGATTGTTCGGGCTGCCGCTCGGATTTTATGAAGGGTTTTTCGGCTCCGGCAACAGTATTTTTACCTCGATTGTGCTCTGTCAGACGCGCGGTCACGACTTGCTGCAAGCCCTGGGGCATTATTATATTCTGGCGTGGATGTGGTCAGTTTTCGCAGCTATCCGCTATATCCAGCAAGGATATTATGCGCTCTGGCTGGTGAGCGCCTCGATCCCCGGCGCGATTTTAGGCGGGTATGTAGGATCACGGCTTGGTTCGAACCACGGCGCCGTCTTTGTCAAACGCCTGTTTCTGGTGGTTGGCGCCATCTTCAGCCTGAAATTACTTCTCGGCTATTAAGCGGTTAATCACCGGTTTCAAAGTGGAAACACACTGAAGCGCCCTCAGAAAGCCAGCAGCGGACTTTCTGCCTGTGCGTTGCATCTGTCTGCACAGGCAGACACAGACAGATCAGCCTGTTTCGACTTTGAGATTAGTCTGACCAGCATGTGAACTGAAAGTTGTCCACCAACACGTAGCCGTTTTTGCTGAGCGGAGCGGCCGCGCAAATCGGACCGGCATGCACGTATTCCACGCCGTTGCGGCTTGGAGCAAGCAGGTTTCCACGAGTGACCACCTTCTCATCTAGATACAAGGATGCCAGCCCCGAGGCGTCTATTTCTACGGCCACAGTGTGCCAGGTTTCAGGCCTGAACTGCGGAGCGTCAGCCATAAGGGGCGGGTATGCTTCCTCATCCCTGTCCTCATCGCCCACAAGGCTCAAATAGATTTCTCCGCCTGTTTCCATGGCAGCGTAGAGGGCCGTATGCACATCATCACGCGCCCAATCAGCTCGATCAAAGACGTTCAGAAACACAAACCAGCCGCCCTGCTCGCGCACCGCGTCATACAACTGTCTGCTCATCCAAAAATCTTGTTGAAGGCGGCACGGAAATTGCGTGAATGGCAGGCTGAGTTCAGGATAGATTGCGTATTCCTCATCCTTTTTCAGGGTTTTCGTAATAGTTCCCCGCAGCACCTTGCCGCGCTGTAAATCGGTCGGATCATCCACAATCTTCAACTCGCCGCCGTATTCTTCCCGTTCTTTATCAAAGCCCTGCAAACCCTGTTCGAAATCCACAAGGAGTTGGAATGTCGTTTTACGCGGTTTTGCAGCCTGTCCGTTCAGGCTGGCAGCTTCGATCTGTTTGCGCTCCAACTGTGCGAGTTTGAGTTGGGCCACAGCAACAAAACGGCCATCAGGGAAGGCCGCGAGATAGTCTGCAATGTCAGAGGCGTGTTCAGTGTTTTTCACCAGTTCCCACATCTCGAAGTCCGGATCTCCGGTTTGCGACGGCGCGCTCATACCAATATGCACTTCTCTGGCTTCAACGTGTATCGCGCCGCCCGGCAGCACAAAGACAAAATCCCCCTTATCAAGGTTAGGATCGCGGATTTTGCCATACTGCGGATGCTGCGCACCTTTGGAATAATTCACCACATTTCCCTGGAGAAATTCGCCCAATTCTGACCCCGTAATGTAACCGTCGCCGTTCAAATCGGCTTCGCCTTGCAGTCCCACCGCCAGTTGAGCACGAAAGATACTCTCATCCGGCACTTGCTCCTCAGCGCTGCCCGACGTCATGAACTGGCGCACCGGCCTTGCGGTTTTATACGAGATGCTTTCTGGTACAGCCCGGGACAGCGAAAAAATCGAACCTGAAAAACAACTGTCAAACAAAAAGAGCGCGTGTTTGGCCTGAATCCGCCTGGCATAAACTTCAATCTGCTGCATATCCAGGGCTGTTGCCAAAAATCCGGTTTCATCCTGGTAAGGATTCGGCGCATCGATCGGGACAATATACCCCATTTCACCGCCATAGGCTAATTTCATGGTATGTCCATGGCCGGCAAAGTAGAAAAGCAGGCGATTGTCTGCAACCTGTCCGTATTGCGTAATAAAGGCCTGAAAGGCAGCTTCAAGCTCCGCTCGCGTCGGATTCAAGATGGAGACCACCTGGAATCCATGCTGCTCTAACGCTGTTTGTATGATATTCACATCCTTTTTGACGCCGGGTAAATCCGGCCATCCGGCAGTATAGCCGCTGACGCCAATGATCAGGGCGTAACTGTCTTGATATAATGCGATTGCCTGCCCCGCTTCATCCACAATTTCGATGTTTAATCCACGTTGCTGCGCCTGCGCCTGCATGGCGATTAACAATAGCACACACCACGTAAATTTCCGGATATTCGACTTCATGGCGTTTCCTCCTGAATGAGTGGGATTTCCTCTTTTTCAAGATTTCGCAGCCAGATGCGCACGCGTTGATCTATCCCACCCAAATCGAGATAAGCGCGATAATGTTCTCGCGCTTTTGACAGATCTTTTTCATGACGCTCAAACAGTATGCCCAGATGATAATGCGCTTCCCTATATTGTGTCGTTTCTGTCAGAGCTTTTTGATAGGCCGCCACAGCCATATCATTCTGGTCTGACGCTTGATAGGCGTTCCCCAATCCCAGATAGGCGCGAGAATTCTGTGGATCTGACAGAATGGCCTGAAGATACAGCTTGATGGCTTGCTGGGGCTGAGTCAGCGCCAGGCGATCAGCTTCTTGTGCAAGCGTATCAGCTCGATCGCTCATTGATTCTGTTATCACGGGTAATGGCATTTCCAGCGTGACTTTGGGAAGTTCGCGTTGAATGCGTAATTGTTCGATGCCGGTAATGACCACCTCTGGCAATCGTAAGGATTCTGATCCCATTTCCTGGGCAAACCCCGTTGCGCCGAATACAAGGTGGTAGATTATGTATAAATAACAATACCAACTAATTTTTTTGTGACATTTCATCGTATTTTTTAGTAGGGAGTACGTGGTGGTTTTTTACATTCCACTGCCCCTTACTTCCTATTGCAACTCCTCAAGTTTTTGTTGGGCTTGTTGGATAAGCTCGGCGTTAGTTGATGTATCCGCCACTTTTTTATACAGGTTACGGGCCTCCGCTATTTTGCCCTGTTGTTCGTAAATGGAGGCAGCGGCGAAGGTTCCCTGGTCCACTTCGTTGATTTGTCCCGGATATAAATAAATCACTTTTAAATATTCGGCTGCGGCTTTTTCTAAGTCAACGCTGTTTTCGTAGCATCTGGCAATACTCAACTGGGCTTGCGCAGCTTTGGCTTTATCGAACCCGTTGAGTACGGGCGCCAATACTTGCTCAGCCTGCAGGCATTCTTGCTGATCCACAAGAATGCGGCCGATCAAAAATCCCGCTTCTTCTGCCTGGGAACTGGCCGGAAAGCGTTGAATTAACAGGTTGAAGACCTGGTGAGCTTCGTTGAATTGCGTGAGTTCCAACGCTGAGATGCCATAATTCAGCATCGCTTGCGAAACGCCGGCATCTCCCGGAAAATTCTGAATGTAGGCTTTGTACTCTCGGATTGCCTGCTCAAATGCTTGCGCCTTGAAGTACGTATTGGCTAATTCAAATTGAGCTGATGGCCGCACTTCGCTGTTCAGATAGATGATCAAAAAATCTTGTAAGACTCTGATGGCAAATCCCAGGTTTCCGTGCTCAATATAAGATTGAGCAATACGGTAGAGCGCATTATCAGCATATTCATTCTCCGGATAGTTATCGAGAATCCATTGATACGCAGGGATCGCGTTCGCATAGTCCCCTTGCTGGAAGAATTGCTCGCCGATCTGATACTGCGCAGTAATGCTGAGCGGGTTATCCGGATATTGTTCGATAAATGCCCTGGTCGTCCGCAGATATTCTTCATATTTTCCGGTCACTTTATACACGAGAGTTGCGCCATAGATAGCCTCGCCGCTATTCGGATGATTCGGATGCTGTTTAATGATCTCCTGGTATTCCTTGAGAGCCTGATCGTACAGCCCCATGTTAAAATAACTGTCAGCAATTTTGAGCCGCGCTTGCACCACCTGATCGCTGTCGGGAAAACGCTCGATCAGTAATTGAAACTCCTGAATGGCTTTTTCATATTGATCTTCTCGAAAGTAGGTCCAACCGATATAGAATTGTGCCTGGCTGACAGCTTCCTGTTCCGGATACTGCTGAATAAAATCTGAAAAATAGCTTCTGGCCTGATCGAATTGTTCAAGTTTATACGCGGCTGTTCCGGCGTAATAAAGCACGTCTTTAGCCAGGAGGTGCTCTGGATAACGGTCTCGGATTTGCTGATAAAATTCCATGGCCAGGGAAAAATCCTTCAAGTTCAAGGCGCAATCTCCGGCGATTAAGAACATTTCTGGTGTTAGCACATTTTGTGGAAGTTGTTCGATCTCATCCAGAACCGTCTGCCATTGTTCCTGGCTATACAAGATTTTTAAGAGTCCTGTGTGGGCCTGTTGGAGCAGGCTGAGTTCATGGGTTTCCGTAATGACCTTTGAAAAATTCCGCTGGGCATCGTCAAAACGCCCCATGCGATAGGCGATTTCGCCTGACCAGAGGACAACTTCCGCTGAGTGCTGTGGCGGCGGAATCGTGGCAATGAATGCCTGAGCTTTGGCATAATCGTCAACCATGTAGGCCGAAATAGCGGCCCATAAAGCGGTTTGATCGTGCAGATCCGAAGTGTTTTCATCGTCTTCTAACACAAGTTCAGTCTCGCCAAACCGCATGGGGTCAGGTGTGTGTCGAAATGCCTGTTCAAAGTATATCAGGGCCTGTTCTGGCTGCCCGATGACAAAATAGCAATTCCCAAGCATGAACTGGGCACGTTGGAAGTTTGGACTTTTGGGATAGGTCGTGCATAATTGCAGATAGTCGTCAATCGCCTGCTGATAGTGTTCCTCTTGATAATACGCTGTGCCCAGGCGAAACAGTGCGTCATCGGCATATTCAGAATCCGGTGCGTCGGCGATAAGCTGCTGAAAGGTCTCTCTCGCCAGTTGTTTGTTGTTGGTGAGTTCATACATTTTTCCAAGTTGATACCGCAGCTCCGGGATACGCGGACTGCGCGGAAATCTGGTGAGGGCATCACGAACATATGCGATGGCATCATCATATTGCTCCAGAGCAGCATTGCTGTAAGCGAGATGACTGTACGCCTGTTCTTCAAGATCGGCAGTTACAGACAGATGCAATGGGGGAGACATCCAATTTTCGGCGGTGGGCAAAAATTTCTGATACATATCGATCGCTTCCGCATAATTGCCGATCCTATAGTGACTCGCCCCTAAGCGGAAAGAAACTGCGGGATAGAACTCTGAAGTCGGAAAATGGCGTAAGAACTCATTCAACAGGCCGATTGTTTTTCCGAATTCGTTCTGAAACCAGCTTATTTCTCCCTGATAGAACTGAACCGGTTCCTTGTATTGGCTTGCGAGAAACGAGATCGTAAGCAAAGAAAACGCTCGCGACGCCGGTTTATAGTCTCCAAGCTGAAAATGACACAAACCCAGGTGGAAATAGATGTCTTCCAGGTTTGGATGTGCGGGAAATTGATCCACAACTGTCTGAAAAAATCCGCGCGCGCTCTGATACTCGCCTTGTTGAAAATAGAGCTTCCCTAGCTGATAATAAATGTCGCCATTGCCAGGATCCTCTTCTAACGCTATCAGCAGCTCGGCGATGGCTTGTTCAATCTGTCCCTGTTCCACGAGCGTCAAGCCTTTTTTATAATGGGTCGGACAGCCTGCAAGCAGTAAACATAATCCGAGGATACAGATAAGATGAGATATTTTCATAACAATTCCCTCATAAAGAGCACAAAACTGTGACTTCTGTTGTTTTTGCATTCCTTTCATAAAATTTTCTAAGTACAATTTTCATTCGTGCGTATCAGAAAGCGAGTTTTGCGAACAACCCGGCTTCTGTCGTCAGGCATGAACATAACCACAATACATATCAAGCCAGAAAGTCAAATATTTCTTATGAGAATTTTGCATTATTTTTGAACCTGCGGCAAATTACAGGTTTTTCCTTGACACATTCCTCCCCGGACCTATAATTCTTATAAAAATATTGGGAAACCTGAATACCGTAGGAATTACTGAACTTTCATGAGCGTCCTTCCTGTTTTGAGACTGGCGATTGATGGTTTTTGAAAAAAATTCAAATTGTTGATATTTGCAACGTTGTTGCATTATGTTTCATCTTTAACTTTCATGAATCTTCGGGAGTTTTTGAATTATAATGTTGCATAGTGCATCGTTGTGCATGTTTATTCGATCGTATTTCGTGTTGCATCATTTTCGAATTTCTCTCCCGTAAAAATAAAGTGGGGTGTTCGTAGTTTCCGCTTTAGGAGCGGGATGCCTGAAGTCAAAACTGCGAACATTACCCCGTTATTTTTCAAAGATCTCTCCTATTCTGTCAATGTGGCATACTTTATGCTATAGATCAGAACAGAGGAGAGCATCTATGAACATCGCAGTTCCAATTTACGGAGAGCGGGTTATGCCGCGTTTTGGATTGACCCGCGAAATAATTATTGCTGCTGTCGCTAACGGAAACATCGCTTCAGAAACACGTTTGACGCTGACTGCCGAGAGTTTTATGGTATTGCCGAAAACGTTGCACGTTGAACAGGTCTCAATCGTGATCTGCGGCGGCATTCATCCGAGATTTCAACAGGCAATTGAACGCCAGCACATCCAGGTGATCTGGGGCGTCATCGGAGTCTGGAGAGACGTTGTTCAGGCTTATCTGGGCGGCACGCTTCAGACGGACCCGGCGTTTTGCCTGCATCGTCACGGACACCGAAGAGGCTTTCGTTTTCGTCAGGGACCTCAGCACAGGAGGATATAGTTATGCCAGGATTTGATGGAACAGGACCAATGGGATCTGGACCGCGCACAGGGGGCGGATTCGGTTTTTGCGCTCCGGGTGCAAGAGCGTATCCGGCGTACACAAACGTCGTTTATGGCGTCGGACGCGGCGGAATCCCCTATGGCGGCGGTCGAGGATTTGCGTATGGCGGCGGACGTGGACGCGGACGCGGCTTTTGGCGGCGGGGTTTCGTCCCTGTGGCTCCTGCGCCGGTTCAATGGAGTCAGGAAGATGAACTTGCCTATTTGCAAGATCAGGCTCAGGCGATTCAGGATCAATTAGCGCAGATCAATGAACGAATTACTGAATTGACCACAAAACAAGGTTGAACTCACGAAAAACCGAGTTTTTTCAAAAAACTCGGTTTTTCCCTGCCGGGGTTATTTTCATGAAAATTTGTATTGCAAGCGGAAAAGGCGGCACCGGAAAAACGACTATTGCGACGAACTTGGCCTATACGGCGCAGCAACCGGTCTTGTTGCTTGATTGCGACGTGGAAGAACCGAACGCCCATCTATTTTTAAAACCCGCGATCACTGAGACTGAGCTAGTCTACAAACCGATTCCCCAAATTGATCATACGAAATGTACCTTCTGTGGGAAATGCAGTGAATTCTGTGAATATAACGCGCTGGCCGTGCTAAAAGATCAGGTATTGGTATTTTCACAGCTTTGCCACGGCTGCGGTAGCTGTACGCTTGTCTGCCCTGAACAGGCCATTTCAGAAGTCGGCCAGGAAATGGGGATTGTTGAACACGGGTATGCCGGAGACGTCGAATTTGCGCATGGCATCCTGAAAGTGGGCGACGCGATGGCCGGCCCGGTTATCCGGCGTGTCAAGCGGTTCAGCGATCAACACCCGCTGGCCATTCTCGATGCTCCGCCCGGCACCTCATGTCCGGTCGTGATTACTTTAACAGGGTGCGATTTTTGTCTGCTGGTCACAGAACCCACGCCTTTTGGTTTGCACGACCTCAAACTGGCGGTTGGAGTGGCGCGTAAATTACACATTCCGCACGGCGTGGTGATTAATCGGGCGGATATGAGCGATCAGCACGTGGAAGCCTATTGTCACGAAGAACAGATTCCGATTCTCATGCAGATTCCGACCGATTTGCGAATCGCACAAGCGTATTCACGCGGACAGATGCTTGTGGATATTTTGCCGGAATATCAAGAAATGTTTCAAAATTTATTGACAAGATGTCTCGCAGAAAGAAAGCGTCATGAATATGAAAGAACTCGTGATTATTAGCGGCAAAGGAGGTACCGGGAAAACGTCGTTGACAGCGTCATTTGCGGCGTTGGCAAAGAATGCGGTATTGGCAGATTGCGATGTAGATGCCGCGGATTTGCATTTGTTACTGCATCCGGTTGTTCGGCATCAGGAACTGTTTCGCAGTGGTAGAACTGCTGTGATTGACGCCGATGCCTGCATTCAATGCGGTAAGTGCCGGGAACTCTGCCGGTTTGATGCGATTGATGAAAGGTTTACGGTAAATTCCTTTGCCTGTGAAGGGTGTGCAGTATGCGCGCATTTTTGTCCGGTGAACGCGATTGCTATGCAGGAAAATACCTGCGGTGAGTGGTACCTCTCTGACACCCAATACGGGCCCATGGTTCATGCCAGATTGGGGATTGCAGAAGAAAATTCCGGCAAACTCGTCTCACTTGTGCGGCAGCAGGCGCAACGCCTGGCCAAAGAGCAGCAGAAATCGCTTATTCTGATTGATGGTCCGCCTGGTATTGGTTGTCCGGTCATTTCATCTATCAGCGGAGCGAATATGGTGCTGGTCGTCACTGAGCCAACCGTTTCAGGCCTACACGATTTGCAGCGTGTCGCTGAATTAACAGCTCATTTCAATATTCCTACAGGCGTGTGTGTGAATAAAGCGACCATTAATCCGGAAATCACTTGCGAGATCCAGCGCTATTGCGCCACAGACAATCTGCGATTTTTGGGCGAGATCCCCTTTGATCGAGTTCTGGTTGACGCGTTACTCCACCAACAACCGGTGGTCGAATATTCACATGGTGCCACTGCCCTGGCAATCAGGCGTATATGGGAACTTATGCTCCAATGGAGCATAGAACATGAGTGAAAAATAGGCGTATGAGACACAAAGAAAAAGGATATTACATTGAGTTTGATTCGCAGCGTCGCCTCCTCAAGCTAAACTTATGGGGATTCTGGGATCAAACTTTAGGAGAGCAATTCCGGCAGGAGTTTGTCGAAAAAATTGACGCAATGAGCAAGAGTGAGCAGGAATGGTGCATCCTGGCTAATTTAAGCAATTATCCTCCCCAATCGGATGCGGTGCAAAAAATCATCAGTGAGGCGATGGTGTTTGCTAAAAACCATGGGTTGAAAAAAATTGCGCGCGTGATCAATAAAATGACGACGCAACTCCAATTCAAACGTTTATCCCAGGAAATTGATTTTCAATCCTATGCCTTTTTTCATTCGGAAAAAGAAGCCGAGGCATGGCTTTTAGAGAACGAGAACATCAAAAAAGAGTAATTCTTGATTAATTTCATTTTGATCAGCTTTGTAGTTTCGCCTTCAGACGGGAAACTCGCTAAAGCGAGAACTATAAACCGAAAAAAATCGTATGGAAATTCAACAGACGCAGGAACAACAGCAGCAGCAAGAACGCATTGACAAACAATTACAGCAGATTCAGCATGTTATTGTCGTGATGAGCGGCAAAGGCGGCGTCGGCAAATCCACTGTCGCCACGAACCTGGCGGTGACGCTGGCCCGCAAAAATTATAAAGTCGGTTTGATGGACGCCGATATTCATGGCCCGAATATTCCCAAAATGTTAGGCATTGAACGTTCGCAATTGATGAGTACAGAAGGCGGCGCCAAACCGGTGATGTATTATCCGAACTTGAAAGTCGTTTCGATTGCCATGATGCTTCAATCTACAGATGATGCGATCATCTGGCGCGGCCCCTTAAAACATCGCTTAATAGAACAGTTTGTCGGCGATATTTGTTGGGGTGACCTGGATTATCTGGTAATAGATTTACCTCCGGGCACCGGCGATGAACCGCTCAGCGTGGCGCATGTACTCAAGCGCATTGATGGGGCGATTATCGTCACCACTCCGCAGGATGTGGCCTTACTGGATTCACGCAAAAGCGTGACTTTTGCCAGAAAGCTAGAGATTCCGGTCGGCGGGATTGTGGAAAATATGAGCGGTTTTGTGTGCCCCCACTGCGGTAAACGTACGGATATTTTTAAAACCGGCGGCGGCGAAAAGGCCGCACAGGGATTAGGCGTGCCCTTCCTCGGACGCATTCCGCTTGACCCCAATATGGTTACCGTCTGTGATAACGGCGATCCTTATGTTGAAAAATATCCGACCTCCGAAATGGCGCAAGCCTTTTTAGCGATTGTCGAGCAATGTGAGCAATGGTAACTGGAGTGTCAGAGCTCTGCTTTGACACGTAAAAGCAGAGCTTTTGCACTCCTCCTGCCAGAAAAATACAATGCCAACGTATGAGTATAAATGTGATGCCTGCGGGCATCAATTTGAGAAGTTTCAACAGATGACAGAGGAGCCGTTACACGAATGCCCTGAATGTGGGAGTGAGATACGTCGTCTCATGGGAACCGGGGCCGGAGTGATTTTTAAGGGCAGCGGCTTTTATCAAAATGACTACGCCCGCAAGTCTTCCGACTCATCACCGCGCTGCGGCAGCGGGCAAACCTGCTGCGGACGCGAGGAACGCTGCGCCACGCCGCCCTGTCATCAATAATGCTGCCAGCGAGCAAAATCGAGTTTTTTGAAAGAACTTGGTTTTTACATGCGCATAGGCAAATTGGAGAAACTACAGAAAAATATCTATGAATGCTTTATTAGATTGTGTTGTGTGCCAACAGCGTCAGGCCTTACGTATCGCCCGTTTAGTCACGCAAGATCCGTCGCTGCATGAACAGATCATGCGCGAAGCCATGAGTTACCTGGCCCAAAGAAATTGGGATACGGACCCCATGACGATAACCATCGGACTGTATGCGATCATTGAACGTCTGACCGGAAATTCTGATCCCTATAAAACGCTGAAAGTTCAGAGTAATCAAGAAGCACTCGCCTGTTATTCGCAGGTTCAGACGTATCTTTGTAACAGCCTTGACCCGTTGTTTACAGCGTGCAAATTAGCGGCGGCCGGCAATATCATGGATTTTGGCGCGAAAGATGAATTCAATCTTCAGGAAACCATCCAACATGTCTTAAAAACGGATTTTGCGATCAACCATTACGACCGCTTTATTGCAGCGCTTGCTCAGGCGTCAAATATCCTGGTATTTGCCGATAACGCCGGCGAAATCGTCTTTGATAAATTGCTGTTTGAGACCCTCCTGGATCGTTATCCGTCGCTCAAAATTACAATGGTCGTGAAAGCCCTGCCGATTATTAACGATGCGACCATGCTGGATGTGAAACAGGTCGGGTTGGATCAGCTGCCCAATATCGAGTTCCGCACGATCAATGCCAGAGCGAACGGAAATGGTCGTTCGGCCTGGATGCCGGCGGAAGTGAAGGAGTGGATCCGGGAACATGATGTGATCCTATCCAAAGGGCAGGCCAATTATGAGATCATGAACGCACTGCCGGGCATTTTCTTTCTATTAATCGCCAAATGTCCGATCATCGGACGCGAAACCGGAACGTACGTGGGAGCTTATATTTTTAAGTATAGTTCATAAGGAACCATAACCCGGTCAAGGGGAATCTTACATGAGCCTATTGCTCATTTCAATTGCCATATTTGTCATCGCGGTCTTGATGACCATGACAGGTCGGGGAGGGGGGAATTTCTATGTCCTCATCCTGGTTGTGGCCGGTCAAGCCATGCACCAGGCAGCAACAACAGCCCAATTTATTTTGCTGTTGACGGCCTTTTCCGGCATGCTGGTTTTTCAGAAACATAAGTTGGTCGATTGGAAACTGGCTCTTGTGATCGACCCGCCCACGGACATCATGGCGTTAGTTGGCGGATATTTTTCTGAGTATGCAAGCGGCATGTCGTTGAAACTCATTCTGTCTGGACTTCTTGTGATCGCGGGCTTTCTTATGCTCGTTAATGTCCAGGATAAGCCGATTCTGCGTCAGCGAAAGTTGGGGTACTGGCATCGAAGGTTTCAAGGACAGGAATACGTGGTGAACCTTTGGCTGACCATTCCCATTACGGCGTTGGCCGGGTTGGCTGCGGGAGCGGTCGGAATTTCATGCGGATCCTTTAAAGTGCCGTTGATGGTGCTGCTCTGCGGCGTTCCGATGGGAATTGCTGTCGGCACGTCTTCCGCCATGGTGGCAGCCACAGCGATCATGGGGTTTGCAGGTCATGCCCTCCAGGGCCATTTTGAACCAACCCGGGCTGTTCCGCTTGCCTGCATCGCTGTATTGGGAGGCGTCATTGGCGGGAAGTTCGCCATAAAAACACGGCCCGCTCATCTGAAAAAGATCTTCGCGTTTACAACGCTGGGAGCGGCGATTTTTATGGCGTGTAATGCGTTTTTTTCATATTGATAACGTTGTTGTGAGCATAACAAAACGCTCACAATTTTTTCAAACATCAGGCAAAAAAAATATTCGTGTTTACTGAAGAAGCATCATACAACATTCGTACCGGCGAACGGCCGAGTGTGTCGAGCGTTTCGACGAAGAGGGCTGTCCGTTGGTACGAGTATTTTCACAGGAGAGGTATTCATGCAGATTTGTATTCCAGTGTTAGAGCAAAATGGTTTCACTAGCGCGGTGTCGCCGCATTTTGGCAAAGCATCCGTCTTTGCTGTGGTGAATGATGAAACCAATGAAATCAGGTTTATGGAAAACAGCGGCACCCATCACGGCGGGGCCTTAACGCCCGCGCAAATTATCGGGCAGGCCGGCGTGGATGTCGTGTTGTGCAGCGGCTTAGGCGTGAAAGCCGTGCAGATATTCGAACAACAAGGGATCATGGTGTATTGCAATGCGGCCGGCACTGTCGCCGATGCGTTAAACGCCTATAAAAGCGGATCTCTGCCGGCGGCCACCGATCAAAATGCCTGTCAGCACCATGGACATTAGAAAAGCCAGGTTTTAGAGATGTCTTTGCAGAAAAAACCGAGTTTTTTGAAAAAACTCGGTTTTTAGAGGTATAGATTTAAAAAAATATGGATGCGCGCGAAAAAGTTGCAGGTTTCTCGATTCTGACCAATATAGGGCTGGCTCTCTTCAAGTTTGCGCTGGGAACTCTTTCAGGCAGCATGGCGATTATGGCCGATGGGATTCATTCCACTTCGGATATTGTCTCATCGCTGGCCGTGTTTATCGGCTTACGTCTGTCGCAGCGCAAGTCCAGAAACTTTCCATACGGGTTGTATAAGGTCGAGAATATTATTGCCATTGTCAGCGCCATGGCGATCTTTTTTGCCGGCTATGAGATTGTGCGTGAAGTGCTCTTTCAGACAGAACGCCGTGAAATGGCCCACCTTATTCCGGCCATGCTTGGCGTCTGTGTGACGATGGGCGTCACCTATCTCTTCTCGCGCTATGAAATGCGCGTGGGCAAAGCTGAAAACTCGCCCAGTTTAATCGCCGACGGGAAGCATATTCGCACGGATATGTTGTCAACAGTGGTGGTGCTGGCAAGTTTAGTCGGGCAATACTTCGGATATGTCCTTGATACAGCGGCGGCGGTGATTGTGGCGATCTTTATCGCCCATGCCGGATGGGAAATCCTGTTTGAAGGGGTGAAAGTCCTGCTCGACGCCTCATTGGATCAGGAAACCCTGACTCGCATCCGAGAATTACTGCTGGCAGAACCGCTGGTGCGGAAGATTAGCTCTCTAACCGGGCGAAATTCCGGCAGCTACAAGTTTATCGAAGCGGAAATTCTCGTCAATACGCATGATCTTGAGAAAGCTCATGCGGTCAGCATCCATATTGAACAAAGGATCAAGGCCCAGATTCAGAATGTGGATCATGTTTTAATTCACTATGAACCGCTTCACAAGGAGACCATCCAGTACGCCGTACCTTTGGCAAGTCAAGACGGTGTGATTGCCGAACACTATGGCGATGCGCCCTATCTTGCCCTGTTTCGCATACATCAGGCAACCCACAACGTGCTCACCCGGGAAATTCTTGATAATCCAGTACGCTCGTTAGAAACAGGCAAAGGGATTGCGTTGTCAGAATTTCTCGTCCAGCAAGGCGTTGATGTGGTCTTAATGAAGAATCCGCTGCACGGGAAAGGGCCTGAATATGTGTTTGCCGATGCGAACGTTGAAATGTGTATGACGGAAGTTACGCACTTACAGCAACTTATTGAAACACTGCAAGAAACATAAACCACCAAAAACCGGGTTTTTCAAAAAACCCGGTTTTTCTCTGTCAATATAGAAGGAGACATTTTCATGAAACTCGCTATCACAGTCCAAGGCCATGATTTACAGGCGCCGGTTGATCCGCGCTTAGGACGCTGTCAACAATTTTTACTTGTCAATTCCGACACCTTAGAATATGAAGTTTTAGAAAATCCGAACGTCGGCGCCGGCGGTGGAGCCGGCATCCAGACTGCGCAGTTACTTGCCTCAAAAGGGGTTGAAGTCGTCATTACCGGCAATTGCGGCCCTAATGCCTTTGCCACGCTTCAAGCGGCCGGAATTCCGGTGTATATCGGCGCATCAGGCACAGTACAGCAGGCGATTGATCTGTATCAACAGGGACAATTACAATCTGCGGCAGCCCCGAATGTAGGCGGCCATTTTGGCGATCCACGCATGGCAGGCGGCGGTCGCGGCGGTC
Source organism: Candidatus Vecturithrix sp. (assembly GCA_040772385.1). Taxonomy (GTDB): domain Bacteria; phylum Moduliflexota; class Moduliflexia; order Moduliflexales; family Moduliflexaceae; genus Vecturithrix. The sequence goes on along the minus strand of JAXGYF010000001.1, from coordinate 6,903,969 downwards.
GTCGCGGGGGATTCTAATTTCAATATGCAGGGGCAATCCTTTCTTGTCGTTGAAGCGTACACAACAAGTGCTATCGATCCGATCGCGTTCAGCAAAGATGACGTCCTGGCCGTGGGAGACCTGTACCAGGACGATCCTGAATGGCCTGGCTGGGTATGGTGTTGTCACCCCATCACCAGAAAAGTGGGGTGGGTCCCTCAGCAATACCTTTGCATTCAGGACAGACAAGGAATTGCCCTTTGCGACTATTCGGCCAATGAATTAACCGTTCTGCCTGGCGACAGGCTTCTTGTGTATGCTCAGGAAAATGGATGGGTCTGGGCGCAAAACTCACCTGGCGAGTATGGTTGGGTACCGCTCAGGCATGTTCAACCTGCAATATGAGGGGAAATATGCACGGATGGAAAGCTCATGGACGAAAATCCGCAGGGATAGGAATTGCGGGAATCATTCTGGCAGCTATCCTGATTTTCAGCGTATCCAAAGAGACGCCTCGCGCACCGGAAACGAACGAGCCTCACGTGCAAACCGCGCTTGAAGCCGTTCGGAAAGAAGGCTATGATGTCGGTTATGCCAATGGGTATAAAACTGCCAAAGAGGAGAATGATTCAAATTATCAACGCGGTTATGAAACGGCGCTTCAGGAAATCGGCCGGCAAACCTTCACCCGTTCCGGCACAGTGGGCTTTCTGGTTGGTTTGCTGCTCAGTGCCGGTATGGTAATTGGGATCAAACGCAAAGAATTCTCGGCCTTCTGGCAGACCTTCAAAAGGCAGTATGCCCTGCGTAAGACCTTTCAAAAAATTCCCCCCAATCTTTCCCCTGAAATCGAGGCGGTCGCCCACCACATTGCGCAAAGTTACATCACGATTCTCGCACAATTACACAAAGGGCAGGGGTACATTGTTTCGCAATATGCCAAACAATGGCGTACGAAATTACAAACGCTGATGCAGAAAGCAGTTCGGCTAATGGCATTGATTCAGGAACTCGAAGCCGCCCGCGACAGCATTGATCAAAAGCAACTCGCCCGAACTATTCGCAGTTTACAACACACGGTGCAGAATGCAGAGCAAGACGATAACGCCCGCAATACGGCTGTGAAAGCTTTGCAACGTGCGAAACAAACTCACCGGGATCTACTCAAAACTCACAAGAATTTGGAAAATTGCAAAGCCTCGTTACAAGGCATTACCGGCGTGTTAGACTCCATGCACCTCAAAATTTCCAACCTGAACGTCAACACCCAGAAAACCGAGTTGTTGGAAGAACTTTCTTCTGATCTGGAACAGGAAATGTCCGCTCTGGAAGGGGCCTTGCAGGAATTTACAGGCTGAATAGTTCCTGGGCTGGGGCAGGAATTTTAGTACCCCGAACATCCCTGTCCGGGGTGCAAAGAGCCTGGATATTGATCCTCAGGGCTTAACTTTCTTGTAAGGCTTGATGCAGGGCGGCGATGAGGCGTTCATTTTGGGCTGGTGTGCCGATGGTAATGCGTAGATGCTGCGGCAGGCCGTAGCCTTTGACCGGACACACAATTACGCCGGAACGCAAGAGTTTCTGGGCAATCGGAGCCGCATCGCGCCCACAATCTATCAGGATGAAATTGCCCTGAGTCGGGAGATAAGACAGGCCCAGTTCTTTAAAAGCGCAATACAAATAACGTTTTCCCTGAAGATTGACTTCACGGCTTTTCTGGATGTGCTCTGTATCCGTCAGGGCTGCCAGGGCGGCCGCCTGGGCAATAAGATTGACATTATAGGGCGGTCGGATGCGATGAACGACTTCGAGCAGGGCTTCAGGAGCCAGACAATAGCCCACCCGCAGGCCGGCCAGTCCGTAGATTTTGGAAAAGGTCTTCAAAATAGCCAGCCAGCGTCCGTGTTTTAAATAAGAGAGTGTCTGTGGAAAATCTTCGGCCTCGACATAATCATCATAAGCCTCATCTACCACGACAATGACGTGTTCCGGAATGCGTTGCAAAAATGCGTCAAAGGCGGCGTGATTGATCATCGTTCCGGTCGGATTATTGGGATTATCCAGAAAAATCATCTTGGTTTTATCTGTTACCGCTTTTACAATGGCGTCGAGATCATGAACATAATTGGTTTGAGCCTGAACAACGACCCGCTTGACGCCGATCGCCTGCGCATTCAAGGCATACATGATAAAAGAATATTGCGACAGCACAATTTCATCCGCCGGCGTTAAAAATGATCGCATCAACAGGCTGATGACTTCATCCAATCCGCTGCCGACCAGAATGTGAGCCATCGGAAGATCATGTTTGTGCGCCAGTGCTTTGCGTAACGCAAAACTGGCTCCGTCAGGATAACGGTTGGCTTGCCGAATCGCCTGTTGCATCGCAGCAACGGCTTTGGGCGAAGGGCCAAGCGGGTTTTCATTCGATTTTAAATGGAGAAATTCTGAAACTCCGAATTCTTCCTGGAGTTCTTCAAGGGATTTTCCGGTCTGATAGGGCGCAATTGCAAGAATATGCGGCGGTACATGTTGTTGTATATTCATAAAAACACTCGATTGAGGCGTCCCGGAGATTTCGGCGAGAGATTCTCCTCGCGCCTTGTATCTGTACTTCCTGTTGATAATGGTTTCTTTACATTGTGATCAGTTCGTGCTGGTTCCTTCCTGGTTTTTCGAGGTTCCTTCTGTCAAGAGAAATTTGTGAGAGATTGATCTGTATAAACTTGACGAAATACACCAACCAACAAAGTAATGCTGATAAATGTGCGTATGCTTGTGAGAATATTGAGGAGTTTTTCATGAAATCAGAACAGAAACCTCTGGTCGCTGTCGCGATGAGTGGCGGCGTGGATAGTTCCGTGGCTGCAGCGTTATTGCAGGAACAAGGCTATCCGCTTGTGGGGATGACAATGCGTCTGCCGGAATCTTCCGATCTCACGCGATCGGGCGAAAGCGTTTCTCCCGTCACCTTATCGCCAGCCTATATAACGGATGCCAGGCTTGTGGCTGAGAAGCTGGGAATCCCTCATATCGTGGTTGATGTGCGACAGGTTTTTCAGGAGCAGATTGTTAGCTATTTTTGCGCGGAATATCGCGCTGGACGCACGCCGAATCCTTGTGTTGTCTGTAATCCGCAGATCAAATTCGGAGTTCTGTTCGAGCATGCCCAAAAATTTGGCGCACACCTGCTAGCGACCGGACATTATGTTCAGAAAATTTACCGGCAAGAAACTCGACGCTATGCCTTGCAAAGCTCAGATCATACCGCCAAAGATCAGAGCTATTTTTTATATCGGCTGACGCAGGAACAACTGGCCCATGCCATCTTTCCTCTTGCCAGATTCGCCAAGGCGGCCATTCGCCAAAAAGCCAGGGAACTCGATCTTTGCCATGTCGCTGAAAAAGCCGATAGTCAGGAAAATTGTTTTCTTGCCGGTCAACGCTATCAAGAATTTCTCGACAACTATCTTCCTTCAGGAGATACTCTTCCCGGACCGGTTGTGGATACCAGCGGCCAGATTATCGGAGAACATCAGGGTATTCATCACTATACCATCGGTCAACGTCGCGGACTTGGAATTGCTCTGGGGGCGCCCCGCTATGTCGTGGCGATTCATCCTGAAACCCGGACTGTGGTGGTCGGGGAACACCATGAACTTTTCAGCCGCAAATTTTGGGTGACTGATCTGCACCTTATGGCGATTGAACGCGTCACCACTCCACTCTCGGTTCAGGTAAAAATACGGTATCGAAATGCCGCAACCCCGGCCGCCATTTTTCCGGGCGACCGGGAAGATGACGTGCTGGTCGTGTTGGAACAACCGCAGCGTGCAGTGACCCCCGGCCAATCTGCCGTCTTTTATGACGGCGATTTGGTCCTCGGAGGCGGAATAATTAAACGAGAACCATCACAGACCTAGTTAGCGTATCCCAGGCAGCCCTGTCCGCAGTGCACAGGGCTAAAAAATTCATTGTTTCCCTGTGCTTTCACGCAGGAAGTTTTTGAGGTGCGACGTCGGGACCCCTAAAAAGGAATCACGATACAGCAGATCGCAGGTAGCGCAAGGGTGTAGATCGTGATACTGGCGTGTTTTCATCTTTTCACGGATGGAGGTCGCCGGTTGACCGTGCCAGATCTCTTTGAGGCTGGCATTATTGAGATTGCCCAGACAGAGATTATTGAAAAAGTCTTGCGGGCAGGGCGACACATTGCCGTTCCAGAACACAACCAGCGCGTACCAGGGAAAGGTACAGGCGCAGTAGGTGTCCGGATGCAGCGGATTCCCGTCAGCGTCGTAGGTTCCAGCCCAGTTGTGTGGCGCTTTGAGGACGAATTTCTCCAGCGGTAATGCCTCAAATTGTTTTTGAAAGGCGATTTGTTCGTCCGTGACTTTGAGTAAGCTGGCGGGCGTTCCCGGTTTTGCGCTGAAATCGATGACTTCAAACACCGTAAATGGGCGCGTTTTGCCCCGCGCTTTTTTCATTTGCAGAAATCTGAGAATATTCTCTAAAGTCTGCTCAAAATGTGCGCCGCGTCGAATGCTCTCGTACGTTTTTTTATCGTAACCGTCGAAAGAAAAAGAGAGAAAATCCAGGCCTGCGTCCAGAATACCGCTGGCTTTCTCCTCATCCAATTTCGTGGCGTTTGTATGCAGGCGGGTGTAAATCCCGGCCTGTTTGGCGTAACAAATCATATCGAGAATCTGCGGGTGCAATAAGGATTCCCCGGTATGATGCAGGTTCATATCATAAACCCACTGTTTAGCCTCGTTAATAATTTTCTTGAATAACTCGAATTCCATGAAACCGCGCTGAAATTTTGTATCCGAACTTTGCGGACACATCACACATTTCAAATTACAGGCATTGGTGGGTTCAACCCACATTCTGATCGGAAAATATCCGGGTTTGAGGGTTCGAGTCCAGTAGCCATACGCAATGTGAGCCAGGCGGAGGGCATGTTCAAATTTAGTCATACGTTTAATATGAGTAATGATAAATAATTTCTTTGTCCATCAGAAACCGGGTTTTTTCAAAAGACCCGATTTCTCGGTCCGTCAAAATTGGCAAAAGTTTATTTATAATCACTTCATGAATTCAATAGGTTGGACATTTTTCATATTACCCCCCTTTCTTCCCCCGCAAGCGGGGGGAAACGTTCAATGGAACGCCATGCTGCTCTTCCTCGCGCTTGCGGGAGAATTGAGGGGGGGTAGAATTACAGGTCCCGGTTAGTCTTGATTGGCAGAAAAACAGGCCGAATCTTGTGAGGATTCTCCTGTACCTGTTTCCCGGACAAGGCTGTCCTGGGTACCCCTGAAGAATAACAAATCTGTCTTATTAGGTCAACCTGTGGTTCATTCTCATTCCAGATACATCTGATGCCAGATTTCGAAGACCATCAAGGCCCACAACCGATGGCTATGGTTGGCTTTACCAGTCAGATGCTCCTGCACGAGGCGTTGCACATAATCGGGCTGAAAATAGCCGCGCTGCTTAATGCGTTCTGTTGCCAGGGTATCAAGCAATAACGGACGGAGTTCATTCATCAGCCAGTTTTTGATCGGGATACTGAAGCCTTCTTTGCCTCGCGTCAAGATTTTTTCAGGCAGCAAATCAGCCACTGCTTTTTTCAAAATATATTTCGTCGTAAAACCCTTTAATTTCAGGTGTGTTGGAATTGTCGCCGCGAATTCCATCACTTTATGATCCAGGAATGGCACACGGGCTTCTAGCGAGGGGGCCATGCTCATGCGATCCACTTTCACCAGAATATCATCTGTCAGATAGGTTTTGATATCCACATATTCCTGTTGAGCCAGCGGGCTGACCCCATTACGAGCGGAACGGGTGAAATATTCTTGAATGTATTGACAGGTGTTTCCGCGTTTGTACGCCTCCAAAAGATCGCCGGTGTAGAGCTGTTGTTTTTCCTGATCATGCAAAAACATCATCCAGCGCGTGTGCATCAATTCCGGTGGCAACATCGTGCCCTCGATAAAGCGTTTTGTGCGATTCACCAGTCCTTTTTTTTGGGGAGACGGAGGAATACGTTCGACGAGCGGTGTGATGGCCTGATGCCGAAGCGCTGTCGGAAATTTTTGATACGTTCGCGCCAGGCGGTCAGCGATATAAGTGTCGTATCCAGCAAACAATTCATCCCCGCCGTCGCCGGAAAGCGCGACTGTGACATGTTCACGCGCCATTTTGCACACTAAATAGGTCGGGAAAATTGAGAAATCTCCAAAGGGTTCATCCAGATTTTTGACCAAATTTTCAACCAGATCAATGGCATCCGGTTTGATGATGAATTCATAATGTTTTGTGTCAAAATGCTTTGAGACCATGCGGGCGTATTCCAGTTCGTTGTAGGTCTGATCTTCGAAGCCGATGGAAAAGGTTTTCACCGGCTGACTGGAATGTTTTGCCATAAATCCCACGACTGTGCTCGAATCAATGCCGCCGCTCAATAAGGCTCCCAGGGGCACGTCGCTAATCATGCGGATTTTTACGGCTTGTTCTAACAGTTCGGCCAGATGATGCGCATAATAGGCTTCTTCATGTTTCTCGGGCGTAACCGGCAGATTATCCCAATATTGTTCGATTCGCAGTTCTCCGCGACGAAAAAGCAAAAAATGACCGGGAGGAAGTTTATAAATCCCTTGAAAAATGGTTTCTGGTGAAAACACATATTCATAAGTCAAAAAACGATCCAGAGCGTTCATGTTGACCTCTCTGGGCACACGTTCACACTGTAAAATCGCCTTTATTTCCGATCCGAACAGAAATTTTTCTTCATCCAGATAATAGTGCAGTGGTTTAATCCCCGGACGATCTCGGGCCAGAAAGAGCGTGTCGGTCTTGTGATCCCAGATCGCAAAAGCGAACATGCCGCGCAAATGATGCACCACTTCTGCGCCATACTCTTCATAGCCATGCACAATGGCTTCAGTATCGCTTTTGGTATAAAACTGATGTCCGGCTTCTTCCAACGATTGTCGTAATTCCTGGTAATTATAAATTTCACCGTTGAAGACGATTTGGAGCGACTCATCCTCATTATGAATCGGTTGATGGCCGGTGTTCAGATCGATAATGCTTAATCGCCGCATCGCCAATCCGACCTTAGAGGCAGCAAAAAACCCTTCATCATCGGGTCCGCGATGAGCAATGACATCATTCATGCGTTGCAGCGTTTCTGGGCGGATGGTAAAAGCCTCATGGCACTGAACGATTCCGCAAATTCCACACATTCTACCTCTGTTTCTTGCATGCAAAAAATCGGACTTTTCGAAAAATCCGGGTTTTACACGAGATTCCTTATAGAAGAAACCGAATTTTTGAAACGTCCGATTTCTGCATCATGGTTCTTTTTTATTGAGAAGTCATCCTCAGCAAGGTTTCGATCTTGGTTTTGGCAGCTTTCAGCGCATCAACAGGCAGCGCGCGTCCTTCTAATGCTGTAAACAAGGCCTGTTGCAAAATCTGAGACATTTGCATGTAATTGACCAGTTTGGGGCGATGCTTAACGTTTTCCAGTTGCGTACGTTTTGTGAGCATGAACGGATCAAACAGCAGCGTATCTTCAGCCGTCTGCACAGAAGTCCAGATCGGCATTTCATATAAAAATGCCCGTTGTACCAGAGGACTGGTCAGAAAATCGATCCATTTCCAGGCGGCCTCCTGATAGTCCGGTTTTGCCGTGATTGCTAATCCTTGAAACGCGCTGACAGATGCACTTTTGCTTGTAACCGTTTTAGCTACCGGGATTAAGCCGACTTTTCCTTGAAAAGGGGCGATGGCGCCTGCCGCCGTCGTCGCCGTTCCTGATGCTGGGCTTGTGGTGACGCCAGAAGCCGCGTCTGTGACGGTCGTGAGAGAACTCTTTTGCGTTGCGTGCAATAACCCTTCAAGAAACGTCCAATTAGTTGTAAACGCCGCCTCGCCCGCGAGAAAATTATTTTTGGCGGCCATGTCATCATTGGTTAAAATATCCGGATGCGCTAACTGTTCTGTGATGAGGGTCACCATAAATTCCAGCGCTTTTAAGCCAGGGCCTTGATCAAAAACCGGATTACCGTCTTTATCAAACACACTCCCGCCGAAAGCTTCTGTCAGCCAGACATATTCGCACAGCAAATTTTCTCCCTGACGCCAGGCGTCAGTCCAGGGGTATTTCACAATTCCTTTTTCTTTGAGCGCGATCATCTGGTTTAACATGTCTTCCAGGGTAGTTGGCGGAGTGAGACCTGCTTTTTCAAGCATGGCCGCATTATAAAAGAACAATTGGTAGTTGAGTAAAAAAGGCATGGCCCAGATGTGTTGTTCATAACGAAACGCGCTCAAGACTGTCGGCGCCAGATCGTCTCGCATTTTTCTCGAAATATAAGATTCCAGGGGAGTTAACATGCCTTTTGCGACCATATCTGCCAGCCAGATCTGGTCAAGCGATAAGACATCATAGGTCAGGGCAAGCTCCTGAATTTTTTCATATTGTTCTTCATAAGGCACATAGTCAATATTCACTCGAATACCGCTCAGCGTATGAAATACCTCTTGTATCATCTTGATATCTCGCACGCTATATCCGGACTGATTGGTGTACATCATATGAATAGTGATTTCATTCTGCTCTGCCGGAACGACCTCAGCCATCCCTATCCAAACTAATACACAAAATCCGAGTAGGCAAATTTTTTTCATAACGTCTCCTCTTTCGCAGGATAATCTCATGCAAACACAATGGAATGCTGCTGTTCGCCACGAAGGAACCTCGATGCCCTACCAGCGATCTGCAAGCATGAGAAGATGCAAATCAAAGTACGAAAATTTGTCAAGAATTCCTGGAAGAGTTTATCAAATTTTCAGCAGTCAGGCAGAGAAATCGGGTTTTTCGAAAAACTCGATTTCTGATGCTCAATGCTTATAGACAAATAAAAATTTCATAGCGATGTGAGAATAAAGCATTGACATGAAACAGGTTTTGAATAAGGTTGTATTTCTCATGGTGGTTTCACCATGAGAACGCGAGTTCAAAAATGAAGATGAATCTGGGAGGTTCATGATGAAGTATGTGAATACCGTCTTGATTGTGGATGATGATCCCGGTGTTCGTGATACATTAAAAGCCTTATTAGAGCGCGAAGATTACCAGTTATGCTTTGCGCATGATGGACAGGACGCCTTAGAAAAAGCTCAGGCAATCATCCCGAGCGTGATTTTGCTGGATGTCATGATGCCGGAGATGGATGGTTTTGAGGTCTGTCAACGCCTACGGACAATGCCATTATTGGCGGAGGTCCCGATTATTATACTAACGGCCTGTGATGATCGGAGTTCGCGTTTACAGGGTATTCAAGCCGGTGCCGATGATTTCCTCTCCAAGCCGTTTGATCGTGAAGAATTACGGGCACGAATTCGTACAATTCTCAGGCTGAACCGGTATCGGCGGCTGCACCAGGAACGGGCGAAATTTGAATGGGTTGTTCAACATGCGAGAGATGGATATTTGATTATCAATGACCAGGATGAGATTCTATATGCGAACTCGTATGCCAGACATTTTCTGGGGATGGTTTCGGAAGAGTGTGCGTATGAGACCCCTGTCCGATTTTTGGATCTGGCTCGGAAACAATATCTGCTTGAACCGAAAAATGTCTGGAAATTCTGGACTGATCAAAGCCTACCCTCCCTATCGTCTCCCCATTATATGGTCAGACCCGAATCGCAACTTTCCGAAGCTTTCTGGCTTCAGGTGGATGTGTTGGAAATTCCTTCCGAATCAGAAACGGAAAAAGTGTTGCGATTATTGGATGTCACTTCCCAAATTAAAGCTCAACGCAATCAGTGGGGCTTTCATACAATGATTTGCCATAAACTCCGAACTCCGTTAGTGGGAATTTTAGGCAGCCTGGATTTTCTTTCGTCTCATGCTCCAACATTGGACGAACAGGAACTTTTGGATTTCGTGAAAATGGCATATGCCAGTGCGCAACGGCTGCATGGTGAAATTGAAGATATTTTTCAATATTTAACGGCTTCAGAACGAACCAAAGCCGGAGCAGAGTGCCGAGCAGCGGAATTGCCTGGAATTATAGAACAAACACGCCAGGAATTACAATTAAGACAACTTGAGATATCTCTCATGTCAGATCTCCCGGCAAGGTTTCTCCCTCTTTCACGACAGGCTATAGAGCTTATATTGTGGGAGATTTTAGAAAACGCGCTCAAATTTCACCCTGCTCGAACTCCTGAAGTGAACGTTGTTATCGGTCTATCCACTCAACAAGAACTCTATGTGCAGATTCAGGATAATGGCATAACGCTTTCTCCGCTCCACCTTTTTCATCTGTGGGTTCCGTATTATCAGGCAGAAAAGTTCTCAACCGGCGAGATCTCCGGTATGGGGTTAGGGCTGTCTATGGTTGCCACGCTGCTTTGGGAAGTTGGCGGACGCTGTCAAGCCTATAACAGATTGGATCAACCAGGACTTGTGATTGAATTGCACCTTCCGCTTGTGGATTGACAGGTTTAAAAAGAACTGAGTCGTTCGCGATCAGAGTATATCGGGGATATCCTTTAAGCTCTTTCACGCACGATACACAGGTTATGAATATTGTTCTTATTGATGGTGAACAATTAACTTTAGAACAGATATATGCGGTAGCCGTAGAAAATCTGCCGGTGGAACTTTCGCGCGAAGCGATTCAGAAAATTCACCAATCCCGGCAGTATGTCGAACAATTGGTGACTGAAGATGCGCTTGTGTACGGCGTCACGACCGGATTCGGAAAATTCAGTCACGTCAAGATTAAGCATGAGGATGTGCTTACGCTCCAAAGAAATTTAATCATGAGCCATCAAACCGGGGTTGGCGATCCATTCCCGGAAGATATGACCCGGGCGATTATGCTGTTACGCGCCAATACCCTGGCAAAGGGCTATTCCGGTATTCGCCTCTGTGTGCTGCAAGCCTTGATTGATATGTTAAATAAACGGGTACATCCGGTCATTCCGCGGAAGGGATCTGTCGGAGCCAGCGGCGATTTGGCTCCATTGGCGCATTTAGCCGGAGTGTTGATCGGCCAGGGGGAAGCCTGGTATAATGGGCACAAACTTCCGGGCGCGGACGCTATGAAACGCGCCGGTATTCAGCCGGTCGAACTTCAGGCCAAAGAAGGCCTGGCCCTGATTAACGGCACGCCCGTGATGACTGGGGTCGGGGTTTTTGTCCAACTTGAAGCGGAACGTCTGGCTAAAATTTTGGATATTGCCGGCGCAACCACATTAGAGGCGCTTAGAGGAACCAATACGGCGTTTTTAGAACTCACGCATAATGTGCGTCCTCACAAAGGACAACGAGCTTCGGCCAAGAATTTTTTGAAACTGCTTCAAAACAGTGAAATTATTCGTTCGCATAAAAATTGTGATAAAGTGCAGGATGCCTATTCTTTGCGCTGTATGCCGCAAGTGCACGGCGCATCGAAGGATGTTCTGCGTTATGTGCGCAGCGTGCTCGAAGTTGAGGTGAATTCGGCGACTGATAATCCGCTGATTTTTGCGGAGCAGGAAAAAGTTATTTCCGGCGGCAATTTTCATGGCCAGCCTGTCGCCATGGCAATGGATTTTCTGGCAATTGCGTTAGCGGAACTGGCAGATATTTCCGAACGACGGATTGAACACCTGGTTGATCCAGATGTCAGTGGATTACCTGGTTTTCTGGTGAAAGAAGGCGGATTAAATTCCGGATTTATGATTGCGCAGGTGACAGCGGTGGCTCTGGTTTCGGAAAATAAAATTCTCTGCCATCCGGCCAGTGTTGATTCGATTCCGACCTCAGCCAATAAAGAAGATCATGTCAGTATGGGCACAACCGCGGCGGTCAAAGCCTATGAAGTCTTGAAAAATGTCCAGCATGTCGCGGCGATCGAATTGCTTTGCGGCTGCCAGGGCCTAGATTTCCTCCAGCCGTTACAACCTGGGGATGGTGTTCGTAAAGCCTATGAGGCGATCCGCCAAAGCGTTCCTTATCTGGAAAACGATCGCGTTTTGTCTCCTGATATTCAACATTGCCTGGAATTGATTCTCAACAATACGTTGCTTCAGGCTGTTGAACGGGAAGTTGGCGCATTAGAATTGTGAGATGGGGGGTAAAAACCGAGTTTTTTGAAACACTCGGTTTTTTTGTTCCGATCAACCCCTCTGCATATTATCGAGCTTTATAAGTTTCCCTGAAATCCGGTGTTTCAAGGGCATAGGTCATACGAAAACCATAGATATTGCTGCGCAGACCATGTAACCCGTTCATTGTGCCGGTAAATACCATCATCGCATCTTCAGCCATTAAGCGTTGGACTTCAGCGTACATGGCTTTACGTTGTTCCGTCTCCGCTGTCATGGCAGCTTCGCTGATCAACCGCGCCACTTCCGGGTTGTTATAATTGATGTAGTTTTGTTCCGGATCGCCAAACCCTGCCAATCGCCCATTCGGATCGAGTTTGCCCGTATGTCCGATAATGGTCATGTCAAAATCGCGTCCTCGATACACATTACTCAACCAGGTCCCCCAATCGCCTAACTGAATTTTAGCCTCAATGCCTACCTGTTTCAGCATATTTTGTACCATATTGCCGGCGTTGACATGCGGGCTGTAATTTTGGGGCAACGCGAGCGTGAACTTAAATCCGTCGGGATAACCGGCTTCAGCAAGCAGGTCTCTGGCTCTTTGCGGATCGTATGGGTACATCTCGCTGTAATCAACATAATAGGGATTGTCGGAATCAATAAACGAGCCGATGATGGTTCCTCCGGGATACGCAATATCAAGTAAGGCTTGACGATCAATGGCGTGACAGATCGCTTTTCTCACCAGCAAGTTATCGAACGGAGGACGTTGATGATTCATCGCCACGACCAGCGCTAACGCCGTCGAATAGGTATAGAGCTTTGTCTCGGAATTTTCTTCGATTTTGGGGACATTATGCATATCAAGGCTCTGGATAATATCAAACTCTCCGACCAGCAAGCCTTGCAATTGCACAGTGGCATCAATCACCACTTTAAATTCGATTTCATCCAGATATGGTTTCCCTTGCTGCCAATAATTCGGGAACCTGATACAACTGAGACGATCATCGCGAATCCATTCTTTGAACATAAAAGGTCCGGTTCCGATGGGATGCGTACTGAAATCATGTCCTGCCTCAATTTCCCGTTTCGGCAAAATCGCGCTCCAGCCCGATGCTAACGTTGCTATTAAGGGGGCATGGATTTTCTCAAGCTCGAATTGTACCGTCAAATCGTCAAGCACATGAATGCCCTTAACGAATTTGAATTCCGGTTTATGCGGCGACGTGGATTCGGGCGCAAGAATGCGTTCAAACGTCGCTTTGACATCCGCCGCTGTCAGCGGGTCGCCGTTGTGAAACGTTATGCCAGGCCGTAATTGAAAAGTCAGGGTATTCTTTACGATGGATAATTCCCAGGATTCGGCTAACGCTGAAACCAGATTGCCGTGTTCATCGGGTTCGAGTAAGGTGTCATACACGCTTTTGAGGTGCTGAAAGGTCAAGGTGCCTGACGTTGCCTGCGGATCAAGCGTATCCGGGGTACCGGGAATGGCGTACACCAACTTGCCGCCTGAAACCGATGACGGTGTTTGCGCAAAACCTGTCATCCAATTTGAATTCAGACTAAAAGAAAGTGTGAAAAACATGAAGAACAGCGTCATGCAACGAGATTTCATGTTCATACAAAACTCCTTTATTCATCTTTAATGAAGTTAATATTAGTGAGTGCGTCGAACAAAACTGTTAAAAACCTAGTACCACGACCTTGTCAACTGTTTTGTGCGTTTCTTTTCTTCTAACGATCCGGATACAAATTTTCTCTTGAAATTGAGATACCTTTGCTCTCTCTAAAAAAAAGCTTGACTTTTTTTAACAACGCTCAAAAAGAAATTGTAACGGTTATATGGGAGTGGATAGCGGTCTGGTGACGCTCCTGGACTTCAAATCCAGTGTGGGGCGCTAATACCGTCCTGGGTGGGTTCGATTCCTACGCACTCCCGCCATCATTTTTATGGTCGATTTTTTTTCACCCCTATTTTCATTACCTTCATTCTCAAATTTCTTGATCTCAGAAAAATTCATTGACGAAAATCAGAGCGTTCAATATTTCAGCAATCAGTTATGAAGGCAGCAAGAAAAAAATTGATAGTGCTCTGGGATAAAAGTTTTTACTAACAAACCTTGTTGGACTTTGTCGGACAAGTCTGAGCTGTCCGACAAAGTCTGTATAGTAAGAACTTTTACTCTGAAGTCGTTTGGGAAGGGGAGCCAGACTTGTAAAAAGGATGCGAGCATGAAATTTGTCGCTGATTTTCATATTCATTCCCATTATTCTCGCGCCACCAGCAGTGAATTGACGTTTGAACACTTGCACAAATGGGCACAGTTGAAAGGCGTGCACGTTGTTGGCAGCGGAGATCTGACTCATCCCGGCTGGCTGAAAGAGATGCGTGAAAAATTGGAGCCGGCTGAAGAGGGCCTGTTTCGCCTCAGAGATGATCTTGCCAGAGCCATGCAGCCAGAGGTTTTCGCAGCCTGTCAGCAGTCGGTGCGGTTTATTCTGTCCGGGGAAATCAGCAGTATCTATAAGAAACACGATAAAACCCGCAAAAATCATAATGTTGTATTCCTGCCTTCTTTTGAAGCAGTTGAAAAATTTCAGAATGCTTTAGAGAAAATAGGGAATATTCGGTCCGACGGTCGTCCGATTTTGGGACTGGATGCCCGTGATTTACTGGAAATCGTGTTGGAAACCGATCCGCAAGCCTATCTGATTCCGGCGCACATCTGGACCCCCTGGTTTTCCTTGTTTGGTTCGAAATCCGGATTTGACAGCATCGAAGCGTGTTTTGAAGATTTGACACCGCATATTTTCGCGCTGGAAACCGGCCTCTCCTCTGATCCTCCTATGAACTGGCGGCTGTCTGCCTTAGATCGTTATACGCTGGTATCGAATTCCGACGCGCATTCTCCTCAGAAACTGGCGCGGGAAGCGAATCTTTTCAAGACAGAACTCACTTATCCAGCAATATTTGAAGCGTTGAAACGCAGGAATCAGGAAACCTTCCTGGGGACGATCGAGTTTTTCCCGGAAGAAGGGAAATATCATTACGACGGACATCGTAAATGTAACATCTGTTGGGATCCGGACACCACGCACAAACATAACGGGATCTGCCCCGTATGCGGGAAAAAGGTAACGGTGGGCGTGATGCACCGGGTTGCGGCGTTGGCCGACCGCGAAGAAGGCGCAACACCTGACGGCGCTGCTCCGTTTTACAGCCTGATTCCGTTGCCAGAAATTCTGGCTGAGGCTTATAACGTCGGGTCAACGAGTAAGCGTGTGCAGCAGAATTATGCATATTTGCTGACCCAATTGGGATCTGAAGTGTCTATTTTGCAGGAAACACCTTTGGAAGAGATTGAACGCATCGGCGGCAGTTTGCTGGCGGAAGGTATTCGGCGTATGCGGGCAGGGACCGTAAAGGCGGACGCCGGGTATGACGGCGAATATGGTAAGATTAAATTATTCGACGCTCAGGAACGCAAATCCTTCACCAGCCAGATGAGATTTTTCCCTGGTTCGCCCCAAAAATCGGGACAGAAGCCCAAAAAATCAAAACTATTAACCGTCGCAGAACCTTCCGCCCTGATACTTGAAAACAACCCTCAGCCTGTTGAATTAAGGAATATCGAAACGCCGACAATCTCGCGTGTCAACGAGACGCCGGAGGACCGCCCCCCTCTGCTTTCCGGTTTGAATTCGCAGCAGCAAGCGGCAGCTTTGTGTACGGAAACCTCGTTGATTATTGCGGCCGGGCCGGGTACCGGAAAAACGCGCACCGTCACGCATCGCATCGCCTATTTGATTTCTGAAAAAGGCGTCTTGCCGGAAAATATCCTAGCGATTACCTTTACGAATAAGGCCGCAGAAGAAATGGTAAATCGTGTGATCGATCTAATGGGAGATCGCCTTGTGAACCGGATGATCATCAAAACCTTTCATGCCTTTTGCGCTATGATTTTACGGGAACAGGCAGAGCAGATCGGACTTGATCCACATTTTGCGATCTGCAGCGAAAGCGACCGTCACGCCTTGCTGAAATCTGTGCTGCCTGCTTTGAAGGACCAGGAGATCACGCAGTATCTGGAACAGATTTCTGCCGCGAAAAATCAGCTTTTAACGCCAGATATGCTACCAAATGGCGATTTTCCTGATTTCATCAGGTACTATCATCAATATGAAATGGCGTTGAAGACCTATCGTATGGTTGATTTTGACGACTTGATTTTCTTGGCAGTTCAGTTCTTTGAAGCGCAGCCGGAAGTGCTCCGTGCCTATCAGCAGCGCTTTCAATGGATAACCGTTGATGAATATCAGGATGTCAATTGTGCTCAGTATCGTTTGTTAAAACTGTTGAAAGCCCCGGATGTGAATCTGTGTGTGATTGGCGATTCTGATCAGGCGATTTACGCTTTTCGTGGTGCAGATCGCGCCTATTTTCTACAATTTCAACAAGATTTCCCTGACGCCAAAATCCTATACTTGAATCAGAACTATCGTTCTACCCAGCCTATTGTGGCTGCCTCACGCCAGGTCATTCTGAAAAGCCCTGAGAGTGCAGCCCTGGAACTCTGGTCTGAGGTAGTCAGCAAAGCCAAACTCGACATCTATCATGCGCCGACCTATAAAGCCGAAGCCGAATATGTGGTGCACGAAATTGAGAAAATGGTGGGAGGCACAACCTATTTTTCTCTGGATTCCGGACGAGTGGAATCGTATGCAGAGGGGACGTACTCCTTTGGCGATTTTGCGGTATTGTATCGGCTTGGAGCGCAAAGTCAGCCTTTGTTTGAGGCGTTTCAGCGTTCCGGGATTCCTTACCAGATTGTCGGGCAAACGTCATTGTACGAATACAAAGACATTCAGAAGATTCTGGCGTGTTTGTGGGCATTATATGCTCCGGACGCTCGTTTTTATCTGCAATTCTTCGCCCGCCAGTCAGGCGAGATCGAACTGTTTTTGAATGAATTGCGTCAGTCTCTCAATACGCAGCCGATCACACAACTGATTGAGCGCATCCATCGCGTGATTGCCACTGATGATTTTGATGAAAAACGCGCAGAACGGCTGAAACGCTTTATTGCGACAGCTATTCCGTTTGCAAATAATGTGCAGCAATTTTTAGAAATGACCGTGTTGCATAAAGAAACGGATGATTATGATCCGCGTGCTGACCGGGTCGCGTTAATGACTTTGCATGCGTCAAAAGGTCTGGAATTCCCGGTGGTGTTTATCGTCGGTTGTGAAGAAACTCTGATTCCCTATCAACGTGAAGGCAAAGCGTATGATCTTGAGGAAGAACGGCGTTTATTCTATGTCGGCATGACCCGGGCGCAGCAAAAGCTGATTTTGACACATGCGCATAAACGGTTTTTATTCGGCCAGAGGATGCAAAATTCGCCTTCCCGCTTTTTACAGGATATTGAGCAGACCCTCACGGAAATTCAAGAGAGGGCAGATCGGAAAGCGGGAAAACCTTTAAAGAACAACCCTCAGTTACTATTAAAGTTATAAGGGACTCAAAGGGCAAAAGGAACGAAAATTGGAAGGGGATCTTTAACTTTCGTCCCTTTCGTCCTTTAAGTCCTTTATAGTTTTGGCTTTCATGAGTAAATCCTTCAAATACCCTTTTCTGGTTGTGAGCGATGGTAAGGGGAATGTATTTGAAATCCCTGAATTGTATATGGTTGGCATGGAATTACATAATATTAAATTACCTGAAAAAGGAGAATTAATTCCATTACCGGAGGGAAGCGATTTATTTGAATTGCCGGACCGTGTCGCAATCGGATATGATCCTGAACGCCATGAATTTGTAGAGGTGCCTGAATATCAGGATGAGCCTGTCTATCCGGTGGCAGCGTTTATGGCTCCGGCCTATGTGCAGTATTATCGCAGTGCATATTCCTCACTGCCCAACGCCCCGCATTTGCCGTTATTTAGCTATACAGCGCTGGGGTGGCGCAATGAACAATTTTTTGTGGCAGGGAAGCGGATTGATTTTGACCGGCGCCAGGATTTAGCCCTGGTTGATTTAAACCTGGTTCAACGTCAAGCCCAGCACATGCGAGCACGCTATCCTCAGAATCGGCTGGTTCACCATCTGGTTGATAACTGCGTTTGTCGTTATGGCTGTCCGGCAGCCCGTAATTTTGTCCTGGAACGCTGGGAATGTCCGGCGCCTACCAGTCCGACCTGCAATTCCGATTGTGTGGGGTGTATCTCTCGGCAGCCTCAAGAATCAGGAGTCACCCCTCCTCAGGAACGTATCGCCTTTATTCCCACGCCGGAAGAAATCGCCGAATTTACCGTGCCGCACCTGGAACACGCACCGCGTGCGGTTATCAGTTTCGGACAGGGCTGTGAAGGCGAGCCGTTATTGGTGGGAGATGTCCTGGAAGAAGCCATTAAGCTGATTCGCAAACGGACGCAGCGCGGTATTATCAACCTGAACACCAATGCGAGTCGCCCTGATGTGGTCGAGCGTTTGTGTCAGGCCGGACTGGATAGTATGCGCGTCAGTCTGAATTCTGCCCAGCCAGACTTCTACACCGCCTATTATCGGCCGCGTACCTATACGTTTCAGGATGTGCTGGAATCGCTGAAGATCGTGCGCCGGTATCAGCGCTGGTCATCGTTAAATTATTTTGTGTTCCCGGGCCTGACCGATCAGCCGAGCGAGGTCTCTGCCTTAGAGCAGGTGATTGAGCAGACCGATATTAACATGATTCAAGCCCGGAATCTGAATATGGACCCGGAGTGGTATATTGATCTGTTGAAGCTACAGCACTTTTCGCTTGATAATATGGGTATTCGAAGCTGGCTCGGACATCTGCACGCACGTTGTCCCTGGATCAAGGTCGGCTATTTTAATCCGCCGCGCGAAGAAATGAAACCGGAACATTTCAGAAGCCGGCAATAAAAACCATAAAAACCGAGTTTTTCGAAAAAACTCGGTTTTTTGTTCTAGACCCTCAAAAGAGATCAGAGCAGCAATAAGCCGATGATTTCGGCCACTTGCAGAGGATCAAAAGGTTTCACAATAAAGACTTTCACCCCCAGATCGAACACTTCTTCCCGCAGTTCTTCGTGATCTGTGCCGCTGATGACAATGATGTTCGTGCCAGGTTCGATCTCAATAATCCGTTTGATCGCATCAATTCCGCTCATTCCCGGCATGGAGAGATCCATAGTGACAAAATTGGGGCGCAGTTTTTCAAACAGCTCAATTGCTTCCTGACCGGTGCGAGCTTCGCCCAACATCTCTCCGCCAAGAATTTCAATCATTTGCATGAGCGAACTTCTGACCACTTTGGAATCGTCGGCGACTAGAAAGCGTACGTCACGTCCGTCGCCGACAATCGTCATGTCTTTGCGATAGTAAACCTGATGTTTTTCAACTACGGAAACATCAAAGCCTCCTTTTTTTTCAATGGCTATTAATGAAGGATCGACCTGACGCAGAAGGGTGAAGTCATACAGTGCCTGTTCTGAAAATTTTTGTGAGACCACGCCTTCATGATACAGAAAATCCCGAAACCCCAGCAGACCAATCCGAAAGAGGTTATCGAACGTCATTGAATAGAGATTTTTGCGCATGGCAGCGAGCAGTTCTTGTTGTTCCACATCGAAAAAGGAAGCTAATTCTTTGGCTACCTCTTTGCGATTTTCATTCATAAGGTGAGTGGCTATACGCATGACGTGCAGAATAGCCATAACCTCGTCTGGATGTGCGACAATATGTTCGTCAGGCACCATTAAACAGCCTTCATCTACCAGCCAATTCACATCGCCTTCCATGCCGGGAATTTCGGATCGTGCGCCGGAAAAATACAAGTGTCCTCCCAGCTTCCGCGCTTTCGTGGTCCAGGGTTCCCAACAGGCGATCGCATCCAACTCTCCTGCGCTGAACGCCTGGATCTGATCATGCGGCAGGAGGTCAATAAATTCTACTTTATGCAGATTAATGCCGTAATCATTAGCCATATTTTTGATGGCCATAAAGATGGCTGCTCCTTGCGCCAGCCCGATCCGTTTGCCCTCAAGATCGGCCGGCTGCTTAATATGGCTGTCAGGGTGAATGATGACCTGCTGAGTTCCGGCAATATCCGCTAACGGGGCCACGACCTTCGTACTGTAGCCTTTGTCATGTAACTGAATGGCGGTAATTGGCGTCTGGGTAAAGGCAAAAGGCCTGGCGGAACTCCTTAACATTTCGTCCGGCATCGTGGTGCCTGATTCGAGAAAGTGACAAGAGACATTGATATCAGCTTCTTTCTTAAAAAGATCCATACGGACGGCCAGCGCAAGCTGTGCCGAGGTATTCGGATCGCTGACGCCCCAAATTTCGAGTTGTTTTGCCATCATGATATCGTATCGTTGCGCGTCCAGATCGAAAGCATTCTGTCCTGCGCTGCGCCCCCTTTATGGCGCAGAGTTGTTAAGTTCTACCCCCTCAGTCTCCCACAAATACGGAGAATTCAATCCGAAAAACTTAACAGCTAAGCACGAATTGGTTGATTTTTGCTTATATGTTAGCCTTATGGTTAGTTATAGGGCTAAAAAACGATCTTCGCAAGCAAAAAATTTTTCACACCGCATTTTTCCCACAAAGAAGAGGGGATCACACAAAATGGAATAGGATGATCTAAATTTTCTTCATTTTTTTTTGCATAAGACTTGACAATACTAAGCTAAGATATTATATTACATGCGAAATCAATAAAAGGTATACAACGCAAGCGCAAAAGAAGAGAACACTCTATCACTTTTATATATGGAGGCAGACATTATGGCACAAGAAATGAGAAGATATGCACGACCGTGGACACCGCGAGCAGACATTTATGAAACCCAGGAAACGGTTGTCCTGCAACTTGATCTTCCCGGAGTGAAACCGGAGACAATTGATATTCAATGTGAAAAAGGTATGTTGAGCATTAAAGGAGAACGGACATTCAGCGGTGATGTTCCCGGACGGCAATATTACCGAATCGAAAATTTGTACGGTCCTTTTGAACGCTATTTTGAAATTCCAAATACGCTGATGATTTCTAAAGTTGACGCCAATTATCAGGATGGGGTGCTTACGTTAACATTCCCTAAAGCTGAAGCGGCAAAACCAAGAAAAATTGAGATTCAAGTCGGCTAAATCATGAAATACAGGCTGAGAAGTCGGCTGTCGTCCCAGACAGCCTGCGTTCTCAGCCCTGATGTTAGAAATAAGGAGGTAGATATTATGTTAGCACGGTGGGAACCTTTTGGTGGCTTACGACGCCGGGGAGGCAACCTTTTTAGCGAATTAAACGATATTCAACGGGAGATGAACCGGTTATTCGATGATTTCTTTGGCGAACGCCAATCTGGCCTGGCTGAAGGCGCATGGATGCCTGCGGTTGACGTGTCGGAAAATGAAACTGCGATGATCGTCCGGGCAGAACTGCCGGGGATGAAACAGGAAGATATTGAATTGAATCTTCAAGACAATGTCCTCACTCTGAAGGGTGAAAAGAAGAAAGAAACCAAAGAAGAGCAGGAAAATTTCCAGCGAATTGAGCGCAGCTACGGCAGTTTTACGCGTACGTTTACGCTGCCTGCGACGGTGAAACAGGACGCGATTAAAGCGACCTTTAAAGACGGTATACTGGAGATCAACTTGCCCAAGGCTGAAGAAGCGCACGCCAAAAAGATCGCGATCTCAGCCGGATCATAATTCGATAAAACCCGGGTTTTTCTAAAAAACCCGGGTTTTTTATCTTCGTTCTAATTGACTGTTCAGTAAAATCCCATCAAAAAAATCGGGATCCTGATATTTCTCTTGCAATTTTAAAAGATAGACGTCCAGGTGAATATGTTCCGAGACAATTGCTACTAACAGCGGATTCTCTGTAAACGTTCCCAGCACCTCGCCGCCATGATAGCTCCCGGCGATCAAGGCTTTTTTGAAATCAACGACCAGCATCATACGCTGATGATCACACTGCTCATCCGGCCAATATTTACGATAAAATTCGACCGGCAGGCCTTCAGGATCAATTTCTGCCGCCAGCGTAAACACAATAACTCGTACCCCGCGTTTCACAAGTTCTTCAAGCTCTTCGGCGAAAATCCGCAAATCAAAACAGGTGTTCATATACACTTCGTGTTCAGCTTGCAGCAGTAATTCTTTCGTTTTGAGCAGAAAATTCTGATATCCGCGAATATTCCAGTATTCTTTCTCGACCTCGACAAATTTAAATCGCGAGAGTTCATCCTTTAACTCATCGGCAGCCTGAATGTATTCATTTTTCAAGGTTTCCAGCAAAATGTCAGGATCCTGCGCTTTATACACATTGGATTCGCCCGGCAGCAAAAATACGATCCCTCTGTTATACAGGTTATGCAGCGCGGAATACACTGAAGAACGAGACAGATTGAGAATCTTCGCAATTTGTGAGCCATTCAATTTGGAATGTTTCACCAGCGTCACATAGACCTGAGCTTCAATTTTGGAAAAGCGCAGCATTTCGAGATGAGTAATGATATTTTCTACCACCATAAGTGCATATTAGAAACCGGGTTTTTTCGAAAAACCCGGTTTCTCTGCCAGCATTGTCTATTAGAAATCGGGTTTTTTTGAAAAACCCGGCTGCTCAGAAAATTTTTGCTTATTCCTCATTTTGGTCGTTATCGACGTCGAAATTTATAAAGCTGCTTGATACGGTTTTTCGTCGCCCAACACGTTATGAACAACCGGCATCCATTGGCTGATCGGGATATTCTGCGGACATTTTTCCTCACAAATGCCGCATTGGATACAATTTACGGCTCGTCCGTCAACAGGAGCAATTCCCAGGCGATGCGCCTCAGCCATCCAGGTATATTCGCCGCGCGCGCCTGCGGCGTTATCATACATAAAGCCTTTGTTGTAATTATCAAAGTTCACCGGAATCGCCACCCCTTGCGGACAGGGCAGGCAATAGCCGCAGCCGGTACATGGAATTGGCTGCAGCGTCTGATATTTTTTACGCGCCTGGTCCACAAGACGTAATTCAGCTTCAGTGAAGACCCCACTTACAGAGCGTTCCGCGCTTTCCACATTTTCAACCGTCTGGTTAAAGGTACTCATGCCGCTTAGAGCGACCGCAACTTCAGGATGATTCCAGACCCATTGTAAGGCCCAGTCCACAGGCGTTCGCGGCGTTTCCGCGCTGTTCCAGAGCACCTGGATTGGCGCAGGCGGGTTCACCAGATTTCCACCTAACAGCGGCTCCATTACAACAATCGCGATCCCTTTGGAGGCGGCGTATCTCAATCCCTTGAGTCCGGCTTGATGGGTGATATTCATATAATTGTACTGGATCTGGCAAAAGGTCCACTCATAGGCGTCAATAATTTCTTCGAATACAGGATAGTTATCGTGGAATGAAAAGCCAGCATAACCTATCCGCCCGTGTCTCATCTGTTTTTCCAACCAGTCTAACACGCCTAATTCCTTAAGTTTCGGCCACCAGCGATCATTCAGCGCGTGCAGAAGATAAAAATCAATCATGTCGGTTTGTAGCCGTTCAAGCTGTTCGTTGAAATACCGATCAAAATCTGCCGCCTCATGAATCAACCATGAAGGTAGCTTCGTGGCGAGTTTGACTTTTGCTCGATATGCTCCTTTTAACGCCCTTCCGACAAAAGGTTCACTTTGTCCGTTGTGGTAGGCATAGGCGGTGTCAACATAGTTCACCCCATGCTCAATGGCGTAATGTAACATCTGAGTTGCTTCTTTTTCGTCAATCGCGACATTTTTGGTTGGTAATCGCATACAGCCGAATCCCAGTGCAGAAACTTCCCACTCCAATCTCCCAAACTTACGATATTGCATTGATCTCTCCCCTCATCGTTCGTAGTAAACGCTTTAGCGTTTTTTCACATCGCTGAAGCGGCTACTACGAGCCTGATTTTCATTGCGTCGAGCGATATGAAAGCTCTGCTTTCGCCGTCAAAGCAGAGCTTTGGCACTCCTGCTACTTAATATATCCCAGATATTGTTTTTGCAGGTCCAGAATCGTGTCGAGCATCTGTTCTGCGCCGCTCAGACTGTCAACTTGCGGATCCACAAGCAGAGCTTGCAGTACAAGTTCACGCGAACCGGTCAGCGCGGCTTCAACCGTCAGATCGTGTGCGGCTACCTGATTGTTGAACAAACCGACAATCCCTTTGGGGAACTTTCCAAGCTTCACGCCGTGAACGCCTTTTTTGCTGATAATGGCTGGGACTTCCACGACAATATCAGGTGTCAGGTTTTCAATGAATCCGTTGTTCATGATATTGACCGCTAATTCTTCATGCTGCGAATCGGTCAGGATGCCTTCAATAATCGGAATAACCCGTTCGGTTCCTTTGGTGCCTTCGGGGCTAATTTCCGGAGTGTGCGTGAATGACCAATCCTTGTACCAGTTATAGAAGTCAATAATGCCTTTATGATCGACCACGCCCTGCGCCCATTGAATGTATTCGCCGAAATGACTGTCAACGGTAATCGGCAGATAGCCGAAATGTTCCAGGATCGCTTTGATTAACCAGCGGTCAGACCAACGACGGCCTTTGAATGTCGCCGGAACATCGGTTTGTTTGTGGGTTTCTCGCAGCCAATCCGTCAATTCGGGTAAGGTTTCAAGAAAGGCCGCCGCTTTTTTCCGGATGTCAGGATAGGCGTCTTTTCCATTCGCTTTATAGCTTGCTTTTAACAAAATCGTAAAATGATTCAATCCACCAGATTTGGTCTCTAATTCAGAAAATGGCACACCTAACATATTGGATAGAATGTCTGGCAAAGTCGCAATTTCGTGGCATAATCCGGTGAAGCTTACTTCAGGATATTTGCGGTTGACCGCCAGACATATCCGGCTCATCGGATTACTCAGATTAAAGACATGTGCCTGAGGGCAAATCTGTTGAATATCCTTACAAATATCCAAAATCGGCGGAATAATGCGCAGCGAATGGAATAAGCCGCCGGGACCACCATTTTCGCCGTACACCTGGCGATTGCCGTATTGCTGCGGAATACGCCAATCCTGTTCCCACAGTTCAAAACGATTCCCGACTTCGATAGAAATAATGCAGAAGTCGGCACCTTTTAATGCCTTTTCCCGCGAAGTCGTGGCTTCGAGCTTGTAGGGTAAATTATGCGCCTGAATATATCGCTGGG
Organism: Candidatus Vecturithrix sp.; assembly: GCA_040772385.1. Taxonomy (GTDB): domain Bacteria; phylum Moduliflexota; class Moduliflexia; order Moduliflexales; family Moduliflexaceae; genus Vecturithrix. The sequence continues at coordinate 6,878,672 of JAXGYF010000001.1, read as the reverse complement.
TGATATTCTCGACCTGACTTAACTTGGCGGCGTTTATATCATGCAGCATCAGCGTGCTGCCTGGTAACACTTCACTTTTGAAAATATCGCCAAGCACATTAAATCCGAATGTGGCGCTGCCTGCGCCGATCAATACAATTTTTGAACTCATATCTCTTCTCCTGTGAAAATGAAATGTTCATTCGTTCGTGTAAGAAACCGGGTTTTTCAAAAAACCCGATTTTTCTGCTGACTCCTATGAAACTACAAGGATTCCTTATAAGCAAAGATGTGTCCTCCTTCGCCCTTTCAGGGCGAAGAACTTATACCTGTAAGCACCTCTTCAGGGAGGGGTGTTAAGTTCTGCCCCCTCAGTTCCCCGCAAGCGGAATCATATCTTAGCCCAGGGGCAGCGCTGCATCACCCCACATCTTTCCTGAAAAGGCTATACACCCTTAAGTCAACAATATGGCTTGTCAGTTCCACGACCCTCAAAGAAGATGGGTTGGGTTTGAATGTCGTTGCACAAAACTTAGCGAGTCTTGGCGAGCGTCTGCTGTTTCATGAGCCAAAACAGGGTAATGCAGACAACCACACAAAACAGGGTAATCATGCCAAATCCTGTGCGAATCGTCGTCCAATCGCTGAGCACGCCGATCAACCAGGGACCAAGCATCCCGCCGAGTCCTGAGAAGGTAAATAACAGTCCTAAAATAGTGCCGGTATTTTCTTGATGAAGTTCTGAAACCGTCGCAGTTAAGGTCGGAAATACAATGGAGTAACACAAACCGGATACCGGCAGAACAAACGCCAGGGAGGCGGGGCCAAAAGTTCCGACAGCTACACACAGGATTGCGCCGAAAGAGGCAAAGACCATGCTTTTAAGGTAGCCGACGCGTTCGACCACGAAACTCCCGACAAAGCGTCCTACAGTCATCATGCCAAAAAACAGTGACAAAAACAGCGAACTGGTCATGACAGATTGGGCTTTCGTCTTTTGCAGGAATTCAACCATCCAGGTGCTGGTGCCCAGTTCTGCCGCCACGTAAAGCATCATAATAAAGTAAAATGCTGGCATATCGCCTGAAAACGCCGTTTTCCCAACATGCTTCCAATCAAATGCGGCAGAGGAAGACGAAGATGATGATTGGGGAGGCCGGATCAACAGAAAATAGACGAATAACACGGCGACCAGGGGAAGTCCGGAGCGATAGATCGTCCTCCAGGAGACATTGGCTGAAAGTAAAAATCCGACGTAAAACGGCACTAGCATGGAGCCGACGCCGTAAAAAAAATTGAGCAGATTCAGATAGCGCCCTTTGTTTCCGGGATAAAGATCGACAATGATGAGGTGCCCGCCGACTTCTAAGGATCCCAGGGCCAGTCCTATAAAAAACATTGAGGCTGTGAGCACGCCAAAGATGTTGAAACTGCTGAAACCTATAATGCCAGCAGCGAAGCATCCGCAAGAGGTAAAAACGACCGCTTTTTTCCCGATTATATCGGCAAGTGGACCGATCAGCAAAGTCGCCAGGAAAACCCCCAGGGATACACCAAAGAACATGGTCCCGACCTGGCTGTAAGTCAACCGCAATTCCTGAAGAATGGTAGGAATCGCCGCTCCGGCCATATTGCCGATCCAGCCGAACAGAAAAAAGGCAAAAAAGGTGCCGTAGGCGATCATCGCTCGCTTTGAGCTTTGGTGAGTATGATGAGGTTTTTGGATTATCACGTGTTCCATACAAATCCGCCAGACGGCAATTACTGCCTATCTTTCTCCTTTGAACATGAAATGTTCATGATACACCGGCGTTCGTCGTTCCCGCTTGAGCGAGGCAGAACTACGAACATATTAGCTTCTTATCGTTTTAAGGTTGTTGCATTTATAATACTTTGTGTTGTCCAATTGCGACAACACAATTCTGTCAAGAAAAAAACCGAATCTCTTGAAGAAATTCAGTTTTCTCTGCTCGCAAAGGTCCGTCTCTGTCTGGCATGTCGAATTTAGGGGGATAGATTATGCTTTTGGGTTGATAGCCGGGCTTCTTCAAGAAACCCGGCTGTTTCGATCTCAAATTCTGATCAGAAACTTCAGAGCAAGGTGCTCAGCATTCCCTTCGTCAAAAACTGTTTCCCCTATTCCTGCAAAGGCAGGGGTTCTATCCGCACGTCGGTAGTGCACTCGCCGCGTTCATCGCAAATACGATCGAGTTCGAACGTATCGGCAAAAAATCGCCCATACAAGCTATCTGCAGCATAGCCCTGCGGATGAGGAATATTATCAGGGGGGAGACGCGGCTCAGAGCCTTGTAGGATTACGCTGCCGGATGGATGTATGATAAGTTCAATATCCTGATCAACCACCAGATCATGTTGATAGAGATCGTCAAAATAGACCAGGCGCAGTAAACCTGTTCGACCTTCCATGCTTAAGATTCCCACAAAGGGGACCCCCTGTTTATCCCACATCACTTTCCAGGAGCCGATCAATCGCTGCTGCTGAGGATGAGTCGGTCGGATCGGGCGAGTCGGACGGCCTGGGTGAGAGGGCCTTGGCGCTTGCTGAGGAGGAACTGGAACTGAAGGCGGTTTCCAATCCGGCGTCGGCGTGGTTGTCGGCCGCGGTTGTGTGGTTGGCGTGGCTATTGGTCGCGGTCGTGACGTTGGCGTCGGTGTCGGATATTGGGCCGGCTGCGGCACCGTGGGGATCACAGGCGGAATCCAGACCTGAGTCGGGGCCGGTGTCGGCGTTGGTTGAGCGGCAGGTTGCGGTTCAAAGGGCTGCACTCGAATTTCATAATACGGATGCTGCGTGTACGAACCAAAGGCGGTAATTTCGCTGGTTTGTACCTCGTGCCATGACGGCTGCCCTGATAACAACGTGGCGGTTAATTTGTTTAAGAAATCACTGGTAAAAAATCCGCCGGTGAGCCGGTGGCTGTAAGATACTTCACCAGGCTCGGAACTACAGGCCAGAACAGAACCACGCTGCTTGAGAAAGAGCTGACGGTAGCTTTCCTGGCTGATCGCCGTAGGGAGTAATTTACGCTCGCGCTGTTTTAGTTCCGGCGTCAGGTAATTATTGCAGCTATCTGCTAATGCCAGCAGGAAACGCGGCTGTTTGCGCTGCAGCACATCAAGAATCTGGCCGAAATCAACAAATCCGTCGTCAAAAGCCAGGTCAGGCCATTGCGAAGTTTTCCCAAGAGGACGCGCGCCATGGCCGGAATAATAGAACACAATAACGTCGTCCATACCCGCAATCAACTGATCCACAGCGTTGGCAACCCCGCTGCGATTCAAATTTGTCCCGGCCAGGATGATTTTTTGCAGCTTGAGTCCTGTATTCGCGGAAATATCCTCGACCAGAGCGCTCATGCGGCTCAGATCAATCGAAACGCCTTCTCCAATATCCTCTGATCCTGTATCTGCAACCAAAATCGCAATTAGTGTAGCTGCCCTTGCAATCGTGGACTGCGTACACACGAGCATCAGGATAACGAAGCTAAATACAATGGAATTCAGACATTTTTCGTATACTTTCATAGTCTTCCCTCCTGTTCCGGCTATTAAGAATTAAAGGGAACCAGAACGTCAGCATTGTTCACCCACAGCACAAAATAGGGCGTGCTGGCATCTTGTCGGATGAGCATCACTAAAAACGGTTTATCAAATACAAATTTCCGCGGCGGCATGGCTGAGACAAAGACCGATTTTGATTCTAACACTGCGCCGGTTTCATCCAGGTGGAACTGTATGCGTTGTTCGACCAGACTAAAAGCTTTGCCGCTGATCTCTGTGCTCGGCGCGCTTATATTGCGGCCGCATAATTCCGGAAACTGACGCGTTCGATTCAGATCAATAACCGGAACGATTATGGTCTCCAGATTTTGCATGGCGGTCGGTTGCGCGTGCTCGAGGCGGCTCAACGCGTGATCAAGCGTGGCTTGCAAGGTGTCTGCCGGAGGCATTTTCGCCAAAATGAGGCGATCGTCCCGGGAGCTTGTATGGAGTTCAAGCATAAAATCGTCGCCATCCTGATAATCGAGCACCGATACCTGCCGCGCCAGATTATCATCGGTCGGATGGCCGCTCATATACTGCGCCAGTCCAAAGGATGCTACCGGCGTTTCCTGATAATTGAACGGTTTGGTAAAGCGCGTAAATGCCCATTCAAAGGGCAGCGTTTTGAATAAATAGGCATACGCTATGAGAGAGCCTTGAGGCAGACCTTGTAACTCAGACGGAAATGGCTGTTCTGGAAATTTTTGTTGATGAGTCTGCTCGATCTCTTGCAACATGTCCGGCATTGCAAAACCAGCTCTGGCAAGATAACTTGCATCATCTAACGCCAGGTTGAGTGTTTTTTGCTGATTAAGCAATGTGACAACAGGTGGTTCATTGTCCATAGCGATTGGCCCTTCAGCCAGATCAAGCAGTTCATTCCAGGCCAATTGCAGTGTGGCGCACCATAGCAGATTCTGGTCAGCGGTAATTGGTTCGGCTAATGAAGGCACCATTATGGTCTTTTCTGGTTGAGTGAAGGGCGTTGCGGTCGGCGCCGCCGTCGGCATAGGGGTCGGTTCTGCCTTCGCTTGATTCTGGGTATTTTTACACCCTGACAGGCAAAGCGCAATGCCTGTCAGATATAACAAGATTAAAAAATATTTTTTCTGCATAAGAATCCTCCTGTGAGAAGATAGAGTGAACGTATTTTTCGCGCATAAAAATCATATTTTTATGCCATGTGTGTGTCAACAGAGAAATATGATATATGTAGCTCACGTACCGTCAAACAGTCTTGTTTGACGGAAGCTGCGCATAAAAACCTACATCTGTTTTCGACGTACCAGGCTGTTTGCCGATACAGCTAAACAGTTCCTATACATGACGTTGTATCAGAGAACATCTACGCATAAGAGGTGATAGCTTGAATTGTATTCATGTCAATTATTGCAATAATTACGCCATACCCGGAAAGAAGTTATGGTACTTATTATCAGAATGGCGTATGAAAGCAGCATTTCAGGCGAGGGAGCTTTTCCCTGTCACGCTCTATTTCTGTTATCCTTAAAGAAATGTTCGATCATTTCAGAAAACAGAATTCTGATTGAAAGCCGTGGAACTGTTACATTTTGCGGGTCGACCTTGCGTCATAAAAGGTTTTCTCGTTAGTCGTGAGATTATTTCTTGACAGCCAGAATTCTCTCCGACTAAAAGTGGAGTTATGGAGGGGATGCGCAAAGATTTTAGGAGGTTGTTTCATCAGTCCTGCTTATCTGACAACTTATCTGGCCGACATATTTAGAGAGTGAGAAATACTTTCCATGCTCTAAATCGTGATCGCGTCGCAACTGACGAGATTTCTATGGCAAATGTCGAAGAATTGACAGTCAATTTAGATGAGATTAGGACGCCGTTGCTGTCAGCCCATGCAGGCGACGTGCTGGTATTAAGTCCTGAGCAGCAGCGGGTCGGAGAACAATTGATTTATAGTGTGACGCGGATTCCGCAATTTCATGTTTCTATGGAAATGAATGCGTCCGCGATCTTGGCGAAAATCAATCAATGGGCTGAAGAAACGCGTCCGTCTTTTACGGCGTTTTTGCTGCAAGGCGTGGGAAAAGCCCTGGAAGCGTTTCCGATTTTTAACGCGACCTTTATTGCAGACAATAGCATTAAACTTCATTCCCAGGCGCACATCGCTGTGGCGATAGATACTCCTGCGGGTCTTCAGCTGCCAGTTGTGCTCGATGTCGCCGGGCAGACGATTCTGAATATTGATCAAGAGCTGAAACGGTTGACCCAAAAAGCTCAAAATGGGGAACTCGGTCTGCACGATACGGAAGGCGCTACGTTTACCGTTTTTAACCTTGGCATGTTTGGGATCGCTGAATTCAGCGCGATTATTAATCCGCCGCAGCTGGCTACCCTGTCTGTCGGGGCTATTTCATATCGTTTGGTTATGACTGGTAATCGGATTATTAATCTTCCGTTTCTGACGCTCAAATTGATTGCCGACCACCGTGTGATTGATGCCGCGATGGCCGCCAAATTTCTGCGAAAGCTCAAAGAGATTCTTGAAGAGTGAGCCGCAGCGTGTACACATGAGACAAGAAGATCGGAATGGATAAAACGAACTTTTGTATGATGGGACTGGCGGTGAATGAACTTTCTTCGGTTTTTTTGTTGACAATTCAAGAGGGAGGTTTTACGGGATGATTTTTATGTTTCATCAAAGTTTCCCGTTTCATAATCTGTTTACACACAAACTGGAGGTTATCTATGAAAAAAGTTTTGTGTCTTGTCGTGATGTTGTTGTGGGTGTGCGGCGTGGCCTGGAATGGTTTTGCGGCCCCGCAAGTCATTAAACTAGCGCATGTTGTGAATGAAAAAGATGGGTTTCATGTCGCGGCGCTGAAATTTAAAGAACTGATTGAGGCGCAATCTGATATCACGATTGAACTCCATCCCAATGCTGACCTGGGAGATGAACGCTCCTTGTTGGAAGGGATGCAAATTGGTACGATTGATATGGGAGTGATTACCAATGGGCCGGTCAGCAATTTTTATCCCGAAATCGCCGTGTTGGAATTGCCCTTTTTATTCAGTTCTAATGAAGAAGCATACAAGATTCTGGACGGCCCGATTGGGCAGGAGTTGCTCGACAATCTCAGTAAGGTCGGACTGAAAGGTCTGGCGTATGCTGAACGAGGGTTCCGGAACCTGACCAATTCCGTGCGACCCGTTCAAACACCAGAAGACATGAAGGGCTTAAAAATTCGCGTGATGGAAAATCCGGTCTATATTGATACCTTTAAAGCTCTGGGAGCCAATGCTGTTCCGATGGCCTGGACTGAAGCGTTAACCGCCATGCAGCAGGGAACAATTGACGGTCAGGAGAACCCTGTGAATGTGCTTTATGCGTTCAAATTATTTGAAACTCAGGGCTATATGACTTATACCCGCCATACCTACTCGCCGGCGTTGTTTGTGATGAGCCTGAATCTGTTCAACTCGCTTGATGCGGACACCCAAAAGTTGTTTGAAGAGAGCGCGCAGGCAGCCGCAGAACATGAACGGCAATGGGATATGGAGCAGGAAGCACAGCAATTGGCGGCGCTCAAAGAAAATGGAATGCAGATCGCAGAACCGGATCTGAAACCCTTTAAAAACGCTGTCCAGTCTGTTTATGAAAAATATGGCGATAAATTCGGAACATATCTGAAAGCCATTCAGGAAGCGTTAAATCAGTAGTTAACAAAAAACCGGGTTTTCAAAAAAACCCGGTTTTTAATCCTTTCTTAGGTTAATCATCATGTGTGCATTTGTTAAAACGCTGAGTCACAATCTTGACCGACTGGCCCGGTTTTTGTTGTTTACGGCTATTGTTGCCATGACGCTTTTTATTACCCTGCAAATAATTTTTCGCGTCTTTTTTACAGCGCTCAGCTGGACTGAAGAATTATCGCGCTATCTGCTTGTCTGGAGCACGTTTATTGGGGCCTCGGTTGCCTTTAAAAAGGGTGCGCACATTTCCGTATCCTTTGTAATGGACTTGCTGCCATCGAAATCTCGCAGGGCGGTGTATGTCCTTTCAGCAGCCCTGATGGCGGTTTTTTTCTTTGTCTCCATCTGGTATGGATTTCTTCTGATGAAACTCCAGGTATTTCAAATTTCGCCGGCCATGGGCGTAAAAATGCGCTATGTCTATACCATTATTCCTGTCAGCTTTATCGTGATGCTCGTGCATTTATTGCACGAGTTTCTTGAACAGTGGACATCAACAAAACTATCTTCTTCGGAACATCAATAAAAACAAAGAGATATTATGGGCTGGATGCTTTTTCTTTCATTGCTTATTTTGATTGCTATGGGGATGCCGATCGCTGTCGCCATCGGGTTGTCCTCGTTTTTTGTGCTGGCAACGCACAATATTAATCTGGTGCTGATTCCGCAGCGCATGTTTGTCGGAGCCGATTCGTTTCCGCTGGTTGCGGTCCCGTTTTTTATTCTGGCCGGAGATTTATTAGCCAAAGGGAATGTTTCGAAGCGGTTGGTTGATTTTGCCGATGCCTGTGTGGGCTTTATTCGGGGGGGCTTATCGTTGGTGGCAGTATTGGGGTCTATGTTTTTTGCGGCGATTTCAGGCTCTGGCGCTGCGACGACAGCGGCCATCGGGACGCCGTTGATCCCGGAAATGCAAGCAAAGGGCTATGAAGTGTCATTTTCAGCGGCGTTAATCGCAGCCTCCGGCACGATTGGCGTGATTATTCCGCCAAGCGTGCCGATGATTTTATATGCAATTATTGCGGATCAATCGGTGGCGCGTCTCTTTTTAAATGGATTTTTGCCTGGTATTCTGATGGGAGCAGCGTTGATGGGCTATGCCTTGTATGTGGCTCGCAAAAAACACTATCCTATTGGCAGTCCATTTAGTCTGAGTAATATCGGGGCGAAATTTAAGCTGGCCTTTTTTGGCATTCTCACGCCAGTCATTATTTTGGGAGGCATTTTCTCAGGATATTTTACGCCTTCCGAAGCCGCAGTAATCGCTGTAGATTATGCCATTATCGTGGCTTTATTCATCTATAGGGATATTCATTTCAAGCAACTTTATTCCCTCGTCGTGAATGCCGGTATTACGATGTCGCTGATCATGTTTCTGATTGCGACCTCGCAAATTTTTAGCTGGATTCTGGCGAACTGGTCTATCCCCTCCAAAATTGCAAGCTCTCTGCTGAATTTGACCGACAGTCCATTAGTCATCATGTTCTTGATCAACCTAGTGATTCTGATTGCCGGGGTATTTATGGAAACCGCGTCAGCGTTGATTATTTTGACACCGGTGTTTCTGCCAATTGTATCGCAACTGGGCATTAATCTCATTCACTTTGGTATTATTGTCGTCATGGGGTTGGCAATCGGGATGGTGACGCCGCCTGTGGCAATCAATCTGTATGTCGCCAGTTCCATTACCGGGAAAAGCATTGAAACCATCAGTCGCCGCGTGCTGCCGATGCTGCTCTTGCTAATCCTGGTGCTGATGCTGGTGACGTATGTGCCGCTGCTCTTGTATTAAATGTGCTCTTTTTCTCCAAAACGTAAAAACCGGGTTTCTTCAAGAACCCCGGTTTTTCTGTCTGGTTAGAGGCGCGTTACTACACACAGCAGCATGCCTTTTCGGACGCTGATGGAGGCCTGCGTTCTTGTCATGACGTTACTGATGCCTCGCGTTGAACCGAGCGGGAGTGTGGCGTTGTGCAACGGCCATTCCAGACCGCTATTGGTGACGCCACCTGCATCGCCGCCAACCGGCAAAATAGAAACAATATCTCCGGGCTGCCCTGTAATTTGAGCATGATCGCGAACAAGAAACGCCTGTTGGCGGCCGTCCAAAATTTTGACATCGATCCCGTGCAGATCAGGCAGGGCCAGTAAGAAGACATTTCCAAGGCTCTGATCCAGGCGGCCTCCCAGAGCTGCTACCAGCAGAATGGTTGTCGCATTTTGTTCAAGTGCGTGACGCAAGGCCAGTTCTAAATCAGTTTCATCCTTACGAGCAGGGAAGCGGAGGATTCGCGTCTTGTCAGGGTGGATATGCGCCTGTTTTTTCGGGGTAAAGGAATCGAGGTCGCCGATGATTGCCTGCGGAACCACGCCAATGCTGAGCGCGTGGCGCGTTCCGCCGTTTACTGCAATAATATAATCTTCCGACCGCAACAGTTTTTTGACGAGCTGCGGCTCATGGAATTCTCCGTTGACAAAGATGACAACGCGCATTAGTCTTCTGGCTGCCCATCGTCAATCGGTTCGTATTCATCCTCGTTATTGTCAAGGATGGCTTCACTCGGTAACACTTCCGGTTTATGTTCTTTCACTCCGGCGACCTCTTCAATTTGCGTACGTACCGCTGCCATCATTTCCGGGTGTTCCTTGAGGTATTGTTTCGCGTTTTCACGCCCCTGGCCGATACGTTCGTCATTATAAGAATACCAGGCGCCGCTCTTGCGAATGATATTATGCTCCACCCCTAAATCAAGAAGATCACCTTCGGTCGAGATCCCTTCGCCGTAAATAATATCGAATTCGGTTTCTTTAAAGGGCGGCGCAACTTTATTTTTCACGACTTTGACACGCGTGCGGTTACCAATTACGTCCTGTCCCTGTTTAATGGAAGAAATTCTGCGAATGTCCAGGCGCATGGAAGAATAAAATTTCAATGCTCGTCCACCAGTTGTTGTTTCAGGGTTTCCAAACATGATGCCCAGTTTTTCGCGCAACTGGTTAATGAAAACCAGGGTGGTGCGCGTTTTGCTGACCACGCCCGCGAGTTTGCGCATGGCTTGCGACATTAATCTGGCCTGCTGCCCCATTGGGGCGTCGCCCATATCGCCTTCGATTTCCGCTTTGGGAACCAGGGCTGCGACGGAGTCCACAACGATGACATCCACCGCACCGCTGCGCACCAGGGTTTCGGCGATTTCCAGGGCCTGTTCGCCGGTATCTGGCTGTGAAATCAGTAATTCATCCGTATTGACACCGAGGCGCCGGGCATATTTGGCGTCTAACGCATGTTCAGCGTCAATATAAGCGACAATCCCCTTTTGTTTCTGAGCCTCGGCCGCAACATGAAGGGCTAATGTTGTTTTTCCTGAAGATTCAGTGCCGAAGATTTCGACAATACGCCCGCGAGGCATTCCGCCGACACCGGTTGCTAAATCCAGGGAAAGACAACCGGTTGAAATCGCCGGAATATCAATGATCACTCCTTCCGCTCCCAGTTTCATGATTGCCCCTTTCCCAAACTGTTTCGTAATCTGGGAAAGCGCAAGATCCAACATTTTTTGTCGTTTTTCAAAATCATTTGCTTCTGCCATGAGAATATCGCGAGTCTCTATGCACAACGCTCATCCCTTTGAAGATCTCGATTTGATGGGCATTCTGTATAGCACCTGCCGAAGAATATGTCGAATGATATTTTTGTTATGAAATTTTACAAACACTGTATGTATTAATTTGGCAAATATAAAGCGAAAGTCAAGAAAAATCTTTCAAAATCGGAGATTTTCTTCGGATTCTGTGAATTCATCGAAATCCTCTGTTTCTAGAGTCTTGTCACTTGGAAAGGGAAGAGGTGCTCTGTCATGTTCCGGGGGCTGCCCCGATTCTTCCGGAACCGGGTGAGGGTGAGGAAGCGCCCGGAGACCCAGGATAAAGACAAGCAAGGCAATTCCGATCACCGGGAGCAATGAGAGGAGAGCCGCCGGTGTGTGCAGCTGGTCAGCAGAAGTCGAAGGATCGGGAATGGGGAGGCCCTGGCTTTGGGCCTTCAACACAGCGTAAGAAATGAGCATGGCAATTGCATTATTGGTGCTATGAGCAACCATCCCGGTAAGAATACTTCCTGTTCTGACCACCAGATACCCAAACAAAATACCTAAGAGGGTAACAGGAAAAAAACGGTAGGGATCGAGATGAAACACGCCAAACAGAATTCCGACAATCACAATGGCTGAGGTGTTTGAGAGCTTTTTACGCAGACCCTGCAAAAGAAAACCTCGAAAGAGGAGTTCTTCACACACCCCTGGCAGAATAGATATGAGCAAGAGCGTCAATACTAACGGGATCTGATGAAATTGAGATAAAATGGCATCCCAGATTTCCTGATAGTCCTGAGAGCGAGGAAAGATCGTTTCCTGCAATGCGGCGATGGTTCCTACCAAAATAAAAGCCGAGCTGGTCACGAGCATCGCCAGAAGACCGGTTTTCACTCGGATTGGCGTCAGGGAAAAGGTGCGTTTCAGATCGTAACGTTTGGCAGCAGTAAACATCAGAACTGGTGCAGAAACAAATGCCAGTTCACTGATGACCAGACCACTCAGAAGGTCAAGGTGTTGGACAAGGCTTCCTAACGTGACAAGCAGGATGCTGGAAAGAATATACATCCCCAGCGTTTCCTTCACCGTTGGTGTGGTTGGTGTGGGCAAAAGTTGAGCTTGCTGCAAACCTTCGGAATCGATCATGATATTTTTTGGAGATCAGAGTTTATAAAAACGCAACAAAAAAGCAGGAAAAAATTGCAGAGAAGCTCTTTCGCAGAAAAAGAGCTTCTCGCTTTCCTGCTTTGAATATCCAGTGCGTTGTATGCGAGCCTATTCTTGTTCGTGGGCTTTCTTCGCTTCTTCGATAATCTTTTCTTGTAAATGGGTCGGAACCTCTTCATAATGGTCAAATTCCATGGTATAGGTTCCTCGTCCACCGGTCATGGAAGTCAGCGTCGGAGCATATTTCAACACTTCCGCCATGGGGACCATGGCATGAATAATTTGCTTGCCGCGGTCGCTTTCACTTCCTAATACACGACCGCGACGACTGCTGATATCTCCCATTGCATCGCCCATATTTTCTTCTGGGACGACGATTTCCATCTTCATAATCGGTTCAAGCAAGGTCGGCTGGCATTTCGGCGCGCCTTCTTTAAAACCCAGAGAGCCGGCGACCTTAAAAGCCATTTCCGATGAATCAACCGCATGATACGACCCGTCGTACAAACTGATTCTAATATCAACGGCGGGATACCCGGCTAAAATTCCGCCCTGCATGGCTTCGTAGATTCCTTTTTCAACAGCAGGGATATATTGTTTCGGGATAACGCCACCGACAATCTCATTAACAAATTCAAATCCGCTGCCGCGGGGAAGCGGTTCAATGCGAATCCAGGTATCGCCAAATTGTCCGCGTCCGCCCGATTGCTTTTTATAGCGTCCGCGTACTTCGGTTTTGCCTTTAATCGTTTCAAGATAGGGAACTTTGGGAGGATTCAATACGACGTCAACCCCAAATTGATGTTTGAGTTTGTCCACAATCACTTCGACATGGAGTTGCCCCATCCCGGAAATCAAAAATTCTTTAGTGCGCTCGTCACGTCCGAATTGAATGGTCGGATCTTCCTGCATCAGCCGGTGCAATCCCAGTCCCATTTTATCTTCGTCTCCGCGTTCTTTGGTGGTAATAGCAAAAGAGATGATCGGCTTGGGAATTTTGACCGTTGGCAGAATGATCCCCTGTTTGTCCTGATTTAAAGTATCACCCGTGCCTGTTTCGCTCAACTTCACAACAGCGCCAATATCGCCCACGTTGAGTTCTTCTACCGGGATTTGTTTTTTGCCAAGCATGCAGACAATTTGTCCAATTCGTTCTTTTTGATCCTTACTCAGGTTGTAAAATTGCGTATCCGGTTGCAGCTTGCCGGCATACACCCGAAACAGATTCACACGGCCGGCAAAGGGATCAATAAAGGTTTTGAAGACCTGGAGCAACGTGTTCGCGTTCGGATCAGGGAGGCACTCGGCTTGTTCTTCTGAACCGGCAGTTTTTCCTATTGGAGCCGGGCGTTCTAGTGGATTGGGTGCCCAGGTCACCAGAGCTTCCATGGCTTGTTTTACGCCGATATTGGTAAGCGCCGAGCCGCAAAATATCGGAAAAACTTTTCCGGCAAGTATCCCTGCCCGTAATCCCTGGACAATTTCTTCATCGTTTAATTCGCCTTCTTCAAGATATTTTTCCACCAGTTCATCTTTGCCTTCTGCTGCTTTTTCCATGAGGCTTTCACGGAATTCTTCAACTCTGTCAGCCAGGTCCGCCGGGATATCAGCTTCATTGCAATTTCCGGATGCATCCGTATAGATATAGGCTTTACGGGTGATTAAATCAACAACTCCTTTAAAAGAGGTTTCCTGACCAATTGGGAGTTGGACGGGAATCGCTCCGTCTCCGAAGGATTGTTTGATCGAATCCATCGTCCGATCAAAGCTCGCCCGTTCACGATCCAGTTTATTAATAAAGATTATTCTGGGAAGCTGGTATTCTTCTGCAAATTCCCAGGCACGTTCTGTCATCACTTCGACGCCTGAGACGCCGCACACTAAAACAAAGGCAGTATCAGCCGCCGACAGCGCGATTTGTCCATCAACAATAAAATCGGCAAATCCGGGAGTGTCGAGAATGTTTATTTTATATTTATTCCATTCACAACACGCCACCGCAGCACTAATACTGATTTTTCGTTTCTTTTCGTCGTCATCATAATCGGTGACGGTTGTACCATCGTCTACCCTTCCCAGGCGAGTGGTCGCTTTTGCATTAAACAGCAAGGCTTCGGTAAATGAAGTTTTTCCAACACTTCCATGTCCAATGATACCAACATTTCGTATCTGTTCAGCGGTATAGATCTTCATAAATGTCTCTCTCCTTTTACGCCAAAATGGGTTTTATGTATTTAAGGCAGGGCATATAGCAAAGAGCGGAAATATCGTCAAGAAAAATTTCAACCTCTCCGGTTTCTCTTTGCATTCATAAAAGAAGCTAAAATTCTGTCAAGATGAAATGATTGAAGAAGAAAGTTCTTGAAAAATCGGCATGTCAGGTGCAGCGTAGATACCGTGTTATAGAGGAATTGTTGACTGGTGATACACTCTTTTTATGAGGTCTTGTCGATTTTTCTTCTTGACATTGTTACGAGTTTTTTATCTATATTCTTATGTAAATTTTGTGGATTCATGTTTTGTTCTATACATGAGCATGAATGGATAATGTAAAGTTAACCTGTTTTGTGAAACATGAGGAGGATGTTCTATGAGTACTACCGTATTAGTTGTGCTTGGGTTGGTCATCTATGTCGTGATGTATGTGACATACGGCCGCAATTTGCAAAACAAAATTATCAGAGTGGATAAAGATGCCGCCCCACCCTCGAAACGCCTGGGAGACGGGGTGGATTATGTGCCTGCTAACAAGTGGGTGTTGTTTGGGCACCATTTTGCGTCAATTGCTGGAGCAGGGCCGATTGTTGGGCCGGCGATTGCCATGGCCTGGGGGTGGATTCCCTCATTGATCTGGATTTGGATCGGGAATGTGTTTATCGGAGCGGTGCACGATTATCTTTCCTTAATGGCTTCTGTCCGCCACGATGGGAAATCCGTGCAATGGGTGGCCGGAAAAATCATGAAAAAACGCACTGGCACCGTGTTTGAATGGTTTGTGCTATTTGTGCTGATTTTAGTGGTTGCCGCGTTTGGCTCGATTGTTGGGAATATGTTTAAAAGCGATGCGCGCCTGCCTTCGGCCTTTATCTTTCTGATTATTTCGGCAATTATTATGGGGCAGCTCCTGTATAAATCGAAACTCCCCTTCAGCGTGTCCAGCCTGATCGGTGCGGTCATGTTGATTATCGCTTTGTGGCTCGGGGCCAAGATCCCGATCACATTAAGTGCCGATCCTGACACGAATTATAAATTGTGGCTGTTAGTGATGGGGGTGTATATTGTTATTGCGTCCTCTATTCCGGTCTGGATTCTGTTGCAGCCGCGGGATTATATTAATTCTTTCCTCTTAGTGGCCGGGTTAGTGATTGGCGGCGTGGCGTTTTTGATCGGATTCACGCCGATTGAAATGCCGGGTTACACGATGTGGAGTGCGCCGGTGATTTCAGGCAAACCATCGCCCTTCTGGCCGTTGGTGCCGCTTATTATTGCCTGTGGCTCCCTGTCCGGATTTCATGCGCTCGTGGCCTCCGGCACAAGCTCCAAGCAGCTCGATAACGAAACAAGCGGCTTATTGGTTGGGTATGGCGCGATGTTTACCGAAGGTTTCCTTTCCACGGTTGTGGTATGCGCCATTGGCGGTTTTGGCTTTGCTGTGCTGGGCGAAGAACTGGCCGCGCCGTTGCGCGAAAGTGCGGCTGCCTTCGGAACAGGCTATGTGGCTGCTATCAATAAAGTGGGCGGCCCGGCTGGAATATTCTCCAAATCCTATGGGGTTGGTGTGAATGCCATTCTCGGCCTACCTGTCACTGCTATGACCTTGCTTGCCGGGATGTGGGTATCGTCTTTTGCGCTTACAACACTGGATACGACGAACCGTTTAGCCCGTTATACGGTCGCAGAGTTAGCGGAACCATTAAAAGAGAAGTCGCCTGCGGCCTACAGCTTTCTGTCAAATCGCTGGGTGGCCTCTGTAATTCCGGCTTTTATCGGGATCTGGTTGGCCTGGAGCGGACACTGGTCATTGCTGTGGCCGGCGTTTAGCGGCGCAAACCAGATGTTGGCGTCAATTGCCATGATTACTGCGGCAGTCTGGGTTTCACGCTATTTGCGCAGCTCGAAAGCCTATCAAATGGCAGTTACGATTCCGGCTTTGTTTCTCTGGGTGACGGTTTCGCTAGCTCTTTTGTGGTATCTCTTTGTCGCTGTGCCAACCTTTACAGGTGGGGCCAGGTGGGTTGTTGGCGGTATGACCGTTGTCATGCTGGTGTTAAATGTTATGCTTCTGATGGATTATTTTGCGGTAAAAAATGCTCCGCTTCCCGGAGGCGTTAAAGAATCAGCATAAGTCGGCCCTTTGGCTTTGTCAGGTTTTGTGATCTGAGACTCCCGGAGTTATGAGATCTCCGGGAGTCTCTTCATTTTGGATGCTTGTATGAAGTGGAATGACAATATAGAAAAGTTCTTCAGAGAATTTTTTCAGGGTATGATGGGGGCGTTGCGACAGACTTCCACGGATCGACTGGAATTTGAATTGCGGGAACTAGAAAATATTTTTGGCTTACTGGTCTTAGGTTCATTTATCGGCATTCCCAACCCGCCGAGCGGCGTGAGTTTACGCCTGCTTCCGTACATGCTGCGCGAAATTCTGATCATGAAAAATCGCGTGCGCGACCTGGATGATGTTTTCGGCGAAGTCGCCGGAATGATGGATATTTGAATAACTACAAGAATAAAGTATACGTAAAGCTTCTTGGATCTTTTCTGAATAACAGAATGTTTACATTAATAATAAATTTGAACTAATGAAACATGCACACATTTTATTATTTATTGGGAAGGGTGGGGTTGGTAAAACCACCTGTTCTGTCACAACCGCTGTGCATTTAGCGGATAAAGGCTATAAAGTCTTGCTGGTATCGCTTGATCCGGCACATAATGCCGGCGACGCTCTGGATTGTTCGTTAAATGACCAGAAAACTTCAGTCACTCCGACGCTGGAAGCCCTGGAAATCGATCTGGAAACGCTCATTCAGCGGTATTTGAAGCAGACGTCTGAGACGATGCGCCATACGTACCGCTATTTGACCGTGATTAATCTTGAAAAATTTTTTGAGATGATCCGGTATTCGCCAGGCATCGAGGAGCAAGCAACGCTTGAAGCGCTCAAAAATATTATTTTCCAGGAAGCCTATCATTATGATGTCATCGTGTTTGACACCGCTCCGACCGGATTAACGCTGCGTGTGCTCGCTTTACCTTCGCTCTCAATGCTCTGGACTCAAAAATTGACAGGACTGAGGAAGAAAATTCTTGACTTACGCTCCTCGATTGCACACATTCACGGCCAACAATATTTGACGGTTGAGGGCGTGCAGGAAAAACTCGCAACGTCTGAAGATGGTGACGCGACGATGCGTGAACTGCGGCAGTATCATACGGAAATTGAACGCATACGCAAAACCTTGACGAATCCGAATTTAACAAGTGTTGTCGCGGTGTTAAACGCAGAGGAAATGCCGTTGTTAGAAACCGAACGCGCTGCAGAAGCTCTGAAAAAATTTCAGATTCCATTGAAACTGCTGATAGTCAATAAAGTACTCCGCTTTGAGCAGACGCCGCCAGAGTTTGTGCGCAAAATCCACCAGCAAGAGGCTATCATTGCCAGAGCGTCGCGAGCATTTCCGCAGCAAACCCTTCTTCAGGCCCCCTGGCAGCCAGAAGAACCGCGCGGTTTAGAAAAATTGCGACAATTTTGCCCGGAGGCAGCCGCATTTTTTATGAACCTTTTATGAAAACTGGAGTGCCAAAGCTCGGCCTTGGCATCGAAAGCAAAGCTTTCGCACTCCTGCTTTTTCCTCTTATGGTTACTCAAGAACAAGTCGTAGAAGCATTACGGACCGTCAAAGATCCGGAGACTGAGATGAATGTTGTCGAACTTTTCCTGGTTAATGACGTCCAGATTGAAGAAGAAGGAAAACGGGTGATTATTGATATGGGATTTCAGCGTAAAAACCCTGATTGTCAAGCCTGTGTGACTCTGGCCTGGTATATTCAGGGGAAAATCATCAAAAAAATTGAACAAGTGGTCGGACGATTGCCAGGAGTGGAATCGGTCAACGTGTTATCGAATTAGAGGCGATACTATGATTGAAATATGGGGATTCTCGTTCAGCACGCAGCTCTTGTTTTTCTTCTTTGTTGTCTTTATCGGTATTCTGATGCTCGTGTTTTATCGCAATCGTAAATATAATATTCTGTTCATCCAGGCCGTAGGCAAAGAATTGGAAGCCGCGCTTTCTCCGACCGATCAAACTTATACCTGGCTAGGCGGGGCCGTTGGGTTCACAGCGGAATATATCACAGAAAAACCATTACGAAAAGTGGAAGCAACGGTGACGATGCTTGCCCGGCAAAGTTTGTTATTTTATCCGGTGTCAAAGCTTTTTTTTGGCAACGATCGCTTATTTGTCGTCCTGCATCCCTTTGAAAAATCCAGACGCGAAGCCCATGTACTTGAAAAATGGTATTATACCATCCGCTTGCGCAAGCTGGAGAATGAAAGCGCATTAAACCGCCATGAAGTTGTGGTACAGGGCAAGACTTTTTATCTATTTTCTTCGGATAAAACGGGGATTGAAAAATTATCGGCCTGGCTGCAAACATTTCCGGCCCCGAAACTGCTGAAACATGTCGCTCTTATGCCGGAAGCAGGGACGATTTATCTTTATATGGTACCTAAGTTGACGTCTGTAACGGATTCGGTACAGGCTGTCAAAGCTCTCATCGCATGAAAAGCGCAGACGACAGGGGCAGGGTACAGGACAGGAAATCGCAGGAAAAAACAAGATTTTATTGACAAGAACGCCGCTTGTATTCTACACAATCCAACTTATTCTTTTCGTAATAATGTGAGCGCAACGTAGGACGTAAATATAGCCCTTGAGAGAAAACGATGAAGGAGATGAACCATGGCGAATCCCGAGTTGATGGAGAAGATTGTCTCATTATGTAAGCGACGCGGATTTATTTTTCAAAGTAGTGAAATTTATGGCGGATTAAATAGCTGTTGGGATTATGGCCCGCTTGGTGTCGAATTAAAACGCAATGTGAAGAATGCCTGGTGGCAGTCGGTGGTGTATGAACGGGATGATATGTATGGACAAGATGCGAGTATTTTGATGCACCCGCAGGTCTGGCATGCCTCAGGCCATGTCGAAGGATTTTCAGATCCGCTGGTGGATTGCAAAAAATGTAAACATCGGTTTCGTCAAGATCATCTGGAAGATCCGACTAAATGTCCGGATTGCGGCGGAGAACTGACCGAAGCCCGGCAATTTAATTTAATGTTTAAAACGTTCCTCGGTCCTGTTGAAGATTCAGCGTCAACCGTGTTTTTGCGACCGGAGACCGCGCAGGGAATTTTTGTCAATTTCCTGAACGTTGCAACAACCATGCGTTCCAAAATTCCATTTGGTATTGCTCAGATTGGCAAAGCCTTTCGTAATGAAATCACGCCGGGAAATTTTACTTTTCGGACGCGCGAATTTGAGCAGATGGAAATTGAATTTTTTGTCAAGCCCGGCACAGACGACGAATGGCTGGATTATTGGAAAGAAGAACGCTTTCACTGGTATGTGAAATACGGCATCAAGCAGGAAAAATTACGTTTGCGGCAACATGCGGCCGATGAGCTCGCGCACTATGCCAAGAATTGTTATGATGTGGAATATGAATTTCCCTTTGGCTGGTCGGAATTAGAAGGGATTGCTGATCGGACGGATTTTGACCTGTCACAACATGCAAAATTTAGCAAGAAAAATCTCAGTTATTTTGACGAACAGGAAAAAAACCGCTATATACCGTATGTCATCGAGCCGTCAGCCGGAGCAGACCGGTCAACGCTGGCGTTTTTAGTGGATGCTTATGACGAAGAAGAAGAGCGGGTGGTCCTGCGTTTCCATCCCTTCCTGGCTCCGATTAAAGTTGCGGTGTTCCCTTTGATGCGCAAAGACGGACATCCTGAAAAAGCCAGGGAAATCGAACGGATGCTGCGCCCTCATTTTCATACTGATTACGATGAAGCCGGGTCCATCGGAAAACGCTATCGCCGCCAGGATGAAATCGGAACGCCGTACTGTGTCACGATCGATCAGCAGACCCTTGAGGATCATTCCGTCACACTGCGCGATCGGGATTCCATGGAACAGATTCGAGTTCCTGTATCAGGGTTGTTATCGGTGCTTCAAGAACGGCTCTCTGGGATTGCCTGAGCCGTCCTGAAGGAAAAAGAGACCTCGTTTGTGATGATTCAAAAAACTGGAGGTTTATGAATTAATAGTTGACAAAAAGTCAACTTCAGGATATATTCAAGTAAACATGCTTGAAAAAAAGGCGTCTCAATTATTGAGGAAAGATCAGGAATGTATGTGTAGGAAAAAAGATCTGCATATATCTTTCTGAGATTCGAACATTCTATGGCAATCGAGATGAGAATTCTCGAGAAAATCTTCAAAATGAATGTTCGAATACACTATAGGTGTCATCACTTTATTGGACGACCTTCTTCCTTATATAGCACGTCGGTTAGTTTGTAATGCAGATTTTTGCATGAGAGACAGTCGTTTACAAATGCAAAATTTCCAGATAGAGTGAAAGATTATGTTTAGCATTTTTAAATGGTTTTCAAAAGATATTGCGATTGATCTGGGCACAGCGAATACGCTTGTGTATGCTCGAGGCAAAGGAATTGTCCTGAATGAGCCTTCTGTCGTCGCAATTGATACACACACAGGGAAACCTGTCGCTTATGGTCATGACGCTAAAGCCATGCTCGGTATGACGCCGGATCAAATTACGGCGGTGCGTCCATTAAAAGACGGTGTAATCGCTGATTTTCGCATTACCGAACATTTATTGCGGTATTTTATCAGGAAAGCCTGTAATCGTAACTTCTTAGTGCGTCCGCGAATTATTATTGCCGTTCCCTTTGGAATTACGGAAGTTGAGAAAAAAGCTGTGAAAGATTCTTCCCTTTCGGTCGGGGCCAGTGAAGTCACCTTGGTCTTAGAACCGATGGCCGCGGCAATAGGGGCCGGTTTGCCTGTGGCAGAGCCTTCAGGGAATATGATAGTTGATATTGGCGGAGGCACAACGGAGGTCGCGGTTATTTCGCTTTCAGGGATTGTGTTTAGTCGGTCGATTCGTATTGCGGGCGATGAAATGGACGAAGCGATTATCCAATATATCAAACGGAAATATAACCTCTTAATCGGGGTGAAAACCGCAGAGATTATCAAAAAGACGATTGGCTCCGCGTACCCCCTGGAATCTGAAAAAATTGTTGAAGTGCGAGGACGCGATCTGGCCGGGGGCGTTCCCAGTGTCATGAAAGTATCCAGCGAGGAAATTCGCGACGCTCTGGCGGAAACGGTGTTTGCCATTGTTGATGCAATTCGGGTGACCTTGGAAAAAACCCCGCCGGAATTATCGGCTGATATTATTGATCGGGGAATTATTCTGACAGGCGGAAGCTCACTGTTGAAAAATCTGGACTATAAAATTAAAGAAGAAACCGGCCTTCCGGTGGCTTTGGCAGACGATCCTCTTACAACGGTGGCGTTAGGCGTGGGAAAATTACTGGCAGACGCTGAGCTGCTGAAGAAAATTGCGGTTGAATGACACGCTGTCCTCTGCGGAAATGGCTCTGAGAATTGAGAATCATCAATTCTCAATTCTCACTTACTCCGAAGAAGATGTGGTTGAGACGCCGATTTTGGTGAAGATTTTTTGTTTGACCTGTAAGTCGAACATTTTCCACTTTAATTCTTCATATTCATTGCCATAAGTCCCGGCCAGAAAGCCGACTGGAACTGAAAATCCGGCGGCTTCCTGTTTTCCGCCACCAAAATAATCGCCATTTTCGCTTTTCCCAAACGTTTCTTTGATAAACGTATCGGCGTCAATTGTGAGCTTTGATGTGCGAAATGATCCGCTGAGCAATTCCTCCTGATTATCGTTGAGGACAATGCCATACACAATCACCGTGTGGACGTTTTCTTCAGTTAACAAGAAGTCCGCAGCTTGCGAAATGGCGTCACGATCTTCCTGGCGCAGATAGCCTATGCCTGACACACTGTAATTATCTTTGATCACTCGATTGGCCAGAGCCTTTTCGATGATGTCCATGACTTTTTTCGATCGGGCCTGATTCACGATCTCGCTCAAGAGATTGGGATTATAATAATTACTCAGATACGAAGCCGCTAACAGATCGTGTTCTTTTGCGCGAATGAAGTCATTGGTATCGCTGCGGATGCCATGCATTAACGCTGTTGCGCAACGGCTATGAAGTGAATCGGATTTATCAAGCTCTATCATACCATGTCGGAGATAACTCGTATAAATTGTGGCAGTTGCTCCGATTTTGCGAATATCCGCGAATTCAGGATTCAGAAGGCCCGCGCGCTCATGGTGATCAACAACTATAATGGGTTTGATTGAATAATTTTCTAACTTTTTCGTAAGTATCGTCGTCGCCCCTTGATTATCTATGAAAACGCTGCCCTGATACCGGGAAAAATCAAAGGATTCTGAATAGCGAATCAGGCCAATATTTAATAACTTCACCAGAGCGATATTTTGTTGGTGGCTGATTCGCCCGCCATAGACGATATCCACTTCAATATCATAGTTCAAACAGATCAACTGGTGCGCAAAAGCTGAAGCAATGGCGTCAGGATCTGGAAAATCCTGGATCGCAATGATATGAGTTTCCCCTCGATGGACTTCAAGAACATCATTTAGTTTTTTGATTTTTTGACTGACTTGAAGTTCAACACTGCTCGGTTTTACGGTTTCAATGACTTCTTCCATCTCTGCTGTCGTGTCTGACATAGTCTATCCTTATTATACTACAACGCTCCCTGGAAATCGAACATGGCTGGTAATCGTTGAGAAACAGAGTTTTTCAGGACCACGCGCTCTGCTCGCTTCCAGGGAAACACGTAGTTACGCACAATGGGAAGCAACAACCTGAAACACATTCTCTAAGGCTTCAGAAAGTTTAGCCGCATCTTTCCCTCCGGCTTGCGCCATATCCGCGCGCCCGCCGCCACTTCCATCAACAAATTTGGCAATTTCCTTAATGATATTTCCGGCATGATAGGCTGGTAAGAGATCCCTGGTGACTGTAGAAATCAAGGAAACTCTTCCATCTGAAACCGTTCCCAAAACGACAATTCCGGACTGAAGTTTATTTTTCAAGACATCCGCAAAATTCCGCAATCCTTTGGCGTCGAGTTCGTCAACGCGGGCAGCGATCACGTTTACCCCTTGAATCTTCCTGGCATGTTGGAGAAACGCCTCAGTTTGCAACGACGCCAGTTTCATTTTTAACCGTTCAATTTCTCGTTCATGCTCTTTCACAGTGTTCAGGAGTTTTTCAACCTTAGCAATCACTTCTGCCGGAGAGGATTTGAGCAGTGAGGTCGTTTGTCGTAATCGGCTTTCTTCCTGTTGAATATAATCTAGAGCAGCTTCCCCAGTAACGGCTTCTATCCGGCGAATTCCTGACGCAATACTACTTTCGCCCAGCAATTTACATATTCCGATTTCTCCGGTAGCTTCGGCATGGGTACCACCACAGAGTTCCATGCTGATCCCCGGAACCTGGACAACGCGCACCCGATCGCCGTATTTTTCTTCAAAAAAGGCGATTGCGCCCATATCCAACGCTTCATCCAGGCTGGCTTCAAGGGTCTTGACGCCGGTATTTGTGCGAATGCTGCGATTCACAATCTGTTCAATTCGCCGCAGATCTTCGTTTTCGATCGAAGAAAAATGGGTGAAATCAAAACGGAAGCGCTCAGGAGTGACCAACGAACCGGCTTGTTTGACATGATCTCCGAGTACTTCGCGCAGGGCGGCCTGCAAAAGATGCGTTGTGGTATGATTGCGGCGGATGTGTTTGCGCCGTTCTTCGTTCACGCTCAAAGCAACATGCTGTCCTCGCTGTAATTGGCCTTGTTCAAGCGTCATTTCATGGACGATCAGTTGTGGAACAGGTTTCGTTGTATTGTTAATCAATGCTTCAGTGACGGTTCCATCATCATTTCTGGCTCGCAATATTCCTTTATCGCCGACCTGGCCGCCGCTTTCCCCGTAAAAGGGGGTCACGTCAACGATCACCTCGACCTTTTCGCCGGCCGATGCGTGGTCAACTAATTGCCCATTGTGCAGGATCGCCAATATGGTCGCATCACCTTCCTCAAGATGATCGTAGCCAGTAAAATGCGTCGCTGGAATGTTATACGCCAGTTTTTTATACACTTCCGCGATAGCCACTTCTCCTGACCCTCTCCAGGCGCCCCGGGCCCGGGTACGCTGAGCGGCCATTTCATCTTCAAATCCTTGTATATCCAGGGTGAGCTGGTAATCTTTGGCAATGTCTTCAGTGAGATCAAGGGGAAAACCGAAGGTATCATACAAACGAAAAATTTCTCTGCCATCCAGTACTGTGTTGTTCTGGCGCTTGGTTTCTTCAATCAATTTGTTCAGGATTTCCATCCCCTGATTGAGGGTATGTCCAAATCGCCGTTCTTCGTTTAAAGCGACTTGCGCCACATAGTTCGCATGATCTGCAATCTCACGGTAGACATGTTTCATAGATTCGACCACCACATCAATTCCCTTATGCAAGAATGGTTCAGAGACCCCGAGCATTTTACCATGACGAGCTGCTCGCCGCATAATTCGCCGCAGTACGTATCCCCGGCCTTCATTTGATGGCAGCACCCCATCGCTCACAAGAAACGTGGTCGCACGTAAATGATCGGCGATGACGCGCATCGAAGTGTCATGGTGTTCATGTTGACCATAGCGTTTTCCTGAAATATCTTCGGCAAAATGCAGCAGGGGGGCAAACAGATCCGTGTCATAATTGCTATGGACCCGTTGTAAAACGGCTGCGACGCGTTCTAATCCCATACCGGTGTCAATACTCGGTTTTGGCAGAGGGGTCAATTTTCCGGTCTGAGCGCGTTCAAACTGCATAAAGACCAGGTTCCATAATTCCAGATAGCGGTCACAATCGCACCGTCCGATCCCGCAATCCGGTCCACAACTCATCTCTTGACCCTGATCAATGATAATCTCGGAACAGGGACCGCAGGGGCCGGTGTCGCCCATCGCCCAAAAATTATCTTTTTCACCCATGCGAACAATACGATCGACGGGGACCCCGATCAAATTCTTCCATAAATCAAACGCCTCATCATCATCCTGGTAAACGGTAACCCACAGTTTTTCCGGCGGCAGCCCTAAGACAGCGGTCAGAAATTCCCATCCAAACGTTATGGCGTCTTTTTTAAAGTAATCACCAAAAGAAAAATTGCCCATCATTTCAAAAAAAGTATGGTGACGAGCTGTGCGTCCGACATTCTCAAGATCATTGTGTTTTCCGCCGGCCCTCACGCAGCGCTGCGCCGTCGTTGCCCGTGAATAACTGCGCTTATCGGCTCCCAGAAAGACATCTTTAAATTGTACCATTCCGGCGTTGGTAAAGAGTAATGTCGGGTCATTTTGAGGAACAAGAGAGGAACTGGAAACTCTCACATGTCCATATTTTTCAAAATAGCATAAAAATTGTTCGCGTAATTCATGTCCTGTCATCATATTGCTATCACTGTAGGTATGGTTGCGCACTGGGGAAAACATGCGTATGCCCAAACTCTTGGGGTTCATGCTGCGCGATGCTCAGCATGCTTACAAGGTCTGAAAGAGGTTATCGCAATGAGTCTCTTTGCGTTGCCTTTCCCCCACAGCGCAAGATTTAATATTTGGTAAACATGGCGCCTGCTGTTGGCTCAGGACGGTTATTCTTGTCTTCCTGAAATAATTTTTCTTCTGCCTGTTTCTCATGATCGCGGCTTTTGACCGCGTCCCCTGTTGACTGAATTCCTTTAACTTTTAAGGCAAAATCTGCCGGTCGGGTACAGTGCAGCAGGGCTTCTTCATAGCTGATCGATCCCTCCTGGAATAAATCAAGCAGAGCTTGATCAAAAGACTGCATACCATATTGTGATTTGCCAGCTTCAATATATTCCGGGATCTTTAAAGTCTTCTCAGGTTCAAGAATACATTGTCTGATCGTATCGGTGGCGACGAGGACTTCCACAGCTGGAACACGCCCTTTGCCATCTTTTTTACGCACCAGACGCATGGAAAGCGCAGCTCGAAGGACTTCCGCCAATTCCATGCGGATTTGTCCTTGTTGGTAGGCCGGAAACATGGAAATGATTCGGTTAATGGTTCCCATCGCATCGGCCGTGTGCAGCGTGCTCATCACTAAATGTCCTGTTTCCGCTGCGGTAATCGCTGTTTCAATCGTTTCTTTGTCGCGCATTTCCCCGACGAGAATCACGTCAGGGTCCTGACGCAGCGCGCTGCGTAACGCTGTGGCAAAGCCTTTGGTGTCTCCTCCGACCTCACGTTGATTAATCAGTGAGCGATTATCGCGATGCATATATTCTATCGGATCTTCAATCGTGATTATGTGCACATCACGGTTATTATTCACATGTTGAATCATGGCTGCCAGGGTTGTTGATTTCCCACTTCCCGTAATCCCAGTCACCAGAATCAATCCGCGAGGCTCTAACGCAATTTTGTTCAATACCAGAGGAAGATGAAGTTCTTCAACGGACAGGATCTTCATTGAAATCGATCGAAACACAATTCCCACGCTTCCGCGCTGTAAAAATGCGTTACAGCGGAAACGTCCTAAACCGGCAACGCTATAAGCAAAATCGATCTCAAAATTTTCATTAAAATCCGCTTTTTGTTTTTTATTGAGAATTTGAGACGCAACCGCCAGGGTATCTTCGCGCTGGAGGCGAGGTAAATCACGCAAGATATGCAGCAACCCATTAATCCGCATCACAGGGGGGTTTCCGACTTTTAAATGTAAATCAGAAGCACCGCGTTCCATCATCTGTTTTAATAATTCTTGAATATTAATCATGGACTGTTCTCCGCTCCTCTTTCGTTCCTGTACATCCTTGTTTTCAACGAAAGCCATCATATTTAGACACTATCAAAATCATTTCTACTCTGTCAACTGAATATTTTCCTCTGTTGAGAAATTCAGAAAATTAGTGGCAGAAAGAGGCAGAAATCATGATGAGAATGGAAAAGGCGTCATGTTTGAGAAAAGTGGCTTTGCGATACTACTTGATCGACAGCCTGACAGGCCTGCTCAAATCGTTGTTTCCAAGAACCACTGATTTGAACGTATGATTTATTACGCGATTCCAATTCTCCGAGGCATCGTTCGAAAAAAAGTTGTCGTTCAGCAGACAGAAGGCGTTGATGATCTTCGGCCCAGGGATCGTCAATATCAGTCAATAAATATAAGTCATATCGGCGTTTTTCCGCTTCTGCCCTGATCCAATCCGGACAATCGTCATAGAGGATCTCGCTCCAGATGACGGTCGTCAATAGATCCGTGTCGCAAAATAACAACCAGTTCGCCTGGCGGGCCAGCGCATCTTCCGAAGCAATCTGGCCTCTGGCAATCAGGGAAATATCGTCAAGGTGATAATGTCCGCCTTTTGTTTCTAAAATGAGCCGGGCGTACTCATTCACGCTAACCGTGCCATAATGGGCGGCCAGACGTTGTGCCAGCGTTGATCGTCCGGTTGATTCCGGCCCTATAATGCAGATACGGCGTACAAAATATGGGCGAACACAAGCAGGAATGTATGGCCAGGTTGCCATCGGATTTTCCCGAATAAGCGAGCCGGACACCGGGATATGGCGGTCCACTGGAATATAGCCCGCTCCTAACATGCGTGCAAATCGCTCCCCATATTCTTCATTGGCCAGAAAATAATCGGGGCCTGTGGGCAAGACCCGGCGAATTGTCTTATACCAGAGGGAAAAAAAATCCCGATCTTGCTGCGGTTCTTTGGGGTTTTCGTCTGTAATATGAATGACATTCGCATCTGCACACATATCAAGCATCCAGGCATAGCGCAAATCACCAGGAATCGGATCTGATGGCGTGGACCAGACTAGAATCGTCAGATATTCTACAAACCCTCTGGCAAAATCGATCAAATATTGGTGGCCAAGGTGCGGCGGCATAAATTTCCCAAGAATTAAGCCGGTTTTAGAGTGAGGATGATGTTCTTGTTTCATAAGTTTTTCTTCTCATCGCATGTATTTTGACAATCCAATCCCTTCTCAAGGTAAATAGAGGAGAATCTTACTATTTCATATCTTTGAAGAACGGGGCAAACAAGCAGCGAAGATTTTTCAGGATTTTTTCAATGGTGAACGGAAACGCTTTGGTATAGAGATCTAATAAAATCACGGCGTTTGCGGGTAAATCCGAATGGCCGATAGAACGTAAGCGATTCGCCATTGCCCGGTTCACCAGATGGATATCCTCATAAATTTTTCTGAGTCCCTGGAGCTCAAAATCCGCTGGTTGCCCATCTTGCTTCAAAAAATATTGTGAAATCAGGTAGATGGAGACTGCTCGGAAAATAGTTTCCTGTACCGTGGCTAAGGGCAGGTGAAATCGAGCCATTGGCTTAAAAAATGCTGTATACGGACATCCGCTATTCGCGATAACCAGTCCCATCAAGGAACTCACTCCCTGCTGTGCCGTTGTATCTTGTGAAATCATGCGTTCCTGCGTAATCACGTCGAGATGGATCCGGTCGTAGGAAATCAGATGATCAAAACGCATGACAATATCGGCGATATTCGCTGCCAACGGGCAATACGGCTGTTGGGCGTGCGTTACATGGCAGTGAGGACACTGATAAAAGGTTAAATCTGTCCACAATGGAAGCTTGCCAGGCCATTCGACGCGCAATTCCAGGGTTTGTGCATCCAATTCAAGCGGAAAGATTTCCTGCGACCCATCAGCTAAAGTAAAACGATACTCAATCGCAATGGTTTTCATCGTCTCATCCCTTATCCACTGCCTGCATTGCAATAATACGCATTAGATTCTCCCCAAAAGCTCTCACCCTGGTCCTTCTAGGTCACGTCAAATACTTTATGCAAGAAATTTAACTTCTCATTCTGCCAACAACTGCGCTTTGAGCGTTTTCTCATCCGTAAAATGAAAAGCTCGGATGCCAAGACGCCGGGCAGCCTCGACGTTTTCCTGTAAATCGTCAATAAAGATCGCCTGAGCAGGAACGCAGCGTTCCTGTTCCAGAATATACTCATAGAACGCAGCCTGTGGTTTGGCGACACCGATTTTGTGGGAGGGGTAGATTGTTTCAAAGACATCATAGTCGCCGCGGGCCTCGTGAAAAGCATAATGCTCTGCGATGCTATTTGTGCCGCATACCACTCGATACGTCTGTTTCAGATCCTGAATAAAAAGATACATGGCTTCATTGCGAATCGGGTGAAAAAATTTCCCCAATAATTCCTCCTGAACCACAATGCCGCAGTGTTGGCTAAACCGTTTCCAAAATTCTGTAGTGGTCACTTTGCCTTCCATCAGGGCCATAAAATGTTCATTTCCATAGCTCCTGACCTGAGCGGCAGAGAGTCCTAAGTAAGCCGCTACAGCAGGGATCACGTCATGGTTTGTCACCATGACACCGCCCATATCAACAATATAGCAGAGTTTCATTAGCCGTGCCGCGATGAATATAACGATGCGCCTTTCACAAAATATTTCGATAACGAGAAAAACAGAATGAACATCGGAATGCTTGCTAATACAGCAACCGCCATCATCGCGCCTTCATCCGTATATTTTTCTGTTGCAAATTTGGTAATATACAGAGGAATCGTTTTCATTTTTTCACTTTGAGCAATCAACAATGGCCAGAGCAGGTTATCCCACTGCGAACGAAAGGTCAGGATCGCTAAGGTGGCTATGGCCGGAACACTATTCGGAGCGACAACATACCAGAAGATTCTTAACTCGCTTGCGCCGTCAATCCGGGCAGCATCCAGAAATTCTTCCGGAAAGGTGAGGAGATATTGCCGCATCATAAAAATGCCGAAGGCGTTGGTCAGGAATGGAAGCACAAGTCCGGTATAAGAATTTTGGATGTTCAGCGTGGTCGCCACCAGATAGAGCGGAATCATAATGGCTTCAAAAGGAATCATCATGGTGGACATAATCATCATAAAGGCGATATTCCTGCCTGGAAAGCTAAATTTGGCCAGCCCATAGCCGCTCAGGGAAGACAAGATCACCGTCGAGATTGTCACGAGCATTGCGACAATCAGAGAGTTCAGTACATTTCGTGGAAAAACAAAACTTCCATCATTACCTTTGATCGCTTTCCAAAAATTTTGCCAGTGAAACCCTTGTGGAATCCAGCGATAGGGCATTTTTAGAATATCATTGCGCGGCATGGCTGAAGCCGTCAACATGTATAATAACGGGGCAAGCGTGAAAATCAACATAACGACTAAGATGGTCCAGATCACAACGGTGGCTATTCTTGATGCATTGTTGGTTTGTATGCGCGTCATCATCTCTCCTTAATAACTGATATCGTCGGCTTTACTGACTTTAAATTGTAACCAGGTGAAAAAGAGCATGATAGCGAAAAGTAGAATGCTCATGGCACTCGCCCGGCCGATAAGATGATCGCGAATGCCGGTATTATAAATGTTCAGGGTAATAACATTGATCGGGGCCTGCGGCGCGCCGGATTGCACAAAAAGATATTGCGTACTGAAGGTACGCAGACATTGCAACATGGCAATGACCGAGACCAGCACAATCGTTGGTTTCAATAACGGAAGTGTAATATACCAGAAATTTTCCCAGGATGACGCTCCGTCAATTCGAGCTGCTTCATACATGCTTTTCGGAATCGCCGACAGGCCGGCGATGAAAATAATCACAAAATAGCCGATATATTTCCAGAAATACACCATGATGGTGGACAATTGCACCATCACCGGATGCGCCAGCCATTTATAATCCACACCCGGCGTTCGCATGATCCAATTAAGCCATTGATTCGCTAAGCCGCGCGGATCAAAGATGGCTAACCAGATTACGGCCGCTACGACAGATGACAACACCGCCGGGGAATAGTAGGCCATTTCAAGAAATTTTCGCCCCCGTCGCAAATTTAAGATCAGAACCGCTAGCAAAAGGCTTACGATCACCAGTGGGACGAACGAACCAATAGTAAAGGTGAAGGTCGCGCGGACTGAATTCCAGAAATCTTTTGACTGTAGGAGATAGGTATAATTCTTGAATCCGAGAAATTTCGGCGATTGTAAAGACAAGAGCTTTTTATTAAAAAGGCTGGTATAAGCTGCATTGAAAATGGGGTAGAAACTAAATATCACAAAATACAGCAGCGATGGAAGGACAAAAATCATGCCCCAGTAAGCTTTTTGTTTTTCGATTCCGCGATAGGTTCTTCGCATGGAGTATCACCTCAGCGATTCTCTGCCAGAGTGTTACACACTCTGGCAGAGGTAAAACATCTTCGGATACGCTGTCGTCCTATTCCATATCAAGCACTTCCTGTGCTTTGGCTTTCAGGGTGTCGAGCGCTTTGACAGGCTCAATTCCACTCAGCATCACCGATTCGATCGCTTCTTTCAACAATTCCTGCATTTTGGCGCTATTCTCAGCATAATAGACAATATGACCTTTTTCCATATCGCCGGCAAACACCTCAGCATAAGGTGTTTGTTGAAATGCCTCTGAGGCCATCAGTTTTTTGGTTGGTTGAACCAGACCGACTTTTTGCAGATATTCTTCCGGATGGCTCAGCATAAACACGATGAATTTCCAGGCTGCAGCCTGTTCTTCCGCCGGTTTCTGACTATTGACCATGTAATAGTGTCCATAGTAACAGGAGGCGACTTCCTGCACGGCATTCTCAAATTGCGGATACGGAATGACCATCCACTCGCCGCTATCATAGAATGCCTGGTTTTCCGCTCGAATTCGCTCAATCTGATACAGGCCGGTCATGCACATGCCAATATCATTGTTATTCGCATTAAAGAGCTTTCTCGCATTGGTATAGGTTGGCGATCCTAAATTTTTGCCATTCGGCCCCCATTCGGCCATATAGCTTAAAAATTTGAGCCAGGCCTCATCATTGATAATCGCAGTCGCGCCATCATCGCTAACCAGTTTTCCGCCAAGCTGCTCAACCATCGGCATGATTGATACCAGGTAATAGGGGTAGCGGAAATCGAAACCCCGGCGGATCAAAATATCGCCGTCTCGAATGACGAGCTTCTCAGAAACAGACATCATCTCTTCCCAGGTTTTGGGATAATCCTTGTCCGGGTCAAGTCCGGCGCTGCGGAACACATTTTTGTTCACAAAGGGGCACCAGTTTGTCAATTCTAAGGGAAGCCCATAGATTTTGCCATCAACCGAGACCGGATCAAGAACTTTGGGTATGTAAGTATCGCGGAGTTCATCGTAAGATGCATATCCGGCAGCCCCTAAATCAACCGGAGCCACTCGGCCATACACAATGTAGGCGTACTCATCTTCGATTTGCGTATTGAAGATGTGTGGACCCTGATTCGCGGCAAAGGCTGTGAGCAGCAGTTCCGGCATTTTTGACGACGAATTGACCACTCGTTCAATTTTGATGCCGGGATTGGCGGCTTCAAATTCTTCGATATAACGAGTTTCGATTTCCATACGGTTCGGGTCTTCATGTGTCCAGAACGTAATGACCATATCTTTGGCTGCAGCAGGCCCCAGTCCACTTATGAACATGAACCCCAAAACGCTTAGCACGGCAAGAACACGGTGTTTTTTCATAAACACTCCTCCTTTTAAAAATTTAAAAATGAAATGAATGAAGAATAAGGAATCTTGAAGTAATTGCCTATAATCTTCTTTAGAAGCAAGCTGTTGCGGGAATTCCGAAGACATATGCCTGCACCAACTCAAACCTCAAAAAGATCAGGCCTTCATTACTTATGGGTTAAGTGTATATATCTCAAAAGTGTTGTCAAGCAGAATTCAAGAGTTTTTTCAAGAAAGAGTCGAAAACTGTCCGAACTCTTGTTCTACGTAATACGCTATAAATAGGTAATGTGAGGGACGGAATTGGGGTTAGGTTGAGAAATTTCCAGGGAAGAATGGGCTGCCACAACTCTGTCGCGTCCTTCTTTTTTAGCTTGATAGAGGGCAGCATCAGCCGCACGAATGACCTGATCGAGATCATGGCCATGATGAGGAAACACGGCGACTCCTATTGAAATGGTGACAGAAAGGAGGGATCTCTGGTAGGTAATACCTAATTCATGCGTTAATATTCGTAATTCTTCTGCTCGGTATTTTGCCACTTCCAGGTTCACTTCTGGGAGGATCAGCAGAAATTCTTCGCCGCCATACCGGCAGGCAATATCTTCTGTTCTGACATGCCGCTGGAGTAATGCGCCTATTTCTTTCAAGACAATATCTCCGGCATCATGCCCGTAGGTATCGTTAAAGGCTTTGAAATGATCAAGGTCAAGCATGATAATTGTGACTGAATGATTATGACGTTCAGCACGTGCCCATTCACGTTTTAGTGAAACTTGCATGTAACGCCGATTATAGAGGCCGGTTAGCGGATCGCGAATCGCTTCAATCTTCAATTGTTCCAATAATCGTAAATTCGCAAGAGAAAGTGCGTATTGTTCGGCAATGCGGATCACGATGGTTTCCCTGTCATGTATGTCACCATGCTGAGAAGAACGGCAGGAAAGATGGAGAATTCCAAGAATGCCTTGCGGCGATTTTAACACAACACAGGTTTGATATGAATTTTGCGAAAATGTAACCCGCGTACAGGGCAGGGTATGGCAGAAAAATATGAGTGAATTTGCGGGCGAGTAATGTTGTAAGGCGACGCATTCTGTGATTTCAAATGCTGGGTGAGCGGGCGTAACATCCCCCCAATACGCAGCGACTGACAGTTGAGATTCTTTGAGCAGGCATAGCACGCCTGTACTGCCCGGCAGAATGCGTTGACATGTCTCTGTGAGAACCGGATAGGTTTCTGACTCCGTATGGCACGTCTGGAGAGCATTATTCATGCGATTCAATTGTTCAAATTCAAAGGCCCGCTGTTCCTGAGCGTTCATGGCCAGTCGCAGGCTCTGTTCACTCTGTTTCACATGTTGAAACAACGCATCGTAAGGTCGTTTTAAACTGGTAGCAATGATCGCCCGATATAAAAGATAAAATGAGAGCAATTTCAAAAAGTGCCCGACAAGATTTGACAATCCATAGACATCGGTATAGAGCGTAAATGTCAATTCTGCTGGAATTTTTATCACGATCGAAGCAAGAAACAAACGCCATACCGAGTTTTCGAAGGCCTGACGGCGTTTGATCAGCGCGAATATGACGGTTAGAAGCAGGATACAGATAAGGTATTCGCTCAGTCGCTTGAAACGTGTCAGTCCGATCCCGTCAAGAAAACAGTCTGGCAGGCCCCCCCAAAATCCGGCCAAAATAATAATCGTTATACTGCTGAAATACCCAAACATCATAAGGATGGGATTGAAGGTGCGTCGCAGGAACAGAAACGAAACCAGCAGGGAGCAGCTTTCCAGGTAACGGGCGGCAATCCAGAACTGAGTTGACAAATTTGAGTGGTCTGGAAAAATTCCCATGCCTTTATAGGTCAAGGTATGCAAGAGATCCAAAATAGCAACAAACAGATAGGCGATTCCCAAAAACTCGATGTAGGCATTTTGGGTAATGTGCCGGGAATTCCAGGCAATCATAAACACGCCGCAAGCCGCGATAATGCTGCCTATTTCCACAAGGGAATGAAACAGAAGATACGAGGAGCGACTGACGAGGTATAACCCCAGGAGCAAAAATCCGCCGACAATCCACTCAAGCGGAGGCCAGGACCAAAGATTGTGTGTTTTCATGAAAACCAGGCCATGCGTTTCTTAAAAACCGGATTTCTTGAAAAACCGGTTTTACGATAGTCAAAAATATAGACTTCATAGCGTGAACGGGGCATGACTTCATGAAGTCATGTTGTATTGTGTATTCTTCTGGTAATATTGTCAAGAGGTTTTCATGAGAGGTACGATTTCTTTGGGATACTTTTCAGGGAGATAGGGCGAACTTCCTTTTTCTCTGCCCTATCGCTTGACAGTTGAAGGGAAAAGTATTATCATAAACCAGAGTCAGGAGCTAAAAAATGTTGAAAGAACACACGATATGTGACAATCCGATTTTTTACACGCCCGGAGGGGCGTAATTTTGTTTACATTTTCATGAGGTGACGCTGATGGAGGAGTTCTATAGAAGCGATGATAAAAAAGGGTTTGTGCATAATACGATGAAAAAGTTGTCGTCACATTTGCCGAAATCCGACGTAGCCATGCAGCATCGTTTACTCCAATTTGAGCAAGAAGTGAAGGAGTTACACAGCCAGGTGAAGTTTTTGGAATGTGAATCGGATGAGTTGATCCAGAAGCTTGAACGAAATTTACACGAATTTGAAATTTTACGCCGTAAATATTATCGAGTGAAAGAGCAGCAGAACGAATCGCGGCGTAAAAATGAGCGACTGGCGCTCAAACTTCAGGAGCTTAAAACGTTGATTCAGGAAAAACAGGAGGAAATTGATAATTTATGTGCGCCGCCGAATACCTATGCCACGTTTATCGCTCATAATGCCGATGATACTGTTGATGTGGACAGCGATGGACGGCGTTTGCGCGTGAATGTGCGTCCAGGTGTGGAAGCCAGCGAGTTTACCGTGGGTCAGCAACTTCTATTGAACGACTCCTTTAATGTGATTGCTGTTGCAGAGCAAGAGACGAAGGGTGAGGTGGTGCAAATCAAAGAATTGCTTGAGCATGATCGCGCCATTGTGACCGGACGCACAGACGAAGAAAAGGTTATTTGTTTGGCCGAGGATCTACAGCATGAACCGCTTTCCATCGGAGACATGGTGTTAGTAAATCCGCGTTCTCAGTACGCTGTTGAAAAATTGCCGAAAACTCGCGTGGAAGATTTGGTGCTCGAAGAAATTCCTGATGTCACCTACCAGGATATTGGCGGCTTAAATCAGCAGATCGAACAGATCAGGGATGCGATTGAACTCCCTTATTTGTATCCAAATGAGTTTAAAGCTTATAAGTTGGTTCCTCCGAAAGGTGTCTTGCTCTACGGACCTCCAGGGTGCGGCAAAACCATGATTGCTAAGGCGATTGCGCACAATTTGGCGAAAAAAATGGAAGAGAAAACCGGAACGCCTGCCAGAAGTTATTTTCTCAATGTTAAAGGGCCGGAATTGTTAAATAAATATGTTGGTGAAACCGAATATAAACTGCGCCAGGTATTTAAGCGCGCCAAAGAAAAAGCTTCGGACGATACCCCGGTCGTGATTTTTTTTGATGAAATGGATGCTCTGTTTCGGCTCAGAGGTTCAGGCATTTCCTCGGACATGGAAGCTACAGTGGTCGCCCAGTTTCTCTCGGAAATTGACGGAGTTGAATCGTTGCGCAATGTGATCATTATAGGTGCCAGTAATCGCCAGGATCTCATTGATCCGGCCGTTTTGCGTCCGGGCCGCTTAGATGTCAAAATCAAAATCGATCGACCGGATCAAGAGGCGGCAAAACATATTTTTTCGAAATATCTGGTGCCTGAGATCCCGATTGCTGCTGAAGCCCTTAAGCTTCACCAGAATGACATTGATGCAACGATTCGGGCGTTTATTGATGAAACCACAGAGTTCATGTTTCAAACGACAGAAGAACATAAGTTTTTGGAAGTGACTTACACTCAGGGCAGCAAAGAAATCTATTATTTCAAAGATTTTGCCAGTGGCGCTATGATTGAGCATATTGTGCGCCGGGCCAAAAAATTGTCCTTAAAACGCTTTCTTGCGACCGATTTGTGGGGCCTGCGGCTTGAAGATCTGCTCACTGCGGTCAAAGAAGAATTTCAGGAAAATGAAGAACTTCCGAATACGACTAATCCTGATGATTGGGCGAAAATCGCTGGAAGAAAAGGCGAGAGGATTGTGAATGTGCGCGTACTCAAGACCTCTGACACAGAGGAGGCTGACAAGCGGATTGAAACCATTGTCGCCGGACAGTATTTATAATGTATACGAAGAAAAACCGAGTTTTTTCAAAAACTCGGTTTTTAGAAGTATTTGAGTTATGGCGATTCCTAAAATTCTTGGAACAGAAACAGAGTATGGCATTACGGTGAAAAACAGCGCGACCTTTGATCCGATCTCGAATTCTGTCCTGATTGTCAACAGTTATCAGGGCGGACAAACGGTGCAGACGATCTGGGATTATGAGGAAGAAAATCCCTTCATTGATGCGCGTGGGTTCAAAGTCGATCGGAAAGTTGATGCTCCCAGAGGCAGTGAGAACACAGCAATGAATAAAATTCTCGATAACGGGGCGAGGTTATATGTTGATCATGCGCATCCTGAGTTTTCTACGCCTGAGTGCGCCAGTCCGCGAGATGTCGTCATCTATGAAAGAGCCGGTGAACAGATTTTGTACCAGAGTTTGTTAAACGCCAACACATCCCTTCCTGAAACGCAACAGATGATCGTGTATAAAAATAACAGCGACCAAAAAGGAAATAGTTACGGCTATCATGAAAACTATCTGATTGACCGAGCCTTGCCGTTTGATGCGATTTGCGAACACCTGCCCACATTTTTGATCACACGCCAAATTTTTACTGGTTCGGGGAAGGTCGGCGCAGAGAATAAGACTGAGACCATTCCTTTTCAAATTTCGCAGCGTGCTGATTTTTTTGAAACCGAAATCGGATTGGATACCATGTTAAAACGTCCGATTATTAATACCAGAGATGAGCCTCATGCCGATCGCACGAAATATCGCCGTTTACATGTCATTACCGGCGATGTGAATATGTCAGAGTATACGACCTATCTGAAACTGGGCGCAACGGCAATCATGTTAAGTATGATTGAAGACGGCGTGCTCGACGACAGCTTGAAACTCGAAAATCCAACAGCAGCAATACGGCAGGTGTCGCGCGACTTGACCTGTTCCCAACCGTTGCGCTTAGCGAATGGCAAACAAGCAACGGCAGGTGAAATTCAACAGGGCTTTTTTGAAAAAGCGGTACAATACGCGGCTGCGAATCCGTGTAGTCCAATGGCCGATGACATTTTGATGAAATGGGAACATGTGTTGCTGAAATTGGCGCAGGCCCCTGAAACTCTGAATCGAGAACTCGATTGGGTGATCAAATATGATTTATTGAGAAACTATTGCCGCAAACACCAATGCGATTGGAATGATCCGCGGGTGGCGATGATTGATTTGCAATATCACGATATACGCCCTGATAAGGGCTTGTATTATATTTTACAACGGCAGCAGCGGGTCGAGCGGATCGTTTCTGATGAGGAAATTGCTCATGCTGTCGCCCATCCTCCGGAAGATACCAGAGCGTATTTTCGCGGCGAATGTTTACAACGTTATCGCTCCGACGTGTATGGTGTGAGTTGGGGAGCGATTTCATTCAATGTCGGGCAGGGAACAGTGAAGCGGATTCTGATGCCGGATCCCAGCAAAGGAACTCGTCAACACGTGCAGGAACTATTAGAAAAATCACAAACCGCAGAAGAATTATTGACAAATATTTTACTTTAAGAAATAAGAACCTGGTCAAAGAAGTGCGTACATAGCCATATATTTTCGGGCAGAAAAATCGGACAGCGTAAAAAAAATTTGGTAGTACAGTGGTGCAAAGTGTGTCATTCCGCTTTTTGGCGGAAAACGCGTTAAAGCGTGAACTACGAACCTTGAAAAGTTCTGTACCCGAAGTATCCGAAAATTTTGCCTGGTATTCAGATTTCAGGTGGTTGTTCTGAAAAATAAATGCGTAATTATTCTCAGGTTTTTGAAGGAGCTCTATGCAGAACACATATTGTTCTTACGACTATATTGCCCAAACATCATCAGGGCACGATGTGAACGAAAAACAGGTGGAAAAATCAAAACCTTCTTCACCTCAGCAAGCAAGTAGTCCGCACCGGAAGAGTAAAGTAAGTGAACAAGGAGAAAAAATTAAGAAGGATTTAGATAAAATTATGGATGAAATTGATGATGTGCTTGAAGAGAATGCCGAAGAATTCATCAAGAGTTACGTCCAAAGAGGAGGAGAATAATTTGATGTTCACGAGCGGGTATCAGGGATCGAGTTTTGTCGAACTGCTGCAAACTGAGGATCAGCACAAACTGACGCTGTTTGAGCAGATTGATCTGCATGATCAGCCTGTTCAGGCGTCCCTCCCCACAGCCACCACCATTCTGGCGATCTGTTATGCTGACGGCGTCTTGATTGGTGGAGACCGGCGTGCGGTCGAAGGACATCGTATTGCCTCACAGCGGATTGAAAAAGTGTATAAAACCGATCAGTATTCTGCGATGGCTGTTGCGGGAGTTGCCGGGTTGTGCATTGACATGGCAAAACTTTTTCGCACAGAACTAGAGCATTACGAAAAAATTGAAGGAGAACAGTTGATGTTCGAAGGGAAAGCCAACAAACTCGCACACATGATCCGGCACAATTTCCCGGCAGCGTTGCGAGGGTTGGTGGTCGTTCCAATTTTTGTCGGATATGACGTGCACCAACAGCGTGGCCGCATTTTTAAATATGATGTGATCGGAGGCATGTATGAAGAGGAGGCTTATGCTGCGACTGGCTCTGGCGGCAAGGATGCTCACAATACGATCAAAAAATTGTATCGGAAAGCCGGTACTGAAGACTTTGTTCTGAGCCTGGCGATTGAAGCGCTATCTGATGCTGCGGAAGAAGATGTTGCCACTGGTGGTCCCGATGTCATGCGAGGTATCTTCCCGACGTTAAAAACGGTCACTCACACTGGCGTTCGAGATATTCCCGATGAGGTGATTGAGTCAGCTTATAAGGCATTTCTCGAACGAAAGCGCCAAACAGAACTTTAATCCCCGTGTACGAGAAGGAGTATACAAATCATGCCAATGCCATATTATGTCTCGCCGGAACAAATGATGCAGGATAAAGCGGAGTATGCCCGTAAGGGGATTGCAAAGGGAAAATCCTTAGTCGCTTTAGAATATACAGATGGAATTATTCTGGCGGCCGAAAATCCGAGTTCTTCGCTTAGTAAAATCTCGGAAATTTATGATTGCCTGTCCTTTGCTGGTGTCGGCAAATATAGTGAATTTGAGAATTTACGCAAATCCGGCATTCGTTATGCCGATATTAAAGGCTATACATACAGTCGAGCGGATGTTACCGGAAAATCTCTGGCTAATGCCTATTCACAGGTAATTGGAAATATTTTCACAAAAGAGATTAAGCCTTTGGAAGTTGAAATCCTTGTGGTTGAGGTGGGAACGACAAGCGAGAAAAATTCGATGTATCACATTCTTTTTGACGGCAGTATCAGCGATTACCGGAATTATGCCGTTATCGGCGGCCATGCCGACATCGTCAATGGATTCTTGCGAGAGCAGCATCGCTCAAATCTTTCTTTAAACGAAGCGCTGTCGCTGTGTCGAAAAGCCCTGGAAAAAACCACGGAAAATAAGACGATTCGAGAAGAGCACCTGGAAGTTGCTATTTTAGATCGGAATCTTGACGGACGAAAATTTCGACGGATTTTGTGTCCTGAAATTAAAGAGCGTCTGGCTGAGCTTGCATCATCGCTATGATGGGAACGCCTAAAAATCGGGTTTTTTGGAAACCCCCGGTTTTTCATAGTGCCTCATGTAAAGAATTGTATGGAAAAACGTATTTTCGGGGTTGAAATCGAATATGGTATTATTTTTACCTCTCAGGGACGCAAAACCCTGCCGGTTGAGAAAATCGTGCGCTATCTGTTTGAACAGCTTGTCACGACCGAAGGGTTTTTAAATGTGTTCCTTGAGAACGGCGCTCGGTTTTATCAGGATACCGGTTATCACCCCGAATATGCCACGCCGGAGTGTACCAATCCTATTGACCTTCTGCGTTTTGAAAAGGCTGGAGATCGGATTTTGGAACAACTCCGGCAGCACGCCGAAGAACGCTTACAGCACGAAGGTATTGCCGGATCCCTGAATATTTATAAGAATAATACAGATTTTATTGGCAATTCTTATGGCTGCCACGAAAACTATTTAGTTGACCGTAACGCTAATTTTTATTACCTGGCCGAGCAACTGATTCCCTTTCTGGTGACCCGTCAGATTTTTTCTGGCGCAGGCAAGATTGTGCAGGATAAACGTTATGGCGGGGCGCATTATACGATTTCGCAACGCGCCAATTATGTGTGCCAGAAGATTTCTGGTACTACCACCAACGATCGCAGCATTATCAATACCCGCGACGAACCGCACGCTGATGAAGAAAATTATCGCCGCTTACACGTGATTGTTGGTGATTCCAATATGTCGGAATTTTCAAACTACCTCAAAACCGGAACAGCCGCTCTGGTGCTGCGTATGATTGAGGATGATTTTGTCAATAAAGATTTTGCTTTACGTAATCCGGTTAAAGCCGTCAAAGATATTTCTGATGACATCACCTGTACTCGCAAAATTAAGTTGGATAACGGCAGAAAAATGAGCGCGCTGGATATACAGAAAGAATATTTCGATCTCGCCCTGAAATACATGCACACCCGCCAATTAAGCCCAATGGAGAGTGACATTCTCCAAAAATGGGGCTACGTCTTAAATACTCTGGAAAAAGATCCGTTCAAGTTGGATCGAGAAGTGGATTGGGTGATTAAGCATAAATTGATTGAAGATTATATGAAAAAACACGATCTGTCGTGGAATAATATCAACGACAACGTGTTGATGCTTGATCTGCAGTATCATGACATTCGTTATGACAAAGGCTTATATTACATTTTGGAGCGGAATGATCTGGTTGATCGGGTATTGACCGAACAACAGATTCAAGACGCTATGGTTACCCCCCCTTCAGATACGCGCGCGAAAATCCGAGGAGAATTTATCAAACTCGCCAAAGAGAAAAAAATTCACTATAACTTGGATTGGAGCTATATCCGGGTCGGGAATTTGTTAGATGTTCGCATCATGTGTGACAATCCGTTTCAAACGGAAAATCGGCGCGTGACGGACCTGATGCGTATTATCGAAAAATCTCGCCCTTCTCGACGCCGGTTTCGACTCTATTAAAATTCACTGCTTATCACGCTCTCGGATGAGAGCTTACCAAAACATCGTATGTTTCCCTTCTCAATACTTCGGACAGTTTTGATTTCACCCCCCTCAATCCCCCCGCAAGCGGGGGGAAGTACACATGAGACGTCCTATTTCTCATTTCCCCCCCGTTTACGGGGGGACAAAGGGGGTCACACGAAAACTGTCCGAACTATTGCCTTCTGTAACGCAAAAGTATTGTGGGGTTTGACGTTTATCATTATAAGGACACAGGAAAATCCTTGACAACTCCGCTGATTTTTTCTATACATTGACAATTCAATTGCATACACAAAACAAATGAACAAATGAATGCCAGAAGAGAAGGAGCAGCATGGCTAATGATTATGAGTCTGAACATCCAGGGAGTATTCTTGTTGTTGATGATATGCTTGATAACCTGCACTTATTATCAGATATATTACGCAGATATGGTTACCGTGTCCAACCGTTGACTGAAGGGTCAAGGGTGGTTGAATCAGTTCTTCATGCCACTCCGGATTTGATTTTGTTGGACGTCATGATGTCAGATATGAATGGGTATGAGGTGTGTGAATGTTTGAAAGCTGATCAGCGCATGCGTGATATTCCGGTAATCTTTATCAGTGCGTTGACAGATGTGGCTGATAAGGTCAAAGGCTTTGCGGTTGGCGGTGTTGACTATATTACCAAGCCTTTTCAAAAGGATGAGGTTCTTATGCGCGTCAAAACCCAGATCGCCTTGCGAAGAACGCAGCAGCGGCTTCAAGAACAAAATGTGCACCTGTCCCAGGAAATTTCTGAGCGCGGACGAACGGAAAAAGCGTTGCAGTGTCGCAATCGTGAATTGGCGTTGCTCAATCAGATTAGTCAGTTGTTCAGTTCCTCGCTTGAACTTGATCATGTATTGCTCACAGCTTTACAGGAGGTTCAGCGTTTATTGAACGTGGTCTCAACGTCCATCTGGCTGCTTGTTCCTGAGACTGAAGAATTAGAGTGTCGTCAAATTATCGGCCCTGGCAGCGAAGTATTGCTTCATGTTCGCCTGCCTGCTGGTCTGGGAATTACAGGCTGGGTGGCGCAGTACGGCGAGAGTGTTATTGTGCCTGACGTGTGGGATGATGCGCGGCATTACATCACATCTGCAGACGGCGTGCCAGGCGATTCCACGGTACATTCCATGTTGAGCGTGCCTTTGAAGAACAAGGGGAACATTATTGGCGTGCTGAATCTGGTTGATCCGCAAAGAGATCGTTTCACTCAGGAGGATTTACGTTTTATTGAACCGATCGCCGGGGCGGCGGCGGTTGCAATTGAAAATGCGCGACTCTATACTCAGGCTCAACAAGAAATCGCCGAACGGAAGCGGGCGGAAATAGCGTTGCTCGAGGCTCACAATGATGTAAAAGAAAAAAATGCGCAATTAGAAGAACTTAACGCGAGTAAAGATAAATTTTTCTCTATCATTTCTCATGATCTCAGAACCCCGTTCAATGCGTTGTTTGGATTTGCTCAACTTTTGTTAGAACACATTGATCAGTATGGCAAAGTGGAAATCCTTTCGTGTGTCGAGAAATTATATGGCGCTGCAGAACGTTTGTATGCGCTGCTTGAAAACCTGCTCACCTGGTCGCGCATCCAGCGGGGGGTGATGGAATTTCGTCCGGATTACGTGTATATATGTGACATCGCGAAATATACCTTTGATCTGTTTACTTCCAAAGCAGAAGAAAAACAGATTTTGCTGGCTAATGCAATTCCTGATAAACTTGCTGTGTGGGCGGATGAACAGATGCTGACAACGATTATGCGTAACCTGATTTCGAATGCAATCAAGTTTACTCCCCAGGGGGGGGACCGTGACGATTTCGGCCCATGCTCGTGATGACCATGAGGTGGAAGTGGCTGTTGTAGATACAGGAGTGGGCATTCTTGAGGAACATCTTTCAAAATTATTTCGGATTGATGTGCAATTTACCAATGTCGGCACGGCTGGCGAGCGTGGAACAGGTTTAGGACTGGATCTCTGTAAAGACCTGGTTGAAAAGCATCGTGGCAAAATTTGGGTGGAGAGCCAACCCGGACAGGGCACTACCTTCCGATTTACGCTGCCCCTGGTGAGTAGATAACGCGAATTGGTGGAGGTATTTCGAGAAAAATCGCAGTGATTTCTCGAAATACCTTTTTGTCTTATTAATACGGCGGGACGGTCACGTAAAACCGACATGCAGAAGAACTGACAAGTGTCGGTTTGGCTTTTTGGATTTGATGTTCGATAAATTCAACCGTCAAGTCGGCAAGCTGCGGCTGATTTTGAAGCCGTTTTTGAAACCTTCTGGAAGCTATTGTCGAATCATAGCCGCCGGGATGTCCCCAGGTCGTTGGCGCACCCCATTCATCCGACCAGATTGGAGGTGAACCTATTCCATATTGCCAATGATAGTAAATGTGATTTGACGCGATCCCATAAAGAATCTCATCGCCCGTCGGGCCTTTAATGACTAAATCATACTCGTAATTCGTGGT
Source organism: Candidatus Vecturithrix sp. (assembly GCA_040772385.1). GTDB lineage: Bacteria > Moduliflexota > Moduliflexia > Moduliflexales > Moduliflexaceae > Vecturithrix. The sequence continues at coordinate 6,833,937 of JAXGYF010000001.1, read as the reverse complement.
CGGAATCGTATAGATTCGGCCTTTTCGAACGAGATTGTCCTGATGATATGGGTTGGGAAACAGGATGTTGACATTGCCCGTACTATCAACATCATAGATCGTCACATAACTATCTTTCGTGACGCTAAACGACACATAAATACGCTCACCAACATAATAGGTCGGGTTTTGGTCGCCTTTATCGCTCCAGACTTTCAGGGTTAATGTGCCTGGCTGTGGGGCTTGTACCCCCGTGGTTGGGGGAGGAAGAGGATCTCTCGGACGCTCAGGACGCTGTTGAGCCAGAGCGAACGTGCCCCCAAGCCCTGAAAATATGCCCAGAGTCATCACCAAGAGGATTTTCAATAATAGATCGCGCATAGAAGATACCTCCTTAAATTTGGCAAAACTGATCAATTCGGTCCTGTGAGATTTTTGAGAGTACCAGCGCTGTCATTTTTTGAATGCGCGGATCCTCATGATTTAACCAGGACACCAGGCGAGACAGTCCCTCTGGCCCCATGTTCACCAGAGCATAGAACGTCTCGGCTCGAAAATCCGGCTCTGCTAACAGCGGGATGAGCATGTCTGTAAGTTCCACAGCTTGCAATTTGCCTGCTGCGGCAATCCAAAATTTTCTGAAAGAATATTCGGCATGACTGATCATATCAGCAATATCGGCCACAACGCGGAGATTGCAATCAAACTGGCTGTAGAGGGAAGCCACTATTTTTTGGATTTCCAACAGGTTGATCTGCCGAAATTCTCGCAGAGCTGTGAAAGAGGACATGTCAACAATATCGTGAATTGCCTCCAATAGATGGATTTTGGTTTCCTGTCCAACCCTGGGCAGCAGATCGAGTAAGCGTCCTCGCACAACTGCCACATTGACGTCGCTGATATCAGGAATCTTACAACTGCACAACGCACCCAGGGCCTGAGCAACTGCACATAATTCTTCTTCATTGCGATGGGTATTCAGCATGACAAATAATGCGTCAAACACATTCCGGGGTTTCGGGAGTTTCTCTCTGAGCTGCTGCACCAGGGAATAGAGGCTTTGGGCTGCAGCGCAGCGCGCCAGGCTGTTTTGTCTGCTCATAATAAACGGTAAGAGCAGCGGAATTCCTTCTGGATGCCCGGTATATCCTATGGCAAGCAGGCTAGCCTCTTGAATTTGGGTGTGCTGGTATTTTAAAAATTTTTTCACATACTCAAGTTGAACGCCGGCATGTCCGAGTAATTTGAGAAAATACGGAAAGGTTCTTTCATTCTCTTCGTCCAGGTGTTGTTGAACGGCATTATACACACTGCGTTTGGGAAAGGTTGCCAGGATGTCAAGAATCGTCTCGCCGTAATCTTCCGGAAACTGTTGTAATATCATGAGTAAGGCCGGAATTGTCGCAGGACTTCGATAGGCTTTCAAGGCTTTCAACGCAATCTGTTTGACGATGGGGTTCTCATCTTGTACAAGGTGAAGTAAGGCTTGTTCAACGCGCGTATCGTATCCGTTTAGATCATTTTCTACCAGGTGTTGGAGATAAAGGCCGGTTGACTGCCGCAGACGGAAGTCCTGGTGTCGAAGATAAGGGAGAAGATGGGGAAGCGCGCGTTTATGGTACTGGCCGAGCGCGTAAATGAGTTTCTGAGAAAGCGGGAAACTTTCTAACAGGTGTGCAATCGGGACAAGAGCTTTGGAATAGTGTACGCAGCTCAGGAGTACAGCGCAATTTTCGCGAATCTCATCGGGAATGTGCTGATCATTCATTTCGCGCAGCAACACATTTTTCATGTTGGCTGTCAGCGATTGTTGTAAGATGTTTTTGGTCGCTTCCAATTCATAGCGGACGCCTGTAAATTCCGCAATCGTTTCCACTTCTTCCCAAATTGACACCAGGGCCTTGATCGCAAGTTCATGAATGTCTCGATCTTCTTCTTTGAGATACTGAGCTAATACAGGTATGGCTCGGATGTCTCCCAGAGTGCCCAGCGCGTTGATCAGCGGGTCAGCTACTAATTCTTTTGTGACCAGGGAGAGCAGCAATTCCACTGCCCGTTGATCGCCGATTTTTCCCAGAGCTTCCAGGGTAGCAGCGCGCACCCATTCATCAACATGGGTGCCCAACAGGTGCATTAAGGCGGGTACTGCGCGTGGATCGCCAATATCACCGAGACATTCGACAACATTATACACGACGTTGGTATTGTTATCCTGAAGGGCCTCGATCAGCATTGGGAGCACTTCGCGCGCGCGAATCCGCCCCAACGTATTTGCGCTTAAAATACGCATGTCTTTATCGCTATTTTTCAGGCCTTCAATTAACGGTTCAAGGATTTCAAGGCTATACTCACTGCGTCCAAGTTCTTTTAATAAATCCATGGCCGAAGAACGCAAACCAGAATCAACATCTGTATAGGTCGAAATGAGTTTACGCCAAAACCAGGTACTCTTGGCGATAAAATCTAATTTCCCGAGCGTGATCAGGGCATTTGAGATCAGGTTCCGAAATTCCCAATCAGTTTTGTGAAGGGCTTCTAATAAGAGATCAACAATGGGTTGGCTCAACCGTTCGAGCGTCTCACGATCCAGTTGTGAAACAGTTTCAGCTAATTCCAACCCTGCTTCTACTCGGCGGGCGTCATCCTGAGACAGAATCGCCTCTTCATATTTTTCCAAATCAAACGTCATCATCTCGCACTCCCCATATTATAGTAACTCTACACACCATGAATATGTTTTATCTCAATGATTTGGTAACTCGTGGTATCGCCGGTTCTGAGCGTTGTTAGCGACATTTTTACGTTAGTTCTATTCCAAGAGTCGAGTAAGTGATTGTGAGAATACTTTCTTTATCTAACGGTTTACTCACAAACCCTGCTGCACCCATGCCCATCGCCCGCTGCCGATCTTCAACGCCATCCTCTGTCGTGATAACAATAATCGGGATGGTTTTCAACAGTTCATCGTCTTTGCAACGCTTAATAAATTCCAGGCCGTCCATATTCGGCATATTAATATCTGTGAAAATCAAATCAATGGGAGTTTCCGCTAATTTATCAAGCGCGTCTAATCCGCTCGAGGCTTCAGACAGTCGAAATTGTTTTTCCCCTTTCAGGCTCACCGAAATAATTTTTCGAACCATTCTTGAGTCATCGACAATTAAGATATTCTTTGTTTGCATAATTCCTTACCTTGTCAGTTGCACCAATAGCAATCCTCACTTCGTTCCTTGTCACCGTGCCTCTTTATTTCAGAAATAAGGCCTCAATCGCTCCTCTCAGGCAAAATGCCTGTCATCTTTACTATGAGAACGTCTTCTGGTTACTTAAACATAAGTGAAGACTTTTAGTAAAGAAAAATTTACACAAGAAGTGTTTCTTCTCTAAATTTCTTTAAGCAATTTAAGTGATTGTTTTGCAGAAAGAGCGTCTTGCTGTCCGCAAAGCCCAGCGATTTTTCTCATGATCACCTGCATGGCTTGCTGTTGAAATTCTATCGTCATTTTTTCAGTACTCTGGAGATAGTCTGCCAGAAAAAAAGGATGACCAAATGAAACTTTGATCCGTCGGGGTTTCGGAAACATTGCCCCCTTGGGAAACGCTTCATAAGCCCCCTGAATGCCTGCTGGCAAGATAGGAACCTCTGCTTTTAACGCAATGAGCGCTGTGCCTGGCTCCGCATTTCCGATACGTCCATTTTCCGACCGCACGCCTTCCGGAAAAATTCCGACAATTTCTCCTTGTTTCAAGAGACGCAGCGTCTGCTTAAGGGCTGAAACATCATTGCCTTGTTTTTTGACTGGAATGCAATATGCCCGTTTGCAAAACCAGTGAAAGGCAGGATGATGGTAAAAAAAAGCATACGTAATATAATGAATTCTTCGAGGGGCCGCCGTACCAATGACAAACGGATCAAGAAAACTGGCATGGTTGGCGACAAGCAGGCAGGGACCCTCCTCAGGAATATATTCACAACCTACAACCTGCATTCGAAAATAGAACTTTGCAATCACTTTTGCTATATTTCGAGAGATTTCGTATACCATGATAGTGTTACTCCGCTAATTGCTCCTGAAACTTGTCTGCACATTCTTCGCTGCAAAAATACCAGGTTTTTTCATTGAATGTTTTTTGCACAGCTAACGATTTGGGAATATATGTCAGACAAACAGGATCTTTTACAATGTCATCATCCTCTTTGCTGGAAGCTGAACCGTCGTGATCATGAGCGCGAGGGCGTAGAACTGAGGTTACTTGTTTTAACGCTTGCTTTCCTGTCCATAACAGACCTATTATTGCTAATAATCGAAATAACAATGCTGTGTTTCCTCCGTAGTTAAGGCCAACCCGCTATCTCCATCTGCCAGCCCAGGATTTATATCACATTCTTGTCAACGCATTCTGCTGAAATTACATGTCTTCCTGTTGGATTTTATGCTGCGCCCAATAAAGGAATCGAAAGCAGATCGGGCAACGATGGAGATAATTGCCGGTTTTAATTTCTGCAAACATTTGAGGGGTCAGGGCGACATGGCAACCGGTACAGACACTGTCTTCTTCAACAGCGCTTATGGCGACGCCATTACGCAAATTTAAGAGTTTGGTGTATTCACGTAAAACGCCTGGTTCAACGTCCTGAGCGAGCTCCTTACGCCGCTGTTGTTCTTTTTCCAGGGTGTTCTGGGTTTCTGCCATGACCTTTTCTTGAATCTGCCTTTCTTGTTGAATCCTGAGCCGGGAATTTTCCAACTCTTTTTGCAAGTTGACTAAAGCGTGTTTTGCCCGTTCGATGCTTTCCATTAGTTCAAGAATATCATCTTCAGTCAAGCTGTTTTTGCTTTTCAAGGTTTTGATCTCTAATAATAAGGCCGAATATTCTTTGTTTGTTTTAACCTGTAACAGTTGCCCTTGATATTTCTTGATCTGTTCGTTTTGCATTTCAACTTCACGTTCTTTGCTCCGTCGAAGTTTTTCTTGTTCTTCAATGCTTGTTTTCAATTCTTCGACTTTTTGCTCATTTTCGGCTAACTGTTTATCAAGCTGCCGTATCGTTTCAGGAAATATAGAAATGTTGCGCTGAATTTCTTGAATTGATGTATCAACATCCTGCAATTTCACAAGTGCTTGAAGTGTTATATTCACTGTCTTTCCTCGTAGAAGATAGTTAGAGATTTATCAGGTAGTGACGCCCGGCGCATAGGGATTAAAAAGATCAAAAAAAAAGTGTACCTTCAGGAAGGTACACTTGTAGATGTTTCTTTTTGATTGACAATACACAATTTTGTGTACATGTATTCTTCTATCCAGGGAGCTGTCAACATTCTCCTGTGTTTTCGATGCCATGTGCTGTCCATCAGCTACCTTAACAAACTACTACATGATTTCAGAAATAACTGTATACGAGGAACCAGGTGTTTAAGAAAAATCCTGGTTTCTTCATCATACCTGCTGTATACGTATTTCCGAAACTCTGTACTACACATTCATAACAGATACTCTTTCATATAATCAACATAACAGTATAAAAATCACCCGGATGTGAGTCAAGAAAAAAGTGCGAGTTGTTTTATTCCAGAACACCGAGGAGTTTTGGAAACCAGAGAAATACATCCGGTAAATACGTCACAAGCAACAGCACAGCTAATTGGATCGCCAGGAATGGCATGACCGATCTGGAGACGTAAATCAGGTTCTTGTTGGAAATGGTTCCGGTAATATAGAGGCTCACCCCCACAGGCGGCGTGCAATACCCAATTGCCAGATTGATGGTCATAATTAACCCGAAGTGCATCCAATTGACGCCAAACGCATTGAGCATGGGTAAAAAAACAGGGCCAAGGATCATGGTCGCTGAAATAATGTCCATAAACATCCCGACCATCAAAAGTAAAATGTTCATGACGAGCAGGAATAGCAGTGGCGATTGAATGTTTGTCAGCACGACTTCAGTGATGCGGCCCGGAATATTTTGGAGGGTGAGCAAACGCCCAAAACAGGTCGCCCCTGCCACGATAATCAGGAGTGTCGCCGAGGTGATTGCAGAGGAAATGGTAATTTTTCTTACATCACGAAAATTCATGGATTTATGGATAACGAGTTCTACAAATAAGGCGTACACACAGGCGACCACCGCAGCTTCATTGGCCGTAAAAATTCCGGAAAAAATACCTCCGAAAATAATGACAGGCAGCATCAAGGCCCAAAATCCTTCTTTAAGTACGATCAGGATGTCTTTGAAGCTTGGAATCGGCATGTGGGTGATTTCTTGCTTGTTGCGAAAGTAAAAATATGAATAGATGCAGACGCCGAGCATGATGAGCAGACCGGGCAAAAAGCCGGTTGAGAACAACCCTTCTAACGAAACATTGCTGATCATGCTATACAGAATCATGCTAATACTGGGCGGAATAATGACTCCCAGGTTGGGCGACGTGGTCATTAAGCCCAGAGCATATTTTTCAGGATAGCCGTGCTCTTGCAGGGCCGGGATCATGAATCCGCCCAACGCTACAACCGTCGCGACTGTTGATCCGGAGATCGCAGCGAACAATCCGCACCCCAAAACTCCTGCCATTCCCAGACCACCCGGAAGCCAACTGACGAACATATTCGCTACCTTGATCAATTTTTCAACCGTTTTGCCGGTGGTCATAATGTTGCCGCACAAAATAAAGAAGAGCACTACTACCAGAGCAAAGTTATCCATACTGCGAAAAAGTGTTTGGGCCAGCAAAAGCAGGGGGTAATTGGTAAACAAGAGAAAACCAAACACAGATGCAAAAAACAGACACAGAAATACGGGGATATACGCTGCCAGACTTCCCACTAAGATAAGGAGCAGAATAAGATCGCTTGATACCATAAGCCAGGTTCTCCTTTAGATTTGATGTGTTGTGGTTTGCTGCCGGGTCAAATCCTGATGAATCGCTTGAATGGTTCGAATTCCCATCATCAGGCCCATTAAAGGTAAAATGGCGTACAGGTAAACCAGCGGAATTTTGAGAATAATGGTTTTTTGGTTCGTTTGCGCTTGCATTGCAGCCATTAACCAGCCGTAATAGATCATCATGCCCGAAAAGATCAAGATCGAACCGTGGCTGAAATACGTTAGAGGCGTTTTCAATCTGGGAACCAGTTGAACCAGAGCGTCAACCTTAATCAACGACCGTTCTTTAATCGCCGCGCTGCATCCAATGAAGGTGGTATAGATGATCACTTCACGCACCAATTCTTCTGACCAGGCCAGTGAGTAATTCATCCCATAACGCAGCACCACGTTCATAAAAAGGGAGATCAGGGCGATCATCACGGTAAGAAACAATGTCCACTCTTCAAAAAATGTTAAGAGTGTATCCAGGCGTTTCAGTATTTTTCCAAACATACGTCAGTTCCTTTCAAAATGTGTGGAGAAAAACCGGGTTTCTTCAAGAAACCCGGTTTTTGATCTTGTAAGACTTAAGGGGTATACCCCATATATTCCTGTACTTCCTTGAGGAAATTTTCTGGCCGATAGATATCGGTATCATACAGTTTGTTGATTTCTTCCGTATATTTCTCGTGAACCGCATTCCCTTGCTGCCTTAAAATAGCCATCTCTGCTTCCGAAAGTTGAAAGAATTCTATTCCGGCAGCTTTCGCATTGGCAATTTCATCACGTTCCTGCTGCTTGCTTTCTTCACGAATTTGCGCACACACCTCGTGAACGACCTCAAGAAAGGTGTGCTGCAAATCTGGCGGCAGATTATTGAACCAGGCCTTATTGAAAATCCAGATAAACAACCCCTGGGCATAATTAATTTGGGTGAAATATTTGGCGACTTCAAATTTCTTGGTGATGTTACATACGGTCGGAGCATGATCAAGACCGGTGATTACTCCTTGTTTCAACGCAATTGGCACATCAGGCCAGGGCATCACGACTGGATTGAACCCCCATTGTTTATACAGCAGTTGGTTCACCGCCGCTTCGGCAATGCGGAATTTGACCTTCTTCGCATCTTCAATAGTTTTGACCGGAATAGTTGTCGCCCAGCCATAATTACCGTACCCGGTAATGTCAACCCCGATAATCCCTTGATGATCCATGGCATGCATGAAATGCTCAAACAATTGCCCGCTGTTGATGAATCGATCTAATTTGTCGAACGAGTTAATCAGGAAGGGCAGATTGATCAGGCCGAAACGCGGCCCCAGATTTGTTGAGGCAACCGAACTGACGCTCATCCCTTGAATCGCGCCCATCTGCAACTGATTCAACACTTCGACCTCTCCGCCAAGCATTGAAAACGGCTTGTAATCAAGATACATTTGTCCATTCGTGCGTTTCCAAAGTTCATCGCGGATCGCAAATCCGGCATATACCCCTTTAATGACAGGGTGCGAGACATTTGACACAATGAAGGTGTATTTCGCGCCTGATGGATCGAACGCCGGTTTCCAGGTCTCCAAATCCTGGGCGCTTACCATGCTGCTCCCGATTCCAATGCACATTGCGCAGATCAGTATAATTCCTGACATCCTTTTTCTGGTCATATTCGAACCTCCCTTTGCCCTTATTTGAGCAGCTTCATCGTCTTACAGTGCATAATGAAACTGCCCAGACGGTTATCTTCACAGGTTAACGTTGTCTGCCTGTTCTCATCTGCAAGAGAGCATAGACTGCCAGAGTCTTTACCATGAGAACAGTTTTCCGGATGCGGCGCATCCGGACGCGGCGAATCTGTTGAAGTATATTCGCCCTGTGATCTGCATCTCGAAGATTCGGATGGAGATCAACATGAAAAACCCGGTTGCTGATCATAATGGTTGAGTACATATAAATACTCGAAGAGGGTATTCACCATCGTTAGAAATGAAACGGTCATAGGCATGGTCCATCGTTATCTGCTTGACTTCGAATCCGGCGTCTGCCAGGAGGGAAAACCAGATTTCCAATGGGAATAACCCTAATGTATGGCGGTCGGTAAATATTTCAAGCTCACCCTTGCGTCGAATCAGATAGACCAAGGTGGCTTCATACGTGGTCTGATGAGAGTCGAGTACGTAATTGTTTTCAAAGATCGTCACTTCCACCTCTTCCCTGGAACCCGTATAAACAAAATTGTTTTCCTGGAAATCTTCGCGAACAAGAGCGACAATCAGCAGTACTCCGCCTGGTTTCAAATGCTCACGTGCGGTCGTAATCGTATTTCTGAGATCTCGTTCCGTGATCATATAGCCGATCGAGTCAGGAATTGCAACGGCATCAAAACGCTGCTCCAGGGTGACGGTTCTCATATCATGGCATAAATACGTCACTTCCGGATTGAGCGTTCGTGCAATTTCGAGCATGCCTGCACTCATATCAACCCCTGTAACCTTAAAATGCCTTTTGAATGTGTAATCATTCATGCCGGCCCCACAACCCAGGTGAAGCAATGTTTGTACTTCGATTCGGGAATGGTCCCGGATCGCTCTTACGAAATACTCGGTTTCTTCTTTACATTCTTCTGGAGACGTAATAAGTGAGTCAGTCCATGCAAGATCATTGTATGCAAGCCATGTTGTCTTTGTCATACTTGTTACCTCTGACGCTTATTCAGATGAACCAATACGCTAAATCCCTCTTCCACGAAGCCGCTCATCGTGCAGAAGGCGTTGTTGAATGCCTTTGCCGATCTGATATGTCCGGCTGAACTCAGACCAAAATTCCTGATCTTTCGCCTTCCATTCTGGTCCGAAGCGTTCATCAAAATAAGTTCCTAATTTTTCAAATAAGAATTTCCAGCTCGGCTCGCCGCGTTCATGCGCCCCAAGCAAGGTGTTCAACAGTTCATCCAGATCAACCAGGGTTTCTTTCGGAAGATAGGAGATGGCGCCTTTACGAATCGATTCCATCAAGGTTTCGGGGTTCATGGCGTGGGCCGTGAGCATTACTGCCGGAATTCCTTGTTGCACCGCCTCTTCCAGCAGTTTGAGTCCATTGACACCCATAATATCCAGGATAGCCAGGTCGTATCGCTGCGTTTGAATTTTTTGCGACGCCGTCTCGTAATCACGAGCGGTGTCAAGCGAGGATTCATCTAAAATATCTTCAATCGTTTCCAGAATATCTTCTTCATCATCAACAACCAGAATATGTTTACCTTTCAGATATGATTCCGTCATGTTCAAGGTCTCCTGTGTAAATGATCAATTTCCATGATGCGTATGTGTTCGTAGTTCCCGCTTTAGCGGGCTATTTGAAGGCAGAACTACAAACTTGGCGTTCCCTGCTCGTAGTTCCCGCTTTAGCGGGCATGCAGTACAACAGGGAGAATCAGTCGAAATGTTGCGCCTTTGCCTTGTTCACTGTGTAATTCGATATTGCCGCCAAGACTTTGAGCTAAAATCAGCGAGCCGGCCAGGCCAAGTCCGTGTCCCTGACGTGTGACGGCTTCCGATTCACGGATTTGCGTGTAGCGTTGGAAAATTAGATGATGATACTCCGGCGCAATGCCAGGACCATCATCAATAACATCAATTACGACCGAGCTTTGCTCCTGTGCCATGAGAATTTCAATGCCGGTTCTTTTATGGTACAGCGCATTTTTAATGAGATTTCCGATAATCTGACGAAATTTGGTTTCATCCTGTTCGACCTCAATATCGAAAACTTGCGGAGCAATATGCAGCGAAATGTCATGCAGGGAAAACACGTGTCGCATTTCGTGCTGAACGGTTTCAGGATCAACGTTCACTTCATCTGTGATTTCCAGAACGTCCACCAGTACCGCATATAACGATTGGGCAGGCTGAAATCGGCAGCAGGCAAACCGTCCGGCTTCTGATCGTCCGATTTCCAGCAAACCATTGAGCATTTCTCGAACCTTTTTCGTATTGCGCAACGTCCGCTTTAACGTTTTTTCCTGTCTGGGAGATAAAGGTCCGTATTTTTCCGATTTTTCCAGTAAAGATCGCATCCCGGTTTCAATAATGGAAAGCGGATCTTTTAGTTCATGCAGCAGAAATTCGATCTCAAGCTCGCGAAAGAAGTTTCCGCGCGAAGCTGGAATGTCCTGGTATTTCTTAGACAGAGTGTTCTGCACATTCATAACATTTACCTGTTCTCAGATTGAAATTGTACGATCATCGTTGTGCCGCCTGAGCGCATGCAATCTTCCGGCGAGTGACAAAATGCGCACTGTTCAACCTTGCCTGGGCAGATTGTGTCAGGATGCAATAAAAATTTACAGCGTTGCGACCGCATCTGAAGCTTGAAATGGTAGCGTTCGGAAAAAATTTTGAGCCGCAATAAATCAAACCCTTTGCCTCCGGCGTTGAAATCAAAGGGATTGCGGGAGGAGTACTGCATCGCATCATAAGATGGGAAATAATTCTCAAAGATAAGTCGCTGATTTTCAGGGGTGATGCCAACGCCAAAATCCTGAATTTCGAATTCGACTCCTTCCGCGCCAGCCCTGATCATCACGTCAATTTGGCCCCCATCAGGTGTGTTCTCGACCGCATTTCGAATTAACCCTTCAACAATTTTAGAGAGCACATCCGGTGGAATCAGCACCGGGGACGTCGTTTCGCCAGAAAACGTAATCTGGCATGTTCTGTGAGCAAAACGCGGTCGCAGGGCATCGAGATGTTTTTGCACGAATGGCGCTAAGGGGATTCTCTGGGAAATGGCGTCTTGCGGTCCGAACAGGTCTTCGATGCGTCGTCGAATTCGCTGCATGACATTCCACTCCCCGAATTCATCTGCGACCAGCACCTCTAATTCATCTACACAGGCATCTAATAACATCGAAAGCAGGTGGTGGGTGACGTATTCTTTGTCGCGCAGAATATCCTCAATTTCATACTGCATGTCCAGAATACGTTGTAAATTCCGCTGTGCCCGTTCCAGAACGCGTTGATACCCCTGAGCTTCTGTCGCTGACAGGCGTTTTTCGAGCAGACTTAATGAAGCCGCGACCACTGACACCGGAGTCTTCAATTCATGCGACAGATGGTGAATCACCTGATCTTTAGCGTGATTCAAGCTTTGTACTTCCTGATAGGAGTGCTTCAATTCCTCATGAATACGAGCGTTTTCAATGGGAAGAGCGATTGTAGCGGCGATCGTGCTGAGAAAATCAACATCTTCTTGATCGAATACGCCATCCTTTTTATTAACCACGCATAACACGCCAATGCGGTGAGCCTGCGTTTCCAGCGGCACATCCAACATGTTGCGCGTGTGATATTCTGCATCAAGGTCAACTTTTTTAAAAAAGTGAGGACTTTGAGAGGTATCTGACACAATCAAAGGTTGACCGGTACGATATACATGACCGGCCACTCCTTTGTCCGCCGGAAACCTGACCTCTTTCATTTTTTGGCCGGAGTTCATGTTATCCAGGGTCGCCACGCGAAAAAAGAACTCCTGATGGTCTTCATCGAGCAGAATGACCATCGCCCCGCCGACATTGAGAATCACCCGGATTTCTTTCGTGATGCATTCCAGTAATTCGTCCAATCCCTGAATCTGGTGCAACTGTTGAGAAATTCGAAACAACGTATGTTGAGTTCGTGCAGCTCGTTTTTCGCGGCTGACATCTCGCAGTGTGATGAGCTGACCCGCCGGAGTGTTATCTTCCTCGTAAAAGATCGCCCCATCCAGCACCACATCGAGCAGGCGGCCATCCCGGTTCAACCGTTGGGTTTCAATATTATGAATCTGATCAACGTCGAGCAACTGCTGCATCTCCCACACACTTTGTTCCTGAACCATCTCAGGCACAAACGGAATTTCTTTGCCTTCCAGGTCTTCCAATGTCCAGCCAAATACCTTGACAAACGCCGGATTCAGATAGGAAACCGTGTAATCCATATTCAACACCGCCGCCGGATAAGGCAAAAAATCAAGCAGCCTGTAGTCGAACTGTGCCGTAGGGCAATCAATTGCAGATACGAGATGTCTCTGGGGGTCGGTTTCCATAAAATAAAAAAAGGCCATGGAGCTTTTTGTCTGCCCCATGGCCTTATATTCGCGTGATTGCAAGAGATTCAGGAAATCTCTGGCACAGGGCAAACGCCGCCACAGCCGCTAAAAAACCAAAAATATCCGGCCTGTCGCCCTGTTTGAGCCGTCATGCTCGTTCCCTTCATCTTTTGTATTGCTGTTAAAATGCGATTTTTCTGATAAAAAAGTAAAACAAGTGTGCAGAGAGATTATATTTTCGTCAAGAAGAAAATTGAGATTTTTTTTGATAACGCCAAATTTTCTTCTTTCCCACTCAAAACAGAGGAAAAACAGAGTTATTCCTCTTAGCAAGTTCTTCACAAAACAGTTCGACTCTTCCGAAATCGTTTTCCCTGTTTATGATTTATGCCCTGTTAATTCCTCTGCGATGAGTTCCGCTTGTTTTAAAACGGTCTCGGTTGCCAGCATTTGCATATCCGGCGGATAGCCGTATTGCCTCAATATTCTCTTAACAATCACTTTCAACTTTGCCTTGACGCTTTCTTTGATGGTCCAGTCAATCGAGGCGTTTTCTTTTGATACGTGACCTTGATGCCTTCGGTCAGCAGGCGGTGAAAGGCTTCGTTATTGCTGATGAGTTCCGGGGAGTTGAGGCGTTGGATTTGTTTGATAGCATGTTCGAGAATCTCTGCTGAAAGAGTCGGGTTCAGGCGGCGGACGGCTGTTTGCAGGCGATGGAGGAGCAGGACATCTTCAAAGGAGCGTCTTCTCCCGAGGCGGCGCTGTCTGGCGCGAGGCAGGGGCGTAAAGATATTCGTAGCCCTGGTGTTTGAACAGCTCAATTGCGAGTTGTTCAATTTCGGATTCAGTGATATTCGTCATCAGTAGCCTCGTTTTTGTTTTCGGGCGTGATACATGCGTTCTGTAAAACCATCTTCGTTCAGGAAGTCTTGTTCAAGCCGCTGCATCTGTTTCCAGAGCAGATAACTCGCCTGGTTAATCAGGCAAATCATGATGTTGGCTAATTCCTCGTCCGAACGATCTCCAAAAAGCGTCCAGTTAACCGTTTCCGGCCTGGCATCGCGGACTTTACGCGTTTTGGGATGATCTTTTGACCATGAAACGATTGCAAAAATACACCGTGCCATCATACACCTGCTGCGCCACCTGAAAGCTCCGCAGCTTCCTGAACCCCCCGTGTTTTGGAATAAGCTCACTCTTAGCTGTCCCTCCTGTGTTAAGGTTAATCTGACCTGTCGGACCTGTCCGACTTGTCCGACCTGTCCGACACAACTGCCCCCAGCCGCTCAACCCAACTTTCCCGAATTGTTCAACGTTCCTCCCCATCCGGCAACGCCGCCACCCGCACTTCCCCGCTCATCAGCTTCGGCAAAAGCGTATCACGCAGTTTTTCGAGCGTGCAAATTTGGTTGAGGTTAAAAGTTATCCTTTCAAATAAAAGATTTGCTGTTTTTCCAAAGTTATCACAAGTTTTTTTATCGTAAATAACAAATGGCATTGCTTCAATTCCATGTGAACTAATATTTTCTTGGGCACTACCTGAGCAAGCATTTTTAATATGGTCTTGTCCATCTATTGATTTTAAAGCCAAATATCCAATAATATTTCCATAGGGTACTTTTGAAATCAATTTTCCCACACGCTGGTTTACCCAAAAAGATTTCTCCGTTTGTTGAACGATGCCAATTTTACCTATTTCGGCACCAGTCATAGCAATTAAAAAATCTCCACTCTTTAGCTTGAATTTACTCTCACCAAGGCTTTTCACTACGGATTCATCAACGAATCGTGTATTTGTAACATCAACATAACCCTTCAAATGGTAGAGGAAGTGTTGGATCCAGGCGTAGTTGGCGTTTCCTGAAGGCGGAACCCCATACTTCCAACGTCCGTCCTTGCGCAGCAGGTCGCCCGACCAGTCGCTATCGTTAAAGGGCGGATTGGCAATCACAACATCCGCTTTCAAGTCTTTGTGGGCGTCGTTTAAGAATGAACCTTCATTGTTCCATTTGACCTGCGAACTATCAATGCCGCGAATGGCAAGGTTCATCTTTGCCAGGCGCCAGGTCGTGTGATTGCTCTCCTGCCCGTAAATGGAAATATCATTGATTTTGCCCTGGTGTTCGGCCACAAATTTTTCCGATTGCACGAACATGCCGCCGGAGCCGCAGCAGGGATCAAAAACCCGGCCCTGGTAGGGTTCAAGCATTTCAACCAGCAATTCGACCACGCTGCGCGGTGTATAGAATTGACCGCCCTTTTTGCCTTCGGCCAAAGCGAACTCGCCCAAAAAATACTCAAACACGTGCCCGAGCACGTCCGCGCTGCGCACTTTGGCGTCGCCGAGCGCAATATTGCTCACCAGGTCAATCAGTCCGCCCAGATTGGTCGGATCAAGATTGCCGCGGGCAAACACTTTGGGCAAAACATCTTTCAGAGCCGGATTCTCTTTTTCAATCGCATCCATAGCCTGATCAACTTCTTTGCCGATGGCCGGTTGCTTGGCTTTGGATTGCAGATATGACCACCGCGCTGTTTCCGGCACAAAAAACACATTTTCCGCCTTGTATTCGTCCCGATCTTCCGGGTCGGCCCCGGCATACTCGCCCTGGCCGCCGCGTAACTTTGCATGTAAGGCTTCAAAAGCGTCGGAAATGTATCTGAGAAAGATCAGCCCCAGCACAATGTGTTTGTATTCAGCCGCGTCAATATTTTTGCGCAGCTTATCCGCCGCTTTCCAGAGTTGCTTTTCGATAGGTTCCTGCTCCTGATGGTTTTTTTGGGCTTTTGCCATATCTTATTCTCCGATTTTCAAAACGTTCTCGTAAGCTGCAATTTTGTTTCCTCTCAGACAATACTGTTGCGATTCGGAGAGGATTGTCAAGTTGATTTTTGACTGCGCTTTGCCTGTTCCGGCAGGTTAGCCGCAATACTTTTTACGGCGGTATCTTAGTGAATGCGAGTATCCCAAATTTTGAGTTGATCGGTATCGTCCGAACGTCAACCACGCAGATCATATTTTCCCTATTTCTCCCCCTCTTGAAAAAAGAGTGAGCCTCTCCCTGTTTTTAAATGGAAGAAAATTGAGATGTTTAACAGTAATGTTGAAATTTGTAAAGATAGGAAAAATCTTGACAAACAATCGGAGCATAGAGTTTTTCTTAAATCAAATGATTTTCTGTACATAGGATAAAAAATACGATTGGTGGCATTATGAACGATGCGGATTTCCAAACCAACGCGCAGCATCTCAAGCCTTTCTTACTCAAAGAGCAGCTTCCCCACATTCTGATCCTGACGTGCATATTTTTTTTGAATATTCTGGCGCGATACCTCTGGGGGCCTTTGATCGTCAGTATAGAGAAAGACCTGGGCATCAGCCATGCCGAAGCAGGATCGGTTTTTGTCAATATCACCAGCGGGTATTTCATCGGAGTGATCGGTTCCTGGATGTTTTCGTCCAAACTGAATCATCGCAATACGATTGTGTTATCCTGTTATACTTGTGGGTTATCCCTGATGATGTTCATGGTGAGTGGGACTTCGCTTTTGTTCTTTAAAATCATGCTGATCGTTGTTGGCGCAACCGCAGGGCTCTATCTGCCTTCAGCGATTGCCAGTCTCTCCTACAATTTAGAGCCGAAAGATTTTGTCAGAGCCTTTGCGATCCATGAAATTTCCCCCAGCTTGGCGCTGATTATCGGTCCGCTGCTCGCGGAGTTTCTGTTAGGCTGGGGTTCATGGCGAATCGTTCTTGGCCCCATAGTCGGCGGGTTTTTCGTTGTGGGATTCATATACAGGATCAAAAATGTGACCGGCAATTATAAGAGCGACCCTCTGACAATCAGAAATGTGATCCGGGTTCTCTCTCAACCGGTGTTCTGGATCATGCTGCTCCTGTTCACATTAGGTATCGGGGCCAATGTGGGAATTTATTCAATGACGCCTCTTTATCTTCAAATCGAACGGGGAATGGGACAAACATATACCAACCTCATCATGGCGATTGCGCGGGTGGCGGCGATGTTCTCTCCGCTTGTCGTCGGCTGGTTGGCCGGCCGCTATGGTCCTCGTCCGGTGATCGCGTTTACGAACCTCCTGACCGGGACGACGACCGTTCTTTTAGGACTTTGTCCGAACAAATGGCTCTGGGCTCCCCTGTTTTTTCAACCGATATTTGCGACTGCTCTATTCCCTCCTGCTTACGCTGTTTTGGCAAATGCGGTGCCTGCCGGTTTGCGAAGCAGCATCATTGCTTTGCTCATGCCGGTGGCGATGCTTCTGGGTGGAGGTATTTTTCCGATTATCCTCGGGACCTTTGGCGATGCGCACCGGTTTTATGTAGGTTTCATCTATATGGGAATACTTGTCGTGAGCAGTGCGCTCTTCATGCTTTTTGCCATATTGGTCGAAAAAGGTATCAGAGATCGAGCATAATACTTGAGCACAGAATAGACCTTGTCGGACTTTGTCGGACAAGCCTGAGTTGTCTGACAAAGTAGTATGTTGAATAGAACAAAATTCTAATTTTGTTCTATTGGCGTCATATCTTTCTCGTTTCTCAACATGGCTAAACTTAACAGCCCTGCGTCCCTTCGGAACTTTTATGGCGTTTTTCTTAGCCGGAACTCACGTTAATAGATCAACTTTTTTCTCAAAGCAGCATAAAAATCTTGACAAACAGTCAACACTTATTTTCTATATAATGCAATAAAATTCTATTGAATAGAATTTATGACAAAGATACTGAGCTGATGAAAGGGTGAAATGACTATGCCGGAAATCTTTGTCAGATGTCGTCCATCACCGCTCAACCAAAAACTTTTAGCAATGTGGAGGTCATATTATGAAGAGGTTTCTTGGTTCAATGCTGACAGGCATCATGGTTTTAGGGGTTGTTATGAGCGTATTTGCAGCGGATTTTCCCACAAAAGACGTGCAGGGGTATATTATGTGGGGGGCTGGCGGCGCGACCGATAATGTTGCCCGCGCTGTCACGCCGCTTGTGGAAGCCCATCTCGGGAAAAAGATTATCCTGGTCAATAAAACCGGCGGAACCGGGGCAATTGCCACTCAGTATGTCTATAGCCGGCCATCGGATGGCTATACGCTGCTGTACGGCGCTGAAAACCCGCAGGTGTACCGGATTCTCGAACTTTCCGACCTGGATTACAAGGATTTCTATCCGGTCAATATATTGGGCCGCGGGGTTGGAGTAATTGTGGCCAATAATGACATGCCCTGGAATTCGTTTAAGGAGCTTGTGGAAGACGCCCAACAGCGTCCCGGCAAAATTAAGATGGGTTCGACCGGTCCTGGCGGTTTGCCTTACACAGTAGGAGCGATGACTCAGGCTGTCACAGGGTTTGATGTGATCTCAGTGCCTTTCGACGGCGAGGGCCCTGGCATCACGGCCTTGCAGGGCGGACATGTGGACTTCATGCCGGCCGGGCTGACTGCGGTGCGCGAACATATCAGAGCTGGCAGGGTCAAAGCGTTGTGCGTCGTGACAGATGAACCTGTCGAAGGCTTGGAAGATATTCCTCCAATCACCCAGGATTTTCCCGAATTCAAACAATATCTGCCCTGGGGACCTTTTTACGGGATTTGGTGCAAAAGAGATGTGCCTGACGCCGCCAAACAAATACTGGTCGAGGCGTTCCAGAAGGGAGCCGCGGAGGCTCAATTCCAGGAATTCTTGAAAGATT
Source organism: Candidatus Vecturithrix sp. (assembly GCA_040772385.1). Lineage (GTDB taxonomy): Bacteria > Moduliflexota > Moduliflexia > Moduliflexales > Moduliflexaceae > Vecturithrix. The sequence continues at coordinate 6,815,295 of JAXGYF010000001.1, read as the reverse complement.
TTGGCGCAGTGCCGATGAATATCAGTGGCGAAGAGGCTGATACGTTTTTGCAAAAATGGCAATCGGTCACAAACTGGATGTACGAATATGCCGGCGCAACGAAAGTTTCTCCGGAAACTCTGGGAATCCCCAAACCGTAAACTCCTCAAATCATTCATGGCCCCGGCTTTCGCCGGAGCCATGAAAAAGGAAGGAGGTTTGTCGTGAAAGAAAGAAGAACGCTTCAGCTCGGAGAAACGGCGTTTACGTGGTTGATGCTTGTTTTTAGTATTTTGGTGTTGGTGCAGGCATATCGAATTTCACGCTTTTCTTCGGTCAGTTCGCCGGGAATGTTTCCCATGCTGGCAGCCGCGGCCATGGTGATAAGTCTTATCCTCCTCCTCCTGGACAACCGTCAAGCAGAAAAGCCGGACGCTCATGATCTGAACGATGAATTGTGGCGGGCTGCAAAAGACATCTTTCGGCCAGAGATTCTGGTATATTCAGGCATTATCGTGTTGTACATGATTTTCATTGAACCGCTGCATTTCTTACCAAGTTCCTTTCTCTTTCTAACTGGATCCATAATTTACTTAAAAGGTAGTACGCCGGTCAAGGCGTTGCTGATCAGCGCCGGAACGCTTGGGGGAATTTATCTGATCTTTCGCACTCTTTTTAGAGTCATCTTGCCGTAAACAGGAGGTGTAAGCGTGACCGAATCAGGGCTTTCTTATTTTCTGATGTCCTATACCAACCTCGTGCTGTTGGTTTTGACGGCTGCCGGTACCTTTGCCGGGATTTACGTAGGCGCGATTCCCGGATTATCGGTCACTATGGCGGTTTCCATCTTGATTTCCTTTACCTTTTCCTGGGATGTCAATAGCGCCTTAGCGTTGATGGTCGGGATTTATTGCGGCGGCGTGTATGGCGGGTCCCGTTCCGCCATCTTGCTCAATATCCCGGGCGCGCCGGCGTCAATCGCCACGAGCTTTGACGGGTTTCCATTGGCTGAACAGGGGGAAGCCGGTCGGGCTATCGGGGTGAGTACCGTGATCTCAGTCGTTGGTGGTTTAATGGGTGTGCTTGTGCTAGCCCTGGCAGCGCCGCAGGTATCTGAGTTCGCCCTGAAGTTCGCCCCGCGTGATTATTTGCTGCTGGCAACGATGGGATTGCTGCTGGTAGGCAGCCTGTCGGGTGAATCTACGGCGAAAGGAATTTTTACAGGGGCTTTAGGGGTGACGTTGGGCATGGTCGGCATGGATCCCTTGACTGCTCAAGGACGTTTCACGTTCGGGACGGTCACTCTGCTGGGCGGCATCCACTATGTCATCGCCATGATTGGGTTGTTCGGCGTCTCTGAAGCGCTGTATCAAATTCGCACGCTGCATATAAAACCGGTCAAGCAGGATGTCAGCAAAATTATCCCTTCCTGGTCGGTGATTCTCAAATATTTGCCGCTCTCTCTGCGTACATCGCTCATCGGGGTGCTTATTGGCGCGCTGCCAGGCACCGGAGGAGATATTGCGGCGCTGATAGCTTATGATCACGCTAAACGCTCGGTGAAAAAACCATCACGGCCCTTCGGTAAGGGGGCGTATGAAGGGCTGATCGCGCCGGAATCAGCTAATAACGCAGCTATCGGCGGGGCCTATATTCCGATGTTGACTCTGGGCATTCCTGGCGATGCGGTGACCGCCGTCATTATCGGAGCGTTATATATTCATGGTCTTAAACCAGGACCTATGCTGATGATCGAAACGCCTCATCTGTTCTGGTTTACCGTCGGAAATCTGGTATTAGCCAATATCTTCATGTTGATTTTCGGACTGACGGGCATCCGCATCTTTGCGAAATTGGTGGAAGTGCCCAAGGGTATCTTAAATCCGATCATTATCATTCTCTCAGTGGTCGGAACATACTCCATTCAAAATAGCGTTATGGATGTGTATTGGATGTTAGGATTCGGTATTTTCGGCTATATTCTAAAAATGTATGGCTTCCAGGTGGCGCCGATTATTCTGGGCATTATTCTGGGGCCCTTGATGGATGTGTCGTATCGTCGGGCCGTGATATCATGCGAGAATAGTTTTAGCGGCTTTTTGCTGGATCTGGTGTCCCATCCGTTAACCGCAGTACTGACGTTCGTCACGCTTTTCATGCTAATCAACCAGACTCCGCTTTGGCCTGTATTTATGAACTGTTTTAAGAAAAAGAAGGAGTTGTCATGAGCTTAGGCTCACCCAACGCAATGAAAATCAGGTGTAGCGCGAAACCCCAGTTTCGCGCATCGTTGACAGCCGCGAAACTGGAGTTTCGCGCTACATTTTCAAAGGAGAATACGCTATGAAAAAAGTGCTCGTGCTTCACGGGGTTAATCTGAATATGTTTGGCAAGCGCGATCCCGCTCAATACGGCACAATTACGTTGCAGCAAATTAATGAGCAGCTTGCCGCGTTAGCGGCGCAGCTCGGCTGCGAAGTTGAATGTTATCAGACCAACCATGAGGGGGAAATGGTCGAAAAAATTCATCAGGCGCACGAAAAACAGATTGATGCGGTCATCATTAATGCCGGGGCGTGGACGCATTACAGCTATGCCATCATGGACGCGCTCGGCATTTTGAAAGCCCCGATTGTTGAAGTGCACATGTCCCATGTTCACGCCCGCGAAGAGTTCCGGCATTTTTCCGTGGTCGCCCCTCGCGCCAAAGGACAAATCACTGGATTTGGGGTCAACAGCTATCTGTTAGGACTCCGGGCGGCCTGGGAATTGATCAAAGAGGCTGAATAAGCGCGATAGAAAAGAAGTCGAGTTTAGAAACCGGGTTTTTTCGAAAAAACCCGGTTTCTTGCACGCACGAATGAAAATTTCATTATATATGGGAGAAATCACATTAACCGTATTCATTCAGGTAAAGGAGAGACATTATGGAAGTGAAAGTGATCAAAACCTTTAAAGAAGCAAAACAAATCTGGTTGGGGCTGGAGCAAGAAGGGCACCGCCGTAAGGTTTTTCGGGCGGTTGACGAGGAGCAAATCGGCGCAAAAAACATGGTAGCAGGCGTCACGATTTTTGAACCCGGTGAACGCTGTGCGCCGCACTCACATCCAGGCTCAGAAGAGATTGATTTTGTGATCAGCGGCGGGTGCATTGCCATTGACGTGACCAATAATAAAGAAACCAGGATGGAGAAGCACGATTTCTTGTGGATTCCTGACGGCGTGGAGCATATCCATTATAACGATAGAGAAGAACCCCTGGTGTTGCTCTGGTGTTACGCTCCTCCGGGACAACTCCCTACGAAATAAGGTGCATCGCCGTAACTGAAAACGCTTCGTTATTCCGGCCATCAATGACCGGTCTCAAAGCTGAAGCAGGCTGAAGCCCGCTGTTCAATTTTTCAGGGTGCTTCAGCGCCCTTCCGCTTTGAGACTGGCGATTGATCGCCAGGACTTACATTGAACCATATCCGAAATATGTTGGAGGCTTGTATGAAAGACCTTGTTGCTCATCAACTCGTCAAATATCTTGAAGAGCGAGGCGTGGAACATATCTTTGGCCTGTGCGGACATACCAATATCGCCTTCCTCTCCGCCCTGGAAAAGAGTTCCATTCATTTCATAAATGTTCGTCATGAACAGATCGCCGCGCACGCGGCGGATGGCTATGCCAGAGCGAAACATAAAACAGGCGTTGTTTTGAGCCATTTAAGCCCCGGTTTGACCAATGCCGCTACCGGCGTGGCCAACGCCGCCCTGGATTGCATTCCGCTCGTGGTGATTGCCGGCGATGTTCCCTCGCATTATTTTGGCAAACATCCGCACCAGGAAGTGAATCTGCACCTGGACGGCGGCCAATTTGAAATCTATCGTCCCTTTGTCAAACGCGCCTGGCGCGTGGAATGTCCCGAACTTTTCCCGGAAATCATTGAAAAAGCCTTTCAGTTAGCGGAAAGCGGGCAACCCGGCCCGGTGCTTGTGGATGTGCCGATGGATGTCTTTTCCAAAGAGATTGACGTCGCGCTGTTTGAACGCGTGAAGCATCATACCAGAACGCTTCACAAGCCTTCCATTGATCAGGAAACCGCGGTGGAGATCGTTCAGCGGCTTGCGACGGCGAAAAATCCTGTTCTTTATGTAGGCGGCGGCATTGTTCTGGCCAATGCCGCTGAAGAATTGAAAGCCTTTGTCGATCATCTGGATATTCCGGTAGCTTACAGCCTGATGGGCAAAGGCGCATTGCCGGACGACCATCCATTGACGCTGGGCATGAGCGGGTTCTGGGGCACTCAATATATCAATGATTCCTGCCGCAAGGCGGATTATGTCTTAGCCCTCGGAACGCGCTTTAAAGAAGCGGATTGCAGCTCATGGTACCCGCAATATACCTTTAGCATTCCGCCGACAAAGTTGATCCACATTGATATTGAACCCGCTGAAATCGGACGGAATTACCCTGTTGAAATCGGAATTATGGCGGATTTGAAACAAGCTCTGTCGGTTCTGACCCATGTCGCCAAAGAGCTTTATCCTGAAGGTATTCATAAAAAGGCACTCAGGCAGGAGATTGCCGCCTATCGGGAAGAATTCAGAAAACGAAATGTTGAAATGGAACAGAGCGACGCCTTTCCGATGATGCCGGAACGCATATTGTCGGAATTACGTGAAGTTTTGCCCCGAGATGCAATTATTACCACTGATGTCGGCTGGAACAAAAACGGTATGGGGCAGCAGTTTCCTATTTATACCCCGGGCAGTGCCCTGATCCCTGGCGGATATGCGACTATGGGCTTTGGCGCGCCAGCCGCGATCGGCGCGAAAATCGCCTGCCCTGATAAAGTTGTGCTCGCCCTGGTTGGCGACGGTGGGTTTGGACAAAATCCGGCGATGCTGGCGACCGCATTTCACGAAAACGCGGCAGTTGTCTGGGTAATTATGAACAATAATGCCTTCGGTACCATCGCCGGGCTTGAAAAGGCTCATTACGGCACGACTTATGGCACGGTCTTCATGAAGGATGGCAAATCCACGTCCCCGGATTATGCCGCCATTGCCAGAGCTTACGGCGTGGAAGGGATTACAATTGAATCGGCTGCGCAATTTAAACCCGCGCTTGAACAGGCGATTCAGGCCAACAAGCCGGTCGTCATCGACGTCGCAATGATCAACAATCCGGTACCGACCACCGGTCATTGGAACATTTTGGATATTTATTCTCCCGGAAAGCAGGTATCGCATGTCAGTACGGAGTAACTTTCGTGCTCATGCCGAAGGAGGGAACGATGGCAAGACTCATTACAGAAGAAGAAAAACAGTATGCGCAGGAGTTGCTCCAAAGAGCGCGTATTGCGCAACAGGCAATTGAAGCGTATGATCAGGAAGCGATAGATCGAGCGATTCGCGCCGTCGGCTGGGCGACGGCCAACGAAAAAACTTTTACGCGTCTGGCCCATATAGGGGTGGAGGAAAGCGGTTTGGGAAGTTGGGAAGGACGGCCGGGAAAACGCTTCAAAATTCAAGGCATTCTGCGCGACGCACTCAGGCAAAAGAGCATGGGGATCCTCGATGAAATTCCGGAAAAAGGACTCGTGAAATACGCCAAGCCGGTCGGCGTGATCGCCAGCCTGGTGCCAATGACCAATCCGGCGCTGACGCCGCCGGGGATTGGCATCTATGCCTTAAAGTGCAAAAACGCGGTGATCTTTTCTCCTCACCCCCGCAGCAAAAAAACAACGTTTGAAACCATTCGCATCATGCGCGCTGCGTTACACAAACTGGGGATGCCTGAAGACGTGTTTATCTGCGTCGAAAAACCGAGTATTCCGCTGTCGCAGGAATTGATGGCGATCTGCGACCTGACGATTGCGACCGGCGGTTCGGCTATGGTGAAAGCTGCCTACAGTTCCGGCAAACCGGCGTATGGCGTGGGCGCTGGCAATTCCACAATGGTGATTGATGAAACCGCCAATATTGAGGAAGCCGCCCGCAACACAATGTTCAGCAAGACATCGGACAACGGCTCCGGGTGTTCCGCTGACGGCAACCTGATCGTAGAAGCCAGCATTTATGACCGTTTTCTGGAACAACTTCAGCAAGAAGGCGGCTACCTGGCGACAGAAGAGGAAAAGGTCAAATTACAGGCGGTGCTGTGGGACGCTGAAGGACACCGCACCATAGATACCATTGCCTGCGCCCCGCAAAAACTTGCTGAAAAAGCAGGGTTTCACATTCCCGCCGATCGAAAATTTATCATCGTCAAAGAGGATCATATCGGCAAGGAGTATCCATTTTCCAGCGAGAAACTGACGACGCTTTTAGCGATTTTCAAATACAGCGGTAGTTTTGATACCGCCCTGGAGATGGTCAAACAGATTTACGAAGTCGGCGGCAAAGGCCATTCCTGCGGCATTTATTCCTTTAACGATGAGCGTATTCATCAACTGGCGCTGACTGCGCCGGTCAGCCGCATCATGGTGCGCCAACCCCAATCCAAGGCGAATGCGGGGGCCTTTAATAATGGGATGCCAATGACCTCGAGCATGGGCTGCGGCATCTGGGGCGGGAATATCACCAATGAGAATATTTCGCTGAAACATTATATGCAGACTACCTGGGTCGCTCGTCCGATTCAGGAAGATCGACCATCCGAAGAAGAACTGTTCGGCGAGTTTTACAATACGGAAACCTTTTGAAATGTATCCGTAAAGGGAGTCATCGAATGACACGAATACAACGAATGTGACACACGTGCGGGATGAAAAACAGGATAGGAAACTTCAAGAGTCTTGAAGACTTTTGAAGTTTGATTTACATTGGAGAATGGGTATGGAATTACAAGATCGAGTCGTGATAGTCACCGGGGCTGGCAAAGGGCTTGGAAAGGTCATCGCACAAAAATTCTTTGAAGAAGGGGCATTACTGGCTCTTTTTGATATTAATGTCCCTTTAGTAGAAGAATTGGCAAACGTGTTAGATCCTTCCGGAAATAAGGTGCTTGCCCTCAAGGCTGATGTGACTGATGAGCATGGACTTGAACAGGCTGTCGCAAAGGTGTTAGAAAAATTCGGACGGATTGACGTGCTGGTCAATAATGCCGGAATATCGCGCCATAGAACGCTTGAAGAGATGACGCTCGAAATTTTTGAGGCAGTGATCAAAATCAATCTCACCGGGACGTTTCTCTGCTGCCGCGCCGTTGTTCCAATCATGAAGCAACAGGGGAAAGGGAAAATTGTCAATATTGCTTCGATTGGCGGGCGAACCGGCCGTCCTGGCGTGGGCGTAAATTATGCGGCCTCAAAGGCCGGAGTGATCGGACTCACTCAACTTCTGGCGCGGGAACTTGGCCCCGCAGGGATTTATGTGAATGCGATTGCGCCCGGCCCGATATTGACCGAGCAGACTGCGCAATACCCTCCTGAAGTGTTTGCGCGCTGGAACGCCGGCCGCGCGATTGACAAGGATGGAACGCCTGAAGATGTGGCGTATGCCGCCATTTTTCTGGCTTCTGATCGTTCGGATTGGATCACGGGCGCTACCCTTGATGTTAATGGTGGGCTGTTGATAAGATAAAAAACGTCTGTCAACACTGAGTTCGTAGTTCCGCCTTCAGGCGGAAACGCGTACTACGAACCCATCAATGAAGAAGGAGTTTGATCAGGGAAAGGAGGGAAGAATAGAGGTTCTGAGAGATGTATGTGGAACTACAGGATGAAAGTGAAATCGGAGAAAGATTCCTGTCGTCCCTCAAAGATTTTCTATGTAACCGCAAAATAACCTGACAACCGTTTGAAAAATGTTGTTTCGGGAATGGGTCTTCGAAATTTCCGAAACAGTCAAACAACAAAAGGGGTTCGGGAATTTCGAAGATTTATTCCCGAAATAACAGAAATATAAAACGGAGGAAAATTATGAAACGAAATTTATCCAATTTACAGAGACTTTTTTTGACAATGGTCGCATTGGCGATGATTTTAACCCCGGCGCTCGCCCTTGCTCAGACAGTGATTAAGCTGGCCCATGTGGATCCTGAGGATGTGTATATCTCGAAAAAAGGGGCAGCCGTAAGAGTGTTTAAGGATATTGTCGAAGCAGAGACCCGAGGAGAAGTTGTCGTGAACCTTTTTGGAGCCGGACAGCTCGGAGGAGAACGGGAACTCATCGAAGCCACGAAACTGGGGACGATTCAGATGTGCATGGTTTCTGCGGCCATTGCCGGCTATTTCAAACCGGCGATGGTGCTGGATATTCCTTACCTGTTTCCCTCAGCCCCGGTGGCCTGGAAAGTCCTGGATGGGCCATTTGGCAAAGAATTATCAGACAATCTTCTCAAAGATACCGGTTTGCGCAATTTGGCTTACGGCGAAACCGGTATTCGGCACTTTAGCAACTCGAAACGCCCGATCAAATCTCCGGCCGATATGGGTGGTTTAAAGATCAGGGTCATGGAGACGCCGCTGTACATTGAGATGGTTAAGGCGCTCGGCGCATCGCCAACGCCCATTGCCTGGCCTGAAGTCTATACCTCTTTGCAGCAAGGCGTTGTTGACGGCCAGGAAAATCCGGTGAGCGTCATCTTGCAGGTGAAATTTCAAGAAGTTCAAAAATACCTGACCCTTGACGGTCATACTTATGGCGCAGATTTCTTGCTGATCAACGACAAATTCTTTAGCAGCAAGCTGACCCCTGAACAACAGCAAATTATTAAACGCGCTGCTATTGTGGCTGGCAACTGTGGTCGTTCCATCCAGCAACTTAATTCTGCGATGGGCGTTGCCAAATTGAAAGAATTTGGCATGGAGATCTATGCGCCCACCGACGAAGAGCGCGCGCAGTTCAAAGAACTCACGCAAAAACCGGTGCTTGAATGGATGAAAACCCAGGTTGATCCGGCGTGGATCGAGAAAGTAGTGAAAGCAGTGGAACAGGCACAAGCCGAACTGCAATAATCGGTGTTGCAACAATCACCTGAATCGTGAAGGTTCATCATGAATCCTTCACGATTCACCGGATGAAAGAGGTATCATAATGGAAAATCTTCCTACCCTTTCACGGGTTATACATCGTGTGATGGTGCCTGTGATTTTCGTATTAGGGATGGCCATGTTTCTGGTTGTTATTGCCCAGGTTATTTTCCGCTATGTTCTCTTGCGGCCATTGCCCTGGTCTGAAGAATTAGCGCGCTACTTAATGGTCTGGAGCGCCTGTCTGGCAGCTTCGGAAGCCTATGCCAGCGGCAATCATGTGGGCGTCAACCTTATTATTAACGCGATCAGACCAGGTATGCGCAAAATCATGACTCTGGTCATTCATCTGGCTGTCTCCGTGTTAATGGCGGTTATCGTATATCAGGGCTTTGTGTTGAGCTTTTTATTGCACGATCAACTCTCGCCAGCGATGGAAATACCTATGACTGTGCCCTATCTGGCTGTTCCGGTCGGGGCAGGATTGATTCTCATTCAGGCTGTGGTGCTTTTTTTCAAGCAAATGGGTGAGTCGCCCACCGATGCAACGATCCGCAGCGAGTTGGAATAAGGAGAGAATGCAAGGTTTGCCTTATGAGAACAATAAGGACATTATACAACTGAGGAGGAAAATATGTTAGTCATCACCACAATTGCCTTTTTTCTGACCCTGATGATCGGGATTCCGATTGCGTTTTGTTTAGCCCTGGCCAGTCTGGTTGCCCTGCTCCTGATCGGCGATGTCCCTCTGCACCTTATCCCGCAGCGCATGTTTACAGGAATGGATTCTTTTCCTATCATGGCCGTTCCATTCTTTATTTTAGCCGGCGATTTGATGAATAGCGCCGGCATCACCCATCGGATTCTGCGGCTTTCCACTGCGTTGGTGGGACATATTCGCGGCGGTCTGGCCCATGTGAACATCGTGGCGAGCATGTTCTTTGCCGGTATTTCTGGCTCCGCTGTAGCCGATGCTGCTGCTCTGGGTTCCATTATGATCCCGGCTATGGAAGAAGATGGGTACGACACCACATTCAGCGCCGCCGTTGTTGCTTCTGCAGCCGTGATTGGGCCGATCATTCCACCGAGTATTCCGGTCGTCATTTATGCGATCGCGGGGTCCGTATCCGTCGGCGGCCTCTTTTTGACCGGCGTTGTTCCAGGAATTTTGATTGGGTTTGGTTTGATGGCGGTCGCCTATATGATCTCAAAACGAAAAAATTACGGCACCAAACGTCCTTTCGTTTCACTGCATGAATTACTTTCCAGCTTTACCGGGGCCATCATTCCCCTGTTAATGCCTCTGATCATTCTGGGCGGCATTTTAAGCGGAATTTTCACCCCGACCGAGGCGGCCTCCGTGGCCGTCGCGTATGCCTTTATCATCGGATTTTTTGTCTTACATACCTTGAAATTCAAAGATTTGTCAGGGATCTTTTATCGCTCAATGGTGACAACTGCCACCATTTTAATGGTCATGGCCTGCGCGAACATTTTTGCCTGGCTGTTGGGAACCGAAATGGTGCCCCAAAAGATTGCTGCGGCAATCACCTCATTTACTACTAATCCGTATATGCTCCTGTTGTTGATTAACCTGCTCTTGCTTGTGGTAGGGTGTTTTATGGAGGGGCTTGCCGCTATTATTCTTCTGGTGCCGATCCTGGTTCCCGTGGCTCAGCAAGCCGGCATCAATCCGCTCCATTTCGGCATGGTGGTTGTCATGAATTTAATGATTGGCCTGATCACACCGCCTGTCGGGTTGTGTCTCTTCGTCTCCTGTTCGCTTGCGAAGGTGGATTTGATGAAACTCGTGCGCGTGAATACCCCGTTTCTTTTAGTTGAAATCGGTATGTTGATGATTGTCACCTATTTCCCCCAGATCGTCCTGTTCATTCCGCGTCTCTTCGGATATTAGTAAGTCATGTTACGCACTACCCCCCTCAATCCCCCCGCAAGCGGGGAGGGCTGCGTAACATGAGTTAGTAAAGTGACATGAATACCTCTCTGGGTAATAAGGGGTACACGATTTCGGGAATAAGTGTACACCACTCATCCTGAGCCTGTCGGAGGACGCCTCAATGCACACGTCCTCCGACAGGCTCAGGACGAACGGAGATGATTACAAACCCCTATCCTCCTTTTGTAGGCTGCGCGCTGAACTTTCAAATAAGGAGAGAAATCAAAATACTGCCGAAGAATTCTGGAATATAGTTCACCACGATCAAAATCTTCAGTCTGATAAACCAGCTTGTTTTGACGAACCGCTTCATATTTCAGGACAATATCGCTGGTATCCAGAAAGACCAGGTCAACACTGCAGAATCCGGACCGGGCCAGGTCGGTGAGAATATCCAGTCTTTTTGTCCGGATCGAAGAATTACGCGGAACGATCACCAAACCTATATCGCTTTCTCTATGAGTGCGATCTGCAGCATAGGAACCAAACAGGTACACCGCAAGAATGTCAGGGTATTCCTGAAAAACTTTTGAAAGAATTCCAAGATCAGGTAATGTCGTACTATTTTTCATGAGAATATTCCTTAATAATCTCTGTTTTCTTCATGAAATGAATATCACTGTTATATGATGGCAAGTTTTAAATATCACATATTTCTCATATTCAACCTTCTTGAAGAGAGGCGAAATGGTTATTTCCTTGACAAAATAAATCATTTTTCTCCAATACTTCCAGTAGATATAGATACATACAAATTCTGAACAACTCGAATATATGAATATGACATCCAAACCCAACATCATCCTGACCGGATTCATGGCGACCGGGAAAACGACGGTGGGCAAATTGCTCGCAGAACAGCTCGGCTATGAATTCATTGATACTGACCAACTGATCGAAGCGCGCAGCGGCATGACGATCCTGGAAATTTTTCGTCAAAAAGGGGAGGCCGCTTTTCGAGAGATGGAAGCGGCGATTGTGCAGGAATTAGCTGATAAAGACAAGGTCGTCATTTCTACAGGCGGCCGGTTGATGCTGGATGCCGCCAACGCCGCCGCCCTGAGCAAACGCGGGCGGGTATTCTGCTTAGTTGCGACGCCGGAAGAAATTCTGAAACGCGTGTCTCATAATACTCACGCGAAACGGCCGCTGCTGGAAGCGCCGAACCCAATGCAGCGCATTGTTGAACTCTTGCAGCAGCGGAAGGAAAGCTACCATCGCTTTTCACAAATGGCGACTTCTGAAAAAACTCCCGATGAGGTTACCCGGCATTTGCTCGGGATTTTTCAGGCGAATCCGGATTTGTGCGTGCCGATTACGGCGCGTGATGATCGCTATGAATTCATTGTCGGCGGCGGAATTTTGCCATTTACCGCTCAATTAGCAGGCATCTCCGGGCCAATCGCCGTACTCACCGACAGCAATGTCGGCCCCCTGTATGCCGAAAGCTGCGGAACAACGGATTTGGTGATTACTGTCGCGCCTGGTCAGCAGCACAAAACATTGACCACCGTGCAAGCCATCTGCGAAGAATTGTTTGAAAAAGGCTTTGACCGCAGCGGCACTATCATTGCGCTTGGCGGTTCTGTGGTTAGCGGGCTGGCCGGATTTGTCGCCGGAATCTATATGCGAGGGGTTGATTGCGTACAATGCCCTACCAGTCTGCTGGCGATGGTGGATACCAGTATCGGTGGGAAAGCGGGCATTAACCTGACTCAGGGCAGGAACTTGCTCGGCGTGTTCAAACAGCCTAAAGCGGTCGTGGCAGATGTCGCCACGCTGCAAAGTCTTTCTCCGCGTGAGTTTGCCAGCGGCATGGCAGAAGTCATTAAACACAGCCTGATTGCCGATACCGACTTACTTGAGAAAATAGAGCAAGGGAATTGGAAACGGGAAAGCGATTCGCTCCCCCCTCCGCTTGAAGAGCTTCAAACTCTGGTCGCTCAGGCCATTCAGGTCAAGATCCAGATTATTCAAGAAGATCCCTTTGAGAAGGGGCGTCGTACAATTTTGAACCTGGGGCACACCTTTGCGTATGCAATCGAACTTGTCAGCGAGCAAGAGATCAGTCATGGGAAAGCCGTTGCTATGGGGCTGGTTGCGGCGGCAAATTTGTCAGCCCGCCAGGGTTATTGCGATTCTGCCCTACAGTCTCGCATTGAAGGTGCACTTCAGGCTGCCGCGCTTCCAATTCGCATTCCTTCTACGATGAAGCCTGAGCAACTGCTGCAAGCGATGAAGGCTGATAAGAAAAAGAAAGGCGGACGCTTGCGCTTTGTTTTATTGCGTGATATTGGGGATGTGTTTGTGACGGATGCTGTGCCGCCAGCGGCTGTGTTGGAAACCATGCGTGAATTGTGCTCACCTGCTGAGTAATATTAAGTAATTGGGCAGAATTATTGATACATTCGTAAGACTTCAAAAGTCTCAAAGACTTTTGAAGTCTCTGGTCAAAATATGTCATGAATTTTGTCCAGAGACTTATAAATGTCCCAACAGCATTGACAATTTTCGGGCAAATTCCAGCAGGTGGGTGCACATCTCCTGAAAACGTTCGCCTGCGAACCGTTGGATCGGACCGGCGATTGTTAATGCTCCTACCAGATGATTCGCATGATCAAACACCGGAGCGGCAATGCCTGCGACTTCCGGGACGACTTCGCCGATTGATGACGCATACCCGCGCTGGCGAATGAGTTCAAATTCTTGCTCCAGACGAGATCGATCGATAATGGTAGTTGGCGTGATTTTTTCCAATGTTTTGGACAGAATTTTATGACAAAATTCTTCTGAAGAAAACGCCAGTAGGACCTTTCCACTGGCTCCGGCGTGTAGTTCAAAGGTTTCTCCCTCGTTGACAGCATATCGAAGCGGATGAAACCCTTCTTCTCTGATCAAGCACAACCGTTTCGCGCCTTCGATCACAAACAGCTTTGTAGATTCGCCCGTAAGCATCGCTAATTCGTGCAATACCGGTCGAGCCAGGGAAACAAGCGAATTCGTGCGCTCATACACTTTTCCCAGCATCATGAGTTTCGGTCCCAGGCTATACATCGCCTCATCCGAACGAATAAGAAACCCGTGAGCCATCAGGGTGCCGCACAATCTGAGGATGCGGCTTTTATACAGCCCGGTTTTTTCACTGAGTTCTTTAAGCGAAAGTTTAGCAGTGTTGTTCGAAAAACATTCGAGAATACTCAGGGCTTTATCAACGCTTTCAATCTGCTTTTCAGACTCTTTGGGAGGTTTTTTAGTCATTATGACTCCTTAAGTAAGTATGAACAAGTCATGTTACGCTATCCTGTTCTTTACCGCGTAGCGGTTCAAGTATTGTAGAAAAGACTCGGATTTCGGAGTTGCTTACCCCGTAAGGGTTGAACATCGCTACTTCAACCGCTACGCGGTAAAAAGCCTCTGCGTAACGTAAGTGAATAATTATCCCATCCCTCCTTTGGGGGAGGTGTTGGGGGGGTAGAAAGTGCGAGAAACCTAAAGTAAGTTGCATATTACCGGTATTCCTGTGTGCATTGCATTGCTTGCTGCCAGGGTAGTTTCGAGAGTTTTCAAGCCTTCTTCGCCTGAGCAGCGAGGTACAACGCCATTGCGTACCACGTCGCAAAAATGTCGCAATTGACTTTCGAACGGAATGGTCCGCTCAACTTTGATGCGTTCATGAGAAATCGGGACTTCCCATCCTTGCTCAACTTCACCTGGGTAATGCCAGAGCGTCATGTCAGGAAAACTTAACGTGGCTCTTGCGCCGAAAATGCGGTAACAATCCTGAAACGCCGAAGAGAGCAGAGGATTCTCGCCTGTCGCAGATTCGAAGTTATACGGCGACGTCACGACATCCGAACTGAGCACCGTGCCTAATACGCCGCTGAGGAATTTTATGGTGATCACGGCGGTTTCTTCTACCGAATACCCTCGCATACCGTTGCTCGACTCGGCATAGATACGTTCGATGTCGCCGAACAGGTATCTCAGATTATCAATATCATGAATGAGGTTGATAAAAACCGGGCCGCCTCCCGGTTCCCGTCGCCAGGCGACTTCGAAATAACTGGGCGGCTTTAGAGCAGTCCACAGGACATTAACAGCCGTGATTGTTCCCAGTCTACCCTCCTCCAGGATGTGCTTTGTCGCCTCAATATACGCATTAAAGCGGCGATGGTGTCCGATCAGCAGCTTCACGCCTGCTTTGTGTGCGGCTTCGACCAGCATGCTCGCGGCCTTCAAATCTGAATCAATCGGCTTTTCGACAAATAGATGAAAACCGGCCTCTGCGCATTTGATCCCGAGAGAGGCATGGGTAGCGTTCGGCGTCGCAATAATTACTGCTTCGGCGTCCCCTTTTTTGAGAAAAGTCTCTATATCACTGAAATATACGGCTCCAGCGCGTTCAGCGATGGCTTTTGCTTCCAGGCTTGGCTCAACTATAGCGGCGAGTTGGCAGCGCGGCTCAGCAATGATATGTTGAATGTGTCGGCGTCCGATAAGTCCCGCTCCCACTATTGCAATTCGCACAGGTGACTCAGTAATCATAATGTTCTGACTCCACTCCCGACCCCTCCCTAAAGTTCGCCCAGCCATAAATGGCCGGTCTCAAAGCTGAAGCAGGCTGAAGCCCGCCTGGTCAATTCCACAGGACGCTTCAGCGTCCTTTCGCTTTGAGACTGGCGCCAGGAGACCGGGCGCTCGAGATTATCCCTAAAATGATACCCCCCCCCTGCTCTCTTTGGCTGAAGGGCCGGGGGTGGGGTTGAATTTTTATGTCGTTCGTTCCTGGTATTCAAGTACACGTTTCATGCGTCCTGGAAGGTTGCGATCCAATGCGTTTTCCAGGTATGCCACGGCCTGACAAACAACCTTCAAATTGACGCCGGTGGCGATCCCCATTTCTTCAAACATGTTCACGGCGTCTTCCGTAGGAACATTCCCCGCTGCCCCTTTCACAAAAGGGCAGCCGCCCAGACCACCGGCGCACACATCAAAAATTCGCGCTCCGGCCTCATAGCCGCTAAAAATGTTCGCCAGGCCCAGACCACGCGTATCGTGCAAATGAAGTGAAATACGGACATCAGGAAATTCCTGCTGACATCTGCGAATCATCTTTCGGATCGAGTAGGGATTTGCCATACCGCTCGTGTCAGCCAGGTTTATCTCTCTGGCCCCGGCCTGAACCATTTTTTCGGCAGCCGCAAGCACAGCGTCTTCAGAAATCCGGCCTTCATACACACACCCGAATGCAGATTGCAGACCGGCGCGCACCATCAGACCAGCTTGAAGGGCCTGCGTGATGAGTTGAACCATAGCTGCGAGGGCTTCGGCGGTTGAGCGGCCTGCATTTTTGCGACTGTGTGTATCGCTCACCGAAACCGACATGCTTACATGAGGTACACCGCACTTGAGCGCGCGTTCCAGCCCTTTGTCGTTCAAAATTAATGCCGAGATAACAATATCATCCTGTTTGTCGATCGCTCGAATGAATTCATCGGTATCGGCCACCTGAGGTAGAATCTTCGGATGCACAAAGGACCCCACTTGAATACGCTTGATACCTGCATCTTTCAATAGTTGAAAGATGGGCAGCTTTTCTTCAAGACTGAAAATCCGCGACTCCATCTGAAGTCCGTCTCGAAGCGTTTCATCTTCAAAGAGCAGCCCGTTATTGTTTGTGCCAGCAGTCATGCCTGTGGTCTCCTCTGAAAATGTAGCGCGAAACTGGAGTTTCGCGCTATATCGTATGTTCATTGCGTCGGGTGAACGTTCGCTCATGGCAATTCCTCTGGAACTACAAGGATTCCTTATAAGCAAGGATTTTTTATTCCTGGTTATGTGAAATCCATGTAGTTTCATGGCGTCGAGTGAGCGTTCCGCTCGTGACAACTCCTCTGATTTTTCGATAATTTACTCCTTGACATTTTTGTGTTGTCTTGAAGTGAGTAAAATTTAGAATAGCGTTTTAGTCAATAGAATTTAATAAAATATTTTCGTCAAGCCTATTTTTTTGGAACGCGGACAGATGCGCGTACAAAATATTCAGGCTCTTTGGTAATTCCCATGATTTGTAAAGAAGATGTTCCAGGAGTGGCAAAGCTCGTCTTTGCCGACGCCGAAAAGCCGCATCAATTCTCGGACAGCAAAGACGAGCTTTGCCACTCCTGATATAAGGAGGTTTCCATGCACTATCCTTCGGTTCATACAAAGCTGGTGATCCTGTTAGGCAATCCTCTGGGGCACAGCTACTCTGCGCTCATGCACAATCATGTCTTTGAAAAACTGAACATGGACTATTGCTACTGGCCGGTTGAGGTCTCTGCTGAAAATTTATCCACCGTATTTGCCGGATTAATCAGGATGAATGTAGGGGGATTTAACGTGACCATCCCTCACAAAGTCCGTATCATGGAATTACTTGACGAGATCGATCCCTTAGCTGCTGTCATCGGTGCGGTCAATACCATTTGTATCAAAGAAGGGCGTACACGCGGCTATAACACTGACGGCGAAGGCTTTCTGAAAGCCCTGGAAACCGAACTTGATATATCCATCGCCGGCAAGAATGTTTTTATTCTCGGGTGCGGCGGAGCGGCCAGAGCCATTGCTATGACGTTCGCTTTCCACGACGCTGGAAAAGTCTTCCTGTGCAATCGCACGATCTCAAAAGCAGAGCAACTCGCTGTTGAAATTCATCAAAAAATTCGCCCTTGCGCTGAAGTTATTCCGCAAATCTCGGCTGAGATGGCTCCGGCGTTACGTATCTGCCGGGTGTTGGTTAATACTACCAGTGTGGGAATGCACCCGGACGAAGATCGCATCCCGCTTGACGAATCGTTCTTATTTCAAGAACTTGCGGTAGCGGACATTGTTTACAACCCGTTAATGACTCGTTTGCTCCAGGCCGCTCAATATACCGGCTGCCACATTGTTGATGGATTGGGGATGCTGGTCTATCAGGGGGCCGAAGCATTTAAATTGTGGACCGGAATCACGCCTCCGGTTCAAGAGATGTTTGCGGTGCTGCGTGAAGGAAAAAAGCGGACATGATATTTTTTTGTTGACAAGATTATGTTTGTTTTTCAATGTATGAACAGTATGGATTCATTTGATGTCGAGTTGAAATGTCACATACATATTTTTAGATGGAAAGCAAGATGAACGTATTTGTCCCTCACATTGAAGATATAATGATTTTTCCGGTACGATATTATTTTTATTTTTGGTATTGGTCCGGGGGTGGGACGACTCTAAGCTCCTGGCAAGGAGGGTAAAAATACCCCTTTGCTTTCCATTATGAAGCCCACTCTCTTTATACAAGAGAGTGGGCTTTTTTTATGGGGAAAAGGCTTTTTCAGCGAAGAGCGACGATCTTCATTTCACTTGACACGGGAACATTTAACAATCTACTAGATATTATCGGAAATAGAACACTGATAGGACTGATTGGACTGATCTGTATTGATTTAGGAAGAGTTCTAATGCTTTCGCGGCGAGATTCTCCTGAATCGTTGAATTGTCTTTAAAATCAGGGAAAATCAGTCCCATCAGTCCAATCAGTGTTCTATTATTCGTGATAATGCCTACTATTCAGACATCCAGCATAAAAATTGTCTAAGCCGTTCACACGGAAAGAATGCGCTTAGGGAATATTGGTGGAAGGAGCATAAGATGAAGAATCTGAAATTGGCGTCTCGTGAAACCAGCGAGCGCACAATTATTCAAATCGGCGACCTGAAAATCGGACAGGATTTTTTGTTGATCGCCGGGCCATGCAGCGTCGAAAGCGAGGAACAGATGTTTGAAACCGCTCAGGCCGTCAAACACGCCGGAGCCAATATGCTGCGCGGCGGCGCGTTTAAACCCCGAACTTCCCCGTATGCGTTTCAGGGGTTAGGGTTGAAAGGGCTGAAAATTCTTGAAAAAGTCGGCAAAGAAATGGGGTTGCCAGTGGTCACAGAAGTGCTGGATACCCGCGATGTGTCCTGGGTGTGTGAATATGTTGACGTGCTCCAAATTGGCGCCAGAAACATGCAGAATTTTTCGCTGCTCAAAGAAGTCGGTAAAACCAATAAACCGGTCGTTCTCAAACGCGGGATGTATTCAACTCTCGCGGAATGGCTCAATTGCGCCGAATACATCTTGAATGAGGGGAATGTCCAGGTGATTTTGTGTGAACGGGGTATCCGCACCTTTGAAACCTATACCAGAAACACGCTTGATTTGAGCGCGGTGCCCGCGATTAAGGAATTGACGCATTTGCCCATTATTGTGGATCCGACCCATGGCACAGGCAAAGTCAGCCTGATTCCGCCCATGAGCTTCGCCTCGGTCGTGGCCGGGGTCGATGGGCTGATTATCGAAGTCCATCATAAGCCTGAAGAGGCCAAAAGCGACAAAGAGCAGGCGTTACGGCCTGAACAGTTCGCCCAACTTTCCGCCCAGGTCTTGAAACTGAGAAATTATTACCTTGAGGAACTACAATGAAGAGTTTTATGATTCGCGGTCAAAACGCAACGAGTCATATCCGGCTTGGCGCATCGTTTCAGCATCTTGACCAATATATCGGCAAGAGACCCGCCGCGATTGTGACCGATGAAACCGTTTATCGTCTGTATCATGACCTTATGCCGTCAAAAAATATCGTTGTGCTCGAATCAGGGGAAACATTCAAAACGCTCCAGACAGTTGAAACCGTTTATCAGAAGTTTTTGGAATATGGCCTGGATCGCGCGGCGCTGATTATTGCTATCGGCGGAGGTATTGTGTGTGATATTGCCGGATTTGCGGCGTCCACCTATTTGCGCGGTATCTCCTTCGGCTTCGTTCCCACCACGCTGCTCGCCCAGGTTGACGCCAGCGTGGGAGGCAAGAACGGCGTCAATTTTCATGGGTATAAAAACCTGATCGGGACGTTTAATCAACCGGAGTTCGTCTTGATTGATGTCGGCGTTCTCAAAACCCTTCCTGCCAAAATGCTAAGTTGTGGTTTTGCCGAAGCGATTAAACATGGCGCTATCGCGGACGCGCAACTCTTTGCATTCATGGAAGAGCACGCCGCTGCGATCCGAAATTTAGACCCCGATAGTCTTGAGCGGATTGTAAGTGATTCGATTATTCTTAAATCCTCGATTGTCAGTCAGGATGAAAAAGAGCACGGGGAACGCAGAAAACTCAATTTCGGACATACGGTGGGACATGCGGTTGAAAATGTGCTGGGAATCCCTCACGGCGAAGCCGTTGCGATCGGCATGGCGGCCGCCGCAAGGCTTTCACAAGAATTCGGCTATCTTACGCAAGCTGAGGTCGAAAGATTAACCAATCTGTTGAGCTTGTATGGTTTACCGATCACGATTGATACGACAGATCGTCAGGCACTGAAACAAGCCCTGCACAAGGATAAAAAACGCTATGAGGATGTTGTCAAATTTGTGCTGCTCAAGGCCATTGGAACCGCGATTGTTCAGGATGTACCCATCGCGGAATTAGAACGAGTGATAGAGATGTTCTAAACTAGGCTGCCTGTCAATTGAGCCTGGCGCGGAGCCCTATCTACGCTGAACAGCCGTGCCGCCGCCCGGAAAACGACGCGACCGTGAAAAACGTCTTGACAGATTCGCCTGCGATGTTCATTATATAATGAAGACGGCTGTGAATGAATCACAAAAGAAAGAGGCATCGAATAACAAAGGAGCATGATGCGTATGAGAGTTGAAGCGTTGAAAGTCGAACAAGGATTTTTAATTCCGCTTGTTGGTGGTTTGAAAACGATCCAACGCGGCAAAATCCTCTTAGATGTCACTATCATTGACCAGGAAGAAGATGAGATTGATCGTTTTTTTCACCGCTATCAGATCGATCTGAGTACATTCAGATTTGACCGGGAGGACGCCAATGCCCGCTAACCCTGTCTTTTTGGATTCGAATGTCATTATTTACGCCTATGGTCCGGATAATCGCAAGAAAACTATTGCCAAATCATTGTTACGAGCCAATCCTGTCATCTCAATTCAGGTGATCAATGAAGTGATCAACGTCTGTACTCGCAAACTAAAACTTTCAAACCAGGATGTGCAAGAGTTATTCGATTTATTGCAACGGACATGTGAGATTAAAAGCCTTGAATGCTCGACAATTGACCGAGCTTTGAAGATTGCAGATACCTACAAATATTCATACTTTGACAGTCTTATCCTTGCTTCGGCGCTTGAACATCATTGCCGGAGAGTGTGCAGCGAAGATTTACAACATGGTCAGGTCATTGAAGGCACGTTGACCATTCAGAACCCTTTTATCGTCTCATAACACCGTAACAAGTCTTATACATCGCGGTATCTACAGAAGTGTTGACATCCCTCTTTGAGGAGGGACGTGGCGCATTGTTTTTAGAAAATCAGATGCTCCGAATCATCGTCCTTGACCCCGAACAAGAGGTGATTACGCAGTGGATTCCAGAATGACCTATCAAACAGTGATTAAACACATTTTATCGGAATATGCCAAATATACGCCAGCGTATGGCGAGATTAGCTCTCGTCTGAGTTTTGACGATGAACAATGGCAGTTACGCCTTGTTCCAGGTAGGGTGGGACGACAATGAGCGCGGTGATTCATATTGACCTGCTTGGAGACAAAGTCTGGGTGCAATATGACGGCACGGAGGATGGCGTGGCCACTGAACTCGTTGCCGCAGGCATTCCCTAAAACGAGATCGTGCTTGGCTTTCGTCCGCCGGAAGTCCGCCCGTTTACCGGTTTTGCTGTCAATTGAGTCTGGCGCGAAGCCATATCTGCGCTGAGCAGTCATGCCTCCGCCTGAAAAAACGCCACAACTATGAAAAACGCCTTGACAGATTCGTCTTCGATGTTCATTGTATGTGAAAGACATTCATGTGGAAAGAGCTTCAAGAATAATGAGATGGCAGCGCCCGCCATATACAGGGAGCGTCGCCCAGCAAAGGAGGAGAAACATGACAGTGCATATCATGCAACCGCGGGTTTCTGAACGCGTGCTGACGGTGCTCAAAACACTCAATGCCGAACAATTGGGAGAAGTACTGTTGTTTATGGAATTTCTGAAAACTAAAGAGCAGCAAGAAGCCGGAAAAGCTCTCTTTTGGTTGAGCATTACCCGCGAGGCCAATCCAAATGTGACGCTGGATGACGTACGCACGCGCCTCCGGTCAATTCCTGGCAATCTCTCGGATGCCATTATGCAGGGCCGGGAGGAACGCGTATGAAGACATATTTTCTGGATACCAGTGCCCTTGTGAAACGCTATCATCAGGAGGTTGGTACTACGGTCATCGATCGTCTGTTTGCAGAGCCTGATGTTATCCTGCTCATTTCAGACATCGGTATTATCGAATGGTATTCAGCTATGGCGTTGAAAGTCAGAACCGGAGCACTTCAAGAAGGAGATTTTACTATCGTCCGACAACGCTTCGCACAAGATCTCAAAGATGGCCTCTATCAGATTGTTGAATTCACGCAGCAGGCAAAAGCGGAGGCAACGAATCTGTTGATTACCTACGGCAACATATTCAGTTTGAGAACCCTTGATGCAATCCAACTTGCTATTGTCAAAGGACATGCCTCACACAATATCGTTATTGTTGTCTGTGCTGATGAGAAATTTTGCCGAATTATCGAACGAGAGGGGTTTAAAACACTTAATCCAATGATATAACCATACCACTCGTGAGTCAACCTGTTTACAAGCTTTGCCGTCCATTGAGCATAGCGCCAAGCCCTATCTGCGCTGAGCAGTCATGCCGCCGCCCGGAAAAACGTTATGGCTATGAAAAACATCTTGACAGATTCGTTTGCGATGTCAAAATGATCTTGAATATTTTGATAATGGATAGTTAGTAAATGATAACTTACTCATAGTTCGAATCCGCTCTCCATGACTGTTATTCTGAGTGGAGTTGCAGAGTTACACATATCCAAATTTTACTGTTATGAAAGCACCTGAGTACTTATTTGTCTATGGAACGCTTCGAAGAGAGTTTCACCATAAAATGTTTTATCTCCTGACAAAATATGCTGACCTTCTGGATGAAGCGACGTTTCAGGGCAAGCTGTTCAATATTGGCGAGTATCCCGGCGTGGTACACTCACAACAATCGAGCGATATTGTACATGGAGAAGTATATGTACTGAAAAATCCTGAGATCGTTTTGGAAAAACTTGATGATTACGAGGAGTGTAGCGATCAATATCCGGAACCGACCGAATTCATGAGGAAAAAAACAAATGTTAAACTTAAAAGTGGACAAAATATGAATGTATGGATTTATGTGTATAATCGTTCAACAAGTGGCTTAGAACAGGTTGAATCCGGTGATTATCTGAATTTTCTGAAAAATACGCACGAATGTTCGTTGTCTATAGCGATCCTAAATCATTTGTATCGTTTTGGTTGACAAATTTAATGCGAGATGATGAATATCCCTCCTTCATCAAAAGGAGGGATATTCATGAGTGCGTTACATGAATTTATCAACACGACCCAGGAGAGCCTGGAACTGAAACGGGCGTTAGCGGTCAACAATACGCTGGCTGGACGACCATGGAAGGAAGTGGCTGAGGAATTACGAGTCTGCGAGTCCTTTATTGGGAAATGGAGACGCATCTACAAGGAGCAGGGCGTGACGGGTCTGAAACTGGGCGATAAGGGGTCGTCAGGGTATTTAACGCCTGAGGCGAAAGCCGATGTGATGGCGGGGCTTCAGAAGCCTCAACACTGGAATATCGGAAGCCTCAGAGCCTACTTGCAATGCCGGTATGGGGTGGAATATCAGGCGAAGCAGAGTTCTTATGACCTGCTGCATGAGGCCAAATTGTCCTGGAAGACGTCCCAAAAACGCAACCCCAAGGCCGATCCGGAGAAGGTCACGACGACCCGTGACACGATCAAAAAAAAACGGCTCAGGAGGCCTCGCTGATTCTCAACAAAGAGACCGTGGTGCTGTGTGTGGATGAATGTCATCTACTGTGGGGGGACACACTTGGCTACGTATGGGGACCTCGGGGGGAACGCATCGAAGTCCCGATCATCAATGAACGGGAGCGTCAGACGTATTATGGGGCTGTGAATCTGATGAGTGGGAGTTCGTGTGTGATGCCAGCCGAGACCGGGAATGGCGAGTACGCCGTGAAGTTTCTAAAAACCTTACGACAGAATTTCCAAGGTCGCCGTCTGATGATTCTCTGGGATCGAGCCTCGTATCATCGAGGAGACCTGGTGAAAGCCTATCTCAATGATCTCAATGGGAATTGCCCTGAACAGGAACGGCTGATTCAACTGGAATATTTTGCTCCGAACGCTCCGGAACAGAACCCAATGGAAGATGTGTGGTTAGCCGCTAAGACCTGGATTCGCAAGCATTGGTTTCTCTTTGAAACATTTCAGCAGGTGACGCATCGGTTTGTCACATTCATCCATGATTTTATCTTGGAGACAAGAAAATTTGAGTGGTACTGGACTCCACAACTCATTTAGGATGGCTATATGTTATGGGATTCTCGATGAGAGAAATTCACAACACTTCATATTTTTCTTGACACCAATGGGTATACAGCGTTTATACATTTATATAGTTATCCGTTTCATTTATAGCCATTTTCCCCGCTGCTAAAAATTTAAAAAAGGAGAGGTGAATATGTTAGATCCGATTGCAGGCGAAAAGGTGCTTGGAGCTTTGTCAGATGAAGAACGGCAGAATTATTATACGTTGTTACAAGAAGAAGGATTGAGAAAAGAACCTGCGTTAAAAGTCCCAACATTTTTAGACAAAAAACGAGAGATATACGAAACGTTGAACAAAGCCGCAGGGCGGCAGAAGAGTTTCGTGCTCCTCCCCACCATTTTTCTCTTGCCATGATCTGAACAGGTGTCATCCTCCTCCATGATGTATTCATCCTGCGTATGAACCTCATTCATCATGGAGGAGATACGATGACCGCTCTGAGACACCGTTTCATTGAAGACCTGCAATTGCAGGGGAAGTCCGACCGGACGCAACAGGCCTACGTCCGCGCCGTGCGGATGCTGGCCGACCACTTCCACACCCCGCCGGATCAGCTCACCGACGAGCAGATTCGGCAGTATTTCCTGTACGTCAAGAACACTCGACACTGGTCGTTTTCGACCATGAAACAGGCCCTGTGCGCTATCAAGACCTTGTATACGCAGACGCTGCACCGGGACTGGGGCATTCTGGACGTGATTCGTCCGCCGACATCGCAGACGCTGCCCGATGTCCTGACCCACGACGAGGTGCAGCGGCTGCTTCAGGCGGTGCGTCTGCCGCACTATCGGCTGTGCTTGACCACGATCTACTCGTGCGGATTACGCCTGACCGAAGGCGCCCAACTCCGGGTCACGGACATTGACAGTGCCCGGATGCTCGTGCATGTGCGCCACGGGAAAGGGGACAAAGACCGCTATGTGCCGTTACCCCAACGTACCCTGGAGCTGCTGCGCCAGTATTGGCTGACGCACCGCCATCCGGTGTGGCTGTTTCCGGCTGGCGGCGCTGGGCCGGTGCAGCGCCAGCCTGCTTCCGCCCCTCTCTCCGTCAGCACGCTGCAAAAAGCCTGTCGTCTCGCGAAGCAGGAGGCCGGGATCACCAAAACCGTCTCGGTCCACAGTCTGCGCCATGCCTATGCCACCCATCTGCTGGAAGCCGGCGTGAGCCTGCGCATGATTCAAGCCTATCTCGGACATACCTCTCCCCAGACCACGGCTCGTTACACGCATCTGACCTCCCAGGCGCAGACCAGCGCGGGCGTCGTCATTGACACCCTGATGCAGGATCTCTAAGCCCCTCATCGGAGGCCCGAGATGCTGGAATTGGCTGACATCTTCCAGGCCTACGGTCCCGCGTATGAGGCGAAATACGGCGACCGCATGCCGCCCAGCCATCACGACGCGCTGTGGGACATCGCCCACTGCCGCACGCCCCTGATGGGGGGCGAGGTGTTCTGGTGTGCCCAGTGCCAGGACTTTGTCTACAGTTATCATTCCTGCGGCAACCGCCATTGTCCCAAATGCGGCGGTGACCGGGCCGACGCCTGGCGCGACGCCCAACTCAAGAAGCTGCTCCCCGTGCCGTATTTTCTCGTGACGTTCACTCTGCCCCATTCCCTCAACGCCATCGCCCGTTCCCATCAACACGTGATCGATGACCTGCTCTTCAAAACGTCCGCGGATGCACTCCACACGCTCGCCTTGAATCCGGAGTGGCTCGGCGGCACGATTGGCATGGTGGGCGTCCTCCACACCTGGGATCGGGCGATGGGCTATCACGTGCATGTCCATTATCTTGTGCCGGCCGGGGGGATCGATCCGGGCACCGGGGCCTGGATCCCCTCCCATCCGAAATTTCTCGTGCCCGCCTCGGCCCTGCGCGAGGTCTTCCGGGCCAAATTTCGCGACGCCCTGTACGCCGCCGATTCAGCCCTCTTCGCCCAGGTCCCGCCGGAGACCTGGAGCAAACAGTGGGTCGTGCACTGCAAGGCCGTCGGAGACGGACGCACGGCCCTGAAATACCTGGCCCCCTACGTCGCCCGCGTGGCCCTCTCGAATCGGCGACTGGTGACACTCGATGAGGGACAGGTCACGTTCCGCTATAAGCCCCACACGAGGCCCTGGACGACCATGACGCTCGACGTGATGAGCTTCATGCAGCGCTTCTTACAACACGTCCTGCCCAAAGGCTTCCAGAAAATCCGGTACACCGGCTTCCTGCACCCCAACGCCCGCACCATGTTCACGGCCCTACAAGCGCAGCTCGTCGCAGAGGCCGCCTCCGAGCGTCTGCCAGAGGTGCTGGCCGCCACGTTCGGCCTGGAGATCGGCAACGGGACGCCCAACGACGACCCGCCTGACGACCCCCCGCGCGGTTGTCCGCACTGCGGTGGTCCGCTGGCCTTCGTCGGTCGCTTCCCTCGCGCCCCCCATCGACGAGGTCCTCCATGACACGACGAATACAACAGCGGACGATTGCCCCACCACGACGGGTTCGGAAAGTCTCCATTTTTCGGCGCACCGTCCCCGTCTGCCCATCGCCCAATGATCGCCTCATCTCTGTCCGATCACCAGGTGTTCACGGCCTCAACCTTCCATCATGGAGGTACTTGTCGCGAACAACGAAGAGGCATCTTCCCCCATCTGTGCCCCGCACACCGTCTCCACACTCACGTCATTTCGGAGCAAAATCCAAATAAGACCTTCTGAGAATTTTTTCCTTGACATGATGGGAAATCGCCCCCATATAACGAGGGGTGGGCTTGTTCAACAGAGATTATGTGCCGGATACTCGTCACATGAATCTTTAATCCGTTAGAGGTCGTTTTCGGTTACATTGAAAACGAGAGTCACCAAATAGTGTATGCAGGGAATATAGAACCTCAGGAATCTCTGATAAACCAACTTTTAGATGTCACCTTAAATCGCTTTCATGTATATCGGTATCCAGGAAGTTCGCAACATACAATTCAAATCAATTTCTCCATCGAGCATTTAGTCAATCTTGCCAAAGCTGACCCCGATACATCATTAACAACTCAGCAAATCCTTTATGGATATGTTGTCAATGCGAGAGATGAACAAGCAGTGCCGGCAATAGGAGTGCCAATTTTCAGAAGATTGCGTATTCGCGATGAATTACAGATGAAAATTGCGACGATCCATCTTGCGGATCGAAAAGCAAAACAGATGTTAGAAGTGTTGGAAAGCGATGCGATGAAAAAAGGATTAACTTTGCTTTCAACAACGAATCCGGTTTTTCCAATGGTCAGCGGTTTAGTAGATGGTGCAACTCGTTTGTTTTTAAGTTGTAATGCGAATAAGCCTGTGCATAAAATTGAAATTGGCTTTTTAATAAGTACAGCCACAGCAAACCCGAAACTCCGGGAAGGATCGTATGTGCTTATTCAAGCAGATGTATCCGATTGTGATCTCGCAAACTATCGTTGGAACCAGGAAAAAGGTCGTATAGAAGATAAAGAACTGGAAGATGAAATTCCTTATAATTATATGATTCTGAGTATTGAAAAATCAAAGTCTCCCACAGGCAACTGAGGAAGTCAATGGACTCAACATTTACAATTCAGTTTTATCGAATAGATGATGAACGGACAGATTTAATTGCATTTCCTCAAGGAGAGGACCCTTGTGATAATACCTTTTATCCTCCTTACACGCCAGAGCAATTTGAGGTAATTCTACGGGTATTGGAATTATTCAATCGAAATGCGAGCCAATATTTAAGTAGAGAGGATAAGCTGATCCTAAAAAAAATTCATGATCCAGGGGATGGTCTATCATATTGGTACGATGGAAAGCCTTTGCCCGATTTGCCGGACAGGGTTGGACGAAGATTATATCACGCCCTGTTTACAGGGAATATCGGTGAAGCATTTCGACGACAAGTATTCAAAGAAAACAATACCTCACCAATAAGTTTATGTTTACAATTCAAACCTGATGACCCCAATTCAGCTCGTTACCCCTGGGAACTCATGCGGAAAGAGATTGATACTCCTCCCCTGGTTTTCTCAGAAGTTCTGCTTTCTCGTCATTTCTTGACAGGTGATCCATTATCGAAATTATCATTTTCTTCTCCTCTAAAGGTACTCACAACTGTTGCTCATCCTCAAAATAGTTCATCCTTAAAAACATCTGATGGGGAAATCATTGAAAAAATGATGAAGTCCGATAATCATATCGAATTCGAAGTCTCTGAACCGGTGTTTGATTCTTTATTGGAAAGAGCTATAGATATGTACCCGGAAATTATTCATTTTGATGGGCATGGCGTATTCGGACGTTTTTGTCCCGAATGTAAAAAGCAAGAACGTCAAACATTTCTAGAGTGGTGGGAAACCAGATGTCCTGAAACAGGGTGTGATACCGATGTCAGCGAAATGCCCAATGAAGGGTTCCTAATTTTTGAGGATAATGAAGGAAAATCAGACTATATTTCTGCAAAACGACTTAGTGATAGATTTTCAGCGTTAAAAACAAAGCTGTTCCTGCTGAGTGCATGTCAGACAGCCACCATAAAGCATAACTCTATCTTGAATTCTCTATTCAATAATGTTGCCCCTGCGCTTGTTCGTGCTGGAATCCCGGCAGTAGTCGCTATGCAGTTTTCTGTAAATGCTGAAGAAACAGGAAAGTTTACTGGACGTTTCTATAAATCTTTGAACGCTGGCAGAACTGTTGAAACCGCTGTCTCTGATGCGTGTAGAATGTTGTCTGCTGAAGAAGGGTTTCGCCCGGTATTATTCCTGAGAACCTATTCCCATAATGTTCCTCCTGATCCTGAAGAAACTGACCAAGACTCTAAAAAGACAGAGATATCACCCAATGTAAAGAAAGAATTGGTAGCATTAAAGCGTCAACTTAAAGCTGCCCAGGATATTCTTGAAATACTGGAAGAAAAAGTGGCCTCTTTTACAGATTCAAATAGACCGGTTGAATTGATTCGCGATTATAGAAATCATCAAGAATTTATCCAAAGTATTCAGAAGAAAATTGAAGACTTAGAAAGAAGTTAGTGGTATGAGGAGTAGAAATTATGACAGCAGAAGAATTAGAAGCACTAAAAAGAGGACTTAAATCCAAACAACGTCAGTTGCAGCAAGCAAAAGAACTTGATGAGGAGCTTGAAGCAAAATGGGGGGCCTATACCGATTCTAATAGACCGGTTGATTTTATTCGCGATTATAGAAACCACAAAAATCGTATAAAGTCCCTTGAAGATAAAATTGCGGAGTTAGGAGCAAAAATCGAAACGGCGTCAATAGATGACGAATCAGCGGTTACTGAAAAGGAAGCAACAGAACATGAAAAGAAAATCGTTGACCTTCGTTTTACAAACCGCCTGCGTGAACTCAAACAATTCAGTGATCCCACTGCGGTTGCTCCATTTTTGGTAATTGACGCTCCTGGTGAATTCGGCAAAACAAAACTCCTTAAAGCATTAATCAATGCGTATGAAACAAGTGATTTTGTTGATTGGAAATGTTTTTCTCATAAAGTATTGGCAGACGATTCATATTATAGCATTCTAAAATCGTTGTATGCCCAAATTTCGCCAACTACAGAAACATTGAAAGAAAATCTCTCAGATGATGATGCGATTAATCAGTTTGTTATAAAACTCATCAATGCATCTTCCAAAAGCGGTGAGTATGAAAAAAAGAATGGCTTTACAATCATACTTGATAACCTTGAACGCTGTATAGAGCCAGATCCAAGCAGTTCAAAGGCGACAAAAGTCGCAACCTGGCTATTAGGCACGTTTATTCCTGAATTATTTGAACAATTAGGCCGAACCGGATTGTTACAGCAAAAAAGATTGAAATTTATTTTCGCAGGTCGCTATATTACGACGATGGTCAAGAGAGAGGCCGGTAATTTAACAATTGCGAATGAAACTCTTGAACCCTTTGGGTGGCATGCTGTTCAGGGAGCAGTTGAAAATGAAGTACAAAATTTGGGACTTTCTCCTAATGCGCCGGACATAGATCAACATACTGCCCAAATGATGTATCATACCGGAGGGCATCCGGGATATTTAAGCGCCCTGCTGACAAAAGTTATTGAAACACGTTTTACACCTGCCCCAGATAGGTTTTATCAGGCCAATATAGAGATTTTTTATCAGGCTTATATTAAAAGAACTATCGAAGAGATACGCGAAACAATCCGTAAAACTGGAGAAACCCATAAGTGTTCTGAACTTCTTGGTGCAGTAGAAACCTTAGTGCCTTTTAGACGCTTCAATACAGAAATTATCAGGGATTTGAAAGAGCAAGGGAAATTAACATGGTCTCTTTCTCCATGGAACCTCATTAAAATGATGGGGTCTCTCTATATGGTAAAATATGAAAGAGACTATTATCGGGACTCGATAGCTCGCAATTTACTTGTCGTTCGATTACGACAAAACGAACCGGAACGATTTAAAGATTTATGTGAAACGGCTGTCACGATGTATAAAAAAGATCTTTATACTGCTCCTTGTCAAATTGACCCGGCAATAGCTTTTATTGAATGGTTATATCAAATGGCGCAATTGGCAGCCTTTGACCAATCCAAAAAGCATGAGTTGCGGACATTGCTCACCTCTCAAAATATTAAAGAACATATCTCGAAAGTCAGTCCCGATTTAACAAATCCTGAGAAAACAATTCAGCGTTTCAGGTCATTAATAGTTGATTTAGCGGAAGATGAAGATTTGACATTTATGCTTAATTTCGCACTCCAGGGAGAGCAGTGGAAGAGAAATTTTAATCCCTTGTCCGAATTGAATAACACCATTGAAAATATGATCAAGAATATTGAAGAACAGATGTAGCACGCATTGAGAGGGAGCTTGAGAAATAATGCCAAAATCTATAGCCTTTGTTGGTCGTCAATACGAAATTGATCTGATTGCCGAACAGGTACAAAAGTGGGGAGGGAATGTTGTTGTTGTTATTGATGGAGAAGGCGGTATTGGGAAAACCCGTTTGCTTCAAGAGGTCATTCAGCGATATACCTCAAAACCACATCTTCTGGCTCTACCCATAATAGATCTCCGTGAACCTCGTCTAAAAGCAGCCAATAGAATCGAATTTGCCATCATTCAAACAATAGGAAGATCTCACTTTGATAACTACCAGAAAGTATCATTAGACATCACTCGAATGCAAAACGCCAAGGTAAGTTATAGTACCATTGAAAGAGAGTTAGAGCAACTGAACACAGTATTCATTGAAGAGTATAACAAGTTCAGCCAAAATACGCGAGTCGTAATGTCATTTGATACTTTGGAGTCAGCAATAAACACAACAATATGGGAATACCTCAATAATCTTGTCGTGTCTATGAAAAACACTCTATTTCTTATTGCGGGGAGGGATTCGAAAGCGTTTTATGAGGCCATAACAAAAAATTCTGATACTGATACAACACATTTATTATCCCTGAACCCTTTTGAAACGATAGATGCGCAAAATTATGTTGCGGCAGAATTAGCTTATCGCCAGATAGATTTTTCAGATAAAGTGAAGGAACAAATTATCCTACTTTCTGGTGGAAAACCCATTCTCATGAATTTGGCTGTAGAACGGATTGCCAGGACAAACTCGGAACAATGGATGAATCGAAAGGATTTGACCAATTTTAATGCGCTTCCGGAGGAAGCCAAAAATCAAATTCACCAGGATTTCGAACAAGATATTGTACGTTATTATGCGAATTTCGGAGGCGATGAAGAACAATTAAAACTTATTATGGCCCATGTCAATTGGGTCAACGATGATCTTGCCGCGAAACTGCTGAGAATAAACAGGGAAGAAGCGCATCAATTAATTGTCAGAATCCATCCTTTAGCTCATATTAAGGCATATCCTTCCGGGTTGATACGCAAAGACCTCCATATCTCATTGCACGACGAATTTGCCCGGTTAATTCGGGAATACGTCTATGATGAGGTTGACAAAAATTTTTCGCTCCGTCGAGATCTTAGTACGATCACAGCAGAATATTTTCGAGATCAAATCAAAACGTTAAGAAACAATATAAACAACATTCAACAAGCGATTGAGATAGCTAAAAGACAAAATGATGTTGCTGTGGAAGTGCAGCATACTCTTGAAAAAGAAGAGTTGGAACATGAATACTGGAATGCGATTCGGGAATATTTGCATCATGACCTTTATGCCAATGCCGAGGATGGGGCAAAATTGTTCATGGAATTATTTGATGAGGCTACTCAAAAATACAGATTCCATGAACGGGATACCATCGTAGAGACGATACTTCCGTATTTGAAACAGGAGGCCAAATTCTCTACAGGTGATGCTCTCTATGAAGTTGGCAGAAGAGTCGTACAACATCAAATAGATTCCGGTAAGAGTGACGATGCTAAAGAAAAAATTGAAAGACTTGTAAATGTTTATATGGAGGACATCTCAAAAAGTATTGAACTCCAGAGATTGAGGGGGAATGTGTTCGTACGATTAGGTAATATGCCGGAAGCGATAAAGAGCTTTAAACGAGCAGTTGATCTCTCAGATCAACAAACTGATCTTCGGTTAAAAGCGATGGCAGAGAATGCGCTTGGTTGGGCATATCGCTTAGTTTCGTACTGGAAAGAGGCATGTTTTCACTACCGAAAAGCCCTCAGAATTAGCCAGGAATTGAACGATCTTTCCTTGCAAGCAAGTATTCTCAATAATCTTGGTTTTGCCCATTCCTATATAAATCACCGTGAAGGCATAAATTTATGTTTTCGAGCGTTAGAAATTTGGGAACGGAGTAACAATCTTCGTGGTATTGGGGCATCTCATTCTACGATTGGCAATATCTATTACCACATGCATGAGCCTGATAAGGCTTTAGAACATTTCAATAAAGCACTCCCGATATTTCAATCTGCTCAGGATATTGAATTTCTCGCACGTATTTACTCCTGGGTCGGGATAACCTATTTCAGATTAGATAAACTCGATAAAGCAGAGGAGTATCTCCAATTATCACTTGAACAAGGAACGAAAGAGGTGAAAGCACAGACTTTGAACCGGCTTGCAAGAGTACATGCAAAACGAGGCGATTTCGATAAGACAGAACATTTATTGAAGCAAAGCTATCGCGTCAGTAAAGAGATTTGTGATGTACTCTACGAACTTGCTTCTCTGCGAGATTTAATTCGTATCGCAGTAAAAAAACGTCAATATAATCGCTATAGAGAATTTGCAAAATTAATCAACGAATTCGATGAACGATGGCAAGCGCCGGATGGACACCCTCATGGAGGAACATATCTTTATCTCGCACTTCTTGTGTTAGGTCAACAGAGACGTGACACATCGCTACCAAAGTATCTTCTCCAAAAAGCATTCGAACGGATGGTTGATAGTTCTTTTGAATCAACACCTTATTTAGAGGAAGCGAACGATTTCCTCTTGAACGAAGTTAAAAAGGAAGTCACTCGTGATATTGGAGAACATCTTTGGAATATTTTCAAAACTCAAGAAAATCCTACTTTTGATCTAGTGTTAGATTACTTCAACCGATGGCGAAAAAGTGAGAAGGTCTGAAATGGATTACCAACACCTTAAAAACAAATCTGAACCCAAAGTCTTATATTCATTTGAAATAGAACATTCAGTATTAGCTGATCAATGTGATTGTGCGTGCGTTGTCCCTTTGATTTATGATTCGATTTCTTTTCCTGATGGATATTTTTACAAAACTCTTTGCGTTCCTTATGATATAAAACGGATAACTCTTTCCAATGAATTTAAAGTCGTTTTTGTCCCATCCATATCTAAGTTTGTTGTGGTTAATTCCTCAGCAGACGATTTGATACGTTTGTTTTCCCAACCCCGCAATGTAGATTTTGTAAAATCGCTTGAGTGTGAAAAGGAGGTTTTGACACTTATAAAGGCGGGCATCTTAACAAGTGGAAGACCTGTTTTGGCTTCCAAACAGGAAGAAGAACTTGTCGCCTGGTTACACGTTATTAATGAGTGTAACCTACGATGTTCATACTGCTATCTGAACAAAACCGGCGAAGTGATGTCACCTGAAATTGGCAGGACGGCGATTGATGCGGTATGTCGCTCAGCCATCGCCCATAAATTCCACCGTATAAAGTTGAAATTTGCCGGGGGTGAACCGACCTTAGTGATGCCTATAGTGTTGCAATTATACGAATATGCGCAAACTATTACGGCGCAATATGATTTAGACTTACAGGCAGTAATACTGTCGAACGGAACCAGCTTAACGGAAAATATTATCGAAAACTTGTTGCAACACAATATCGCCCTGATGGTTTCTCTGGATGCGCTCACGTCTGCTCACAATACACAACGTCCGTTTACGAATGGGCAGCCATCATTAGATGCTATTATGGCAGGGATCGAACGAGCAATTGTAATGGGGCTGTCGCCGCAAATATCAGTCACCATCACTGACACCAACGTTTCGTCTTTAAGTCCGCTGCTCGAATGGATTCTTGAACGTAAGCTCCGGTTCCATTTGAATTTCTGTCGCGAACATTCCCATGCCGGATGTGAGACACATCTCGATTGGCAAGAGCAAGTAATGGTTGCCGGCATGTTGAACGCCTATCACACTATCGCCAGACAATTACCGGAACGTTCATTATTAGGATGCTTGCTCGATCATACCAATCTTTTTGTCCCGCATCAATATCCCTGTGGCGTTGGAAAAAATTATATCGTAATTGATCAGAAGGGACGCATTGCAAAATGTCAGATGGATATCGAAAATAAGGTGACGACGGTTTGGGATCCCGATCCGCTTGGCACAATCCGGCAGGATACGTTTGGTCTCCAAAACCTCTCAGTAGATGAACGCGCAGAATGTTCTGAGTGTGAATGGTGCTATTGGTGCGCCGGGGGATGTCCTCTTGAAACGTATCACACAACCGGGAGATACGATCTGAAATCTCCGAAGTGTTCTATCTACAAACAGCTCTTGCCTGAAATCATCAGGTTAGAAGGACAACGGATCTTAGCCTATACAGAGTTTGGGGAAACACTACATACAGAACATACAGAATAAAATTCATCCGAAAGGAGAACACGGAAGATGACGAAAAATGACCCTATAGTGACATCTCAGTTTCAACCAGGAAGCGAACCATTGAATAATTTGCCGCTGCCTGTATTCGAAGAATTCATCGGACGCCAACAGGAGAAAGCTCAATTATACGAGCTGCTTCATCCTCAATCGCCAATATCTGTCATCGCGCTGCGCGGGATCGGCGGAACTGGCAAATCGTCGTTAGCGGTTGAAGTAGGCAATTCCTATGCCCAGAGAATGCATTTGCAGTCCAATGATCCCGGTTTCGAGGTGATTGTTTGGGTTTCTGTTGGAACGAGCCAGGTGGCGTCTTTTGCGCAGGCTGCGGTAGTTAGAGAGTTCCGGACACTACGAGATCTGTTGGCAGCGATTGCGCTCACATTTCACCGGAACGATATTTTAAGACTGGATCTGCTCAAACAACGTGAGGCGATTCGAGAACTCCTGTCCACACACCGGACTTTACTCATTGTGGACAACTTGGAGGAGAGTGTTGATATTAATATCCTGGAATTTATTGAAAATTTACCAAAACTGACAAAAGTGCTAGTCACAACCCGGCAAATGCTTGTACATGGCAAAGATTTTCCGCTTGAAGGCCTTTCGATTTCGGATGCTGACGATTTTGCCACCAGCGAATGTGACCGGCTTGGACTAAGTTTGTCGCATCCTCAAATTCAAAAACTGGTCTATGCTACAAGTCGTATCCCATTGGCCATCCAATTTGCATTAGGACAGATGCTTGATGGTGTGGCGTATGATGATGTGCTGACGCAACTTGATGAAACCGGGACAGAAATTGCCGAAGACCTGTTAGGAAAAATCCTGGAACGCTTAGAAGGGAAAGCAGCATATACCATCTTGCTAGCGACAAGCCTTTTTTCGCAAGATGTCTCCCGCAAAACGATTGGTATTGCCGCCGATTTTGAAAATCAGGCAGAATGTGATGAAGCCTTGCAACGGCTGGTGACGCTTTCGTTATTGCGTGAAAAGGATGGATGTTTCTCTATGTTGCCCCTGGTACGCAAATGGTTGCAGAGACTCTTAAAAACTCAACCTGAATTGGAAGAACAGTGTTGGCGATGTCTCACCGATGAATTTATGACATACGCTTCACCCCCCCGTTCAGAATCCGAACTTCAGGCGGAAGTTGAGGCTGCCATTGACGTGGCTGTACAGCATTTCAATAAAGAAAATTGGGAGGTTGCTAATCAGATTCTCAAACCATTCAGCGTAATTCCTTCTGCCCATCCTTATATCGAATTTGCCCAACAAATGGAATTTGTGGAACGGACCAAAGAACAAATGATTGTCGCAGTGGCGACGCCGGAGGAAATGCCCAGGGTGTGTCAATTGGAAGGCGGCGAATTTGTCGAGGGGGTGGCAAGCAGCAGTGAAAAAATGATGGGCATCTATGTTCGTAATCAAAAAACGTTTGTGGTACTCAAAAAAAGAGTCAGCGGTGAGATTTGCGGGTTTGCATCGGTGTGGCCGGTTGTGTCTGAGTTTGTTGATGATATTCTCAGTCAGAAACGGAATTATACGCAGATCCGGACTGAAGAGGTAAGATTTGATGATTATGCGAAATCTCAGCCGACAGATTATTATGTGGATACGGTAATGGTGACTGATCGGAATAATATTGCCGGCGCATACCTGCTGATTCGTTGGGTGCAAAAACTGTTGTTCAATCCGCGTCGTATTATCACTGTGTCGGTGACGCCATTTGGTCGCCATCTGGTTGAAAAATTAGGGATGCGCGTCGAATGGCAGTCTGAGAAACCCATCGGGGAAGATATTCATTACTGTTGTATCGTTGATATTCATGATCCGGATCAGAAATCGGTTGCAGACCGCATTGTGAGCCGCAGATGGGGTGGGTGAGTGTTATTCGTCTTTTAAGGCTTGATTCATTCTAAGAGTCTATTTGAATAACCCCTAAAAGGTTCTATTGTCTAATTAAAATGGAGTTATTGGGATAGGCTCTAATCCAGATATAGATAAGTAGCACAATTTTCATTGCCAAAACTGTTTGTGCAAGATGTCGGATATAATATTGAAGCTTGAATGTTAAAGAAGAATTGATAAGAGGTTTTCTTACGGAATTATGAATAATCATATAGTAAATACTGCCAATATATTGGAATTACTTAAACAAAAAGCCGAAAGTCGACTTCAAGAGCTTGCTGATGAGGTATGTATTATTAGAGGTATTTGGAATGTTCGTTATGCCTTAAAACTTACTAAGAATTCGACTCCTTTGCATCTTAGTTATATAGTGATACAAACTACTGAACAAGGGTGTAGTTATTATGATCCTTCACTGGAAGAACCTGGTCTGAATGAGAAATTACTATGTGAAAATGTCATGGATATTCCGATAAAATCACGATGTCTGGCAATTGCTGGACTTGATGCTGTTTACGCGCACTTGTTGGAATCTCCAGATAAGCAATATCATATTGAAGGCTCAAATATTGATAAAGCAAATCAGCGGGCAGAAATTGTTTGTCAGGAAGCTCTTTCAGTTTTAGAAGGACTCACCCCTAAACACGGTAATAAATTTATTGTAGTAAATGTAGGGGTCGTAGGAGATTTTCTTTCTGTACTTTCACGTCATGATAATATAAAAGTTAAGGCTGTTGACTTTTATAGAGGGATAGTGGGGCAGAATTTGTTTGGGGTTAAAATCAAATATGGAAGTGAAACGCTTAAGATGCTTGTTGATGCTGACTTAGCTATTGTTACAGGAATGGCTCTTGCTACTGACACTTTAGATGAAATTCTTAAGGTTGCTCAAATGAATCAAACAAGGATAGCAATGTTTGCCGAAACAGGTGCGCATTTTGCGTCAGAGTATTGTAATTTAGGGATAGATGTAGTCATAAGTGAACCTTTACCTTTTTATTTGACCAATTCAGGCAGTACATTCATAAATATTTATAGAAAGAGAATCATTTAATGATTTTGTATATCTATAAGGTTTATTTTATTTGTTTAAGATTATTGGGAGGTGATTTTTTTAATTTTCTTTATTTCTGGAAGTTGAGCCAACTATGGGAATGAAAGAGTTTATGCTGTTTTTGGTAGATGTCAATGTTGTTGTAACGTGCTGAATAAAAACTGATTTATGGAGTTATTCATGTGTTCTGGCAAATGCACCACAGTGCATGAAAATTCTATTTTCAGGGGAGGAAGTTATGAAATTCAAAAAGATTTTGTTACTTAAATATACAGGAAATGAACTCCAGTCAAAATATTGGGAACAAATGGATACATTATGTGAAGAGAAAGTTATGGTACTTCCTGATGATCCTGCTCTTGATACCCATTTAAAGGATGCTGATTGTTTATTGGTTAGGCTTGGAGCGAAAGTAGGTAAAGAAATTATTAATAAAGCCCCAAAACTCAAATATATTGGGATGCTTGGTACCGGGTATGGTGGCATCGACACTTCCTATGCAGCAAGTAAAAATATTACCGTATGTAATATTGCTGATTATGCAACTGAAGCAGTTTCTGAATTTGCCTTTAGTTTAATTCTTGAGTGTATTAGGGATATCGAAAAGGCTAAGAGGCAGGCAAAAGAAGGTGATTATTCAGACGATTTTATTGGTTCAGAAATTAAAGGGAAGAATTTTGGTGTCATTGGATTAGGAAATATAGGAAGTAGAACTGCTGAAATCGCAAAAGGGTTTGGAGCCAACGTACAATATTGGTCACGCCGCAGGAAGAATAATTACGAAAAAATGGGTATCCAATTTCAGAATGTAACTACATTGCTTCAAAGTTCAGATTTCATCAGTATTAATCTCGCCTTTACGCCTGATACCGAGAATTTTCTCAATAAAGAGCGTATTGAAATGATAAAAAAGGACGCTATTGTTATCAATTTGAGCCCTATGGAACTGATTGATCTTGATGCCCTCGTTGTGAGGCTAAAACAAGGTAATATAACCTTCATATTAGATCATCCTGATGAAATGACCTCAGAACAATTAGATAAAGTGAAGCCATATAGTAACTGCATAGTTTATCCACCTATCGGTTATCTTACGAAAGAAGCAGCAGATCTTAAACAGGGCATATTTGTTGGTAATATGAAGAATTTTCTAACAGGTTCACCGACGAACAAAGTGAATTAAGTTGAGTTGAGGTGAGATTTTCGTATCCCTACAATGATATTTAGCTTGTTAAAAGTTGCGTTGTTCCTTTTACATTGCTACCAAGCAAATGTCGTTGTAGGGTAAAAAAGGAGGCAGACTTATGGAACCTATCGCAGATGTTGTTATTATTGGTGGGGGTATCCAGGGACTTAGTATTGCATGTCATCTCATCGAGGAAGGGATAAAAGATATAGTTTTGGTGGAGATGGAGAAAGAATTTGGTCGCGGCTCAACAGATCGTTCTGCTGCAATGATCATGTTTCAGGTCCACACCGGTGAAAAAGAAAAAACCCTTCTAACTCGTGCTTCTTTTCCAGAATATTTGAACTTTAAACAGAAGTATGATGCTGATGTAAATTTACTCAAATGCGGTAGTGTTTTAATCGGAACAACTGAAGAAAGTGCTAATCAAATTAGGAATCAAGTAAAATTACAGAATGAACTCAATATTCCTGCTGAAATCCTTGATCATTCCCAATTACTTAAGATAGCACCATTTCTCAAAGTAGACGATATTATTACCGCAATGTATTGTTCTGAAGATGGTTATATAAATGCGGCTGGAGCTGTTGAAGGATATAAAAAATATGCAAAACGGCATGGAGTTATTTTGAGTCCAGGTGTAAAAGCAACAGGAATAAAAATGGATAGAAATCGAGTTGCTGCGGTGGAGACTACCGCAGGCCCTTGTCCAACTCGAACTATTGTTAATGCTACTGGAGCATTGTCTGACAAAGTTGGGAATTGGGTTGGATTGAAGATACCTATACGTAAAGTCTTACGTTCAATTTGGTTTACCACGGTGAAGGCCGATATAAGCAAAATGCCAATTATAGAAGATATTATGACAGAATGGTATATGCGACCAGAAAATAATCAGGTTCTAATCGGAGTTGGTCCGGTTGATGAAGTTTCTTGGGAGTTAGATAGCTTGAGTAATTTTATTCCACCAGACCATGAAGAGGCTGCTAATGGATTTCTATCATTTAGGACTCCTGGTTTTGGAAAAATTAAAGTCGAACATGGATGGGCGGGCATTAGAGATTTAACACCAGACCAAATGCCAATATTAGGAGCATTACCTGAAATAGAAGGTTTTTTTAATTGCTGTGGTTGGTCTGGTTATGGTGTGATGGATGCTCCTATCGCTGGTAAACTTATAGCGGAATTGATTGTTTACGGTGAAACAAAAACGATGGATATAAAACCATTCCTTATTTCTCGATTTTCACTAAGCAAGTAGGTAAAATATGAACCTTTTTAACTGGGAAAGTGATGGAGAGAGCTTATTGATTGGGGGAAAAACTGTATCGTCACTGGTAAAACAATATGGTACTCCTCTCTATTTATATAATACAAACGTAATAGTAGATAGGATTAACCAGATTAAAAGAGAATTTCCAGAATTTATAGTCTTGTATTCTATCAAGTCAAATCCCAATATGGCAATCTGCTCATTAATAGCTAAATTAGGCTTAGGCGCAGCAATAGCATCTATGGGAGAATTTGACATGGCACGAAAAGTTGGTTTCCCTATACAAGTTATTGCAGTTTCAGGTCAAGGAAAACGATATGAGGAGATTGAAAAATACATAACTGCTGGAGTTAGGACGATCTATCTTGAATCTGAACGAGAAATAGAGTTAATCGAAGAAATTTCAACGAAAAAGCATGTCAGTGTTTCAGCAATGATAAGGATAACCCCTTTTTCCAGGCTTAAATCTGCTCATGAACAAATGGGAGGGGTTCCAAGCCAATTTGGTA
The DNA here is from genome assembly GCA_040772385.1 of Candidatus Vecturithrix sp. GTDB lineage: Bacteria > Moduliflexota > Moduliflexia > Moduliflexales > Moduliflexaceae > Vecturithrix. Next base: position 6,773,846 of record JAXGYF010000001.1, on the reverse strand, counting down.
TTCCTGAAGAATGTATAACTAATATATTAACGAAAACTAAAAAAATGTATACTTCCTTCATAGGAACTCACGCTTATGGTGGTAGTCAGATTCTTGATCAAGAGACGTTAGTTGACCATTTTTTAATGGTTGCTAATATGTCGAAAAGAATAGCAACAGACGTGGGATTCAAACTACAATGTATTAACTTTGGTGGTGGTTTTGGAGTTCCTTATGATTTGATAGATCTGCCTCTTGATATTAAGATGTTAGGAGCAAGAATTATTGAGGCACTTCATGAAATTTTTCCTGTTAATAGACCTATCTTTTACATAGAACTTGGGCGTTATTTAGTAGCTGAAAGTGGTATTTTTTTGACTGAGGTTTTAGATATAAAACATAGCAAGGGAATCACATTTGTTATTACTGATTCTGGCATAAATAATTTTGCAAGACCAGCGATGCCGTGGGCTATGCAACATCCCTGTAGTCTTGTATCCAAATTGTCAGAGCCAAAGACAGGGATATACAGAATTGTTGGTTCCCTTTGTCAACCATCTGATGTTTTATGTCGAGAGATTGCTCTTGCCGACCCACAACCCGGTGATATTATTGCATTTTTTAATACAGGTGCTTATGGATATACAATGAGTCCTCAATTATATCATAGTAAGATAATGCCTGCGGAAGTGTTATATCACCAGGGAGATTTTTATGTTACAAGAGAACGCTTAACTTATGAGGAATCTCTATCTCATCAATCAATCCCTCAACCACTCCAAAGTAATTCATAATATTTTGTCCTTTTTTAGCAGGATTGACAATAGGTATGAAAATTATAGTATGCGTAAAACAGGTTCCTGAGATTATTGAGATTAAATGGACTGAAGACAACACAATGATCAGAGAGGGTATTAGTAGTATTTTAAATCCCTTAGATGAATATGCCATTGAGACCGCGTTAAGAATTAAAGATCACAAACCTGATAGTACAATTACTGTTTTGTCAATGGGACCCCCTCAGGCAGAAGATGTGTTGAGAGGAGCGATTGCTCTGGGGGTTGATGAAGCTATATTATTGACTGATAGCAAGTTCGCCGGGGCTGATACACTATCAACCAGCCGAACATTGGCAAAAGCAATTCAAGAAAAAATCAAGGATTTTGATCTTATTATCTGTGGGCAATTTGCAATTGATGCAAATACGGCACAAACAGGCCCAGAAATTGCGGAACATCTTGATTTGCCTCAGTTGACCTATGTAAAAGAAATCGAATCTATTGCAGAAGGTTCTATCGTTGTTAAACGGGAAATTGAAGAAGGGATACAGCGCATAGAAATGCGATTTCCAGGTTTGCTTTGTATGTTGAAGTGTGATTATGAATCAAGAACTCCTCTTCTTATTCAAAGCCTCAAAGCAAAGAACATCTGTATACCTAAAATTAGTTTAGTAGATTTAGGATTTGAACCTTCAGAAGTTGGTTTAAAAGGCTCTCCAACCCGTGTAGCAAAAGTCTTTACCCCTGAAGCGAGGGTACGCGATGAACTTATTCAAGCGACAGATTCGCAGGTTGCAGTAAATATCTTGTTAGAGAAGTTTAAAACAGCAAATATTCTTGCATAGCGAAGGGAGTCCCCATGCCAGAAGATCGTTTATATACAGGTGTTTGCGTTCTCGCTGATGTAATGGATAAGCATACACTCGCAGACGTTACCCTGGAATTAATTGGAGTTAGCAAACAGCTTATAAATCAACACAGTGGTGAAAAAGTCAGCGTATTACTTACTACCGGATCTGGCAATATTTCCACTTTAATAAAGAATATCTCAACAGCAGGAGCAGATATTATCTATCTGGTTCAAGATGAGCATCTCAAGGATTATTCTACGGAATTATATACAGACGTTGTCTGTGAGGTTGTCAACAAGAAAAAGCCCTCTATCGTCCTTGTTGGAGCAACAACAACCGGCAGAGACCTTGCGCCAAGAGTTGCTGCACGCCTGAATACTGGCTTGTCCGCGGATTGTACAGGTTTAGAGATTAATGAGAATGGACTTTTAGCTGCGACACGCCCGACATTTGGCGGTACTCTCATGGCAACGATTTTGTGTAAAACGATGCCGCAAATGGTGACTGTCAGGCCAAAAGTGTTTCCTCTGCCTAAAATTGATCCCTCCCATATCGCCAAAGTAGAACAACTCAATATTCCACTTGATTTATCGCATGTCAGAACGAAATTCTTAGGATGGGTGCAAGATTGCAAACAGGTTGGAAGAAGAATTGATGATGCTGATGTGATTGTCGCAGGTGGACGCGGCATGAAAGACGCTAAACACTTTAAAATTCTTGAGGAATTAGCCCACGTTTTAGGAGGGGCTGTTGGCGCAAGCCGCGCGGCTGTTGATGCCGGTTGGAGACCACATAGTGAGCAAGTCGGGCAAACTGGTAAAACCGTTCGTCCCAGGCTTTATATTGCGTGTGGTATCTCAGGTTCACTTCAACATTTAGCCGGGATGAATTCCAGTGACATTATTATTGCGATCAATAACGATCCTGATGCCCCGATCTTTAAAGTTGCCAGTTATGGTATTATCGGGGATCTGTTTGAAATAGTCCCTGCCCTCACGACCGCAATTAAAGAAAATCAATTAAAAGTTGTTGTATAGCGCATACTGGGACCACCAAGCAGGCATGGAAGACCCGTGTAACGAGGGGACATCATCATCATGGTTATGACGTTCCGATAGTGGTAAAACCGGGGTATTGGTTCAGGGTCGGCGGGCTAACGCCTCATGCCATATCTTTTCCCATTCCGGTTGGTCGGTCGTAATGCTCTCTGCGGTAGCGTCTTGTTGAACCAGGATATTCTTGTCAAGCGTGTTATATCAAAGACACGTCATACATCTTAAAATTCCGATCGCGGCTCATCAGTCTCATATTTTCGACAGATACCTGGGCAATAATCAACCTGTCGAAAGAGTGGCGGTGGCGAACGCTAATTTCTTTAAAAATTCCTGAATCCTGTAATACGGCTATTTTCGCTCACAACTCGCGAATAGTTTGCTGCATGATGGGTATTTCTCTTCAGGAATGATAATAGCTTTCATCGCGTCATCCGTTCCTGGCTCTGCCGCAATTAAGGTGTACTCTTCTCCTATATTATTTCAGACTGCCAGATCTGAAAAACATGGGTGAACAGTGTCATACTTTTTAATTCTTCCCCGGTAAAAGGAATATCCTCCGTGCTGTGGGATTTTTCCAGGGAGAGCAACTTTTTTGTTGACAAGATCCTCAGCGTTTTTCTATGGATAGTGTGATGACATTCATGAGGCAATAATCAGTCATGTTTTTACTTGTGCATTGTTTCGAGAATTCAAAGAGGCGTTCGCAAAACACGAGATAGTCAGATGAGTGCATTCGTTCTTCCCATTCACCCGACGATGATAATTGCTCCGGCAGGCATGTATTTTTATTATTTTTGGTATAACGCCGGGGGTAGGACGGTGCTGTACTCCTGGCAGGGAGGATAACTTAAACCTCTCTTTGCCGCCTCTTCCAAAGCCCACTCTAAGAGATATAGAGTGGGCTTTTTTGTTTCAGGCCACCTTGGAAAAGTAAGAACAGGTGAAAAATTGGAAATATATTCATTCTATGAAAAAATTTATTGCACCATCGCAGATTAGCAGAACTGTGGCAGCCCCGGCTTCCAAAAGCGATATGCTGCGGGCGGCGGCGGCCGCCTATTTAACAGGGAAAACCTGTGAAATTGTACATCCTTCCTGGTGTGATGACGCCAAAGCTGCGCTTGGCATTGTGACTGCCTTAGGAGCACAGCTTGATATGCGCCCGGATGCGATCCGCTTTATGCCGGGCGAACAGAAATCTGAACCGATTTTAGACTGCGGTGAATCCGGCTTGTGTATGCGCATGTTTCCCTCAATCGCCGCGCTGCGCCCTGAGACGATCACGTTAACCGGTCGCGGTTCGCTGATTTCACGGCCGCTCGATATGATTGCGCAGCCCTTACGAGAGCTTGGAGTTGTCTGCCAGACCAATGCCGGCTTCGAGCCGATCACGGTTACAGGCCCATTAAAAGCGGGAAAGACCATTGTTGACGCTTCCGTGACCTCTCAATTTCTGACAGGGTTATTGATGGCTTTGCCGCTGTGTCAGGGAACATCAGAAATAACAGTGAAAAACTTGAAAAGTACCCCCTACATCGCTATGACTCTGCATTTACTTGAGCAATTCGGGATTCAGATTGAACATGAGCGGTTTGACCATTTTATGATTCATGGGCCGCAAGCGTATCAACCGCTCTCCTATTCGGTTGAAGGCGACTGGTCAGGGGCCGCGTTTCTGCTGGTGGCCGGCGCGATTGCCGGGAGCGTGCACGTGATGAATCTCAAACTCGATTCGTTTCAGGCTGATCGCGCCATCCTGGATGCGCTCGTTCGCTGCGGCGCAGATGTAACAATGGAACAATCGCAGGTGACTGTCCGTCAGCGTCCGCTGATCGGATTTGAGTTCGACGCTGTAGATTGTCCGGATTTGTTCCCGCCACTTGTCGCCTTAGCCTGCGCATGTGAAGGGAAAACAATCATTTACGGAGCGCAGCGCCTCAAAGTCAAAGAAAGCGACCGCGGAATCGCACTACTGACCGAGTTTCGCAAAATAGGAGCGAACATCGCTTTATATCCTGACCGAATGGAAATTATCGGCTCAAAACTTGACGGGGGAAACGTTCACGCGTATAATGATCATAGGATCGCCATGGCCTGCGCGATTGCGGCGCTGCGTTCACGTAAAGGCGTGACCATTGAGGGCGCGGAGTGCGTGGCAAAATCCTATCCGCAATTTTATGAGGATCTGCAGAGCGTCGCAAACAATGAGGGAATATTATAACAACACAACAACGAGGGAGGATATATCATGACCGGTTTAGAAGCACTCCAATCTGTGCAATATGTGACCGCCCATAATACACGTTTCGCTATTCTTAATATTGACGATTGGGAAGGGCTGCTCGAATGGCTTGAGACGTTAGAAGACGTTCGCATTGCGAAAGAGGCGATTCAAACGCTTCGAATCGCCGGAGGCGACCGACATAAAGCCGGTTGGCTGCGATGGGAAGATCTTCGAGAGGAACTGTGAATGAGCAATTACAGCGTCTATATCATCCCGCAAGCCTGGAAAGAAATCAAACAACTTCCCGGCGCTATGCGCCAACGGGTAAAGCATGCCATTGATGGCCTTGTCAGCAATCCATATCCTTCAAAAAGTAAAGTCCTGGATGTTTCCGAACTCCCAGAGTTTGAGGGGATGTTAGTCCGGCATCGGATTGAGCGATGGCGTATTGTGTATATGGTTTCCGAATCAGAAAAGACCATTGATGTGTTGGCAGTCCGAAAACGTCCTCCTTATGACTACCAGGACCTGGAAGAATTGCTTGAGAATGTTCTGTGAGCGAGAAGAGATATTACGACTATGAAATACAGATAAGGCATGACACATGAGGTATGACATTTTATGAACACATTCGGACGATTATTGAGAATACATATATTTGGCGAATCTCACGGCAAAAGCGTGGGCATCTTACTTGACGGCGTGCCGGCCGGCATTCCGCTTGCGGCCCAAGATTTTGCCGCGGATCTGGCGCGACGCAGGCCAGGGGCCAAAGGCACGACGCTGCGCCGCGAAGATGATCTGGGATTGCTCAAAAGCGGCGTCTTTCAGGACAAAACGACCGGCGCGCCCCTGTTGATTGAGTTTGACAATAAAGATACCGATTCTTCAGCTTATGATATGATTAAGGACCATCCGCGTCCGGGACATGCGGATTTTACCGCCTTTCACAAATTCGGCGGGTTCAATGATTATCGCGGCAGCGGGCATTTTTCCGGCAGAATCACGCTTGGATTGGTGGCGGCTGGCGTGGTCGCTAAAAAAATTATTCAAAACATTCGGATTGAAGCTGGACTGGTAGAAGCCGGAGGGAGTGAGCGGATTGAGGAAAAAGTTGAGCAGGCCGTTGCAGCAAAGGATTCCATCGGGGCGATTATTGTCTGTCAGGCCACTGGTTTACCTGTGGGGCTTGGGGAACCTTTTTTTGATTCGGTCGAATCCCTGATCAGCCATATTATCTTTGCGGTTCCGGGCATTCGCGGGATCGAATTCGGGACCGGATTCGCATCTGCAAAGATGAAAGGCTCTGCATGCAACGACCCGATTTTGGACGCGAACGGTAGAACCGCCACTAACCATGCCGGGGGGGTGAATGGCGGCATTACCAACGGCAATCCGCTTGTTTTTCGCGTCGCCGTAAAACCGACATCCAGCATCGGTCAACCCCAGAGAACCATGAACTTACACAGCGGGGAACAGACCTCTCTGGTGGTTGAAGGCCGTCATGACGCCTGTTTTGCCCTGCGTCTGCCTGTCGTGATCGAAGCGGCCACAGCTATTGTGCTTGCCGACCTGATGTTGTTGGAGCAATGGGTTGAGAGAGTAGGGAGTAAGGAGTAGGAAGTAGGGGGTCGCCCGGCCATCAATCGCCAGAGTAACAAAAAAACAAAGAACACGCAATTATGGAACGCGGAATATCCGAGGCATCTATGCGAAATACTGTTGATATTGAATACGTCGGAACACTACTGCTCTGAGACAGAAGTTTTTACTACTTCGGGAATCCTTGACTGTAGCGACTTTGTCGGACATCTCAGACTTGTCCGACAAAGTCCGACAAGGTTTGTTAGTAAGAACTTCTGTCCCATAGCACTACAGCGAATTTGAGAATATAACGGATGAAAGGAAAAAATCCGTTGTATTCTCAAATTCGTTGTAGTATTTGACATTATACGCATGATGTCCCGGATATTCTGTCTGAAAACATGGAGGAACTGTATAAACTGAGATCTGAAATTGACCGGATTGATTTTGAATTGCTGAAATTATTGAAAACGCGCATGGAGACGGCTTTGAAAATTCGGAAATTTAAATCGGAAATTACCGATACGTCCCGTGAAGCTGAGGTGCTCAACCGGGTAAAGAGTTCTGCTCAGGCGCTTGGCCTGTTAACGCCCGAATTTGCCGGGCAGATGTTTTCCCAGATCATGGAAGCGAGTAAATCGCTCCAGGCGCAAGGATATCGGCTGATCGGATTTCAAGGCGAACACGGCGCGTACAGCGAAGTGGCTGCGCGGGCGTATCACAGCGGATTGGCGTATATCCCCTGCCGCGAATTTGCGGATGTGTTTGAAAGTGTGAAGCAAGGGTCTCTTGATCTCGGCATCGTTCCGGTTGAAAATTCCCTGGGAGGCTCAGTGACCCAGGTCAATGAATTGTTGATTCACTATGATTTACCTGTGATCGCTGAGATCAAAATTCCGATCCACCATTGCTTATTAGCTCTGCCAGGCACGGATCACCGCGATATCCGCGTGGTGTTTTCTCATCCTCAAGCCCTGACGCAGTGCCGGAATTTTCTGCAAAGAAATCATCTTGAACCCCGTCCTTATTACGATACGGCCGGCGCGGCCCAAATGCTCAGCGCCGAACGTCCTGATACGGCCGCGGCCTTAGCCAGTAAATTGTGTGCGGAACTCTATAACCTCGAAATCATCAAAGAAGGCGTGGAAGATCACGAAGCCAATGTCACCAGATTTCTGATTTTAGATCGGCGGCCCCAGCAAGAACCAGGCACAAAATGTTCGATCATTTTTTGCATGTCCCATGAAATCGCCACGCAATCTGGGAGCTTGCATGGGGTTTTAAAACTCTTTGCTGACACGAAAATTAACCTGACCCGGATTGAATCCATGCCGAATCGCAATGATCCTGGCAACTATTATTTCTTCCTCGATTTTGAAGGCAATGATGTCGATGAAACCGTCAAGCGCGTGCTTGATGGGGTAAAAAACAATACGATCCTTTATAAATTTCTCGGTTGTTACAAGGAGGTCAGTCCCTCATGAAAATAGCAGTCATTGGCGCAGGCCACATGGGAGGGTGGTTTGCCAGAGAATTGATCAAAGATAAGCATACTCTTGCTGTTTTTGACCTGAATCCCCACCAAACAGCAGGGTTTCAGAATAATCACGTATTGCAAGCATTACCGGAACTCGCTGAATTTGCCCCGGAGGTGCTGTTGAATGCTGTCAGTATTCAGCATACGGTGAAAGCTTTTGAGGCGTGTGTTCCTTATTTGCCGGATCATTGTGTACTCGTTGACGTCGCTTCCGTGAAAGGCGAGGTTCCCGGTTACTATCAGCAGGCAGGCTTCAGATATGCCTCCTTACACCCGATGTTTGGGCCAACCTTTGCGAATGTCAATGACTTACGCGAAGAAAATGTGATTTTGATCACCGAATCCGACCCGAATATCAAAGAATTTTTCAGAGCCTTCTTTCGCCAGCGGGAGTTGAACATCTTTGAGTTTTCTTTTAAAAAACACGATCAGATGACCGCCTATTCGCTGAGTCTGCCTTTTGCCTCTACCCTGGTATTTGCGGCCTGCATGGATAATACGACTGTTCCCGGCACCACGTTTAAACGGCATCTGGCGATTGCAAAAGGCTTGTTATCGGAAGATGATCATCTGTTGGCAGAGATTCTGTTTAATAGATATTCTCTAGAACAGCTTGAAAAGGTCACCTCGCGCCTCGAATTCCTGAAACATGTCATCCGAGCGCGGGATTATGAAGAAGGCCAGCGGTTTTTTAAACGATTAAGGGAAAATATTGCCGCAAGCCCTGATGGTCCTGCCGTATAATCTATTGAGAGAACTTGACAGTACTTGGGACAACACCCGTCTCCTGGCGATTACAGCATTATTCAGTTGAGTTAATGTGCCTTTGAACAGACCCGTACCCCGGACGATCTTGTCCGGGGTACGAATAAGGAAGGTTAATACTTATAAATACCCCATGTTACGCACTCTTGGAGACGTGGATAAGCTCAGCGAGAAGGAAAACAAAACGCCAGGAGTCCTGTATCCCTCTGTGAGAGTGATTCATTGCACCGTGAATCAGCCTCCACAATGACATAATATCCATCCCCAGGCGCATTTGCAGCTGTGCAGAAATACCTGTAAATCAGACAAAATTCTTTCAACATAAAAAATTAAAAATTTTTCTTGACATATTTTACATATATTCTACTTTCACTTGAAAGTTTAAATTTCTTCAATACAAGATATTTTTATTTCTAATAAAGATATTTATGCTTCAAATGAGAGAAATTGAAGAAGTTAAACAATTTTGCGTGGTTCAGCAGTTTACAGTTAATCAGGGGTCTCTGGTCGAGCTGATACTTCGAACTATGGGACCACCTAATCAAAGGAGGCTTGTATGGTATTTTTCAAGCGTTTCAGTGTTCTGTTGAGTGTATTGCTTCTTGGAATGTGCGTCATTGGAGTTCAGGCGCAGGCCGCAGGACAATTGGAAGTGTTTTCCTGGTGGACCTCAGGCGGCGAGGCAGCGGCGCTTGAGTCTTTATTTAGCGCGTATAACGCAGCCTATCCGGGCGTTGAAATCGTAAATGCCACAGTAGCTGGCGGCGGCGGTTCGGCCGCGCGTGGTGTTCTGCAAACTCGCTTGGCAGGTGGAACTCCTCCTGATACCTGGCAGGTACATCCGGGATTTGAACTGATCGGGCAGTATGTGGAACCTGAATTCATTGTGTCGCTGACCGATTTATACAAGGAAGAAGGGTGGTTTGACGTGACTCCGAAAGCGTTGATCGACCTGATGTCAATCGGTGAGGACGTGTACCAGATTACGGTTGGCGTCCATCGCGGCAATGGCCTCTGGTATAACAAAAAAATTCTGGATGAGCAGGGAATTCCTGTTGGCGAGACAATGAGTGTTGATGAGTTCTTTGAAATTGCCGAAAAATTGCAGGCAGCGGGCATTACTCCAATGTGCATGGGCGATTCAGGTATCTGGACCACCGCTCAACTCTTCGAAAATACCCTCTTAGGCGTTGTCGGCCCTGAAAAATATCTGGGATTGTGGAATGGGTCGGTTTCTTTTGCCGATCCTGATGTGATCAAGGCTATGGAGGTCTATGGCCGCATGTTAGATTATCAAAATAGCGATCATTCCGCTCTTTCCTGGGATCAGGCCGTGAAAAAACTGATTGAAGGATCTTGTGTTTTCAATTCGATGGGCGACTGGGCCTATGGTGAATTTGCCAATGCGAAATTGCAAGATAACGTTGATTTCGGTTGGGTCAGCCATCCCGGAAGCGCGGGCAGTTTTATAGTCTGCGCGGATGGTTTCGTGCAAGCCAATAACGCGCCTAATCCGGAGAACGTCAAAAACTGGCTGCGTGTCCTGGGGAGCAAGGAAGCCCAGGAAGCCTTTAATCCGCTGAAAGGTTCGATCTGCGCTCGCACCGATTGCGACCGCGAAAAATTCGGGGCCTATCACAACTGGTCGATGGACTCTTTTGCTAAAGACATCCTCGTGCCGACCCTGGTGCACGGTTCCGCTGCTCCGGCTGATTTTCAGCAGGCTGTGAACGATGCGGTTACAAGCTTTGTGGTCGATCGCAACGTCAAAGCCTTCTCACAAAATCTGGTGCAGGCCGCGCAGTCTTCTGGCTTTGGGAAATAAGGATGCAATGCTCGTAGTTCCCGCTTCAGCGGGAAGAACTGGCTGAAGCCAGAACGACGACAAACAGGTGATTTTAACACGATCTGTCAGGTTTTGAAAACCTGACAGATCCCTCCACGGCGATTCAATTATGTCAACTATCGCAGCAGAAGTAATAACTCACACATCAGAACGAGCTGCAGCCGTATCAAAAACGGCTCCGCCTCGACGCCGGTTTCATTCCGAATGCCTCCATGCCATTCTGCTGGTTGCGCCTTCATTGGTGGCCGTCGCGATTTTTGTCTACCTCTTTATCGGCATGACCTTCTATTTTTCAATTTCTAACTGGCGCTCACTTAAACGTGATTTGAGCATCCGCGAGCCATTTTACCAGACCTACGTTGATATGTTCTCGATGCCGCGCTTTCAAACCGATTTGCGTAATACCCTTGTCTTTACAGTATTATTCATGGCGATGGCGATTTGCCTGGGGTTAATTCTGGCAATCTTCCTGGATCGGAATGTGAAAGGAAGCGCGATTTTTCGGAATGTCTATCTCTTTCCGTACGCCCTCTCCTTTGTCGTCACAGGCGTGGCCTGGCGGTGGATTTTTAACCCGGAAACCGGAATTAATCTGTTTTTCAATATTTTTGGCGTCAATAAACTGCTCACTTTCCTGGGATTTGAGGCGCTTAAACCAGGCTGGATCACGGATCCGACCATCTGGTTCAATATTAATGGCGCATTGGCAACCATCTGGCCGGCGGCAGCCGATTTTCAAGTCAAATTAGGCATTCCGGCCGCATTGATTCCGGTGGCCATTGCAGCCACCTGGCAGCTTTCAGGCTTTGTAATGGCCACCTATCTGGGAGGCATGGCCGCGATTCCGGAGTCTGTTCACGAAGCTGCGCGGATTGACGGGGCCAGCGAATGGCAAATTTACTGGCATGTAATTATTCCCATGCTCAAACCGGTGACAATCAGCGTGGCCGTGATCTTACTGCACGTGTCATTGAAAATTTTTGATCTGGTCTTCACCATGTCCGGCGTTGGGCCTGGTTTTGCGACGGACGTGCCGGCGATTTTTGTGTTTGAAATGACTTTTAAGGCCACGCGCTATAATCTCGGAGCAGCGGCCTCTGTGGTCATGCTGGTCTTCGTGGGCGTCGTGATGATTCCTTACCTGCTCCACAGCCTGCGGAAGGAGGATTAACTATGGTACAGACAGCGCGTGTTTCAAAAGAGCATGTCGCGCATTGGCTCATGATAACCACTCTGATCCTGGCGTTGCTCTTCTATCTGATGCCGGTGTATGTGATGATCGTCAATGGCCTCAAAGAAGCTCAGGGTGTGAGCTTAACGACTATGTGGCATTTTCCGGAAACCTTTTCCGGAGGCGGTTTTGTGGAAGCCTGGCAGCGTTTACAGACCAACATGCTGAACAGCCTGAAGATGGTCATTCCGGCGACCATTATTTCCTCCCTATTCGGAGCGATTAACGGTTATATCTTCTCAAAGTGGAAATTTCGCGGTTCCGATATTCTCTTTACCCTGATGCTCTTCGGCTTTTTTATCCCCTATCAAAGTATCCTGATCCCGCTGGTTCGGTTTTTACAGGCGATGAAATTATACGGCACGATTCCGGGTTTGATTCTGGTGCATGTGGTGTATGGTTTGCCAATTACTACCTTAATTTTTCGCAATTACTTTGCGGGCGTACCAACGGAAATGGTAGAAGCCGCCCGGGTTGATGGAGCAGGCGTATTCAAAATCTTCACGCATGTCATGCTGCCGCTTTCGATTCCATCTTTTGTTGTTGTCGGCATTTTTCAGTTTACAAATATCTGGAACGATTTTTTATTTGGCGTAACAGTGGTACCGAATCCGGCAGCTCAACCGGTAACCATTGCGCTGAACAATCTTTCCGGTTCTTTTTCGGTGGATTGGAATGTGGTGATGGCTGGCGCAGTGGTGACAGCCTTGCCGACCGCACTCATCTATGTGCTGCTTGGACGGTACTTTATTCGCGGGTTAATGGCAGGTTCTGTCAAAGGATAGATGTCCCCGCGAAACTCCGGTTTCGCGGGCGTGAAATATAATCTCGCGCGACATTCAAAGGAGTGAAGCATAGAAACCGGGTTTTTTCAAAAAACCCGGTTTCTTACACGCAGGAATGAATATTTCATTTACATGGGAGAAGATTCATGTACCAGAGTTACCAGCTTTCACATGCTGATGCACTCAAAATTATTACTGCGATTCAGGCAGAACTGGAAAAAGGTCAGAAAGGAGCCGCGGTTGCTGTCGTGGATGCCCAGGGCGAATTGATAGCCTTTCTGCGCACCGATGGCTGTCGTTTACCATCCATCAATATTGCAATCAATAAGGCCTTTACTGCCGCGCGTGAACGGAAAGAGTCTGCAAAAATCGGACAGTCTTCCCGCGACAAGGGATTCCCGATGAGCAATTTCGGGGATGTGCGTTATACCAGTTGGGGCGGCGGAGTCCCGATTGTGTATCAAGGTCAGGTGATTGGTGCGGTTGGCGTCAGCAGTTTACCGGAACAGGAAGATATGAAAATGGCTCGGTTAGGAGTCAGTATTATCAATGAAGAATGAGTCAGTCAGAAAAACCCGAGTTTTTCCGAAAAAACTCGGTTTTTGTCCGCACGAATGAAAATTTCATCTACATGGGAGGTAAACATGTCTGAATGGGTTGTGGGTATTGATTTAGGTGCAACCAAGATTGATGCAGGCCTGGTCGATCCTGAAAACCGGATTATTGCGCGTCGGCGCATTCTGACCGAAAGTGACTCCGGTCCCCAGATGGTAGTTGAACGCATTGCTCAAAGCGTGACGGAATTGGAACAGACAATTCCCGGGGGACAACGTTTGGGTGCGATGGGAATCTGTTCACCTGGTCCGGTCGATCATCAAGTCGGAATGCTGCTTGATCCGCCTAATCTCCAGGCCTTGCATCATACGCCGTTACGACAGTTGTTAGAAGATCGCCTGAAGATCCCGGTCAACCTGGAACACGACGCCAAAGCCGCTGCCCTGGGCGAGTTTTATTACGGCGCAGGTCAAGGAGAACAAAGCATGGTGTATATTGTCGTGGGCACGGGCGTCGGCGCCGCAATTATTATTGAGGGACAAGTGTATCGCGGTCTGCACAATTTTGCCGGGGAAGTGGGGCATATCACGCTTGATCCCCAGGGAAACCTGTGTCCCTGCGGTTCCAGAGGGTGCGTGGAGACCTATACAAGCGGCCCCTGGTTGGCGCGACATTATCAAAACGCGCTTGTGCAGCATAACGGCGTACCCTCTGTCAACCAGGATGAAATCAGCGGGGCGTTAGTCGCGCAGTTAGCCGCGCAAGGTGATGAACTGGCGCTGCAAGTCATCACCAGGGCCGGCGAGGCCCTGGGGATCACGATTGCCTCGCTGGCCATGATTTTGAATATTGACTTGTACGTTATCGGCGGCAGCGTTGCCAAAGCCGGCGACGTATTGCTGGAGCCAGCGCGCGAGATTGTGCCTAAATATTCCTTCAAATCAGTCGGTCCCGGCGTGCGTATCGTGGCGACCGAACTGGATACGGATGGCCCGATTCTCGGCTGCGCCTGGCAAGCCCGGCAGCTCATTGCTTGAAAGAGTTGGGGAGGGGCCCACAAAACACCCGGAAAGACACGGAAAAAAGAAAAATCTGGCTCCTGTCAAACACTACAACGGATGAAAGAATTCAACGGATGTAAAGGAACCGAGTATAGAAACCGGGTTTTTTCGAAAAACCCGGTTTCTTTCACGTGTGTCTGCTCCATTCTCAAATCCAGTGTAGTGTTCTAAAGTATTCATTACAGGACTTACGCACACCCCCCTTTATCCCCCCGCAAGCGGGGGGACTGAGGGGGGGATTGCGTAAGCCCTCCATTATTTTCTTTTTTCCGTGTCCTTTCGTGTGTTTCGTGGGCAATTCCGATATGACAGTGAATGCCAAAGTACTTTTAGCACAATTGCGACAAGAGCCGCAGAGCGCGTTTACAAAGGAACACCGACAGGCAATCTGCCCTTGTGAACGGGTTGCGCGGATCAAAGACCGACTTATTCGAAATGAGCGGGAAATTGATCTCGAACGCGCGCGTTATACCACGGAAAGTTACCAGCAGACTGAAGGCGAGCCAATGCCTCTTCGCCGCGCAAAGATGTTATTACACCTTGCGCGCAAAATGAGTATTACGATTGACGCGGATGAATTGATCGTCGGCAATCGTTCATTAAAGCCCAGAATGGGCGTGATTGCCCCGGAAGGCGCGGTGGATTGGATTGATAAGGAATTGGAAGTTCTGCCCACGCGACCGCAAGACAGATTTCAGATCACCTCCGAACAGATTGCGGAATTGCGAGAACATATTTTCCCGTATTGGCGAGGGAAAACCCTGGAAGATACGGTGGCGGCCCGCGTCCCAGCGGACGTGATGACGGCAGTGAAAGGTAAAGCCTTCAGTTTGAATCAAACCGATCATGCTCAGGGGCACATTCTACCGGATGTAGAAGGCTGGTTACGCCTCGGAATTCGCGGATTGCAAGAAAAAACCAGACAGGCTAGCGCCTCAGCAACTCATGATACCGGTATTCAACATTTTTATGACGCTGCATTCATCGCTTTACAAGCCGCGCAGGAATTTATACGGCGTTACGCTGATGTTGCTCGTCGTCTAAGTGAAGAGCATAAAGGTGAGCAGCGCCGGCAGGAATTGGAACAGATGGCAGAAATCTGCGAATGGCTTTCCGAACATCCGGCGCGTGATTTTCGAGACGCGCTGCAAGCGATCTGGTTTCTCTTTGTGCTCCTGCAAATCGAATCGAACGCCAGCAGTTTTTCACCGGGGCGTTTCGATCAATACATGCTGCCCTATCTTGAACAGGATGTAGAAAGCGGCAAATTGACGCTCGACGAAGCGCAGATTTTGCTCGAACATCTCTGGCTGAAATTTAATGAAATCGTTTTATTGCGCAGCAGTTCCAGCGCGCGTTATTTTGCCGGATTTCCGATTGGATTTAACATCGTCCTGGGCGGGCAGCAACAGGATGGCAGCGACGCGGCCAACTTTCTCAGTTATATGTGTCTGCGCGCCCAGGCGGATCTCGGTTTGACACAGCCCAATCTTTCGATTCGTATCCATAAAAACAGTCCCCAGGAGTTTTTACTGGCCGCTTCGGAAGTCATCAGCAAAGGCAGCGGTATGCCGCAAGTGTTCAATGATGAGGTGATTATTCCGGGACAGATCAATCGTGGCATTGCCCCTGAAGATGCCATTAATTACGCGGTCGTGGGCTGCGTTGAACTCTCCACCCCTGGTAAAGCTCTGGGGTGGAGCGACGCTTCGATGTTTAATTTGACCCGCATTCTGGAATTGACCCTGTTCGGTGGAAAAGATCCGCACAGCGAACAACAGATTGGACTTGAAACGCCGTCCTTAGATCAGATGGCGAGTTTTGAGGAATTAGAAACGGCTTACGACAAACAGCTCGCCTATTTTGTGCCTCTGATGGTCAAAGGCTGCAATATCGTGGACAGCATTCATGCTGAGATGCTGCCTTCCCCATTCCTGTCGCTGGTGATCTCTGATTGTATCGAACACGGCCTGGATGTGACCGCCGGCGGCGCGCGTTACAATTTTTCAGGGGTACAAGGAGTACAGATCGCGAATGTGGCTGACAGCCTGGCTGCGGTAAAACAATCGCTATTTGAGGAGCACTGGCTTTCGGCCGGAGAATTGCTGGACACTCTGCGCAAGAATTTTGACGGACAGGAAACCCTGCGCCAACGCCTGATCCACAGAGTTCCCAAATATGGCAATGACGACGACCGCGTTGACCAGTTTGAACAAAAATGGGCTGACCGCTACAGCGAACTCGTGGCGCAGCATCCAACCAGGCGCGGCGGCGTGTATCAACCCGGATTTTATACGGTGTCAGCGCATGTGCCGATGGGTGCGAATGTGGGTGCAACGCCTGACGGTCGTCTGGCCGGAGAACCTTTAGCCGATGGCGGCGTGTCGCCCATGGCCGGCTGCGACCGCAAAGGTCCGACCGCGGTGCTGCGTTCTGTCAGTAAAATGAATCTGCGCCTGGCGTCAAATGGAACCTTGCTGAATATGAAATTTCTCCCCTCCTTTTTTGAGGGAAAGTACGCCCTAGAGAAATTTGTGACCCTGTTACGCGGATTTTGTACCCTGAAAATTCCGCACGTGCAATTCAACGTGGTTTCCGCCGCTACATTGCGTGAGGCTCAGACGCACCCGGAACAGTATCGCCATCTGGTCGTACGAGTGGCAGGCTATAGCGCATATTTTACCGAACTGGATCAGGAATTACAAAATGAAATTATCCGACGAACCGAATTTGAATCTGTGTAAATGGAGAGAATTTATGAATACCATGTATGTTCCTATTTTTAAAGGCGAAGGGCAGATTGAGTATGGAGATCGCCCGATTCCGCAAATCACACAGCCTGATGAGGTGCTCGTTACAATTGAGGCCTGCGGGATTTGCGGCACGGATATGAATATTCTTGCTGTTCCGCCGGCGCACAAGGCGACGCCCGGCGTCATTATCGGGCATGAAGGCGTGGGCACTGTTGCAGAGATCGGCCAGGCTGTCAGGGATTTGCAGCCCGGAGACCGGGTGGTGATCGCCCCGCGCTTAACTTGCGGGAAATGCGTGTATTGTCGCAAAGGGTTAGATAACCAGTGCATCAATTATCAGACGATCGGCACCACGATTGATGGGGCCTTTGCGCCTTACGTGCGTGCGCCGCAGCAGGCATTTTACAAAATCGGAGATACCGTCGCTTCTGATGATGCGCTCTTTTTTGAACCCCTTTCCTGCGTGGTCGGCGCGACCGCGCGCGTCCCTTTTCAAGCCGGAGATGCGGTCGCCATTATCGGCGCAGGCCCCATGGGTTTGCTCTTTGCCGAGATGTACCGTACGCTGGGCGCAGGCAAAATTCTGGTTGCAGATATTTCTCCCTATCGGCTTGATGTTGCCGAAAAAATCGGCGTTGACGCCGCTTTGAATCCTACGGCTGTTGATGTAACAAAGGAGGTCAAAAAGAGCACGGGTATCGGGGCCGATATTGTGATTGACGCCGTAGGAAACCAGATCAACACCGCAATCAAACTCGTCCGGCGCGGCGGAAATGTCCTGCTTTTTGGTTTGCGTCCGCATGATAATCCGGCGGTGAATCAATATACAATTACCCGCTATGATTTGACCGTCCACGGGGCGTTTGTAGGATTAAAACCTTTCGAACAGACGATCAAGCTCTTGCAAAGCGGACGTATTCATCCCTCAGCCCTGATTACGCATCGCGTGCCCCTGACAGAACTTATGCGCGGCGTGGAATTGATGCGCTCCGGCCAGGCCATGAAAGTGATTGTGGAAAATTAAGACTTGACAGACCAGATGAACCTACAAGAATTGATATAGAAGCAAGAATCGCTTGCTTCTATATCAATTCTTGTAGGTTTATAGGAGATGTCATGAGCGAAACGCTCACCTGACACAATGAAACTACAAGAAGGGAGATAAGCAAGAATGTGCCTGAGATATGGTTCTTGCTTATCTTCGTTCCTATAGTTTCAAAGGAGAATACGAATTATGATCCGACATATCGTGCTGATGAAATGCCAGGCAAAGGCGTCACAGAAGGATATTGAAGCGATGTTTGCGGCCCTGGCCGCTTTACAAGAACATATTCCGGGCATTCTGGCGTTTGAAGGAGGCGCAAACAATAGTCCTGAAGGTTTGGCCAGAGGATATACGCACGGATTTACCATGGATTTTGCTGATGAGCAAACGCGAGACGTTTATCTGCCTCATCCTGAGCATAAAAAAGCGCAGGAATTTATGCGTAAGGTACTCGATGGCAGCCCGGATAACGTCCTGGTAATGGACTTTCCAATAGAAGCCACCGACACCTATGACGTGTATCAAACCTCGTAACGACCTAAAAACCAGGTTTCTTCAAGAAACCTGGTTTTTCTTGTGGTATGAACCAACTCACTCTCTCAGAACGCATAAAATTGGAACAGATTGAAGGTATTATTTTCGATATTCAACGCTATTCCGTTCACGATGGTCCTGGTTTACGCACCAATGTTTTTTTCAAAGGCTGTCCGCTGCGCTGTCGCTGGTGCGCCAATCCTGAATCGCTGTATCCACAGCCGGAAATCGCGCTGTTTGTCGGGCAGTGCATCAACTGCGGGCAATTTTCGGAGTCCTGTCCTGTGCTCTGGCAGCAAGTTGGATCAAAAGAGCGCACCGAAGTATTTCAGGAAAGAATTGCGCTATGCCCTACCGAAGCAATCCATTGGATTGGCAAACGCCGCAGCGCAGGCGAAATCATGCAGGAAGTGCTGCGTGACCGTCCCTTTTACGGCGATGGCGGCGGCCTGACTCTCACCGGCGGCGAACCAACCATGCAGCCGCAGATGGCTGAGGCTTTGTTACGTCTGGCAAAAGCAGAACATCTCTCTACAGCCATGGAAACCTGCGGCTATGCCGAATGGCCGACATTGGAACGCCTGTTACCTTATCTTGATACTATCTTATGGGATCTGAAGCATGTGGATGATGACATTCACCGCAAATTTACGAGCGTGAGCAATGAGCGCATTCTTGCCAATCTGCGTCGCCTGAGCGAACTCGATGCCCCGGTCACGATCAGAATTCCGCTGATCCCCGGATTCAATGCTTCAATTGAGAGTATCACGCAAATGGCTGAATTTGTAAGGCATCTACCCGGCGCGGCAAAGCGTATTGATCTGCTCCCCTATCATACCTTAGGCAAACCCAAATACGCGGCCTTACAGCGCTCGTATCCCTGGGAACAGTATCAACGCCTGACAGAAGCAGAGGTAAAAACTCTGGCAGAAATATTCGAAGATTATAACCTTCATGCAAACATTGGTGGGTAGGATTTATCTACTCAATGATTCGACTTTTCTCGTCATTCCAGTTAAAATTCTTATCAGCTATTCGCTAGGTTCTTTAACCTCACATGTACTCACATCCATGTTCTAAAACCTGTATTCGTTCCATTGGAGCATCACTCCTTTTTCTGTTATGAACTGTAAACTTCTGATTGTAAGATTCACCAGGTTCCTTGCTGTTTCATCTATTGAATGATCTTAAAACTATGGCACGAGGAAAGGATGTGGGTCATACCAAGCTGTTCGGAGATGCTGGTGGATTTCTCGTCATACATAGAGGCCAGCTCCCTGTTTCCGGCTAGAGGCTCAACCAGAGCCAGTTCGCAATGCAGTTCGGCGGCGGTAAACAAAACCGCGAGTCGCATCAATGAGCGCACTCAGCCAGGGATCTTGAAATGTGATGTTTTGCTCCAAACACAAGCCGATATAGCGATCGGTCTCATCAAAATTACGCCGTTTTGCATGGATCAGGGCTATGAAATTTAACGCTGAGTCTCCAATAAGCTTCGGAGA
Source organism: Candidatus Vecturithrix sp. (assembly GCA_040772385.1). Lineage (GTDB taxonomy): Bacteria > Moduliflexota > Moduliflexia > Moduliflexales > Moduliflexaceae > Vecturithrix. The sequence goes on along the minus strand of JAXGYF010000001.1, from coordinate 6,753,760 downwards.
ATGTTGCGCTATCGCAAAATCCAGCTCCATCTTTGCCAGGCGCAAGACATCGTCGCAAGTCCCCACCAGAATAAAATTTGTCCGAACCCACCCGGTTTACAGAACATCGTGGCGGTTTGTAAGGCATACGCCGGACGTTGACAAATGTGCTCTTCTATATGTTCGATCACGTTCGCCGCGCCATCTTCCTGTTCCGGCTGCAAGGATTCAATCGCTATGTCGTTCAATATAGTTGATAAACCTCGTCCACAACGCGGGGGAATGAAGCATAATGCTGCTGTTGCCGATATTGATCCAGGGCCTCATAAAGCAATGTACTGGCTCCAATCCAATCCGGAGTGTGCTGCTGTCCTTGCATGAGGAATGGCTCCTCCTGTGGCAAGTACGGGTAGTAAAGGTAAACTGTGAAAAAATCAGCATTTGATTGGAAAAGCAAAACAAATATGAGAATGTCCAGTATGTCCAGACAAATTCTTTCAAAAAACAAAAACCCGGTTTTTACGAGCTACAGAGAATTGTGTTTATTCTGATCTGACTTGCCTGAATTTATCTGAAATACAATGATTTTTCATTATTGATTGAAAATAGTGAGAACTTCATCTCTTTTTGCTTGACAATTTTTATAATAATTTTATCAATAAAATATAGCTTGTCAGTTGTTTGTAAATTGCTGGTGTTCAGAAGGATCACCCTCTTTTCAAAAACGCAGGCTTTTTGTTGTAAGTCACGTAAGATTATAGACATTTTTTGTAGGAGAGTACGATTGTGGCACAAGGAACAGTAAAATGGTTTAATGATCAAAAGGGGTATGGGTTTATTGAACAAGATAATGGGGAGGACATTTTTGTCCATTATTCCGCCATTCTGAATTCGGGGTTTAAATCTCTTTCTGAGGGTGATCGTGTCAGTTTTGATGTTGGGGCAGGCCAAAAAGGCCCTGCTGCCCAGAACGTAAAACGGATCTAATTTTTATCATTTCTGAACCCGGGGCATCTCGTCTGGACAAGATGGGATGCCCTTTTCTTTGCACCCCCCGTTATTAACGCCACATAAGTTGGAATTTTTCGAAAGAAAGAACTGTGCCAGATCAAAAAGGATATATTCATGAGAACATTTGAGGAACTCGGGATTATGCCCGAGGTAATGAAGGGCATTCAGGAACTTGGCTTTGACGAGCCGATGCCCATTCAAGAACAGGTAATCCCTGTGTTATTGGAGACAGAAGGCGATTTGATTGGACTTGCGCAGACAGGCACCGGCAAAACGGCGGCCTTTGGCTTACCCATCATCCAACAGGTTGATGCTGCCAAAACAACCCCTCAGGCCCTTATTCTTGCGCCAACCCGGGAACTTTGTCTGCAAATTGTCGGTGATTTGAAAAATTTTGCCAAATATCTGCCAGATATTCAGATTGTGGCCGTCTATGGCGGTGCCGATATTGAACGACAGCGCAAAGCCCTGAAGAAAGGAGCACATATTATTGTGGCCACCCCCGGGCGCATGAACGATTTGCTCAACAAACGCAAAGCGGTTCATCTTGATGATGTGCGCACCGTCGTGCTGGATGAAGCGGATGAAATGCTGGATATGGGCTTTAAAGAGGAACTGGATGCGATTCTGGAACAGACGCCGCCCTCAAAAAACACTTTGTTATTTTCCGCAACCATGCCAGCCGAGGTGCTGAGAATTTCCAAAAATTATATGCGCAACCCGCGTGAAATCGCCGTTGGTCCCCGCAACGCGGGCGCGGAAAATGTGGAACACTTCTGTTATCCTGTCCATTCTAAAGACCGCTACTTAGCCCTGAAACGTATTGTGGACATCCATCCGGAAATCTACGGCATCATTTTTTGCCGCACCCGACAAGAAACCAAAGACATTGCGGAAAAACTTATGCAAGATGGTTATAACGCTGACGCATTGCACGGTGATCTGTCGCAGGCCCAGCGTGAAACCGTGATGCACAAATTTCGTATCAAACACTTGCAAATGCTTGTTGCCACGGATGTTGCGGCGCGCGGACTCGACGTGAAAGATATTACCCACATCATCAACTATAATCTCCCTGATGAAAACGATATTTATATCCACCGCAGCGGACGTACCGGACGAGCCGGACAGGAAGGAATCTCGATTGCCATCGTCAATTTAAAAGAAAAATATAAAATCAAGCACATTGAAGCCAAACTCAAAAAGAAATTTACCATGAAGATAGTTCCCAGCGGCGATGAAGTCTGTGAGAAACAAGTACTGTACCTGGTAGATAAATTGGAAAAAATCGAGGTCGATCATAAGGCGATTGATAAATTTCTCCCGGCTGTCTATGAAAAACTTGCATGGTTAAGTCGTGAGGACCTGATGAAACATTTTGTTTCCCTGGAATTTAATCGTTTTCTCGATTATTACAAAGATATTAAAGATCTGAATCCGCCAGAAGAACCCCAGGAGCGCAAAGCTCGTAAGAAAAAAGATTTTTCCGATAAACATACAGACAGGCGTGGCGACAGACGTAGTGAGAATCGCGTAGCAGAAAAAGGATTTACGCGTTTCTTTATCAATTTGGGCTTTAAAGACAGCGTAAGTCCGCGCGATCTGATCGGTCTGATTAATCGTTGTACCCGTAAACGTGATATTGAAATAGGCCGGATCGATCTTATGAAATCCTTTTCTTTTTTTGAGGCAGATGAACGGTTTACGCATACCATTCTCTCCGGATTCAAAGGCATTGAATATAATAGCCGTGAGGTAGTTGTCCAAATCGCTCAGGAAGATCCCTCCCTGCAATCAAACAACACGAAGAAGAAAGACCAAAAACCTTCTTCTCATCGTCAACGATCCCGAAAGAAAAAGTAGTGCAGTTCAAGGGACACAAAGGACGCAAGTGACACCAGGAGCGAAAGTTGAAGATCTCTCCTCGAACGTTAGCCGCGTATAAATTTCTTCAACTTTAGTCCTTTGAGTCCCTTGAACTCGCTTGAGAACTTTGCCAAACCAAAAACGACGTAAAGATGTCCGTAATATTGCGATTATTGCACATGTTGATCATGGCAAAACCACGCTGGTTGACGCTCTGTTAAAACAGACAGGAGCATACCACTTTAAAGACGGCGAAGCCACGATTATGGATTCCAATCCGATAGAAAAGGAGCGAGGCATTACCATTTTCTCGAAAAATGCCTCTTTGAAATATAAAGATATTCAGATTAATATTGTTGACACACCGGGACACGCGGATTTCGGCAGCGAGGTCGAACGAATTTTACGCATGGTAGATGGTGTGCTCCTTTTGGTAGACGCCTTTGAAGGACCGATGCCGCAGACAAAATTTGTATTGCGAAAATCCCTGGAATTACATCTGAAACCGATTCTAGTCGTTAATAAGATCGATCGACCCCAGGCACGTCCGCATGAAGTTGTAGATTTGACCTTTGATCTATTCTGCGAGTTAAATGCCACCGATGAGCAGCTTGATTTTCCTATTGTGTTTGCGTCAGCAAAAGACGGAACAGCCACTCTTGATCTGGATGACGAGCCGCAAGATATGAAACCCCTGTTGGAAACCATGATCCACCGTGTTCTTCCGCCAGTTGCTGATCCGGCCGAACCTTTTCAAATGTTAGTCACTATGTTAGATTACGATTCCTATATCGGCCGGATTTCTATCGGTCGAATTGTTCATGGACGGGTGAAAGTCAGCGAGACAATCGCGTTGGTGAAACGCAACGGCGATGTAAAGCGTGGCCGCGTCACGAAAATTCTCAAATACCAGGGTCTCCGGCGTATTGAGGCCGAAAGCGGTGAAGCCGGCGATATTGTATCAATTGCCGGAATTGACGATGTGAAAGTGGGAGAAACCTTGGCAGCCGCCCAAAATCCGGTTGCATTGAAAACAATCAACATTGACGAACCCACGATTTCAATGAATTTCTCGCACAATACCAGTCCCTTTGCCGGAAAAGACGGCGGACGTTTCTTGACTTCGCGTCATTTACGCGACCGGTTGCAGCATGAAGCCATGATGAATGTCGGCATCAGGGTCGAAGAACTCGAAGGACGTGAGAGTTTCAAAGTCTCCGGCCGTGGGGAACTCCATCTTTCGATTTTGATTGAAACCATGCGTCGGGAAGGTTACGAAATGGAGGTTTCCCGCCCACAAGTGATCTTAAAAATTATGAGCAATGAAGTGCTCGAACCAGTTGAAGAGGTCTTTATTGAAGTCGATCAGGGGTACCAGGGCGCGGTTATTCAGGCGATGGGAAATCGTCAGGCAGAATTGCGCACCATGCAAGTCAGTACAGTTGGTACGATTCGCCTGGAATTTCTGGCAGCGTCTCGCGCCTTAATCGGATTTCGCGGAGAGTTTTTGACCATGACGCGCGGCACAGGAATTATGTATCAAAACTTCTATAAATATCAGAAATATAAAGGGGAACTCCCTCGTCGCCAGCCTGGAGTGATGATCTCCCAACAGGAAGGGCCGGCAGTCGCCTATGCGTTGTGGGGACTTCAGGATCGCGGTGAAATTTTTATCCGTCCCGGCGAGGATTTATATGAAGGCATGATTATCGGCGTCAATAACAAAGGGAACGATCTGGTCGTCAATGCGCAGCGAGAGAAAAAACTCACGAATATCCGCGCGGCCGGATCAGATGACGCGATTCAACTTATCCCGGTGCGTGACATTACCCTGGAATTTGCCCTCGAATTTATTGAGGATGACGAACTGGTGGAAGTGACGCCCAAACATATCCGTCTGCGTAAAAAGGATCTTAACGAATATGCTCGCCGCCAGGCCAATAAACGGAAGTTAGCCGCATGAAAAGTGCAAAGCGGCTCTTGACAAACGGTCGCCTGGAATGATGCCATAAATAACAACAAGGATTTCAAAGATTGTTGTTTTGGCAATGAATTGACGACATTTGAGTGTATATGAAAGCCAGCTTAAAGATGGCTGTCCATGTTCTCATTATTTCCAGGAGGAACAGAAATATGAAAGTGTTAATTGTTTTTTATTCGACGTATGGACATATCTACAAAATGGCCGAAGCGGTCGCCGAAGGTGTGAAAGAAGTTCCCGGAGCTGAGGTTGAACTGCGGCGAGCCCCGGAAACCCTGTCGCAAGATATTCTGCAGAAACAGGGAGCCATTGAAGCGCAAAAAGTTTTTGCGCACATTCCGGAGTGTACGGTTGACGAACTGACGCAGGCTGATGCGATCATCTTTGGCACACCGACTCGTTTCGGCAATATGATTGGTCAAATGCGCCAATTTCTGGACGCGACCGGTCAGTTATGGGCCAAAGGCTCATTGGTTGGCAAAGTCGGCAGCGTGTTCACCAGCAGTGCGACACAGCATGGCGGACAGGAATCAACGATTCTCTCATTCCATATTACCTTGCTGCACCACGGAATGGTGATCGTTGGTTTACCCTACTCTTTCCAGGGGCAGATGGGGGTTGAAGAAGTCAAAGGCGGCTCGCCCTATGGTGCATCAACCATTGCAGGCGCGCAAGGCGAACGCCAGCCCTCAGAGGTTGAGCTTGCCGCAGCCAGATTTCAAGGCAAACATGTCGCCACAATTGCGGCAAAACTGGTGAAAAAATAAGATACGCGTAACTAACTCATGTTACGCACCCCCCTCAATCCCATACGCATCAAGCGAAGGATTTCGTCTCGGAGGGACAGTTGACTCAATCACCCCGCAAGTGGAGGAAGCGGATCGACTTCCCCCGCCTGCGGGGCTGAGAGGGGTAGGTATAACGTGAGAGACAAGCTCGTGTGCCCTGTCTCCTGGCGATCAATCGCCAGTCTCAAAGCGACAGGACGCTGACCTGTCTGCCAGGCAGAAGCGCCCTCTGACATTCAGCCGCAGGCTTCAGCCTGCTTCAGCTGTGAAATCGGCCATTGATGGCTGGGCGGGCGAGGCATCAGCAAACAGACCTACCCTTATCAGCGCCTGCGGGGGACTGAGGGGGCAAAAACTTAACAGCCCTCGCTAATTATCCGGTTGTCTTCTCAGGGGGAGTAACAAACAGCGATTTGTGGCAGCGCACGCACTGTGTTTTGGCGCCGGCCGCGGGAATTTTCGTGCCATCAATCCAGTACACTTCGCCGCAGTGATTACACTGAAACCGGATTGCTCCTTTAAGTTGTTTCCAAAAAATCTTTTCATGTAAGGCCAGTTCGTTTTGATCCGAAAATACCTTGATTTTCCCTGATTGCAAGAAATCCATTGTCGCCTGATCCACATATACCGAATATAATTGCGAGATAATGTGAAAAATAAATTGGCGGAAATTATCCAGAGAACTGCGATGAAGTTTACGCAAAAATTGGGGATAGACAATTTGATTGCTCGCGATGCGATATGGTCGTGATTCTCCGGCCATAAACAAATCGGCAAACAAAATTTCCTGGGAACTTACGAAGAGACTTGTTTCTTGTTTCCCTTTCCCTTTTCTGGAGGTCGAAACAGATTTGGGCCTTTCTTGTTTGAGTTGAAAGATGCAGATGACGTAAATATCAGCAAACATCAGGGGCGGCTCTGATAAACGTTTTAAATCCATGCCGCCTGGAACAGGGAGCACTTTATTTGCTTCAAGGGCTGCTACGGAAGGCACATCATACTTCGCAGGCGCATCGGTTTCCGGCACAAGTTTCAGGCGTTTTTGAATCGGGATCGTTGGCGCGGTATTTTGGGGTTTGAGGGAGACATGTTGCGGATCGTGTTGCGCCCGGGTCGCTTCAATTTTTTGCTTCACTTGTTTGAGTTCTTCGGCTTTGGCCTGCTCAGAGACCATTTTCATCGCATATTGAATTCGCGCCTGTATTTTTTGTTTTTGTTCAGGAGTGAGTTGGGGTGATCGTATGAGGATCTGATACGCTTTCCAGGCATCTTTGGGCTGTTTCAGAAAAGAGAGATTAAGGTCGCCATAACGGCTCAAGGCCTTGATGGCGTCAGGATGGTTCAAGGTCTCTTTTCCTCCGCGTTGATAATGAGCCACGATTTGTCTATACGCTAAAGCCGCCTGAGCATACAGGTCGTGTTCTTTTCCCTGAGTTTTTTTTGTGTCCGGGTATTTATCAGCTTCTTTGACGGCGCGTTGTTCCAGGGCGCTGGCGATTTTCATCTGCTGCGGAGGATCAAGCATCAGTTCTGGCATTTCAGCGCTCAATTCCAGATATTGGTCTACGGCTTCTTCCATTTCACCGCGTTTCATATAAAAATTGACGGCGCGCTTGAATTCGCGTATAGCGAGCTTGCGGTCTCCCTTTTTAAAATAGGCCTTACTGAGTTCGCTCAACGCATTCGGATCTTCAGGGTTACGTTGTAACGTAGTTTTGAGATCGTTGATTGCACCATCGAGATCGCCTTCTTGAAATTTTTCAATCCCGGCCGCCAGATGTTCATCAATCACCGTGAGTTTCTTTTCAATGTTTGGCGCCAGGATCTTTTCTTCAAAACCGGTCATTTTGAACAACAGGGCCACAAAGGCACCAAATATAAAACCGCCAATATGTGCCCAGAACGCCACACCAGATCCTGATGCTCCGGTGGTTGCCACACCCCATAATTGTTGCAAAAGCCATAAAGGCAGCATGATATAGGCTGGCGCACTAAAGCGACCTCTCATAAAACGAAATAAAAAAATCAGATAGACAAAATAAATTTTTGTATCATACATCCGAATCATAAAGGCGCCCATCGCGGCCGCAATCGCGCCTGACGCGCCAATCAGAGGTATCGTACTTTCCGGGTACATCATGCCATGTGCCAGAGTGGCCAGGATTCCCCCTGTCAGATAAAAAATCGGATAAACAAGTCGCCCCCATAAATCTTCAATATTACAACCCGAAAGCCAGAGAAAGAGCATATTAAAAAGCAGATGAAAGAAGCCGCCATGTAAAAAAATGGAGGAGAACATGGTGAATACGCCGCCTCGCCTGGGAATATAGCCATATTTGATATAAAAGCTATTTTGGTACGCCTGTTCAAAGGCCTTAATCCGTTGATCAAGCTCGGCCTGTTCTTGCCTGCGCAATTCGGCTAAACGTTCTTGCCGCTCTTCTTCAGTTTCATTCCACATATTTTCTTGCATATCCTGGAGAATGTCATTGAGAAGAGCCGGGTTTTGGCTGAGTTGTCCGAGCGTATCCGGAAGCTCCATGCGTCTCATAACTTCAATTTGCTGGGCGCTGCCCGGAGAAAGCTTCTGATAGGTTTCATCAGGTAGTTCGAGATACGGGTGGTAGAGATAATATTCAACAAGCGCTATTTCATGTCTAACATGTTCCTCCTGAGTTGCAGGAGCTGTCAGCAGGGTGATAAGATAGAAGAAGACATTGAGGAGCACTATTCCTAGTGTTAAGTATGGAAAACGCTGGGCCTCCATGTGCTCATGACTCAACGGAAGAATAATAACCATCTTTTTCGTCGGGTATATTCGTGGAATTCACGCTTCACGAGTGTATCCGATTCAGCATATGTTGTTTATGAAAATTTTAACATTACAACACAAATTTATGATAATTTTGAGCATTGTCAAGGATTTTCAGGCAGTCAAATCGAACTGTCACGGCTGCATTGGGATCGCAAAGTATGGGCCTGACAATGAAAAATTGGCTGGATTTTTACTTTCTCTTCAACGGAACTTTTGTTTGAAAAAGCGTAACAAACAGGTACAATTCAGAAAATTCGTGCTTATAAAAAATCCTTTTGGTTCCCTATACAGGGTTGTTGGTTCCTGTAGTCATGTTTGTTCGTTTTTTTGAGGATTTTCGTAAAAACTCAGAAAACTTCCTTGACACAGAATCATCGGATTATTTAAGGAACTCATGGTTTAACCCCAAAATATGAACACGCAATATTCAACGTAAAGTAAAAAATGTTATGGAAAATAGAGTGGAAAACGAAACTGAACAAAAATCAACAACGCAGTATAAAACGTTATTGTTTGATTGGAGTAAAACTATTATTTTGTCAATTCTTTTTGCATTGATTATCAGAATGACAATTGTTGGCGCGTACTACGTGCCAACCGGGTCAATGCAGCCGACCATAGAAATTGGTGACCGTTTATTAGGATGTAAATTTCTCTATTGGTTTACCGAGCCGAAGGCTGGTGATATTGTTGTTTTTGAACCGCCGCCGCAGGCCGAGGCCGACGTCTCACGTTTTGTAAAACGGGTGGTCGCGGTTGAAGGCGATATCGTTGAAGTGAAGAACGGGATGGTCTATATCAACGGAGAACCGAGGCAGGAACCTTATGCTTCCAGTCCACTTTATCGCATTCCTGCGATCAAAGTTCCGGATGGAAAATTGTTTGTGTTAGGTGATAACCGCAATAACAGCGCGGATGGGCACGTGTGGGGCTTTCTGCCGGCGGCGAACGTTGAGGCCAAAATTATTTTTCGGTTCTGGCCGGTCACGCGCATAGGGATGCTTGAATGATGCAGGTGGCAGATTTTGATTACGCGCTTCCTTCCGAATTGATTGCCCAATATCCCGCGAAAGTGCGCGAACACTCGCGCCTGATGGTTGTGGAAAGAGCAAGCGGAAAAATTACGCATACCATTTTTGCTCGAATTCCGGACTGGCTGCTTCCGTCTGACGTGCTGGTTGTCAATGATACGCGAGTGATTCCGGCCAGGCTTCATGGGCGAAAATTCCCCGGCGGCGGCAAAGTGGAAATCTTTCTTTTGCGACAGCGCGAGGAGACGGTGTGGGAAATTTTGATCGGCGGTAAAGTCCGGCCGGGAACTCGTGTGGAGTTTGGCGCAGGCGAGCTTACGGGAATAATTCAGGAAAAAGGAGGGGCAGGCAAAGGCATCGTTGTTTTTGAACCGCGGGCAGATTTAAAAGCGACGCTTTACCGCTTAGGAGAAACGCCTTTACCGCCATACATTCATCGAGATGAAGGGATGTTCCCGGAGGATCACGATCGCTACCAGACCGTGTATGCCCGGCATGAAGGGGCTGTTGCCGCTCCTACCGCAGGATTACACTTCTCGGAACAACTCCTTGATGCGATCAGGGAAAAAGGGATCGAGATTGTTTCTGTCACTCTACACGTCGGTATCGGGACATTTCAACCAGTAAAAGTCGAACATGTCGAAGAACACCAGATTGCTCCGGAATGGTATGAGCTTTGCGAATATACCGCAGAACGCTTGAATTGTGCTGTTACCCAGGGACGCCGGATTATGAGTGTCGGCACCACCAGTACACGCTTAATCGAAGCAGTCTATGCTCAATACGGATCGCTGTCATCAGGCAGTGGCTGGGCGGATATTTTTATCTATCCCGGGTTTCAATTTCGCGTTACAAACGCCCTGATTACAAACTTTCATTTGCCGAAGTCGTCGCTGTTGATGTTGGTTTCAGCTTTCGGGGGGATGGAATTGATGCGCAGAGCCTATCAGGAAGCGATTGATCACCGTTACAGGTTCTATAGCTATGGTGATGCGATGTTGATTTTGTAAGGTGAAAACTCAGGCCAAGAAATCGGAGCTTTTGCAGAGAAACCGGGTTTTTGCTAAAAACCCGGTTTCTTACACATATAGGAGAAGGACATAATGAATATTCTTGGGATTTCAGCCTTTTATCACGACAGCGCGGCCTGTCTTGTCCAGGACGGCAAAATTGTCGCCGCTGCTCAGGAAGAGCGGTTTACTCGCAAGAAGCACGATCATTCATTCCCGAAAAACGCGGTAGCCTATTGCCTCAAAGAGAAAGGACTAACTCCTGAAGACCTGGATTTTGTGGCGTTTTATGATAAGCCTTTTGTGAAGTTTGAGCGGATTTTGGAGACGTATCTGGCTTATGCGCCGCGCGGTATCAAATCCTTTATCAAATCAATGCCGCTGTGGGTGAAACAAAAGTTGTGGATTAAAGAGTTGATTGCGAATGATGTGGGATACAAAGGCAAGATTCTCTTCCCTGAGCACCATGAATCCCATGCAGCCTCAGCATTTTTCCCTTCACCGTTTCAGGAAGCGGCATTTTTGACGATTGACGGGGTCGGCGAATGGACCACGGCCAGTTTTGGTGTCGGTAAAGAGAACCAGATTGAACTGCTCTCCGAGATCAAATTCCCCCATTCGCTAGGATTATTATACACTGCTTTTACGTATTATACCGGATTTAAAGTTAATTCCGGCGAATACAAGGTGATGGGACTGGCGCCTTATGGCGAACCGAAATACGTGGATCTGATTCTGGAGCATCTGATGGATTTGAAAGACGACGGATCATTTAAGATGAACATGGCATATTTTGATTATTGCGCCGGTCTGACAATGACCAATGAAAAATTTCATACCTTATTCGGTGGTCCGCCGCGTCAACCTGAAGCGAAGCTGACGCAGCGCGAGATGGATTTAGCGCGATCGGTGCAGGATGTCACCGAAGAAGTGATGCTACGCATGGCGCGCCATATTCACCAGGAAACCGGACAGAAATACCTTTGTCTGGCGGGGGGGGTAGCGTTAAACTGTGTCGGTAATGGACGAATTTTACGAGAAGGTCCGTTTGAAGATCTCTGGATTCAACCGGCAGCCGGGGATGCCGGCGGTGCGTTGGGCGCGGCCTTAATGGTCTGGCACAGGTACCTGGAGAAGCCGCGTTATGCGGATAATCGCAATGATGTTCAACAAGGATCCTATTTGGGACCTGCTTTTTCTGATCAGGAAATTGAAGCCTATCTCACCGAACACGGTTACCCTTATACGAAATTAACAGCGGCAGAGCTGCCTGAAAAAATTGCCGATCTGATTGCCACTGAGCATGTCGTCGGGTGGTTTCAGGGTAGAATGGAATTTGGCCCGCGCGCCCTAGGCAGCCGCAGCATCCTCGGCGACGCTCGTTCGCCCAAAATGCAAGAAACCATGAATTTGAAAATCAAATTCAGAGAAAGTTTTCGCCCGTTTGCGCCGTCTGTGATTGAAGAAGAGGTTTCAAATTATTTCGAACTCGATCGCAAAAGCCCCTATATGCTGTTGGTAGCCCCAGTCAAAAAAGAATTGTGCCGGGAAATGAGCGTGGAAGAACAGAGCTATTTTGGCTTGCAAAAATTGAACCTGGTCAGATCAACAATTCCAGCGATTACCCATGTTGATTACTCGGCCCGGGTGCAAACCGTAAGTAAAGAGACGAATCCGATCTATCATGCCATGATCAGCAAATTTCATGAAAAATACGGCTGCGCCGTGATCATTAACACCTCCTTTAATGTGCGTGGAGAACCGATCGTGTGTACACCTCAGGACGCTTACCTCTGTTTTATGCGGACCAACATGGATTATTTGATCATGGGAACCTGTCTGCTCACCAAGAAAGAACAACAACCGCTTGACAAAGATACGGATTGGTTAAACGAATTCGAACTGGACTAAGGGAGAAAACGCTATGATTCGAGAAGAAATTGCCGCAGAAGTCAAAAATTTACCCATTGATCAGCAAAGTTTGCGCACATTCGGTCTAACAATGGGATGGGTGTTTGGGACCTTCACTCTTATTGCTTTTTATCGTATGAGCGCAGTTTTTCCTCTGGTCTTTTTATTATTTTTAGGGTTTTATGGCGCAGGAGTCACATATCCGCAGGGCTTAAAAAAGATTTACCTCTGGTGGATGACGTTTGCAATCACGCTGGGGTATTTCATGACGCGTGTGATTCTGTCTCTGCTGTTCTATTTAATGTTTACGGTCATCGGCCTGGTTGCAAGAATTTTCAAAGCGGATATGCTTGATGAACGGTATGACACCCAGGCAGCGAGTTATTGGCAGCGCAGACATCCCTCCAAAGATGTCAAACGCCGCCTTGAACAACAGTTTTAGAAGTGACTCAAGGGACTTAGGGGACCAGAACAGTTAAAGTTGAAGAATTTTTCTAACCCTTTCGCCTCCTTCGCCTTTTCAATACATGACCGTTTCAGGAACCTTCAAAAGTTTGCCATTCACCCATTTCACGCGTTGACCGTCGTCGGTTTGAATCAGCACGTAATTCCGACCAATGGCAATGACTTTGCCAATACGCTCTCTATCACGGTACGGACAGGGAAGAGAAGACACCTCAACTACATAATCATCCAACTGAATATGCTCTAACCACTGCATAGCCTGATAATCTCCTTTCTCCTCAAGAAGCCGGTAGAGGTTCAAGACATTCACTCCTAACAGGTGCTGCCAGCACACATGAAGCGATGGTTTTTGATATGGAAAAAACTCTACATTGTCAAACATAGAGTGTTGTTCTACTGCAAGTCCCATAATTCTCCCCTCCCTTCAGCCGATCTGATAGGAGATTTTACATAATACATAAACGTTTGTTGAGTTGACGAAGGAAAATTGCATTGGTTACATGAAAAACATGTGATTATAAAAAAACATGCTATCTAACTCCTTGACAGAATCTGAATTTTGGTATTGATTATAACTATACCTAATTTATTCTAGATCAATGGGTTGGTGTTCAAGTGCTCAGGTGTTTCCGTGTTTAAGTGTTTCACGGTTTTCGCAAGTACTTACACACTGAAACACATATTTCCGGTGAATAGACTAAGGAAACAGCGATCTTCCGACAGCGGTCCGACATTAGTCAAGATGCTCGTGATCTCGTTTCTGGTGCATGCGGCCGTTATTTCTCTGATTCCCTCGGTCGATCTTCTGCCTCAACCCTCTCTGCGGTATTTTGAGATTGAAACCGTGTTAATAGAGTCGGAAGAACATGATATTTTATCGGAAGATGAACAACCGCGAGATGAACAAGGGGTACTACCGCCGGAAAATATGGAACAACAAGAAGAAGCAGTGACGCCGTTATCCGATTATGAACCCCTGGCGCCTGAGATGATCAACAAACAGCAGGAACAGCCGTATTCGCTTCTCATCCCCCAACAGCATTTCACGCTGCCTGAAACCCTGGAAGACGTCAATACTGTCATCAACCCTCAAAGATTAGCAACACAGGCAGATTTGCCTGCGATGGATGTAGTGGTTCTTCCTGCACGAGCCTTTGACAAAACAAAGCCGGAGACGGCAGTCAATGAAACCCATCGCCTGCAAGAATTTAACACAGAGGTGATCGTGACGGCCGACCAGCCCTATGATCGTGTCGGGCAGAACGACTCTGTGGTTATCCAGGAAATGCTTCCGGATCTGAAAAGAAGTCAACTGTCCGAGGTTTTTGAGCAGGCAAACATTCCTTTTCTTGCTGCAGAGCCGATCATGAAACGAACCACTCATTCGGATGCGCCTATTCCTGAGCGTTCAATTGTCTCTGATATTCCCGCTTCTCAGGAAAGATCGCCTCTTAGAATGATTGAAGAAAAGGTCCTGCCACAGAATCTTCCTGCGGAACAAGCACGCGCTTCAACTCTATCTGGTTTTGAGATGCGTGTAGAGGCGAGAGCGATGACGATTTCAGCGGAAACCGAACCAGAATTTCGGCCGGCGCAAGCAGTGCTGTTACCCACAAGTCATAGCCAGGATAGAATTGATGTGTCCGAACCTGTGCTGAAATCTGTTCATCGTCCGACCTCTGCAATGGAAAGCCTTCTCTTACTAGCCGATAAACAGTCTACTTATGTCAGATTTGAGGAACAGTTGACTGACAGCAAAGCTATTCCTGCAATAGTGTACGATCAGATTCGATATGCAGAAAACATAGATCGTCCGGCTCTATCAGGAACTGGCTCGCTTGAAACAATAGCTGAATTACAAGATCGCGAATTTCTCCAGAGCACAAAGCCTGCCATGACTCAAATAATTGGTGCGCCGCAACGTATATATTCTCCTGTATCATTGGCAAAAAACCCCCGAAGCCCGGAGCCATTGACTGAAAATATTGAACGAAAAATGCATGTTCTGCGCCAGAAGAAAGCCCCGGTCCAGGAAGAAAAGTCTTCACAAAAAATGTTCCCGGCATTCCAATCGTATTCTACGTTTCCGGCCCTGGTGATGGCGGTTGATCCGGGACAGCAAGAGCGGGTAACCTTATCCGATGAGGAGGATCTTGCGATCGTGATTCCCAAACTGCAATTACCTGATGTCACTCGGATTGAAGAACATCAACAGCCATCTTCGGATCGTGAGCCGTCTGTTTTGCGAACACGACAGGTGTTGATGCCGCAGGATGTCCTGACGTCGGCGGCCCTAACCCCTTTCATCTCATCGGAGAAAATGCTGACAGCTATTGACGATGCCTTTGGGATGAAAAAAAAGGCGCAGGATATCCAGGAGCCGGAAGTGAAGATTGTTCGGCGCTCCCAATCTATGGAGCAACACGTCAGAGAGACAGCGCCTGAAACGCTTCAAAGACCTCAAAAACTCACGTCGCGCCCGGAAAGCGATCTTGCTGCTGCTCCGAAGCAGATCCTGGCATTCGAACCTGAACAACGCTCCTTCGTCTTTGGCGCGGAAAGAGACGCAGCGATTGTGTCTGTGCAACCTGTTTCTTTTGGGATGTTCGCCAGAAAAGACGTCTCTGCCCCTGATGTCAGGTTGCCTGAAAAAACGATTCAACTCGATGATGCGCTGCAGCGAATTAGTACGGAGACTTCGGAAGAAGGCCCTGCCTCGGCAGTGATTGAAGGGCCGGCTTCAATGCGTCAGGTGATTTCTAAACCATTACACTTACCTGAAATTGACCTGGATGTTGAGGTTACAATTCGCTTACAATTTTGGGTACTGCCTGATGGTTCTGTGGGTGAGGTTATTCCTCTGCAACGCGGAGACGTGCGCCTGGAACGCGCCGCGATTCAATACCTGAAAAGTTGGCGATTTACTCCGCTCTCTTCTGGAAATCAACCCGTATGGGGGATTATTCCGATTACTTATAGACTACGATGAGTCAAGGTTGACGACTTTGGTCAATCTGAGCCATAGAGCGGAGGAACTCAAAGCTGTCCGAACCATGGTGAGTTCATAACAGTATGAAAAATAAAAAAAGTTTGCTCTTGTTGTTGATTGGAACCTGTTTTTTGGTGATCTGGTCCGAACCGGCTTTCGCCCAGACTTTAGAAAGACTCACCGAACAGATTAAACCTCAGGTCGCTCAGATCAGAAAATTGCCGTTTTTACAGGAAATAGAAGTGATTTTTCAATCGCCAGAGGAGTTCCTCGACGTCTTGCGCCGTGAAATCGAACGCACGTATCCGGGCGAAACATTTCGCATTCTTGAAAAGCGGTTGCTCAAATTCGGATTTATTGTGAGTCCGATTCGCCTGAATACGCTGTTCACACAGTTATATTCGCAGCAAATCGCAGGCTATTACGATCCGCTTGAGAAAAAGATGGCCTTAATTCAAGGGAACACAACTGGCAAACAAACATCGTTTCTGCCACTAGACATGCTGAGCCGTTTGTTTGCTCAAAGTCTGGGGCTTTCGTTAGATACCATCTTACTTGCTCATGAATTGACGCATGCGTTGCAGGATCAGCATTTCGATTTACTCTCGCTCCCTTTTGAAGATCTTGGCCAGGAAGATCTGGCTTCTGCTGTCCGCGCACTGATTGAAGGGGATGCAACGCTGGTGATGATTGATTATATCCTTGCTCAGCAGCAAGCAGGTCTTGACGCCACTCAGGTGCCTGACATTGCCGAGTCCATGCAGCGTTGGGCAAACAGCCCGTTGGTTAGGGGGTTAGGACTTTTTCAAGCAACACCGCGCTATATTATGGATAATTTGCTGTTTTCCTATCTTCAGGGATTCGAATTTGTCTTGTCCCTGAAGCAGCAAGGGAATTGGGAAGCAATCAATCAAGCCTATACCGATTTCCCGATCTCCACCGAGCACATTCTGCATCCTGAAAAATATTTCAAAGAACGCGACTGGCCCACAATGATTGAATTGCCTGATGTTGAAGCAATGCATGTTGACTGGAGGCTGCTCGAACAGAATACTTTAGGAGAATTTAATGTATCCCTACTGCTTGATGGGTATCTGCCAGCAGAGCAGGCTCGGCTCGCCGCCGCAGGATGGGATGGCGACCGTTTTGGCCTGTACGAACACGCTGATACCGGCAACCTCTTTTTAGCCTGGTACACCACCTGGGATACGCCTCAGGATGCCCGCGAATTTTTTGAAACATACACCGCCATGCTTACAAAACGCTATCCCGGACATTTCGAAAATCGCGTTCTTGATAACCACATCTCTGTTGCGATCTGGACGACAGAAACAGGAAAGGTCTTACTTGAGCTTCGCGACAGCGACGTGCTGTTACTCGATGGCTTCACTGACCAGTTTCCGGCCAGGGAAACATTTTGGCAAAGCGTCAAAGAACAATAATGTTGTAATAACAAAGTCACAAATTTTCTAAGGGGATAGCGATCTGAAAAATCTTGACAAGGCATTTATATCTGCTGGAGAAAGAAATGGTCGAAACAACGTGCTGAAAAAGTACTATGTCAAGGAGAAAGCCCAATGAGCACAGAAAATGAACGATACCAAAGAGGATGGGAGAAACTGAAAGAAATTGATGGAGAAGCCGGAGAGAAAGTCATCAACAGTTTGCGCGATATTTCGCCAGATTTAGGGCGGTTCATCATAGAATATTCGTTTGGCGATATTTATGCACGCGATGGACTTGACTTAAAATTAAAAGAAATTGCGGTAGTTGCTGCACTGACTGCTATGGGAACGGCATACCCACAATTGAATGTCCATCTCAATGGCGCATTAAATGTAGGTTGCACCATCAATGAAGTCAAAGAAGTGATTCTTCAAATGTCAGTCTATGCAGGTTTTCCCGGTTGTATCAATGCTATGAATGCCTTGAAGGGGGTGTTGAGAGATCGGCATGAGCGCGGGATCCATGATCCTCTGGGAATTCCTCCAACCTATGAATTTACCAACGCAACCCGGTATGATATTGGTGTCGCTGAATTATCTCAATTAGATAGCGCGCAGGTAGAAAGGTTGAAAGAAGCGTATTATGACATTTCTTCGGAACTTGTGAAATTCACCCTTGAATTCGGATATGCCGATATTTATGCCAGAAATAATTTAGCGAAAACACATCGGCAGGTTGCAACGATTGCGGCACTCACCGCATTAGGAAATGCGCAGCCGCAATTGAAATTTCATATCAATGCCGGGTTAAATATTGGGCTGACTGTTGAGAACATTCGAGAAATTATGCTGTTAATGTCAGTCTATGCAGGATTTCCAGCCGCCATTAATGGGACGACTATTCTGAAACAGGTGGTTCAGGAACGGCAGCAGGCCGAACAATTGTAGAACGATACTTACCCCTTCTCTTTATTTCCCCAGGACTGTGAAGTTTTCGACGATCGGAGTGCCAAAGCTCTGCTTTCGCGACCAACGCAGAGCTTTGGCACTCCGAAATTTTCAGAACGTATTCAGCGATTTCCGGTGAGGGGCAAAATCGCTGAAGCGGTTGTCAGTGTGCCGGCGATGAATTGGATTTCTTCTGCGATGGTTTGGATCGCTCAGGCCACATTGGTGCGGGATTGCGATGGCGAAAGCGGGGGTCAAGCCAATCGCGCAGGCCATCGCCAAATAAGTTGAAGCCCATGACGGCCAGGGCAATGGCCAGACCAGGGAGAATCGCGGCCCAGGGCTGTAAATCCATGAAATTTTTGGCTTCCTGCAGCATGGCCCCCCAACTGGGGATCGGCGGCTGGGTGCCGAGTCCCAGAAAACTGAGTCCGGCTTCAATGAGAATCGCATTCGCAAACGAGACCGTGGTTTGTACGATCATCGGCCCCATCACATTAGGCAGAATATGCCGCAAGATGATGCCGCGATCAGAGGCGCCCAGGGCAATTGCAGCCTGCACGTATTCTTCTGCCCGAATCGCTAAAACCTGTCCGCGCACAAGGCGAGTAAAGGCCGGCAGCAGGATAATGCCGATACTGAGCGTGGCTTGAACATGTCCAGGGCCGAGCACGGTGATCATGGCAATGGCTAAAAGCAGGGCAGGAAAGGCCAGAAATCCATCCATGAGGCGCATGATCACCATCTCGATCCAGCCTTGTTTATATCCAGCCAGCAGCCCCAGCAAGAGTCCGGGAATCGCGCCGAATGATACGGAAAGGACACCTACTAAAAAGGCAATGCGGCTGCCATAAATCGTCCGGGCAAAAATATCGCGCCCAAAATAATCTGTGCCAAAGAGGTGGAGGCGTGAGGGCAATTCTATGCGATTCTGGTAATTCATCTGATCTGGCGGAAATGCTGTCAAACACGGAGCGAAGATCGCGCACGCCAAAAGGAGAGACAAAATCGTCATGCCAGCCACGATAGCCTTATTCCGTCGTATCATGATTGCAGAGAAATTTTGGGGTTCAGAAGACCATAGACCACATCAATGATCAGATTCAGCCCGGTAAAGATGACGGCAATAAATGCCACCACTCCCTGAACTACCGGAAAATCTCGCCCTGAGATCGCAGTCAGTAATAGACGACCGATTCCGGGCAACCCAAAAATCTGTTCGATGATAATCGCGCCGCCGAGTAAATAGCCGAATTGTAAGCCGGAAATGGTGATGACCGGAAATAGGGCATTTCTCATGGCATGGTGCAGAACCACGACACGTTCTGCAAGTCCTTTAGCTCTGGCCGCTATGACATATTCTTTACCCAATTCGTCTAATAATGAAAAGCGGATCATGCGTGTCAAAATGGCGGCGCGAATACATCCCAGGGCAAACGCCGGCAGAAGCAGATGAAGCAGCCATTGCACGGGACTTTCAGAGAAATTGACGTACCCGAGCAAGGGCAGCCATTGGAGTTTCACGGCAAAGAACAGCATCAACAGAATACCCAGCCAGAAATCGGGCATAGCTAATCCTAACTGTGCGGCAAACAGGCTGAAGAAATCTACCCACGACCACGGTCGCAGTGCAGAGAAAATTCCCAGGGGAAACGCAATGAACACGGAAATAATGAGAGAAAGAGTCGCGAGCCAGAATGTGACGGGCAGACGGCTGAGAAGTAAGGAGAACACAGGTTCTTGCGACCTGAGCGATTGCCCGAAATTACCGAGACACAGATCTTTGAGCCAGGTAAAATATTGAAGGATGATGGGGCGATCTATCCCTAACAGACGCCGAACTTCCTGCACCCGTTCCTGCGGCGCCTCCAGCCCCAGAATAAGTTGCGCCGGATCACCAGGGATCAGTCGTAGAATCACAAATACGACGGTGAGCACAATCAGTACTGTCACACACGCGGCGATCAGCCGTTGAAGAAGATAGGTCTGCAAGTGACTGCGGAACAACTCCCTCTCCTGTCTCTTGCAAGAACGCAAAAGGCGGGAGAGGGAGATACATTAATTCTTCTGAAGTCTATTTACTGAATCGGAAAAGTACATTCGGATCAAGCACTCTGAAGGTAAAGGATTCGGTCAAGAAGAGCGTGACCTTTTTGCCGTCGTGGGCCTCATAGCCAATCGAAAAATCCTGACCGATGATCAATTCCAGATCGCCGCCGCGCACAGATACCAGGAAGGCATCCTGAATAGCCGGGCAGAGAATCGTTGGTCCACCGGTAATATTCTCAACGCGTTTTGTGAGCGGATAGCCCTGAATAGATCCGGACATTGCGGCCCAGATGTCCGGGTTGACTACGAGCGCATAAGGTCCGTCAATTGATGCCTGGGTTAATGTTGTAATTCCTTTCACAAGAGCTTGCAGAAATCCACCCGGATTATCGGTCATAGGAAGCGCTTTATGTTCGATTGAGGCAAGAATTCCGGCAATCGCCCCATCTTTGAATCCGTGATAAATTGCCTGTTCTTCGAACAACGCGGCCTTTCGAGCCGCATCAATCACGGGCTGGAGTTCAATATCGCGCGCGCCGCGCACAATATTATCAAGTTCCCAGATGTCTAATTCAAAAGGAATGCGGGTTTCAATCAGCGGCTGTACCTGATAAATTCCGTATTTAACGCCATTTTTGGGCTGAGATTTGGCAACCGTCAATCTTCCGGTCGGCACAACTGTATAATCCCACCCTTTGGGGCCAGCAACGTCAACGAATTTTCGCGCGGTTAACGTTGAGGTCAATGATTTTTTCGCCTGCTCCTGAATTTCAGCCCAAGCACCATCTGTAATAGGCGCTAAAGAACGCTTTAACATATCCATAATTTTCCCTCCTGTGAAACTATAAGGGTTACCCATAAGCAAGGCTTTCTGCATCCAGTTTCATCATACCAGGTGAGCAGCCTGCTCATGTCAACTCCTTTGAAAGTGAAATTTTCATTCGTTCTTTATTTCAAACTTCCAATCCCAAGGTCGCCACGCCCCCCCGGGCCAGCGGCTTCACCGCCTTCTCCTTCTGCGCCTTCTTCGATTTCTGTAATAGGCGCGTTGGTGAACAGATACATGCGTAACTGCTCATCCCAGGCCGGCATATTACGGCGCAGCCATTCAATCGCCATACAGGCGTGTTCAATTTCTTCATCGCGATTGTGAGCTACCAGGCTTTTGAGTTCCGGATCAGAAGCCGTGACCACTCGCTGATGATACCAATCAACAGCTTCAATCTCTTCTTTCAACGAATTTAACGCGCGGTGAATATCGCGATCAATCGGTTGTAATTCTTCAACAGGTTCATGATAAGCCATATCATTCACTCCTTTTTTTACTTATGATGTTTACATCATGGGTACACCTACATTTTTATCTTTATCATCTCATTGTGTGAAGTCAAGGAAAAATCGTTGTTTCTGGAAATAAGATTTATTCTGAAATTTTCATTCATCATGCAGAACCTTTTCTTGACAGAAGGAATAGTGTATGTAAGGGCTGACTTGAAATTCGTTTTGTGAAAAATATCAGTCAGTGACCCAACAGAAAAGAGTCTGGATGCCGTTTGTGTATGTTCATTTCGTATAGGAAGATACATCAGGGGTATTCTAAAATGTAAAGTGAGCGATATTGACGCGGAAATTGAAAAATACCATGCTCTGTTAGCAGCGCAGTCGGGAGAGTCAGCGCGTACCGTTCCGCTGCGCCTGGCGCTTGGAAAACTGTATGAGCGTGCCGGGCAGCAAGAAGACGCGATCCAGGAGTTTGCAAGAGTCGCGCTCTTCTATGCGGATCAGGGACAGATCATGAAAGCCATGGCTGCAGCCCAATTAATTGTGCGGATCGATCCTGAGCGCGAAGAGATACTCGAACGTTTAGGCGAGTTGTATTTCCAACGCAAGACCATTTCCGACGTCCAATTGGATGAGTATAACGAATCTATAAAACACATCGAAGCTTTACAAGGCGAGCATCCTGAAACGTCTGAGTCCGAATTGCTTGAAGAAGAGAACGACCTCTCAGAGCAGCAGCCTGCAGCCGAGATTGATGTGCTGACTGCGCTGAAGCAGGTTCCGCTCTTTACGAAACTTTCTTTATCCGAATTGCGAGGAATGCAGGATCACTCCGTCCTCAAACATTTTGCACCCAATGAAGCGGTAATTCGCGGAGGAAATGTGCGACGCTCATTGTTCATTATCTTACAAGGCAATGTCACCGTGATGGGCAAAGATAAAGACCAACAGGGCATCTTTCTTGCGACTCTGGAAGCGGGATCGTCCTTTGGCGAATTTGCCCTGTTCGGTCGCGTTGATCCCAATCTTTCCGTGATTGCTGACCAGGCGTGCCTCGTTCTGGAAATTCCGCGTGACGTGGTGCTCACACTCGCCAAAAACCGTCCTTCTGTCACTGAATCTCTGAAAACGTTATACAGGCGACGCATGCTGGATACGGCCCTGGCGCGTGTTCCCCTCTTCAGTCAGCTTGCGCCGCAAGATCGCCAGAAGATTGTCAAATATTTTAAGCCTGTCAAAGCGAAAACAGGCGTCAAAATCGTACGCGAGGCGCAGCCGGGCGACAGCATGTTCTTTATCGTCTCAGGAAAACTCGGAGTCTATGCTTCATTAACTGATGAAGGAAATGGTGAGAAGACAGAACCGTTTTTGCTGGCCACGTTGACGAGTGGCGATTTTTTTGGCGAACAAGCCTTAGTGACTGACGAACCTCGTTCGGCAACGGTCGTGGCCAAGACAGATGTAATCATGCTGCGCTTTACGAAAATTGATCTCGCGGCAGCAATGAAAAAATATCCCTGGCTTGAGTCAGCGTTGCAAATTGAGGCGTTTCAAAACCGGATGCGGACAAAATACGCTCTTCTCAAAGACATGATCCCGGGCGCCAAAATGTAACAAGATTGAATAATTTTTCATAAGATTTTAACCATTCGTTCATGATGGCCTAATGAAGCCATGATCAAGAGATATGCTCAGTATGAATAAAAAGACAGATAACACCACAACCCCGGAGGGATATACATGAAGAGAAAAATTCTACTCGTCGTTGGAACGATTCTTGTGCTAGGAATCGGAGGCTATCTGGGATATTCTTTTGGCAAGAAATCCATGGAACAATCGTTTCAATCGCAGACAGTTAAACAATCCGCCTCACAGGAAGGCGTTCAAAGCAGTCCATCGCCGATTCAATCCCCTCAAAGTTCCCAGGAAGGCCAGGGAATTCCCGTGAAAGTCGCCCCGGTGAAACAGGAAAATATTCACGTTACCCAAACCTTTTATGGTACTGCTGTTCCCTATGCGGAAGCGAATGTTCAGGGGAAGCATGGCGGGGAAATCGTGCTGTTAAAAGGGAAAGAAGGCGATTTTGTCAACAAAGGGGACGTTATTGTTGAATTTGATGACAGCGACTTACAACTCGAAATTCAACAAATGGTGACGGTCAAAAACACGGCTTTGCAAAATGTGAATCAGGCACAATCGAATTTTGAGACCATTCGGACGAACGCCACGCGCTATGAAGAACTGTTGAAAGAAGGTTTTGTTCCTAAACAGCAGGTTGATGAAGTCAATAACCAATTGCAAGCCGCGCAAGCCGCGTTAAACACGTCGCTCGAAGCAGTCAAACAAACAGACGCGCAAATCAGGCTGTTACAAAATAAGCTGCAGGATTTAAAAATTACCGCTCCTATCAGCGGAATTATTGATGAAAAACACTACAATCTGCACGAAATTTATAGCGCGGGCGAGATTATCTTTCATTTAATTGATATTGATCGCGTCTATATTGAAGTCGAAATTCCGGAATCCTATATCAGCCAGATTCAGGAGAACATGACGTTGCAGGTATTTTTTGATTCGCTGCAAGATCAGGAATTTTCCGGGAATATTGAACGGATCGTTCCCAAAGGTGATCGTCAAAATCGGAATTTTCTGGCAAAAGCCCTGGTTAAAAATCCCAATTATGTCGTGAAACCCGGCATGTTTTCGCGCGTTAATATCGAGATTGAAAATATCCCTGACGCCTTAGTCATCCCTAAGAAGGCTTTGGTCAAAGAAGGCGAGAATTATTATGTGTTTAAGGTGGTTGATTCAAATGTCCAAAAGATTGCGGTAGTGGTGAGATATGACGAAGGTGTCAACGCTGCGATCTCCGCAGATGAATTGCAGTCAGAGGATCAGGTTGTCATTGAAGGCACCCATCTGTTAAAACCCGACGCTCGCGTAAAAGTGTTATAATCAAGGAAAAGCCGGGTTTTTTCAAAAAACCCGGCTTTTATTGAGCTCTATAAAAAACAAGGAGAAAAACGATGAAACATATAATCAACGGTATGCTGTCGATTTTGTTTATCATTATGCTGCTCCACATATTGGCTGCGCCAGGAGATGCCCAGCCCCCAAAAGACATCTTACGCGTCGGCGCACAAACCAGCGCCATGTTGACGCTTGATCCGGCCAGGACCAAAGGCGAGGGCACCACGGTCATTTTAAGCCATCTGTATAATAAATTAGTAGATTTTGAATTCGGCGATAGCACGCGCATTGTTCCCGATTTGGCCGAATCCTGGGAAATTGGCCCTGATGGCAAAACCTGGGTGTTTCATCTCAAACACAACGCGATTTTTGCCAGCGGCAAGCCGGTGACGGCCGATGATGTGGTGTTTTCGTTACAACGGCTCTTGCGGATTGCCGAAACCCCCTCGAGGCGATTGAGCCAATTCGGTGTGACCCCGGAATCCATCAGCAAGCTTGATGAGTACACCGTTCAAATTGTCTTGAAACGTCAATATGCACCGCACCATTTTTTGTCATGTCTGGCGTATCCGTCGGTCGGATGCATTCTCGATCAACCACTTGTGTTGCAGCATGAGGAAAATAACGACCTTGGTTCGGCCTGGTTACGTTTTCATGCTGCCGGGTCAGGCCCATTTGTCCTGGATCAATGGACTCTCGGACAGGAGTTAACGCTCAACGTGCGCGAACGGTTTTGGGAAAACTGGACACCCTTTTTTAACAAACTCTCGGTCAAAGATATGGATCCGTTTCTGCAAATGATCATGCTGCAAAAAGGCGATATTGATTTAGCCTGGAATTTACGGCCCGAACAAATTCGACTTCTTCATCATAATCCTGATCTACATGTCTCTGAAACCCCAGAATTTACAATCATGTACCTCGGCATGAACATGGGTTATGAACCGTTGAGCAGATCAGGCGTGCGCGACGCCGTGCGTTATGCGATTGATTATGACGCAATTATTCATGAAATTTTACAAGGCGCTGCTATCAAAATCCAAACAATCATTCCGCAGGGGATTTTTGGCTATAATCCGGCGACGCCCTACAGGTTTGATCTTGAAAAAGCCAGGAATTTATTGGATCAGGCAGGTTATGCCGAGGGATTCGAAGTCGAACTGCTCTGCGCGCCGTCGCATCCCTGGTCAGCCATAGCGGTCAAGCTGCAAAGCGATCTGGCGAAAATCGGGATTCGCGTCAGACTCACCTTTATGGAAGGGCTGGAACTCTACCGTACGTATCAGAATCAAGCGCACCAGATGGTACTGGCACAGTGGCAATCGGATTATGCTGATCCGAATGATAATGCTACAGCCTTTGCACACTCAACCAGCATTGGCAAAGATGCCAAAGTCTTATCCCTTGCCTGGAGAAACCAATACGTCAATCCGGAAATCGCAGCCCTGGTGGATGAAGCAGCCTATACGCTGGACGGCGAACGGCGAACGGCGCTCTATCAACAGATTACCGACAAGATTCTGGATGATGGGCCCTTTGCGATTTTTGGCTCCCCATTGCGGCAAGTCGTCGCCAACTTTGAAGATTTTGAAGTCCCCCCATCATTTTTCATGTTTGACGCCGCGACGTTTAAATAGAAAGGAAAAAAACCTACAATGAAAGCGTTTTTCAAATTTTTTGCAGAACGGCATCTCCTGGCGAACCTGATAACAATCATGGTGTTCATGATGGGGATCGCCTCGCTCATGAATCTCAATCGCAGTGAACTTCCGAAAGTGGATATTGGTGAAGTCGTGATTACGACCCGCTATCCTGGAGCGTCAGCAGAGGATGTGGAACTGAATGTCACCAATAAAATCGAAGAGGAATTGAAAACGATCACCGGCATCAAGCAGATTACTTCGACTTCGATGGAAAACAGTTCGTTGATTGACGTTATGATTGCGGATGAGGTGTCTGACTTAGAGGATGTGCAAACCGAGATCCGGGAAGCTGTCGCCCGTGTGACCGATTTACCCGCCGAAGTTACGGAAACGCCAACCGTGACAGAAATCAAAACCGCCCTGATGCCTGTAATTGAGGTCGGAATGACCAGTGAGGCCCTGGCCTACGCGGATTTACGAGAATATGCCCGTCGGTTGGAGAAAAAATTAAAAAATGTTCCCGGAGTCGCCAAAGTTGATAACTATGGCTATCTGGCGCGGGAAATTCGCGTGGAAATTTCACCGGATAGCATCATGAAATACCGTCTGCCCCTCAGTCAGGTGATCGCTGCCATTCAAGCCAGAAATATCAGGGCTTCCGGCGGTTCCTTAGAATCCTATACCAGTGAAAAAAATGTCGTCACCCTTTCGCAGTTTCGCGATCCTATGGAGGTAGGGGATGTAATTGTGCGGTCAACGTTGGATGGCGCGATCATTCGGATCAAAGATCTGGCTGTCATTTACGATAGTTTTGAAGAAGAACGCATTATTCCGCGCATAAACGGTAAAAAAGCGATCTCCTTTGTGATGACGAAAGATGAAAATGCGGATATTGTGCGCACCGTTGAGGCGATTAAAGCCTTAGTTGAGGAGGAAAAACAAAACCTGCCCGACACGATAGCGTTTCTTTATACGAATGATGTGTCAATAAGTGTGCGCGATAAATTTGACATTGTCAAAAATAACGGCATCATGGGGCTTGTTCTTGTGCTGGTCGTACTTTCTGCATTTTTAAATATTCGCAGTTCCTTCTGGGTCGCGTTGGGCATCCCTTTTTCCATGTTGGGCGTGCTGATTCTCTTGCCTTTGTTTGACGTGGATCTCGACAGTATTACCATGACCGCGATGGTGATCGTGATCGGCATTATTGTTGATGATGCCATTGTGATCAGCGAAAATATTTTTCAACGCCGCGAAAAAGGCGATGCTCCGCTGGAAGCCGCGGTCAATGGCGTGCATGAAGTCTATCTGCCCGTGGTAGCTTCGGTCACAACGACCTTACTGGCATTTTTACCCATGTTCTTGATGAAGGGGATGATGGGCAAATTTGTGTATGTCATTCCTTTAACCATTACATTGGCTTTATCAGTCTCGCTGTTCGAATCTCTGCTGATTCTGCCGGCCCATATCCTGCCTGGTTTAATGGCTCAAGCCGGCGGGAAAAAACGGTCATTTGGCAGAACCTGGTTTCGTCCGATTCGCGATCGCTTTAAAAAGTTGATCTATTTTTTATTAAAATTGCGCTACCTGATATTGCTCGGAGCAATGTTGCTTTTAGCCGGAGCGTTGATCTATGCGGCGACCTCAATGGATTTTGTGCTGTTTGCCTCTAAGGGAGTCGAAAAGTTTTTTATGATTGTTGAATTGCCGATCGGAACATCGTTACAAGCTACTGCTGATAAGATGCAAGAAGTGGAAGCGGTAATTCACTCGCTGCCAGAAAGCGAACTGGAAGCCTATACCTCACGTATCGGCGCAAGCAGTACAGATATTATCAATGTGGAAAGCGAACATGTTGCTTTTTTTACCGTGGATTTAACCCCATTTTCTCAACGGAAGCGTCTTGCGGATCAGATTGTGGAAGATGTGCGCGCTCAGCTTCAGCAAATTGAAGGGATTGAACACCTGACCTTTTATCTTGAGTCGGGAGGTCCTCCGACCGGAAAACCAATTGAAATTCGCGTCGTTGGTTCTGATGATTATCTGCGAACCCAATTAGCGAACGATGTGATCGCCTATCTGAAAACGATTGAAGGGACGAAAGATCTTGATCGTGACGATAAACCCGGGAAAGATGAAATCAATATCACTATCAATTATGAACGTTTGGCTCGTTACGGACTGACTGTGTCCGATATTGCTCAGAATGTCAGGATTGCCTACGATGGCCAGATCGTGACCAGCGTCCGGTATGGCGATGAAGATGTGGAATTTCGCGTTATTGTCCAGGAGGATTTCCGGCAACGATTTGATTATTTAAAAAGCCTGAGAATTCCAAATTCACAAGGAGAGTTGATCGCCCTGGAAGAGGTCTCTTCTTTGGAACTTGAGCCAGGCACGTCGGCCTTTCAGCATTACGACGGTGATCGGGCCATTACGATTACGGGCGAAGTGGATCAGAAAAAGATCACCCCGATTCAGGTAACTAATGCGGTTCTCAATCGTTTTCACCTGAATCGGGATTATCCTGGCATGCAATTGCATGTTGGAGGAGAAGCGGAAGAATCGCAGAAAGCGATGATCGAATTGATCGTGTCATTCGGGCTGGCAGCCCTCGGCATTTATTTTCTGCTTATGCTGCTCTTTAATTCAGTGTCGCAGCCTTTTATGGTGATTCTCTCCATCCCCTTTGGGTTGGCCGGAGTGATTATTGCATTTGCCTTACACAACGAACCCATGACCTTTCTTGCTATGACCGGGGTGATCGGTATGGCCGGCGTAGTGGTGAATGACGCGCTCGTGCTCGTGGATCATCTCAATAATCTGATTCAGCGCGGCGGCGCTGAACACATCGCCGAATTAATCGCCGCAGGTACAGCAAGCCGCCTGCGCCCAATTATTCTGACAACCTTTACCACTGTGGCCGGATTATTGCCCTTAGTCTATGGCATCGGCGGCGAGGATATTTTTATGACTCCGATGGCAATGTCATTAGGGTATGGATTGCTGTTTGCCACGCCAATTACCTTAATTCTGCTCCCGTGTCTCTATCTGATCGGGCATGATCTTAAAACCTTGTTCACGCGGCTGAAATATTGGAAAAAGTAATCCAGGAGTCAAGCATAGAAACCGGGTTTTTTCAAAAAACCCGGTTTCTGACACGTACGAAGAGATATTTCATTTACATGGGAGAAAGCTATGACAAAGAAACTGACGTTTGAGTATGAAGACGGCGAGGTCATGCGTTACATGCGGGAGAACGTTGCCGTGATTAAATTGAAAGGCAACGTGTTTGGAGGCATGACTGATCTGGAAACAGTTGAAGAGAATTTTTCGTATTATGATCTCTTAGAAGAAGATACCAATGTGAATGCCCTGGTCGTCGTCAACGAACACGGAATTTTCGGGGAAGAAGCGTATCGTGAATTTCTATCGGAAATTGCCGGGAAAGAGGGAACGTCGGATAATCTACAAAATTTTCTCGAATTTGATAAATGGATTTTTCGCGCCAGAGAAATTCGGGTGTTGCAACGTCTGGTCATGAAAATGCTGAGTTTTCAAAAAATCTGCATTTCCGGCTTGCAGGGCACAGTCGTAACGCCGTTTTTTGGATTGAGTCTGGCGGCAGATTTCCGCTTTGCCACGGAAGATATGCGGTTTTCCCTGACTCATGCCAGGTACGGATTACATCCCAACGGCGCCTTAGCATTTTTTTTGCCACGCTATCTGCCGCAAAGCCTTGCAGTCAAATTATTGCTGGAAGGCGGAGAAATTCCTGCCGAACAGGCCCTAGAACTAGGGTTAATTACAGCTATCTTGCCTCGTAAAGATTTTGAAACGCATTGCATCGAAGAAACGCAGAAACTCTGCGCTGTCAACCCGAGGGTCGTAAGCATGACTAAACCGCTGTTATACCATTTCAAAACAGAATTACAGGAATATTTTGCGACAGAAGCCAACTTGTTTGAATTAAAAGGGGGAAAACGCTAAAGATTCCTGTTGACAATTTCTTCAAAAGGACACAATTCTTTTTTGAGTGAGAAAAACTCGGTTTTTGAAAAAACCGGCCAGTCGTTTCAAAAGAGTTCACATGAGCGTAGGCTCACCTGGATGAAACTACAGGGATTTCACATAACCAGGGATAAAAAATCCTTGCTTATGAGGAATCCTTGTAGTTTCCCAGGAGGGGGAAGGTACATTATGACCGTACAGGAAAAATTCAACAAAATTGAAGAGATCGTTCAAGAATATATTCAGGATAATACTCTGTTGATACCGTCAGCAGGGGAAACAGCAGGACAAAAAAATATTCGTGAAGATATGCAGGCGATTGTCAGCGTCATTTCTCGAGAGGATGTCAAGTCCGATATGACCGTCGCAGACATCAAAGCCAAATTACGGGAGATTTGGGAAAAAGCCAAACCTGAGAACTGGTAATGAACCAGTACAAAGAAGAGTACTTTACTTCTCCATGACGTGCATTTCTGCGTGGAGAATGTCGATCCATTTCCCTCCGCTTACGGGACAGGGCTGTGAAGTTCTTGATGTTCCAGAGTGCCAAAGCTCTGCTTTGGCGGCGAAAGTAGAGCTTTGGCAGTCCGATATGTTGCAGAACTTAACAGCCCTGGAGGGCTGAGGGCCGCCTCGGGTGTGTGTCCTCAAGCACCTGCGCGTAAGAACGGCTTTTGTCCACCACGTACTGTACCACCTCTGTGCCGTTGATGGTCTTGCCGATGCGAATGCCGTCATGATCGTAGGCGTAGTTAATGACTGACGTGCCCTGGAACACCGTAAAATAACACCTTCATTTTGTAAATGACAGATGTTGGGTTATGAGAGAGGAAGATCGCGAAACGGCACGGTAAACTCCGGGCCGAGAATGTCATCTTTACAGGAGAATTCAAGCAGCGCGAGGGTTTTGATGTGCCAGGCCGCTCCCATATGAATCGTCACCTGGAATCTCAAAGCAATCCAGGCGCGGAAGGACAGCCAGAAGTATTCAATTGTATCTTCTGCCTCGCCGCTGATGACCTGGACTCGCGCTGTATATTCCTTGCCAGCTTGGTCGAGCACCCTTGCGCCGGGACGAACAGCCAGTTTTTTTTGCTGTTTCTTGCTCTTCACCTGGAAAATACAGAGGATGTTGTTTCCTGAGCGTTTGCACTCCTGGAGTTCAAAGCTAAACCCCTGAGTCTCTATTTTAGGCATCACTCTGGGGTTGAGAGGCGGGGCAGGCTCGGCGCGCTGCGGCCTTTGCTCAGGGAGAGGAAAAGGAGGGCGGCTGCCGGAAGCATCATGCCGGATGGTGGACCTTTGCCCGTCAGACGGCTGAGGTTTCGGCGGCTGCGAGGGACCTGTCTCTCTAGTCACTTCGTGTTTGAACCACTCCTGTTTTTCCTGCTGCGCTTTTTCAACGATGCCGGGAAAAGTATAGAGTATGGCGCCTGAGTCGGTCACATCCATCATGACATAGCCTTTGACGGTCATTTCTTCCAGAATCGCATCTGCTTCTTTGGTATTCATGGACGTTTCAGCGACAATTTCAAGGATGGACAGGCGTCCTCCTTTGCGCTGCGCCAGTTTCACGATCTCTTTTTCCAGGCGCGCCCGTTTTTCATCTTTTCCCAGAATGCCTCGAACAATCTTGCCAAATGTTGATGATTTTTTCATGAATCGTCGTGTTCCTCCTCTCCATTATTCTCAGGCAATATTCACAAATCCCTTTTTATTTGTACGAGAACCCAGGGGTGCCAAAGCTCGGCTTTGGCGGGTGGTAGCAGGCGAAACATTCAGCGAACCGAGCCATCGCCGCACCGGCGTACCCGGCTCGCTGAACGCTTCGCCAGATGGCAAAGCCGAGCTTTGCCACTCCTATAAAACTCCGTTGTAGAGCGCTCGTAAAAACTTGTGTCCCAGAACAGTAGTTACTCAAATACGTTTCACTGGAATGAACTGTCAAGAAAAAACGCGGCACATTCCGATTTATTCTCCTGTGAAAAAAGTACTTGACAAACCCGTTCTGTTGAGTAAAAAGTTTGTAGATTTTTTATCCATACTTCAAAACTTCACAGCGATTATAACAGGAGGCAAGAGCATGGCAACGTTAAAACCAAAGGTCACGCTGAAGACTAAAGGCGAGGAAGCGTATGTCTCTGTCAAACAGTTGATGGTCTCCCTCCAATGGACTGCTTCTGTTGACCTCGACCTGATGGCCTTTTATAAAACCAAAGATGGACGTATGGGCGGCATTTTTTCCGACAATTATGCGGGCGGCGATATGGGCAGTTTGAACACCTTTCCTTTTATCCAACTCAGCGCAGATGCCGGCGTTGGCGCTACCGGCGGTCAAAATGAAGAGGTGATCCGTATTACGCAATTAGATGATATGGCCGAGGTCTATATTTGCACAATTAATTTTACTGATGCCAGTCAGGGGCAAGAATCGCGTTTCAGCAAGTACGATGCGCAAGTCACGGTCGTTGATGATAAAGGGGAAAATGTGTCCGTGCCTCTGGATTCTTCTCAGTCTGGCGTTGTGGCGGTGATTGCCAAAATTGATAATTCCGGATTTATGGGCGCAAAATTGGTTAATGAAAACCGGATTATGAGCATGGCGGAATTTCAAGCGAACATTCCGGGAGCCAATCACCTGAACTTAGCCTCGAAAATTGTGCTGAAGAAAAAAGGCGAATCGGTCACACTCAAACCGAAAAGCGGCGGGAAAGTCGGAGAAATCTTAGTCAATCTGAATTGGAATCAGCGTCCTCAGCCGAAACCATCTGGCGGCTTACTCTCTAAAATGTTCGGCGGCGGCGGGCAGGCGATTGATCTTGATCTGGGCTGTCTTTTTGAATTGAGAAACGGCATCAAATCTGCGGTACAACCTCTGGGGAAAACCTTTGGCGCGTATAACCAACCGCCCTATATTTTTCACTGCGGTGATGACCGCACCGGCGCTCAGGCTGAAGGAGAAAATTTGCGTATTAACGGTGATTACATGCAGGAATTCAAGCGAATTCTGGTCTATTCGTACATCTATGAAGGTGTGGCAAACTGGTCGCAGGCTGATGGCGTGGTGACGATCAAACAAGCCGGCTCGCCCGATATTCTCGTACACCTCGACGATCCCCGCGATGGGATGCCTATGTGCGCCATTGCGTTGTTGGAAAATGTGCATGATGTTTTTAAGGTGACTAAGATCGTTCAATATTTCCGCGGTCATCAGGATGTCGATCAAGCCTATAAATGGGGACTGCAATGGGTCGCCGGCAAAAAAGATTAAGCCGATGAAAGGAGTCTTGCTGCCCGGAAAACATGGGCGTTTGGATCATAACGGTATGTTCGATGGGTGCAAGAAACAAAAGATGAGTCAAACGGTGCAGCTCAAACGAAAAAAAGCTGAAGAACACCTGGTGCACTTAAAAAAGAAAGTGACACTTGCCGTAAAAAACGCCGGATTAGAAGGGCAACGGGCGCGGGTGGCTTTGGCCCTGGATATTTCGGTTTCAATGCGTAAAATGTTCGAACAAGGCATTGTCCAGGAAGTCTGCGAACGCTTATTGGCCCTGGGAGTGAAATTCGACGATAACGGCGCGGTTGATATTTTTTTGTTTGGCAAGGATGACTATGAAGTTGGCGAGTTATCGGAACAAAATTTTTTCGAGTTTGTCGAACGAGAAATTACCAGCCACTACCGGCTTGAAGGCAGCACAAATTATGCCGGCGTTCTTCACCGGATTGTCACAAAATATACCACCGAACCGGGTGACCCGGCGTATGTGCTATTTGTCACGGATGGGGATAATCATGACCCGCCGGAAGCTGAGAAGGCTATTGTACAGGCCTCCAAATCTCCGATTTTCTGGCAGTTTGTCGGCATTGGTAAAGGAAAATTCAGCTTTCTTGAAAAATTAGACACGATGTCGGGCCGCTTTATTGACAATGCTAATTTTTTTGCCTTAAACGATATTGGCAGTATTTCAGACGATGAACTGTATAAGCGCATGCTGACAGAGTTTCCGTCCTGGTTACGAGAAGCCAGGCACAAAAAGTTATATTAAAGAATATAGGAGTGCGAAAGCTCTGCTTTCGTTGCGAAAGCAGAGCTTTCGCACTCCTGTTTGGAGGAAAAATATGGCAACCTTGAAACGTAAGGTGACACTCACCACCAAAGATGAAGAAGCGTATGTTTCAGTAAAACAACTCATGGTGTCGTTGAAGTGGACTGCGGCGGTGGATCTTGATCTGATGACTTTCTATAAAACCAAAGATGGGCGAACTGGCGGTGTGTTTTCAGACAATTATCCAGGCGGTGATTTAGGGAGTTTAAACAGTTTTCCCTTTATTGAACTCAGCGGCGATGAAGGATTTGATGATAATAAAGACGCCCAAAGCGAAAATGAAGAGATTATTCGTATCACCAAATTGGATGACATGGCTGAATTGTATATTGTCACCATTAATTATGACGACGCGGTTGATAATAAATCCTCAACGTTTAGCAATTATGACGGCTCTGTCACCGTGACGAATGATAAGGGCGATGCGGTCGAAGTACTCTTGAATTCTCGGGATAAAGGGCATGTCGCTGTGATTTGTAAAATTGATAATACCAGCCCCATGGGGGCTAAGTTGATTAATAAGAATGATATTATGGATCTTGCTAAATTTGCTGAGACGATTCCCGGTGCGCATTTAATTGTGAATGCATAAAATATACCTGCTCTATCGCCTTGACTCTGGAGTTGCTCACAAATATGCTGGAATTCCGGAGGCTATTTCCGAGAGGGGCAATGTGATGATGACATCTGGAAGATCAATCGAAGACGTTCTCCGAAGTGCAGAAGACGCTGTTTTCCTTTTACGCAGCGCTCATGGGATTGGAACCGGGTTTGTTGTGAGTTCGGATGGTCATCTTCTCACATGTCGCCATGTGATTCATTCAGAAACGATTGAGCTTGTCTCTTCCAGTGGTGAAATCTGGCAATCGCCAGTGCTGGCGCAAGATCCGTTACATGATCTGGCGATGCTTCAAATCCCTCAACTTCAGGCGCCCTGCCTGACCTTTGCAGATCCGATTTCGATTCAGACGGGTCAGCGAGTGTACGCGCTCGGCCATCCTCTCGGTTTAGATTTTACCGTGTCGCAAGGCATTATCAGCAACCGTAATCGCCTGATTCAGGGCGCAAGTTTTATTCAGACAGATGTGGCGCTCAATCCGGGGAATAGCGGCGGCCCCATTCTGAACGAGAACGGCGAGGTGATTGGCGTGGCGAACAGTATGATTTCCATTGAACATGCGCAAGGGTTAGGTTTTGCGATTGCGCTCAGATATATTTTTGCTTTTGCCTCACAATTGAGGATCAAATTACAACGCGCACGTGAATTTACAGTTGTAGAGTGACAAGAGGGTATGAAACTACAGGAATTGATCTATAAGCAAGAATGCTCTTCGGAATGATTCTTGCTTATAGATCAATTCCTGTAGTTTTAAAGGAGAATATTATGGCTTACGCAGTGGGGATTGATCTTGGCACTACCAATTCTGTGGTGTCTATTTATCGGCGCGGGGTTGCTGAGACGCTTCTCATCAAAGGACGCACAACCATGCCCTCGGTCATCTCATTTCGTGAAGAGGGGGATGTGCTTATCGGTCAGGCCGCCAAATCCAGAATGTTGATTGATCCGGAGAATACGATTTTTTCATCAAAACGCTTTATGGGCGATCGCAGCAAATCCTATCGTATCCGCTTTAAAACGCTGACGCCGGTCAACATTGCCAGTATGATCTTAAAACAATTGGTTGAAAGCGCGCAAAGCGTGCTGAAAGAAGAAATCTGGGATGCGGTCATTACGGTGCCGGCCTATTTTACCGAGGCTCAGCGCGAAGATACGAAAAAAGCCGGGGAAGAAGCCGGATTGAACGTTCTGCGTCTGCTCCCCGAACCAACGGCCGCCGCAATTGCCTATGGGTTGGATAAGGAGCGCGATCAGACGATTATGGTCTATGACCTGGGCGGCGGTACGTTTGACGTTTCGATTCTGGAAATTCGCGGGAATAACTTTAACGTCAAGGCCGTTGGCGGCGACAGCCGTCTCGGCGGCGACGATTTTGACCAGGCCATCATTAATTGGGCGGCAGCAGCGTTCAGAAAAAAAACCGGGGTTGATGTGCTGAATAATACCACCCGGGAAGGTCGTATCGCCCAACAACGTTTGAAAGAAGCCGCTGAAACTGCCAAAATTGAATTGTCAGAATCCGAAAGCGCCTTTATCAATCTTCCTGACTGTTTAGGCTATCCCTTGAGCCTCGAAATTTCGCTGTCTGAATATAACCGCCTGATCGATCCGCTGCTGCAACGTACGATTCAGGCGATGAAAGCCGTCTTGCGCGACGCAAACCTGACGCCGCGCGACATTGACCGGGTGATTTTAGTCGGCGGATCAACCAAAAATAAGGCCGTGCGCGAGGTGATTGCCCAGCAGATCAAAGATCCGTATATTGCCGATCGGGTTGATGAGGTCGTATCACACGGCGCATCTATTGTGGCGGCGAATCTCTTTTTACCCGCGGAAGAAGCTCTGCCGATTGAAATTTCCGATGTGACCGGGCACTCACTCGGCATAGATGCCTTGAACGAACAGCAGCAGTTGATGTTTCGGGCAATTATTCCGCGCCAAACCAGTTATCCGTGTCGCGGCGGATTTCTTGGATCTACCGGGTATCCAGGACAGCCAGTTGTAAAAATGCGCGTCTTTCGAGGAGAACAACCTAATCCGCTGCAAAATCACTATTTGGGAGAACTCGAATTGCCCATTTCACCGCCGCAGGAAAATCTTGTCCCGGTCGGGGCAATTTTCGAATTAGACGCTGACGGCATCATTCATTTTACTGCCGTCCAATTTCCGATCAGCGAAAAACTTCTGCCGATTATCAACTATGCTGCAACGCACAATGGAGACCTGGATCTGCCGACAGTAGATGACATGTTGAACTATGGGGACGCCAAATCTAAAACCGTGCAGGTGAGGATGACAACATAAAGAGTCGAGGCGCGACGAAGAAACCAGGTTTTTTCCTGAAAACCTGGTTTCTCCTGTCTCGTTATTTCTGAAATCATGTACTACAAGGATTTTCACATAATCAGGTAATCAGGGATAAAAATCCTTGCTTATGAGTCATCCTTGTAGTTTCAGAGGAGAACAATCATGAGTCAGACAAAAGAAACCTATAGCGGCTATGTTCTTGGAATCGATTTAGGCACTACCAATACTGCTGTTGCGGTGTATAAAGCCGGACAGTCTGAAATTATTCCAATTTATGGGGCCAAGACGCTGCCTTCTGTGGTGTCGGTGTTGAGGAATGGCGACGTCCTTGTCGGACAGCAGGCAAAATCGCGCAGTATCATCGATCCTGAAAATACAGTGGTCTCCATCAAACGCAAAATGGGAGAAGCCTGGACCAAAGTTTTTGACGGGCAGCCGGAGCGAGTCTATACCCCCGCCGATATTGCCGCCGAAATTCTCTCAAAAGTCGCGGCAGGCGTGCAGCAGTATGAAGCCTTTGAACTCGGCGGTCTTCCCAAATACGCAGTCATCTGTGTTCCTGCCAATTTTGACGACGCCAAAAAGAAGGCCACCAGGAAAGCCGCAGAACTTGCGAATCTGGAGGTACTCCGTCTGCTGGAAGAACCGGTGGCGGCCGCGTATGCGTATGCCCTGGAAAAAGAACGCGATCAGACGATTCTGGTCTATGATCTCGGCGGCGGTACTTTTGACGTTTCGATTCTCCAGGTCAACTCGACTCAAGATGATCAAAAATCCTTCAGCGTCCTGGCCAAAGAAGGTATCTCGGAGTTAGGCGGCGATGACTTTGATGAACGGCTGATGGCGATTGTTGCCAGCACGTTACGCGAACAATCCGGCGTTGATATCCTCGATCTGAAAAAAGATCAGGGGATCAATGAAAATAAACTCCGCAACGCCCAGCAAAAACTGAAAGAGGCCGTGATGGAGGCCAAACACGAACTTACTGAAGCTTCGAGCGCCAGCATTCATATTCCCAATATTATTCACGATGAAAGCGGCACGCCTTATCACGTTGAGATGGAAGTGACGCGCGAACAGTTTAATGAGGTCATTCGCGATCTGGTGATGGACACCAGAGAAGCTGTGCAAAAGGCCCTGGATGCCGCTCAATTTACGATTCGAGATGTTGATCGCATCATTCTGGTCGGCGGCTCGACCAAAGTGCCTCTGGTCAAAGAGATGCTTCAGGAGATGTTTGGCAGAGAACCGTATTCGGATATCGATCCGGATACGGCGATTGCGCGTGGGGCCGCAATTCTGGGAGCGACCATGAACCTGCCGCAAGACGCTGATTTTGTGCCGAAAGAAGTTGATGATATCCCGGCGTTTAAGATCGAATTACACGATAAAGTGACGCACAACCTGGGAATTGAAGTGGTCGGCGGCAGATTTAGCTGCCTTATCCGAAAAGGCATTGATATTCCGGCGGATCAACCAGTGGTTGCTACAAAAGATTACAGCACCCCCCGCGATAATATGACTGAACTGGCGATTCGGGTGTATCAATCTCTTGATGACGTCGAATATGTCTCCTCAGAAGGCGTCAAATGTATCGGAGAATTTTTCTTGAGCGGCATCCCGCCGAAACCTCGCGGTCAGGAACGGATTACCGTCAAATTTGAGATTGATCAGCAAAATTTACTCAGAGTCAGAGCGAGTAGTTCAGGCTCTTCGGAAGAATTGGAAATCAAAGAATCATAACTGCCTTATTATCAGGAGGAAAGTGCTATGACAACATCAGAAGCACAGGTTCCTGCTCAAGAAGAACCGACGATTTTAGAAAAGCAGGAGACGCCGGAACGTCCGTTTGAATTTGATCTTGACGAATTAGTTGCCAGCGCTAAAAAAAGTGAGGAAGCGCAACTCGAAGAAGATCGACAGCTATATGACGCGAATTTTGAAGAAGCCTGTTATTGGGAAACCTATGGGAAAAAATTAGTGCCCGAAATCGAATGCGCAGCCAATGCAGCCAAAGCAATGATTGCTGAAAGTCAAAATCTTGTCGCGGCATGGCCTGAGGAGTTGCAAAAAGAGATTAAAAACCATCAAGAAGGGCTGGAAATTATCGGTAGAATGCTGGAACGTCTGGTCACACCAGGAGAGCGTTTAAAAAAACTGGCTGAGGATCTTGAGAGCCCTGGCGAGTTACGTGTGATAGAAGCAGAACAATGGCGAACGCTGTTTGAGGAAACGACAGAAAAAGACCTCGCGCTGCAAAAAATGCAGCAAACGCTTAAGACCATCGGAAAAGACAATTACAAAATTGTTTCCCTGTCAAACGATCTGGTGAAAAATCGCAGAGACCAGATTTTATCTTTCCTCGAAAAACAAGTGCTGCCCATTCTTGATGGCATCTATGACGGCCAGAAACTGATGCCTCCGCGCATTGAAGAATTCCGGCAGCGCTATGCGGAAAATGCCGAGGCGCTGGCAGTCTGGTATGAGACTTACCAGAAACTTGGTGCTGAACTCGAACGGGTTTTTGAGCAAATTGACGTGCATGAGATGGATGTTGCTCCGGGAACCGTAGTTGACTTTGAACGCCATGAGCCATTAGCCGTTGAGCCGGATCCCAATATGGAAAATGATCAGATTAAAGAGGTCGCCAGAAAAGGCTACGATTATATGGCGTATCGCGGTGAACGTCTGGTACTTCGAGCCGCTCAGGTCGTTGTTGTGAAGAATGAGAGTGAAACACAGGAGTTGTCATGAACGGGCGCTCACCCGACGCAATGAAACTACAAGGATTTCTCATAAGCAAGGATGTTTTATCCCTGAATTATGTGAAATCCCTGTAGTTTCCCAGGAGGAGAGGACATGGCTGTTGACAGCGAAAAGAATCCGGTGCTAGGCTTTGATTTGGGAACCACGTTCAGCGCTCTGGCCCGCTGGATTGACGGCCGCGGGCCGCGCATCATTCAAAATAAAACCGGGCAGGATACCACTCAATCGGTCGTCTATTACAATCCTGAAAAAGAGGAATATATTGTCGGGCAAATCGCCTATCGCAGGGGCTTGATCATGCCTGAAAACATGATCGTCGGCGTCAAGCGCCTGATGGATGATGTCAATCAAAAAGTCAAGCTCGGCGGTAAAGAATTCAGTCCGGTAGAAATTTCTGCGATTATTTTAGAAAAAATTTATGAAGATGCCAAATCAAAATTTCCTAAAGGAGTGTTTAGCAGTCGCGGAAGCGTGGTGACAGTTCCTTTTTACTTTAAAGCGCACCAGATCGAGAACACGCGTATCGCGGCTGATAAGGCGAATATCAATTGTATCGGTGTCATTCAGGAACCGATTGCCGCTTCCTTATGTTATGCCTACCAGCTCAGTGAAGAATATCCTGAAAAAGAGTTTAGCGAGAATATTTTGGTGTTCGATCTCGGCGGCGGAACCTTTGATCTGACTCTCTTTCGTCTGGAGCAGACCAGAAAAAGTTTGAATTTTGAAGTGTTGGGCACGGGTGGGGACGACCGGCTCGGCGGCATGGATTTTGATACCTGTTTTGCCGAACTGATTTTGCAGAAGAACCGACTTTCGTTAGATGGCCTGGCGCCGGTTCAGTTCAATCAATCGCGTCAGAAATTGATGGAAGCTACGATTGATGCTAAAAAAACCCTCAGCAGCACAACCGAATGTTGGGTATCTGTGCCGTTTATCATTCCCCCGGATAAAAATATTGATTGCGAAATGACGCGGGAAGAGTTTGAAGCATCGATTCAGCATTATGTCAGAAAAATTAAAGAGATCATTCACAATCTCTGGACGAAATCCGGGATTAAGCCTTCTCAGGTCGATCGCATCATTCGCGTCGGAGGCTCAAGCGCGATTCCGTGTATGAAAGCCTTGTTAGACGATGTCATCGGTGAATCCAAAGTCTGGAGTAACGCGAACCCTTCAACCAGTATTGCCGAGGGCGCAGCCATGTACGCAGCGTATTTGGATAATCGCAACTTTTTTGATAAAGAGATCGCTATCTATACCCGCACCTGTCATGCGCTTGGTATTAAAACCGTCAAACGAGAGGGGCGTAATTTTAAAGAACTGATCCCCGCCAATCATCGTACGCCCTGTATAGTTAAACAAGTGTTTACCACATATCAGGATAATGTACCTTTTCTCGATATTGATATTTATCAAGGCGCCGGACCGGTGATTAGAAGAGATACTCATTCTCATATTGGTACTATTTCCATTCCCGACTTACCTCCCAGGCCGGCCGGCAAGTTGGACGTGGAAGTGACGTTTAAAATAGATGAGGAACAAATGCTTTCGGTCACGGTGGTGGCCGAAGGCCAGCAGAAATCTGCGATTCTGAATTATACATAATTATCACGCTGGGACAGAAATTTGTATGAGTTTGTAGTTCCGCCTTCAGGCGGTACAGGACTTGTCGGACTTTGTCGGACACGTCTGAGTTGTTTGATGATTTCCAAAGGAGGAAAATGTTCGCTGAACCGTTATCTGTGTCTGTTCAGAGACATTGTTGAGCGAACTCAGAACTATTATGGCAGAAATTAAACGCAAAGTGACATTGAATAAAAAAGGGGAAGAAGCGTATGTATCCGTTAAACAATTGATGGTGACCTTACGCTGGACGGCCGATGTTGATCTGGATTTGATGGCCTTTTACAAAAGCAAAACCGGTCAGCCCGGCGGAATATTTTCAGACGGGTATCCGGGCGGCTCAATGGGGAGCTTGAATAGTTTCCCCTTTATTGAACTAAGCGGCGATGCCGGCGTCGGCGCCAAAGGCGGGGATAATCAGGAAATTTTGCGAATTACAAAATTAGACGATCTAGCTGAACTCTATATCGTGGCCCTGAATTATACCGACGCCTCAAAAAAAATCGCCTCGGCTTTCGGCTCCTATGATGGCTCGGTTATCGTGATGAACGACCGCGGCGAAGAAGTGGAAGTGCCGTTGAATGCCAGTGAAAAAGGCCATGTGGCTGTTATATGCAAAATTGATAACACCAGTCCTATGGGCGCAAAATTAGTGAACATGAATGAGATCATGGATTTAGGGACATTCGTCAACAAAATTCCAGGAGCCAACGCTCTGATCGGATAAAAAAAGAGTCGTAATGCTTGTAGTTCTGCCTTCAGGCAGCCCGCTAAAGCGGGAACTACGAACGGGTATTTTCAGAGGATAACATGGAAACACCACTCTGGATGAATGTTCAAAAGCAACGGATTTGTGGCTGAACAGATAGAA
The DNA here is from genome assembly GCA_040772385.1 of Candidatus Vecturithrix sp. Taxonomy (GTDB): domain Bacteria; phylum Moduliflexota; class Moduliflexia; order Moduliflexales; family Moduliflexaceae; genus Vecturithrix. The sequence goes on along the minus strand of JAXGYF010000001.1, from coordinate 6,711,272 downwards.
CATGGGAATAATTGTGTTTATGCCTCATTATCATGAGGCGATTCGCACGTTCGTGCCGATTGCTGAGCAACTCCGGGCTTCGGGAGACGAGCCTCTTTTTCTTTTGCCGTCCAATGATCAGACCTGCGGGTCGGTATGTGCAGAATTTGATCTGCCTGCCCGGCGCATGCCGCATTTTTTATGGGGACAGCATCTCACTGGCGGCGTGCTCCAATTTCTCCGAGAAAACTGGGGTCTGCGCCGTTTTGCGCAGCAATTCTGCGACGAAATTCACCCCTCAGCCTTTGTGTTGACCGATGATCGCCGCTACGTCGAAGCCTTTCTGGTCAGCCAGGCCAAAGAGCGTCGCATCCCCTCGTTGGTCCTTATGTGGGCGGCAACGTATGATGCCGAAACCATGCTGACCTGGCGGCAGAAGCGGAGTAATCATCACAGCCTATCATTCTCGGAACAAATTTTGCGGCGCAGCGCTGCATGGCTTGCGCCTCAGGCCGTCAAGCATGTTGATGGTCAACCGGTATTCTGGCAGCCGCCTTCAGCAATTTTAGGAATGCGTCTGTTTGCCAACTATCCCGAAAATCCCTGGATTCTAGGCGGTGGACAGGCTGATTATGTTGCGGTCACAGGTGAACATTACCGGCGTATCTTGTTAAAGGCTGGAGTGAACCCTGTCAAAATTCTGACGACAGGACATCCGCGGCATGATCTGGTGATTCAAAACGGAGTGCAGTGGAAAATCACAGAGCGCGAACAGATCTGCCAGGCGATCGGCGCACCAGCGGAAAGGCGATTACTGTTGCTCGGTGCGCCGCCTGTTTCTCATATTAAAGCTGGTACACGGGCCGGACATGTTACGATGGATCAGATGAACGCTTATTTGCACGAGACCATCGCCCAATTACTCAGCCTGAATGAGGCATTTCATTTACTGGTCAAAGTTCATCCACGTGATGAATCTGAGGCTTTACCATATTTACAAGATCATTCCGGGACTTTTACAGTGATTCGCCGGTATGAAACCGCTAAACTGATTGCCATCAGCGATCTGTTGATCTGCCAGGGATCAACTATTGTGTTTGATGCTCATATTTTAGGAACACCCACGCTGACCTTTGATTATTACCAGACTCCCGGTTATGATATGTGGGCAAAGGCCGGAGGAACCTGGCATGTGATCCGACAGTCCGATTTGCTCCCCTCTGTACGTCGGGTGCTTGAAGATTCTGCCCTTCGCAGCAAATTGGAGGCAGAACGACAGGCGTTTTTACAGGAGTATATTCGTTGCGATGGACATGCTACTGAACGGATCGTCAATATTTTGCGGCAGATGATCGAACGTCAGGAATAGAAACCGGATTTTTGTGAAAAACCCGGTTTCTTCTACACGGGAGAATGAAAAATATGTTGACAAGAACCGAAATATCCTGACAAAACTTGATTACTTTAAAGAGTATTAATACAATGCCTGAGTAGCTTATGCTAAAATTTCTTGAAAAACCCCTCCCCCGCTCCATCCCCAGAGGAGAGGGGGAGAATTTTCTCGTTTTCTCTTGGGATGGGCCAGGGGCGGGGTTGAAAAATGGCGCGTACACAAATTATTGCAGAGGTTGGGGCCAATCATGGCGGCGACGTTGAACTTGCGATCAAGATGATCGAGGCAGCGGCCCAGGCTGGAGCCGATTGGGTCAAATTTCAGTCCTGGCAGGCGAAAAATCTGAAGCCCGGGGACCTGAATTTTGAACGCCATGCCAAAGCCGAGTTATCAGACGAAGCTCATCACCAGTTGATCCGGGCTTGTAAAGTCAATCATATCAAGTTTCTGACTACCTGTTTTGATATCGGGCGTATAGAGTTTTTAGCGGGACTGGGGCTGAATACCATCAAAATTGCCAGCCCTGACCTGGGAAGTCACACGATGATTCGGAAATTGCGTGAACGCTTTGAGCATCTCATTATTTCGACCGGTATGTCGTATGATGAAGAGATTCAGCAGACAGCCAAATTATTGGACAACACTCCTTATACATTTTTACACTGTCTCTCACTGTATCCTGCCCCATTAGAACGAGTCAATCTGGTCCGCATGGAGTGGCTGCGGCAATTTACCCCTTCCGTGGGATTTAGCGATCATACGTTGGGAACTGCTGCTGGAAAACTGGCAATTGCCAGAGGTGCAGTTTATCTGGAAAAGCATTTTACCTTGAGCCGCGAATTACCAGGCAAAGATCAGGCAATCTCAGCCGAACCGTATGAAATTCACGAATTAGCAGACTATGCAGTACAAGTCGAACGGGTGATGGGTGAGCCGCATCCCGGTTTGAGCGAACAGGAAATGGATTTACGGAAAATCTACATCGGAAAGTGGGGCGATAATAGATGAAAGGCAAGCAGACGTGAGCATGGAAACGCGAAAAATCTGTGTAGTCGTGATTAACCGGGCGAATTATGGACGAGTCAAGTCAGTATTACAGGCAATTCAAGAACATCCTGGTTTAGAATTACAATTGGTGGTCGGATCGTCAATGTTGCTGCCGCGTTTTGGCGAGGCAGTCAATATTGTCCAGGAAGATGGCTTTTCAATTCATGCGCGCGTCAATTTTGTGGTAGAGGGGCAGACTCCGGCGACAATGGCGATTAGCGCGGGATTGGGAATTATTGAACTGGCGACGGTATTTGAGAACCTCCGGCCTGATATCGTCTTTGTGATTGCCGATCGCTACGACGCTCTGTCGGCAGCGGTTGCAGCAGCGTATATGAACATTCCGGTCGCCCATTTGCAAGGCGGCGAAGTCTCCGGTTCGATTGATGAAAGTGTGCGCCATGCCATCACTCGCCTGGCTCATCTTCATTTTCCGGCGACCCGGTTAAGCGCGGAACGCTTGATAAAAATGGGGGAACCGCCGGAAACCGTCTATTGTGTTGGTTGTCCGTCACTTGATCTGGCGCATAACGTTGCACACATTCCTTTAACCACACTTCCGCTCAACGGAACACATCAAGGACAAAAGCGACCCGCTTTTGATCTCACGCAACCCTATTTATTAGCGGCGCAACACCCGGTCACGACCGAGCAGCAAGCGGCTGCCAGCCAGATTGAATGTACGCTGCATGCCTTGCTTGAATTACAGATGCCAACGATTCTGTTGAAACCGAATGTTGACGCTGGCGGACAGGCGATGGCGCAGCAGATTGAGGACTTTTATCACGCCTATCACCCGGAATTTTTGTATCTTTTTACCAATTTCGTTCCTGAAGACTATATCCGTATTCTTGCCGGAGCTGCCTGTTTTATCGGAAATTCCAGCAGCGCGTTGCGGGAGGGGTCCTTTTTAGGTACGCCGGTGGTTTGCGTCGGCAATCGTCAGGCCGGACGTGAACGAAGTCCGAATGTGATCGATGTGGAGTATGTCTGCGATGAGATTGTTACGGCGGTGCGCAAACAGTTGACGCATGGCCGTTATGCGCGTGATCTGATGTACGGCGACGGTCACGCCAGTCAGCGGATTGCTGATATATTAGCTCATGCCAAAATAAACTTGCAGAAAACGCTATCCTTATAAAGAATGAAAAATATTCTAGGTATTATTCCGGCGCGTGGAGGCTCCAAAGGGATTCTACGTAAAAATTTGTATCCCCTGGCAGGGCAACCGCTGATCTGGTACACATTTCAGGCTGTCCGCGCCAGTATGGTGTTAACGCGCACGATTCTGACAACCGAGGATCAGGAGATCGCTCAATATGCTATGCAGCAAGGCATAGAGGTCCCTTTTATGCGGCCGCTGGAACTGGCGCAAGATGAAACGCCCAGTCTGGCTGTGATTCAACATGCTTTGCATGCGCTGGCGAAGGATTTTGTTCCTGATGTGATTGTGCTGTTGCAACCGACCGCCCCATTGCGCCAGGGATGCCATATTGACGAGGCTGTCCGATTGCTCCTGCAGCAGAACGCAGAGGCCGTCGTCAGTGTCTCGCCGATCCCAGCGCATTATCATCCTTACTGGGCGTTTGCGCTGAACGAGGCGCATATCATGCAGCCTTTTGATGAACGCGGCGGACCGCAGCGTTATCCGCGCCGCCAGCTTTTACCGCCGGCGTATTACAGAAATGGAGCGGTGTATGTTGCTCGAAGACAGCTTATCCAGGAACAACACACACTATATGGCTTACATCCTTTCGCTTACACCATGTCGCCGGATGTTTCAGTGAATATTGACAGTATCGAGGACCTCCAGGCCGCAGAATATTTTCTCACGCGAGCGAAAAGATGATGACACCTCTTCCTGAAGATCTCACCCGGCAGGCCGCAGAGATATTTGCCCGCACGCCATCCCCATTGCGCAGGAATCTGGCGCAAACGACGCGACCGCGCGTGCTGGTTGGCGCAATGCGTCAACATTATCTCGGCAGTGCCATTGATCTGGTGTTGGCGAATGCGCTGCGCTTGCACAAGGTGCGAGTTGACGTCTTGCTGTGCGATCAGGTGATGCCAGTTTGCGATCATCGCAGCATTGATACGGATACGCCTGAAACCTGCACCGCTTGCTGGCATCATGCCCACTCATTATTTTCAGCAACGGACTTACCCTTATGTTGTGTGAGCGAATTTCTTGACAAAACTTGCAGGACTGAGATCAATGCGCTGCTGAGGTCCCATCCCAGAGAAACCTGGCTGGAAATGGAATACCTGGGGATTCGGGTCGGGCAGATCGCCTATAGTTCAACTTTGCGGCATTATTTACGAGGACGGCTCAGCCAGGAACATCATTGGCAGAAATTTCACCAATTTCTTGTCACGGCCATGATGATGGCGGATATGAGCCGCAATTTAATAAATCACTTGCAACCGGATGCGCTGTTGATCTCGCACGGCTTATATGTCACCTGGGGCGTATTGGCAGATTATGCGCGACAGCAAGGAATTCGAGTGACGGTCTATGGCTATGGTTATCGTAAAAATTCTTTGCTCGTATCCCAGGGCCGCACCTATCATCATGATCTATTGATTGAGCCAACGGCAAACTGGCGCGAGCGGCCATTCACCGACGCCCAGCGCAAGGAAATCATACAGTATTTGCACTCTCGCGTCAATGGTGGGTTAGATTGGATTTCCTATTCACCGCATCCGCAGGTGAACTGTCAGGCGGTTATTCAACAGTTCACTCTTGATCCGTCGCGGCCAACAATCGGGATATTTACGAACCTGGCCTGGGATGCGGCGGTGCTGTTTCGAGGTGCAGCGTTTCCGGATATGATCAGTTGGATCGTGGAAACCCTTCGATGGGGGCTTGAGCATCCGGAGGTACAACTGATTATTCGCTGTCATCCGGCCGAAGTTCGTCGTAAAAGTCAGACCCGTGAAAAAATTGCCGATGTCATCCGTTCAGCCTTTCCTGAACTGCCGCCGCATATTACGATCATTCCGGCTGAAAATGATGTGAGTACCTATACTTTGAGTGAACTGATCGATATGGCAGTAGTGTATTCCAGCAAGATCGGACTTGAATTTGCTGCGCGAGGCATTCCGGTGGTTGTGGCCGGAGAAGCATTTTACAGAGGAAAGGGGGTCACGTATGATCCGTTAACAAAAGAGGAGTACTTCGAGCAGATCGCTCAGGTACATGCCCAAAAACAACATAAGCAGACATACGGAACGGCGATGCTGCCATCTCCTGATACCACGGATCTGGCCCTTAAATATGCCTATCATTATTTTTTTCGACGACACATTACGCTTCCATTTTTTGCGGATCATGGCGTAGGCAATCCGATCACACAGTTTACATTCGATGACTTGACACCGTTAACCCCTGGACAGAATGTCATGCTTGATCGTTTCTGTAAGATGATACTGGATGGGAAAAAAGTTTTTTAAGATTCGAGTTGAAGAGATGGGATAATCGCTATATAATCACAGTGAAATTGTCAGGGTTGTAGTTCTCGCTTTAGCGAGTTCTTCCGCCTGAAGGCGGAACTACGAACCTGTCGAAAAGAAAACCACTTATGGAAAAACAACAAAAGAACTATTATGCGTACCTTCTTATTGGTTCGGCTTTCGGACTTGGTTTGATGCCCTTTGCTCCCGGAACGTTCGGCACATTATTAGGGGTTATCCTGCATGTTGTGATTGTATTGACTTTGCCTTTCAGTCTGCAATGGCCCGCACTTCTCGTGGTATTTTTTCTGGTCTGTGCGGCGAATAACTGGTTGACGCCCTGGGCTGTGGCCTATTGGCAGCAAGAAGATCCGGGACATTTTGTGTTGGATGAAGTGGCCGGGTATTTACTCGTACCGCTTCTTTTTCATCAAGGACAGCTCTGGCAGGTTGCGCTCTGGGGATTTTTGTTATTCAGAATATTTGACATTATCAAAATTCCGCCTGCCAGACAGGTCGATCAACAAATTCACGGCGCTTGGGGAATTTTACTTGATGATCTCGTCAGTTCAGTGTATGCGGTTCTTGTGATGTATGGTTTATGGTGGCTTGGCCCCAAAATAGGATTGGCAAGATGGCTTATCAGTTCAATGTAATGACAGAGAAACCGGGTTTTTGGGAAAAACCCGGTTTCTTTAACGACAGAGAAGGAGAAAACAACATTATGGCAGAAACAAGTCACAAGCAGCTCACAGGGCGTTTTAAAGGTTTAACCTCGGCTGAGGTTGAAGCCAGTCGTCAAAAATACGGCAGTAATATCCTGACTCCGCCGGAACGTGATCCCTGGTGGAAACTTTTATTGGAAAAATTCGACGATCCCGTCATTCGTATTCTGATTATTGCCGCAATTATTGCGGTTGGCGTGGGTATCGCTGATGGAAAATATGCTGAAGGCATCGGCATTATTCTTGCGATTTTGCTGGCGACGACCTTAGCGTTTTTAAATGAATATAAGGCAAATAAGGAATTTGATATCCTGAATCAGGTGAACGATGAAGTGCCTGTGAAAGTGATTCGCGATGGTAACATTACAACAGTGCCCAAAAAAGATTTGGTTGTGGGTGATATTGTTCTGGTGGAATTAGGAGAAGAGATTCCGGCCGACGGTCAGATTTTGGAAGCGGTCTCTTTTCATGTCAACGAAGCGTGTTTAACCGGTGAGTCAATTCCGGTCCAGAAGGTATCGCGTGAAGAAGTCGCTATACAGCCGATTGAGGAAACTGCCTACGCTCGCGACAGGTTATATCGGGGAACAATGGTAGCCGATGGACACGGCATCATGCAAATCTCGGCGGTCGGCGATACGACCGAAGTTGGAAAAACCGCGCGGACTGCCGCCGAGGAGACTGAAGAAGAAACTCCGCTGAATATCCAACTCGAACGCCTGAGCAAGTTAATCGGCGTGGTGGGCTTTACTGTGGCAGCGTTAATTTATATCGCTCTTGTCATTCGTGATATATTCACCGGAGAATTACAGTTAAGTTTGCATCAATGGTATTTTGTCGGTGTGTTGAAAATCGCGGTTATCATCGCTCTGGTGCGGGTATGGCTGCCCATTCTTTACGACGGATTTGAATTGTTCGGCAAAGAACTGCAAGCTCCAGACTGGCTTGAGAATGATAGCTTAATCGGTTGGGCCAAAACGGCTGGCATTGGACTGGGGATTCTGCTCATTGGCACGTTTTTCGGATATCTGGTTGGTCTCACGCCCGGAACTTCAGAAAGCTGGATACCGGCGGAGATCGGGCGAAATTTTCTGACCTATTTTATGATCGCCGTGACCATTATTGTTGTGGCTGTGCCTGAAGGCTTGGCTATGAGCGTCACCCTGAGTCTGGCGTACAGTATGCGTAAAATGACGGCAGCCAACAACCTGGTGCGCCGGATGCATGCCTGTGAAACTATTGGCGCGGCAACCGTGATCTGTTCTGATAAAACCGGAACCTTAACACTCAATCAAATGCAGGTCCATGAAGTGAGTTTTCCTTGTCTTGGCGAAAATTCAACGCTTACCAAAGAACAACAAACTCAAGGAGAACGCCTGATTGTCGAGGCGATTGCTGCAAATACGACCGCGCACCTGGATCGCAGTTCTGGAACCTCTCTGCCGCTTGGAAATCCGACTGAAGGCGCGCTGTTACTCTGGCTTGAGAATCTGGGGATTGATTATGTGCTGCAGCGCGATGAGTTTCCGGTCAGCTATCAGTGGACATTTTCGACAGATCGGAAGTATATGGCAACCCTGGGAATATCGTCAAGTACAAATACCCGTATTCTGCACATTAAAGGCGCGCCTGAAATTATTCTGAGTCACTGTACCCGTATTCTGACGCCAGAAGGTGAACAAGCTTTCCGGGAAGCAGAAAAAGCTGATATTGAATCCAAACTACACAGGTATCAGCAACGCGGAATGCGTACCCTGGCGTTTGCCTATCATGATGCGCCTGCCGATCATACTGAGATCGAAGAGATTACCCGTGACATGATCTGGCTTGGCTTTGTCGCGATTGCGGATCCGATCCGGCCTGAAGTTCCGGAAGCCATTCAAACCTGTCGCAACGCCGGGATTAAGGTGACGATTGTCACTGGCGACAATTCGGAGACGGCGAAAGAGATTGCACGGCAGATTCACTTATGGGAGGAAAGCGATACGGGCGATCGCCATCTCACAGGACGGGAATTCGAGCAGCTATCCGATGAAGACGCTGAACAGGTTGTGACAAATTTGAAAGTGCTCTCACGCGCGCGGCCTTTAGATAAAATGCGTCTGGTCAAATTACTCCAGAAGCGTAAACAGGTCGTTGCCGTTACAGGCGACGGCACGAATGATGCTCCTGCCTTGAATTACGCGAATGTCGGACTTTCAATGGGCAAAACCGGGACTTCAGTCGCGAAAGAAGCGAGCGACATTGTGCTGTTGGATGATTCCTTTTCCAGCATTGTCAAAGGCGTGATGTGGGGACGGTCGTTATATGAAAATATTCAGCGTTTTATTCTTTTCCAATTAACGATCAATGTCGCAGCTTTAGGCATTGCGCTCCTTGGTCCGTTTATTGGAGTGAAAATTCCGCTTACGGTGACGCAAATGTTGTGGGTGAATTTGATTATGGATACCTTTGCAGCCTTAGCCTTAGCCACAGAACCGCCGCATTGGGATGTGATGAAACGTCCGCCGCGCGACCCACACGATTTTATTCTCACAAAAGCCATGACGAAAAATATTTTAACGGTCGCTTCCGCTTTTCTGATTTTCTTTGTGGGACTACTCATTTATATCCAGCGTGATGGCGTTGTCAGTACTCATGAACTGACCATCTTTTTCACGATATTCGTGATGTGTCAGTTTTGGAATATGTTTAATGCGCGTTGTCTTAGTTTAACGCATTCTGCCTTTGATCGTCTCATGGAAAACAAAGGTTTCGTTGCGATCGCTTCCGCTATTTTTATCGGGCAGATTTTTATCATCCAGGTCGGAGGAACGGCTTTCCGAACTGTTCCGCTTGCCTTGCAAGAATGGGTTCTGATTATTTTAGGAACCTCTGTTGTGTTATGGGCTGGTGAAGGCTGGCGGTGGATACAGCGGAAGAAGAATGAAAAGTGATATTTTTAGAGAGAAAAACCGGGTTTTTTGAAAAAACCCGGTTTTTTTTGGCTACATTTTATGAAAAAACCTGTTTTCACGATGAAAGCGGGTTTTGATACGTCACAGAATTAACACTTACTGAGCAGCATCTTGTTTGGAGTCTTCTTGCTCGGGTTCTGTGAGAGTTTCACCTGCAGCCTCTGATTCTGCCGGAGCTTCAGCTTCAGCTTGTTCGGGTTTTTCAACAGGCGTTTCTTCAATCTGTGGTTCCGCAGCTTCAGTTTCAGGTGTTTCAGGTAATTCCTGACCTTCTTCAGCAGCTTCAGCTTCACCTTCTGCGCCTTTACCCATTTCTTCGTCATAGGCTTTAATGCTCAATCCAATGCGGCGATTTTCTTCGTCCAGTTTAATCACTTTCGCCGTAATTTCCTGCCCAACCGACAGCACATCTTCAGGTTTTTTAACATGCTGGTGGGAAATTTCCGACACGTGCAATAAGCCTTCAATGCCGTTTTCCAATTCGATGAACGCACCAAAATCGGTCAGACGCACGACTTTGCCGGTCACGTTATCGCCAACTGAGATGGAATTGGCAATGCCTTCCCAGGGATTTGTCTGCAATTGCTTGATGCCTAATGAGAGTCGTTCATGTTCAACATCAATATTTAGCAAGACGGCCTGGACCTGTTCTCCTTTTTTCAAGACTTCAGAAGGATGTTTCACGCGGGTGGTCCAGGACATATCGGAAATATGGACTAGCCCGTCAATACCTTCTTCCAATTCAATAAACGCCCCGAAATCGGTCAAGTTTCGCACCACACCCGTCACAATACTTCCTGAAGGATATTTTTCGGCAACCACAGCCCATGGGTTTTGCTCAATTTGTTTGAGGCCCAGGGAAATACGGCGATTGTTGACATCCAAATCAAGCACAATGGCTTCAACAGAATCCCCCATTGAGACGATCTTCGATGGGTGTTTCACCCGTTTTGTCCAGGACATCTCGGAAATATGCACCAGTCCCTCGATTCCGGTTTCCAATTCAACAAAGGCACCGTAATCTGTAATGCTGACAACTTTGCCATGCACTCGTGACCCGACCGGATATTTCTCTGCAACTGTTTCCCAGGGATCCGCAGATTTTTGTTTTAAGCCGAGCGACACTTTTTCTTCTTGCTGGTTAAATTGCAGGACAACGACTTCAATTTCATCGCCAACCTGGAATAATTCAGAAGGATGATTGACTCGTCCCCAGGAGATGTCGGTAATGTGCAGCAAACCGTCAATACCGCCTAAATCAATAAACACGCCATAGTCGGTGATGTTTTTGACCACGCCGTTGACAACTTTGCCTTCTTCTAAATTCGATAGGGTTTCCTGGCGAGCGCTTTCGCGTTCTTCTTCGAGGATGGCACGCCGGGAAAGTACGATGTTTCCGCGACGACGGTTCAGTTTGATAATCTTGGTGCGGATAGTTTCGCCGATCAGGGTTTCCAGATTACGAATCGGACGCAAATCAACCTGGGAACCTGGCAAGAACGCTTTAACGCCAATATCCACGGATAAACCGCCCTTAATTCGTTCACAGACTTTCCCTTCCACGACACGGCCGTCTTCATACGCTTTGGTAATATCTTCCCAAATCTGAATTCGATCGGCCTTTTCTTTTGAGAGAACAACCAGTCCGTTTTCGTCTTCCGTATTTTCGAGAAAGACATCAATTTGATCGCCGACATTGACTTCGAGAGGCTCTCCATTGGGCGTTTTGAACTCGCGTAAGGGGATCGTGCCTTCAGATTTGTAGCCAATATCCACTAAGACATCACTGTCATGGATCTGGACAACCGTCCCCCGGACAATACGTCCCTCTTCAACATTCGCAAAGGATCGTTCCAATAACGCTGCCATTTCGGGATCGCGAAAACTATCGGCAGATTCCTGCTCTTCTGAGGATAATTCGGTATATTCCTCAGCCTTCTCTTTATCTGTTTCTGATTGTTCTGTTACTGTTTGTGTGTGAATATGCTCTTCTACCATGAAAAAGTTAACCTCCTAAAAAATAATAAAGATTGCATGATTTCATGCAGTAGAAGTACCCATAAGGAAAGTCTTTGAATTTAGTCAAGATATTTAGTATATTTTCTGAAGAATTTTTTTGACGCTGCTCAATACTCCAACGGAGTAGAGAATGGAACGGATGAGTTGAACTGTTCCGAGGGGTTCAATCTTCTCTGGCTATTCCAAAATTTTTCTAATGGATTCTTGCATGGTACATACCACCTCTTCAGGAGTCAGAGACGTGGAATCAATATAGATGGCATCTTCTGCCTGGCGTAATGGCGCGGTTTGACGATGAGTGTCGTCATAATCACGCTGCTTGATATCGAGCAGCAATTGATCAAAATTCGCTGTACTACCCTTCTTTTGTAACTGCAACAACCGACGTCGGGCGCGTTCTTCAGGTGAAGCATCCAGATAAAATTTGGCTTCAGCGTCAGGAAACACAACCGTGCCGATATCGCGTCCGTCAAGAATGACGCCGCCATCTCGTCCGGCGCGCCGCTGCAATGCAAACAACCCCTGGCGCACTTCGGGAATCGCAGAAACTTTCGAGGCCAGTATGCCGGCTTCATTTGTGCTTAGGGCATCTGACACGTCTTTCCCATCCACAATAACCGTACTCGTTCCATCATGCTGAGGGTGAAACCTGATCTCCGTGTGAGCAATAAGTGTTTGCAACGCCGGAATATCGTGGAGCGGGATCTGTTTCTGATCAGCTAACCAACCAATCGCCCGGTAAAAAATACCCGTGCTGATGTGCACATATCCCAGGCGTTTCGCTAATAAGTCGCCGATATAACTTTTTCCCGATCCGGCCGGACCGTCAATAGCAATCACGATTTTTTCCATCTTCCGCGTACCATGAACCTTTCATGTTCAAAGGAGAAAGAAATGAGTTTAAAAGCAATGACAAAATACTCATTCCATCTCCAATAAGCCGTGTCAGGGGGAGATTCATAGCTACTGTCCGCAGCATTTTTTGTACTTTTTGCCGCTGCCACAGGGACAGGGATCATTCCGTCCGACTTTGGGGTGATCTCGAACGACCGGGCGAGGTTTGAGATCGGTTTCGCTGGTGTTGGTGGCGTATTCATCCGCGGCTTGCTGCTGCATGAGCTGTCGTCCGCGCTGCATGGCCATCCCCTGCGAATCTTGCGTACGTTCGCTTGCTGATACCACAACCGCTCGCTGCGGCTGCTGTTGAGGGCGTAAGCTGAATTTCATCATTAATTCCACAGTTTCTCGGTTGATACGCTCAATCATGTCGGCAAAAATATCAAAGGCTTCGCGTTTATATTCAATCAGCGGATCTTTTTGAGCGTAGCCGCGCAATCCGATCCCTTCTTTCAAATGATCCAGAGAAAGCAGATTATCCATCCAGTTGCGATCAATACGGTCGAGCATAATTGATCGCAGAAACTTGTTGACCTTCGTCTCCCCTTCGCGTAAGTCTCCGAAAAAAACATCCGGAATGCGGTCAATTTCAAGTTTTTTCTCCTGAAACGTGGTCTCAAAACATTTTTTAAGTATTTCCACCAATTCTTCACGGGTCAGGGTTTCTCTATTGATGCTGTCAAAGGACTGATAAACAGTAAAACGATCCAGGAGTTCACTTTTGAGGCCGTCGTAATCCCAATCTTCAGGATATTGATCCTGGGGAGCGTATTTCTCAATCAGTTCATAAATCACGTCTTCTGTCATGAAGAGAAAGTCGCGTTCCAGGTTGTCGCTGAAAATCACGTGATCGCGGCGAGTGTAAATGACCTCGCGCTGTTTGTTGTTCACATCGTCATATTTCAACAACTGCTTGCGGATTTCAAAGTTGAAGCCTTCGACCTTTTTCTGGGCATTTTCAATGGTTTTTGAGATTAAGCTGTGTTCAATCGGTTCATCTTCATCAACCCCCAGGCGTTCCATGATTGACGCCACGCGTTCAGAGCCGAAAATGCGCATCAGATCATCTTCCAGGGACAGGTAAAAACGCGATGATCCGGGATCGCCCTGCCGGCCCGAACGCCCGCGCAACTGATTGTCAATACGGCGGCTTTCGTGGCGTTCCGTGCCGATGATGTGTAAGCCGCCCAGATCAACCACGCCCTCGCCTAGCACGATGTCTGTCCCGCGTCCGGCCATGTTCGTGGCGATGGTCACAGAACCGAACTGCCCTGCTCGGGCGATAATTTCCGCTTCTTGCTCGTGATATTTGGCGTTCAAGACATGATGCGGAATTTTGCCTTTGTGGTCCCGGTCTTTCATGACTTGTTTCAATTCTTCCAATTTTTCCGGCAGCAAGAGTTTATTTAAATGCTTTAAATCAAGCATTTCGCTTAATTGTTCTGAGACTTTAATTGTAATTGTCCCGACCAGAGTCGGTTGTCCGCTGATGTAACAATCCGCAATTTCGCGCACGACATTGCGGAATTTGGCTTTTTCGGTTTTATAGATCACGTCGGCGTAGTCCGCGCGAATCATCGGCATATTGGTCGGCACGACCACGACATCCAATTTGTAGATGTCCATAAATTCTGCGGCTTCAGTTTCAGCCGTACCTGTCATGCCAGCCAGTTTGCGAAAGAGACGGAAATAATTTTGCAGGGTAATCGTCGCAACCGTCTGACTGGCTTTGGCGACCTGCACTCCTTCTTTAGCTTCTAACGCCTGGTGCAGACCGTCGCTGTAACGTCGGCCTGGCATCATACGTCCTGTAAACTCGTCAACAATCACAACTTCGCCATTGTTGACAACGTAATCAACATCTTTTTTGAAAAGGGTGTAGGCTTTGATTAACTGATGAATATTGTGGATTTTCTCATGTCGTTCATCATACAGGCGGGAAATATTGCGCTTGGCCTCAGCTTTCTCGTTCTCATGAAATGTATCGTCCTGATCAATGCGGCTGAATTCCGCATCCAGATCCGGTAGCACAAACAAATCGGGTTCCTGGCGCGAAAGCTGCCGCTGTCCTTCTTCCGTCAGTTCCACATTATGTTCTTTTTCACTGATTGCGAAAACCAATCCTTCGGAAAGTTCATGTACGCGTTTATTGCTCATGTAGTCATTTTCTACCTGCATCATGCGCTTTTTCGCGTTTTTATTTTCAGCAATATAATCCAGTAATTGTTCGTGTTTGGGATTGCCGCGTTCGATTTTCAGCAAGAGTTCGTACTTCTCATAGGCTTCCGGTTCAGTTTCGTCGTACTGCTTGACCTGTTTGAACAGATCGCTTAAAATGACTCGTTGTTTATCTACCAGAGCACGTACCGGACCGCGAAAATCGAGGAATTTATTGGTGTCGTGTTCCACTTCACCGGAAATAATCAACGGCGTGCGCGCTTCATCAATCAGGATACTATCTACCTCATCTACAATGGCGTAATTCAGTTCACGCTGCACACGTTCGACCGGATTGCTTTTGAGGTTATCGCGCAGATAATCGAAGCCGAATTCATTATTGGTGCCATAGGTAATATCGCAGTTATAGGCTGCCTGCCGGTCACGGGTATTCATACTGTTCTGGATCACGCCGACCGTTAGTCCTAGAAATTCATAAATCTTCCCCATCCACTCGCGGTCGCGCCGGGCCAGGTAGTCGTTGACCGTGACGACATGCACGCCGCGCCCGGTTAAGGCATTGAGATAGACCGGCAATGTAGCGACCAGGGTCTTGCCTTCTCCGGTTTTCATTTCAGCAATTTTCCCCTGATGCAAAGCGATGCCGCCCATGAGCTGTACATCGAAATGGCGCATATTGAGCGTGCGTTTTGAGGCTTCACGTACGACCGCAAAGGCTTCGGGCAGAATGTCATTCATTGAGGTTTCCATTTCTTCATGTAAGGTTTCCCGTAAATATTCCTCAATACCTTCGCGTAACAGCGTCGAGTCAATCTGTGCAAATTGCTCCAATTCTTGTAACTCTTCAATCTTTGTACGGATCTCGTGATCTAACGTGGCAAGAACACGCGTGAGCACCTTGTTATGATGTTTGTTTACTCCGACTGCCAGAAAGTCGTTTCCTTCTTCCTCGCCAAAAATCTCTTCCAGAGTTTTGCGCAAGCCGCGCTGATCGTTTTTCAGCCGGTCTTTAGCCCGTTTTACCGCATTCTCAATAATACGGGTACGGAACTGTTCCGTCATCCCGCGCAGACGCTCATCGCTGTAACGTTCGTATTCGTCTTCGAGTTTATTGATCGCAACGACAAGCGGCTGATAGGTATCAAGGGTACGGTCATTTTTCGGCTTAATAAATTTATGTAAGAATGATTTTAACATAATGTTCTATTCTATAGTGGTCATCATGACGCGCTGGGCAAAACAAGTTCGATCAACGCGCCATATTCAGGGCTTTGGGGTTCTTTAGTTCGCAAATTCTTGCGTATTCCTCAGGCGTTATCGGAAATAAACCAGGAATACACAAAGTGTGTTTTTGTACGGAGTTTTTAATGCAAAAACACACTTTTTGCCCTCCTGAGCACTTTTCTTTACTGAGAAATGCTTATTTTCGACAATGACTCTTAATAACAAAATAAAGTGAATATTGAAAACTTTGTCAAGTATCAGATGCAAGAAAAGTCAAATAAAAAAAGAGCAAAAAACCCAGGTTTCTTCAAGAAACCTGGGTTTTGGTTTCAGCAATTACCACGCTTTATCCAGAATGGCGCGGGAACGTTGATACACTTCATCCCACTGCTCGACATCCTGCGGTTCATAGATCACCATATCAAAAGAGCGTTTGATCAGATCGCGCCCTTCGGTAATCGAGGCAATATCGCCGGTGGCAATCGCCTGCATCATGATATTGCCAATCGCGGTCGCTTCAACCGGTCCGGCAATGACGGGTTTTCCGGTAGCGTTGGCTGTGAATTGAGACAACAGCGTGTTCTGCACGCCGCCGCCGACAATGTGTAACCTTTCGACCGGCTGGCCGCGCAGGTCTTCCATTTTTTCAAGTACATTTCGATATTTCAAAGCCAGGCTTTCCAGAGCGCAGCGTAAGATTTCTCCTCGGGTTTGCGGGGCTTGCTGGCCCGTATCTTTGCAAAATTGGATAATGGCTTGCGGCATGTTCGGCGGATTCAAGAATGCGCTATCGTTCGGTTCAAGCACCGCAATAAAGGGTTTTGCCGTTTTGGCAAGCTGCGTGAGATCCGAATAACTCAAGGCCTCGCCTTCGCGCTCCCATACGCGTTTACTTTCCTGGATCAGCCATAGTCCGGCAATATTTTTCAGAAAGCGATAGGTTCCGCCCACGCCGCCCTCATTGGTCAGGTTATAGCGTAAGGAATCATCATTGATAATCGGTTTCGGAATTTCCAGACCCAGCAGTGACCAGGTGCCTGAACTCAAATACGCCCAATTTTCCCCATGAGCCGGTACGGCTGCGACGGCCGAAGCCGTATCATGCGTGGCCGTCGCAATGACCGGCGCCGTTGATAAACCGGTTATCATGGACAGATGTGGCAGCAGGTTGCCGACAATTGTTCCGGGGGCGACAATTTCTGCTGCAAGCATATCGGTCGGAATATGCAGATTGTGCAGCAGATCGTATGCCCAGGTTCCGGTTCTGGGGTTATACATCTGAGAAGTCGTGACATCGGTAAATTCATTGACTTTGCGGCCTGTCAAAAAATATTGAAACAGGGATGGCATCATCAACAGGGTTTCTGCCATATCGAGTAAAGGCGAATGCTGTTCTATCATGGCAAACACCTGAATCAATGTATTTAATGGCATAAATTGAATCCCGGTCGCATCAAAAATCGTTTTACGGCCAACCTGATCGCATACTCTCTCTACCATGCCATCAGTTCGAGGATCGCGATAGTGATGAGGATTGCCCAGTAAACTCCCATCTTTTGCAAGTAAAGCAAAGTCCACACCCCAGGTATCAATGCCAATCCCATTCAACATCTTGCCATATTTTTGCGTATAGAGAATCAAGGTCTCGGTCATTTCGCTAAACAAGCGCAAGACGTCCCAGTGCATATTCCCGGGGACGGTAACCGGTCCATTAGGAAAGCGATGCAGTTCTTCAAGATGCAAGCGATCGTGTTCCAGAGTTCCTACCACGCCTCGTCCATTCGAAGCGCCAAGATCAAACGCCAGAAATCGTGTAGTATCAGCAGTCATCATAGTTTTCCCTCCATGTTACAAACACACAGATCCAAAATCAATCAGCAAGGTATGCTCTCTATTTCAAGCACACTTTATCGAAAGCCGGGAAACATGCAAGAAATTTTTCAAACAAGGGAAAACAGATTGAATAACTCATGTTATGTCCCCCCTTGTTCCCCCAGGGCTGTTAAGTTCTCGGTCTCACGTTTCTGTATAGAAGCGTGCCGCGCTCTGGAACAGAAATTTTTACGAATGCCCAGAAGTGCAAACGCTCGTTTGCACTCCTGAACAGCAAAGAACTTAACAGCCCTGCCCGCAAGCGGGGGGAAACGGATCTCCTTCCCCCGCTTGCGAGGAACTGAGGGGGAGAACTTCACAGCCCTGCCCTCTGTCAGGGGATAACGGGAGGGGCGTAAGTTCGTCCTCTTTTTTTGATGTTTCATCATGGTTTCTCAGAGTTTAGCTTGTGCCCTTGAAGTCTTTGAGTGAACGGCGCCACAACGTGCAAACATCTTTGAAAGCCTGAAGAAGAGAAACCTCTGATAGAATCTCTTGACATTTTGACTTCTACCTTACATAATACAATTTTGAGCAGATGTTTCCGCAACAACATGTTTGAGAATGGATGAAAACGAGCAGAAGGGGAAGTTATGTCCCGTAAAACCAAGAAAAAATCTTCTGATAATTTTTCTAAAACGCCGCGTGCGCATTTTCGTCTGATCACGGCCTGGATGCAGGTAACGAAAATCCATGATACCCATACGATTGAGGGGACGCTTTCGCTTCGCCGCTGGTGGTTCTGGAGCACTGAAGAGACGATTATTGTCAGGCCAGCCGGGGTGATTTGTCCTCAAATTCATGTGCAGCAAGCCGGACAGGAACCTGATGACTATGCTATCGAGATTATGCAGTACTGGAAACAACATCTGCTGGGCAAGCGCGTAAAAATCGTTTTTGCGCAGCGACGTACGGGCGAATTGATGCGCGATACCTACGGCGAATGGATTGAACCCCGCTTGCTGGTTTTTCTTCATCCGACCTTTTTGGGACTTAAACGTGAACCCTTGAATATCAAACTTGTGCGTAAAGGCTGGGCCAGATATCACGCCAAATCAGACTGGATGTTGAAAGAGTATCATACTCAACTACAGCGCGCGGAACGTTCGGCCAAACGTCGCCGCGTCGGTATCTGGCAAAACTATCAAAACGAGGTAGAATCGGAACCATGGGATTTCTGGACCGGTTTTTTGCTCGGATTACTGAGTGGACTCGCCATCGCTGCCCTCTGGTTTTACCAGAATGGCAGGTTTTGACAATGGAAGAAATATAATGAAACAGGATGAATTTAAAGGGGATAAGAAATTACCCATTATATCGCTGACAGGGAGCCTGGAACGCCAACTGATTGAAGCTACAATCCATAAAATTCCTCGCTGGATCGAAGGCTATCACCTTACCCTCATGACGATCATCTGGTCAGCAGGATTGATTTTTTTCGGTTATCTGGCGCAAGGGAACCGGCACTGGTTGTGGTGTTCTTCGCTTATGGTTTTCCTGCAATGGTTTACGGATTCGTATGATGGGGCTTTGGGACGTTTGCGAGGTACCGGGATTCCCAAATGGGGTTATTACATGGACCATTTCCTGGATTACGTCTTTCTATGCGCGGTTTTTATTGGCTATTCCTTTCTCCTGCAACAAGAAAACCTTCGAGGGCTGTTTATTCTCCTGACGATCTTTACGGCCTTTATGATGAATTCGTATCTCTCGTTTGCAGCAACCAACGAGTTTAAGATTACATTTTTAGGGTGTGGTCCCACAGAAATCAGAATCCTATTTATCCTGGTGAACATCTCTCTGATTTTCTTTGGCTGTAGATTGATTGAACAGCACATACAGTACGTCATTCCGGTTGCCCTTATCGCCCTTGGTATCGTCGTCTTCCGAACGCAGCAATACATCTGGAACATTGATATGGCTGATAAACGCGCCAGTTCTGAAAATAGAGAAAAAACAGAAGGGAAGTAAATTTTTTGTCGGGCACGCAGAGAATGCATGAAAAATAGTACAGATTTTTCCATGAAGTTTGTGGAATGACATGCTTATCTTTTATTCAGGTTCTGTTGCTTGATGTATGAGATTGAGAGATTGTTTTCTGGCATTGCGCTAAGTATGCAAATCTTATAAATCAAGGTTCAGACAATCAGCAATTATGTACGCACAATTTCGTTATCTTCCGGCCGGAGACAGCGCTCTGATCGTTGAACTGGGCAATGAGATTGATCCGGCGATTAATCAGACTCTCCGAGGATTGGTGTTGACCTTGCAACAGCAGAATATTTCTGGTATTCGCGAATATGTGCCGACGTATCGTTCGTTGATGATCCTTTATGATCCGGCGGTACTCTGGTTTGAGGATCTGGTTGATCAGGTGAAAAAGGCGGAATTGCAGTTAGAAACGGTGCCGCTGCCGGAGCCAAAAATACTGAAAGTGCCGGTACTGTATGGCGGAGAATTCGGACCGGATCTTCATTTTGTGGCTGAACACGCTCACCTGAGCGTTGAAGAAGTGATCGCGCTGCACTCGGGACGGGATTATCTGGTGTATATGCTTGGTTTTACGCCGGGCTTCTGCTATCTGGGCGGTATGTCGGAACAATTGGAAACCCCTCGCCTGGCAACGCCGCGCACCAAAATCCCGGCCGGCTCAGTCGGCATTGCAGGCAAGCAAACCGGAGTCTATCCAATTGATTCGCCTGGTGGCTGGCAATTGATCGGACGTACGCCGCTCTGTCTGTTCGATCCGCAGCGCGACCCGGCCGTGCTGATCACCGCCGGCGACTACGTGCGTTTTGTGCCAATAGACGAAGCGACCTATCATCAGCTTGTAACACACGTGCAACGCGGAGAGCTTACAATTCAAAGCATACAAACAAACCTGCGAACGGAGGAAAAGTCCGCTGGCTCTCTCCCATTGCCTTTCAGGGCGATCATGGTCGCAAGTTGAGTTATTTAGGCTGTCGGTAAGAGTTGTTGGAGAAAAAAGAATTACCTCACCACCCCAGCAGGTTTTCGGAATTTTGAGATGGTGAGGCACAAGAGAGAAGAAGAGGTTTTAAGCGCGTTTGAGAAGTTTGAGAATATTTCCGCTAAAGATACTCTGGCGTTCTGCTTCTGAAATATTCATCTGTTCAACGCTCCTTTTGGCTTCCAGGGTGAAGATTTCTCCGTTACTCTTCTCCATCGGGGCATCTGATCCAAACAACATGCGGTCTTTATCAAAAAATTCATAGGTCATCTGCAATAATAATGGGGCATTACCTTGTGTTGCTGTGTCACAGTAGAATTTTTTAAAATGGTCAATATAAGGCGCGGAAATGGATGTCGGCTGTTTTTTGCCGGTATTTTGCTCGAAATAATCCCATCCGTATTGCATCCGATCCGCAAATAACGGGATCAGCGCTCCATGATGGTGAATAATAAGCTTGAGGTTTGGATACCGATCATATACGCCGTGAAAAACAATCCGTACCATCGCTGCTGAGCTATCCATCAGCCAGGATAACGTTTGCCACATCTGAAATTTCGACGTGGGTTCACCAACATAATCGGGATACACCTCAGGGCGCGAGGGATGCACCCATAACGGCACATCTAACTCTGTCGCTTTGCGATAAAGCTGCTCATAATCAGGATGATCCGGCGGTTTTACAGTTGGTCCGACGACAAAG
This sequence comes from Candidatus Vecturithrix sp., assembly GCA_040772385.1. GTDB lineage: Bacteria > Moduliflexota > Moduliflexia > Moduliflexales > Moduliflexaceae > Vecturithrix. Next base: position 6,689,854 of record JAXGYF010000001.1, on the reverse strand, counting down.
AATCCACCAACAAAATTCAGGTCTCGCACGGCGCGTTCCAATTCTGCAAGCATCCCCTCCGGTTCGGTTGTCGGCAAAAGGGCAACCCCCATCATGCGATCGGAATGTTTACTGACAATCTCTGCCAGTTCATTGTTGAATAATTGCGCCGCTTCACGGCACAGTTTAGGATCGGCGTGAACCGGCGGCGCTGTCTCTAACCAGGGCAGCGGTACTAAAATACTCTGGCTCACTCCGGTTTTATCCATCAGCTTAAAACGTTGCTCAATGTCTATTAAAGGCGGGGTATTCTTAAACAGATCGCGAAAGACATGTGGACGGATGTTACTGACGTCTTCCAAAAATTCGATCAGCCGCATGGATGAAAAATGACAGAAGGCATCAATCACGGTTCCCTTATAAGAGGATAAAGTTTTCGTGGTTTCTGCATAAGCCTGCGACGATACGCCTGCCGCCAATATTCCGGAAAGCGCAGACATTCCGTATAAAAAATCTCTCCTCTGCATAGTCTTCCTCCTTATGGTATGGTATAGGTATGCGTTCAGAACACAAGTTAGCTCTTGTAAAGGCCATCAACAAGAGGGATCGCAACATTCCTCTCGACTTTCAGCGTCGTAAAGCGATATTCACGTTCCTTGAGTTAAGTCAAGGAAAAATTTGAGGATCTCTAATTTCACCTTTTGGTGCTCTTGTAAGGTTTTCTCGACAGATTCGCTCTGCGGACAGCCTTGAGGGGGCGAAGGGCGAAATACCCTCTCTGAAATATTGGGATCCTGGAAAAAAGATCTTTACTGAAATCCCTGAGAATTTTATATAGTCTCTATCTGTCATCAACACCATGTTTATGGGAAGAAAGGATATTGTTATGGGAACAATACAGATCAAACAGGCGGGGATGTTGACGACCGTGCAGGATTTGGGGCGCTGGGGGTTCGGGAGATTCGGGATGCCGGTCGCGGGCGTCATGGATGAATACGCGGCGCGGGTTGCTAACATTCTGTTAGGAAATAAGGAAAATACGCCGGTGCTGGAAATCACCTTGATGGGACCGACGCTTACCTTTGACGCCGAAACCGCTTTTGTGGTCAGCGGCGGCGATCTGCAGCCGCATCTCAACAATGCTCCGATCACGCTTTGGACAGTTTACCAGGCGCAAGCAGGTGATACGCTGAGTTTTGCCGGACTTAAAAACGGCTGCCGGACGTATCTGGCCGTTACCGGAGGATTTCAGGTCGAAACGGTGATGGGCAGCGCATCCACCTATTTACGCGGCAAGCTCGGCGGTTATGACGGTCGCGCCCTGAAAGCAGGCGATGTATTGTTAACTGATCAAGCCGAGTCTCACAAGATTTTTCCTGGATGTTCTCTGCCTTCAAATGCCCTTCCACACCAAAACGAGGAGACGATTCGCGTCATTTTGGGACCTCAGGATGACGCTTTTACCAGGCAAGGGATTGACGTATTTTTGTCTGAACCCTATACTGTGACGAATGAAGCCGACCGTATGGGCTACCGATTGGATGGGCCGAAAATCGAACACAAAAGCGGAGCTGATATCATCTCTGACGGTATTGCTCCGGGAGCGATTCAGGTGCCGGCCCATGGCACGCCGATTATTATGCTGGCAGATCGACAGACGACCGGCGGTTACACCAAAATCGCGAATGTCATTTCTGTCGATCTTTCGACGGTGGCTCAGAAAAAACCGGGCGAAATCATCCGTTTTAAACAAATCTCCATCCGGGAAGCGCAGCAACTGTATCGCGAGCGGGAACAGCAGCTTGAACACTTGAAACAGTTTGTGTGTCACGACCTTGAACGGACGCAGCATATTTCGCGCTATCTTGTCACAATTAACGGACAACCGTATCATGTGAGTGTTGAAGAAGTTAAGTAGAAAGTGTCATGAGCCTGCGCTCACTCAAAACAATGAAAATCAGGCTTGTAGCAGCCGCTTCAGCCTGCCTCTGCCTGTGCAGACAGGTGAGCAGATGAAGACACGCTCAAGCGTTTACGACGAACGAGTATTTTCAGAGGAGAACGAAGATGACGTTAGAAACGCAAAGTTTGCCACTACTTCAAGAAGCTTTGGATCGCCTGGACCAGGGGTTTGCCGATTTACCGGATGTGCAAGTCAATCTTGATCTAGATGCTTTAAGAGAGGTGCTCTTCGCGGTGGCCGAACGGATGCAGGAGAATTTTCCGTACCAACACCCGCTCTATGCCGGACAGATGTTGAAACCGCCGCATACAATTGCGCGACTGGCTTATATGTTGTCGCTATGGATCAATCCGAACAATCACGCGTTAGATGGCGGACGCGCCAGTTCGGCGATGGAAAAGGAGGCGGTGGCTGAGATCGCAAAAATGTTTGGCTGGCAGACGCATTTAGGCCATCTGTGTGGCGGAGGGACCATGGCGAATCTGGAAGCTTTATGGATCTCAGGCCGCCTCAACCCTGGCAAAAAGATTGTGGCGTCGCAGCAGGCGCATTATACTCATAATCGGATTTCCGAAGTCTTGCATCTGCCTTTTCAATCGGTCCCGTGCGACGAATACGCCAGAATGGATTTGAACGTTCTTGAGGATGTCCTGAAACAAGGAGAGGTGGGAACGGTTGTCGCGACAATAGGGACGACCGCGACCGGTTCGGTTGATCCACTGCCTGGCATTCTTGAATTACAGGCCAAATACGGTTTCCGCATTCACGCTGATGCAGCGTACGGCGGCTATTTTATCCTGGCTGATAATCTGACTTCTGAAGCGCGCGCGGCCTTTGAGCGTTTGACAGAAGTTGATTCGCTTGTGGTCGATCCGCATAAACACGGGTTACAACCCTATGGCTGCGGTTGTGTGCTGTTCAGAGATCCCGCAGTTGGCCGATTCTATAAACATGATTCCCCGTACACCTATTTTAGTTCGGATGAATTGCATTTAGGCGAAATCAGCTTAGAATGTTCGCGCGCCGGAGCGTCGGCTGCGGCCTTATGGGCCACCCAGCGCATGTTCCCTTTGATACCAGGCGGCGCGTTTGCCCGGGGTTTACAAGATGGCCGTAAAGCCGCACTGATCTTGTTTGAGAAAATTCAGGAAGATACGCGTTTTCTGACTGCGTTTCCGCCCGAACTTGACATGATTATCTGGGCGTCGAAAGCCAAGTCGGCGAGCGAAGTCAGTCGTCTGTCAAAAGAGCTTTTCCGGGCCGCGGCGGCCGAGAATCTCCATCTGGCGGTGGCAAACTTTCCATGTACACTGTTTGAGCATCATTGGAAGTTGAACTGGGATCAGGAACAGATCACCTGTGTGCGTTCATGTTTGATGAAAGTGGAACATCTGGCCTGGGTTGACATATTTTGGCAGGCATTGGAACAGGCCATGCAGAAAAAAGGAGGAGTATGTTAGGAACTCTAATCAACGCCGGAGCTGTCATTGTTGGAAGTGCCATCGGACTTTTAATCCATTCCAGATTACCGCAAACGATTATTGCCATTGCCTTTCAGGGGATCGGGTTGTTTACGTTAACCATCGGTTTCACGATGGCGATGAAAACTCAAAATTTTCTGCTGATGGTGTTGAGTATTGTGTCCGGTGGAATTATTGGTCAGGTATTCGACCTGGAAGCCTATATCGAACGTTTCAGCCAGGTTTTAAGAGCGAAGGTCAAATCGAAAAATGAAAAATTTACCGAGGGTTTTATTACCGCATTTTTGCTGTTTTGTATGGGATCTATGGCGATTATGGGGGCTATCGAGGAGGGACTCGGAAATCGTCCGAATTTGTTTTTCGCCAAATCCGTGCTGGATTTATTTTCCTCAGTGGCCTTAGCAACCTCTTTTGGAATAGGCGTCATGTTTTCCGTGATCCCGCTATTCATCTATCAGGGCGGATTAACGCTGCTGGCCGGACTGTTGCACAATGTGCTCACTGAGCCGATTGTCACGGAATTAACTGCGGTCGGCGGACTCCTTCTGGTTGGGCTTGGTCTGACGATTCTGGAAATCAAAGAAATTAAAATTCTCAATATGCTGCCAGCTCTGGTCATTTCTGTTATTTTGTCCTATTTTTTCACTTAAATGCCCGCACGATAGTGAGAGCGTTAAAAAAACCGAATTTCTTAAAGAAATTCGGTTTTTTTGTTGGAAGACTTATTTTGAACCTTGACTTCGAAATAATTTGTAGAATACAGGGCTTGTGTACTTATTTCCGAAACGTTGTACTATAATATTTTCTGATCACATTTTCCCTTGACGTCAGTGTGAATATTTTTTAATTTTTGCCTTATGTTACGCAGCCCTCCTTGTTCCTCCCGCAAGCGGGAGAGGTCGATCTGTTTCCCTTCGTTTGCGGGGGGATTGAGCGGGGTAGTGCGAAACGTGAATTTTTGAATATATGAAACAGAGTTTGTCAGTCGCACAAAACATCCAGGAGACGCTTCACAATTTACCGTTGCTGCCGGGCGTATATCTGATGAAAAACGCAGAAAAGGCGATCCTGTACGTGGGGAAAGCCAAGCGTTTACGCCACCGGGTACGGTCGTATTTTACAAAATCGGCATTGCCCTCGGTTCGCATTGCTTCGATGGTGATGCAGGTTGCAGAGATCGAATATATTGTGACAGATTCGGAAATTGAAGCGCTGATTTTGGAAGCGACACTGATTAAAAAGCATAAGCCGCAGTATAACGTAGTGTTAAAAGATGACAAAAACTTTCCGTATATCAAATTAACGATCAATGAAGAATTCCCACGGATTATCACTGTCCGTAAAATCAAACAGGATGGTGCTCTGTATTTTGGTCCCTACGTACATGCCGGGGCGTTACACACCACTCTCAAACTCACAGAACGATTTTTTCCTTTGCGGCTGTGCGCGGGAAATATTACCTTGAATTGTAAATCTCGTCCCTGTTTTGAGTATGAAATCCATCGCTGCCTTGGACCTTGTGCCGGAAAATGCACGAAAAAAGACTATCGGCAAGTTGTAGAGGAAGCTAAACTCTTTTTACAAGGAAAAAAAGAAGACTTGATCAAAGAATTGCGGCAGCGGATGCAGCAGTCTGCCCAGGCCTTGCAATTTGAGCAGGCAGCCAAAATTCGTGATCAAATCGAGGCAGTTTCCCATGTCATGGAACGTCAGAAAGTGATCTCTATCAATTTTGAAAACCAGGATGTGATTGCCACCGCCCGTAAAGGCGCTCAAATTAATTTACAGATTTTTTTTGTTCGTAACGGAATTCTAATGGGACGCAAATCCTTTAATTTTTCTGAAATGGTACAGGGTCATGATGAACGTCTGGAAGATCTTGAAGAACGCGAAGTGCTGCGTTCATTTGTGGAACAGTTTTACTTGAAAGATGTCTTGATTCCTGATGAGATCCTGTTGCCGGAACCGATCTCGAATCAACAGATGATCGAAGAATGGTTAACTGAAAAACGAGGGAAAAAAGTCAGTTTTGTGATCCCGCAGCGTGGAAAAAAGAAACAATTGATTGCGTTAGTGCAACAGAATGCTGAATTGGCTTTAACTGAAAAGGAAGAGGCGGATCCAGCCGCGCTCCACAATATTCTGGCCGAATTACAGCAACAGTTTCATTTTACCCATCTGCCGCGACGGATCGAATGTTTTGATATTTCGAACATTCAGGGGACGATGGCTGTCGGTTCGATGGTGGTCTGCGTGGATGGCCTGATGCAGCCTAAAGAATATAAACGTTTTAAGATTAAAACGATTGAAGGCAGCGACGATTTTGGCATGATGCAGGAAGTGATTACGCGGCGCTATGCCCGGGTGCAGAAAGAAAATCTGCCATTTCCGGATCTCATTATGATTGATGGCGGCAAAGGGCAGCTTCATGCCGCCAAATACGCGCTTCACGCGCTTCACATCTCATCGCCGGATGTGATTGGTCTGGCAAAGGCGCATGGGGCGCGAGGGACAGAAACAGATCGAGAACGGGTCTTTACCACTGTGATCGGAGATGGCACGGTCCTGAATACCGCCACGAAAAGCGCGCAATTATTACAGCATATCCGTGATGAAGCACACCGTTTTGCGATTACTTATCATCGTGTCTTGCGGAAAAAAGCCAATTTTCATTCTATTCTTGAAGAAATACCCGGAGTTGGACAAAAACGACGCAAGAAACTCTTGACACGCTTTGGAAGTCTTAAGAAACTCAAAGAAGCGACTATTGACGAAATTGCCGCAACTCCTTCTATTCATGGTGAGTTAGCAGAAACTATTTACACGTTTCTGCACGCAGATGAAAATCATTAACCATTCTTAATTGACATGGGAGAAAGAGCATGGCACTGTTTGCTAATAAAGAATTTCAGCAAGATCTGAAGATGATCGAAGACAATATCAAAACTCTCGAAAAGCAATATATGGATTATTTTGATAACGTTATTTCTGTGGAACCAAAAGCGTTACGCGCTCAAACAGAAGCATTGATTCGGAAATGGTGGGGGAAACCCATTTCCAATGCGCAATTACGTTTTCAAATTCAGAATATTGTGCAACGATACAATATTTATAAAGAAAAGTGGAATCGGCAGCTACGCCTGAAAAGCAGAGAAGAGCGAGAAGCCTAGTACATGATTTCAGAAGTCCATTTTTTTACCACGGAGACCGCAAAGTTGCCCCCTTTAACAAATGGAAATCACTCCGAGCCTTTTTGCGGTCTCGATGAGAAAAAATGTTTACTCAACTTTAATGACATAGGGATTATTCGCAAGCCCAGGAGCTTTGTTGAGAATCTCACCTTTGAGCAGTTCAGCGCTTTCACGCGTGGGCATGTTTCCTACACGCACACGGTACCAGATTCCTTTTTCCCCTAAATCTGCGGTCATGACATAAGCCTGGAAGCCTGCTTCTCCGTATTTTTGTACTAATCGCTCGGAATCTTCTCGATTGGGGCTTGAAGCGACTTGAACCGAATAAATTGTTCCATCCGGGATCGGTTCCGCAGTGCCGAACATGTTCGGCTGTCGGCCAATGCGAATATCTTCACTCGGATCTTTCGGCACATTTGGCAGAGAGGGAGCCGCCATGTTTTTCTGTTGGGTTGGCTGAGCAACCGCCGGGACTTGAACCGGAGGAATGGGAATCTCTTCTTTCACCAGTTGCGTCGCCTCTGTCACGGATTGCGCTTCCTGGCCTTGTTGTGGTTGTTCTGTCGTAGTTGGATCGGATTCTTGGCGTTTTACCGGGGTCGCCTCAACTTCAACATAGGTTTCGGAATCAGGCAGCACCTGATAATAACTGCGCTGTGGTGTATTCTGGCCTGTTGCATTGCTTGCGCTTAGTTCGCTGCTGGTTGAAGGCTCTCCTGCAGCCTCACTTATTTGAGGCTGCTCTGTCTCGGAAAAATGTTCTTCTGAAAAGCCTGAATGGGGCACAAGTGGGCTGGCAATGCTTTCTTTCTGCCATTCCTGTCCAATCATAACCCCTAGCGCAAAGATCAGGCTAAAAATCAGAAGGGTTAAACCACCTAAAGCATATAATTCTTTGTCATCGAACAAGAATTCTCGTTTTCCTCGGACTTTATAAAAATTCTTCATACCTGTTCAGAAGATCACAGAGTTGAAAGCAGTGTTTCTGACGAACCCGATTACTGCGAGCGTTCGCAATTTTTCTGCATCACCCCGTTCTCATCTCTTGCTATAGAAATTGTCGTCGAAATTTTTTTTCACTCTGCTTGTCTCGTCTTACACCTTGCGTTTATGTCGTTCGAAATTAACCCAGCACAGTCCCATAATTGTCAGACCAAACAGGCCGCCCAGGCTCTCTCCACAGCTCGTCGAATACTCAGGATAAGGATTGGTGCCAGGAGTTGGCGTCGGATAGGTTGTCCCGCTGCCAGCCTGAGTCAATGCTGAACTCGCATTAATCCGGCCATAGCCGAAATAGGAATCACGTCCGGAGTCGCCTAGATCTTGTGCGGTTCCATTCATAATTTGGCGGACTGCTGTATTCGTTAGCGTCGAATCGTACGAGAAGATTAAGCCTGCCAATCCGGCGACATGCGGACAGGCCATTGAGGTGCCGTTCCAGGCTTCATAGGCATTCCCCGGTAAAGTGCTGTAAATTGCCTGCCCCGGTGCAGCGAGTTCTAAATGGCTGCCATAACTCGAAAAGGATGCCCGGCTACCATATTGATTGGTCGCCCCGACTGCGATAACTTCTGAAAATCCGGCAGGATATAAGGTCACACCGCTGCCATCATTCCCGCTAGCGGCGACAATGACCACCCCCTGCTGATACGCCTGTTGAACTGCGAGAAGAATGGTTTGGGAACGCTCCAATCCTCCAAGGCTCAAATTGATCACCCTGGCCCCCAGATTCACTGCATTGGCAATGCCATTGGCAATCCAGGAATTAGCGCCGGCACCATCGGCGGTCACTACCTTCACAGCTAACAGAGAACAACCTGGACATACTCCCGCAATTCCGCGTCCATTATTCGCTATAGCCCCGGCAATTCCGGCAACATGGGTGCCATGTCCATTATCGTCTTTCGGGTCAAAATCTTCATTGACAAAATCATACCCTTTGATGACTTTTCCGGCCAGATCTTCATGGGTGTAATCTATACCGGTATCAATAATTGCAATAATTACCGAAGATTTTCCCTGTTCAAGATCCCAACCGGCAATTGCATCGATCCCCTGATTACTCGAGCTGTACAGAGCATATTGCGACGAAAAGAAAGCGTCATCCGGTACGCCAAAGGTATAATACCAGTAATTTAATTCCGCATATTCCACTTCTTCCAGGCTGGCGTACGCTCGTAAGGCCGTTTTCTCGTCAACGTCTTGCTGCAAATTCAACAGTAAAACATTGGCTAAGGGACTATCTTGTTGAAGCAGGCGTCCGGTCCGTGACCGAAAAACCTGTTCAACAGTGGTTACACCAAATTGTTCATTTAACTGATTCAAATTGCGGCTGCCGGTATTCATGCTGTTTTCCGACATGCTGCGCGATACGCCAGGCAATTCATCGCGGATTTTTATGATCAACTCGTTGGCTCTAAAACCAGGACGTCTTGTCTGTTGAAACGAGCTTTCAACTTGCGCAATGCTCAACTGTCCGAAAATACAAAGCAAGAACATCCCTGTGAGCAGAAGACTTATGATGCGTTTGATCGATAATGCCATGCTTCTATTCCTCAAGAAGAAGGTTAGCGTGTTAATACATACAATGCACTGTTTCCAAAAGTAGTAACTCATTAAAACCCATAATACCGCAAAAGTCAAGAATTAATTCATGTTTTCCACAATCTTTCTTCTTGATAACGCTTATTTGACTGCCGCTTGTTCGGCAATGTTGACCCCCTCAAGTAAAATTTGCCGCATAGTGCCGTGATTTGTATGATACCCGGATGTTCGCGTTGTTTTCTGGCGAATTACCAACACTTCCACCTTCCCTTCTTTTTTGTATTCTTTGACTATTTTACGGGAAGGGGTATATGTGTCAAAAATCTGTTTTAGTCCATAATTGTTTTTCGCCACTAGAACAACATAAAAATACGGATATATCTTATTTTGTACGGAATTCGTCACAATCTGCCCGTAACATCCAAGAAATTTCGGATGTTGATTGGGAAACTCGATTCGAAATTTGACATCTTCCGGTATTTTTGTTTTCTGTCCTTTGAGAAGAAGAAAATAGTCAACCGTGGTGTTCTGGAGCCGTCCGTTTACTGTTTTATGCTGCAGCAGGTTTTCAATGGATGCAAATTTTAGTAATAATTTCGGTTGTTTCAAAATTTCACGCTTTCCGGTAAACCAGTGCGGAAAAAGGAGAATCGCTGCATCAATCGCGAGTACGACGCCAATTCTCCAGGGATTGATCATGTACATAACAATGATAATAAATGCCATGATGACAAAGACAGCTTTCCCGAGAGCGTTAGAAATATCTAACATGCTGCGGTCCCATTTGCGCATCTTTTTCACCAGATCTTTGATTTCTTGAATTTTCTGGTAATCCACTTGTTCCCACGCATCATTAGCTGAATATTTTCCTAATTTGACCCGGTTATCGTAACCCCGGACCATTAAAAAAAGCGTTCCAGCTAACAGAAATGGGAGACCGAAAAACCATAAAGACGGAAAAGCAAGCTGCAGCGCGAATCCAGCCGTAATACACCCAAAACTGAGCAGCAGCCGTTTCCAATAACTCAGCGATTGCCCAAGCCAAAATATGACGATTCCTTGTTGTTCTGCCGAAAGAAATGGAGTCAGCATAGTTTCCCTCTCATGTAAAAACATTTTTCTAATTCTGCAAAACCCACTTGCCGCCAGTAGAGCGGACAGGCGCCATTACATATTGCAAAATTGTCACAGGTCTGACATTCAGGATGCGCCAGTGTTTTCTCACGATACATTTTAGATTTTGCAGACTGCCAGATGCTGGTAAAATCTTGTTCTAAGAGATTGCCAACCGGATCATTGTAAGAGGCGCAGGGCAGCACATCGCCATTAGCTCCGATTGACAATAAGCCGTCACAGGCGCTGCACCCTTTGTTTCCCAGGCCATGCACAATCGAGTTAAACATGCACATTGGCACCGGTGAATACCACATGAATTCCACGCCTTCTTGTTTGCTTGCCGCGATAATTTGTTTGACATAATCGCCAATTTCCTGATAAAAAACGATAAATTGATCATGTATAGCCCCGCTGCCGGTCGGGATCATGAGATTCATACTGAATTTTCGGTTACCGAGGGTTGTTTTGATGAAAGAGGGAAATTTATCGCATTCGTGCAGGTTCGTGCGAGTGATCGTGGTGTTTGTGTGCGTTAAAATTCTCGCGGCTTTCAAATATTCGATTGCTTTGAGGGTTTTATGATATGCCCCCGGCAAACTGACAATCCTGTCGTGTGTATCGGCACTGACGCCTTCAAGACTGACTTGCGCCGAATCCAAACCATGCTCAGCGTATGTCCGCGCCAGGGCTGGTGTGATCAGCGTTCCGTTCGTAATCAGGTTCACGCGCATCCCCAACTCTTTGGCGTATCGAATCAGGGCCGGTAATTCAGGAATGAGCGTCGGTTCACCTCCTGTGAAACTGACCGACGGCGTTTTAGCTTGATGGAAAATTTTCCATAACACCTCCTTGATTTGCTCTGTCGTCATCTCTTTAGAACTTCCGGTTGGGTTGGCCGTACAACCGGAACCAGCGTAACAAAACACGCATTTCAAATTACAACGATAGGTGATCGCCACTTCCGACAAGACCGGATACTCACTGAACTTCATCTCAAAAGGCTGCACGTCCACCGCTGGATTCTTCGTAAAGCGATCGAGCTTTCCTTCTAGTTGTTGGCGTACCGCATACAGGAAATGAGCGATGTCGCTTATTTTTTGCGGATCTGAGTCAAGTTCGGCAAGCACTGCCTGCACAGAGACACCATTTAACAGCGTTTTTAAGAGTCGGGCCCCACTCTCATTCAATTTTTGTGCCTGATTCGGACGTTTAATCAGGAGCAGATCCTCTTCGCGTACAAAAATATAAGGTTTGACGTTGGCAATAAATTCGTCAACCCATGCAAGATTGTCGGCTGTTTCCGGGCGATTGGATTGTTGCGCAGGCAATTGTGTTTGTATACGGCGAAAAAATTTCATCGCATTTACCACCCCCCTGATGCGCCGCCGCCGCCGGATGAACCTCCGCCGCCGCTGACACAAGCCGAATGGCAAGCCGAATGACAAGCCGAATGACAGGCTGAATGACAAGCCGAATGACAGGCCGAATGACAGGCATCGTGACACACATTTAAATCCGGAATTATTGTTGGGGAAACTGACCCTTGCACCAGATGGTCGGTATCAATTGGAATCGCAATTTCATACCGGAACGGATCGCGGTCGTAGCCGTAATATTGCTGGTATGCAGGGTGGCTGTTGTAATACCAATAATACCAATCTTCATCTGTGTGCTTTTTGGCAAGTTCGGTATAAAGTTGCGCACGTTGTTCGCGTTCATCCACATAGTCTTCTATGAGTTGAGCATAATAAGCCTTCGTCGCATCAATATCAGCATCCCAGGCTTTCGTTTGGATATTTTTAATGACGAAGTTCAGAAAGGCTTCCAACTCTTTCTGAGAGAATTCACCATCATCAGCCAGGGAGGCATAAAAGAGTTGTTCATATTCGTTCAATTGTTCTAAATCCGGTTTACGCAGGATTTCGACGCGCAATGGAGCTTCGCCAATTACATGCAGATATCCTTCCAACACCATAGCATCGAGCATGGCGCTCACAATGCGTTTGATCGGTAATTCCAGATAAAAGCCGGCTTCAATACAATCCAGATCTTGACAAATGTTCCCCGGTTTATGGAAATCTGAAAGTATCATTTTGGGTGGCGTCCAGTTCATCCGATCCCACCGAATCGCGTCCAACCCACGATAGGCAGACACCATGGATTTATGCTTGCCCAGGATGACCAGCGTAAAAATACCGCCGACGATCAATATCCCCCACAACAGTAAATCGCGTACAGAAGGCTGTTGGGGCAATGACGTTTGAGATGTTGTCGAACGTCCTTGTGAAGATGGTTTTTGAACAGAACCAGGTTGCGCTGAAACAGCGGGAATGTTGTAGTCTGGGGCAATATTCCGAATGATGCTTTCCAGTCCTTGACGAATACCGCTGTAATAATTGTTTTGTTTAAAATCGGGGGCAATGTCATTATTGATGATGAGTTTGCTGACTGCATCGGTCAGGGTGGCTTCATGTCCGTAACCGACTTCAATTCGGAGTTTACGGTCGTCAATGAAAATCGCCAGCAGCACACCGGTATCCTGTTCCTTGTCTCCTGGTTGCCAGCGTTCAAACAATTCATTGACATAGCCTTCTAAGGTTGCACCCTCAGGAATGCGGCTTTGAATCGCCACAAAAATCTGATTTGGTGTACTTTCATTGAATCCTTTGAGCAGATTTTCCAGGTCTTGCTGCTGATCTGCGCTGAGCACCTCAACGTAATCGTTCACTCGCGCTTTGAGTTGCGGGTATTCTATGGCAAAGACGCTCCCGGAATAGACGACGATGAGTAAGATTATCACCCAATGCCCTTTTCTCATGAACTTTCCTCCTCTGGAAATACTCGTGCCGACGAACAAGCTTGTTTTCTGGTATATTGGTCAATCAGGATTTCGGTGGACCTGTCTATTATTTACCAACCGCCGGATGCACCGCCCCCGCCGGATGAACCACCTCCGCCGCCGGAAAATCCGCCAAATCCGCCGCCGCCGGAAAATCCGCCGCCGCTTCGCCTGCCGGAAGAGCCTCGATGCCCTCGATTACTTCCGCCGCTATTTAACAGCAGCCACCAAAGCAGGTTACTTATTCCTCTTTCTCGTGAGGGAAAAGGTGATTGCCTCGACCAACCCTGACGGTTCGTGCTCCACCCTGAATTGGCCTGAGCGATCGTACGCAGAATTCTGAATGCCAAGAGGATAGCCCAGATCAGAAAAAAAATGAATATGGGACTGATTGGGCTTGATGGTCTGGTACTCGGATAGGATTTCGGTTGAGGGAGCGACGAAGGCATGGTATAATTGGGATCGATTTGACGAATCATACTTTGCACTCCCCGCTGAATCCCGCTGTAATAGTCATTCTGTTTAAAGGCAGGCGTTATCTCGTTGTCAATAATCAATTTGCTGGTCGCATCGGTCAACTCTCCTTCCAGGCCATAGCCGCTTTCAATCCGCAGCTTGCGATCCTGGATAAAAATCGCCAGTAAGGCTCCATTATCCTGCCCTTTTTGTCCCGGCTGCCAGCGTTCAAACAATTCATTGACGTATTCTTCAAGTGAAATTCCTGGAGGAATTCGATCTTGAATCGAGACAAAAATCTGATTTGTCGTTTTGGTTTCAAAATCCTTGAGCAGTTCGTTCAAAACTTGTTCTTCTTCAGATCTTAACACATTCGCGTAGTCATTCACCCAATTTGTGGCTTTTGGGTAATCAATAGCCTGGGCGCCTGAAGCAAGAACAATTATGCCGATCACGGTCAACAGTATTTTTTTGTGCATACGTACCTCCCATGTATTCGTAATCAGTAAGCAGTGATCACTGGCTACTGGCTACGTTCCGACTGAAATATCGTCGCTGAGTTCATTGATATCATCTTTCTGATAGGGGAAATAGGTTTTCAGCTTTTCACCAATCTGTTCGATAAAATAAACGATGCCGCCAACAATGTCACTTTGTTGAAAGTAGGCAGTCATCCGATCTTTTTCAGCATCCCAGAAGTCATCGCCGACCTTTTCATGAATACCTTGATCGCCGATAATGGCAAATTGGCGATCCTCTAAGGCGACATAGACCAGCACACCGTTGCGTAGTTTTGTAGCCTCCATGCCGAGTTCGCAGAACACCTCGACCGCCCGGTCAAGCGTGGAGTCTTTTTTGACCTGGCATTCAATGTGCACACGCACTTCACCTGAGGTATTCTTTTCAGCGTGTTGAATGGCGGCAAGAATCTTCTGCTTATTTTCTTCAGTCAGGAAACTATCAACAGAGGATTGTTTTTTAAACAACATACGTGAACTCCTTGATGTATAGCAAACACTCATTGCTTTAGTTTTTTGGGTGAGGAAAGCCATGTTGGTCAAAGCTGACATCCTCAAAGGCAAACATAAATTCGTGAGCTGTGGAACGGAAGAACCATTGATTGAGGTGATTAAAACCGATGAATTTGTTCATAGCGGCAAAATCTAACATCCATCCCTGGTCGGAACGGCGCAATAAATACGGCGCAGCCTGTCGGTTAGAGATCGGAAAACGGACCACCGCCTGCGAGTTGTCCTGATACACTATGGCTTGAGAAAGCATTTTTTGTAACGACTTCAATTCAGTGTCCTGCTGTGCATCCGTGACTACCCATTGGGCAAAAAATATTCGGGTATCCGGGGTATAAATCCCCAGATTGGAATCTTTGATGTGCAATTTCAAGATGGTCTGATAGGTTGCCAGAGCTTGCAGCGGTGAAGATTGGGGGCCAAAAATTTCAGGCAATACCGTTGACGGTTTTTCAGGAGAAGCAGTGCCAATCTCAACCTCAGTCCGGGCGCCGGCCCCGCCGAAAGAGTCAGTTTCCTGCTGCCGTGGATCCGAATCGAGCAGATAGGCCGATATATCGAGCGTCCCGAAGGCTTGCTTAATCAGCAATTCTACCGTAGCTTCGATTCCGGCTCCAACCCGATTGGATTCGAAAAATGGAATCATTTGTTTGTACATCAGATACCTGACAAAAGCATCAGGGAACACGGCTTCCAGATCGTAGCCGATGTCAATGCGTACCTGTTTCCCCTGCGGGTCGACCAAAAACAGCACGCCTTTTGCTCCGCGTGTTTGGGAGCCTGTGGGAAAATGTTCAAAGAGTTCCACAGCTTTGGCGTTGATATTCGAAACCTGTTCCTTCAGCACCACCACCTGCATACATATATTCAGATCTTTGAGCAGGTTGCTGGCAAGATCAGAAATCCTCTGTCGTTCCGTCTGAGTCAAAAGATCGGCATAATCGTCGACAAAAACAGGAGATATTGCTTTTGCATTGTACCCTGCGAAGAGCAAAGAGCAAAAGATGATTCCATACAGCAGATAGTTCGTCTTGTTCTTGCACAACATGGGCTGTAGATGATTAAAATGTCACCTTCGGCGCGTTCTCCGCGCCGGCTTCAGCTTGAAAATATGCTTTTTGATCGAAACCAAAGATGCCGGCCGCAATATTCTGGGGAAAGCGTTTAACATAAGAATTATATGTCTGTACCGCTTCATTGAAGCGTTTGCGTTCCACCGTAATGCGATTTTCAGAACCCTCTAATTGGGCTTGTAAGGCGAGAAAATTCTGATCGGTTTTGATGCTCGGATTGTCTTCGACAAGTACCATGATGCGCTGCAAAGCCGAAGAGAGTTCACTCTGAGCGGCCTGAAATTGTTGAAGCGTTTGCGCATCCAGTGACTCAGCAGAAAGATTCAAGACACCGCCGGCTTTGGTGCGAGCATCGGTCAACATTTGAATCAATTCTTTCTCATGTTCGGCATAAGCTTTGACTGTATTCACCAGGTTCGGAACCAGATCCAATCGGCGTTGATACACATTCTCCACCTGTCCCCATTTGGTTTGAACATCTTCATTAAGGCTGACAATGTGATTGTATTGGGATACCAGCATCCCTACCACAAGGACGAGCACAACAATACCAGCAATAATGGAATTCCGTAGAAATTTTTTGCGCGACTGTTCTTGTTGAAGGACCTCCTGACGCACAGTCCGTTCAATCTGCTCGATCTCCTGGCGTGAAAGCCCCGATACTTCTGAAAGCGCCTCCTGGCTCGCCAGGTTCCCTTCACGTTGGCGTTTTTTCTCCTCTTCGTCAAACACACGCTTTTGAATTTCGCTTTGTATTTTTTCTTCAAGTTGTGTATCCATAGTTCCCCCTTACTTCTGCAATTTCTATCATTTCATCATTATACTGAAATTTCGTAATTGTTTCCTTCATGGCTGTTCGTCGGGATTTCTGCATAATTAAGCTCTCGGGGATTTCAAAAAAGGTTTTCGAAATTCCCGATTTTTTTATAAAGTAGAGTGCATGCGTAAGTTTGTCAAGGATTCTCTCTAAAAATGAGAAATGAGAAACAAGAGGCGGAATTTGTTGTTTTCGAAAAAAAAAGGAGAACCATTTTCAACTGGTTCTCCTGGAATGAAGGAAATGAGCGAGTGGGCAAAAAAAGGCTTCAGGTGACTTGTGGTGTCGTATGAGCTAAAAGCGTCTGAACAAGATTAGAAATCTGTTTTTCATATAAAAAATACGCATCAAGTTTTTCATCATCCTGAACCTGCGGGGTATATTCAGCATCAGACATGATAGCTCTCATTCTCTGTAAATATGATTCTCTGGTATGGTAATTCTCGCTGCAACCCGTCCTTTCCCTCCGTTTTTCCCCCTTTTGCAGATAGTTCTTCATACGCTTTCCCCCCTCTGAATACAATTTATTATACGCACCTGTGCATGGCAGACAATGCCTCTGTCATAAGACACAGGGTAGAAGTGTAAGAGCGAGTTTTCTCACGAAATAAGAACTCTTCTGACAATCAAATCGCCAGCAGTCAGGAAAAGAAATTCACTGTCCGTCTCGTCAGTCCAAAAATTACGGCATCACGAGAGAAGTTTGAAATAGTCATTTTCTATGGTTGTTAGTATATAACATAAAGAAAAAATGGAAAAAGTCAAGCTGAAAATTGTTTTTTCATCAAAAATCTTCGTTGCTTATTTAAGATGAAAATTTTAATGATCTTTTTTGAATGAAGATGAATGAGTATGAACTTTTTTATTGACAAATTATGAGCGTTTTTGTGTGTTATCTCATGCCTTGTTATTGAAGTTATTTCTGATCGTTTTAACATGATAATCTTATTTGTGAGTTATTCAGGAAGATGATGTTGTTTGACGCAATGGCATCTTTCCAGGTTTACAAGGGGGAATTATATGGCATATCAAGATGCATATAAAGAATGTATTTGGCTGGATTTTGCGACCCTGGAACGTTTCATGAAAGAGTCTTTGATGAAATTCGGCGTACCGGAAGCTGATGCTGACATTGTGTCCGAAGTGTTGATTGAGTCAGACAAGCGTGGCATTGATTCGCATGGCATAGGACGATTAAAGCCGATTTATCTGGATCGGATTGATGACGGGATTCAAAGCCCCACCACGAAAATTGATATTATTAAAGAAACCGAAACGACCGCCGTCTTAGATGGTAATAATGGCATGGGGCATGTGGTTGCGAAAAAAGCGATGCAGATGGCGATTGATAAAGCCAAACAGCATGGGATGGGCATGACAGTGGCGCGTAACTCCACGCACTATGGGATTGCTGGATACTATGCGTCTATGGCGATTAATGCAGGCATGATTGGGATGACCGGCACAAATGCCCGCCCCTCCATTGCGCCAACGTTTGGCGTGGAAAATATGTTGGGGACAAATCCGCTAACAATTGGATTCCCGACAGATGAAGAATTTCCGTTTATTCTGGATTGCGCAACATCTGTGACTCAACGTGGGAAAATCGAATCATATTCTCGCGCCGGAAAAGAATTACCGCCGGGATGGGTAATTGATGAAAACGGCAATACCAGAACCGATACCGACCAGGTTTTGATCGATCTGACCAAGGGCAAAGCTGCGCTGACGCCTTTAGGCGGGTTGGGTGAAGATACGGCCGGGTATAAAGGCTATGGATACGCCACTGTGGTTGAAGTGCTCTCCGCAGCCCTTCAGAACGGCGCATTTTTGAAAGCGTTGAATGGTACTGATGAACAGGGCAACAAAATTTCGTATCCTTTAGGACATTTCTTTATTGCTATCAATATTGAGAATTTCATGGGCCTTGCAGTTTTCAAACGTATTGCCGGCTCGATTATGCGGGAGCTGAGAAACTCTAAGAAATCGCCCGGTGAAGAACGCATTTATACTGCCGGCGAAAAAGAATGGCTTGCCTGGCAATATCGAAAAGAGCATGGCTGTCCGGTGCCCGTCGCTTTACAGAAACAAATGTGTCAAATCCGTGATCGTTTTAAGATGAATTATGTCTTCCCCTGGGATAAAAAATAACCTCCTGTTGGTGGAAAAGAGTCAAAACGACATCCCTGCCGTTCGTCGGGCCAAAATCTCCGATTTGGTGAAACGGCAGGGAATTGTGCGGGTAGATGAACTCGGTGATCTGTTTGGAGTCTCGGCCATCACAATCAGGCGCGATCTGGACTTGCTTGAAAAGAAAGGGCTTGTTGAGCGTACTCATGGCGGAGCGCTCACGACGCATCATTTTAGTTCTGAGGCGGCCTATCTTGACAAACGCCATGCCAATATCGCCATTAAACAGGCGATCGGTGAAAAGGCCGTTGCCTTGATTGATGAGGGGGATACGCTGTTGATTAACAGCGGAACGACAACGGCCGAAGTGATCAAGGCTATTCAGTTTAAGAAAAATGTGCGGGTGGTCACGAATAATGTCGCCGCAACCCGCGATCTGCATCCTGACGCTTCACTAGATGTCATTTTCACTGGAGGAATATATCGCAGTAATACCTGCTGCGTCGTCGGTGAATTTGCAGAGTTGGTGTTAGCCAACGTCAACGCTTCAAAAGCGATCCTTGGAATTGACGGCCTGAGTTTCAAGAATGGGTTGACCTCTCCGAATTATCAAGAAGCTCTTCTCAGCCGGAAGATGATTCAACACACACAGGGGCCAGTCATTATTGTTGCCGATCATTCGAAAATCGGCAAAATCGCCCATTTTTCAATTGCACCTTTGGATCGGATTGCTATGGTGATTACAGACACAGGGGTCGCCGAGAATGTGCTTCAGGAATTTGAAAACCTTGGCGTCACGCTTCACCTTGTCGAAGCCCCGTCTTCAACGCTGTCATGCGTAACTTGATGGATAAAGTTTTTTTGGTTGCTTTCTTTCCCTGGATGCTTGTGTCATGCGCGTTGCTGACCCCATCACCTGCCCTGTTTCTACGCTCAAAGCCTGCACAGGTTTCACGTGCTGAATTGATTGCCATTATTCAACAGCACGATTTTAACCATCCCATGGATGTAAGCGAGGCCGGTTTATCTGCTGCTCAGTTCGGCACACTTCGCCATCGGTATGAAGTTCAGATCTACGCAAATGTTCAAGTGATTACAGATGAGACGACACGCTTAATGTGGCAGCAGGCAGGTTCGTCCGACCGGCTGATCTGGATGGAAGCGAAACGCTATGTTGACCACCTGAATGCCGCATCGTTTGCCGGTTATACGGATTGGCGCCTGCCAACCATTGAAGAACTCACGTCGTTATTGGAATTCAAGAGATCCCCTTCCCAACCCTTGTATCTTGATCCGCTTTTCGAACAAACGCAAACCATCTGCTGGACGAGTGACATCCTCGATTCTGCGGCAAACGTGTGGTTTGTCTATTTTGCCCATGGCTACGTCAGCCATACCGATGCGGACAGCCGCTTATATGTTCGGGCAGTACGTTCAATGTAGTACATCGTGCTGTTTGAGTTTTGACATAAAAAGAAATTTGACAGAATTCGAGGGATTTATACAATACCTCTGAAATAATTCACAAAATTTTACTCAACACAATAGTTCAAACAGCTTTGCCCTCCCCTCTCAGCTTGCCCGCAAGCGGAGGGAAGCCCAGAGAGTGAGGCAGAAAAATGTTCGAACTATTGTCACAATAAATAGTACACGATGTACTAGAATCATTTGACAAGAGAGTACGCTTAATGAAACTCGCTGTTGTTATTCAACGTTATGGCACGGAACTTACCGGTGGTTCGGAATCGCACTGCAGGGCGATTGTTGAGCGTTTAGCCCGTTTCGCTGAGATTGAGGTCATTACGACCTGCGCTAAAGATTACGTCACCTGGCGCAACGAATACCCTGAAGGCACGGAAATGGTCAATGGTGTGCTTGTGCATCGGTTTCAAACTGACAGGGAACGTAAGCCGCGCAAATTCGATCGTTTTTCGCAGCACCTCTATACGAATTCCCACACGTATTTCGACGAAGTCGAATGGATGGTCCAGCAGGGACCTTATGCCCCTGCTCTCTTCCGATTCATCAAAGAACATGCGGAGGAATATCAGGCGTTTATTTTTTATACGTATATCTACCCTACCGCATTTTTTGGCATGCAATATGTGCCCCAAAAATCAATCTTTGTCTCAACAGCTCACGATGAACCTCCGATTTATTTTGATATTTTTCGCACATTATTTCATCTTCCGCAAGCTTTGTTGTATCTAACTGAAGAAGAGAAGGCGTTAGTACACCGTCTCTTCCATAATGAGCATATTCCCTACGAGGTTTTGGGAACCGGGGTCAACAGCCCATTGTGCCCGCAGCCGGAAACTTTCCGACAGCAATATGGGCTTCAAGGTGACTTTTTGCTCTATGCCGGACGCATTGACGAAGGGAAGGGCTGCGGTCAGATGATCGAGTTTTTTTTGCGATATAAGGCCGACCATCCTGGCAATCTGACGCTGGCCTTGATGGGCAAGGCGGTTATGAAGATTCCGGAACGCGCGGATATTCGGATGCTAGGGTTTGTGTCGGAAGAAGACAAAATCAATGGGATGAGCGCGGCAACGGTGCTGCTTATGCCTTCGCAGATGGAAAGTCTTTCGATTGTGACCCTGGAAGCCTGGAGCGTGGAAACCCCTGCGCTGGTCAATGGCAATTGCGCGGTGTTGCGCGGGCATTGCGTGCGGAGTAACGGCGGCTTATATTATACCAGCTGTGAGGAATTTGAAGCCTGTCTCGACCTGTTATTGACAAATCGTTCTCTAACTTCTGCTCTGGGAAAAAATGGCAAAGGTTACATTCAGAATAATTATCAGTGGGATGTGATTGATAAAAAATTGCTGCACATTGTGGAGGGTGTAATGAATACACCGTTATACTCTTGAGTTGGCTTCAAAAATAAGAGGGGGAGGGCGTAAGTCCTGGTAAGATTCCTTTGACGGTGGCCAATACACAACATGTGTACATAATTTATGAAAACCGGAGAGATTGTTCAAAACCGCTATCAAATCCAACAACTCCTGGGGCAGGGAAGCATGGGGCTGACCTATAAGGCCGCTGATCTGATGTCTCGCAGGGATGTTGCGATCAAACAATTGCATGTAGCGCACATTCAGGAGTGGAAAATCCTGGATATGTTTGAACGCGAGGCCAGAATTCTGCAACAACTCTCACATCCGAGAGTGCCAGGGTATATTGATTATTTTTCTCAAGACGGTTCCGACGGGTTACAATTCTTGTTAGTGCAAGAATATGTTGAAGGAAAAACCCTCAAACGCCTGATTGATGAAGGATGGCATGGCTCTGAAGCTGAAATCCTCGATATTTTTCTGGATTTGGTTGATATTCTGGTCGCCTTACATTCGCTCTGCCCGCCGGTGATTCATCGTGATATTAATCCGAAAAATATTATTATTTCTCCTAATACCCAGGTATCGCCGGTCATTCATGATGTTTATCTGGTTGATTTTGGCGCGGTGCAAGATAAGATTCGGACTACCGTCATCGGAGGTACGACGGCCGTCGGTACATTTGGCTATGTGCCTTTTGAACAATTCAGCGGTCAGGCGGTGCCGGCTTCAGACTATTATGCTTTGGGAGCCACATTGTTGTTTATGCTTACGCATCGGCATCCCTCTGAATTTCCGTCTGAAGATTTCAAACCACAATTTGTTCCATTTCTTCACGTGTCTCCTGCCGTGTGTCGTTTATTGGAGGGACTGCTGGAACCTTCGGTTAAACAACGAGTGGCGTCGCCGGAGCGTATTCGTGATATTTTGGATGAATTGATTTCTGCGCCTCTCACATCTGCTCTTTCATCGAAACCTGCCGAAACACGTATCGAAAAAACCACAGAACAGCCGGACCATTTGTCTTTTCGGATTCCTACCCAGAAAATCGGGATCGTGATGAAACGTACAGTGCTTTCACTCAGCCCAAAATGGATCCAACTCCGCGAGGAAATCCTCGGTTTTCAAAGCGGAAATCTCTGGCGCGTTCCCACTATGAACGTCCAGACTGCTGACATCACCTGGTATTTTGCAAAAGGGAAACGGGTTGGAAAGGGTAACTCGGTGTTAAGTCTTAACTATGTCGGCGAGACCTATACAATTGCTTCGCACCTCACTCAAGCAGAAATTACGTGGTTGACTCGTGAGATGACAGACTTTATCTGGCAGATAAAATATGAGATCGGGACATCTTCTCAGGAGGGCGACGTTTCTCAAGCCTCAACTGCCTCTCCATCAGAGACGTTACTTTCGGTCTTACCGCCATCAGATACGCGCGTGAAAAAATTTGTGAAAAAGTCCGGTCAGATTCGCTTTCGTATTCCGGGCATCATCACAAAAACGGAAATCGCTGATTTTGTCACCATCTTCCTGGTGTGTCTGGCGTGTGCCAGTGTATTCAGTGCGGCAGCGATCTATCTCTTCTTGAACCTCCAGCCGGGATTTCTTCTGGGAGGACTGGCCGGATTGGTCGCTGTCATCTTTTGGATGATGGGGGTAGGAATCTTTATTTCAGGGCTTTCCCGCACTTTTGGGCGTACCATGCTTTATCTTATGCCGGAATGGATTCGTATCAGCCGCAAATGTTTTGGAATAGGCTATTCCCGGTATATTCCCACCGCCACTTTACAGCCGAGCGACGTCATCCATTATTTTCACAAAAATACTTTACTGTTAGGGTTAAATTATAACGGAAAAACGCTGAAAGTTGGTGAGGGCCTGAGTTGTCAGGAAATTGATTGGTTGATCCGAGAAATTAACGCCTACATTCGCACTTATGCCAAACCAATCCCCCAGAATGTACTCATAGCTGATCTGGAAATGAAATAACGAATTTTTTCATCTTGGTTCCGCTCGATGATCGGAATCGCGCATATCGAGCGAAGGTGAGACGGGATTTCTGGCGAGTATTAATATGGCTATCTTGGTTTGTCCTTCATGCGGCACCCGTTACCGGGTTGCTGAGAGCACATTAGCGCACGCCAGTAGTGTCAGATGTAAAACCTGCCGCACGGTGTTTCCCTGGCAGGATCAGATCCTTGTGGCCTCAGGAAGTGAATCGCCATCACGATTGCTGCAAACAGAGCACGCGGAGCAGCCTGCTGCTGAACGTCCTCCTGCGCCTGAACTCTGTTTGCCAACAGGCTCAGTGCTGAAAGCACGCTATCGTCTTGAAGAAGTCCTGGGTCAGGGCGGTATGGGCGTTACCTATAAAGCGACAGACCTGACGACTCAACATATAGTCGCGGTCAAAGTCTTGCACTTTTCCCATCTTCACGATTGGAAAACCCTTGAGATGTTCGAAAGAGAGGCTGCGATCCTCAAGCAGCTTGATCATCCGCAAATCCCGGACTATTTGGATTACGCGGCCGTTGAAACCCAAACTGACATTCAATTTATGCTGGTTCAGGAATACATTGAGGGTAACACCCTTGAACAACTCGTGGAAAAGGGGTGGCGTTGGTCTGAGAAAGACGCGATCAATATTCTGATACAACTGCTCGATATTCTTGAGTATCTCCATACGTTCACCCCCCCGGTCATTCATCGTGACATTAATCCGAAAAATATCATTATGACTTCCGAAAAACGGATATACCTGGTTGATTTCGGGGCCGTTCAAGAACGCATCCGCACGACTGTGCTCGGAGGCTCAACGATTGTCGGCACTTATGGATATGTGCCTTTTGAACAATTCAGCGGTCAGACCGTACCGGCGTCGGACTATTACGCCCTGGGAGCAACCCTGTTGTTCTTGCTCACCCATCAGCACCCGGCCGATTTTCCTGTGGAAAACATGAAACCGAAGTTCGACGAAACCGTGGCAGCTTCTGCAATATTCCTACGGCTTTTGGATGGACTTCTGGAACCATCGGTAGAAAAGCGTCTGGCGTCTCCGGAAGCTATTCGAAAGTTATTGCTGTCGCCCGCAGATGAACCTGTAGCTTCTCATCCAATACAACGTCCTTATGGTACGAAAATCCAAAAACACCGAATCGAACACGATCATATTCAATTTATGATTCCCGGAACGTTCAACGCAGGTTCTTTATCTATGCTCGGCTTCGCCATTTTCTGGTTGACTTTTGTAGCGTTCTGGACAGCAGGAGCAGCGATGGGCAGCGTGTTTTTCGCGTTATTTTCGATTCCCTTTTGGATCGTTGGGATCGGGATGTTGAGTGCAGCAGTGCATAATCTTTTTGGTCGCACTACTCTTAACCTGACTCCTTCCTGGATTGAACTTCGTTACAAATTCTGTGGTTTGGGCTACTCCAAAAGAATTCCAACAGCCGCAGTGGGGCATGTCCGGAATGAAATTGCTTATACCAAAAATAGCCAGTCGGTTGAGAAGCTCTGTATTACTGCCGGAGCCAAAAATCTCAAATTTGGAGCGGCTCTCTCTTCTGCTGAAAAAGAATGGTTAGCGCGAGAAATTCAAGAATATGTGGCATTGTATGCTCAACCGCTTTTACGATCAGAATAGATTGTGTACTCAATATGATGAGACGGTTTTTTGTTTGTTATGGCGCCGTAAGATGCTGTTAGTTTCCGAGGATGGAAGCGGCATCGTTTTGGGGGATGGAAAGCGATGGATCTGGTCAGGAAGCAGTTTGACCATGATATTAGTCGGACGAGGAGGGTACTCAGGGGGACGAGGTGTTTGCGCCGCATCTGGTGAGCGTGATTTTTCAGATGCGGCTGAAGAAAGGAGGGGCGGAGAATCTTCTTGCCCCCCTTCCTTTGCTTGTCTTTGAGGCGATATTGCAGAACGCTCCTCTGAAGCGACAGGCACGGAATGCGTTGTTGTTATTTCTGGTTTTACCGGAGGAAGTGTCGCCGATTTTTCCGGTTGAACCCCCAGAGGCGAAAACTCTCCTTGCGGTGCAACCCTGCCCTGTTCTGATCTGGAACGAGAGGACAACCCGATATATTGCCAGGGAATCAATCGCACAATTTGAATCGCCAGAATGATCGCGATGATCACCATCACCGTGTTCAGCAATCTGTCGTGCGATATACTAAACCATTGCAATAGTCTATTTTTAAAAGATCGTTTCTCCCCGTCGAAAGTTGCCATCTCACTGGTTTTCTGCCTTTTTTTATCAGCGATCGCTGCTCGATTTTCCGGCGAAAGTTCCTGTGCTTCTGAAGACGAGTCGGCTTCCTCGTGGTGTTCATCCAAAAACCGAATCTTGCGGTGAAACTTTTCTTCGAATGTTTCTTTTTCTCGCTGAACTTCTTCGAATCGTTTCTGCAATTGCATATATTCGGCCAGATCGGTTTGTAAGCCCTTTAGCGACGTCTCTAACATCTGATTTTCCCATTTCATTTTTTCCTGGGAATCGAGCATCGCTTCCATTTCCTGGCGCAACGTTTCATTTTCGGTCCTCAAAATCGTCGAACGTTGATGAGCTTTTTCTTTTACCTCTTCAATATAGCTCTGTTGTTTTTCAATGACCCGCAGTAAATCGGCTTCCTGCTCTTGCGATATCACGGTCACTTGCTGTTTCATGCGCTTGAGTTGATCTTCAAGCTGAGTCTTTGAGATTTTAAGTTCGGTAATTTCCTGCTGCAGTTTTTCTTCATTCTGTTTGTATTGTTCAAGCAGCTTTTCAACTTGTGATTCCTGATTGACCTGTTCTTGAAACAGTAAGTCTAACTGTTGTTCATGCTCTTGTTTTTCCTGTTGGTACGTTCGTGAAAGGTGCTGATAGTTTCGGGCCAGATCGTGCATACGTTTTTCGATCGCATCACGCTGGCGAGACGCTTTGTGTAATTGCTGGCTCTGCTCGCGTTCTTTTTGCCGCAAGTACCGAATCTGGTGCAAGAGTTTTTGCTGAGTCTCTACTTTTTGCTGATCCACGGCATTGAGTTGTTTTTCCAGGATCGCGATTTTTTGACGTAATTCTTTCAGAACAAGACGCGAACTTTCTTCATTTTCGAGTATGAGATGCGAGCGGGACCGTAAACGTTTTTGCTGCTCCTGAAGTTCTTGTTGAATCGTCCGAAATTTCTGCTCAAACGTTTGTTTGTCCTTGATCATCTCCTCAAGGTTTTTCTCAAGCAGGTCTCGCTGCTGCTGCTGCTGCTGTAAATTGGCTTCTAACTCCTTTTTTTGTTTTAATAAGGAGATGACTTTTTCACCCAGAGAAAATTCTCGTTGAATGTGATCTCTGAGTTTTTCTTCAAGCGCATGTTTTTTCTGTTCATCATGTGAATGTTGGGGAGTATGTGTATTCATTCTCGTGTGCCTCCCTTATGACAACGTTTCTAACTGTTGGATTTCTTTTTCCTGAAGGGACAGTAAGCGTTCTAATTCTTCCAGTGAAACCTGAAATTCATCCGACACTTCATGTTTCATAGTCAACTGGCGATCCAATTCCTGGCCAAGCTGTTCCAGCAGTTGCGTTCCCTCTTCTTCCAGCGAATCAACCTGGACCTCGATTCCGACTAACTGCTCTTGCAGCATTTCTCTGGTCGCAGTTTCTCTGGCTAACATCGCATCAAGTTTATCGCGTTCCTTGCGAATATCACCCAACGTTTTTTCCAATTTCACATACTTATCCGCAAAGTCACTCAGATTCTGCGCGGTGCGATTCAGTTCTTGTTCTTTCGATTCCAGCGTGGTTTGAAATTCAGTCCGCAATTGTTGATACGACTGGTGCAGCGCATAAAATTTCTTCTTGAGCAGTGTTTCCGCCTGGGTTTTTGATGCGTTCAGTTGTTGCAATTGACGTTCAAGCTGTTCATTTTCTCCGGTCAGAGCCGTGATGGTTGCAATATACTCATCTTGCAGTGCCCCTTTTTCTCGCTCAAGTTTCTCGAGTTGGCTGCGTAGATCTTCTTCCGCCGATTTTTGTGTGTACAGTTGTCGTTGAAGAGCTTCTGACTTCGATGTTAGCGTCAAGATCTTTTCTTGAGCTTCGCGCAATTCGTTATTGATTTTATATTCGAGTTGAGTTTTAATCTGCTGAATATGGGTAATGTTGTTTTGTAATCGCTCTTTTGTGGCATGAAGGTTTTTCAGCTCTTCTGCCAAAAATCGTCCGTTTTCTTCACGTCGTTTGAGCAAAGTATTCAAGTGTTGCTGTAATAACGATTTTTTATTTTGAATCTTGGCAATTATCGTTTCGTAACGTTCTTCATCAAACTGTCCCCCTTCTTGCCGTGAAGCTTCATAGGTGGCTGCGATCTGTTCTAATCGCTGTTCCAAAACTTCTTTATCTCGATTGGCGGCTTCAATCATGCTCTCAAATTCCTGCTTCAGCGATTGTTCGTGTGATTTCAGATCGCGAATCTGAGCGATAAACTGTTCTTGCAAAAAGTACTTTTCCTCTTCCGTGTTTTGAAGCTGACGTTCTAACTCTTCAATCCTGTGTTGAAGTTCCTCGAACCCGTTGACCTGAGCTTTTTCTGTGTCTCCTGAATCTGAAGGCGAAAATTGTTCTTGTAATTCAGGCAGGAAACGTTCGACTTCTTGCAACGATTCTTCTGAAATAAATTGAATCGTTGTTTTGGCATTCGCCAGTTGGTCCTCCGGCGTTTCCGGATTTATCGGGGTCTCTTCCTGGAATGGTTTTTCAAGTAAATCGTTTATTTCAACGTGTTCTTGGGTATTCTCAGGCAGCGAGAGATCTTCCTGATCAGGCCGGTATTCTTCCAGATCTTCTTCCTGATTTTCCAGGCCCGCCGCCAGATGAAGATCTTCGACTAAATGGAGATCCATTACGTGATCATCCCAGGCAATTGGAGGTGTAACTGGCTGATCTGCCGACGAATCCTGAGTTTCAAGCGAACCATTCCGGCGCTGGGTGGCCTCCTGGTCTGTTGCCGATTTATCCCTCTCTGAGTGAACCTGATCGTTTACTGCTTCTGTTTTCGGGTCATGTAACTCGATGATGAATAGTTCTTCTTGCTCCTGCCTGTCAGAAATATCGGTTGCATGGGGAGCAGCAGCTTGTTCTGCGGATCCTTCCGACACAACAGTTTGAGACGATGATTCACTTAATGAATCTACCTGATCGAGTTCTTCAAGAATATTGAGCGTCTGCGTTCCGCTATAGGCTCCGGTTTGTTCCCACGGATTGTCAATAGTGTGGAACTGGTTCACCCGTTCCGCGCCTACCCGGGCTTTTTCATTCTCGGGATCTAATCGCAGGCCATTCTGATAATATTTCAGGGCTTCCCGGAAATTTTGGCGTTTTTCGTGAACTTCCCCTAATTTGACTAACTCCGCGGCCGCATTTTCTGTCCATTCCATGGCATAATAAATCCGAGCAATTTTAAGGAGCAGATCGGTATTTTCCGGTTCAATCGCGCAAGCTTTCTTATAATAATCTAAGGCTTCGATATGTTTTTCTTCCTGTAGATACAGATCGCCGAGATGGATATAATTTTCCATAGCTTCTTGCTTTCTTCCAAGTTTCAAATACATTTCCGAACACCGATCCAAAATGTGAGGATTACTTTTGCCTATATCAATGAGTTGACGATAACACTGCAATGCCAGGTCATAGTTTTCATTGTCAAGCGCTCGTTTGGCCGATGATAAGAGAAAACGAAAAGCTTTTTCTTTTTGTCCGACAGCAACATATTCCTGGGCCAGAGCGCTGTGAGCTTCTCGGTGATCCGGAGTAATGCTGAGAATCTTGCCATAGAGCATGATCATTTGTTTGCTTGCTCGTTCAGAAGGCGGCTCCTGGCGCAATGATGCGATTGCTGACTCATAATGAAATTCGGCTTTGGGATAATCTTGTAACACCATAAACAATTCTCCGGTTTCTATATGTAACTTGTAATTTGCTGGTTCGCTCTGTAATGTATGCAGCGCCCTGTCAACTTTACGCTGGATACGTTTTTTCTTTCGATCTGAAAGTGTTGTCGAGCCTTGTGTGTAAATGTACATTGCGTTGTTCACCGTTGCCTCAAGTGCTTCTCTCGTCCAGAGATTGCACCTCAGGATTCCGCAATCATCCATACACCCGATTAAGGGTGTAGATGTTCAAGTTTTTGGATTTCTTGTTCCTGATTTTGCAGCAACAATGTGATTTCTTGCAGTGATTCATGAAATTGCTCTGAAAAATTCGACTCTAGTGTCCATTGTCGTGAAAGCTCACCTTGCAACTGCTCTAACGTCGCCATATTGCGGGTTTCCACCATATTCATTTTGACCTGGGTGTTACGGTATTTCTGTTCTAACTGTTCTTTCTGCTGTTCAACATTCTGGAGGGCACGTTCATGTTGTTCAATCAGTTGTTTCATTTGTTCTCGCAAAAACTGTTCTCGTCGCTGACTTTCTCGAAGTTGAAGCTGTAATTTTTGTTCGACGTCTTTTTGTTCCTGGGTCAGATCCGAAAGTTGACATTCCAGTGCGGCCCCCCGGGCAATTTGCTGTTCAAGATGCGCACGTAATTGCCCTTCTCGTTCGGAACTGCGTTCAAGTTTCTTTTGAAGCTGGGTTCCCAGTCGGGTCTTTTCGTGTTGCAGACGTGCGATCGCCGTTTCTAATCGCTGGGTTTGCGCTGTTGATCCGGGAAATGGCGCGTGCTCTTCTACGCGTAACGCATTCAGTTTCTTGAGTTTCTGTTCCAGGTCGTGTTTATGCGTTAATTCTTGTGTTAACTGTTCTTCCAATTGCCGCTTTTCGATGGCAATGCTCTCTAAATTATCTTTGAAGGCCGCGACATACACGGCCAATTCTTCTAACCGTGTTTGGGTCGCACGTAATTGCTCATTTTTGGAAGCAACTGACTGCGCATACCGTTGTTTCAGCAGCTGGATATTTTTTCGAAGTTCTCCCTCAATGCGCTCTTTTTCCTCTAAGGAACGTTTGAGATGCGTTTGGTCATTTTGAATTAAATTGAGTCGCTGCAAGCTGGCCTGTGCCTGAGGAATCAACGTTCCATCTAAAATTTGTTGTGTCATCTGAATTTTCTGAGCAACTGTTTCATCTTGTGAATTCAGCTTGAGCGATTCGCGATAATATTCTAAGGCGCCGTCAAACTTCTGGTATTCAAAGTACAGATCGCCGATATGAGCATATTCTTGGGCTCCCTGGACAATTTCTCCTAACTGACAGTACAGATTGGCGCATGTCATTCTCGCGGTAATGCTTCCGGGTTCTAAGGCAAATACATGTTGATACTGTCTGGTTGCTTCACGATATTTCCCCTGTCGAATAAAACGTTCTGCCAGCGTTGTGTATAATTCAATCGCTCTATAATCTAAATGTCTTCGTATATATTCCTGACTTAATTTGTGAACGGTTTCTTCGTCAAGAGGACTGATCGCTAAAATACGCTTATAAATTTTGATCAATTGATCGCTCTGAGTCGTAGTCAACGGCTTTTGATTCTGTAACAGACTCGTTTCTGCGGCACGATAGGATTCTAATGCGAGCGAATCCTCTTCTAAATGCTTATACAAATCCGCCACGGTTAGATGTAGCTCGACATCATGTCCATTTCCCAATTGACGCTGGTACTTTTGAATCTTCCGTTTAGTTAATGACACGGTAATTCCTTGAAATACCTGTTTTTCACAGAGTTTTCCGATCACGTTCTTCTCCTCCTGCACAAATGAAGACATTAATTGCTTATGTCAGTCAGTATCCAGGAATTTCTTTGATGCTCGTTTTGGTGCCGGCCTTTCGTATTAAGCAAAAGGCATCACGTTCTTGTTTATGAGAAATCTCTGGACTTTCTGAGTTGTTTTTCATGAGATGTGACGAAAAAAATTATCAAAGGTTTAGAGAGAATCGCAGAGAGAAAACCTGCCTCAAAAAGAGCGCAAAGTTTTTCTACCGGATATGTGATGAGAAATTTTAAAAGGAGAATATTTTTTTTCTTGACATTCTCTTTCTTTCCCTGAGTTATGCTATCTGAAGTTTGTAAGATTTGGAAATTGGTAGTGAGTAGCAGCACCTCCTTTTTCAAATACGCAGACTTTTCGTTGTACAACGTTAGAAGTATGAACAATTTTTTTGTAGGAGAAGTAAATTGGTACAAGGCACAGTAAAATGGTTTAATGAGCAAAAAGGTTATGGGTTTATCGAACAGGATAACGGTGAGGATATTTTTGTTCACTATAGTGAAATTATCGGATCTGGTTTTAAGAAATTGAACGAAGGAGATCGCGTTGTGTTTGAAATTGGAGAAGGAAAAAAAGGACCGGCCGCGAAAAACGTTGATCTCATCTAATGTCCTCAAATTACCCGACCACGCGCCTCTCATCATTCAGATGAGAGGCTTTTTTTATCATTTCCTCCATTCCACTCTCACCTCGATGACGTACAACAATCTGGCCATATTCTAAAAAGCTGTAACCATCCGCTTAAAAATAGCGACTCTTAAAAAAAATGAGCATTGCAGTTTTTCACATATAAAAAGTAATGAGGGAAAGAGCATGAAGAAGATTTTTCTTTTTATATTGATCGCTGGAGCACTCGGAGTCGGAGGCGCCTTGTTTTTCCAGCGATCCGGCGTTTCGAAGCAGGAAACGGAATTTCTGTTTGCAGCGGTGACGCGCGGCGATTTGGAAAATATCGTGTCCAGCACAGGAACCCTCAGCGCGGTCGGAACTGTAGAAGTTGGCTCGCAAATTTCCGGCACCGTGGAACGTGTTCTGGTGGATTATAACGATAAAGTCACAAAAGGTCAACTCCTGGCGGTTGTTGATACAACGGTGCTTGAAGCTTCCGTGCGCGAAGCCAAAGCTGCGGTCGCCAGAGCGCAGGCGCAATATAATCAGGCACATGCCGAGCATGATCGCAATAAAAAGTTATTTGATCAGGGCTTTCTCTCGGAAATGTCGCTGTTGACGTTTAAAACCAGTGTTCAAACCGCCTACGCCAGTCTGGTATCAGCAAAAGAAGCCTTAAAAAAAACTGAAACGAATGTGGACTACGCCAATATCGCGTCACCCATTGACGGCACAGTGATTGAACGCAGCATTGATGCCGGACAGACAATTGCGGCCAGTATGAGCGCGCCGACTCTGTTTACGATTGCTGAAGATTTGGCAAAGATGCAGATTGAAGCTGCGGTAGATGAAAGCGATATTGGGCAGATCAAGCAAGACATGCCGGTACGTTTTACGGTACAAGCCTATCCGGATGAGGAATTTACCGGAACTGTCCGACAGATTCGACTGAAACCGACTACCGTCCAGGATGTCGTGAATTATACGGTAATCGTTGATGCGCTCAATGAACGCCACCTCCTCTTACCAGGTATGACCGCGACCGTGGATTTTCTTGTCGAAGAACGACGTGATGTCTTGCTTGTTCCGAACGCGGCTCTCTATTTTCAGCCGCCGCAAGAACTAATGGAAGCCTTGCGCCAGCAATTTCAGGCGCAATCTACTGATAGTCAAGGAAGTCCTTCTCAAAGACCGGGCGGCTCCGGAGGAAATTTGAGACAGCCAGGCGCAAACGCCGAAACCGGAAAGGACCCCGCTGGACAAACGCGTAACAGTCCGCGTTTAGGGGCGAATGCCGGGTCGCAAAATATGGGGCGGGTGGTCTATCTGGACGAAACCGGGCAGCCTCAACTCGCTCGCTTTATTTCGGGCGCAACCGATGGAATTGTGACAGAAGTTGTTCAAAGCGCACAGCTTCAAGAAGGGATGCGTGTCATTACCGGCGTGGGCACAACTCAAAAAACGTCAACAAATCAAAGTGGGTTTTCGTTTCCGATTCCAGGAGCCGGAGGCCCGCCAGGAGGAGGAAGGCCGCCGTTTTGAATGATGGAAACAATCGAAATTCATGATATTCGCAAAACCTATACAATGGGCGATGTTGAAGTACAGGCCTTGCGAGGCGTTTCACTGACGATCCGGCAGGGCGAATTTGTCGCGATTATGGGCGCCTCCGGTTCAGGCAAATCCACCCTGATGAACATTCTGGGCTGTCTGGATTATTCCTCAGAAGGCGATTACTATCTCGAAGGCGTACATGTCAACACCCTGAATAAACGCCAACTGGCTGATATTCGCAATCAAAAAATCGGGTTCGTCTTTCAAGGTTTTAATCTCTTGCCACGTACGTCTGCCTGGGAAAATGTCGAATTGCCGCTGCTATACGACCGGCGGAGGCAGGTGAAAAATCCGCGGCAAAAGGCAATTGAAGCCTTGCGGCGCGTCGCATTGGGAGACCGGATCGGACATCACCCCAGTCAACTCTCAGGGGGGCAGCAGCAGCGCGTGGCAATTGCTCGCGCCTTAGTCAATGATCCTGCGCTGATCCTGGCTGATGAACCTACCGGGAACCTGGATTCCGAAACCTCGATTGATGTGATGTCAGTTTTTCAGGAATTGAATGACCAGGGTATCACCATTCTGCTGGTCACTCATGAACATGATATTGCAGAATACGCCAAACGGGTAGTGGAACTGCGCGACGGCCTGATCAAACACGATTTTCTGGTCGAAGATCGCCGTATAGCAGGAGAAGAGAACGATGAAATGGGGTAACTTGATCAAAGTAGCGTTTAAAAGCCTGATTCGCAATAAAATGCGCAGTTTTCTTACTATGTTAGGTATCATTATTGGCGTTGGGGCGGTGATCGCTCTGGTCTCAGTCGGAAATGGCGCACAAGCGCAAATTCAGCAGCAAATCGCGTCCCTGGGAACAAATTTGCTGATGGTGATGCCGTCGAGTGGGCGTATTGCAGGCGTCAGCCAGGGGGCAGGAACGCGAACCTCAATTACATTGGATGACGTGGAAGCTCTGGCCAGAAAAGCCTCGTTCCTTCAAGGCGTTTCACCAACCATTCGTGGCAACGGACAGGTTGTCGCAGGAGCGCAGAACTGGTCCACCTCCTATGAAGGGGTTTCTCATACATATCTGACCATTCGTAACTGGACTTTAGCCCAGGGAGCATTTTTTACTGAACGCGATATAAAAACTCGATCGAAAGTCGCTGTACTGGGCAAAACCGTCGCAGATGAATTGTTTCCCGGACAAAGCCCTATCGGAGCAAACATCCGCGTGGGAAATATTCCGATGAAAGTCATCGGCGTGTTGAGTGAACGCGGACAAAGTGCAAATGGCAGAGATCAGGATGATACAATGCTGATTCCCTCGACTACAGCTTATTATCGTTTTGGCCGACGCAGATATCCGATATCGCTTACGATAAGCGTCATTTCGGAAGATCAAATGGAGGCGGCTGAAGAGCAAATCCGGCAGATTCTCAGGCAAGAGCACAAATTGGAGCCAGGTCAGGACGATGATTTTGTCATTCGCTCACAAACAGACATTGTGGAAACCGCAACCTCTGTAACTGGCATGTTAACACTGCTGCTCGGTTCCATTGCCGGAGTGTCACTGGTCGTCGGCGGCATCGGTATTATGAACATTATGCTGGTTTCAGTAACAGAACGCACCCGTGAAATCGGCATCCGCCTGTCCATCGGCGCACGCGGCAGCGATGTGTTGACACAATTTTTAATTGAAGCTGTCATTCTCAGCTTGTTGGGTGGCATACTTGGCATAGCCAGCGGCATCGGCTCTGGCTATGGCATCGGTAAACTGATCAACATGCCGATCGCTGTTGATCCGTTGGTAATTGCCGTAGCATTTCTGTTTTCCGGGGCGGTCGGCGTTTTCTTCGGCTTTTATCCTGCCCGTAAAGCCGCAGGCCTCGATCCTATCGTGGCTCTGCGCTATGAATAATGAGTGTCATATACAATCTTAACACTCCGTATTGACAGCGAAAGCAGAAGCTTGCGCGTTGTTTTACCTGATGAGATAAACAGAAAAAAGTTGACAAGCATAGAAACATTCAAAGACATAGTATTGTCTCTTATCATGATACAGATGATGTATCGGATCGTGATTAATTCATAAGAGGAGTTTCTATGAGCACGTTAATCATTTTTAATCGTCAACCTTATGATGGAACGGATGTGACATGGAATGGGTTACGTCTGGCAGACAAACTGTTGGATACGCGACAAGAAGTCCGAATTTTCCTGATGAATGATGCTGTTGATATGGCGCGGGATGCTTGTCAACCGCCTCAGGGATATGACCAGAATTTGTCGCAAATGCTGAAAGATCTGATTGCCAAAGGCGTACCTGTCAAAGTGTGCGGCACATGCATGGCGCGTTGCGGGATTCACAAAAATCAGCCGTATTTCGAAGGCGCTGAAAAGTCCACCATGCCTGCACTGGCAGAATGGGTCGTTGAGAGTAACAAGGTCATTACATTTTAAACAGATTATTTTGCGGCAGAGCGCGATCTTCCGTTATAAAGATTGCGGTTTTGCACAACGACAGGACACGATGCGCCGACGCTGTAAGCCCCGAATGAGATACGCGCCTGCCATTCCCGCTCCGAATCCTATCGCCATATTTGCTGCCACTGAGACAATGGCTGTGGCGACAGCCAGCCAACTTTTCCACCCGTGCAGTCTCCTGATGGGTTTGCTCAGTTCGTAGCCTACTAACGTCATCATGCCCCCGACTAACGGCATGGGGAACGCTGCCATCAGATTAGCGATTGACTGGCTGAGGAACAACCCGATCGAGATTTCAATCAGACCTTCTAAGATATTCGCGCCGCCAGTGCGCGCTCCAAAATAATATTGCCCTGCCAGTCCTCCGGCGCCGTGGCACATTGGCATCCCTCCAAAACATGCGGACACCATATTCATGACGCCCATATTGAGCATCAATTTCCGTTCGCTCACCGTTTTATCGGGAAAGTAGTCGCGAATTAAGGCCGCTGTGGCGATCACCGCATTCGTAATTGACAAAGGAATCTGGGCAAGCCCTGCCAGAATCATCGTAGAAGAGACATCATGCAGGCGCGGAAGAGTCAATGGGGGCAGCGTGAAGCTGATCTCAAACGCACGGCGGATGTCTCCGTTCCAGCACACGATTGCCACTCCCAGCCCCATCAGAACGAGCGCGGCCGGGGCATGCCGATTATCGCGTAAAATGACCACAATGATGATTGCTGCAAGTCCCAACAAGAGATTCGGACGCATCAGCTTGAAGCCTTCCCAGGCCAGGAGGAGACCCAGCGCCAATTGAATACCCCTGACGATAAACATGGGAGTCAACGCAATGATTTTTCGCAACGCTCCCGTAAAAACCAGTACAAACCAGGTAATTCCCAACCAAAAACCGGAAGCGTAAATCATCGCTGGCGACCATTGTTGGGCAATCGCAGCCACAGCAATAACTTTTTTCGGCTGTAATGGCATTGGCAGACGATACACCAGACCAAGCGCGATATTTGAAAGTCCTAACATGATAAATAATCCCGCCGGATGCAGCCCATTAATCGCAATAAATCCGATTGCCAGCGGGAATAAGGTGCCGAAATCTCCCATTGACCCGGCTAGTTCTCTGAGGTTGAACTCAAACGACCCGATTTTCATAAGGCGTCTCCCAATTAATATATCCAGCGTTTTTTGATGTTGCGTTTACTCAGTTCAAATAACAGCACGCTGAACCCTAAAAGGACGACAAGGCTGATAAGAGGGAACAGATGTCCATTCTGCGTGATGGCGTGTTTTAGCATATCTGCGCCATACGTCAAAGGCACGAGATAGGAGACCGGTCGCAGGATCAGCGGTAAACGTTCCAGCGGAAAAAACAGACCGCACAAAAAGATCATCGGGAAGCGGAAAAAATTCGAAAAGGTCTGGGCTTCGAACACTTCATTCACCGAGACGGCGATGAATAATCCTAAAAAGGTGGAGGTGATCGCAATGAACACGATGCCGCTCAACACCAGCAGCCAATGAATATCGGAAAAATCCAACAAGAAGGAAGCAAACAGCAGCGGAACGCAGGCGTTGAGCACCCCGAACACAATAGCCCCGACGGTTTTGGCCAGCATCAACACGGTTAAGCTGATAGGCGCCAATAATAACCGTTCGAACGAGCGACTGCGGCGTTCGAAGGTGATTGTAACCGAGAGCATCGAGGTCGTACCGAATAAAATCGATAACGCCACCACGCCCGGCAATATGGCGCGAATATCGACCGCAGAACCCGATTTGAGAAAGAACATCAGGGTCCAGGCAAAAGGAAAGATAATCCCCCAACTGATATTCGGCGGTTTCAGATAATAGTTGCGCATGTCTTTCAACAGAATATTCCAAAAGGCAATCCAGGCTGTCATCGTTTTTTCCCTCCTTCTTTGTCTTTTTGCAGTTGCGCGCTTTCGATGCCGGTGATCTGGACGAACACCTCTTCTAACGAGGGTTTCATGATTTTGGCTTCGAAAATCTTGACGCCCCGTTCCTCGAAAAATTGCATAAAGGGCATGAGCGCCAGCGGGGTTGGCGATTGAATTTGCAACGTATGACTGCCGCTTACGCGGATGGTACACGTTGGAAACGCAGCGTTCATCTCGTGCGCCAACTGCTGCTGATCATCCGCCCGTTCAAACGCCACTTGCAACAGATGGTACTGCTGCACGCTGCTCATCAGATCGGCCACTGAGCCGGTACGGACGATTTGCCCCTGCACGATAAAGGCAATCCGGTTACACAGGCGTTCCGCTTCTTCAATATAGTGCGTGGTGAGAAAGATTGTCACGCCCCCTTGATTCAGGGTTTTGAGCAGGGTTCTGATCTGCCGGGCGCTGGCGACGTCAATCCCGGTTGTGGGTTCATCCAGAAAGAGCATCGGCGGTGTGTGAATAATGCCGGCCGCAATGGTCAGCTTACGTTTCATCCCTTTGGAATAGGCTTTAAATGGGCGTTTACCCGCCTCGCGCAAGCCGAATTGTTCCAAGAGCTGCCGCGCACGGGTTTCCCTGTCCGGTTTGCGCATTCCATACAGGGCCGCGCAAAAACAGAGGTTGTCAAATCCGCTCAGTTCATCATACAAATTACTCTCATCCGGCACGATTCCGATTAATTTCTGCGCGGCTTTGATGTTGCTGGTCACGTCCTGCCCCTGATACACAATCGCGCCGGCTGTTGGATGTGCCAGCCCGGTCAGCATGTTAATCGTCGTGGTTTTCCCGGCCCCATTGGGGCCTAAAAACCCGAAAATTTCCCCCTCCTGCACCACGAACGAAATGTCGTTCACGGCTGTAAGGTCTTCATATTTTTTCGATAACCTTTGCACCTCAAGCATTGGCATGTTTCCTTTTTTCCTCCTTTAAGTACCTAGTACATGATTTCGTAAATAAGTATACAACTGAGGCAGGAGCGCAAAGGAGCCTTTGCGTCAACGCAAAGCGGCGAAATGGCGGAATCGAAGATTCCGCAGCACACGCTCGTTTGCCCTCCTGTCACCCGTCAGCTAAACCTTGACAGAACACTAGTTATGAGAGAATACATGTAT
Source organism: Candidatus Vecturithrix sp. (assembly GCA_040772385.1). Taxonomy (GTDB): domain Bacteria; phylum Moduliflexota; class Moduliflexia; order Moduliflexales; family Moduliflexaceae; genus Vecturithrix. Next base: position 6,650,927 of record JAXGYF010000001.1, on the reverse strand, counting down.
GGTATTTATATCAGTCTATAAGTATTTTCTTATAATAATTGTCAAAAAAAATACGCGCTTACTCATCCGGATGCTGGCAGTCAGGGCATGGCGATTGCTCTGTTAGCACGACCGTAAAGAGTTCATCAATGTTCGCTTTATAGGTCGCCAGCATATCCTGATCAATTGAGTAATGGATGCGGTACCCATCGCGGCTGGCTTTCACCAGTCTCAGGTATCGCAAGACTTTCAGATGCTGCGACACGGCTGGTTGCGTCACCCCAAGTCGTCCGGCAATCGCCCCCACGCACAACTGATGCTCAGGATTCAACGCCAATAATTGCAGCACGTTCAGCCGTGTCGGGTCGCTCAGTCCTTTGAATAACTCAGTCAGTCCGTTAAGCAACGCTTCAGTGGTCTGTTTGTTGTCGCGTGAATTCGTATAAGTCATAACTTATACCAACAGCATGCATCGCCGTTTTCTGTCAAGCAGTTTTTTCAGCAGCGCGATACGTGCTGCAATAGGAGAACGGTACGGCATATTCGACTCTCCTTGTATCAGTTCCGATCAACTGGTACGGGAAGGAGCCTGCGGCTCCTTCCCGTTTTCATCTTGAGGTCACTTCTCCTGGCGCAATTCGTCAAGTAAATCTGTGATATCTTGGACTTCTTCGCGCTTCTGTTCCAGCAGTTGTTCGAGCATTCGGATCTGTTTCTTCTTGCTCCAGAAGAACGATCCGGATTGATGGAGAAATCCCCCGCCGCAAGCACACCCGCCAAAACCGCGCATCCAACCATGCTCATATAGTCCGGTCTGTCTGCACCCGCACGCATCCGCATGGTGCATCGGTTTGCGACCATGATGTTCTCCATGTCCGCACCCGCACTCGTTCGCATAGTGCATCGGTCTATGACCAGAATGTTCTGAATGTCCACAACACATAGAAATCACCTCCTTCCCTCTACAGGTTTGCAATTTATTCTGATCCCTTTTCTTTCAGGGATCCATAAGCGATTTGTAACGGAGGCATCCCGGAGATCATGCTGACGATCAGCAAAGTCTGGACGATCTCCTCTTCACTGATCCCGGCCTTGCGAGCACGGTTGGCCCACATGGGGATACAATTGGCCGATTTCAATGTAACCGTCGCCGCCAGCCCCACTAATGCTTGTTCCCTCTGACTAAGCGGCCCGGCTTCAAGGATTTGGCTTCTATAGGACATAAACGCTTCAACCACACCGGAGCGTTTGGCCATAATTTTGAGCGGCCTGGGAATTAGACCCTGTTTTGCTGAGAAGTCAGCCAGAATCTGTTCGGTACGATCATCGGTCGTGCTTACCTGTTCACGGTTCCCTTTTGCAATTGTTTGCTGTATCGTTGACATAGTATTACCCTCATTTTTGGGGTTATGTATGTTTTATTGATTAAGTTTATAAGTAATTACTTATAAACTTAATCAATAAAACATTTTTGTCAAGTGTTATACGCAATTTTTCTAAAAATTTTTACCAGGGGACGTGTAAACAATAAGTTTCAGGCGAGAAACCAGGTTCTTTTCCGAAAAACCTGGTTTTTTCTGATTTGCAAAATTGGAAATTATTTTTTACATTTTCCTAACCTGGATTATTCATGAATGTCGCCACGAAGACACGACGTCACGAAGAAGAGTGATGTTCTGGGAAGACACTTGAAACTCTCCCGTTTTTTCATGTGGGCGTGCACGCCCTTTCCCATCAATCCTTCGTGTCTTCGTGTCTTCGTGGCGTGAATAATCCAGGTAAGTAAGTATCAATAAATTTCTTTGACTTTTGTATTGCGAAAACTTCCGGTATTCAGCAAAATCAAGAAAATTCTTGCTTATATACTATTCTTGTAGTTACCTAGATTTTGCCCAAAAAACCTGGGGTAGCAAAATGGTAAAAATGTGTTCAACGCTTTGAATTATAATAGGTTAAGAGGTATAAAAGGGTAACAGAGTGCTCTCTCCCTCTTTACGGTGGTTTCATTGGGCTCAGTACTCTGGTAAAATTGGCCTCTTGCCCGCTAACCATGAGGTTTTCCAATGAAACATAGTATAACAGTTTGTCAAAGAATATGGGAGCTGTTGTGGTGGAACTCAACAGCTTCATATTGACGCGAATAAGGGGTACATAAGGTCACAGGGATGACATTGACCCCATTTCTCCCCCGTATCCTCTTATTTTATAATGGGTTCATGTACTTTGAAGCCTTTTGAAAACCCGGTTATTTTGGGCAAAATTTAGGTAACTATGGCGCAGAGCCTCGATGGGTTCGAGTTTCGAGGCTTTGTACGCCGGTTCAACGACGGCCACAATTGTGACGCCAATCACGATCGCGGCAGTGATCAGAATCTGCACCCCGGACACATCGGGATTCAACAGAATGCGATCCTGGCGTCCGAAGGGAATGGTCAGGTGCGAATATTTGACCACGGTGATGGCGATGATGCTGATAAGCGTGCCGACTGCGGTTCCGAACAGGCCCAAAAACAGCCCTTCATAGAAAAAGAGGGCGCGGATCTTACCGGGCAATGTACCAATCGCCGCAATTGTGCCGATTTCGCGTACCCGTTCATGGACCGCCATGACCATGACATTCAAAATGCTGATCAAGACAATCGCGACCAGAATCACCTGAATAAACAAGGCCATCAGATCAATCATCCTGACAATATTGAAGAATGGCGACAATTCTTTCCAGGTATGGATTTCGAACATGGGTTGGCCTTCTTTATTGACGATGTTGTCTAGTTTGGTATGCAACTGAGCCGCGACGCGATCCAGGTCGCTGACCCGGTGTAAGCGAATCGCCACTTCGCTGATTTCCAACGCGTCCATCCGCAGCAGGGTTAAGGCATCGTCAAGGTGGATATAGCCGTAACGGCCGGCAGCGCCGGCGACGCTTTCAACCATGCCTGACATCGTAAACGGCTGTCCATTCACCGAACCTTCGGCGTTGGTCGCGATCAAGACGACAGCGTCGCCAATCTTCGATTGAAAGCCTTTGGCAAGGGATTCAGGGACCAGGATTTCACCTTGTTTGAGAAACGTGCCTTCAACGATGCGATCTTTTAATAAAGGACTGACCGTTTGTTCCGAGTCAGGATCAATCCCAATCACCCGAATGTTGGTGGTCTCGGCGTAGTTGCTGAACATGCTGCCCAACGCCAGCCGCAGCGAATGGGTTCATCCGCCAACACCAATTTGGGATCGGTTGTCAAGGCTCTGGCAACTGCTAAGCGCTGCTTTTGTCCGCCGGAAATCTGGCTGGGCAATTTATCGCGCTGCTCGAGCATCCCAACCGCTTCGAGTAGCGACAACACTTTCTCGCGGCGCTGCGGCTGCGGCACGTGTTTGATCATGATTAAAGGATACTCCGCGTTTTCATAGACGGTCAAGACTGGAATCAAATTAAAATCCTGAAAGATGAAACCCAGATGCTCGCCGCGAAAACGCGCTCGCGCGGCGGTATTCAATGCGAGGACATCCTGGTTGTTTACTGTGAGTTGTCCCTGCGTGGGCAAATCCAAACAGCCGATCAGATTGAGCAGGGTGGTTTTGCCGCTGCCCGACGGCCCGATAAATGATACAAATTTTCCAGGCTCAATGCTGAACGACGCATCTTGCAGCGCCTGAATCTGGACTTCACCCATCTGGTAGGTTTTGTGCATATTTTGCGCAGTAATAAGACTCATGCGTGCGTACTCCTTTTCTGTCGGTATTTCATGGGAATAATGGTTATGTGAGAATCTGGGTTTTCATGCGTTCAAACTCTTCGAGAGTTATATCTCCGAGCGCGTAGCGCTTTTTCAGAATATCAAGCGCGCTTTCGTAGTGGCGCGGGGTCTGATCGAGTTTCTCAATCGCGGCCTTGAACTCATCTTTCGTGATTTCACCCGCAGCATATTGCTCGTTCAAATATTCAAGCACGGTCTTTTCTTTGCGTTCCTTTCCGAACAGTGATTTTATCAGGGCCGCGATGCCAAACACCACAAGCATCAACAGCGCCAGCATCAAAATTCCTCCGACCCATGTGCCGGGGCCGTAATTCCAATTCGTCCATCCATGCAACATTATACGTTCCTCCTTTCTCTCTCTGAGGAGTACCTTTGTCCTCTTACGGTTCAGTTGCACTCCTGACATTCATATTATTTATATCAGTCTATAAGTATTTTCTTATAACAATTATCAAAAAAAATACACGCTTACTCATCCGGAGGCTGGCAGTCAGCGCATGGCGATTGCTCTTGTGGAGATCACCTGATCGGCGATCTCCACACAGAATAAGTTGTCTACTGCTGCACCGGAGGCGTATCTGTTTTTGGGAACACGTGCATCACCTGGCCGGCGAATCCGTGAATGAACATCTGCATTTCGGCGTTATTTGCACCTTTGATCGTGGCGATATAGACCGGACGCCAGGAGTCTTTTTCAATTTTATCAATGGCATATCCCGGCAGATATTGATTGATATACGTTTCAGCAGCTTCTTTGGCTTTATCTTCTGCAATCATCTGCGGCGCCGCAGCGGTCTGTTCAGTGGTGTTCCAACGCGACCAGCCGCGCATCATCGGACCGCAGCCGCGCTGCTGCATCATAGGCTGCCCCATCGGTTTTCCCTGCCAGTTCGGATTATTGTTCCAGCGTCCGCCGTAAGCATACACGCTCATGCTGCCTGCGATTACAACTCCGATAACGACCATTACGATCATTGATTTTTTCATGACGTACTCCTTGTTTGGTTCATCTGTAAGGCATGAGAAGGCCATACAGTTTCAATTTAGCATATAAGTTCATACTTATTTCGACACTTACTTAGGTACAGCATACATCATGCCAATATCTCAAAAACTCAGATGGCAATAGATCGTAAAAAGCATGTAATCGCCTGATATACAGGGGATTATGATATGAAAAATTTTGTAATGCGAGCTAAATAGAGAAACCGGGTTTTTGGCAAAAACCCGGTTTCTTCGCAAGGCAGGTGTGAAAATTCTGCGCGGTGCGCAACATCAAGTCGGCAAATTTTGCGCAGAGGTTCGCCACCGTTTTCGATATGATGCGTTTCCTGGACAGATTCATTTTTTTGACAAAAACATGTTGGTGAAAATTCTTGACAGTCTGGGGCTTTACGGTCAATATAGATTCTGAAGTAAAAAAACTGCGAGTTGTAGCAGCGTATCCTTTGATGCAATCCTCCTCCCGGAAATATGCCGCGTAAAATATAATTTCATGTGACATGATTCCAGGAGAAACAATGATGACCTGGAATTACCGAATTGTTCGTCAAAGACATACCTGGCTTGATGAACAGACGCGTGTTGAGCTGACCGGTTATGAGTATGGCATTCATGAAGCCTTTTATGACCGCGAAGGGTATGTGGGCGCGATTACCTCTGATCCGATGGGGCTGTCCGGCGATACCGTGCAGGAATTGCGCCACGCCTGGGTCATGATGGCCGAAGCCTTTGGCCAGCCGATTCTTGATAATGACATGATTCCCGAACCCGGCTGCAATCAAGAGGAATTCAATGCGATCGAGGATCATGAATATGAGCCGGTCGCTTCGGATCTGTATGAGGAACTTTGGGAAGAAGAGGACGAGGAATGGAATAACGACCAGATTCCTGTGGACCAAAACATGGAACTGGATGGAGAACAGGATCGCCTGGCGCAGGAACACGTGCATCAACAGGAGTTTGTCGGCATTCCGACCCTCAAAACGCTGATTGAGAAGATTGCGGCAGAGTATCTGGCGCAACATGGGCAGGGACCATAATACTCAGTGTTTTGGAATGGAATCCGTAAAAATTACAAAAATTTTCTTGCGTAAATGTGAGTCTTTTCATACTAACATTTCCTTGTAGTTTTTCATAAATCTTGATATGTGAATGGTATGAATTGAGAAGAGGATGAATCTTCTTCTCGAAACAAGCACCATGAATGATAAGGAGGTGGCCTATGACTGCTCTCGTTACCACTGACGCACATTGGTTTATTATTGTAACATACACTTACAGTGGTAGTCGTGTAGCATAATGCCAGCTTGTTGTGCTCCGATTCCTCTGTAAGTTTCACACTCATGTTTTTCACAGAGGAAATGCACAATGAATTTAGCACAATTCGGGTGGAATCCGTTTTTTGAAGACGGTTTTTCAGAATATAGCGCAGCCGGGTTCATTCCGGCGCGAATTTGCAGTGAACACAAACAGCAATATCAGGTCTATACGGAGTCAGGCGAATATCCCGCGGAAGTGTCAGGTAAAATGCTTTACCTGGCTGATTCGCGCAGCGATTTTCCGGCGGTGGGCGATTGGGTAGTGGCGAGTTCCCCTGAAAAAGGGGGACTGGCTATTATTCAGGCTATTTTGCCCCGTAAAAGCAGTTTTTCTCGCAAAATTGCAAGCGGCAGTGACCGTCGCTCAGGTGGCCGCACAGAAGAACAGGTGCTTGCGGCGAATGTTGATACGGTGTTTTTGGTGAGCGGCCTGGATCGAGAATTTAATTTGCGGCGGATCGAACGGTACCTGACGCTTGTGTATAATAGCGGCGCGGCTCCGGTGATTGTTTTGAACAAAGCTGATGTGTGCGAGGATCTGGATCGTTGCATCGCTGAAGTCGCAGCTATCGCGTTTGACGTGCCGATCCATCCGATCAGCGCCAAAGCGTTCAATGGCCTCGAGGCCCTGCAAACCTATCTGCAATCCGGAAAAACCGTGGCCCTGCTCGGTTCGTCAGGAGTGGGAAAATCCACTATTATTAACGCATTGCTGGGCTATGAACGCCAGAGGGTACAGGTTATTAGCGCGCAGGTTGGGAAAGGTCAGCATACAACCACCCAGCGGGAATTGATTCTGTTGCCCGGCGGAGGATTGCTGATTGATACTCCTGGTATGCGGGAGCTCCAATTATGGGGCAATGAAGAAGATCTGAAAAGGAGTTTTGAAGACATTGACGCTCTGGCGGCTCGATGCCGGTTTACTGATTGTCGGCATGAATTGGAACCGGGGTGCGCCGTACGGGCTGCGCTCGAGGCCGGTGAGCTTGATGCCAGTCGGTTGCAAAATTATCGTAAATTGACGCATGAGCTGGCCTATCTGGAACAGCGCCAAGATTCCAGCGCCGATTATGTGGAACGTAAAAAATGGAAACAGATTGCCAAATGGCAGCGGGAATATCATCGAATGTCATTGAAACGATAAACTGCACAAAAAGAAAAGCCAGGTTCTCAGAACCTGGCTTTTTATGTCTGGGATTTGAGGAGATGAATTATGAAGCGAAATTGCATCGTGTTTTTAATCGCGTTGTTGACGCTCATTGTAACTCAACCCTGTCTCCATGCGTTACAATTGCGTGTGATTACCGAGAATTGGCCGCCGCTGAGTTACCTCGAAGATGGCGAACCCAGGGGAATGGCCGTCGAAATTGTCGAAGAATTGTTGAACCGCATCCGTATTCCGGCCCAGATACATGTGATTCCCTGGAATCTTGGATGGGAATTGGCAAATGCTGAACCAAACGTGTTACTTTTCAGTATGATTTATACTGAGGAACGGGCGCAAAATTTTAAAATGATCGGGGCGATTGCAGAGGGCGCAACAAAACTTTACGCCCGTCGAGGTTCCGGAATCACACTTTCTTCGTTTGAAGATGCGAAGCATGATTATACGATCAGCACCTACAATCAAACTTACGAGGAACAGTTATTAAAGAAACAACATTTTACAAATTTCATATCTGCTGAAAACCCGGTCGCTGCCGCTAAAAAACTGATGAGCGGAGAAGTTGATCTCTGGATCAACGTTGAACCGGGAACCGGGCCAATTTTACGAGAAGCCGGGTATGCCTCGGATGATATTGAAACCGTATTGACTGTGAGTGAAGAACTGTTTTATATCGCGTTTTCCGGTGTGACTCCTGACGGCACGGTCACAATATGGCAAAAAAAGTTAAACGCGATGAAACAGGACGGAACGTTTGAAAAGATTTATGACAAGTGGTTTCCCGGGAGAACTCTTTCGCCGGACCTGTTGAAACTGAAGTAAGATCACGAAAAACGAATGAGCAAAAGGAATCGTACATGTGAATAGCCGTGTTCACATACGCACAGGATGAACATCACAAATATACCTCGGACGACATCCCTGCCCGGGCTATTCACAGGCCGGACAGGGATGCCCGGGGCACATCTGTGATGTAACATTGGAGAACGTATATGGATTATATTGAATACTCAGTAAGCCCTGCCGGAGAAACATTTCCCCTTCCCAAACCGGAAGACTATGCGCGTGAGTTTGAACGGGTGAAACAGCTGGCAGAACAAGCGCGTCAGGCAGGCAAAGAAATTGTGGTGGTGATGGGCGTTGGGTTTGTTGGAGCGGTGATGGCGGCCATTGTAGCCGACACCAGAAATAGTAAGGGGGAATGCACTAAATTTGTGATTGGGTGTCAGCGTCCGAGTACGCGCAGTTATTGGAAAATTCCTTTGTTAAATCGCGGAATTTCGCCAGTAAAAGCGGAAGACCCGGAAGTGGATGTCTTGATTCAACGTTGCGTCAATGAAGAGAAGACCCTGACCGCCACGTATAACAGCGATTGTCTCGCGCTTGCCGATTGCGTCGTCGTAGATGTCCAGTGTGATTACATTAAGTCCGAACTGGGCAACATGCGCAGCGGAGAGGCCGATATGGCGGCGCTTGAGGCCACAATGCGCACGATCGGCCTGAACATTCCGCCGGAATGCCTGGTGCTGATTGAAACAACCGTTGCGCCGGGAACAACCGAATTTGTCGCCTGGCCGATTCTCAAAAAAGCCTTTGCGAAACGCGGCCTGACCTCAGAACCGATTCTGGCGCATAGTTTTGAGCGTGTCATGCCCGGCCGCCACTATGTCGCCAGTATTCGCGATTTTTGGCGCGTATGTGCCGGATGCAATCAGGAAGCCCGCGAACGTGTCGTGAAATTTCTGACAGAAGTTCTTAACACCAAAGATTTTCCCCTGACGGTGATGGATCGCCCGATTGAATCTGAAACCACGAAGATTGTGGAAAATTCCTATCGTGCCACAATTCTCGCCTTTTTAAATGAATGGAGCCTGTTCGCCGAACGGAACGGCGTGGATTTGATGAAAGTGATCAATGCTATTAAAATGCGTCCGACCCATAGTAATATTATCTTTCCGGGACCTGGGATCGGCGGCTATTGTCTGCCGAAAGACGGCGGCCTGGGCTACTGGGCCTATCGCCATATCCTGGGGTTTGAAGATGGCGACAGTATTTTTAAAATGACTCCGGCGGCGATTGATATTAACGATACCCGTGGTTTGCATGTCGCACAATTGACGCGTGACGCCTTGCACAATATGGGGCGCTATATTGCCGGTTCTGATGTCGTGCTCTGCGGCGCAAGTTACCGCCAGGACGTCGGCGATACGCGCTATAGCGGCAGCGAGATGGTTGTGCGTAAGCTGATTGAGATGGGCGCGGAAATTCGCGTGCATGATCCCTATGTGCCGCACTGGTACGAATTGGAAAAACAGGAGGAATATCCCGCCCCCGGACATTCCTGGAAGCGTTTTTTCCGTAACCAGGAAGAATTGCAGCACATCCGGGTCGAACAGGATTTAGAGGAGGTACTCAAAGATGCGGAAGTCATGATTCTTGCGGTGCCGCACGAACCATATCTGAAACTCAATCCTGACGACGTGGTCGCCTGGACAGGTCAGCCTTTGGCTGTTATAGATTGTTTCGGTATTCTCAGCGACGACAAAATTCGCCGTTATTTTGAACTCGGCTGCGAAGTTAAAGCCCTGGGGCGCGGACATATTGAACGGATCAAAAAAGAAGTTCGCAGACAGTGATCACAGGCAGCACGGCTGTCCGGGGTCAAAGGCATGCCAGCTCAACTGAATCATGCTGTCTGTATGCGGTAAGGAGGACGTTATGCGTAAAGTTATTCATAGCATTATTTTCGAGTTCTGTGTGCTGTTCTGCCTGGCGATCGCGGCGATTGGGCAAGAGCCTCAAGTCACGACGATTCACGTTGTTACCCCCGAATGGGAAGGTTATACGGAACAAGACGGCACAGGCGTGTATTTTGACCTTGTGCGCGCCGTTTATGAACCGGTCGGCGTTGTTATGACTTACGAAATTGTTCCCTGGAAACGTGGGATGGAGATGTTGGAACGGAAGACGGCTGACGCCTTGCTCGGAGAATTTTATAAAGAAGAATTTCGTATGCCGCGCTACCCGATGGATTTTGATGAGACCAGCGTGGGGTTTAAAACGTCGAACATTGCCGAATGGACCGGGATACAAGCCTTAGCAGGCAAAACGCTCGCCTGGCTGCGCGGCTACGATTATCATGTTGAACCGGAAATGGCCGCTATCGAGTTCAAGTGGCTTGAGGTCGATTCGCCTGAACAGGCCTTAAAAATGCTTGAACGCGGTCGTGTGGACGGGTATCTGGATACGACCGACGAAATTGAGTTCTACCTGGAGCAGCTTCAGCTTGACGCCGATCAGTATCAAATCGAAGCGCTGTGGACCCGCGATCTCTACCTGCGCTTTGCCGCTACACCCAGATCAGACATGTTGATTGCGATTTATGATCAGCGCATTCCCGAGCTCCTCGCTTCAGGGGAATTACAAGAAATTTTTGAGAAATGGGATGTTCCTTTCCCATCATTTGAGCCGCGCGCAGTGTCCCCCTGACACGGCAGGGCTGTGAAGTTTTCTCCTGGATGAGAATCTGAGACCGCGTGTTCAGGAGGGCAATCGAGCGATTGCTTCGCGGCTGTGCCGCGACAATCTTGCCAGGGCTTTGCCCTGGTGCAAACGCTCGTTTGCGCTCCTGAGCAGCAAAGAACTTTCCTGCCCTGCCGCTTGCCATATTGAGTCATCTCTGTTTTCTGTATGCTTCGGCTCGATGTAAGAGACGTTGGAACCTCCGCTTAACTTATGTATTCTGCTCCAATATTTTCTTCATCGTGCGTTCTTCGCTGTTCTCTGTAGTATCAATCACATAATTGATCCCACTCTGATCCCATTTCATTTTCTGATTCTTGATCATTTTAGCAAATGTAGGATTTGAATGATTATTCATTCTTGCAATAAATCTATTCAGTAATACATCCTCATTGGCTGTAAATCTAATAATACGCACCTGTTCAATTTCTGTGATGACGATTATTGAATTCATTCCATGTGCGTCATCTTCTTTCAGTTGCGCCATAAATTTGCTCCAGGCATCAGCTTCATTTTTGGCCAGTCGCAGATAATCTTTTCCGGTATATATGTTCCACCTTCCTTGCTTCGCAATATTCTTCGCGCACGTATTTTTTCCAGAACCAGACGGTCCACAAAAACAGAGTCGCATCATATCTCTTCCTCAGGGAACAGGCTGTCATCCAGGTTCAGACTCACTTATCGAGCCTGAACCACGGAGGAAAAGCCATGTTCAAGAAACAATTTATGGGTTGGCACCATTTATTTCACTGCTTTTTTGGCTGTTTTCCATATCTAATCCAATTTCTTCCCGATTTTCCAGGCTTTACCGAGGTGTCTCTGGATTGTATGGTAGTTGAAATCTGGATAGGTGAGAAAAAACGACTCGGCTTTTTCAACATCTACGCGATGATCTACGATATAACGCTCATCTGAATAGGTATTTATTATCTCGCCGATAATTAAGCAATCACTTTCAAGTTCGATGATTTTCTTCACTTCGAGTTCGATATTGACACTACACTCCTCTATCATGGGGGCTCCATGTAAGGTTCCATGAAAAATCGTAAATAAAGCACCTTTATCAACGTCTTTCCCAGAATAAATGCCACAATAATCCGTCACTTTTACGAGTTCTTGCCCCGGATAGTTTATACTAAAGGTCATATTTCGCTTAATACAATTCAATGAGCAGCGTGTATGATCTAGGGTTATTCCCCATTGGGGCGGTTTTTGATTGACCCGGCTATGCCATGAACAGGTGAGGAAATTGGGATGTTGAGTGTCTGTTTCTGTTCCGACAATAATGACGGATTCAATAAATGGCCAAAAATCCTTTTGTATCCTAATCTTCTTCATCATTCCTCCTGCTTCTATGAATAGTGATGACTCGTTCAATGTCTCTACCTGGGTGACACTGCGACAACATTCCCATCAAGAGACTCTCTACTCAGCGTACACTGAAATTCCGCTTGACTTCGACATGGCTTCGCCACTTCGTTACGCAAATTTCAGTATGCATGGAGCTAACATATAGCAGGCAAGAAAGATTATAAAGATCCAATTTCGTAAGAAAAAAAAGAACCAATTTATCTGCCAGTAAATTTATCTATGGAGTAGCGCTAACGGCGCGCATAACACGCCAGGAGAGGCGGGCACAACTAACCTGTCCCCCTTTGCCATGTAGCAGGCGTTCCCTGCCTCAGACTACCAGAGGGACTTCGTGAGCTTCGGCCTCTCGGCTTGTAGGCCATCCCATGTTTCATCCATAATACACGTCATAGGTGACCCCTATTGATACCCAAAGGCATACTTTTTATTCAGTTCTATAGCCTGAGTACAGTTGTCTTAAATCATCCGAAGATGGCCTGCTTCAGACATATTGTCAAGAAAAAAACGCTTCTGCTTCTGCCTGTCAGAACGCTTTGCGGTATCTTCTGGTGGTGAAATTTCTTTTTTTACTAAAATCTCTAAATTTTTTCAAAAAAAACTTGCATAATTTCGTCTTTTATTATATTAAAGTTCTTAAAGAGTTTTAAGAACTGTCGTTTTATATTAAAGAACTATGAAGAAATTTTAAACGAAGTTTTCCTGACTTTTGCTTGTTCGTCGCGCGTTTCTCCAGGCAAAAGCTCAAGAAATTGCTGTGTGTTTACTTGAGTATAAAAAAGGGTTTCAGATATTTATGGGTTGTACAGGGTGAGTAGGCATACAAAAAGAATATTTAACCGCAGATTGCTCAGCTTCTTCAGATTGTTTTGAGCCAGTGGACATCTTTTACAAAATGAATCGCTGCTCTTCTGGAAAATCTGGGGTATCTGTGGTTGGTGGACATGGGAGACGAAGTATGTATTGGACTGAAGTAAAAAGTGCGATTTTACACGGAAATCCGGCCATGCCGCAGGAGATAGTGCAACCTCAGACTGTACGGATGGCGGTGCGGGAAATTTCACGCCTGATTGACTTTGGCTGGATTGATACGATGACCGATGATGTAGTGCAGCGTATTCAGCATGCCTGCCAGGTGGGGCAATGTCAGGAACTCTGGGAAGAGATCAATCTCAAACGCCAGTTGCTCTTAAAAAAAAGAAACGGTCCCCGTAAAACCCGCCAACGTAACATATCAAAGAAAAAAGAGAACGCCTCTCTTTGATTTAAAACCTGCATATAGAAACCGGAGCAGAAAAAACCGAGTTTTTTCAAAAAACTCGGTTTTTGTGTTGTTTTGGGCAGATTCCTGCGATTTCAGTTGACAGAATACCTGTTTTCCGTGAACAAAAGTCACATGAGCCTACTCACATTCTACAATACTTACGAACGCGCTTTTTTTCTCGAACGGCCGAATCGTTTTGTGATGACGCTGGAAACCGGCAGCGGCGGCATCATCATCCAGGCGTATGTCCCGAATCCCGGACGCATGGAAGAATTTTGCACCGATCATCATCCCTTCTTTGTGGTCCCGGTGAAACGCGGGAAATATCCGTACAGAGTTGTGTCAACAAGGTATCAGAAGCGGTTTGTGTTCCTTGATACTTTAAAAGTCAACGACATTTTTGCCCATCTTCTGGCTGAAAATTGCCTGCCTCAATTTTCCGGGGCCGGGCAGGTTCGACGCGAAGTGACGGTCGGAGATTCCAGGTTCGACTTTACCTTTGTGCATGAACAGCAGAACGTGATTGTGGAAATCAAATCTTGCACCCTCTGTCATAATGGGTTGGCGATGTTTCCTGATGCGCCGACCCTGCGAGGCCAAAAACATCTGAAGGCCTTAGAACGCCTTGCACGGGAGCAGCAGGCCAGAACATACATCATCTTTCTGATTCTGAACGCCAGCGCCGAACGTTTCATGCCTGATGTTCATGTTGATTTTGACTACGCCAGGCTATTGCTCGCCGCGCAGCATGTCACCTGTCAAGCTTTTAAACTCAATGTGTTTGATCCGCTCAGCATCGATCTTGCCAGTGTGCAAGAAGTGCCGATTGATACGGCCGCCGTGCAAACTCATTGCCACAACAAAGGTTCCTATCTGTTAGTGCTCGAAAATCCGCAGGATGTGACCCTCACGATTGGCAAACTGGGACAGGTCCACTTTCTTCGAGGTTGGTACGTGTATGTCGGCTCAGCCATGAATTCCCTTGAAGCGCGTCTCAAACGCCATCAACGCGCTCGTAAGAAACTTTTCTGGCATATTGATTATCTGGCTTCGACCGTCATGAAAGTGAGAAAGGTCTATCCGATTCGAAGCGCAGACAGGATTGAAACTGAACTAGCGCACGCCATCGGCGCGATCAGTGATGGAGTCATCCCCCACTTTGGGGCCTCAGATGCCCGTGAAAACTCGCACCTGTTTTATTTCACCGCCTTACCCATGCGAAAGAGAGCGTTCATGGATGTGGTTTTCAACGCCTGGACTTTTTCTCTGGTTCAATAAGTAATTTGTTTTCATCCTGGCAGGAAAAAATGTGTCTTTTTTACACAGGCTTTTTCGCTGCCTGCCTGCACAGGCAGGCAGCGAAATACCTGATAAAGAGTGATATTTTTTCTTTACATCCTTAACCATATTCTGTAATGCTGGTGAAAGTTTAAGAATACTTCCCCAAGCCTGAATATCAATATGAAAGGAAAATACCATGAAACATGAAATCGCCAGTAATTACCAGAAAAATACAGAGTTTCTTCAATATCTTTTACAAGGATTGACCGACAACGATCTGCTCGCCCGCACAGGGCAGTCGAACACGATTGGTTGGATTCTCGGTCATATTATCTTACATCGCGCCAAAACTTTACAATTGCTGAAAATTCCATGCGAAATCAGAGAGTCTGAAAAAGCGTTTGAACGCGGCGTGGCAAAAAACGTCGAACTGAAGATCAATGCCGAACAGGCGCTCAACGACCTGGCGTCGCGCGGCGAACAGCTTGTCAAACATATTCTAGAATTAGACGAAACCGACTTACAGCAACCCGTGAATATGAACTTACCCGGCGGCAAGAACGATCTCGGCAGCGGCCTATCTTTTGCAGCCTGGCATGAAACCTTTCATATCGGCCAGATTGACCTGATCAAAGTCGCTATAGGCATGGAAGGTATCAAATAATCCAGGAAATGGCTCTCTTATGTCCCATATTTTTTATGTTATCCTCTGGATTTTATTGACAGGACTGTTGCTGATGTCCTGTGGGATCACGACGAATTTTCTTGAATCGGATACGCCGAAATTTACAGGCCATTTTGCGAAAGCGCGCGTGTTTCCCGATGGGTTGCTTAAAGTGGTGACATTTAATATCGCCGGAGCTAAAAAGATTGACTGCGCTATTGAGGAAATGCGGAACTTCAAGGAATTGCAGGGCGCGGACATCCTCTTGCTTCAGGAAATGGATGAAACCGGCACGGCCCGTATCGCGGAAGCTTTGCACTACAATTATGTCTATTATCCGATAGCCATTCATCGCAAATTTAAGCAATATTTCGGCAATGCCATTCTCTCAAGGTGGCCGATTCAGGCAGAAGAGAAAGTACTTCTGCCCCATGCAAATCCAAAGGATCAACAACGCCGCATTGCCGCCTCAGCCACGCTTCGCATTGGAAACGAGGACATGAAAGTCTATAGCGTCCATACGGAAACGATCTGGCTGAGCGAGGACAAGCGACGCGAACAAGTCAAAGCCCTGGTCGAACATATTGCCGCGCAGCAAGAGTTTGCGTACATCATTGTTGGCGGCGATTTTAACACGGTCTGGGAAAAAGATGTGAACGCCAATACACTACTTTTCAACGTCGCCCATCTTGATCGGGCTTCAGCCGGCGTGGGAGCGACCGCCAGTCCGTTTCTACAATTAGATCATATTTATACCAGGGGATTGCGGGTGATTGAAAGCGGTAAAGTCAAACAGAGCCAGGCCAGCGATCATGATCCGGTCTGGGTGCTGCTGGAAAAACAAAGCCTGCTCAGTCTCAGGCAAAAACACACCATAAAATAGAGAAGGTTATGAAACGTTTCATTTTCTTTTTCATGATGATTCCAGGTCTTCTGGCATCTTCTTTATATGCGCACGAGATGGATCAGCAAGAGCGAATTCGGTCCATGGGATTGCCTGCGCGCTATGAATTTTCCCTGAATCCGATGGGTTCCCTGACGCTGGGCGGTGAAAGTCAGAAGACTGGCGGTCATCTGGCGTTGAGCCTGTATCGTGCGCTCTGGCATCCCATCTTCGGAGTTGGTTTGACAGGCGAAGGTTATATTGGCACTTTTGAAGGAGAAGGAGATATCGAAGGTGGGTTCCGCGCTTTAACGGGCATTAAATTGCTGTTTACCCAGCTCGGCCTCGATTATTCGATCTCAGCGAATGAACTTGATTTTATCGCTTCCTGGGCCTTTCCGTTAGAGCGCGGCGGCATATTCGGCCGCGGGGAAACTCTGCGCCTCAATTGGATTCCGGGACGCGATCATGCGTTGCATCTGGGCGTCAATTTCCCGTTAGGACAACCGTATCTGGGACAAACTCGACCCACAGACGATCGCGTTACATTGCCGGCGGTCTCGAGCAAACTACTTGCGTTCAAGCAAAGCGAGTTGTCGCCGGAACTTGAGCAAACTCTGGAATTGTTGGCACATGCGACGGAATGGATTTCGCAATATACCACGCCTTTTTTTGATCAGGTGAACCTGGAAGAAGGTGCAAAAGAGCTGGCAGAGTTCGAACAGGCGGCTGAGGTATTAAAAACGCACTTGAACCTCAAGGATGAATTTTACCCGCAGGGGCACACTTTCCAGGCTGAAATCGAAACCTATCATCAGATGTTTGAACAAGCCTTTATCCTGGCCCTTGACGAAGCGCAAGGGACGACCGGCGACCGCACACAAGCCCTGCAGATTGCTGAAAAAGCCAGGGAACTGATCTTGCAAGACGTGATTGTGCCGTATAATCAACTGCTTGGCAGGGTGAAAACGCCGGATTCTTTGAAAAGTTACAACATCCAGGCCATCAACCGTTTTTATTCCTGGCTGCGCATGAACACCGTATTGCCTGAAGCGCAGCGCGACCAATTGGCGACGATCTTGCAGCGCGTCCTGAATCTCCTGGAACAACAGCGTAAAAAAACCACAGCGGTCTGGAAAGATTCCGAAGTCGTCTGGATGCCCCTGCAATACGGATTACGGCCAGAGCAGTACGACACGCAGGCTGAACTCAACGCGCTGCTGGAACAGATCACGCAGCAGCAGTTTAGCGACGCCAATCAGATTTATTACATCATCAATGAGGAATTTCAATCGGAGTTGACTGATTCGATTTTGCAGGCGCAAGACTATCATGTCTTATGGATTCACGATTATCGCGGCGTGACGCCTGAAGGCGCCCCTGACAGCATCGGCCTGCGCCAGACGGTGCGGGCCTATCTGACAGCCCTGATTCAGGCTGTGCGCAATTATGAGACGACCGGCAAAATTCCGCTCTATGTGATTCTGCTCGATCAGTATTATTATGAATCCAACAACGGCGCGTTCTGGATGACGCTGCTGCAAAATCCCTTAGAACACGAGATGCGCTTATCCTCCAAATACGCCTACTGGAACGAGATGATCCAAAAGGCGCAAACCGAATTGCGCCAGGCCGTTGCTGAATCAACGCGGTTACAAGAACGTATCCGGCAATATGGACAGGAATGGCTGTTAAACACGCTGAAAGTGCATGTGAATATCACCAATCCCTCGGATTATTCCTTTCGCAGCGCGCATTTGGTTCCTTACCTGCCCTTTGCGCCCGACGATGTGATGCGCGACCACCGCAAAATCGTGCTCTATGATGTCAGCGAACAAGATCCTGGCCGAGGACAGGCCATTTATACCGGCATGGGTGTGGGCGAGCATTATACTGGCTCAACCTGGGAAGACCGAGCGATTCTGGTGAGAGGGCCGGCCCTGGTCGCGCTCAAAGATGCGACGCGAGAAGCGCTGTTAAATCAAGGATTTAGCGCGCATGACATTCCGCTGCCCTTGCGTCAACAACCGTTTCCTGAGAATTACGCTGCCATGGTGCAGGATTTACGCGATCAGGGCTGGACCGCGACGGTCATGGATCTGCACAATCAAACCGGATTTCGCCCCAAACCGGTCAACGTACTCAAAGCCGCACTATACAGCCTGATGCCGGCTGGCTCAACCATCATTGTGCCTGATAGTCTGTGGAACGCTCCTTTTTGGGGTGGACTGCTGGTTGGCGCAGCTCTGCGCGGCTGCCGCGTGCTGCTGATTGCCCCGGCTCTGGAGAACGCGCCCAGCGACGGTTTTCCGCAGATGTCCAGAACTCAGGAACTGTTTACGCGCCTGATTCTGCTGCAAAATTATTTGCAAACCGACCTTGACGCGGCCGGCGGCTTGTTGAAAGTCGGCGTCTATACCCGCCGTTCCGATGTGAATGATACGCGCGCCAAACTGATCGAGTTTCGCGAGGGCTTGAATCGTTACCCCTTCCTGAAAACGATTTTCCCCTTTGCGCCGGACGTGTATGCCGTCATTGAACAAGTGGATCAAGATTTGAAATTAGCGGGATTTCAGATCTCCTTTCATACGGAAGACCTCACAAAACGTCACCCCAAACTGCACTTGAAAGCCAATTTTTTCGCCTCGGCAAGTTTCCCGGATTTGCTGGCCTGGAATGGGTGGGATGAAGTGTTCAACGCCTATCTCTATTATCGTACAAAATACGGCCCGCGCCAGCAGGGAGATCTGGTCACCCGTAACATTCCGCCGGAACTGCGCGACGACTACAATCTGGCCGCGCAACCCTACTGGCAATCATTGTCGGAAGAGGAGCGACAGCGAGCGATCTACTATCTGACCGTCGGTTCCCAGAACCAGAATTACCGCAGCATGATCATGGATGGCGAAGCGACCTGCGTGGTCGCCGGCTACGACAGCCTGGTCGCCATGCTCGATTTCTTTTTCATGAGCGGCCTGACTACCTGGATTGATGAACCCGAAACGTTAAAAAAATACCTCCCGGCTCAGAAAGGCTGGCGCAAACTGCTCGGCCGTTACATCATGAAAGCCCTGTAGCAGCCTGATGATCTGGGGGAGGTTTTTCAGCGGCGAAGCCGCCAAATTTCCCTCCTGGGAGGGGCAAGGGGCTTACAGGTATGGGTTTTGGGTTTGTGCCCTGAAAGGGCAGCGGAATAGAGCCAGAGGATTCATCCTCTGGATGAGGGGAATGCCCAATTTCCCGCCCTGAAGGGGCGGTGGATGGAACCCCCTCTGCCCCTTCAGGGCGGATCGTCCTCGACATGCGTTTTCTGGGGATGAATCCCCAGGCTGTATGCCTTCGCCCTTTCAGGGCGAAAAACCCATACCTGTAAGAGGGCAAGGGGTGGGGTTCTGGCCTATAGCTTGTCGCCAGATTCGACAACCCGCCCCTAACCCCTGCCCCTCGGGGTTGACAGGGGTTGGTATGTTGTGCTGATGCCTCGTCCGCCCAGCCATCAATGGCCGGTCTCAAAGCTGAAGCCGGCTGAAGCCTGCTGCTGAATACCAGAGGGCGTTTCAGCGTCCTTTCGCTTTGAGACTGGCGATTGATCGCCAGGAGACAGGGCACACGAGCCTGTCTCTCACGTTATACCCACCCCTGTCAGCCCCCAACCTCTCCAGCAGGGCTGTGAAGTTCTCGTTCCTGTGCTTCTGCCTGGGAATGGGTCGTGTTTTGAAGCAGACGTTTTTACGAATATTCAGGAGCGCAAACGAGCGTGTGCTTCGCGGCTTCGCCGCGACAATTTGACAGGGCTTCGCCCTGATGCAAACGCTGGTTTGCACTCCTGAGCAGCAAAGAACTGAACAGCCCTGCCTCCCCGGAGAGGTTGGCAGGGCTGTTCAGTTCTCGCGGGGAAAAGCTGTGACCTTCCTTTTATTCCCCCGCAAGCGGGGGGAAACGGATCGCCTTCCCCCGCTTGCGGGGGATTGAGGGGGTAGAACTTAACAGCCCTGCTCCGGGGAGGGGCATTCGGAAGACCTCTCCGCATAAAAATTTTATGCGCGATAATGTCTATTAAAACGCGGGCAGGTCCAGACCTCCGACCGGAAGGATCATAAATTGCGGATAGCCGTAATACACATAAGCCAGAAACGTGGGATCGCCGCTCTCATACACCTGGGCGCGGGCCTGGCGTAAAATCTCAGCCACGTTTGCCGAACCCTGCTCCAAATTTTGCGAAAGCAATTGATAAAACCGCACGGCAAAAGCCGCCGCGCCTTGATCGCTCTGATGAACGACAATTACTTTTGAGGTTCAGCGACAATTAGAATTGCGGTCGAACGACAATTATAATTGAGGCCATTGCTTCACAAAATATGTCACCATGAGAGAGGTGAGCACACGAGCAGTGAAAGGTCTGGCGACAATTATGATTGAGTCCTGAGGATCCCTGTGATCTTCCTGAAGATTATTAACAATACAGGAGGGTCACATGAGGGTCACAGATCGACAAGTGAGGAAACTAATGAAGCTGAACCAACAAGAAGAAAAGCTGTCACAGGCAGCCGCCAAGGCGGGCATGTCTGAGAATACTGCTCGGAAGTATCTTCGTGTAGGGAAATTACCGAGCCAATGTAAACCGGAGCGGACGTGGCGGACGCGTCAAGATCCGTTTGAACAGATTTGGCCTCAGGCCAGCTCCATGTTAGAAGTGAATCCCGGCCTGGAAGCCAGGACGCTGTTTGAATGGTTCCAACGACAGTATCCCGGTGTGTATCAGGACGGTCAACTGCGCACCTTTCAACGTCGTGTGAAATATTGGCGAGCGGTTGAAGGCCCCGCCAAAGAAGTCTATTTTCCACAAGTGCATCATCCGGGCGTGTTATGTGAATCTGATTTTTCCCATCTGACCAAATTTCTGTTGTATCATTTTGTGTTGACCTATTCAAACTGGGAGACCGGCACGATTTGCTTTTCAGGAGAGTTTCGAGAGTTTGAGTACGGGCTTGCAGAATGCATTGTGGGAGCTTGGAGGGGTTCCTCAACAGCATCGCACCGATCGGTTATCTGCTGCCGTGCAGGAAGTTGGCAAAGGTGAAGGTGGTCGAGCTGCATTTACACGCTGCTACCAGGCTCTGTTACGACATTATGGATTGAACGGACAAAAGATTCAAAGCGGCAAAGGGAACGAAAATGGGGATATTGAACAACGTCATCACCGGTTTAAGAGGGCGCTTGAACAATCTCTGCTGCTGAGAGGCAGTCGTGATTTTTCAAGCCGGCATGCATATCAGGATTTTCTGAAGACCTTATTCCGTCAGTTAAATTCCGGACGCCGACAGCGCTTTGCCGAAGAGCTGAAGGTGCTTCGGGCCCTGCCGTTGAAACGTGTAAACGATTACACGTTACTCACCGTCAGAGTTGGCCCTAGCAGCACCATACAGGTGACCAAGAATACCTATTCTGTCCATAGTCGCCTCATCGGTGAGCGAGTCAGGGTTCGTGTCTATGCCGAGTACCTCGAAGTCTGGTATGCTCAACAACAGGTTGAAACGATTCCACGCCTAAGAGGTTCAGGGAAGCACCGAATTCAGTACCGACATATTATCGAGTGGTTGAGACGCAAACCGGGAGCGTTTGAGCAGTATCGCTACCGCAGCGACCTGTTTCCCAGCAGTCATTTCAGAATGGCCTATGATCAGCTGAAATCCCGACACCCTAGCCATGCTCATAAAACGTATCTGGAGATTCTGTATCTGGCAGCCAGAAAAACAGAAAGCGGAGTTGATGAGGCCTTACGCACACTCCTTGCCCAGGAACAGGCCATCAGTGTTGACGCGGTAGAAGCGCTCATGAAAGGAGATGAGCCTCTGAGTGCACGCCAGGACATTGCGATGAACAAAACTGATGTGACGCTCTATGATGGTTTGCTCGAAAACAGTGCATTGAATGCTGAGCCAATACGCGCCGATGAATGTGCTTTCGAACCACTTTGTTCTCACGCACTTCTTGCAGAGGAGGTCCAATAATGGCTGACATACAGAGACAGGAGGTAAAAGCTCAGTTGCACGAGTGCCTGAAAGATCTGTGTTTGACGGCCATTCGTGAACATGTTGACGAGGCTGTTCTTCAAGCGGCTCAGGAATCGTTAGGCTATGAACGATTTTTGCTGGACCTGGTGGAACGAGAGTGTGAACTGAGGCAGAGTCGCCGTATCACAAGATACTTGCGGGCGTCTTGTCTTCCGCTCGAAAAGACCATTGAGACGTTTGATCTTGCCCGGTTGCCGACCAAAGTCGTGCAGCATGTCAATCTGTTGCGGCAGGGCTTTTTCTTAGACAAGAAAGAAAACGTCTTGGCGTTTGGGAGTCCCGGAACCGGCAAAACGCATCTGTTGTGCGCCCTTGCCCAGGAGTTAGTGAGACAAGGGCGCAGAATCTGGTTTAGTCCGTGCTCGTTGCTGGTGCAAAAACTGCTGGTGGCGAAACGGGATTTACAGTTAGCTCACGTGTTAAAGAAGCTCCACAAGTTTGATGCGATCCTGATTGATGATATTGGGTATGTTCAACACGACCGGGAAGAAATGGAAGTGCTGTTTACGCTGCTTGCAGACCGGTATGAACAGGGCAGTGTGATGATTACGAGCAATCTGGCTTTTTCGCAGTGGGAGAAGATTTTCAAAGATCCGATGACCACTGTAGCAGCCATTGATCGTGTTGTTCATCATAGTGTCATTTTGGAACTGAACATTACGAGCTATCGGATGGAACAGGCCCAGAAAAGAACGGGAAAAACAGAAGGTCAAGTGGATGAGAACGTTGGGGGAACACAGAACGTTTTGGAGGACGATGAACATGTTTGAGGATCGTATGAGGAGGGGATATAAAAAATTTTGAAGCCTCGGTTTGTGCCTGAGTAACTCCGGTCGCCTATCGGCTCCCTTCGTCACTCAGGCACAAACCGAGGCAAAACGAGAAGGAGGTGAGACGCTTTTTTTTGTTCCTAAACACTCATTGTGTAACGCTGTAACAAATCAGTTGAAATTAACCATTGACAAAAAACTTTTTGACCTCAAAAGTAATTGTCGTTGACCTCAAGAATAGTTGTCGTCGATCACCGGTCTGGCTCTGTCCGGCCACCGGACGCGGCGGTATTCATGAAGGCCACGCCACCAAACCAACCTCGCATACCAATATTCAGGCCGCCTTCAGGGCCGCTCTCAAAGAGAGTGGTATCAACAAAAACGCCTCTGTCCATACCTTGAGACACTCCTCTGCCACGCACTTGCTCGAAGTGGGCGTCAATTTACGCCAGATTCAAGTCTATCTGGGCCATAATTCCGTGCACACCACATCCTTCTACACTCATTTAACCATGATCTCCAACACGCAAGCCTGTCAAGCGATCAACGAACTGATGCACGATCTGTCATCACGTCCTCATTTCCAGTGTCCAATTATGCTCGAATGAGCTGACATATTCCGGGAATACGGCCCGGCCTACCGGGAGAAGTATGGCGAGAGCATGCTTCCCAGCCATAGAAAGGCCATGCAAGATATCGAAGCATGCCGGACAGCCGTCATGGGGGGGCATGTCTATTATTGCGATGCCTGTGGTGAAACACTGGATGCCTATCATTCTTGCGGAAATCGCCATTGTCCGAAGTGCGGCAATGACCGGGCTGACGACTGGCGTGATAAGCAACTGCACAACCTGCTGCCGGTCACATACTTCCTCGTCACCTGCACTCTGCCGCACGAGCTTCATCGGATCGCGCGTTCCAATCAGACACGGATCTATCGCCTGCTCTTTCAGGCCTCAGCCGAAGCCCTGCAAACCCTGACGCTCAATCCTGAGTGGCTCGGCGGCCAAATCGGCATGGTCGGAGCGCTGCACACATGGGACCGCAGGATGGGCTATCACCTGCACGGGCACTATGTCGTGCCCGCAGGCGGCATTGATCCCCAAACCGGTGAGTGGAAAGCAGCCCACTCTCAATTCCTGGTGCCCGGTTCAGCGCTGAGCAAGGTGTTTCGCGCAAAGTTCCGCGACGCGCTGAACACCGAGGCTCCGGAGTTGTTTGCGCAAGTGCCGCCCGAAACCTGGAAAAACACATGGGTCGTGCACTGTAAGCCGGTCGGCGACGGAAAAACCGCCTTGAAATATCTGACGCCTTACATCTATCGCGTGGCGCTTTCAAACAACAGGTTGGTCAGCATGCAAGACGGCAACGTGACGTTCAGGTCCAAGCCGCGCAACAAGCCCTGGAAAAACATGACGCTCGATGCTATGCGCTTCATGCAGCGCTTTGTACAGCATGGACTGCCCAAAGGCTTTCAGAAAGTCCGGTATGTCGGTTTCCTGCATCCTAGCGCCAAAAAACGCGTCAACGCTATCAACGCGCAACTCGAAGGGGAGAGCTCCGAATCGACCGGTAAAACAGGTGCAAAAGCAAACCATGAGGCGCAAGAAAACTCTGGCACAAGGCATACGCCCGACGCCCCCGGAAGATGTCCGCATTGCGGAGCAAAATTGCGCTACATCGGGAGATTGCCCCGGTGTCCCGCAATCGAAACTTCCGAACAGCAGCGAGGCCCGCCATGATAACAGGAATGACGGGGTTGACGATCATCAGAGAAGGGACAAAGAAGACAGGCCACAACACCTTTTTGAGTGTTCACGGAGGAGTCCGCCCAAAGCCTGGAATTTCACGAATTCATGGCAAAATCCATCATGGTTTGTGGGTGTTCTTGCTGTCAAAAAACGCGATGTCTCACAAAAATCCCTCCACAATTGTCCCGATGACCTCCAGAAATCATTCCTGGCCGACCGGATAACTCCGAGCAAAATCCAAACAGGTTTGTTCCCCCGACCCCCCCTCGACATGCCCGCAGGGGGCATGTTCAACGCTCGGCTTGTGTCTGCGGCTCGCTAACCGCTCGCGCAACATGAAGCCTTAACTCGTTAGCAAATATGCCTTGATTTTCACTCCTGTACATTTCAATAATGGTTTTCAGTTAATAGGCTTTAACTGCGGCAAATTCTTCGATATCCGTGATGCCTTGTGCCGCATTCCATAGATCTAACTTTGCCTGCATATACAACCAACTTTCAGGACTTGTTTTTGTCGCCTTTGCAATACGTACCGCCATCATAGGACTTAATGAACTTTTTTCGTGCAACAATGATGATAATGTTCGTTGATGCACTCGGAGATGTTTCGCCGCCTCTTTCACCGTGAGTCCAAGGGGACGCAAGACATCCTCGCGTAACACCGCCCCGGGATGTGTTGGTTTTCGTTGTGTGATCATGTCATTTCCCTCCATATTCTTAATGATAATCACGGTAATCCACAAGAACGGCATCAGCGCCTTTGAACTGAAAGGTTACACGCCAGTTCCCACTCACTGATACGGCCCATGTACCCTTCTCTCTGCCGCTTAACTCATGGAGTTTATAGCCAGGTAAATTCATATCATACGGCTCCATAGAGGCATCTAAACGGTCAAGAATTCGCGCCAGTTTGTTTCCGTGCTTCGGATTAATGCCACGTTGATCATTCTCATAAAAAAACTTCTTCAGCCCTTTATGTTTAAACGTTTTAATCATAGCATCTTGCCATATTTACATCTATGTTCCCGGCATACCATGAGCAGCCTCTTCACAATGCAATGTGTTTCTCTCTTCATTTACCCTGCATAACCAGTGAAGTTTTGTCAAACATTTTCTCTCGATCTGAACAGTTTATGACAATTACAGGGCGAGATGTCGATAAAAACTTGGCGCAAATCAATGCATACGTACGTAAATTTTGAGCAGCCCGTATTTCTCTTGATGTACCACAAATTTGCTAACGCCGCCAATGAGAGGCTTTGAAAACGCCCCTGACCGGAGGTACAAACCTCAACCTGGCAAGGTACTTTGATAGCGGGCAATTCACCCGAAATTACCGCGCGTTTTCAAAGTCCTGCTCCATTGGCATTGTTATGATTCCCCTTTATTTTCGATTAATTAGCATGGTGTAGAAAATTCTAATCTTATACTTAATTCGCTAATAATCCTGCTGTTTTTAGGAGTTTTAAGCCTTCAAGTCTAAAAGCTTCTGGTAATAATGCCTGATAAATATTGCAATGTGGGCTTTTTGTATCAAATCTGCCTGTAGCACGATACGTTTCTGAAGGACATCCACCAGCACAAAAATATCGCCATGTACATTCATTGCATTCTTCTTTTTCATCAACACTGATAAAGCGAAGATGTCCTTTAGCTGCAATTTTCAGAAGATCGTCGGATTTAGTATATGGTATACTTTCGTCTAAATGCATAGGGCATTGAGCGACTTCTCCAGTGTGGGTAATACTTAAATAGTTTCGTCCTATGCCGCACGCATATTTATGAGGAGTAAATTGAATCCTATCCAGTATTCCTCCTAAAAATAAGGATTTCGATAAGGAATTTTCTATCACTTGATACGCTTTATGGAGTCCATTAATTATCTGTTCTTCACTACTTTTCAAATCTTTTTGACTCGCAGATATTGGATTTTCTCGATAAAGATTGATTCCAAATGGCAGATTACGGTCAATTGCCCAACTTATAACATCATGAATTCTATTAGCATTTCTTCCAGTGATAGTGGTATAAATAAATGGTCGAATTCCGCTAGGTAACAAGATTTGGTCTATATTTTGTTCGATTTTGGCAAAAGTTCCTTTTCCATCTCTCGATAAACGTTGAAGGTTATGAGGTTCACCAATACCATCTAAAGAAATCATGAGATGAATCTGTGAATCAACGAGCCATTGCGCCATAGGGGGTGTCCATAAAGTTCCGTTGCTAAGTACTGCTGCTCCTAAATTGATATTTTTTTTGTTAGCTAATTGTTGGGCGTATTTATGTAGATATTGAAGAAATTCAAAGTTAAGAATTGGCTCTCCACCAGCATATTTCAAGTTCACCTCCTGGAAATTCCTATCTTTTGCAACCTGAAAGATTCCCTTGATTGCTCGCGTTCCTATCTTTTTGGTCATATGTCCATGAGATTTATGTACATAACAATATGAACAAGCCAAATTACATTCATTAGTAATATGCAACCATGCACTTAATTTGCGAAAGGAGTTTTTTGGCAATATACGTTGTTGCTCTTTTGAAACAAGTAATCCACTTTTTGCCAATTTATAGTCAATAGGAAATTCCAACTTTCGAGGGATTCTAAATTCATTCAAACGATGAAAACTTTGTTCGTTAAGCACAACTGCTCCAATAAAAGAAATTGGATTGATTGCTAAACGAAAATCTCGTTGAATGTGGGTTGAATAGAATTGTGGAGTAACTTCAAAATATGCTTTGTTAAAATGTTCGGTTGAACTTAACTCCCAGTTAGAGGGTATGCTACCCGAATCACATTCACAATCATTCTCGCAATCGTTATCGCAGTCAGTGTCACAGTCAGTGTCACAGTCAGTGTCACAATCAGTATCACAATCACAAACAGCACAAAAGCCTCCTCCTCCGCAGTCACATTGCCCATAAACGTGATGATCTCCTCCACAATCACAATTATTGCCATTGTATTGTTCTATAGTATCTTGTATATAGTTACAATCTCGCTTTGTGTTATATAGAATAACAGGGATAGGATTTTTCACGATATTTGCCTCCATAAAAAATTACTGGTTTCTCTGTATTTGTGTTAAAATTCTTTTTGTTTCTTGTTCATTAGGATCTTGAATGTTGTGACGAAGAGTAATAGCATTTTGTAGAAAACCTTTGGCTTCGTTCATTTTGCCCCAAATTATAGATAATTTTCCCAAATAATGCAATGCACTTCCTTTTGCCCAAATATATCCTGTAGTTTTCTCTATATCCAAGACTTTCAAACATTGTTCTTTGGCCGCATCATAATTCTCTTGTAGAATATAAAATTCTGTTAAACAATTACGAATCTCCGTTTCCATGAGTAAACTGTTTGAATATTTCGTAATTTTAAGTGCTGATTTCAAATTGGCTGATGCATCTTCAAGTCGATTATTTGCAATTGAAATTTTCGCTAGTCCTAAAAGAATACGAGCAATTTGCTCTTGGATTCCAAACTTTCTGGCAATATCAAGCCCAACAGAATAGTGGTGTTTAGCCTTATTCCAATCTTTTTCTAAAACAGCGATTTCGCCAAGCAACGTTTCACAGTACGGGACAGATTCTGTCCATTTTTTCTCCTTGCATATTTGAAGATTCCGTTCTGTGAATTCCCGACTTTTCAATGTCTGACCTGTTGCAAGTAAGAATCTTCCATATCCAACACCAAGAAGAGAATAGAGATGCAATTTAGCATACGCTTCTTCAGCAGTAGCAATATCCCCCATAAGGAAAGCAATCCATGCAGATGTAGCACATAAATTTTCATGCCACAGTTTTGATTTTGATAATTTGGCAAATTCTACTCCACGTTGTGCAAATACTTGGGCTTCACTAAGTTTCCCCCCTGTTGTTACAATATTGCTCGCTATGCTTTGATATGCGATAGCTGCACTTTTAAAATCTGATGATTCTATCGCAAGTTCAGCAGCAGCTTTGGAAAGAGTCATTGCTTCAGCATTCCGCCCAACTTTCCCCAGAAAATAAGCAATTTCACTCAATATAAAAGGTCGAGTTTTGAGATCTGTGACCAATGAAGGTTTTGTCAAATCCCGATTTGGGAAAAATTCTTTCAAAAACGCAATAAGAAATTCATACGCCCCAAAACGAAACCCTAATTCCCAATGTCCTAAACTCATACGGTCATGATACAAATGAATCGCTTCATCATATAATCCAGCCCTACAACTATAAAAAATAACATCAAACAGTGGGGCTAGATCTTCAAGCTTTTCTGGAAGTTCTTCTGATAAATTTTCCGAAGCAAAATCTCGTAGTTGGAGATTGATCTGCTTTCTTAATTCAGGACAAGTATTCAATTGATTGTAGAAGTATTCACGAATAAGGAGATGAGTAGTATAACACCATTCTCCCGTATAATCCTTTTCACGCATCACTAATCCTCGTTTGACAAGATTTTTTATCAGACTTCGTAAATCAAATGAGTTTAGCAAGTTTAATGGTTTCAATAAAGGGTTTATTTTGACAAATTCTGGTTTATAGACAATAGATTCTAATGTTTGATGATTTATAGGGCGACGGAAAGCAGATAATAATTGCATAAATGAAATTTGAGACTTGGATAATCGATTGCTATATGCCTGAAGTATTTGGTTGACTTTAGTCTTTTGTGTTGTTGCTAAAAATGGAATTTTACAAGCTTCTTTTGACTGTCCGTCAAAATATTCATTCAAATACCCTGCTAATAAGGAGAGACTTAACGCATGTCCACCATAATCATTTGATAAACGACTAAGGTTAGCAAGTTCGCCCTTAATTCCGCATTTTTTAAGATACTCTGCGCCATCTTCTGCCGAAAAGTGCTCAACATCTAAATGCTGATAGGTTCCTCCTTTTAAAGATTCCAGATCAGTTAACGGGAAACGTGATGTAATCAAAAGAAAACTTTTATGTAGAGTTGAATCAGCGCATAATTCTATGAAATTCCGAAATGCTCGATCTTCAAGTCTACCAAAATCATCTCCAGCTTCTTTTGTTTCCTGCATAACTTCTAAACCATCAAGTACAATCAAAAATTCCCCTGCCCCTAAAAGAGCAACCAATTGTTGTGTTTTTGCCCAAGCTGAAGGGAATTCAGAAGTCTGAAATTTCCTTCCAGTGAGATATGCAAGAATGGCTTCTAAAAATTCATCAAGACTTGGTTGATAGTAGAATGACCACCAGAAGAAACCATCAGGTTTAATGTTGCGATGAGATAACTCATCATACCAACGTCGTGCTAATGATGACTTCCCAACTCCACCCCAACCGATAAGCCCTACAACCCGTATTTGCTCATCATGCCAAAATTCCGTAAGTTCATTGATTTCGTGCTCACGGTCTGCCCACTTCATTTCTACTGATTGGGCATGAGCAAAAATTGGTGGAATGGGTAGCGAGGCTAACATGGAACGAGCCGCAAACACATCTGTCTGAAGATAACTTGTATCAAAATTAATCGGAGTATAATTAGCACGGAATTCTTGAATAAGACCTTCACAATATTCTTGTCTATCTTGCCCAATATAATTCTTCGCATTTTCCAAAACAGCTTCAAGGGGGTGGCGTTCATCACTGAGTTTACCATATTTTAGAAGCTTTGATACAAGGAGAGGGATAAATTGTGCAGGTGCTTCATCAAATGGAATTTGCTCTTGTAATTGTAAATCTAATCCTACAGAGTAAATGAATGCCTTTCGACTTCTAATGTCATCAAGATTTGGAAGCGATTTTAGGAAGTCAATAACCTTATTTTGTAGTATTATAGACAAATTCATGATGTTTACAATTTTTTGAGTTCAGCCTTTTCGACTATACAGTGAATCATAACGCCGCGCTTAACCAGCCAAAAAGCCGGGCGCACAGCCCAGAAGGTGAGCACGATTTTTCTGTCCGGCTTTTTGGTCTGCGTTCAAGCGCATGTTAGGCCACCCATCATACTCTATGAGACGAAATCCGGGGCGATTCGATTTCCATAGGGTAATCCCTAAAATCTTGCTCTTCGGATCTGTTCGTCGGCTTTTCACCATATTACAAGTGGCCTAACGCTGGCCTTCAGCAGCCAAAAGCGCGCCATGACGACGGGCAACGAACCCAAACGCGGCAACAGACCGGTATGCGAGAGGCGTATGCTGAAACTGGCGCGCGCGGTTTTGGTGTGGGGTAAGATGCCAGCGAGTTATTGTAAGACAACACTTTTCCAACACCTCCCCCCCGAACCCTACGTCCAACTTTCACTGGATAAGGCTCTCCAGTTAGATATCTGCAAGTTTTGCTCCATCATATTTTCTTACGATCTCCAAATATTTCTGAGCTCCATTCGGTGGCATTTCGCTTCCCTCACTCATACTGTATTTTGAGAAAATCTAACCTGTCCCACTTCGCCCTGTGAACGGCGTGACCGTCTCCCTGGATGGGCGTCACTCCATCGACTACTATTGGGACTCCGTGACCATGAGACTCTCGTCTTTTAGGCCATCCCGCTTTCCGTACATGATGAACGTCTTAGACTGTCTTAGGGACTCCATTCATGCTCTTCCTTCTCCTCGTTGGAGAATGTCCCTGACAATGCTCGTTCAGAGTCACCAACCGACAATGACTCCTACGTTTCCGAATAACGTGCTGACAAGTATTCGTACTATCAGGTCAGAGGTATTCAGACTTCTCGTTGCCAACTCCCTCTTCTGAGGTACAATCAACGATACTTAGGCTTTCCTCTGGATGGCGCTTCACATCCCTGGACATTGGAGTTCAAACAATTCAGTTTTTCCCATCACAGTCAGCCCTTGCGGTCGCGTCTTGGATAGCCTACTTCTCCTCACGCCGCTTCTCCTACCGGCTATGTGTCCCCTTGGGGTTTCCCCTCATTTCAGGTGAGTAGGATGGGCTGTAGGGTACAACTTGAGCATTTCCCTACGCTTCCTTTGGAAGCAATTCATTCATGTCGTTAAACGGCGCACCTGCTGCAAGGCATTGTTAGCGTACTTTATACTCCATAACCTTCTATGCGAAAGAGAAAGAGGCTTGTCCGATGAAGTGTTTCTGCTCTTTTTCACTGAACAATGCCACTGCCTCACGCTCAAGATGATAAAATTTCGCAATCTCTTGTAAATCTATTCGCTGCAGAATATCTTTTGTGATTGGCCGTTTCGCGTCAAAAAAAATGAGCGCCCGAAGAAATCGTTGACAGACTTCTGAATTCAGGAGTTTCGCGATAAACAGGGCTTCTTCACGCGTCGAGCACGGAATAAAATAACACGTATCATCAACCATAATCGGCTTTTGAGCAACTGTTCCGATCACGACGAATCGTATGGACTTATACATCCCGGATATCGTGACCTTCCAGGGGGCAAAGCTATATTCACCAATCCCAAACATTGAAAAACGAGGCTGTCGCTGATAGATGCTACTTTTTCTTTGATCAAGCAAATGAGCATATTGCAACAAATATTCCCAGGTTTTCGGAGCTATGGCACGTATAGATTCTGTTGGTTCTCCAACATGACGTTGCGTTACAAGGACATGCTTTCTTGGTGATAAACGGTTATTGCCTATATCGGAAGATTTTAACAGAGGAAAAACGAATGTGGATTCAAGCTCGATAGTATCGCCAAATCCGTTCGTGAAGCACTCCCCATTTTTTGTTAACTCCATGACCTTTGCCGCATCATGCTTCACACCGGAACGCCATGTGTAAGGTGACGTGCCTTTGAGGGAGTGAAATTGCTGATAATCATCAAGATTTGCAATCAACTCGTCTTGATACAAACCGAATCGTGAGGCTTTTTCTGTAAAATTTAACCCTTCGTAGAGGGTTGCATGAGTTGTTGGTGTCCCTTTTCCGATAAAGGTCACGAATAAACAGGCATCGACTGAGACGTCAAAATGTGTTTTAGCATCAATTCGATGCAATGAGGTCTGAGAAACCGAAAGATGTTGTTGCCACGCAAATTGTAAAACTTTCCTGGCCGTCGCAGTTTTGCAGAGCATGGCAAGACAGGCGCGTTTCCCTTGTAAGCTTTCAATGAGTTTCATCAACATCCATTCGGCAATATCAAAATTCGCCTTTCCGGTCTTGGCCTCAAATCCTTTATGTCCTTGAAAATTGCTTTTTGTCGGAAGATTGGTGCTGTTTAGGGCACTCAGGGCAGAATTGGTGACCCAGGGAGGATTCCCAATCACCAGAATTTCTTGTTGCTTAATATCCTGAAAAAATCTCGGCCAGTCATGGGTAAAAAAATCCTGGCAGATAAGACTCACATTGCCATTCGTACACGTATCAACAAGCGCAGTGCGTAGATGATGCAAATAGGTTGCATTAATATCAAAGGCGTAATAGTATGGGATATTATGGAACGCCTGCACAGACGCCAACACAAAACTTCCAAAGCCACAGGTAGGCTCGACAACAACATGAGGAGGGTATCCCTGATGCTGTTGGAGGAGATTGACCACCTGAATAGCTAATGCCTCAGAGGTTTGGAAATCTCCATACTCGATTTTTTGTCGTTCTATCATGGGTTATAAAATCCGGTTAATGCCAGTTACCTGGTCGGCTTCTTGAATGACACGATGATATTGTAACCGCCATTGAAGTGCATTTGAAATCGTCAGATACCCGATTGCAGGAGGGTTGGCTACAATTTCTTGAGCAAGTGCCTGTTTCTGAATATCATCCGCAGGCAAGAACCGTTCCTCAAAAAACGCAACAATATCGTCCTCATTTCCAGAATTCTCAAGAATCTTGCGCAAACCGCTTGTCATTTGGAAGTCGGCTGTCCGATGGGCTTCAACGAAAATCGTGTGAAGGATATTAAGGCGACCTGTTTCTGTTTGGGCATTATCTGTCTTTTCGTATACAAAGACGAGAAGGGAATACCCCAATCCGAAAATTTTCTGCCGTGCCGATGTAAAGGGACATGATGATTGAGGCTGCTTGATACTCGTGACTTTCATATCAACAAGTAGATCTGGAAAATCAATCCCTTTGGCCGATGAACCCTCTTTATACTCATAGTTTGTATGCAAATATGCCTGGAACTTATGCTCTAAATAGGTTCCAACGGCCTTGCCATCCGTGATACCATATAATTTCGGTTCATCGTGCTGCGATTCTTGCTGTCCAAAAACCTTCGCCTCCTGTTGGAGCAGCGTAATTGTCAATTCAGGTTTTCCCATTGCCCAAATCTCCCTATCGTTATCAATACAAGTATTCACAATATCAACAAAGACACTGTACATCGTGAGGAAGATTTCGTCAACCTTTTATTCTGAAGCTATTGTGGAAGGCCATTGGTAGGTACGCTAACGCCTGCATTCACGTGGCTTTGGGCCGCTCCTCACGACGGGCAACGCATTTGACGAACCACCAAAACCTTATGCGAGAAGAGTATGCTAAAATTGGCGACAGCGGGCCGAAGTCACGTGCAATGCTTTGTTCGGCGTCCTCATCACCACTAAAGCATTTCATCTTGAACATACTCATCCCAATAATACGATTTTATCCTCTGATATACGTTGAACATAATCGGGCATAGCGTATAATTTGCAAAGATACTCCCTGGTAGCTTCTCAATTAGCTCACGTAGGTCAAATGGATACGTTCGGCATATTTGTGGTCGCTCATTATAGTGTATACATCGCTTGTTTTCTAAAAACGGACATGGCTTCTGGATTTCTTGCCCAAACACAGTTGCGGAGATATACTTATTTTTAAAGTTCTCCGCAGACATCTTGAGCTTTCGTGCAAGAATCTCAATGTCATTATCATTCACCGGAATATCTACCTCTACACAACAATTTGCACATTCTGTACAGTCGATCAATTCTACGACATTTTCATAGATTTGACGAATTGTAGCATAGAAGCTCTCATCACCGTGCCCGGTATATCTCCTGATGATAAAATCACGAAAATCTTCATCCTCAACATCGTATTCTTCAACAATACGCTGCATCTTGCGTAAATTTGTGATCAGTCCATTTACGTTCGTTTTACCAGCCATGTCATTTTTCAAGCCTCCGAAGACCGAAGGCTTCCTCCATAAAATCGTCACTTTTCAATTTGCTCCTGTATTAAAAATGGAATATAAAAGTCGCTTTTTCTTAAATTATCTTTTTGAAGTTTTCCAGCAAGATATTCTTGGATTATATTATACAAGCTTATAGAGCCTAAAAATCCTGCAGCATGGTTCAATACCTGATTATCAGAAAATAATAATGTCGCTAACGATAGGGCGAAAAAACCTACATTAGTCTGTTGGAGAATACCAATTTTTCGAGATAAATTTTCACATTCAATTTTTAGCTGTAGTACCTCATACTCGATTTCTTCAAAAAGTTCACTAAATGCCTGTTGACGTTCTATTCCCTTTATTTGTGATAATTTCCTCCTTAAAAAATACTGAAATCGTGAGAATGCTTCACTTTCGTTACGTTTGATTTTTAGAAGATCCTCTAACGATATTCCGGGGAAATATGGGATTAAAAGCTCTTTATACAAGCATAACGTTTCTAATATATCAAGATTACAAGTTGATTGATTAGCAGAATTTAGCAAAAAATACCCTTCCAGCAACTCTTCTTGGTAATATGGAGCTATATACCGATCAATAACATAATCCATACTACACTCACAGTCTATGTCCAAGCGTTGCGGAAGAAAGATAACTCTTCCTTCTTTAAGTGAATTATAATAGCGCAAATTTAAAGACATCAAAGAGGTTATATTAGCTCCCACGCTTATTGATGAACCGTGGGAAGAATCGCCGCAGAGTGCTGTAGGAATAGTGAATACAATGAGTTCTGAATAAAGGGAAAGCTTTCTTATGATTTCATCCGTCAAATGATAATTATTTTGTCCCCAGTTCATAGGAATTAGTGTACTTACTGACAGCGGGGGCTTATGTTTGGCATGAACTACAGGAGGCACTCTCCCAGGTTCTAAATAACTATCATAAACCTCTCTTTCATGAAGAAATAATTCAGAGCAACAATGCTGAATAGCTTCAAACTGATCTTGTGCATCACTTGATTTAGAGAGATACTCTAATTGAGAGATATGTCCTGAATATTGGGTGAGATTACTCAATTTTCCCTCATCGATGATCTGTGCTAACGTTTTGGGTATGTTTGATAATGAAATAATCTCTGCATACTCCGTATGATCATCGACCATCAGTTTTGCATGAAGCTGTTCTATGAGATGTTCACATTTTGCTCTTTTATCAACTCCTGTATAATTTTGAGCTGTCAATAGAATAGCTTCAAGAGCTATTCTACCGTCCGAAAGCCTTCCATAAGCAGTTGAGATTGAAATCAGTAATGATACAAATTGAGATGGAGCTTTTCCAAATGGAATTTGATTCACTAATTGCTCATCTAAACTTGCCTGAACAACAAATGCTCGTTGATTATCACTATCATAAATATTAGGCAATGACAAGAGAAAATTTGCAATTTGTCTTTCCAATTCTGTAGGTATTTTCATATCACATTTCGTCTATTTTATTTTTTACCACAAGAAGCCGAACGCCGCGTTTGAGGGGCGCCAACCCGCACCTGACAGCGGGCAACGCCGTGTAAACCACCACAAGACGTTGACCGGAAATACGTTGTCAGAATGGCCTGCGGGGTTGCGTCACCTCCAAACGCTTGGTTAGCCGCCGATTCCCGGCCATTCGAACCGGCCACCCACCCCAACACCCTGGTGCGCCTGCGGCACACGGCCCGTCGAGCACACCACCGAATCTGATTGATGCCTTCATTGCGCCTGCGGCACACTCACGTTCAAGAATACCACCGAACCTGAAGCCTTTTTGCGCCTGCGGCACCCGACCTTTCAGGAACACCACCAGACCGTATGCCGGAATGACGTCCCTGATTTGCCCCGGCATGAAGTCGTTCCCGGCTAACGCCCCGCTTCAGGGGCGGCAAAGGGCGGGCGCAACCACCCTTGACATTTGGCAACCAATTTTCCCGCCCGCCCTTTGGGTAGGGTAGCAAGCCAGCGAGTTACTTCCCTGTGTAAGCACTTCTCCAACAAGCCCCCTCCGAACCGGACATGCGACTTTCACCGCATCCGGCTCTCCGATAGGTTTAAGCAAGTTTCGCTCCATCATATCTTCCAGCATGTATTCGATTGTGACACTCCTTACACACAAAGAGTGTCTTACGATTCATGGCTATCATGATGTGTTCCCATGGCTCAATCTGACCTTTTCGCCTTCTTTCTTTCGCTTTGAGGTCTTTGAGTTTCCTGATATGGTGTCCACTCACGTTGCCTGCTTTTCCGCATAGTTCACATTCGTCGTGCAGGAGTCTCTGTAAAATTTCAGTTCGCTGTATTCTTCGAGTAGGTGTGTTGTCGGTTAATATGACGTTTCGATTTTGTCGTATTGGTTTCTTTCCATAGGAAGCTATTAACGGGTCTTTTCCTTCCCTGGCTGTTTTTACCCCGATGACTTTTTTTCCATCTGCCGTATAAAGCGTATACTTCCTTTTTACTGTGCTTCTGTTCATACGATGTTTACAGGCTAATGTTTTTATGAGTGATTCTTCATAGACATCACGTATTTTACTCATCTCCTGATACACATTATGTGCCATCTGATAGTAGTTTATCAGCCCTTGTATTCTCGACTCATACCATACGATGATGTCATAATCACTGTTATTCATGAGCTCTGTATGGTGTCTTACGGTGTTAT
Source organism: Candidatus Vecturithrix sp. (assembly GCA_040772385.1). GTDB lineage: Bacteria > Moduliflexota > Moduliflexia > Moduliflexales > Moduliflexaceae > Vecturithrix. The sequence continues at coordinate 6,613,393 of JAXGYF010000001.1, read as the reverse complement.
GCGTTGTCGTTCTCACAATCCAGTTTTGACGAACATCTTCAGGGACTTGCAAGATCACTTGTCCGTTTTTCCCTCTCATTTTCCCATTCTCAGTTTCTTTTATCGCGTCATTATTCCACATAATCGAGATATGATAATTCAGGAATCTGGCTTCCCCTTCTCTGGCATGGGTTATCAACGTCTTTTCCTTTGACAGTTCCAACTTGAGTCCCTTGAGGAAGTTACTGAGTTCCTCTTTTATCTCCTCTGCTTCCATTTTTTTCCCTATAAAACTGAGGAGGGAATCATCAGCATACCGGACATATCTCAGCCTCGTATAGTTCGGGTCATGGGAGGCACTTACAGGGAGTGTGCGTTGTAACGTCTTCATGTCCCTGTAGGTTTCCCGGTCGCCCTTCTTCTTGGCTCGTATAGCTTTCTGACGTACTGATTCGTATTCAGGATTTCTTTTCCGTTTGCTTCCTTTCGTATGTTTGGGGATGAGGATGTCTTCAACATACTTATCCAGTTCGTTGAGAACAATGTTTGCCAAGAGAGGGCTGACTATTCCCCCTTGTGGTGTGCCTGAGTATGTCCTGTAATACCTCCAATTGTCCACATACCCGGCTTGTAACATCCCCCTCATTAACTTGAGGAATCGTTCATCTTCAATCTGTCGGTTCAGTATGTCCAACAGCACGCCATGGTCTATATTGTCAAAGCACCCTTTGATGTCGGTTTCAATAAACCATTTTGTTCCAGCCCAAGTGTGATATATCTCGTTCAGTGCCGTATGACACCCTCTTCCGGGTCTAAATCCATGTGAACATTCCCTGAATTGCGGTTCATAATATGCTTCAAGAATTAACCTGATTACCTCTTGTACCAGTTTGTCATTCCATGATGGTATGCCTAACGGCCGTAACTTCTTAGAGTTGGCTTTCTCTATGTAAGTTCTTCTTACTGGTTTCCATTTGAAACTTCCCGCTTTCAGTTCCTCTATGATCTTGTCAACTCTTTCAACAGACATTCCATCAACCGTGTCTTCTGGGTCTGTTCCAGGAGTTGTCGCCCCATTGTTGGCATAGAGGTTTGCATACGCCATCAGGAAGAGTTCCCGATTTCGTGTGATATTCCTATAGACCTTTTTCAGCTTCTTCTGGCTTTGACCACGACATCTTACTATCTCTAAATATTTCGGAGCAAAGGTCATTTCGACTGCCTCCTCGACATTTAGTGATAACCTACCTGTTCCCCTTCGCCCTGTGGTTGGCTTTCCCAACCGCTGACTACTATGGGAACTCCGTCACCATGCGTCTCTCGACGTGTAGGCCATCCCATGTTCCGCCCGTATGACACGTCATAGACTCCCGTAGGTCTCTCACTCATGACCTTGCCAGCACTCGCTGTGCCGTGCTCTCAGTCGCTCTCCTTCAGGGAATCGGGACGCCTGCTCCCCTTACGCCTGAGAAGTGGGTTTCAGTCTTCGCCAGTCTGCCCATTTCCGTCTCCATATTTGAAGGCGTACTCTTTCCCCTGGGTACTTCGGGTTTCCCACCAGTGTTGCTTGCACCGCTGGTCATTGAGATTCAAGCCATCCAGCCTTGACCATAGGAATCAACTCTTGCGAATGCGTCTTGGATACCCGACTTCTCCTCACATCGCTTTTCCTTCCGGCTGTGCTTCCTCTCTTCCTTTCGGATTCAAGTAAGAAGGATGAATTTGAGGGTTTGGATAGCTTCCCTCAGCCCTCTTGGAGGGCAATATCATACGCCGTGACATGGCGCACCGTCCCCTGCAACCGGATCGTTGGGCATATCCCGCCACATGCCTGAGAAACAAATCATATAAAGTCTCGCATTCCCTTCAAGTGTTTGTCAGTTCGTTTGCAGACTGACTGGTTGTATGTTAAAACTTATTGCATATTCAAATAAACTAATATCGGGAACCAATGAAACGGCATATTTTAGTTGTTCACTAATGGATTGAGCGACAATCACTCCTTTTACGCCAACATCTTGAGCAAGATGTTTTTTAATCCATCCCATATAGCGTAAAATTTGTCCGAGTGTTTTATCTCCGCCTTTACTTAACTTGAGTTCAAAGATGACAAAGTCTTGATCTTCATCTCTCGCTAAAATGTCTATGAACCCAACATCTGTTGGATATTCTACTCCATCCCGTCCTGTCGAATCGGTATATAATTTGAGATATTTTCCGTTAACTTTGATAGATTCAATATTCTTCGCAATAAAATCTCGAAGATGGCTTTCAAAAGGGAACGCAAGGTTTTCTTCTTCTGATAGCATCTCCTCATCGATTTCGTTAACTCCACTATTGTTATCTTTTTGAGCGACAGTGAGTATCCCCTGTTCTTCTCGGATTTCCCATATTCCATGCTTTTTAGAATCATACAACGTGACTTGTCCTCGCCCAACGGTAAACAGAAAATCATAACGAGAGTTAGCTATTCGAGGTTTTTTATTTTCTGGATAATGTATTCGAGACGTATGGTTGACAGTACAAACAACAGTTTGTGCCGTAATTGTACTCTCATTCACATCGCCATATTTCTTCCTGATATATTCCTTAATTTGAGAATACGTCGCATTACCACCTAAACTGTCAACCGATTCTTTGATCATCTGCCATACAAACAGTTTATTCTCCATACTTTCTTCCTTCGATTATGGTACTTACCTCAAGTTGCCCAACGCCCGGCCTAAGCTGGCGAAACCCGCCCTTGACAGCTGGCAAGAACCGTGACGACGCCACAACACCTTGACCGGAAGAACCATGTTGACATTGCCACGCGGGTTTCGCTCAGCTTCAGGCCGATTGTTAGCGATTTCGCTTCTATCAAGGTAAAATCAGTTTCATATTTCTTTCTCATTTATATAGTACTTACGTTTTTATGGTTTTGGCCGTATAAACGTTTTGATTGTAAGTTTTTCATGGGTTCTATTGTTGAAGTCTTTTTCAAAACCATCAGGATTCTCAATTCTATTTTCGGGATCGTAGATAAAGAATACAATAGTTTGACAATTTGCAATCTTTTGATAATCCCCAATATCAGTATTTAAGTCTGCTTTAAGCTTCTTATCAGCAAGAGAACTCCCTTTATATTTGGTTTCGATAACCACTTTTTTATCATCTAACCAAAAGTCTGCTTTTGAACTACTTCCTGCACTACTTCCTCCAGATTCTTCGGGGCGTATATCGTCAAAATGAAGACTTAATATCGCTCTAAATAAATACTGAACATCATACTCATTTTTGATTGGTAATTGAGGGATTGACTGATCTTTACGAGGAGTTTTACGTAATTGTACGGCAAATCTATGAAACCTGTTACATACATGCTCTATAATTTGCAAGACATCGTGTTCGTGTGATATTATGTTAAATTCTCTACTGCCATCTATATTGAGGCTTAATACAATATTCTTTTGAATACTAAATTTTTGTTCGAAACTTTGTATGATTGATGCTCTGTCACCATCATATAAAGGAGTCGTGAGATTTAAATATCCAAGAACTCCTTTTCCGCGATCCCCGTAATTCTCAACGAACTCGGGTTCTCTGTCAGGAAGGTTCTCTTTTATAAGCTGGAGAGCGGATGAATAAAACTGTTGATATTTTTGAGTTGCTTCAGATTGAATATGTTTCAAATTATCATCTATCATTCCCCAACGATAAGACGTATACGTTTCAGGAGGAGGAATTTGGCGGAAAAGATAGCGAGAGCGTTCATTATTATAACGATTCAGCGCACTTGCACCACCTTGTATTTTTTCTTCTTGCTTGATAGGGGCTTTTTCAAGTAATGTTATTCCTAAACTCATAATTTCATCAGCAAGTTCACCAAGCTTATTTTTTGTCATTCTTTCCTCCATTCGGTATCTACAGAATAATACAGAATCAGTAAACTTTTATTTTGCTACATTTATTCACCCGCTAACGCCCACTTTCAGGAATGCCGCTGCCACAAGCCCTTATGCGAAATACCAATGTTGAAACCACACCCGGGTTCGCGTCCCCTACAAAGTGATCGTTAGCCCTACATAATATAGCATCGACTGAGAAATAACTTGCTAAACATTAAAGAATCATACTGAATCTACGAATTTTACTGTTATCAAGCTAATTTCAAGAAAATGTATTACTCAAAACCTTGCTAGCAATTGTTACAGATTATTTCTAAGATGATCTTTGCATATTAAGGATAATTACCGAACCAAAAAACTTATATTTTTTTTATCGTCATCTCTAGTTCGCTTACAAAATCTCTAAAATTTTCTCGCCAAGATTGTCCTTCAGGGATATAGAAAATCTGTCCACTATCATTTTCAAGGACAATTCCTCGCCAACATTTTACATAAGGTTTACCTACCCGAATAAATGCCTCTACAAATAGAGTAGATTTATTGTGAGACATTACCTCATATACCCAAAAATCTCTATTGCAAAAGCTCTGTGCTGGTAATAAAATAGAGAGAAATTTATCATCTACTTTTATAGGATCTAGACAAAAATGTTCTGCAAGGAAATTAAGCTGTTTAACAAAACTTGGCATGCTGTCATATTTCTTACGCTCCCACTGATGGGGAAGCGTTTTATCCCATATTTCCTTTGTTTTGTCATCAGAAAAACTATAGCTCTCTGAATTTCTTTTTGCATTTAGAATTTTTGTGAGGAGTAGTTGACCAAATTCTTGCGTACAAATTTTCTTTACAACAATATTATGATTATTAAATTCTTGACCGTTTAATTTTTGTAGTTCTTCATCAATTAATTTTTCTACATTTTGCTCTTTATGTATAGAAAAACTACGCCAAGTTGATAAATTCTCTTCATTTACAATAATAACTAATGTATGCTCATCTATACAAAGGGGAATAAATAGGAGTAGTCTTTTGTCAATATATTTGAATAAATTAGACTTTTCAATTATGAATTTTGCAAATTCCTGTCTATTTATATCAACAGGTAGGTTGCCAAAATAAACTCTTATATTATCACTCTTCTGCATCTTTAACCTCCTTATTTTTATGCAAATTTTTACTCTAACGCCGCTGCTCAGCCGCCTTTGCCCGCCCTGACGCTAGCAACCAACGTGACGACATGTACAATGTTTGATATTTCATCAAAACTCAATTAAGGCACGCGGGCAAAGGTGTGGGGTAAGATGCCAGCGAGTTATTGTAAGACAACACTTTTCCAACACCTCCCCCCCGAACCCTACGTCCAACTTTCACTGGATAAGGCTCTCCAGTTAGATATCTGCAAGTTTTGCTCCATCATATTTTCTTACGATCTCCAAATATTTCTGAGCTCCATTCGGTGGCATTTCGCTTCCCTCACTCATACTGTATTTTGAGAAAATCTAACCTGTCCCACTTCGCCCTGTGAACGGCGTGACCGTCTCCCTGGATGGGCGTCACTCCATCGACTACTATTGGGACTCCGTGACCATGAGACTCTCGTCTTTTAGGCCATCCCGCTTTCCGTACATGATGAACGTCTTAGACTGTCTTAGGGACTCCATTCATGCTCTTCCTTCTCCTCGTTGGAGAATGTCCCTGACAATGCTCGTTCAGAGTCACCAACCGACAATGACTCCTACGTTTCCGAATAACGTGCTGACAAGTATTCGTACTATCAGGTCAGAGGTATTCAGACTTCTCGTTGCCAACTCCCTCTTCTGAGGTACAATCAACGATACTTAGGCTTTCCTCTGGATGGCGCTTCACATCCCTGGACATTGGAGTTCAAACAATTCAGTTTTTCCCATCACAGTCAGCCCTTGCGGTCGCGTCTTGGATAGCCTACTTCTCCTCACGCCGCTTCTCCTACCGGCTATGTGTCCCCTTGGGGTTTCCCCTCATTTCAGGTGAGTAGGATGGGCTGTAGGGTACAACTTGAGCATTTCCCTACGCTTCCTTTGGAAGCAATTCATTCATGTCGTTAAACGGCGCACCGGTTGCAGCAGCATTGTTAGGGCATATACGCCTATTATGAGCTCTTATCGCCTCTTAGCGTGTTATTTCTTTATGTCTCTTCTTTTTATGTTCTCTTTCTCCCTTTTCCTGGCTTCTTTTCGTTGTCTTTTTATCGCCCTATCCTGTTCTTTGTCAGCTTTTTCTTACAAGTGTTAGTATCATTGTTCCATTCAGTGTGTTTCTCTCTCATACGTGATGTTCTGTGTGATCCTGGTTTCTTTGAACGAGTCCTGTCATTGGAACTCTTATGGTTCCAGTGAGTTCTTTTCATTATTTTAAAGCGTCTTGTTCTTCTTTTTGCTCATTCCGTTCCCACTTTCTGGCCGCCTTGAATATCATCGTGGGAAGTCTTGGAATGCGAGAGATCACATAATTGCCGATTTTGAGGAGGACGAGGAGTGGATTCCATCTACCCAAATACAACCAATCATACTGAACGATACCGATTCGAAACGACACGATTTCTGGGTCAGTGGTCTGACGTTTCAGCCGTTTCATATGATCACTGAAGGCAAAGAAAAACACGGCATTGAAGGTGAAAATTGAAAAGAACGGGATTCCGTTCACCATATTGCCCATATAGATTTCAATGACAGCGTCTTGTGAGGTGTGTGGGTTCCAAACATATCGGCTTCCGGCTCGCTCTTCACTCTCTTTCGCGGCATCACAGAGATGAACTTCCCCAAGTCCCTCTAAAAATTTATCTGGAATCCGTTCCAGAATGTGTTGTACCGTGTTCTCTGGATCGGGTTTATAGGTTTTTCTACATGTATTGACAATCTTTACGTTCATGATAAAATCATATTGAGAAATGTGTATGTCAAAACTTCAAAATGCCCTAACGGATTAAAGATTCATGTGACGAGTATCCGGCACATAATCTCTGTTGAACAAGCCCACCCCTCGTTATATGGGGGCGATTTCCCATCATGTCAAGGAAAAAATTCTCAGAAGGTCTTATTTGGATTTTGCTCCGAAATGACGTGAGTGTGGAGACGGTGTGCGGGGCACAGATGGGGGAAGATGCCTCTTCGTTGTTCGCGACAAGTACCTCCATGATGGAAGGTTGAGGCCGTGAACACCTGGTGATCGGACAGAGATGAGGCGATCATTGGGCGATGGGCAGACGGGGACGGTGCGCCGAAAAATGGAGACTTTCCGAACCCGTCGTGGTGGGGCAATCGTCCGCTGTTGTATTCGTCGTGTCATGGAGGACCTCGTCGATGGGGGGCGCGAGGGAAGCGACCGACGAAGGCCAGCGGACCACCGCAGTGCGGACAACCGCGCGGGGGGTCGTCAGGCGGGTCGTCGTTGGGCGTCCCGTTGCCGATCTCCAGGCCGAACGTGGCGGCCAGCACCTCTGGCAGACGCTCGGAGGCGGCCTCTGCGACGAGCTGCGCTTGTAGGGCCGTGAACATGGTGCGGGCGTTGGGGTGCAGGAAGCCGGTGTACCGGATTTTCTGGAAGCCTTTGGGCAGGACGTGTTGTAAGAAGCGCTGCATGAAGCTCATCACGTCGAGCGTCATGGTCGTCCAGGGCCTCGTGTGGGGCTTATAGCGGAACGTGACCTGTCCCTCATCGAGTGTCACCAGTCGCCGATTCGAGAGGGCCACGCGGGCGACGTAGGGGGCCAGGTATTTCAGGGCCGTGCGTCCGTCTCCGACGGCCTTGCAGTGCACGACCCACTGTTTGCTCCAGGTCTCCGGCGGGACCTGGGCGAAGAGGGCTGAATCGGCGGCGTACAGGGCGTCGCGAAATTTGGCCCGGAAGACCTCGCGCAGGGCCGAGGCGGGCACGAGAAATTTCGGATGGGAGGGGATCCAGGCCCCGGTGCCCGGATCGATCCCCCCGGCCGGCACAAGATAATGGACATGCACGTGATAGCCCATCGCCCGATCCCAGGTGTGGAGGACGCCCACCATGCCAATCGTGCCGCCGAGCCACTCCGGATTCAAGGCGAGCGTGTGGAGTGCATCCGCGGACGTTTTGAAGAGCAGGTCATCGATCACGTGTTGATGGGAACGGGCGATGGCGTTGAGGGAATGGGGCAGAGTGAACGTCACGAGAAAATACGGCACGGGGAGCAGCTTCTTGAGTTGGGCGTCGCGCCAGGCGTCGGCCCGGTCACCGCCGCATTTGGGACAATGGCGGTTGCCGCAGGAATGATAACTGTAGACAAAGTCCTGGCACTGGGCACACCAGAACACCTCGCCCCCCATCAGGGGCGTGCGGCAGTGGGCGATGTCCCACAGCGCGTCGTGATGGCTGGGCGGCATGCGGTCGCCGTATTTCGCCTCATACGCGGGACCGTAGGCCTGGAAGATGTCAGCCAATTCCAGCATCTCGGGCCTCCGATGAGGGGCTTAGAGATCCTGCATCAGGGTGTCAATGACGACGCCCGCGCTGGTCTGCGCCTGGGAGGTCAGATGCGTGTAACGAGCCGTGGTCTGGGGAGAGGTATGTCCGAGATAGGCTTGAATCATGCGCAGGCTCACGCCGGCTTCCAGCAGATGGGTGGCATAGGCATGGCGCAGACTGTGGACCGAGACGGTTTTGGTGATCCCGGCCTCCTGCTTCGCGAGACGACAGGCTTTTTGCAGCGTGCTGACGGAGAGAGGGGCGGAAGCAGGCTGGCGCTGCACCGGCCCAGCGCCGCCAGCCGGAAACAGCCACACCGGATGGCGGTGCGTCAGCCAATACTGGCGCAGCAGCTCCAGGGTACGTTGGGGTAACGGCACATAGCGGTCTTTGTCCCCTTTCCCGTGGCGCACATGCACGAGCATCCGGGCACTGTCAATGTCCGTGACCCGGAGTTGGGCGCCTTCGGTCAGGCGTAATCCGCACGAGTAGATCGTGGTCAAGCACAGCCGATAGTGCGGCAGACGCACCGCCTGAAGCAGCCGCTGCACCTCGTCGTGGGTCAGGACATCGGGCAGCGTCTGCGATGTCGGCGGACGAATCACGTCCAGAATGCCCCAGTCCCGGTGCAGCGTCTGCGTATACAAGGTCTTGATAGCGCACAGGGCCTGTTTCATGGTCGAAAACGACCAGTGTCGAGTGTTCTTGACGTACAGGAAATACTGCCGAATCTGCTCGTCGGTGAGCTGATCCGGCGGGGTGTGGAAGTGGTCGGCCAGCATCCGCACGGCGCGGACGTAGGCCTGTTGCGTCCGGTCGGACTTCCCCTGCAATTGCAGGTCTTCAATGAAACGGTGTCTCAGAGCGGTCATCGTATCTCCTCCATGATGAATGAGGTTCATACGCAGGATGAATACATCATGGAGGAGGATGACACCTGTTCAGATCATGGCAAGAGAAAAATGGTGGGGAGGAGCACGAAACTCTTCTGCCGCCCTGCGGCTTTGTTCAACAGGAATTAGGCTGCGTACTTGCGGCCGAAACCGTTTCGTATATACGTAACATGTTACGTATATACGAAATTTGTTACGTATATACGACACAAAAAAAGTTACGTATATACGAAACTTTTCCGCCAGCCATGTCCTCCGGTTTATTATATACGCAACATGTTTCGCATATAATAAACTTGTTTCGTTTATACGAAACTTTTTCAGACAGCGCCGCCCCGATATGCGCTTCCCGCAAACAGAACCATGACACGCGCCACCCTTATGACTTGCATGAAAGATTTGGTTCATTTTTGAATTTCTGTCAAGAAAAAAGCTGGTGAAATTATGACAGAGGACAACAGCAGATTCAGGAAAAAAATGGATTGTCAGGACGGGTTATCAGGGGCGAACCGGGCGTGTTTCTGCTCGATGCAGGTCCGCATCTCGCGCTGAAAGCGGGGTTTGCTGAATTACAGAAAAGGAAGCAGCCTCAAACTCGCGCAGCGCAAAGATGTATTCGCCTTTTTCCCCGGTGAGCAAAGGGATCGGCGTTGCCGTAGGCTATCTCGATAATGAGTTCCGGCGGTAGGTTCGCAGCCAGAGAAGCCGGATCAAGGCAACGGGAAGCATCTACAATCAAATGCAGTGTGTGTTGTTCGCCTTCAGGCGTCAGGAACGCATCAAAACCGCGCACAGCGCGATGGGCAAACAGCAATTCATCCAGGCGATGGATGCTCAACGTCTCACTGTCGCCAATCGAAACCGTGTTCTCGCAGCGTCCCTCGATCCTGCCTAAGCGGGGGAGGATGCCGCCGCATCCGCAAGACGTGTGAATCATTCGTGAAATATCACCTGTACGGTAACGAATGAGCGGCATGGCTTCATTGTGCAGGGAGGTGATGACAATCTCACCTTGTTCTCCGGGATGAACCGGTTGACAGGTTTCAGGATCAATAATTTCAATTATAAAATCGGCATCACGGGTATGATAGCCTGTGTGATAGTCACAATCAACGGCAAAGCCAAAGCCAGCTTCCGTCAGGCCGTAATGGGAAAATACGCGGCATCGCCAGGTTGCGCGGATGCTTTCAATCACGCATTGTGGCACATAATCGGCTGTCAGCAGCACACTTTTCGGGCGCAGATTGGGTTCTGTACGACTCATATAGAACAGCTCCGCCGGCATACCGATCAGACAATCGGCGTCTTTTGACGCGTGAATCGCCTCACTGGCGTTTGGAATCTTCCCCAAAATTCGGGCGGAGGCTCCCAGCCGGACAATCGCAGATATCAGCAGGCTGCCCAAACTATTCTCCGTGTCATCGGAAATCAGAATCATGGCCTGCTCTCCACGACGCAGCATGGTGCTCATCCCCACCGCAAAAAATGCTTGCGTGCGCTCAAGGTCGCCTGCTGTGAACAATATGCGTTTTTTGGTCCCGGTTGTGCCGGAGGTTCTGAGGGTGGTCACCCTCGCCACCTCATGTTGAGGCACGGCCAGAAAGGCAAACGGATCGCGTGCGATGTCAGCAGGAAACGTGAAGGGCAGTTCAGTCATGTCTGCGATAGAATCGAGTTTTTCACGATAAAATCGGCTATTTCCCCAGGCGTACTGAGCCGCCGCCTTCAGCGTTTCACGCTGCCAGGTTTTCAAGGTTTGCGGGCTGAGATTATCACGCAGCCCTGTTTTTTCGGCAATCCAATTCTCTACCGGTGACATCATGCGAGTTGGGTAACTGTTTAGCTTTTGTACCCCTAACAGCCTTATCGGGGAAAAATGACTACGGAAAATTCTATCGCGTACCGCCGAAGTTCTCCCGGATAACGCTGTCCAGAGTACACCTACTGTTCTGTCAAGGTTAAGATGACGGGTTCGTAGTAAACGCTTTAGCGTTTGAAAAGCCGCTGAAGCGGCTACTACAAACCCGTCAATCAAATGTTGACGGAACACTACACAGTGACAAAATTTCTATATTGTAAATTCTACTCCTTGTGAAAGGGGAACATCATTGCCATAATTGATCGTGACGGTTTGCCTTCTCGCATACCCCTTCCAGGCGTCACTTCCACTTTCTCTGCCGCCGCCGGTTTCTTTTTCACCACCAAAGGCTCCGCCAATTTCGGCGCCTGCGGTGCCGGTATTGACGTTGGCGATGCCGCAATCGGAACCTTTTTGAGAAAGAAAATATGTCACCTCTTGTAAGTTGTTGGAAAATATGGCAGAAGAGAGCCCCTGAGGTACAGCATTATGAATGTCAATGGCGTCTTCAAGGTCTTTATATTTTATGACATACAATATGGGCGCAAACGTTTCTTCCTGTACGATGCTCATATCTTTATGAGCTTCTATAATCGTGGGTCTTACATACGTCCCCTTTTCGCAATCTGTCGGATATACTCGTTCCCCTCCCGAAATAAGCTTTCCACCTTCTTCTTTTGCTTTTTGAATTGCTCTTTCGTAAGCTTGAACGGCGGTTTCATCAATCAATGGTCCCACCAAAATCTTTGGGTCTAAGGGATTTCCAACGCTGATATTGTCATAAATGCCTTTAAGCTTTTCAAGGAAATGATCATAAATATCTTCCTGTAAAATTAATCTGCGGGTGCTGGTACACCGTTGACCTGCCGTTGCCATCGCTCCAAACGCCACACCTTTTAACGCCATCTTCATATCAACCGTATGTTGGCTGACGATTGCTGCATTATTTCCTCCAAGCTCTAAAATTGATTTTCCAAACCTGCGAGCGACGTGTTCGCCTGTCTTTTTGCCTGTAACGGTCGAACCTGTAAAAGAAACCAGCGGAATTCTCGGATCTTGAGAAATTTTATCGCCTAAAAAACTGCCGTCGCCTGAGACTACATAAAAGATAGGCTTTAAGTTGTACCTGCTCAGCACGGTATTAATAATGTGAGATGTCGCGACTGCACAAAGAGGAGTTTTGCTGGATGGCTTCCAAATAATTACATTTCCTACAACTGCGGCAATGAACGCATTCCAGCTCCAAACCGCAACAGGAAAATTAAATGAAGTGATCTCACCGATCACCCCCAAAGGAAGCCATTGCTCATACATTCGATGATCTTCTCTTTCACTGGCGATCGTTACTCCATAAAGCTGACGAGATAAACCAACGGCAAAATCGGCAATATCAATAGCTTCCTGAATCTCGCCCTGCCCTTCGGAAATGGTTTTGCCCCCTTCCAACGTGACCAACAGGCCTAAAATTTCTTTGTATTTCTCTAATTCTTTCCCAACTTCCTTGATGATTAAACCTCTTTTGGGAGCAGGAATCTGAGTCCACTCTTTATAGGCAGCTAACGCATTGACGACCACTGTTTCGTATTCTTCTTCTGTCGCTTTGGTGACTTTCCCAAGTAATTTGCCGTTTATCGGAGAATAACTTTCGATAACGTCTTTCCCCTCGATGAGCGCCCATTCTCCGTAATAGGTTCCGGATTCTCTTTCTTGTAATCCAAGTTCTTTGAAAATTCGTTCTTTGATTTGTTCAAACATGATTCTCCTTTCTGTTTTTTCATAAAGGGATAGCGGAAGGCTTATCCGTTTCCCGATCATCTTAATTGGCTTAAAAATCATGGCTTAAGGCGCTTCATACGTACCCCTCAACCAAGTCTTGACAAAACAGCGTGACCGTTCATTTTTTGGCGGCGATCATCAGGCAGTAGCCGCATTGTATCCGTTTCATGGTTTCCGGGGCAACCCCTAAATCGCAATAGAACGCATGCGCCCCTTGTTCAAAGATCATTTGTCCCCACATCGTTTTTAGATCGTGCGTATAGTCCTCAAACAGCTCAATTAGAAAACCATTATGCTCGATCAGCGCAACCAGATCATCTTTTGTATCAATTCGTTTCAGGCAGCTGTTCAGTTTTGCCGATTCCCTCCGCGCATATAAAGTGGAAACGATCAAACGCCCGCCTGGTTGTAACACACGAAAACATTCTTGTAAGACCCTCTCCTGATCGTCCATCAGAGAAAAACTGCATTCCATCAGCACCCCGTCCAGACATGCGGCAGGCAATGGCAGCGTTTCCGCCGAGGCGTTGATCAGGTAGTGTTGGGCGCGCGAGGGTTCCCGCTGCGTATCAATCCCATACGCTTCAAATCCGTGGTTGTCCCTCAAATAGTCAACCGTCGCCCCAGAACCGCAGCCCAAATCAAGAAGTTTCGCTCCTTTCTGAAACCCGCAGAATGAGATCGCTCGATCTGTGATGATAAAACCGCCCGGACGGTTTATTATGGTTGATGGTGTCTTCACTGCTTCCTTCCTGAAAGATAATACGCGCAGAACGGGACAAATTTGCCTTTGTCGTACACATGGAGGCTGCAACTGCGGAGGCGGGTGAAGTCGAGCGTATCGGCATCCTGAAAGGCCATGGCCGTCACGGTGAAGCCATGGGTTTTGATGCGTTGGAGGAAATATTCCATATTGTGCAAATCGCCGCAGCACGAATCAGGCTCGGCGTCGTGCAATGCGGGTCTTTGCCAGCGCCTGGTCAGAAATGCCCGTCTTTTATCGGCGGCGTTCGAATTGCAGCAGCATTGCTGCACAGGTTTCTCGCGTTGTAAGAGCGGGATCACTTCATGATGATTGGCCAGAAAATCGCCATGAAAACCGCACAGCGGATGATTGCATTGCGAGGGAACTAAGTGTTCGGTGCGGATCATGCCGTTGGTCTGTCGCTCAATTTCACAGATCAGTTCGTCAAGCGTGATCCGCTCATGATCCGTAGGATGTTCCGGCACCCGGCCGAGAAAACTCACCGGTTGAAAATGCACCCCCCGTACGTTCGGCGACTGAGAGATGGCGAATTTCAGGGTTTCTCCGATATTCTGAGTGTTGATCCCCTGCACGATGGTCGGAACCAGGGTGACGCCAAGATTCTGCGCCGCACAATGTTCGATGGCATTTTGTTTGATTTTTAGAAGCGGTTGGCCGCGTAACTCTTCGTAGATGGCATCCTCCGTGCCGTCAAACTGCATGAAGACAAACGAGAGTCCCGCGTCGGCGAGTTCCCGCACATAGTTTTTCTCTTCACCCAAACGGATGCCGTTGGTGTTGAGCTGCACATACTTCAACCCTGCCGCCTTCGCTGCGTGGATGATGTCAGGCAGGTCGCTGCGGACGGTCGGTTCGCCGCCGCTCAATTGCACCAGGGTTTTCCCTGCTTGCGCCAGGTTAACCAGCGACTCGCGGATCGCTTCGAATGTCGGATCGTCCGCGACACGGCCTTGATCGGCAAAACAGAAGCGACAGTCAAGATTACAGCGACTGGTGATGTTGAGAAGCACGCAGCAAGTTTTCTGCAAATGATCCGGACACAGCCCGCAGCCATCGGGGCAGCGCGGATTGGCGAGGGCAGGGTTGTCTGCTTCCCCTACCCATTCGTTTATATCAAAGCGGCCGCGCCAGATAATACTCTCAAACGTGCCGTGTTCAGCGCAGGTTTTCCGCAGAAACACATTCGTCCCAATTTGGACGCGCTCCGCGGGCAGTCGTTTCAGGCAGACCGGGCAGACGCTCCAGGTCTGATGAAGAACCTTGAGATCGTCCGAATGAGTGGTTTCCATCATTTGTCCTCCAACTGCATCTCGACTTCGGCGATCCGGCTCTTCACCAACTCTTCAGAGATATACACCAACCCGCATTCCGGGCAGCGTGGCAAATCTGTGAAAAACGTATGCCCCAGATACGTGAAGTCCGTTTTTCGCATTTCTAATTCTTTCTGGCATTTGTAGCAGATAAGCTTTTTGTTTTCTTCCATAGCTTCTGGCGATCAATCGCCAGCCTCAAAACTCAAGGACGCTGAAGCGCCCTTTCAAGCAGGCTTATGAAGATAAAGAAAATAATTCGGTAACGCTCTTTGTCCTGAAAGGGCAGGGGGGTAAAGCCAGAGGTTTCAACCTCTGGGGGGCGGCCCCCAATTTCCCGCCCTGAAAGGGCGGCGGAATGCCCCTCACCGGGCATCCTACGCGCCCCAGCACCCCTTCAGGGCGAGAGGTGGGAAATGTCCCCCGCTCCAGAGGTTGAAACCTCTGGCTGTATTCCGCTGCCCTTTCAGGGCAAAGAGCGTTACCGGAATAAATTTTTAATGTTCATTAGCCTGCTTCCGCTTTGAGACCGGTCATTGATGGCCGGGAACTTCTTCGATTTTCATGCGGTGGCAGTATCCGTTGAGAATCTCAATCTGATCACCTGCTTTCATCTGATATTCAACCCAATAAGTCATGCTGCCGATTTGCCTGTGGCCTGTGAACGTCTCTTTTTCAGGATTAAACAGCTTGCTTCCTGATTGTTCGCAATGCTCGATGACGGCCAGCAGATCGGATTCTAAAATCAAATCTTTATTCAATTTTTCTTTCAGTTCGGGTGAAAGAATCAGAGTTTTTTCCGGTTTGTCCATAAGCGTTGTTTCATTCCAAAATTTTTTGAGTATCTGGTGCTTCAGGCGCAGACGATTGTCTCTGCGCTCCGAAACAGTGGGCTGTACACGGTTTTCGTCATCCAAACCAAAGATGACATCAAGAATATGCCAGGTTTGTTTGCCGGATTTGGCAAAAATATCTCTGCAATTTGAACAGTACGTAATATAGGGATACTGGTTTTGACTGATTCGTTTTTGCACGATGTGGCTGGTATACGGCGGATGGGCAATGCTTACCTGACCGCCATAGCTGCAGCATTCCGCCATCTTTCCTTCCATTGGCAGCGGTTCAAGCGTGAAACCGGCATTGGCAGCCAGTTGGCGAATCGTCTGCTGTAAGGCCGGTTCATAGCGGCTGGCACACGGATCGAAGACCGAGGCTGTTTCTGCGGTGAACTTCTTGATGGGCTGGAGGCTTTTTTCTTTAATCACCTGATATAAAAATTGTCCTGGGATGTCTGGCAAATACGTTTGAAACATCTGTTTGCACATCGGACAGGCAAAGATCGCCGTTGGCCTCCCTAAATTCATCCAGTCGGCTGTAATCTTTTCCAGGACGCTGCGGTGAATCGGTTCGTCGCCGGCCCAATCGGCCGGCGCGCCGCAGCAATGCAGCATTAAGGCGGTATCCGGGAAATGTTTCGTCAAAAATTGGTAGCTTTCAAGAACTAAGCGCGGATCCGACGCGCCTAACTGACAACCGGGGAAAAAAACATATTGACTTGTGGTGTATCCGAGTGGGATTTTTGTCAAACCGGCTTCCTGATTGGAGAACGCCATATCGCGTAAATAAAATTCATGGAAGGCCCAGGGCATTTTACCCTGGGCGCGCATTGCCCGATGACTGTGCAATAGAAATTCTCCGGTATCAATGTTTTCAGGACACACTTCTTTACACAACCCGCAATGCAGGCAGGTTGAAATCAGGCGGGTCGCCAGGGTCGCATGCCCGTCCAACGAACTGGGATGTAATGTCACATGGACTTCCTCAGTTATCCGTTTCGGAAACTTGTCGAAATAACTCATCAACGGCGAATAGTAATGACACGCATCGCAGGTACATTTCAAGCAGCGTTTTGCTTCTGCGACCGCTTCATCTTTGGTAAACGCATGACCATTCTGAGGTTGCACTGACTCGCTGGCCGTCACGCGGATGACGTCATACCGCAGTTTCGTCCCGACTGACTCTTCCGGCTGGTTCATCGCGCCGATTTTTACATAGCGTTCAATGGCATTCGCTGCATTCAGCCCATCAGCAATGGCCTGCATCGTTTCCGCGCCGGTCAGCGAGCCGCCGAAAAACACGCCGGGGGTTGTCGTGGCAAACGCCCCGTCTGCGCTCTTCACAAGCCCGAAATCATTTCCAATTTTGCCAGTGGCGACAAAAATCGCATCATACCGTAAAGCCTCTAAACTGGAAATGTCTGTATTGAGATGAAGGGTATAGGATTCATGGGTAAATTGCAGGTTGATATCCTCCAGAAAGATTTCCGGTGAAAGTAAATCGTACAGATGCCCACCGATCCGGTCGGATTTTTCGTACACCGTCACCTGGTATTTTCTGGCCGTCAGCCTGAGAGCACAGGCTAATCCGCAGATTCCGGCCCCGATAATCGCAATGCACGCCTCTTTCTGGGGCATGTTGTATTGATCCGGCGTCGTGCTGCGCGCATACGCCATCGCCGCCTGTTCTAAGAGTTTTAAGGAAATCGAGCCTCCGGCCTCCTTCAACGGACAGACCAGTTTGCAAGGTTCAGGGCATAACGCTGTCACGATACCCGGAAAACCAACGACCTGCTGATAGGTTTTGTAGGCGATATTAAACCGGCCTTGCTGCAGCTTTCCGATAAAATCGCGAACATCAAGGTGAAACGGGCACGCTGCCGTGCAAAATGCCCATTCGAATTGTAAGCAATTCGCCACTAATTCGTGTGAGTATGCCATAATGCCGTGCGCTTTAAGACTGGCGATTGATCGCCAGTCTTCGTAATGTGTAAAAAATAAGTTTACCGATGAGAAACCGGGTTTTTTCAGAAAAACCCGGTTTCTTGAGCGTTACTTAGAAGAAACGCTCCCCTGCGCCGCCTAAGGGTTCGAAGAAATCATTGCCGCCGAAGGGCACCGGGTTGGCTTTGATCTCTTCGAGTTCATCATACAGATCAGCGCCCAGAAAATATTTTTTGGGCGGCAAAATCTTCCCGCCCGCCGCCAGCGTATCCAGGCCGGCTTTGACTTTCTCTTTGGTGGCAGGCATTTCGTAAATACGCACGCCGCACGCGTTATAGATCGCATTCAATACCGCCACGTGACCTGAGGACTGGAAGGCTTCTGATGCTCCGGATGACCCGAACGGTCCGGTTTTGTCGTCGCTTTCGTGATAAAGCACGATAATTTCATCAGGAATATCTTTGATATAAGGCACGCCGCTGCTGGCGATATTGGTGTGTCTGGTGACATCCTCATAATTTTCGGATAGCGCAAAACCGATGCTGTGCGAAATGCCGCCGTATGCCTGTCCGTTGACCGCAGCAATGTTGCCGACTTTCCCGACATCCGCCACGCACGTAAAACGGGTCACGGTCGTCTTTCCGGTTTTGGTATCAACGGCAACTTCTGCCAGATTCAGCGCATACGTGAAGGCCGGGGTCGGATCGCCGATGCCGGTGTTCGGATCAAGACGGCTCAATCCGGGAGTCACGGTGTTCATAAATTTCCCTTCGTATTTGGTTGGGATGCCTTCTTGTACCATTTCGTCGTAGGTTCTGAACGTTCCGTCTTTTTTCCGCATGGCATCCATGAGTTTTTGGCCCGCAATAATGGTGGCATTCCCATTCATATAATGCGAGCGACTGGCTGCTGACATCCCGCTATCCGGGCATATTTTGGTGTCGCTCTGTACCAATTTAATGTGTTCAGGCTTGAGCTTGAGCGGTTTGAGCGCTTCGAGCGTGACCATAAGCGAGCCGACATCACCACCCTGGCCAAGTTCCTGCCAGGTGTCATATTTGGTGATCGTATTATCCGGGTTCAGTTCTAACGCCACGGTTGCGTGGTCAGTCGGGCCTTCGGATACATTGAAGCCACCCCAGGATAATCCGACACCCCGGCGCACTTCCGGCGTATCTTTCGCTTGCGCTTCTTTCACCGCCTGTTCATAATACGGTCTCATCATGTTCATCATGTGTTCCATCGGATACAACCGGAATGAACAACTATTGAGGTTAGTTTCACCAGGACGGGCGATATTTCTCCAGCGGAATTCGAAGGGGTCAATTCCGGCTTGTTCAGCTAACATATCCATCAGCGCCTCGCTCAACGTATATGCCTGAGGCGAACCATAGCTCCGGTAGGCGGTGCCGAAATTGTGATTGGTAATTGCGATACGCGAAATTCCGGCCGCATTGGGGACATAGTACGGGAAGAAAGCAAAGCGGACCTGTTTGGTCATAACATCATCGCCGCCAAAGGTGTAAGCCCCCTGATCCATGCCGAATTCGAATTCGACTGCCGTGAGTTTTCCGTTTTCATCACAGGCCGCGCGTCCGTTGGAATGACAGGGACGCCGTTTGCCTGAAAAATGCTGGTGTTCCTCATACGTCATGGAAAGGGCGCACGGCATTTTGGTCACCACCGCGGCCGCCGCAACGACGCAAATGTCGCCGGCATTGGTTGACCATCCAAAACTGGCTCCGGTCGGGTTCATGATAATTCTGATTTTGTCTTTGGAAATCCCCACCGAATTGCCAATCCGGCCAATTGAAGAATAGACCCCCTGGGATTTACACTGAATTGTCAGCATATCATCTTCATCAAAATATGCTTGTAAGGTATCGCCTTCAATGGAAAGATGCGGTTCGCGAGTGGAGAAAACACTGCCTTCAACACTGTAGGCAGAATTGTCAATAAGTTCAGCGACTTTGGCCGGTTCATCGAGTCCAACGCCTTTCAAAACCGGTTGTTTGGAGAAAATATTCGGCGTATCTTCGTGGATGCGCATGGCATCGGGCATGACCGCGTCAAGGTAACTTAAATATTCGGGCAGTTGTTCAATTTCGACCTTCACTTTTTCGGCCGCTGCGCGGGCGTGATCTTTGGTATCGGCGCACACCAGGGCGACCGGATCGCCATAGCGGTAGATTTTATCGTCACACAGGATATTGCGGGTTGGCACCGTCAGGGTCGTTCGTTCGTGGAAATGGCCTTCGGCCATGACATTCGAGCCGCCCGCCGCTTTAATATCTTTGGCAGTCACAATTTTGAATACCCCGGGCATGTTTTCAGCTTCGCTCAATTCAATTTTTAAGATTTTGGCATGATGCGCCACGCGTGGCTGCACCATCACCACATGCAGCGTTTCCGCCGGCATCTTGAGTTCCTGATCGTCGCCATAGTCTGCCAATCCACAGACCTTTGCCACTGCCGTTGGCCGCAGAACCGGTTTGCCGTAATATTCGCCGTCTTCCGGATTTTTGAAGGAGATCTCTTCAATCGTCGCTTCGCCACGCATCACCTTTGCTGCTGCCATGACAGCGTCCACAATTTGTTTATAGCCGGTACAGCGGCAGACATTACGGTGTTTCTGAAACCAATCGCGCACCTCCTCACGAGTGGGATTGATATTTTCCTGGAGCAGCGCATACGCGGACACGATAAAACCGGGAACACAAAAGCCGCATTGAACCGCGCCGTAATTCATCCAGGCTACCTGGATTGGGTGCAGGTTAGTGGGGGTGCCAATCCCTTCAATCGTGATTACCTTGCTATATTCCGCAATCGTATGAATTTTCTTGATACAGGAACGGACTAATTGCCCGTTTACAAGCACCGTACATGAACCACACACCCCCTTGTTGCAACCGACTTTCGTTCCGGTTAATCCCATCCGACGCAGGACGTCGGCCAGGCTATCTTTTTCCGGATCGCAGATAAACATGCGATTGACGCCGTTGATATGGAGCCACATTTTTCTGAGTTTCATGACAATTCCTCCTCCTCATTTTTTTAAGGTTGACATACACGCTATAGTTCCTCTTCAAGAAAAGCCACGACGGTTTCAAGAAATTTGGGACAGGTCGCACGGAAATGTGGAAGCTTTGCCATAAGTTCAGTGCCGCTTAAGTTACTCCTGTCAAATCCCACAAGCTCATTGCAGATGCTTGTCCCATGCGCTCGTTCAAAGGCTTCGATTAATTCTCGGGTTTTCTCTCGAGATCGTTTTTTCGCCTCGAGATCTGTCGCTTGCGTGGTTCCGTATTTCAGCCCAAGCACCATCATGCCGCCCGTCAACGCTCCGCAGGTTTTTCCGTATCCGCCTAATCCTCCTCCAAAGGGACAGGCAATTTTGAACGCTGTTACGCGGGGCAGTCCCAACTCTTCACTGAACGGCGCGAATACCGCCTGCGAGCAGTGAAAGCCGGATTTAAATAATTCCACTGATTCGCTGACATGGTCTTTCATCATACCTCCTCCTTGTTTTGTGGCTGCTTATTCCATATTTCCCATCCGATTTTCCAGCCGTTCCCGTTCCAAACGGTATCCGGTGTAAACGCCTCATAGAGTCTAATTATAAAATAATTGTGAGTTGTCAAGAAGTTTTTGGAATTTTTACGTTATTATAAGATAGTATCATTATAAAATTTTATTTTAATAAAAAAAATAACCATAATAGTATTTAGTTAACATATTTCAACAGTCTGGAATAAAGGTGAATGTGTGATGAGCCGTCCTAGCCCAAGTACCTCGTTTGTGAAGATACCTGAGAGGCATATCGGCGTAATACCAGAAATATTGAGGGGTGTTTAAGGTTTTTGGAAAATATCTGAAAACACAAAAATCTCTTGACAAATAACTGAAACATTCCCATGAAAACAGGGTGTCGGTGTCGTCATGGTTTTTAATAATCTCTCATATCTTTTTTAATGGAGGTAATAAGATGAAAATGATGAAAGGGTTACTTGGAATGCTGCTTGTGTTGAGTTTGTTGGCAGCTCCGGTTCTGGCAGCGGAGAAACCGGTCGTTGGGTTGGTGATGAAATCGCTGGCGAATGAATTCTTCAAGACCATGGAAGAGGGCGCCAGAAAATTTGCTGCTGAAGACGGGACGTTTGAACTGATTCCGGTCGGCATGAACTCGGAAACGGATATTGATACCCAGATCAGCGCGATCGAAAACTTCATTACGCAGCAGGTGGACATTATCTGTCTGGCTCCGGCTGATTCCGTGGGCTTAGTGCCCTTTGTGAAAAAAGCGGTGGATGCCGGGATCGTGGTCGTGAATTTTGATGTGACCCTGGATAAAAAAGCTCTTGTTGACAACGGCCTGCCGGAAGATTTTCTGTTTGTCGGCCCGGACAATGCGGCCGGCGCGGAAATGGTCGGCGACTATTTAGGCGAAACCCTGGGCAAAGGCGCGAAAGTGATCATTCTTGAAGGCAACCCGGGGGCTGATAACGCTAAACAGCGTAAAGAAGGGTTTATGCGTTCCGTGGCAAAATACGAACTGACTCTGTTAGATTCCAGAACAGCTCACTGGGAAACTGAAGAAGCCAATACGGTCATGACGAATCTGCTGACCAGTTTTCCGGATGTGCAGGGCGTGATGTGCGCCAATGATTCCATGGCCCTGGGCGTGGAAAAAGCGATTGCCGCGGCCGGTAAGACCGGAGAAATTCTGATTGTCGGTTTTGATAATATCGGCGCAGTTCAGGGCTTAATCAAAGAAGGAAAAATCCTGGCCACCATCGATCAGTTTGGCCCTGAAATGGCAGCCAATGCCATTAAAGTCGGATTCCGTATCCTGAATGGCGAAGCTCTGACCGGCTGGCAAACGACCCCCATTAAGCTCATCACGAAAGCAGACCTGTAAAATTGGACGGGGACCACATTCAACAGGCAGTAGATCCCCGATCTACTGCCTGTTTTCTTTCACGCTCAGAACCGCAGATGAGAATATGGTTATGAATGCAATCAATCATATCCTTGAATTACGACAGATTACCAAAACCTTTCCGGGCGTTGTGGCCCTGAAAGACATCAATTTAGACATTCAACAGGGCGAAGTGCACGTACTCGTCGGGGAGAATGGGGCCGGAAAATCCACGCTGATTAAACTGCTGTGCGGCATTTATAAACCTGATGAAGGCGAGATGTTTTACTCCGGCACCAGTTATGCCCCCCATTCCCCGCTTGACGCCATTAAAGCAGGCATTCGCGTGGTGTATCAGGAATTTAACCTCCTGTCCTATTTATCGGTGGCAGAGAACATCTTTTTTGAACGTCTGCCTCGCAAATCCGGGTTTGTGGATTTCCGAAAACTGTATAGCGAGACTGAAAAGCTGCTGGAAGCCGTGGGCTTAAACATTTCCCCGAAAACTCCGATAGAACTTTTAGGAGTCGCGCAGCTCCAATTGATTGAAATCGCCAAAGCGCTGTCCAGCGCAAGTAAAGTGCTGATTCTGGACGAGCCGACGGCAACGTTGACGTCAAAAGAAATTGAGACCTTGTTTGCGATTATCCGTAATCTCAAGCAGCAAGGGGTCACGGTGATTTATATTTCGCACCGCTTACAAGAAACGTTTGACATCGGCGACCGGATTACAGTCTTACGAAATGGCGCAAAGGTTGACACAAAGACGATCACAGAGGTGACGATTCCGGACATTGTGCGCATGATGGTCGGCCGATCAATGGAAGAGGAATACCCGTTTCACAGCGAGATTGAGCCGCGGGAAACCATTTTGGAAGTGAAAGAACTGCGTTATAAAGGCAATCCGCATAGTTTGTCGTTTGTGGCGAAAAAAGGCGAACTATTGGGAATTTCCGGCCTGGTCGGATCAGGAAGAACCGAGACCATGCGCGCGATTTTTGGCGCGGATGCCAAAGACGGCGGTTCGGTGTTCGTTGACGGCCAGGAAGTCACGATTACCAGTCCGCGCGATGCGGTGCGGTGCGGCATTTGTCTGTTGACTGAAGATCGGAAAACGCAGGGTTTGATTCTGGACATGCCCACCTTTGTGAATATCACCTTGACGGATCTGGCTCAGGTATCAAAATCCGGGTTATTGCAACGTGCTGAAGAGAAACGGGTCTCGGAAAAGTTAGTGGAAGATTTGGCGGTGAAAACGCCTTCGGTGAATCAATGGGTCAGAAACCTGTCAGGCGGAAATCAGCAAAAAGTCGTGGTCGCAAAATGGCTGTTTCGTAACACGGACATTTTGATTTTCGACGAACCCACGCGCGGGATTGATGTGGGCGCAAAATACGAGATCTATTTATTACTCTGGAAACTGGCAGCCATAGGAAAGTCTATTCTTATTGTCTCATCCGATTTACCTGAATTATTGGGGATCTGTCATCGCATTCTTGTGTTTTCGAATGGGAAAATTGCCGGGGAGGTTCCTCGCAGTGAGTTTAACCAGGAACGCATTTTATCACTCGCGTACAAAGAATATATTCAAACAAATGGAGAAAAGAGGAGAATGAAGGTATGAACGCCAAAAGGATTTTGTATGCCCTGGTGCGAGAAGCCGGTATTGGGGTCGCCCTGGTGCTGATTTGCATCTTTTTCGCGGTTGCCGCGCCGAAATTCGCATCCCCGCTCAATTTTACCAACATTTTAACACAGATCAGTATTAATACCGTGATTTCTGTTGGCATGACCTTTGTGATTTTATTGGGAGGGATTGACTTATCCGTTGGTTCGGTGCTGGCTCTGGCGACTATTGTGGCCGGAAAAACGATTGCCTCCGAGGCCCTCCCCGTGTGGCTGGCGATTGTGCTCGCTATTCTGTTCAGCATTGTTGTCAGTGCGCTGTGCGGCTTATTTAACGGATTTGTGGCGGAAACCTGGAAAATTCATTCTTTTATCGTGACGCTGGGCATGCTCAACATTGCGCGGGGCGCAGCTTTGCAAATCAGCGATTCGCGCACGATTTTTATGTTTCCGGCCGCCTTTAACCGTTTTGGCACCAAGACCGTGCTCGGTATTCCGGTCATTTTTCTTATGGCCCTCGCGCTCGTCATGATCGGCAGCTTTATCCTGAGCCGCTCGGTGTTTGGCCGCATGATTTACGCCATTGGCAACAACGAAGAAGCCGTGCGCTTATCAGGCCACAATACCGCGCTGTATAAAGTGATCGCTTTTGTGATCTGTGGCGCAACTGTCGGGATTGCGGCCATCATGTATATGCTGCGCCTGAATATTGCCAGTCCGATTCTGGGGGTCGGATTTGAGCTGAATGCGATTGCCGCGGTGGTGATCGGCGGCACGAGCATGAGCGGCGGAAAAGGGTCGCTCATTGGCACATTTCTCGGAGCCTGTATCATGGGGGTGCTCAATAACGGGCTGCTTTTGATTGGCATGGGAGATTTTGCCCGCCAGATGGTGACCGGCTTTATCATCGTTGCCGCGGTTGTGCTTGACACCTATCGCGCAAAACTATCAATTAAATTTCAATATTCGTAATTGCGGTTGAACAAGTTTCACGAATTCAGAGGTATCATCTGATCTTGTGTGATTCGAAAAATGAATATGCGATATGCCCTGATTAGAAGAGGAGATACCCTATGTTGACACACGCGAAGAGCCGCAGAAATATGTTGGAAAATTCCGGAATACTTGCGGCGATATTACTCGCACCGGCAGGGACCATTGTACTCGGTATCCTGATTTTTCCGATGCTCTCTGCGCTTGTGTTGAGTTTTACGGATCTGGTCTTAACAAAACCGGAAAGCGGAGTCTTTATCGGACTGGCAAATTACTGGGATGCTCTGAGAACCTCTTCATTTTGGGCGGCTTTCGGACGGACAATGTACTTTGCTGTGATCACGGTTGTTTTCGAAGTCAGCCTGGGGCTGGCAATCGCATTGCTTTTACAGCAGCAATTTATCGGCCGCGGCTTTGTCAGGGGCTTAATCATTTTACCCTGGGCGCTCCCGTATGTTGTCAATGGAATGATGTGGAAATGGATTTTCGACGCGAATTATGGCGCCATGAACGCCTTACTCGTCCAGATTCGTTTGATTGATTCCTACCGGATTTGGCTTGGAGAACCCCTCACCGCCATGCACCTGGTGATTGTCGCCAATATCTGGAAAGAAACTCCGGTCGCAGTTATTCTTTTCCTGGCGGCCTTGCAATCAATTCCCAAAGCATTATACGAGGCGGCCCGGGTAGATGGGGCCAACAGACGGCAAAGTTTTCTCAACATCACCTTGCCCATGCTGAAACCTGTGTTCACAGCAACCGTAGTGATCAAAACGATCTGGGCCCTCAAGGAATTCGATCTCATTTATATCATCACCAAAGGCGGGCCGGCAGATGCGACCAAAATGCTGACCTACCATATTTATCAAAATACCTTTAAGTTTCTTAAATTCGGGTATGGGTCGGCTTTAGCTTACTTGCTGACGTTGACGGCATGTTTTTTAGCCATGTTATATATGAAAAACTTACGATCAGGCTTAGATGTCGAAGCGTGAGCAGATGGAACGCTTATGAAAAAGAGAGCAAAGACAATCGAGAGAGTATGCGTTTATTCAGCGGTGATTGTATTATGCGTGTGTATTCTGGCTCCCTATACCTGGCTTATCATCAGCAGCATCTCCCAGCGGATCGATCTCACAACAGTTCCGTTACGCTGGCTGCCGAAGCAGGTCAATCTTCAAAATTATCGGGAAATCTTCGGAGGAGATTCTGCCAGCAGCGCGAACCGGAACTTAAAATATGGCGTCTACAACAGCCTGATTGTCGCAGGAACATCAACATTTGTGTGTCTCATCGCGGGTTCCCTTGCGGCTTATACCTTTTCCCGTATGAGATTTCGAGGAAAAAATGTTTTCTTTTCAATGATTCTGGCAACACAATTCCTCCCCATCGTTGCCTTAATGATTCCATTGTACATGATCATGCGCTGGCTGAATCTTTTGAATACCCGTTTAGCCTTAATTATCGCTAATTGTTCCTTTATTTTACCCTTAGTGATCTGGCTGATGCGCGGATATTTTGAAAGCGTGCCAAAAGACCTGGAAGAGGTGGCTCGTATAGACGGGTGTTCGCGGATTGGCGTGATCTTCCGAATTGTGCTGCCGCTTTCAACCCCAGGCCTTGCAGCAAGCGGGATTTTTGCTTTTATCATCGCCTGGAATGAATTTTTTACGGCTCTGATCCTGACATCAACCTTACGCTCGAAAACTATCAGTGTCTTAATTTCAGAGTATTCCAGCAAGGTTGGAGTGGATTATGTGGCTATGGCGTCCGCGGGGGTTATTGCCAGCCTCCCGCCAGTGATGTTAGCGTTATTTTTTCAGAAGTATATTGTTCAGGGGCTTACCGCTGGTGCGGTGAAGGGGTAACATTCGAGAGATTGGAGGTGATGCGTATGCTCGGCTAAGCATGCAGGAGTCCGGTTGAAAAATGCGAAACAGGTTCACACATGTATACGATTGAACAAAGGAGTATCCATGAACGGGTTGTTCACCCGGCATGATGAAACTACAGGAATTTCACATAACCAGGGATAAAAAATCCTTGCTTATGAGGAATCCTTGTAGTTTATTTCAAAGGAGGATTGACCTATGAAAATGTTGAAACAGATACAAGTAACGACGATACTCTTTCTAACTTTGAGTCTCATTGTTCCGGGTACACTGATCGCACAAGAATCTATCATGGTGATTATGCCCCGGCATGAAATGGATTTGAAGGGCATCTGGGAGCAACAGACTGCCGAATTCGAACAACAAACTGGCATTCAGGTGGAACTGATCCAGATGTCCTGGGATGAAGTCGCTGACAAAGTGCTTACAGATCTGGCTGCCGGGGGAGGATCCTATGATGTGATCGAGTTCGACAATGGCTGGGTGGCGAAATTCGTGGCGGCTAATTGGGTGGAACCGTTGAACAGTTTTGCCAATCAGGACTATATCAACAGCTTATTGCCAGGATTGGTGAGTACATTTTCCCGAGGCGGCGACGTTCTGGGCATCCCATGGAACAACGATACGCGCTTCTTCTTTTACAACACCGCCCATCTCGAACAGGCAGGAATTGATGCGCCGCCGAAAACCTGGACTGAGATGGTAGCGCAGGTAAAGATGTTGAAAGAACGAGGAGTTTGTGAATATCCTACGGCCCAATATTGGGAACAGGGTTGGGCTTTGGCAAATTCTATCGCCTTTTATCTCTACAGTTTCGGAGGGGATTATTTCAATGCCGAGGGAAAAATTACCATCAATCAGTCCCCTGCCATAGATGCCTTACAGTTTATGGTGGATATGTTGACCACACACGCCCTGGCCCATCCTTCCAGCATCACTTTATCGCAGGAAGCGGTGGGGGATCTGTTCTATCGAGGTTCAACCACATTTTTCATCCAGGGCCCCCCGGGAACCTTTAATTATGGCAATGATGCGACAAAGTCAAACATCGTGGGACAGGTAGGCGTGGCCTCGTGGCTGCCGGCTCAATCCCCCGAATTTCAGGCAACGCTGACGCTCCCGGAAGCATTTGCCATTCCCAAAACGAGTAAAAATAAAGAGGCGGCCTGGAAATTTATTGAGTTCATGATTTCAAAGGAAAAGGATAAGGAACGCGCCTTAGAAATCGGGAGCTTGCCTCTGTTCACGGAGCTTTATACTGATGAGGAACTCCTGAAATTATACCCTTATTGGAAACAATTTGGCGCACAATCGGCTGTGGCCAGGGCGCTTCCTCAGGTGGAATGGTACGATGAACTGGTGCAGCAGGCGATAGTCTCCGTGCAGGGGGCGTTATTAGGATCGAAATCAGTTCAAGACGCGGCTGATGAAATTGCTGATTTTCTGGAAGGCAAACCAGTGGATGGAAAAACACTCGTGCGGTAAGTTGAGCGTAATGCAAGGGATTCAATCATGTTTGAATCCCTTGCCAGCGTGCAAAAGGAGGATTGTCGTGATGAGGCCTGAAATTGCGTTTATTGTGTATGGAGTGCATAAGGATGGCCTGCAAGATCCAATGGGAACACCGTTTATTGATGAACAGGTGGTGAATTCGTCAAAGCAAGTGTTGGTGGATGCTGGTCTCCAACTCGTTGAGCACGAGGTGATTATTGCGTCGAAACAGGAAGCCAAAGCCTGTTTTGCCAGGCTCAAAAAAATGGATGATCTCGATGGGATCGTGCTTTTTTCCGGAACCTGGGTGTGGGCCTCACACATCATAGCGGCCCTGCGCGATTTTTCATTGACCGGGAAGGGAATTGTCGTCTGGACTCATCCCGGTTCACAAGGCTGGCGGCCTGTTGGCGGCTTAGTGCTGCATGGCGCGCTTAAAGAGGTCAACATTCCCCACCGTTTTGTGTATGGCAGTGCTGAGGATTCTCAGACGATCGAAAAAGTTGTCGCTTATTGCCGCGCCAGCTATATAAAAAACAGTTTGAATATGAGCACGCTTGGAGTCTTTGGCGGAAGAGGGATGGGGCAGACTTGCGGTGTGGCGGATCCATCGCAATGGATGAAAACGTTCGGAGTTGATATTGACTCGCGAGATACAACAGCGTTGGCAGAAACCGCCAGAGCCATTACCAGGGAGGAACTGCTGAAGGCAAGAGAACAGATTCAACCCTATTTCAGTGAACCGATTCCTGGCGGTGAAACAGCGGACCGATCGATCCGGCTGTATCTGGCTATCAAAAAAATACTCGCACAAGAAGACTGGGATTTTTATACGATTCAGTCCTTTCCGGGTTTAGCTGATGATTACAGCGCCACATGTTTCGCCCAGAGCATGATCTTGAATGACGGCATAGGAACCTCGACCCTCAGTGATTTTAACACGTGCCTGACAGTCAAACTGCTCACCGATTTGAGTTCTGAACGGGTATATTACGGCGATCTCCAGCACATTGATAAGAACACCAAAGAAGTCAAGATTATCGGAGATGGCGCATGTCCACCCTCTCTTGCCGGCGATCTTGTTCCGGCCAGATTCGCCGAACACGGCATCCCCACCGAAGGAGGAGCCGGAGGTTTATCGGTGGAACTGGTGTGTAAACCCGGTCAAGGGATCTTAGCGCGCTTAGGACGCACCAATGGAGAATTCGAGATGGTGTTGGCGCGTTGTTCGGTGTTTGAACCGAGCGCAGAGCAGCTACAAGCCCGCCGAAACGAGTGCGGCATTCCATTTTGGCCGCATGCCTTTGTCATGGTGCATGCTGATATTGAACGGTTGCTTGAAGTCTGGAATAATGAATATGCAGTGCTCGGCTATGGCGCCCACCTGTATGAAGACATTAAAGCTTTTTGCGAACTGATGGCTATTCGCGTCATTGCTCTGTGATGGGGTTCTCCTTGTCCTGGGCCGGAGAAGTGATATTGGCAAGATTCTTCACCTCATCAGACCGAATGCTTGTTGCTGTCGAAAGCCTGCCGGGGTCGGTATGGTCAGTATGAAAAAAGGCGATTGCCTGTTGAAGTTGTTCAGCTTGACCAGCTAATCCTTCTGCTGTTGCAGCCAATTTCTCGCATGGCCTCAACAGCTTGTTGGACGAAGACAATAACATCTTCGATGGGAGCGCGTACTTTGATGCCACTGACATTCGAGGCCGGATAGCTGTAGGTTTCTGGAAAGAAGACTCCACAAAACATCACTGGTGTCTTTACCTTCTCGCGCAAATATGGCACCACAAAAGCCTCTTGAGCTCCGTCTCCCACGGCAATTACACCATCTGGCTGTGCATTGCCTGATATTGACGAAAGGCCTCTTGCGCTTTAGTTTCAACGCCCTGCGGATCTGTCAAGACGTCAAGATAAACATAGGTCAAGGTGCATTCTGTTCCTAACACCTCTTCTATGCCTTCGTTCACTTCAAGATTATAGGGAAAGGATTCGTGATAGGAACTGACCACCATGACGTTGCAGGCGTCGGCCACCCTGACGTTCCCCCAGATTCCTATGAGAAGACTCATAGCAATAACTATCCTCGTGACTGAACGTTTCATGTCAATGTTCATCATAGCGTTCTCCTTTTTGCTGTGGCGATAATGCCGGGGTTATCTTGCCTTCTTCTTCATATTCTTGCCATTTCTCCGAAACCTCACACCTGAACGAGAACACCCTCTAGGAAAGGTCCATTCCAATTCATGTTTGAAATTTTCCGACAATCTGCTGTAGTTGATCGGCCAGGGCTGACAAATCTTCAGAAGCTTCCTGGAGGCTGATAGCCCGTTCCATCGTCTTTTGCGAGATTTGCGCTACGTCGAGAATTGCAGTAGTCACGTCGCTGCTGCGTTGCGAGGCCTCCTCAATTGCTTGAGAGATATGATTGGTCGTTGCGCTTTGCTCTTCGATAGAAGCTGAAATCTCATGGGAAATATTGTCAACGCGCAGAATAATGTCAGAGATGTCGGAAATCGCTTCTGTTACGCCTGATGTACTTATTTGCATGGCTTCAATTTTACGTCCGATTTCTTCAGTAGCATTGGCGATTTGCTGAGAGAGCTCTTTGATTTCATGGGCAACAATAGTAAACCCCTTGCCGGCATCGCCGGCTCGCGCCGCTTCGATAGTGGCATTCAATGCCAGAAGATTGGTTTGCGTCGTAATTGTCGTAATGAGCCTGGTAATGTCGCCGATTTCCTGAGAGCGGGTTTCAAGATCGCTCAGCTTGCTGTTGCCGATTTTCGAGCTTTCTACGGCATGTGAGGTGACATCCGCGACATCCGCGACATTGTGAGAAATGGCTTGAATATTCGCTGACATTTCCTGGGTGGCAACTGAAACGCTATGCATGTTCTGGCTGACCTGGCGGCTGGTTGCGGAGATTGATTGAACTTGCTGAGAGGTATGGCGCGCGTCAGCCGCCATTTGTATACTGATGTCAGCCAGGGTGTCAGCGGCATAACGAATACGTTTCGTTTCTTCAATGATGTGGCCGACTGTTTCACGCAGGGTTTTCATTTCATAAAATGCTTTTCCGAGAATATCATGTTCATACTGTAAGTCAATTTCCTGGCGCAAGTCGCCGTGAGCAATTGCTGTTGCAACAGCAGCCATCCGACTCAGGTATGCGGCCATTCGTTGAAAAGCGCATCCTAATACATCGTGTTCTGAATGCGGTGTAATTGTCTGGCGTAAGTCGCCGTGGGCAATACGGCTCGCCGCCTGAGCGATCTCTTGCAGATAGGCGATTATTTCATTAAAAGCTGTTGTTAGTACTTCTATTTCTTGAGAAGAGGTGAGAGAACTGTGCCGCCAGTTGTGAGAGATCTTGTCAATTTGACGCAGTTCCCCGACCGCAATTTTCTCACCCGTTGTGACAATGTGTCTGATTGGTCTGGTAATAAAGAGATGAACCAGAAACGTAATTGCAAAAAACGCGAAAATGAGGGAAATCAGAAATATTCCCTGGGATTGCATGAGAAGCTCACGGATTTTTTCATCAATCACATAGCGTGAGGTGCCAATATCGATCGTGCCGAGATAGCGGTTCTCCTGGACGATGATCGGAATGAGCGTATGATAAGCATCCTGCCCCGGAAGTGTCAATACGGAACGCTGTTGAAGGTGCTCGCGTAAGTCCGGATTTTCAACAGGCGTATCCCAAAGAGTTTCCTCACTGTGGGCCGCAATCATGCTCTCTTCGTTAATGACGGCAAGATGGGCAATCCCTTTTTCTTTATTGGTTTCATAGAGATCGATACATTGGACTGTCAGGCCTTCTAAAAGACCTTGGATATCAACGTCATAAAATTGGCTGTACTGAAATTTGATGTTAATGTCGTGCAGTATCCCCTGTACCAGAGCCTCTGCTCGCCATTCGATGGCGTGAAGATAATCTTTGCGCATATTACGCAAATGCATAAAGGTGCTTGTCCCTAATACAGCGAAAATGATCAGGCCCACAGACAGTAGAATTTTGGTTCGTAAACGAGTGTGGTTCCCTTTTTTTGTTGATAAATTCATCCTTTGACCCCGCCAGCGGTTAAACCTTCTTCCAGAAAACGCTGCATAATGAGGAACAGCGTAATAATCGGAATGGTCATAATAGTTGAAGCGGCCATGACGACATGCGGGCGCGGCGTGGGATCGTTAAAAATTGTGTTGATCTTGATCGGCATGGTGAAGAGTTCGCGGGAATTTAAAAAGACCAGTGCGTATAAAAATTCATTCCAGGCGATCATAAAGGTGTAAATCCCAACCGAGACTAAGGCTGGAATCGCGAGCGGCATCGTGACGCGCCAGATAACTTGCAAGCGCGTACAGCCGTCAATGAGAGCGGCTTGTTCAATTTCATCGGGAATGGTCCGAAAGTAGTTCGTTAACATATAAAGCGCAACAGGTAGAGTCTGGGCCAAATACGTAATGATAAGCAATCCCAGGTTATCCTGAACAACGAAGCCGAGGTGGACGCCGATTTTGGAAAGCATCGCAAATAAGGGAATAATCAGCAACACCCCGGGAAACATATACACTAATAAAATGCCGTTTAACAAAAAATCTTTGCCGATAAACGACAGGCGCGCAACGGAATACGCCCCGAAAACCGAAAGGATCACGGCGATGAGCGCAGTTGGAATCGAGACTTTCAGGGTATTGATAATATTGACTTGAAAATTTTGGAATTGTTTACTTGAAGGATCAAAAAGTTCTCGAAAAGCGTCCAGGCGCAGTTTAGCCGGAATATAGACCGGCGTCCGTCCGCCGATTTCCTGGTAACTCTTAAATGACGAACTGACCATCCAATAAAAAGGGAAAAGAATGCTGACGAGAAAGAAGGTCATGAGCAGCGCAAAAATCAAACGCCGCCAGGTAAACCAGAGAGTCAAATGCTCGATAAGTGTGCGTTTTTCGGTCGTCATAATTATCCCTCCTCGACGTTTCCCATGATAAATTTGACGTAGAAACCCATAAAGACAATTAAGAGGACAAGTAAAATCATGGCGCTGGCTGCGCCGCGACCAAAATCAAACATTTTAAAACAAAATTCATACGTTAAGATCGGGAGCACTTTTGTACCAAACCCTCCGCCGGTCAGTAGAAAAATATCATCGAATTTGTTAAAAGTCCAGATTAATCGCAAAAGAAAGATTGCTCCTAAGATGTAGTGTAATTCAGGCAGCGTGATGTGTCGGAACTGATGCCATCTGTTGGCGCCGTCAACCTCAGCCGCTTCATAAAACGTTTTATCAATAGCTTGAAGCCGCGCCAGGATCATGAGCATGGCAAAGGGAAAATAACGCCAGGCTTGAAAGATAATGACCAGCAAGAGGGCCAGTCCTCTCGTCGCCAGATAGGCTTTGGGCATGGCGATCAGATCGAGTTTCAAGAAGAGATGATTGAGCACGCCGGAAGGGCGTGGATCCAGAATCCAGCGCCAGACAAAGGCAACGCTGACAATGGGTGCAACATAGGGAAATAAAAAGATGGAGCGCGCCAGGCCGCGCGCACGAAAGGGCTGATTCAGCAGGAGGGCCGCGATTAACCCCAGTACCACCGTTAAAATCGTGGCACTAAAGGAATAGATCACACTTGTGACGGCCGCCCCCCAGACTTTGAAATTTTGATATTTAAAGGCAAAATCTGTGAAGACTTTTCGATAATTGTCTAATCCGACAAATTGAGCATTAAACACGTCATCCAGATTGCCCAGGGTCACCTGGTGAAAGCTGACCCAGATACTAAAGATCGCCGGGAAAATGACCAGGCCAAACACGATCAATGCGGTCGGCGACAGCAACGTTACACCTAAGCGCGCTTCACGAGCTTCAACCCCTTTGCCTTGAAATTGGGATAGAATTCGCATTCGGTTACCTCCTTCGGAACTACCTGTTCCGACGGAGCAACCTTGTCCTCCGAACTCTTGGCGGACAAGGCTGTCCGCGGTACACCAGGCAGAAAAACCGGGTTTCTTCAAGATCCCCGGTTTTGAGCATATCCACACATATTATGACGGCTTATTTGCTTCGTTCCGCGAGCAAGGCTTCTACTTGTTCCTGGAGCCAGGCTGCTCCGGATTCCGGAGTCATAATGCCTTCCAGAGCGATATTGCTCAGGACTTGCGGGATTAAGTTGCGTCCTTCAATATCGCCGATAACCGCACGTTGAGCGGCGTTGTAAGCAGGGTTAAACATCCAGCGTCCCATGGTGTCATACCCGTTGGCGACTTGTTCCAGCGTTTCGGCTGAATATTTTTCAAAGAACGGGCTGAGATTTTTCCATCCCTCTACCTGACTTTTCAACACCGGAACTTTCCCGAATGGCGCCAGAGCCAGGATATCCTGGTAGCCCTCTGTCAAGAAAAATTCAACAACTTTTTTGGCCTCAGGGGCGCACCCATCCATTAAACTCAGCGTCACCAATTGACCATAAGAAGCAGAGCCATTTGGTCCTTCCATCATAGGGGCAAATCCGGTTTTCAACGCCAGATCTTCAACCGCAATTTCCACCATTCCGCCGCCTTCCATTCCGGAGCCCTCAACCAGATCGTCCATGATGTACGTACTATAGAACATCATGCCTGATTGATCCAACTCATACGATTCACGCGCTCCGCGCCAGTATTGCGGACCAGGCATAGCGCAGCGCTGCAAGCTGGTGTAGAATTCCAACGCGGCGATCATTTCCGGCGTATTAAATGACACTGCCCCGGTTTTCGGATCAAACGGCCAGGCATTGTTGGACATCGCCACCTGTTCAAAAATTTGATGGCCGTAATTTTGTCCCGGATCAGTTCCCAACGCCAGAGCGTAAAGCAGATTTTCTTTGCCCGAGAGCTGATCGCATGCGGCGTTAATTGTATCCCAACTTGTCGGCGGAGCTAATCCCAGGGAGTCGAAAATATCCGTCCGATACCACAGCGCCTGAATCCACCCATCAAAAGGGACTGACGCGTACTTTCCGGTCTCCGGGTTCTTCACCATCAACAGCGGACTGGAACGAAAATCATCTTCGCCAACACCTTTGATGACTTCCGTGGCAGCATCTTCGTCTAACAGGCCATCAGCGGTAAATGCTGCCACACGTTCAACGCCCATGCGCACGATATCAGGCAAGTCGCCCGCGCCTTTGGCGGTGGCAATCCGCTGCGAAACTCCCCCTTCTTCAATCGGGACAATTTTGATAGTGACTTCCGGGTTCTGTTCCATAAATCTGGCCGCTATCTGTTCATAGACGGCCACCCGGTCTTCCTCATTGTCGGTTGACCAGAATTCAATCTCTACCGCAGCTTTGACAGAACCGCTCACGAATAAAGCACACAGCATAAAGATTGCTAAGAATAGAGAGACTTTTTTCATGATCTTTTCCTCCTTGTGTTTAGTTGTACAAGTCATGATGTACTGTAAACAATATCCGTGCTGACTATCTCTCCTGGCCTCACCTCCTTTTCTGAAAAGACTGACTTTAATTGACCATGATGACAAATTTGGGGTTTGTCAAGAACTTTTTACCTCAGAAACGTGAAATTGAGAACATACTCTCCGCAAAAGGTCTCAATCCCAAGAGTTGGCTATGCAGGCCATCCGTGCGTTCATGCTGGTAGCCAGCCGAACCAGTTTTTTCAGAGAAGAGAGTTGACATGCTGATTCAAACTCCCTATATGAATTATGAAGAAGCCTGACGATCAATCGCCAGACTGAAAAGATGACATTGACATCTGACGTCCACTTTGGGGATAACCTTCCGCTGGAAGTGGACTGGAGAGGAAATCGTATGCGAACTCATGAAGAACATTTTCCGACAGAAACCACGCAAGTCGCCATTATCGGTGCCGGCCCGATTGGATTGGAACTGGCGGCTTCATTGAAACGCGCCGGAGTTAACTACCTGCACTTTGACGCCAGACAGATCGGCTATACCATCTCCTGGTGGCCCAGGAACACCAGTTTTTTTAGCACCTCAGAACGATTGGCGATTGCGGGAATCCCGATTCAAAATCTGCACCAGCAGCGTGTGACCGGCGAAGAATATCTCGCCTATTTACGCGCAGTGGTGGAACAATTGGATTTACAAGTGAACACCTACGAACCGGTCGTGCATATCGAACGTCTGCAAGATGGATTTGA
Source organism: Candidatus Vecturithrix sp. (assembly GCA_040772385.1). Lineage (GTDB taxonomy): Bacteria > Moduliflexota > Moduliflexia > Moduliflexales > Moduliflexaceae > Vecturithrix. The sequence continues at coordinate 6,576,583 of JAXGYF010000001.1, read as the reverse complement.
ACTGCGCACGCAGCCCTTGCAGGGGGAACAATGCTATCGCTGTCAGCAGATTGTGATTGCGACCGGCGATATGGCTGCTCCGAATTACCTTGACATTCCGGGGGAAGATTTGCCGCACGTCAGCCATTATTATACGGACCCGCACTATTATTTTCGTAAACGGGTGTTGGTGGTCGGCGGCAGGAATTCGGCCGTAGAAGCCGCGCTGCGCTGCTGGCGTTCGGGCAGCCAGGTGGCGATCAGTTATCGTCGGGCGGATTTTGATGAAAAATCTGTGAAAAACAGCATTCTGCCCGACCTCAAAACCCAGATTCGCACAGGGAACATTCAGTTTTACCCGCAAAGCCTCGCGGTTGAAATTACGCCTCAGCATGTCGTACTTGCGCCGACCGATGGCCAGACTCGGATTGAGGGAAAACCTATCATACACCAGACAGATTTTGTGTTGATTTGCACCGGTTTTCGCGCGGATTTACGCTTATTCGAGCTTGCCGGCGTGCGCCTGGATGGCCCGGAGCGCATCCCGGATTACGACCTGGATACGATGGAAACCAATGTGCCGGATCTGTATGTCGCCGGAACCGCCGCAGGCGGCGATCAGAACCGCTATCGGCTCTTTATTGAAAACTGTCACGAGCATGTCGGGAAGATTGTCGCGGCGATTACCGGGCAGTGGCCTGAAAAACTCGGGACGATTCCCGCTCGCCAGTATAGTGTGCCGCTGACATATTTTCAAGCTAATTAATCTCAGAATTACTGAACGAACGGCAATAACATTTGAATAAAGCAACGGATCAAATAAAAAAAATCAATCAAAAATCGTTTTTCTTGACAAAATCTTTTGTGATTTGCATGGTGAAAGCTTCATAACTTTTCTTTCCAAACCGGATGATCGTTTCCGGTATGCGCTCTGGAAACGGCATCCATTCTACATAAGTTCTTGCGATCTATAACATTTTACAGGTGGTCATCTTGAAAAGTTTTTTCTGTTGTCTCGTTTACGGGAAAATAGGAGAGAGTTGACCAATCAGGTGAAGCATTTGTAGATCCCTATTCAGGAGGAGAGATTGTATGGCTCAGGAGAAACCGATCAAGAAAAGAAGCAGAGTTCCGCATACCTATGTCGTATTATTTCTGGTCGTGATTGTCGTTGCGCTCGCTTCTTATATTATTCCGGCCGGACAATTCGACCGGGTAAAGGATGAGCATACCGGACGTAATGTGGTTGATCCGCAATCTTTTCGTCAGGTGGACAGTAATCCGACCACCTTTTTTCGTTTGTTTACCTCAGTCCCGAAAGGGATGAAAGAGGCGCAGGCGATCATTTTCTTTATCTTTATCGTGGGCGGTTCCTTCCAGATTATCACGGCTACCGGGGCGATTGATGCCGGAATTGGGAGAATTATCAAAAAGATTCAGGGACAGGAGAAAATCATTATTCCGGTGTTTTTAGCCCTCTTTTCGCTTGGAGGCGCGACGTTCGGTATGGCAGAGGAAGCAATTGTGTTTGTGCCGATTGGCATCGCGCTTGCGCGCGCCCTTGGATTTGATGCCATCGTCGGGATGGCGATGGTGACGTTAGGGGCGGCCTGCGGCTTTACCTCTGGGGCCATGAATCCGTTTACCGTAGGCGTGGCTCAAGGCATTGCCGAATTGCCCTTATTTTCCGGCCTTGTCTTTCGTCTTGTATTGTTAATCATCATGTTGGCCGTCACTTCGCTTTTTCTGCTGCGCTATGCCCATAAAGTGCAGCAAGATCCGACTCAAAGCGTTGTCTATGAATTAGAGCTTGCTGAAAAAGATAAAGCCATCAACCTGGATCACCTGCCGGAATTCAAAACTCAGCACCTGTTAGTGCTTTTGACTGTGGCGGTCGGCCTGATTGCCATTATTATAGGTGTATTCAAAGCTGGTTGGTATATTACGGAAATTGCGGCCACCTTTTTGATTATGGGGATTATCGGAGGATTTTTGGGTAAATTCGGCCCGAGCAAGATTGCTGAAAAATTTGTGGAAGGCGCGCGAGGGATTACTTTTGGCGCCCTGGTTGTAGGAATCGCTCGAACCATCCTGGTGGTCATGGAAGACGCGTTTATTATTGATTCGATCATCAATGGCCTGGCCGGAATGATTCAAACCTTACCCGGTGCGATTTCCGCACTTGGTATGTACGTGGTTCAGGTCGTCATTAATTTCTTTGTGCCCTCCGGCAGCGGGCAGGCCGCAGCCACGATGCCGATTATGGCTCCGCTGTCCGATGTTATCGGACTTAATCGGCAGGTGGCTGTGTTAGCCTATCAGTTGGGAGATGGTTTTACTAACTCCATTATTCCGACCTCCGGCGTATTGATGGCAAGTTTATCAATCGCTAATATTAATTATGACCAATGGACGCGCTTTTTGTGGCCTCTTATGTCGCTCTGGCTCGGTATCGGCGCAGTTGCCATGTTGATCGCGACGGCGATCAATTACGGCCCGTTTTAAACATCAAGCTGGAAATTGCCTGCGAAATCCGCTCAGCATGTAAAGATTTTTTCCGGATAGTTTTCGCGTGTTTGGCGTGTTTCGCGGGTTGATGGATAACTAAAGATGTATGATCTCAAAATCGTCAATGCGCGAGTGGTAGATTTTGAACAATGGAGGTTCGTTGCCTGCGATCTTGGCATTCAGCAAGGAAAGATAGCCGAACTCGGAACCATCAGCGCTTCAGCCAAAAAAGAACTGGATGCGCAAGGACAGGTGCTGTCGCCGGGATTTCTCGATATTCACATGCACGAAGAAGTGTTGGGCGAAAGCGCTGATGGCGATGATTACGATATTGCCAATAAAATGCTGCTTATGGGGGTGACTACCTGCGTTGGCGGCAATTGCGGTAAAAATCGGCAGCCGGCCAAAGAATTTCTGGCTTTTCTTGATCAGTACGGCGCGCCGGTTAATTATCTGCTTTATGTTGGACATAATTCCCTGCGTCAGTATGTCGGTGTGCCAACATCTTATGATCAAGCGACGCAATCCCAAATTGAGCAGATGCAGCAGTATGTCAGAAGCGCGCTTGATGATGGAGTCATCGGCATTTCTTTCGGCTTCGAATATGATCCTGGAATCGAACTGAATGAAACGATCCAGGTCTGTCAAGCTGCAGCGGATCGACGGGTTTTACTTTCCGCGCATTATCGCAGCGATGCGGCTGGCGGCCTTGATTCCATCCGTGAAATGATTGAGATTTCTAAAATCACAGGCCAGCCCATGCAAATTTCACATTTGGGGAGTTGTACGGCGATGGGCTACATGGCGGAATCTCTCGACATCATTCAGGGGGCGATTGACGCCGGAGTGGATGTGGAGGCCGATTGCTACCCCTATCATGCTTTTTGTACGTTTATCGGTTCTGCGGTGTTTGATGAAGGCTGTTTCGAGCGTTGGAACACTTCCTATAACAGCATTTTATTGACCGAAGACCCTTTTAAAGGGCAATATTGTGACGAAGAATTATTTCACAAAGCTCGTAAAGAGTACCCGAATATGCTGGCAGTGGCCTTTGTGATGAATGAAGAAGAAGTAATTGAAGCCTTAAAAGCGCCGTTTGTTTCTGTGGCAAGCGATGGCGTATTACGCAAAGGCAGCGGCCATCCGCGCGCGGCCGGAACGTTTCCGCGTGTGTTAGGGCGTTATGTGCGTGAACGCCAGGAATTCCCTTTGCTCAAAGCCTTAGAAAAAATGACCCTGAAACCGGCGCGACGGTTGAAACTGGATCAGCGCAAAGGACACATCAAAGTGGGCTGGGATGCGGATCTGGTGATCTTTGACCCTGATACAATTTTGGACGGAGCGACTTTTGAAGCGCCGACGATTCCACCGGCAGGGATTCACGCGGTCGTCGTAAACGGCGAGCTTGCAGTCCAGAAATCTCAGATCGTAAATGCACGCCTGGGACAAGCCATTCGCAGGCAGGATCTTCCAGGATGGGAGGTAGAAGATGATTGAACGGGTAAAAGCCTATATTGAAGAGGTGAAACCGGAATTGATTGCGTTGAGCGAATTTATCCACGAAAATCCGGAATTAGGGTATCAGGAATTTCAATCTGCCCGGGCGCACGTGGAATTGCTCAAGAAACACGGCTTTTCAGTAGAAGAAGGATATATGGGCATGGCGACCGCCTTCCGGGCCGAAAAATCCGACGGCAAACCCGGCCCTACCGTGGCCTTTCTGGCGGAATATGACGCTCTGCCGGACATCGGACATGGCTGTGGTCATAATATTTTAGGCACTACCAGCACCGGCGCGGGCATTGTGCTCAGTAAATTGCTGCCAGAGATCGGCGGGAAAGTGATTGTGATCGGCACGCCGGCCGAAGAAACCAGCGGCGCGAAAGTCCCAATGGCTCAGCAAGGCGTGTTTAACGACGTGGATGTGGCTATGATGGTCCATCCTGCTGACAAACATAGCAGAAGCGGACGATCGCTGGCCCTGGAAGCGATTCAATTTACTTATAAAGGTCGGACCGCCCATGCAGCGGCTTCTCCGGAAAAAGGGATTAATGCGTTGGACGCCTGCATCAATACCTTTAACAATATCAATGCCTTACGCGAGCATATTAAGCCCACAGCTCGCATTCACGGTATTATTGTCGAAGGGGGGAAAGCCGCCAATGTTGTCCCGGAATTGGCGATAGCGCAGTTTTACGTGCGAGCAGCCACGACAGCGTATCGAGCCGAACTGGTCGAAAAGGTCAAGAATTGCGCGCGCGGGGCCTCGCTGGCGGCCGGAACGGAACTGGAAATCACGAATTATGAAGCGTCCTATGATGATTTGGTTACGAATGAAACCTTAATGGAGGGGTACGCCAAACACCTGCACGCCATGGGGGTGGAAAAATTGCATGAGTCTCGCAAAACCTTTGGGTCTGTAGATATTGGCAATGTCAGCCATGTCTGCCCGGCGATTCATCCGTATTTTGCGATCTCAGAAGCACCGCTGGTCGGCCATACCAGAGAGTTTGCCGCGGCCAGCAAAACGCCCTTTGCGTATGACAGCATGGTCAAAGCCGTTGGCGCACTTGCGCTGACCGGTGCGGATGTTATTCAAGATCAGGAGTTTTTGAATCGAATTCAGGCAGAATTCCAACGTAAAGATCGCATCGAAGACGAGGAATAAGTCGTAGTTCGCGCTTGAGCGAGTGCTTCGAGAGAGTCCACCTCGACAGGTGGACTCTTGAATTAAAAAGGATTAAAACCGTTGCCGCAGTTTTTGCTGTAATCCCGGCGATAAACCCAGCTGCTCACCTTCTTCCTGCAGCAGTTCAGCCGATCCGCCCCCGGCCAAATACCCGTTCACCCGCGCAGCGGCAGTTGAATTGATAAAATCGCTCATGTCCGGGTACATGGCCTTGAATTCCCGCATAAACTCCGACTTATTCTGCAGCACATATTTCTGGTGATAGTCTTCCGCCAGATAAAACCGCGTGTACGCGGCAAGCTCCGTATGGATCTTTACCCCGTGTTTCGCTTCTTGGCGCGCTTTTGAGTCTTGCGCGAGTTGCTGCTGTTCTTCGTTATGATAAAAGATCGCTGACATATACTGGCGCGACCACGATGGATACGTCGGATTGTGGCTCTCCCAAAATACATCCAATAGATCTCCATAGCCGATCTGGGTCGGATCATAATCAATTTGAATCGTTTCCGAGTGATCTCCTAAGTCATGATAGGTTGGGTTCACCTTGGTTCCGCCAGCGTAGCCGACGCGAGTGCGTACGACTCCCTTGATGCTCCCGAACTGGGCATCTGGTCCCCAGAATCAGCCCAGGGCAAACGTTGCTGTTTGCGTATGGGCCGGTGCCGCCAGATCAATTGGCGGTCTGACTTTTTCAGCGACAGTTGCTGCGTGTGCGATTTTCATCATGGTTGTCTCCTTCATTGTATCCGTATAAAAGACGTTTGAACTTCTGAATCTTACTGTTGGCAGGTCTATTATTCCGAAGCACAGAAATGCCAGAACCCCTGCCAGCAAAACCGTCCGTACACGTCGTCTCTCAGTTTGCTGTGTTCGCATAATAAATCCCCTCTTGCCTTATCTCTGACCTTTCCTCAAAAGAGAGGGGGAGGCAGAAACGCGGGAGTGATTAAGAAATAGTATTTATACCTATTTAATGTTCTTATGTAATTATTATACTTAATTTTCTGAAAGTCAAGAGCAGGATTATTCCAGAGTATGGAAATTGTTCATGTTGCAATTTTTTTCTTGACATCGTTTTGGTATCAAACAATAGATGCACACATGGAACGGCAACAACAATACATGCAAGTGATGGACTCGCTGCTTCGGGTGGTGCACAAATTTCACACCCTTGAAAAAATACCGAAAGATTTCGGAATAGGAGAAAGCTTTTATCAGCAGGAAATTCATACGATTGCTGCTATCGGCAATCATCCTGACATGAATGTTACGCAGTTAGCCGAACAGCTTGGCGTGACAAAAGGCACGATTTCCCCAGTAGTCACAAAACTGGCAAAACGCGGGTATGTCAGTAAATTGAAGGGTGGCGAAAACAATAAAGACGTGTTGTTGCGTTTGACTGTAAAAGGGCAAATGGCGTATCACGGCCATGAGATGTTTCACCTGAAACTCCATGCCGAGTTGTTTGAGGAATTTGAACGTGAAAATCCCGACCATATCGAATTTTTGAAACGATTTTTACAGGTTGGAGAACAATTGATAGATAAATATTTGCAGGCCGGTGAGGAGTTGTAAGCAGGGCGTTGTTTTGGATGGCTGCAACAGAATAAAGACTCTTTTTTTGTAGTCTAACTCATTCGCGAGTGGATCTTATTTTTTTACCTTTATAGTTTGACTATCAAACTATAAAGGTAAACAAGCACTATGTCAAGACTTTTACAATATAGGATGTTGATTTTATTGATATTAACAGGAATCACTGTTGGATTTGGATTCCATATCAAAAACCTCACTCGTGACGCTGGGGTATCTTCTTTACTTGCCGAAGATCATCCCGATTATCTGTACTGGAAGGAAATGGAGACGGTGTTTGGCGCCACGGATCAAATTGTGGTGGGAATTAGTTCTCAAGAGACGATTTATACGCGCGACAACCTCAAACTGATTCACGAGCTCACAACGTTTTTTGAAGACCTGGATGAAATTGATCCTGATGATGTCACCAGCTTGACTAATATTGATGATATGCAAGGGGTGGAAGATGAGTTAGTCATTGAACCGCTCATTTCGTCCGAGGAGATTGACATCCTTAACGCTGCGCAGTTGCAAGATATTCGCGCACGGGTACGTACGAATCCGCTTTTTCATGGTAAGTTGGTGAGCGCAAATGAGCGCAGTGCGGTCATTATTGCCGGAACGCCCACAGAGGTATCAATGCAGGACCAGCAGATTGCGGCCCTGAAAGCAAAGGTGATCGCTAAAATCAACGAACTGAAGGCGCGTTATCCACAGGCGACCATCGCGCTCTCCGGAACCCCGATGCTCAAAGCCTATATTTCGGAATATATGCAAAAGGACATGCGCCAGCTTTTTCCGCTGACCGTCATAGTCGTGATGCTGTTGTTATTCTTTTTGCTGCGCAGTGTGTACGGCATGTTGATGCCGATTCTGGTCACGCTTTTCAGCATCGTCTGGACATTGGGGCTGAAAGGAGTCGTGCATTCTCCGTTAACTATTGTTGAAACGGTCATTCCAATCATGCTAATCGCAATTGGCTGCGCCGATGGCGTCCACATTATGAATGAGTTCTTCGGGTTTTTGCGCAAAGGGTATTCCAAAATAGACGCACTGACCGCTGCCATGCGCATCCTCACTTTACCAGTTATCTTAACCTCTGTCACTACCGCCCTGGGCTTTATCTCTTTACTCAGTGCACCGGGCGTATCGATCCGAAACATGGGGCTGTATCTGGCTTTTGGCGTCATGGTCGCCATGGTGTTCTCCCTCTGGTTTATTCCGGTACTAACTTCTTTCTACCGCTCCACGAAGATTCGAACCGGACAACAAAGGCTGAAGGCTTCTGCATCGCAAGCATCAACCTTTCATGGTATTGCGGAAAAAATCGGACTCATGACGGTCAAACACAGAGTTCTGATTGTCAGTGCTGCATTGAGTCTTCTGCTGCTTTCCTTTCTGGGAATGCTGCATGTGCAGGTAGAATCTGATGAAGTACGCTATTTTAAACCTCAGAATCCGTTCCGCCAGGCTACAGAATATATTCAAAATGCGTTGGGCGGCATCACCAGCCTGGATATTATTCTCGAAGGTCAGGAGCCGGATATCATCAAACAACCGCGTATTCTGAAGGCGATTCAAAACTTGCAGCAGTTTTGCGAACAACAGGAACTGGCCAGTTATTCGTTGTCCCTCGCCGATTTACTTAAGCGGATTAATTATACGTTACATAACAATGATCCTGATTTTGATCGTCTGCCCGAAGAGGTTGAAACCGTCATATACAGCACCTATGAAACTCGTGACGGTCAGGATCTCCTGGTTGAAAAAACCGAGCAGGTCAGCGGATTTGAGCAGGTTGCGCAGTTCTTGCTGCTCTATGAAATGGGGGGCGGCGATATGACCGATGAATATGTAGATAACAATTATCAACGTACCCGGATTACCGTACGCTTAAGAGATATGAGCAGCCAACGCCTCACGCGCTTGCTCGCGCAGCTCACCCCCTATATTGACGCGCATTTTCCTGACGACGTGAATGTGCGCTATTCCAATCATTATATTCGCTTTGTGATGCAGGATTTGATTATTAAAAGTCAAATTTACAGCTTACTGACCGTATTGGTCGCGATTTTGCTGCTTATGTCATTAATCTTTCGCTCCTTTGTGGCCGGTTTCATTACCTCAATGCCGGTCTTTATTGCGGTATTACTCAATTTTGCCGTGATGTGGCTGACCGGCATCGCCTTAAACATTGGCACGTCAATTCTTGGGGCGGTGGGCATGGGCGTGGGCATTGATTACGCCATTCACTATTTCTCCCGGTTTCGTCTGTTATTCGGTCAAGCGCAGACGTACGACGAGGCTATTATTCAGGCTGTCGCAGAAACCGCACGTCCGATTTTATCGAACGCCGTTGCAGTTGGTCTGGGGTTTCTGGTACTGTTTTTTTCGGAATATCAGGTACTCGCCAATGTCGGCTGGATTACTGCGCTCTCAATGTTCACCACTGCTTTGAGCTCGCTGATTGTACTTCCGGCCTTACTTTCGCTGTTAAAACCATCGGGAAAAAAGGTCACACACAATAATGCCGTTACCCCGGGAGAGCAGTATGCTGCAATCTGTTCTGAGACCTCATTGTGACGAACATTTTATAGATCTTCGGAATGCCAAAGCTCTGCTTTGGCCGCGAAAGCAGAGCTTTGGCATTCCGAATTTTTTAGAACGTAACAGTCCTGGGGAACAAGAGGGGAGCTGCGTAACATGAGTTATTTTTTCTGCGACAATAGGATTTCATCCTGATGGGCACTTGCATACTGTAAGATTTTATTGTAAACAAACGCAGCAATTTCCGGAGCGATGCAGCGACTGGCATGCTGGAATTGTTCAGCAACTGTGGAATAGTCAAAAACCCCGTCAGGTATAAGAATGGGGGATGCCTTCATTTTGCCAGGGCGACTTTCGCCATCATCAACTCGATTATGCGTGTAGCCGCGTTCGCGATACCAGGTCAGAGCGCGATGACGACGGGTGATATCGTAACATAATTGAAAGCCGGCAATTTGATCTTCAGAATCGTACCAGAGGATTAAGTCAAAATAATGATTGGCGAACCAGCGGCGTTTATCTTCGCCTTGAATTTGACGCACTTGTTTGTATTCTTTTAGCATCCTTTTTCTTTTCGAAACCTGCCTGTACGCAGGAAATGTTCAGTATGTTCTAACACGTCGCGTTTTTGCATGAGAAACGTATGAGTATGAGGCAGCACCAGAAAATCTTGCATTCCAGCGACCCTGGTGCGTTCAACTGCAACCTTGCCATCGTCCGGTCCATGGATCATGAGAGAGTGGAAAGGCTCAATACTGCGATTCCCGGCAATGACGCCTAATTCAAAGTTCACCGGCCCTAAACGTAAAGGAAGACTATCAGCATCTGTGCCCAATTGTTGACCGGACGGGCCTAAGATTCGCCTGAAAACCCACCAGTGCCGTTCCCAATCTACGACCTCGCTGCCCTGATTGGGAGGCGCCAGCATGACGACTCGTCCGAGATTCTCAGGTTTTTCAGTATGGAGGTAATAGCGTACCAGAATGCCTCCCATTGAGTGAGTCACAAAATGAATCTTTTTGGTTTGGTCAGTGCACTGTTCGCGAATCACAGGCCGCAGAAATTCCTGACTGAGCGTCTCAAGCGAATATTTGGTTGACGGATATTTCAGATTGATCACCTGATAGCCCTGTTGCACAAAAAACCGCTGAGTGGCTTTCATTGAACGCCAGGTACGCCCAAGTCCGTGCACCAGAATAACATAATCACCAGCGGATAAGGAAGGTGGCACTGGCATAAAAGTTTGATAAAGAGTGCATCCACAGATTCCGGATATCAAGAGGATTAACATCCGGATTTCCCTTAATTTTACGTTGTTCATGAGCATCGAATATTAAAAATTGAGACCGTGAAGCAGGCGTTTGATGGAATAGATCACCATGCCTTCGGGTACACCCTTTAATTTGACTCCGTGAATCGGTTCAACTTCAACATCTTCTGTAACCAGATCGTAGGTGGCCTGGCTGATAATGATTTCGCCGCCCTGGGCGACACCGCAGAGTCGCGCTCCCAGATTCGCAGCACGCCCGATTACGGTATAATCGGTGCGTTTTCGGCATCCGATTTCACCGACAATCAATTCTCCGGTGGCAATTCCAACTCCAATCGGAGAACGAGTCACGCCGCGTTGCTGCCAGGTATTCATCACCGTTTCATGCGCCTGCTGCATTTTTAGCGCCACCCGAATCGCTCGTAATGCATGATCCGGTTGGGGAAACGGCGCACCGAATAAGGCCATGACTTCATCCCCGACAAATTTATCGAGCGTACCTTCATAAGCCAGAATGACTTCGGTCATGCGTCCTAAATAGTCGTTGATGAACCCCAGCAACAACTCCGGCTCGGTTTGTTCTGCTAACGCGGTCGATTCCCGAATATCCGCATACAACACGCTCAACACCGAACGTTCACAATTGAGAAAATCAGATTCCGAGGAAGAGAGCAAACGCGCCATTACCTGTGGGTCAACCGCTCTGCCAAGCACCTCGCGTAAGTGTCGCTGTTCCAGGCTTTCGAAGATTGCCGTATCCATCTGGCTGGCAATTGCATTGAGCAATCGTCGATCTTCGACATCAAAGGTATTTCGTCCATAACGATTGATCACTCCGAGCACGCCGATAATTTTATTTTCTAAAATGAGAGGAAGGCAGAGGATTGAGCGTAGTTCCGCGCTCAGATCATGCTGCCAGACCATCTTTGCTTTTTGCAGTGATTCGGTCGCCACGCGATTAATAATGTCGTAATGCGGGGTCAGCGGAAAAAGATCATTTCTGGTGGTCGCCCGTAATTCCAGCAATTGTTCCGACTGATTATAGAGCATGATAAATCCGGCTTCGGCCTGAATCGCACATTGGAGTTCCGCAAGCACCGTGTTTAACATTGTGTCAAACGCGAGGTGTTGATCGCGAATATTATCCACACGATAAATGACTTCTAATTCTTTATTGCGCTGCTGGAGCGTATAATATTCATAGGCTTGGATCACGGCGGAATCAATTTGGCTTTCGGCGGTCTTGATCAAGGTGATGTCATCAGCCTCAAAAGATTTTCCGATTCGGGCAAAGACCAGCATCCCCAGAGGTTTGTTTTTCATGGCTATCGAGATGACTGCCGTTGTGACCTGCTCGCCAATGTCAGGGAGTTTCCGTAACTGTAATGGCACTTGATCCTTTTTTAGGACCAAGACCTCAGGGCTTGCCGCGATTTTCGCTTCTATTTTCTGAAATATATCAGCCCGAATCTGTCCGAACTGTTTGTGGCGATCATGAATCGCTTTTAAGGCAAGTTCCCCGGTTTCTCTCTCTCTTAAACAGATACAACATAAATCTGTCTGTAACTGCTCAGTCAGCACATTGACCAGCGCCGTCATCATGGCTGATGGTTCAGGCATAGTATCACGCACACGATCAATCGCCATAATCAGATCGAGCTGCCGCTGTTTCAGATGCAGTTCTTGCTGCAGATGTTCTCTCGTTAACGCGCTCATACTCTCCTCCAAGGCCAGGGTGTGGTACAAACAGCGCGTTTGCACGCGCATACATCATTGACGATCTCCTCCCAAAAGTCCTCCGCCAATGACCGCCGCGCCAATGCCTCGCATTTCGCCCTTATGACCATAAAAACGTGAGGCGGCATAAATACGGTCGGCAAGACGTGAAAAGGGAAGGCTCTGTAAATAGACGCACCCCGGACCGGTAAGTTTAGCGAGAAACAGTCCTTCGCCGCCGAATAAGGCATTCTTGAATCCACCGAGAAATTGAATATCATAATCTACGCTTGTCGAAAATGCCACCAGGCAGCCGGTATCAACCAATAGTTCCTCTTCGACAGCCAGCCAGCGCTCGATAATTGTACCGCGGCTCGCACCCCTTCGCCGGGGTCTAATTCAATCTCCACTAACTGCATATCATCACCAAAAATTTTATAATCAATCACATCCGCCATAGTGTCTCTCCCGTAAAAAAGTAAAGCAAAATTTCTTTTCGCTCGCTGCAACTTTGTTTCGACTTATAAATATAATTCCGATTCAATACAAATTCAAGGTGTTGTCAATCAAAAAATCAATCGTTCTGATTTTCCCGTTGACAGAATGGCGTCTGCGTCTTATTGTTCATGTCGTCTCCTGTGACAATGTTCTGGGAAAAAGCTACAGAAATTTTTATGTGAGATGCGGCATGGTCGCAATGATAGGTATTCTTGATGAAGATTTCCTGCTGCAGCGCTTGCTTGATTCTCCGGAAAAAAGGCAGGCATTCCAGGAGATACTTTCTTCTGACAGGTAAGAGAAAACAAGCAAAAACCGAGTTTTTCAAAAACTCGGTTTTTTAGTGTGTAAACACGTTTTCACCAACCTCAGTCGCGTCCCATGTTTTTGGCTTTTTCCAGGATGGCAGGGCGGGCGGCTTCCATCATGTCGCGCCAATCTTCGTAACGTATCGTGCGTTTTTCAAAGCTGCGTTTTTTCAGCAAGTTCAGGAAGCGGCGTTCGAATTCCTCGAAATACGAGCCGTAGAGATGGTAACTATCCACAATGTGGCAATAGCGCCCGAGTTTCACCGCTTTACCTGACAATTCGGCAATACGCGCTGCCATCCGTTTTTGAAGCTGCACCAGCGCGAAAATGTTCATAAAGGCGGCTTTATAGGCGTCGTTCGAGCGAAAACGGACATTCAGGCTGAGCACCTGCTGCCCCTCTTCTTCCGTGATGCGGCCCCAAATACTTTGCATGCATGCCGGGTCGTAACAGGTGTTATCTTCCCAGACTTTCCAGGTGATGGCTTGCGCTCGGCGCGTGTAGGGCGTTTCTGCCAGTTTTTGACAGAGCAGCTCAATCTGGTCAAAGGGCTGAAAGGTTGGCACTTCGTAGGCAAACAGGCGTTGGTGATAGGTGTATTCCCAACGCGTATCCTCAGGGTCATTCGGGTCGCGCACTAAATGATCTTTAATCCCCTCGCAGACTTCCATCACATATTCTTGCAAATCTTCCGGCCCGCCGGGGAAATCCCGATGAATCATCGGTTCTGCGAGGGGATCGAGAATGGTCATGATCATGGTGGCGTCTTTGCTGGGCGGATCGTCCGGTTTGTCATATTGGGTTTTGATGTCGCAGCCGTTTTCATAGAGCGCGATTAACGAATTCTCCCAGGCGCGGGCAATGCAGTCGCCTTCGACGTGTAGGATGGGTATTCCGTTCATTCCGTTCTCCTTTTCAATACAATACAATTGATCGTTTGTAGTCCCGCCTTCAGGCGGAAGGACTCGCTCAAGCGAGAACTACGAACTATGACAATGATGTTATCTGAAACTTCGACAAAGATGAATCAGTCTTGTCAAGCGAGAAACGCAAAATAAAGTGCCTGATCAAACGTTTTGGAGTTTCTAAAAACCGGGTTTCTTCAAGAAACCCGGTTTTTGTATTCACAACGAGAACCCCGGAAATTATTTTACAAGATCCAACATCTTGAGTGATTTTCTGCGCAATTCCTCTGGCGAAGGCATCTTGTTCAATCGCATCAGTTCATGGATAGCCGCCATTTCCTGATCCCGTTTGGCCCCAGCGACGGCATAAACTTTGCCATGTTTGATATAAAAGGCCAGAAATTTTTTGGACGCCGTATCGCCGTCAATGATAACCTCCTCCCAATCTTTGACATGTCCCACGTAGCGGATATTAAAATCGGTCTGTTTTGACCAGAAAAAAGGCACGCTCTGATTTGCAACCTGTTTGCCGGCCATATTGTGCGCGGCATCGCGTCCCTGTTGTTGGGCGGTGCGCCAGTGTTCAATGCGAATGCCGTCGTTGGAGCGCCAATCAGGAAAGCGGGCAATATCGCCGGCCGCATACACATCGGCTGCAGCCTGAAAATATTCATCAACCTGCACGCTGCCATCAGGCTGCACGTCAAGCCCTTGCAAGTAGCCGGTATTCGGGGTGACGCCCACGCCTAACAGAAACAGATCTGCTTCAATCCGTTCGCCGTTTTTTAACGCCACTGCCCGGGCGTAATTCTCGCCCTCAATGGCTTCAATTGCATTGCCAAGTTGAAAATGAATTCCCTGTGCAGCATAAGACTGTTGAAGCATTGCGCCAATTTCTTCGCCGAAAATCGAAGCAAAGGGAACTTTTTCAGGAGCCGCGACCGTCACGTCGAGTCCACGCTGTTTAAGGCTGAAGGCCGATTCCAGGCCGATGAAGCTTGCGCCAATCACGGTAATGCGCGCGGCATGTTCGCAATCGTGAATCAACGCATCCGTATCATCTAAACTGCGTAAAGTCACAACATTGGGCAAGTCTGCGCCGGGAACGTCCAATTTTCGAGGAATGCCTCCGGTTGCGAGCAGCACTTTATCATATCGCAAGGTATCCTGATCCTGGAAGGTGATCGTTTTGGTCGTTATATCAACGTTGATCACGGTTTTTGCCAACATCAATTCAATGCCGCGATTTTGGTAGAATTTTTCAGAGCGCAAAGGCATCCATTCTTTCGGAGCTTCTCCCTGAAGATAGGCTTTCGTCAAATTCGGACGATCATAAGGCAGATGCGGTTCATGCGAAATCATGACAATCCGTCCTTGAAATCCGTCTTCCCGTAAGGTCTGGGCTGCGGCGTTGCCAGCCGCTCCTGCGCCGATAATCACGAAGGTACGAGCATCGTTCTGCGGGTTATAGGAAGTCATGTCAGGAATCCGGCTTTTTTTCAGTTTTTCCGGGAGTTTGACCACAATGTCATCGCCCTGAATCGTCACCTCATAGCTCGGCAGCGCATTCAAGGCCGGCGGCTCCTTGAGGTCGCCGCTTTTGGCGCAAAAACAGGCTTGATGCCAGGGGCATACAATGGTCTCGCCGACTAAGGTCCCGTTGACTAATTCCGCGCCGTAATGGGTACAATATGTTCCCAGGGCTGAAATCTGTCCATCTCTGTTCACGAGTAAAATTTCTCCGTCCTCAACCGAAACCTGTTTCATCTCTCCCGGTTGAATCTCTTCGACTTTGGCGACAACAACGTCTTTGTATTCCATAATCACACCTCACTTTTGAAAATAATTTTTCAACAAATCTCGTTTTTTGCGGTAAAAATATATTGCACGTCCTTCCTTGTTTTTATACATGGCATGATTGGGTATGTAAAGCAAAAAAAATATTTTGCTCACGACTATTTTATCATGGAATATTGAGTACCCAATGAACTCGACCCTCATCATGCCTGAGCAGAGGCGTTGAGTTGTATTGCGTACTGTATTATAGAGATGTTTTGTATGAAAATCAAATGTTATGAGTGTAAAAAAGTGTTTGATGCGCGTAACGGGTTTTACGTTGAACGACGCATTCTTAATCCCAAAACCATTCCGGCCGCGACGTTTCCGACCGGATATGGGTTCTGTTCGCAGGAATGTGCTTCACGGCATCATATTCTTGAACAGAATATTGACTTGCAGGATTTCGGCAATTACGAAGAAACCGGTGCTACGGTTATGGTCACCTCGCATGATGGAGGAGTTCGGGGAGAAATCCTCCGGCTTCGTCCGAAACCTGTAAAATCCTCCTGATCAATCGCCAGTCTCAAAACAAAAACACGCTGACCTGTCTGCCTGCAACGCACAGGCAGAAGCGATCTCTGGAATTCAGGAGCGGGCTTCTGCCTGTGCGTTGCAGGCTTCAGATTTGAGACCGGCCATTTATGGCCGGGCAGATTTATAATGACATGAAAACCTCTTCATTTGAGAAAATCGTGCCGCGTAACAAACTATCGTCGCTTGCCAAAAAGTTAAAACAGCAGGGGAAGACAATTGTTACCACGAACGGCAGTTTCGATCTGCTGCATATCGGACATGTGACCATGCTTGAAGAAGCGAAATCCCTGGGAGATGTGCTGATTGTCGGGCTGAACAGCGATAGCAGCATCAAGCGTTATAAAGGCAAATATCGCCCGATCTGCCCGCAGCAGCATCGCGCCGGAATGCTGGCGGCCTTAGCGTGTACGGATTATATTACGATTTTTGACGAACTGACGCCCATAAAATTATTAGAAATCCTTCGACCGCAGATTCATGTGAACTCGCCGGAGCATGGTAAAGAATGCGTTGAGCGCGAGGTGGTAGAACGTTATGGCGGTCGTATTCATCTGGCGCAGTTAGTAGAAGACATGTCTACCACACAACTTCTTCAGCGTATTCTAGATGTGACATCCCATGCGCCTGGCCGCGGGATTTTTCTCAACGCCTCAGACCTGATTGAAGATTTGAACAGTTCCTCAAACAGTTCGCAGGTTTCGGAATCCGCAATTTTTTCACTTAATCGCCTGGTTTCCCAGGGATTTCAGCTTTTCATTTTTATTGAGGAAAAAGAGAAAAAGAATCTCTGTTCACTAGGAATTCCTCCACAAGCAATCATGTATCCGCTGCGTCAGTCGAAACGCGATATTATTCTCCGAGCGACCGATGCCTTTGACCTGGTTTTGGCAAAAAGTATTGTTATGAGCAGTCGTGCTGAGGATATTCAATGCGGACGAGATCTGAATTGTAAAACCCTTTGGCTGCGATCTCGCCGGGCAGAGCCAATACACTGGTCGCATTCAGCAGGACCTCATGCGATTATTGACCATGTTCAGCAGATTGAAGCCTATCTGTCGTAAAAAATCACATGTTGTAGAAACCCGGTTTTTTGCACGAAGCATACCTGTAAGAAGCCAGACCGAGAAACCGAGTTTTTTGAAAAACCCGGTTTCTTACAGCTTACATAGGGAAATAACACTATGGAACAACACCGTTTGCACATCAATGGAACAACGCTGCCTGTGATCTCGGTGACAACACTGATTGTGGGATCAGGGGCGGCATCGCTTAATTGCGCCGACCGCTTAGACCAATACGGGCACCGCGATCTGGCGATTGTGACGGAAAACCTTAAAGGCGGAACGTCGTATAATACCGGGTCGGACAAGCAAACGTATTACAAAATGTCAGTGGTCGGGCCTGAACCGGATTCACCCTACGAAATGGCGAAAGCCTTGTTCGATGGCGGCTCGATGCACGGCGATCTGGCGTTGATTGAAGCGCTTGGCTCGCTCGAAGGTTTTTATCACCTGACTTCGATTGGCGTACCCTTTCCGCACAATTATCTGGGCGCGTATGTGGGCTACAAAACCGATCACGATCCCTTACAGCGAGCGACTTCGGTCGGTCCCTGGACCTCGAAGCAGATGGTCGAATGCCTGCTGCGTGAAGTCACGCGCCGGGAGATTCCGATTTTTGACCAACATGACGTCATCGCCCTGATTGTTGAAGATGGCAGGGTTTTCGGCGTGATCGCTCTGGACAAAACACAGCTTGCGACCGAGCGCCGCGGACTGGTCATTTTTCAGGCCGAAAATGTAGTGTTTGGCGTTGGCGGGCCGGGCGGATTGTACCAGACTTCCGTGTATCCTGAATGTCATCTGGGCGCAATTGGCCTGGCGCTAGAGGCCGGCGCGAAAGCGGTCAATTTAACCGAATCGCAATACGGGCTGGCTTCGACCACATTTCGTTGGAACGTATCTGGTACGTATCAACAGGTGATTCCGCGCTATATCAGCACAAACCGGGCCGGCGAGGATGAACGCGAATTCCTGAATGCATACTTTCCCTCAATGGGAAAATTGGGAACCGCGATTTTTCTGAAAGGCTATCAATGGCCTTTTGATCCGCGCAAGATTCCGAATTACGGGTCTTCGCTCATTGACGTGCTCGTCTATATTGAAACCGTGCAAAAAGGGCGGCGGGTTTTCATGGATTTTCGAGAGAATCTCAGAGGCGAAAACTTGACTCCCTTTCGTTTTGAAGATCTGGAATCTGAAGCTTATACCTATCTTCAACGCTCCGACGCGCTTTTCGGGACGCCGATTGAGCGATTGGCGAGAATGAACCCACTGGCGGTTGATCTGTACAAACAGCACGACATTGATTTAACCTCAGAACCGCTGGAAATCGCGGTCTGCGCTCAGCATAACAACGGCGGGCTGTCAGGCGACTTATGGTGGGAATCGAATATCGCGCATTTATTTCCAATCGGCGAGGTGAGCGGTACACACGGCGTATATCGTCCCGGGGGCAGCGCGTTGAATTCCGGGCAGGTCGGGTCGTTGCGGGCTGCGCAGAAAATCGCCCACTGTTATCAGGAACGCCACACTTCGTTTGAACGCTTTGCGCCCCTGGCGGAATCGAAAGTTACGGACATGTTGACGCTGATTGAGGAATTATTGCATAATTCAACGACAAATGCCAGCGTCTCAGGTTTTCGCCAGGAATTTCAGGAGCGGATGACGAATACCGCCGCCCATATTCGCAAACTCGATAAGATCAGCGACGCCCTGGAAGCTGCCTATCAGCAAATCACCCGCACTAATCAACAATATGTGAGCAGCTATAAAGACCTGCCGGCAGCCCTGGCGAACCGACAGCTCGTAATTGCACATGCTGCGTATTTGCAGGCGATTAAAACGTATCTGGACGCCGGGGGCGGCAGTCGCGGGTCTTACCTGATACTCGATGAGCAGGGGCAGGCAATTTTTACTCAAGCGGAAACAGCGAAGAACGCCCTGAAGGGCGAACTACGAACCTGGAGATGCCTCCCGGAAGCTCCGAAATTTCGGGAATTGGTGTTAGAAACGGTGCTAGACGCTAACGGACGGTACCAGAGCGAATTCAAACCGCGCCGCCCGATTCCGCAGGAGGAGTTCTGGTTCGAAACCGTATGGCAAGCCTATCGGGAAGGAACGGTTTTTCAGTCTTCGGACAACTCAGACTTGTCCGACAAGATCAGTTTGTAAGAACTTTTATCCCGGAGCAGTACAAGCAGAAGTTTTGGATAATAATTTATAGCAATGAAAGGCATTTAGAGCTGACTTCATCGGATATCGTATATTCCTGTGATGAATCGCTCTGAAAAGAGAACCTATGCAATCCATGTCATTAAAGCAAAAAAAGTTTAGGGTCATCGGCCATCGCGGGGCTGCAGGCCATGCTCCTGAAAATACGCTGGCTTCCTTTCAAAAAGCCTTAGAATTCGGGGCTGACATGCTAGAACTTGATATTCACATGTCCAGAGATGGCGAATTAATCGTCATGCACGATCCCAAATTGGAACGCACCACGAATGGCAGCGGCTATATTAAAGATTATACCGTCAAAGAGCTCAAACAATTTGACGCTGCGAAACTATTTGACGCGTATCGCGGTGAACGCATCCCCACGCTGCAAGAGGCGTTTGATTTTGCTAAAGAGCGAACGACCTTTGCCATAGAAATCAAAAACTGTCCGATCCTTTATCCTGACATTGAGAAAAAGCTGGTGCGGCTGATTGAACAGAACGATTTGGTTGACAAAGTGATCGTCATTGCTTTTTATCATCCTTCCCTCAAAAAAATCAAAGAATATAATCCTGACATCAACACCGGGATTTTGTACGCCGCAGGGCTCATCGAACCCTGGGCAGTGGCCGAAACTGTAGGCGCGGATGCCCTGCATCCCAACTATGTCTATACTCTGGCAGATATAGTTGAGGCAGCGCATCAACGTGGGTATCTGGTACATCCCTGGACCATTAATTCCGCCGAAGATATGCAGCGCTGGATTGATTATGGCGTCGATGGGATCGCCTCAGATTTTCCGGACGCCCTGGCCGGGATTGTCAAAAATCGTTCCGGAAATTAGTCAAAAGGAAAACAAAAACCAGGTTTTTGAAAAAAACCTGGTTTTTTCTGAAATCGCTCCGGCTTAGCTGCTTAACGCGCTCATCAGGTGCGACACGAAAATTTCTTCCGGTACCGCGCCTTCAAATTCGATTTCGTCGTTAATAATCGTTTTTGGCACGCCCATCACGCCATATTTTGCGGCTAACTGCGGGAATTCAATCGCTTCGACCATATCGCCCTGAATCGCATCGCTTGCTAAGGCTAATTTGTGCGCCAAACTGACGGCACCCGGGCAATAGGGTCAGGTGGGGGTTACAAAGACCTGGATATGAACAGGCGTGTTAATCTTTGCGATCAGGGATTTCGTTTTCTCGGAAAGTCCGGATTCCCCGGTAGAAACCTCGATCATGCTTCCTAACAGCGTCGAAAATTCATAGCCCGAGGGTACGCCAAAAAAGCGGATGCCATGATCCTTTTTTCCTTCAATAATCGTGGCCGGAATTTTATCAATGCGATACTGCAAGGCTTTGTCCTTATCTTTCACAAAATCATGGACTTCCAGACTGAGTTTGTCGGAAAGTTCAGTCACTTCTTGCAGGAGTTCATGGGTTTGCTCGCAAAATTGGCATTCCATCTCCTGCGTGAAATAGACGATCTTCACGGGTTCCACCAGTTTTTCAAATTCTTTGGCAATGGCTTTTTGATCACGTTTTTTTAAAATTGCCATAACAGAACCTCCTTTTATTTGTTTTCACGAATCTCGTAAGCATAGGTAATTTCAACCACGTCTTTCAACATCGCCCAGGCCGGGCAATATTTAGTGCGTGTCAGTTCAATGGCACGCTCGATGTCTTTTTCTTTCAAATTGCGCCCGATGAACAGAAAATTCAAATGAATTTTTGTAAACACTTTCGGATAGTCTTCGGCGCGTTCAGCTTCAATGCTGATCTCAAATTTTTCGACATTAGCTCGTTTTTTCTGTAAAATCGAGGCAATATCCGCTCCCGAACATCCGGCAAACCCGAACAGGATAAATTCCATGGGCCTGGACGCAGCGGATGAACCGCCGAATTCCTCGGGACCGTCAATCATGACCCAATGATTTGATTCGCCTTTTGCTGCAAAGGTCATCCCTTTAAGCTGGGTAACAAGAGCTTTCATACGCAATCTCCTCCGTGTGGCAGTAGAACGAAAAGCTCACCCGGAGCAGCCCAGCGGGTTGCGATCGGGTGAAGCGCCTGGTTAAGCAAAAGCACGTATTGACAAGAATAACAAACCAACACCGGAAATAACGCTCAAACACATGACTGCATTGGATATGGGCAAACTGAATTGGCCGGGCCTTTTGAAAATAATGTTATGCACTGCAAAAGGAATAATTCCACCAATTCCAAGAATAACGCCAAGAATCAACCCAGGTGTTGTTTCTTTCTCAATCTCCATCAGACCATAGAAAATAATAATGATAATTGGAATATGTAAAAGCAAAAAGCCAGTTATTTTGCCCGGCAATTTGAGTATTTCCCATTCTTTTTCATATGCCGATTCGATTTCATGCAATAAAAGCAACGTTGCATTTATAACATACAGTAAAGTGATCGCTTTCATTTCAACCTCAATGTATATATTCACTGCTTAATAATACGTTCTAAAGGATTTCAATACTGACACATATTGATGGACCCCCTTTATGCCCCGCAAGCGACAGGGCTGTTACGTTCTCCACGAATTCGGAGTGCCAATTGACTTCGAAGGTAGAGCTCTCGCCCCTGTAAGACAAGATCTTTTAACTTTTATCTGAAGATATAGTGTTCGTCATGGTAAAAGTCCAGAAAATTTATCTGCAATTATTACGCGAAACCTGTTAAAGATTATTCATAGTCAGATATATTAGAATATTCTCATGTTTCTCAAATTTTCATTTTTGTTCTTTTCATGGGTATCGTTCAGATAGATTGCGCTTACAAGAAGTGCCACAAAAAAGTCTTGACAAATTTGCTTTCTGATCACATTCTTGTGGTGAGGAGCTATTAGCACTCTTTTGAAGTGAGTGCTAAGTTTTTAATAAGGGGTGAGAGACATGAGTATGCACACAGGTGAAACATTGGAAGAACGTCAAAATAAAGTATTGGTTGCAGTGGTATGTACGTATATTTCTACTGCTGAACCTGTCGGTTCCAGGACGATCGCCAAAAAATACGATATTGGTTTTAGCCCTGCCACTGTCCGGAATATTATGGCTGATCTTGATGAAATGGGATTTCTTGTGCAGCCTCATACTTCGGCAGGACGAATTCCGACAGATAAAGGTTTTCGTTTTTACGTTGATCACCTGGAAAAAACGCAAAAGACTCTGGAAGAGATCATGTCGCTGAATATCGAGCAAGTGTTGCACACCGAATCGGAATTGGGAAACCTGATGAAAAAAACATCAGATGTGTTATCTCAGCTTTCGAATCAAGCCGGATTAGTGTTAGCTCCTAAATTAAAACATACGGTGTGCCGGCATATTGATTTCATTCGATTACATAGTTCGAAAATCCTGGTGATCTTCATCTCGGAAGCCGGTTTGGTACACAAACGGGCGATCATGCTGGAAGAAGAGATTTCTCAGGATGTGCTTGACAAGATTTCCAGGTTGATTACAGAGGAATTAATGGGACTGAGTCTATCTGAAATCCGTACAAAGCTTGTGAAGATGATGAAAACAGAGAAGTTACAGTTTGACCATCTGTTTGCCCAGGCCATTCAACTAAGCCAGCAATTCTTTTTAGATGATGTTGAAGAGGATGAATTATATGTTGGTGGAACCTTCAATATGATGAACCAGCCGGAATTCGCAGATCTTGAAAAAATGAAACTCTTATTTAAGGCCTTTGAAGAAAAGCGATTACTGATTCACATTCTTGACCAATGCCTTGATGAGGGGGATGACCAGGCGATTGTCTTGATTGGCGAAGAAAATCAGATTGAAGGCATGAAAGATCTCAGCCTTGTCCTGTCCTCGTATAGATATGGTGAACGTGCGCTGGGGGCAGTTGGTATTATTGGTCCGAAACGGATGGACTATACTCAGATTATTCCGATTGTCGAATATACAGCAAAAACGATATCGCGGCTTTTGACAGAGCGAGGAGAAAGTTGAATCATGAGGATATGAACAGCACCAATACGGGTTCATACCTTTTCAGGCAGAACAATCCCACATGGTGGGGCAAGAACGTATGGTGTTCGTTCGTGAGTGAGGAGGATGAATTGTGGTAAAAATTCCGATAAAACTGGGGAAAGACGAAGAAACAATGAAACAGCAGAGAGATGAACAACAATCGCCGGAACAGGAGGTTGTTGCGGAACCGATTGAATATACCGAGGATGCCAGTCTTCAAGAGCACATGCAAGAATATGCCGCCAACTCTTCCCCTCAATCGAACCACGATGTGAGTGCGAAAATGGAGGATGCAGCATCTGAGGAACCAACAATTCCTGAGGAAGAAGACGAGTTGACCCATCTACGAAAGCAAATCGAAGCAAAAGAAGCAGAGGTAAAAGACCATTACGATGCCCGGTTGCGGTTGCAAGCGGAATTTGATAACTTCAAGAAACGCAAAGAGAGAGAAATTCTTGACTTTCGTAAATATGCGAATGAAAGTTTTATCAAAGAATTGCTCATGATCGTTGATGATTTTGAGCGCGCGATTGCAGCCGCAGAACAAACCCACAAGCTGGAAGACTTCCTGAAAGGCATCGAATTGATTTTCGAGAAATTTTTAGGAGTGTTGAAGAAAAAAGGGGTAACGGAGATCGAAGCCCAGGGACAGCCCTTTAATCCCGAAATTCACGAAGCGCTGACCCAGATTGAAACCGATGAGGTTGAGGAAGGGATTGTAGCGGCGGTCTTCCAAAAAGGGTATTATCTGCACGATCGTGTGATTCTGGCTCCAAAAGTGGGCGTGGCAAAAAAGAAAGCAACCGACTAGTTCCGGGACGATCTCAGGAGAATGACAACGGGAATGTAGAAGAGGGGATTCGGGAGCCTGGAGTGTGTTCTCTCGATTCCCCACGTTATTCTTTGGTTTGAGAGCAAAGTATCTTGGCTAATACGATAAACTATTATAAGATTTTGGGAGTGGACGAACAGTCTGATGACGCGGATATTAAGCGCGCGTATCGTAAGTTAGCGTTTAAATATCACCCCGATCGCAACCCGGACGATAAATTTGCAGAAGATAAATTTAAGCAGGTGACCGAAGCTTATCGCGTGCTGAGCGATGCGAAAAGGCGGGCAGAATATGATCGGAGCCGATTTTCTTCACTCTATGATATGACGGCCCGGGCAACCTACCGTCCCCCGACCACGCGCGTTGATGATGTGTTTGATATTTTTGATCATTTTTCGAATGCCAAAAATACGTCGCGTAAGAAATATCAACCGATTCGAGGCGCGGATCTCAAATACGATGCCACGATTTCGTTTGAAGAAGCGATTTTAGGGGCAACAACCACGGTTGAGATTACTCGCTCAGAACAATGCACGCGCTGCCGTGGTACAGGAATTGAGCCGCGCACCTATCCGATGATTTGCCCGACCTGTTTGGGGAAGGGCAGAGTCCGGCAATCCCATGGGTTTCTGGGGTTTACTCAGGTCTGTCAGGAGTGTAATGGCGCAGGACGGGTGTACCAAAAAGCCTGTTCCCAATGTCAAGGGGATAGTCGCATTCTTCAGAAACGCAAGATCGCGATTAAAATTCCTCCGAATGTTGAGGAAGGCACCAGTTTGAAGGTTGCAGGTGAAGGGGAAAGCGGGATGTATGGCGGGTCGGCGGGAGATCTGTTTATCACGGTGCATGTTCGTCCGCATGAATTTTTTGGACGGAAAGATAATGATATCTGGTGTGAAATTCCCCTCGGCGTCTCGCAGGCCATTCTGGGGGGGGTGATTGAAGTGCCCACCCTGGAGGGTAAAGTGCGTATTCGTATTCCCGCTGGAACTCAGCCGGATCGTGTCTTTCGGCTTTCCAAAAAGGGTGTTCCTTTTTCTTCAAATGGTCATCGCGGGGATTTACTGGTCAAAGTGAAAGTTCAGATCCCATCCCATATTTCGCCTCGCCAACGGGAATTGCTTGAAGAATTTGCCTTTTTGAGTGGAGAAAAAGTTTCTAGACCACCCTCACGCTTCATCACAATTCCTAAAAAGAAATTATCTTCCTGGTTTCAGAACGTGTTTAAACAAAAATCGGATGAGGAGTGATCCCTGGCACTATTCTGAATAAGTAAGGATTCCGGTAAAGGTTTCTGAAATCTGACATGGAGCTTCAGATGGAATCGCGACTGGGAGAAAAGAAGACGTGTGCGGCCCTGAAAAAAAAGTATGGATATGGCCAACGATCCGATCCTGGTCAAGGTACCCATAGATCAAAATAAAACGATAGAATGTTTCCTGGGGAGTCTGAATATCGTGCCGTTGCTCAACAGAGAGAGAACTGTTGTCAACATCTCCGGATAAGACAAGGCGCGCGCCTGGATCAGCAACAGCGGTAATGGTCAGATGAACTTTTTCGGCCCCAGTATTGGTGATGGCCGTTCTTTGAAGTTTCCACTGCTGAGCAGTTGTTTGACCGAGAACTATGCTTGTTGGCACAGTGCAGGCAGCAATCGCTGAGGCAACGTACGTCGGGCAAGTTGAGGTTTGGACGGTCGTCATGACATCATAGACGCCAAGTATATAATCAGAATCCTGTTGGCATCCCTCTGCTAGTAGAATACAGATCACAAAAATACCAAAAATTATACGATTCATACGTCTTTTTTCTTCAGAGAATGTCAAATTTGTCAAGAGAAAAGCATCAAAGTCAGAGAGGCGGATTTAGAATGACTGCTGAGGCAATAGATGTGTATATTCAGGCCTTACTTGATATTGCAAAGGCATTAGAAAGCCACCGTGAAGCTCGCTCAGAGTTTGATCATTTCTTCCTGCACCGGGTGATCCGCGATGGATTCTTGCAAACGGCTGCTGAAGAAGATACGCAGCGCCTGCTGTATCAAAGTCAGGCCGGAGAAGAATTTTTATTGTGGCAAGGACCTGTTCCCCATCAAAAAGCGCGATGGAATGGAATCGGATGGATTTTTCCTTTTACAAGCCTTGCAGAAAGTGAACGCGCGTATGAACTGATTACCCGGACAAAATTGTCCCAAAAATCCTGGGCAGGTTTCCGACAATGGTGGCTTACCTGCCGTCTGCGTTTGCAGGAAACAGCTCTTGATCTGCCGACGAATCTGGTGAAAATCAGGGTTATGGGGAGCGCATGTCAACTCGCCATGCAGCACCTGGAACAGAATCCTCCTAACTTGAGGTATATTGTTAAAACTCTGCTAGAACGATCTCCGGCCTCAAGTTACCTTAGAACCCGATTGCAGATGAAACTTGTGGTTGGAGAAAAACTGGATCCATATATTCATCCGTTTAAATAAAAGAGGCACTAGTATGGCTGAGATGAAACAAGACCAGACGATGTATAACAAAGCCACGGGAATGTACATGAAGGCCCTGGCTGAAATGATGAAAGCTCTTGACGTGCATTCACAGGTGCGGGTTGAAATGAATGGAAAATTGCTCAAACGCGCCATGGACGATGGTTTTTTGTGTGTGATCTCCAATGAAACCCGGCGTTCATTATGGAATTATTGTTATGATAACGAAATTTTGTTAGCGCGCGGACCGATCCCGATTGCCAATGCGACGTTGAATTGCATCGGATGGGTATTCCCGTATCATACGGACGACGACAAACAACAGGTTCACCGCTTGCTGGTTGAAGCAAACATGAAACACAACGGCAGAAGAGCGTCATTTGTGCGAAAGTTTTGGTATAATTTTCGGTTAGCATTGCGCATCTTGCCGGCAGAGATCCCGCCCAATATCATCAAGATCAGCCTGACAAATGCGTTTTACCAGACCGCGGTTGAAGTCTTAAACAACGTGAATCTCGATACCCAGCAGTTATTTGCAAATGTGATTTATGCTGTATCGCCGACGCATTACACCCTGCCAGAAGGATTCGACCGTGAGACAGATGAATCAATGGTGATCATTTCTCCTCAAACTAATTTCTAACCGCATGCGTATCGAACCCTCCCCAGGAGTGTCCTTCGCCGCGTGGTCACAGATACACTCCTGCGAGCCGCTATTGTTTAGTTTCAAAGACTTTTTGCACGGTGTTCTGATAGATCTGATAGTCATGCTGCCCAAAGCACACAAAATACACTTTCTCGATTCGCTGCTCCTGCTCCAAAATGGTTTTCACAGTGTTTACCGCAATGCGCGAGGCCCGTTCAATCGGAAAGCCATAGATTCCGGTGCTGATGGATGGAAATGCAATTGTATGAATATCATGTTCGATCGCCAATTTCAGAGCATTGTGATAGCAATTTTTCAGGAGTTGATCTTCATTGTGAGCGCCTCCGCCCCAGACCGGCCCCACCGTATGGATGACATATTTCGCCGGTAAATTGTACCCCTTGGTGATGCGAGCCTGACCGGTAGGGCATCCGCCCAAGGTGCGGCATTCCGCTAATAATTGAGGCCCGGCTGCCCGGTGAATCGCACCATCCACCCCGCCGCCGCCAAGCAACGAACTGTTCGCCGCATTGACAATCGCATCAACCCGCTGCCGGGTAATATCATCATCAATGACTTCAATCTTTTCTATAACGTTCATAAAATTCCCTCCCTGTTTGCAGAATAAAATGAACTTCTTCAATCTTCAACAGAATCACGGAAATAATAAATACTCCTATGCCAAGACATCCACCGCTGACAATCAATAACGCGTATGATAGAAAGGCCGGCAGATCGAACATTCTCAAAAAGAGTTGCTGATATCCAGACAAAACGCCCAGCATAATCGCCATTGCCAGAAAAATTTTCCCAAGAAACCACAGGTTATGCGCCAGTTGCAACTGTCCGATTTTTCGGCGCAGTAATGCGAATAATACCATAACTTTGAAGGTTTTTGAGAACGTAAACGCCAGGGCAATACTGCTGTGATCGAGGGTTCCGATTAAGAGCCAGATCACCCCTACATGTATGCTAATCGTGACGGCCTCCATGATCGCAGGCGTCAATGTATCTGACAAACTGAAATAGCAGCGCAGCAGAATTGCGTCAAGTGCAAAGCTCACCAGTCCGGGCGCATAGAAGGTCAGGGCCATGACGGTCAAATGCGTTGAGGTCGCATCAAATTCTCCGCGTTCAAAGAGTAAACGCACGACCGGATAGCGCAAGGCAAATAAACATACGGCTAACGGAGTGAAAATCAATACCACTGTTCGCAAAATGGGCATCAGCGTGTCCGTGAGTTTGACGCGATCTTTCTGCAAGGCCAGATCGGAAAAATACGGAAGAACCACCACTGCCAGAGGTTCCGCAATCGCGACATACGCAAATTCAATCAATTTATAGCCGAATGCCAGAGCTGAAACGCTGCCAACCACCAGGGTTGACGCAAACAAATTGTCAATGATGCGACGGCTTTCAATACAAGAAATTCCCACAAGCAGCGGCAGTATGAGCCGAAACATTTTACGCACCGGTTCAAGGCGTAAATTGATCCGAAATGTGTAAAATGGTAAATATGCCCGCAAACCAACCAGATGTAGAAACGGCGCGATCCAACTGCCTACGGCAATGCCCCAGGCCAGTCCATAGATGCTTATATAGCGGGCTAACAGGACGAGTCCGAGAAACCCGGTCACTTTGAACACAACATCATCCATCACTGCCAGCAAAAATCGTTTGTAGGAATTCAGCGTCAATCCGGTAATAATCGCCAGGGCGAAAAATCCGGCTCCACTTAACATCAGCCGGGTTAAACCAACCGCTACCAGAAACCGTTCGCCTTCAAATCCCGGAGCAATCAGCGTGATTAATCGCGATGTAAAAAGCATCCCGACCCCAATGGCCACAACAAAAATCAGAGTCATCAGATTCATCACCGTGCTGGTAAATTCCCAGCTTTTCGCTTCGCCAACCTGGGCGCGATAGCCCATAACAGTGGGAAGATAGGATGGAGTCAGCAGTCCGCGCCAAAAGTCACAGAAGGATTTCATCACACTGAATCCGACAAAATAAGCGTCAGCCTCATATCCCGTACCAAAAAAAGAGGCCAAAACTTGTTTTTCAATGAACCCCAGGATTTTGATGCTGGTCAGCACGAGTGTAATGCCGCTCGCGGATTTGGCAATCTTTGTGAAGAGGCCTTGCTCGTGAACCGCGCTTTGCCTCGTTGAATCTTGCTGCGTCATCTGTTCTCCTTCTCTGTAACTACAAGGATTTCTCATAAACAAGGATGTTTTATCTCTGTTTATGTGAAATCCATGGTGAACAGCCCTGTTCGTCGAATCTGTGAAATTTAGGAACGCTGTGGTCTAATAGTATTCTTGTAAAAATTCCCGAAACGCTGTGTATGAATTTGGCAAGGTGGCAAAAAATTCGGGTTTATCTTCCAGACCTTCTAAACTCGGCGGAAGTTCCGGATCGAGCCCAAGCACCTGCTGAATGTCTTTTGGAAATTTTGCCGGATGCGCGGTTTCAATCGAGACGCACAAGTGCTCGGCCGCTGCTTCCTGAGGATTTACGGTGAAATAGTGCAGCAAACCCGCCCAGGCTACTGCGCCATGGGGTTCTAATAATAGATTATAATCGTGGTACGTGCGTTTAATTGTTTCTTTAGTTTCGGCGTCGCCGATACTGACTGCATACATATCCTTTTGCAGGCGCTCAAAATCAGGTTCTTGATGGATCTGTCCGGTTTCATCCATATTCCCGCCATATAAGGCGATTAAGCGGGCGACATTACTCGGATGCCCCACATTCATCGCACTGGAAATACAGTTACGCGAGGGGACGATCTTTTCATAATCTTGGGTTGTCAGAAAGATCGGAAATTCGTCATTTTCATTCGTGGCAACGACAAATTTTTTGACTGGCAGTCCGATATGTTTCGCCAACAACCCGCCCATCAGGTTGCCAAAGTTTCCTGAGGGAACTGAAAAGATCATCTGTTCGTTTTCAGCGGCATGGCCCAGCTTTGCATACGCATACACATAATAGATCATTTGCGGAAGCAGCCTGCCGATATTAATCGAATTGGCCGACGACAGCGATAAAGATGCTAATTCAGGATCTGCAAATGCGCGTTTCACCAACGCCTGACAATCGTCGAATTTACCATTGATGGCAATGATTTGAATATTCTTTGCAAGCGTGGTCATCTGTTTTCGCTGCCGTTCCGTAACTTCACGTTCAGGATATAACACGACGACCTTGATGTTATCTAGGCCATAGAACGCGTTGGCAATCGCGCTGCCGGTATCGCCTGAAGTGGCCGTCAAAATCAGCAGATGGCGTTCCTCTTGCCTGAGAAAATACTGCATCAGGCGCCCCATCATGCGAGCAGCAAAATCTTTAAAAGAGGCTGTCGGCCCCTGATCCAGACGCATGACATATTTGCGCTCATACACGTGTTCCAGTGGGATCGGAAACGTATAGGCATCTTGAGTAATTGCCCGCAAGTCTGCTTCAGCCATTTCTGCGTGCAGAAATTTGCGAGTCACTTCAAAGGCAATCTCAGCATAGTCCAAATTTGCAAAACGGCGCAGCTCTTCCACGGAAATTATCGGAAGTTCCCGGGGCATAAAAAGTCCGCGATCCGGAGCTAAGCCCTTTAATAAGGCTTCGCGAAATGTGACCGGTTGAGCTTGAAGATTAGTTGAATAATACAGCATACAGAGTTCTCCCGTGTAAATGAAATTTTCATTCGTTCGTGGAAGAAACCGGGTTTTTTCAAAAACCCGGTTTCTATGCCTGACTCCTTTGAAAATACCCGTTCCCCTCGGCCAAACTTAGAAAAAAAGCATACTAAAGAGAATTTGCCGCTGTTTCCAATAATCTGCGGCGTCAAATAAAATTTGTATGGCAATCTGCCAGTCTTCAGGGTGAAGGGTTCTAAATTTTGAGGCTTGCGGATAGATCACAAGCAGATTTCTCACATCAAACCATTCCAAATCAGTCAAACAATCATAAAACGCATCCCAATTCCTGCCAAAATACGGCGGAAAATGGAATTTTTTCGCAAATTCTTGCAAAAAACTGGGCTTATCATAAATGTTCGCCCCCTCAATCAGGACAACGGTTACAGAGTTTGATGCGAATGTTGTTGTGAACTGCTGAATCAAGGTGTCATAGGTCTGCTCTTCTATCATTCTGCCAGAACCTCCCGAAAGCTTTGATAATGGTCGTCAGTGTAATACAGTTCGCCTTGCTGCCCGACAACAATTCTGCGTGCGCCGCGATGAGAGATTCCCGGAGTTTTTACCGTAAATTCGCGATAATATCCGTCCGGTTTACGGGGTAAAAGCCGTTCACGGTTTCCAAAAGTGGTTCCGTCTTTAGTATACGGAAACGGTGGACCTTTCTTGATCGCTTGCAGCGTCTCAATCGCTTCAGGCGGAAGTTTCCTGAGTGAAATGGTAGATGAATGCTGCTTGTTGGTAGATACCGATCTGTCAGTAACTGTAGGAGTCTGAGGAATCTCCGGCTGATTATGATAAAAATAAAAACCGATGCCTGAGGCAATCAGAAAAAACAGAACAAATTTACGCCGCATAGATTCTTGGACTTTCTGAAAAGTTTGCAGTGGCAGAGCCTACGAACCTCTCAAAATGAATTTTGTCGTATGATTGAGCACTACTCTTCTGATAGTTCTTGAGATGAGCATATTTTGTCAATGTTTTTTACAGGCGATCTTTCTGTGAGGTGTAGCGCAGAAACCAGGTTTTTTCATAAAAACCTGGTTTCTGCTGTATAGGCATTTCTGAAATTATGTGCTAGTTATTAGCGCGAGGGCGATCTTTTCTATCGAATATCGGACGATTCTCTCGGCCGAATGCCGGCCGCTTTTCTCGATCAAACATCGGGCGATCTTCTTCAAAAAATTTATCAAATTTCTCCTGCACGATTTTTAATTGCTCAGGAGTCAAGACCGCGTTAATTGCGCTCATCAATTTGACATGCTCGACAAAGCGATCTTCGCGCATCTTTTCGCGCTCAGCTTCGCGTTCAGCTTGCATTTGCTGATAGACTTCGCGTACTTTAGCTTCATCGAACTCTTCGGTAAACAGTCCCTTCATCATCTCACGATGAGCTGTGATACGTTCTCGTATCTTTGTCTGCTGCTCTTGTCGGAAAGTAGCGAGGATCTTCGTAATTTCCCCCTGTTGTTCCGGCGTCAAATTCAATTCTTTCGCCAGCATTGTCAACATGCCCTCCGATCTATCGAACATCCATCCGGCCCTGTCGCCATCCATGCCAGCAAATGGCGGACGTCCCGGAGCTTCAGATGGTCTATCCCCTTTTTTGCCAAACGCCTGAGCGTCTGAAGTGATGCCAATCATTGCAATTCCAATTGTCAGAATAAGCGTAACACTTAACAGTTTGTATGTCCGTGTCATTACAGGTTCTCCTTATGTTTTTTGTGAATACCAGACCAGCAGTCCGGCATTCGCTATGGTATTTCGTAAATGCTATGTTCGTCTTACATGTAGAGGAGTCGCAGATATGTTGAGACTGGTTACACAAAAAGGCAGCATACTGAAATTTTTGTGCGTTCCCGTAAAGTGCAGCCCAGGGCGTTCGTCCTGGACTTCTTCTTTTATTTTGAATTTTCCCCATTACGGTGATTGAAACTCTATTCTTTTCAGGGAAAATGTGGTGGGATCTGTTTTCCGAGGTAACTCTATCAATCGTAAATGATTTGTGTCTCGACTTCACTCGACAACCCTCCGGACACTGAGCGAAGTCGAAGCAGCATGACACAACGAAACTGTCGAAAAAGTCTCCAAATGAGGTATTTTGCTCCCCTCCGTTCCAGGAGGTGTTTATTTTTTTACAGACTGCTCAACGAAGAAGAAACAGTCCAGAAAAAAAGGCCAAATCGGAGCAAAAAACGCTAATGAGAATGTCCAGGTGCAGTTAATCTTGCGGAACAAGCGATTCGGTTTGCCGTGATTGACCGGCTTGATGTGTTTGACTTTTTGTACCGCTTTAACATTGGATCAATTGTGCAAGAAAAATGTTGACAGCATCATGAACTTGGTAGTTTCAGCAGATTGTACTCGAGAATACACGAAAGGGAAAGATTTCTACCTGTAGAACTAGCAGAAGATACAGAACATAGCCGGAAGACATGATGGGAACAGTCGAATAGTCGGCGAACTGCGCTGGATGGTGGAGATGTCCCGGAATCCCGGCAAATAATCAATCACTGTCGAACATGACAGTTCCTCTCAGTCTGTTTTTAGATGTGGTTCGAGCGCACTGCCGAAGGAGGTAACCATGATAGCGTATTGTGGCATCAATTGTGACGAATGTCCTTCCTACAAGGGGACGATAACAGGTGATGAGACGCTGCTCGCAAAAATGAATGAAGAGTTTGGTAATGAGAAAACGGATGCGACCGACTTTGTCTGCCTGGGATGTAAGTATGACGACGTGAAACTGATCGCCACAGATTGCGCAGCATGCGCAATCCGTTCGTGTGCGAAGGCGAAAGGCAAGGATTTCTGTGCGACGTGCGGCGAATTCGAAACCTGCGACAACATGAAACCTTACAGGGGCGACGGGACATCGACTCGCGATAAAAGGAACGCTTTCCTACGTGCCAAGAACATTCGCGCAAACGGTTGATGTATTTACGGCGACGGGGGTTTTGACAACGTTCCGGGAGATTCACCACCCCTTTCAACAGCGAATCCTGAAATTCCCGGCCTACTGAATGGGCGTCTTCGTCCGGGATCTCCGTCCACGCTCCACGCGCAGTTGAAGGCGCATCGTGATATTTTGTATGCGAGCGAGTGGAACATGGAACTGTCGCACGTGAATAAGTGTCCATTTTTGTCTTGACAATGAGGATCCCATCAGCAAGCCTAACCGAGGAGCCTTGTGAGGGAACACATCACGCAGGAATCTGTGCGGGAAGGAGTCGGGTGACCGGTTTTCCTCCCGCGTCGGTCTACTTTGTTTCAGGTGACTACCTAATAGGATGCGTCGGTTTTCTTTACATTTTTACAGACCCGGAACATCCGAGAAATTCAGGATCATCAGGATCGTCAGAATTGATGTAAAATTTTCCGTCACAATTGCTCAAGCTCCAACCTTTTACAT
The DNA here is from genome assembly GCA_040772385.1 of Candidatus Vecturithrix sp. Lineage (GTDB taxonomy): Bacteria > Moduliflexota > Moduliflexia > Moduliflexales > Moduliflexaceae > Vecturithrix. The sequence goes on along the minus strand of JAXGYF010000001.1, from coordinate 6,541,899 downwards.
ATCAAGAACTTCAATCTTTTCATAAAAATGTGTGTCGAAAAACTTGACAAAATGGACATACGTCTATTCATTAAATGTCTATTTCAAGAGACAGCATATTTCGAAAGTTGCTTCATAGACTTTGCAGGTAGAATTGTGTAAAAAAATTTGTAAAATTAGAAAATCGGCCTGTATTTTGCATATCTACTTTGTGTATCTTATAAATAATAATAGAAAAAGCCAAACTCGCTGTGAGGTGAGGGCGGAAAACTACGGGTCCCTTACAAATGTGGATAGCCGAGTTGCCTAAACACTGGTAACTCGGCTTTTCTTTTCCTGCTTGAGTTGTGCTGAAGAAAGGAGACCACGATGAAACAGCCAAATTATCAGCTTATTTTTCAGGGAGCAATTGCTCTCGGACAAGATCTCAACGAGGTCAAAAGAAAATTAAGCCTGTGTTTTCATATAGATGCGGCTCAGCTTGACCGGCTTTTTCAAGAAACACCCATTGTTGTCAAGGAAGATGCTGATTATAAAAACGTATTGAAATATCAAATTCTTTTTGAATGGGCCGGGGCGGTTTGTCATATAGAATCGAAAGCAAACGAGAGTGAGCCAAAGCATCATGCTTATGTGAACGTGATTTTTGACGGCACTGTTGATGAAGGGCATGAGGTTGAAGAGGTCAAAAAAAATCTGAAAACGTTGCTGAAATTAAATGATAAGCGCCTGGAAGAACTGTTTTCAGGACATCCGATGGTGATTATGCAGAATGTCAATTATCTTCCGGCGTTAAAGATTCAAACCAGCTTTGAGCTGGCTGGAGCGACGTGTCGCATTGAACCTGTTAAACAAGCCTCTTTTCAGCATGCCATAAGAACAGAACCTCAACAATCCCAGGTAGTTCAGGCTTCCTATGAAGCCATGAAATGCCCTCAATGCGGCCAAAAACAAAAAAAATCTCGAAAATGCCGCTATTGTGGGGTGTATATTGAGACCTACGTGAAGAAGAATCGCGGTTCAAAAGCCAGATCGAAGGCACAATCAGCTTTGAACCACCCCCCGAATGTGAAACGAGAATTATTGCCCTGGGGTATAGGGTTGATGGGCGTAGGTTGTCTTCAGTTTGTCGGTTTAGGGCTTTGGGCCTCAATTATTGTCCTGGTAGGTGCCTTAAATCTGTGTATACAGCAACACGTCATGTTTCTGGTGAATGGCGTGACACTGCTTATCTCTGGGGCAGCAGGTTCTGTGGGCATGATTCTCCATGCGCTGATGATGAAACAAGATTTTGTCGCTCAGGCAGGAAGCGGTGGCGCTGAAGGGTTCATGGAATTCGCCTATATTGTCATTATCAGCGGCATCCAATTCTATATGGGGGCCAGAGCGTTTCACAAGTTCGTCAGTTATCGTCGCGTTTGATCGTCTTTTCTCGGGATGATAAAAATTTTCGTGTTCCGGGTTTTGACGATTGCCATCCTGAAAAATAACTTGACAGAAACCGAATAGCATCTTCATGTTAAGCACATTATGTTGATCTGAAAAAGGGTGAATAAGAAGAACAGGCTTCTGTCATGTTCAGGGGGGTTTTGTGGATACAACGCACGATACGAAGAATATCTTACTCAATATTTCCGGTTTACAAACCTATTTTTATACTGAAGAAGGCATTTCAAAAGCGGTTGACGGTGTTGATTATTATGTAAAAAAAGGGGAAACGCTGGGGGTGGTCGGAGAATCCGGATGCGGTAAAAGTGTCGCGGCACTGTCGGTGATGCGCCTGATTCCCCAACCTCCAGGTAAAATTGTCGGCGGCGATATCACATTTGAGGGGAAGCGTCTTTTAGACCTCTCCAATCATGAGATGCGCAAGATTAGAGGAAATAAGATTTCCATGATCTTTCAAGAGCCGATGACTTCGCTCAATCCGGTCTTTACGATCGGCAATCAAATTTCAGAAGCGATCCAACTCCATCAGGGGCTGTCGAAAAAAGAGGCGCTGAATCGCTCGGTGGAAATGTTGAAACTGGTGGGTATCCCCTCGCCTGAGCAGCGCGTGAAAGAATATCCTCATCAGTTAAGCGGAGGGATGCGCCAACGAGCGATGATTGCCATGGCGTTGTCGTGTAATCCCAGTTTATTGATTGCCGATGAACCCACCACTGCGCTGGATGTCACCATTCAAGCGCAAATTCTCGATCTCATGACGAGTTTAAAGGAAGAATTTAATACCGCGATCATTCTGATTACCCATGATCTTGGTGTCGTGGCTGAAACGGTTGCGCGGGTTGTGGTGATGTATGCTGGTAAGGTGGTCGAAGAGGCCGATGTATATACTATCTTTGAACATCCGTTGCATCCGTATACTGTCGGTTTACTGCGTTCAATCCCACGCATAGACCTCAGTGTGAAGAAAAAAGAGCGGCTCCAGGAAATTTCAGGTGTTGTGCCGATCCCGTCGCATTTGCCGTCTGGCTGCTTATTTCATCCCAGGTGTTCATCTGTCATGGACATCTGCCGTCAGCATTCGCCGGATCTGAAACAATACAAACAGGAGCAGCACAAGGTCCGATGCTGGCTATATGACTAACACGAGTTGCGCCCGACGAGTTGCGCGTTGTGTCTGGATGGGCTGCGCCACGCCATCCGCAACCCGTCATTCATCATCCTATCCATGACTGAAAAATTGCTCGATGTTCGTAATCTGAAAAAGCATTTTCCCATCAAAGGTGGTGTTCTTTCAAAGACCGTCGGCCATGTCTATGCCGTTGACGGCGTCAGCTTTTTTTTGCGTAAAGGTGAAACTCTCGGTCTGGTTGGAGAAAGCGGCTGCGGCAAATCCACCACCGGACGGTTGATTCTGCGGTTGATCGATCTGACAGCAGGAGAGGTCTATTTTGAAGGTCAAAATATTTCCGATCTCAATAAACACGAGATGCGCGCGTTGCGCCGCGATATGCAGATTATTTTTCAAGATCCTTATGCCTCGCTTAACCCGCGCATGACGGTCGGAAAAATTGTCGGAGAACCCCTGAAAATTCATCAAGTGAGCAGAGGCAAAGAATTGGATAATCGCGTCGCAGAACTGCTGGAAAAAGTCGGCTTGCATCCAGAACACAGCCGACGCTATCCGCATGAATTCAGCGGCGGCCAGCGTCAGCGCATCGGCATTGCGCGCGCTTTGGCGTTGAATCCGAAACTGATCGTCGCCGATGAACCGGTCTCGGCTTTAGATGTCTCTATTCAAGCCCAGGTCATCAACTTACTTCAGGATCTTAAAAAAGAATTTGAATTGTCCTATGTCTTTATCGCGCATGATCTGAGCGTGGTGGAATATATGAGCGACCGGGTTGCGGTTATGTACCTTGGAAAAATTGTTGAGTTAGCCCGGTCGGACGTTTTGTATCGTGAACCAAAACATCCTTATACGCAGGCCCTGCTATCCGCTGTGCCGATTCCTGACCCCCGTACCGAGAAAAAGCGGCAGATTCTGGAAGGAGATGTCCCCAGCCCGATTAACCCGCCGCGCGGCTGCCATTTCCATACCCGCTGCATTTACCGACAACATGAATGTTTACAGTTTGAACCGGCCTTTGTTGATATTGGCGAGGGCCACTATGTCGCCTGCCCGGTCAAGGCCGGCGGCGATTTTATACGGCAATAATTCTTGAATAGAAAACGAGTTAGAACGTAAGAATGAGGGATGGAGCATGAGGAACATCAAGAAGGAAGAATTCCTCATGCTCCATCCCTCATTCCTCATTTTTCATGGGAAAAACCTGGGGAGGTCGGTTTGCGCAGGAGACCCACGCGCTGGTCGAAGAACTGACCGCATCTATTCAATATGACCGCAAGTTGTATGTCTGGGATATCTTGGGAAGTCAGGCGCATGCCCGCATGCTGATGACCTGCGGCGTGTTGACGCCGGAAGAGCTTGATGCGATTCTACGCGGATTGAACGAGGTTCGACAGGAAATTGATGAAGGCCGCCTGGAGTTTAGCAACCGCCTCGAAGATATTCATACGCACGTGGAAAATCGTCTGATTGAAAAAATCGGAGAACCCGGACGAAAACTTCACACTGCACGCAGCCGTAACGATCAGGTCGCCACGGATTTTCGCTTATACTTACGACACGAGCTTGATCAGGTTCTTGTGTTGCTGCATAAGTTCGAATGTACTCTGGTTGCCCTGGCCGAACAATATGCGGACGCGGTATTTCCGGGCTATACACATTTACAACGAGCCCAACCCCTTGTTCTCGGGCATCATTTTCTGGCGTATTACGAGATGTTGAAGCGCGATACCGAACGATTCAAAGACTGTCGGAAGCGACTTAACGTGCTTCCCCTCGGCGCGGCGGCGCTGGCTGGTACGTCGTTCCCGATTGACCGCCAGAGTGTCGCATATGAACTTGGTTTTGATCAGATCGCTGCGAACAGCCTCGATGCTGTGAGCGATCGCGATTTTGCAATTGAATTCAGCGCACATGCTGCAATTCTCATGATGCATCTCAGCCGACTGTGTGAAGAACTCGTTCTCTGGTCTTCTATCGAATTCGGATTTATTGAACTAAGTGATGCGTTTTGCACTGGCAGCAGTATTATGCCCCAGAAAAAAAACCCTGATGTGGCGGAATTGATCCGAGGGAAAACCGGACGCGTGTATGGCGATCTCATCAGTTTACTGACACTCATGAAATCCCTTCCGCTATCCTATAATCGCGATATGCAGGAAGACAAAGAACCGGTATTCGACATTGTCGCCACCCTGAGCATGTCATTGCGGATTCTCCCTGACATGCTGAAGAGCATGAAGGTAAATGAGGGGCGGATCGTTCAGGCGATTGAAGGCGGATTTATGACCGCGACCGAAGTAGCGGATTATTTAGTGCGACGAGGGATCCCCTTCCGAACCGCACATGGTATTGTGGGAGAACTTATCCGTTATAGCCTTGACGTTGGCAAAACGTTGCAAGAAGTGAGCCTTGAGGAATATCAACGCATTTCCGAATCTTTTGACGCCGACGTGTTAGGGGTTATGACGCCTCAACAGGCGGTGAATTCTAAAATCAGCGTTGGCGGGACTGCCACGCCTAACGTGCTCCTGGCAATCCAGGCTGCGAAAGAAGAATTGGGAATTGACAAGTGAGGATTGACAATTCCCGATGGTCAATTGACAAAAGCTATGAAACAGATCGTTTTATCAATTAGTGTAACAATCATCTGCGTAGGTCTCATACTCAGCGGATGTGGAAGAAAAGGCGATCCGGTGGCGCCGATTGTCCCCTTGCCGCTGCCTGTGCAAAGGGTTGAAGCAAAGGTAGGAGCGGATGGCATTACCGTGTCATGGGCTGCGCCGGGAGAGTATGATACCGGGAAACAATTGTCGGCGGGGGATATTAAACACTTTCTCGTATCACGGAGAACAGAAGCTCCTGTGACCAAAGGCTGGGGATTTGCCACAACTAACGAAGGTTGGTCAGCGGTTGGAAAAACCGAGCCGATCAAGCACCATAAAGGCGTGTTACGAACAAGCACGAACCAGGCGCGCCTCTTTATTCGCTCTCAGGATATGCTCGCCCTGTCGGCTGAGCAAAACCGCTATATCCGTCTGAAACTCTGGGCGAAGAATAGCCGGGAGGGATACATCGCTTTTACGACGAATAATGAGACCACCTGGAATCTTGACAGCAATCTGGAATTTTATCCTTCGGTCCATACTTCATATTTTAGCTACCACAGTGCTTTTGATGCGGTGAAACTCAAATCATTTTCGCTTAATCCCTCTGCGACAGATACGGTACAGGACTATGTGATTGATATGAGTACTGTTCCGGGCTGGAAAGGTACAATTAAACAACTTGGTATTGGGCTGCACAATGAACAGCCGGAGGCTGCCAAAGTGGAACTTGGTCTGGATCACGTTGAGTTAGTGTCGATGATCGAGCAGAATGCCTCGTCTTATCAAGCTCCGCCCTGGTTATTTCTCGAGGATACTGAAGGCTGGACATCCCCACAGGGTGAACAGACTTTGGCAGGAGCCTTTCACGGCGTCTTGTATGCTCAAGGCCCAGGCCCCATTATGTTGTTTTCCGCGCCAGGACAAACGTTACAGTTGAATCCAACGTCCCAGGTTCAGATTCGGATGCAGGCGACTGCTGGCGACGCGGCCTATCTGTGGCTCCAGGAGAACCCTGATGATGAAGTTCCTGATGTAGAATCCCTGTCTGACGTTTCAGCTCTTACAATGACCGCGAACGTTATTCCCTTTCCTCTTGCTGCGACCTCAGATTTTCACATTTATACGATTGATATTGGTAACGTGTTGCTGGCAAAAAACACTTCTACCATGACGATTTCACAGCTCGGCCTCTTCTTTCCCTCGCTGGAAATTCCTCAAAAACGTCAAATTGTCATTGATTATATTGCCTGTGATGTCTCTGAGGCAGACGGCGCGCGTTGGACCCAATACGCTCTTCCGACACCTGATGAACTCGAACAATTGTCGCATGCTCGACAAATCGAACGGAATCCGGAATTTTTTATTCCCTATCAAGAACTTCCTTCGGAAAAGAAAACCCTGTCGGGGGCCTCTGTCACCCTGGCTGAGATTTCCCCCAGGCACCCTGAACCGGCTAGACTGCAAGATGGACAGTTTTTTCTGGCAGATACCGGGAATTTTTTGGTTGAACAAACTCCTCTGCCTCTTGATTATGAGACACGCTATACTTATCAAATTGATGTGATCGATCACAAAGGTCGAAAGAACGAACAATTAAACACAGTCACGGTTGATTTCTTCCGAATTCCTCAACACCCACAACGCTTGCAAGCGATTCCGGGCGACGAAAAAATAACACTGACCTGGGATCGCCCTGTTTTGACCGTTGATGGCTATAAGATTCGACAATTGAATGGATATCAGATCTTTCGTTCCTTAGAATCAGGGGTATTTCCGGAAATTCCATTGACCAGATTACCAGCACATACGACAACCTTTACCGACACGAATCTTTCCAATGGAGTCACATACTATTACACCGTTCAATCAGTGGCCTCAACGATCTCGAAGAGCACCAGTCCGGAAATTTCCGCAGAAGTCTCGGCGATTCCTTTCGATAATATGGCTCCTGACGCGCCAGAAAATGTTGTGGGAGTTTATCTCGGCAATGTAGTCAAACTGTATTGGAATCAGAAGCAAGTGCGAGATTTTGGAGGATTTTATCTCTATCGGGCTGAAACGGCGGAGGGTGGATTCACCAAAATCACGAGAGAACCAGTCTTAACCGCTTCATATCACGATGAAACCGTGGAACCCCGCAAGAGATATTATTACCGGATTACTGCTATTGATGACGAAACGCCGCCCAACGAGAGCAATCCTTCCGACGTTGCGGTCGTTGATACTTTTCCATTAGATTAGCAGGGAAGGATCTCGTACATGATTTCAAAAATACCTCTACACGAGAAACCAGGTGTTTAGGAAAAAACCTGGTTTCTTCGTCGTGCCTCACGTAGACTTGTTTTCGAAATTTTGTACTAGAGAAATCACTTCTCAGCGTTTTCGATGGATCGTGCGTCAGATCTTTCGGTACAGACGTCGATCGTTGATCACTTTTTTGATTTCGAGTAAGACGTGTTCTGTTGCCTTTTCACCGGCTTCAATAATGTCTTGGGCATGGTTAAAATCTGTCCAGCTATAACCGATCAAATCAGGAGCAATTGTGACATCTGCAATCATCGCTTTGGCCATACTGATTTCATATTGCAGATTTTGAAACGAACGCGTAATCACATCAATCATTTTCATATTCTCCGCATACCCGACCAGATTGGTATAGTTTTCCGGCGGCGAGGGGTAGCTGGGAGTCAGTTGTCCGAAGCTGTTGACTCCGATCAAAATATCGGCTTTCATTTCGATCAAATCGCTGATAGGCACCGGATTAATGGTTGATCCATCAAGCAGAAAACTTCCGTCATAATTGACCGGCGGGAAAATCCCTGGCATGGCGATACTGGCTTCAATGCCTTTCAACAATGAGCCAGAAGAGAGCGACACTTCCTTACCGATATCCAGAGCCATCGTAATTATTCTCAAAGGAAGGCGCAGGTCCTGAAACGTCAGCGTATCCGGGATATATTCGGCAATCAGCTTCATTATACGGCGATGACCTAATAAGCCCCCGCTGAATGGACTGAAATCTCGGAACGAGACCAGAGGCAAATGCTTTTGTAAGTCAAGAGCCATCTGTTCGATCTCAATCGCGCTCATGCCTAACGCATACATTGCCCCGATAATAGCTCCGGTGTTGCTTGCGGTGATCATGTCAATCGGGATTTGATTCTGTTCCAGCACTTTCAAGACGCCAATATGTGACAATCCGCGGGCAGCCATTCCTCCCAGGGCCAATCCAAGTCGTAAATTCGCGATATGACGGGCAACCTTATTGATCACTGTATTTGTAGAGCTGTGAGCCGAGGAAAAGAGACTTAATTGCCCCTGTTCATAGAAGGCATGTTCGATACCGGGATCACAAGGCAGGATAAGCGGAGGCATCTCGGGTGAATGAGTAAAAATTTTGATCGTTTCCTGAGAAGTATAAAAGACGGTCAGGATGTCCTGATGATCGAACATCCCAAGCGGCGGCTCTTCTCCAACGGGTGAAAGCAATACGACGGTATTGGAAAGATCTAAGGCCTCAAACGTATTGTTACTGATTTCCGTTGAGGTATTGATCAACACGTACTGGTATGAGGCTTTGAGTATCCCTAAAATTCCCGCGATACGTTCCCGCGAGATTTTGCCTGTTCTGAGCAGTTCAGCCGATATAGTCAGTAAATCAAACCCTGAATCATGGCGGTAGCAGAAATTGGGCAGCATCTCTTCTGTGAGTTCTTCTTCCACAGGTCGAACGTGTTCCATGCGCAAAATAGAGGCGATATCGGGCGTATGCATGGTCATATCCAGAATAATGACCGGCTGAGTGGTGAGCGTGGAGAGGCTTGTGGCCAGATGCACAGCCAAGAATGTTTTTTGGGGAGTTTTTTTAGGACTATAAATAGAGATAATCTGGCTATGTTTCGGTTGTCGGTGGAACAACCCCAGAGTTTTTTTGCGAATACGTTGATCAATCGTACGAATAATATTATGGATAATCGTCGGGTCACGTTCGACGAATTCATGAAAGCTCTGCTGGCTTAATAAGACAATTTCCGCATCGATCACAGCTTCGGCAGTGACTGAGCGCGGCTCATTTGTCAATACTGCGCTTTCTCCGAAAAAATCCCCGGCATTCAAATATGTCAGGTTCGTTGTGTGGGTATTTTCCGTCACACTCAACTTTACCTGCCCTGACAGAATGATGTAAATCGACGAGCCTTGGTCCCCTTCGCGGCAGATGACTGCGCTTCTGGGATAGTACTCCTTGCGTAATGTGGGGAGTATGCGGCGTAATTCAGTCGCTTTGACATCGGCAAACAACGTATTTCTTCGTAAATCAGCAATCGTGATCACAATGTCACCCTTGCAGAATAATGGTTGTCAAATCCCCATTCCGAGTTCTTCTTATTTCGGATTTGCACATTTTAAAACGACCCATCGCATGGGAAGTCCTGATGGAATTTTTTCAGGATTGGCGCGCCCAAAAGAAAAAATTCCTTCCGCCCATTCAACCATTGATTGTAACGCTTCTGTCCCTTCCAATCGTCTTTTCGGACGACTCGTCGGATCAACGAGAATGATATGGGTAATTTCTCCGTATCGAATGTGCATAGAGCCCGTTTGTTTGGTTTTCGGATTGGTCAATGTTGCGAAACCGGACGCATTGACTAAACTTAGCATCTGCAAGATCGAGGGCAGATGTTCTTCTTTCAAATTGGCTAATAGTGTGGTATTTTTCCTTTTTAAGACTCCGACGCTTGACTTCACCAGCCGGTCGAGCACCGATCTCAACCGATCCAGAAAGTCATTCAGCGAATCAATGGTTGTTGGTTCCACCAGATATTCAATGCCGCGCGCAGAAAATTCATTGTGCACCAGATCAACTTGTTCCTCCTCGACCACAAACACCACCGGAATCCCGCTGCTTGTCGTGGTATTGGCGATCGAACGCATTTTACGATGCACATCCAGGGCGTCTTTAAGGGCAAAATTTCCTAGTTCCACAAACAATAAATCCGGCAAAAATTCGCCGCCGTTTTCTTCAACCTGATTAATGAGGCTTTGAAGCGCATCGCTGAGCGAAGGCATTAGAAGCACTTCGTGCTCGGCCAATTCCAACATTTTCATCATGTACTGATGCAAATCAGCACGTTCGTCCACTAACATGATTCTTGCCACAATAATCCCTCCCCTGACCGTTGATTATTGATTCCTGCCAACTGACAATCTTCAATTTCCAGTTGATAAGCACACGGGGTGATACGTGTTGTGTTGGGTATCCTGATCTTATTCCTCAAGAATGGCCTTAATCTTTTTGACAAGTTGAGCAATACAGGATTTCATATCTTGATCTTTCCGGACATAATCGCGTGCGCCCGACAGTTCCGCCGCCCGTTTAATTTCTTCTTCCGGTTTCGCTGAAAAAATAACGATAGGAATACTCTCCGTTTCATCCATACCGCTCAGCATAATTCCTAAATCTTCCCCTTCAAGTGCAGGAAGGTTTAGGTCAAGAATAATCAAATCCGGCTTGTTTTCCATCTGCAGAATCTGAATGTGTCCTGATTCGGCATCTTCAGCAAATACAATATTAAAGCCATGTTTTTTTAATTCTTTTGATAAGATAGCTCGCGCAAATTGACTATCTTCAACAACCACAAGCGTCTTAGGCATAACAATCTCCTTCTCTCACCCTATAATTGAGTATCAATAATACTGTTCATGTCTCGCGCATATTTATCAAGACATACATCTAATGCTATAACCTCAACTAAAAAAGGTCAACTGAAAATTCTGAGATTTTTCTATCATGGACATTCATCTTGCTCCAGGGTTTGTAAATATTCTACGGCTACCTGATCTGTCGGAACGAACTGAAGGTATTGTCTGAGTAATGTTGCGGCTTCTTCTTTCAGGGGCGGCCGTGGATCTTCCTGATAACTTTGATATAACACCAGGCCGAGGTTAAACAGGATGAAATCCTGGGCATCGACACGCAATGCCTCGCGCAAGGTGGCTTCGGCCTCTGTAACCTGCCGTAACTCAGCGAGCGCCACTCCCAAATTATTCGCAGCATATTTATTTCCGGGTTCCACATGTAAAACCTGGCGATATTCTGTAATGGCTCGTTGCAGCATGTTCCAATCGGGTTTTCCCCGCAACAATTGGATATTTTCCAATTCTAACGCGCCGGGATACGCCAGCAGAAACTGATCGCCTTCGCTGGAATCCCAGTATTGAAGATGGTAGGCCACTCCCAGGCCGATACGCGCTGTCCGACTTTGGGGGAAGAGCGAGAGAATGGATTCAAAAATCAGTGAGGCTTCCTGATAATCTCCTCGATCTAGCGCATCTCTCCCCTGCGGAAACAGCTTGCTGACTTCGATGGCCTTTATGCGAAAGATTTCCAATTGCTCAATTCGCTCTGAAAGCGTTGGGTGTGTTGAAAGGTTTGAAGATTGATCTTGAGCAAACAGGTCTTGTTCTAATTGAAAATCGTCGCCGTACAATCTTCGTAAGCGTCGCAACACTTGGGTACTGCCAGAAAAATGATACCCGGCCCGAAGAGCGTAAAGTGCCCCAAACTGATCCGCTTCGATTTCTTTGATTTGACGCAGTTTCATGATATATGGAAACAATACATTGTGCAATTCTTCAGAATATTTCGGCTGTTCGGCTTCTGCCACGAATTGCTGTTGTTGAATCAACTGCTTGACATAGGCGACTTGCTGTTCATCGCTCAGCTTATAATCCGCATAATGGCGTAACGCCGCGTGAGCAATTTCATGCCCCAGGATAAAGGCAATATCATCCTCTGTCTGGCAGACAGCGTCAATAATGCTGCGCGAGATCAAGACATAACCTCCGGGAAGAGCAAGTGCTTGTGGTTCAAGCGGTCCTTCAAGTACATAAAACGCATAATCTAAATGTACCCGATCTGAATAATACGCGACAGCTTGCCCAATGGCGGTGATCGTCGGATCGGTCGTCACAGTGATTCCTCGGTCGCGCAATTTCCGCTCAAGCGTATAGAATGCCATTCTTCCGGCAATCCGTTCCTCTATTTCACTCAGGACAAGTAATTGTACTTCGTGTTGGGCAGCCCAAACCCACCCGATCTGACAATTGATGACCAGAACCGATAACAAGAAACCGATGAATTTTTTCATGATCATTGATATCCTTCTCCTATTTCCAATCTCCAATCAGTACAAACGATGACCAAAAAAATGGATGGACTAAGTCAAGTTCACGTTTTTTCCGTCGGCCAAGATGCAATGTAGTACGCATCACGGCTTGTGCAGCGTGTTGAAGCGCTATGGCCTTCCCTGACAGGGGTAAATCCTGATAAAACGCACTCATCAGATAGCGCGTTGCCGTATCATTAACCCGCCACAAGCTGGCGAGAACTGAAGGCGCACCTGCGTACATAAACGCGCGAATAAATCCTACCAATTCATCGCCGGAAACCAGCGCGTGGATATCTTTAACCTCGATCTGCTGAGGGAGGAACGTTTCACAGCCACTCAACGTCACGAGCGAACATTGCAAGGGCAGCCCAAAAATTTCTCTGGCGTATAGATAGGTATCAGCAGCGAATTCCAGATAGGAAAACATGGGGTGCTGTTTATCAAATACCCCGTGAGTTGCCAGATGAAGAATTTCATACTGTCCGGCTTCATCAAGCAGCCGTTGTTTTGTCGCTTCGTTGCCGATATATCCATGGGAACCGGGAAACTGCCGCAGAATAGCGGTAATTTCTTCCTCTGCCCCCGGTAGATTTTCGGCGGTATTGGCCATGCCAAGAAAATAACGCAGCGAACGGTCTGTCGTAGGGTGAACATTGCGCTGAGATCGCTCGCGGACAATTGGGAGTGTGCTCAGCGACGGAAGGACAAAGAGGGCATAGTGTTCGATAAAATATGCCGGGCCGTCTTCATCCTGCTGTCGAATCAAAGCACTGAACGGCACAAAGTGCAAAATCTCAAAAGGCACAATCCCCACAATTCGTGTCTGTGTCAAATATTTCTCAACCGGTTTTATCAGGCAAGTATATAATTCTTGCAAAGGAATGAAAAGATTGGTTGTTTCATAATTGCCCGATTCCGCGCGAAATTCTAACACATGCTCAATTACAGCAGCATGAGCGACCGGTAACGATTCATAGCGCACCTGATTCCGTGTGAGAACCCAAATGTGTATGCGTTCATCATCCAAAAAATATTCCAGAATGGAGACATCCTCTTCTATCAATGTCAAGGCTTTTTGAATGAGTTCTCGAATTTCTTCAGCGTCAACAATTTTTAAACGATAATATTCCGGATATTGGAGTTTCATTCGCAGCAGGAGTTGCTCATAGCGTTCTTTGGCCTGATACAATTCCTGTTGAAGATCTTCGGACTTTTGAAATTCTGATAAAAGCGTATCAGGTGCGGCATTCAGCCGTTCGCCTAGCAAGCGAATGCGCGCCCAAAGCTCTTTTTCTTCTTGAACTAAGGCGGGTATCTCCTGTAATTGCGGTTCGCCATAGGCGACGACTTCAAGGAAAGTGCGCGCCTTGAATCGTTCAAGATACCAGAGGGCTTCGGTGTATTCACCCCGTTCAAGCAGTAAATGCATAATTTGCTTATAGGGATTCAGATCCTTTTGCAAAAAGGATTGTCGCAATTCCGAAACGAGCAGATAACTTCGTACCTGCTCAAGCGTCTGAACCGCTGTCTGGAAATATGCCAGCGCAGATTCCGACTGCGCTGTGTGCAATGCTATTTCTCCCAGGCGATACTGAACGATCCAGAGGAAATTCATATCCTGTAATTCTTTGGCAAGCCGCAACGCCCGTTCAAAGCAGGGAAGGGCTTCTTGATAACGATTTTGGCAGATATAGGCCTGCCCCAGAAACGTTAAGGCTTCAAGGATCCCTTTTTGCGAACCAATCTTTTCATAAAGTGTTAAAGAACGTGAAAAATAATCCAGCGCCTGTTGAAACGCCTGCTGAGAAATCGCGAGCAATCCGAGTTGTCCCAAAATATTCGCCTGCGATAGGAATGAATGGTGCTGAATTGAAATGGTCAGGGCCTCCTGTAAATAGGTATCGGCTTCGACAAACCGCTGTTGTTTCATCGCTAAAGAGGCCAGATTGGTGAGGGCGATTGACAATTGGATCGGCGTTCCGCTTAATTTTTTGAAATGAAATGATTGTTCTTGATACTGCCAGGCTTGTTCGACTTCGCCTAATTCTTCGTAAGCTGAGCCGATACTTCCAAGGACGGCAGCCTGTCCGGGAAAATCGTTGAGTTGCGTATAGGTATCTAACGCCTGGTAATAACAGGTTAAGGCTTTCTGGAAATCGCCCAGATTTCTATAGGCGTTGCCCATACTTAATAGTGTATTCGCCTGTCCGCGAACATCCTCACTGCTTTGCTTCAGTGTCAGAGATCGTGATAAATATTCCAGAGCCTGGGTAGAATCTCCAAGGTAGAGCGAGAGTTGTCCAAGATTTCCGAGTGTATAAGAGATTCCGCCCTGATTGTCAAGTTCCGTATAGATCTCTAAGGCATGTTTGAAATAGCGATGCGCTTCCTGTAAGCGACCGAGTTCACTGTACACAATGCCCAGATTGCTGAAAACCTGGGCAATGCCGTCCTGATCTTGCGCACGGGTCAACAGATCAAAGGCCTTTTGATAATATGAAATAGCTTCAAAAAATTTCCCCTGGTGCCGGGCAAGAACTCCCAGACGTTTTAGCGCTTTTGACTGACCGGAAATATCGCCAAGATCGGCATACATCCGAACGACAGTCTGCTGCGATGTCAGCGATTTTTCAAATTCCCCAATTTTCCGATAGAGAACCGCCATCTCACTGAGCACATCTGCTTCCCCGCGCGTATCTTGTTTGCGCTGAAAAAAATGGCGCGCCATTTCATATCGGATCAAAGCTTCCTGATATTTTCCGGCATTATCCAGTTCTTTTCCCAGCATAATCGCTCTTTCGACCTCTATAAGCGACGGATCGGTCTCTTCGATCTCCGAACGGATTTCAATCTCTCCGCGATCCCCTTGAAAAGGTGCGGCGTCAATCCATCCGGGAAACAGACTGAGAAGAATAAGCCCCCCTATCCCCAAAAAGCGATACATCATCATCTTCACGTTCTTTTTTAAAAACGGATTGAGATACTCTCACGTTGAGAACACATGTTATGAGAACATACGATTTTTGATTTCAACATTCCTGCTTAAAACACTGTTGTATCTTTTTATATGCCTTGTCAACAACTTTTTCTCGAATGTTATGAAGTTGAAAGGTAACTTCAGTAGAAGTCAGAGATCCGGTTCTTTCTTTTTTATTCTCAGACAAGAAATTTTGCGATTATCAATCCGGCCATCTCATCTCATAACGCATTGTGCATCCTGTTAAAAATCCTTTTTTTGTTATTTCCGATTAAAATTTTCTTGTTCTTTTCATAGATCTGTTTTACGGAATCTCACGATAATTTAGAGAGTGTGTCATGTTAGTATTTGTAAACTCAGAATAACGAACAGGAGGAAACGTTATGCAAACGATGAAAAAATGGGGAACGGTGCTGTGTGTATTGCTTGTATTCACCACTTCAACGGCACTTGCTCAACTTGTTGATCCGGCGGAAGAATTATTGCAGGCCCAACAGGCCGGCAAGCCGATTCCGGTGCTGACGATCCAGCATCCGGAGATGGATGTTACGATGGCTTACGCCATCCAAAAAGCGTTTGTGGAAAAATTTGTGGCACACGACAGTATTGCAGGGTTTAAAGCCGGACTGACGACTGAAGGTGGGCAGAAAAAATTTGGCGTTGACGCGCCGTTAGCTGGAGTGTTATTTGAATCCGGGAGACTTAAAGCTCCTGCGACAATTGATCATGCAGCTTTTCACGCGTTGATGCTGGAAACGGAAATCGGCTTTGTTGTCGGATCAGCTATCACACAGCCCCTCAAAGATCCTGCTGAACTTCAAGCGCACATTCAGACTGTGATGCCGGTGATTGAAGTGCCGGATCTGGGGTTTGCGGATATGCAGCAGCTCAAGGGGCTTGATATTATCGCTGCCAATGTTTCAGCCCGACAGTTCATCGTAGGAGAGAAAAAACCCGTTGAAGGCATAGATTTGAACGCTGTCTCAGTCAAACTGACCCTGGATGGACAGGAAGTAAATGTCGGCAAAGGCGCTGACGCGCTGGGCGATCAGTGGCAAGCCGCGCTGTGGCTGGTAAACACATCCATTGAACACGGTTGGACCTTAGAGCCGGGCCAGATTATTATTACTGGCGCGTTAGGCAATATGATTCCAGGCAAGCCTGGAACGTATCTGGCCGATTTTGGCGATTTCGGGCAGATTGCGTTTGAAATTCGATAACGCTCACTCAGGCGTCAGGAAGGAGGGCTGAATTCCTGACGCCGCTCTGATAGGCCGTTCGTGCTTTATTCCTCAATCCACATATCTTTGAACGAGGCGAAGTTGCCTTCAGGGTAGAGCACAAAACCTTTCACCTTTTCATCCATGACGACGATATTGTGCGGGTACCAGAGGAAAACATAGGGCAGATCTTCCGCCAGAATTTTCTGGATTTCACTATAGAGTTGTTTGCGTTCCTGCACATCAAGCACCAGCCGCGCCTGATCGGTCAGTTCATCAATGCGCGGATTGGCATAATGTCCGCGATTTCGACCGTTGGGCGGAATCATGCTGGAATGGAAGATGGAATGCAAGATGTCCGGTTCGGTAATGCCGACCCAGCGTAAGGGATAAATCTGGAAATTGCCGGCAATCACGTCATTATAAAACTTGGCCCATTCAAAACTTTGAATCTCGCTTACCTCGATTCCGATTTTTTTTAATTGATCTTGCAAGACTTCGCCAATACGAATATTAAGGTCACCGGTAGAAGTTTTATAGGTGATTTTCAGGCGCGCTTGCGGTCCGTCGCCGTCGGGATCAGGGTATCCAGCTTCATCGAGCAAGGCTTTGGCTTTTTCGACGTCATAAGAATAGGTCTGCACGTCAGACTCGTATGCCCAGTTTGCCGGAGAAAGCAAGCCGGTCGCCGCAGTAGCCTGCCCATTTAGCAGATAATCAATCATCGCCTGCCGGTCAATCGCATAGGCCATGGCCTGCCGCACCTTGGCATTGGAGAGCACCGGATCATTCAAATTAAAGCCCAGATAGTTAATCACCACGCTCTCTTTGGCTAACACGGTCAAGCCCGGAGTTTGCTCGGCAACCGGCACCAGATCTGGCGCAATCGCGTTTTGCACAAAATCAATGCCGCCTTGTTTTAACTCCAGAAAGCGCACGGTTTCGTCCGGAATGATTCGATAAATCACTTTTGCGAGTTTCGGAGCGCCTTCAAAATAATCAGGATTGGCTTCGAACACCAGTTGCTCATCCGATGTCCATTCTACAAGTTTGAACGGCCCCGTGCCAGATAGTGTCGTGGTAAAGACTTTCCCCTCCATTGTCTCAAGCGTGTTTTTCGGAACGATCGGCATGATCATTTCAATCAGAAACGGGGAAAAAACCTCTTTCATGACAAATTTAACGGTGTAAGAATCGACAAGCTCGATATGATCGATCTTTTGATATACTGCCGCATGGGGTGATTTCAGTTCCGGATCAAGGATGCTCTCAAAAGTATATTTAACATCTTCAGCCGTAAATTCGGAGCCGTCATGAAACTTGACTCCTTTACGCAGATAAAACACATAGGTTTTGTCATCAGGATTTTCCCAACGTTCTGCCAAATCCGGCACAATATTCAATTGCGGATCCTTTTTCACCAGACCGTTTGTCACAATCTGATACACGCGGGCGGAATTCAAATCCGTGGCTAAACGCGGATCAAGATTCGTGGGGTTCGTATCCAGGGCAATGGTCAACACCTGTTCTGCAGCCATAATGGGCGTTGATACTCCCAGAAGAATCATTCCTCCGAGCAGCATCACGCCCAGCGTCCATAAGCGCAAATTCTTCATACGTTTCTGTTCCTCCCTTTACATCTCAAATACGATAGAGTTCATGATTTTACTAGAGCAGGTTTCTACGACAGAATAATTTTCTCTCATGGGTGGCAAGACACGTCAAGCTTTTTATACGTCGAAACGTCAGTTTCGACATACATTTTTCCGGGTTAATTGATATTCCGCGCTGATCGATCCATCGCTGAATAAATTCAAACAGCGCACGCCGGAGCGCGCAAAATCCCAGACTGTGACCTCCATGCCGTCAAGCTCATATACCGGGTTCCCGCCAAAACAACGCGTTGGTTTGTGATGCGGAAAGAGCGGCCAATCGAGCGTCTCGCCATACAGCTTGCGCAGCACGATGCGGGAAATTCCCAGGTTCCGGCAGCGGGCGATGATTTCCGGAATCTCGTGGATATTCTGTTCCGTAAGGATGGTCGAGACTTTGATCGGAATCCTTGAGGCTTTCACAATTGCCGCCAGATCGAGCACCTGCGGATGTCCGGTGAGTTTGTGATAGGTGTCCGGCTGAAACGAGGGGAAGGAAATCGCTGCGCGATCATATTGATTGAACACCTCGATTTTGCGTAAGACCAATAATCCGTTCGTGTGCAGGGAAATCTTGACTCCCGGAATTCGCTCTCGAAGAATAGAGCGTAATTCGGACTCATACGCATAGAGCTGCGGTTCTGTATTTGTACCAGTCAATGAAATCTGGGTGATGCCATGTTCCCTTAGTTGTTCGACAAAACGATCCAGTCCTTTGAGCGGAAAAGTGTGCAAGTTGTCCGGCATGGCCTGTAAGGTTTGATTGTGCCCGATGCAATAGGGACAATGCAGGTTGCAGGGGCCGCTGAAAAGAATATTGGCAAAGGTATAGGGCTGCATAAGTTTTCTCCCTTTGAGTGTGTAAGAAACCGGGTTTTTTTCAAAAACCCGGTTTCTATGCGCCTTTACAATGCTATCAAATGCGCTTTTACTCGATTGGAGTAAAACAGTGCGATCACGCCGTTAATAACATTCGTACCTGCAGATGTGAGACGCAGGGTTTGACCATGATATTCCATCAAGCCGCGTTCCAGCGCAAAGGCGATTTCATCCGGGAAACAGTGCTCCAATTCCAGGTCGAAACGCTGCCGGAACGCGCTCAGGTGGATTTCTCCGAAATAAAACGAGACCGAGAGCATTTTCGCCATGGCCTCGCTTAGGGGAAGATGATACAAATCCTGAATCGGAAGCTCGCCAGCCTGAGTCGCCTGAATATAGCGTTCCATACGCTTAGTCGCCGCGCCGTGATTGTAAGCCAGCAGATTATTCGTAAAGGTTTGCGCTCCCAACCCCAGACCCAGATACGGCGTGCTCCACACCACCCGTTCTGTCAGATATGCGCTGGTTCCAGGATCCCCGGTCACGCGGCTGAAGCCATTTTTGCCAGGATTCGCTTGATAGCCAGCCTCAGCCAGCAGTTGCCGCGCCAGCACGTACATCTCGATCACGCGTCCCAATTCGATCTGACCGGCTTCGTCGGCAACGCTGGTCCCTTTGTAGCGCATACGATAGAGCGTGATGTATTCGGGATCTAAGCGAATTGTGTACTCAAGAGTCTGGCGAAAGTCTTCCAGGGTCTGTCTGGCAAAGCCGTACATCAAGTCTATATTGAAACGCCGAAAACCGGCGCGGCGAATGTTTTCAACCGCCAGGCGATTATAGCCGATCTTGTTGAGATCGCGGCCATAATCGCGCAGTAATTTCGGATTGACCATCTGCAAGCCCATGCTGATGCGCTCAATACCGAAGGAGCGGTAGGCTGCGAGTTTTTCCGGCTGGAGGGCGGCAATTTTCGGAGTCGTTTCAATGCTGATGCTGAAATCGGGACTCAGACGAAAGCCCTGCGTCACCCGTTCAACCAGTTCGCCAATGCGCGCCGGCTGAATCAGTGAGGGCGTGCCGCCGCCAATATCAAAGCCGTTCAATTGCTTTGTGCCATGTCCCAGGAAATCCAGATAGCGATCCAATTCTTGCAGCAAGACCAAATGGTACGCGGCTTCTTGTTCTTCATGATGATGTTCTATGACTGTATATTCACAAAAGGCGCAGCGCCGTTCACAAAACGGGATATGCGCGTACAGACACATCGCATCGCTGGCGGCGAACGCATCCTTGAGCAAAGGCGCATGACGTTCGGCTGGTTGGCGATAATCCCAGATCGTTTTGCGGTGTGCAATCGGATAGGCTGTATTGGCCAGATGGTGCTGGCGCAGGCCGACCTCAAAAATCGCTTGCGGCTCAATTGGCACGACCTGCGGTTCTTCGGCCCAGGTCAATTTTTCCGCATGCCCCTGCGAGGAGAAGTCATTTTTCTGGGAAAATGGAACATGACAGCGGATGTGTGTGATATAGCGTGATGTTGCTGTAAAAGCTGTTGTTGCCTTCATAAAGATCTCCTTTTAATTATATTTAAATTTAACTTAAAAGTCAGAATTTTAAGCCAATTGTGCATACTTATTGTTTAATTTAATTAAAATATAATAAAACTAATAAAAATTGCAAGCAAAATAATAAAAATTTTACATTTTTTTCTTTTGAGAAATTATCTTGATTTACATAAATTATTTATTATTAGATAATTACATAAAAATAACAATTAAAACTTGACGAGATGGAAGGTTGATTGTAGTATAATTAAAAATAAATTATACAAGAAATAAGTCAGAGAAACCGGGTTTTTGACAGAAACCCGGTTTCTTGTCGCATAACAAGGAAAGAAAGGTATGGCAGCTTACGCGCTTGAGCATCCGATTGTGGCCGTTGATGTGGTTGTTTTCCGGATTCATCAGGAACGCCTTGAAGTGCTTTTACACCGCCGCAAGGAAGACCCTTATCAGGGAATTTTCGCGTTGCCTGGCGTGGCTGTGCGGGTGGATGAAACTCTGGAAAGCGCTGCGAAACGGGTTTTGTCTGAAAAAATAGGCTGGCCTGATGATGTGTTAAACGTTGTTTATTTTGAACAACTTGCCGCCTTTGACGCTATATTTCGCGATCCGCGTGGTCGAACGGTCAGCGTGGCGTATCTGGCGCTGAGTCACCAGCAGCCGGAACTGCCGCCTCAGGACGTCCAGTGGAAATCTGCCAGACAGGTTGCGTCCGAAGCGCTTCCTTTTGATCATACGGAGATTGTCGCTACAGCCATCACACGCCTGCAAGGCAAGATTCGTTATACCAATATCGCGCAGGCCTTTCTGTCGGAAATGTTTCGTATTGACGAATTACACAAGGTGTATGAAACGATCCTGGGCCATGAACTGAATCTGGCGAATTTCCGCACAAAACTGCTCAAACTTAAATTGATCGAATTGGTTAAGGTCTTAACTGAGTCCCCGACTGACAGAGGCGGGCGTCCGCCTCATTTATACCGGTTCAAACACAATTTACTCGCAACTGTTGATCGGGATTTTTTGTAGGGTGCCATCACAGATCCAGATAGAATGAACTTGACAAGAAAGAGGGGCACGGATTTGATTTTCTTGCATAAAATGGTTGGTATCAATAGTGTCGAAACGGAAAGTTTAACATACAACGCTTATATGAGAGGAAAAATGAAGCAATTAAAAGGATCAGAACGAACATATTTGCGCGGACTGGCGCATCATCTTAAACCGGTTGTGCTTGTTGGAGAACAGGGCGTTACGGATACGCTCATTCAGGCGACCAATGAGGCTTTAGATCTGCATGAATTGATCAAAGTCAAATTTAACAGTTTTAAAGAGCAGAAAAAGATATTAGCCCAGGAAATCGAAGAACGCACGCAGAGCGAAATGATTGGCATGATCGGACATATCGCCATGTTTTACCGTCAGCAGCCGGATCAAGACAAACGTAAAATTCAACTTCCGAAACGCGCACAAGGGGAAGCAGCGTGAACCTTGATCCGCAAAAACTCCTTAGAGAAGGGAAGCTGATTGCTGCTTTGATGAGCTCAGAGCTTGATTTACTGGATGAGGTCCAGCAGCAATTAGCGCAGATTTTCGGAGCTTGTGAACTGAGAGGAGCATTATATTCTTTTGATGCCTTCAGTGCATATTACGAGCGGGAAATGGGAACAGGGCTGCAAAAGAGGTTCATCAGTTTTGCCGGCATGATTCAGGTGGAAACCTTACCGGGCATCAAGCACAAAACGAATACAATTGAAGCCCAATATGCGAGTAATGAGCAGCGACGAATCAATATTGATCCCGGATATGTTACCCATGCGCAAATGGTGCTGGCGACCACCAAGCCGTATTCCCATCGCATTTATCTGGGAAATGGCATTCATGCCGAGTTGACGTATCTCTGTAAAGGGAAGAATTTTTATCCGATGGACTGGACCTATCCCGATTACCGCGAACCTTTTGCCATCAGGTTTTTCGAACAGGTGCGTGCCTTGTATTTGCAAGAGATGCGTGCCAGGAATCAGCCATAAAAACCGAGTTTTTTCAAAAAACTCGGTTTTTCTACGGAGGGAACAACGTATGAAGACATTCAGCAAACATCTTGTCATGAGCTGTTTGATCGTGATGTGGGCGGTTACCGCTGCGTATGCGGAAAAATCGTCATTACGCCGGACTCCTACGGTGATTGCGGTGGAAAAAGTCAGTCCGGCCGTCGTCAATATCAGCACCGAAAAAATCGTGCAGCCCAGAAGTTCCTTCGGGTTTTCCGGCGATCCGTTTTTCGACCAGTTTTTCCGCGATTTCCTCGATCCTTTTCCACGCCGTCAGTACAAGCAAAACAGTTTAGGGTCCGGGGTGATTTTCGATAAGCGTGGTTACGTACTCACTAACCATCATGTCATCCAACGCGCCTCGAAAATTACGATCACGCTCGCCGACAATCGGGAATTAGAGGCTGAACTCATCGGCGACGATGCGCGTTTTGATTTGGCGGTAGTCAAAATCTCGTCGGCTGAAAATCTGCCAATCGCGGAATTAGGGCATTCTGATGACTTGATGATTGGCGAGCCCGTGATCGCGATTGGCAATCCTTTCGGCCTGTCGCACACCATTACAACCGGCGTGATCAGTGCGCTCGACCGTTCCATTCGCGTGGACGAAGATCGCATTTTCCGCGGCTTTATTCAAACGGACGCACCTATTAACCCTGGCAACAGCGGCGGACCGTTGATCAATATTCTGGGGCAAGTGATCGGTATTAATACGGCAATTTATGGCAATGCCCAGGGAATTGGGTTTGCGATTCCGATTGATAAAGTCAATCGAATTATTGC
Source organism: Candidatus Vecturithrix sp. (assembly GCA_040772385.1). Lineage (GTDB taxonomy): Bacteria > Moduliflexota > Moduliflexia > Moduliflexales > Moduliflexaceae > Vecturithrix. The sequence goes on along the minus strand of JAXGYF010000001.1, from coordinate 6,518,500 downwards.
GGATTTGATCGAATACGGCCAGGTGGGCAGCGCGTGGATTGGCATTAGTGTGCAGGATATTACTCCGGCGATTGCGCAATACTTTCAGCATCAATCTGCGGAAGGCGTGTTGATTGCCCAGGTACTGCCCGGCAGTTCCGCAGAAAAGGCCGGGTTGAAACAAGGGGACATTATTGTGGAAATCAATGGGCAGCCCGTACGCGATCAAGCAGAGTATAATACCATCATCGAGGAATATACCGCGAGAGACGCCCTGAAGTTTTCGCTCGTCCGCGACGGTAAAATCTTGACTATCACGGTGCAGGCTGAAACCTTCTCCACGGAACAGGCGATCAGCATGGCTGAGAAAGATTTTGGCTTTTTTGTCGAAGACATGAGTCAGGAGCTTATTTATCAATATCGCCTGCGTACCCAGCAAGGCGTGGTTATCACCAAAGTTCGCCCAAATAGCCCTGCCGCAAAAGTTGGCCTTGAACCAGGCGATATTATCCGCCAGGTGGAGGGCGCGCAGATTGAGACGCTCAACGATTTTCAAGATGCCATGATGAAACTTGCCCACAAATCGAGTGCAGTTTTTCTGATTCAGCGCCGCACACGGGGCTATTACATTACGCTCGACCGGTATACTAGTTTATAGGAAACGCTAGAACAGAGCTATTATGACATACTCAATCGGGTGTATTGCGCCGTACCAGGAACTAGGAGATCTTTTTTCCGAAGTCGCTCAGGAATTAGGGAAAAAACTGACGATTTGCATCGGCGATCTGGAAGAGGGGGCACGCCAGGCTGCCAGCCTTGAAGGACAGGGTTTTGACGTGCTGATCAGCCGGGGCGGCACCGCGATTGCCATCAAAGAAACGGTCACGGATATTCCGGTTGTTGAAGTCCAGATCAGTGGATTTGATGTGGTGCGCACGTTGCACCAGGCCAAACAAGCGGCAACACGTATCGCAATTGCCGGTTTTGAACCGTTCACGTATGGACTGGAAGGATTGGGCGACATTTTAGATCTGAGCCTTGGAATGGTCACACTCAAAAAAGAGTGGCATGATCAACATCAGGTGATCGAAGAAAAATTACGCGCCTTGCAACAACAAGACTATGTCTGTGTCGTTGGGGATCATATTTCGGTGAAAATTGCGCAGAAATTAGGCATGGCGGGGTTTTTGATTAAGTCTGGTAAAGAAGCGGTAATGCAGGCGATCTTTGAGGCCGAACGCGTGGCTCAGGTACGACATCAGGAAATAGAAAAAGCCAAGCGTATGAAAAGCCTGATCGATCTGGCGTATGAAGGCATTATCAGCATTGATCGGGATGGGATCATTGACACCTTCAATCCTAAAGCTGAAGAAATTTTTGGCTTGAAAGCGTATAAAGTAATTGGACATCCGATTCAGCAGATTTTCCCGGGCATGAATTTGCTTGAGACCCTGCATAGCGGTATTCAACGTCGTGAGGCGGTTGTGAAAGTCGGAGAAATTAGTATTCTCGCCAATATTATTCCGATTATAATTAATGATCAAGTGGTTCAGGTGGTCGTTACTTTTCAAAAAGTGTCGCAGATTCAGCGCATGGAACAGAAAATTCGGGAAGAATTGTTACGCAAAGGACATACCGCCGAAAATAGCTTTGAGGATATTGTAGGACAATGCACTGCGATCACTCAGGTGAAAGAAGAAGCCAGAGATTACGCCCAGATCGATCTGCCGATTCTGATTTCCGGCGAAACCGGCACCGGGAAAGAACTGTTTGCCCAGGCAATTCACAACGCCAGTCCCCGGCACAATCGTCCTTTTGTGGCGTTCAATTGCGCTACGCTGCCGGAAAATTTATTGGAAAGCGAATTGTTTGGCTACGTTGAAGGTGCGTTTACCGGCGCCAGAAAGCAGGGGCGCGCCGGCTTGTTCGAACAGGCGCACGGAGGCACGATTTTTCTGGATGAAATCGGCGAAATCCCAAAAGGAATTCAGGCCAAATTGCTGCGGGTGCTTCAGGAAAAGAAAATTCGTAAATTAGGCGACGACCGCATCACACCCGTTGATGTGCGTATCATCGTGGCAACGAATCAGAATCTTTCGCAGTTAGTGGATGACAGAATTTTTCGCGAAGACCTGTATTATCGTATTAACGTCCTTAATATTCATCTTCCGCCTCTCCGAGATCGTTGTGAAGACATCCCTTTGCTGGTCAATTTCTTCATTCAAAAATATTCGCAGAAAGTGAATCATATTGTCAAAGGCATGGCTCAGGAAGGGATCGAGATGCTTCAGCATTACGGTTGGCCCGGCAATATCCGACAATTGGAAAATGTCGTTGAGCGATTGATGGTCAGGACTCGTGAGCGCTACATTTTACCCGGTCTGATTCAAGATGTGATGCAGTCCTTACGAGGCTATGTCCCTGACCCAGTGTCTGGTTCGGTTTGTCAACCGCAAAACCGAACACTTTCCATTCCGCGTCAGGCCAGCCTGAGAGAAATTGAAAAAATGATTCTGCAACAGGTGCTTGAAGAAGAAGCAGGCAATAAGTTTGCCGCTGCCGCCCGCCTGCATATCGGCAGAACAACTCTCTGGCGTAAATTGAAATCTTAAACCTGTTGTTCCATATTGAAACATGTTTTCTATTGAAACGCTCTTAGAGCGCATTAATAGTTCAAATTGAAACAATGGGAACTCAATTTTTCTGATACGCTTTCACATTCCCTGGCTCTGATGCTCCTTCTCTCCGCATCAATCCAGTTAATCGCCTTTTTAATGCCATCTTGGCATAGAACCTGCTATAGATAAGATAGTAGAGAACTCAATATTCAAAAGGCAGAATCCCAATTTTACAAGAGGAGCAGATAATACTGTGATTTACGTGATTGCAGATGATTTGACCGGCGCTAACGATACGGGCGTTCAATTTTCCAAACAAGGTTATACAACCCATGTCGCCATTCTCTCTGAGGCCCGATTTCAATATCCCGCAGACTTAAAAAAAATAGTGAATGCATCGCAACAAGAGGCGATTGAGGTGTTGGTGATTGATACGGAAACTCGTGACGCTGATGCGGTCAGTGCTCGTGCTCGTATCCGTTCCGTGATAGAATCGCTTAATCCTGAACCTGAGGATATTATATATAAAAAAGTTGATTCGACTTTACGCGGCCAGATCGGAGTGGAACTGGATGAATGCATACGGCTGTTGGACAAAGATGTCTGTGTCTTTACCCCCTCCTTTCCTCAGGCCAAACGAATTACCGTCGGAGGGTATCTGATTGTACAGGATCAACCTCTCGGATTAAGCGAGTATTACAGTGGCGATTTGACTCCCGAAGATGCTTCATTTATCCCGTCATTGCTTCAAGCTGATACGACATTTCCGATCACCAGGCTTGATCTGCGTGAAGTGATTAAGGGACGCGAAGCGATTCTGGAGGGGATCCAGGGAGCCGCGGGCACTGGAAACAAGATTCTTATTATTGATGCGTTGAACAACACGCAATTGCAAAACATTTTGGCGAGCAGTTTCGCATATTCAGGTTCCGTTCTCTACGCGGGTTCTGCCGGACTGGCGAATTCCCTTTCAACCATGTATAACGGTCATCGCCGCCAGCGGCCACCGGCGAAGAAATTTTCAGCGCCAGTTTGTATTGTCAGCGGAACCCGGCGTTCAATCGTCCAACAACAGATCGCCTATTTACAAAAAAACCTGAAAGTATCTGTCTGTATGCTTGACGTTGCTCAGATATTCAAGCAACGTGAGGCTCTCTTAGAACAAACGACAATTGACGTTGTTCGTGGGCTTCAGCGGGGAAGTCATTTCCTGTTGTATCCTGATCCACGCTACCAGACGAAACAGGCGATGCAGGCGCTACTTGCCGAATCTTCCGGCGATCTGCGGACCCTGGAAGTGAGCATTAGAACATTTTTCGGTGAATTGATAGCCCGCATCATGGACGTTCATCCTATCAGAAACTTGATCATGACTGGTGGAGATACAGCTATCGGTGTCTGTTCTGCCTTACTGATCGATCATCTGAGTATTGTTGATGAGTTGCTGCCAGGTATTCCTTTGTCAGTCGGACGTTATCGTGACGCTTTCGATCTGAATATTGTCACTAAAGCGGGCGGCTTTGGCGATGAAGATACCTTATGTACCTTAATTCAACATCTTGTTGTCAATCATGAGTTGGAGAACATAGAAAAACGATGAAATCACGTAAACCATATCTGGGAATCAGTGTGGGCGATCCGGCCGGAATTGGTCCGGAAATTACTGCGAAAGCCCTGGCTTTGCCTGAAATTTATGAAATTTGCCATCCGCTGGCTGTGGCTGAAACTGAAATGATGCGGGCCGCAGTCAAGTTTTCAGGGTTGGCTCTAAATGTTCACCCGGTGAACACACCGGGGGAAGGGTGCTATGAAGTTGGTACCCTTGATGTACTGGACTTAAAAAATATTGATGGGACAGCAATTATTCATAAACAGGTGTCGGCCGAATGTGGACGAGCCTCATTTGAATATGTGAAAACTGTCATTGAATTGGCACTGGCACAAGAGATTGACGCCACTGTGACTGGCCCGATTAATAAAGAATCAATTAATCGGGCCGGGTTTCATTATGCCGGTCATACGGAAATCTATGCGAACATGACGAAGACGCGCGATTACGCTATGATGCTGATGCATGAGCATTTTCGCGTGATTCATGTATCAACCCATGTTTCCTTGCGTGAAGCAATTGATCGCGTCAAACAGGATCGGATTTACAAGGTGATCAACCTGGCGCAAAGCACATTGCAGCAATTGGGTATCAACACTCCCAAAATCGCGGTCGCCGGGTTAAATCCTCATGCCGGAGAAAATGGCATGTTTGGACGTGAAGAAATTGAGGAAATTGAGCCGGCTATCCAGCGGGCGTTGCGGGACGGATTGAGAGTCGAAGGTCCCATTCCCCCTGACACCGTTTTCTCTAAAATGGCCGGGGGACAATATGATATTGTGGTGGTGATGTATCACGATCAGGGACATATTCCGACCAAGCTCAGGGGATTTCAGTATGATGAAAAGACCAATACCTGGGGGGCCATGTCGGGTGTGAATATCACTTGCGGTCTGCCGATTATTCGTGTATCTGTGGATCACGGTACAGCGTTCGGCAAAGCCGGAGAAGGCCGAGCCAATCCGGAAAGTATGATTCAGGCCATTGAAATTGCCGCACAATTAGCGTCAACATCAGAAAAATTCTCTTGATCTTTTTATAAGGTCGCAGAAAAGTAACTACTGCTCTGAGAAACCAGAGTCATGTGTGGTAGCATACCTGGAGGCGATAATGAAACTCTTTAAAGTCAGACAGCATTTTCCTCGTCCTCATATTCCTCACGAGAAGATTGAATCGGTAGCCCGGCAGCGGCTTTATGTGAAAGAACAAGGAGGCCAGCCGTTTATTATCCCGGCCATGGTGAGTCATGGCGGCGCAACTCCTGAAGGGCAGCGGGAAGTGCTGGAAAGTTCTGGTATTACGGAAGCATATACGGGCGCGCCAATCAAATCTTCCTTGAAAGTGGTGACTTTGCCGCAAGACAATTTGCCGAATAAAGTGTATATGGATAAGTACGCGTATGAAGCTGACGGGACAATTGTAATCAACCGCGTCAAGGTGCATACCGATTATTATGGTCCGCTCGAAAGCGGCGTGATGAAAATGCTGGTAATCGGGTTGGGAAAACATGCACAAGCCTTAGAAATCCATAATTATGGTACAAAAGGTTTAAAAGAATACATTCCCCCTACCGCACGCCAGGTTCTCAAGTATGGGAATATTCGAGCCGGAATTGCAATTGCGGAAAAATTGACGTGCTCATTATTGATGAATTTGGCAAAGAGATTTCCGGGGTCGGGCTTGATCCGAATATTATCGGACACACGAAAATTCAGGCTGAACCGGAGCCAGAATACCCAGACATTATGAGCATTATGCTGCTGGATCTGACAGACAATTCACCTGGTAATGCTAAACGTATCGGATTGAATTATGTTTTGCGTTCATGTGGCCTGGCAGATGTAAACCATCCCAGAATTGTTCGGATTCAAAATACGCTGAAATTGGATGAAATCTGGGTATCGCATGCCATTTTAGAAGAGATTAAAAACCGTCCGCAGATTGACGTACTCGACGACAATCTGGAGTTATTTGCGTAACCTTGTCTTGTTCGGGAAGGGGGGGATGCCTGGAATTAGGAAAAAACAGGTTCGTTGTTCTCGCTTTAGCGAGATTTTCTGCGTTCTCATGTTCGTGAGTTTTTCCGTTTGAAGGCGGAACTGCAAACCAGGAAAACTTATGCGCGCAATTGTCATTTCGCGCTACATTTCAGGAGGATAGAGGTATGTTGAAGAAAGTTGGAGTATTGATGTTAGTTGCTGCCTTGTGCGTGAGTCTGGGACAGATGGCTTTGGCCAAAACAGTGCTGCGAGTCGCACATACGATTGCGCCGGACTCTCACTATAATCAAGGATTATTGTATCTGGATAAATTACTCAAAGAACGTACGAATGGAGAAATTGAGCTGGAAATTTATCATTCAGCGCAGTTAGGATCTGAACGGGATGCCGTGGAAGGGGTGGCCATGGGGACATTAGAAATGACCCTGATTTCTTCCGCGCCGTTAGCGAATTTTACAAATAAGTTCATGCTCTTCGATTTGCCCTTTATTGTGCGTGACCGTGAAAAAACGTACGCCTGGCTGGATGGCCCGGAAGGGCAAAGTATTCTGGATTCACTGCTTGAGCAGAACCTTATGGGACTTGGGATCTGGGAAAATGGGTACCGCAACCTGACCAATTCGAAGGTTGCTGTCAAAAACCCTGAAGATGTCAATGGGTTAAAAATCCGGTTGATGGAAAATCCGATTCATGTGGCGACTTTTAAATTGTTGGGGGCTTATCCCGTACCAATGCCTTTTGGAGAGCTTTTTACGGCCTTACAACAGGGAGTTGTTGATGGGCAGGAGAATCCGATGGTTATTATTTACACCTCAAAATTCTATGAAGTTCAGAAATATCTTTCGCTGACCGGCCATTTTTACGCCCCGGCCGTGTTATTGATCAATAAGGCGTTCTGGGAAAATACACTGACTGAAGAACAACGCAAGATTTTCAAAGAGTGTGAACAAGAAGCCAAAACCTGGGAACGACAGTTCAGTACAAAAGGCGAACAGGAACTGACCGCGAAACTGAAAGAAGCCGGGATGGAAGTGATTGAACCAGATAAGGATAAATGGATTGAGGCGACCAAACCGATCTACCAGCAATTTGAAGACCAGATTGGCAAAGAGATGATTGAAAGTCTTATTAATGCTCAGAATTAAAAGGCGAGGAGCAAAGGCATTTGAGTGTTGAAATTCCTTAAAAACCGGGTTTTTGAAAAACCCGGTTTTTAACTCTGCACTGAATGGCCTGATAGCTTTCGGCCGTTTGTTATGAAGAGGAAGATCTTTCACTTTTTTGATCATTTTGAGGAATATGCGCTACTCCTGTTATTCCCTCTAATGGTGATGGTGGTATTTATGGCAACCCTGGCCCGCTATTTTAACCTTTTCCCCATGTTTTGGGGCGAAGAAGTGGCTCGTTATATCATGGTGTATATGGCCTATATCGGGGCTGGCCTGGCAATGAAAAATGGGGCGCATGTGGGAGTAAGCTTTGTCGTTGATTCCATCAAAAATCCGACGATACGGCAAATATGTGATGGGCTGCGTCTGGCGATTGTTTTGTTTTTCTGCGGCATTATCATCTATTATATTGTTCAAATTATCACTTCACCGATCTTTAAAATTCAAACCACACCGGCGTTATTTATACCGATGTGGATTCCGTACACCGCTGTTCCGCTGGGAATGATTCTGATCAGCATTCGGGTTATTCAAGCCTTTTGGAAGGCGTCTCTTTCAACCGGTACTCCTGAAAAAGCCGTTGACCCTGGAAAATGAGCAGCAAACTAAGGAAATCGGACAGAGAAACCAAGTTTTTTCGGAAAAACTCGGTTTTTACATGCACTGATGCTCACCCGACGCCATGAAAATAACGGACTCGTACGTGTAGGCAGGTCGGTACGGGTATTTTCAAAGGAGGTTTAGAAGCATGGCACTTATTATGTTTGGCATTCTCATTGGACTTATTTTAATCAATATTCCGGTTGCCGTCAGCATCGGTATTGCCGCAATTGCCGGAATTACGTTCAGCAGCCTTCCACTGAATCAAGTGGTTGTTGCCCAGCGCATGTTCACGTCTGTGGATTCCTTTCCGTTCATGGCGATTCCGTTTTTTATGTTAGCCGGTGGTTTAATGGAATACGGCGGTATTTCAAAACGCCTGGTGCACCTGGCTTCAGCAATCGTCGGAAGTTTACGCGGAGGGTTGGGACTGATTACGATTCTGGCCTCAGCATTTTTTGGCGCGATTAGCGGTTCAAATCCTGCGACAGTGGCTGCGATTGGCGGCATTATGGTGCCGGCCATGATCAAGAAGGGGTACAATCCCGCATTTGCCGCTGCAATTGCCGCTGCCGGGGGGACTCTGGGCGTGGTCATCCCACCATCAATCCCAATGATTACCTATGGAGTTGTCGCAGGCGTGTCCATTGGCGATCTCTTTATCTGCGGCATTGTTCCCGGTATTCTGATGGCAATTTCTTTAGGGATCGTCGTGGTAATCGTTTCTGCAAAATTAGATATTCCCAAAGAGCCGCGTAGCAGTTTTGCAGAATTTTTGACAGCTTTACGTGAGTCTATTCTCGCGATTATTATGCCGGTGATCATTTTAGGCGGCATTTATGGCGGCGTTTTTACCCCCACCGAAGCAGGGGCGGTCGCTGCTGTCTATAGTTTGATCGTCAGTACCTTTATTTATCGTGAAATGTCGTTGCACAAGCTGCGCACGATTATTCTCAAAGCCGGTATCAGCACATCAGTCGTCTTTTTTGTGATCGCAACTTCTCAATCGTTCTCCTGGCTGATCACCGTAGGCAGGGTGTCACAAGCTATTGCAGAGGGCATGTTGAATCTTTCACAAAATCCCTTTATAATTGTCACCTTAATCAATCTGTTGCTTCTGTTTTTGGGAGTATTTTTAGAAACTCAAGCCATCATCTTACTTGTGGCGCCGATTATGCTGCCGATTGTGACAGGTTTTGGTATGGACCCGCTTTTGCTCGGCATTATCATGGTGGTGAATACTTCGGTCGGCATGATTACGCCACCCATGGCCGTCAATCTGTTTGTAGCCTCAAGCCTGGTAAAACAATATAACGTTACGATTGAGCATATTTCTAAATATGTGTTACGATTTCTATTGATCGAAATCATTGATATTTTTATCGTCAGTAATTTTCCCGCCGTCTCTCTGGGGCTGTTAGGTCTGCTCAAATAAGAATAGAGGATGAGGTTCAGAATCTCTTGATGTGTGGTGGATTTTTAACCGCGAAACACACAGAATACACGGAAATGAAGAAGTAAAGATCTAATTCTGTGAAACCCAAGAAACCGGGTTTTCAAAAAACCTGATTTCTTGCTCAGGATGGTATTTTTTAAACGATACTTTTTTATTTTTCTTTTTTCGTGTGTTTCGTGGTTAGCCTCAACCCATTATGCTCAAGAAGTGTATCATACAGAAAAGGGAAAAAAGTTCATGTTCAGGCTTAGCAATTGGTCTGAAAACTTGTTGAAATTTTGCTTGACATTCTTATAAAAAAGAAGAGATTCTTAATGGCCTAACTCGTAATCTCAAAAATTTTTTGATAATATTACCAAATAACGCATAACGATGGACATTTATACGATCCCTTATCACGAGAAGTACATTGTCTATCGTCCCTTAAAGCGCTTGGCGTTTGTAGCGAACGCTGCCCTGGTCAACCTGCTTGTCAAGAGCAGAGACAATCCGACATCTCTCTTAGGAGGCTCTCACGAAACGTTTCAGTTTCTGGACGCCATTGGTTTTTGGGAACCTGATCCGCCTCCTCCGCCTTCTCCCTCGATCACCGACTCCTTTAATCCGACTGTTGTCGTCCTGTTTCTGACAACTGCGTGTAATTTTCGCTGTGTCTATTGTTATGCCTCTGGCGGGGAACAGGCTGTGCAGAATCTTACCTTCGAATCCGGCTGTCAGGTCATAGACGAAGTCTGCCAGAATGCGCTGAACGCCGGACACAAGCATTTTGACCTGAACTTTCACGGCGGCGGCGAACCGACACTGGCTCGCAGCACGTTCAGAAGGCTGGTTGATTATGCGCGTGCGAAATCGCTCCCCTGTCAGATCAGCGTGGCCTCACACGGGTACTGGAATTCCGAGGAACGTGACTGGATTCTGAAACACCTCGATAACGTGAGCCTTTCGTTTGATGGTATCCGGGAAGTCCAGGATCAGCAGCGCCCGCTGGCATCCGGACAAGGTTCCTTCGAGGCGGTATTGGAGACGATCCGAACGATGGATCGCCGCCGATTTCTTTACGGAATCCGTCTGACCGTCACGAACGAATCCATTGATGTTCTTGGACGAAGTATCGAGTTTTTGTGCAAAGACACGTCTTGTCATACTTTTCAGGTCGAACCGGCTTTCGATCATGGACGCGCCCAACGCGACGGCACTGCCCTCACCCACAATGAACGTTTTGCCGCCGCTTTTCTGGAGGCCTACGATATTGCCGTATCTTACGGACGCCATCTGTATTATTCCGGCGCGCGTCCCTGGGTGCTGACCAGCCGTTTTTGTCAGGCTCCGGAGCGGGCGTTAGTGATGACGCCTGACGGTTCGCTGACTGCCTGTTACGAAATCTACAGCGACGACCATGCCCTTGCCCGTGAGTTCTTTTTGGGAAAGTTATCCGGCAACGGGCAGATACACATAGATGTTGAAGCCCGCCAGCGATTTTTTAAAAAACTTGAAGAACGGCGGACCCTGTGTGAAGACTGTTTTTGTTACTGGCACTGCGCCGGCGACTGTCCCTCCAAAACCTTCTCAGGCGAAGGCCATCTGCACTTCGGCGCGCGCTGCGAGTTGAATCGCCTCATCACCAAAGAACTGCTGATCCGCTACATCGCCGGGGGAAATGGGATCTGGCAGGGAACGGAAAGATTGATAAAGGACGAGTATTGATTACTGATTGCTTCAATCTTTAATTTATCAGGGGGAAAGCAATGAGCCGCAAGAAAAAGGACGATCGTTTGAAATTTGTACCACAGGATCAAGATGAACAACCGGAAGTGTATGGGATGGTGAAGGATGAGAAGAAGACGATATTGAACCGGCGAGCTTTTTTAGGAAGCCTTGGCGCCGCCGGATTGCTTGCTTCTGTCTCCGGCACCAGAACCATATCTGCTCAAACACAAGAAAAGACTCAAGTCTGTAAAGGATTAACCGCCCATCTAGATGATGTCATCTCTCTTGCCATTAGCCCGAATGCAAATTTTATGGCGTCGGGAAGCAAGGATTCAACCATTAAATTGTGGTCGTTACAAGAGGATAAGTTCCTCAAAGTGCTTGAAGGGCATTCCGGTTGGGTCAAGTCAATGGTTTTCAGCGCTGATGAGAAAATTCTGATTTCCGGAGGAAGGGACAGTGTTATCAGGCTTTGGTCGGTGCCAGAAGGTCATCTGCTGGCAACGTTGCAAGAACATGCTGATAATGTGAATGCTGTCGTTCTCTGCCCTGCCAAAGATCTCCTGATATCAGGAAGTGATGATGAAACCGTCAGGTTTTGGTCGTTGTCGGAACGAAAAAGTCTCAAAACTCTTACTGAGCATTCAAATTATGTTAATACTCTGGCAGTTAGTCCTGATGGAAACTTTTTGGCTTCGGGAAGCAGGGATAATACCGTGAAACTCTGGTCGCTGCCAGAGGGCGAATTGCTGCATACATTTGAAGGACATGCTGATAGTGTCAATTCAGTCGTCTTCAGCCCTGACGGGAAATTTCTGGCATCAGGAAGCTGGGATGACACGATCAAGCTCTGGGCTTTGCCTGAAGGCTATTTATTGCAAACATTGACCGGGCATACTGATTGGGTCAATACGCTTGGGATAACCCCTGATGGAAAATTCTTAATCTCAGGCAGCCGGGATGATACGATCAGAATGTGGTCGCTTCCACGGGGGAGTCTTTTGAAAACGTTCGCGTTTCATCTGGATGATGTGTGGGCGATCGCCGTGAGTCCAAACGGAAAGTTTTTTGCCTCGGGAGGAGCAGATGAAACCATTATGCTCTGGTCATTGCCTGAGGGGACACATAACTTATGTCTGGCTGATCCTTCTTTCAAAATCCAGGAATACAAAAAAATGGACAAAACTCTTGTCCTGCCTTGCGGTTCAATGATGCCGCCTGACTCGGTGTGTACCTGCAATTGTGTGAGCACATCTTCTACATATCGAGTTTCCGGATGGATTTGTGTCTGCGATACGATCGTTGTAGCTGCTGGTACGAGTCTTCCGGCTAATTCGACTTGCGTCTGTAATACCGTCACAGTTGAAAGTTATCTTTCCAAAGGACATCAAAAAGTCACCTCGCACGGAGGAACAATTTGTATCTGTGATACCATTGCCGTTGGAGGACATGTTCCCTCGAAACCCTGGAAAACTCCCTCTATGTGTACATGCGATGAAGTGTGTACCTGTGATACGGTCTGCTCGTGCGTCGGACATGTGACTACCAGTCATTACTGGTATCCGAATTGAGGGGACTACAACGGATTTAAGAATAAAACGGATGAAATCTGAATCCGTTCCATTCTTAAATCCGTTGTAGTTTTTGAAGCATGCCGGACTCAAACATAGCATCTCCTGTTGCGCCGCGCCGCAGCTTTTTTCGGCTGATGTTGGCTGAAGCTATCAGTCTGGCTGAGGAGGTACAGGGCAGACCGCAGATGCGCCTCAGCGAATTAGCTCAGGTTCCGGATGAAGTGCTGCGCCGGATATCGCCGGTGTTCAACGCAACTCGTTCCTACGCGCTTGAGAATAACTGCGTCTTGCTTCAGCACCGGAAGCGTGGAACGTCTCAGACAGTTTATCAATTAGATGCCAGCGAACACTATGTGCTGCGTTTTTTCGACGGACAGCACACCCTGGAAGAGATCGGGCGTCGCGTCGCAGACGAATTCGGGCAGGATGAGGCGGCGGCGTATCAGAAGGTGAAAGCCTTGTTCATCGCGCTGGCCAAATACGCAATCTGCCATCCGGCGCAGGCATACGATTTTGACCACGAAACACACGGAATACACGAAAATTTTTAGTGTTTGAAGTGTTTGAGTGAGTGAATGTAGCGTAAGAAGTCAGTTCAGTGACATATTCGAAATATATGACAATTTCAGGTTCTTGATGTTTTCATGTATTTCGTGGTTAAGATGTCCTCTAATATATACATTCTCCCTGTTGTTGATGCATATCTGATCTATTCTCCCTTGCGGCGGGTGACGGCATTGGTGAATCAGAAGGCGGCTGCCATGCTCAAAGCGCAGTTTGAAACGGGAAATCGCACAGATATCCCGGAGTCGCTGCACAAGCTCGTGTGGGAACTTCAAAGGCCGGTTTCTGGGCCGCCGCCGGAACGCAGCGGGCCGGTACAGCCGATGTTTTTGGGACTGTTGCCGACGCGCGCCTGTAACCTTGCTTGCGCCTATTGCGACTTTGGCGCGTCTCAGGCTCCGCAAGCAACGATGGATTACCGCATTGCGACAGCGGCGGTGGATTGGATGGCAAAGACCGCCAAAGAGTTAAACTGGGATACGTTTGAAGTGCATTTTTTCGGCGGCGAATCCTTTTTGGCGGGCGATGTGGTGGATGTAGCCGTGCATCGCGCCCGGATGGCGGCGGAACAATTCGATCTCATCCCGCGGTTTGAGGTGGCGACGAATGGCGTGTTTGACGAGCAGCGCGCCCGCTTTGTGGGCGATTATTTCGATACGGTGGTGCTCTCCTTTGATGGGTTTCACGAGATTCACGACCGGCAGCGCGGCGGTTTTGAAACCGTAAAGCGCACCGCCAAAATTCTAAGCCAATCCCCGACCGAACTCTGTTTTCGCGTTTGCGTCAGTCAGGAAAGCGTGTACCAATTGGAACAGATCACCCAATGGTTCTGTGAAGCATTTCAGCCGTCAATCATCAATTTCGAAGTCCTGCGATCCACATCTGAATCGGAAGCCGCCGGATTGAAACCACCCGATCCTTACGATTTCGCTATTCATTATGTGAAGGCCAGTCGCATTGTTAAGCGCTTTGGGCTCGAAGCGGTCTATGCTTCGGCTGTGACGCAGACGCTGCGCCATAGCTTTTGTCCGCTCGGCAAAGACGCGCTGATCGTCTCGCCCAACGGACGGGTAAGCGGATGTTATCTGCCACAGCAGGCATGGCAAGCACGCGGACTTGATCTTGATGCAGGTTGGCTGACAGCCGATGGCACCATGCGACTTGACTATGAAGCGATCAACCGGCTGCGGCAGATGGCCATGGAGAAACCGCGCTGCGAACGCTGTTTTTGCCGCTGGACCTGCGCGGGCGGATGTCATGTCAATCATTCCTATCCCGGCTGCGCCCCGGAATATGATCATTTCTGCATCCAAACCCGGATAATCACAGCCTGTGCGCTGCTTACTGAACCGGGGTTTGGCGAGGTTGTCGAAAAATTACTGGCAAATCGCACTGCTATGCAAGCACTGACCTTGCAAGGGTCGGATAAATTGATGGATTGGAATAGTAGCTTTTCATAAGTATCAGGAGTACAAAGACGGCTTTGTACTCCTGCTCAATTCCTAACATATTTTGTGGCGTATGTCTCTTTTTACCGCGGAGAGCGCAGAGGAACAGACCTTGAAATATTCTTGACTCTACGGAACTCTGCGTCCTCTGCGCTGAAAAATATTGGTAATGAGGTACTCCTGGGAATATTGGAACCTATAACAAATATGGCCTATCAATGTGCAGCTTCGACGCGCTGGGCGGTAGATATTCGTGGGATTGCGCTCGCCAATCAGGAAACCGGAGTCACGTGTTTCCTCAAGTATCCGCAGGCCGCAATCTGGGATCTGATCGCGCGGAATTATCCATACGCGCACATCATTCGGATGCTCGAGGCGATAACATTGCGGCAAGAGGCCGAGGTTCTGGCAATACTGCGTGAATCTCTTGATACGTGGGTGAAAAACGGATTTTTAACCACAGAACACACGGAATACACGGAAATGAAGAAGTAAAGAAGTTGAAAAATAGCATCCTTTTGTACTTTTCTTTTTCCGTGTATTCCATGTGTTTCGTGGTTAAACCTCATGGCAAATCTTTCGATTACACGTGAATGTAACCAACATTGCCGGTATTGTTTTGCGCGTGAAACGCTGCGGAGGATCGCGTCCGACGCCGCCTGCATGACGCTTGCCACGTTTCAGCGCGCCCTCGATTTTCTGGAGCGTTCGGGAATAAACCAGGTACGCTTATTGGGAGGCGAGCCGACGCTGCATCCTCATTTTCCTGAATTGGTTCAAAACGCGCTGGAGCGCGGATTCCGCATATTGGTCTTTTCTAACGGGTATATGCCTGAAGCCGCACTGCACTGCTTAGAAAAAACGCCTGCTGAGCGTACCAGCGTCCTGATCAATGTTTCTACTTCGGAAAACACTCTCCCTCAACAGCAGCAGCTTGCTGCCTTGCAGCGTTTAGGTTCACGCGTGCTGGTGGGACTGAACATTGACTCTCCGTCCGTGCGGTTTGATTTTCTACTTGAGCTGATTGCACGCTATCAGTTTGCGCCGGAGATTCGTCTCGGTCTGGCGCATCCTTGCGTGCCTGCCCGGAATCACTTCCTGCATCCTCGCTATTATGCCGCTGTTGGCAGACGTATCCTTGAGTTTGCTGAAAAAGCCTGTTTGCAAGGAGTCACGCTGGAATTTGACTGCGGCTTTACGCCGTGCATGTTCCCGCCGGAGGCTTTTGAGATTCTCGGCAAATCTGTAGCGGACATCGGACAACGCTGCAATCCGATTCTTGATATTCTGCCTGATGGACAGGTGATCGCCTGTTATCCATTGGCAAGCCTCCATCAAGAGCCGCTTCCTGACACTCAGGATGCCGCCTGGCTGCGAGCGCGTTTTGAGGAATGGCTGAAACCCTATAGAACTACGGGAATTTTTCGAGAATGTTCTGAATGTCTGTTGAAAAAGAACGGTCAATGCACCGGCGGTTGTGCGGCGGCGGGGATGCAGCGCTGGCGGCATCAGGCGTTTAAGCTGTGTCTTCCGAGTCGCGCTGCTCGGATTGAGGCTTCCAAATCTCCCCTGTCGGATTTGCCAATCCGACGGGAGCAGGTACAGAGGAATGCGCATGCTTCCTTACATTCGGAAAATACGCAGTGGATTATTCCTTACATAGACCAACCGCTTGTATTTTGGGAATGGATCGCCGAACATTTTGGCTCCCGTATCAAGGAAGTGTACTTTCCGTTACCCGGAAACATCCTCGGTTCGGGCCGGCCTTCGCAGGCGATGGAACATCTCGATCAATTTTTGCAACGTTCCCCTTTTCCTCTTTCGGTCCTGATTAACCCTATCATCTTACCCCGGCCGGTTGATGAACTGGCTCCTCAGATTATCGAAGTATTGAAAAAATTGGCAGGGGAGTTCGACGTAAGAAGTGCGACCATCTCGGATCCGCTGCTTGCTCAACATATCCGGGCGTCCTTGCCAAAGCTCTCGTTGACCGCTTCGGTGTTGATGGATATTGTGCAGCCCAATCAGGTGTTGATGTTGCAGGGTGTGTGCGATACGCTGGTGCCTTCCAGCCGCATCATGCGCGATCTGCCTGCTCTCAAAGCCGTGCGAGAAGCATTCTTCGGGAAAATTCGGGTGATTGTCAATGAAGCCTGTCTGCCTAATTGCCCGTTCCGCGTGCAGCATTTCTACGAAATGGGCAGCAACAATATCGGACATCCGCATTCGCTGTGCAGCAAATTGCTGCAAGAGTTCCCCTGGCTGCGTTTGACCGGAGCCTGGGTACTGCCCCAGCATCTTCATTTATATGATGGCGTGTATGATGAACTCAAATTGGCCGGCCGCGTGACCTTGCGCGATCCCGCGAAATATCGCAAGGCGTTTGAGGCATATATTCACAGCACGCCCCTTTTCCCAAACGAAATCGGCGGCGGCCCGGCCTCGGTGCTCGACCCGATAGACATCAGCGAAGAGTTTTTTGCACAAACTTTGCACTGCGGGCGTCAGTGTCATAAGTGTACGGTGTGTCAGGAGTATTGGCATTTGACGATAAGTGATTTTCCTTGACGTTATGCACAAAAACTACAAGAATGGGGATAAGCAAGAATTTTTGTAACTATGATGAATGAAAGTGAAGATAAATAACCGAAAGCCTATGATATGACCAAAGGCAAAGAAGGAATTGTTCCAAAATGCTTCGAAAAGAGGAAATTGAGCAGTATTTAGAGGAACTCAACCAGGAGTTACGTTTCCAGGATGTGAAAGGAGAAATTTGTCTCTATGGGGGAGCAGTGATGTGTTTGGTGTATAATGCCAGACCAAGCACTAAAGATGTTGATGCGGTTTTTAAACCAGGCCAAATCATCCGGGATGCTGCCAAAAAAATCGCGCAACACTATGGTATTGATGAAGATTGGCTCAACGATGGAGTGAAAGGCTATGTCGTCACTCATCCCAAGAAGGTGTTGTTTAATTGGTCGCATCTCAAAGTGTACGTGGCAGAGGCCGAATATCTGTTAGCAATGAAATCGCTCGCAGCAAGAGTGGACGGTATGGATAAAGAGGATATCATTTTTCTCATTCGGGAATTAGGAATCGAATCGCCTGAGGACGTATTTGATATCCTTGAAAAATATTATCCTCATCATCGTATTAAACCGGCTACGCAATTTTTTATCGAGGAGATTTTCGAGTGATGAAGAATATCCGGGAAGTTCAGTTTCAGATGGTGCAATCTCCTGAGTATTGGCGAATCCCGTTTATGGAGTTTGTGGATGATTTTCGTAAATCCAAAGATATACGACTGATTGAACAGCCCTTTCAATGTGAGCATGAACGTTTTGATGCGCTTTTAGCATCTACCATCGAGTCTCTGTGCGCTGAACTTGGAATTGAAACGCCGAATTGGGTGTGGGAGGTTCCGTCGTGCAAGTATCCCTGGTTTGTGTCCGGAATAGAGAGTTTAAAAGCGATCACCATTGTTGAAAGTCCTGTATATTTCCGCCGGCGGAAGATATTTGTGCTGGAAAATTTTCTTGAGAGAGCATGAGCGATTATCAACTATCAACAATCATTAAAATGATACTTGCGTGTTTTCCTGAATTCGTTATATTTCCAAATTCGTTGTAGTTTTTCCAGGTGTTACCAGGAATATGAAAATTGTGACCACTCGCATTCATGCGACGCTGCCGGTGTTTCGGCTTGAGGGCGAGTCCTGGGATGTGTTGTATACGCCGCCGGGGCATCTGGCAGTGGTTGAGCGTGCTGTGGCAGATGCAATTGCTGCGGCCTGGAGCAGAGACGCATTGCCTGACGAGACGACCGCGCAGCAGGTGGCCGCATGGCTGCAAACGCGGGCTGAACAAGCTGCTGAACAATGGCGGCAGTGGGTCGCATCCCCCTTTACCCCGGAATGTCTGACGCTGTATCTGGGCAACCAGTGCCAGCTTGCCTGTTCCTATTGTTACGCCGCCGCAGAGAGACATCTTTCCGCTCAAACCTCTGCGGTTATGCGAGAAGAGGCCGTCCTGGCAGCCGCCCGGCTTGTTGCCAGACATTGCGCTGAGCACAACAAGCCCTTTCTTATGGTATTGCACGGCGGCGGCGAACCCACCTTACATTGGAAATTAGTGCAGCATCTTGAAGCCGCCACGCGCCGGATTGCAGATCAATTCGGGATCGAATGGCGTGGGCATCTGGCGACAAACGGCATCCTGTCAGCGCAGCAGGCGCAGTGGGCCGCCCGACATTTTACCAGTATCGGACTCTCATGCGATGGCCCGCCGGATATTCAAAATCAACAGCGTGCTTTTCAAGGTGGAAAAAAGACAGCGCATATCATTGAACGAACAGCCCGAATTATTCGAGCAGCAGGCGGCAGTTTCGAAGTGCGGACAACCATTACCCCTCAAACGATTCATCGTCAACCGGAGATTGTGAAGTATCTGCACGAACAACTGGGGACTGGAACAATTCGTTTTGAACCGGCCTATCAGGTGCACGGGCAGGGAAAAACTGGATTTACGCCTGACGACGCCTCCCGTTTTGTCGAGGGCTTTCTTGAAGCTCAACAAGAAGCCGAGGCGCGGGAAAGTACTCTCAGCTTTTCTGGCGTGCGTCTTGAAGAGTTGCACGGCTCGTATTGTGATGTGTTACGAAATGTCCTGCACGTGAATCCCGATGGAACGGCAACAGCGTGTTTTTTTTCTGTGACTGGTCAGAGTCCTCTGGATGCTGCTTGCGTGATAGGGGCTTTTAATGCAAAAACCGGTGAGTTTGATCTGAATCGAGAACAAATTGACGCTCACCGGCGCAAAGCCTTGGAAGTTCCCGATCAGTGTTCTGGATGCCTCAATATGTATCATTGTACTCGCGGGTGTCCTGAATTTTGTCATGTATCGCATACGTTCCCGTTTGTGAACCCACCCCTAACCCCTCCCAGGGGGGGAATAGTACCGCATACGTCCCCGTTTGCGACTTTTCGATGTCAGGTGCATCAGCCATTAGCCCAAACCTGGATTCTTAGGGCAGCCGAACGCATTATTGCGGATGAACAGAGATGCACTTCCGGCTCCAATGTTCTACTGAACCACCTGCACAATGCCCCTAAATCTGTTGATAGCGAAGCAATTCTTCGTCAATGGGAAGCGATCAGAACAGCATATCGCATCGAGGATCGCCGGATGCCCTCTCCGATTTGGGCGGAACGGGGATTTGAACATCATGGAGCCGAAGCCTGGCGTCAGGTCGTTCAGCATACTTCCCAACATTCCAATCATGGTCCCATGTCCATTTATGTTCACGTTCCGTTTTGTGACCGGCGCTGCAAGTTCTGCGATTGTTATTCGCTGCCGCTCGGAAGCCGTAACCGGCAAGAAAAGGAGGGAGAATACATGCACGCATTGCTCGCGGAGATGGACGCGTGGTCGCATCTGTTACGCCCCAGACCGGTGACGACGGTTCATTTTGGCGGAGGGACGCCGAATTGTCTTAACCCGGACGTTTTCGAGCGCATTATTCATCACTGCCGGCGCTGTTTTCACATCACGCCGCAAACCGAATGGGCGTTGGAATCCACCAGCAGTTTGCTCACTGACGAGCATCTGGCGCAGCTCAAAGCATGGGGATTTTCGCGCTTACATATCGGCGTTCAAACGTTGGAAGAACCTCTGCGGCACACAATCGGAAGACTGGAAAAGGCTGAGGCGGTGATCGAAAAAATTTCACGCAGCCTTGCAATGGGATTCATTACGTCCGTAGATGTGATCTATGGCTTACCCGGACAGACGTTACCTGGATTGATGGATACATTGGAGCGTTTACATGCGGCAGGCATCCATGGGGTTTCGCTCTATCGCCTGAATGCTTCGTCTCGCAATCGTAAATTTATAGAGCAGCAGCGCGATTTTATCCGTGATGCGGTGTATGACTACGTCCTGTTTCAAGCCGCGCATCAATTTTTGATTCAGGCCGGTTATATCAAAAATCATTTTACGCACTTTGCCCGCGCTGAAGATCGGAACCTCTACTATAATCACGCCAGACGCAGCGAAGATCTGCTGGCCTTAGGCCCCACGGCAGACGGCATGTTTGGCGCGTATCATTATCGTCACCCCGAATACCAGCCCTATATATCCGGTCGTTCTTCTGAAATTCCTGTTCTTGAAGGCGGACTCAGCGAAACGTTTTTAGAGCGTTCTCTTCGTCCTGTGATAACAGCCTTGATGACCGCCAGTCTTTCGCAAACAATGATCGAGGAATTTCAGTTGCAATCTCTGCTCGAAAAGTGGCTGGAAACCGCACTCCTCACAAAATCCGATCATGCGTATATACTTGCTGCGAATGGTTCCTGGTTCCTGAATGATATGCTCGCTGAGCTAAAAAGATCGTAGTTACGTCTTCCATTTTTGAATTTTTCAGAAAGGCGTATACAGCCTTATTCATGAGTATTGACGTTCTCTCTTTGTACCCCGGACATCCTTGTGCGGGCTGCAAAGAGTCCGGACAGAGATGCCCGGGGTACAGTTCTGTTCAAAGACACATCAATTCATCACACTAAAATTCCCAGGATAATTGCAGGAAAATCGCTTTTATGCCTGGCTCAATCCTCACGCGCATTCTTGGCTGTCGCTCCAATCCTAAAAAGGTCTCTGTAAAAAATATTCCCATCATATTCCCTAAGGCCATGCCTGCCAGTCCATCAGCCGGATAGTGCCGATGACCTTCAACTCGCGCCCAGGCGGTCGCCAGCGTCAGCGCATACAATCCGGTTTTCATGACAACGCGCGATGACGTTGAGAGAGGAATCAGATCAAGATTTTTCATTGCCATTCTGGAATTGACGGCAACGCCGGACACATGCCCGGAGGGAAAGCTTGAGCGAGCAGTCTGGTTCGGGCGCCTGCGTTGGGTGTGATCTTTCAGAAAACCTGTCATATCGTGGCTGATCTGATGGGCAATGAGACCGACTGCCGCGCCCTTACATTTCGACCAGACCCACTCGCCGCGGTCTGGGCCGCCGGGAGTGGCAATGACGCTCACTCCATAAGCCGTTTCGGCCAGGATATATCCATAGTCGCTTGCCACACGGGCATTATGGGATGACCCGAAGAGCGGTGTGTGTTCCACCGCCCAATCCGAAATCCGTGCATCAACATGGTCAATTTGCAGCAGACCTGCTGCGATTGCCGGGACAATCACGTCCGGGGCCAGGAACGCATGATGCACCGATTTTGTGAGATGGTCCCAGCCGGGAGTCAAGGTCGCATCCTGCCCCCACGTTCGTCCGTTAGGGAGCGTTCCGCAACCTGTCAAACTGCAGCTGAGGAGCATCACAATGATAGATAGCACTGAACATATTTTGTGCTCCATAACTTCTATTGATTTTCTGCTGTTTCCCGGACCGGGGACGAAGCTGGTGTTTCTTGCGGATTCAGGGTTTTCGTTTTTAATAAGTGAATGGTCACACCGAGTGCGATCCCAATCAGTAAAAATTTCACAAGCCATACGGAAATAACAAACAGGGCAGAATAGCCGATAGTGAGCCACAGCAGCGTTATCGCCGTGATTTTGGTGATGAGGGGAATGCCGCGGCCTTCGCGGTAGTTACGAATGTAATTGCCGAACCATCGGTGATAGATCAGCCAATGATAAAAATGTTCGGAACTGCGGATATAACAGGCTGCGGCTAACAGCAGAAAGGGTGTGGTCGGCAGCAAAGGCAGGAAGATGCCTGTAAAGGCCAGCCCGACGGAAAGCGACCCAACAAGAATCAATATCCATTTTTTGAATTGTTCGGAAAAACGCATAAGAAGAATATTGGCCCACGAAACACACGGAAAGACACGAAAAAAACATCGTTGACTGTGTTTCCTTGTTTGCATATCGCTTGTCGTCATGACAGCCTGAACCTCCGGTAAGCAGGTGAACATCCGTATTCTTTCTTTTCGCGTCTTTTCGTGTGTTTCATGGGCAATAAAATGTAAAAAATCACCGAATTTGTTCGATGCGCAGCCGGGCGATAGCGTCGCGGGCGGCAATATTGACCAGACAATAGCTGCCGTCGCTTTCCAGCAGCGTGCCCGGCCCCAGTTCGGTAAACACCCGGTCACCGGGTTGATACTGTTTGCCAGGAGCGTGACATTGCTCTAAATAGTTGTTCCAGCGTGGCGTGAGCACGGCTTGGATTTCAAACGGCAGATGCAGGTGTTGCTTTGCTCGCGTGAATCCGACATACGCCACATTGATCTCATCAGTGAGATGTTCCAGGTCGTTTTTCATGACAACATCCAGGTTTTCGGCCATATCCGCGTCAATATAGACCTGATCGTATTCCTGCCCTTTGGCTGAATGAATGGTTGAAAGAATAACCCCTTTTTTCGTTATCCTGTCCTTTCCGAATTGCGTCAAGGGTTGTAATTCAAAAATAACCTCAGGGAATTGATCGTTATAGCGTTCGACAATGCCAAGCATCCCCTGTAACTGAAAATTATCGGTGTCCTTTGCATAGGTTTCAAGATCCTCAACCGTTTTGAAACTCCGAAGCAAAGGATCGCGTATCTGTTTCGGTTGGTACGTTGTCAACCAATACACATCCAGGGTTCTCATGAGCAGCGGATAAATATCGCGTTCAAAAGTAAAAGGAACAGCGCGGGAACGGAAGCGCATCGCATTTTCGAATAAAGCCACATTTGAACGGCTTAACACCGCAGTTATTGAACGTTTCACCGTGTGAATCTGACGATAGAGCGCCACTGTTGACTTAACATGTCGGTTGCCGCGAATAAAAAATTGAGGTTCTTGTTTGGCTTCCTGGATAAAGATTGAGGCGAGTTCTGCGATAGAGTCGCCAAACCGGAAACTTAACGACAGGTCAAATTCCTCATTACAGGCGATCTTCTGCATAGCATCAATGGCATAGCGAAAACTGTAAATCTGTTGGTGCGAATCGCCGACTAATATCAGGCGTTTGCGACAGGTACGCAGCGCATCGAGCATGACTGGCGACAAATCCTGAGCTTCATCAATCAGCAGCAGATCGTAGCGCTCGAGCGCGGCCTGAAGGCTGCCTGATTTATGGCACAGTTTCAGATAAAAGTCGTGCGGACAGTCTTTTTGGCGCGCATTCCAGGTGGTCGCAATCTGGCGGGCGGCCTGAATCAGGCGCGGTTGATAATATTGAAACAGGTCGCGCAAACGTTCAGGTAATTCCTTGCGAAACGGCTGCACCGCGTCTTCCAATCTGCCATACTCGGAATTGAGAAAAAAGAGTAAAAAATTGTGGCTGAGCGTGGCCAGCACCTGTTCTTTTTTGCCGAAGGCCGCAAGCATATCCGCCGGAGAAAAATGCCCTAGCGTGTCGCGCCACTTGTAGCCTTCATGCCGATAAGCCAAGGCATGGACGGTCAGGACGTCAACATTAGGAGGAAACGTGGCTTGCGCGGCTTCTCTGGCTTTGCGATTGAAGACCAGATAGAGAATCCGCTGATTGCGATGCTGTTCGGCCAACATCTTGAGGGTGGTGGTTTTGCCGGTTCCGGCACGAGCATGAATGCGCACGACGCGCCCACCAGCTTTCAGGATCGCCTGTTGTTCGTCAGTTGCTTTCATCAGAGAACAATCAAGGATAGTTTTGTCGTTGGCAGAACGAGATGGCAGTCGGTTTCGAGGTCGTTACCATCTCGTTCTGTATTTTACGAGTAGACAGTTTCGGAAATAATTACACCTTCAGGAGTGCAAACGAGCGTTTGCTGTGAAATCTTCGATTCCGCCATTTCCCCGCTTCGCGTTGACGCAAAGGCTACTTTGCGCTCCTGTCTTACATGTCTACTTATTTCCGAAACGCTGTGCTATATTGTTTATTTCTGCTCAGCAGGATAACTGCTTATGCCCTTCACCAGAAATTGCAAGCCCAACATGCCAAATCCAATCGGGATAAACAGATAGGGGATAACCAATGGAGTTCCGAGTGAGGTGGAAAGCCGCTCATTGTAGCGAAAGGCCTGCATGGCCATTTGATAACCTTTCCAGGTCATGAAAGCGCAAAAGGCGACGCCGCAGCCTGAAATAAGTTTGTTGTACCAATTTCTGACTCCTGGCGGCATTTTATCCAGGAAAAATGTGATGCGCAGATGAGAATCTGTGCGCAGCACGTCGCCCGCCGGAATGAGGGTAACAAAGACAACCAAAAACGTATTCACCTCTAAACTCCACAAGGTCGGCGCAGCGAATATATAGCGCATCACTACATCATAGCAGATAGTGACGACCATCACAGCCAGGGCAAGCTGTCCTGAAAAACAGAGTGCCTGGCTTAAACCATCTACGCCTGTGCTGAAAAGATGCTTTCTTGTTCTCATGCGTTCCCCAATGCTAGCTCAATGGTCTTCTGCCCCACCTCTTCTCCGACTTCGTTCTTCCACCAATTCCAGATAGGCTGGCTTTTTTCGGTAAATTCTGCGAGTTCTTCAGCGGTCGGCTCAAAAACCTCCAATCCCGCCTCTTTCATGGCTGGCCAGTATTCATCAGGATAGAATTTTCCATTCACGATCTTCGCGTCATTTTCGTCATACCATTTGCCAGCGGCCCAGAAGGCAGCCTTCTCTTTTTCAGGCATGTTATCCCAGGTGTTTTTCAAAAAGAAAATAGGGATTGCCAGTCCGGTTACAGGCAATTTGTAACAATATTTTAATTGTTCATGTAAGCGGCGTCCCATGATGGTGCTGATATTGGCGACAAGAGCGTCAACTGTGCCGCGCTGGAGCGCAAGATAAGTTTCCGACGACGGAATTCGTACGCCGGCAATCCCGAAATTTTTGAGACTTTCTGTGGCTTCATAACTGACCACGCGACAGCGTTTCCCGTTGAGATCGGTCAGGCTGGCAACCTTATTTTTTCCGCTCCAAATATATTCCGGTTCGATTAACCCTCCCCCTGAGGTTAACATAAACAGATTATCTTTGGCTAACTGATCGTTCATCAGGGTCCAGAGCGGCGATTCCATGGCCAGGCGTTCGCCGTGCTCATACAGTTCTTCGCATAAGCCCGGCAGGCCGGTTATGCCAAGAATCGGAAATGAGCGCGTAATATACGATGTGGTATGCACCATGAATTGAATAGTTCCCGCGCGTAAGGCTGGTACCTGCGAATCAGCATTGACGAGCGTGCCTGAATCAAAGAAATCTATCGTGACATCTTCGGCATGGTTTTGGCGCAGATAATCTACAAATCCATTCACGCCATACATTAAGGCTCTATACGCCGGCGTCAGATAAGTTACGCCAGTATATGTTGTCGCGGCAAAGGCTTTCTGGCGGAACGCGCTCAGACCAGACAGACAGAAAGCGGCACTTCCGATTCCAACGGTTTTTAAAAAACTGCGTCGGGTTTGTGACTTCATAATTCCCTCCTTGTACGTATTCTTCTTCGGGAGTGCAAAGACCATATCATTATGGAAGCTTGCACTCGCTTGATCTGAATTTTTATTTCTCAGCGAATGAAACCGGGCAGCCATAAACTCAGCGCCGGAAATAAGGTGAAAACAATCAAGACAACAACTTCGACTGCTAAAAACGGGATACTGCTTTGGATAATCTCTTCAATCGAGAGAAACGGGCACACGCCTCGCAAGGTGTAAAGGTTCAAGCCAACAGGCGGTGTGACAACCGCTAACTCAAGATTGATAACCAGAATAATGCCATACCACAACGGATCGTAGCCCATGGCTGTAATGAGTGGAAGCAGAATGGGGGTAGTAACGACAATCAAAGATACCCCATCCACGAACATCCCAAGCACAATCAGAAGGGCCATAATGGTCAGGAGAATGACCATATTCGGCAAATTTAATCCCAACAAGAAGCTTGTCAGAGTCTGCGGGAGCCTGACCATGTTGAGATAATCGCCGAAAATTCGAGCGCATCCCATAATCAGCAAGATGGCCGCGCTCACTTTCAGACTTTCTCGAAGAATCGTCAGCACCGTTTTAATCGTCAAGGTTTTATAGGCAAATCCAGCGATGAGAAACGCTCCGGCCGCTCCGACCGCTGAGGCTTCGGTTGGCGTGGCAATACCAATATAAATTGAGCCTAACACCAGCAAAATTAACAGCAAGGCATGCCAAATTTTTGTCAGGCTGCTCAAGCGTTCACGCCAGGTATAGCTCACCTCAGACGTTGAGGCCGCAAGTTCAGGTTTCAGCCAGACCTTCACTATGATCAACGCGCTCAGCATAACCGCAATTGTTAACCCTGGCACAATTCCGCCGATGAATAATTTTGCCACGGATTCTCCCGAAATCGCGCTATAAATAATAAATGGCACGCTTGGAGGAATCAGCATGGATAGCGCGCCTGCTGTCACCACAGAGCCGGCCGCTAATTTTCGATCATAGCCCCGTTTTACCATTTCCGGCACAGCCAGCGAGCCGACGGCTGCTACTCCGGCAATACTCACGCCGCTGACAGCGCCAAAAATTGTGCACGCGCCGACAGAAGCAATCGCTAATCCTCCGGGAAGTCGGTCCAGCCACTTTGAAGCGACTTCAAACAAATCTTTCCCGATCGGCGTTTTGGAGAGCACATGTCCCATCAGAATAAACAGGGGCAAGGCGATCATCTCAAAACTATTGAGTTGTCCGAAAAACGACGTCGCTGCCAACGCCAGGGCAAGCGGGCCTTTGGCTAAAAAAAGCCCTATCGCGCCTGCGCCTCCAAGGGCGAGAAAAATAGGAAAACCGGTCCCCAGCATGAGCAGCATAAAGATCACAACCACTATAGATACAATCATGACTTTTCAGGTTCCCTGGTAGAAATATGTTATTTCTGAAACGCATGCAATGACAGGATGGCATCGGATGGTTTTCCAAAATTTCTGGAAACCATATTACAATACTCCGGACAGTTTTGATTTCACCCCCCTCAATCCCCCCGCAAGCGGGGGGAAACACATAAGAGACGTCCTATTGCTCATTTCCCCCGTTTACGGGGGGATAAAGGGGGGTCACACGAAAACTGTCCGAACTATTGATATTAAGAACAGGCTTATTAAAAAATGTTTGAAATTTTGTCAAGTACAACTACTATATGATTTCAGAAATAACTCTACAGCATTATTCATGAGTGAATTGCGGTTTTGATTCAACGAGCCCAGAAATGTTTACAAGAGGAAAAATTTTGTTGTCTATTTTTTCATTGTATATATTGTGGGAACAGTGAATATAAGTACTTGTTCAAAAGTTTGTCAGCATGTAAAAACCGGGTTTCTTGAAGAAACTCGGTTTTTTCTGCTGCAAAACTTCTGATCGAATACTTACAGCATTATGCAATTGAGTTGACGCCAAAATCAGGAGTGTCAAAGCTCGGCTTTGACAGCCAAAGATGAGCTTTGGCACTCCAGGGTATATGGTCAATACTGGTGAATAATGCTGTAAAATGTATCCTGAAAGGATGTTCTCATGAAAATTTTGATTGTCGATGATGAACAAGAAATTCGTGAAAAAATTGCGCAGATACTTGAATTTGAACAGATGAACGCAGCGACGGCGCAAAATGGGTTAGCGGCCAAACGGTTGCTTGAAGAGGATGTGTTTGCGGCTGTCGTGACCGATCTGTCCATGCCGGGTATGAATGGTATGGAACTGTTGCACTGGATTCAGTTTGAAGGCCCGGTCATTCCGGTGATTATGATGTCAGCGTATGGGGATATTCGCGATGCGGTCGAGGCGATGAAAGCCGGAGCTGTTGATTATATTGTCAAACCTTTTCAACCCGAAGAATTGCTCCTGCGCCTGCGCCGAATTCTCGATCATCGCCGGCTTCAAATACAGGTCGAACAAGGGCGGCAAAGTCAGCTCGAACCTGGCGATTGGATTGGAGAAAGTTCTTGTATGCTCGCTATTCGAAAGCTTATCAAAAAGGTTGCGCCAACCACCTCCTCTGTTTTGATTACCGGCGAAAGCGGTACCGGCAAAGAAGTGATTGCCAACATGATTCATACCCTCTCAACCCGAGCAAAGCAGCCATTTGTGGCAATTAATATCGGCGGCGTTCCGGAAAACCTGTTGGAAAGTGAACTCTTTGGCTACGAAAAGGGGGCCTTTACCGGGGCAGGGGCACGGAAAATCGGGATGTTTGAGCTGGCCTCGTCAGGCACCTTGTTTCTGGATGAAATCGGCGATATGCCGCTTCAGCTTCAACTCAAATTGCTGCGAGTACTTCAGGAACGCAAAATTCAACGCCTGGGCAGCACCCAAAGCCTGCCTATTGACGTCAGAATTATCTCCGCCACGAATAGAAACCTTGCAGAACGCTTGCAAGTCGGGCTATTCAGGGAGGATTTGTACTATCGCATCAAAGTCTTTCAGATCGATCTTCCTCCTCTTAGAGAACGGCGCGAAGATATTGCGCTGTTCACCGGACATTTCCTCAAAAAATATGCGGCATTAACCCGAAAATCGGTTGATGCGGTTGAGCCGGACGCAATACATGCACTACAGAATTACCATTTTCCGGGAAACATCAGGGAATTGGAAAACATCATCGAACGGGCGATCATTCTGGCCGATGCCAAGAGCATTACGCTCAAAGAACTCGATATAGCTTCACTTGCGTCAAAAGCTTTTTCCAGGCAAGGCACCTTAGATGATCTCCAAAAACACGCAATCTGCGACGCTCTGCTGCGTTGGGAGGGCAACCGTACAAAAGCAGCTCAGGAACTTGGGATTTCGCGTCAGACCCTTCTGAATAAGATCAAGGAATACGGCATCCAGGACATACTAAGCGTTTGATAAAATTTTCAATCATTCCTATTCAGTATTCTGATTGACTACTGCTTTGGGACGCAAGTGTTTAATAGAGGAACAGGAGCGCAAACAAGCGTTTGCACCAGGGCGGAGCCCTGGCAAATTGTCACGGCGAAGCCGTGAAGCAAACGCTCGTTTGCGCTCCTGAATGTATCCTTCTTTCCAAAATCATATATTCATACAAACTGCTGTTCCAAATATTGATTTCTGATCACTGATCGCAGGGAAATACAATGGTGAAAGTCGTTCCCTGGTTTACTTCGCTTTCGACGCTGATGGTTCCGTGATGCAATTTGACAAATTCTTTGACGATTGACAGCCCAAGTCCTGTGCCTTTAATATTCCCGACATTTTTCCCACGGTGAAAGGCATCAAAAAGATGTTGCTGATCTTCTTCTGAAATACCAATCCCCTGGTCGCTGACCCGGCACACAATCGCCTCAGACTGGCGAACCATCTCGAAAGTGACGGTTCCGCCGGTCGGGGAATATTTAATGGCATTAGAGAGCAAGTTTGAAAAAATGTGTTCCAATAACTCCGGGTCCGCAGAAAGGTGGAAATCCTTGCCTTCACAGGAGAACAGAAGGGTATGCGAGTGCTCGCTCATCTGCTGAAAACTTTGGAACACGCGCTGACATAATTCGCTGGCGTCAAGGCGGCGCGGCTTATACTGGAATCGCCCGGCTTCGGCTTTGGAGGCCATCAGAACTTCATCCAGCAAGTTCTGCATCAGTTTGAGTGTCTGTTCCATGTTTTCCAACTCTTTTGCTTGCTTCTCCGGGGGCATACGCGTATGATAGCGTTTTAGTAAATCCAATGATAGCTGCAAGATAGTCATGGGATTACGCAATTCGTGAGATGCCATGGAAATAAAGCGCGATTTCAGAACATTCAGTTCTTTCTCCCGGTCGAGCGCTGCGGAGAGTTCCTGATTTTTTTCCAGCAGATCATGTTGCAGGCGTTGAATCGTCAAATGGGTATTCACACGCGCCAGCACCTCTTCCGGTTGAATGGGTTTGGTAATATAATCTACTGCGCCAAGCTCGAACCCCCTGACCTTTTCCATAGTTTCCTTGAGAGCGGTCATGAAAATGATCGGAATCTGCTGCGTGACCGTATGAGCTTTCAATTGACGGCAGGTTTCAAAACCATCAATTCCGGGCATCATCACATCGAGCAGAATCAGATCAGGCAATGTTTTTTGGGCGCGTGTAATCGCGCTTTCACCATTTTTGGCGAACAGGACTTTATAGCCGGCCTCGCCGAGCAAATCAAAGAGCAAATCCAAATTGGCCGGATTATCGTCAACAGCTAAAATACTCCCTTTCATGATGTTTTCTCCCATCTGAATCGGAGTGCAAAGACGACTTCGCACTCCTGCCTCTCGATTTTTTCATAACGTGTTCCGTATAGTATTGATACCATGAGAATATATCAAAAAAATGCCAACCAGACGTGGCTCGAAATGCTTGCCGGATTCATTGTGAATAATGCCAAGAGTCTGTTTCTCTGAACATGCTGCTTTATACACAAAGATCACCGGAATATCCTGCGTTGCTTCATCAGCTTTTAAACGCCGGCAGGTTTCAAAACCGCCAATACCGTCGGGCATCATCACATCGAGCAAAATGAGATCGGGATGGACGTTTTTCGCTCGTTTGAGCGCACTTTCACCGTTTTTAGAGGTCAAAACAACAAATCCAGCCTGATTCAACGCATCGAACAAAAACGCAAGATTCGCCGGATTATCATCAACAACTAAAATGGCAGAGGATATTTGACTCATCACTTCTTGTTTGTCACCAAATTTTTATGATGTGCGTTTGCTCGTAGTTCCCGCTTTAGCGGGATGCCTGAAGGCAGAACTACGAACATGACGACTGCATTGATTGTAGGATATCGGCAATCTGGTCCACGTCAAAATTTTTAACCAGGTTACGCAGGTTTTGTACGATCGGCAAAAATTGCGATCCTGATGCCTCTAAGACTTGAAGTTGTTCTAAAATATTTTTCACGTCTCCGCGTTCAGCCTGCAAGAGCAATTGTTTGTGAATATCAGAGGGGAGCGACATCTTCGAAACGACCGGTGCCTGAGTTGATGGAGTTTGAGCCTGCGTCTCGTTCGTGTATGTCCATTCCAGCCCCAGGTAGCGTTGTAAACGATCAAGTACATCAGGAATCTGAATGGGTTTGATCAGAAAATCATCACAGCCGGCCTCAATACTCTTCTCGCGCACATCGTGAAACGCCCCGGCCGAGACAGCGATAATCACGATATCGCGATAGCGCTCATGCTGTTTGATATAGGATGCAGTTTCAAATCCATTCAACACAGGCATATACAAGTCTAATAAAATGGCATCCGGGTGGTATTTTTTCAAATTTTCAAGGCAAATCTGTCCATTGTTCGCTTCCACGACTCGAAAATCGAGAGGAAGCAGCATATCTATTAAGAGGTTGCGATTTTCCGCTCTATCATCAACTACAAGTATTGTTCGCCGTTTCCCCGTATAACCGGTAATTTTGGGAGGAGAGGCGACTTTTTTCCAGCTAAAGTCTGACAGTTCAGGTAATACCAGGTCAAACCAGAAGCGGCTTCCCTGACCCAGGCCGCTTTCCACGTGCAATTCGCCGCCCATTAATTCAACCAGCTCACGGCTAATGGCAAGCCCCAGTCCCGTGCCTTCAATCGAATAACGTTCCTCGCCAACTTGATAAAAAGGCTCGAAGATTTCATCCAATTTTTGAGAGCTAATGCCGATTCCGGTGTCCTGAATTTCAAAATGGAGGAGAGTGTAGGGTGTAGGGGATAAGGAAGCATGCTCATCCGCTATTTCTTTACTTCCTTCTTCATATTTCTTACTTCTTACCCTTAACGTTACACTCCCTTTTTCAGTAAATTTGATCGCATTGCCGAGCAGGTTTAGCAACACTTCTCGTAGTTTCTTTTCGTCAACAACCACGCCGATCGGTAACTCAAGAGCGACGTTATACACAAAGGATATGCCTTTCTGTTCAGCTTTAATCCGCATCATATCGGCAATATGTTTGAGAAAATCAGGCAGATAGACGTTATGATGATGAATTTCCATGCGGCCGGCTTCGATTTTGGCAAGATCCAGAATATCGTTGATGAGGGTCAGTAAATGTTCGCCGCTCTTTTTGATCGTGCTGAGACCCTCCTGCTGTCGTTCGGTCAGGTTCTTGGCCCCTTGCAGAATTTGGGCGTAGCCTAAGACAGCGTTTAACGGCGTTCGCAGTTCATGACTCATATTGGCCAGGAATTCATCTTTCAATTTTGAGGCTCTGGCCAATTCTTCATTTAACACGACTAGTGCGGTGGTGCGTTCCTCAACCCGTTTTTCCATGATGTCATACGCATGTTGCAATTGTTCCAGGGTCTGTTTGCGTTGCAAGGCATTTCCGATGATTTGGGTGACCACCTGGAGCACATTGATTTCTTCTTCCCCCCAGACATTGGGGGAAAAAACATTATCTAATCCGATAAAGCCGATTAAATCGGCATCGGTATAGACCGGCAGCACGATGAGAGATTGGATGTCTCGATGTTCAAGCATTTCTTTTTCTACCTGAGCTTCGAGAGACATTAGCGTGACATCCGGAACATGAATGATGCGTCCTGCTGACAGTTCTGCCATCCACCACGGCAAAATCGAGGTCGGCAGATTTTGGAGCTGCTCTTGCTGCGGGCTGACTCCCTCAGCGCACCATTCATGCACATTATCCATCACGGTACCATATTCCCGAAACAGGAACAGGTACGAGCGACTTGCCTGGAGTGATTGGCCTAAGGCTGCAAGGCTTTTCACGATCGCTTCGTCAAAATCGGTAGCCTGAATAAACCAGCCGGAAATCCTGGCCAGGGCGCGTTCGATGTCAAGCCGCTGCCGCAGTCGATTTTCTGCTGATTTTCGTGCCGTAATATCAGCAAAGGTCGTATACACCTGACAGGGAGTCGTTTCACCGGGTTTGAACTGCGGGATGGCGCTGATGTGAATCCAATGATACTGTTCCTCACCAGGGTGAAACACGCCCATGACCACATCATTAATTTTCTGCCCGGTCTGCAAGGCAACCATGGACGGGTGAGTATCGCCCGCAAAATCCGAACCATCTTCATGGATAGCCTTCCAACGCGGATCCATTGACGTCCGGCTCTGCATTTGCTGTAAGGTCAGGCCTAGAATTTTTTCTGCGGCCAGGTTGGCGTCGATGATTTTACCGGATGCATCCTGATACACCACGCCCTGAGTCATGGTCTCAAACAAGGTGCGGTGTCTTTCTTCTGAAATTCGCAGAGCTTCCTCGGCCTGTCTCCTCTGGGTAATATCCTCACAGGTGGTCACCATGGCGACAGCCTGTCCCTGAGCATTTCTGACGACATCAGAGCTTAATTGCACCGGAAACTTACTTCCGTCTTTACGGATATTCACGCTTTCTCGCGTCCAGTTTCGCTCGGTTTCAATGGATTCATACGTCAAATTTTTACGCAGGTGAGGAGGTGCAAAAATATTGGCATGTTGCCCGATCAGTTCTTCTTTGGTATATCCGTGCATAGCGGCTTCAGCCTGATTGCTGTAGAGAATTTTCCGATGAGCGTCCGTCACCGTGACCCCTAAGTTCATGGTTTCAAAGGCTTTTTGCAGGTGCAGCAATTGTTCTTCCACGCGTTTGCGCGTCAGCGCAATGCCGATACTGGCGCCGATATGTTCTAAGAATTGGATAACCTCAGGCACAAATATCCCCTGGCGAGAATCATTGAGCTGCAATAGCCCAATGATATCACCATGTGACCGTAGGGGCACTAAAACAACCGATTCATAGCCGGTCTGCACACAGCTTTGGCGGATGCAGGATAGAAAGTCTGACGGTACCGCTGTCAAAAATTCGCTGATGCCATTGAGCCAGAAACTTCCACCCTCAGTAAAAAATGGTAAATTCGTATCAATATTTCCGGACAGAACTCTGCCGCACATGCATGCAAGGACAGGCTTTCTCTCTGCATCCCGAAGAATGTTTCCATGTTGGTCGCGGATGAACAAGGAGTTTTCAACAGCAAGAAAATCAGAGGAAAATCCTCTTGTCGCATAATAGGGAAAATCTTCGCCGGTCTGTAAACGAATGCCGGCCGCCTCGACCCCTAAAAAACTTTTGATGTTCAGCAGGATTTTTGAGACAATATCGGTTTGATTATCGGAACTGTTGAGCAGCGTGAGAATGCGAGCAACTAAATGCTGTCGCTGTTCCGTCTGTTTACGTTGGGTAATGTCTTCACAACTTGTGATAATCGCACAAGGTTCTCCTTGCGCACTTTTGACGATCTCAGAGATTAACTGTACCGGAAAAATACTGCCATCTTTACGAAGGTGCCAACTTTCGCGTACTAAACCTTTCCAGGATGAAATCTCTTCCGGAGAAATGGATTGTCTCATATCCGTTGGAATCAACATGCTGATATTCTGCCCGAGCAATTCGTGTTCCTGGTAGCCATGCATCTCGGCTGCGGCGAAATTCGTATACGTGATCTTGCCATCCAGATCAGTAATGATCAATCCAAGAGGTATCATTTTGATCGCAGTGTTCAGATTTTGTAAAGCTTCTTCCTCTCGTTTCCGTTCGGTGATGTCTTGTGTGGTACCGAACATTTTTACCGGCTGTCCTTGCGTATCCCTCAAAATTTCCGCCTCATCATGAACCCAGCAGATAGAGCCGTCAGGCCGGCATGCGCGGTAATCAAGATGGAAGGGGGCATTTTCATAGAGCGCGGCGCTGATGGATTGCTGCCAGAACGCGACATCTTCCGGATGAACCAGTGATTTAATCAGGTTATAGGATGGTTCCTGGGGTTCGATGCCGAAAATCCGGTACATTTCATCAGACCAGATTATTTTCCCGGTAAGCAAATCCCATTCCCAATTCCCGATATGCGCAATGCTTTGCGCTTTCTGTAAATCGGTCTGGCTTTTGCGCAACGATTGTTCGGCCTCTGTTAATTGCTGCTCCTTTTGAAGTTCTCGCGTTACTTGCCGGATCACGTGCAGTAATATGTCAAAAAAACCGGACTGTTTCACAATGTAATCCCGCGCGCCTAGTTTCATCATTTGTACAGCGATCTGGGTATCTTCGTATCCGGTCATAATGATGAATGGAACCTCACAATCTTGTTCCCTCAAAATCCTTATGACCTGTTCACCATTCATATCCGGCAGTACAAAATCCAACAGCATGACAACGCTGGAATCCTTATCCACCTTGTCAATCGCTGTTGCGCCATCAAAGGCCTGATCGGTTTCGAACCCTTCGCGCTGCAAGTGAGCCTGGATTAAGCGATTTACCCCCTTGTCGTCTTCCACAATCAGTATCTTGGGCAAACGCTTAATGAAGTTTGTCTCCAGGACGCTCATCTCATCATTGTTGGTTTTTTTCATCATCAAAGCCTCTGAGTTCTCATTTTGGTTTTTCATGTTCGTATTATTTCTACAATAATTCTCCTCATTTTTTCCATAAATATTAGAGAAAAATTTGTTTTGACAAGTAAAAAAAATTATAACTTCGTAAAATGTAAAACATAAGTTCACCGATGAGAAACCAGGTTTTTTCCGAAAAACCTGGTTTCTTGAGTTTGACAAAAAGTGTTTTTTTCCCAATGCGTTTGAGAATTGCGCGGATACTGTCAAAAATTTTGGCACTTTTGGAGAGTGACAAAATTTTTGACAGCTTGCTTTCATCTGATCTTCTAAGTTCGTTGGATCGCCTTGCTGCATATTTTTCCTTTCATTTCCCCTGAAATCTTGATATTCCGGGTCATCTTCTCCTGCTCCTCTACCATTGAGCAGATCTGGCATCTATCTTGCTTTTACTTTCTAAAATAAGAGAGAATAAAGCAAACGTTACACCATACAAGGTAAAGGAGCAATGTATGAAAGTCAAGGCTGTACAAATCTGGCTGTTAGTGGGGATACTTTTGATGGCGTCTTTTCTGTTTGTTCCGTATCAGGCTCATGCCTCAGGTGGAAACGTGCAGGTTGAGATCAGGGTTCCGTCCGTACTCGCGGTTCAGTATGCGCCAACTGCCAGCAATCACCAGGGAAACATGAAAGTTGGGGCTTCTCGTGATCTCCTGATGAAAAGAGCGATCCTTCTTGAGCGAACAGAGACCCCGCCGATAAGGGAAAAACATCAACATGTCGGACAGCAGCAGGCTTTAGGGCAGAGAGTGTACATTGCAATCCACACGCTGTGACGCACCAGGACATTTATTGAGAAGTAAGAAGGGGATTTATGAGCAACGGGAAGATATTAATTATTGACGATGATGAGGCTATTCGAACCAGGCTTCAGGATATTCTGCAATATGAGGGATTTATTGTTCTGACTGCTGAAAACGGGCTTGCTGGCTTTCAGCTTGCTCAACAAGAACTTCCTGATCTCATCATCTGCGATATCCTGATGCCGGAACTCAACGGGTTCGGCGTCTTGTTAAAATTGCGCCAGATACCTTCAACAGCAACAGTTCCGTTTATTTTTTTAACCGGGCAAACTACTCAACACGATATGCGCAGTGGGATGGAACTTGGAGCGGATGATTATTTGACCAAACCGGTACAAATTAATTCATTACTTTCATCCATTTATGCCCGTTTAGAAAAACAACAGGCGCTGAGAAAAGACACGACACAGCGGCTGGAAACGCTACGGATGAGCCTGGGATATGACTTCTTGCACCATGAGGTCAGAACATTTACGACAGGCATTTTGGGGGTGTCGCAATTTTTACTTCACCTTGGCCCGGAGAACCTGCCGTCTCCAAAGGAAATTCTCGATGGTCAGATCCTTATTCGAGACAGCGCCTTCCATTTGCAGCATCTTCTTGACGAGTATTTCCTGTATTCTGAACTGAAATTATTGGAATCTGAACCTGATGTCAAACAAGAGAAAATATGGGAACATGATATTGCCGTATGCTCGACGCATACACTCATTCGAAAGTATGCCTGGGAAAAAGCCTCTCAAATGAATCGAAGACAGGATTTACACCTGGCTCTTGCTGACGTTGAAATGTTGATCTCACACCAGGTGTTGCAAAAGGTTGTAACGGAACTGTTGGAAAACGCTTTTAAATTCTCTGCTCCGGGAAGTCCGGTGACGGTCACAAGTCGTCTGCAGCATGATTGCTTTGCTATCACAATCAGTGATCGGGGCCAGGGCATGAGTACGGATGAGATCGCTTCTATCGGACCATTTCGAAAATTCGCAGAAGGTTCCAACGATGAAGAGGGGATTGGCCTGGGGCTGACTATTATTCGTCTGCTTTTGCAGCAGCATCACGGCGAGTTGCACATTGAAAGCATCCCCAACCTGGGTACCACAGTGCGCGTTGTATTTCATGTAGATGAAAAAATGTAGATGAAAAAACATGGTGTTCTTCATTCAGGACGAACGGCTGTGAGGGGGGGCGTATTCCCAAAACCTTGTCCTACTCATCTTGCGTGAGTTGCTCCGTTAATTGCCAAATTTCATCAAGCGTAAAGGGTTTTCGAAAGAGATACATCTCCCCTTTTTCGGCTGTATCGAGCAGTTCTTCGGATTTATAGTCTGGCTGTCCTGATACAATCGCCACTTTGATTTTCGGGTCCATCTGCCAGATTCTTTGAACCGTTTCAACGCCGTCATATCCTGGCATCACCATATCCACAAAGGCAATATCAAAGGCGGTTCCCTGATTTATTGCCTCTTTGACTGCTTGAATGCCCTCTTCCCCCGTTGCGGCCAGGGTCAGATCATAGCGTATAGCCTGGTCTTGTTCCGGCCCAGAAGATGAAAAATCGAAGATCTCCTGAGTAAACACTTTGCGGTATGCCTCCCGAATACCGGGATCATCGTCAACTACTAATATTCGATAGCAGGACTTTACCATGAGATTCTCCTTTAAGACCATGAAATGTGTTGGCAGGGGAAAACCGGGTTTTTTGAAAAAACCCGGTTTTTAAGAAGACAATTCTCATTCCTGATTTTGGGGGAAGGTGATAATGACAGTCGTCCCCTTTTTCGGCTCACTTTGAATGCTGATATTTCCAGCATATAACTGCGCAAGCATTCGCACAATAGCCAGTCCCAAACCTAACCCCTGCTGTTCACATTGGGAGCGGTCAAATTGTACGTAAGCGCCGATATTGGTGATCTGCTCCTCTGTCATGCCGCGTCCGTGATCGGTTATTGTCAGCGCAGCATGTTTTTCAGTGAATTGCGTTGTAATTGCGATTGGCGTTCCACGCTCAGAAAATTTGCAAGCATTCTCAATAAGTTCTTCAAAAATTTTTAACAGATCTGTTTCGCACATGTAAAAACACCCATCTTCCTGGAGTTTGAGGCGTAAATCTTCCTGCCTGTGGTGTATTTTCACACACTGTTTGATCCAGGAAGCTAAGAGATCAGGTGTGATTGTCGAAGACCGGCTTTTCCAATTTTGCTGTTGTTTGAGATCCTTTTCGATTAATCGCAAGCGGGCATATAGAAGATGATTTTCAATTAATTGCTGTAATCTGATGGCGCTGTCATAAATAGATTGCTGCATCTCGATAATTTCATCCATGCTTGGTTCCAACTGTCGGCCAAAATGAATCAATAACTCGGAAAAACCGATGATCGCGCTTAGGGGTGTTTTTAATTCATGGGGCAGCGCCCGGCTCAGACTGAAGCGTAAATTTTCAAGCTCCTGCCTGGCTGCCGCATGTTTCTCTAAGCGCGTGTGAATGGCGGCCAGCAAATCTGAGGTCTTAAAGGGTTTGGCAAGATAATCATCGGCCCCAAGCGCCATGCCGTGCCGCATATCTTTCTGGCTTGCGCGTCCGGTCAGAAAGATAAACGGGATTCCGGCGGTACGGGTATCGTTACGCAATTCAGATAAAACCCAAAATCCGCTCACTCCAGGCATCATGACATCACACACAATCAAATCTGGCAGAGATTGTTTTGCGATTTCTATACCTTTGCGGCCATTTTCCGCACTTAACGTTTCAAAGTCTTCATACTCAAGCATCGTACATACTTTCTCACGAATATCTTGTTCATCGTCAATGACTAAAATTTTTGCCATCCTGATGCCTCTTTGACATGAGCAGAACCCGGATTTTTTTGAAAACCCTGGTTTCTGCTGGGTATAAAATTGCTGCCATCCTGATTTAAAGTAATTCTTAAGCAAAAACTATGCCATCATAATGCTGAAAACACCGCGCAGGCTGTGTTGGTTTGCGATCTAAAACCGCCGGGCATCATCACCCTGATATTTTATATTAATCGGGTTACAATCTTCGGTGTTTAAAATACCTTTCAGTTGCGTCAGCAGTGTATAATAGACTTTCATGTCAAGGATGTGTTCTTTCTCCATCATGGTGAGGGCCATGGTGCGTACCAGGCGGTGATCCGGATACTCAAAAACCGCTTCAATGATGCCGTCGGCAAAGGTGATGTGATTCGTCTCTATATTGTGCCAGAGGCGATATTCCTGACCGTAAATGCGCGCGGCGATACATTCAAGCTCGCCATCTTTTTCCACAAAAAATCCATCAACGCTTTTATGCTGATCCCATTGTTCCTGGCTTGCGAAGTAGCGGGGTTTGGCACGGTGCGGATGCCCATGCTCGACGCAATGCAGCCCGCAGATGCTGCATTCATTGCAGAGCGCAAGATAATTGGCAATCTGATACGAATTCTCAATAACAAACTGACTGCCGCCAATTTCATGAAAGTCTTCTCCAATAACGCGATAATCGTTATAGGCAATGCTGGTTGGCACAATATGGTAGGCAAAATTGGCATTATTCGGGCATACCCCGATGCAGCGGCCGCAACTGGCACAATCGTAAAACCCAAGTTCTGACGGCAGTTTATCAGGAACCTGGGCATAATTCGTGAAGCTATAGTATGGCCCATGCAGGCTGTATTCGAGGACTTTATCGAGATTGCGGGCGGCCGCCGCCGAAATGATATTCAGGTACAGCTCTTTAAATGTATGGGGCATAAGAAAGCTCTCGCCGAATTTCTGATGATAGGCACCGAGGGTATCGGTAATGATCAATGCGTCGGTGGTCAAGAGTTCAAGGCTGTCATTGTTTTCTTTCAACGCATTCAATACGCGTTCCCGCAAGTTTTTAAAAATATGAATCTGCTCCTTAATTGTTGCGTCGCGCTGCTCTTCTGGCAGTTGCATGCCCAGATGCTGCACTTCCTCAAATAACCGGGTGAACACATCGCAGACAGCGTCAGTCTCATGTTCAAATCGTTTCATAATATAATCGGGGATATTGATGGCTTCGGCAATATGCATGCGTTCGCCAAGATTCTGTAGATAGGTTGTCCCCTTGGCATATCCCGGAGGCTTAAGCAGGTCTGTGCAAACTGAAATCGGAACCAGATTCAGACAGGCGGCATCAGCAATATTGTTATCATCTAGGCCGCCGGAAAAGGCGATGGGAATTTTCACCTGAAGGGTATCTAACTGGATGCGTATTTTTTGTAAAAGCAGTAATGCTAACACGTGCAGCGGCGGCCCCGACATGGACATGGTTTCTCCTGCCAGATAGCCTTTATGATTTTTGACCAATATCGTATTTACCAACTTTAATCCCAGGGTTTTTCCAGATAATGACGCCACATGATGTAGATGTCTCAGCATGGCAAGTGTTTGATCGAAATTCAGATCTGTATCAAATTGTGACGGCTCAAGATCGAGGGATTGATACCCCAGGATTTTGTGAAGGCTATGTTCAACTTCTTCACGATCTAATAATGTTGGATTCAGTTTGATGACAACATGCAATTGATGCTCAGTGAACAAATGGCTGACAATGTTATCTATTTCATCAGGGGAACATCCGTGAAATGTTGATAAGGTCACGCTATGAACGATGTGAGGCGTGTAATCCAGAGTCCGCAACTCTGAAAATTCTTGCGGAAGATCATCTCGAAACTCATCAATCAAGGATTGCGCATTTTTGAGCGTCTGGATGGCAGTGGAAATTTGTTCCGATTTGATCCCTTTATAATCATATCCGACACTGAGATTAAAAATGGTGTCACAGGATTGTCTGGAGAAATCCTCTCCCAGAAATTCAGTCTGCTTAATCATCTCAATCAGCATCCAGGCTTTCACATATTCTTGTACCGCCGCCTCAACAGAAATTTCCGGGGAACGTTCAAGGTTGAATCCCAGGTTTTGTGTATCAAGGTGAGGGGTCGGGAATACCTGTTTTTTTGTATCAGATAAGGTTTTCAATTCAATCATTCGCGCCCCGGTCAGCCAGGCTAATACAATATTATGCGCTAATTGTGTGTGGGGGCCTGCTGACGGACCATAAGGCGTTGAGGCCTGTTGATGTAGATATTCCACGCCGAGGTGCGCTCCCGGAATACCAAGAAAAAAATGATCTTTCGCCAGGCCAAAGATCTTGCCATACTGTTTGTATTCGTAAAATACCCGTTTAACCAGATCGCCAAACGGGATCGGCTGAAATGTGTGCGGCATATACTGTGTATAGATCTGAAGGCGTAAGGCAAGGGGCAACGGATGCAGGGCAACGGATGAAGGGGGAAATTATCCCCTGTCCTTTGCCTTGCGCCTTTTGCCTTACGCTCTCAAGTCTATTTCTCCGGTAATATGTATCCTCCAAGATGTTGAAAGGCGGAAATCATAATGAGATGATCTTCCGGAAAAATCTTCCATTGCAGAGAACTGAGGTTGCGGCCTATTGGAACCTCAGTGAGCGTTAAAGTCTGCTTATCAAGCACTAACAACACTGATTGAATTTTGATCTGTTCAGGGTTTTCCGGTTTCAAATTCGCCGCCAGATAAATTGTTGTCTCATTCTCCATAAGATAATATAACCCCATCCAGGCTGAATTTCCAAGATGTTTCAGGAGATTCCCCGTATTTTGTTCTGCTAAAAGTAATTCAGACTGATCTCCTTGTTCGTAAGAGAGCAGTAAGAAATCGTGAGTCAATGTGCCAAAGCGGGTATCAGGGGGATAGCGAAACAGGGTTTCGCCAGTCTCAGCGCGGAATGCCTGCTGCGTTGTATAGACGGTCAGCACGCCTTCAGCACCGCTCGTTTTGTGCGCGGTCACAAACCCGATTGGCAGGGGGTGTTCCCAGAGTGGGCGTTGTTCCGCAACATTTAACAGAATGGTCTCGTTGGTATCAGTATAAAAAAACTGTCGATCTCGGTCGAGAACATATCCCGGACGATAGGGGCTATTTTTCATTTCCCAGATTTTTTCTCCGGTTGTACGATCCAAATAGGTCAGGGTGAGCCCAGCGTCCGCATAACGTCCTAGCAGAATATCCGAGTGCAAGACAGCATATTGAATAAAGAAACGATCCTGAAAATCTCTTTCCCAGAGCATGTGACCATCAGATGTGAATGCCTGGACAAACGTATCGCTATAAGCCAGGATCGTGTGCGCATCAAAGACAATTCGCGGTTCAGCATGTTCAAGCGTCTGTTGCCAGAGCATTGTCCCTGTATTGGGGTCAATCTGCACTAAGGACCAGCTATCATCCTCCTGATCGTAGTGCAGAGCCAGCAGCGGAAAATCAGGCTGTTCGGAATCGCCTTGAAACACAAGTGTTGTCAACGAAGCATTGGTCCAGAGTCGCCGGTCTGTTCGTATATCCGACGCGTGCGTCCCGGTTGTTGTTGAAACGAAGCAGCGATCGTCACGGCTGAGATAGGAAACCATCGTATCAGCCTTCTGTTCAAAAGTCTGTTCCCATTTGGGTTCTAATTGAATTTCAGGCCGAATATCGTACCTGGATGGAGCGCCGATAAAGGGCAGCCACGGCAGTAGCCAGCGATATTGATACGCTTGCCAGCCGAGCATCACGAAAAGTGCGAGTAAGATTGTCCAGGAAAATATCGCTTTACGCCGTGGATGTCGGGTAATGACAAAGGTTCCGGCCAATTGATCGTGCAGCCCCTGTTTCTTTTTCCGAAAAGGGATAAAGAGATATCCCAACAGAGGGAAAATGAACAGTCCTGACAAAAGATGATAGGCAAAGCGGATCAATGCGGCGGCCAATTCAGGGCGGTTCCCGCAGCGGTCAACCACACGCAGGCCAAACAATCTTTGCCCGAGGGTACACCCATATTTCTTGAGAGGAATAATTAGATACCAGGCTATGCCTGTCACTACAAAAAATTGCGTAATGAGAAAGGGAATGAAGCGGGTGTTGGCATCAGGCAGAAACAATCGCATCCCATAAGATAGGGCCAGGTAGATTCCGATTCCATAGGCTGCTGCGATGAGAATGTCGATCAATGCAGCAACAACGCGGACCCCAAAACCGGCATAGCTGACCTGTTCAGAGAGAAATGCCTCCGTTTCAACAGACATGACACCTTCAGGCAGGCAATCCTGGCAGTAGATCTGTTGGTGGTGTTCACGATAACAGGCTTCACATAAAGCTTTGCCACACTGCGAACACGTTCGTACCGCCGCATTGAGCGGATGATGATAACATGAGCTGGCTTGCTGGGGGGTTGGGGTCTTCTCTTTCAGATGAAAGATACCTTGTTCGATTCCCAAATCGATCAACAGCGTTCGACGGGCATAAGCGAGCGGTAGTAATTGTTCAGGCGGTAAATAGACGGGGTGCCCAGAAAAACGCTCAAGTTCTTGCACAAACGTCTGATAAGTTTTCTGAAGTGAGGCGTTTGGCAGATGGATGATCAGAAAGTGCTCAGGATGTTGAACCGGAAAAGAGTCGGTATTATCAACAGATAGAAAACTACCGTCGGCAAAAAAGGCCGAAAAAGTGACATACGCAATTTTGCCCGAGGTCTTGCTGATATGCAGAATAGCGTAGAGATTGCGCGCGCTATGAACTTCAAAATGCTGCAGATTGGCCTGGATAAAACTGACATCTTCGAGATCAATAAACGGAATGAAACCCTGTTGCTGGAGAAAAGATGATGCCATTCGAAAGGATGTTTGCTGTAAGGCGGAAAACTGCTTCAGATCGGAAAGATGAATCTTCGGCGTTTTGCTGGTCAGGTGCAGGGAGAGAAAAGGGCTGCCGCTCAGCTTTTTGATAAGGTAAAAGAGCGAGATTAACGGGATAAAGAGTACGCATAACAGCGGATGTGAACGTCTGAACGCAGAAATGATCGCTTTTAAAGGTAATTTCGTAAGATCGGCAAAAATCGGAATATCCTGGCCCGGCATTTGCTGCGTAAGGTCAGCTCCGCAGACCTGGCAGTGTGCATCCCTGGCATGATGAATTCCGCAGTGTTGACAATACATACATTTTTATCTCAGGCAAAGGTTCGCAACGAATTGAATCAGAGTCAAAATAATGATCGCCGGATAGAAAAATACGTGTAATAGATGAAATTGTAAGGCAATAATTAAAAGAATAAATCCTACCAATTGCAATTTCCCGAAAAAAA
Source organism: Candidatus Vecturithrix sp. (assembly GCA_040772385.1). Lineage (GTDB taxonomy): Bacteria > Moduliflexota > Moduliflexia > Moduliflexales > Moduliflexaceae > Vecturithrix. The sequence goes on along the minus strand of JAXGYF010000001.1, from coordinate 6,473,509 downwards.
TTGTGACTTTTTTCGGGAATAAGGCTTTCAGAATCCATGAGCCATCTAAAGGCGGAAAGGGAATCAGGTTAAAGACGCCCAGAACCACATTGATCATCATGCCGAAGCTGAGCATCTCAAAGACCACAAACCAGAACGGCTCCCAGGGAATCGGTTCGAATGATAAGGGGGTAAACAGATCGAGATTCAGGTAAATAGGGGAGGCCGAAAACATGCGGTTAAATATCAGGCCCGTGACAACATACAGATTAAAGCAGAGATACGCCAGCGTGAAATTCGAGAGAGGGCCTGCTACAGCTATCATAACCTGATCGCGCGGATGCTGACGCAAATTTATCGGATTAAACGGCACAGGCTTGGCCCACCCAAACACGGCAGGTGCCTGGATTATATAGAGGCCGAGCGGCACCAAAAACGAACCAACAACGCTTACATGGCTGATCGGATTCAAGGTCAGTCGCCCGGCGAGCCTGGCGCTCGGATCGCCCCCCCAATATGCGGCTAACCCATGGGATAATTCATGAATGACCACTGAAAAAAACAAGACATAAATCAATAATCCAATCGTCAGCCATTCCAAATATTGCGGTTCTTGCTTGATATATGGATATATAAATCCGAACACTCCGGGAATAACGATCCATAATAGGGCAAAGAAATTTTTCATAAATTGTATCAGCTCGCTTCTGAAAGAATGTGCCTGTTGAACGCTTTCGGGTCTTTAAGTGATTTGACAAACTATATGCGAAGAACGCTGTTTCTGTCAGTAAAAAAATGTCAGGATTTACGAATCAACAGGGAGAGGCATTCGAGAAGGGAGGCCATATTGATCCGGAGTACGAACGCTCTGCTTTGGCAGCCAAAGCAGAGCGTTCGTACTCCGGATCGGGGGGGAACAACTAAAAAATGTCCGAACTCTTCAGAGAAAAAAGCAAACTGACGCGCGGGCGGTACTATGAGTCACTTCGTCCACAGAAGATACGAATTATCCGGGAGGAGTATAAACACGTAAGCGGCTCCGGAGTCGATCCCGATCTCATTCCAGGTCGTGGCAACGCCAATGGTATTGCTATCCTCCCAATACGCACCTATTACGGTCGTACCGTCGCTGATTGCCACCGCGTGGCCAAACCGATCCTCTGCGCCAGTATTAATGGCCTTAAGATAAGAGGTCTCGCTCCAGGTTGTGCCGCTGCGCGTAAAGACATAGGCTGCCCCGGAATTGGATGCCAGGTCATTTGGGCTGCTGCCAATACCTGTAGTATTACTATCCTCCTCTTCTGCCCCTACCACAATGATGTCACCACTGATCCCTACTGAATAGCCAAAATAGTCTGAGTTTCCAGTATTGGAAGCTTTGAGATAGGCCTGTGGAGACCAGGTTGTGCCGCTGCGTGTAAAAACATAGGCTGCCCCGGTGTCGGTCCCGTAGTCATTCGGTGTCGTATTGACACCTTTGGTGTTGCTGTCCTCTCGATACGCGCCGACCACGACAGTATTGCCGCTGATTGCCACTGAGTAGCCGAAATAGTCTCCTGCATCAGGGTTAGAAGGCAAGAGAGCCGCTTGTTGAGCCCACTCGGTCCCGTTAAAGAAGTATACGTAGACTGCCCCGGCATCAGCGCCGCTGCTGCCGTCCTTTCCATACGCTCCTACTACGGCTGTGGTATCGCTGATCGCCACTGCGCTGCCAAAATAGTCAGTCGTTCCAGTGGAAATGGTAAGATAGGCTTTTTGGGTCCAGGTGGCGTCGCTGCCTGTAAACACGTAGGCGGCTCCGGCATCGCTGTTTTTCGAAGGCGCACCTACCACAATGGTGCCTCCGCTAATGGCCACGGCTTTGCCGAATTGGTCACCCGCGGCGGCACCTGTCAGGTTCGCACGATAAGTCCAGGCTGTGTCGCTGCGCGTGAAGACATAGGCTATTCCGGTGTTACTATTTCTGTAAGGGGCACCTACGACAAGGGTATCGCCACTGATAGCTACGGCATAGCCAAATTCGTTGTTTACAGCAGGACTCGGGGCTTTCAGGCGAGCCTGAAATGACCAGGTCGTGCCAGTACGCGTGAACACATAAACCGCTCCGGAATCCGTAGCGTTGCCATCCTCGTAGGGTGCGCCTACAACGACGGTGTTGCCGCTGATGGCCACAGCATATCCAAATATGTCGCCTGCAGCCGTATCGGAAGCTTTGAGAAAGGCTTGCTGAGCCACAGGGTCAATCGTGACCGGATAAATCGCCTGGCAGTCGTTGACGACCAGTCGCAGCATGTCGTTCTCAACGTGTAAACTGGAGGGTAAATCGCGTCCTTGCGCATCAAAAACCATGAGTCCGGCATAATGTATCACCGCTGCTCCGGTTTCGTCAATAAAGGTGACACCCCGACCGTCTGGCTGCTCCTGTGGATGTAGACTTCCATGCACTCGCAGAGTCAGCGCCAGAACCTCTCCTTCTCCATCCGGGCGCTGATACAGCGTAAACCCGTGTTCCAGTCCGCGTGTATCATTGATGAACCATTCGGTCAGGATAGGGTCGTGGACGTATTCCACACGATTGTCGCGCGCACTGATCGCTGTCAGATCGCGTACCGGCTGTTCTGTGCCTGCAAAACCATACTGGGTCAGGGCCAGCCCCCAGGTCCATTTCCCGGTCTGAGGAATCACCGTAAAACCGGTTCCGTCAAATTGGGTCTGCCATTGCTGACTCAAGTTGTGGGCGCGATAGCCGCCATCTCCTGCGCTGACCCGATATTGCTGCTGCTGAATCTGGTTGGTGATAGTGTTCCAGTTCGCTGCACTCAGGTTATGCAGCGGTTCACCCGGCACTACGTATCCGGCACTGCCAGGCGCGGTCAGGAAAAGCAGGCAGCTTAGGATCATGAGGAGTATAATGCCTGGCATTATGAAATGGTGTTTTGTCAAATGAGTCATGATGTTCCTCCTGTTTTGTTTTTGATGTTTGATCGAAAAACTGATGGCTATCTCTGGGGTTTGTTGTTAGTTCAAGCCAGGCGGTCTGAATTTTTTCAACACCCGGCTGTCTGTTGTCAATTGACGCGATTCACGTGATGAGGTCTCAATTTCCTCAAGCGCGAACATAACTATTTAGCGATGTTAGCAATCTATTGAAAAACCTTCAACATTTTTCTACATAAGTAACTACAAGGATTTTTTATAAGCAAGGATTTTCGGACCTTTGCCTGATAGTCGCGTTTTTTCCACACAAAAGTTCAAGGAATTTATTTATACTTACTTAATAATGGTAGTAAATCTTAATAAGTCAAGAAAAATTTTTCTGGACATTCGAGACAAAATCAATAGCAAGATACCTGAGTCATGATAACTCATTTCTTTGTCCGCCAGAAAACAGGTTTTTTCAAAAACCCGGTTTCTCCGCCCGTCAAAATTGGCAGGTGTATTCCCAAAAAATTGCTGTAGAGGTTGCTGAAGAGAAAAAATACTTGACGCCGTTCTCGACATTCATAAGACATGATACAAATGAGAATATAGCATTGAAAGGAGGTGTGGCTATGGGGAAAGGTGATCGACGCACAAGAAAAGGAAAGATTTGGAACAGCTCTTACGGAAAATACCGTTTAAGAAAGAAAAAAGTTCATGAGCAGGAGCAGCAACCGCAGCAAGAGCAACAAGAACAGCAAGAGCAGCCGGAACAGCCTGAACAACCGGAACAACAAGAACTTCAGGGATAATACTTGCTGGTAAGCGGATATCAAGAAACGCGATTTCTATGCCTGATGTTAGAATTTTGTGAAACCTGTGACGCCAGAACCCTGCTGAAAAAATTTGGGTTCTGGTGGCATCAAAAACAGGTTTTGGGGGAGAAAGTCTGGTTTCTCCAGACTTGAACGCTCACAAATCCGGCGTATGAAGAATGCCATCACCTTTAAAATGATTATCGCGTGCTATTGACGCGAACTGCTCGACAATATTTGTTGTAGGAATCATAGGATGATCTATGAGGACAAAACGAAGCATTGAATGCTGGTTGTTTCATCGTCACCGCCAACAATTTTTATTGCTGCGCTGCCCTATGACCAGAAGACATCCTGAATATTGGCAGCCGATTACCGGGGGTGTGCTTACGCATGAATGCTTCATTGATGCGTGCGTGCGAGAAGTACGGGAAGAAACCGGCGTTACACTAGCGCCTGAAAGTATTGTGACCGTTCTTGAAGAATTTCGAGTTGTTGTACCTGAATATCACTTGGTTGTCCGTAAACCCATTTTTACGGCTGAAACTACGATAGAAACAGTCACGATTTCTGATGAACATCTTGCCTATTGTTGGGTCGCGCCGGAAAATGTCGTCTCGTTGTTGTTTTGGGAAAGCAACAAAACGTCTTTTGGAGCGGTGCAGGAATTTTATCGCCAGGGTCTTTAAAAAAGTTTTCTATGGAATCTCTTCATGATGATGTGTCTCTGACGTCGAGAAATAGGTGGTCACAATCCATTGGTCGCCAGAGTGAGTTTGCTGTTGAAAACGAGAGAAGAGAGAGGGATGGGTTACAAAAAACTGAGGCGGCGCATCTGTGTCTGTCACAATCACAATTGATTGATGCGCTTGAAGATCTGTCTCCATCTCAATGGGCATCGTTGGATGATTACCAGTATAGCGTATAGCGGGGTGTTGTCTGGTATAAAATTGGACGGCATCGCGGCCCCAGCCTTCAAGAATATACACTTTTGAGGCTGTTTGTGCCTGTTGTAGGGCTTCACGAGCAACTGCTGCCGGCAAGCCGCTATCAAGACGCAGTAAGCTATTGAGAGGAACCTTCCGGAAGAGATGATGAGTTTCTCCTCCTATAACCGCCATGAGAAACATTATCGCGACGATGGTGCAACTGCGTGGGTGGAATATCAGAGTGATCCATTCCGCTGCTTGCCATAAGCCGCAGATTGTCAGAAACATCACCAGCGGAAACAGCGCAAAATGATGCTTAAGCTGTGGTCCGCCTAACGCGAGCATCGCAGTTCCCAGGATCCAGATCCACAACACAAGTTGTTGAAAACCGAAGCCTGATTTTTTGAATGTCAAAGAGTCGCAGACTCCCAACACAAAAAACGGAGCCAGAAAAATGGAGAGCATCTGGCGATTGTAAGCCGCATGCGTCACCTCGATGAGAAAATCGCCGCCCGGTTGAAAATACATTGGGAGCAGCAGCGATGACACAAGATGGGAGGCATATTTTTTCACAAGCTCGTTCCAGCTTTCGTCTAACACATAACTTCCACGAAAAATAGTAAAATAGAACGAGGTCTGGGTGATGAGCAGAAGACCTGAAATGCAGCAAAATGTAAACATTCCGCTGAGAATAGGATGGCTCCAAACCCTCCTTCTGGCTGCATGTCGCGGCGGGAACGGCTGAGACAGACACCAGAGGCCAAGTGACAGATACACAGCGAGGATAATGAATTTAAATGATGTATAGGTCCAAAAGGCGAGCGTCAGGACCACGGAAATACCAAACCAGTGACCTTTACGATTGTGGGGGGACTGCGATGCCTTTAATGCCTGGTATAATACCAATAACATCAGGCAGGACCAGAGCATAGAAATGCCATTTCTGGTGAGAATCCGATTAAAAAAACTTGCATACGATGCCCCTCCTAGCAAAACGGTTCCGTATAGCGCAAACAGGTTTTTCTGAAAATAAGAGGAGAGGAGGCGAAAAAACAGATAACATGCTCCAGCGTAACACAGGGCAAAAAAGAGATGCAGAAAACGCAGGGAATATCCGAAAATGCTCATGATCAGACGATTGCTATATGGTACCAGGGATTCTATGAGTGTGACATTTCCGCCATGATAATTCGGAGCAAAAAAATACAGATGATCCATGGGTAAATCTTCTGATACAAGAAGCTCTATGGCTTCATCGTTGATGACCCCGCTTTTAGGAATTTTCTCTGAGCAGACAAAGGCAAAGCAAAAACAGATGCTGTACACAAGAATTGACGTGAATCGGGAAGATCGTTGCTTCATGAGGTGAAAGGCGATGCCATCGCTGTCAACGATGGCATCGTATTATTCACAGATCAGGGTTCATTATTCTCCCGCAAAATAGCAGGCTGCCGGTCTGGCTGTCACGAATCAGGAAGATAAAGGGGTGATCCGCTTTGAACACCGGAATCGGCTGTGGTTCCGCTATCGAGGTAAGCCCGACAATCACCGCGGTCGCCGCCGCTGCTTCAGTGCCTTCTTCGTTGACTTCGACAAAGGCTTTGTGAATCACATCGGAAATACTCAGCGATTTACTTGCCTCGATTTTGGAAAAATCCGCATTCTCGGAAAAGGCCGCGCTCATTCCCATCGTTTTGAGGGTATCGGCCAGACGAAATTGGGAGGTCAGCGTGAATTTCGGCAGGAAGACCTCAACTTCACGTACAGAGCTTTGTGTAATCCATTGTGTCAAATTCTCAAGCGTGAGTTGAGCCTCCAAATCCGTAAGACCATCCTTTGCTCCGGGTAAGAGCACGATCATTGAGATTTCTTCGCCTGTATATGGCAGGTGTAATAACTGTAAAGCATCATTTTCAGCATATTTTACCATGGCGCTGCGATGCATCATCGGCGTCAGGATCTCTTTTTCAGGAGATAACCAGAAAGTTTCTTCTTGCGTCTGTTTCGGATCAAACGGAGTGTCCCAATTACCTTTAAAATAGATAGCATTGGTCAACACAAGGCGAGCCAAGGCATTGAGGGATCCGAGCGGCAGCAGCTCTTTGATTTTTTGGTGGGTCTGTTTTTCCACCCAGGCGTTGATTTCTGCGCGAACCTCTTCATAAGCTGTTTGAAAATTCACGTGAAAGATGCCTGCTTGGTACTGTGTTTTCACAATGTCCAGGAATGATTCGAGCACCTTAACACTCTGCTGAATCCAGAGGGCGTTCGCGATATGAAGGGCAATCTTGCCATTTTCTTGCATGCCATGAAAATGGCTGGCAAGATTCGCAAAGGCCGAATGTAACGTCTCTTGCTCCGCCGGAAAATGAAGCGTCGCTGCCATTTGGTCCGCTGTTTCTCCGCTCGCTCCGGCATAAGTCATCGCCAGCGCACTCGAAATGCTGTATGGAGAGAAAAAGAGGTTCCCATCGGTGGCACAGAGTTTATGATACAACTGTAATGCAAACGTATTATTGCCTTTCACGACATCCGCCGCTGGGTGTATCTCACTCGCTGGCGATGCTGATGCGGTGAAGCATATCAACATAAAAACGTAGAACAAGATATTCAATACCAGTTTTGTCAGTTGCATATTATCCTCCTTGGTTGTCTGTAAAAGAGGAGTACAGGCCTTAGAGCTTATCGCAAAAGCGAGTGGCTTCCTGAAGTTTGCACTCCTGCTAAAATGCTGCCTGAAAAACTATAACATCACGTGAGTTCAGGAGAAGACAAATCCTTGACATGTCCCGAAGGGATGGCATCTTTGTCACCCTGTTGGGGCTTTTCGGACGGAAAAACTTATCCCGAACTTACGTTAACATAAAGTGGTATCTTAAATCCGTCAAGACAAAAAAACGCGGCAGAAAGCACCGGTGCTTTCTGCCGCGTTTTTTTGTCTTGTAAGATTATCGCTGCCGTTTTTTGCAGAGAGCGAGAAGGCCGAGCACTCCGGATACGAACAATATTAAGGTTCCAGGTTCCGGCACTGCAGTTATGGTTCCGGGATATACTCCGGCAATGCCTTCGATGCTGGCGCCCCAGTTATCCATGAAGACACCGAACCCGGTTCCCAGATCAATGCTGAATAAACTATCGTGAAAATCGGACGCGCCGTAGAGAATATCATCCACGAAAGTTAGCGCACCAACCTGTCCATACCCAATCTGGCCGATATATTGAATGTCGCTGTCAAGTAATCCATCCAGGCCGTTCAAGACGTTAATACTGACCAGCGAACTGTTGTGATCATTGGTGTCGCTTGCATAGAGTAAACCGTCTTTGTAGGCCAATCCTGCTACATAAGTCAATCCTAAGTTGCTGATATTTTTACTGGAGATGAGGGTACCATTGAGATCCACCACAAGCAGGGTATGTGTTTTGTTATCCATGGCATAAAAGACGCCATCGCCATATTCAATAGAATCAATATCCGATCCGCTAAAGGGCTGGCCGACTTTTTCGATTGTGATCTCTGTGGTATCGTGGTTCAATGTAAATTTATACAGTTGGCTGGTACCATCCGGATTCTCTGAAGCCGGGAAAGATTGAATGCCATAATAAGTGCCTTCACTGACATAAACCAGGTTTTTAATGCCATCCGGGACTTTTGACGCTTCGACCCGTTGGCGTCCCTCGGAGCCGGTGATCACAAATTCAAAGGCTTTGGGAAAGGTTTTTATTTTGGTCGCGGTGTTATAAATTTCAAAGCGATCCAGATCGTCGTTAATGCCGATGAGCAGAATATCCTGGATCGGCAGCTGCGGAGGTTGCGGAGCTGTCACCACTGTCTCGACTGAAGCCGTATTATTTACTAGATTCGGATCGCCAGGGCGTTCCGGCGATACTGTGGCCGTATTCACAATACTTCCGGCTTGTTCGACTTTGACCTGGACTTGCACTGTCGCACTCTGGAGAGAATTTATCGCGCCTACATCACAGGTAATACTCTCATCGCAGGTTCCCTGGCTCGGTGTGACGGACAGCAGGGTCACGCCTTCCGGCAGAGTGTCGGTCAATTTCACGCCGCGCCCTTCATAGATCTGTGAATTCTGCGGGCCATTGTTCGTGACAGTCAGAGTGTAGGTGATTGTATCGCCAACTTCCGCCTGGGCTGGTGCGGTTTTGGTGATAGCTAAATCAGATTCCCACGGAGTGTCGTCTGGCGGCTCAGGAGTAGCGTCGCAAACCGGTCCGATAATATTCGCGATCGCAAATTTTGTGCCGGCTTTGGCTAAGACCTCCACGATGCCTTCAGGATAATCGCCGTCTAATGTAAAACTGAAATTCCCGCTGGTGAAATTGTCAGACAGATCCCATTTTATACCGACAAATCCTGTGCTGCCATCAGTGCCCTGAGCAAAACCCGTTTGCGGAGTGTAGGTGAGGATCTCCCCTAAACACGAACTAATGCCTAAATCCCAGTGGCTCAAGCTTCTGCCATTGAGTTCTTCAACCTTGTACGTCCAGGTATTACCAGTATGCTCAACAAACGTAATTTTATATTGAGAATGTTTATTATCATCTAATGTGATCACGACTTCATCCACAGTGTCGTTATCAGAATTGTCGTCGTTCGTCTCCTGGTCATCCGGGAGTTGTCCGGTAAAAGGCACATGGTTTTGCTGCATCGGGCCGTTCCAGGAGGCGGCAATAATTGAGCCCCAAATCACGCCCTGGGGATTATTCACCGCAGCAAACGGCGCGAGAATACTGCCGCGCACGGCGATTCCACTCAATTGCAAGCTTGTGGCTTGATAAAAATTGTATAAGGTTGTCGTCTGAAAAGACGCTAACGACTCCATGCTCATATTCGTTAAGCCTGCTGTTGTGCCTGAAATATTGAACAGCACGGTCGCTCCCGGAGCAAGGTTAGTTACCTCAAAAGTATGGGCATTCAACGTTTGAGTTCCATCCAGATTGAAAACTTGCAAAGCACTTGTGCCATCACCTTTCAGATACAATCCACCCCATTTGGCCTCAACTGCGCCATTGGCAGGTAACTGAGCGAGTTGGGTTGAGAGTGATCGCAGATAGGTTTTTTCGGCAGTGAAATCAATCGGTACTGGTTCGTCAGCGATAAGTTGAGCTCCTGCAGCCAACCCATTGATCACTGAAGAACTGACTCCTGCGGCGCTGCCGCCGACAAGAATATTGCCATAATATACCCTGCCGTTCGTAAAGGTTAAATTTCCGCCAACAATTAATGTATCGGCATATTTGGCGACTTCTGCGGCGCTGAGTTTATCTGCCACACTATAATTGCTGACCGTCATATTCCCACCGACCGCGACTCGACCTTCGGCGTCTGAGGTACAGGCATAATCACCGAAAATAAAGGTGTTAAATTCACCGGCCGTTCCTAGCGCACTTGCCCCTGCTGACATTGGTAAAAAACTTACGAACAATACAAGTAACGTTAGATAAAATAGGTTACATTGCTTCATCGGTTATTGACTCCTTTTATATGAATGGATGTTATTGGATACAATGACTATCGCCAGGGCATGTGTTCTCTTTACATAAAAAAAACCGGCTTCAAAAAGCCGGTTTCCAATCGTCGATGTTTCTTCACCGCTCTGGCAACCCGGCTATCTTATGTTTTTAAGACCCGTGGCTTTCCGTCCCATTTTCACAAATGGTTTGGCTTTATCTACGGAAAATAGTAACGTGTAACAGAATATGCAGATCTTGTGCCAATACTCCGGAAAGATCGGACGCCATGAGGTAACTCATGGGAAAGACAGGCGTCAGAGACGATTATGATTTTCTAAGCAAAGAAAAAGTCCTCTGAAGTTTTGTTAAAATTGTAAAGAAAACCGACAGTTTTCACATTTCGCAATAACCGTCAGATGCGTTAAGATGAGAAATGATCGTGTCCTGGGGGAAATTGCCAATCTGTAAAATTATTCGACACGGGTAAGCGTCTGGTTTTTAAAAATGCCTGAAAATGGATAAATTTCCTTCTCTACGTAAGGTGTAAAGTTTTTCGACATACTTTGAGCGAGAGATTACTTTATGGGCGTCGCGGAAGCAGATGGAAAAGTTCATGGTATAATTGGGCATCTTCAGTTCTGAGGAGTTTTAACCCGAAGACGCATGCGCAATATGTACTCAATAAGACCAGCATTTTCAAAGGGAAGAACGAGAGATCGGATGCAGCATACACAAATAAGCTCGTTATAGCTGCGGCACAAGCAAGTTTACCCACAACCCAAAGAATAGCTGACATATTGTTGAGGGCCCGATTTACAAACCAGATCTGAATGAAAAAACCCGTAAATTCTGTGAAGACAGTAGTAAAACTTGCTCCAAGATAACTGTATTTCGGGATCAAAAGAAAATTTAAGATAATATTCAGAAGGGTATTCGCGATAGCATAAGGCAAAAATGCGGGCATCAGATGAGAGGTAGCAATCACATTTCCGGCCGGAGCGTTAAGAAAAATGAAAAATAAACTCCAGATGAGCAGTGAAAAGGCTGATGCTGCTCCCAGATAGTCAGGTCCATAAACAATCAGCAAAATCTCTTTTGAAAAAAATGATACACTGATAACTATCGGGAGAATGACCAGGGCCAGAAGGCGGATCGAATGCAGGTAGAGGCGTTGATACGAGAAGGCATCCTGAACAAAACACCGGGCCATGATGGGCAGAAGGACGTTCACTATTGTGGTTGGGAGAAACATTGAGGCCTCTATGAATTTATACGCACCTTCATAGAACCCAACGGCGACGCTGCCCTTCATTTTTGCCAACATAATAATGTCGGCTTTGAAATAAATAATCGAAAGCACAAAAAGCATTCCAAAGGGAAAAGATTCGGATAACAAAGTACGTAACTGATGCAGATTGAAGGAAAAAGACCACTGGCTGACACAGTATTTTTTGATCAAAACAAATCCTATTGCGGCGACGCCCCACCAGAAGAACGCCAGAAATGAAAACGCCCGCTGAAGTGATCCCCCCAGAAAAATGACAGTGAGAAACGGAATATGTCGAAAGACCACTGTCAGAACATCCATCGTTGCGACCAGATCCATGCGTTCATAAGCCGAGAGCATAGAAATTCCGAGTTTGCGACATGCTTCAGGGAATAAGAACAGACCGCTGCTGGCAATAAGTGCCACAGGATAGGATTGAGCGGGCGCCCACAAGTAGCCGATCAACACCAAAAAACCGTATGAAATGGTTGTCAAAAAAATTCGTAATATCAGAACATGACCAACATGGTCTTTGCTGCGCGAATAGTCTTGAGCAATATCTCTGATGGTGAGGGTACTCATGCCCCAGTCAGCAAATGCTGCAAACAAAGTCAAGGAGGCCATCACAGTTCCATACATTCCGAATCCTTCAACTCCTAATTTACGAGCAAGAAGAATGATACAACCGAAAGAAATGGCTTTTGCGGTGACATGGCCGGTCAACAGAGAAAAAATGTTACGCAGAATGCGCTCAAGCATAGTGTAAACCGTCTAATGGTCTGGAATGGTATCCGCAAACCGAAAAACCTGCTCTTAAGAGGTTAGAGAAAATAGGAATGATAATGACAATAGGGTTCTTGCTGAAGTTCAAGAATGCTGAATAACTGATTATGGCATTCATCATACACCAGTAATGGGATTAATTCAGTCCCCATCGTCGTGCGAATTTCAGCGCTGCTATACTCATCGCGTTCGACTATTGCAAGAATAGCGACAACATGGCAACCGAGCGCATGTAAATTGTTATAAACCGCTCGCAATAGATCCAGGCGAACCGACACTTCAATGAAAATAATCAAAGCGCAATTGGTGGGCCAGTGGTCCATGTATAATTCAAAACTGTCCGGATCAATGACAAGATTTTTCCAGGATAACCTGGGATGATCAAGGATTTCGACGACATTCCGGGCAATTTTTTCGACCGGAAATTCATGGTCAACATAATTTTCAAGATATTCAAGTGTCACCATCAGATACTTGTCAGGGTGCGTGGGTAAATAGGCGGTCCAAAATCCTGTCAAAATCGTTTGCAGGGATTGTCGGGCGTCTTCAGAGTTCCAGGAACCTGTATAAATCCAATGGTCGCTGAAACGATTAGTGGCAATTAAAAAATCGCCGACACAAAGAGTCTTTTTAACAATGCTTTTAAGGGTATTTAAGGCTGTTTCAGGAATCATAATGCTTTTCCGTAAATCATGTTCCAACGAACTGTCGGATCGAGTTCTTGTAACGTATCACGTGAGGCGACTACCTTATATTGTTCCGGACGAAATCCCCACGCATGGCACACATGCTGGATATTAGGGCCTAAAAAGGCGATAATTTGCTGAATCTGTTCTCGATGTTCTTGAAGAAATTGAGCAATATGAGGCGTAACAGACCCGATGAAGACAATTTCACCCTGCTCACTCCATCTGGCATTCCACTCTTTTGCTAAATGTTGCAAGACCTTGAGAGCAGAGGCATGGGTAGAAGGGAGAGTAAGCAGAGACCAGTCGCGTTCTTTGGGCAGCCAAAAATGGGATATAAAATCAGCCAGGATCGCCATCATATCAGACGCATGCAGCAGTTTAGCAAAATCCAGATCAATATTAGTCCCAAAATTGACTTCTAGAAGTTTTACCGCAGGTTTCCCCAATTTTTGACGGGTAGTAAGAATATCCTCATAAATTAAATTTTCGAGAATTGAGAGTAGGGTTTCTTTCTCAAATGGCAGCCACATCAGTTCAATAGGCTCGAATTTATTCATAATGCAGTCCTATTTACAACATGAGAGATTCAGAAAAATTAGTTGTAATTACGTAAGTATCAATAATTTCTTTGGGGCATCAGAAACCGGGTTTTTTCGAAAAAACCCGGTTTCTCAGCCAATCAAAACTGGCAAAAATCTATTGATACGTATTTAATAATTCGGGCATTTTTATACTCCCCCCCCAGTCCCTCCTGACAAGGCAGGGCTGTGAAGTTCTTTGCTGCTCAGGAGCGCAAACGAGCGTTTGCACCAGGGCGAAGCCCTGGCAAGATTGTCGCGGCAAAGCCGCGAAGCAATCGCTCACTCCTGAACACCCTGTCCCAGATCCTCATACAGGAGCATAAGATCGAGAACTTCACAGCCCTGCCCTGACAAAGGGAGAGAGATTTTTGTCGCCTACTGAGCTTACTGATAAACAAATACAACATACGTAGAATTTATTTACGTGTCAAGGGAAAAGCAGGGGAGAATTGTTTAAGCTATTGAAAGGATTAAAAAACATGTTCAGAAACTGCTTGCACATTTCTGCGTTACGATATATTGTGGAAAAGTAAAGAAAATTTTCATATTGTGTCTTTTTATTCATAAACAATGAGGAAAAAAATATGGCAACCAAAACACCACCTGAACTTATCTTTTTGATTATTGATCCCCAAAATTCTTTTTGTCATCCCGTCAAAGGAGAATTGTATGTGAAAGGGGCTGAAAAAGATATGGTGCGTTTAGCACAATTGCTTACGCGGCTATCCTCGCAAATTGACACTATTTATGTTACCCTGGACACCCACCATGAATTAGATGTCGCACATCCAATTTTTTGGGTTAATGCCCGGGGAGAACATCCTGCACCATTTACCTGCATCTCAAAACAGGATGTGATTAAGCAAGTGTGGCAGCCGTTTCAGCCCAACTTACCCAGTCCCCCATTTGCGACCTTACAGGAACGTATGGTAGAGTATGTCGCCAGATTGGAACAAAACGGACGCTATCAACTCACCATTTGGCCGCCTCATTGCCGTATTGGCACTCCTGGTCATAATGTTTACGAACCACTGGGGGAGGCATTACGTCAGTGGGAACTCAGCCATTATGAAATGGTACGCTACATTTTGAAAGGGAGTAATATGTTTACGGAACATTATTCCGGCGTTCAGGCTGATGTTCCAGATCCGAACGACCCGTCAACTCAATTAAATACGGCCTTAATTCAAACCCTTGAGCAAGCCAGGATGATTGTGTTCAGCGGAGAAGCCTCATCGCATTGCGTGGCGAATACGGTGCGCGATATTGTGCAACATTTTCAGCAAGATACTATCAATAAATGTATTTTGCTCAAAGATGCAATGAGTCCGGTAACTGGATTTGAGTCATTTTCCGAGGATTTTTTTCATGAGATGGCCGCGCGTGGCATGAAAATTGTGACAACCGCCGATTTTTCTGTGTAGTGCATCGGCAATTGAGGCTATAAGACAGAATTTACAAAAATGACAGAAGGGTTTTAACATGTCACTTGACATGGATGCAAAGAAATATGAAGATTGGAATTGACGCCAGAAAAATTCGAGATTTCGGAATCGGAATCCATCTGGAAAATTTGATTCGATATATTCCTGAGTATGATGCCGAAAATGAATATCTCATCTTTCATTATCCTGACGATGAAACCCGTGTTCCTCAAACAGGATCAAATATCCGGCTTGTTCCGGATCATTCCCCCAAATATTCTCTCCGAGAACTCGTTATACTACCGGTCAAAATGCAGCGGCAGCAGCTTGATCTGTTTCATGCTCCTCATTATACTTTACCGCCGATTCGTCCCTGTAAAGCCGTGGTCACCATTCACGACGCGATTCATTTACGCTTTCCGGAATATTTACCGCACCCGGCAGCTTATTATTACGCGAAGTGGATGATGTGGGCGGCGGCAAAAAGCGCCAGAAAAGTGATTACAGTCTCAGAATGTTCGAAATGCGATTTGATTGAGTATTTACACATTCCTCGCGCAAAGATCGAAGTGGTGTATAATGGTATTGAGGCCTGTAATCACTCTCTGCTGCACGGATCCAAACCATGTCAATCCGTGTTAGAGCGCTTTGAGATTCCTCGTCCGTATCTTCTCTATTTCGGAAATTTCATGCCTCATAAAAATTTAGAGACGCTGCTCAAAGCCTATAGCCTCTTGAAACACCGCTACCAAATTCCTCAATGTCTTGTATTGGCGGGGAAAAATGAGCGACTCAAAGAGACACTCCACACAATTATCCAACAAGAACAGATAACGCAGGATGTTATCCTGACCGGTATTGTCGAAGAAGTGTGGAAATCCCCCTTGTATGCCTGCGCTGATCTGTTTGTGTATCCATCGCTGTACGAAGGGTTCGGACTTCAGGCCCTTGAAGCCATGGCGCATCAGATTCCGGTCGTGATTACGGAGATTGAGGCCCTGGCGGAAATTGCCGGAGATGCGGCTGTGCGCTGCGACCCTCGCTCTGCAGAAAATATGGCTGAAGCCATCTATGCCGTGTTATCGGATCAAACGCTCAGAGCGTCGCTGATTGAGAAGGGCAATGTTCGCGTCCAGGCTTTCTCCTGGCGAGACATGGCGAGAAAAACGGTGGAAATCTATCACTCCGTGTTACAGGGCTGATATACGATTTTATTCATTTGATTGACATAACAAGGCTTGAAGCTCTTGTTTGACCTCCTCTTCGGCCTGACAAGATTCTGTCGCGCTAATGTGTAGTTCCTCTCGCTTGTGGCTGAGAAAGTCGGCTTCTTGCGGTGTAATGTTTCCATCTGCCCATGCCATCAACAGATAATCTTTGTAAGCGGCAATATCATCGCTGTGCGCTTCCTGGTGCTCAAATCCGTGATACCAGACCAGCAACTCTTCTCCGATTGTCCGCATGTTCGGGTAACGCTGCTCTGGCGTCGAAGTAAGGCATCGTTGGATCAGTCGTTGAATTTCTGAGGGGAGCAGTGTTTCATCATATTGTAAAGGCTGCTCGTGATGGACAAATGCTTTTATTTGCTGCAGGCGAAAAGGGGAATGTCCTACTAACATCTCATACACAATCACGCCGAAAGAATAGATGTTTGAGGCAGCTGTTAAGGTTTGTCCACGGAAAAGCTCCGGAGGGATATAGAGGTATTTATACGGATCATCGGTTTTTTGCAGGCGCATGAAAGAATCAGGCGCGCGAAAGGCAATGATTTTCAGGCGGCATTGTTTGGTAAGCAGAATGTGCTCAGGCGTCAGAGCGTGATGAATAATCCCTTTACTATGCGCCTGGTGAAGTCCATTGATGAGTTGGATCGCAATATAGGTTGTCATTTTCGGAGTAAGCGCGCCTTTCAGTCGCAGGATCTGACGTAAATTTTGCCCTTTGACGTATTCCATCGTAATCTGTCCCTGTTGTTCATCAATATCATAAATTCGTAGAATATTCGGATGATCCAGCACTGTTCGTTCTTTCATTTGCTGGAGATACGCAGTGCGATCAGGATACTGCGCGTTGATCTGTTTAAGGGCAATTGTCCGGTCAAGTAAGGTATCACGAACACGATAGATTCTTGTATGACGCCCTTCATGCAGGGTTGCAAGAATTTTATAACGTTCTTCAGCCGCCATAACCATGGTGACCTCTGCGGCTTTTGGGTTTGAAGCGTGAGTCATTCCATACGGGAAGGAGGGAGAAGAGACTCTGGGGGAATCCAGAGCGCGAATCTGCTCCTGCACATCACGGTAATTATAATCAAACCGCATCAGGCGTTCATAGGTCTTGCGGGCCAGAGGAATCATGTGTAACTGTTGATAGCACTCTGCTAAATGGTAGTAGGCCTCTTTTCGAAATTTTTTCAATGAAGTCGCCTTTTTGAGGTAAGGAATGGCGTTTTCATAACGTCCGCTTTCCATTTCTGCAATACCGATTTCATAGTCGGTCTGTTTTTCAAGTTCCGGTTCATCCTTCGTTTCAAATAATGTTCGCCATTCCTGCTGCGACGCTTTTAAATAATCTGATAATGATTTAAACATTAGTCCGTGTTTGAGTGTTTGAGTGTTTCCATACTCTATTAGCTGATTTTTCTTAAGCATTACAGACACTCAAACACTTCAACGCGCTATTAAAATCCTAAAATATCTTTTAACGTATTTCGAGGTTCTTCGGGGGCGGGAATATTTTGCAATCGTTCGTCTAACGGAATTTCGGTTCCGATAGTGTAACCGCGTTCGTAGATATGCTGCTGTAAAGTGGCGATGCGATCTCGCGGGTAAGGATGCGTCGCGAAGAAATAAGCCAGTCGGCCGCGCCGATCTTCTTCAGCCAATTTTTCAAAAAAATCGGTTGCGCCGGAAATATGACCGTAATGGGTATCGAGTGTTTCAAGCGCAAAGAGATCCGCCTGCGTTTCCTGGCTTTGTGAGAAACGCATTTCAATTGTCAACAACGACTGCATCAGGAAATTTGTCAGTGCATTATCCAGGCCGAACAAAAAATTTGATATTGCAATTAAAACGAGACCGCGTCCTAATCCGCGCAGATGGTCGCGATGAACAAAATGCCCAAGCTCATGCGCCAAAATAAAGGCCAGTTCATTTTCTGAATCGAGTTCATCAAGCAGCGCCGATAAAACCACAATATGCCCGCCTGGCAGGGCCAGGGCATTCGCCTGGCTTGCCGAAATCAGGTGAACATGATACTGTCCCGCCTGAAGCGATGCGGTTTTGACAACCTGATCAAGCAACCTTTGCAGAACGCTTTCGGCTGAGGTTGAGGGGTGGGCCTCAAACGCTGAAGCATACAAACGGCCTAGATGTTGTTCAAGCCCTGATGGAAGGTACGGCACCACGAAGTCAACCGCAGCGCCAAGTGCAATATAAATGATTGCAAGGATTCCCAGTATTCCTCCTAACAACAACAGGAGTTCCCATAATGGCGAGGAATGGGAAATATTGACATTCTCATGCAGGGCTTTCGGGGTATATTTCATAAGGTTGATCACATCGGCTCAATATAGCAAACGGCTCCTGTTTGTTCAAAAAGACGTTGATATTTTTGGGCAGTCTGGTAATCGAGATCATCCTTAATCGTCATTGTTCGTCCGCTGAATAAATGATCGCAGCGTTCGGCCGGCACTTTGTAGAGCGCGGCTACCCGAGTTTTGACCTTCTGTAAGTCTTGTCCTGCAGCAAGTTCACCAGAAAAAACGACTTTATAACGAGGTTCTTTTGCAGCTGTCTGGCCAGCAACCGGCATGGCTGCGGATGGCTGGTCCTGGGAAATTTCTATTGGCGCCGTGCCGCGCTTATAGGTGACGGCCGTACCATATGCCAGGACCTCAACACTTCCGATAGTTTTCCGCGCACCCTTGCTGATTGAAGCGGTTTCAAGACGCATATTGAGAATAATATCCGCCCCTTTGGCTTCGGCTTTCATGCGCAGAATCGCTTCGCGTCTGGCGCGATCAATGAGAGTTTCATAGGATTTGACGCGCCCTCCAAAAAAATTGCGTAATCCTGCCAAAAAGCGTTTAAAATAATCAATTGACACCACAACGCTTCCTGACACGAGTTTAACCCGGGCCACTTCTTTGGTCATATCCAGGGCATGTTTCAGAGACACTGCCGGAAGCGAGAGGAATTCCTGTTCACGGGTTTCAATTGAACGATAATGTTTTGTTTCTATAATTCTCCCCGACACATAGCCTATCACAATCAGACTCAGGAAAATAATTAGCTCCATTATCTCTTCCTCCGGGGTTATTGGACGTTGACTGCCGTACCATACACATACAGTTCTGCAGCGCCCTGGGCCACCGATGATGTGGCAAAACGAATGTTCACAACCGCATTGGCGCCCAATTGTTTCGCTTCCTGAATCATCCGATTCGTCGCTTCCTGCCGCGATTCCTGCAATAACTGCGTATAACCCTTCATCTCGCCGCCAACAATGTTTTTAATTCCGGCCCAGATATCTTTGCCAATATGTTTTGCGCGTACCGTACTTCCGGAGACAACACCAAAATGTTCCACAATGGTTTTGCCAGGAACGGTTTCTAACGTGGTTAATATCATACACGATTTCCTCCTGCAAGACGTTCTTGTATATATACTTGTAGTCGGTATAAATTTGTGAGGAGCAGAAACCGGGGGTTTTGAAAAACCTGGTTTCTTGCTCGGTTCGCCCCCGCAAATTTATCCGGTTTCGAGTATAGTAAACATAAAAATATGGGATAACATAACAAAGCATGTCAGAAGACCACTTCAAAGTCAAGTGAAACTTCATGGAAGAACGAATAAAATTTTAAAAATTCTTCTTGACAAATATTCCTATTATTCTATTTTAAAATTAGACTAAAAAACTATTTTGGTCGATATATTCAAAAGAGGAAAAAATAATGAATGATAAAAAAGAACGAATTATCACGACAGCCCAAAAACTGTTTGCCCGTTTTGGGATGAAAAAAACCACGGTTGACGAAATTGCAAAGGCAGCGCGGATCGGCAAGGGAACGGTTTATCATTACTTCGGCAGCAAAGAGGAAATTTTTGCCGCAGTGCTCGAGAAGGAAATCGGGTATATGCAAAAACAGATCGAACAGGCGGTTGCTCAGGTAGAGACGCCCCAGGCCAAAATCCACACCTTCTTATTGACGCGAATGCGGTGCGTCAAAGAGCTTGGGAACTATTACAGCGTGATTCGCGATGAGTATGTTGAATATATGCCTCTCATCGAAAATTACCGTATAACCCATGATCATTATGAAATGATGCTTGTCCAAAACTGGTTAGAGGAGGGGAACGCGACAGGAGACTTTGATATCGAAGATACGAAAGTTGTGGCGTCAGTGATGATCACTGCGCTCAAAGGGATAGATTATCGCTGGGCCTTTGAAATGTCACTGACAGATGTCGAACATCATATTGAGGTGATGCTGAACGTCTTATTCAAAGGGCTTGAAAAACGGTAGGACTGAGAGTTTTGCTGTAGATTGTTTTTTTTATCCCTTATCGACTAAAAAACTAATTTAGTCTATAAGGTCAAAAATCTAAAAGAACCTCCTGAACATATAATAGACATTATCGCGAATAACATCTTTACACGACGGAGTCGCACGAGTTCCCCTCCTGGGAGGGGCCAAGGGTGGGTCAACAACAGAATCCCTCAGAAAGCTTCACCCCCCTAACCCATCCCAGGAGAGGAACTCGGACAATGCAACACGTATGTACGATCATGTCTAATGGTTCAGGGAGAATTCAGCATGAGCAGGAGGAACATTATGAAGAAAAATATACTGATTGCAGGTCTCCTCATCACACTCTGTATGATGATGGGGTATGTCGCATATTCATTTGTCACTCCCAAAAAAGAAAGCTATGAAGAACCAGAAATACTCACCCAGAGTATCGAAGCGATTCAGGCTCAACAGGGAAAACCTGTGAAAGTGGCGACCATTACCCAGGAGACTGTTTCGATTTCGAAAATCTTCTACGGCACGGTGGTGTCGTATGACGAAGCGAATGTGCAGGGCAAATATGGCGGGAAGCTCGTGCTGCTCAACGCGAAAGAGGGCGATACTGTCGCCGCTGGAGAAGTTATCGTCCGTTTTGATGAGAGCGATACTCAACTGCAACTCCAACAAGCACTTGCGACAAAAAATGCGGCAATTCAGGGAGTGAAACAGGCGGAATCAACCTTTCAATTGACGCAGACTGAATTCCACCGCTATCAACAGCTATTACAGGATGGCTTTGTTTCAAAACAAACAGTGGATACCTTACGCAATCAACTTCAGGTGGCCCAGGCGTCCTTAGAAAGCGCCAGAGAACACGTCAAAACTGCTGAAGCCCAGATTAGTTTGCTGAAAAATACGTTGAAGGATCTCAAAATCAGTGCTCCGATCAGCGGGGTTATTGATGAAAAACATTTTAACCTCTTTGAAATTGCGGGTGCGAATGATGTCATTTATCATATCGTCGATCTCGATCATATCTATGTAGAGGTTGAAATTCCTGAGTTATATATCAGCCGGATTTGGGAACAGATGGACGTCGAGGTCACTGTGGATTCGTTGAGGGAACAAACCTTTGCCGGGATGGTTGACCGGATCATTCCGACCGGGAATCCCCAGAACAGACAGTTTACCGCAAAAGTCCTTGTCGTGAATCCTGAGCATGCGATCAAACCAGGGATGTTTGCACGGGTTTCTATCTGTCTTGAACAGGTTCCGGAGGCTCTGGTATTGAACCCCAAAGCCCTTCTCAAAGATGGTGATCAGTATTACGTCTTCAAAGTCATGGGAGAACAGGTCAAAAAAATTGCCGTGCAGGTAAAACATCAGGGTCGGGATGCCATTGCTGTCATTTCGGATGAATTGACTCCGCACGATCGCGTGGTGATCGAAGGCGTGCGGCTGTTACAAGATAACGACCATATCAACCTCCTTGCATTGTAACTATTGAGCGTTGTGTGCCGCGAATCTCTTGTATGTTCAAAAGACGGATTATCTTCACTGGTCTGAAAAATGCTGACGAACAAGAGAACTCCCGGTACGCCTGAATAGTTACCAGAATTATATGAGCTTTATCCGTTTTTTTACGCGACGTCCGGTGAGCACCATCATGGTGTTTCTGATCTTGTTGATGTTCGGCGCTTATTCGTATATGAAACTGTCAAAAGATCTTTTCCCGAAGATTGATGTTCCCTATATCACCATTTCTACCATCTACGCCGGGGCAGGCCCGGAGGAGATCGAAAATCAGGTGACCGAAAAAATTGAAGAGGCCGTGGCCTCCGTGAGCGGTCTGGATTCGCAAAATTCGATTTCGCAGGAAAGTTTGTCGCTGGTGGTGGCGAAATTTGAATTAAATGTCGATGCAGATGTGGCGGAAAGCGATGTACGTTCCAAGATCGATCAGATTATCAACGATCTCCCGGATGACGCCGATCGCCCCATTACGGCTCAGTTTGAACTTGGCTCCCTCCCGATCGCCCAGATTGCGGTACTCGCTCCACATCCCGTAGAAGAGATTTATCAACTTGTGGATGAGAAAATGATCGATCGCTTTACGCAGATTAATGGCCTGGCCTCTGTTGATCTTTTCGGGGAAAAAGAACGGGAAATCGTGATTGCGGTTTCGTCGAAAAAGCTAGTGTCCTACGGCCTGAGTATTCTCGATCTGAATAGCCTGATTGCGGCATTTAATATGAAACTCCCGGCCGGACGCATCATCAACAATGAGCAGGAACTCAATCTACGTCTGAAAGGGGAATTTTCTTCCCTGGAAGCCATCGAGCAGCTTCAAATTCCTACATCTTCCGGATCGGTTCGTTTAGCAGATATTGCCACGGTTGAAGATACGTTTAAAGAAATGCGCAATGTAGCCCGCATGAACGGCCAGTCTGCCATCGGATTATCACTAATTAAAGCCAGTGACGCCAATACAGTAGCGATTATGGCGCAGGTCAGACAGCTTTTAAACACCCTTGAACAGGAACTCCCGGATGAGTATGAACTGGTACTGGCGAAAGATACGTCAACCACCATTCAAGATTCGCTGAATACAGTGTTGCAGAATCTGGGACTTGGTATTCTCTTGACAGGTGGTGTACTGCTACTTTTCCTGCATCAGCCGCGCTTGACGCTGATTGCCACAGTGGCCATGCCCTTAGCCGTGATTGCCTCGTTCTCGTTGATGTATGCATCAGGATTTACCGCCAATGCCTTTGCCCTCATGGCCCTGGCGCTTTCGGTCGGGGTCCTGGTGGCCAATGTCATTGTCGTTTTAGAAAATATCCAACGTCACCTGAAAGAAACACATGAGTCTCCTTTAATCGTGGCCGAAAATGGCACAGCGGAAGTCGTGGTCGCGGTGTTTGGCTCCGCCTTAACTAACATGGCCGTCTTTCTTCCGATTGCCATGATGTCCGGTCTGGTCGGTAAAATGTTTAGAGAGTTCGGACTTACCGTGATCTATGCCACCTGTTTTTCGCTGCTCCTCTCCTTCTCACTCACGCCCATGCTGGCGTCGCGGATGCTCACGCATCAGGAACGGCATACAGGATTTTTTGCCTGGTTTGGAAAATATTGGGAAGTTCTGTATGGAGGGGGCGAACTACTGTATCATGCTTCACTGCAAGCCATCCTCCGCTGGCGTTGGGTCACCTTGATCCTCACTGTGGCAATCTTTTTGGGATCCCTGGGCGTGATGACATGGATCGGGACGGAATTCATGACAGAAGCTGATGAAGGCGAGGTCACGATTTCCGTTGAAAAAGCGGTGGATGAGTCTATGAATGGAACGCTGGACACCTTAATACTGATTGAAGAACGGTTGAAACCGTTACCCTATGTGAAACACTTCTACACACAATTAGGAGGCACAACGACGAATCCGGCCGGGGTCAACGAAGCCACGATTACGGTTGCGCTGGTCGATAAGGATCAACGCGAACTCTCTGCCAATCAGATCGCGGCCGCATGGCGGCGTCTGTTCGCTGATATTCCCGGTGCCACCTTAACCATCAAATCGACCAGCAATTTACCATCGAGCGGCGAAAAACCAATTTCCCTCTATGTCATGGGCCAGGATATGGAGACCCTGTTTCGCCTGTCAGATCAATTGATCGCGATTTTTAAACAAACTCCGGGCACGACGGATGTTGATATCAACTGGCGTACTGGTAAACCTGAAATTCAAGTCACTCCTGATTATCAGCGCTGTACCGATTACGGCGTGACGCCGGCCGAGATTGCTCTAATGTTCAGGACCTCCTTTGCCGGAGATGTTGAATCAACGTTTCAGGTTCAAGGAGAGGAATACGATATTTCTGTAAAACTGGCCGATGCCGACCGAACCGATCTTGAGTCGGTCAGTTCCCTGCCGATTCAGACCCCCAAAGGTATTGTACGCTTAGAGGCCCTGGCCGACGTCAAAATGGCGGAAGGGCCAAGTAAAATCTATCGCTACAAACGGCAGCGGGCCGTCACAATCGGGGCCAATGTGAGCGCCGGATATAATGTCGGAACGATCTCAGAGGCGATTAGCCAACAGATCGACGCATTGTCGCTTCCACCGGGTGCGATGCTTGAATGGGGCGGCGATATCGAGATGATGGGAGAGACCTTTGACGACATGGGGGTTGCGTTGGTGATGGCGATCTGTCTGACCTATATGTTGCTCGCGATCCTTTTGGAATCCGCCATTCACTCGGTCACGATCATGTCAACTGTCCCCTTAGCCCTGATCGGGGTGCTAGGTTCTTTATTCATTACCGGGAAAACCCTGAACCTTGTTTCGATTATGGGAGTGATTATGTTGGTCGGGATCGTCGTGAATAATGGGCTGATTCTGATCGATTATATCGAATTTCTGCGGCGCGAAAAAGGGATGGCCTGGCGCGACGCGATTGTCCCGGCCTGTACCGTCAAACTGCGCCCGATTTTGATGACAAATGTGGCGATTATCTTCTCGATGATCCCGATGGCCCTGGGACGCGGGCAAGGCGGCGAAATGCTTTCTCCGATGGCAGTAGTCTCGATTGGAGGTATTTTCTCTTCAACCTTCTTAACCCTGTATATTGTTCCGGTCCTGTACTCCTTGATCGAAAGCTTACGCGACATCATGACCCACCAGCGTCAAGAACACGTTGATCAGGTTGAGGAAACTATGCCAGAATCAGTATTGGCAAAACCTTAAATATTATGAAGGGTTGTCATGTCGCTGACGTACCAGTGGTATGCCGAACTTCGTCATGCGGTGGCGCAGTGTGTTGTGATGCAGCCCCAGGAGTTCTGCCGCGCCGCCCGGTCCACTGATTTTCCAATTGGTATATGCTAACGCGCTCCTGATATGCGCGGCCATGGCTTCATCAAGCGGGAGTGGAGGGGAATCGGTCGGTGTTGTCCTTAAAGCTGGAGCCGCG
Organism: Candidatus Vecturithrix sp.; assembly: GCA_040772385.1. GTDB lineage: Bacteria > Moduliflexota > Moduliflexia > Moduliflexales > Moduliflexaceae > Vecturithrix. The sequence goes on along the minus strand of JAXGYF010000001.1, from coordinate 6,448,166 downwards.
GTCGGAACAACATCGCCAGGATTTATGCGCAACGCCCCGCCGCGATGCCTGGATCAGGAGACGCTTGATGACATTTTCCAACTCCCGCACATTGACATACCAGTGATACGTTGTCAGTCGTTCAAAAGTTCCTGATTTAAGTTCCGGAATGGACAGATTCATCAAATATCCTGACTGTTCATTGCAAAGTATCTTACATAATGTTGGTGCTGATTCTGAGACAGTTTTTTATTGATCTTTCCCGCAAGAAACTGGATCGTGGTGATACATGAAAGAAGTAACATTTCTAAAGATCTCAACTTTGTAATCCTAAAATTGAGGGGGAATAATGTCGTCTAAGAAAAATATTTTCGTAAAGCGTAAACATTTAGAGAACACATTCTCATCATTATTATGTGATAAAACATACAAAATTTGGTCACTTTTCGGAAAAGGCGGAGTAGGGAAAACCGCTATTCTTGAACGGTTTTATGATCGCTGTCAGCAGGAAAATATTCCTGCATTATTCATAGATATTTCCGAAACCTACAGAGAAGAAGGAATGATACCTGATTTAGCAGTCATTCTGGATGCCCGAAGCACGAATGTTAATCACTTTGAGCAAGCTAACGCTATAATCACAGGAAGTTATCAAGATCAGGTACGATCTGCATCTGAAAAACTTCAAGTCCTTTTGATGACTTTGACTATACCAATACCTATCACCCTCTCTGCCCTGAAAGGGCAATGGAATACAGCCAGAGGTTTCAACCTCTGGGACAAAAACCCCATGCGCTTCGCCCTGAAAGGGCGTTGGAGCTGCAGGCACGGGATGCTACTGCCCTTTCAGGGCTATCATGGTCGCAAGTTGAGTTAAATTTTAAATGCTCTCACTCTTGTAAGTGGTCGGCCAGGATGACAAGTTCTACGGAGGAATTTTGCGTCATGTTGGCCACAGCGGTGATGACCTGAGTAATTTGGTTGCTGCCGATCTCCCCGGTCCGAGCGGCCTCAATGATTGCATTTAAGGCCAGAAGATTCGTCTGCTAGGCAATGGGAGTAATTACGTTGATGCTGTCGCCGATTTCCTGGGAACGGTCTTCCAGATGGGTCATAGTGTTATTCGCAGTACTGGCCATGTCCACCGCTGTTTTTACAATTTCTCTGACCGGCGCGCTTAAATAGGATTGGAGTACATTATCTATCCGTTCCCGTTCCAAATCAAACAACAGATTGCTGAGAATCAGGGCCAGGGATTTCATGGTATGCCTTTCTTTTTCTTGCAAAAATTCAGAGTATCGCTGTTGCTGTTGATACACCCCATACGCTGAGAATGACCCCATCACCATAAATAACGCCACAGCTATCTGGAAGACCAACTTCGTTCCGATACTTTTCATAACACCTAGTTCACCTGCATACGGCTATTCATATTTTTGACAAACTCTTCAACCGAATGTTCTCCTGTCAAAAATTTCACGGTTTCTTCATACCACATATTGCTTAACGCCTTTGATTCAATGAACGGGCAGGAAAAATATTGGGTAAATGCCTCCTGATCTTTTCTGTTTTGTGCTAATACCCCATAAAGTGTATCCAGAGGTAAATCTTCAACAATGACTGGGTAGGGTCCCTGCACATGCTGCGCCCAGAACTTTGCGGCCGTCGGCGTCATCAAAAATTCCAGGAATTTTTTAGCCTCGGACAGGTGCTGGCTGTGCTTATTAATCCCATATCCCGCAGCCCAGAACATCTCATAGGTCTCATTTCCTTTGCCCTGCTCAACCGTGAACCAGTCAAGTACGCCAACCTGACCCTGATCCCGCTCAGTCGCTCCAAATTTACTATAAATCCATGTGCCACAGAAATTTATTGCTGCTCGTCCATCAGTCATGTCAAAGATTTTCTCAGGGAAGGTCTGTGAAAGCAGGATGTTTTGATCATAGCCTTGCGCGTCAACTACCTGTTTCCAAAATTCCAGAGCCGCCGTAATGTCTGGATCCGAAAAACTGAGTTGTTCATTCAACAATTGACCGACTTTGTCAGGTCCGGCAAATCTGAAAATCGCATTCATTAGTCCTACGCCCCACATACAATCATAACGCGTGGCGACCCCTTCAGCGATTGGCGTTATTCCAGACTCACGAAGCTTGTGGATGATATCCAGAAATTCTGCATTGGTTAGTGACCGACCAGCAGGCAAGGTGATCTTCGCCTGTTTAAAAAGCTCTTTGTTATAATAGATCGCATGAGACACCCCTTCGATCGGGAGAAAGATGTTTTGATATGCTCCGATACTGCCGAGATGCCAGTCTGAATACGCTTGACTGCTCCATCTCAGGTCACTTAAATCTGCCAATGATCTAAGAATTCTGGGGTGCGAAAATCCAAGATCAATATAAGCCAGATCGGGCACTGGCGTATCAATAGCAAACACAATTTTATCGTTCAGTTCATCTTTTTCCATCCACTCAATTTCGACCTGGATACCGGTTTCTTGCTCAAATTCTTTGCTGACGGCGTTCATGAAATTAATTTTAATCGGATCGTTAGCCCAATGGCTCCAAATAACAAGTTTCGTAGGTTGGGCCAGTATGTCAGTATATGCAAAAAAGATCGCCAGACTCACAAGAAGCAATACTATAAAAATTCTGTTGCGCATACGAACCTCCTCTTCTTAAAAAATGTATCATTGACCAAAACCATGATTTAGAACCAAAACGTCAGACTGTAGTATTGATGTACAAAATTTTACAAAATGAATGCAAGAATTATTTTTACAATTTTTTCATTTATATCAAACAAAATTTTTCTTGACAATACTTTGATGTCAAACTATATACATCACTATGATAAAAACAAATCATATCGTTGGGTTAATTGCCAATATTCGTGAGAAAGCGCATCATTTTATTATTCAGGAACTGAAGGCGCACAATATTGAAGGATTGGTGCCTTCACATGGCGCAATTCTGTCTCAACTCTATCATCAGGAAAAAATGCCAATGGCAGAGTTGGCAAAACGAATTGAGCGTGATAAATCCACTGTGACAACCTTAGTGGATAAGTTGGTCGAGGTAGGGTATGTCCGAAAAGTGAAGGAATCGAATGACAGACGTATGACTTACATTGTGCTCACCGAACAAGGTCAGACTATAAAGCCTGTGATTCAGGCAATTTCGTGTAAAATGCTGACGCAGCTTTACGCCGGGTTTTCTGATCTGGAAAAGGAGATGTTGGTGCGTTTACTGGAACGAATGTTGCAAAATATGTAATTTTTTTTGTACAAATAATTTGATGTCAAACTTTATACAATAACACGGAGGAAAATTATGAACGAGGTCTTTTCAGTGTTACGACAAAATCCGGTAGTAGGGTTTGCAACAGTTGATGAACATGGAAATCCTCAGGCACGAGCATTTCAGGTGATGTTGATTGAAGACGGGAAAATCTATTTTTGCACTGGCAGTGGAAAATGCGTGTATCAGCAGATGCAGACTCATCCGTACGTGGCATTTACGGTCACATCGCCGCAATATGTTTCAGTCAGAGTAGAAGGCGCAACAACATTTGTTGACGATCTGGCCTTAAAGGAAAGAATCTTGGAAAAAAACCCTACAGTCAAAGCGATTTATCAATCTGCCGATAACCCGGAATTCAAAATCTTTTATCTCGAGCACGGCAAGTCTGAGATTTTTGATCTGTCAACGTTGCCTCCAAAACGGCAGAATTTTACGTTTTAGTAACAGTTGTTACCCAAACAACCGCGTTTCTTGAAGCAACTTGTGTTCTATCAAGATATGTTTGCCAGGTTCGTCGTTCCTTTCGGCTTCAAGCGGAAGAATTCGCTCAAACAAGAACGACAAACCTGGCAGTTCGCTATCGGTGCATTTCGTAGCGTAGAGCTGGAACTGCGGCTTGCAGGGCGCTGATTTCATCCGGGCTGAGGTCCGGTGCGTCAAGCGCGCCCAGACAATCATCCAACTGCTGTTTGGTACGAATACCCACCACAGCCGTGGTGATGGTAGGCTGTTGGATCACAAACTTCAGAGCGGTCTGCGCCGGACTGCGCTGCTCGTCTGAAAGCGACGCAATTGTCTGCGCCGCCGCTGCTACCACTTCTTGTGAATGTTCCAGGTAGGCGATAGCCGGCTTATTGACGAGTAAGCCGTTCGCCACAGGGCCGCGCGCTAATATGCCAATTGAATTTTGATGCAGCAGGTTCAGGCAGCTTTCTTCCGGCCGCCGGTCGAGCAGGCTGTATTGCAACATGACGCTGACAATCTGCGAACGCGCTGCATATTCACGGATTACATTCGGCCGGATCGAAGATATGCCGTAGTAGCGGATTTTCCCGGCCTGCTGCAATTGTTCAAAAGCCTCAATCGTTTCCTCAAGTGGGTCGTCAATTGTGCCGCCGTGTAATTGATATAGATCAATATAATCGGTGCGCAGGCGCTTTAGACTCTCTTCCACCGCTTGAAGAATGTAGGTTTTGTGCGGATTCCAATCCCAACCGCTGCCATCGGCGCGCCATTGATTCCCGACTTTCGTCGCGATATATATCTGCTGTCGCCGTCCTTGCAGGGCTTTGCCGACCATCTCCTCATTGTAACCCTTTTGATACAGATCGGCCGTATCAAACAACATAATCCCCCGATCTGCTGCCTCATTCAGCAAAGCAGAGGCCGTCGCCTGATCCTCGCGTAAAGACATACAGCCAAAACTGACGGGACTGACCATCAAGTCACTTTTGCCCAATTTTCTCATATTCATAATATGATAGTTGGAGTGTCAAAGCTTGACATTGACAACAAATGCCGAATTTTTGCACTCCAGTTTTGATAGATATTTTCACTTGCTTGAGAGAGAATCAATAACTGACATTAGACCCTTGATGTATAGAAATTATCATGAAAGCGAATCGTATAAGCGATTCCTCGCTGCGTCTCCCAGGAGATGTCCCCCTGTAACTGCTGTTCAACCAGCGCCAGGATCGTTTGAAGGCCTAACGTCGGCTGTGCTCGGAAATCAAATGTGTGCGGAACGCCAATTCCATTATCCGCAAAAGACAGTTCAATCATCCCTGTCGGAGTACGAGAGAGGTGAATCCGGATTTCACCAACACGTTCATCAGGAAAGGCATGACGCAACGCATTGGATAACAGTTCGTTTACAATTAAACCGCAGGGAATAGCGATATCAATTAAGACCGATACCGGCTTCAAATCTGATCTAAGCGCGATTTTGTGCGATGTGGGTGTGTAGCTCTGAATCAATAAGGCAATAAGTTCCCCTAAGTATTCGTCTAAAGAGATTCGAGACAGATCCTGAGATTGATAAAGTTTCTGGTGTACCAGGGCCATGGTGAGAATTTTTTGCTCAATTTCTTCCACAAAGGCGTTAATTTCAGCGTTTTGGCACGAGGCGGCCCGCAGTATCAGCATCGAACGGATGACCTGCATATTATTTTTCGTGCGATGATAAAGCTCGCGTAACAACATTTCTTTCTCGGCCAGGGCCGCTTTGATCTGCGCTTCAGCCTGTTTGCGCTCAGTGATGTCGGCGACGACTCCCATAATACCAGTGATGCGTTCCTGGGCATCGCGCAGCGGTGCGGTAGAAATACTGATGTCAATAGATGTTCCGTCTTTTTTCCGGCGGATCGTTTCGATATTCGTCAGCGCTTCCCCCTGCAGCACCCGTTCGCGTAATATGCGATATTCATCATGTTTGTCCTCAGGAACGATAGGCAAAAACTGACCTAATACGTCACCTTCCTGCCAGCCAAACATGCGCTCGGCAGCCGGGTTCCAGAGCGTGACACTGCCTTCCGGTTCAAGGGCAATAATTGCGAGCGGTGAGGCTTGAATGAACGCCTGGAGCCGTTCGTTTGTCTCTCGCAAGGCTTCTTGCATCCGCTTGCGCTCTTTGCGATCCTCCGATTCTTGTAATGCGCGTTGCACCACAGGAACCAGGCGGGCAAGATTCTGTTTTAACACATAATCCGTGGCGCCGCATTTCAGCGATTCGACCGCAATCTCTTCCCCCATGGTCCCGGTTACAAAAATAAAAGGCGTATTCGGACAATATTCACGCGCCAGCTTTAAGGCTGAAAGCCCATTAAATCCGGGCAGCGAATAATCTGCAAGAATGAGATCAAAGTCTTGACGTTCGATCGCCGTCAGAAATTCCATCTGAGTCTCGACATGCAGCATCTCGCATAAAATGTCCTCGTTTGCAAGCGCTTCCCGGATCAATTCCGCATCAATCAGGCTATCTTCCAGATAGAGAATCAGAAGTGTTGTGTTCATGCCTCCTGCTTGTATGAGAGAGACCTGGGCGGCGGTTGGTTCATGATCGCCCAGAAGACTCCCAGACTCTTGACAGCGTCAATAAATTCGTGAAAATTGACAGGTTTCACCACATAAGCATTCACTCCCAGACGGTAGCTTTCGATCAGGTCTCGCTCCTCCTGCGAAGATGTCAGAATGACGACCGGAATGAATTTTAAATGCTCGTCCGACCTGATACGGCGCAAGATCTCAAGTCCACTCACCTTTGGCAGTTTGAGATCCAACAGAATCGCCGCAGGGTTGTCTTGGCAGCGATTCGCAAAGGTTCTGCGACAATACAAATAATCGAGTGCTTCCTCCCCATCGCGCACGACATCAGTTATATTAGCGATATGATAGTCGTCTAAGGCTTCCAGTGTCAATTCTAAATCATTCGGATTATCTTCAACAATCAAAATTTTTTTGAGTTCGACAGTCATACACCTCCTCTTTTTCTCTAGCATGTTTTGGGCAATGTCACGTAAAATGTTGCCCCCTGGTTCACAGCAGCTTCGGCCCAGACACGTCCGCCATGCCGCTGAATAATGCGTCGAACATTGGCCAATCCCAGGCCCGTCCCTTCGAATTCGTCCGACCGATGCAACCGTTGGAACAGGCCGAACAACTTCTCAGCATATTGCATGTCAAAGCCGGCTCCATTATCTTTGACATAGAGAATTTCTTCATCAGGATGATCCGCGTAATGGCCAATTTCGATCTCGGATTGAGGGTTGAGTCGCGTGAACTTAACAGCATTGGCAACCAAGTTTTCGAATACGATCCTGAGCATCGTTGGGTCACCGTGTACTTCAGGCAATGTTTTCACGCGCCAGACAATATCGCGTTGACTGGTATCCCGTTGTGCCAGGGTGACAACTTCTTTGACAAGCAGAGCCAGATTGACGCGTGCCCGCATCATTTCGATCCGGCCCATGCGGGAAAACGAGAGCAAATCATCAATCAGGTGACCCATCTGCTGCGCGGCATCTGAAATGATTTGTAAATAATGTTTGCTCTTTTCGTCTAACATGTCGGGTGCACGTTTGTTCAGGAGTTCGACAAATCCCGAGAGGTGACGCAAGGGCGTGCGTAAATCGTGCGAGACTGAATAACTAAAGGCTTCCAATTCCTTATTCGCCGCTTCAAGCTGGGCGGTACGGTCGCGCACGCGCTGTTCCAGTTCCGCGTTAAGTCTATGGATTTGTTCCTCGGCCTCCTTGCGAGCGGTGATGACATCGAATATGGAGATAAAGTATTCTTTTGCCGGGCTATATACGGAAACAGAGCACCACATATTGAGAGCTTTGACGAAAAACTCGAATTTTTCATGCTGCTCGGTGAGGGCTGTCCTTGCGTAAAGGTTGAATAATTCCTGATCGGTTTCGCGAATATCGGGGATAACTTCTGTCACTTTTTTTCCAACAACATTTTTCAGCCCTGTCAAAGTTTCGAAAGCCGTATTCACCGCAAGATAGATCCAGTCATGTGCCTGACCGTTTTCGAAAATCATTTGGCAATACGCATATCCTTCAGTCATGTGTTCAAACAGTCCTCGATACCTGGCTTCGCTTTTTCGTAACGCCTCTGCCGCCTGCTTGCGTGCAGTGATGTCGGTCAGAAACCCTTCTAACGCAATAAATTTTCCTGAGGCGTTTCGGATAGCGCGAGCATTAAGGGCGATCCATACGGGTTTTCCATCTTTTTTAAAGAGATGAAGTTCGAAATTTGAAACGATCCCCGTATCTTCAAGTTTTTGAAGGAGTTCCGTCCACTGCGCAGGTTCTCTGCATAATTACTGGTCCAGCGCCGAGATGGTCTGCATGAACTCTTTGGGACTCTCATAACCGCAAATCGCCGCCAGAGAGGGGTTGGCATGTAAAATCCGTCCATCGGTGGTCGCCTGGAGAATACCTTCCACCGCATTTTCAAAAATACTGTGATACCTGGCTTCTGCTGCCTGTAATTCATTGAACTGTGATTCGATTTTTACTCCCATACAGGCCAACACCTGTCCGAAGGGTTGGAATTCTTGATACGGCAAGAGCATATCCGGTTCATCGTAATTCCCCGCAGCGTGAGCACGAATGATAGCGTGAAGATCAGCCAGCGGCCTTTGCAGAAAAAGTCGCATCAACCCGCCGGTTCCCACGACTAAGGCTCCCAGAACGAAAATTGTTATCAGAAGGATCGTGCGCAATAACGTGCGTTTACTTTGCTGATATGCATGGGTACTGATCGCAAGTGTGACATTTCCGACTATGTAACCTTGATATTCAATCGTGCATGTTCTGACAATGACGTCCGCATCAGATTTTTTGGTAACGGCATACACGGCTTTACCAGTAGAATCAGTGATCCTGAGTTGGACGACAAGGTCATTCTGGATTAACGTTGTCCCAATAGCCTGGACAACAGTGTTATCAAAATCCCAAAGAGGAGCAACCAGGATTTTGCTGAGATAATTAATCGTCTCGTCGGCTTTTGCGACAAGGGTGTGCCTGGCCTGGCGATCTGTCTCCAGATAACTCCAGCCAATCGGAAATAAAACGACGAACATCACCATAGCCATCAGACTGAGCGTAAGACGTGTAGCGATGGAATAGGTTTTTACTGACTTTTCGGAGGGCATGTGTTCCTTGATATTGATTTCGTTCAGTCTCATGTGCCGTCCTCTTTCTTTCCCCTCTATGACTTCTAAAGACATCAATAAATGCTTCAAATATCGGCTATCGGCTACATGTGAAATCAAATTGCGAGTCTGAACCATTGAGCCACATTTTAAGGGGAAGCCTGAGACAGTCTGAGGATCTGCCGGGTTCAGAGATTAAATCGGATTAAAATTGAAGAAGGTAATTGGAAATTCGTCAAGGAAATAATGAAGTTTTTTTTCGAGAAAAAAAGGGCTGAATAGAAACATCAACATGAATCAACTTGACAAATATTACCTGGTCGGACTTAGTTTCTTATTGAGGAATGTGGTTGGCAGAGAAAGAGAACGTCAAGCAGGAAACTGGGTTCCTTTCATCTGTTGTGGTGTGTTTTGCGGGCAAAATGTACAGAGGAGGAATGAGAAATGAGCGTAAAAAAAATTTTAATGCTGGTGGGTGATTTTGTGGAAGATTATGAAGTCATGGTGCCGTTTCAAATGCTGACAATGGTAGGGCATACGGTTCATGCCGTCTGTCCGGGTAAAAAAGCGGGAGAAAAGGTCAAAACAGCGATACATGATTTTGAAGGCGATCAAACCTACAGTGAGAAACCAGGACATAATTTTATGTTGAACGCGGCGTTTGATGAAGTAAAAGCCGAAGATTACGACGGATTAGTGATTCCTGGCGGACGTGCCCCGGAATATCTGCGTTTGAATGAGAAGGTGCTGGAGATAACGCGTTATTTTGCAAAAGCGAATAAACCGATCGCTGCGATTTGTCATGGCCCGCAAATTTTGGCAGCGGCCGGCGTGGTGAAAGGCAAAACCTGTATTGCCTATCCTGCGGTACAACCGGATTTAGTGATCGGCGGTGCGACATTGGGACAGATAAATGAGACGGTTTCGAATGCCGTGGTTGATGGCAACCTGGTGACAGCTCCAGCCTGGCCGGCTCATCCGGAATGGATCAGCAAATTCCTGAAATTGTTGGGAACGAAGATCGAGGCGTGAGAAATTCGTATTTCATCGTTTTGTGAAAAACCGAGTTTTTAAAAAACTCGGTTTTTTTATTCTTTCCGCTAAAATTCCCGAGTGCTGCTCATACTGAGGCTGCAATCTAACAGCATCACCGCTACGCTTTCTCCGGCCTGAATCTGCATGCGTTCTTCATCAACCACCATCAAGCCATTAGCTTTTGACATGGAACGTAAAATGCCGGACCCTTGCGCGCCTGTGGTTGAGGCGACATATCGGCCATTTTCCTGTTGAAGAACGACGCGCACAAAATGCTTGCGGGCGTCAGATTTTCGAAAATTTTCTTGCAAGGTCGCGGTCACAACAGCGCGATAAAGCCGAGTATGTCCCATCATCTGGAGGAGCGCAGGGCGGACAAAAATTTCGAATGACACCATGGACGAAACCGGATTGCCTGGCAGACCAAAGGTTGGTTTGTCAGCAATTGTGCCAAACGCCAGCGGTTTCCCTGGTTTCATGCAGACTTTCCAAAATTGCATTTGCGAACCGCTTTTTTTGAGCATTTCTTTCACTAAGTCATAATCGCCGACAGAAACGCCGCCAGAGGAGATGATGAGATCGGCTCTGGCCCCGGCCAGAAATTTTTCCTCCAAATCCTCTCTGGTATCTCTGGCGATCCCGAGTTGAATCGGAATGGCGCCTGCGTCCAGAACAAGTGCGGCCAGAGAGTAGCTGTTAGAATTATAAATTTTGCCGGGTTGCAAAGGTTCATCAATGTGCAGCAATTCGTCACCAGTTGAGAGAATGGCGACCTGTGCGCGTTGATAGATTTGAACCGTTGAGCGTCCGAGCGAGGCCAGCAGCCCGATTTCAGCCGAACGGAGGAGATCGCCTTTGCGTAAAATCAGGTCGCCCTGACGAAGATCTTCGCCAGCCAGGCGCAGATCATAGAACGGCGGAACTTCACACAGAATCAAGACCTGCCTGCCTTCGCCGTGGAGGGTATCTTCAACTCGTACAACCGCGTTGGCACCGTCCGGAATAGGCGCGCCGGTCATGATGCGGATCGCCTGACCCGCTTGCAGATGATGCTGACTGACATAACCGGCCGGCAGATCTTCGATAACCTCGAGTACGACCGGGTGAGCACGCGAGGCCTGGTGCGTATCTTCGGCGCGCACAGCATAGCCATCCATTGCGGAATTATTATGCTGCGGCACGTCATGCGGTGCACGCACATCTTCAGCCAGCACACGTCCCAAGCTGGCAAATAATCCTTGTCGTTCCGTCCCCAGGGCCGGAATCTGAGCCAGCACAATATCACGGGCTGCTTGTACTGAAATCATGAACACTATCCTCCTATTCTGACCATCTCGCGGTCACAGGCCGAAACATGAAAGTGATCATCAAGAAAATCCTGGTGGAAGGCGGGTTTCCTCTCCACGGCTTCTCGGAAAAGTTCAACCAGTTCAGCATCGCTTGCGCCCCGACGTAACGGATGTTTAACATCAATTTCTATCGGTCCGTGTAAACAGGGACGTAGATGACCGTCGGCTGTCAAACGCAAACGATTGCACAAGTGGCAAAAATTTTCGGAGACCGATGAAATGAACCCGATACATCCACGTTTTCCAGGAATTTTGTAAGTTTTGGCTGGAGCTGCGGGATCGTCATCTAAGGGGATGAGAGTATAATGAGTTTGCAGTCTGATTTTTAACTCCTGGGAAGAGAGAAAACCTCCCTGCTGCCAGGCATTGCCTGAAAAAGGCATATATTCGATAAAACGCACCACAATATCATACATATCGGCAAAATCAATAAAGTCAAACACTTCGTCATCGTTGAAATTTCGCAACGACACCACGTTGACTTTGACCAACGCGAATCCGACGGCTTTTGCTGTGCGAATGCCATCCAATACCGCGTTAAACTGGTCAAAACGGGTAATCTGGCGAAACTTCTCTCGATTTAAGGTATCAAGGCTGATATTCAGATAATCAACCCCTGCCTCTTTTAATGAGCTTGCATATTGAGATAACAAAATGCCGTTTGTTGTCAGGCTCAGTTTACGAATTCCTTCCAAATGTCCCAGGCGTTGAGCAAAACCAATCAGGCCCTTACGTACTAAGGGCTCTCCACCAGTTAAACGCACTTTATGAATGCCAAGCTGCACAGCCACCCGGATAATGCGTTCCATCTCCTCATAACTGAGAATTTCGGCATGTTCAATGAATTCGACGCCTTCCGGCGGCATACAATAACGACAGCGTAAATTACAACGATCAGTCACGGAAACTCGCAAGCTTTCAATGACTCGTCCACTTCCATCTCGTAGTATCATTATGCACACTCTCCGCTTCGTCTAACCTGAATGAGTTCCGCTGCAATGCTCACTGCGATTTCTTCGGGCGTATCTGCGCCAATTTCCAGTCCAATCGGAGCATGAATCCGATCCAGCGTGGCGTGCGGAATTCCCTGCGTTCGAAGGTGTTCGAACATCAAATGAATTTTACGGCGACTTCCGATCATGCCGATATAGGCGGCGTCAGTGCGCAAAGCCTGCATCAGCACCTCCTGATCCGATTTGTGGCCCCTGGTGACGATGATGAGATAAGAGGCCTGGGGAAGCAAAGTCAGCGTATCAAAAATAGAGTCAAAACTCTGGCAGACCAGATCTTTGGCTTCGGGAAAACGCTCACGGGTCAAAAACTCCGGACGATCGTCAATAACGACATAGTCAAACCCGATAAAATGCAGGATGTGAGAAAGATGTAAAGAAATGTGGCCCCCGCCAAACAAATAGGCCGTCGGCGTGGGGAGCAGGGTTTCTAAAAATACACGCGCTGGCTGAGGTGGCGTCAGGCTCAGGTCGCAGGCCTTAAGAAACGGCTGTCCTAATTTGGGGCGAGCCAATTCAAGGATTGCGAGATCAAGTTGTTCCAAGCCTGTGGTTCCAACCAGAGACCCGTCGTGTTGAATCAGTATTGTGCGATGCTGAGGATGGAGCCGATTTACAGCGATATCCGGCAGCAGGCTGGCGATCACAGCCGTCTGACCATATTCAATCGTCTGTAAAGCAGCCTCGATCACCAATTGCTCGGCGTGAGGAGTGAAATATTCAAGCAGAATTTCGACTGTTCCGCCACAGGTCAAGCCATCGGCTTCGATTTGATCGGAAGTTAAATCGATCTGGACAATTTTAGTCCTGTGTGTTTGTAACACCTCTCGCGCTTCATCAATAACCCGGGCCTCTAACACGCCACCGCCAATGGTGCCGTGAATAGAACCGTCCTCAAACACCAGCATCTTGGCGCGCTTACTCATCGGCAGCGAGCCTTTGCTTGAAACGACCGTTGCTAAAGCGACGGTCTGTTTTTGCTGAACACATTCAAGAATCTTACGGAATATTGTTTTCATGGTGAATTTGGTAATGTATAAAGAGTGACAGAATTATGAACAATGCTTTGCATATCAGAACTTAGTGTGTCATTTCAGCGGTCTGAAGACACCGCAGACGAGAAAATCTGTTTCTTCTGCTGCTGGCAACAAAATTTTATGAAAATTTTCGAATAGTAGAATAAATAAACAAAGGAGAGAAATGAGAAAGCGGGTCTCATTAACGCCAAAGACACAAAAAGCACACCATCATTGTTTGTGCTCTTTGTGTCTGAGTCAGAGAATCGTGCTTATTTTTCATCCGATTTGGTAATTTCCGGAATAAACGGCGCTTCTCGTAATTCCCTGAGCGGCGGTTCTTCCAGCGTATCGGACGCGCCCATTTCACACCCGCCGCTAAAGACTGCGCCTTCGTGGATCACTAACTTATTTCCACTTAATTTAATATTCCCATGTACCTGGGCTTTCGAATTGATTTCAACGGCTTCTTTTGCCGCAATATTCCCGCTCACACGACCGCTGATCATGATTGTTCCCACATGGACTTCAGCATCAACCACTGCATTTTCTCCGATCACCAGGGAATCCTTTGAGTTTATATTACCTTCAAAGCGTCCATCAATACGAACAGTTCCTTCAAACGTTAAATCACCTTTGAAGTTTGTTCCACTTGAGAGAAAAGCTGTTAATTCCTTATCCTCAATACCAGGCCTTGCCATAATATGTATTCCCTCCCTGTTGAATGTTTAGCATCATGATATCTGCAAGCACTATAAAACTGTTATTGAAAAGTTCTGGCAGAAAGTCAAGCTTTATTTTTCATTGAATATGCGTTCCCTTATCATTTCGAAGAACCAGAAGATAGCGAGGATAGGTCAAAAAAGAAAAGCTGATTGCGTGGATCTCGATTGGTTGTACTTTATATTCACGAAAGAGAGGGGCGTAGGTTTCAAACTCCTGGCGACCCTCTTTACCGCGCTGGAGAAGTAGATATCCTGTTGGAGAGAGCAGAGGTTGTGCAAGCGACAACAGCAGCGGCACTGTTCCCACGGCTCTGGAGACAATGACGTCAAAGGCAGAATCTGGCAAGACAGTGGAAGAAGTCGCCGCCGGATCGAGTCGGGTTGCGAGGCAGACAACCGATTGTAACGCCAGGCTGCGGCACAGATGGCGTAAAAACATCACTTTTTTAGTTGTCGCCTCAACTGCGGTTATGTGTAAAGCGGGATCGTAAATTTTCAGAGGGATCCCCGGAAATCCGGCTCCGGAACCGATATCTAATACCCGACAGGGCGATTGTATTACCGAAGTCTTCATGCAACTGAGGGAATCGAGAAAATGGTGCCGAATGACAATGACATCGTCAGCGTCACTGACTAAATTGATACGACGGTTCCATTTTTGTAGTTCATGCAGATAAAAAAAAATTGATCCACTTGATGAGGAGTTAAGGTTAAATTTAGCTCTCTGACCCCATCAAGGAGATATTGTGTAAAAGCGGGTTTTGAAAGTGACATATTTTATTTCCCAATACAAAAGGTTGAAAAAATACGATCTAAAATATCGTCAGTGGTGGTTTCTCCTGTAATTTCTCCCAGGTGATTCAAAGCCTCACGCAGATCGAGAGCAATAAATTCCGGCGACATGGCAAGCTGGGTTGACTGTTGCGCATGAAGCAGGCTGGATTTCGCGCATGTTAACGCGTGTTTATGGCGGACATTTGTCACTGCCACACTTTCGATCGGCACAGAGATCACTTTGTCCACAATCGCCTGTTTGAGTTCGTCAATACCAATCTGGTCTGTCAGCGATACGCGAAAAATCGGAACGCGTTCGTGAAGTTGCGCCTGGAGATCTTCTTGGGTGAGTTGGGCGGGAAGATCAATTTTGTTTAAGATAAAAAATTTCTCCTTGTGCGCGACCTTGTTCAGAAAATGTTCATCTTCGACAGACCAGGGCGTAGAGCCATCAAAAACACAGAGCACCATATCGGCGTGCTGAATCATTCGACGGCTTCGCTCCACTCCCAGGCGTTCGACCTGGTCAGAGGTTTCGCGCAGACCAGCGGTATCAATTAAGCGGATAGGGATACCATTCAAATTCAGGACATCTTCGATGGTGTCGCGGGTCGTTCCCGGAATCGGCGTCACAATCGCGCGTTCTTCTTGTAAAAAAACGTTCAGCAGGCTGGATTTCCCGACATTCGGTTTGCCGACGATTGCAATACTCAACCCTTCACGGAGAATTGTTCCTTCCTGAGCGCCTGCGAGTAATTGTTCAACAGCAGCCAAATCAGACTGAATCTGGTCGTCAATTTGGGCAAAAGAGATGATCTCAATATCTTCATCAGCGAAATCAATCGAAGCTTCAATCGCAGCCAGTAATTGCGCAATTTGATCTCGAATGGATTTAACTTGCTTTGAAAGTTTGCCCTGGAGCTGCTGGACTGCCAATTGCAAGCCCGCGTCCGTTTTGGCACGAATCACATCAAGCACCGATTCCGCTTGCGACAAATCAATCCGCCCGTTCAGAAACGCACGTTTCGTAAATTCACCGGGTGTCGCTAATCTGGCTCCTCTGGCCAGTACAACCTCAAGCACCTGTTGCAAAGCCAGCATACCGCCATGACAATTGATTTCCACCACATCTTCGCGGGTATAGGAATGCGGCGAACGCATCACCGATACCAGGACTTCATCGAGGGTCATATCCGTCGCAGGATGCACAATATAGCCATGATGGAGCGAAAAATTCGGGACTGCCAGAAGAGACTGGCGACGCGAGCCAGCAAAGAGTTCATCCGCAATTGCAAGCGCACACTGTCCGCTGAGACGAATAATGCCAATTCCTCCTTCGCCAACAGGTGTCGCAATGGCGGCTATCGTGTCTTCATCATAGGTGGCAAGCACTGAGTTGCAATAGAAAAGGGATGCATCATGAATCCATCATGCACCCCTCTTTTCAGAAGAAAAAACAATCGTTACTTTTTTCGATTCCGGCCAGAATTGCGACTCGAAGAGATGACAACTCTGCGCATAAATCCTGTGCCTCGACTTAAGGTTCTGACCGCGGGATCGTCTTGCAAGGTCAGATGAATGATGCGTCGATCATGCGGATTCATCGGAGCGACCGTAACGGGTTTGCCTGTCATTTTTACGCGTCGCGAGAGTCTCAGCGCCAGACGTTGCAGTCGTTGTTTTCGATTTACACGATAGTCAGACGTATCCAGCACAACCTGGATTTTTTCCTGGGCATTTTTATTGGCAATACGATTCACCAGATACTGAATCGCATCCAGCGTGGTTCCGCGCCGTCCAATTAAAAAGTTTTCATTTTCACAATGGATATTTAACAGAATCTGGTCATCGCGTCGTTTCACTTCCACGCTATATTCAACTTGTATTTGCTTCATGATTACCTGAAGCGCTTCTTTCGCAAGCGTTGTAATCTGTTGCAGGCTTTCTTCAGAGTACTGGGGTTTCACCCGTTGTTCCCGGTTTTCCCGACTGTCTCGTCGTTCCTCTTGCCGTTCCGGTTCTGCCTGCCTCGCGGGTTCCTGGTAACGCGCTTCCTGCTTTTGAACCGCTTGAAGTTCTTCTTTAATCGCGGAGTAGGTTGATTCGGCATGAACACTTACACGCACTCTGGCCGGTTTACTCCCCATGAAACCGAAGAATCCGCGACTACCTTCCTCAAGAATTTCGACTGAGACCTGTTCCCGGCTGGTTCCTAATTGTTCAAGAGCTTTTTGAATAGCATCATCTACCGTTTTTCCTTGTTGTTCAATACTTTTCATGATGTTGCGTTCCTCCTTATTCGCACACGCCAGAAATCACAAGATTCCGAGAGTTCTGTGAGAAATTATTTCTCTTTTTTGGAGCGTTTGCGTGATTTTGATGCTGTTTCCTGTTTGTCATCGTCCGCTTTTGTCGAAGGTTTATTTCCGCTTTTGTTGATCAAATATTGCTGCCCAATGGTCAGAACATTATTCATGAACCAATACAACACTAAGCCTGAAGGGAAATTCCAAAACATGGCCGTAAAAAGGATGGGCATAAATTTGAACATTTGCGCCTGCTTATTGTCTGCTGCGGTAGGCGTCATAGATTGTTGGTAGAACATACTGATTCCCATTAAGATGACCAATGGGCGAATGTAAGGTTCTGCGAAAGATCCCTGGAGAAAGGAGATCGTTTCAGGGGCTGAGAGGTCGCTCATCCAAAGAAATGCTGCGCCGCGAAGTTCTATTGACTGCGACAGGGTCTGATATAAAGCAAAGAAGACCGGGATCTGGAGCACCATCGGCAAACATCCCCCCATGGGGCTGACGCCTCTTTCTTTATAAATCTTCATCATTTCCTGGTTGAGTTTTTGGCGATCATTTTTGTATTTTTCTTGCAAGGCTTTCATTTGCGGCTGCAAATCTTGCATCCGTTTCATCGAGCTAAAGCTTTTATGTGTCAACGGATAAAACAGAATTTTGATGAGAATCGTAAGAATAATGATCACGACACCGTAATTGCTGGCCACATTGGCATAGAGAAAGGTCATGAACGCAGCCAGCGGTTCGGCAATGATGCCAAAAAAACCATAGTCGATCAGGCGTTGGAATCCATCATAGCTTTCGGCTAATTGGAGACGTTCTTTAGGACCGGCATAGAAAGCCAGGTGTGTTTCTCCTGATACAAATGGTTGGCTAAGTCCGAGCAGCGTCTGGCGGATCGGCTCAATTTTGGTTTCGGGCGTCGTCGTTTGCCGGGGAATCTTGTTGATAAAAAGTATATTATTCTCATCTCCGGCAAACAAGGCTGCCGTAAAATATTTGAGATTGATGGCGGCCCATTCGACATTTCGATAGGTCGTCGAGTCACCGATTTTCTTGGCGGTTTCTCGAAACAATTTTGTTTCGCTGGTTTTTGCCACAATTCCCGCTTCAAAACGCATCGCTTCTTCTTCTAAGTCTAATCCCAGTCCCGGTCCCCAGACTGTTGTAATCGCCGTGATACCTTCAACCGGCGCACTAAATTTCAGAGTCAGGTCAACTCGATAAGATTCCGGAGAAAATCGTAATTCTTTTATGAATTGTTGTCCCTCTGCGGTGTAATAGGTGAAACTTAACGTTGCAGGCTCATCACCAGCTTGAAGTTGAAGCATATCAGCGGAACTGTGATACAGTCCTGCATTTAATTCTTCATCGAACTCGAAATTGCCGGTATAGACTTCTAGTGGATATTGAAGCCATTCCTGCGCATCGGCTGGCACTAATTCAACCGGATTTCCGTTCACATCTCGATGGGCCAGGATTTTCCAGGAGCTAATCCGTGCGCCCTGAGTAGAAATCGTCGCTTCAATAAGTGGGGTGACCACTCGAATCTCTTCTGCCCGTTCATCAAGTTGTCGTTTTTGCACACGATCGCTTGAAGGCAGCGTTTTTTCTGCCAGAAGAGGGGCCTCTTGTGCCGGCTGGACCGGGAATGGCGACGATTCTCCTGTTACCTGGCTTTCTTGCTGGGCCAGTTCTGCCTGTCGAGCTTGCTCTTCCTGAAGTTTCTTTTGCTGGGGTGCAATAAAAATTTGTTGCCAGGCGAGCAACACAAGAAGTGATAAAACGATAGCGAGTATCGCGTTTTTGTCCATAAATCGAAAAGCCTCCTGTACTCTAATAACTCGTTCAATGCCGTTCTATCGTCGCGTCAATTTTTCGAGCGCGTATCCCCTTCTACAGGGTCGTACCCCCCTTTTGAAAGGGGATGACAACGGAGAATCCGACGAAATGTCATCCAGGTTCCTTTCAATGGGCCATATTGTATAATCGCCTGAAGACCATATTCGGAACATGTGGGATAAAAACGGCATGTCGGTGGAAAGAATGGGGATATACCTGCGCGGTATAAGATAATCACGGACACCAGAATTTGTTGCACAATAACGGCGCCCCTGCTTCTTTTCCTGGGTGCATGAGGGGGGAATGCACACATATCAAAACATGTTGCTAATCTCTTCCAGCACGTCTTCATAGCGTTGACCGACCATTTGCTGCCTGATGACCACAACAACATCCGCCCCCTGGGGAAATATGTCTTTATGCCTGCGAAATACTTCACGAACAATACGTTTACACCGATTTCTGATGACAGCATTCCCGATTTTCTTCCGTACAGTAATCCCTAAACGACGATATGGCCGCATGCTGTCAACATACAGGTAAAGAAGAAAAGATGATGAAACTCTCTTCTCTCCGTGTTCGTAAACACGTTTAAAATCATTCCTTCGT
This sequence comes from Candidatus Vecturithrix sp., assembly GCA_040772385.1. Classification (GTDB taxonomy): domain Bacteria; phylum Moduliflexota; class Moduliflexia; order Moduliflexales; family Moduliflexaceae; genus Vecturithrix. The sequence goes on along the minus strand of JAXGYF010000001.1, from coordinate 6,428,557 downwards.
TTTATCTTCTCATATTGAGCAAACGAAGCAGACATCCGCGCACATTCTTGATAAATTGCCGGGCATAACCTGCCCTGGCGTACATAACAGAATAAAGATCTCAACTGAGTGCAGAATTCTCACACCGTTAAGCGTTTTCGTCCTTTTGCACGCCGTCGTTTAAGAACCAATCGGCCACCTTTGGTACTCATACGTGCTCTAAATCCATGTACACGTTTTCTCACAATATTTTTCGGCTGATACGTTCTCTTCACTGCATTTACTCCTTCGTAACAAAAATGTTATCATCACCACATTCAGCATGCAACGCATCACTGAACAAAACCCATAACCCTAAAAAAAACAGAGAGATACATGTCTTCACTCTCAAGATGAGGGCAGTATAGAAAGGCTAAGAATTTCTGTCAAGAATTCTCTCAAAAAACTATTCCCGGAAAACATGTGTTTATGGACATTGTTGTTTGTTCTTTATGGAAGCGCGGTTGGTTTCTCCGACATGTTTTTTCAAAACAACTGCGGGAAAACCGCTCGTCAAGAAATTTTCTGAAAATTCAGATTCCATTGCAAAAAAAGTTGACAAAGCAAAACATTCATATATACTCTACTTCATTATCAGTAATGTAAACGGCATTCTGTTATCATTATTCAGTATAAATGAGGTGCTCATATCATCTCAAGTATGATCGTTTTCTATTATAGAGGAGAAAAACAATGAAACGAATTATTGTTAGTGCGCTAGCTCTTATTATTATTGCTGCTGCTGCGGTTTCTGTATACCTGTGGTGGACGAAACAGAAGGCCGTGACGCCGCAGGAAACCGAGACGGAAATTGTTCTGCGAGATAACGCGCTAGGAGAAATTCCGGAGACGACCGAACCGATCGGCGCAATTCAGCCTGTCATGCCTGCGGAGGGAACGACAGCGTCAACCGAGCAGCCTGTCGTGCCTGTAGAGGGATCGCCAGAGTCAACTGATGTTTCGACCGGGGAGATTACCATTCCGATTGATTTAAGCACAGATCAAACCAGTCCGGAGATCCCTGTTATAGAGACAGAAACAACAACCAGAAGTGTGGCCATTCCGGCGGAAACAGGCTCACAGCGAGAAACCCGTCCGACAACCACGAGTGGGTCAGAGCGTCCACAGGTTCCTGAGACAGCCTCGGACGTGACAATTGGAACCATTCCCACAACGGAAGTGGTTGAAACGTCGCCACTCGGCTTGGTTGAGGCGACTCCAACACCGCTATCCACGCAAGATCCTACAAAACCGGATGCCACTCCAACACCTGTATCAGAGGTCACTCCCACCCCTACCGCGTCAGTCGCCACTCCAACGCCCGGCCCGGTTCCCACAACGCCGGTTGCTACTCCTACTCCCGGACCGGCTGCCGGTCGTTTTTCGGTTGTCACGTTGACGCCTGTGCTTGAAACGCAACTCCAGAATGTTCGAAAGGCGATGCGCCAATTAGGTGTGCAATTACAAGAGCAGCGTATCGGACAGCAACGGTTACAAGCCTATCGCGTCGCACTGGGATATTTTCGATTAAAAAGCGACGCAACGTCATGGGCTCAAACACATCTTCGCCCGAAAGGTTTTGACTATTTTGTCTATCCGGCTCAAGGAATGTATTCGATTCAACTCGGCGTATTTACTCAGCAGCAAAGTGTTGACCAAAAAATGCAGGAATTGTACCGAAAATTTCCGGGATGGCGGCTTCCATTGCGCACAGAAATGGTAAACATTCCTACATTCCACTATCAGTTGTCAATTCAAGGAATCACTGAAAGTCTGGCACGAAAAATTCAGGATACATTATTTCGAATGAAGATTCAAGCAGAATTGACCGGCCGATAATCGTCAGTCCCAAAACCGGGTTGTGAACAACCCGGTTTTTTTGTTAGCTGCCGGCCGAGAATGGTCAGTAAAAAAACCGGGTTTTTCCCAAAACCCGGTTTTTTTGTCATGTTGACAAAGTAAGACAAAGTAAAATAAAAATACTTGACAGAATTATTTCCCTCAAGATAAACAGGATGACAATTTTCACGTAAAGAGCGTGGAGTGTATTCATTCATTATTAACGATTCTTATGACGTTGAAGGAGGAAAGTTCATGAAGAAAATAGCAATGCTTTTGGCTGTAACGGGATGTCTTTGTCTGTTAAGTATGTCCGTATTTGCCGCAGATCCTATTAAAATAGGCGTTTATGAACCGATGACCGGCGCGATGGCGGCAGGCGGAGAACAGACCTGGGAAGGAATTCAACTCGCCCATGAAATGCGTGGTGAAGTGCTTGGCCGTCCGATTGAAGTTGTTCTGGTTGATAACAAGAGCGAAAAAGTTGAAGCAGCAAACGCCATGGCGCGCTTAATTGACAAAGAAAAGGTTGTGGCCGTAGTAGGATCGTTTGGAAGTTCACTGTCATTGGCGGGCGGCCCGCTGGCGATGAAAGCCGGTATTCCGGTTATGGGCTGTTCTCCGACAAACCCCTTGGTAACAAAAGATAATCCATATTATTTCCGCGCCTGTTTTATCGATCCGTTCCAGGGCGAAGTCATGGCCAGATTTGCTTTCAACGAACTGGGAGCGAAAACTGCTGCAATCGTGCAGGATGTGGCTCAGGATTATTCTGTCGGACTGGCAAGTTTCTTCAGAAAAGCGTTTATTGAGTTGACTGGCGATGAGAACAGCATTGTCGCCATGACCTCGTTCCAAACCGGGGACTCTGATTTTACAGCTCAATTAACCCACGTCATTGCTCAGAATCCTGATGTGATTTTTATGCCGAGTTATTATCAGGATATGGCGCAGTTTGCGATTCAGGCCAAACAATTAGGAGTCACTGCCACACTGCTTGGCGGCGACGCGATTGAAGCTCCGGAGCTTATCACCGTAGGCGGCGATGCATCGGAAGGGATTCGCTTCAGCACCCATTACAGCGCGGAAGCGGCTGAACGTGAAGCGTCCAAAGTGTTTGCCGAAGCCTATCAGAAAAAATATAATAAAATTCCGAACGCGTTTGCTGCCCTGGGCTACGATGCGTACATGCTGATTGTTGACGCAATCGAAGCCGCGAATTCGGCTGAACCTCAGGCGATTCGTGATACCCTGGCCAATTTCAAGAATCACGAAGCTGTCACTGGACTGCTCACCTTCGATTCGAACGGCGACCCGATTAAAAGCGCAGTAATCCTTGGCGTTGAAGGCGGACAGTTTAAATATATCGCAACCGTCGATCCTGAATAATTCCCCCTCAAACCTGAAAGGCTGTTCAGGCCTTTCAGGTTATAACCCCAAAACAGCATGACTAGTCAACTCTTTCTCCAGCACCTGGCTAACGGGATTTCTCTCGGCAGTTTGTATGCCCTCATCGCCATTGGCTATACGATGGTCTATGGGATTTTGCGACTGATCAATTTTGCCCATGGTGATATTTTCATGATGGCGATTTATTTTGCCTACTATGGCATTCTGATGTTTGCGCTTCCCTGGTATATTTCCTTTCCCGTGGCCGTGATTCTAACCGCCTTGTTGGGGTTATCTATTGATAAGATCGCCTATAAACCATTGCGGAATGCGCCGCGTATTTCTGCCCTCATTTCAGCAATTGGAGTGTCCTTCTTTCTCCAAAACTTAGGCATTGTGATCTTTGGAGGGCGTCCCAAAGGTTTTCAACGACCGGATCTTTTTACCCAAATGTTCGAAATCGGAGGCATCAAAGTACAAAGCGTTGTCTTCATTATTCCGGTCGTTACGGTGATTCTGCTGATAGGGTTATCCTATCTGATATATCAAACCAAACAAGGGATGGCCATGCGGGCCGTGTCGAAAGATTTTGAAACTGCGCGCTTGATGGCGATCAACGTGGATACTATCGTGGCTCTGACCTTCACCATCGGCTCCGCTCTGGCCGCGTTTGGAGGGATTATGTGGGCGATCCGCTATCCGGCGGTGTTTCCCCTGATGGGCATGATTCCCGGGTTGAAGGCCTTTGTCGCCGCAGTGTTTGGTGGAATCGGGAGTATTCCGGGAGCTATGATCGGCGGTTATCTTATCGGCTTGTTAGAAATCATGCTTGTAGCGTTCTTTCCCACTCTGGCAGGCTATCGCGATGCGTACGCCTTTATTATTTTGCTGTTCATTCTCCTCGTAAAGCCGACAGGGATTATCGGCGAGGAAATAAAGGAAAAGGTGTAGCGATGAAACACAAACCGATTAATTTCTATCTGTCCTTCGGAACCCTTGTGCTTATCTTTGTCATCTTCTTTTTTGCTCAGAACGCTCTTGATGCCTACAAACTCCGTATTCTCAATTTATGCGCTATCTACACCATTCTTGCTGTCAGCATGAATTTGATTAATGGGTTTACCGGGCAGTTTTCATTGGGACACGCCGGATTTATGGCGGTCGGAGCGTATGTGACTGCGATTCTCACCTTGAGTCCGGAACAAAAGCAGGTCATTTATTTTATTGAGCCGATCCGACCGTTTTTAGGCAACCTGCACCTTTCGTTTTTCCCGGCGCTGATTATTGCCGGATTGATTTCTGCCTTTTTTGGCCTGATTATCGGTGTGCCTACGCTGCGTTTAAAAGGCGATTATCTGGCCATTGCGACTTTAGGGTTTTCCGAAATTATTCGTGTGGTTTTCAATAATACGGTGACGATCACCAATGGCGCCCTGGGCCTCAAAAATATTCCTGAATATACCAACCTCTATTGGAGTTGGGGGTGGGCGATTTTTACCGTGTTTTTTATTAAACGTCTGGTAAATTCCAGTTATGGCCGGGCCATGATGGGAATTCGCGATAATGAAGTGGCGGCTGAGGCTATGGGCGTCAATCTTTTTTCGCATAAAATTATGGCGTTTCTGGTCGGATCATTTTTCGCCGGCATCGGCGGCGGCCTGCTGGCCAATCTGATTACGACGATCGATCCGAAAACCTTTATGCCGGTCTTAACCTATCAGATTCTCATGATTATCGTTGTTGGCGGCCTGGGCTCAATTTCAGGGTCCGTCATTGCGGCCTGCATTTTTGCGGCAATGATGGAATATTTACGGCCTCTTGATAATTGGGTGCCCGGCTTGCGTATGGTCTTCTTTTCCATCTTGCTGCTCTTTGTGATTCTGTTTGCCCGTCAGGGCCTCATGGGCGGGAAAGAATTTACCTGGGACTGGATCGTGAATCGTTCTCAAAAACAACGAATATAATTCATGGAACAAGAACTCATGCAAGAACATGCGACTGTGTTAAAATGCGATAAGATTATGATGCGATTCGGAGGACTGATCGCAGTGAATGACTTTGCCCTGGAGCTTTCCCAGGGAGAACTTGTCGGACTGATCGGCCCGAACGGTGCAGGGAAAACGACAGTGTTTAATATGATTACCGGGGTCTATGAACCGAGCAGTCGAGATATTTATTTTCTGGGAGAAAAAATCACGGGTCTGCCGCCCTATCTTATCACGCGCAAGGGGATTGCGCGGACTTTTCAAAATATTCGTCTGTTTGGCAGCCTGCCAGTGCTCGATAATATTATGCTGGCGCAGCACCTGCGGTTGAAATCCGACCCCTTTAGCGCAGTCTTTCGCCTGCCCTGGTATGTGCAGGAAGAAAAGGCCATTTATGAAGATTCGCTGCGCCTACTTGATGCCGTTGGCTTGACAGCCCGCGTCAAAGAACGCGCCGACAGCCTGCCTTACGGTGAACAACGCCGTCTGGAAATCGCCAGAGCGTTAGCCACTCAACCCAAACTTCTCCTGCTCGATGAGCCGGCGGCTGGGATGAACCCGCAGGAAAGTGAAGATCTCATGCGTTTTATTCAACGGATCCTCAAAGATTTTGATTTGACCATCTTATTGATTGAACACGATATGAAGGTCGTAATGGGAATCTGTGAGCGGATTTTGGTATTGGACTACGGCGTTACGATCGCCGAAGGCGGACCAAAAGACATTCAGTCAAATTCAAAAGTTATTGAAGCCTATTTAGGAGCGGGTGCCGATGCTTTCAGTTAAAGATTTACACGTATATTATGGAGGGATTCATGCCCTGAAAGGGGTCTCTCTGGAAGTTTCGAAGGGGAAAATTGTGACCTTAATCGGGGCGAACGGGGCCGGCAAGAGTACGCTGCTGCGAACGATCTGCAATCTGGTTTCAGCGCGTTCAGGAGACATACGCTTTAACAATAAAACGATTGTGCGCGTACCGACGCATGAAATCGTCAAACGCGGGATTGCGATGATTCCGGAAGGACGACGGATTTTCCCGAATCTCTCGACCTATGAAAATTTGCGGCTTGGCGCGTATGGCCGCACGGATGATGCGGAAATCGAGCAGGATTTACAGTGGGTATATAAACTGTTTCCACGGATGTTGGAACGCAAGAACCAGCAAGCTGGAACTCTCTCCGGCGGTGAGCAGCAAATGCTGGCGGTCGGCCGTGGTCTTATGACGCGCCCAACTCTGCTTATGCTCGATGAACCAAGTTTAGGGCTTGCCCCCATCCTGGTCGAAGAAATTTTCGAAATTATCCGGGAGATCCACAAGCAAGGCATTACTATTCTGCTGATCGAGCAAAATGCATTGGCTGCCTTGAAGGTCGCTGATTACGGCTACGTCGTCGAAACGGGTAATATCGTGCTGTCCGGCCCGGGCGACGAACTGCTGCACAGCGAAGAAGTCCGTAAAGCTTATCTGGGCTGATAGTGACTCAGACGGTTCAGCTCTTTGCACGGCCGGGTGTCGTAAAAACCCGGCCGTGCGGCAATGTAATCTTCGATTAACTTATACTGTACCATTGCTAATGTAAATTTTTTTGTTTTCACCTGTATTAGCGTTAGAACCATCCACTGATCGTATGGATCGTATGCCCTCTTTTCTTGCTATTCAAGGTTTGTATGGCGATGGCGCATCTCTTCTGTGGTCTGGTGCATCTTTTCTCTCAGCATAAGAGCAATGAGATCGAAAAATATCAACTGTACTGCTTCATAAAGACTTCCCATTGGCAAAATACTCGTGTTCCCTCCCCTATCATCGGCCATGGTCTGAGCCGGAAGATAAATGACCACATCAGCCTGTTGCGGTGCTTTTCCTTCTGGTTGAGCTGTCACGGCCATTACACGCGCTTCTGCTCCCCTGGCTACCCCGATTAACGCTAATACGGTAGAAAATTGTCCTGGACCCGCGCTGACAAGCAGCAAATCGCCTTTTCCTACAGGCGGAGTAGTCATATCTCCTACCACATGAGCGTCTAATCCCAGGTGCATCAAGCGCATACACAACGCTTTCATCATTAAGCCTTCACGCCCAACCCCATAACAGGCGATACGTTGTGCTGCTAAGATTTCGGTGCACATCGTTTCGGCCATGCCTGCTGAAATGTTCATACACACCGCTCCGATATCGTGTAATGCCCTCTCTGCCATCTGATGAAATCCTTGTTGACTCATAGCAACACCTCCTTAGTATTGTTTTTGAAATAGTCTCGAAGAATACGCTTCAATGTCAAGACAAAAACGGCTATTTTCTTCTCAACTCCGGATTAATTTATTTACCCATCAGAAACCGGGTTTTTTCGAAAACCCGGTTTCTCAACCAGCTAAAACTGACAAAAATTTATTCATACTTACGTAGCATTAATTTTGTGTAACACAACTCCGATTGTGCTACACTTCTTTCTCTTCACCTCAGATACAAACTTTTCGTTTTTGACCTGCATGAATTTCACTTGACACATCAGGCGTGTTCCCCATACCCTGGAAAATCACGATAGAGCGTATCGCTCTATTTTTTGGGCCTAAACTCTGACGAACTGAGCGCAATACTGGTGATTATACTCTATTGCACAAAAGACAAGAAAGAATGAATATATGAAAAAAATTTTTCCATCTCTTGATTTTCATGATATTACCACGTATTCTATATTTGAACGGAAAAGCTTAGTGCAAATTGATACGTTTGCTACTCCCTGGCGTAAGGGAGGAAATTTTTCGACATTTTTACAGTCATTGCCGGTCATTCTGGCAGGAAAACAGTTTCAGCAGATTGTTGCGCGGGTTGCGACGGCCGTTCGAAATGAACGCCTGGTTATGCTGGCCATGGGCGCACATGTGATCAAGTGTGGACTTTCGCCGTTGATTATTGATTTGATGGAGCGTGGGGTTATTTCGGCGATTGCGTTAAATGGCGCCGGTATTATCCATGATTTTGAATTGGCCTATACCGGATGTACCTCAGAAGATGTCGCCGAAGCTATTTCGACCGGAGAATTTGGGATGGGCCGCGAAACCGGACAATTTCTGAATGCTGCCATTGCTCAGGGACAAAAAGAAAGTTTGGGAATCGGAGAAGCGGTCGGAAAAGCGTTGCACCATGCGAATCCTCCCTATCTTGAATATAGCCTTGTGGCTGCTGGATACCGCTTGCAGATTCCGGTCACGGTGCATGTGTCAATTGGGACAGATATTATTCATACTCATCCTGAAGCCAATGGGGCCGCGTTAGGGGCAGGGTCGCATCGGGATTTTCACCGTTTTATCAACGTAATCTCGCAATTGGAAGGCGGTGTGTATTTCAATGTCGGGTCAGCGGTGATTCTTCCGGAGGTATTCCTGAAAGCGCTCTCAACCGTCCGGAATCTTGGCTACGTGGTCAAGCATTTTACGACGGTTAATATGGATTTTATTCGGCAATATCGCCCGACTCAGAATGTGGTGATTCGACCGACCGCCGATGGCGGAGAAGGGTTTACGCTGATAGGGCACCATGAGATTCTTGTGCCGTTACTTGCCGCAGCGATTATTGAACAACTTGAGACGTAATGGACGCTGCGTGATGATAACGATACGATTGATGGAGGCGTTTGTAGTTGCCGTTTCAGCGGCTCAAAACGCTAAAGCGTTTATTCTGATGAACGTGCTGAAGACGCTCACGCGTTTACTACGAACCTGTGAACGATGAGAAAAATACGTCAAGCCTTTCGCGCAGGAAGCTTTTATCCGGCTGATGCACGTTCCTGTCATCGCCAAATTGAGGATTGCCTTGGTCAATACCAACCACCGGCAATCCCGGAAAAGGTTATTGCCGGAATCGTGCCGCATGCGGGTTGGATGTTTTCGGGTCCAACTGCTGCAAAAGTCTATAAAAGTATTCAGCAGAAAAGCTCAGTTGAAACGTTTTTGATTTTTGGGGCGGTGCATGTGTGGGGCGTAGGACGTCAAGCGGCTATATTTGCCCGGGGGGCCTGGCAAACACCCTGCGGCCCGATCGAGATTGATGAGGAACTGGCTGATACCATTTTAGCCGAAGCCAGGGAAGAGGTGGTCGCTGATCCGTCCGCTCACGAGCGCGAGCACTCGATTGAAGTCCAGATCCCTTTTATTCAGCATCTTTTCCCCGACGCAAAGCTTGTGCCAATCATGGTCTCTCCTGAGAAACTTGCGGTACGATTAGGAGAGAAAATCGGCAAGCTGCTTGCCCACTACGAGAAACCGGTGTGTGTGATCGGAAGCACAGATCTCACACACTATGGGCCAAGTTTCGGATTTATTCCTTATGGCATTGGCGAGCAATCCCTCGCTCCGATGAAGGATAATGATCGACACCTTCTGCAGCTCGCGGCTGAAATGAACGCTGAAGCTGTGATTGCCGAAGCTGAACAGCATCGGAACGCCTGCGGGGCAGGTGCGATTGCTGCTACTGTGACCGTTGCCAAAGCTTTAGGAGCCTCGCAAGGCTATTTGCTGGAACATACCACCAGTCAGGAGGTTATGCCCGACCGACCGGTTGCAGATATTGTCGGGTACGCAGGGATGGTTTTCTAAACCCATTACATCGCCAGGCTCAAAACTGATGCGTTGAGTCTGGCGATTGCTCGCCAGTTTATCCGAACATGAGAAGTTGAGGGCTGATGAGTAGAATGATCCCCAGGGCCAGCATGAGCAGTCCGCCTACCAGTTTCAAAATACGACCTTCTTTTTCTGTGAGCTTGCGTCCTCCCATTTTCCAGGCAAAGATGCCGACAATCACAGCCAATGGAATTACGTAAATGCCATTATACAAGGCCAGATAGAGATAATACTGAACAACTGAAAGATTCTGCGCAGTTAAAATATTGGTATAAATTGCCGGAAAGCCGGCGGTACACAACAGCTCAATGAGGTTCGCTGTCACGGCGAGCACGACTGTTCCCAGAATAACTCCAGGAAGCGCTGAAGTATGAATCACCGCTCGCATACGTTTATAAAGTTTTGGTTTAGCTGATTCTGGAATGGTTAAAGAGATGCCTTTCTGAAAAAAGAAGAAATCTTTACAGTTGATGATGCCCATTACCACGGCCACTAATCCCACTGCAATTCTGAGCCATGTTACATAGCCGACAAACATAAAGATATTTAACCAGGCGGCCATAAACAGGAAATAGATAACACCGGACGTGATCACAAAAATACCACCAATCAACAGGATTTTGGCTCTGGATTTGGCATAGATCACCAGGGTCAGAAGAAAACTCAATATCCACATAGCGCAGGGATTAAAGCCATCTAATCCTCCGATAATCAAGGTGAAGAGCGGTAATCCAATCTGCGACACATTCAAAGTCACTTGTTTCTTGATAATTGGAATTTCAATCACTTCTGTTTTCGAAGTCGAAACCGAGGGTTGGACAGAAATTTCAGAAGGCTGCTCTAAGGATGATTGCTCAGACGGCAATATTTGCGCAACTGGCGTTGCTGTTTCTGGCTGCGATTGAACGAGACGCGGTATTTGTGAGATTTCATTGCTTCTTGGTGGAATACTTGCCGGATATTGTTCCCACCCAACCGGTTTCTTCTGGGCCGCCTGATCCTGAATAAGCCAGACAATGTTGCGAGGTCCGAGTTTTCTCAATCCATCAAAGCACCCCTGTTCAATACATCTAATCACCTGTTGTTCGATTTCAACTCCAGTGATCTCATCAGAGCGAAAACCTGTGAGCGTCCAGTTTCCAAGGAATGTCATGGGAACTCCAGAGCCTTTGACCTGATATGCCTGCCTGAGTGCATCCGCAAGCTTCGTGAAGTCCGGATGTTTCCAGGTTTCAAACCAGCGCATTTCCAGTTCAGGATAGTGTTGGTGAAGTTTTGTGAGAAACTCTTTTTCTTTCTCACAATGGGGGCACCCCTGTCCCCAAAAAAAGTAAAGAATCGGATGATCAGCAGCCAGCACATCTTCTCCTGCAGCATTCCACACCAGGAGAGAAAAAAGTATGTATAATCCTATTTTTATTCCAATACTTTTTTTGTTCATGCTTTCCTCAAATCTTATGCTCAGGTATGAGAGTCGAGAATAGTAGATTGTACTCTTGCTCCTACCGTTGTTTATGTGAATTGTGTAAGATCAAGCAACACCACAACTTTTCCATGAAGAAACACAAGTCCGCATAATCCGGCAATCTGCTTCTGCTTTTCCAGGATTTTAGGAAGAGCGTAAATCTGGTGCAGTGTTGTTGTCACAATTTGTTGAACGCTTTCGACCTGTATCCCGGTATATTCGCATTCCTGTCGTTTGATGACCAGAATTTTTGCTGAAATACCAGAAGTCTCAGGGCGATGGCAAGGATGCTCAAGCGAGTATGCCACATTTGGCTGAAGCGTGAATACGGTGTCTGTTCGTTGCTGTTTTTTATTTGCTTCACCAAGTTTCAAGCGTTTTGCCAAATTAACGACTCGCAGCTCTCGCTGCCTGTAGAAGGTGATATATTCCTCGGCAGCTTCTGCTGGCATCTCCGGGCGTTCCGCTTTCAGCAGTTCCTCAATTTGTTGCGCCCACGCCCCAAATACGAGATTTCCAGTCGAAAATATAAGTAAATCAATCGCATCCATGACATAGTGGCCTCACTGTTTGAGGAGAGAGTCAAAAATTTTTTCTATGTCAAGGATCAGCAATTCTCGTTCTTTATACACGGATTCTCCTCGAATATATTCCATGCACTCGTGCTCAAGAATGGATCGGGGTTCTGAAATGTGATTTTCAGGAATTTCAAGAACGTCTTCAACCGAATCTACGAGCAGGCCGGAGCGAAGTTGCGGCGTTTCTCCAAGGAGAATTCTGCTGCGTTTGGTCAGGACATTCTGTGGTAATTTCATCAACCTTCTTAAATCCAGAACAGACTCGATATCGCCCCGCACATGAATAACTCCCAAAATATACTCCGGCATTCCCGGAATATAAGCAATTTCTCGAACGGTCACAATCTCTTTAATCGCCCAGCCATAGAAGGCATAATAACGTTCGGCAAGCAAAAAAATGACGAGCTGGGTAAATTTTTCTTCAATTTCAATCATTCGCCCTTGCTGACTTTTTTGTTTGATTGCCTCTAAAATGTCGCTAAACTGCTCGTTCATTTGGCCCTGTTCTGTCATGTTTTTTCCTCCCAGGGGCTTCAGGATGTTGCGCATTCCAGGTGAAAACTCCGAATTCTCCCGGATATTGTTCTGTCAGGACTGGTGCAGTGTCGTGTATTACAAAATAAAGATAGAAAGTCAATCATTTTTCCTGAACTTTTTCTTTACATTCTTGTAATCGCAAAGAAAAATGAACATACGAGATATTATGAAACCCCTTTGGCAGCAATAGACTGAAAGAGTGGTGGGATAGGACGGAATGGAGAAGAAAAATAACGAGGATGGTCCTTGAAACTTTAATTTCGAGACGCGATAGACACTTTCGCGCAACATGGCATAAAAAAAGCCAACTGTATCAGTCGGCTTCAATTTTTTGGTTGCGGGGGTTGGATTTGAACCAACGGCCTTTGGGTTATGAGCCCAACGAGCTACCAAACTGCTCCACCCCGCGCCAAAACCTTTGATTAAGTCTGTATCTACGATGTGTAGAGAGAAAAATTTTGTCAAGCAAAATTTTAGATTATTTGCATATTCTCTCAATATTCGTATGTTTCTCCTCAGGCTGCATAGAGCGTAATCCTTTGAAAACAGGTAAAATCCATGGTTCGAATTTTTTTGCGTTTTTATGAAGAATTAAATGATTTTTTACCAAAACAATGGAAGAAAACGGAATTCACCTCTGTTGTTTCAGGCCCACACTCGGTAAAAACTGTGATTGAATCTCTGGGAGTGCCTCATACGGAAGTGGATCTCATTCTGGTAAATCACGAATCCGTTGATTTTTCATACTGTGTGCAACCCGATGACCATATCAGCGTTTATCCGGTGTTTGAGGCCTTTGATATTCGGGCGGTCGGTCGTTTGCGACCAAAGCCCTTGCGAGAAACACGGTTTGTGCTGGATGTCCACCTGGGTAAATTGGCTGTCTATTTGAGATTTAGCGGGTTTGATACATTGTATCGGCCTGACTATGATGATAAAACTCTGGCGCAGATATCCTGTGAAGAGCATCGAATTTTGTTGACACGCGACCGCGAGCTGTTGAAACGTCGGATAATCACACATGGATATTGTGTACGAGCGACGCATCCCCCATATCAACTGCGCGAAGTATTTACCCGGTTTCATCTGTCGCTGCCTGTTCCGTTTGTTCCTCGTTGTACCAGGTGTAATGCTGTTCCTCAACCTGTTGTAAAATCCGAGGTTTTTGAACAATTACCTCCTCTTACGCGAGAACATTTCGAGGAATTTTTTTATTGCGCGGCTTGCGATCTTTTCTATTGGAAAGGGTCGCACTACCAACGAATGCGAGCCCTTTTGCAAGCTGCCAGCACGCCGGAAATTGCCCTCGACTCTTTTTAACATTTCTTCATCCCTGCTGTCAAACAGGGAAAGAAGCGATAGTTTCGCAAAATGGGACTTGACAGCGAGCCTTTGGTAGTATATACCATAATGAAGTGATTATGAATAATTTCTTTGCACATCAGAAACCGGGCTTTTCGAAAAACCTGGTTTCTCGGCCTGTCAAAACTGACAAAATTTACTCAGGTGACAAAATAACGCATCAGTCATTCAGGCAGAGGAAGTGGTTGATGAGACTATATTTTCAACTTTTAGGCACGCGCGGTTCGCGTCCGATTCTTGATCAGAACTACGTACATTTTGGAGGAAATACGACAGCTTATAAAATCTGGGCTGAAGGGAATTTCCCCATTTATATTGACGGCGGAAGCGGGTTGTTTCGCGAGGGAAGCCGGCTTCAATCTGATGCCAGGGACTTTAGTTTTTTGCTGACCCATTCGCATTGGGATCATATTCTGGCCTTTCCCTTTTTTGCTCCATTTTACCGCCCTGAAACCTGCGCCAGATTTTGGGGATCGCGATCGTTTAAAGAAACGTTTGAAGAACTCTTTAAACATCAATTTCAAACAGATGCGTTTCCGGTGAATTATGCTGAAATTCCTGCCACGATCTCGTTCAACACCATTACCGGGGGACAAAATTTTGAAATTGACCCTCCTCCGAACTATGCTCAGGAATATCATCTTTCCAGCACACACTCCAGTTATCATGTCTCAACCTATCAAATTAATCATCCGGGACTTGATTTAGGGTATCGCATTGAACATCAAGACAAGTCAATCGTGATTCTCACAGACCTTGCCCCCATCACAAACAATCATCTGGGACCAGGGATGGATAATTTTGACGCTTCCGATGAAGATCGGTATTATGAAGGGTTGATCAACTTTTGCCGAGAAGCAGATCTGCTTCTTCACGATACACATTTTAATGAGGAAAGTATACGTGGCAAAGAACAGTGGGGACATTCTACAGAGATTATGGCTGTGAAGCTGGCTCTCGAAAGCCAGGTGAAACAATTGATTTTAGGGCATCACGCTCCTGAAGACGATGACCGGGACATTTTGAGAAAGCTGCTGAATGCCCAAAAATATTGTCGAGGAACTGCTCTCAATGTGATCATTCCACAAGAAGATGAAATTATTAGCATCTCATGAAATGCATTAATGGCTGAAAATCCGAAGTATCAAACATTTTTTTCATGTAGTACTTATGAAAATACTATTTTGGGGAACACGCGGAGCTATTAGTGCTCCTAAGCCAGATCAGATCGTATTTGGGGTTCATACGACCTGCATTGAGATCAGAAATGAGAATGATTCGCTTCTGTTTGATGCGGGATTCGGGATTGGCCGTTATAGCGATTCACTCCCCAATAAAAGCGGGATATATCACCTGTTTTTTACCCATTTTCATTGGGATCATGTCCAGGGGATAGGGTATTTTATTCCCATCTTTTTACCGAGCACACATCTCTATATCTATTCCCCCTGGACCGTGGAACGCCTGAAAAAACAGTTGAACTATTATTTTGATTATTCCTTTGGTCCTTTTTCCTCGATTGAGGACAAAAATCTGTCATCTCACATCTTATATAATTCCCTGACGGGACCAGTGGAAATAAACGGCTTCACAATCGGGTTCTTCGACAATACGCATGAAGGCAATTGCTATGGGTACTGGATCGCCTGTCAGGGGAAAAAGATCGCCCTGATGACCGATCATGAGGCGTGCGCAATGGATTCTTATCTATCCTGGGGGAGGGATTATGATGTCGTGATTCATGACGCGCAATATACGGATGAAGAATACCAACAGGTGTATCGCGGGCGAGGACATAGTTCTTTTTCGCTGGCAATTGAAAACAGCCAAAGAATGGGAGCACACACCATCATGCTCACGCACCATGAACCTTTACGGACTGATGCAGAATTATTCATCATCGAAGAATCACTTCGCCAAAAATATCCGGATGTTAATATCATTATCGCTCGTGAACAAGTTGTCTATGAAATCTAACTGTCATGTCCGCCAGCCTAAACATTCCTGAATATTCTCTCAATTTCTTAGAAAAATTTTATTGACTTCTCGCTTGCCTGATGTCCGCGTTATTATCGTACATTTGTTCACGTTTGATTGCTAACAAGTCTCTTTCGAGACTCAAATAACAGAAGAGGTCTCTTTTATGGAGAAACGCACTTCACTATGTTTCTGGTCAATCGTGTTATTCGGACTATTGATCTGCTCTGTACAGCTTGCGGCTCAAGATGTACAAACATTGATCCGGCAAGGTGATGAATATTATGAGCAGCTTGATAACGCAAAAGCGCTGGCTGAATATGAAAAAGCGCATCAACTTGTGCCGGATGAC
The DNA here is from genome assembly GCA_040772385.1 of Candidatus Vecturithrix sp. Taxonomy (GTDB): domain Bacteria; phylum Moduliflexota; class Moduliflexia; order Moduliflexales; family Moduliflexaceae; genus Vecturithrix. Next base: position 6,412,438 of record JAXGYF010000001.1, on the reverse strand, counting down.
TTTGATGTTTTAATGCGATTAACGCGATCGTGCAATAATGTGGGTGAAGATATTGATTCCGACGATTCCAAGCCCTATTTCGAACGCGCAGTCGAGTATGCCGAGACGATGCTTGAAAAATACCCGGATAACGCTGAAACACATTATTTTCTTTCTGTCAGTTATGGCAACCTGGCCATGTTTACCGGCGGAAAAACCAAAGTCAAATTATCACGCAATGTCAAAGAACATGCGGAAAAAGCGATTGAACTCGATCCGGATCATGCCGAATCGTATGTGGTACTCGGAATTTATTATCGTGAAATTGCGAATCTGAATCGTGTCTTAAAAGCCTTTGCTAAAGTCTTTTTCGGCGGACTTCCCGGCGGCTCCAATGAAGATGCGGAACGCTCCCTGCTGAAAGCGTTAGAACTGAAGCCGGGCTACATTAACGCTCATTTTCAGTTAGCCAAAACGTATGAGAAAATGAAAGCCAAAGACAAAGCGATTGCGCACTACGAAACGCTTCTGGACTTGCCCATTCTTGACCATCAGGATCAGGCGATTAAAACCAAAGCAGAAAAACGCTTGGACGAGATCAAAAAATAAACGTTATGAGATATAGTAATCCTCCATGATTCGTGTCTCGACTCCGCTCGACAACCGCTCGGTCACTGAGCAAAATCGAAGTGACAGGTGACAAATGAGTTAGAATTGCTCTATATAACCACAGATGATCGCGATGGTACAGATTTTTGAAAATAAAATTATCCAATCTGCGAAATCTGCGAAATCTGCGAAATCTGTGGTGTAAAAAACAAAGGAGGGAAAATTTATGCACTATCGTATGTTTGGCAGAACCGGCTGGCAAGTCAGCGAAATCGGCTATGGCATGTGGGGTATAGCCGGCTGGACAGGCTCGGATGATCAGGAATCCATGCACTCGCTCGATGTGGCGGTCGAGTTGGGCTGCAATTTTTTTGATACGGCCTGGGGCTATGGCAGCGGGAAAAGCGAACAATTGCTCGGACAGGCGCTCAAACGTCATCCTGAAAAGCTATTGTATACGGCCACAAAAATCCCGCCGAAAAATTTTATCTGGCCCTCGAAACGCGAGTTCACGCTGGATGACTGTTTTCCGCCGGAACATATTCGTGAGTATGTTGAAAAAAGCTTAAAGAATATTGATGTTGACACCATTGATCTGATCCAGTTTCACGTGTGGGAAGACAGTTGGGCGCAGGATGAACGCTGGCAGCGCACGCTGGAAGACCTGAAACAGGCCGGAAAAATTCAGGCCGTGGGCATCAGCATCAATCGCTGGGAACCTGACAATAGTCTGGAAACCATCAAAACCGGCCAGATTGACGCTGTGCAGGTGATTTACAATATTTTCGATCAGGCTCCGGAAGATCACCTGTTTCCATTGTGCAAAAAATACAACCTGGGCGTCATTGCCAGAGTGCCCTTTGATGAAGGCACATTGACCGGAACGTTTACGAAAGCGACGACCTTTCCAAAAGATGATTGGCGCAGCACCTATTTTGTGCCTGAAAACCTGGAATCCAGCGTGGAACACGCTGACGCCTTGAAACCGCTCGTACCTGAAGGGATGACCATGCCGGAAATGGCGTTGCGCTTTATTTTGAGCAACCCTGCAGTTAGCACCACGATTCCCGGGATGCGCAAAACCGCTCATACTCGCGCAAATATTGCGGCCGGCGATGGCAGGGGCTTAGCGCCCGAACTCCTGGCAGAACTAAAAAAACACCGCTGGGATCGGCAGCCAACCGAATGGTCTCAATAAAAGAGTTTCGCGTGTCGAAAATCTTTACATGAAGAAGTCCGGGATTTTTTTCGACACGCTTCCTCTATTTTCGAATCCCTTTGAGAATGGTAACTCTGCTTTTTGGATTGAGTTGTCAACAGGATCTCATTCTATCGTTTATGATGTAGATAAGAAAAATTCTTATCTACATTATTCCTTTGGTAAGAATAGCTGTCTGTAAATTTTACAAAGACACTCTTCACCGTAACTTCGTTTTTTCCCCTGGGTTATCATAAATATGATGCTTTTTCAAATACCTGCCTGTCGGAAAATTTGACAATTTTTCAAGATTTTTCTAGTGTTTCAGGGGGATTTTAAGCGCACTAACCATCTGCTGATAATTTTTTTTCAACCCCTTCCCCTCACCATTGTCAGAAAGTGCAAAAATAATGTTGCATTCCTGTCCGTAGTTGGCATGGTATTTGCTTATTATGTTGAGTGTAAGTGAAATATCCGCAAGATACTGCCAAACCATTCGTGAGGATGGGACGGAAAGCCACGGGTCTTCTGAAACAGAGAAGATCGCCGGGTTGCCAAAGCGGTTCATGACTGACTCTTGGAAACCGGCTTTTCGAGGCCGGTTTTTTCGTGTAGATTGGTTGGCGGCAAGGCGGAGAAGGTCAATTTTTTTTACTGAATGAATTAACAACATGTCACGAGCGGAAAGTTAACAAGCGTTAACAGGAATAATTCCTGATTAATAACAGTTAACACTTCGTTCATCACACAAAGGAGATTTCTTATGAAACATCTCAAAATATTGCCGTATGGTCTAACAATCGTTGCGCTTCTTGGCATCGCCCTGTTATTTTCAGCATCACCGGCGCAGGCGCAGGCTGTGGGTAATGTGGACGTTCGAGTAACTGTACCGTCAGTGTTACAGTTAAGGTACTACAGCGAATTGGTTATTCATGTGTCAGAAAATCATTTTGCGGGCGTGGTTTTCGGAACAACTGATGACACAGATGACGCTGGTTCAGTGACTGTGGCTTCCTGGGACGACGACGCTGCTATTACTGCAAGTGCGCTGGGATCGAACACTGGAACACAAATTGTCGAAAATGCCTGGACGGTTAAAGCGATCGGAAATCCACATGCCGGTAGTAACCTGCGCGTGACCGTTGCGCTAAATGCCGGCGCAGCCACGTTAACGAATAATGCCGGCCCAGGTTTTGGCACGCTGCAAATTAGTTCGGTGCAAACGCGACTGAACGGCGGAGGCGGTTTTGCCGGCAGTGTGGATTTTACGTCCGCGGGATCTGGTAATCCTCAATATGGCGATATTCAGCTCGGTTTGGATTTTGCGAACGCGAGCCATGCCGGAACTTATGAAAATACCTCAGCTCATCAGTTTACGATTACGGCAAGCGAAATTTAATAAAAACACAGTGTATCAATTGTCTATGAAGTACAGAAAAAAACCGGGTTTTTTCAAACAACCCGGTTTTTATGGTGTATTGCGACGTTTTTTTCTACAAAAGAGCGTTTACGCGGCTCTTATGATGGCAGCCTGCCTGATGATGTCGGCGTATGAAGCCGAAGGCGCGGAAAGGGCAATCCAGTTGTCCTATCTTCAGAATCAGGTACTGCTCGACCCGATCACCTCTTCTGAATTGTTAGGGAGGCCGGATTCTCAGGCTTTGCCCGTTCAGGGCGATATTCGTGCTCAACGGCTGTTGGTTGAAGAGATATCCCGCCCCCTGCCCTCGGTCTGGCAAATTCGCGTCCCTGCAAAGGTTGCGCTCGGCTCGCTGCGCGTACAGTACCAATTAACGGCCGCCAACGGGAACCCCGGCCGTCTGAGCCATATCAATTTTCCGAAAGCTGAAATCCTTGTCAATCTTCAACCTCTGCCCCCTCGCATCATCGAACAAGAAGAGGTGGTGATTGAGGAAGAAGAGGGCGTAAGCGTGAACACGACAACCGCGCAAACTCCCCCGCTTAAAAGAGTCGTCAACATTCAGCGTTTCAATAGTATTGAAGGCGGTGTGACGATTTCTTTTTATCCGAGCCAGATTCAATATGCCGGAACCTACGCCGGCACGCTGACAATTCTGATTCATGGGCTGTAACGGCAGGGAGTCAAGTATAGAAACCGGGTTTTTTACACACACAAATAAAATTTTAGCATTTCATTTTTAGTTCCTTACAGATTTTTCTGGCTTGTCCAACACAACAACGAATTGAGAAAAAAACGAATGTGTTTGGGATCCTCTGTCAATTCGTTCTTTTTCAAAATTCGTTGTTGTGATTCTATAAGGTACTGAACATTTCATTGGAAAAACAGATAATGAAAATATGGCGCATACGTAACATTCTGATCTTTTTGATGCTGGTATGGTTTTCAGGAAATGCACCGGCGCAAGTCCCGGCCGGAGCTATCCAATTCGGCATTTCGCCGTCTCTGTTTCAACTGACGATTGGCGCGCAGAGCAAAACCGAATCGTTCCGGGTCTTTAACTTTGGCGCACGCCCCATGAAATTTCGGATCAGCGTGCATAACTGGGACGTGGATGAGGAATTTAACGTGCAGGTGATTCCGCCCACCGAACAGTCGCTTGATCAGTGGATTGTCATCAATCCGATTGAATTTACAGTTGAGCCGGGCAAAGCGCAAGTGGTGCGTTTTGTGATTCGTCCGAGGGTGCAGCCTGACCCCGGGGAGCATCGCGCGATTATTTATATCTGCGAAAACCCCGTTGAAACGGGAGAATTCCCCCAATCCAATGTCGTGGGGTGTATTGGCGCGGCCGTGTATGGCGAGCATGGCGAGGTTCAGCGCGTCGGAATTTTGCACGATGTTGCGATAGCGCCAGAGACCAACCCTGTGCTGACACGGTTCGACATTTCCAGCGAAGGCAGCGCGCATGTCCGCATGGACGGACAATATGCCATCTGGAACGCCTCAAAGTATCCGGGAACTGAAAATACGACGCGTATAGAAGACGTGCAGGATGTCGAGAAGTTGACTGCCCTGGGAATTGCAGAGGCTGGCGCGCTTCCTTCGTTACCGGTATTACCGGGTACACGTCGCACAATGGAACTTTACACGTCCGCCGTATTACCTCCGGGAGAATATGTTCTGGATATAAACGGCACTCTCAGCGGAAAAACCATCGGCCGGGAGATACCATTTCACATCTCGGAATGATTGGTTTTTTCCCTTAATCATGTTGGAATTTGCCCTGGGTTTTGGAATAAAGATCAGCCATGAGCATCAAATGTCAATCATACAGAAGGTATTTCTCTGTTTGTCTGCTGCTTGTCTTTTTGATAAGCAGCGGAGCAGCGATTCCTGCGGCCATGGCGCAGGAAGATCTCATGGTGGTCGGTTTGCTTGTGCGCGGCAAAGAAGTGGATATTGTCGAAGTTTTTCAGCGCGAAGATGCTTTTCTGCTGCCGCTCATTCCTCTGGTCAGGGCAATTGGCGTAAGCTTTGAGCCGCCAGGCCGTCTGCTCACGCCTTTAGGCGAGGCGGTCCTGCAAGCTGAGGATCTCGTCGAAATCAACGGACTCGAGTACATTCAGCAACATGCCATCGCAGAACGCCTGCATATCACGCTTACGTTCGTCCAGGAAGAGTTCGCAATCGCGCTCGATGTGCCCTGGAATCCGGAAGCGAAAAAACGTTCAGCCGCAGTTTCCGAAACAGATGTGCAATTTTACCCGCCGCGCTTCGGGCTTTCAACCATCAGACAGAAACTCGCGTACACCGAACGGGACGGGGAATCTGTTTCGACCAGTTCAACGCTTGTGGGCGGGCGTTTGTTTGAAGGGGCCTGGCGCATTGAGGTTGATTCCGATTTCAATGATATTACCAATGTGAGGGATTATACCTGGTATCGCTCCTGGAACAATACGCTGTTCCAGCTCGGCCAGCAATATGTCACCTTACACCCGCTGTTGACCGGGGTGGAATTGACCGGTTTGCAAATAGGCTGGACCAACCAGCCCTTAGAACGCTTTTCGCTCAGTTCAGCCCCCAGAGAACTCCTGCCGCGCTATTCTACCGCGGTGCAAACCTTTCGCGGTCGGGCTGCCCCCGGCTTTTTGGCGCAGTTGCGCGTGGATGGCAGAATCGTCGAGCATCAAGTGGTCGGATTGGACGGCAGCTATGAATTTACGGAAACATCAATAAGTTCAGGTGCGTTGACCCGGATTGAGGTCTATCTCTTTGATTATCGCAACGCCCGTACACCGGCCGATATTCACGAATTTACGGTGACAAGCTCCGCGCTGCTGCTGCCCAAAGGGAAGCGCGCATGGCTGGCCGGGATAGGCGGCAGCGGCAATCCGCTGGATGAATTCATACAGCCTGAATTGGCGCAGCCTTTGGAATTGCAGAGTTTTCTGCAATGGCGGCAAGGGGTTTCTGAAAACCTGACGATTGAAGCCTCATTGCAGGAAATTTCCGGGGATTTTCAGGCGCAAACCGGCATCATTACGCGTCCGTTCACATCTGTCATTCTCGAAGCCGCTGGAGGTCTGTCAAAGAACAAATTCGCCTATAACGTGAATCTGGAAACAATTTTTCCGCGCTGGCGTCTGCTCGCCAGTTCATCGTTTTTTCCCGAATCCTATTCCTTATTGAGCGATTCGGAAGAAAACCGGACGCATAGCGCTGAACTTCACTATCGTGTCAACGACCGGCTTCAGATCGGCGTGAAAGGAGCGTATCATGAAAGTGGCTCCGAAGAAAAGGCGTTTGTGCTGCCTTTTGCCGCATGGTCGCTGTTTTCGAAACTCTTTTTACGCGCCATGCCCAATTCAGACGGAGAGTATCGCGTTGATGGCTATACCTGGCTGACGCCCGCCATCCGGCTCTCGTTTTTCGCAGAAGATGCCGCCAGTGTGGAACTTTCCCAGACAATTCGTTCCCGCTACGGCATATCGCTCAGTGCAACTTTTGATAGCGGAAAACTGGACGAATATACTGCCATGTTCAAGCGCTATGCCGGCCAGGGACGCGATCCCTATCTGCATACCGGCTTCACGGTGCGAGATGATCACATCTATTATGTGGCCGGAGGAGGGCTGGATATTTTCCCGGGCATTCAAGCTGAAGTGCTGTACCAGGGGCAGAAATTCGACCAGAGCAGGCAGGGAGAGGAAGCGTATGCCGTGATGTTCAAACTTTCGACGAATTTCAGTATGGCAGGCGGTCGTCTTTTTCCGGCGAGCACCGAATCACTGCGCCGCAATCAGGGCGCGATTGCCGGGAGAATTCAGGTGCAGCACTCTCCCGCCGCGTCAACAATATATGATCTTGAGAATATCACGATCCTGGTCGGACCAAATCGCAGAGTCCGCACCGATCGTTCCGGGAATTTTTTCTGCGGAAATTTACAGGAAGGCGTCTATACTGTAGAGCTTGATCTGGAAAATGTCCCTTTTGAACTTGTGCCGCAACGCACGAGATTGACCGCTCGCGTGGCCGCAGACGCCGTCACCAGAGTAGATTTTGTGACGCAGCCCGAATACGGTATTGCCGGACGCCTCACCGATAACGCCGGGAACAGGCTTCAGGGCGTACGCGTTGAACTGCTCGACGCCCAGGGGACTATGGTCAAAAACGCGATGACCGACCAATTCGGATTGTACCGGATCGATGGACTCCCCTCCGGAACATATCGTCTGCGGATAACTGCTCAAAGCTTTCCCGATCCTTTGATGACCTCGCCGGAACGAGAGATTCAACTTGTTGATGATTTTCTATTCGGCCAGGATCTCCAGGTTCCTGTTTCACCACAGTAATTTTGATGCGTTCGTCGTTCTCGCTTAAGTGACTTTTTCCGCCTGAAGGCGGAACTACAAACGTGTCACATTCATTGCGATGATGTCTTATTTTTTCATGGCTTTCTTTTTCAATTCCTTTGGCATTTTTTCAATGGCATAGCGCAAAGCCGTGCGCGGCATGGTTGTTTTCCTGGCGAACACATACTCAAACACCTCTTGCTGATGCGCTTGACTGGCGGCCTTTAACATCCAACCATACCCCTTTTGCACCAGGTCTTCTTGATCCAGAAGTAAAATATCAGCAATCTCAAAAATATCATGCAGAAATTTTCCCTGTCTGGCAGGGATAATCAGCGAGACGGCCGCGGCGCGACGCACCCAGCGATTCGGAGAAGTTCCCCAGGTTTTGAGTCTGGAAACATACGCCGGATACATTTCCATGAATGCGCCGATAGTATGGTTACAAAGCGTATCACAGGACGCCCAATTGCTGACGTATTCATTAACCCATCGCTCAAACACTGGAAAATCCTGGGGAGTGTATGATTTTCGAAGAAAGTACGACCAGTTGCAAGCAATAAAGCTTTCTTCCATATAGCCCGACGTCCACAACTCCTCGCAGAGCTGTAAAATTTCCTCTTTGCTCTTCTCTTTGATCTCTTTAAAAAATTCTTTCCCGATTTTCGTCACAACAGCGGTTTTCACGCCATACAACTGCACTGGTTCCTTAAAAAATCTCTGGCCGGATTGCCGCGTCTGCTCATCCGCTTTTTGGCCCAGTTCCTGTTTGATTCTAGCAATAATCGTACTCATACAGTTTCCTCTTTCCATAATGATAGTTCCCAACATTCAATTGCAGCGCACTAAATCCTGCATTTCCTTTAGAATCAGCGTTGGCTGCGGAGAAAGATTTTCAGGCGCACAATGACTCCAGGCCACAAAGGCGGTATCCATTCCAGCGCGATACCCGCATTCGACGTCAGTAGGAACATCGCCGACAAACAACGAGTGTTCAGGCAGGCCATTCATCGCCTCCAAAGCTTTGAACGCTGGGGCAGGATCTGGTTTGTTGGTTCCGTTCGTTAATTCCGGGCTGACAATGACATCAAAATAGTCATAAATTCTGGTCTCGCGCAAATACGGCAGTAAGGTATCCTGGCGTCTGGCCGAAACAATCGCCAGATGTTTTCCCTGAGATTTCAGAGCATGTAAGGTGGGTAATACGCCTGGAAACAGCGTGAGATATTGGCGGTACATCCGCAGTTGAAACTCCAGTTGTGCCTGATAAATAGCCGCATACTCTTCATTTGCAAGCGGACCAAGATAGCGTTCTATTAAAGCCCGCACTGACATGCCGACATGGGCATGCACCTGGGCGCGGGTCAGAGGGAAGTTTGCAACTATTCGACAGGCATACGCAAAACTTTGATAGATCAATTCCACCGAATCTAAAAGCGTGCCATCAGCGTCAAAAAGATAATATTCGTAACATTTCATAGACGCAAGGTATTCCGGAGATTAACTGACTGTCCAGCCTCCATCTACATAGAGAATATGTCCGGTCACAAATTCTGCACAGGGGGAACACAGAAAGATGACAGGCCCGACAATCCATTCCATTTCACACAGGCGGCCTTTAGGAATGCGTGAGACGATTTTTTCATAAGTCGCTTTGTCTCCAAGCAAGCCGCGTTCAGCGTCAACCTGAGTAAAGGTCGGCGCCACAGCATTGACATTAATATTATTTTTGGCCCATTCAATTGCCAGAGATTTTGTCAATTGATTCATACCGGCTTTACTTGGTGAGTACGCCATATCCTGGGCACGCCCTTTCAACCCAAGTACGGAAGACAGGTTCACAATCCGCCCTTTTTTTTGTTGCACCATATATTTGCCAACCGCCTGGCAGGTGAGAAACGTGCCTTTTAAATTGACCTCCATCACCCAATTCCACATGGCCTCCTCAAAATCAATCGCATTTTCCAAATGCGCCACGCCGGCACAATTGATCAGAATGTCAATTTTTCCATTCTGCTGAAAAACCTGATCAGCCATAGCCTGCACACTGTCTTTTTTCGTGGTATCAGCTGGAATACCAATCACATCAAACCCCTGGTCCTGAAGTTCACTCACGGTTCTAAAGAGGTGCATCGCGCTGACGCTCACCAACACAACCTTTGCCCCGAGCGACGCCATGGCCACAGCGATTTCTCGCCCAATCCCTCGCGACGCGCCTGTTACAATCGCAACTTCTCCCGTAATATCAAACATCCCCTGTAGATCGTATTGCATATCCTTTTTGTTCGCTCCTCCTTGCATCATACCTTCCGGTTCGCCTCCTGCCAAAATTTTTCGCTAAAGACTCTTCCCACCTGACTTCTCGCAGACCCCTGTTTTTTGCTCTGAAAATCTATAAACATTGTTTTAATCCTAGATTATCCCTTTGGACTGTAATGTCAAGTTGTTCCTTGAAAAACTCGCTCTATATCCGGTTAAAACTTCAGGAACAGGGAGAAATAAAAAAATGCATTAATGTTTTGTTGACATTTTTCTTTTGAAATCAGCATAGGTAGTAACTATAGAACAACTGGTAAATAAATGCAATGGTTCAGTGATTATGAATAAATTTTATTCGTTTTGACAGGCCGAGAAACCGGGTTTTTCGAAAAAACCCGGTTTCTGATGTGTAACAGCGCAGTTACAAAAATAGAAAGTAAACGTAATAGACAATTATGAGTCACTTTCTCCAAAATGATTTCGACATAGGTGTCAGTGTACGTTGTTTGCAAAATGCTGAGGCCTGGGCTAAAAAAACTTTTTGTTATCGCGAGCATAAACCTGGTATGCCCTGTCAGAGTATCGATGACGTGTTTCCAAATCTGCTGGATTTTTGCGGAACGAGAATCGGTATGGTTTCAGCAGGCATTGGTGCTAAAGTCGAGATCGCGGAACGAACCGGAAACTACCGCACTCTTGGTTGGGATCTGGCAGCGATAGTCGTGGATGAGCTTGTGGCGAAGGGATTTGAATCAACGAACATCGCCCACATGTTGGATGTTGATCGCTTGGATTATAACAGTATTGATGATCTCATGCACGGTTTACACGATGCGGCTAAAAAGATTGGTGTGGCAATTTACGGCGGCAACATCGCGGAATTGGGCAGTCGAATTTCCGGCTACGGTGATGGAATGCATCTTAACTGGGGAGCAACAGCGATCGGGATTCTCTATGCGAACCTTGAACATCCGATTGATGGTGGCGACATACGGCCCGGCGACATCATTATTTCCTTGAAAAGCCGCGGATTCCAGGGCAATGGGTTTTCATTGGTACGCAAAATTATGATCGAATCCCTCGGTGATGCCTGGCATACGGTCCGTTATGACGATTTGAGCACCTGGGGAGAAACATTATTAACGCCTTCACGCCTTTTTGCCCCTGTAATTGGCCACTTGTTAGACGCAGGGATTCGTCTGAAAGGAATTGCTTATGTTGCCGATGGTCTTGAGAGTCCGCTCCAACGCGTGCTCAACGTGAATGGCGTCGGCGCAAGGCTGACAAATTTGTTTGAACCTCCTCAGGTGATGAAGAGAATAATTGAACTTGGCCATATTCCCCTTGAAATAGCGTATACTGAATGGAATATGGGGAATGGAATGTTGGTGATTGTGGATAAAACTGCGATCGGCTCCGCACTGCTGCATCTTAATAAAAGCGGCTGTGAAGCCGTCGCTGCCGGTGAAGTGACGAACGAGCCGGGGATCAAAACCCATTATTAAGATCGGAGAGTTCAGAAAAAAGTATATATCGAGAATCCGATCCCCAACCCTGCCGCTTGCAGGAGGATTGGGGGGGATTTGCTGAGCTTGATGCGGATGGGGCGGGAGGAGATTTCTTCTGCGTGCTTATTTCCGAAACGCTGGACTAGACAGGAGAAACCAGGTTTTTAGGAAAAAACCTGGTTTCTCCGCTGTGTCTAACGATGTTTTTCGCAACTGTTGCTGTTCGACCTCTTATCAACCTGTTTACAGAGACATGGAGATTGCCGTTTCAATGTTTCTGTACCCAATCCCCAAATTGATGATCACAATTCAACGAGCTTTAATCAGTGTCTCAGATAAAAGCGGCTTAGTTCCACTTGCCAAAACACTGCATGAATTCGGCTGTGAGATTATTTCCACTGGCGGTACAAGCAAAGTCTTGCAGGAAAATGGCATTCCGATTACTGATATTCAATCCGTAACCGGCAATCCTGAAGCCTTTGGCGGACGGATGAAAACCATTTCTTTTACAGTTGAATCGGCCTTACTGTTTGACCGTGAAAAGGATCAGGCCGAAGCCCGGGCGTTGAACATTCAGCCGATTGATATGGTAGTCTGTAATTTGTATCCCTTCAAAAAAGTCTTGAAATCCGGAGCGGATCAGGAAACCTTGATTGAAAACATTGACATTGGCGGTCCAACCATGGTACGCGCTGCTGCCAAAAATTTCAAATATGTCTCAGTGGTGACGGATGTAGCTGATTACGAGCAGATTATCGCAGAATTGCAAGCCAATCGAGGCGCGTTAAACCTGACAATGCGCAGACGCCTGATGCGCAAAGCCTTTAACCATACCGCCGATTACGACGCCATGATCGCTGCTGCCATGGACGCCCTGGATGGCGAACAGTCGTTACGCCTGGCCTTTACGGGCGGGAAAACCTTGCGCTACGGAGAAAATTCGCATCAGACTGCCATGTATTACCGCGACAAAGAGGCGGGCGCGAATTCGCTTTACGATATGAACGTACTGCACGGCAAAGAATTGTCCTTCAATAACATTCTTGATATTTACGGTGCGATTGAATCGGTCCGGCGGCTCGAGGGGAGCGGCTGCGCTGTGATTAAACATACCAATCCGTGCGGTTTATGCGAAGGTGCGGAAGGTGCGGATCAACGCATAATTTTTGAGGCGGCCTGGGCCGGGGACCCGGTTTCAGCTTTTGGCTCAATCATCGCGTTTAATCGTCCGGTTGAACGCCACACTGTCGAATTTCTGGCCCTGGACGCTGAAGACAAGAGTCAGCGCAAATTTGTCGAAGTGCTGATCGCTCCGAAATTCAGTTCTGAGAGTCTGGACTATCTGCAATTGCACAAAAATCTGCGCGTAATCGAATACGCGACCTCTTCCGCGATGTGCTCGAAAGACCTGCGCTATCTGAACGGGTCGCTGCTTGTGCAGGACAGCGACGCCGAACTCTATGACAGGCTTGAGCCTGTGACAGACGTTAAAGTAGATCTTGAACGTTTGCGCGGACTGCTTGAATTTGGGTTACAGGCGATCAGCAATATTAAATCCAACGCCATTCTCCTGGTACGCGAAAAAGATGGTTTTTACCAGCTGCTTGGCATGGGCGCAGGCCAGCCGAACCGCCTGATTTCAACCAAACTGGCAATTGAAAAAAGCCGCGAAACCCTGAGCCATGAATATACGGGCGATCCGGATCAATTAGAAACCTATATCAAAGAAGAAATCGGCAAGGCGATCCTGGTGTCTGATGCGTTCTTTCCGTTCCCGGATAATGTGGAACTGGCCGCCGAACAGGGCGTGAAAATCATCAGCCAGCCCGGAGGCTCCCTGCGCGATGATCTGGTGCTAACCGCCTGCAACCGGCTTGGCGTCGCCATGATCTTTACAGGCCTGCGGCATTTTAAACATTAATTGGAGTGTGTAAGAACCGGGTTTTTTCAAAAAACCCGGTTCTTAGCGGATACAAACCAGATGACCCCATCTGTTCTTATTGCTCCAATAGAACAAACTCAACACGATCGAGCGCAGATCTGGACGCCTGAAGCCGTGAAGGACGTTTTTTTGCTCAAATGAAAACGGCTTTCAGTATCGTATGGCGTAGGTGCCCGTCACTTTTGTGCAAGAGATTCTCTCCGAATTTTCGACAACCGCGTTACTCTCCCAAACATGTCGCGAACAACCCTTTTTTGCGATTGTTTAAAGCCTCAACCGGTCTGTCGCCTCACGCGTATCTGATGATGCGCCGCCTGGAACTGGCGAAACACCTGATTCAACAAGGAAAAACCCTGGCGCAGGCTGCCTATGACGCCGGATTTGCCGACCAAAGCCACCTGCCCCGTCACTTCAAAGCTGCGTATGGATTTACCCCCGGTCAATTTCAACACGCCACTATATGGGAACTTTCAAAAAACTGTCCGAAGTAGTGCATAAAAAAAGAGCAATTTTATTCAAGACACACTGTTGGCGGTGGATTATTGTGGAGATTGTTTACTTTTTTCTTCACACGACATCTTCCTATCTCGTAAACGGAGGAAACATGATCTTCGAACATATTCGACGCGGATGCCTGGCTAATGTGCCGGTGGCAGTCAGTGTTGCAGTATATGGCAGTATTTTAGGAGTCCTCGCGGCTCAGAAGCAAATCGGCTGGCTGCAATTGTTCATAATGGATCTGGCTGTATTTGCCGGGTCGGCTCAATTTGTGATGGTAGAAATGTGGACGCCGCCGCTGCCAATTATAGAAATGACGCTTGCGGTCGTGATAATCAATTTTCGCTACTTGTTGATCGGAGCGTCCTTACGCCCCTTGTTTCAGGGTAAATCCTTCATGCACAAACTCGTCATGATGCACCTGGTTGCTGATGAGAATTGGGCCATGACAATGGCGGAATATCGCCGCGGAACAGCTTCGACGTATTTTCTCTTTGGCGGCGGGCTGTGTGTAGTCTCAGCCTGGTGTGCCGGAACACTTATTGGCCATCGTTTAGGGGCAGTGGTTGCCAGTCCGGAAACCTACGCCCTGGATTTTGTGGCGGTCGCAGTGTTTACGACCTTATTGATGAGTTTATGGCGCGGTAAATCTGATATCGTCCCCTGGATCGTTGCCGCGGGACTTGCAATGCTTGCCTCGCATGTGTTTCCAGGCAAATGGTATATTGTTGTTGGCGGTGTTGGCGGCGCATTAGCTGCGGCTCTGGCCTGGAAACCTGAAGACGAGAAAAAATCAAAAACACGAGAGAGAGCACGAGACGCGATTGCCTTGAAATAGGCCCTGCGGTCGTTCACTATCATGAAACTCCATGGATTTCACATAATCAGGGATAACAAATCCTTGCTTATGAGGAATCCTTGTAGTTTCAAAGGAGAAATACAATGACAGAACTGACATTCACATCTTCCACCTGGATTACAATCGGAGCGGCTGCGCTTGCGACCTACTTTCTGCGATTCGGCGGCCTGGTGCTTGCCAGTAAACTACCGCAATCTGGGCGTTTTAAGCAGTGTATGGACGCGCTGCCTGGCACTATTTTACTCTCGCTGATTGTGCCAGGTATGCTCGCAGCCGGTGTTATCGGCAGTGTCGCTGCGGGGTGCACGGCGATCTGCGCTTATAAAACGAAGAATGCCTTTGTTTCGATGCTGCTCGGTGTGCTGATTGTCGCCCTGTATCGCCAATTCTGAGCCGCGGGTTTTCAATGGCCTTTTGCAGAAAAAAATCATGCTATGAAAAAAAGCTTGACAGAAGTAAGCGGTAGATTTTTTTCTGAAAAAGAGTGAATATTCAGTCAGATATTTCATAGAACATCCTGATGAACAAGAATGCTCGGAAATCGGAACGATTTACCGGTACTTCAACGATAACCTGATCCATAATGAATAGGGCTTTTTCTTCCCCCAAGCGGGGGAAATAGATCGACCTCCCTCGCTTGCGGGGGACTGACGGGGGATTGCGTAACTCCTGATGAAAAGAGCTTGACAATCCGCCTGCCGGTTAGAATAATTGTTCCTATATAGAATAGGAATGAGTATTCATTCTATTTTAATGGCAGGTTAAAAAAATCCCGGAGAAACGGAACAAAAAATCTATGCGTCAAAAAAAAATACACATCCTTGCCGCCATGCCAGTGCAGCAAGCGATTCTTAAACTGGCCATTCCGACCATGCTTGGGATGGTTGTTCAGATTTTTTATAACATTACCGATACATTTTTTGTAGGAAAATTGAATGATCACAATCAAGTTGCAGCGGTAGCCATTATCATGCCGATTTTTATGATGTCCATGGCCCTGAGCGGAATTTTTGGGAATGGCGGCGCATCGTATCTGTCTCGCCTGTTAGGCCAAAAAGCGTATGAAACGGCTAAACAAACCCTTGCTACTGCCTGGTTCTCGTGCCTGATCCTGGGCGTGATCGTCATGATCTTCGGGTTGTGGTGGATGCCTACGATTCTCTCTCTGTCTGGCGCCAGCGAACAGACCGTTCCCTTTGCTGC
Source organism: Candidatus Vecturithrix sp. (assembly GCA_040772385.1). Classification (GTDB taxonomy): domain Bacteria; phylum Moduliflexota; class Moduliflexia; order Moduliflexales; family Moduliflexaceae; genus Vecturithrix. The sequence goes on along the minus strand of JAXGYF010000001.1, from coordinate 6,396,608 downwards.
AGCCTATCTACGCATTATTCTGTTCGGGAATGTGATTATTATGGTAAATTTTTGCGCCGGGCAGCTTTTACGTGCGGAAGGCGCGGCGAAAGAAGCGATGTTTGGTATGGCCATCGGCACTGTAACCAATATCATCTTAGATCCAGTCTTTATTTTTGGATTGCACCAGGGCGTCGCCGGGGCTGCCATTGCAACGGTAATTGGGAATGCTATCGCTTTAGGATATTACATCAGTTATTACATGCGTGGTAAAAGCCTTATTCCGTTGTCATGGCGTTATATTTCTTGCCGCTGGCTATTATATCGGGAGGTTACCAAAGTCGGTATTCCGGCGTCAATCAATCAGCTCCTGATGAGCAGCTCGCATATCCTGGTGAATAACATTGCCGCCAGTTATGGCGATATCGTTGTGGCGGCTATGGGGATTGACATGCGTATCTTCACAATTCCGATTATGCTCAGTATCGGACTGGCCGTTGGCGCACAGCCGTTGATTGGTTATAGCTATGGCGCAAACAACTTCCCACGCCTGAAAGCCTCGGTCAAGATTGCTGCCACGATGGCGACAGGTATTGTAATTTTCTTTACCGTCCTTTTTGCCCTGTTTCCCAGCCAACTGATCCGGCTTTTCATTCAGGATCCTGCCGTGGTTTCAACTGGAACGACTATTTTATTTGCCATGCTCATCGGTTTACCCTTTATCGGGCTGCAAGTGGTGATGATGAATGCGTTTCAAGCGATGGGCAAGGGATTGCCGGCCCTGCTGGTGTCTCTCTCGCGTCAGGGCATTATTTTTGTCCCGGCAATTCTGTTCTTAAATAAGTTTTTTGGGTTTTCAGGCTTTATCTATGCCCAGGCTGTAGCCGATGTGTTAACCGTGTTATTTTCTGCCACGCTGTTTTTGCGACTCATTGCAGAGGTTGAACGCCGCACCGCGCAACCCTTAATGACCCCAAAGATCGCTCTGTGTCCTGATGAAAGTATCTATTAGATCCTTGCTTCGTCACGGTCACCCAATGAAGATGAAAAAACACGTATTCAACGCGGTGTGTAACTTTTTATGACCTGTCGAAAGGGAGAGCGTTTTCGCCCTTTCAGGGCGGAAAAGTCATCGCTCCCCATGAAAATTTGCACATGACGTGTTATTCATGGTGAAAGAATCTGTCTAATAAAATGGTCAACCGTTGTGCTTGATCATGCTGCAAAACCCTGTTTGCCTTTCTGATCTGCCAGAAAAGCAAACCTAAAATAGGAGGTTGGTGTTATGGCTTCATTGAATGCTCAACAATTAGCCCATGAAATCGCGAGAGGGTTAGTTTCTATTAATCCGAGCCGCTTAAAAAAATACGGCCCTGTAGAACTCAAAGCCCTGTTAAACCAATTAAACACTGAGCAGCGCAAAATTCGAGCAAAACAAGTGCCTGCTGATCATCTTGATGAAATCAAGGAAAAAAATCGCTATTTGCAAAACATCCAGCAAGCCATCACGATTATCAGCGGTTATGCTAAAAAGCATAACATCAAACCATAATAGTACTGCATTGGCAAAATTGGCCTGACAGGTGGGTAATTCCGACTCTGTTCATGGAAGAGCATGATGGGAGTCTGACAAATTTCCCATGAAGGGGCAACTCACAGTACAAACAACAATATGATGTTGCCCCAGGTCCAACTGATCGGTAATAGCAGAAAAAATTAAAGGCCCTAAAATGTGTAATGCTGCGCCAGATCTTCAACGAATTTCACATGGCCCTCGACCCTGACAGATACATACTCAGGCGAAGTCACTGTAAACGCGATATAGGGATGCGCCTGCATCTGAGTATAAACCGCTTTTTGACTGGCTGTGACAAAATAAATTCTGCCATCCTCAATTAACATAACCTGGAATGCCCGGCCCCGTGGATTGCCTTCTGCATTCACTGTGGCAAACCCGACAACTCTGCTGGTTTCTAACAGCGCAAAAACTTCATGATAGTCTGACATCAAACTTTTTTCAAGAAAATATTTTTATTTTTTGCTGCAAAAAAAACCGGTTGACAATTTCTGATCGTGAAACAACTTAAATATTGTAAGTAAAAAATCTTGACAAAACCTTTTATTATTTCTTACATAAAAACTACACATAGTAATTATTCTTAAAAAATAAATAAAAGTATAATACCTCTTGAAGGCAATCTGGAACTGCATTATCATGCTCATTGTGTAAAATGTGGGAAAACTGTTAATTTTTACAATCAAGCCGTGGAGCAGAAAATGTCATATTCGTAGTCGCTAAATTCACAGGTCATAAAATCTTCAATAGGTCCGTAAATACAAGTTGGTACTTCGGATGAAGGCAAAAAGGAGATCAGGATGTCAAGTCAACATTTTGCTGAACGTATACAAGAATATAAAGTCGCAATCAGCCAATTGTCAGATATTGATGATGTTGAGCGTATCCAATATACGGTCAAACGCCTGGAGGGATTGCATTTTGCACCAACGTTAATACTCCCTGCGGAGAATTTCACGCTCCTCTCGAAAGCTGATATTCTCGCAGAGATCGACCGGGTTGCCGGTTTATCCGAGCAAGACATGCAAGCTTCAGGCGTAGAGATCCGTCAGGATATTCAGGCAACCAAATTAGAGCAGATCGGATTACTAGTGTATCATTTTACTTTGTTAACTAGGCTTCGTCAAGATGATCCCCTGGCCTGGGATGAAATTGACGAACTGTATGGGGATGATTAATCTGGTTTTTAGAATACTGTGAGTCAGTCAGCAGCGTGAAAAAAAAGGAAGGTGTGGTCGTATGGCAGAAGAAGCAGCAGTTGGTTGCGCGCGCCCAACGGGCGGGCCGGTTGGTGAAAAGGTTCAAGAAGAAATGAAAGCAGAACAAGTTATCACAAAGGAGGAACGTTCTATGATTAAAGTGGGTCAAAAAGCTCCGGATTTTACGGCTCCGGGCTATCATAAGGGCAAATTTATCAATGTCAAACTGTCCGATTATCTTGGCAAATGGGTTTTGTTATGTTTCTATCCGGGTGATTTCACCTTTGTCTGAGCGACCGAAATTTCGGCGGTCGCCGAAAAATATGCTGAGTTCCAGAAACTCGGAGTTGAAGTGCTCTCGATGAGCGTGGATAGCATGTTTGTGCACAAAATGTGGGATGATCATGAACTCTCCAAAATGGTCGAAGGTGGAGTACCCTTTGCCATGCTGTCAGATGGCGGCGGAAGAGTCGGCACAGTGTATGGGATCTATGACGAAAATGCCGGCGTCGAAACCCGCGGACGATTTATTATCGATCCTGATGGCATAATCCAAGGCTATGAAGTACTGACGCCTCCTGTAGGCAGAAATGTCAGTGAATCGCTCCGCCAGGTGCAAGCCTTCCAGCTTGTGCGCGCCAGCAAAGGCACTGAAGCGACGCCTTCCGGATGGAAACCAGGCAAAGCCACGTTGAAACCAGGTCCTGATTTAGTCGGAAATGTCTGGAAAGTCTGGAAAACGAAGCAAGCATTTGACTAATGAATGACCGCCTGTCCTGACTGACTCACAATTTGAAAATGCCCCGGACACTAATTAATTCTGTGTTGGGGCATTTTTGTTTTCAGATGATTAAAAAATAGTTGACGATGCAACTATATGTTCATATTGTGGTTGCATCGTCAACTATGCGAACCAAGGGGATAATAAAGGATACCTGAATGAAAAACGCTAAAAAAGCCCAATTAATCGAGGGATCAATCGCAAAAACTCTGTTCAATCTCACAATCCCAATGCTTCTGGGGATGCTGGGAATGAGCGCCTTTAACCTGACAGATACCTATTTTGTCGGAAAACTCGGCACACGGGAATTGGCGGCGATGAGTTTTACGTTTCCGGTGGTCATGATCATTTCAAGTCTGACCCATGGACTTGGGCTTGGCGTCTCAGCCGTGGTATCGCGTGCGATCGGAGAGGGCGATCAGAAGAAGGTGCAACGCTTGACCACCGATAGTCTGATATTATCGCTGCTGCTGGTCATGAGTTTTGTTGCGACCGGGGTATTCACGCTCACTCCTCTTTTTCGTTTTTTAGGGGCAATGCCGGACATTTTACCGCTGATTACACGTTACATGTTGGTCTGGTATCTCGGCATGATTGCCGTTGTCATTCCGATGGTGGGAAATAGCGCTACTCGCGCCACCGGCGACACAAAAACCCCTGGAATGATCATGCTGGTAGCGGTATTTGTCAATATCATCTTAGATCCACTGCTCATCTTTGGGATCGGCCCTTTTCCCAGGCTGGAAATCGTCGGAGCAGCCCTGGCAACCGTGGTCGGCCGCACGATTACGCTTTGCGTGGCGCTCTGGGTGCTCATTCGCCGCGATAAAATGATTACGTTTGAGCGTCCTTCTTTAAAAACGCTGTTCCAGTCATGGAAATATATCCTCTATATTGGATTACCGAGTGCAGGAACCAATATGCTGCTTCCAATTTCAGCAGGAATCCTTACGAAATTAGTTGCTACTTATGGGCCAGCAGCGGTGGCCGGGTTTGGGGTGGCAACCCGCATTGAAATGTTTGCGCTGCTGCCAGTGATGGCGCTCAGCTCCGTCCTTGGGCCGTTTATCGGACAGAATTGGGGTGCAAAGCAATATGATCGAGTGCTGAGGGGAAGTGCCTATAGTCACCGGTTTTCTATCGGATGGGGCCTGGGGATGTTCGGATTCTTAGCCCTCTCAGGTAAAGGTATTGCATCGATCTTTAACTCTGATCCGGCGGTGATTTCAACCACAGCGGCCTATCTCTTGATCGTTCCGCTTGGCTATGGCGCCCAGGGAGGATTGCGTCTCTCTACCATCGCGTTAACTGTGCTGCACAAACCATTGCGTTCTGCATTGATTACGCTGGTGCAGGCGTTTATCCTGCACATCCCCCTGGCGTACCTGGGCTCCCGGGTCTTCGGCTTAACAGGAGTTTTCTCGGCGGCGGTCGTATCATATCTGATCGTCGCCCTGATTGCTTATTGGTGGCTGAAAAATTCTCTGGCAGCAGAGCAGCGCATCGCTTTTTCGCACCAGCTTGATACGGAGGTGATCGAAACAGTATGAACGATCAGTTGAACATGCCACAGGAATCCCCGGGACGTCTCATCGCATGCTTATATCACCAGGGACGAAGCTATTTTGAAAAAGAATTGGCTCCTTATAATCTTGGAAGCGGAGCCATGCCGGTGTTAAAAGCGTTATTGTATCATGATGGGATTAACCAGCAGGAATTAAGCGAACATTTGCATGTGGATAAAGCCACGACGACTCGCGCCATCATAAAATTGATTAAAATCGGATATGTGCGCCGCGAGAGAGATCCGCAAGATCTTCGCGCTTATCGCCTTTTTGTCACTCCTAAAGCCCGGGAGATTGCTCCGGAAATTCGAAGAGTCTTGCAAGCGTGGACCGCTATTTTGACTGAAGGTTTGGCAGATGAAGAAAAGGAAACGGCTTTGACGCTGTTACGGCACATGCGTAACAATGTCCTGCGCCATAAAGCCGTCGGTGAAGGAGAATGAATTCTTGAAAGAAGACGACTTGTCGTAGCCGTTTCAGCGGCCTGTAAAACACTGAAGCGGTTACGACAAACTCAGGAGGATACAAATATGACAGGACATCCGTTAGCAGTATTTATGCAGCATGATCCGCAATTGATGGAACTGGTGAATCAATCCAGAGAGTTGACGTTCGCAGATGGGGCCTTATCGAAAAAACACAAACTTCTCATTGCCCTGGCGTTGGATGCAGCACATGGCGCGGTTAATGGGGTACGATCTCTGGCACAGCAAGCCCTTGCTGCTGGCGCAACTAAAGAGGAAATTCTGGAAGCTGTGCACGTGACCCACTATATTTCCGGTGTTGGCAGCGTTTATACTTCGGCACAGGGGCTTCAAGACCTGTTTGCCGCTGAACCTGATTCACATTAATGCGTTCATTACGACAACTGGCACGTTTTTTACGTCCTTATTGGCGCTGCGCCATGCTCTGTCCGCTGCTGATGGTCGTGGAAGTGACGATGGATTTGTTACAGCCGAAGCTGATACAGCAAATCGTGGACCTGGGCATTGCCCGCCTTGACCTGGCAATGGTTCTCCGCACAGGTGTGCTCATGATGGCTGTGGCCCTGGTCGGACTTCTGGGCGGCGGGGGGAATACGATCTTTGCCGTCAAAGCCGCTCAGGGAGTAGGCGCAGATCTGCGCAGTGCCCTGTTTCGCAAGGTGTTATCCTTCTCTTTTGGCAACCTGGATACCTTGAAAACAGGGGAATTAGTCACGCGACTCACCAATGATGTCACCCAGGTGCAGGAGGTCGTCATGATCCTGTTCCGCATTCTGATCCGAGCGCCATTAATGCTGATCGGCAGTATCATCATGGCCGTGTTGACCAGTCCCCGATTGGCAGTGATTGTGTTTCTCTTGCTGCCGATCCTTGCAGGGCTTCTTCGCTGGGTGCTCCGTTCGGTGCAGCCCATGTTTGCTCAGGTACAGCGCAGGCTTGACATAATGAATACGATCCTCCAGGAAAATCTGGCTGGTATGCGGGTCGTCAAGGCCTTTGTCCGTGCTCATTACGAACAGGGACGCTTTGACCGGGCTAATGACGATCTGATGAACCAGACCATCCGGGCTATCCGCCTGATGGCAATCGTCATGCCAGGGATGACGTTGGCGCTGAACCTGGGGATTGTTGGCGCAATTTGGTTTGGCGGCTTGCAGGTGATGTACGGCGATATGCAGGTCGGACAAATCATCGCTTTTGTCAACTATTTGTTACGAACCCTGTTTGCCGTGGTGATGGTGGGAATGCTGCTTGTGCGGGTATCACGCGCCGAAGCCTCGGCGGAGCGTATTGTGGAGGTGCTCCACAGTCATCCGGAGATCACAGACAGGCCTGATGCACTCGCTACATTTGTCCCCCAGGGCCGCGTGGTCTTTGAGCATGTCACCTTCAATTATAACGGGAATCGCCATGATCCGGTGCTTCAGGATATTCATTTTACAGCGGAGCCGGGACAGACGGTCGCAATTCTCGGCGCGACCGGATCGGGAAAGTCGAGTTTAGTGCATCTAATACCTCGCTTTTATGATGTGACCGCAGGGCGAGTGCTTATTGATGGCGTGGATGTCCGTGATCTGAGCCAAACAGTTTTACACCAGCGTATCGCGATTGTCTTGCAAGAGGCGATTTTGTTTTCAGGAACCATTCGTGAGAACATCTGCTACGGGCGACCGGAAGCGACAGCGGAAGATATGATTTCTGCCGCGAAAGCGGCTCAGGCGCATGAGTTTATCAGCGCGTTTTCCGACGGCTATGCCACGCAGCTTGGGCAGCGAGGAGTCAATCTGTCCGGCGGACAGAAACAGCGGATTGCCATTGCCCGTGCCTTGCTGACGAACCCGGCAATTTTGATCCTTGATGATAGCACCAGCGCAGTAGATATGGAAACCGAAGGCAAAATCCAGCACGCCTTAGCTGTTATGATGCAAGGCCGCACGAGTTTTGTCATTGCGCAACGCATCAGTACAGTATTGAACGCCGATAAAATTTTGGTGTTAGACGAAGGACGACTTGTGGCAGAAGGAACACATCGTGATCTCATGACCACCAGTTCAGTGTATCGTGAAATTTATGAATCGCAATTGGGCGACAGAGGGATGCTATAATGGCTGAACAGCAGACTCAGCGAAGCGATCATTCTGAGATGAGAATGATGCGCGGTCCGGGCGGTGGGGCGCGTCGCATGATGCTGGGACAGGTGCAGAAAGCGAAAAATGTACGGGGCGCCCTGCGCCGGGTATGGAACTATTTACATCGGCAGCGCCTGGGACTTGCAGAAGTTGTCGGATTGGTCTGTTTGACGACCGGATTCAACATCGCAGGCCCGTACTTGATGGGCAAGGCGATTGACCAGCATATTCTCAGGCACGATCTGAGGGGACTGACGTTGATCGCCGTCTTCATGATCATCGTTTATGCCATGACAACCATGACAACCTGGTTGCAAATCTATTTGATGTCAGCGCTGGCCCAACGCGTGGTGCGCGATATTCGGCACGATCTCTTTGCAAAATTGCAGACCCTGGCCCCACGCTTTTTTGACGAACGCTCGCATGGAGAATTGATGAGCCGCTTAACCAATGACGTCGAAAACATCAGCAATGTGCTCTCTGAGGGAGTCACGCAGTTCATCGCCAGTCTTCTCACCATCACAGGCGTTGCCCTGATGATGCTGTGGCTGAATTGCTGGCTGGCGGTGGTGAGTCTGGTAACAGTTCCTCTGATGGGATTCCTGACCAAATGGATTGTCACACATACACGCCAGGGATTTCGTGAGCAGCAGCGCGCGCTGGGCATGTTGAATGGGTTAAGCGAGGAAACTATCACTGGCGCGCGCGTGGTAAAAGCTTATGGACGTGAACAGGCGGCATTTGCAGCCTTCGATCAGACGAATGAACATTTACGCACCGCCGCCATCACAGCACAGACGTATTCGCTGTTGTTGTTTCCGTTGACAAATTTTGTGAACAATGCCGGTTTTGCTATTGTCGCCGGAGTCGGAGGGTGGATGGCTTTGCAGAGTTTGGCAACTGTCGGGACAATTGCGAGTTTCCTGAGTTATACGCGCCAATTCGGCCACCCTCTAAATCAGATCGCCGGACTGTATAACAGTATTCAATCAGCCCTGGCCGGCGCGGAACGTATCTTTGAAATTCTTGATGAAATTCCTGAATTGGCTGAAGATCCCGACGCAAAACCCTTAGACTCGATTCAGGGCGACATTGTGTTTCGTGATGTCAATTTTGGCTATAGAGCAGATACTCCGGTACTCAAACAGGTGAATCTGCACGCGCAGCCCGGGCAGGTGATCGCTCTGGTTGGGCCGACCGGTGCAGGTAAGACGACGATTGTGAATGTGCTGATGCGTTTTTATGGCATTGACGCCGGAACGATCTTGATTGACGGGAAAGATATCCGCCATATCCAAAAAGCCAGTCTGCGTTGTCAATTAGGGATTGTCCTCCAGGATACATTTTTGTTTTCTGCCTCGGTTATGGAAAATATCCGCTATGGCAGACTCGATGCGACCGATGAAGAAGTCTTCGCGGCTGCTAAAATCGCCGAAGCCGATCATTTCATCCGCCGGCTGCCTCAAGGGTACGCTACGCCGCTCTCAGAACGCGGAAGTAATCTGAGTCAGGGGCAGCGCCAACTCCTGGCTATTGCACGCGCCGTGCTCTCTGATCCGGGCATTCTGATCCTTGATGAAGCCACCAGCAGTGTGGATACCCGCACCGAAGTCCAGATCCAAAGAGCGTTGCTGAGGCTGATGCAAGGACGCACAAGTTTTGTGATTGCCCACCGGCTGAGCACTATCCGCAATGCGGATCAGGTGTTAGTGATTTATGAAGGGCGCATCGCCGAACATGGGACCCATGACGAATTATTGAAACAACATGGACTATATTATAACTTGTATATGAGCCAGTTTAAAGGCTATACTCGTTAGGGCTTCAGACGGATTTTACCGCAGAGGCCGCAGAGAATCGCTCAGTCCATTGTATGCTCCGTCAGGGCGGAAAATTGGGCGTTCCCCTGGCCCAGAGGATGGTTCCTCTGGCTCTATTCCGCAGCCCTTTCAGGGCACAAGCCGAAAACCCATCCCTGTAAGGGATAAAAGGGGGCGGGGGTGAGGTGTTAAAACGTAACAGCCCTGGGGATAAAGGGGGATGTGCGTAAGTTCTGATCTGGTATCCCCGGAGTTTTACACAAAGATCACGAAAGAAACACAGTATGACCTTCATTTTTTTCTTGAAAAATATAGAGATTTCATTGAGGTTGTCCACATGAAAAAGATAATTGGAATAGTGGTACTTATCAGTTTTGTCAGTTTATTTGGCTGGCAAATTTATCAGCGTGTCCAGGAGTCCAGGGTCGCAAATGCCGGAAATGGGGCGGGGGCGCGTTCCAGACCGGCGGTTGCGGTTGAAATTGCTGAGGTGCAGCAGAAAACGATCCAGGACATTGGTCAATTTACTGGCTCCTTGTTACCGATCTCGCAATTTATCGTTACGCCGAAGGTGGCTGGCCGCCTTGAACAGCTGCTGGTGAATATCGGAGATCGGGTTGAACGGGGACAATTAATTGCCAAACTCGATGATGAGGCCTTTCGGCAGGCAATGGATAAGGCTAAAGCAGAACTGGAAGTTTCGAAAGCTAATCTGGCAGAAACCCAGAGTGCCCTGGAAATAACCAGGCGCGATTTTGAACGCGCGAAAACGCTTTCACAGAGTAATATCCTCAGTCAGTCAAATCTGGATACGGCTGAAGCGAAATATAATGCCGCGGTTGCCAGCCAAAAAGTCGCCCGCGCGACCGTGGCCAATCGCCAATCCGGGCTGGACACGGCCCGGCTCAATCTGTCGTACACTGAAATCAATGTAAACTGGAACAGCGGTGGGGAAACTCGTGTCGTCGGGGAACGCTATGCAGATGAAGGCGCGATTCTAAAAGCCAATGATCCAATTCTCTCGTTATTAGATCTCAGTACGATTATTTGTGAAATTCATGTGATTGAGCGCGATTATTTTCGTATCCGCCAGGGACAAGAAGCCATAATTATGACAGATGCGTTTTCTGGAACGCCTTTTACTGGCCAGGTTGCCAGAATTGCGCCGTTACTCCAGGAGCAATCCCGGCAGGCACGGGTGGAAATTGAAATTCCGAATCCGGAGGAATTGCTCAAACCAGGGATGTTCGTTCGTGTCCGTCTGCAATTTGAGAATATTGAAAATGCGGTTGTCGTTCCGATGTCGGCCCTGACCAAGCGAGAAGAACAGCAGGGCGTGTTCGTGGCTGATACAGGTAACATGACCGCGCGTTTTGTCCCGGTCACAATGGGCGTAACTATCAATGGCCTGGTGCAAATCCTTGATCCGCCGTTATCGGGTGCAGTGGTCACTCTTGGACATCATCTGCTTGAAGACGGCGCCGCGATTGTGCTGCCTGAACAAACCTCAAGCGGTCAATCGCAGGCAGAACAACAACCACAAGGTTCACAACCGTCTGCCCCTTAATTCCTTTAATTATTTACGATAGGATTGAAATGCATGAAAATATCACGATTTTCCGTGCACCGTCCGGTGTTTACCACGATGATTATGCTCATTCTCATTATTCTGGGCGTAATTTCGTTGAGTCGTTTACCAATCGATTTAATGCCAGATATGACCTACCCGGTCTTGTCGATTTCTACCTCTTATGGCAACGTTGCGCCCCAGGAGATTGAGCAATTGATTACGCGCCCGATAGAAGAAGCCATGAGCGCGGTAGCCGGAGTGGAAGAAGTCACCTCGACTTCCTCGGAAGGCCGCAGCACGGTGCGCGTCAGTTTTGCCTGGGGCACGGATCTCGGTGAGGCCGCCGATGATATTCGCGACCGGCTCGACCGCGTGATCAGTCGCTTGCCTGACGACGCGGACCGTCCGAGCCTGCGTAAGTTTGACCCCTCGGCCTTTCCGATTTTGATCCTGGGCGCGTCCGGGAATCTTGATCCCACTGAAATGCGGAATATCGTAGAAGATCAGGTGAAAACCCGGATCGAGCGCATTCCGGGGGTCGCGTCATTGGATGTGTTTGGCGGCTACGAACGAGAAATTCATGTCAACTTTCTGGCGGATGAAATCAATGCCCTGGGCCTGTCTCTCGATCAGATAATTTCCGCTCTGAAGGCTGCCAATCAAAATGTACCGGGCGGGACGATCGAACGAGGAAACGTGGAAATTACCGTGCGGACTCCAGGGGAATATACCAGCCTTGAAGAATTGCGGAACACGGTGGTTGCTATGCGCCAGGGCGCACCTATCAGGCTGGGCGAAATTGCCAGCGTCGAAGATACGACCGCCAGAGTGACTCGAATTATCAGGATTAATGGAAAACCGGGAATCAACATTTCGGTCTCCAAGCAATCCGGCACCAATACCGTGCAAGTGGCGAAAAATGTCTTGCGCGAAATTGAGCGCGTCAACCTGGATATCCCGCAAATTCAACTTATGCCAATTGCCAATACGGCCACCTATATTGAACGGTCCATCTCCAATGTCGGCACATCCGCTCTGTACGGCGGAATTTTAGCAATCTTCGTGTTATTCTTTTTTCTGCGCAATCTCCCCAGTACCTTTGTGATTGCGACGGCGATTCCGATTTCGATTCTCAGTACCTTTACACTGATGTATTTCTACGGTTTTACCCTCAATATCATGTCTTTAGGGGGATTAGCTCTGGGAATCGGGATGATGGTGGATAGCGCCATTGTGGTGCTGGAAAATATTACGCGCCTGCGGGAAAGCGGGCGCACGGGTATCGCGGCCGCTGTGGATGGCAGCGAAGAAGTGACCGCAGCGATTATTGCCGGCACCCTGACCACGCTGGCGGTGTTTCTGCCCCTGGTTTTTATGCGCGGCATGGTAGGCGTGATGTTTAAGCAATTAGCGTTTGTGATCAGTTTTGCGCTGTTATGCGCTTTGTTTGTCTCCCTTACCTTAGTGCCGATGCTCGCGGCGCATTTGCACCAACCGGTTTCTCTGGACAATGGGAATTCCAAACAGCATCGTATCTATCGCGCCAGTGAAAGGCTTTTTCAACGGATTGAGAATGGCTACAGCCACTTCCTGGATATTGCCTTAAACCATCGTATTCTGGTCATTTTCCTCGCAATCCTGATGATTGGAGGCAGTTTGCTGCTGATCCCCCTGGTTGGTTTTGAATTCATGCCTGCTACTGATGAAGGTGAAGTGCGCGTAACTGTTGAAGCCGAAACCGGAACCCGCCTTGACGTGTTTGATGAGATCATGCGTCCGATTGAAGCGCGTGTCATCCAGACAGTGCCAGAGGTTGAAAAATGGCTCGCATCTATTGGCGGCGGTTGGGGAGGATCGCGCACCGGCGATATTCGTCTAACCCTGGTTCCGGCCAAAGAACGCTCTCGTTCGAGCGAAGAAATTGCCGCAACGCTGCGTCGGCAGCTTAGTAATATTCCCGGGGTCAGTATTCGCACCCGGGCCGGACAGGGCATGTTTCTCATGCGCGGCGGAGGAAGCACGGAACGGATTCAGCTTGAAATTCTGGGGTATGATTTACAGACCGCTGACCGATTGGCCGAACAAATTCGCCATGCGATCAGAGAGATCGATGGGGTGACGGATATTCGCATCAGCCGCGATTCCGGCAGCCCGGAAAATCTGATTCTGATTGACCGCGACAAAGCGGCCGATATGAACCTGACGGTCTCTCAGATTGCTAACATGCTCAAAACCGTGATGCAAGGCACGATTGCGACCTATTTTCGCGAACAAGGCGATGAATATCCGATTCGCGTCAAAGTCAAAGATGCCGAAAGAATGGAATTGCATGATTTGTTAAATCTGACGCTCACGAATGCCGCCGGACAGTCTGTCGTGCTGCGCAATGTCGTGCGCGTGGCTTCTCAGACCGGCCCGACAAACATTGAGCGTAAGAACCAGGAACGGATTGTGACGATTTCCGTTAATATCAGCGGTCGCGATATGGGGCATATTGTCGCGGATATTCGCGAACAATTGAAATCCATCCCTGCGCCTCGCAATTTTACGCTCAATTTTGGCGGGGATGTCGAAGAACAGCGTGAAGCCTTTAACGAATTATTATTAAGTCTGATTTTGGCTCTGATGCTGGTGTATATGGTTATGGCCTGCCTGTATGAGTCGCTGCGCGATCCGCTCGTGGTGATGTTTGCCGTACCGCTGGCAATTATCGGCGTGGTGCTGATACTCTTCCTCACGCGTACCACATTTAATGTGCAATCCTACATCGGCTGTATTATGTTAGGGGGCATTGTAGTCAATAATGCTATTCTGCTGGTAGATCATATCAATCTGCTGCGCCGGAGAGACGGCCTTCCGCTGCGTGAAGCGATTGAAGAAGCCGGCAAACACCGCCTGCGCCCGATTCTCATGACCTCGCTGACCACAATGTTAGCGCTGTCGCCTTTGGCCATCGGGATAGGTGAAGGTTCGGAAGCCCAGTCGCCGCTGGCGCGCGCCGTGATCGGCGGTTTGCTCAGTTCAACGTTGATTACGCTGGTGTTTATTCCGGTGATCTATTCCATCTTTGAAGCCTCCTTGACCAAGAAAAAGGCCCAAAAAGAAGCGCGGCAAATGGTGGAAGCTGCCGATTGAAAACAGAACGACGTCAGGATTAAAAACCAGGTTTTTTCAAGAAACCTGGTTTTTGTGACACTCCGAACCTGTTTGTAATCATGCAAAAGTCGCCCTTTCTCCGATTTTCACTCCATAAGGAGGCAGGATCATCTTTGCGCTGAGCGTCTCGCCGCTGAGCATATCTGTCAAGACCGTATCCCTGAGCTCGATCGTCTGTTCCTGCCCTAAAAAATTGAGGAAAAACAGGAAGTCCTTGTTTCCGTCTGTACGCCTCTGGATCGTGACGCCGTCGGGAAGTTCTGTTTCTAAAGCTTGCTTTACGCCGATGCGCGCGATAAGCGCGCCATAAAAGTCATAGAGAAAGCGGTCCTCGTTCCGGGAGGCAATATAATACGCTGCACCCTGACCAAAGGAATTGACCGTCAGAGCCGGCCGTCCGCGATAAAAATCATCTTGATACGCTGCCAGAATATGCGCGGTCTCCGTATGAATCAGGTCGCAGAACACCGCAGCTTCGTACTCTCCCGTTAATTCCAGAGGATTGCCTTCATGGAACACAATCGAATTGGTTTCATCATCATATAACGCATCAAGCTCTTCCGACCAGATTCCCAGTACTTTGCGCAGCGGGCCGGGAAATCCCCCCAGAAAGCAGAGATCGTGTTCATCCACAATCCCACTCCAGTAGGTGGTCACAAACGTTCCCCCGAAGGCGGCGAACCGTTCAATTCGCTCAGCGACGCCGGAGCGAACCATATAAAGCATCGGGGCAATCAGTAGTTTGTAGTTTGAAAAATCAATATCCATAGCAACAATGTCAACCGGGATGCCCCTGGCCCAAAACGCTCGATAATGGCGAATGCAGGTTTCCAGATAATCTTTTTTCTCCTGACGCGGGCCATCAGCGTCTTCAATAGCCCAGCGATTCTCCCAGTCAAATATAATCGCGACTTCAGGCGTCACACTGGTTCCACGCACCGGATCAAGTTTTTCCAGCACCTGCCCGACCCGGACAACTTCTTGAAAGACCCGCGTCTTTTCGTGACCGCAATGGTCAACGACTGCGCCATGAAACTTTTCCGATGAGCCGCGACTCTTGCGCCACTGAAAATACTGCACTGTATCCGCCCCATGCGCCACAGCTTGCAGGGAGGTTAACAGATGCATCCCAGGTCGTTTGAGTTTAGCGACCGGCTGCCAGTTGGTCACGCTGGGCGTGCTTTCCATCAACATAAACGGCTTGCCTTGTTTCAAAGCGCGATTGAGGTCATAGGTAAACGCCGCGCTGCAGGCGACATTGACAGGATCTTCCGGGCTATGCCAACGCGGGTAAAGATTCCACGAGATCACGTCAAGGTGCGGCGCAAATGTCCAATAATTCAAATCCGAGAGGTCCCCATGAAAATTGGTGGTGACAGGAATATCGGGCGTGATGGCTCGCAATGGCGCGATTTCATGCAGCATGAAATCAATCGTTTGATCTGTCACAAAACGTTTCCAGTCCAGATTAAGGCCATGTACTCCCAATTCCCCATGCGGCGCAGGCGACTCTATTTGCGGCCAATCTGTGAAAGTGTGACTCCAAAACCCTGTCCACCAGGCGTGATTGAGCCTGTCAAGGTTGTCGTCATATCGCTCGCGCAGCCAGCGACGAAAGGCATTTTGACAGAGATCACAATGACACGCGCCGCCATACTCATTTGAGACATGCCACAGCACCAGAGCCGGATGATCTTTATAACGCTCCGCGAGTTGGCGATTGATGATCTGACACTTTTTGCGATAAACCGGGGAGCTAAAACAATGATTGTGTCGGAATCCGTGCAGGTTTCTGACCCGATTCGCCTGCACGCGCAGGACTTCAGGATATTTTTGCGACATCCAGGCCGGTCGTGCTCCGGTTGGCGTGGCCAGAATGGCATACATCCTGTTTTCAGCGAGCATGTCCATGATCCTGTCAAGCCAGCCGAAGTCAAACCGGCCTTCTTCAGGTTCAAGAGCTGCCCAGGCAAAAATTCCGACCGCCATGACGTTGCAGTGCGCCAGCTTCATCAAACGCAAATCCTCAGTCCAGATTTCCGGCGTCGCGATCCATTGATCAGGATTATAATCGGCCCCGTGCAAGAAGTGAGAGCATTGGGGATGAATTGGGGGATAGCTCATGCTCATAAAATCTCCTTGATTAGATAATCTTCTTTCAAAGTTTAATTGACGAGTAACAGGAGTGCAAACCAGCGTTTGCAGGAGTGCAAACTAGCGTTTGCTGCGGAATCTTCGATTCCGCTATTTCAACGCTTCGCGTTGACGCAAAGGCTCCTTTGCGCTCCTGCAAACGCTTCTGTTCGTTGAAAGAACAGTGGTTCTCTGTTTTTCTATCTCACGCTTTGACGGCTCCGGCGGCGATCCCTTCTGCAAAACGACGTTGAAAAAGTAAAAAGAGGACGAGTAAAGGTACCACGCTCACGACCCCAATCCCCATCAATTCCCGATACAGCGTATAGCCGGCCGGTCCTTGTACCTGCATCATCATAAGCGGGAGTGTGTATTTTTCCGGGGATTTCAAATAGATCGATGGCAGCAAAAAGTTATTCCAGGAAGACATAAAGAAAATCAATCCCAATGTCACCAAACCGGGGGAACAGATCGGCAAGATACAGCGCCAGAACACCCCAAATTCACTCGCCCCATCCATGCGCGCCGCATCAATGATTTCGTCCGGAACCGTGCTGATATATTGGCGCATGAAAAAGATGCCGAACGCATTGGCCGTACCGGGGATAATAAGCGGCCAGAAGGTATTCACCCAATTGATTTTGACCATCAGCACGTAAGTTGGCACAATCATCACGGCCGGCGGAATGACCATTGTTGCCAGCAGAAACGAGAACAGTCCTGCACGTCCCGGAAACCGGTATTTGGCAAATCCATAGCCGCCGAGCGTACAAAAAAACAGCGACAGGGCTGTAAATGAACACGCGACAAAAAAGGTATTCCACGCGATTCGAAGCACACGATTCCGGAGGATATAACGATAGCCATCCAACGTCATGCTGGAAGAAATCAAAATAGGAGGACTCTTGAAGATTTCCTCTGCCGGTTTAAACGAGGTGCTGAACATCCAGACAAAGGGCCAGATCATAAAAATTGAAATGGCGATCAGGAACGCATAGATGATGATTTTCGTACTGATTGAACGCATGTTTTTTAGTGCTCTGATAATTGCCGTGCTCAGGAGTGGCAAAGACGAGCTTTGCGACTCCTGGGGCAGTTTTGTGACACGTCACGGGAATTATCAAAGAGCCATATTTTCGAATCTAACAAAGTAGAAATATGCGAGACCCTGAGGCCTCAGTCTTCGCGTCCGGCATATTTGTGCTGCAGCGTGGTGAAAATAAAAATGAGTCCGGCAAACACATAAGACATGGCCGAGGCGCGCCCGTACCGCAGCGTTCGGAACGCTGTCAGATAAATATGCACCATCGGAGTCACCGTAGCCCGCAGCGGGCCGCCGATAGGACCATAGCGCGAAATCGCCATGACTTCGTTAAACAATCCAAAGGTTCCGATGGTAGAGAGAATCACTGAGAACACGATCACCGGACGCAAGAGCGGAATCGTAATTTTGAAAAACGTTTGGATCGCGGTTGCGCCATCAATCATGGCCGCTTCTGTCAATTCCGAAGGAATCGTCTGTAACCCCGCCAGCATGATCACCATATTATACCCCAGCCACCCCCAGATAATCAGTAAACAGACGGACACCCGCATACCCCAGACGCTTTCCAGCCAGGGGAGAGGCGGTAAGCCCACGAGTTCCAAAAGGATATTGACCAACCCATCTTGATATTCCAACAACAGGCGGAAGGTGATGCCGGCCGCAATCATTGAGGTGACATAAGGCGCAAAAATCAGGGTTCGGAAAAATCGGAATCCCCGAATTTTGGGAGAATTCAGGATCACAGCCAGAACAATTGCGGTAAAGGTCATCAAAGGGACGTACATAAAGAATAAGATAAATCCGTTGGCAATAGACTGCCAAAATGCTTTCCCTCCTGCGCTACATAAATAGGTAAAATTTTTCAGGCCGACAAATTCAATTGGTCCCAAACCTTTCCACGTCGCCATGCTCATATAAATCGAGAAGAGCATCGGGCCTAAACTAAACACTGCGAAGAGAAGATAGAAAGGCGAGATGAAGAGATAAGCCCAGCGGTTTTTTACGATCTCACGCCAGAGTCCGTGTTTATTTGTAGTTGTCATTGCACATCATGCCTCCGTAGGAGAAGATGCGGAGAGAATCTCCATGCCCATCGGTCCGATTGACACTTGGCCCCTCCCCGAAGCTGACAGGGGTCGGTATTTTGTGCTGATGCCTGTCCGCCCAGCCATCAATGGCCGGTCTCACAGCTGAAGCAGGCTGAAGCCCGCTCCCAAATTCCACAGGGCGCTTCAGCGTCCTTCAACGTTGAGACTGGCGATTGATCGCCAGGAGACAGGGCACACGAGTTTGTCCCTCACGTGATACCTACCCCTGTCAGCCTCCCCGAAGGGCAGGGTGAGGTCATAAAGAAACTCCGCCTCTTACAGCATTATTCAGTTGAATGGATATTCAAGACCAGGAATGTCAAAGCTCGGATTTGACAGCCAAAGACGAGCTTTGGCACTCCTTTGAAAGAGATCAACAGCCAATGAATAATGCCGTATGATGGTTTTTCGTTTAGTCCAGGTTCGCCCGGATTTCTTCTTCTGCTTCTTTTAACGCTTGTTCCGCGCTCATCTGACCGAGCGCATATTTCTGGACGGCCTGCATAACCACTTCATTCATCATCCTGTAGTTCGGGCCGTAAATCCCCGCCCGCGGAATTTGTTTGACTTTGTCAACGTAAATTGCGCGAGCCACCTGATCGGCAAGGAAAGGATCGCCTTCCTTGAATACCGGGTCATCATAGGTGGTTTCCAGCGAAGGGATTAAGCCGCTGGCTGCAAACATTTTGACCTGGCTTTCTTTGCGTCCCAGGGTAAACTCGACAAAGGCCCAGGCCGCCTCGGGATTGTTCGTCTGAGCAGGAATGATAAAACCCGAGCCGCCGTCATTCGCCGCCCGCACGCCGCCGGGCATGCCTGGCATAGCAGTGACGCCCCATTTTCCGGCAGTACCTGGTGCGATCCAGCCTTTTAACAGCCCTTCCATCCAGGAAGCCTCAACAATTGAAGCCACCGGCTTGCCTTCCTCGGCCTGTCCCAATTCTGCGTACCAGGGGTCAGTCCAGGGCTGCGTGTCAGAGGTCACATCCGCGTTCCAGAAACGACCGAGCATTTCCAGGGTCTTGACATTGGCCTCGCTGCTGATGGTCAGATCGCCGGTTTCGATATCATAATACCCTAATCCCTGTTCCCAGAGGGCTATTTCCAGTAATCTGGCGTTATTGTTGGCTTTATTATGAGAGAAACAATACGCGCCGGTTTGCTCTTTAATGGTGTTACAGGCGTCGAAATACCCATCCCAGGTTGCGACTAATTCATCCACCTTCTCCGGCTCGGAAGGCAGGCCGGCGGCTTCGAAAATATCGCGGCGATAATACATCACGACCGGGCCTGAATCCCAGGGCAGACAGTAATATTTGCCGTTCAATTCGTAATCGAGCCATTTGTAATCGTTCATGATTTCAAGATAGGGCTGCACTTTTTCCGTCAGGTCAAGCAAGCCCGCGCCTTCGCCCATGTGAACAAATCCTCCTAAATGGCTGTTTTCCACCAAAACCACATCACCCGTTCCGGTTCCGGCTGTCAGCGCAAGCGGAAGCTGCGTATAGACATCACCGCTTGCCATGTAAACAATTTCCACTTCAACATCAGGATATTCCGCTTTAAATTCATCCAGAATCCCGGTATTGACAATAACGTCTCCAATCGCGCTTTGCCAGCCCCATACCACGATTTTTCCGGAAGGCCTGGCAATCACCTCGCCAGCAATGATGCTTGTCAGAGCGATAACGACGATCATCGTGAAAGCTGTACGGCTGAATGTAGATGAGAATGATACCTTGAACATAGAGTTATCCTCCTTGTAAAAATACAGGTTCATGTTTCAATAAATGTGACGTGCACAATGTTGACGTTCTTTTTACCCCACAAGATCACCTCCTTTTAGCAGGAGATTAAGCGAATTGCTAATTTATACCGCCATTGTCTATTCAAGTAGATAATTATGAAAATCTGTCAAGAATTTTTTTGCACGAACACGCTGAGTTTTACTTCAAGTTCTATTCCACGAAGTCTTAACATCGAAACTATTGCTTTAGAGCAGGAGTTCATACTAAACAAACCCAGTCGGACAACTCAGACTTGTCTGACAAAGCCCGGCAAGAATCTAATAAGAAAACTTCTGTCCCAGAGCGCCATTCTCTTTTATCTTTCAGGACTTACGCAATACCCCCCCCTCAATCCCCCCGCAAGCGGCTGACAGGGGTAGGTATAACGTGAGGGGCAAACTCGTGTACCCTGTCTCCTGGCGATCAATCGCCAGTCTCAACGTTGAAGGACGCTGAAGCGCCCTGTGGAATTTGGGAGCGGGCTTCAGCCTGCTTCAGCTGTGAGACCGGCCATTGATGGCTGGGCGGACGAGGCATCAGCACAACATACCTCCCCTGTCAGCCCCGTAAACGGGCAGGGCTGTTAAGTTCTGAACATGTCGTGTCTGACGGCCCAGCCATCAATGGCCGGCCTCAAAGCGAAAGGACGCTAAAGCGCCCTTCGGAACACTACAGCGGGCTTCAGCCTGCTTCAGCTTTGAGACTGGCGATTGATCGCCAGAACTTAACAGCCCTGGGGAGAAAGGGGGGCGTGCGTAAGTCCTGTCTTTTTCTCATTTTTTCTCCTTGTAGTTCCCAAAGCGCCCCGAAATCATCGTAAAAGTTTTAAAAAATTTGCTTGACTTTAAAGAATTTGTCATCTACTTGAGTAGAATGACGATGTTTACAAATTTTAACATCCGATTGTCCGGAACATCATCCTATGAAAAAAGTCCACAAACAGCATCAACCTCAACGGTCTGTCACACGTGAAGATGTTGCGAACCTGGCGGGGGTCTCGACCGCTGTGGTGTCGTATGTGCTCAACAATGGTCCGCGTCCTGTCGCTGCGGAAACTCGTGCGCGGGTGCTGAAAGCGATTGAGGAATTGGGCTATCGCCCCAACAAGTACGCCCAACACTTAAAAACAAGAAACACTCCGGCGACACGACAGATCGGCATTGTCATGGGCGGCAAAGGTGAGATTCTCCTGCGGCCGTATTACGCCGATATTTTGTACGGTATTTACGATGAAGCCTACCGCCAGGAGCAGCGCATCCGCTTTCTCCATTTTTTTGAGGAACTCCATGATCCGAGAATATTCAACGAACTCGTCCACCCTGAAGAAATTTCCGCGCTGATCCTGCTGGCGCCTGATCTCTCTCCTGCTAATCCGAAAAACCAGGCCCTCTTAGAGCGCATGTTAGAGCGGATTACGAATGTGGTCTGTCTGGAGCAAACGATTGCCAGGGTTCCGGCCGTTATTTTTGATCGGGCTGATGCCGCGCGAAAAGCGGTAAACCATCTTATCAGTCTCGGACATCAGCGCATCGGCTATATCGGCAACACGGACGAACGGTTGGAGGGATATCGGCAGACCCTGTTCCAGCATGGCTTGTCTTATGACGAACAGTTGGTGAAAAAGACCGCGAATTTTCCGGAACAAGGGTATGAGCAGACCTTCCCTCTGTTCCGACTGATGCCGCCTCCGACAGCCCTCCTCGCCACAAGCGATGAAACCGCGTTCGGGGTTTTGAAAGCTTTGCATGAACAAGGGCTGAACGTTCCGAATGATGTTGCGCTGGTGAGTATAGACGATATCGAACTTGCCGCCTATATCCAGCCCGCCTTGACGACCGTGCGGGTGCCCCGGAGGCAAATGGGCATATATGCTCTGCATATATTAGCCATGCATAAGGCCCATCCTGATATTCAACCCGCCTCGATAGTTTTGCCCACAGAATTAATTGTGCGGCAATCTTGCGGCACGCAAAGGGAATAAACTCATAAACATTGTGGAAATGGAAAGGATCTCCTTTGAAACTACAAGGATGTTGTGTAGGAAGGATTCCTGACGGCAAATTGGTCGGCGTGGCGCCGAACTTTGCCTCTGAGAATCCTTCCTACACAACATCCTTGTAGTTTCATCATGCCGGGTGAGTGCGCCCTTATGATAATTTCTAGGTTGATAAGTTTTTTATTGAAAGGTATTGACAAAAGCCTGGAGTAAGTATAAATCATTTACTGTCAGTTCATTGTTAATCACCGGAAATATCCAGGTCGAAATTTGTATTTCGATCAAAAAACTAGGGGGAGAGGTTGTCGTTCTTAACGAAGCTGTCTCCTCTCATTTATAAGGAAGCGTTGTATGAAAAACATGTTGCGGTTGGCATTGATTGTCGGAATGCTCTGTGTGGCGAGTGTTGCATTGGCTCAGCAAGATTTTTCTTATACCTATGAAGATGGAACACCGATCTTTTTTGTAACCCTGCCGGACAATTGGGAAGGGGAGTGGCAGGAAAAAGACAATATCAGCATTTTGCATGCTGTTCCGAAGGATGGGGCGGATGTGTATCTGTCGATCTGGGCGGTATATGATGTCGACGATTTAAAAATGGCCGGCGATGCTGTTGATCTGATGTTCGCTGAATTTGTCACTGACGTAAGTTTTGAAGATTGGGAAGAGATGACAGTCAATGGTATCCCGTTTACTTTTTCGGAATCCGCAGCAAACATGAAAGACAGCGGAGCGGATGCGATCGCCTCGGCTGCTTTCTTTAGCCCTGAAGAAGGGGAAGTCTATATCCTCATGTGTCTAGGCACCACGGCGGCTTACGAAAGCCAGAGCGAAACTGTGGTGAAAATCATCCAATCAATCCGCAGAGAAGAGTAAACCTCCCGGTAAAATGCAGAAACCAGGTTTTTTCAAGAAACCTGGTTTCTTATTCAGATCAGATGGAGATATTGTTTATTCGTAACTAGTGCTTTGGGACAGAAGTTCTTACTCACAGGACTTGTCGGACCTTGTCGGACAAGTCTGAGTTGTCTGACAAGGTTACTTCAGTCAAAACCATCCCCCTTTTCCTACCGCACAGCGGTTGTAGATCGCCTGCGGCGAAGAAGAAAGAGGAGAGCGAGCCTCTTTCCATTGCTACAATACTCTAGCGCCTACAGCGAAAAGATGAGCTAAATAGTTACAAAGAAACTTGACATTCTCCGCGTATTTTGATTACATTTTTCTTGTAAGTAAGCATCAATAATTTTTCTGCCCATCAGAAACCGGTTTTTCGAAAAACCCGGTTTCTTGGTTTGGCAAAGTCGGAGAGAGCAGAGAATCTGAGCAATCTGTAGTGAAGAACATACTCTATGAATGCACTGAATCTGAAACCCACGCACAGCGCGGTGAGCGCGTATTATCAGGAATTGCAGCAACTGCACCTGTTGGATCAACACAAAGAAGGGGCGGTGTCGCCGGCTTTTGCGGCCTTGCTGCGCCATTGCGGACGCCAGTTCAACTGGACCCTGGTGGAACAATACGCCATGCAGCGCGGCGCGAAAACCCTGCGCATTGACGGCGCGCTGCTGGATAGCTTTAACCTGGTCTATGGCTACTGGGAAGCGAAAGACAGTAAAGATGACCTGCCCAGAGAGGTCTATAAAAAATTCGAAATTGGCTATCCGCAGGAAAACATTCTGTTCCAGGCTCCGCAGCGGGCGATTTTGTGGCAGGGGGGAGCGCAAATCTGCGACCAGGATATTTCGCGGCCTGAAGCCCTGGTAGAAGTCCTCCGAGCATTTTTCGAGTATCAGCCGCCGGCGTATGAAGAATGGCAGCGCGCGGTGGAAGAGTTCAAGCTGAAAGTGCCGGAATTAGCGGCCGGATTGCTGCGCATTATCGAGCAGGAGCGCAAACAGAACAAGAATTTTGTGCAGGCTTTTCGCAATTTTGCTGCCACCTGCCGCGAGGCGATTAATCCGAATCTCGCGGATCAAGCGGTCGAGGAAATGCTGATTCAACACCTGCTGACCGAACGCCTGTTCAGCAAAGTCTTTGATAATCCTTATTTTCTGGATCACAACGCCTTAGCGCGCGACATCAAAAAGGTGATTCTGGCTCTGACCTCGCGCCATTTCAGCCCCAAAGATTTTCTGAAACAACTCAACCGCTTTTACGTCTCGATTGAATCCACTGCGGCTGTGATTGACGATTTTGCCCAGAAACAAGCCTTTTTAAACACGATTTACGAAAAATTTTTTCAGGGCTACGCGGTCAAAGTCGCGGATACGCACGGCATTGTTTACACGCCGCAGCCGGTCGTGCGTTTTATGGTGAATTCCATTGAGGAGATTCTGCGTCAGGAATTCGGACGCTCTCTGTCTGACAAGGATGTGCATATTCTCGATCCCTTTGTGGGCACCGGCAATTTTCTGATTCACGTGATGCGCAGAATCAACAAAACCGCGCTGCGCCAGAAATACGAGCAGGAACTGCACTGCAACGAAGTCATGCTGCTGCCCTATTACATCGCCTCCATGAACATCGAGCACGAATATTACGAGTTGACCCGCGAATACAAGCCCTTTGAGGGCGTCTGTTTTGTGGATACCTTTGAACTGGCCGAAGACCGGCAATTGCCGCTCTTTACCGAAGAAAACACCGCGCGCGTGCAGCGCCAGAAAAAGGCCCCGATTTTCGTGATCCTCGGCAACCCGCCCTATAACGCCGGGCAGATCAATGAAAACGACAACAACAAAAACCGCAAATACACCACGTTGGATCAGCGCGTGGCCGAAACCTACGCCAGAGATTCGAGCGCCTCAAACAAAAACGCGCTTTCCGATGTGTATGTCAAAGCCTTTCGCTGGGCGTCGGATCGCATTCTTAAACATGGGGAAGGGATTGTGGCGTTTATCACGAATAATGGCTTTCTTGGCGGCGTTGCTTTTGATGGCATGAGAAAGCATTTGATGCAGGATTTTTCGAAAATCTATCATCTCGATTTAAAAGGCAATGCCCGAACTTCAGGCGAACGCCGCAGAGAAGAAGCTGGAAATGTGTTTGATGATACTATTCGGGTAGGGGTTGGCGTCACATTCCTTATTAAAAAGAAAGAACAAACTTCTCAAACAGAAATTTACCTGTATTCGGTTGATGACTATTTACAAGCCGATGAGAAAAAAGCTTTCTTGGACAAAGTCGGAAGTTACACGAATGTTCCTCTCAAAAAAGTTCAACCGGATCAGAATTATAACTGGTTGACCGAGGGCATGAGCGCGGATTTTGACGCCTTTCTGCCAATGGGCACAAAAGAGGCGAAATCTTCTCACTTTCAGGAGGTTCAGACGATCTTCAAAAATTACGGCAGAGGGGTCGCCACGTGCCGGGATGCCTGGGCCTATAATTTCAACCAGGAACAGCTTGCGCAAAATATCAGCCGGATGATTGAAACCTATAATGAACATGTTGCCAAATGGCAGCGTCTTTCTCAAAGACCGGATGTTGATAATTTTGTGGTCAATGATGAAACAAAAATTAGCTGGAGCCGCGATTTAAAATTAGATTTAAAACGGGGAAACTTTGCAGAATTTGAAGAAACGAAAATACGGCAAAGTGTGTATCGTCCATTTACTCGAAAATTTCTGTTTTTTGATCGGATTCTGAATGAAGAAGTCTATCAATTTCCTCATGTTTTTCCAATCCCCGACACAGAAACAGAAAATCTGGTGATTTGCCTTGTTGCTCTTGGGGGTAAGAAAGATTTTCATTGTTTGATGACAAACGTGCTTCCTGATTTACATTTGACCGGTGATTCTCAATGTTTTCCCTTTTACACCTACGACGAAGATGGCAGCCATCGCCGCGAAAACATCACGGATTGGGCCTTAGCGCAGTTCCGGGCGCGTTATCAGACCACTCCCCCTGCCCCCTCTCCTGAATCAGGCGAGGGGGAGCAAGGGGATGAGGTCATCACCAAATGGGATATTTTTTATTACGTCTATGCCCTGCTGCACCATCCGCACTACCGCGAACAATACGCCGCCAACCTGAAACGGGATCTGCCGCGCATTCCGCTTGTCTCCGGAGTGCCAAAGCTCTGCTTTGGCGCGTCAAAGCAGAGCTTTGGCACTCCGGAGATCGCGTCAAAGCAGAGCTTTGACACTCCGGCCGAGGCATTCCGCGCTTTTGCTGACGCCGGCAAACAACTGGCGGAGTTACATGTGCACTATGAGCAGCAGCCCGAATATCCGTTACAGATGATCGAAAATCCTGGCCGGCCGCTGAACTGGCGCGTGGAAAAAATGAAACTCAGCAAAGACAAATCTCAAATTATTTACAACGACTTTTTAACCCTGGCCGGCATTCCGCCGGAAACCTTTGAGTATCGCCTCGGCAATCGTTCGGCCCTGGAATGGGTGCTTGACCAGTACCGCGTCAAAACCGACCCGCGCAGCGGCATTGTCAACGACCCTAACCGCCCCGAGGACCCGGAATACATCGTGCGCCTGATTAAAAAAGTCGTCACGGTCAGCCTCGCAACCGTGAACATCATCAACAAATTGCCGAAACTCACCCTATTCGTTCAGGAGGAACAGTTATGTTAACAAAAGAAATTACCATTCCTATTCCCCGAGATATTTTTATCAGCTTAAATGAACCGGAAATGGAACTCAAGAGAGAGTTGCAGCGTCTGTTGGCAGTTCAAGCGTATCGTAAGGGAAAATTAACATTAGGAAAAGCGGCGAGATTAGGGGGCATGACCCGTCTTGAATTTGAACGTTTCCTTTCGGAGCATGAAATCCCGATCTCTCTGCTCACTCTGGAAGACGTTCATCATGATCTGCAAAAATTAGGGGCATAACATGGAACCAGATACGCTTCTTATTGCTGATACCAGTCCGATTATTTCACTCGACATTCTTCATCAACTGCGCCTGCTGACGGAATTCTTTCGAAGCGTCTATATTCCCCAGACTGTCTGGCAGGAATTGTTAGTCAACCCCTATCAAAAGGATCTGTCAACGATTTCACAGATATTCAAAAACAATGTGAGAGCAGTGGCGCATCAGAGTGAATTACGGCTTATTCTGGATACAGGAGAGGCTGAGGCAATTCAATTGTACCAGGAACTCCAGGCGAACTTTTTGTTAATTGATGATAAACGCGCCAGAGAGATTGCGGAGACGTTAGATGTCAATTGCATCGGTACCCTTGCGATCCTGATCAAAGCAAAAAAAGTCGGGAAAATCCGGGAATTACGCCCTCTCTTCCTGCAATTATTAAGTAATAAACGCTATTTTTCAAAAACGTTGCTGAATGCTCTCCTACAAGAAAACGGAGAAGCTCAACTTTAATACATCCTTTGATGAAGATTAAGAAATTAATTCGGCCACGTTCTTTGCCCTGAAAGGGCAGGGGGATACAGCCAGAGGTTTCAACCTCTGGGACGGGGGAAATCCCCCTTTCCTCGCCCTGAAGGGGCGATGGGCATTCCGCCGCCCTTTCAGGGCAAAGAACGTTACCGAATTAATTTTTTAATGTTCATCAAAGGAGTTTGGCACTATGGTATTAGAAGACTATTTTGATTTTATCAGTCCTGATGACATCCGCATCAAAGGCACCCGCATCGGGATCGAAACCGTGTTGGAAGACTATCTTGAAGGAGCAAGTCCTGAAGAAATCGCTGTGCGTTATCGCAGTCTTTCGCTCGAACAGGTTTATGTGACCATTACCTATTATTTGTGCAATAAATCTCAGATTGAGAAGTATCTTCAAAATTGGCGTACCTATACGGATGAGGCTGCGCAGTCCCAGGACAGTAACCCTTCTGATCTGGTCAAACGTCTTCGTCAGCTACAAGCCAACACTATCAAATCAAATATATTCCTCTGTAAATATAAAAGGAGGTGAAATGTTATGCCAGTGATTACTTTTGAAGGGCCAATCATTGAGAATCTTGAGCTTAAACGTACGCTCGCGCAGAAGCTGACGGATGCTGCGACCGAAACCTTTGACGACCGGATTCCCAAAGAGGCCTTTATTGTGCTGATTAAAGAAAATTCGCCCACCAATATCGGCGCAGGCGGAACGTTGCTGGTTGATAGGGGGAAACACTAAAACACTTAAACCTTAAGGAGATTATTATGCAATTTACACAAAGAAGAAAACATTTTGTGATTGGCCTGGTCGTATTGATGTTCGTTGTGAGCGGTGCTTACAGCAGTGATGCCCAAACCCTGCGCGTCGGGTTTTTTACGATTGAGCCGCATACAATTGTGGAATCGCCCGGAAACAATGGTGGGGCCGCCGTAGAATATTTTTTACAGCTTACGAAAGCGATGGGGATCGACGATGTCCGTTTTCAAGAGCTGCCCTTAGCCCGATTAGTTGAGGAATTAGAAAAGGATATGCTTGACGCTATTCTGTTTCTGGCGAAAAACCCTGAACGGGAGAGTCTGTTCCGTTATCCGGATGCGCCGTATTATATGGGGCAATCAGGGGTGGCGGTGGCAGCCTCCTCTTCTTTACAGAGTATCTCTGCTATTGACGACCTGCTTCCTTTGCGAATCGGGATGCTTGCGCGCGGCTACCTTTCCCCGTTTATGCAAGATGAACGACTCAAGTTTGATCCGGTGTCCGGAAATACGCCAATCCTCCAAAATTTAAAGAAACTTGTTGCAGGACGTGTTGATGCTGTGTATGTGCCGGATTTGGCGGTCATTCAATTCGAGGCTTACAGAAATGGCTATGATGACACCCAGGTGCGTTTTTTGCCGCTTCCGGAACCTGCCACCGCGAATTATACAGTGTTTTCTCAGCGCAGCGCGGCGCTGTATCTTTCCCAGTATGAAGAAGCCTTGCAAGAACTGGAAAAGACCCTGCCGTACGAGCAATTTTTGCAGGAATATATCGCGGCCGCCTCTCCTGAGTGAGAGCAATTGATGGATACATAAGGCGCGCGGCAAAGAAACCAGGTTTTTAAGAAAAAAACCTGGTTTCTCGTGTATAGTGATTGCTGAAATCGTGTACAAGGAGTGCAAACGAGCGTTTGCACCAGGGCGAAGCCCTGTCAAATTGTCGCGGCAAAGCCGCGAAGCAAACGCTCGTTTGCACTCCTGAGCAGCAAAGAACTTCACAGCCCTGCCGTTTACTGGGGCTAAAAGAGGGTAACACGAAAACTGTCCAAGTTATTGACTACTTTGCGAGTTTGTAGATGTTCACCACGTCCTGTTTGGAGAGTTTCTTAAAATTCCCGACCGGGCCTTTGGCCGTACACTTGGCCGCCATTTCTTCCAGGCGATCCTCCGGTACGCCTAAGTCTTTTAAACTGACCGGCAGTCCCAGGCTGTGATAGAAATGTTTGAAGCGTTTGATGCCTTCCAGGGCTGTCAAATATGGGGCCTCAAAATCCGGCTCCACGCCGAACACCCGATTCGCAAACTGAGCAAATTTATTGATGTTTTCTTGATACACATACTGCATCCAGGCCGGAATTACGGTCGCCAGACCCGCGCCGTGAGCCACGTCGTAAATGCCGCTCAATTCATGTTCGATCATGTGTGAAGCCCAATCGCCGATTCTGCCGGTAGAGAGCAGATCGTTATGGGCTAAGGTGCCGGCCCACATAATTTCCGCGCGGGCGTCATAATTCTGCGGGTCAGCATGGAGGATATACGCGTTGTGCATGACGGTTTTGATATTGGCCTCAAGTAAACGATCGGTCATTTCAACATGGGGTACCTGAGTGAAATAGCGTTCGGTCATGTGCGCAATAATATCGGCGATGCCGATCATAGTCTGTTCCACCGAGAGCGTCAGGGTCAACGCCGGGTTCATAATTGCAAATTTAGGGCGGATCAGTTCCGTGCCAATATCCTTTTTATACCAGCCTTCTTCTTTTGTGACCACCGCGCTGTTACTCGATTCGCTGCCCGCGGCCGGAATGGTCAGCACCACGCCAACGGGTAACGCCTGGGTAATCTCGGTTTTCTTTTCAAAGAAATCCCACACATCGCCCTGATACGGCACACCCACGGCAATCGCTTTTGATGAATCAATCGTGCTGCCGCCGCCGACGGCCAGGATAAAGCCAATCTGCTCTTTCCGGCAGAGTTCGATTCCTTCCTGAACCAGACTGAGACGCGGGTTCGGCTGTACGCCAGACAATTCGACCCAGGCGACGCCGGCTTCTTTTAACGAAGCGCACACCCGATCATATAAGCCGCTTTTTTTGATACTGCCGCCGCCATAGTGCAAAAGCACCTTGTTTGTGAAGGCCCGGACTTCTTTACCCACCGCAGTTTCGGTGTCTTTCCCAAAAATAATTTTCGTCGCATTCTGAAAAGTAAAATTCTGCATAGTTTCTCCTTCATTTTTTAAAATCGGGTTTTTGAAAAAATCCCGGTTTTTCTGCCAATATCATGCTTACACACCTAAAAACCGGGTTTTTTGAAAAAACCCGGTTTTTTTTGCAAATACCTTTCTCATACACTTATTCCATTACTGGCTTATCCACGATTCTGTCAAGTTCTTGTTTACAAAGAAATTCTGCCAGAGCAGGTATTTTGGGGTTCTCTAAGAATTACCACTCCTGATTCTCGAAGAACTTATTGAGGAAATTACCGTTGTAATCATTTTTGCGACGCAACCCGTTCCTGTTCAATCTGGGCTAATTCTTCTTTGCAATGTCCTGTCGGATATGTTCCTCCGAAGCACGCATAACACATCGAACACTCTGGGTACAGGGATTGCAGATTTTCCAACGGTTGATAAATCAGCGCATCCGCTTCGAGATAGCGGGCAATCTCTTCGACATTCGACATTTTCGTGGCAATGAGATCCGCGCTGATCGCCATGTCAATGCCGTAGATGCAGGGGTGTTTGATTGGCGGAGCAGCAGAAATGAAATAGACTTTTTCCGCCCCGGCGCTGCGCAGCAGCCTGATAATCCGTTTTGAGGTCGTGCCGCGTACAATCGAATCATCTACAACCGCGACTTTTTTCCCGCGAATAATTTCTTTGATCGGATTGAGTTTGTGGCGGACAACATCTTCGCGTTCTTGCTGGGTCGGTGAAATAAAGCTGCGGCCGATATGATTGTTTTTTGCCAGGCCGCGCCGGTACGGAATCTTCATTTCTTCCGCGAGGGATGAGGCAAAAAAATACGCAGAGGACGGCACGTCAATAATAATATCCGGATCCAACCCGGACAGTTTGACTGTTTCCGCTAATTTTTTCCCCATCCGCACTCGTTCACTTGCCACCAGGCGGTGATGCATCATCGAGTCTTCACGGGCAAAATAAATGTATTCAAAGACGCAGAACGCTTTGCCTTCCAGACATGTTGTCCGGCGGTGCACCTGATGTTGCGCGTCAATAAACACGGTTTCACCCGGTTGAAGATCGCTGACCGTATCGTACCCTAAATAATCAAAGCAGGTCGATTCTGAAGCGAATCCGTAGGTGATGCCATCCCGATCTTTGCGCTGTCCCATCACTAACGGACGGATGCCATAGGGATCGTTGAACACCAAAAAGCCGCGATTCGCGATCATGGTTATTGTGGAATACGCGCCATGAACCTTTTTTTGCGTCGCTTCGACAGATTCAAAAATATCGTCAACAGAAAGATGTTTCAGGTCTTTTTGCTCTAATTCTGCGGCCAATGTGTAGAGTAATAATTCCAGATCATTGGAGGTTTCTAACAAACGATGATGATCTTCATAGAGCGTTTTGCGTAATTCTTTAAAATTGATGACATTGCCGTTATGCACCATTGCGAGGCCAAAAGGATAGTTGACCGCAAAGGGCTGCACGTTCACAAGCTCGTTCGTCCCCTGCGTTGTGTAACGGGCATGGCCGATTCCCATATTTCCTCGCAGCCGTTCCAGGTTTTTTTCTCGGAAAACGTTTGCGACCAATCCTAACCCTTTTTTGACATGAAACATCTCTTCGAACGTCACCACTCCGGCAGAATCCTGCCCACGGTGCTGTAAGGCCGTCAAACCGGCGACCAGATCGTACACAACCTGATTGCGTCCATAAAACCCGACTATTCCGCACATAGCGTTTCAAACGAACAGCGGATCGAGCATGACATATAGACATATATGTCACCGTTTCAGGAGGGCAAACTTCAGTTTGCCGTCTGCAAGCCAATGAAGATGAAAAATTTCATTCGGTAACGTTCTTTGCCGGAATTCCCCACGCCAGGCGTCCTACGCGCACCATCGCCCCTTCAGGGCGAGGAGAGGAGGATTTCCCCGCTCCAGAGGTTGAAACCTCTGGCTGTATTCCTCTACCCTTTCAGGGTAAAAAACCTTACCGAATTATATTTTCTTCATCTTCATAAGCTTGCACTCCTGGGCGTCACAGCTGACGTAGGATCACTATACAACAGTCTGTGTCATGCTCGTATCTGCTTTTCTATTAAATGACTATCATTCGAGTAAATACGTCGCGCAGTGTTTCGCTGTACAGCGTATGTTCAACTCGTAATCCGCGCGCTTTGACTTCTGCAAGCGTGGCCGCGCCGCGCAGATCGACTTCGCGCTGCGCGAGAATGCGGCCCGTGTCCACGCCTTCATCCACAAGGTGCACGCTAATTGTTGTCTGTTCCAAGCGCTGCTCAAACGCCCATTCATAGCCGTGCATGCCCTGATAGGCTCTGGTATCGGCCGGATGAATGTTGATAATGCGATGACGGTAGCGCTCGATTACAGCGGGCGAGAGAATGCGCATGTAGCCCGCCAGCACCAGGTAATCAAG
Organism: Candidatus Vecturithrix sp.; assembly: GCA_040772385.1. Taxonomy (GTDB): domain Bacteria; phylum Moduliflexota; class Moduliflexia; order Moduliflexales; family Moduliflexaceae; genus Vecturithrix. The sequence goes on along the minus strand of JAXGYF010000001.1, from coordinate 6,363,550 downwards.
GGAAAGCGGTTCAAGCAGCGTTAAGATCTCTTGATCGAAGATCGCTCGTTTTTTGCCTTTTGATTCGATGGTCGCAGTCGGTACGCCAAGCTGCCGGGCAATTTGCAGGCCATCGGCCTCTCTGGTGTTCGCAAACACCAAAACAACCTCGCAGCAATCGGCCAGAATGCCGCTTTGCGCTTGCTTCAGGATCGCTTCCAGATTGCTGCCCCGGCCTGAGATAAAAATCGCAATCCGTTGTTTCATGATGCATCCCGTTTCGCAATGTCAGTTCGATAATAGATGTCAGTAAAGTGAATCTTGCGGCATTCCTGATAGACCTTGTCAATTGTCTCCGCAAGGTTGCTGCCATGGGCGGCGACATTCAACACGCGCCCGCCGGAAGTGACGATCTTGCCATCTTTGCGCGTCGTTCCGGCATGAAACACCAGCACATCAGGGGCGATCTGATCGAGATGGTGAATCTCATAGCCTTTGACGTAATTTTTCGGATAACCGCCGGACGCCAGGACAACATCCACAAAATAACCGTCATGATATTCCATACGATAGTCTGCCAGCGTGCCGTTGAAGCAGGCCAGCACGAGTTGCAGCAAATCGCTTTTCATGGCCGGGAGAATCACTTCGGTTTCCGGATCGCCGAGTCGGACGTTATATTCCAGCAGTTGCGGCCCCTCGTCAGTCAGCATGATTCCGAAATAAATGACGCCTGTGAAATCGAGCCGTTCACCTTGCAAGCCCTTCAGGGTCGGCGTCACGATCGTGTCCATCATGCTCGCCATCAGCGCATCGTTATAAAACGTCGGCGGACAGTAGGCGCCCATGCCGCCGGTATTCGGGCCGGTATCGCCGTCGTATAGCTGCTTATGATCTTGCGACGGCATCAACATACGGATATCCTGTCCGTCCGTAAAGCCGATCATCGAAATTTCTGCGCCGCGTAATTTCTTCTCAATCAGAAATCGAGCGTTCGCGCCGTATTGCGTGTGTAAATCCTGTAAGGCGGTCAAAGCCTCTTGTTCGCCAGAACAGACATACACCCCTTTTCCGGCTGCCAGTCCGTCGTATTTCATCACGACATCGCCGCCGAATTTCCGGATACAGTCATGCGCCGCCGTCTGCGAATCGCCTTCAAAGATCCGGAAATCAGCCGTGGCGACGCCATATTTCGCCATAAATTGCTTGGCAAAAATTTTTGAACCTTCCAACATCGCTGCTTGTTTTACAGGGCCAAACACCTTGATACCGCTTTCCGCAAAAAAATCGGTAATTCCTGCGACTAACGGCGCTTCGGGTCCGACAAAAATCAAACGAATGTCGCGTTCGCGGCAAAATTGCCGAATTCCGGGAAAATCCATGCAGTCAATCGAAATGCTGTTTGGAATTCCGCCGTTGCCCGGCAAGACGAAAATATCTGCTTGCGGCAGGCTTTGTGCAAATTTCCAGGCCAGCGCATGTTCGCGCCCGCCTGAGCCAAGGATTGCAAGTTTCATCATACATTAGTTCTGGCGATCAATCGCCAGCCTCAAAGCTCAAGAACGCTAATGAACATTAAAAATTTCATCCGGTAATGTTCTTTGCCCTGAAAGGGCAGGGGGATACAGCCAGAGGATTCATCCTCTGGACGCCGGAACCCCCTCATTCTCCGCCCTGAAAGGGTGACGGAATGTCCATCGCCCTTTCAGGGCGAGAAAAGGATTTCCCCCGTCCCAGAGGTTGAAACCTCTGGCTTTACCCCCCTGCCCTTTCAGGGCAAAGAGCGTTACCGAATTATTCTCTTAATCTTCATTAGCCTGCTTTAGCTTTGAGCCTGGGCATTGATGCTTTAACTTTAACGTCCTCGGATTTCTTGATCCGCTTTGTTGAGCGCCATTTTCATCTCAACGATTTCTTGTGAGAACATTTCGCGCAAACGATACAAATTGAGGCTGCGCAGCGCGGCATACGCCGCGTTGTCGGGATGTACAACCGTTGTTGCGGGCGTTTGCGACGGCATCATCAACGAAGAATTCACATTTGTCAGCATATCCGCCGTATCTTTGAAAGGCGGGCAGCTCATAACCGGGATATTCAGATTGGCCGCCAATGCGCCGCCGAGACCGTTCGAGCGTCCGGCGACGGCAATCACGGCACCCGGTTCGATTGACGTGTTGTATTCCTGGGCCAGCGCGGCGATGTCTTCGCCGTTTTTATGGGCTGAGACCACGCGCAAATCGGTCATAATATCGTATTTTTTGATATAAGTCGCAATTTTTTGGCAATGTTCCAGATCCGACGGCGAACCCATCACAATCGCGATATAACCGTCTTTAATCATCCCTTCTTTGACAAGATTCTGGCAGATTCTGGCATTGATTGACGGCATATTGCCGACATCTAATGCACGTCCTGTGATCATTTCGAAAATTTCCAGATACCGCCGGCTCGTTTCTTGTACCACGTCCTCCGGGAGCGTTTCAGGGTATTCATGCTTGATCTGATGATGTAAAAGCCATTGCCGGACGTATTCTTTATCAATCTGCTCGACATTTTCGTGGTGTTCATGATAGTCTTTCAGTCGCCAGAAGCGGGAAGAATCGGGGGTGTGAATTTCGTCAATCAGGATAATTTCACCGTTCATCACGCCAAATTCATATTTGGTATCCACTAACACGATTTCGCGTTCTTCAAGGTAGCGCGTTCCAAAGTTGAACAGTTCCAGCGCGATTGTTTCCATTTTGGCATAGGTCTCTTGATCGGTCCAGCCTTCGCGCACCAGGTCTGCCGGACTGATCTCCCGGTCGTTTTTTTCTTTGGTGGTCGGCGTGACCAGCGGCTGCGTAAATTTTTGATTGCGCGTCATGCCGTCAGATACCCGGACTCCGGAAAATTCGCGTTTACCCTCTTTGTACCCGCGCCACATCGAGCCGGTCAAATAGCCGCGCACCACCATTTCCACGCGAATCGGCGCGGCCTCTCGCACCACCGTCATATTCGGATCAATCGCTTTTAAAAAATGATTCTCAATAAGATGCTTCGTCTTTTCAAACCAGAAATTTGAAATCCCGTTTAAGACCGCGCCTTTGTGCGGAATCGGCGTTTTCAGCACGCGGTCGAAGGCGGAAAGCCGATCAGTGACGACGATCAGGCGGGAATGCTCGTCTATTTTCACGCTGTCGCGCACTTTCCCGGTGTGGATTTTTTGCAATTGCGGCGTTGAAAAGTTGAGTAAACAGTTCATGCGTTTTCCTCCCATGTAAATGAAATTTTCATTCGTGCGTGTAAGAAACCGGGTTTTTTCATGAACATGAAATAATGAATTCGGTCATCGCCCTTTCGACCCCACCCCCGGCCCCTCCCCAAAGGGGAGGGGAGTTTCTCCCCCTCCTTCGGAGGCAGGGCTGTTAAGTTCTCGCAGAGAGAACCTGTGTACCCCCCTCAATCCCCCCGCAAGCGGGGGGAAACGGATCGCCTTCCCCCGCTTGCGGGGGACTGAGGGGGTAGAACTTAACAGCCCTGCTCCTTCGGAGGGGGCCGGGGGGAGGTTTTTTACCGGATTATTTTCTTCATGTTCATCAAAAAACCCGGTTTCTATGGCCGATTCCTTTGTGATCGCGTTCGGATATGCGCGACGATATTTTTGAAAATCTTGAGGCCGTCGCCGGCTTCGGAAATGTCCGGCTGCTCGCGTTTCAGCCGCGCCCAGTCCGGACGGTTGTAAAGCGACAAACAGGCTTCCGGGTGCGGCATCAGACCGAAAATCTGGCCGGTCGGGTCGGCTAACCCCGCGCAATTCAGGTCAGAACCGTTCGGATTTGCGGGATAATCAGCAGTCGGATTGTCCTGCTCGTCGGCATAACTGAGGCAATTCAGCGTCTTATCGAGAATCCCTTGCCGCACGGCGTTGTCTTTGATAATCAATTGCCCCTCGCCATGTCTGACCGGCAGGTAAAGCGTTTCAAGGCCTTTCAAAAAGGGTGTGTTTGCATTCGGCGTCACTTTGCAGCGGCACCAGCGGTCTTCAAATTTACCCGATACGTTGCGCGTCAGCGTGACCTCCTGCGTGAGATCGCCTGCAATATTCGGCAGCAAACCCATTTTGACCAGAATCTGAAATCCGTTGCAGACGCCGAGAATACACTTCCCCTCTGCGAGAAATTTCCGGATATCATCAAGGAATGTCTGCCCGGATGGCAGCATTTTGTAGCGAACTTTGTTTGCCATAACTTTGCCGGAGGCAATGTCGTCGCCAAACGAGAATCCACCCGGAAAGTTGAGAATATCGAAAGCATGAATCGAAAAGCCGTCCACAAGAATGTCATTTATATGAACAATCGCGGCCTCCGCTCCTGCCAGGCGGTAGGCTGCCGCCATTTCTTCTTCGCAGTTAATGCCGAAGCCGGTGATAATGAGAGCTTTAACCTGTTTCATAGGAGATGTCATGAGCATAAGCTCACCCGGCACACCGAAACTACAAGGATTTCACATAACCAGGGATTACAAATCCTTGCTTATGAGTTATCCTTGTAGTTTCAAAGGAATTCTACCATATTAAACCGTTCTTCCACGCTTCCAGCAGCGTTTTAACGGGAAGATTGATAAACCGTTGGCTGCCATTTACGATGTTCACATTCGTCTCGGTCGTCACGTATCCCAGGCGTGTCGCCATGCCGCCGAACAGCGACTCGAAATCGGCTTGAAGCTCAGGTCGCGCGGTCACGAGAAAGCGAGAATGGGATTCCGAGAACAAGGCTGCCGGAACGCTGAGGCGCCGGCATAATGGCGTAAGATTGATGTCTGCGCCAAAGTCGCTGCCGAATGCGCATTCGGCGACCGCAACCGCTAATCCACCGTCGGAAAGGTCGTGACTCGATTCGATCAAGCGCCGCTGATTCGCTTCCATGACTTTGAGATAGAGCGCTTTCGCCTCTTTTTGACGGACAACAGGCACATTTGCGCCCAGTTCGCCGAATAAGCGGTACAATTCCGATCCGCCGAGTTCGTTGTAGGTTGCGCCGAGCAGATAGATCACGTCGCCGGCAGCTTTGAAATCGCTGGTAACGGTCCGGCGCACATCTTCGATTTTGGCAGCCATCGAATACAGGATGGTCGGCGGTACCGAAATTTTCCGGCCGTCGGCTTTGAAGTCGTTTTTCATACTGTCTTTTCCGGAGGTGAGAGGAATCTCGAAAAAGATCGCCATATCGCGCAAGGCCTCACACATCTGCACCAGTTTGGCGAGCTTGAGTTTCCCGTCGGGATTATTGACAGCGTCATACACTGAATCCGGCACGCAAAAATTGTCGTTCACCGACCAGAACAGGTTCGTATTTTCCTCAATATTCGGCAGGCGCCCGCCGACCGAAATGATTTGCCGCACGGCTTCGTCGAAGGATCCGGCCGACATCTGGTAAGGGTCAATATCGCCGTAACGCGGTAAAATGCCGTTGGAAATTGCGATGCCTTCATAGGAATCGAAGTCGAGCCGCATGACCGCCGCGTCCTGCGGTGCAACGCCTTGTGCGCCCATTAGCGGTTTGATCACGGTTTTGCCTTTGACCTCATGATCGTATTGGCGAATGACGTGTTCCCGCGAACAGATGTTCAGGCTGCCGAGCAAGCGGACAAGCAGGTCGTTGTAATCAAGCTGTTCAGGCAACTGCGGTTCGCGCAGCGTCGGTTTTTCCCAACGCGCTTCAAGGTATTTACGGGGCACGCCTTCATGTAAAAATTTCACATCAAGGCAAGCGATCTGACGGGTATTGTAATACACGTCTAACCGGCCGTTTGCGGTAAATTCGCCAATGTCGGAGAGTTCGACCTCCATTGCCCGCGCTAATGTGAACAGCGCGTCTTTTTGCGCCGGTTCGACCACCAACGTCATGCGTTCCTGGGATTCGGAGACGAAAATTTCCCACGGGCGCAGTCCGGCGTATTTGAGCGGCACGCGCTCTAAATTGACAACTGCGCCGCCGCTGATTTGTGCCAGTTCACCGATGGACGACGACAGGCCGCCCGCGCCATTATCCGTGCTGCATTTTACCAATCCGGCGCGGCAGGCGCGTTCGAGAAAATCGGACATCAGCTTTTGGGTGATCGGACTGCCGATCTGCACAGCCGATTGCGGCGAATGTTCGTCAATCTCAGCGGAAGAAAAAGTCGCGCCGTGAATGCCGTCTTTCCCGACGCGCCCGCCGGCCATGACGATCCGGTCGCCGGCGTCAATCCGTTTTTCCCACGAATTTTTTCCGCCATACGCGGCAGGCATAACGCCGCCTGTGCCGCAATAGACCAGCGGTTTTCCGGCGTAGCGGTCGTCGAAAATAATCGCGCCATTGACCGTCGGAATGCCCGATTTATTGCCGCCATCCTCAATCCCTTTACGCACGCCCTCGAAAATCCGCTTCGGGTGCAATTGTCCTGTTAAGAGCGGTTTGTTGTAGAACGGCGAGCCAAAACAGAGCACGTTCGTATTGAATAACAGCCGCGCCCCGCCGATGCCCGTACCAAGCGGATCGCGATTGTTGCCGACAATCCCGGTAATTGCGCCGCCATACGGGTCAATCGCGGACGGCGAATTGTGCGTTTCGACTTTCCAGACAAATAAGGATTCGTCGTTAATTCGCACCACGCCCGCATTATCGGAAAAGACTTTCACCAGCCAGCGATTGCCGCGCGCCTCGAGATGCTGGCGCACAATATCGGTCGCGTTGCGGATATAGGTTGTGAAGAGCGAATCAATCTCTTTTGTTTCGCCGGTTTCGGCGTTTTCATAGTGAATGACCGCACTGAATTCTTTATGTTTGCAATGCTCAGACCAGGTTTGCGCCAGGATTTCGAGTTCGCAATCGGTCGGTAGTTCCGAGAGTCCGAGCTGTTGGCGTTTCGCCTGCACGGCCGGATCGCGGTAATACGCCTGAATCGCCTGCATTTCTTCCAGGTTCAGCGACAGGACTTTAGTTTTCGAGAGTTGTAACAACTCGGCGGCGCTGACGAAAATATTGACTGTTTCGATTTCGTTATGGGTGTGCATCAGCACTTCCGGCACGTACTCGAACGCTTGCGCCGCCCTTCCATCGGGATCGTCAGCAAAGGCGCCATACTCGAAATGATGGATCAGCTTATTACCTAACAGGTTTTCGGCAATTGTTCGCAGTTGTTCACGTTTGAGCGGCTGTTCAAGCAGAAAGACCTCTTTGGTGTAAATATGCTGCGTGTTCGTGTCGAGCCTGATGTTCAGAAAATCCGCTAAGGATTTCTGGGCGGACATGCCTTCGTCATCGGTCACGCCGGGCAGTTTGGCAACCGTGATGAACGCCGCGAAACCAGGATCGTGATAAAACTCGTTGATGTTGACCTCGTTGATTACCGCATCTTTCAGGCAGAGATTCGCAAAGTCGTGCATCTGCTGCTCCGGCAGGTTGTACACCACTGAAAAGATTTTCGAATACTTGACGCGTCCGGTTTGGAGTCCAAAATATTTCGCCGCGTCGTCTGCGACTTTTTCCCCTTCCACATCACGGATGTGGGATTGTAAGACCATTTGAATGTGAGCAACCGGGTGTGACATTCTTGATTTCCTCTGATGCAATACGTTAAATCAGGACTTACGCAATATCTCCCCGCGAGCGGGGGAGGTTGATCCGTTTCCCCCCGCAAGCGGGGGGAATAAAAGGGGGGGGCACAGCTTTTCCCCGCGAGAACTTCACAGCCCTGCCTCCCTTACAGATATGGGTTTTGGGGTTGTGCCCTGAAAGGGCAGCGGCATAGAGCCAGAGGATTCATCCCCAGCCGGATATTGTGTTTTGTGCTATATTGTCAGATATTCCCCTTGAATCCGCACAATGGCACTGCCGCCGAACCAGACGCGCTGCGCGTGATCTTCATCTGGTTTTGCCAATATTTTGACGATATTCGGCTGGTCATGCAGGCTGTTTTGCTCTAATGAAATCAGGCGCCCGTCCCATTGCCGCTGCTCTAAAAGATAATAACCCAATGCAGAGTTGCCAGAACCGGTCGCCGGATCTTCAAGGTACCCGAATGTCGGGGCAAAAACCCGAGTGCGATAGGCGTTTCCGGAATTGACCGTATTGTCCGTAAATACGGTGAGAATATCAAGGGCATGATTCAGACAAAACTGTTTAAGCTCTTCAAGATCAGGGTGAATTGCCAACGCCATCTGCAAGTTGTTGACGGGAACAATCAGGGTTTTCAACCCCGCATGAATATTGGCAAAGGGGAGGTCATCATTGAGACCGTCCGGCGAAATGCGCAATGCTGCAGCCAGCTCTGACTTTTCAATGGAACACCGAAAAAAAGTCGGTTTCGGCGCGGAAATAAAGACTGCGTTCTCCTGAGGAATTCGATTTTCCACGAGCAAGCGTGCGCGTGATGTGTTAATATTGACGAAGGGGCGCTGAAGCAGATCAGCATGCTGTTGAATCAGATCATACATCATTGCAATAGTCGCATGACCGCAAAATTCCACTTCCCGTTCCGACGAATAGTAGCGTAAATCAAAGGTATCAGGAGCAACTTGCCAGGCATAACCGACTTCGCTGACGAAGCCTTTCAATTCGCGGGCGATGCGCTGCATCTCGTCTTCAGTGATTTCGTCTTCCTTTTGTAAATATACAACTCCGGCAGGGTTGCCAGAGGAATGTTCTGTCGCAAAAGCGTCAATTTTTTTGAACGTGAATGCTTTCATAGCACAAGAGAGAACAGGCATGAAAAACATCCCTGACTCTTTTTAAATTTTTTTTGGGATAATCGTTCCGACACGACGAGCATTAAACCCACATTCAGCGGACAGTCGAATGACAGCATCGGCTTCCGATGGCGTCATCACGAACAACATCCCGTTCCCCATGTTCCAATACCGATACGCTGTTTCTGCCGTTACCTGGCCAAGTTCCATGACTTTTTGCATCATCTCTAAAGGCGGAAACAGATGATCGAGGGCTGCTTCGAGGGTGTTGACTTTCGTGACGCGTTCGAAATTACTCGCGATCCCTCCGCCGGTAATGTGCGCGATACCTTTGATCCCGACGCCCTCTGATAACAGGCGGCAGATCATCGGCGCAAAAATTCGCGAGGGCGTCAAAAGTACTTCGCCCCAGGTCTGCGCGTCGTCATATTTGACTGTATGCCATTCCGCGCCGAACTGCTCCCGCATAATCGTGCGTAACAGGGAAAAGCCATTACTGCGGAAACCGCGGCTCCGGAACGCCATCACGGCGTCGCCAACCTGTACCGCGCTGCCGTCAATCGGCTTTTTCAAGTTAGGGTGTAAAATGCCGATACCGGTGGCACACCAGTTAAAGTGCATCCGCGGGCCGTACCCATTCATCCGTGTGCCAAGTTCCGCAATTTCGCCGCCACTGACTGCCACGCCGCATTCATTTGCAGCATCGTGCAAACCGCGCATCAGGTCGTCAATAATGTCGGGGTCAAGAAAATCGACGTCAAGAATGTTTGACAGCGTGGTCGGCTCGATGCCGTTGGCAGCGAGATCATCCACAATCATCGCCATCAGGTCAAAGCCGAGCGTGTGATAGATACCGGTGCGTTCGGCTACTTCGATTTTTGTGCCGATACCATCGGAGGAAATCCCGATTTTGACGCCATTGAAATCCAGCAGGTTCGCAAAACCGCCATCCACTTTTACACAAGCCATGCCCGCTTTTCCGGCGCGATTTCCAAATGTCTGCTTCGCCCAATTATACGCCTTGCGGGAACAGTCGTCTCCTAAATTGATATTCAGGCCGCTGGGCTGTACTGCGTTCATAAGATGTTTCATGAAAAATACACTGAAAAATGACCAACAAAACTCCCAACGGATAGAAGAACACAACGGATATTGTCCTTCTATCGGCTGGGGGGAGTTTTAAGGAACTTTACGATCTACTGGCAATAATAAGAATTGCTGCCACAACGCCCCATCATTTTTTGATAGTTGAAAATGTCAATAAAAGAATGATACGATCTATTTAATACTCCTGTTTTATCAATCCGCCCAGCCATCAATGGCCGGTCTCAAAGCTGAAGCAGGCTGAAGCCCGCTCCCCAATTCCCCAGGGCGCTTCAGCGTCCTTTCGCTTTGAGACTGGCGATTGATCGCCAGGAGACCAGGAGACAGGGCACTCGAGTTTGTCCCTCACGTTATGCCTACTGTCAGCCGCTTGCGGGGGGGGGGGATAAAGGGGGGTGTGCATAAGTCCTGTTAGATTTGAAAATATGGCTCTCTGTCCTGAAAGGGCAAAGGAATACAGCCAGAGGTTTCAACCTCTGGGACGGAAACTCTCTCATCCCCGCCCTGAAAGGGCGGCGGAAGCATCTCTTATGCCCCTTCAGGGCGCAGGACGGTGGAGCGATGGCCTTCCAGCGGCTTTGCCGCGACAATTTACCAGGGCTTCGCCCTGGTGCAAACGCTCGTTTGCACTCCTGAGCAGCAAAGAACGTGACCGTCCTGCCTGTGGGGAGGGGGTGAACCTGATCATGGAAATTTTACCATGCGTTTCGCCTCTCTGACTCATGGTGTGGTCGTGTTGGGCGTTCTCCCTGCCATCCGGCCGGAACGGATGCGCTTCAGCCCGATCAGCCCTGCCACTCCGATTCCCAGCAGCAGGAAGGAACCCGGTTCGGGCACCACCGCGGAGGGTCCTTCCCACGATTCCCCCCTTACGGTCACGCTGACGTCACTCGCCAACGCCAGCGGGTTTCGCGTGGAACACGCGGCGGGCGCCATCGCCACACCCGCCAGATCGCCGGGATGCAGGACGAGCAGCTCGCCAGCCTCAAGCGGCGCACACGCTAAGCCGCGGAGATCGTCAATATCCACGACCTCAGGGACAGACACGACCACCACCTCCGCGGCCCCGTCCGGCGCGACCAGTGACAGGTCCTGAGAGTCTCCATCGGGAACATACTGAAGTGCGCTTGCCGGATACAGGCTGACATCGTCCGGATTCGCTACAACGCCGTGCAGACGCTGTTCAAGCTCATCATGCTCGCCATACAGCACAATCAAAACCGTTGCGGGCTGCTGCCCTGTCCCGGCGCCGACGTCTTCAGGTTCCCACGACCTCGCCGCCGCATACAGCCGGGCGGCCTGCGCTGCTTCTGCGAAACCTCCGATCAGCAGCAGGCTGACCCAGCAGAAGATCACGCCGTGTCTCAGCCAGGGAACCACTCCCCGGAACTGGTGTCTTATGGATATCATGAGTGTACCTCCTCGATACATGAAATGTTCATGCGTGCGTGTCAGAAACCGGGTTTTTCGGAAAAACCCGGTTTCTTCTCTGCCCGACTCTTTACTCTTTACTCAATGACGCCAAACACCGCATAGATGGTCACATCGGTCTGCTCATAGACGATCCCGGCTAACGGGTCGCCGGCCTCGTTCTCCCAGCGCACAAAGTACGAACCGGTCGCGGGAATCGCTTCCAGCGTGACCACGGTCTGATCGGTAAACGGCACACTGATGTGCTCACAGGCCGCATCGCAGATCTGATTGTTCACCACAACCGTTCCGCTGCCGTCACCCCGTTTCCCGGCGGTCAGCTGCGTGATATACTCAACCGCCCCCATATCGCAGGCCCCATCCGTGGGGACAGGCCGAGTCACACCGCGCTGGTCCGTGGTAATCGTCGTCCCACAGCCATTTGCGCCATGCGGAATCGCGTCAAGGGCCGGGCTGCCGTCAAGCAGCGCGTGCGTGGCGGTCACGCCGCCATTGTCGGCCAGGTCGCCGAGCAGCGGATCGCTGCCCGTGATGTTTCCGGTGGTCGTCCCATGAATGGAACACCCGGTGGGATCGCCCAGCAGATTATACCCGCCGGATTCCACCGGACCGGCGCATTCAGGCGAACTCCCGCCGGTATTGCCGGCCAGCAGCATATTGGTCAGGGAAAAAACTTCTCTCGTCGGCAGATCCGAGGAATTCGAAATTCCACCACCCCGGCTGGCCGTATTGGCCGTCACCGTACAAGAGGTCAGGGTCACCTGCTCATAGATGGCAAAAATTCCGCCGCCTTCTCCGGCAGTGCTGTTGCCGCTGATGGTGCTGTTGGTCAGACTGGTGACGCCGGTGCGATGATACACACCGCCGCCAAACGCGCTGCCGCTGTTCTGCGTGAAGGTGCTGCCGCGGATGTCCATGATGCCGCCAATGGTATAGACGCCGCCGCCGCGCACGGCCGTATTACCCGAAAAAGTGCAGTCTTCAAGTACGACCGTCCCGGAGAGGTTGCCCAGACCGCCGCCGCCCTGTTCTCTGATATCCACTGTACTGGTATTGTCGCGCACCTGACAGCGAGTCAGGGTCAGGGTGCTCTCCTCGTTCAAAATCCCGCCGCCCGGCGCGTTGCCGGCATGGCCCCTCTCAATGGTCAGATCGGAGATCGCGACCACGGTGCCGCTCCCGCTCACCGCCAGCACGCGCGCGGCGTTATTTCCGCTCAGGCTCAAGTGGTTTGCGCCCGGGCCGCTGATCGTGAGAGGCTTGTTGATGGTCAACTGACTGCTCAAGGTGATCGCGGCCGGATACGCGATCAGCGTCGGATGAAAGGTGATGCGATCCCCGCCGACTGCGTCGGCCACGACCTGTCGCAAGGAGCCGTCCCCCGCGTCCTGCGTCGTGGTGACCACATGGGTCGCCGGCGTTCTGACCCCTTCCACCGCGCCAATATCACAGGCGCTGCCGCTGGGGCGAGTCACGCCGCGCTGGTCGGTCGTGAGCGTTGTGCCGCACCCATTCACGCCATACGGAATGGCGTCAAGGGCCGGACTGTCAGCCAGCAATCCGACGGTAGCCGTGTTGCCGCCATTATCGCCCAGGGTGCTGATCTGAGGAGCCTCTCCGATCAGATTGCCGGTGCTGTCGCCGCTGAGCGTACACCCGGCCGCAGTGTACACCAGATTATAGCCCTCAGACACCACCGCGCCGGAACAATCGGGATATCTGCCGGTATTCAGCGCCATCAGGCTGTTCGTGATTCGCAGGCTCTGCACGGTGGCATCATCAGACCAGTTGGAGGTACCCCCGCCCCGATACGCGCTGTTGTGCGTCACCGTGCAGTGCGTCAGGTGGACCTGGGGATAGATAGCAAAGATACCGCCGCCTTCTCCATCGGTGCTGTTGCCGCTGATGGTGCTGTTGGTCAGGCTGGTGACGCCGGTGCGGTGATACAGGCCGCCGCCAAACGCGCTGCCGCTGTTCTGCGTGAAGGTGCTGCCGCGGATGTCCATGACGCCATCAAACGTATAGACGCCGCCGCCGCGCACGGCCGTATTGCCGGAGAAGGTGCAGTCTTCAAGCACCACCGTGCCGGAGACGTTCCCCAGACCGCCGCCGCCCTGTTCTCTGATATCCACCGTACTGATATTGTCGCGCACCTGACAGCGAGTCAGGGTCAGGGTGCTCCCCTGGTTCCAAATTCCGCCGCCCGGCGCATTGCCGGCATGCCCCTTCTCAATGGTCAGATCAGAGATCGCGACCACGGTGCCGCTCCCGCTCACCGCCAGCACGCGCGCGGCGTTGTTCCCACTCAGGCTCAAGTGGTTTGCGCCCGGGCCGCTAATCGTCAGACTCTTATTGATCGTCAACTGGCTGCTCAGCGTGATCGCGGCCGGATACGCGATCAGGGTCGGATGGAAGGTAATCTCCGCGCCGGCCGGCGCATCGGCAATCGCCTGGCGTAAGGAGCCGCTGCCGCTGTCGTTGGTCGTCGTCACCACCAGGGTCGCTGAAGGCGTCGGCGTGACCGTTGGCTCTGGCGTCGGCGTGACCGTCGGTTCCGGGGTGGCCGTTGGTTCCGGGGTCGGCGTGACCGTTGGTTCTGGCGTGGCCGTTGGCTCTGGCGTCGGCGTGACCGTCGGTTCCGGCGTGACCGTTGGCTCTGGGGTCGGCGTGACCGTTGGTTCCGGCGTGGCCGTTGGCTCTGGCGTTGGTGTCGGTGTGGGAGTCGGCTGCTCCTGGCTGAAAGACGCTTCAACCGTATGAGGACCGGTAATATGCAGCGTGTAGGTCTCAACTGCGCCCACAGAAACTCCGTCAATCTGTAGATCTGCCACATAATACTCAGTATCTGGCGTCAGCGTAAAGGTCTGGTCCGTACCGTAATCCACATTCAAGGTTCCGGATGGCGAGATGCTGCCGCCTGTACCGGCGGTCGCCAGAACTGGAAAGGTTTTAATGCCAAAGTCTGCTTCAAGCGCATGATCCGCGTCAATATTCGAAAATGCTGCGGTGGCTTTGATGATGAAATCATAATCGTCATAAAAGCCGTCAACATCCACAGCTTCTCCATCTATGCGCACTTCAGTGATGTAATAGCCAGTGTTCGGTGTGATCGTGAAAGCGCGGGTACTGCCGTAGTCCACCGTCACCGGACCGGATGGCGCAATGCTGCCGTGCGCCCCGCTGATGGGCGTAATCGTATAGGTATTCAGGGCAAACAGCGCCTCAAGCGTATGATTGGCCTGAACATCAAGCAGGTCAATCGACGTCTGCGCTCCCTGTGAAATGTCATCTAACACAACATCGACGATATGATAGCCCGTCTCCGGCGTCATGCTGAAGCTCTGTTGCGCCCCCGTATTCACCAGCACGGTGCCAGACGGTGTAATAGTTCCGCCGATTCCGGCTGTAGCCGCAATCATATACCCCTCATCCGGCGTAATGGTAATCGTCATCGTCTGCGTATCCGTCAAGACGCCATCCGAGGCCGTCAAGGTCAACACGTAGGTTCCGGCCTGTCCTGATGCCGGCGTCCAATCGAATGTCGCCGTTCCGTTGCCGTGATTGGTGAATGCCGCGCCCGCAGGTAACGGCGTCGCCGAGAGCAGCGGCGCGCACGAGGAATTGCCGCCCGGACAGTCGGCGTCGGTCGCTTCTACCAGAAACGTCAGTTGTTGGGCTTCAGCACCGGTTTGATTGGTAATACTCTGGAACACGGGCGGCTGCGGGGTTGCGGTCGTCGCTCCAAACAGAAGCGTATACGTATACAGGCCCGGCGTGGTTTGGGCGTCGAACAGATTAACCCAATAATCCCAGCCATCAGTCGGCGGATCTTTACGGGTTTTGGAAATCCAGACGTTTTCCGATTTGATCACTTTGCCATCCGAACGCAGCGCCGAAACCGGCCAGGGCCAGGTCTCAGGCACAGTCAGGGCCTCCGGCACCGATTGCTGCACATACAGCAAAGCCCCGGTGGGCGGCGTCGCCATCGTCAGGGTATAGGTGGTTTCGCCGACCGGCGCAAGCACGGCTTCTGACGAGCGATCTGAGACGTCGAGGATGGTGGTGGCGCCGGATTCATAGACCTGGTATGTGTCCAGATCGGCCTGGTCGGTGGAGACCGTCGCCAGAAAATCTCGAATCGTATCGCGCCCGGGCAGATCGACCAGCACGTCCCGCAGCAGAAAATGGGAAGAGGTCGCGTCGATCAGCGAGGTCAATTCCCCGCCCAGATCATCGGCGTGCGAGAATTCGGTTTTGAAATATTCGAATGTGCCGGACAGAGACGCCGTCATCACCCAGCGGGCCACGCCGGACGTCTCAGGAGCCAGATCGCCGAAATCCGCCAGCAGACTGGCCGTTGCGGAAACGCCGTTGACTTCGCTGCTGGCAATCTGAAAATTCACCAGCGCATCCTGTTCGTTGGCGACAATTTTGGGTTGGGCTGAATCGATCTTCAGGGCATACGCCGTGGCATAGCCGGAATTACTGACGCGCACGCCGACTGAAAACGACACTGGCGGTTCGACAACAGTATCGGTAAAAGCGTCATCGCCATACACTTCGGGGGGCCAGAAATAATCGAGGGTCAGGCTGGGCATGGGTTTGACAAAAATATAATCCGGGACCACGTCAGTGGTGTGTGTTTCGCCGGCAATCGTGTACGTCAGGGTGGCTCCCACGTAATAGAGCGTTCCCTGCGGCAGCCCGTCGGATGCGCCGGGCACCGGGATGATCAGCCAGGTGATGTCCGCGGATGACGCGCCGGCGACCGACCCGGTAAAGTCGAGGTTATTGGCGGCTTTGGTCATGCCGGCCGGCAGCGTGTCGAGACGAATGAAAAAACGCGGAGCCTGTGGATCGCTGAGATCCGGTTCCTGGGAAAAATCCGAGGTCGCGGCCACAGCATGGCCGTCTTCATCCCAGAATTTCACTGTCACGCTCACATCTTCCAACGTCATGTTCGCCAATCCGTTGGTGATGCGCATGTGGGCCTCAAAAGCCTGGCGTTCCAGCGTCAATTCCTGGTTCAAGGCCATCTTGACTTCCGCGCACACCGAACCTTCCGCATAAATATTGCGTGGCAGGCCAGACAGACTGACGACCCCTGACAAACAGGCGACAAGTACCAGAGTGCGTATATTTTTACGAAAAACGTTTCCCTTGCGTTCAGCGCGCATATTTCATCTCCTTCGTGTTCAGATCTTTACTCTGTTAAAAGCTACAATACTTCACGATATTTTTCAGCAGGTTTTTTTGCCACAGTATGAACTGCTCATGTCGTGCTTGGGGACACAAGTTTGTACCAGTACGTGCACAGGAGTGCAAACGAGCGTTTGCACCAGGGCGAAGCCCTGGCAAGATTGTCGCGGCAAAGTTGCGAAGCCATCACTCGATGCACTCCTGATCTCTGGTAAAAATTTCTGTCCCAAAGCAGTAGTTTACCCAGAACCTTTTGTATCTTCCTTACCCTGACTTCGAGTATGGGTCACTATTCGTTTCCCCTTTTTTCCTATTTTTCAGCCATTGCTTCCATTGCATAACATCGTAACCAAAGTCAACACCCGTCACTTCTTTGAGTTCCTCGTATGCCTGCTCTTGAGGAATATAATACAAGGAGTCTTTCGGAAAAGCTTGTTCTAAATTTTCTAAAAGAAATTCTATTGGTGTAATTCTCATAGATTGTTTAGCGCCATGCTTCTATATATCGAGAAGACCAACCCCATTGCTGCGGGGTCAAACCTCCTAAATATTTCTCTACAGTTTTTAATGCTCTAGATTCTACCAGCACTTCAATACGCCCTCTATTCGCCCGTGATGCGGAATAGATATTCACATACCTCTGATAACCTAATTTGGCAGAATGTCTTGCATGAGATAATTCATGAACTGCATCTATAAGCTGTCCTGCTCTGGTTTTTCTTAGACTCCCTCCTGTGAGAGCAATAGTCCTTCGTCCATTTACCACGCTAAAGAAAGGGTATTTCCCTGTTGAAAACACAACATCATCCACATAATTGCCAAGTGTTACACCAGCAGCTTGTGCAGCCTCTTGAACAATGAGTGATGCTCGTTGTTGTTGTACCCCAGAATAAAATAATCTGTCGTTTCCATATTGTACACTTCTAACAGATTTGGTAAACGCTTTTCCAATTTGAGATGTACGTTCAGCCTGTATTCCGGCATAGCCAAGGAGGAGTTGACTGCTCGTGTACAGCAGATCGGCGGCCAGGTCATTTTGCACGTAGCGATGGATGACGGCTTCACCGAAGGAGCGGGTGTATTCGCCGCTGATGGCGCTGCGGCCGCCGGCAATGAGGTTGTCTGCCCCATTCAGCATAGTTAAACCGCCAATCACGTCTGCGCCGATGGACACCCCCCAACCAGCAGGGCCGGAAATCGCAAGACCAATCAGACCGTAGCCAGCCCAGATGTCCGCGCCGCCGCCGATCATGCGTAAGGCACATAAGCCTTCGGGGTCGATGGCATTGACCGGATTGCCGCCCACGTAGGTGTAGGGGTTCAGGCCATCGCCGGCCGGGTCGGGTTGCAGATACCTCCCGATTTTGGGGTCGTAATACCGGTTGAGGTTATAGTAGAGACCAGTTTCTTTATCATAATACTGCCCTGGCAGTCGCAGGTTACTCTCAATCGTTTTAACGCCAACCTCGCAGTTGCCGAAGGCGTCATACGCGCCGCTCCACACCACAGTGCCGTTGCTTGCCGCCAGCGTGTGCGGAATGCCGAGGCGGTCGGTGCGGTACCAATAATAGGTGTCGTTTTGTCTGAGAAAGAGCGGGGTGGACGTGCCGGGCAGGTAACCGTAGGTGCGGGCCGTCCCGTCCGACGAACACTCGGTCAGCAGTCCTTCATCAGCATAGAAGAAAGTAGTACACCCTGGTTTTGATATCACACTGTCAAAGAGCTATCGAACAACTTTTTACATCATGACTTTATCCATTTAAGTTTCGTTCATGTTAGGCATTTCCCACAGTGCATTTGATGTTTGCATTATGCAGTAATTTTTGCAAATGAATAGAAAGATCAACTTCTATTGCATCATCAGGAGCATCAATAATAGTGCGAGCGATTAAGGAATATGTATCAATAGGATTCTCTTCGTCAATGTCTTCATCAGCAGGAATTCCTAAAAATGCAATTTCAATTCCCAAAACATCAGCAACAAACGCAGGAAATTCCTCATAGTAACCTGAAGAATCGCGATGAAATGATAACTGGAGTGCGTTGCCAATTTGGACGGCGAGGCTCTCGAAATCATCTTCTGCTGAAACAATAAGCGAGGCTATAAAATCCATATCTCATCGTCCTCCAATAAAATAGATTTGAGCATCTCCTTTTAATGCTTTCCGGCTTAAGTAAGTATAAATGATTTTCTTTGACTTTTTCGATGGGTTCTGATTTCTGCCACGAGTGATCATTTTCCCAGAAAGGAGAACAACACTCAATGGTATTTGCAGAAGTCAGCGCCCAGGCGCAAGAGGAACTGCTTGAGGAACTCAAACAGACCTCTGATTCGAAATGGTATCGGCGACTCAAAATTATTCATCTGTCATCTCAACGCACCCCGGTACCCACGTTAGCCAAGCTCTTTGATCTGTGTGAAGCGACTGTTCGGGTCTATATTACTCGCTATAATGCTGGAGGGCTGGCTGGCCTGAAACATCAATCCAGTGACGGAGGTCCGCCGAAAATCCCCCTGGACAAGGCAGAATGGGAGGAACTCCTCCATCAAAGTCCGTCCCAGTTTGAGCGGTTACAGACTGGAGCCCGCAACTGGACTCAAGAATTACTTGTCGAGTATCTTTGTCAGTATTACGATGTCAGCGTCACCCAGGCGGCGGTTTCCCTCAGCCTCAAGCGGCACAAGATTCCGTGGAATCGGGGCAAGTTGAAGGTGACCTCGCCGGATCCCCTCTACACGGTCAAGCGGGATCGTATTGCCACCTTGAAAAAAAAGCCGCTGCTGGCACCTTAAGCAGCCATGATGTTCCGGATGCGGATCTGAGTCAGCCTGCGAAACCAGCAAGGTTGGGATTTTTTGATGCCACCGATTTGCATTGGTGCCCGGATATCGGCAACAGCTATGCTCCACAAGGGACCCAGGTCAGTGTGGAATCTCCGGGGCTTGCGAATCCCTGGTACGCCCTCCTGGGCAGTCTGGAATATCCCTCTGGGGAGGGATTATATACCATTCATGAGCGCAAACGGCATCAGGAAGTCCGCGCACACCTGGAAGTGTTGCTTGACTCCGATCCGGACGCCTTTTGGATTGTGGTGCTGGACAATGCCTCGGCCCATACCACGCCGAAGTTGGAGGCGTTTCTCACGCAGCAGCAGGATCGCCTGAAGCTCGTATTTCAGCCGACCTATAGTCCGCATCTGAATCTCATTGAACGCCTGTGGCGGGTGATGCGAGGCCAAATGACCCGAAATCAATTTTATGCAAGTCTCAAAGAACTGGCTGAAGCCATCGTGGAATGGCTCGAAAAGTTGCCATTCTCAAAATTTTGTTCACTGATGGGCATCGATGAAGCCCAATTGGTATTTGTTCAATAAATTCATTTATAGTTACTTATCTCTTTTTGACCCCATATTCGAAATTGTAATTTATCTTTACCACTGCGTAAACCTTTAAACTCTGGAAGAAGACGTAACTCACTATCGATTTTCTTGGCGAGGTTACGAAGAGGTTTGGGTCCAACCTGAAAACCTCTGCCTCGTCTAAGTACGTCACTAGCAACAAAAATATCAATATCGAAATCAGTTGGATCAAATGGAGCATATTTTTTGTGTTTTCCTTTAAAGCCCCTTGCCAGACTTCCTCTGAAACCAACGTGTGCATCAGGAGCGATGCGACGTATTTCCGGTAAATAGCCCTCCAAGACATCTCCTAAACGTTTAATGATATCCTCTCGTTTTAACTTCTTTGCGACATCCGTAACTTCAGCGACCTCATCCGCATATTTGAGTACTCCGACCACCGGAAGCACCGCAGCAAGATTCATAGCGGCCCAACCCCATTTCCCGTGATACACATTGGCGAAGAAATCTCGAATGTCGAACGGGGCATCCAGGCCGGTCAAGCTGAAGCCAATCGACAACGCCGTGCCCAGCAGATTGACGCTCTCCGTAAAGTCGCCAAGCGCAAATTGTCGGATGGCGCACAGACCATTGGGGTCAATGGCATTGACCGGGTTGGCGCCGGCATACAGATACGGATTCAACCCATCGCCGGCCGGGTCGGGTTGCAGGTAGCGGCCGGTTTTGGGGTCATAATAGCGGTTCAGGTTGTAGTACAACCCCGTTTCTTCATCATAGTACTGCCCTGGCAGGCGCAGGTTACTGACAACGGTTTCAACGCCAGCCTCGCAGTTGCCGAAGGCATCATACGCGCCGCTCCACACCACGTTGCCGTTGCTTGCCGCCAGCGTGTGCGGAATGCCGAGGCGGTCGGTGCGGTACCAATAATACGTGTCGTTTTGTCTGAGAAAGAGCGGGGTGGACGCGCCGGGCAGGTAACCATCCTTTTATTGACACGACACCGGATTTTGGAATGGAACGGATGAAGGTTGGGATGTCCACCAGGCAAATCCGTTCCATTCTTGAATCCGTTGTCGTGCTCCAGACCAAATCCGGCAGATAGCCGTAGGTGCGAATGGAGGTGTCAGTCAGATATTACTTCAGGTTGTCATTATTCACCATATCAAAGAACGAAGACACGATTTTTCAATAGAGTGGGCGCATACCCCTCACTCATCGACGAAGAATGGCTAAAAAATTGCAAAGATATCCTCTTCTTCACCAGGTGTTCAGAATTTTTGTGATAAAAGCTTTTTATCAAGCTCTTTCAAAAACTCATACCCATATTGCCCCCGTTCTAATGTCTCATATAATATGTGAGGAAGGTTGGGGTCAATTTCCTGACAAAATGAAGCAGCCCCTAAGGCAATAGCTGCAACAGTATCAACATCACCTGTATAGTGAATACAGGTTTGCAGCAATTCACTCCTACTATGACTGTGCACTATAGCGGTCAACGCCGCTCGAGCACTCATCATTCCTAACGTTCCGACCTTTCCTTTCCAGGGAGTAGTCCACTCACCATCAACATATTGGCACAGAAACTCCGGAAGTTTCTGTTTAGGTCCAAGATGAAACCGAAAGTAGTGTGTCATTAACGAAACAGCAATCGCCGAATTCACTCCCAAAGGTGTATTATGCGTTACTTTAGCCTGAACGGTACACTGCGAAATAACCGTATTGATATCAGAATATAATCCAATCGGACATGCCCGCATCGCCGCTCCACTTCGTTCACTTTGTGGCATGATGTTTTCCAAAAACTCTGTTCCATTTTTAATCTTTGTGAGAAATATGTAAAACTTCCCTGAATATCCCTCACGCGGGTCTCTTTTAAATGTGTTTAGGAAATGATTTGCTAATACAAGCGGTTCCCAATTCTGTTTGGAAAGCATGGCTTCAGCAATAGCAATACTCATTTGGGTATCATCAGTATAGTTTCCAGGAGAAATATTGTGGTGTGGGTGTCTGATATACCCACGCAGATTGTTCTTTTTCTTAATCAAACTTTCAGGTGCATACTCAAAACCGGCACCGTATGCGTCTCCAATAGCCAATTCTATTAGCATGAGCGGTTGCCCCCACAAAACTGTCAAGAGAGTTTAAGGATATGGTGTTGGTTTCAAATTTGGAGGATGCGTCCACCAAAAGGAATCCCAGCCATAATACATATCTTTGGCCCAATATCCTGCCGTTTCATGATACCTGATATCATACTCGTCTAAAAAATCATCCCCTTTCCATTGCCGGTTTATTCGCCCCATTGCTTCAGATTCTGAGATATCAAACAACTGAATCATCTTGGACACAATTTCGTCGCAGAAAAGTCTGCTTTGTTCATTCACTTGAAAAGAATAGTGGTTCATTATTGCAATCCTCTTAATAGCATATCCCAGGTTCGTTGGGTATGAAATGATGTCTGCTGTCCGCCAATCTTCGCTGCTTCTTGGCCGAGCACATATTTTTCAGGATTTAAAAGCAACGGTCCAGAAACATGATCGTAAGAATGCAAGCGCCCTCCCAAACGATTATGTCGGAAAAATCTTAGCAATGAAGTTTCTGATTTATTCGCAAAATCAAGACCTTTCAAACGCTTAAGCTTTCGAACAGGGACTTTAAATTCAAGCACTTCTCCTGCGCCTCCAAAATGGTGTTTAACCCAGTCACGAGCTTGAGAGTTAAGAGTTGTCGTATAAAAGCCCTCCCCAAAATCAGCATACTCATCGATGGAGGGCCCCCTCCTAAAAAAAGCTGGATCAATCCCCTTTTTACGAATACTAGCGACACCTGCATGTGAAGTTCCGTGATAAAGTGTGATAGTCCGATCCCAGGCGGCAATTTTAGCTGCTCCCCAGGGAATTGCGATTTGAGTACCAATGTACGCCAAGCTCGCAACAGTTTTATTGGGAATGGCTTGATGCAGAATCCATTCCAGTCCTGCTTGTTTGTACGTTCCATCCAGGCTTCTTGCTCCAGCGATAAGATTATCAAAGCCATTGGCGATCACCATCCAGGCGGCCGCCGTTCCAATACCGCCTGTCCCGGCGGTTAAACCGAGCCCATAAAAAATTTCCCCAATACCGAAACCCATTCGTAAGGCGCATAAGCCTTCCGGATCAACCGCGTTCACCGGATTGCCGCCCACGTAGGTGTAGGGGTTCAGCCCATCGCCGGCCGGGTCGGGTTGCAGGTAACGGCCAATCTTCGGGGCATAATAGCGGTTCAGGTTGTAGTACAACCCCGTTTCTTCATCATAGTACTGCCCCGGTAGGCGCAGGTGACTCTCAACCGTTTCAACGCCGACCTCACAGTTGCCGAAGGCGTCATACGCGCCGTTCCACACCACAGTGCCGTTGCTTTCTATCAGCTTGTGCGGAATGCCAAGGCGGTCGGTGCGGTACCAGGAATACGTGTCGTTTTGTCTGAGAAAGAGCGGCGTGGACGTGCCGGGCAGGTAGCCGTAGGTGCGGGCCGTCCCATCCGACGAACACTCGGCCAGCAGTCCTTCATCAGAGTATAAGAAATACGTGGTGATATTGTCAACTTTTTTCCAGAGTCTGCGGCCAAAAGGGTCATACCCGTAGTCGGCATGAATGAGACGGGTGACGTCTTCGGCGTGAACCATGCGGTTGGCAGCGTCGTAGGTGTAGGTCCATACCACCTGATCCGCTGCCTTGACATGCGTGAGATTGCCGTTGTCGTCGTACTCATAGCTCACATCGGCGTAGCCCAGGAGTTCGTTCAGGTCGTTGTACTGCCACGCTCCTTCGATGTCGTGCTGGCTTGTGCGGTTGCCCAGCAGGTCGTAGGTGTAGGTTTCGCTGCGCGGACCGCTGTGCGAGGTCAGGCGGTAGGCGTCGTCGTTCATTGCTGAAGGATTCAACGACAGTGAGCGAACACGATGATATTCACAATGTCAAAGAGCGTTATTACATTTAATGTGAGCGCAGATGACTCATGTTGTGAGAGAAATGATGTACTCTCTGACTTCTTTCCATTCCAACCTCAGCATATCTGCTTCTTCAACCAGATGTAATCCCTCAAAAAATTTTTGATCCATACAGAATGAATACACATACATCATTCTTTGCTTTTCGACTAACGGCATTCTTCCTAATGTGCCTGTCGTTATGAAGTATGGCCTACTCGGAGGGCCATTTGCAAAAATCAGTTCTCGTCTCCCTTTCCGCAACCATTTATCTCGTTCAATCCCAAATCTTGGCGGAATGATGTAAATGGTTTTCCCTAAAAAACTCCTTTCAAGTTGACCTTTTAAGACTTCATTCGGACGAACTCGCATCCGCAATTCTCCAAGCAAGGGAACTGATAAGATCGTGACCAATGCAATGATCTCCGTTTTTTTGATAAATGTTGAAAAATGTGGATGACCTTTCTCTGCGTACGATCTTTTGTAGTTCACGTAGAATTTCGACATCTCGTGTTCATTAATTTCATACTCAGGGGGTAAAGGTTCATCTATCAGAAGCATAAGATCCTCAAGCAGATCATTATATACTATAAGTGCCTGTTGATATGTTTCGCTTCCTTTAGGAAGACGCATCACCTGTTGCTTGTGCTGTAACAATTTCTTGAAAAGTGGATCATTTTCACTAAAAGACATGACTGATATATCCAGAACTTGCTGGAGTCGGTAACCCCAGTGATGTTGGATACGTAACACAATTATAAATTCCTTCAGGAAACGCCTGACCGCGAATTGGAAAACGGTAGGATTTTCCTGCGATTGAGCCGAACAGGATCGACTTGATTCGATCTAACCTGGCACCAATTCGAGCTCCCCAATATTGACGAAAGCCGACCTGATAGGATATCTCTTTATACGGTAATCCAAGCGCTCGCGCCTCTACAAACTTTGCGGTATCAATTGTAAGCTTTCCTGCAAAGGTTTCACGCGCGATAAGTCTTTTCATAAAACCCGATTGGATCATAAGATCATCCTCAAAGCCTTTTGGAGTTACAGGCCCAAACCCCAAAATCTTTTTTCCTCTATTAAAGGAGAAACCCAAATGTCCAGTTCTCCCGAGAAAGAAGTCTTTTTGAACTGTCATATCATCAGTACGGCTAAACACAGACATATTGACTTCCCAGGCGGCAAGTTTTGCTGCGGCATAGGGTATTGCAAATTGTGTTCCGATATACGCTAAATTGGCGAGAGTGTCATTTGGAATGAACTTATGCATAACCCATTCCAATCCGGCTTGTTTTTGTTCGCCACCAAGGCCCCTTGCTCCAGCAATGAAATTATCAAATCCATTGGCAATAGCAGCCCAGGCTGCCACAGATGCCGCTCCGCTCGTAAACGCAGTTGCTGCAAGCCCCAGTTTTATTTCCCCGATACCTCCCAGCATCCGTAAAGCGCATAAGCCTTCGGGGTCAATGGCATTGACCGGATTGCCGCCCACGTAGGTGTAGGGGTTCAGGCCATCGCCGGCCGGGTCGGGTTGCAGGTAGCGGCCGGTTTTGGGGTCGTAGTAGCGGTTCAGGTTGTAGTAGAGGCCGGTTTCAGCGTCAAAATACTGCCCCGGCAGGCGCAGGTGGTTCTCAACCGTTTCAACGCCAACCTCACAGTTGCCGAAGGCGTCATACGTACCGCTCCACACCACCGCGCCATTGGACGCCGCCAATTTCTGCGGAATGCCGAGGCGGTCGGTGCGGTACCAATAGTATTTGCCGTTTTGTTTGAGAAAGAGCGGTATGGGGCTGTTGGGGAAGTAGCCATACGTGCGGATGCATTCCCACTGGCGTCATATTCGCCGATTAGCTTCTCTATTTACAGTGTCAAAGAACGATTATTTTGTTTTTGTGGTGCTCACTTTCTTAGAAATACTCAGCATGTTACGCAAGCCAGTGCCAGAAGGAATTCCAGCCATGCTCGTTGAGCGTCAGTGATCTCTCGTTGTTGTAAGGTTTCTTTTATCAAGGCTAGGTCTTCCTCATTAATTTGTCCAGTACTCAGACGTCGCAGGTTTGCCAATTTCACATTCCATAGCCGAATTGCGTGTCCCTCTACACTCGCCAGAATCCGTCCATCAGGGCTGAAAGCCAACTCGGTGGCTCCTCCATCCAATGTCTGCAAAATTCTTTTATCAGGCAAACTCCACAATCGCAACCACCTGAACAGAGTTGGATCTGTGGTATATCTTCCCCCTGCTAACACCTGTCCGTCTGGACTGCTTGCTAGACAATCAAAGTATCCGTTAACTGTATTGAGTGCTTCCAAAACGGAATCAGCATATCCGTGTAACATCTTCAAAGCGCTTTCATCGTTAGGCCACCACCACCACCAAACGCTATCTTCTCCATAACCTTTGATTATGAAAAAGTTCATTTGATCAAATTGGATAATGCTATCTTTAACTAAACACCATGTGACCATCGGCTGTTGCTTAAATAGAGAGAGAGCAGTTTCTTCAGGTTTCCATCTCGGAAGGTTTTCCAGATCTCCTGGGTTCCCACTTATAAAGAGTTGAGTCTCAGAAGTCAGTACAAAACAGGGAAAGTTCTGTTCAACCTTTTGAAGAAGGATCCCATCAGACACTCTCCATAGCAGCGTTTTATCCCAACTCATACTTATCAATCTTTGTCCATCAGGACTTATAGCAATTCCTATAATTCGTTCGGTATGTCCTTCCAGGTTTCTGAGTAATGTTCCTTCAGGCAAGCTCCATATACTTACAGAGTGTCTTCCTCCTATTGCCAGAAATTGCTCATCAGAACTCAAGGCTAAAGATGAAACTAACTCTGCTGGTTCTATACGCGTTTTCAGTTTTGTTCCGTCTGGGAAATACCATAGTTCAACACTATATCCATCAGTCCAGGCCAAGATATGTCCTTTAGGGCTAACAACAAACTTGTGAATCTTTGAATGACCTACGCTGGAGTTCCCTGATAAAGTTTTATAGCACTCTACAATACCCTCCGGATATTCAGAATTGTGACATTTCTGAGCCAGCTCTACCAATATCTGAAATGATTTTTTGAGCGAGTCTTGTTCAGGCATCCATTCCATTTCCTTCAGTTGGAGTAAAAACCGAACACTCCACATTGCAGGGGCTGACAATGCCAATTGCCAAAGTTCATCCCATCGCTGGTGCTGGCTAAGAATTGATAACCTTGTCTTCCACTCTTTATCATTTTCATTCCATAAATGTTGATGTTGGTACTCTCGCATAATAGTCACTCACTCCAGTAGATGTGCAATATTCTTTAAACCCTCTTTTGCCAAAGCAGTTACCGCATTCCGTTTATATCGTCCTCCTATCAAAAAAGCTCTGCGGTAAAGGTGCTTTTTAAAATTTTGCGATTTACAATTCATTTAGTTTCCAGGCGTCCAGCGATTCATAGCGGCATATTTTTCAAGTGGTCTCAGAAGAGGACGAATGATCTTAAATGTTCCTTTTACCACTGGTTGGAACACTCCAAAGGCATTGTCCGGGTAAAAACGAATTCCAGCCGGATCTCTATAGTAAACGTGGGGTCCAGCCGGGAAAAAGTGCTCAAATCTCCACCCTTGCGGTTTTGGTGCCCATCCAAATCCGATATGCTTGGCAGCATCATCAAGCATGTCATCAGTAACATCAGACACAGCTATTCCAAAGGCTTTTGCTAACCTTTTTGCATTTTCAGCTCTCACGAAATCACTCACTGAACCACCGTAATGAATAATGTTTTTCCCCTCTGTAGCTTCCTGAAAACCAACACGAATTGGTTCAAATTCATTTCCAGGAGTGTACTCTATAACCTTTCCCCTTACCTGAGATGCTGCTCTCATCCCGTACACCCCAATACCAATCTGTGTGCCCATATAGAGCAGATTGGCTGCCGTTTCATTCGGCACAGCCCAATGTATGACGGATTCCACGACGGCCCGACGCTCTTTTCCACTCCAGAGGGTTCGTGCTCCGGCCACAGCATTGTCCAGCCCATTCGCGACCATGAGCCAGGCCGGGATCGATCCTAACCCGGCGCTTTTGATGAAAATACCAGCCCCTGCGACAACTTCTGCAACACCGCTAACCGCTCGAACTCCACCTAAAGCTCGTGTGCCAACTTGCCGCCATGCACACAACCCCAACGGGTCGATGGCGTTGACGGGATTGCCGCCCACGTAGGTGTATGGGTTCAGGCCATCGCCGGCCGGGTCGGGTTGGAGATATCTGCCGATCTTCGGATCATAATACCGGTTCAGGTTGTAGTATAACCCCGTTTCTTTATCATAATACTGGCCGGGCAGTCGCAGGTGGTTCTCAATCGTTTCAACGCCAACCTCGCAGTTGCCGAAGGCGTCATACGCGCCGCTCCACACCACAGTGCCGTTGCTTTCCATCAGCGTGTGCGGAATGCCGAGGCGGTCGGTGCGATGCCAATAATACGTATCGTTTTGTCTGAGAAAGAGCGGGGTGGACGTGCCGGGCAGGTAACCGTAGATGCGGGTCGTCCCGTCCGACGAAAACTCGGCCAGCAGTCCTTCATCAGCATATAAGAAATAGGTGGTAATATTGTCAACTGTTTTCCAGAGTCTGCGGCCAAAAGGGTCATACCCGTAGTCGGCCTGAATGAGACCGGTGCCGTCCTCGGCATGGACCATGCGGTTAGCGGCGTCATACGTGTAGGTCCACACCACCTGATCCGCTACCTTGACATGCGTCAGGTTGCCGTTGTCATCGTACTCATAGCTCACCTCGGCGTAGCCCAGGAGTTCGTTCAGATCATTATACTGCCACGCCCCTTCGATGTCGTGCTGGCTTGTGCGGTTGCCCAGCAGGTCGTAGGTGTAGGTTTCGCTGCGCGAACCGCTGTGCGAGGTCAGGCGATAGGCGTCGTCGTTCATTGCTGAAGGATTCAACGACCGTGCGCGAACACGATGAACGTCATAATGTCAAAGAACAAAACACGCGAGGGACACCTTGTGATGCTCCGCTGAAATTGAGGGCGTTTTCGCCCTGAAAGGGCGGCGGGATACAGCCAGACGTTTCAACGTCTGGACAGATGCGCCGCCCTCATCTCCGCCCTGACAGGGCAGCGGAATCCCTCCGTCGCCCCTTCAGGGCGAACAATAGGGCATTCCCTGTCCCCAGAGGATGAATCCTCTGGCTGTATGCCGCTGCCCTTTCAGGGCAAAGACCTTCATCCCTGCCACACGTTGCCCATGGCGTAAAAAAGCTTCTTCTTACCATAGAGGACATCTCCCCACTCTCTTCGGTGACAAGCTCATCACCAACATGATCAAGAAGGAATATCGAATACACACGCACTTCCTCAGCCGTCTTCCAAATGGATCATACAAGTAATCGGCTTTGATGCTGCCGGCGGCATCTTCGGCATGGATCATGCGGTTGGCGGCGTCGTAGGTGGAGGTTTCGCTGCGCGAAGTCAGGCGATAGGCATCGTCGTTCATTGTTGAAGGATTCAACGACAGTGCGCGAATACGATGATCTTCACCATGTCAAAGAACAAAACACGCGAGGGACACCTTATTATGCCCCGCTGAAATTGAGGGCGTTTTCGCCCTGAAAGGGCAACGGGATACAGCCAGACGTTTCAACATCTGGACAGACGCGCCGCCCTCATCTCCGCCCTGAAAGGGCGGCGGAATCCCTCCGTCGCCCCTTCAGGGCGAACAATAGGCATTCCCTGTCCCCAGAGGATGAATCCTCTGGCTGTATGCCGCTGCCCTTTCAGGGCAAAGACCTTCATCCCTGCCACACGTTGCACAGGGCACAAAAAAGCTTCTTCTCACCATAGAGGACACATTCCCACTCTATGCAGACCTGAAAATTTTGTAAGAGTCGAAGGTTGCGTCCTTATTCGAGGTTCCCTTGTTGTGTTGCCTGAAGTTCTTCTCGGACTTTCATCAATATTTTGCCTAACATATTTTCCCCCGTTCCATCGCCGCCATCGCCCCAATAGGCGTCATTTTTTGTATGTTCAACAAGTTCTGCATTACCAGTAGCCAACAGCCTGGCACGAAGATCAGGATGCTGAGTAAATTTGGCGCGTACTGCTTTGAACATAATTTCATCTTTTACTTGCTCCCAATCCAGACGCAGGGGTCTTTGTCGCTCCCGACCAAGATGAGCGGCATCCTTTGGGGAGGAAGCCTGACGGATCTCTTCTTCATGTGATGTTCCGGAAAACTTTTGTGCTTGATAATAATGTTCGCTGGTCGGCCAGATTTTTCCTTCCAGAGTAATCGGATAAGGAGAGAAGTTTGAGAAGTACCCATACTCATCATTCTCTCGATAAAAACAAATTTTTTTCATGAGCTTTATTTGCTTTGGAAGTGCCATGATAAAGCAATTGTAGGTCTACCACGACAATAAAAACTTCCATAACGTGCTGTGACATGTTACTTTTCATACATTTCAAATACGCTGCTGAGTCTCTCCTCGATCTCCCAGGCTGCATCAAGAATTGGTTCAGGATCAGATGCATGCTCAGCTTCAGCGAGCATGGACGTAAAGACATCAAAAAAACATACCATAAAAAATTTTGGTATCAGGTCATGGTTGACTGTTGCTTCTCCGAATGCTTGAATAAGGCTGCATAGTGATTCAATTGCTGGTCTATTCAGTTTCTTTTCAGTTCGCAGCGGCACTAAAATATCGAGCATTAAACGCTGTGCCTGCTCTTCAAGATGATCGAGTGTATTCATCGCGTGTAACTCCTTTTATACATGTGATACACAAGGCAGAATTCCTCCTTCAACTTCCCTCTCGTATCACCCACTTAATCGCGTTTCCAGGAATTCTTCCATGAATACTGACTTCTCGTGTCCAAACAGAATACATATACGCTCGTGCTTCTCTCCCGACTTTTCCATAATCATGAAACATCTCATAAGCTTTTACAGCGGCTGTATTCACTTTTCTTAAATCTATTCGAACAACTCCCAATTTAGAGGTTTCATTAAATCCAAGAGCAACGCTGATATCTTCCGTTGTCGATATCCATGGATCATATGTTGCCATGCTGGTCGTTTTGAACCGTCTACAATGTGTCTCCTCAGACTCCATGTACCATCTGGGTTCTTCGCCTCAAGTCCCAGACTTTGTTTCATCCGATCAGCATCTTTTGTATTCAAAGCGCGATAGACATAATACTCTTTTTCTATAGCCGCTTGTACCGTTCGTTCTACACGTAGTCCTGCATACCCTAACCCAAGTTGCGTACCCATGTACACCAGACTGGCAACGGTCTGATTGGGAATCGCGGCATTGATGACTGATTCCACGACAGCCGGTTTATACGTGCCATCCAGGCTGCGCGAACCAGCAATGAGGTTATCCGCGCCGTTGAGGATCATCAGACCAGCGACGATCCATCCGCCTGGTCCCATGCCAACCGCAAGACCAGCGCTGATCAAACCAGCCCCGGCGTACATTTCGGAACCTCCTCCAATCATGCGTAAGGCGCATAAGCCTTGGGGGTCAATGGCGTTGACCGGATTGCCGCCCACGTAGGTGTAGGGGTTCAGCCCATCGCCGGCCGGGTCGGGTTGCAGGTAGCGGCCGGTTTTGGGGTCATAATACCGGTTCAGGTTATAGTAGAGACCGGTTTCAGCATCGTAATACTGGCCGGGCAGGCGCAGATGGTTCTCAATCGTTTCAACGCCGACCTCACAATTGCCGAAGGCGTCATACGCGCCGCTCCACACCACAGTGCCGTTGCTTGCCGCCAGCGTGTGCGGAATGCCGAGGCGGTCGGTGCGGTACCAATAATAGGTGTCGTTTTGCTTGAGAAAGAGCGGTGTACTGGAACCGGGCAGGTAGCCGTAGGTGCGGATCACGATACCGTTGGCCTGATGCTTGCCAGACAGTAGGTAAAAAATCCCTTTTGAGTCGTTATGTCACCATGTCAAAGAGCAATAAAATCTTTAGGATATGATAAACCTCTAGCACAAAACAGTTCTTTTCATTTTGCTGGTGAATCTTGCATAAGCGCAGTGCAATAAACATACGTATGTATGATCAACTATTTATCATCATTCTTATACATCGGATTCCTCTCAAATGCCAACAGGACCATTGTGGTCATTCGCAAAGCTGCTTCAATTTGAGCAAGGCTCAATTCAGGGTACTTCGAAGAGAGCCAGTCAAAAATCTCATCATCCTCAAGAAGATTGACAACATCGCTAAGAAGGATATTGGTTCCTTTAATCTTTAATCCATATCGAATTGATGGTCCCAATTTATTATTCTCTGCCTTTCCATATTCAATATGCGTTCGACAGTTGAGATTATCATCAGTTTCAGAACCAAATTGAAGAAATTCTTCCAAAAACTCTTCATTCTTTTCTCTCAGTTCCTGATCAGTAAAATTTCCATGCCATATTTCATGAAGCTTTGCTGCAAAAGGATATCGAACAAATTTCATATAATTTGAGAAACGTTCAAAAAATAATACATCCTAAAGAACCACAAGGAGCTTATTCAGCCAAATTACTTGAACGAATTATTTTCTGAAACATTCTACAGTTATCGGACTTTCTCAAGAGTAATTTGAAGAATTCGGCGATTAAATTCATCAAGTCTACTCGCAGGAATAGCATACCTACCTGGCTCAATGCTGCTCTTAATTTCAAATTGCCCGAGCCAATTCCGTGTGCCTGCTACCGTTTCAATGTTCATCTTATGGGTATAATTTTTAGGCTTTCCAAAACGAGTTCCTGTAACGGCATCTTCATGAGAAATCCATTTGGGCTGAGTTTCATGCCCAGGGCGTAGATGCAAGCGGTTTGTCGCTTCACTCAATTCTGCCTCGACTTGATTTCCATATCGTTTGAATCGTTCAACATTTTTCCCTCTTCCAAATCGAAAAATTCCGGTTTCATCCGCCAGCATTCGTCTCGAATACCGCCCGACGTCGCCGATCAACTCCGCAATCCCTGGCCCTGCCGAAATCGCAAGCTGCGAGGCGAAGTGGACGGATGAGGCGACCGTCTCATTCGGAATGGTGGAGTACATGGCGTGTTCCAGAACCGAGCGGCTCGGTTGACCGGTCCAGAGTCCCCGAAATCCGGCAACCGCTTCATCCATGCCATTGATCATCATCAGCGTGCCGGACACGAGAAAGACGCCACTCTTGACGAATCCATACCCGACCAATGTCTCGGTCATGCCGCTGAACATCCGGAAGGCGCATAAGCCTTCGGGGTCGATGGCGTTCACTGGATTGCCGTCCACGTAGGTGTAGGGATTCAGGCCATCGCCGGCCGGGTCGGGTTGCAGGTAGCGGCCGGTTTTGGGGTCATAATAGCGGTTCAGGTTGTAGTACAACCCCGTTTCTTCATCATAGTACTGACCGGGCAGGCGCAGATTGCTGACTACAGTTGAGACTGCATCCACCACACAATTGCCATAGGCGTCATACGTGCCGCTCCACACCACTGTGCCGTTGCTTGCCACCAGCGTGTGCGGCATGCCGAGGCGGTCGGTGCGGTACCAATAATACGTGTCGTTCTGCTTGAGAAAGAGCGGCGTGGACGTGCCGGGCAGGTAGCCGTACACCCGGAGAGGTGTTCCGCTTTCAGAAAATTCTCCGATCAGCCCTTCATCAGCATACAGGAAGTAGGTTGTCGTGACGATCCCGTTTTTGTCAACTTCTTTCCGAAGCCGTCTTCCAAATGGATCATACAAGTAGTCGGCTGTGATGCTTCCGGTGGCGTCTTCGGCATGGATCATACGATTGGCGGCGTCGTAGATGTAGGTCCAGACCACCTCGTCGTCCCGCTTGATGTGCGTCAGGTTACCGTTGTCGTCGTACTCATAGCTCACATCGGCGTAGCCCAGGAGTTCGTTCAATTCATTGTACTGCCACGCCCCTTCGATGTCGTGCTGGCCTGTGCGGTTGCCCAGCAGGTCGTAGGTGTAGGTTTCAGGCGTCGCGGCGGTCACTGACAACAGCCAGGAGGCGTCGATTTCCATTATCGGATGATTCAACGACAGAAAATAAGCAAGATGATATTCACAATGTCAAAGAACAAACAAGAAATTCAGAAAGAGACGGGTTTTATCAGCCGATCTCATCGGTAAACGTCACTGCCTCTCCATGCACTGATGTAAGCAATTTCCGGATCCAAGGTATCGACGTTTCAACAACAATTGTATTGGCATATCGAAGCCAGAATCGAATGTTCCATGAAAATTTATGCCGTATTTTCAATGAACGTAACACGCTCATTCAACATTAACTTAAGCATTGTTCGAATGCCTGGGACAGAGGTATCGATAAGAATAGTGTGCGTTGGAATATATTGCAGCCAATGGCGCATCAGGATAAATGCGATTCCATCGGGGTCCATATAATTCACCCGAAAGATCACGCGTTTTCCTGATTTCGCGAGTGTTTCAAGGCGAGATTTCCATGTCGCTCCGTCCCCTTCTCGTGGGACAAATTCGATAATCACCGTCTGAGTAGAACAGTCTTCAGTAATGGTGAAATCTAAAAGTGCTTGTGGCATAATATCTTCTCCCCTGTATACGCATGCTAATATTGTGATAAAAAATGACGAAAAACGCCTGGTTCCATATCGACTGCTTCGCCAA
The DNA here is from genome assembly GCA_040772385.1 of Candidatus Vecturithrix sp. Taxonomy (GTDB): domain Bacteria; phylum Moduliflexota; class Moduliflexia; order Moduliflexales; family Moduliflexaceae; genus Vecturithrix. The sequence continues at coordinate 6,329,164 of JAXGYF010000001.1, read as the reverse complement.
ATCTGATAGAAATTGGAGAAATCTTTAGTGGAATAATGTCGTCAAAAAGTTGGAGTACATCACCGTTTAGAAGAGAGACTTCATCAATCTTTAATCGGATCTTCCCATATTTGAGCCGCGTAAATACATACCCACGCAAACGCGTCGCCCCTCCAGTGAAGGATATTTTTCGAAGAGCACCACCCTCCCAAACAGTGTGAGATTTAAGAAACTCTGGGGAAATTTCCCCTCTTGCCTCTCGGAAACAATTCTGAAGACAGAGGAAATCTTCTTCTGGAAGAACTTCATGCAGTCTGTTTGTGAGTTGCCGTGCCGTTTTTTCTACACGCCAACCAGCATATCCCAGACCGAGTTGCAGGCCCATGTAGGTCAAATCGGCAGCCGTACGCGGCATAACGCTGCGTAACCCTTGCTCTGCCAGAGTCGGAATTTCTTCGCCGCCGATCAGACTGTAGGCCCCGGCCACAAGGTTGTCCACGCCGTTCACAATCATGGCCCACGCGACGACCGAACTCCATCCGTTAGTGACGCCAGTGAATGCCAGACCTGCCGCAATATCTGCCACGCCACCTACCATGCGCAACGCACACAAGCCCAACGGATCAATGGCGTTGACCGGATTGCCGCCCACGTAGGGGTAGGGGTTCAGGCCATCGCCGGCCGGGTCGGGTTGGAGGTAGCGGCCGGTTTTGGGGTCATAATACCGGTTCAGGTTATAGGAGAGACCGGTTTCGGCATCGTAGTACTGGCCGGGCAGGCGCAGGTGGTTCTCAAGCGTTTCAACGCCCACCTCGCAGTTGCCGAAGGCGTCATACGCGCCGCTCCACACCACAGTGCCGTTGCTTTCCATCAGCGTGTGCGGAATGCCGAGGCGGTCGGTGCGATGCCAATAATACGTATCGTTTTGTCTGAGAAAGAGCGGGGTGGACGTGCCGGGCAGGTAACCGTAGATGCGGGTCGTCCCGTCCGACGAAAACTCGGCCAGCAGTCCTTCATCAGCATATAAGAAATAGGTGGTAATATTGTCAACTGTTTTCCAGAGTCTGCGGCCAAAAGGGTCATACCCGTAGTCGGCCTGAATGAGACCGGTGCCGTCCTCGGCATGGACCATGCGGTTAGCGGCGTCATACGTGTAGGTCCACACCACCTGATCCGCTACCTTGACATGCGTCAGGTTGCCGTTGTCATCGTACTCATAGCTCACCTCGGCGTAGCCCAGGAGTTCGTTCAGATCATTATACTGCCACGCCCCTTCGATGTCGTGCTGGCTTGTGCGGTTGCCCAACAGGTCGTAGGTGTAGGTTTCGCTGCGCGAACCGCTGTGCGAGGTCAGGCGGTAGGCGTCGTCGTTCATTGCTGAAGGATTCAACGACAGTGAGCGAACACGATGATATTCACAATGTCAAAGAGCGTTATTACATTTAATGTGAGCGCAGATGACTCATGTTGTGAGAGAAATGATGTACTCTCTGACTTCTTTCCATTCCAACCTCAGCATATCTGCTTCTTCAACCAGATGTAATCCCTCAAAAAATTTTTGATCCATACAGAATGAATACACATACATCATTCTTTGCTTTTCGACTAACGGCATTCTTCCTAATGTGCCTGTCGTTATGAAGTATGGCCTACTCGGAGGGCCATTTGCAAAAATCAGTTCTCGTCTCCCTTTCCGCAACCATTTATCTCGTTCAATCCCAAATCTTGGCGGAATGATGTAAATGGTTTTCCCTAAAAAACTCCTTTCAAGTTGACCTTTTAAGACTTCATTCGGACGAACTCGCATCCGCAATTCTCCAAGCAAGGGAACTGATAAGATCGTGACCAATGCAATGATCTCCGTTTTTTTGATAAATGTTGAAAAATGTGGATGACCTTTCTCTGCGTACGATCTTTTGTAGTTCACGTAGAATTTCGACATCTCGTGTTCATTAATTTCATACTCAGGGGGTAAAGGTTCATCTATCAGAAGCATAAGATCCTCAAGCAGATCATTATATACTATAAGTGCCTGTTGATATGTTTCGCTTCCTTTAGGAAGACGCATCACCTGTTGCTTGTGCTGTAACAATTTCTTGAAAAGTGGATCATTTTCACTAAAAGACATGACTGATATATCCAGAACTTGCTGGAGTCGGTAACCCCAGTGATGTTGGATACGTAACACAATTATAAATTCCTTCAGGAAACGCCTGACCGCGAATTGGAAAACGGTAGGATTTTCCTGCGATTGAGCCGAACAGGATCGACTTGATTCGATCTAACCTGGCACCAATTCGAGCTCCCCAATATTGACGAAAGCCGACCTGATAGGATATCTCTTTATACGGTAATCCAAGCGCTCGCGCCTCTACAAACTTTGCGGTATCAATTGTAAGCTTTCCTGCAAAGGTTTCACGCGCGATAAGTCTTTTCATAAAACCCGATTGGATCATAAGATCATCCTCAAAGCCTTTTGGAGTTACAGGCCCAAACCCCAAAATCTTTTTTCCTCTATTAAAGGAGAAACCCAAATGTCCAGTTCTCCCGAGAAAGAAGTCTTTTTGAACTGTCATATCATCAGTACGGCTAAACACAGACATATTGACTTCCCAGGCGGCAAGTTTTGCTGCGGCATAGGGTATTGCAAATTGTGTTCCGATATACGCTAAATTGGCGAGAGTGTCATTTGGAATGAACTTATGCATAACCCATTCCAATCCGGCTTGTTTTTGTTCGCCACCAAGGCCCCTTGCTCCAGCAATGAAATTATCAAATCCATTGGCAATAGCAGCCCAGGCTGCCACAGATGCCGCTCCGCTCGTAAATGCAGTTGCTGCAAGCCCCAGTTTTATTTCCCCGATGCCTCCCAGCATCCGTAAAGCGCATAGGCCTTCCGGATCAACCGCGTTCACCGGATTCCCGCCCACATACACATACGGATTCAAGCCATCGCCCAGGGGATCGACTTGAGTATACCGTCCAACTCGTGGATCATAATAGCGGTTCAGGTTGTAGTGCAATCCGGTTTCGGCATCATAATACTGTCCTGCGAATCGAAGATTATTCGTGATCGTTTCTGTGCCGATCTGGACGTTACCGAAGGCATCATAGACCCCACTCCACACCACATTCCCGTTGCTTTCCACCAACGTGTGCGGGGTGCCGAGGCGGTCGGTGCGGTACCAATAATAGGTGTCACCTTCTTTCAGGTACAGCGGTTCCGAAGAATCGGGATAATAACCATACGCGCGAATGGCCGTGCCACCGGCATCGAATTCGCCAATCACACCTTCCTCGGTGTACAGGAAATACGTTGTCGTGACGATACCGTTTTTGTCAACCTCTTTCCGGAGCCGTCTACCAAACGGATCATAAGAGTAGTCGGCTTTGATGCTCCCGGTGGCGTCTTCGGCATGGACCATGCGGTTGGCGGCATCATAGGTGTATGTCCAGACCACCTCGTCGTCCCGCTTGATGTGCGTCAGGTTGCCGTTGTCGTCGTACTCATAACTCACCTCGGCGTAACCCAGGAGTTCGTTCAGAGCGTTGTACTGCCACGCCCCTTCGATGTCGTGCTGGCTTGTGCGGTTGCCCAGCAGGTCGTAGGTGTAGGTTTCAGGCGTCGCGGCGGTCACTGACAGCAGCCGGGAGGCGTCGTCATAGGTATATGATCTGGTTGTGGAACCGGTCGTCAACGTCTTCAGGTTGCCGGACGGGTAATAGCTGAACGTGTGATCCAGCAGCGCGTACTGTCCGGGGTCGCGGGCGGTCAGTGCGGTCAATTCCCGGAACCCGTTATAGCCGAAGGTGGTCACGTTCTTACCCGGCAGGGTCATTCTGGTCAGGCTGTTGACCTCAAACTCGTCGAATGTTACCGGCGTCTGGTCTGGAATCTGAATTTCCCGCAGGCGATTGGCGTCGTCATACGTGTAGGTCAGCGCGAGACCGCCGGAGGCGGTCAGGCGTTCTTTCAGGCTGTTGGCCGTGTAGGTATAACGATAAAAGAGCGTTGGGCCGTCTGTGATAGCCCATTCTTCGCCGGTCTGGCGCGAGAGGGCATCGTACGTATAGGTGATCGTCACCTGTCCGTCGCTGACCGTATGCAGCCGGTTATGCGGGTCGTCGTACTCAAACGCTACCGTGCGTTCCAGGGTGTTGTCGGCCGTGTAATATTCGGTTCTATCAGTGCGGCCCAGGCCGTCGTAAGAGGTTTTGACCCGTTGTCCGGCCGGCAGCGTCACGTCCATCCAGGTATCGTCCGGCGCGTAGTTATACGTGGTTTCTCGCAGCAGCGGCTTGCTGACCTTTTTCAGGCGGTTCAGCCGGTCGTACTCATACGTGGTCACCTGGCCGTTGGGGTCTTTGTACCACACCAGGTTGTCGCGGGCGTCGTAGCGGTATTCCGTAGCGCCGGCTCCCGGCGCGCTGTGTTTGATCAGCCGGTTCAGCGCGTCGTACTCGAAGACCGTGGTCTTGCCTTCGGCGTCGGTGCTGGTTTTGACATTGCCGCCGGCGTCATACGTGACCGCGGTCGTGCGTATCTCGCCGTCCTGGGATGCATGTTCCTCCTCGATCACGCGCTGCATGATGTCGTAGGTCAGAGTGGTCGTGGAGGTGGGATACTCGATCGAGACCGGTTGGGCGTAGCTGTGTTCCAGCGTATAGGGGTTGAGGTCGTAGTGATAGGCGGTTTTGTTGCCTGCGCTGTCGTAGGCCTCACGCAGTAAGCCCAGGGTCGCATCATAGACAAATTCAGCGGTAGTGTGTCCGGCGCGATCTTTGACCCACACCGGCAGGCTGCGGTCGTTATATGCGGTGAACGTGGCGTTGCCGGCCGCATCGGTCACGGATTGCGGACGATCCCAGTCGTCGTACCCGTAGGTGGTCGTCAACCCAAAGGCCGTGGTGGTTTTGACGTGATTACTGGCATCGTACAGCGTGCTGCGGCGGCGCAATAACGGGTCGGTCTGGGCCGTTTGACGACCGCGAGCATCATATTCGCTGGTCCAGGTCTGGCCGAGGATATCCCGGGTGCTCAGCACGTGGCCGGCCGCGTCGTGTTCCAGCAATTCCACCGTGCGTTCCAGCGGATCGGTGATGGAAACCACGTTGCGCATATCCGCGTCGTAGGCATACCCGGTACTGACCGGTTCCGCATCGTTCCCGCTGATGGTCACGCGCTCGACCGATGTGCCTTTCGCTGCGACAGCGTATTCCGGATTGCCGTTGTCGTCGTACTGATAAGTGTATTCCGTGCCGCGCTGGTCGATCATACGGGAGATCTTATGGAAACGGTAGTCGTACTCATAGCGTACGGTTGTATCGTTCGCATACCGCACTTCCAGCAGGTTGCCCCATTCATCGTAGGTTTTTTGCACGTTTCCGGCGTCGCCTGTCATGGTTTCAACGCGCCCGTCCTCTGAGCGCGTGATGGTTTTCACCACCAGGCCGTCCACCGCCATCTGGGTGGTATTGTCGTCCTCATCATACCAGAATTCTTCGATCTGGCCTGAGGAGTACGTGATTGTGGCATGCCACTCGTCGTAAAATTTGTCATAGCTGTACTCGAACTCGCGATCCACGCCGCGGCTGTCGTTCACGTAATCCACCCACCCATTGTCCTTATACCCTATCGTAATCTGCTGGCCGGCCCCGGCGTCATTTTTGGCGATCATCCGGTCATCTTCGTCGTATTGGTAGTTCACGCTCAGGCCCAGCGTATCCGTCATTTTCCACAGGCGGCCGCCGGCAGAGAGCCTGAGGTTTGAACCCCAGGATATGAGCATCCTTCCCCCCACTGCCCTGAAGGGACGGAGGAGATGCGGGCTGCACCCCTTCAGAGTGCAATGGGAGAAAAAACTATCGCCTTCCCTGGGGCTGAAGCCGCCAGGCTGTATGCCCCTGCCCTTTCAGGGCAAAGAATCTGCCGCGCTGACTCTCATCGCTCTACATGTTTTTTCATGTATCCAGATTATCCATACTGGTCAAGCTGTAAAGCTCTGTTTCAAGCCGTTCAATCGCATTTCCTTTCAAGCCGGAATTGCTCATGTTTTCGATCATTGATGACATGCCAACCGATGCTGTAGGCAAGCATCCCCAGGCATCCGCCTGCACAACCGGCCTTTGCTGAAACAATCACAAAATAGCTGAACGACTCAATATCCCTGATGGCTGGAACCTTGTATAGACCATATCCTATTCCGAGAAACGCTGCGAATCCTGTAAGCGAGAGCACGATCAGGATCTTTGTCACATTCGACAGATGAAACACCGGAGGAACAGGATTGTCTGGAGCCTGCGAAAACCAGCGCCAATACCAGACGATCAGCAGGAGAGTTCCCCCAATGGTCCCACCGTGCTGCAAGATTTTATACACGCGAAGCGTCCCTTGTGACGTGGAGAGCACCGGGAAACGCAGCATCGCAGCGTGTTGCACTGTCCAGCCAGAGGCATGGGTACAGGAATCCCAGACAAGATGTGTACAGGCTCCCACCAGCAGCGAGGCCATCATGAGCACCGTCTGTCGTCTGAGAGTGAACGTGTCCGCGTGCCGCATGAAGGGCATTAAGCGTGCTTGATGGTTTTCGGGCAATAGTAAAAACATCGGACATTTGAACACGGTATGAAACAGCCAGAAGACCACCATTCCTGCCGGAAGACAAAACAGAACAAGTCCCGGAAGCGTGTGCCCAAATTGCGCATTGGTAGATATCTGAAAAAAATACAAAAAATCCGGAGACATACTCCCGATAATAAGTGCGGATAGACATAACCCATATCGAGCAAATGGAATGGCTGCGACAGGATGAGCAATCAAAGCCGACATGACGGTTTCCTCCATGTGATGAGAACACAACGGTCTGACGTGGTCTGGGCTATATCATCATGAACGGCATTATGGCTGTTCCTCATGCGCCTCACCGTTCTTTGTATGTTGTTCTAACGTTTCTTTGTATTGTTGCCATAAGTCAAAAAATTCCGGGTTTTCACGCAGACGCCACTCCGGCAGATATCCTGGCTCCTGTTGAAGTCGTTCGACGTCAATGCTTTCCAGAATAAAATATTTTATCCCTCTATCAATGTGTGGGTGGGCGAGAATCTGGACGAGCGTGCCGGTATACGTTTCTCCCAGGAGCATAATGGTTGCCGTGTCTGGCAGAGAGGCATATCGAAGTACGTACAGCAGGAATTGCCGTTTTCCGATAGAGAGTTGCCGGTTCTTAAAGGCGTGCATCAACGGACTCTCATCCTCATGCACAACGGCTTTTCTCAAACGGACTTCCTGGGCAATCAGATCATTATAATCATCTCCAGGAAACCGCGCTAAGCCACTCATCCGCGCCTTTTGGAACGCGTCCGAAAGGAAGACAAAGGCTTCGACATACTGTTTCTCCAGAAACCACTGCTCCGCTTCCTGTCGGAGATGGAGAATCTCCTCCTTGATCCGTTACTCGGTCTGCACGAACCATTCTACCACGTCTAAGACATCGAATCTTTCGTCGCGCGTGAAAGCCGGATCTGTCAGCAGGCGGATCAGGGTTCCCCGATACTGTCCTCGAAACACCACCTCTTCGCCGGGGGGCCTCTTCGTTTTGGCAAGGCGCCGTAATTCCTGAAGACAGGTCAGCTTCTCCTGAAGTGGGATATACGGATCGCGAAACCAGTGTAACAGCGGATCAGCCCCTTCACGAATCCAGGCTTCCTGGAGCTCGAACAGCGCGTCGGCCGCCGTGATCGGAAACTCTTCACCGCGCTGGAATGCCAGGAGAGTACGGGTGCGCTCTTCGGCATACATGGCGTCAAACAGCAGACGCAACGCTTCGATATACTGACCCTCTGCGGATAACCTCCTGGCTGCTCGCCTGGCATCGTCGACATCCGCTCGGATCGCCTGGATATCATCGTCTGTGAGTTGTTTAGCAAAGAGCATTCGCCACATCCGCGACCAGATCGTCTCATGGTCATGGACATGCTTCTTTTCATGCATCGATCTTGTTGGACGCTGATGAGTGTCCTGTGCCTGCAATCCTGTCTCTAACTTGGGTGCGTAACTCACCAGGAGTGCAAACAGAAGGCACCCTCCAGCCATGACCAACGCTCTTTTCAGCGTCTTGTTGAAAAATTTCATGGTTCATCCTCCATGGTCTCGGCACACTTATGGCGAAGCAGGTGATGATGCTTGCCCATAGCGGAGATCAAGCCGTATAGGCAAGACCCCGCACGTGTACCGGTCCTGTCTGCTTTGATCACAACAACAATATTCCCAGTAAGCATCGCTCGTGTATTTCACTTGTTCCCAGTGCTTTCTATAGCGATCGTCGAACATCCCGGTGTACTCTGCATCAGGATTCGCGGGAACGATATACTCAGACCACCATTTTACGGCATCTTTTTGAAGTTTTTGGTGCACGTCACTCTTTTCCTGATAGGCCACGGCGCCGCTTTGGATCAGAAAATCATGCCAGCGCGTGGCAACTGCGCTGTAATTGTATGCCGCCTCCTCTCTGGCCAATGCGATGCCAAAGAGCACTCCCTGGTGATTGCTTGGGAGATCTTCTGGCGTAAAGACACTTTCACGTGTTCCGTCTCTGCGAGGAAGTATCTTTAATTCTTTGTTGATCCCATGACTTTTAAGCCATTGTGCGATTTCACCAATACGTGTGACAGTAGGTATGACAATCCAATCAGGATTATTCTTGTTTTCCAGCCGATATCCCCATTTAGCGGCAATGAAAAAGTGTCCCATATCAATCCATCCATACTGACAGGTAAAGACATAATGATTATGGAAACCAGGATATGTGCCTTCAAATCCACCACCGCCCGGCTTATTGACATAATCACCGAGCCAGGCCAGAAGTAATTCAGTGGGGTATGCTCCCCAATAAGGATCGGCATCTTCCACAACCGCTAAATAGTTATCACGAAATTGCTCAGTAAAATTGTTGACAAGCCTATCGGCTTCATCCGGCGGAATAATATGATGAGGATGGACCCATAACCCTACCGGATCAATTTCATTTCCAGGATTATTCAAGGCATAGGCAAAGAGGTTAATCCCGCCCTGCAACCCAATCGGATCCACGCCTACATACCGCCCGATCCCCGGTTCATAATACCGCTGATAATTATAATGTAACCCAGTCTCTTCATCGTAATACTGCCCCGGAAAACGCAAATTATTTGTCACGGTTGAAACATCAACCACTGCCTCCCCAAAGGCCATATATTGTGCCGACCAAACGACAGCCCCATTCACACCCACCAGCTTCTGCGGAGTCCCAAGATGATCGTTCTGATAAAAATAATACTCAGTTCCTTGTTTCAGCCACAGCGGATCAGTGGTCCAGGTGGAATCCGGTTGATAGCCGTAGCTTCTGAGTTCATTCCCACTGGCGTCATATTCCGCAATCACGCCTTCCTCGCTGGAGAAGAAGTAGGTTCGCACGCTCTGCACCTCCTTCCACAGCCGCCGGCCGAACGGATCGTACCCATATTCGGCCATGACCATGTTTGTGAGGTCATCTTCCACCTTCACCAGCCGGTTTTCGGCGTTGTAGATGTAGTTCACGGCGGTCGTGCCCACTTTTTTCTGCGTCATGTTCCCATTGGCGTCGTAGGTGTATTCGGTCGTGCCATACAGCAGCAGTTCATTGTTGGCGTTGTGCATGATGCTGCCGTCCGCATTGGACGCCGTCGTTCTGTTGCCGACCGCATCGTAGGCGTAGGTCTCATCATCCAGCACCGGGTGCTTCGCGCTCGTCAGCCGGGAGCTGACGTCATAGCCGTAGATATAACGACCGTGTTCAGTCTGCTTGCTGACGATGTTGCCACGATGATCATATTCATACGAAGAGTCAAGTAACATATTCCCGCCGGGGTCCTTGGCGGTCAGATGCGTCAGGCGCATCAGGCCGTCGTATTCCAGCTCCCGCTTCCCGCCGCCGGGATAGAGAATGGTTGTGGGACGGTTCCACTGATAGTCGGCCATCGTGATGGCCCCCACCCCAGGAATCCGTCATTCCTGGAATCCGTTGTTGTCAGTGTCACTGTACGCATACACCGTTCCGTCCGGGGCAGTGAAGGTCTGCTTCAGATAGTGGAGGAAAAAATATAACAGCAATGTCAAAGAACGAAAGCCTGGCTCTTTTTCGTCATCAACGCGACCACGTCTCTCAAAAGGTATCACCTGATAGTGGAGTTCCACGCTCCTCTCGAATCATCCGTATGATCTGAATGGTACTATAAGAGACAGTAATGACTAAAGGAAGCATAGAAAATACAGAAGCAAACAAAAATACAGGAAACCGCTCCATATCCTTCCAGAGAAAAGTATGAGGTTTTGGACTTAAAAAATACTCTATCAAAAGAATGAGACACGTATTGCCAATTAATGCCCATATCACCGAAAAGATAGAAAGGAAAGAAGGATACGTGAAATGCGGAATTGTGAAAAAGATCAAACATGATATCACAATTGTCAACACTGTTTCGAGAACAACGTACAAGATCCCTAGCAGAGGAAGATTCTCTCTTCCATAAATTCCACTTCCCATTAAAGTCCATGCAATTCCTAAAAATCCAATGAAAACATACCAGACTATCGGATATTTTTTCATAGAGACATATTCTCCAGTTTTCTTATTACTTATTGATGTAGGATTGGCGGTTCCGGCAATGGATCGGGTTTTGGAAGAAATCCTGGATCAAGAGGAAGCGCTACCCATTCAGGATGTGTGATAGGAATTCTTCGAATATCAGAAAAAATATAGAAATCACCTCCCCGGCCAGTTGCCGTTTGATAACGACGGAAATCCCCATTAGTTATGACCTGCGCAGGCGTGTTCACAAAAATATCTGGTAGAACTGGGTATGGTGTAGCCCAATTGAACCAGGATGACCAGATTCCTAAATATTGGGGACCAATAAAATCAAAACTGTCATGCACATAAATCCCGATTTCAGTAATCCTGATGCATGCTGCCTGATACGTAGGATTTTTTACGAAAATATCTCCTTTGGTAATAATGACATGAAAATTGAATCGTGCTAACGCAGCAAATAATTCATCTGGGAGATATTGGTTTCCTATAACAGATCGGCTGTTTCACTCATGATCGTCATGAAACCGCAGCATCTTCCAGGGGTTCATTGGGGACGGTGGAGGCGTCCCAAATGTCCCACTCGTAAAACTGGTAATGCCCACTCTCCGAGGTTCCTGGCGTATCCTGTTTAGAGCAGCAGTGTTCTGATAGATTTTGTCACGGATCATTTTTTCATAGACCTGTTCCGCATAATCGAACCCTAACACCCAATTCAGATCAACGGTGGTGATGTCAGAAACATTGTCCCTTCTTCCGAGGTCATCGTTTGTTCCTGCATAATTGCTAAACCATCGCTCAAACAATTCCGCCAAATGTGACCACCCCATATTTCGGGCAATTCCTGGAAGTTTCCTTAAATATTCCGGACGACCGTAGAAGCAGTCTCGCCAGAAGTCACTCATGTGAGAGAGTGCCATACTATCTGAACCATTAGCTGGATTATTCCTTACATAGCCATACAAATTCACATCTCCACCTTCAAACCCAATCGGATCAACGCTGATATACCGCCCGTTCCCTGGATCATAATATCGCTGATAATTATAATGTAACCCCGTCTCCGCATCGAAATACTGCCCTGGAAAGCGCAGGTTGTTCGTGACGGTATCCACATCAACCGTGGCCTGTCCGAAGGCGGTGTAGCTGGCGGACCACACGACCGCGCCGTTCGTCGCTACGAGCTTTTGCGGCGTGCCGAGGTGGTCGGTGTGATACCAATAATAGGTGTCGTGCTGTTTGAGAAAGAGCGGGGTGGACGTGCCGGGCAGTCAGCCGTAAGTGCGAATGACCGTGCCGCCGGCATCGAATTCGCCAATCATCTCTTCTTCGGCGTACAGGAAATAGGTTGTCGTGACGATCCCGTTTTTGTCAACTTCTTTCCGGAGCCGTCTTCTAAACGGATCATACAAGTAGTCGGCTGTGATGCTCCCGGCGGCATCTTCGGCATGGATCATGCGGTTGGCGGCAAGGCGGTCTGCCAGGCTTGCTGTTCGCAGCGGGTATCCGGCCGGCCGGCGGCCGGAGCGACCTCAGTCTGCACGGTCAGGACCGGAGAGCGTAACGCCTGAGTAGCTGAAATGATGAATTTTTGCAAGCTCTCCTTGACAACAAGTCATAAAAACAGAGATGAGACAATGTTATTGTGGGTGTATGGATTATATGAAAATGAACGGAAGGGAGTCGGGCATAGAAACCGGGTTTTTTTGAAAAACCCGGTTTCTTATACGCACGAATGGAAATTTCATTTGCATGGGAGAATTTTTTATGGAAACGATACCACGCGATGGCTATTCGGCCAGTGAATTATTTGGAGCGATGTTCGGGCTGGCGTATAATGATTTCATTATTTTACCGGGGTATATTGATTTTTTACCGGACGAGGTGAACCTTGAAACTCGTCTGACCCGTAATATCTGCCTAAAGACCCCGATTGTCGCCAGTCCGATGGATACCGTGACTGAGGCAAAAATGGCGATCAGTCTCGCGCTGCTCGGCGGAATCGGCATCATTCATTATAATAATACCGTGACAGAACAGGTCGAGCAGATCAGCGAAGTCAAGCGGTACGAAAACGGTTTCATTATGAATCCGAGCGTGTTGTCGCCAACGCATACAATTGCGGATGTAGATGAGATTAAAAACAAGTATAATTTTTCCGGGATTCCGATTACGGAAAATGGACAATTACGTTCGAAACTCGTGGGCATTGTCACAAATCGCGATATTGATTTTGAAAAAGATCGCAGCCGTCTGTTGGCCGAGGTCATGACCACGGATGTATTGACAGCGCCGCAGGGGATTTCACTGTCGGAGGCAAATAAAATTTTGCGTGCCTCAAAAAAAGGAAAATTGCCGATTGTGGATGAGGCGGGCAATTTGGTGGCTCTGATGAGCCGCAACGATTTATTAAAAAATAAAGAGTATCCGAATTCCTCAAAAGATGCTCGCAAGCAACTGCGGGTTGGCGCAGCAATTTCAACGCGTGAAGAAGCCAAAGATCGCCTGGCGGAACTGGCAAAAGTCGGCGTGGATGTGATTGTTGTGGATTCGGCGCAGGGTAATTCACTCTATCAAATCGAGATGATCCGATATATTAAGCAATCTTATCCCGAAATTGAAGTCATCGGCGGCAATGTCGTCACAGAAGAACAATGCGCGAAATTGATGCAGGCCGGGGCCGATGCTTTGCGGATCGGCATGGGGCCGGGATCGATCTGTACCACGCAAACCACAATGGCCTGCGGACGTTCGCAAGCTACCGCTGTGTATCGCTGCGCCAAATACGCCCGACAATTCGACGTGCCCGTGCTGGCTGACGGCGGGATTGCCAATATCGGGCATATTGCAAAAGCTCTCGCGATTGGCGCATCCGTCCCGATGATGGGATCGATGTTTGCCGGAACCCAGGAAGCGCCAGGAGAGTATTTTTATGAAAACGGGATTCGCTTGAAGCATTATCGCGGCATGGCGTCGTTGGAAGCGCTGGAAAAAGGCGGCGGGAAACGCTATTTTACGGAAGAGAGCAAGATCAAGGTCGCGCAAGGGGTCAGCGGCAGCGTGGTGGATAAGGGGTCAATCTTTGATTACGTGCCCTATCTGATTCAGGGGTTGAAACATGCGTTTCAAGACCTCGGCAAACGAACCGTCGCGGAACTGCATGAAGCTTTATACAGCGGTGAACTCCGGTTTGAAGGACGTTCCCTGTCAGCGCAGATTGAAGGCGGCGTGCATGATATGCACTCTTACAAAATGCCGAAATATATATAACAGAATTATCGAGAATAGAACACTTAATGTCTAATGTTCTGGGATCGAAGCTTTTACTCTCAGAGCCTTGCCGTACCTTATCGGATAAGCCTGAGTTGCCTGAACATTGTCCTCAGGCAGACAGCCGGAGTGCGCTTGAAGAGGTATTTTTGTTGAGCCTGTCACAAAAAACATTGACGAAAAACCGTCGTTGTGATGTTATTTACCCGACGGTCTGTGTAGTGCGGAGCAATGAAACCCGTTCAACGAAAGGAGGCCCATCATGTTTTGTCCGAAGTGTCGCAGTGAATATGTTGAGGGAATCACGGAATGTGCTGAATGTCATGTACCCTTAGTTGCTGAACTTCCGCCGGAAGATACGGTTGAATATGCCTATGAGGATTTTGTGACGCTGGAAACGTATCATGCAAGACATGAAGCGGAATTGCAAAAGAGTGTACTGGAGGCGAATGGGATCGAAGCGGTAATTGAATCGGATGATGCTGGCGGCGTCGGTCCGGCGTTGGCATTTACACGAGGTGTGCGTTTACTTGTCCACAAAGATGACGTAGAGAAAGCGCACGAGATTTTTCAAGACCTGGAAGCGGTGCAAGAGGAGCCGATTGCCGCAGAATTTCCGCCGGAAGAGGAGATTGAAACTCCGTAGGTGAAGAACAAAAACCAGGTTTCTTGAAGAAACCTGGTTTTTTCTCCAATTATGATATTCACATTAAATTTAGCAGGGCAGCGATGGGACGTTAATATTGCGCAAGATGAGTTGGAACGCGTTCACCTCCCCCTTTTAGAAGAAATTCAGCAGAGAGCAGAGTTGCAAGTCGAGCGGTATCTTGTCGCGCTGGCCGGGCCTCCCGGTTCCGGGAAAACCACGCTTGGCGCACTGTGGGAGATGCTGGCTCGTGAGTATCAGATTGGCATCCCGGTGCAGTGTTTGCCGATGGACGGGTTTCATTTGCCGAATACAGAGTTAGATCGCCGCACGATTGTCCGCAATGGCGAAACCATTCCTCTTCGCAAAATCAAGGGCGCGCCGGAAAGTTATGATCTTGATGGCATTCACCGTTCGTTTCATGCCTTGCGAATCGGAAAAGAATTTGCCTGGCCCAGGTATGACCGTCAAATCCATGATCCCGTCGCCGATGCAATTCCGGTGGCAAATGTCGGTGTTATTTTTATTGAAGGGAATTACCTGTTGCTGGATGAACCGCAGTGGCGAGAACTGCATAAGATCACGGA
Organism: Candidatus Vecturithrix sp.; assembly: GCA_040772385.1. Lineage (GTDB taxonomy): Bacteria > Moduliflexota > Moduliflexia > Moduliflexales > Moduliflexaceae > Vecturithrix. The sequence goes on along the minus strand of JAXGYF010000001.1, from coordinate 6,314,078 downwards.
TTTTTCCGTCTTTGTCGAATGTTCTGAGGCTGTGGCGCGAGAACGCTTATTAGCGCGTCAGCAGCGGGGTGGTCGCGTGTATCACGCCGCGGTGCAGCACTATGAATTTAACGATCTCCCCAATTGGCAGCGCGTCATGCGCCGCCGCCTGCCGGGCGATGTGATTTTACGAATGAATGAAGAGGGACGATTGGTACGTATATGAGAATAAGACGATGGATTCAAATAGGTGTGGTGCTTTTGTTTGGTTGGTATGGTCAAATCTCCGGCGCGGAGATGCTGATCGTTACCGGAGACCAATTAAACGTGCGTTCCGGCCCGGCGCGCACGCATGATGTCGTCGCGATCGTCAAAAAAGATGAAAAATATGAAATCCTCGGAAAGCAGGGAGAATGGTACCAAATCAGTGTGGAAGGTACGCCTGGATGGGTCTCCGAGCAAGCAGTTACGGTGCTCCATGATAGCAGTTTGCAGGAGATGTTAGCTCAGGCTGACCTTTATTTTGAGCGTCACCAGTTTACTACGCCTCCGGAAGCCAACGCCTATGATCTGTATCGTGAAGTTTTGCAGCGTGATCCAGAAAACGCGCATGCGCACAAGCGGATCAAACACATGGCGCATACGTATAAAATCTGGGCGGAACAGGCTAAACAACAGGGCGAATATGAAAACGCCAAAACTTTTTATCAACGCTATCTTTTTCTGATCCCTGATGATCAGCAGGTTCTGAATTTGCTGCAGCAAGTAGAATCTCCTTGTGCCGCTTCCGGGAATGGCCTGCAAATCAGGCGGCTGCGCAGCGAGCCAGTGGCCTGGCCACAACAGGCGATTGCGGCTATGGTACAAAAGTACGGTTTCCATCATCCTGCCGACTGGTCCAAACACGGGCTATCATCGAGCATTACCGGGAACATGCGTCATGAATATAAACAGATGGATTCTCAAGGCGTTCAGGTGATTCTCGACCATGCCACAGGCTTGCTGTGGCAGCAACACGCTTCCACAGAACCAATGTCCTGGCCGGCCGCATTTGAGTATGCCGTCAGCCTCAACCGTCAGCACTATGCTGGCTATGAGGATTGGCGCGTTCCGACAATTGAAGAGTTAGCCTCATTAATGGAACCGCAAAAACTGTCAACGAAACTGTACCTGTCTCCGTTCTTCGGGACAACCCCTCTCTGGTGCTGGAGTGCTGATCGGTCGAATTCGGAACAAAAAGCCTGGTATGTCAGTTTTAGCAGCGGCGGCATCCAGCAATTGGAGCTTGATAATTCCCTCTTTGTGTTGGTTGTGCGAACTTTTCAATAATGTGATGATTGAGTGCTGAAAGGAAAATCATAATGTTTTTCTGGCTCTCTAAACTCCTCGCCCCCTTTCTTGATCCGCTGACGCATATTTTTTTCTTGATGATGTTGGCGTTGATCTTTCATCAGAATCCTCGCGTTGTTCGCTGGTGCCTTGGATTGGCCTTGACCTTTTTTTTCCTTTTCGGCACCTATTTTTTCCCTGATCTGCTGACTTCTTTTTTAGAAAAGAGATATCCTGTTCCTGCCGCACTTCCCAAAGTTGACGCGGTTGTTGTGTTATCCGGGGTTATCAATCTAAAGTTGTCAACGTCGGAATACATTGAATTTCAAGAGAGTGTTGAACGAATTATTGCAGGCATTCAAATAGTAAAACAAGGCTATACCCGTACATTGTTGATTTCAGGGGGAACCGGAAGCCTGTATCATCAAGAAACGAAAGAAGCACCATTATTGCGGCAGTTTGCCATAAATTTTGGTATTCCCGAATCTCAAATTTTGATGGAGTCGATCTCTCGTAATACCTATGAGAATGCAGTGCAGACTCAACGCCTGATCCAGGAGCATGGCCTTTCACAAATCATACTTGTGACCACCGCGATTCATCTGCCGCGCGCCATGGCATGTTTTCACAAACTTGGGATCGAACCGATTGCGTACCCTGTAGATTTTCAACTTGCCCCGGAGAAAGAGTATCGGCTTTCAAACCTCCTCCCAGAGTTGGGGGCCATTCAGAGATCTTCCGCTATTCTCCATGAATACATCGGATTGCTCGCCTATAAACTCGCCGGTTATATTTAATCTGTTGACAATCCACAAAAAAAGCATATTACATACACTGTGACGTGATTACAATAATTTAGTTCTCGCTTTAGCGAGTTTTTTTTCTGAAGGCGGAACTATGAACTTCTCAAAATAACAAATAATAATAATGAATGAACTGCAACACATTCACGCATTACAGCAGAATATTGAGCGGGTGATTATTGGCAAACCCGACGTGGTGCGCCTGGCGATTATTACCCTTTTAGCAGAAGGACATCTCTTAATTGAAGATGTCCCGGGAGTCGGAAAAACAACGCTGGCGCATGCTCTGGCAAAATCCATTGATTGCACGTTTCAACGGATTCAGTTTACCAGCGATATGCTGCCCTCCGATATTATCGGAGTGTCTGTCTATAATCAACAGTGCCGGGAATTTGAGTTCCAGCATGGCCCGATTTTTGCCAATATCGTGTTGGCTGACGAAATTAACCGGACGACGCCGAAAACTCAGAGCAGCTTATTGGAAGCTATGAGCGAGCGTCAGGTATCTGTGGATGGGATCACCCATCATTTGAAAACGCCATTTATGGTGCTTGCAACCCAAAATCCATTGGAATATCATGGCACCTATCCACTGCCGGAGTCGCAGCTCGATCGTTTTTTTATGCGTGTGCGAATTGGCTATCCTGCTCCTGATCAGGAGAAGGCGATCCTTCAGGCCGAGCGTTCGATCCTTGCAATTGAACATCTGAAACCGGTACTTTCTGGCAACGATGTGACAGCTATTCAAGACATGGTTGATCAGGTGACGATTGATGACAGTTTACAGGAATATATGATTCAGATTGTCAATCGAACGCGCACCTCAAAATGGTTGGAATTAGGGGCCAGTCCTCGCGGAACCCTGGCGCTGCAGCGCGCGGCCCGGGCCTCTGCTCTGGTTGCGGGAAGACGGTACTGCCTCCCGGACGATATTAAAGCCCTGGCGGTTTCCGTGTTAGCGCATCGCGTGATGCTTCAGGCCGATACGTTTACCGAAACGTTCGCTGAAGATGCAGAACGAGTGATTCGGGATATTGTCGCCGAAACCCCGGTGCCTCTTTAGGAGTGCGAAAGCTCTGCTTTCGCTGTCAAAGCAGAGCTTTGACACTCCTGAGCTTTGACACTCCTGTTCACTTCAACCTTAGTTACTGAAAAGCTGTTTTACAGGAATTTTTGGCAATGACGTTACAGAAAATGCTTCGTTCTCTTCAGAAATGGATCAGACCGCCGCGTTCATTACACATTACGAAAGCCGGCTGGAAATTTCTCGGACTGACGACCGTTATCGGCCTGGCGGCCGTGAATACTGGCAATAATTTGTTGTATCTGGTTTTTGGCAGCATGCTCAGTTTTATCACTGCCTCGGGTGTGCTTTCGGAGTTGATGCTGCGTAAAATTCGCCTGGAACGGAAATTTCCCAAACATATTTTCGCTCAGCAGGCAGCGCCGGTAAGCGTTGAGATCGCGAATCGCAAAAAGTATATTCCGTCATTTTTTTTATTGATCGAAGATTTTACCCAGGAACATCGTGTGGAACAGCGCCGTTTTCTGTTGAAAATCCCGGCGCATTCCGCTGAGACGATCACTTATCCGGTTACTTTCGAACGGCGAGGCCTCCATCGTCCCGGCAAGATCCGTATATCAACCCGTTTTCCTTTTGGGTTCTTTCTCAAGTCTGTCAGCTTTGTCGAAGTTGACGAAGACGTGCTGGTGTATCCCCGTCTTGAGCAGCTTCAAGCGGCAGAACTGCGGCGGCAGGCGGTATTCCTTGGGGATTTCGGAGCATCGAAAAAAGGACGAGGAACCGAAGTCCATAGCATCCGCGAATATGCGCCCGGCGACGAAAGCACTCGCATTCATTGGAAAAGCACAGCAAAATTCGCCCAGTTAATGACCCGTGAATTTGAAGAAGAGCAGAAGAAAAAAATTGTCGTGATTCTGGACATCTCGTTTTCTGCCAAAAAGAGGCCAGTAAGCTTTTATCAGGATGTCGAACGGGCGATTTCGCTGGCAGCGTCGTATGCCGCGTACTTTATCAATCGCGACTTTCAACTGCAGCTCATTACGCCGGAGCAGCGTACTCCCTTTGATAGCGGGCAGCGACACCTGTTACGATTATTAAAAATTTTAGCTTTACTGCAACCAACAAATGGGGATAGCCATCACATGCTGGCACAAGCGATCCAACAGATCGCCCGCGCGGACGTTATGAAAATTCTGATTTCCGTGAATACGTCGGAATATGCCTCACATGGTGGTTTTACAAAGGTTGTGACCGTGAATTCACGAAAAATAACATAAGAAATTTACCATTATCGAGATCACTCATGCAATTTATTTTTTATTTTCGTCTTTCAAGTTATCTGCTCATCGGTTCAGGTTTTCTGGCTTTGCTGGTTACCGAGGATTATGGTTTGTTTTCAGCCATTATTTTTGCGGCTATCCTTGCGATTGGCTGGCAGATCGATCGTGGAACATGGCATATTCCGGTTTCACCTCTTTTCTGGAACCTGGCAACGATGGTCTTTTTGCTAGTCAGCCTTGCGGATGTGCTTTTTTGGAGACGAATGGGCGCTGTTGGACTGGTGAATTTTTTGGTATTTCTGCAAATGACGAAAATTTTTGCGCCCAAGCACAATCACGATTATATCATTATTTATGTGATCAGTTTCTTTCTCTTGCTGATAACGTCCATCATGACATTCAGCGTGTTATTCGCGCTGTCGTGTATTCTTTTTGCCGTGACCGCCACCTGGGCCTTGATTATCTTCAATATGAAGCAAGAGATTGAGGCACACCTTCTGCCGGCTTCAAAAACAGGCGTTTCGAACGGCCAGTTGGAAGAGGCATACTCCAATCTTCCGATTCTCAGTTCAGTGCTAACTGGAAAATTTTTCGTTGGAACCTTTGGCGTAACAATGGCGAGTTTTGTTGTTAGTTTGGCGGTATTTGTCATTTTGCCGCGTTTTCGCGAGGGGATGTTATTTCGCTATGGGAGCGAGTTTTCGCAACGGGTTTCAGGGTTTTCCGAAGAAGTCGCCTTAGACAGCTTTGGAGTCATTCGCCTGGATCACCGCCCGGTCATGCGAGTCAGCTTACCGCAAATCGAGGAAGGCCAGACCTTGCCCTTTCGCTTATATTGGAAAGGACTTTCCTATAATCATTACGATGGTTTTCGCTGGCGCGCTGATCCGCAGCACAAGAGACATATTCGTCTTACGCGGGAATATGAACAGGTAGCCTGGTTTGGCCTATCTGATGATAAAAGCAAATTGTTGGAACAACGCATTGAACTCAGCTCGTCAGGTTATGAAGTGCTGTTTGCGGCGCATGCGGCGCAAGGGACCGAAGGACGCTTTCTGGGGTTATATTACGATAAACTGACGGGTAACACCCAGGTCATTTACAATCCGTATTCACCCAATTATACCGTCTACTCAGATATTTCGCGCCCTGCTGCTGAAACGTTAGAGCAAGACAGCCGCGAATACCCTGAAGAAATTCTTGCATGGTACTTGCAAACGCCTGAGCTGCCCGAACGAATTCTCGGTTTAGCTCATGAGATCGGGACCGATCTCCGCAATCCATATCGTCTGGCCCTTGCCATCCAGAAATATTTGGACCAGAATTACGCTTATAGTCTTGATGTCCGGCGTTCCACCGATATGACGCCTTTAGAAGACTTTCTGTTTGTGAACAAGACCGGCCATTGTGAGTACTACGCCACCAGTATGGCTATTTTACTGCGAGTGTTGGGAGTGCCTGCGCGGGTGGTGAATGGATTTGCTCAGGGACGTTGGAATGAATACGGACGGTTTTTCACTGTACGCCAAAGCGACGCCCATGCCTGGGTAGAAGTCTATTTTCCTTCTCACGGTTGGGTGGTGTTTGATCCGACTCCGGCGGCGGCGTTTGGCGACACGTATCAGCAATTTGTCGAACAGCGCAATTTCCTGGCGAATGTGTACCGATATTCAGAGTATCTTAGAGCTAAATGGAATCGTTATGTGATCGATTTCAGTGCGCTTGATCAGGCTGATCTGGCTGTCAGAGCTTTTCGCGCCAGCCGCTCTGCCCGCCGCAATATCTCGGGGCGTTTGCGTCAACTGAAAGATGGGGTTCACCAGGTGTTCTCTTCTTTAGCAGCGCTTGATCTCTGGACAATTCTTGGAGCAATTCCTGTAATCGCATTTGGAGTGTATCTTGTTCATCGTACTCTGCGCTATATTCGCCTCAAATTGCCTGTGTTAGCGAAACGCCCGAGATCCGCTCGAAAGCAGATCCTTCTGTTTTATCAGCGCATGCTGCATATCTTCGCCAGAAAAGGAATGCCCAAACATGCGGCGGTCACGCCAGGAGAGTTTGCGTGTATGATTGACCGTCAATATCCCGACTACAGTCGTGATGTGCAATACATTACAGATTTGTATTATGCTGTTCGTTACGGTCAACATCAATTACAGCAAGAAGAACTGCTCAGCGTCGAAAACAAGCTGCGTGAGATACGAAGAAAACAACATAACCTGCCTCTTGACGAATCGTAATTTTGAGTGTATATTATTCCTAACTTAGAAACGTGTAAAAAACAGAGTCATAACAACGTCTTTACGCACCAGAAACCGGGTTTTTTGAAAAATCCGGTTTCTCGACCCGTCTTCTATGGTTTGACGGAGTGAAGGAACCCGGCAAGGAGAAAAAAATTATGCACAAAACATCTATGTTTCTCGTCATATTGATAATAGTGAGCGCAGCGGTGATTTGCGGGTGTACAGCCGGGAGGGAGATACAGGTAAATCCGATGGTTGCACCTCAGCGGGTACTGGTCGCGGCGTTTAGCGATGCAAGTTCGTATTCTTACGGGAGGACTCGTTACGATGCCTCTGTCTTTTTGGAACAGGCGTTGAGTAGAACAGGGCAGGTCACGGTTATTCCGCGCCAGGAGTGGCAAGCAAAAATTGACACAATAACGCGTGATGACGCGATTGGTATAGGCAAAACAATGGGAGCAGACGTGGTGATCATTGGAAAGATTGTGGACTTTCACGTTGATCATGAGTATAATCCGGATGCGCCGCTGCTCTCGCAACGCCACGAATATAATGTGGTCACGCATGTGAGGGCGGATGTCATTGAGGTTGCTAACGCGCAGCTTCTTTCGACCGAAAAGGCGACTGGCACTGCGGAAAAACGAACGACGCGCTTTTTCAGGGCAGGACCGATTTCTGTTGACGCCGTACGCGAACGCCCCCTGCTAAATGAAGCCTTACGCGACGCTGCCCGACAACTCGCTTATGACATCGTCCATCAATTGCATGCCTCCGCCAAACCGTAAAGGCTGCAACCTGCTGATTCTCTGGGGATTGACGGGCAGTATCAGGCGTGGGCGATCGGTCTCGTCACCCAGGACGTTCCTGAAAGTGCCCCGCTTTCCCCGGTTAACGTGAAATTCTTAACACTTTGGAGGCTATTGACTCATGAAACCTGATTTTTTGCCGCTACAGCATGATTCATATGAGTCATCCTTGCCGTTTCAAAGGAGTGCTAACGTTCGTCTTTGGCTGACAAAACCGAGCGTTGACACTCCTGTTTTTTGGTGTCGGTTTAAATAAATAATGCTGTCTCTATCAATCAATATCATACCTTTCGGCAGGAGGAGTGTCTCATGATTACTGATAATTATTTAGATGATGCGATTGAAACGATTCAACTGGCAAAACAAGAGTTACAATACGAGATTGATCGCTTGACCAGACAGAACGTTGATACCGCTAATTTAGAACATATCAATCGGTTAATCAAAAAAGTAGATTCGTTTCTGGTTAGAATGAAGGAAGCATATCGTTAGGCAAGACCTTTTGAAAAGTCCAATATGCCTGATGATCCGGCGATCCCTTGCGGGAGGTTTTGGCTGTCGCAAGGTTTTTTTATTTGAAAATATGAAGCTCCCCCTTGACGTTTGCGCCCTTGTTTCTGGGACCTGTCGTCATCAAGAATATCGTGCAATCAAAATATAATACAGATTCACAGATTTCGGAAAAATTTAAGCATACAGGTATGCTGCTGGAACGGTTTTTCTCTCAATCGCTGGAGGGGTTTTTTGTCATGCTGCTCGACCAGCCCGTGCTCTGGAACGATCAGGTTGATAAAAAACAGAGGCTGGAGTATATCCTGGCGCATCAACATATTACCAAAATTAATCAGGCCATGCTTGCCCAATATAAGGCGACTGAAGATCAAATGCTCGGGTTGACGCCAAAAGATTTGCTTGAGCGCGGCATTATGCCCAATCAAGGCGGATGGTCCCAGGTCTATGAGCAGGGATGCTGGCATTTTGAAGTCATCCATCACACCTTCGCTGGCGCCCCGGTGTGGATTGAAGGCGACTATATCAGCGTTTATGATGAAGACGGTCAGATCGCCGGCTGCTTCGGAATGCAGCGCGACGTGACCTGGCGTAAACAAACTGAAATGGCTTTGCGCAGGAGCGAAGATCGTTTTCGCCAGGTGATTGATTCGATCAGTGACTATATTTATGTCACCGAAATAGCCGGTGAGAGCAATCCTGTCAATATTTATCATTCCCCTCATATTGAAAGTTTAACCGGCTACTCGCTCGAAATGTTTCTAAATGATTGGAATTTCTGGCTCACCGAGGTTGTGCACCCTGATGACAGAACCGTGGCCATGGATCAGGCCGACAGATTAGCGCATGGTATTGATAGTGAATTAGAATACCGACTGGTTCGAGCTGACGGGCAGATTATCTGGGTACGCGATAGCGGGCGCGTCCGATCTCAGGAAGATGGAATGAAAGTGGTTTATGGCGTGATGAGCGATGTCACCGAACGTAAAAAAACGGAAGAACTCTTACGGTACGCGATTAAAGAACAGGAGCAACGCACACGCGAATTACATTTATTAAACCACATGGGAGGGTTACTGCAAACCTGCCGAATGGAGAAAGAAACGTACAGTGTGGTTATTAATATTTGTCGGCTGCTTTTCCCTGCAAGCTCCGGCTGTTTATGCATTCGAAATGAAGAAAAAGACACGCTGCAGCATGTCCATTCCTGGGGAGAAATATCAGGAGAATCTCAAATGCAAAGCGTGGAAGAATATGCTCGGGCCTATCAGCAAGATCAGAAGTACAAAGATCCTTCGGACCCCATATCCCTCAGTTCAACACTTACCTGTTTTCCCGAAGAACGGCTTGTATATGCGGCGATTGTCATGCTAGGAGAATTATTGGGCGTCCTGTGTCTCTCTTTTCATGATCCTGGTTTTGATGGCGCTGAACACAACTGGCAGCAAGAAATGGAAACCAAACGAATGGTCATTGCCCGGATCGCTGAACATTACGCTCTGTTTTTAAAGAACTTGCGTTTGCGCGAAACCCTTCGAGTGGAAGCGATCCGCGATCCCTTAACCAAATTGTATAACAGGCGCTATATGGAAACTTCGCTCCAACGTGAAATTTATCGGGCAAAGCGAGAGCAGACGCCGGTTGGATTGTTGCTGCTTGATATTGATCATTTTAAGCGGTTCAATGACACCTACGGTCATCCGGTGGGGGATCTGCTTTTGCAGGAAATCAGCGTGATTTTCCAACAAGCTGTCCGCCTGGAAGACATTGTCTGCCGCTACGGCGGCGAAGAATTTCTTCTGATTTTGCCGGGGGCGTCTCTGGAAACCAGTGAAAATCGGGCATGGGACTTGTTGAACAGCGTGCGGCAGTTCAAGTTTCCCTATCAACAGAAATTGCTTCAGGTGACGGTGTCGGTTGGCGTTGCTGTCATTCCCGATCATGGGCGTGAACTTGAAGCTGCAATTCATGCCGCAGATAGTGCGCTATATCAAGCCAAAGAGAACGGAAGAAATCGGGTGATCGTGGCTTCAAGTAAAAAAAATATGAGAAACGCAAGATCATTCAAGACAAAAAGGCAGCGTTCTGCATAATAAGCTGGATTGATGTGATCGAGACCAAAGAATCGGATATTTTTCAGATATCCGGGTTTGGGAAAAAGTCAGAATCTTTTCAACGTATGCAAGGAGAACACTATGAATACCTATCTTGAAGCTCTTGAAGCCGCCAAAATTATCGGTCTTTCTTATGAAACCGAAACCGCTCACCTGAATTGGAACCCTCATCCGAAATGCCGGGGAGTGGCCTTAAAGCATCTGCTGACCGGGGAGTTCACCGATGGAAAGTTAAGCTGCCATCTGGTACACATTCAAGCCGGGTGCGAAATCAGCGAACATATCCATGCCGGGCAATTCGAATTACACGAAGTTCTCAGTGGGCAAGGAGTAGGAACGCTTGTGGAAAAGAACATTCCTTATCTTCCGGGAACAACAATCATTATCCCGGCCAATAAACCGCATAAAGTTGCGGCCGGCAAAGACGATATGTATCTGCTTGCCAAATTCACGCCTGCCTTGCTCTAAGGGCCGCCTTTGTCTGGTGATTGCTTGACCGAGAAACCGGGTTTTTCGAAAAAACCCGGTTTTTGATGAGGGCTAAAACCGCATTATCCTCCGCCGCTGTGAAAGAACTTCCCTGGCGGCTCTGCTGTATTCCCCAGGAGTCAGCCCGATATGGCGTTTGAAAAATCGGGTGAAATGACTTTGGTCCGAAAATCCGGTGCTATACGCGGTACTGGCAATTGATTCTCCGCGCTTCAACAGCGTTTGGGCATACTGAAGTCGAATTTTTACCAGATATTCATAAGGTGGAATGCCGATAATCCTTTGAAAGATTCTGGAGAGGTGAAACGGACTCATGGCCGCAGCATCTGCTAATTCCTCAAGCGTGATCGGCTGATCAAAATGTTGTTCAAGATAATCGCGGGCGATGTTGACTGCCTCATGCGGCGTTTCAAGTTCAGGAAAATTTGGAGGTTCTTGAGTGTGATGCAAGAGACAATGATTGATAATGTCAAGTAATAACGTTTTCTGGGTGAAGAGATCGCCGCCTTGCTGCACCTCTTTCACGAAGTTTCGCATGAGTTGTACAAGGGAGACGTCGCGTATTGGACCCAGCAAAAAAGTCGGAAACCGCTGCTGTTCAATGTAAAGCGGTGAAAAAATTTGCTGAATCACCTGTTGGGGAACGCAAAGAATCCAGTATTCGTGCCAGGAATCAACCGAAGTGTGGCAGGTATGAGGCAGCCTTGGCGGAATGATAAAACATTCACCGGCTGAAATGATGAAGGTTTCTTTGCGGGTTTCAAATTGACGAAATCCCCGTTCAACCACGCCTACAGACCAGGAATGGTGCATGTGGCGCGGGAACTGATGCACGACCTGCCCCCCATGCACAAGCCGGGCGTTGAAGCTCTCAGACAGTTCATAAAAACGGAGACTATTTTTACGCATGAAGAAAAGTGACTATTAACGTCCCGGTGACACGCGCTCTTCGCCCAACACGGCTGTTGGACGGTACGCTGTGCTAAATAGTTACGAAATGTCCGTGTACACGACAAAAAATTTTTCCTCTCCCTCTGTTGTTCATACGCATCAAGCTCCAAGCTCAGGATTGTTTTCCCCCTTATCTCCCCAGAGCTGTGAAGTTCTTGCTGCTCAGGAGTGCAAACGCCCGTTTGCACTAACGCGCTAAAGCGCGAACTACGAACTCCTGAAGGCTCGTGTTCCGGAAACTATTCTTTGCTATACGGGACGCCATCTGCGGCCGGCGGGATAGCGCGTCCGACGACTCCGGCCAGCACGAACATAGTAATCACGTAGGGAATCATGTCAATAAACTGCGGCGGAATGCCGGCCGACGAAACGCGCAGTGAAATCGCTTCTCCCAGGCCGAACAATAATCCGGCTCCGGCCGTGCCGAGAGGCGTCCATTTACCGAAAATCATGGTTGCCAGCCCAATAAAACCTTTGCCGCCGCTCATGTTTTTCACAAAATAGTGCGCGTGTTCTAAGGATAGAAATGCGCCGGCCAGGCCAGCTAACCCTCCGCTGATCATGACGCCGATATAGCGCATTTTATAGACATTAATCCCCAGAGTATCCGCGGCTTTTGGATGTTCTCCGACGGAACGCAGCCTCAGGCCAAAGGTCGTTTTGAAGATGATAACATGCGATACGATCACGATCACCGCTGTGAGCGGGAGAATGGGAGGAATAGTCGTAAATGGGATCAGGAGTTTTCCCTGCACCTGAATTTGGGTCAGATTAAAGAGCAGCCAGGAGAAGAACACCGTGATGCCAGAGGCAAAAATATTGATCGCTAAGCCGCTCACGATTTGATCTGATTTCAGGCTGACACATACCACGGCATGTACCAGGCCAAGCAAGATACCCACGAGAATCGCGGCAAACATGCCTACCCAGGGACTTCCTGATTTATTTGCTGCTGCGACCGCTGTAAACGCCCCGGTGAGCATCATGCCTTCCAGTCCGATATTGGTCACTCCTGACCGTTCGGAATAGGTGCCGCCTAACCCGGCTAAAGTATAGGGTACAGCTAAGCGAATAGCCGAGGCTAATAATGCAAATAACCCAGTCATCATACTTGTTGCTCTCCTTTCTTCTTCTGCCAGAACACCATGAGGCGTTTGGTAATTTCACCACTCACGACCACAAAAATCAGAATAATCGCTTTTAAGATCAAAATAATTTCACGCGGGACTTTATTTCCGGTCAAAACGCTGGCAGAAAACCCTCCAAATTCCAGAACGCCGAATAAAATGGCCGCAAGGACGACGCCAACAGGTTCATTTCGGCCGATCAAAGCCGCGCCGATACCGTTAAATCCCTGGCCGTCAAACACTTCATACAGAAACACATGTTTATCCCCCATCACCTGGTTGACTCCGGTTAAGCCAGCTATCGCGCCACTGATGGCCATGGCCATGACCATGTTCCGGGCTACACTAATACCACCGCATTCTGCGGCGGTGGCGTTAAACCCAACAGCCTGAATTTCATATCCTAGTTTGGTATGTCTGAGAATATACCAGATCACAAACACCACGAACAAGGCCAGAAAAATAGACGTATTCAGGTGAATATATTTGGGGAACTTAATTCCCAGGGCCTCAAGGGGTTTATACATAAATGAGAGCCATGCCTGTTCTGCAATCGGCTGCGTCTGGGGTTTCATATCATCCGGCAGCTTATACTTCATTGTCAGATATTGCACCAGAAAAACTCCGATCCAGTTCATCATGATAGTGTTTACCACTTCATGGACCCCAAGTTTGGCCTTAAGATAGCCTGGTATGGCGCCCCAGATCGCTCCTACGGCCGCTCCGGAAAGGATGCACAGGGGAATCAGCAAGAAACCGGGCAGGCTGGTGAAGGTGAAGCCGATCCAGGTAATAGCGAATCCACCCATGACCATTTGCCCTTCACCGCCAATATTGAATAATCCACATTGAAAGGCTAAGGCCACAGCCAGGCCGGTAAAAATCAATGGTGTCGCGCGATAGAGGACTTCTCCCCAGCCGGCGCGATCGCCCAACGCTTTGCTAAAAATAATTTGATAGACATTGATCGGATTAACCCCGATAAACAGATACATGATGATGCCACCAGCGACTAAGGCCAGTGTAATAGCAATGATCGGAGTTAAAAACCCTATTAATGTACTGGGCTGTAAAAGTTTTCGTTGTTGTGCCACGATCTATTTCCCTCCTCCGGTCATCATCAGTCCAAGCCGTTCTTCTGTCGCCTCTTGGGGGCTAAGAATACCAACGACCTTGCCTTCATACATGACAGCGATTCGATCTGAGATTGAAAGAATCTCTTCGAGGTCTGCTGAAATTAATAAGACGGCTTTGCCTTCATCGCGCGCCTGAACCAGGCGGCGGTGGATAAATTCGATTGATCCCACATCTACTCCGCGTGTGGGTTGAGCCGCCAGCAGAAATCTGGGGTTATGATTAAATTCACGAGCTACCACAACTTTTTGCTGATTACCGCCGGATAAATTTCCGGCTAAATTCTCTCGATCTGGAGGGCGGATATCAAATTCTTCTGTGAGTTTATCTGCGGTTTGATTGATCCGGGGGAAATTCATGACCACAAGTCCCAACTTTTTTTTCACAAAAGGCGGACAGTGGTGCAGCCCTAAAATCAAATTCTTGGCGACGCTATAATTTAGAATCAAGCCGCGGCGATGGCGATCTTCAGGAATGTGTCCCATCCCGTGTTCTTTAATGGCCCGAGGAGAAAGATTGGTGATTTCCTGACCGTCAAGATAGACATGTCCCTGGTCAGCTTTGCGAAGGCCTGTCAGCACTTCAACCAATTCAGATTGTCCGTTTCCTTCAACACCGGCCAGACCGAGGATTTCTCCGGATCTGACAGTCAAAGAAACATCATGCAAGACGGTGAAGCGTTTATTATTCATGGCGCGAAGTCCTTCAACGCGAAGCACTTCGTTGCCAGGATTGGCCTCTCCGCGTTCGACGCGCAGCAGCACCTGACGTCCGACCATCATATTGGCGAGTTCTTCGCGCGATGTCTCTTTTGTGGCGACCATCCCCACAAGTTTCCCACGCCGCATCACCGTCACCGCGTCCGAGACAGCCATGACTTCTTGAAGCTTGTGCGTGATAATAATGATTGTTTTCCCCTGGCGTTGCAGGGAACGCAGAATCTCAAACAATTCATCAACTTCCTGGGGCGTCAGGACTGCTGTCGGTTCATCCAAAATCAGGATTTCCGCTTTGCGATACAGAACTTTAATAATTTCCACACGTTGTTCGATCCCAACAGTCAAGGTTTCGACTTTCACCGTGGGATCAACTTTTAAGCCATATTGCTCCGAAAGTTCTCGTACCATTTTATTGGCATGCGCCATGTCTACAATTCCTCGGTGCGATGGTTCCTGGCCCAGAATAATATTTTCGGCAACGGTGAGGGGAGGGATCAGCATGAAATGTTGGTGCACCATACCAATCCCATTGGCAATGGCGTCGCCTGGCCCCTGGAAATTGACAGGCCTTCCGTAAATCTCGATGGTGCCGCTTGTCGGAAGAAGTAAGCCGTAGAGAATATTCATGAGCGTAGATTTCCCTGCCCCATTTTCTCCGACAAGCGCATGAATTTCTCCGGGGCGTACAAGAAAAGTGACATCATCGTTTGCCAACACCCGGGGAAATTGTTTTGTAATATTCCGCATTGCTACTGCATATTCTGCCACGCTGTTCCTCCCGTGTAAATTAGCAATTAGCAATTAATCATAATTGTCAATTGTCACTGATTGTTGTGGATCCTTTTTTATAGCTCAATACATGGCCCGTGTACACAGTTTTTACGGGTAGAAATAAAACATCCCTGTCCTTTTTCAGGACAGGGATGTCAAATCGCCGAGAAGTTTACTCGGTTGGCACAACAATTTCACCAGCGATAATTTTGGCTTCCGCTTCAGCCACTTTATCGAGCATAGCCTGTGTCACCAGGTCTTTATTGTGGTCATCCATGGCGAAATAGACTCCGCGGTAAGTCGTTCCTTCAATTTCGACACTGTCAGCTAATCCGAATTCTCTGACACCGGCCTGAAATTTCCCTTCAATGATATCTTTGATTGTCAGATATACCGACACATCCACCTGTTTTAACATGCTGGTTAAGCCAAAATTCTCTCCGGTGGCCGCAATGTATCCCAGATGGTTTTGATTGGAATCAACGCCAATAACATACACTTTCCGTTCTTTACAGGCTTCATACACGCCAGCGCCTGTTAAACCTGCCGCATGATAAATGACATGCGCGCCTTTATCAATCTGAGCTAACGCCAATTCTTTCCCTTTCACCGGGTCAGCAAAGGCTGTAGGAGCAGAGCCGGCGTAATCGCTCAAAAATTTGCAATCCGAATAGGCATATTTGACACCTTCTCTGTAGCCGGCTTCAAATTTATGAATCAACGGAATATCCATGCCGCCCACGAATCCCACGGTGCCTTTACCATCAGCTTGTGCTTTCATGGCAGCAATAATGCCGACCAGAAAGGAGCCGTCATGTTCTCTGAAACGCAAAGAAACCACGTTGGGCTTATCTGGCACAAAGCCATCAACAATCGCAAACCTGGTGTCTGGGAATTCTTCGGAGACGGCCTTAATAGCGTCTTCAAACAAGAACCCGACGCCGATCACGAGATCATAACCCTGGCTGGCGATCATACGTAAGCCGGTTTCCCGGTCGGCATCGGCGCCTGGTTCAATTTCGATATGGGAAATTCCAAATTTTTCCGCGGCCCATTCAATGCCTCGAAATGCCGAATCGTTAAAGGATTGATCGCCTTTTCCGCCAATATCAAAGACCATCCCGACTCGCAGTTCCGCCCCGGCAAAACTCACAAGGCTCAATACACAGGTTACAGCAACAGCTAATACTACGATTTTTTTTAACATAATTGAAGACCCTCCTATGGTAATGTTTTTTATCCATGCGCCCACAAGGGGCACGTTACACGATGAATTCCTTCACGTGAATCAGAAGAGAAAGCGGGCCGAAATACGAGGCTTTCGCCCCACTTTCTTGAACATGGAACGTCACTCGCCGGCGTTCCAAACAGGTTATTCTACAATTGTCAGCCGGCCTTCAACTGCTGCGCCGACTTTTCCTTTTTGGGCAATATATTCGCGCAAAGAGTCTGCGTCAACATAGCCGGTATCGATCTTTGGAAGATCTTTCAAGACGCTATATCCGTCGCCGCCGGCGCCCATGAAGTTATTCGTCACCACTTTGTAAGTGCGTTCCAGATTGATTGGCTGGCCGCCAACCTGAACATTGTCCGCTTTTCCTGTTGGTCGGTTCAGAGTCCAGGTTAACCCGGCAACCTGGAGAAAGGCTCCATTTCCAGGCTGAATAGTTGCCGCATAATCTAATAATTCCATCAGTTGCGCGCCTGTCACGTCAACGAGCACCAGGGTATTTCCAAAAGGTTGAACTTTGAGCACATCTCGATACGTAATCGTGCCTTGCTCAATATCCGCACGGATGCCGCCGCCGTTTTGCAGAGCAATTTCAGCGCCGGTTTTGGCGCACATGCTATCAGTGACGATATTGGCCAGGTTCGTTTCCTGAGCACGCACGAGTTTTCTATCGCCGTCCAATTTTACAAGCGCTTCCCCGATCGGCTGCGATAATAATTCGTCGGCCTGGCTCATATACGGTTGCATCGCTTCTATCATCGCATTGTCTTCAACATACCCTACCCCGCTGTACATGAAATAGTCTTTGTCATTATAGCTTACACGTTTTTTCATGTTTACCGGTAATAAACGAAAGGTATGGTTCGTGACTTTATCGGCTTCAGTATCAATGGTCAGATCCAGACGTCCGATAAATTGCGACCATTCTCCGGCCTGCACAATCACGGTATTCTCCACTACTTCGGCTGCGGTAAAGGTATCGTGAGAATGTCCGCCAACGATCACATCAATGCCCGGCACTTCCTTTGCCAATTTAACGTCTCCAGGGCTATTATACCCGCCGCCGGATTCTTCAAAAAAGCCTAAATGGGTCAAGGCAATCACAACATCCGCTTCTTCTCGGAGTTTGGGAACTAGAGCTTTTGCCGTTTCAACGACATCTTTAAATTCCAGATCTTCCACATGGCCTGGCGTGACCAGAATTGGCGATTCCTGGGTGGTTAATCCGAAGATCGCTACACTCAATCCGTCGAATTCCTTGATGATATACGGTTCAACCAGGTATTCGCCGGAGTCTTTTTTGACAATATTGGCAGACAAAAATGGAAACTCAGCCCATTCCTGCTGTTTAAGCAAGACTTCACGCGGTTTATCAAACTCATGGTTTCCCAGGGTCATGGCGTCGTAGCCAATCAGGTTCATGAGTTTAAAATCCGGTTCAGCATCGAGCATGTCAGATTCCGGAACCCCCATATTCACATCGCCGGCCGAAAGTACCACCGTATACCCTCCGGCTTCTTCCACTTCGGCCCGGACAATATTTACCAGTGTTGATTGGGCAGCTAATCCACCGGAATCAGGGCTGCCGAATGGCGAAAATTTGGCAAAGTGTCCATGGTGATCATTGGTGTGCAGAATTGTCAGTGTATAGGTCTCGGCCTCCGCAGATGAAGCCAGCACGAACATACTCAAAAAAACAAGACCTGTCATGCAGCAAAGAACGGAATGCGCGTGTTTTGGTGTTCTCATCATACAAATCCTCCTTTTCTTCAAACATTGATGACATATAATTTTTATGTAAGTGATTATCAATAATTTTTTTGCACATCAGAAATCGGGTTTTTTGAAAAACCCGATTTCTCGGCCTGTCAAAACTGACAAAATGTCTTCATAATCACTCAAAGCAATCTGTATTTCAGCATAAATACTCTATGTAGAAATCCTTTGTTCTGTCAAGATTTCTCTCTGAAAATTAATCTTCTCTTTGCTGCGCAAGGTCATTGAAGAAATAGTGATGTCCAAAAACAGGAACTACCGTGTTCTCACGAGTTTGGCGCAGAAAAACCCGTCAAAATATTCATGAGGCGGCTCAATTCGTAAAAACCCCTGGGATGTGATACAGGCATGGAGTTCCCGGGGAAGATATTTCTGAGGCGATTCAATTTCAAATCCTGGGTGATCTTGCAAAAATTGAGCGATCACATCCTCGTTTTCCTCAGGTTCGGTTGTGCAGGTACTGTAAACAAGAACGCCATGTTGAGCATTTAAGAGGGAGACAGATTGGTTAAGAATCTGGAGTTGTAAATGCTGGAGGGGATGAATGTGGTGCTCCTCTACAGTCCATTTCGCTTCAGGATGTTTACGCAACACGCCCAATCCCGAACACGGAGCGTCAACTAAAATCCGATCAAACCCCTGGCCATCCTGAAAATGTGGTGCTGGTAAATCAAGCTGCGTTGTCATATCGCCTTGATATGCTCGGACAATCGAAATCCCTATCCGCTGACAATTTTCCTGAAGGCGGATTAGTTTGTTTTCATGGATATCCACGGCTGTAATCTTGCCGTCATTTTCCATCAATTCCCCGATATGCGTGGTCTTGATGCCTGCACCAGCACAGGCTTCTAAAATACTTTCCCGGGGTTTAGGATCAAGAATCTGAGAAACCAGCATTGATGCGGCGTTTTGGAGGGTACATTCCCCGCGTTGGTAACACTGTAATTCCGCAAAGGCCGGTGCACCGTCAAGTACCAGACCGTTTAACGGATCGGGCAATGGCGTAATATTCCCCGCATACTCGGCCAAACTTTTCTGAAGTGCAGCGCATGAAGTTTTGAACGGGTTCACGCGCAGCATCAGGTGCGACGGCTGATTTTGAATGCGGCAGCAGGCTTCAGCATCCTGTTCGCCCAGGCGCTGAAACCAGCGTTTGACCAGCCATTCAGGATACGAAGACTGCACTGCCAGGCGCGTCACCTTATCAGGAATTGTCTCGGGTGCTCGCAAGGTTGCCAGACTTCTGTGCAATTGTCGCAAAATTCCGTTAACCACGCCTTTGGCTGTATGCGCCGGAAGCTTTAATTTTCTGCGATATTTGTCTGCCAGCTTGACAGATTCGTTAATGGCGGCTGAAGGCGGGATTTTATCCAGCATCAAAATCTGGTAGCTGCCTACGCGCAGAATATGGCGTAACCAGGGGGGGGCTTGCTGCATCGGTTTTTTGCAGACTTGATCCAAATACCAGTCGAGACGTTTCTGCCATCGCAGTACGCCATACACGATCTCTGTCGTCAGGGCCTTATCTCGGGGATCGCGTAGTGAGGCTTTTTGCAACTCGGTGTCCAGAATGATATTGGCATAGGCTTGTTCTGCCTCAATACGTGCCAAAATTTGTACGGCCAGATCCCTGCTGTTTTCCATAAAAATCTTCCTGTGAGAGAACAACCATTCCCTGACGCGCCAGCCGCTCTTCAGTTATGGTCACCCCTGAATGGTCATGCCCGTTTTTAGCGAATAGACAGGATCGTCGAAACCGTATTGCTCCAATTACCGGCCGAATCTCGAATTTTGAGAGAAATACGAATATCAGAAGGACGACTGTAATAATTAACAACCATCGGCACCGTTAACATGCCTGAAGGATACGTGGTTCGAAACGCAATCCGCGATAAGCCTTCACCATTGATTGACACCGCGGCCACTCCAAATTCTAAGTCTGCATCAGGGTCAAGATATGTTGTCGTTAAATTGATCACATTTCCCGTATTGGTTGGATTTGGAGAAGCGGTCAAATTGGATAATGTCGGTGAAGCACCAGACGATTGTCCTGTTGAAGGAGTTGCATCGGGAAGATAAATTCCTGTGCACCCATAGGACACTACCAGAGCGATCAGGCAACAAAGGGAAACACAGCACAAGCGTTTTCGTATCCGATCATAACTTTTCTTCATACCTGCTGCCTTCTTCCAATCTGAGGGAATGTATCATCTCTATGCTCTGCTCATGACTTGAGATCATACATTCAGATGAATTATTAGTACATAGTGGTATTATAGAAGTAAGCACAAAGGTTTCAGGGCATTGTTCCCAGGCAAAAGTGAAAAGAAATTATTTGTGCTTACTCAGGCTGTAAACAATATCAAAAGACTTTATAATACATTCAGAGGGTCTTGTCAACAAGTTAATGCGTTCTTTTTGAGATACAGAGTTCCTCTGAGGTGACAAATTGCAGTGATGAAGCGACAATTTTCGGCAATATCGTGCAAATTCTTATTGACATATTGGTCGCAAAATGGCACTATCGGGGTATTGAAAAAAACGGTATCATTTTTGCATCAATGATTTCAGAGAGCCGGACCAATTTACGAATATTCCGGAGCGCAAACGAGCGTGTGCTTCGCGGCTGCGCCGCGACAATTTGACAGGGCTTCGCCCTGATGCAAACGCTGGTTTGCACTCCTGAGAGCAGCAAAGAACTTAACAGCCCTGGGGAATAAAAGGGGGGTCACAGCTTTTCCCCGCGAGAATTTAAAAATTTAAAGCAAATCATAAGGGCGAGAATGAAAAGAACATATTCACGACAAGAGCAGGGTTTCACAGTGATAGAAGTGCTTGTGACAATGGTCATCATCGGGCTTCTTGCCGCCATGGTTGTGCCGGCATTACTGATGAGTTATTACAAAGCGATTGATAGACGGGTTCTCACCGAAATGCGGACTATCACAACGGCGATAGGATTGTATCGTATTGATTTTGGGATTGTCCCGCAATCAGCGAATTATACCGAACTTGTTCAACTCCTGAATTCTGATATCGCCGGTATTGCTCCTATTCCTGCACGTGATGGCTGGAAACATCTTCTGGTCTATCATGTAACCTCTGAGATTGAATATACCCTGATAAGTCATGGGAAAGATGGCGTAGAGAGCGTTCCTGCCAACAAAGCCTCGTTTGATCCTGACGCCGATATTATTGTCATCAATGGAGAGTTTGTCGCAACTAACCGCTAACTGCCAGAGCGCGCGCACCCAAAACATAGCTGAAGATAATTTTTACCAATTTTCGGTTGACAGAGAATAGGAACCTGCTCAAGGTTGACGTCGGATGTTGAACGTCGAAAATTTCAGAAACAGGACTTACGCTCGCTCCCTTTTATTTCCCCTGTAAGCGGGGGAACCTGTCTGAAAAAAGTGTATTTTTAATGGTCAATAGCAGCGCAAGGCTTTCCGGCAGCAGCAACCCGGATTGGTTTGCCATACGATAGAAACGGTTCTCGATAACTCATGAAGATACAATCCTTTCGAGGCTTTCGCGATATTTTGCCAGATGAGGTCATTCTCTGGCACACGGTTGAAGCAAAAACCCGGGAACTTTTCGGATTATATGGATATTCGGAAATTCGAACTCCGGTGTTAGAAAAAGTAGAATTATTCTCCCGCAGTGTCGGTGAAGATACGGATATTGTGCAGAAGGAGATGTATATCATCGAAAATAAGCGGGAAGGCGCAATGGCGCTGCGTCCGGAAGGGACAGCGGCAGTTGTCCGGGCGTATAATGAGCACAATCTCTCGGCTTCTCGTCCGGTCCCCGAAAAACTGTATTATATTTTACCGATGTTCCGTCATGAACGCCCGCAAGCCGGGAGATTTCGACAATTTCACCAAATCGGAGCCGAAGCATTAGGGATTGATAGTCCGGCGATTGATGCGGAGATGATCGCCATGGTCGCTCAATTACTCAAAGCATTTAATGTGAGTAATGTTGACATTCAACTCAATTCGGTGGGGTGCAAAAACTGTCGTCCGACATATCGAGAAAAACTGAAAGCCTATCTCGCCGTTTCCTACAATGATCTCTGTCAAGATTGCCAGAACCGTTTTGAACGCAATCCCATGCGAATTCTCGATTGTAAGCAAGAAGGCTGTCAGAAGATTGCGGCATCAGCGCCAGTGATGATCGATCATTATTGTCAGGACTGCCATGCTCATTTTTCAGAATTACAAGAATATCTTGGAATCTGGGGGATCGAGTTTCAGATGAATCCCCGCATGGTGCGCGGCCTTGATTATTATGTCAGAACAGCATTTGAATTTGTTTCTTCGTCCTTAGGCGCCCAGAGTGCTATACTGGGAGGCGGCCGGTATGACGGTCTGTCGGAAGATATTGGCGGTCCTCATGTCCCCGGTGTAGGGTTTGCGATGGGGATTGAACGTCTCATTTCTTTATTACAGATTGAACGTCGTCCACAGCCAGCTGATGTGTTTATTGTCATTCTCGGCGCTGCGGCTCGGAAGCCTGGCATCGCGTTACAACGTGATTTGCGTCAGGCCGGTATCCGAACTGAACTGGAATACCAGGAAAAAAGTTTGAAAAGCCAGATGAAAAAGGCCGGAAAACTTGGCGTTTCCTATACAATTCTTCTGGGCGAAGATGAACTTGAGAAGGGAATGGTTGTTGTCCGGGATATGGCTGAAAGTTCCCAACAGGAGGTGGCAATCCGTCAGCTTGTCGAGTTGCTTTTGTCTCGTGTGAAAGGATAAACGTCTATGAAGATGTCCTATGACGTGCTTATTATCGGAGCCGGTCCGGCAGGGATGTTTGCGGCTCTGGAACTGAGTAAACAGTGCGCTGCGTTACGGATTGCCATTCTTGAAAAAGGCGCTGTACGGCAACCTGGAGAGGCGATGAGTATTACTTCTGGCTGGGGAGGGGCAGGAGCCTTTAGTGATGGAAAATTGACCCTGTCTCCTGAGGTCGGTGGGCAACTCCAGGATTTTATTGCCCCGGAACATTTTCATGAACTGATGACGTATGTTGACGCGCAATATATTGAATTCGGGGGGGATCCGGATCGTTTATTCGGCGGATTGACGCCAGAGTCGGAGGATTTACAACGCAGAGCGCTGGCTGCCAATCTTGATCTGGTGACATATCAAATTCGTCATCTGGGCACAGACAAATCGTATACGATTGTGGAAAACATCCGGAAATATCTGCTTGAACGCCAGGTGGATATTTATGTGAATACTGAAGCCGAAAATGTTGATAAACATGGCAAGCGGTTTGATGTGACCGCGACGACGACAG
This sequence comes from Candidatus Vecturithrix sp., assembly GCA_040772385.1. Lineage (GTDB taxonomy): Bacteria > Moduliflexota > Moduliflexia > Moduliflexales > Moduliflexaceae > Vecturithrix. The sequence continues at coordinate 6,290,482 of JAXGYF010000001.1, read as the reverse complement.
CGCCTGATGGTTCGCAACAGCACCTGCTGTTTAGCAGTCAGAAAGTGATTCTGGCGCCGGGGCGGGAAGGGGCGGAATGGTTTGTCAGCGAAGCCCGACGCCTGGGCCTTCCTATGCAAAATAAAGGTGTGGATGTGGGGGTGCGTGTTGAAGTGCGCGCAGAAACGTTGAAACATATTACCGAACTTTTATACGAATTAAAGGCCATCTATTATAGTAAAACCTTTGATGATAAAGTTCGCACTTTTTGCATGTGTCCCTATGGTTTTGTGGCGGTTGAGAATTATCGCGGCTTGATTACCGTGAATGGCCATAGTTATGCCAACCGTAAATCCAGTAATACGAATTTTGCTTTGCTCGTCACCGAAACCTTTACCGAGCCCTTTGATGATCCGCTCAAATATGGACAAAGTGTGTCGCAACTGGCGAACTTGTTAGGTGGAACCGTTTTGGTGCAACGCCTTGGTGATTTGCGCGCCGGGCGCCGTTCGACTCCGTCGCGCATTGAACGCGGCCTGGTTAATCCCACATTACCCCTTGCAACTCCGGGAGATCTGAGTTTAGTGCTTCCTTATCGGCAAATGGTTGATATTTTGGAAATGTTAGACGCTCTAGAGAATATTGCGCCCGGAATCGCCAGTAAACACACCTTATTGTACGGCGTGGAAATTAAATTCTATAGCTCGCATGTTGAAATGCGCGAAGGTTTTGAGACTGTTATTGACGGCCTGTATGCGATCGGCGATGGCGCTGGCATTACGCGGGGCTTGCTTCAAGCCTCGATGTGTGGTGTGCTTGCCGGCCGATCTGTGGTGAATGTATTGGCCTAGATGGCAAGTTTTCTTGTGTTAAAAACCAGGTTTTTCAAAAAACCTGGTTTTTCTTTTACATCTCAGGTAAGGTATCGAGAATGTCGTCGTCAGTCGAAACCGCAAGCGAAATTCTCCATTGGACAAGATTTTTAAAACATGCGGCTAATTTCAAGGTTTCGCGAGCGTCGGTGGTTTGAAAAATATAGGTCAGCGCGTTTTGCCCCTGACCTGGCGTGAGAAGGCTGGCCAAAACGGATGTCTGGTTATTCCAATGGAGTTCCTTTCTACAGCGGAGAACCTCTTTCATTTCCTTCAAGTCAAAACTTCCGACGGCAATAACGGTATATCCTCCTGGTGTTCCGACCGCAGCATATTTATGGGGGGAATGTTCGATTAACGCGAGTTCTAATGCGAGTAAGATCGCTTCCTGATTAGCTTTTTCCAGGCGATTGGACAGTTGGATAAGCATTGCCATTCCGGCCTGGGGATATTCACGCAGCATCTGTTTGAAATCATCGCGGCCCAATGTGATCAACTCTGTCTCTTCAAGAGCAGTTGCCGTCGCAGAACGGGGAGCATTCAATAAGAGGCTCATTTCTCCGAAATATTCCCCTTCTTCCAAAATGCTCAGGGTTTTCTCCACACCTTCCACGACATGCTTCGAAATTCTGACCCGACCACGGGCAATGACATACATGGCCTCTCCCAATTCTTTTTCACGAAAAATTGTTGTTCCGGCCTCGATAACCTGTCGTTCATATTTACTATACATCGCAACATTCATATTCCCCTCCGCAAGGTCTTTTGTCTGAAATGTCTTGTGCATTTTCATGAACTGCCACACCAATATTGCAATTCTCAACAGCAAATAAGACCTGTCAAGGATTTTCCTGTGAGAGAGAACATTTCTTTTGTCAGAAATTTTTTTCTTATGAAAAAATTTAGTTGACGATTTTAGGAAGTTTGTTTACAGGGAACTGGTAATCTTGTGTGAATTGAAATTTTTAACGCAAGGGACAGCAAACTACCTGAGTATCTCAATCTGATCAAGGAGGATATTACATGAGTATCAAAGTTGGCATTAATGGTTTTGGACGAATAGGACGCCTGGTATTTAAGGCGGGATATACACGAAAAAATATTGAATTTGTCGCTGTGAACGATCTGACTGACGCTAAAACATTGGCGTATTTATTAAAGTATGACTCGGTTCATGGGCGTTTTCCGGGGAAGGTTGAAGCAACTGAGGACAGTATTCTTGTGAATGGGAAAGCGATCAAAGTGCTGGCAGAAAAAGATCCGGCCAAACTGCCCTGGAAAGAACTGGGAGTTGATGTGGTAATCGAATCGACCGGGATCTTCAGATCGAAAGATAAGATCGAGAAACACTTCGAAGCGGGAGCCAAAAAAGTGATTCTCACCGTGCCAGCCAAAGGTGACATTGATGCCACCATCGTGTTAGGTGTGAATGACGGTGATTTAAAACCGGAACATAAGATTGTTTCCAATGCGTCATGTACCACGAACTGTTTAGCTCCGGTCGCCAAAGTGTTACATGAAAATTTTGGTATCAAACGCGGGTGGATGACGACAGTCCATGCTTATACCAACGATCAGCGTATTCTTGATTTGCCCCATAGCGACCTGCGTCGAGCACGAGCGGCCGCTGTCTCCCTCATCCCGACAACAACGGGTGCGGCGAAAGCCGTTGGGATAGTTATCCCAAGTTTAAAAGGCAAAATGGATGGCATCTCGATGCGTGCTCCGGTGGCGGATGGTTCAGTAGTGGATCTCGTCGTGGAATTAGAAAAAAATACCACGGTCGAAGAGATTAATGCGAAGATGAAAGCAGCCGCAGAAGGCGAACTCAAGGGTATTTTGGAATATTGTGACGATCCTATCGTCTCAGTGGATATTATTGATAACCCGGCTTCGTCAATTTTTGATGCAAAATCAACAGCGGTTATGGATGGCAATTTCGTTAAAGTGTTGAGTTGGTATGACAACGAGTGGGGATATTCAAACCGCGTGGTTGACTTGATTCCAAAACTGGTCTAGTTAGTGCAAGAAGCATGAGTAGGCTTTTCGGTGATCATTAACGCATCTGCAACAGAAGAACTTTATTTTTCTTCTGTTGCAGATTATTTTTCAATGGGGGATGTAGATATGGCGTTCAAAAAACCGGTAGAAATCGCACAGGCTGCTGTTGCAGCAGGAAAAGCTAAAACATTGTTATCTCCTGATAAGATGGTATTGTTAGGATTCTTAGCCGGAGCGTATATTGCCGCTGGAGGCTTTCTAGCCGTGATCGTTGGGGGAGGGGTGAATGCAGAAACCCTGGGAGTTGGCATTCAAAAACTTCTCTTTGCAGGGGTATTCCCTGTCGGCCTGATGTTAGTCGTCATCGCTGGTTCGGAATTATTTACCGGTAACTGCTTACTGCCTCCCATTGCAAAATTTGCTGGTGAAACTAACTGGAATGGGGTCTTAAAAAATTGGGGCTGGGTCTATCTCGGTAATTTTATCGGCAGTCTTTTTGTTGCCTATTTTTTAACATCCGCAACCGGATTGTTTGCCCCTGAGCCGTGGAATTCTTATATCAAAAACATTGCTGAGGCCAAAGTCAACTTAGGCTGGTGGAAAATTTTCTGGCGCGGTGTGGGATGTAACTGGTTAGTGACGCTGGCCGTCTGGATCTCTATCGCCGCAGACGATGTTATTGGTAAGATTTTTGCCATCTGGTTTCCGATCATGGCCTTTGTTGGGTTAGGATTCGAACACAGTGTGGCGAATATGTTTTTTATTCCGGCCGGCATGTTTGCTGGCGCAAACGTCAGCCTGCTGCAATTTATTTTCATGAATCTGCTGCCTGCGACCATTGGCAATATTGTTGGCGGGATGGGACTTGTGGCCTGGGTCTATTACTATTTGTATCTAAAAGATGCTCAAAAGTAATGTGAGACCCTGAACAGGAAGTGGCAGTAATTCTTTTCTGAGTTACTGCCATTTTTTTTGAGGACGTAAAGATAGTCGTTCCTCCTTGGAGGGCATAATAAAGCCTCCTATCATGCTCAGCATGTTTTCCTCAAAAATGGCACCCATCGCATCAATCATATTTTTCTGGCGTTTGTTTCAAGATTCCCTCGCATGTTACATCTGATATTTGCCAAAATCTTCGGGCTTCAGATTTTCTAACCACTCTTTGAGTTGATCCGTGTCCTCAGATTCTTTGGTCATATCAATGCTTTTGGCCTTGTTGACGACTTCAGCCGAGACATAAATCGGAGCGCCGCTTCGCAGGGCGAGTGCAATGGCGTCGCTCGGGCGAGAGTCAATGACGATCTGGTTGCCATTTGAGTGGAGATGAATCACAGCATAAAAGGTGTTATTTTTCAGATCATTGACGACCACTTTGACGACCTTTGCATCCAAACCAGCGATAACATCGCGCATGAGATCGTGAGTCATGGGACGAGGAGTTGTGATTTTTTCCAATTCAAGCGCGATGGCATTCGCTTCAAACAACCCAATCCATATCGGAAGAACGCGTTTATCCTCCACATCTTTCAGAATCACAATCGGCATATTCGTTAACGGATCCAAGGTTAAACCTTTCACACTCATTTCTATGAACATCGATACTCCTCCTTCACAGCAGGTACAAATTCACAACAGCGATATATGAATAGTATTTTCCATACGATAATTCTTTTCGATTCAAATATCAAGTACTTTCTCAAAAATTCCTGTTTTTTCTGAGATTTCTTGTGAAGCAATTCCGGAAAGAGGGGCAGAGAACTCGGTAGGCAGAAGCCCGCTGTTCAGCACCCTCGGGTTTCCGAAAGACATAAATTTTTGAACGGGTGGTTTGAGGGGAACTCAAGTACCAGTACCCTGTCAAGTTATCGTCTATATGAGGCACAACGAAGCAACCAGGTTTTTTCCTATCAACCTGGTTTCTCGTGGACGGAAATTTTTAGTACTTTGGATAGGAAACTTCAAACGTCTTCAAGACGTTTGAAGTTTGCCCACATAATATCCTGTAAAATTAACTTGGTTATGTACTAGTTAACGAGTTCTCCGGTGAGCCGGAAATGGTGACTCTCCGTAATATGCACCTGTACAAGAGTGCCCAGGTGGGCGGGATCGCCGTCAAAAGTCACGACATGGTTTGTGCGTGTTCTTCCTGTGAGGGTTTTCGGAAAACGGGGATGAATCATTTCTGGTAAGACTTCACAGGTCTTTCCGACGAACGCTGAGTTTTTCTCAAAGTTGATCTGTTTTTGCAGATCGAGTACCTGCTGTAAACGTGCGCTTTTCACTTCATCAGGAACCTGGTCAGGAAAGTCGCCGGCTTTGGCATTGGGCCGAATAGAGTAGTTGAACGCAAAAATTCCGTCATAGCGAACGTCTTTTAAAATTGAAAGGGTTTGTTGAAAGTCCTGGTCGCGTTCACCGGGAAATCCGACAATGATATCGGTTGTTATTGCAATGCCAGGGATGGTTTCTCGAAGGCGGCCGACGCGATCGAGATACCATTCTCTGGTATATCGGCGATTCATTAACTGTAACACATGGTTTGATCCAGCCTGAATCGGCAGATGGAAATGTTCACACACCGTGGGTAATTCGGCCATGGTCGTGATTAGTTCATCTGTTAAATCTTTTGGATGTGCGGTAATGAAGCGAATTCGTTTAAGACCTTCAATAGCGTTCAATGCGCGCAGCAATCGCGGAAACGATGACATTCCGGATGACGAATCCCGGTAAGAAGAAACGTTCTGTCCTAACAGCGTAATTTCCAGGACGCCATCTTCTACCAAATGACGGGCTTCTTTCAGGATGTCCGCCGCCGGACGGCTTTCTTCGCGTCCACGAGTATAGGGGACGACACAATATGAACAAAAATTGTTACACCCTCTGATGATCGTGATAAATGCCTTAAATCGGCATTCCCGAAAAATATTTCGACTTTCGTCTTCCCATTCAACTTCCGAAAGCTCCAGGGCGCGTGAACGATAATTCAGCGCATCAAGCAGCATGGGGAGCTTTGGAATTGCTTTTGTTCCCAGAACCAGATCAACGTATGGGGCGCGTTTGAAAATTTGAGCTTGTTCTTGCTGTGCCACACACCCGCACACCCCAAGAATCAGGTCCGGTCGTTGTTCTTTTAATGGACGCAATTTTCCTAATTGACTATAGAGTTTATGCTCGGCTTTTTCCCGAATGCTGCAAGTATTCAGAAGAATCAGATCCGCCTCTTCAAGTTTCTGCGTCAACCTGTATCCAACTGTATGTAATACTCCGGCCATTTGCTCAGAATCGTGTTCGTTCATCTGGCAGCCATACGTAATAATATGCACTTTCTTCATTATAAGCTCCTCACCTCAGTGATAAAATCATATCGTGTCAAGGGTAGAAATACGTACTTGAGCACGTCAAGATTTTTTTGCTGATCGAGAGAATAAAACTATTGACAAGATTATAAGTCTCTGAGTATTCTTAAAAAAGAGTTCTTGTCGTAAAAATTCCTATTGAAAACCACTAAGAAAAAAAACGCTGCATTGTCTGAAATGCTGCCATGTTCAGCGTACAAAATACATGAGTTATTTGATTATTTTACTTATCGCTGCGATCGTTGCACAGGCATTCATTATTCGGAAGGGATTAAAAGCCGCTAAAAAAGGTGATCGGGCTGTGCGGCAGGCAAAATCTGCGACCTTGCCAGGTGTTTCGCATTCCAATAAACGAATCGAATACTCTGAATCTCCGGGAGGAACGCCTGTCTTTGAAACTGAGCCTCAGGATGCATCCGCGAATCAAGATATAAACCCTCGTACTGTCGAATTTTCTTCAAAGACGCAACGCCCTGCGGAATTTGCCGAAATTCAAAAAGAGATCAGGGAAAAAGATCTGGCGAGAGAACGGGTTTCCCAGGAACAATCGGTGTTGGATATTATTCAAGAGATTCGTCGTGGTACTGCGCGGCCTGAATTTCACGCTGATGAGGTGCTGTCTTCACAAAAAAATCGACAGCATCAGGAAACTGAAGATTCAGGCGACACGTCTTCTGAAAAAGCAGGGGTAAGCTCAGAGATGACGGATCGTGAGATTCTTGACGTAAACGCAGAAGGACTCGCTTCCGATTTTGAAGAAACTCCGGAGGAATTTGAAGAAATTGAAGAGGCAGAAGAGGTGCCGTCGTCATCCGAAGAACTGATTAAGTCGGGGGTACAATTAGTCCGGCAGGAAAAATTAGATGCAGGGATCGAGTTATTAGAACAGGCGGTTGAATTGGTTCCGGAGAAGGCTGAAGCGTATTTTAATCTTGGCATCGCCTATACCCTCAAAGAATTCACCCCGAAAGCGATTGATGCGTATCAAAAAGCGATCGAGATCGATCCTCAATACGGAAAAGCCCTGTTTAATCTGGGAACCCTGTATTTAAAGCAAGGAGATGTGCAGCAAGCGATTGAAAAGTTGGAACAGGCAGTGACCTTTGTACAAGATCCGATGAAGGCTTTATGGAACCTGTATGAAGCGTATCGCAGCAGTGAGCAATTCCCGCGCGCGCTTTCGACGTTGCAGCGTTTGGTCGAACTTGAGCCTGACGATGCTTCTCTTCATAATCATCTGGGAATTTGTTATGTCAAAATTGGTGATTATCCGAAAGCTATTCACTCCTGGAAGCATGCGCTAACCCTGGGGGCTTCGTCCCAGCTCATTTATTACAATCTGGGGAAAACGTATGAATTGTGCGGAGATATGCTCCATGCGATTGAGCAGTACCAGCAGTTTTTGGAACGAGCGTCTGATTCCAAGCATTTTACCCATCTCATTCCGGAAGTGCAAGAACGCTTAGAACAGTTGCGCCAACATTTTCCAGTAAACGAATGAAAGCAGGATGGTGAACTCTAACCGTCGTCTATGCTATGAAACCCCCGTTCCGTTTTCTGAAAAAAAACGGAACGGGGGTTTCATGAAAATACGAGAAAAGCAGGATATTTTACTTAACTCATGTTACGCCCCCCCTTATTCCCAGGGCTGTTAAGTTCTACCCCCCTCAGTCCCCCGCAAGCGGGGGAGGTCGATCCGTTTCCCTCCGCTTGCAGGCTGACAGGGGTAGGTATCACGTGAGGGGCAAACTCGTGTGCCCTGTCTCCTGGCGATCAATCGCCAGTCTCAACGTTGAAGGACGCTGAAGCGCCCTGTGGAATTTGGGAGCGGGTTTCAGCCTGCTTCAGCTTTGAGACCGGCCATTGATGGCTGGGCGGACGAGACATCAGCACAACATACCGACCCCTGTCAGCCGCTTGCGGGGGGATTGAGGGGGGGTGCATAACGTGAATTACTTAATCGTGGCGAGTTGATTATTGGCGACAATCACATCGCCAACGTTTACACGGATTTCCTGAAGTTTACCTGGTTTAATGACACGCAGTTCGTGCACCATTTTCATGGTTTCAATCATGAAAATACTTTGGCCTTCTTGCACATATTCTCCTTCGTGCGCCAGGATTTTTATCACTTTTCCGGGAAGCGGGCTGGATAGAATTTCTTGATGATCTGTTGACAGCGTGCGGCTCATGGCAATCCCTCCCAATCAAATTTTTTAATGGACATACCTTCCACGGTCAGATCGCGGCCTCTCAGGTTTTGCTGAGAGGAGAGTAATTCGGAACTATAGGTTCTTACTATAGTTCCGAATTACTCATGCTCACCGTGGCATATCGAAGTATTCAAGAGGTCATGTAAGACATTGAATGCATTGTTCTAAAGGGGAGACGGTACGTCAGCAGAAAAGTTAAACGAGGTTGTGAAAATTTCCGGAGGAACGTCCTGCCTAATTTAAATAATCAGAAAGACGACGATGTTGAGCATGGTGTCGTAACCGTTTTTTGGCTTTATCTTCGATTTGACGAATTCGTTCACGAGTCAGGCCCAGGCGCATGCCCACTTCTTCAAGCGTCATTGACGACGTATAATCAATTCCATAGCGCAGACGCAGGACAATTTCTTCTTTGCCATCCAAGAGTTTTCCCAGGCGATTTTTTGCATTGAGGGCAATTTTGCGCACGACTTGCGGCGGCAAGTTCATTTTATAAGCCACGGTGTCATACGACAGAGGAGCTTCGTGTTCAATCCCATAAATCCATTTTAACGCGTGTTTTTCGTCGTCATCCATCTTGGTATTGAGTGCTTGAATCGCGTTCTGTTCTCGTTCACGCACGCTCTCTTCCGAGAGGTGTAAATAGGTTGCCACTTCTTTGACAGAAAGAGGTTTCTCGAAGTTTAAACCGTATCGTAATCGTAGAACGACTTCTTCTCGTTCGCTGATTTCACTTAACATCTCTGACAGCAGATCTTCAACTGATTGATTGATCAGGGTTTGATCAACCGGAGGAGTAATTTTTGATTCCATGAGATCAATGAAACTACTATCATCATTGTCGGAAAGAGGGGCGTCGAGAGAGAGATAATTGCGAGAAACGCGTAAAATATTATCAACATCTTTGCGCGAGATATTCAAGTGTTGGGCTAATTCTTCAGGGGTCGGTTCTTTTCCGTTATTGCGCTGCAATAAATCGCTGTAGGATTGTCCTAATTTATATAAGAGTCCGGCCTGTTTCAGCGGTAGCCGGACAGCTCCGGCTTGTTCTGCCAGAGCCTGCATGATCGCCTGTCGAATCCACCAGACCGCATAAGATATAAATTTCACCCCTTTTGACGCATCAAAACGGGTGGCTGCTTCGAGTAACCCGATGTTTCCTTCATTGATCAGATCCGGTAATGACATACCGCAGCCCTGATACCCCTGAGCGACTTTGACGACAAAACGAAGATTGCCTTCTACCAGACGTTTGGTTGCTTCTGAATCGCCCTGCTGGATTCGAGAAGCAAGTTCGACTTCTTCCTCACGCGTTGTCACCGGAATTTTTCCAATCGCCTTTAAATAGGCATTCAACGTATCATGAGATACTGCATAAGAACGTTTAGATGTCATGATAGTTCTCTACAACTCTCTCGTTAAGATTGATAATAGTTGCAAAAGGCACATCCTTTTTTATTCAAAAAACATGCCACCATTTTGCTTACTCAAGCTCAGATTTGATCATAACCCCTTGCTTTGAAACTTTCACCAGAGCGTTCGAGGGATGCATGGCGTCATTCTGCTCTTTGTGTTGTTGGAGCATCTGAACATATTGCAGTAATTGTTCCATGGCTTCCTGCATCTGTTCCATCTTTTTCCGCATCCCAAGAATGACCTGTACGCCAGCCAGATTGACCCCGAGTTCTCGCGTTAACCGAAGGATTCTTCGGAGTTTTTCAATATCTTCCTGAGAATAAAGACGGGTATTCCCATCGGTTCGTTTAGGTACAACCAGTCCTTCACGTTCATATAAGCGTAATGTTTGCGGATGAATATCGAGCATTTCCGCTACCACACTGATCATGAATAGTGGCTTATCTTTATCATTTACTGTGCTTGCCATGGATTATTTCCCTCCTTTCTCTCGGTCGAGGCTCCGGGTGCTTTTGAAAAAAGATGTTCTCTAGGATTTTCCGGGTGTAAGCGGGCAATTTCTCGAAAAAGTTCAGACGTGCGCGTATCAACATTTTGCGGTGTCGCTACTTTTACCGTGACAAACAGATCTCCTCGCCCGGCCCCCTTCATGTGTGGAATTCCCTTGCCGCGTAAACGGAAGATTTGGCCGCTTTGGGTGCCGGCCGGCAGAATCATAGAGGCATCGCCCGAATGCGTAGGCACCATAAGTTTTGCGCCTAAAACCGCCTCAGTGATCGTAATCGGGACTTCACAATATAAATTATCGCCTCGTCGCTCAAAAAACGGATGCTGCTGCACCCGGGTAATGATGTATAAATCACCCGGTCTCCCTCCATTTTCTCCGGCATGGCCTTTTCCCGCCACGCGAACTTTGGTGCCATTATCTGCCCCGGCCGGAATTTTAACAGAAATACGATCGGTTTGTTGTTGAACGCCCTTGCCATGACAACTATGACAGGGGTAACGATTTATCGTTCCGCTTCCCTGGCATTGCGGGCATATCTGAGGGATGGCTACATTCAAAAACCCTGTCGTCGTTTTGACGCGGCCGGTTCCTTGACAATTCGTGCAGGTTTCCAATTCATACCCCGGCTCGGTTTTCTTCCCTTTACAATGAGAACACGCCACCACATGCTGCAGCATGATTTTGGTCTGCAATCCATTTAGAACATCTTCAAAGCTCAAATCAATCGCATATTGAATATCTTTGCCTTTGGCCGGCTCGTGAGATTTGGGCGTGTGCTGTTGCCCGCCAAAGAACGATCCGAATAGATTGCCCAACCCGCTCGCGTCAAATCCCATTGTTTTGCTGAATTGACTGAAATCAAATTCGCTGAAATCCCAAACACTCTGTCCGTGCCCGGTGTCTCTCCGAAAAGCCTGATGCCCGAATCGATCATAGATAGCGCGTTTTTGAGGATCGCTCAACACTTGATACGCCTCGCTAATTTCTTTGAATTGCGCCTCAGCCTCTGTATTGCCAGGATTGACATCCGGATGATGGGTGCGAGCTAATTTTTTGTATGCCGCTTTGATTTCTTTTTCAGAGGCGCTTTTTTTGAGATGGAGCACCTCATAATAATCCCGCTTCGCCATCTATTTCTTCTCCTCCATAATAAACTTTATGAGCCATACTATCGTCTTAATGAGAAAAATCTCCTCTTATATAAAATAAGATATGAGTGTTCTCTTGTCAACTTTTTTATAGAAAAATAATCAAATTTCTTATTCGCTCTTTATAAAAATGTATGGGTTTTAACCTAATATCAAGGAAAAATCACCATAAAAAAATCGAAAAAATAGTGCAAGGATAATCTGGGGTTGATATAAAATTTATGTAATGAATACTCAAATTTCTCCCCTTATTTCCCTTATGGAGTCTTCGTCCTGACCAGGATTCTTGAAGAAATCTGATTTTTGCGACAGGTATCAGGTTAATGGTTCTGCATCGTACTGTAAGAGTGGAAGGGGACAATGCAAGCAGTTGCGGAAAAAACTCACGAGTGGAGGTTCTGCCATCAAAACAATGATAGCAAAAGACTAATTAAAACGATGTTTTTGATAATCAATATTCAAGAGTCCTCGGTGAAGGAATTCTTTTTGCTTGAGAAACACCAGAGGGATTTGATAGGCGGCCTCCAATTGTTCTCTTGTCAAAAGATTTGAAGACAGGCCATAGTGAATTGAACCATGCGTATTAAAAAGCAGCGCGTACTCGGAATACGTCTGCGAAATATTCAAATCATGAACCGCATAGTACAGACTAAGCTCTTCCTGTTTGACAAACCTGGTAATAAAATCCATTACTCGCTGTTTTTGCGATTCCTCCAGGGCAAAGATCGGTTCATCCATCATAATAATGTGCGAACCGTACAACAGGCTAAAGGCCAGAATGATTCGCTGAATCTCGCCCTTGCTGATCTCCTGAGTTTTACGATCTAAAACCGATTCTAACTCTAATTCTTGAATGAGCAACTCCATCAGCCCCTCATCTTTTGTTTGACGAAAACCTTTTTTCTGAACAACATGCAAGAGGGTGCGGATTGATTCTTCCGTGTCAAACTCCATGTTTTGAAAAATAAATGACACGTAACGTTGTCGTTCCTCTTCATCATGTAATTGTGCGGTATCAATGCCCTGAACATAGATCCTGCCTGAGGTTGGGAGCAGCAAACCGGCGGCAAGCAGCAGAAATGTCGTTTTGCCTGTGCCATTCTGCCCGACAAGCGTTGTAATGCCACGGGCAAGTGTAAGGGAGAGATCGTCAAAAATGACATTATCTGTCTCTGGATACTGAAATGTAACGTGTTCAAATACAATTTCTTTTATCATAGCAAGGAATCTCTTGACATGAGAAGTACAAAAAGACTATACAGAAACCATATAGCAAAACAGGGAAAAATCTGTCAATCAGAAATATGAAAAAAGGAGTGCAAAGGCTCTGCTTTTGCGCGTCAAAGCAGAGCTTTGACACTCCGCGACCTATGCAAAAGATACAACGAAACTTCTGGTGGAGTCTTCTCGGAATCGCGTTGTTGATCGTCTTTGGAATCAGCAGTTGCAGCAACGATTCCAGCACATCACCTGATAGACTGTATGACCTCGAAGTCGAATTAGTTTGGGATGCGGCGGTCAATATGGATCTCTGGATTATTGAACCAACCGGCAAGGGTTCAGGACATGGCGACCCCGGCAATACTGCGCACAATACCGGCAATAATGATTGCGGTTTCGGCAGCGCCTGTTTGGCCGCAGACTGTTCAGATTTACCGTGTAATACCCCTGAAAGAATTTATATTGACCGCGGAGAGGCGTTGCCGGAAAGCACCGAGCCATTTCATCACTATGAATTAGGTATTTCGAACTGGAGCTCTGAGACAGTCAATATGATCTTATTTATTCGCACCTCGAGCGAGTCTCGTACATTTTACTGTACTGTTGACGGCCCGCGCGTCTCGTATATTGCTGATATTACGTTCCCCAATGGCACTATCGCAGAAGTCGCGCCGTTTATCGAGAACTATTGTCAGGAATAACCGCTATAGGAATTATGTACTACGAAATCTGTTTCACAGGTGCGAAAAATAATCTCACGTGACGTTTTTCAAGGAGGAAAAAACAGATGACAGAACAGCAATGGGAAACCTTACTCGCTGTAATCAAAGGGGAAAAAGTTACGCCACTTCCCACCGGATTTATTATTGATAGCCCCTGGCTGCCCAATTGGGCGGGGCATTCTATTCTGGATTACTTCGTGAGCGAAGATGTGTGGTTCAGGGCCAATATACAGGCCATCAACGCCTTTCCGCATACGATGTTTCTGCCAGGGTTCTGGTCGGAATATGGCATGTGTACCGAACCCTCAGCTTTTGGGGCGATCTGTACCTGGGAAGAAAACGAATTTCCGTTTGCCAGGCACATCTTGCGTTCGGCCGCTGATGTTGAACGACTGACGCCGCCGAATCCGCGGAAGGACGGTTTGCTGCCTTTCATAATGAAACGTTTGCAGCGCATGCAGCCGCAGATTGAGAACGCCGGACATTGCATTCGTTTTGCCGTGGCTCGCGGACCATTGAATATTGCCTCATTTCTGATGGGCGCGAGTGAATTTCTGACCGCCCTCAAAACAGAACGTGAAAACATGGAACACTTACTCACGCTGATTTCCGATTTTTTGGTCGGCTGGGTGCAATATCAAAAGGAATGTTTTCCCTCTATTGATGGGATCTTATTACTCGACGATATCGTCGGCTTTATCAGTCGCCGCGATTTTCAACAATTTGGCATGGTCTATCTGAAAAGAGTGTACAACAGCTTTGATGCCTCGGTCAAATTTTTCCATAACGATTCGCCCTGCAAGGCTTCTGCTCCTTTGTTAGCCGAGATTGGCATTAATCTGTTGAATTTTGGTGTGCAGCATACGCTGAGTGAAATGCAAGCGTGGACAGAGCATAAGATTGCCTTACTCGGTAATTTGCCGCCCCGCGACGTGTTGGCAGGCGGTACGCCGCAAGAGGTGAAAAAAGAAACAACGGCTATGATCGAAGCATTAGCAGACACGCGCAAAATTATCCTCTCCTGCGGCGGCGGGATGCCTCCGGGCGCGCCAACTGAAAATATTCAGATGTTTCTCCAGACCGTAGAAGAACTCACCGGAAGTTGATCACAATGCCGGAGTGCTTTTTTCAATTGTGATGGCGTCGCACTGATTAAAGCGGGCAAATTCCTGTAACTTTTGTTTGAAGATGGGGAAAAATGCTTCAAAATCCTGAAAGTCCGGTTCAAACACCAGGTTGCGTAATATCAGCGTTTTGGACTTGCGGTCGGCTTTCGGATCAAAACGCCCCACAAATTTGTCGCCCCACAATATCGGCACCAGAAAATAGCCATAGGTTCTTTTTTTTGCCGGCAGATAACATTCCAGTGCAAAATCGAAACCAAACAGATGCTGTAACCGTTCGCGCCGGATGATTAGATTGTCAAAGGGGGAAAGGAAATGCAGGGGGGCGGGTTGGCGTGAACATTGGTCAGCCTGCTCCAAAGTGGCTGGCAGCGCGTAATATTCTGTACTGTTGTGATCCTGGATCGTCAGTGGAATGACTTCTCCGGCATCAACCAACTGCGTTAATACTGACGTTTTGCGGCGATCTTTTGATTCGAGTTGTAAAAAGGCGTAAATGTCTTTCGCACGGGCAATTCCATAGGCGGAAAGCGCCCGACGCACGCAAAATTCTTCAACTTCCGCCTCCGATGGTATACGGGTATCAATCCCTTCCGGCAGAACCCGCTCGGTGAGATCATAGACTTTTTGAAATTTCTGCCGTTCCGTCACCATGATTTCCCCGCGCCAAAGTAGGAGTTCCAGGGCGATCTTGGAAGGTTTCCACTCCCACCAGGTCCCGCCTTTTTCCTGCGGCAGCGACTCAAAATCTTTCGACGTCACGGGTCCTTCCTGTCGAATACGTTCAAGAATCGGGAGCAGCAAATGTCCGCATTTGTTTACTCGTCGTTGAATACCCTGACTTTTCGATGTCACAAATTGCTGCATACGTGGGAGATAATAACGATAATCCGTCATCGGGAGATACGACATCGCGTGGCCCCAATATTCAAACACGCGGCGATCGCTGGCTTGCAGCTCGTGCAGCAGGGCAGCGCTATAATCGGCCGCACGGGTTTGCAAGGTATGGTGGTGTGCACGCTCAATCACGGCAATCGTGTCAATCTGCACATACCCCAATTGTTCAATAATTTGAGCCACCCCTTCCTTGCCGGCGGGAAGTGCTGCGCTTCCATCGAGTAATTGGGCATGCAAGGCGATTCTCCGTGCAAGTTCCGCTGATATGTGGATATTTTTCATAAGCGACCTCTTAGTCAGAACGCGGTAACACTGTAAAGAAAAAAAGATGATTCTCTTGACAAGATTTGCGCCTCCATTTTTTATAACGCCATTATGGAGGGAACTATGAAAATTCGTGGAGTCATTTTTGATTTAGGATTCACGTTGATGGATATACACGGCGCATGGCCGGAAATCACGGCAGCGTGTGCACGCAATTTAGCGATTTTTCTGACTCAGCAGAACATTGGGTTTGACCCTGAAGCGTTTGTCGCGGCCTTTCTACGCTATAGAAGCGCAGCATTAGCTCAATCAAGCCAGACATTACGGCAAGTCACGGCAGAGGATGCCATGCGTCTGACCTTCGTTGCAATGGGGGAGTCGAACCCTTCTCAGGCGTTCCTGGAAGAGGCGCTTGATGCGTTTTTTGCGTATGAAGATTCCTGTTGGTTTGCATATCCTGAGACAATTCCGGTACTCAAAACTCTTACTGAAAAAGGGTTGCGTGCAGGGATGTTTTCGAATACGTCGGATAATCGCCAAATTCAACGTCTGGTCACTCATTTCGGATTTGACCAATGGCTCTCGCCAGCCGTAAACTCGGCCCAAACCGGCATCCGTAAACCAGACCCGCAAGCCTTTGACCCGATTTTGGCAGCCTGGGAGATGTCTCCTGAAATGGTCGTGGTGGTTGGTGATTCTCTGGATGCTGATATTTTAGGAGCACAGAACGCCGGCATGCACCAGATCTGGCTCAACACCGGCCAACGTGCGCGAATTGATGGGACGTATGATAACGCGGCCGCCATTGTTCCGGAACACGAAATTCACGATCTACAAGAACTTTCGGATTATTTAGACATCTAATTTTCTGATTGTGCAGCGTGTTGTTGCACACAGACTCAAAGCCAAATTCTTTATGAAATCCTTGAAACATCAATTAACTGACATTGTAGCAGACGCCTTTGCGACGCAGGGATTTGAGCGCAAATACGGAATTGTTGAAAATTCGAATCGTACGGATTTAGGGCAATTTCAATGCAACGGGGCGTTAGCCGCGGCCAAACAATATCACATGAACCCGCGTCAGCTCGCCCAGCAAGTGGTTGACTGCTTGCAGCAGAATTCGATTTTTAGCGCGATCTCGTTGGCAGGTCCGGGCTTTATCAATCTCACAGTCACAGATGAATTTTTAGCCCGGCATCTTCAACAGATGAAAGCCGACAGACGATTAGGCGCTGAAGAGGCGGTTCCTGCTTTGAAAATCATTGTGGATTACGGTGGGGCCAATATTGCCAAACCCTTGCACGTGGGACATCTGCGTGCCGCTATAATCGGGGAAAGCTTGAAACGCCTGGCTCGTTTTGCAGGTCATGATGTACTCGGTGACGTACATTTAGGGGATTGGGGCCTGCAAATGGGGATGATCATCTCCGAACTCGCCCGCCGTCATCCGGAATTATCCTATTTTGATCCTGCGTATAGCGGCGACTATCCGCAAGACGCGCCCTTTACCATTGCTGATCTGGAAGAAATCTATCCGACCGTCAGTGCGCGGGCCAAAAACGATCCTGTTATCATGGAAGCCGCGCGACAGGCTACCTATGAATTACAACAAGGCCATCGCGGATATCGCGCGCTCTGGCAGCATATTTTCAATGTCTCGGTCGCAGATTTGAAAACAGACTATCATGCCTTAAATATTGATTTTGACCTGTGGTACGGTGAAAGCCATACCCAGGATCGACTGCCAGGGTTGATCGAACGCTTACAGCGTGAAGGCTGGGCTTATGAGAGCAAAGGCGCGCTGGTAGTTGACGTGACTCAACCGGAAGATACGAAAAATTTGCCGCCGCTTATGTTGGTCAAATCTGATGGCGCAGTCTTGTACGGCACAACCGATCTGGCGACAATTGAACAGCGCGTTGAAGATTATCACCCTGATCTGATGCTGTATGTGGTTGATAAACGCCAGAGCGATCATTTCCGGCAGGTCTTTCGCGGCGCGCACAAAACTGGCATTGCGCCTGAATCATTGCAGATGATCCATCTCGGTTTTGGCACCATGAACGGTAAAGACGGAAAACCGTTTAAAACTCGCGCCGGCGGTGTCATGAAATTGAAAGATCTGATTCAGATGATTACGGATAAGGCTCTGGAACGCATGACCGCGGCTGATATTGCCAAAGAGTATGAGGAGAATGAACGTCAGGAAATTGCCCGCATTATTGGAGTCGCAACACTCAAATTTGCGGATTTGATGAATCATTATACCACAGATTATATCTTTGATCTGGATCGCTTTGCTTCGTTTGATGGACGTACTGGTCCCTATCTGTTGTATACCGCCGTGCGGATTAAATCCATTTTACGTAAAGCTGCCGAACAGGAGCTGCAACCCGGTAACATATTGCCTCCGGTCAGTCAGGTCGAACGCGATGTGTTCCTCAAACTTGCTGAATTTCCAAACGCTCTGGACCTGGCTTTTGAAAATTACGCGCCTAATTATCTGTGCGATTACGCTTATACGCTGGCATCGTTATTTACCACCTTTTACCACGAGCATCACATCCTGCGCGAGAACAATCCTGATCGCCAGGCCTCATGGCTGGGATTAGCGCAGATCTCGTTAGCCATCCTGGAACAGGTATTAGACCTGTTAGGCATTGAGGTGCCGGAACGGATGTGAAAAGGTTTGTCGTGATCGTTTGAAGAGCACTATACACCATGGTATTTCTTTCTGATAATGTTCAATAACAACTGCTCAAATTCTTTTTCTGGCTGAATGTCAAGCTTGATGACCGCGATATAACACGCCCCGAATTCCTGACAATATGCCAATAATTTGGTCTCATCTTTTTCAGTCGTTATGATCGCATCGAGCTGTTCTTCGGTGATGATCTGACGAATATGCGTCATGTCTTCTTCGGTGTACCAGTGATGGTCAGCAAAATCACGATAGCTCGCCACGTTGAGACCGTGGCCGCTCAAAAGTTCGCGAAACGATTGCGGATTCCCCAACCCGCTGACTGCCAGCAAACGTTTTCTGCGCAAAGACGTCCACTCCACAGGTGAATCTGATGCAATTGGCCGGATAAGATCCAGGGCATGAACGCCGGTAAAAATCTGGACACCCGGCGCAATCTGCTGTAAACGCCGCAGGATCGGAGTGATATCGGAGACTTCATTGCTGCGCGTAATGACAAACGCCTGGGCGCGGCGAAGATGATCCAGCGGTTCGCGTAAAAATCCGGCGGGCAGCAGATATTCCCCTCCGAACGGATGTGTAGCGTCAATCAGGACAAGATCAAGGTCGCGTCTGAGTTGAATGTGTTGAAATCCATCATCTAACAATAAAACCTCTGGTTGAAAGCGTGTTATCGCTAGTTTGCCGGAAATATCCCGCTGCCTGCCGACGATGATCGGCGTATCGCGCAGTTTGCGCAGCATAAGCAGCGGTTCGTCGCCAACTTGCCGCACATCGGCGTCAAACTCTACCACATAATTCGGGATTGCAGTTTTACGCCGATAACCGCGTGTCAGAATCACCGCTCGTTTGCCGTGCTGCTGTAAGATTTTGGCAATTTCAATCACAGTCGGGGTTTTGCCTGTCCCGCCTGTGGTAATATTTCCCACACTGATCACGGTACAGGGTAAAGAGCAGTTCGAAAAAATTCCCTTTTCATAGAAAAGCAAGCGTAACCGAACGATAAGACCATATAGCAAAGAACTTCCTCGCAGCAGCATGAATACCAGCGACCAACCGGCATAATGCAGCAGCGATCCGGGGTTTTTCCGGATAGGAATTGTCGGTTTTCCGGCTCGCAGCAATTGGGTTCCTCTTTTTTTAATATTCATTATATAATAAAACTTGACAATGATCTTATAAAGAATTATATTGTGTGTAACGAAGATAAATAATATTGAACTCAGTTCCTTCCAGGAAACAACAACGGATAAAAGAAAACAACGGATTGGAAAAGATCATCAGGTCATCATCCGTTCATTCCTTGAATCCGTTGTTGTGTTCTGAAAGTTATTGTACTCGTTGAACAACAGGTCAAGAAAAATCTGGAGAAGTTCTTAGTTCCGCCTTCAGGTGGAAAGACTCCTACGAACCAGATTGGTTATGCCGTAGAGAGAACTTCAGAAACTGACTTATAGAAAAAACCGGGTTGTTGAAAAAACCCGGTTTTTAGTGAAGGAGATGGCAGCAATGTTATATGATAAATTGACATTAAAAACCCAGGAAGCCTTTCAGGCAGCGAACCGACTGGCGATGCAGCACAATCATCAGCAGCTTGATGTAGAGCATGTGCTGCTCTCGTTTTTGGCTCAGCCGGAAGGACTGGTGCCCCAGATTTTGCAAAAATTAGGAGCGCACCCTGAGACGGTACGCGCTGAGCTTGAGGCCGAATTACAGAATGTGCCGCAAGTGACCGGGGCCGGCGGTCAGGTGTATATTTCAGCGCGTTTGAATAAAGCCTTTGATCAGGCCTTTGAAGAAGCAGAGCGTCTGAAAGATGAATATATCAGTGCCGAACATTTTTTGATAGTGTTCACGGATCGAGTCAACGGGGCCGCCCAACGTATTCTCAACCGACATGGTGTCACCAAAGATGCCGTGTTTCAGGTGTTGCAGAGTATCCGCGGCGCGCAACGGATTACGGATCAGAATCCGGAAGAAAAATATCAGGCGTTAACGCGCTACGGACGCGATTTAACGGAATTAGCCCGCAAGGGGAAACTCGATCCGGTTATCGGGCGCGATGAAGAAATCCGGCGTGTGATGCAGGTGCTTTCGCGCCGTACGAAAAATAATCCGGTTTTGATCGGCGAACCCGGGGTCGGGAAAACCGCAATTGCTGAAGGCATGGCGATCCGCATCGCCAAAAGCGACGTACCGGAATCCCTGAAAGACAAAAAACTGGTGGCGTTGGATTTAGGCGCGCTGGTAGCCGGTTCGAAATATCGCGGCGAATTTGAAGATCGCCTCAAGGCGGTCTTGAAAGAGATCGATCAATCTGCCGGCGAAATCATCCTGTTTATTGATGAATTGCACACCTTAGTGGGCGCAGGCGCGGCCCAGGGCGCGGTGGATGCGTCGAATATGCTGAAACCGGCCTTAGCGCGTGGGGAACTCCATTGCATCGGCGCGACCACGCTGGATGAATACCGCAAGCACATTGAAAAAGATGCGGCATTAGAGCGACGCTTCCAGCCGATTGTCGTCGGCGAACCGACGGTAGAAGATACCATTTCGATTCTACGCGGTTTGAAAGAACGTTACGAACAGCACCACAATGTCAAAATTCAGGATAGCGCGATTGTGGCGGCCGCGACCTTATCGCATCGCTATATTACCGATCGTTTTCTGCCGGATAAAGCGATTGACCTGGTAGATGAGGCAGCCTCGCAGTTAAAAATCGAAATTGACAGTATGCCGGCCGAAATTGATGAAATTGAACGCCGCATCACCCAACTGGAAATCGAACGGCAAGCCCTGAAACGGGAAACCGATAAGGCCAGCATGGAGCGATTGCAGAAGCTTGAGCGGGAATTGGCGAACTTAAAAGATTCCAGCAATGAGATGAAAGCCCATTGGCAGAATGAAAAAGAGTCGTTGAACAAGATCGGCAAATTGCGGGAACAGATTGAACAGGTAAAATTGGACATCGAACGCTTAACCCGCATGGGCGATTACGCCAAAGTCTCAGAATTGCAATACGGAACGCTGGTGCAACTCCAGGGACAGCTCGAACAGGAGCATGAGCGTTTGCAGGAGATACAGAAAGATCAGCAGATGTTACAGGAAACGGTTACGGATGAAGAAATCGCCCGTATTGTCTCAAAGTGGACAGGGATTCCGGTGTCGCGCATGATAGAAAGCGAAATTCAGAAACTGGTCAAGATGGAAGATCGGCTCAAGCTCCGGGTGATTGGTCAGGATGATGCGATTCTGGCGATTTCGGATGCGGTGCGCCGCGCTCGCGCCGGATTGCAGGATATGAATCGTCCGATTGGATCTTTTATTTTTCTGGGACCCACAGGGGTCGGGAAAACCGAACTGGCTCGCGCCTTAGCGGAATTTTTATTCGACGATGAACAAGCGATGGTGCGGATTGATATGTCGGAATTTATGGAGAAGCATTCGGTCGCCCGCCTGATTGGCGCGCCTCCAGGCTATGTCGGTTATGAAGAGGGTGGGTATTTAACTGAATCTGTGCGTCGCCGTCCCTATTCGGTCATTCTATTCGACGAAATTGAAAAAGCGCACCCGGAAGTGTTTAACGTCTTACTGCAAGTGCTGGATGATGGACGGCTTACCGATGGACAGGGCCGCACCGTGAACTTCAAGAACGCGGTCGTGATTATGACTTCGAACATCGGCAGCACGTTGATTCAGGAAATGTGGGCTGAGGATGCGCAAAAAATGCGTGAGATGGTCATGGAACAGGTACGCGCGAATTTCCGTCCCGAATTTTTGAATCGCGTGGATGAGATCATTCTGTTTCACGGTCTGACGCTTGAACACCTGAAACAGATTGTGGACATTCAACTGGAACAGTTGGCAAAACGCTTAGCCGATCGCAAGATGACACTCAAGGTTTCTGACGCAGCGAAAGAGTATATCGCCCGTGAAGGCTATGATCCGATTTACGGCGCGCGTCCACTGAAACGCGCCATTCAGAAAGAAATCCAGAATCCGCTCGCGTTCAAAATTCTGCAACGGGAATTCGTGGATGGCGATTCCGTGATAATTGACTATTCTTCCGCTGATAAAAAGCTCATTTTTCGGAAAGGCTAAACGTTTCTTAAAACTCCCAACAGATAAAAGAACAATATCCGTTGGGAGTTCTGCTGGTCACTGTTCAGAAAGTTTTCGATCTCCTGAGCATAGCTCAGTGAACGAATACGCAGTGTTCACTGATTTCTGGTTACTGATCACGGCTCACTCAGGGTTCTAATTTTTTGAGAAATCTCCGCACGCGCGAGCGTAACAGGTTGCCGTCAAAGGTTTTGGTAATATAGCCCATCGCATTCACCTCTTTGGCTTTACGCCGTAGCTCCGCCTCGTCCATTGCGGAAAACAGCACGATATTGACCGGTTTACTCTTCACGCTGCGCATCAGCACTTCAGCCAGTTTATCCCCGCTTAACCCGGGCATGTTAATATCCAATAAAATCAAATCAATACTGTATTTGAAAATATATTCCGTGGCATGAACCCAGCTATCAATGGTATAAACTTTATGTTCATCGCTTAACACTTGCATCGCTAAATTGCGAACGTCTTCCGAATCGTCAATAACCAATAACGTTGCCATACCTCTCCTCTTTTCTTTAGATGAACTGCTCGTACTTTCTCTCAGGAATGATAAACAATCTCTGAGAAATCGGGTTTTTTAAAAACCCGGTTTCTCAGTCCGTAATTTTTTGTAAAAATTGCTGTAAAATGTCAAGCAGAAATCGTTCGAGGAAAGTTATTTCATCCGAGAGTATTCATTTTGGTATGTTGCTATTATGCTGCTACGAACGATCTTCTTTATAAAAAATCTTGACAAACCCGTGTTCTGAGGTTTTGTCGGTTACGACGACAAAACTGTAGTATTGGTTCGGGAAGACGTGCAAAATTCCCGAAACAGTCAAACAACGTAAGCGTTTCGGGAATTTGACACAGACCTTCCCGAAGCAGCGAAACAGAGGAGGATCTTATGAAAAAAACCGGAATAGTTCTGCTGATGTTGGTGTTCATGACCCTTATGATTGTTCCTGTGAATACGTTTGCACAAACGCGTCTGGTGTTAAAGAGCGCGCGCCAGGCGTCAACTTATTACGCCTTTGCGGTCGGACAGGCGAATGCGATTCATGCCGGCGCGCCAGATATAGACGTAACAGTCGAAGATAGCCCGGGATCCATGGTGAATGTCAAAGAAAGTAAAACCCGTCAGAATTTTTTGTTTACTTCTCCGCCGGATCTGATTGCGTCGGCTCTCAAGGCAGGAGAGCAGTTTGAGGAAGGCGGGTATGAGAAGATTCGCGCGTTGTGGCCGATTCCCGGTATAGTGATGCACTGGGTTGTACGCGAAGATAGCGAAGTAAAAACCTTGTACGATCTCGCCGGACAGCGTTTTATTCCGGGTGGAGCAGGCAGCGCCGGAGCTAATCTTACAATCCAGGTGTTGGAAGCTATGGGGATCAAAGACGAAGTGAATCTCCAGACAGTGGATTTAAATGAAGGGGTTCAGGCGGTTAAAAACCGACGGGCGGTTGGTTTTGCTACTGCAAGCTCGGTTCCGGCAGCGATGGTCTCTGAAATTGCAGCCACCACACCGATTCGATTGCTGAGCCTGCCAGATGAAGATTACGAAAAAATAGCGCAAAATGCCGCCCGGCATATCATTCCGGCTGGTATCTATAAAGGCGTTGATGAAGATATCCCAACCATTAGTATGTTGGTTGGAACTTATACCTCAGCCGATCTTGCTGATGATATTGTCTATAAAATTACGAAAGCCTTCTGGGAAAACCGCGAAGTCTGGGAACAATCACATCCGGCAATGAAATTTGTGAATATGGATGAAGTCAATTTTTTGAAAGCCAAAATTCATCCTGGGGCGTTGAAATATTATCAGGAAATCGGATTTAATGTGGCTGATGATGTGAAATAAGTTTATCGTTCTTTAGTTTGCCCATGAAATACGCGGAAAGACATGAAAAGCCAGACATAGAAATCGGATTTTTCGAAAAACCCGGGTTCTGATACACAAAAAATCTCTACGCTCTGTCTTTCGAGTCTTTTCGCGTATTTCGTGAGCTAGGTTCCTTTGTACGCAAAAATTACCAAGAAAATTGTCTATTATATTTCCTTTGTTTTTGTGATCTATCAGATCGTGCTCCCTGTGTATGCGTTTATGCCGGATCTGAAAGAGCGATCGCTGCACCTGATGTTTGCGCTGTTGGTTATTTTTTTGGGAGGACCGGCTCAAAAAGCGATTTGGAAGCATGTGCGCGATATTGTCCTGACAGTCATCGGAGCCGGATGTTGTTTGTATGTTTTTTTTCGTTTTTCCGCCATTGTCGAACAGTACGGAATTGCGTCAGGAACAATGCAAGTATGGATGGGATTCGCGCTCGTGCTTATCATTTTAGAGGGCACTCGGCGCATGGTGCGCCCGGCATTGCCGATTATCAGCAGTGTGTTTCTGCTCTACGCCTTGTATGGGCATCTGATTCCCGGTCAATTTGGTCATCCGCCGTATACTCTGACAACCCTGAGCAGTATGTTTTATCTAACGACTGGCGGAATCTGGGGCCAGTTGCTCGGCGTAAGCGCGAATATTATTGCCATTTTCGTATGCCTGGGCGCGTTTATTGTGCACACTGGCGGGGGAACCGGGTTTATGAAAATCGCGATCCGACTGGCCGGCAAATATACAGGCGGTCCCGCAAAAGTGGCCGTGATTGCCAGTGCGCTGTTCGGATCGGTTTCCGGCAGCGCCAGTGCCAATGTGGCTTCAACTGGCGCGTTTACCATCCCGATGATGAAACGCCTGGGATATTCCCCGGCCTTAGCCGCCGCTGTAGAAGCCGTGGCCAGCACTGGCGGACAGATTATGCCGCCCATTATGGGCGCCGGCGCGTTTATCATGGCAGAACTGATCCAAACGCCCTATCTGAAAATCGCGGCCAGCGCGCTCATTCCAGGAATGCTCTTTTTTCTCACAGTCGGCATGGGTATTCATTTTTACGCGCAGCGTCAGGGATATCGCGGTTTATCAGCCAGCGAAATTCCGGATTGGCGCAGTACTCTCAAAGTCAGCGGATTCTTTTTCATCCCCTTTGTGATGCTGGCAATCTGGTTAATACGTGGATATACACCGCAATATGCCGCTTTTTGGGCAATCGTAAGCACGCTGCCGCTTGCGTGTTTCACCGAGACCTGGAACCTGGAGTTTCGCAGCAGCTTCAAGCATATCGAACAAGCGGTTTTGACTGGCGCGCGCCAGGCTGCATTGATTGCCAGCATTTGCGCCAGCGCGCAAATTATCATTGCGATTATCGCATTTACTGGTATTGGCGTTAAAGTCAGCTCTTCCATTCTCTCCTTAAGTCAGAATAGCCTGTTTCTCGCTTTAGTTCTGACCGGAGTGACCAGTTTATTGCTTGGCATGGAAGTGCCGACAACCGCAGCCTATACTGTGGCGGTTGTTGTGGGTGGACCAGTATTGGAAAATCTTGGTTTGCCGCCGCTTGCCGCGCATTTATTTGTGTTTTATCTTGCCATTCTCTCGGCAGTCACGCCGCCGGTGTGCGGTGCTATATTCATTGCGGCCGGCATGGCCGAAGCCGATTGGGTAGAAACCGCGAAATTCGGCTTGAAATTGAGCTTTGCGGCCTTCATCCTTCCGTTTTTGTTTGTATATAATCCGAGCTTGATTTTGTTAGGAACGCCGCTGCGCACCATATTGCACGTTATTCGCGCCAGTCTGGCATTATTGTTTATTTCAGCCGGATTTATGGGGTATTGGAAAACGATCTGTTCTCTGAAAATACGCAGCCTGCTCCTGCTTGCCGGAGGATTACTGTGTATCCCAAATCTATGGACCAGTCTGATCGGTGGCTGCCTGGGCCTGGGACTCTGGTTTCGGTCTTCCGGAATGCGAGAACAGAACTAATCACGATCCCACGCCATATTCATAAAAGGGAAGCATGCGGGTATAAATTGCGGTAGTGGGCCTGGGGCCTGGGAGGCAGGAAAAAACCACTACCGCTCCTTCATTGGATATATCCCAGCAAGCGGGGCATAAAAAGACTGATTTCCGGAAAAAGGATCAGGAGTGCTAAGGCAGCAACCGCCGCCAGGATAAATGGAATGACTGGGGTTGAAATTTCTTCCAGAGTGATGTTTGCCACGTTTGCGCCAACATACAGATTCACTGCGACCGGCGGCGTAATCTGTCCAATCGCCAGATTGACCGTCATCAACACGCCAAACCAGATGCTATTCCACCCGAAATGCTCCATCAGGGGGATGAAAATCGGCAGGAAAACGTAATAAATGGAAATCGCATCCAGAAACATCCCGGAAATCAGGAGTACAATGTTCATCAGAATGAGGATCAGAATAGGATGGCTGGTGATGCTGAGAATAAAGTTGGCGGACTTATCCATCACATTCACGGATTGCCCGGCCCATGAGAAAATTCCGGCAAACGAGACGATTAACATCACCACTGCGGAAGCAACCGCTGAATCCACCAAAATTTTATAGAGATCTTTGACGCACATGGTTCTGTAGATAAAAAATCCGACAAACAACCCGTAGAATACCGCCACCACCGCTGCTTCTGTCGGCGTCGCAATGCCTCCGTAAATGCCGCCCAGAATAATCACCGGAGCCAGAAGGCCCCAGAAGGATCGCAAAAATGCCACCCAAACAGCATTCCAGGAAGTTCGCGGTTCACCGCGATAGCCGCGTTTACGGGAAATAAAATAGGCGGTCGCAGCCAGAGCCAGACCAACCACTATACCCGGAATAATGCCGGCGGCGAACAGGGTGGTGGCAGAATCTCCGGTAATATAGCCATAAATAATGAACGCAATACTGGGAGGAATAATAATCGCCAGTCCGGAAGCTGCGGACGTAAGAGCCGCGGCAAAAGGTTTGGGGTAACCGGCCGCAGCCATGGCCGGAATCAACATAATCCCCAGGGCGGCAACGGTCGCCGGACCTGATCCGGATACTGCGCCCCAGAAGAGCGCGGCAGCTACAGTGACAACTGCCATCCCGCCATACATGGCGCCAACCAGTTGCTTGATAAACTCGATCAGGCGTTTGGCAATTCCGGCACGTTCAAAGATGATTCCGGCCAGAATAAAAAAAGGAATGGCTAATAGCGGAAATTTGGCAATCCCGGCAAAAAAATTTGCTGATAAAATCGGCATTCCCAGACTTTCATGCCAGATTGTGAACACACCAGCACAACCGATCGCCACGCCAATTGGCACGCCAAGCAAGAGTAACGCAAAAAAAACTCCAAAAAGAATAATTCCTGGATCGATCATGATATGTTTTTCCACTGAATGATTATTGTTTGAAGAATACGCAGAACCACCAATGCGGCCCCAAGCGGCAACCCCAGCGTGTACCACCATTGCGGAACCCCGATGCCCTGCGAACGGGTATCAAACAGAAGTTCCATTTTGATTTGTTCAATACCGTAAAAAATCAACAGGCCGAACAGGACTATGCCTGCCACCCCGGAGATAATGATACAGGCTTTCTGTAGAGGTTTTGGAAGATTTTTGATCAGTAACGAGACATTGAGATGCGCGCCGCGTCGGAAACCAATCGCGGTGCCAAACAGAGTAATCCACACAAACGCACTGACTTCAATTTCTTCGAGAAAGGCAAAGGAATAATGCAGGAAATAGCGGGAAATTACATTCGCAAACGCAATGACTGCCATCGCGCCCAGCATTGTTGCACACAAAAATTCTTCACAATGATCCAACAAGCGTTTTATGTTTTGAGTCATATTTTCCTTTTCAGGTAAAAAACCGGATTTTTGGCAAAAATCCGGTTTTTCTGTCTGAGTTCCTCTATTATGAGCTTCTTGAAGTGATCCACAGCCACGTCTTATTGTATTCGATTATTCATATTGCTGCACGATTGCTTCTGTTGCCTCAACCAGATCCGCGCCAACTGTTTCTTTCCATTTGGCATAGACATCTTTGGATTGGGTTTTAAAGGCGGCAAGGGCTTCTGGTGTGATACGGGTTACGGTCATCCCGTTGGCCTCCAACTCTTTGAACGCTTCATCGCTATCAGCTAGGCCCTTGCGTACCTCCGCAATCTGCCATGCGCCCCATTTCTCAGCTGCAGCCTTGACAATCGCTTGATCTTCCGGTGTAAACTCGTCCCAGGATTTTTTCGAAACACCGATAATCAGAGGATCAATGGTCGCCCGCCAGATTGTGATGTGATTATGATATTGCCAGATTTGAAGCGGGAACAACACACTAACCACCGGATTCTCCTGGCCATCCACGGTCCCTTGCTGAAAGCCAGTCACCGCTTCCGACCAGTTGATTGCCATGGGGTCGGCTCCAAAGGCACGAAACAGATCCACAAAGATAGGCGAACCGACAATTCGGATTTTCAAGCCTTTCATATCTTCAGGTACAGCAATGGCACGTTTATTATTCGTGACTTCGCGGAACCCATTTTCAGCCCATGCCAGGGGAACTACTCCAAATTTTTCTAACATCTGAAAAATTTCCTGTCCCGGTTTTCCGGTCTTCACCGCATCAAAAGCTGCATAGTTCGGAAACAAAAAGGGTAAACTGAACAGGTTGAGCTGCTTCATTTGCGGCGACCAGTTGATGGTTGACCCAAAGGCAAAATCCGCGACACCCTGGCTCATAAGCATCAATTCATTCGTTTGTACCCCGGCAAATAATGTTCCGCCAAAGTAGCATTGGATGTTAATGCGACCTTCAGTTTTTTCACGCACCTCATCCGCAAAATTTTGAGCTGCAATAGACCATTTAAACGTCGGACCGACCACCACGCTCAATTTGTATTCCTTTTTATAGGCTGCAAACGAGGCACTTGCTGTCAGAAGGATCAGGCCAGCCAATAAAAAACATCCCCATTTTTTCATAAAATACCTCCCTTTCCACGCGTAAACAATATCTGCCAATATTGCCCACGGCATTTCTTTTTTTGGATACAATTACAGATCACATTCTCTTGCGGATCACTTCAACAAATACTGGCAAGTAGCTAAACAAATAAAAGCAAGAATACATGTCGTCCATAGCGTTTTGTCAAATTATCAGTAGTGGCTTCCTCCTAAAAAACGGGTGTTCATCGATCGGAGGGGTTGCAATTCTTGCTAGATTCTCGTTTCATAATGATCGTGGGTATTCCTGCCGGATTGATTCCGGCCTCATACGTTAGCAGTTCCGATCCATAGCCTTTCCCTCGCTCTTGATTTGCCACAGACAGCCAGGTGATTTCATTGTTCTCAGGTAAAATCGCAATAATTCCGCATAACGGCTTCGGATCTCCGTTTTTTTCAGCAATGATCTGCCTCATGGCGCTGGGAAAGCTTTTGTCAGTAACCATCGGGCCGAGTAAAGGCTCGACTTCTTGCGCCAAAACTAACCAACTAGCGATATCACTTAATGTGACAGGCTCAACAGGCATAGTTTTCTCCTAAAAGTTGGTGAAGTTTCAGTCCTAATACAACGGCTTCCGGCACGGTTGGAGTTGATGTTTGAATAAAAATCCCTTGCGTACCAAAATACTCGATCAGTTGGCGGGTATATTCGACCAAATCTGTTCCTGTCTGCGGATGATCCCAAAAATAATGGCGTAAATTCAGCGCGGTTTTTCCAGCAGCGGATTTTTTGATCACTTCCCACTTGCTATTTTGCGGAATGGTTAAATCAATACCTCGTAAATGAGGGGTTTCCATCATCACCGGCAGCACATGTTTCAGTTCGCCGCAGGAATGGACGACAACCCCGCCAAAGGCTTCCGCAATTTTGGCATTGTAGCGTACTCCGAATTCGCGATATAATTTGGGCGAGAGTAAGGCTGCCGTATCGTCGCTGATGCGAATGCCGATTTCCGGGGGAGTATACCACATTTCATGTCCCATGGTGAACAGAGTGTGAATTCGCTGCAATTGCAGGTGCACAAATTCGATGGTCGCTTCTGTTACGACCTCAAGCAGAGCATGAATTTCTTTGGGATGCAAGAGAGTCGCTTCCACAAATGACGTATATTCCCAAATTAAGGAGGCGGTCACCAGCGGCGAGGGCACATTCACCAACCGCAGCGGAAGGCTGCTGTGATTTTGCAAATAATCGAGACGGGCAAAGGCCTTCTGATAAATTGGATTGGTGTCAGGATTCGGTTTTTTCAGGGTAAATACATCAGCGACATTCGCTTCGCGAATTCGCGGGGTAATCCATGGATCAGCTTCATTATTGATGCGTTGTTCACAGCCAAAGGCGGCGGCCATGATGCTAATTCCCAGATTGGGTTTGATATTTGGCAGGCCGTAGTCATAGATCTCGGCCCGTTCCTGATGATAACGCTCATTCCAGCGCAATTCCGCCTCGTCGTCATGGTAAAACTCCTGAGTCGCAAAATGCGGATAGCCGATTTCAATTAGAAACGGAACTTCCCTGGTTGGCTCTAAATTCCAGGTTTTCACAATTGCTTCACGTTTTTCTGCATCTGTTAATGGCATAAGAATGTCTCCAGGAGTGGCAAAGCTCGTCTTTGCCGTCTATAGCGTGATCAAGTCGAGCATTGGCACTCCTTTACAACGTATCAGAATACCTTAAAAATATCCTCACAACGGGTGAGGGTTTCTTCGATATCCTCAAGCGTGTGTGCTGAGGTAAAACCATGGTGCGTGGGCGAAAGCTTATTGCCGTAATCATGAATATATACATATTTTTCGAACGCTTTGCGTAAGAAGCGTTGATTCATATCAAAGTCAAAATGGCGCACCACTTCGCGGTAATCGTAAATCGGGGTATGTTCTAATCCGAAATAAATGGCGAAACGCGCTCCAACCCCCTGAATTACAGCCTTGATCTGATATTGTTGCAGTAACGCGGCTATTCCGCTGTAGAGGCGATCTGCAAGCTGATCAAGATGATCATAAAATCCAGGAGATCGCATGATTTCGACCGCTTTGAGCGATCCCAACACTTCCAGGATGTGGCCAGTATAGGTGCCGCTCATCACTGTTTTTCCAACTGGATTTAAGCCGCTCATCACCCATTCTTTTCCGACTAAGGCAGCAATCGGAACACCGCTGCCGCCAAGCGCTTTGGCTAAGGTTGCCAGATCCGGGGTCACGCCTAAGTATTCCTGTCCACCACCCAGGCACATACGAAACCCGGAGAGCACTTCGTCAAAAATCAGTACGGTTCCGGCGCGTTCGGTTTCATCACGCACTGCCTGCACAAACTCCTGTTTGGGAAGCACGCAGCCCGCATTATACATGACCGGTTCCATGATAACCGCTGCAATTTCCCCCTGGTGGCGTTTCATGCAGGAGCAAAAGATATCTGGCTCATTGGACGGCAGGACAATTACCATTGATGCAATTTCTTCAGGAATCCCGGCAGAATCGGGGATACAAGGAATTTCCCCATATTGATTTGGTTCCGGTAAGGCCGTGTGGCAGTTGAACCAGGTCATTTCGTGCATTCCGTGAAAATGTCCTTCGAATTTAATGATTTTTTTGCGTCCTGTCACGCCGCGCGCCAGTCGAATGGCGGCCAGCGTGGCTTCAGTGCCGCTATTGGCAAAACGCACTTTTTCAGCGCAGGGAATGCTCGCGCACAACAATTCGGCAAGTTTCACATGATATTCGGTTTCATAATTACAAAAATAGCCCATGTCCAGGGCTTGCCACATCGCTTGTTTAATTTCTGGGTGGTTATAGCCCAGAAACGTCGCGCCGCTGGAAGAATGATAGTCAATATATTGATTGCCGTCAATATCAAACAGGTAGGCCCCGTCAGCTCGTTCTAAAAAAAGTGGACGTCCGATAGTCGGGAAAAATCGTCCGGCCGCCCCAACACCGGAAATAAAATATTTCGAGGACTCTTGAAATAATTGGTCGCCTTTGTGGGTTTGCATGAGTTTTTATACACCAGAAAAACCGAGTTTTTGAAAAAACTCGGTTTTTCTGCATGTATGGGTAATTCAGGATTGTTGCAATAAGATCTCGGCCATATTCTGCCCCAGCACTTTTTGGCGAATCGCTTCAGGCAGGTTTAATTCATCAAAGAGACGCTGATATTCTCCCAACACCTGTTCCATTTCTTCGATGGGCACATCCGAGCCAAAACAAATTCGATCAAAGGGATACGCGGGTGCGGTTTGATAATGCGTTGTTTCCGATTGCGCTAATTTGCCCATACGTTCCTGATTCCACCACAGCGTTTCATTAAACCAGGCCGCATTTTTGCGTTTCAGAATTGAACCAGACAGATCAAAATACACATTCGGATTCCAGAACAGCGTCATCGCAGCTTCTTCATACCAGGGATTCCCGAGGTGCGCTCCAATCAATCGTAATCTCGGAAATTTGCGGGCAATCCGATCAAGATAGATTGGCTTCATGCGGCTGCTGTCAATGTCATAATATTCATCGGCGTCAGTTCGCAAGACCGTTCCGGTATGCAGCAAAATCGGCATATTATAAGCACAGGCCCGGCGATAATAATCGAGCAGGTGATCATCATTATAATTATAGCGCGGACGCGTAACTTTCAATCCCCGACATCCTCGCCCATATAAGGTTTCGATGATTGTCGGAGGATCAGCACCGAGTTCAACAAATCCAAATGGAACGATGCGTTCAGGATAAGCTTTGTATGCCTCTATCAGTTGTTCATTCGAGGCCATACGCGATCCCCAGAATTTGATATTATTCTGCCCGGCCAGAAGACAGACTTTCTCAATACCGAGTTTATCCATCTCCTGCACCAGACGGTCAATATAGCCTGTTGCTGTGATCAGATGCACATGACAGTCAATGATCATTGGAAAAAACTCTCTCGCAAAGGCGCAAAGAACGTAACGCTTGCAAATTTCTCTGCGCCTTTGCAAGAAAAAAACTTATTTCAGTAAAAGGTTTGGTAAAAACAGCGAAAGTTGTGGAATATAGGTTACAAGTAAGAGCACAATCAAACTGACTGTTAAAAATGGGAGGACAGCTTTGCTGATTTTTCCCAATGAAATTTTCCCGATGCTGGAAGCCACGAACAAACAGACTCCAACCGGAGGGGTGGTTAAACCAATAACGAGATTTAAGACGCAGATAATCGCAAAGTGGATCGGATCGATGCCGACACTTGCCGCCACTTTCAACAAGACCGGAAAAAGAATCAGTAAGGCGGCAATGGTTTCCATAAACATTCCGACAAATAAGAGCAACAAATTCACCAGCAGGAGGATGAGGTATTTATTTTGAGTGATGTTGAGCATGGTTTCAGCGATAAGCTGCGGAATTCCTTCTGTTGTCAGAATCCAGGCAAAGAGATTGGCGAAACCGACAAGCACCATAATCGAAGCTGTGGTAATCGTCGTTTCCAGTAATATCTTGAGGATGAGGGGCAGTGACAATTCGCGGTAGATGATAATCCCTACAAAGAATGCGTAGAGAACCGCCACAATAGACGCTTCGGTCGGGGTAAATATACCGCCGACAATGCCGACCAAAATAATGATGGGCATTAAAATTGCCCAGAAAGCGCCAATTGATTTGCGCAGAATTTCGCGCAAGGAATGTCGTTCTCCTTTCGGATGTCCCCGCTCTGTGGAAATCATGTATGAAACGCCCATCAACCCAAATCCTAACAGCATCCCCGGGATTGCTCCGGCCAGAAATAATTTGCTGACCGACAATCCGGTCAGGGTTCCAGCAATAATCATCGGCAGGCTTGGGGGGATAATCGGGCCCACGGTTGATGACGATGCTGTGACCGCGCAAGAGAAATCCGCTTCATAGCCTTCATTTTTCATGGCGGGAATCAGGACGGCTCCGATGCTGGCTGTATCTGCAATAGCTGTCCCGGAAATTCCGGCAAAAATCATAGATGCCCCAACGTTGGCCAAACCGAGCCCTCCGCGAATATGGCCAAGCAACGCATTGGAAAAACCGACAATACGCTCGGTAATACCGCCGCCATTCATCAGATTACCGGCTAAAATGAAACCCGGTACGCACAGTAAGACGAAGACATCAATGCCGGCATACATTTTTTGCGGAATGATGACAAGAGGGATATCTGTGAAAAGCACATAGGCCAGCGATGAAATACCAATCGAAAACGCAACCGGAACTCCTAAAAAGAGCAACACGAGAAATACACCGAATAAAAGCAGAGTCATAGCTTACTGCTGTCCTCCCTTAGAGTATGACTGAACGTCATGCACAAGATCAAACAAGGTGTAGATGCCGATGAATAAAGCGACAATGAACATGCCGACAAACACATACGCCATGGGGAACAATAGGGCAGCGGAACGCTGCATAGCCCCAATTCTGACAAAAAAGGTGGCGTGATAAACGATAATTCCCATAAATACCACGATCATAGCCTCAATAATGATTTGAAGCAGCTGTCTGGCTTTGAAAGGAAGATAATTAATAAACGTATCAACGTTCACAAAAGCTTTTTCGCGCACCGCAAGTCCTCCGGCAAAGCTGACCATATAGATAAACAAAATCCTGGTCGCTTCTTCAGTCCACGGAGGAGTGCGCGGCAATGCAAACCGGGAAAACACCTGAATAACTACGACAACAATCATGGCGCTGATACTCAGCAACGCTCCGATTTCAAGGAGTTTATCCATGAGATATTTGATGATTTTGAACATAATTCATTGAGCAACCGGGTTTCTTGAAGAAACCCGGTTGTTTGCAAGAGTTATTTCGTCTCGACAATGCGTAGAAAGAGTTCTTTTTGTTCCGGGGTCAAACCTTCCATCAGGCCCGGTTTTCCTTTTTCCGCATAGGCTTGCTTATCAACTTCCACAAAGGTCATACCAGCCTCTTCCAGTTCTGTTTTGAGTTTTAATTCATCTTCCAGGAACAGTTGATGTTCATAGGCTTGCATTTCTTTACCGGCTTCCAAAATGATCTGTTGCAGATCTTCCGGCATGGACTGGAATTGTTTTTCCCCGATTAAGACGTAAATCCAGGTGATCAGATGTTCTGTCAGATTCACGTATTTTTGCACTTCAAAGAATCCGGCGCTTTTGATCAGAGACAGCGGATTTTCCTGTCCGTCAATTGTGCCTTGCTGCAACGATGTAAATACTTCTGAAAACGCCATAGGCGTTGGTTTGGCCCCAACCGCTTCCCAGAATTTCACATACAA
The DNA here is from genome assembly GCA_040772385.1 of Candidatus Vecturithrix sp. Classification (GTDB taxonomy): domain Bacteria; phylum Moduliflexota; class Moduliflexia; order Moduliflexales; family Moduliflexaceae; genus Vecturithrix. Next base: position 6,254,832 of record JAXGYF010000001.1, on the reverse strand, counting down.
AATGCTGTTAGGCACGCGCAAAATCATCCCCTGGGCATCCTCAGGTTTTACCATCGGCTTGTTTGAAGTCAGATTTCTTGGCCCCCGTTCAAACCAGGCTATTGCTCGTAATCCGATTTTTTCCAGGATCTCAGCTTCGATTTCAGCGCCGATTTCACCGCCAGCAACTTTTTGTAAGTGTTCAGAATCGCGGATGACGGTTGGACATTCCATCACGCCGATCCGCGGCGCCCAGTTCATGAGTGATCCCCCTGAAATGACCATATCGGCCGTGCCCATTTGGATGCTGGTGACCGTATCAAGTTCCTTTCCCAACTGTTCGTTTGGATACACTTTCACTTCAATCCGGCCATTTGATCGCTCTTTGACAATGTCGGCGAATTTCAACGCCGCTTTATGCCAGGAATTTTCTTCGTTCGCCAGATGCCCGAACTTCAGGGTAAATTCTGGTGCCGCGAAGGATACCGCCGGTGCCAGCAGTACAACAACTAAACAGAGTGCACACAGTTTATACATACGCATAAAACTTTTCTCCTTTCAGCAGGCGGATTTCCCTGCGTTTCATGTGGTGTTATCCGAGAAATCCAGGAAATGATAATAATAAGAGCAATATCGTGTTACCGTTCCTCAGCATGTGTACAGCCAATTTTTTTGCAGGCCATTCCCCCTTTCTGATAAAAATTGTATTTGCGTTCAAACATGTGTTGATCTATCTTGTCAAGTATTTTTGTTCACCAAGTGAGACGTTTTGTAAGATGACTAGTGTTTTTTGAAATTTGAATACAACAGTATACAGGTTTCTATCTCACTTAAAATGTTTTTGCGGGATATCAATATGTTTCTTGAGTAAATATTTCTTGCATTATTAAACAAATAACGCTATTTATGGTAAAATGTGATGTAAATGCTGTGATCGAGCAATTTTAAGGCTAGTGGGAGCATAATTATGATACAATGGAATTTGCGAATCAAAATGCTGCTTGTCATAGGCCTGGTGATTTTTGTGGTGTTGGGAACCAGTGCGTATGTGCAGCTACAGATGATGAAACAAGATTTTCTCGATACGATTGAGGTGCGTTCTGAAGCGCTCGCACAGGACATCATTAATGGAATTTTGGAAATAGCCAGATTTCAGCAAGATATTAAGGGAAGTTTAGGCGCTCTTTCGCTCAAGTGCATAAAATTATATGAACTCAATAAAGAGAAAAATATTGCTCATTTTGCCGTGATTAATGCCGCCGGAGCCATAGAAGCTCATAATGAAAAAATTTTCTGGGGACAACCGGTAGAAAATACACAGCTATTGGAATATCTTCAACGGCGTGAACAAATGATCGTGTTGATTGATGAAGTTTATCATACTCTCGTTCCGGTATTTGATTCTGATCAAAATTATCTGGCGACCATTGATATTGGCGTGCCAAAAGAGTTTTTTGATCAAAAAGTGCATACGCTGTTTGTACACACGGTCGTCCTCTTCCTCCTGTTTGTAGTATTAGCGGTTGTGATTGGATCTCTCATGATCTCGGTTCTGATTTCAAAACCGATTCGATATCTGGTACGGTCTGGCCAGCAGCTTGCTGAAGGAAATCTGATCCAAACTATCCAACGGGGCAAAAGACATGATGAAATTGCCATACTTGGCACGGTTTTTAATCAGGTTGCCGGATATTTACAGCACCTTGCGGAAGTGGCGTCGCACATAGCTGTCGGAAAATTGGAGGGTGAAGTGCATATACGCTCTCAGCATGATATTCTGGGAAAGGCTATGCAAGAAATGCTCGGCTATTTAAAGGAGGTCGCCGGGATCGCTGCTAACGTGGCTGATGGAGATCTGAAGGACACCATTCGACTCCGCTCACCTGACGATGCGTTTGGGCGGGCGATTCAAATCATGACTGAAGGGCTGGGGAGCTTAATTCTCAAAATTCGTTCCAGTGCGGAACAAATCGCCACAACGGGCACCTCGATTTCTACTCTGGCTGATCAAGATATTACCATTGTCAGGCAGGTCTCTAGTGCCTCGGATACTATGATGGCGACCATGCAAGAACTTGGAGGGAGTATTGAAGAAGTGGCGACGAATATAGATACGCTCTCGTCTTCTGTGGAAGTTACATCAACATCGGTTTCGGAAATGACCGTCTCGATTGCTCATATTGCTTCAAAGGCCAATGAATTAACCGCCCAGGCTCATCAGACAATTACGTCCTTAGATGAAACTGTGCGCTGGCTGAAAGATGTGGAGAAAAGTACAGACGCTTCGAAACAGTTAGCCCGGGAAACAATTCAGGATGCGATGCAGGGCCAGGAAGCCGTGGAACAGGTGATGGGCAGCATGGAAACGTTAAATCTGGCGATCTCTGCCTCGGTCGATGCGATTACCCGCTTTGCCAAACGATCTGAAGATATTGATACAATTCTCAGTGTCATCCGGGAGATCACGGAACGCACATCTTTACTGGCCCTGAATGCCTCTATTATTGCCGCACAGGCTGGCGTACACGGTCGTGGTTTTGCCGTGGTAGCTGATGAAATTAAAAGCCTCTCATCAGGTGTTGAAAGTTCGACCAAAGATATTGCGCAGATCGTCAAAACGCTGCAGCAAGATACAGGCAATGTGGTCCAAACTATCCATGCCGGAGCAGATGAGGTCAAACAGGGCATCGAACGAACCTTTCAGGCGCGTGAAACCTTACAAAAAATTTTGAGTAGTGCTGAACGCTCTTCTACGCTTGTGGTTCAAATTGCCACGACCTTACATGATCTTGTGGCTACATCGCATCAAGTGTCTGCTTCGATGGAACAGGTCAATACCATGACCGGAGAGATTACCGCAGCGACGAACCAGCAAAAATCCACGACTGAACAAATTCATCAGGCTGTTATCCAAATTAATGATATGTCTTCACACATTCAGCGGGCAATCACGGAACAAGCGAATGGTGTGCGTCAATTATTACGCATGACAAGTGATGTCACCGGATTTATTCAACAAAATTTGGAAAGTTCTCGGCACATTGTGGACACAACAACGGATCTTTCTTCGCAAGCGGAGTTGTTGCTGCACTCGGTTGATCGCTTTAAATTGAAAGCCTCGGAGTAGCTTGTGGTCCTGGAACGTCAAAGACTGCAAAAGAGCAGAGCTGCCGCACTCCTGCTTGGTGTCAACGTTTCCAGAAATCCGGGACAAAATAGATCATCACGGCAAAGAGTTCTAAACGGCCGGCAATCATATAAAAGGCTAAAAACAGCTTTGCAAAAGGCGCCATAAAGGCATAATTGCCGATTGCGCCGACCGACGAAAAACCAGGCCCGATGTTATTTAAACAGGCCGCGACAGATGACAGTGTCACCGCCCAATTGTACCCATAACTCGCAATCACCACCACTCCAAGCGCATAAACCAGGAGGTAAAGGACAAAGAAAGCCAGGGTTTGATCAATGACATCGTGGCTGACAGGTTTATGAGACACTCGGATCACAAATTTTCGCTGCGGTGCATAGGATGTGACGATTTGAGCATAGACATATTTGAGTACGATGACATAGCGTGCCACTTTGATCCCACCCCCGGTTGATCCTCCGCAGCCACCGATAAACATGAGCATTAAGAGCCAGAGTTTCAAGAACATCGGCCAGGTATCCGTGTTTGCTGTCGCATAACCAGTGGTGGTCATGATTGACACCACATTAAAACTGGCTGAGACAAGCGCATCAAAAAATGAAGCATAATACACAGGATTATACAGGAAAAATGAAAAGGTCAGGATTGAAATGAGAATGATGGTTAGATACGTTTTTAATTCTGTGTCATAGAGCACCTGCATAAAATTTCTACGTAACAAAAAGTAATAGATCGAAAAATTTGCTCCGGCTGCAATTGTAAACACTGTGATGATGATATGAATAGTCGGACTGAGATAAAAGGCAATTGATGCGTTTTTCGTGGAAAACCCGCCGGTGGCCATGGTACCAAAGGTATGACACATCGCATCAAACAACGTCATCCCTGCGATTTTGAGCGCGATGGTTTCCGTCACAGACATGCCGACATAAATTCCCCATAGAATAAACGCTGAAGTCTGGATTTTCGGTTTTAATCCACCGACCTCAGGGCCAGGCACTTCAAACTGATACATTTTTTTTCCGCTGACCCCCAGAAAAGGAAATAACGCGACAAACAGGACAATAATCCCCATACCTCCGAGCCAATGCGTGTAACTGCGCCAGAATATCATGCCTTTTGGCAAGGCTTCAATATTGGTCAAAATCGAGGCTCCGGTCGTCGTAAAACCGGAAATGGTTTCGAAAAACGCATCGTGATACTGTGGGATCGTGCCGCTGAGATAAAATGGTAATGATCCAACCAGGCCGGCCACAAGCCACCCGATACTCACCATAAATAAGGCTTCTTTATGGGAGATCGAGAGCTTTTTTCTGCTGTGCCCTAAATACACCAGGCCCGAACCGATCACCAACGCAATCGCGATGGTAAGAAGAAAATGTCGCCATACCGGTTCTGAAAAATACAAGGACCACAGAATGGCTCCAAGCATATTGAGCGCGATCGAAATAATGAGTAACCCTAATAATCTCGCAATAATTCTGTATCTCATTGTTCCGGCTGAAATAACTCGATCAGTTTATGAAAATTGGATTTCAGGCATAACACGATCACTTTATCCTGCGCCTGAATGATCGTATCGCCCCTGGTAATAAGGACGTTATTATTTCTCAAGAGCGCAATAAACAAAGTTTGGGGGGGCAATGAAAGCTGGCGAATCGCTTTATTCGCGACAGGCGCATCAATCTGGACATCAAATTCCACAAATTCCGCTTCGAGATTCTGAAAATCTTGGAGAGTCAATAAGCCGCGCGAACGAATGGCGCCGGCGATATCGTTGGCAATAACCATCTGAGGACTGAATACTTGATGAATGCCGGCCTGCTCAACGGTTGAGAGGAGATACGAGCGCTGAATGATGCACGCAACCATTGAAACCCCTTTTTCTTTGACTAAAATTGATGATAACAGATTAAATTCATCATTGTCAGTCGCCGCGATGAAATAATCATCGTGATCAAGCAGCAGTTCGTCGAGCAAATTCGAGGTAAAGATATCATCATGGTAAATCGCCGTGTGTTTCAACATCTGGGCAATCCAATCACTACGCTCAGCGCTTGGTTCAATCACTAACACCCGATATTTTTTTTCGATCATTTTTGCCAAAAAATAACTTATTTCGCTCGCTCCCAGCAGAATAATGCGGCGGATATTCTTGCGCTCAAGGGGCAGGATGGAACGCGTATCTCGCATGGTTTCCTGTTTTCCGGCAATAAAGAGCGTATCATTCGGCAAAATTTCGGTCGAACCGGTTGGGAAGAGAAAATCACGTTTTCTGGTAATCCCGACAATCAAAAGGTCTTTTGTGAATGGAATATCTTTGATCTTTTTATAGGCAAATGGGCTTTTTTCGGAGATGCGGAATTGGTTAATATGGACTTTGCCGTTCGCCAGAGTATTCACTTTGAGAAATTGGGGATATTCGAGCGTTTGATAGAGAGTGACAGCGGTACGCCGTTCCGGAGAGACCAGCATGTTGATCCCTAAGGCCTCATAATCTTCAAGCTGCTGCTCTTCCAGGTACAGGGGATTACTGACGCGCGCTATCGTAAACGCCGAACTGAAGCTCCGTACGACTAAGGCTGCCACAATATTCAGTTCATCATTGCCGGACACAGCCAAAAAGACATCTGCGGTGTCTACTTCCGCCCGCCGCAACACCTGAGGAGCTGCGCCATATCCCTCGACCACTTGAATATCGTAGAGATCCTCCAGAACTTCTAACCGCTTTCTATCGTTATCAATACCAACAACTTCATAATCTGCTTGTGAAGACAGAATTTTTGCCAGATACGCCCCGACTTCGCCTAACCCAACAATCACAATCCGCATAATACTACGATCACTCTATTCATAGCTTTCAAACTGAATGATATCCATCAGCATCCGTAATGACAACAAAAACCGGATTTTTAGAATAGCCATAAGTAAATGCAAATAAATTTCTTGAACGTTCGTTTGGAAAAAAGTAGGACTATCAGACGAAAATCAGGAAATCTTTGCTTATAAAAAATCCTTGTAGTTACGTAATTATCTTTTTCTAGACATTGATAAAAATTGCAAGAAGAATTTTTATAGGAAGATGTTTTGTCGGTACGCTTCAGGTTATTTCTTCTCGTTTGAGAATGTGTTTATTTCCGAGTTTTAATCGTTTTCGCCGGAACGCCGACCGCCACGCTGTACGGTTCAATAGCTTTTGTTACGACGGCTCCGCTGCCTAAAATCACGCCATCGCCGACCGTGGCGCCATCGATCACTTTCACTCCCGCACCGAGCCAACAGCCATTGCCAATTGAAACGCCGTTAGAATACGCTCCCTGTCGAATCGGCGGAATATCAGGATCCTCAAAGTGATACATGGAACCGCCAACGTAACATTGCGCCGCAAAAAGCGTATCACGGCCGATGTTCACCTCTTTAACCGCATAAACCAAACAATTTGCGCCAAAATTCGTATTCTCGCCAATTGCAAGCTTGCCATATTTCGCGCTGAGGATAGAGCCCCGGCTGAGAATAACATTGTTGTTAATCACAAAATCCCCTTTCTGGCAGCCTTTGGCATCGAGTACGCAATTGTCGTCAATCATGACATTGCTGCCAATCTTCATTTTATGCGGATGTCGAATGATCACATTTTGCCCGAAGGTGACGCCGCGCCCGATTTCTGCAAACAAAAATTTGTAAAAAACCTTGCGTAACAGATAGCCTAACGCTCCGGGCACCCAACTGCATAGCAGCATGATCAGTTCATATTTGATCAGATAGCCCCATCCTGATTTGCCAAGTACCGTATCCTGGTATTTTTGCAGGGCTGACTTCTGCTCATCAGTAACGTTTGCTTGAAATGCGGTTTGTGATTTTTCCATATCGTCTCTCCCTGTGGACCCCCTAAAACTTGAGTCGAAGGTTTGTAGTTCGCGCTTTAGCGCGTTTGGTGTTGTAATCAATCAAGTTATATTCCTGATTTTTCGTCAATTGTTTTTTGCTGTAAACGGACACGCGCTACAAGCCGGGAGATAACAAAAGTGGGTATAAAGGTGCAGCATACCCTGATATACGCTTGCGGTCATGATGCCCGGCGAGAGATCGCAGCGATCAAAAAGTTGAGCGGCGATGATTCTCGTAATACGATTCCAGGAAGGAGCCGGAAAATGCTCATATAACGTTAGAATTTCGCTTTCCAGATCCGGTTGTAAAGTGTGTCGAGCATACAGAAGTATAACTGGCAGCACCGCACTGATGAGGATATCGCGAACACGAGAACGCCCTAAAAACCTCAGATCATAATCTTGGAACACAGGCTTTCCAAAGAGATAACGACCTTTCCAGTAGCCTGCGGCCGGAAGTTCCAATGTATGTTCACACAGATGAATTTTTTGTGCCGTAGATTCAGGATGTTGCATGAAAAGCGTAAACAAGTGCAGATACCCCTCGAACAAGGGCTGTGTCATATAATTGTGAACCAGATAACTGAGGGCTGCAATGCGGCGTGTGGGGAAATTCGGAGGACGGAGACGAAAAAAATGCCAGGCTTCCCGCGAGAGGGGTTGTAGATCGAGACAGGGGGCAAGCATATCCCATAACGCCCGAAGTTCTGCAAGGTAGGCGTCGGTTTCGGGATCGCTGGAGAAGGAGTCTCTTGCTCGTTTTTCTGAGAGTTCTTTTTCAGACACTAATAATCCGGACGCGCCGAAGAGCATCGCTTGAATCCAGGGCAGGGCAGATGTCGTCCGGCCAGAGCCATCAGAAAGTTGTCCTGAATCTGTCAAAGGAAGATGTTTCAGGATATATTCAAGAGGAAGTCGTCGAGCAAGTTCGAGAAACGGGTGTTTATTAGTTGAATAACCGAGCCCTTCACACATGGCCTGGTACAGTACTTGTTCGAAAGAGTCATGTTCCAACCATGCCGCGAAACGCTTGACACGCTCTTCAAGGCGAGCCTTTCCAAATTGCTGCAGCCGCGCCAGGCGAATATCGAGCGGGATAGCATGAAGAGTGCGCTGACAACGTTGAATTCTCGTGTATTTACGAAGATCTATTTGCTGAAAAGAGCGCGTCAGTTGCTCCAGAGGTCTTGAAAGGCATTCCTGCACAATTATGGTCGGAACCGGTTGTCCGGCAGCCGTGATGATAGGGCGAGAGACTGTAGGGTGGGAGGAATGAGCCGCAGGCCACAGCACAACATGTAAGATGGTATGGTTATAGGCTGGATCCCGATCGTGTCCGTGGGCATGCCAATCTGTAATGTTCAGGTGCAGTTCGACGTCGCCGGCATGTACCTGTTCTCCAACACGGACAAGCGCCTGCCGAAAATCAGGGCCATTATCAAAATTTCTCTGTCCGCGACAAATAATCTGCACGGCACAGCCATCTATAGTATGCAGACATTCGGTTCGGAAGCACTGCTGCTCCCAAATGCGTGTCAGGAGACTTTCAGATAGAGGTTGTTTAGACATTTTCAAAGATTTCCGCAAGTTTACCAAGATCTTTATCATGTCCGAACAATACCAAAATATCGCCTTTGACAATCACATCATCCGGTTTAGGGACAGCGATAATGCGTTCCTGGGTGACTTGCTTCCCCCACAGCGTTGGCCTTGAGATTGGGCGTTTAATAGTTACAATATTGACTTTATAGGTTTCGCGCAACTGCAAATCAATCACTTTGCGCCCCACAAATTCGTCAGGCGCTACAAGCTGCGCTATACTGTAATTATCACCCACTTCTACCTGATCGAAGAACAATCCGGAAATGAGTTCTTTGGCCACATTATGACCAACCTCCTCTTCCGGCAACACCACCAGATCGCAGCCGACTTGTTCTAACACCTCTTTACGCAGGCGCGTCCCGGCGCGCGAAATAACTTTGGAGACGCCAATTTTTTTGAGCGTGACCACGGTTAAAAGGCATTCTTCGAAATCCTCGCCAATTCCGACAATAGCGGCATCTACCTCTTTTATTCCTTGCAGTTCAAGAGCTTCGCGATTGGTAGCATCCATTTGGACCGCCATGAGAACCTGTTCTTTAATATCGTCTATCAGTTCGAAATTTTTATCAATAGCGATGACTTCCGCGCCCATCTCGGCGAGAGAGGTTGCCACTTTTCGTCCAAAAATCCCCAGGCCAATTACGACAAAACGTTTTTTCATCCGATTTGCACCTTTTCTTCCGGATAGCGGTAACGCTCGGTACGTTGCCGTTGTCCGATGGCTAAAGCTAATGTAAAAGGTCCCACGCGCCCAGCAAACATCGTGATGATAATAAAGATCTTTCCTGCATCGCTTAAATGCGGAGTCACACCTGTGCTTAAACCGACGGTTCCGAGAGCCGATACGGTTTCAAACAACAAATCGATCAAATGAAACTGCGGCTCTGTCAGAGAAAGTACCAGTGAAACGCTCAACATCAGCGACAAATACAATGTCACCACCACAAGAGTTTGATACAGAACTGTCACAGGAATCGTACGGCGAAATAATTCCAGGCGGGTTTGACCGCGAGCGGCTGAGACAACGGTGGCAAGCAGAATGGCCAGAGTGGTCACTTTAATTCCACCAGCCGTTGACCCTGGACCAGCGCCGATGAACATCAGGACAAGCCCGATCATTAAGGTGGATTCTTTGACCTTGCCAAAATCTACCGTATTAAAACCGGCCGTTCGAAACGTGACGGACTGAAAAAAGGCTGTTAATGCCTGATATGGGCGAGAATATGCAGATAGCGTATTAGAATATTCCAATCCCCAAAAGCATAGCATGCCGAGGATCAAAAGCAGCCCGGTCATAATGAGCACAAGTTTAGACTGGACTGAAAGCGAAACCGTTCTTTTGCCTTTGAGAGTATTGATGCATGCCCGGCTTATATTACGTAAAGTACCGACGCCTAATCCTCCCAGAATAATCAATCCGGTCACGACGATATTTATGTGGGTATTGGTCGCAAATCCCATCAAGCTGTCAGAAAATGTAGAAAATCCGGCGTTACAAAAGGCTGAGATTGAATGAAAAAAAGCGGTATAGAAACTCTCATCAGTAGGCAGGTACGCTTTCCAACTAAGATAGAGCAAGCCGACTCCGCAGGCTTCGATCGAGATAGCGGTGAAAAATATTGTTCGTAGAAGTGTTCGTAATCCGGTAACCTGGGAGGTATCCAACATGTTCCCAAGCAGCACTTGTTCGCGGCCAGTCATACGCTGACCGATCAGCAGGCTGAAAAATGCCGTCACGGTCATGATTCCTAATCCGCCGAATTGAATAAGGAGTAAAATGATCAACTGCCCCAATTTCGTGAAGGCCGTCGCCGTATCCACCACGATGAGACCGGTGACGCACACCGCTGAAGTTGCGGTGAACAGGGCATCAAGCGGGTGAATAGACGCGGTGGTCGCTTTCGGTAATAACAGCAAGCCAGCCCCGACCAGGATGGCGCTGCCGAAGCTGATCAGGATAAAATGCGACGGAGAGGCGTTATACTGAGCCAGAGATTGACTCAGTTTGATAACCCAGCGAATGACATTGAAAAAAATGTAGACTTGAAATAGCAACAGTTGTGGATGCCGGAAGGTGAGGTGGTCCAGATCTTGTAACAGCCACATTGTTCGGAGATCGATCTGGAATCCAGAAACAATGGCGATCTCAAACAGCATTCCCAGACTGGCCGCATATTTGAACTTGTTGTAGTGCAGGTATTTCCACCGATCTCGGCGGGTAATTAGTTGCAGCACATATCCGCACAAAAACAGATAGCCGACGATAATCTGTCCAGTTTCAATCCAGAAACAGGACGTTGCATCAAGGTAAACGCCATAGTCAATCGCCAGGAGCAGAAAAGCGATCAGGGCGGTGATACCCATGATCCAGCGCAGAATATACAAAAATTGCAACTCGTGTTCGTAACGGTTCCACGGCACTCTGTTGGTCATCAGCTTCGTATGCTGTTTCAGACACGCATCTTCAAAATTTCTGAAGCAGCCAAATACCAAAAGGATTTCGGGAATTTCGAAAACACATTCCCAAACAAACAAAATATCTTTTTATGATATGCACCGGTACCCCTTACCAACATTTCTCCGGGTTCTTGTCAAATATATTCTGCTGAACAAAATACACAAATACATCAAAAATTTCTTGCATTTCAATTTAACAGGCAGAATAAAAGAATAGAAGTTGCATGCATCAGGGGCTTCGAGAATTGAAGGCAACGGAGGAGAAAGTTATCATCTACAAACCTTAAGGAGAGGGAGAATATCACAGAGCAGGACAGAATTGTGTTCTATTTGTGCGACTCCTGAAAGTGTTTATGAAAGTAACATGGCAGGCGGGAGTCCAGACGCCCGAAAATACGAAGAATTTCGGAATTATTCGTGATTGGTGGCAATCGCTCAATGCGAAAAGTATCCTCTGGAAACAACGGCTTGTTCCTGAAAAAGGGAAGAAGGGAAAAATTGATTGGAAACCTCAACGCTTTGATGAGACCTTTACAGCCGAGACCGAGGTCCGCGGTATCACATTTTACTGGAAGAAACCCGACCAGGCTGAATCCAGTAACATTACTCCTGGCAAATTGGAACTTGATTCCACCAAACAACAGCTATTTTTGTATCCTGAAAACCAGCCTACAGTCGTGATTTGTGTTGAGGGCGCCGGAGTTGTGCGTGAAAAAGTCACGATGACTAATCCGGCCTGGTATAGCGAACAAGTTCGAAATGCCAAAGGAGCGGTCAGCGGGTATCGTCTGCTTATGATTGATGATGCCAGCCAAAAAGAGTTCCGGATCGAAATGGACGAAGGCAATCTGGCTTTCTTAAGACAAGCCATCCAAAAGCTATAAACTGGTCAATCGCACGTATCGAAGTGTAAACTTTAGTTTGTGAATTTATGAGAGATACCGCAAACTAAAGTTTACGCTCAGGCGGAAGAATGAACCGCTTATATTGCTATTCGAAGGGCGGGATTTCCAGAAAATTTCCGTTAAAACTACTTGACAAGAATCTCAGGGTTTTTAAGAGAATATCAACCTGTGTAATTAAACGCTTATACAAGAGTTAAGAGTGTTAATTTACACACTGTCGCAAAAAGTTGTCAGCGAATTCGGGGCAAGTTATCCCATAAGTATGTTCCCGGGCGTATCGGGAACCGCTGCGCGAAAAACGGAAAGAGAGAAGAGACCATAAGGAGATACGTAAATTATGTCAATCGGAATTTTAGGAAGAAAAGTCGGGATGACGCAGGTATTTGATGAGAATAACATCGTGATTCCTGTCACGGTTATAGAAGCCGGGCCGTGCCCGGTTGTGCAAAAGAAAACTATTAAAACGGATCAGTATAATGCGATTCAATTAGGTTTTCTGGATCAAAAGCGGCATCGCGTCAGAAAGCCTAATTTAGGGCATTTTGATAAAGTAAAAGTACCACCAAAACGGTATTTGCGTGAAATTCGCCTGGATGACACAGAAATTGAGCAGTTTGAAGTTGGACAAGAATTGAAAGCCGATGTGTTTGAACTCGGCGAGTATGTTGATGTTACGGGGTTTTCCAAAGGCCGAGGTTTTAGTGGTGTAATCAAACGGTGGGGGTTTGCAGGTGTAGCATCACTCACCCATGGTTCACACGAATATTTTCGGCATGGTGGGTCAATAGGAAATGCGACAACTCCGGGACGAGTGTTTAAAGGCAAAAAAATGCCAGGGCGTAAGGGCAATGATCGTGTGACGATTCAGAATTTGCAAGTGGTTGACGTACGGCCTGAGCAAAATATTCTGTTGATCAAGGGGGCAGTGCCTGGCCCTCAAAATGGCTTGCTCATTATTCGCAAAGCCAAGAAAAAACAGAAAAAAGCGTAATAATGTCATAAGAAGTTTGTAAGTGACTAAAGTTGATACTCTCTCTTGAAACTTTTTTAGTCACTTACAAACGTTTCATAACCGTCTCTTCTTTTCCATTTCTTTGAATTCTCCTGAACCATTCAGTGATCTGTATGAATGAACAACGCTGGACACAAAAATTGCCCATTTCATTTACAGTGATCGCCAGGAGTGGTTTTTTTGTCCTTGTATGTGGGGTATTCGGTACGTATGCCCTGCTATTATACCAGAAAGAAGTCTCTTCACGGAATATTTTGCGTAACGAATTACAACGATTACGCAAAGAGAATTATCAGTTGCTTGAACGAAACCAGGAATTAGAACGCATTTGTTCCCCTGATCCTGAACGTCGGTCGCCTTCCCATGATCTGTCTCATACGTCAATTCCCCCGTCCGAGCTTGAACGAACAGCTCAACGAAGCTTTGTGTATACGGTACAAAAGGGGGATACGATTTGGGATATTGCGACAATGTATAATGTAGATGTGAACAATTTAATGCGTTGGAATAGTTTATCGCCTCGGTCGCGTATTTTCCCTGGCGATCAACTCGTGATTATTCTTGAAGAATAAGGGAAGAGGTTATTGTGAAGAAACGCATAGGTATGTTTAGTCTGGCTGGATTGATCATAGTGCTTGATCAATTCACAAAATATCTGGTTGAGACGCTCCGCCCGAATATGGTTGTGATTCCGGGATTTTTTAATTTGACCTATATCAAGAATGCAGGGGCAGCGTTTGGAATTTTTCAGGGAAAGCAGTTTTTTCTTATTGGAGTCAGTCTGCTGGCGATAGGCCTCTTTTTGTTTCTCTTATTGCGAGAACGCGAAGAAAAAACCGGGTTACTTCTGGCCCTGGCTTTGATTCTCGGAGGAACCTGCGGAAACTTGATTGACCGGATTCGATCAGGAGAAGTGATTGATTTTCTCTTATTTTATATCAAGCAGTATCAATGGCCGGCATTCAACATTGCCGATTCTGCGATCAGTGTTGGGGTTGGAATGCTTATTTTAGTCACCTTATTGGAAAGTCGAGAGGAAAAAACATCGCGGGAGATGCGTGAAGAATGAAAAAAGCAACCTCTATTGAAATTTTGCAAAAGATTCCTATCATCATTGATGTAGAAGCCCTTCTGTCACAATCGCGAATCAAGCCGCAGAGTCAGGATGCGAAAATAATAAATTCCCTGATCAAATCATTACAACCGGTGATCCAACCCAAAGCAGTGTATCGTCTGTGTTATATTGACTCACGAAAGGATTCTGCAATCACATTTGGCGGAATTTGCTTTACCAGCCGGGTGATGCAGGTGAATTTAAAGCAGACTGAACGTGTTTTTCCCTTCATTGTTACCGCCGGGAGAGAACTGGAAGAAGCTTCGCGCGATATTCATGATCTGCTGCACCAATACGCGCTTGATATATTAAAAGAAAATGTGCTCAGACAGGCTCTGGCCTATCTGCAAACGTACCTCAAAGAGACCTATCATTTGCCTAAAATCGCGATGATGAACCCCGGTTCCCTCCCAGAGTGGCCGATCACAGAACAGCCGCGGCTCTTTTCCTTGTTTGGCGATGTCAAACAGCTTATCGGTGTCGAACTGACAGAAAGTTATTTAATGTCTCCGATAAAATCTATTTCCGGGCTGATTTTCCCAACTGACGTTAGTTTTGTGAACTGTCAGTTATGCCCTCGTGAAAATTGCCCGGGACGCAAGGCGCCTTATGATGAAATGCTGCTGCACACGAAATTCTCACCCGCAGCGAGCTGCCCTTGACGGAACCCCCCGGTTTTTTTAACGTACCATCAAGCTCGGTAAATAGAGCACAATATTCGGAAATACGGTGATGGCGGCTGTGATCAGGCAGAGGATGAGAAAAAAGGGGAGAGCTGCCAATGCAATATCCCCGATTTCCCAGTCAGTCAACCCCTTGATCACAAACAGGTTAAATCCGACCGGCGGCGTGATCTGCGCCAGTTCAATCATAATTACCAGATAAATTCCAAACCAGATCGGATCGAATCCGGCCTGGGTCACCAACGGCAGGGTAATCGGCAGGCTCATCACGATCATCGAAAACCCATCCAACAAACACCCCATACCAATATACATGATCGATAGGATAAAAATCAACAGATACGGGGATAACCCTAATGACGCGATATATTCAGAGAGGCTGCGCGTAATGCCCAGGTATCCGACCGCCACGGAAAGATAGGCGGCTCCGCACACAATCCACATGATCATGCAACTGGTTTTGACCGACCCCATTAGCGCTTCTTTAAAGACTTCCCAATTGAGACTGCGGGTGAGAAGGGCAAAAAACAGCGAGCCGACGACGCCGACGGCCGCGGCTTCGGTTGGCGTAGCCCAACCCGTATAAATACTTCCCAATACCACAAGCACCAGACTAAACACTGGCGCAAGGAGCGGGAGTGAGCGCAAACGATCAGTCCAGGTGTATTCGATGCCGCTGCGCGGCGCAACCCCCCCGTTCAAAATAGCGCGATACATGACGTATCCGCTGAAAACAAGAGCGATAAGAATACCGGGAATGAATCCGGCAATAAAGAGTTTTCCGATACTCACATCCGCGGTGATGCCATAGACCAGCATCATCATACTTGGTGGAATGAGAAATCCTAATGTGCCTGCTCCGGCTAAGGAGCCGATCGATAGTTTCTGATGGTAGTGACGTTTTTTAAATTCGGCTAGCGTGATTTTCCCTACTGTGGCGGTGGTGGCAGCAGAAGAACCACTCACTGCCGCAAATAACGCGCTGGCAAAAATATTCACATGAATTAAGCGGCCGGGAATACGATCCATCCAGGGAGATAGGCCTTTGAACAGATTCTCCGAGATGCGACTGCGAAATAAGATTTCACCCATGAACACAAACAAGGGTAAGGCCATCATCGCTGACCCGCTCGTATTATTCCAGACCACATTGGCCATAATGATGCCTGCCGGAATATCAAGAAAAAAGGTAAATCCTCCCAGCCCTACCAGAAATAACGAAATTCCGATCCAGACGCCGCCGCCTAAAAAAACAATGAGCAATCCGACAAGGGTAAGAGAGATGGTAAGTAATTCCATAAGATGTAATCCTACTGCACCACAGCATAGAGCCACAAAGCTGAACGTCATTCTTTGTGACTTTATGCCCTGAGATTAATGCCCTAAATCTTTTGCCTCTTCAGGAATTTCAGCATAGGTCTTACTTTTCAACGCATAGCAGCTTTTCAAGGATTCCGCTAAAAATTGAAGCAGCATGATGAAAGCTCCGAGCGGAAGAAACACTTGAGGAATCGCCAGAGGGGTTTCAGAAACCTGCATGGAACGCGATCCAGAGCTTACTGAATCCCAGAAGAATCTGAATGTTACATACGTCAACCCAATGCAAAACAGGAATCCGACGGCGAAACAGATCATGTCCAGGATTACTTTGCCCCGGGATGACAGCACTGAGCGCAAAAAGGTCATACGAATATGCCCTTTATCTCGCAGCGTGTATCCTAAGGCTGCAAAGGTCAAGCCGGCCATCAAATACCCTGAGTATTCTTCGGCCACATATAAGGTGCTGTGAAACACGCTGCGCGCCAGGATTTCGCCAATAACCAGGCACACTCCCGCACAAATCATGATTCCAGACAGGACTCCTCCGGCTAAGGAGAGTTTATCAGCATACAAGACAAATTTCTTCATAATACAACAAAAATTTGTGAGAAACAGAAACCAGGTCCTTTTGAAAAACCTGGTTTCTCCTCTGATTTATAATGTCCTCTATAAAAACTGTGAGAAACAGAAACCGCGGAAACCGGGTTTTTTGAAAAACCCGGTTTCTTATCCGGTTCATAAGATCGTCTATTTTTTCCGCCCCACAGCCTCGAGAAATTCATCATAAATCTTTTTGGCGTCTTCCGGCGCGCTCGCATACCATTCGTCGCGAATCTGTTTGGTGATGTCGCTTAATTCTGTCAAAAATTCATCTGAGACCGGTAAACTGACGATGCCATTGGCATTACACTCGGCTTCTTTGGCTTTATCGAGTTCCGCTACTTCATCCCACATGATTGCTTCCATTTCTTTACCAACTTCAATCAGTATGTTCTGGGTAGCTTCGTCCAATTTGTTAAAGGCGGTGAGATTCACGGTGATTAAATCGGTGGCCTGGGTAATGTTAATGCGTTCGAAGAAACCGAGCACTTCCCAGAATTTGCCGTCAACCCCCGTAGGCGTTGAGGTGAGCACGGAATCAATCAAGCCAGTGGCGAGCGACGAATAGACTTCGCTGAATGGCAGAGCATAGGGCGTCCCGCCAGCCGCTTCCATCACTAACGCTCCGTTTTTATCATACGTTCTGGTTTTAAGCCCTTTCATATCAGCCACAGATCTGACTTCTTTTTTCGTCCAAAGTCCCGCAGCCGGCCAGGGCGCAATGTAGAGGATTTTCTGGTTCCATTTCTCAGCAACTTTGTCAAAATAGGGACGCGAAATGTCAGTGAGCAGTTTGGCTTCTTCATGACTTCTGCTCACAAAGGGCAGAGTAGGAATTGTAAAAATCGGCTCATCACCTGCCACACCGCTAGTCAACATATCTGACAAGGGCACTAAGCCGTCGCGCACGGCTTTGAGAAGTTCAGGGCCTTTGTAACCTAACGCCCCCCCGGTCTGAACAATGATTTCCAACTCGCCATTGGTACGTTCTTTCACTTTTTCCGCAAACTGAATTAACCCGATACTTTGATGATTATTCGGCGGCCAGACGGAATTTGCATTCCATTTGGTAGCGGCAAACCCAGGAACATTTGTAAGACTCAAGATGACAATAATACTGACTAACAGGCTACATATCTTTTTCATACGTCTTTCCTCCTCCTGGAATAATGAAAGGTTTGAAAAATATGGAGAATACAGAAAGAACTAAGCCTGGGACAAAACAATCTTGTCAAGCAAAAAAGCATTGAAACAGCACAAGTCTGAAAGGAATGTTTGTGATTTTTCTATTGACATGCAGACAAGGTATCTGAAAAAGATCACAAAAAGAGGATTATGAGGATTATAAGGAATAATTGACTCAAGATTGCTGACAGGAGGGCGAAAGCAACGCTTCCGCTGTAAAAATGATTTTTTGCATTCCTGTGCCCCCATGAAAAAAAGACAATCAAAATCCAGAAAACCTGTTATAAAGGATCGTCAAGCCGCGAAAACAGAAGAAAAATCTCCGGAAAAGCAAGCAGATTCTCAAAAAGCTCATGCTGAGAAGACCAGACTGCGAGATCACCTGAATCACGGGCATTACTTTTTGTTTTTTCTCTTATTTCTGAGCTTATTTACCTCGTATAAGTTGATTCAGCCCTATTTGAATCCCATTATTTTGGCGGGAATACTGGCAATTATGTTACGTCCGTTCCATGAAAAATTAGTGCAATGGACGCGAGGGCGGAAAAATATCGCTGCATTTTTGACTTGCACTCTCTTAACCCTTATCGTGATGATTCCCTTACTATTTCTTCTTTTTGCGCTGATTCAGCAAGGAATCCAATCCTTTAATGCCATTTATGATTGGGTTGCTCAGGAGAAATATCGCACCTTGATTGAACATCCCCTACTTGACGATCTTGTGGATGCTGTGCAGGAATATCTTCCGAGTATTCACAAATTATTTCCTGACTTTGAACTAACGAATCTTCAGCTTGATAAACTGGTGTTACAATTAAGCTCGACCACAGGGAAATATCTTTTGAACCAGGGTGGAATGTTAGTGAGTAATCTATCCGCCATAGCAATGCAGTTTTTTTTGATGTTGTTTGTCTTGTTCTTTTTTTTACGCGATCAAGATGTCATCTTTAAAACGATTTTACACCTGAGCCCCCTCTCGGACTCGCAGGAACGTGAAATCCTCTCGAAGGTTGAAGCGGTCGCCAAATCTGTATTTTTAGGGACTTTTGTGACCGGCCTGGCGCAGGGATTTGCCGGAGG
Source organism: Candidatus Vecturithrix sp. (assembly GCA_040772385.1). GTDB lineage: Bacteria > Moduliflexota > Moduliflexia > Moduliflexales > Moduliflexaceae > Vecturithrix. The sequence continues at coordinate 6,235,860 of JAXGYF010000001.1, read as the reverse complement.
AGTCGCGTTTAGTATCGCCCAACTTCCAGGTCTATTCTGGGGGACGGTGATGGCCTTTGCCTCCTTGATTCCTGTTGTCGGTACAGCCTTAATCTGGGTTCCGGCCTCGGTTTATTTGTTTTTATCAGGCCATTGGGGCTATGGAATTTTTATGGTCCTATGGTGTGCTCTTATTGTTGGTATGCTCGATAATTTTGTCCGTCCCCTCTTTATGAAAGGCGCCGGAAATAATATGAGTACCTTAGTGATTTTCCTCGCTGTTCTGGGCGGACTGAAGTATTTTGGTTTGATTGGCTTGCTCTATGGCCCCCTATTAATTGGATTAACGATCGTTTTCCTCTACATCTATAGCCTGGAATTTGAACCATTTTTGACTCAACAAGATCAGAATTGAACAGGAGTCAGACAGAGAAACCGGATTTTTGACAAAAACCCGGTTTCTTCGTCGCAACACATCAATGCCAGTACGTGAGATTTTACAACTTGGGAACCCGATTCTCTGGGAACGTTCCACTCCGATAGAGAATGTGTTTGCTGAAGACACGCTTGCCGTTATCCGCGATCTTGATGAAACGCTCACTGATTTCCATCGGACACACGGATTCGGACGCGCCATCGCCGCACCGCAAATTGGTTACCTCAAACGAATACTTTTTGTGCGCATGCAGCCCACTGGTTTTTGCGGGGCACTGATTAATCCAATCATTACCTCAGCCTCTGATGAACAGATCGAATTATGGGATGATTGTTTCAGTTTTCCCGATTTACTTGTCAAAGTCAAACGTGCGAAAGAAATTGAGGTTACCTATCTCGACCAGCAGAATCAGCCGCGGAACATCCATGCCAAAGGCGACTTTTCTGAACTGCTGCAACATGAAATTGATCATTTAGATGGCGTTCTGTCTGTTCAACGCGCGATTTCCCTGACTTCCTTTTCCACACGCCAGGAATGGGAACGTGTAGGGAAGAAAAAATAAAATGGAATGACCTCGACAAGCAACCTCCTCTTCCGAAAGACATCCAAAGGGTAGCGTTAAAAAATTTCTAACAAGAAAATAACTTGCCTATTTCACGGAAGATAGGATATACGGAAAAACGGATATAAAGTTGTTCCAAGATGGATGATAGGGGGCAGATCAGAAGAAATCAGGAGCTTATGTTTCAATTGTCGCGCTATTTTTCGTTCACAAGTTTCGTCGCACTTTTGATCGTGACGATGCTGTTGGGTCAGTTATATCACCAGGCTATTGTGCGTGAACTGGTCGAATTAGGGGAAAGCAAAAATGTGGCGTTAACGCAAGCCTTTGCGAATTCGCAATGGTCGCAGTTTGCCCCATTCATTCTTTCCGCAGCGCGGCTCGATGCCGAATCTATCCGTATTCATCCTGCTATTCCCAAAATACGGCAGGTGATTTCTGTCCAAATGCGTAACCTGGGCGTGGTCAAGGTCAACATATATGCCGTGAATGGCATAATCGTGTTTTCAACCGATCAGGAACAAATAGGGACGCTGAGCGCTGATCACCCCGGATTTCTCGCCGCACGCTCAGGGCAAATCGTCAGCGAACTGATTCAACATCATGCGTTGAGTCCTTTTGATGATGTACTTGAAGATCGCAGCCTGATTTTTACGTATACTCCCCTCAGGCGTGGCGATCAAGCGTCTATGATCGAAGGGGTGTTTGAATTGTACAGCGATGTCACGCCCCTGTTGCAACGTGTTCAACTCAGAGAGAGATACGTCTTTGGCGGAATTATTGCTATTTTAGCAGTTCTGTATCTCGTCTTGTTTGTAATTGTCAAACGCGCTGATATTGCTATGTCGCGCCAGAGCGCAGAATTGCGCAAACTCTCTCAGGCCGTGGAGCAAAGCGCGAATACCGTGGTTATTACCGATGTACAAGGCAAGATTGAATATGTCAACCCAAAATTTGTCGAAACCACCGGCTATGCTGCCGAAGAAGTTCTGGGACACAATCCGCGCTTTCTGAAATCGGGGCAACAGGATGTCGAATTCTATCAAAAGTTATGGCAGGCGATTACTTCGGGATGCGAATGGCACGGTGAATTTCATAATAAGCGCAAAGATGGCAGTTTGTACTGGGAACAAGCTACGATTGCGCCAATGTTCGATGAGCGGAGCCAAATTACCCATTTTATCGCAGTCAAAGAAGATATCACCGAACGCAAACGTGCTGAAGAAGCCTTACACGAGTCACGACGTCAATTGGAAGATTTCTATTACCGCGAACAACAGCGACGGCAGCTTTCGGACACGTTGCGTGAAGTCGGCCGTATTGTCAGCAGTACCCTGGATCAAGAGCAGGTGCTGAAACTCATTCTGGCGCAACTGGACAATGTGATTACGTATCACCGGGCGACCGTGTCATTACTCGATGGAAATATGTTGACGCTGGTGGCCGGGTTGGATAAATTAGGCGGAACGATCCCGTCCTATTCATACATTGCTGATGAGTATCCGATTAACGCTGAAGTGTTATGCGCCAAACATCCGGTGTTTGTGCCGGATGTAAAATGCGATAGTCGCTGGCGCCATACACCGACCATGGAAGGCATTCGCTCGTTTTTGAGCGCGCCGTTATTGGTGAAAGATCAGCCAATCGGTATTCTGGCCGTTGGCAGCATCGGGGAGACGCCTTACACTGAAGAAGATGCTGAAACGGTTTTTGCCTTCGCAACTCAGGTCGCTATTGCGGTGCATAACGCCCAACTTCATGCAGAGGTCCGCACCCGCATTGAACGTGAACTCTTAACCGCTCAGCAGATCCAAAAAAGCCTGCTGCCCCATGATATTCCTGATGTTCCTGGGCTTGAAATCATCGGATTTTCCCAGCCGGCCCGCGAAGTCGGCGGCGATTTTTTCAATGTTTTTGTTTTCGATGAGCAACATCTGGGCATCGCTGTTGGTGACGTGTCTGGCAAGGGGATGGAAGCTGCCCTCATGATGGCGCTCTCTTTCGGTTTACTCACCAGTGAAGTCCGGCGGGCTATAAGTCCCGCCGCTTTAATGAACACCTTGAATCGCGAGCTTCGCCCTCACACCAGACACAATAATATGAATACGGCCCTGGGGTATTTTTCCCTGACAGCGCTGACTGGAATAAGCACCGGGCAGTGGACGATTCAGGCCGTCAATGCCGGGTTGATTGCTCCGATCGTGCGCCATGCCGACGGCACAATCGCATGGTTAGATGTCGCCGGACTCCCCTTAGGCGCGGTCAGAACTCCTGATTATCCCGAACTCCAGGAGATACTCGTTCCTGGCGATTTCATCTTCCTGACTACCGATGGTTTGGTCGAGGCCATGAATCATGCTGGCGAAATGTACGGATTTGACCGATTCACTCGGTGTATTGCCACTGCCGACTGTCAAAACGCCAATTCCATGTTAACTTGTATTTTGCAAGACCTTCGCCATTTCATCGGCGATGCGGAAATTTATGACGATTGGACAATCGTTGTGGTAAAAATCTTGTCTGATTTTTTGTAACAGAAACATAAACAGGACTTCTGTGCCCTCGCTTTATCCCCAGGACTGTTAAGTTCTCTACGAACTCGGAGTGCCAAAACTCTGCTTTGGCTGCGAAAGCAGAGCTTTCGCATTCCGTGAGTGGAGGGTTGCGAAGTTCTGAACATTTCGTGTCTGGCGGTCCAGCCATCAATGACTGATCTCGAGATATGAAATGCATGGATGTTGAGAAAAATATTTGACAAAACAGCGCAGTCTCTAATTATGATAACTTGATAGAAGAATGATGAATAGACTTCTGTTCCGCAGAACACCTTGTGAAATTGAAACTTCGCGGGATAAAACGGAGAAGAAAACCATGCACACGTTTTTGAAACATATTGAATGGAAAGATGGCGTGCTCTACGTCTTAAATCAGATTACATTACCGGCAGTTACGGAGTATAATCCGAAAAGAACGGTCGCGGAGGTATTTCAGGCGATCCGGGATATGGAACTGCGCGGTGCGCCCTTAATCGGTATCGCGGCTGGTTATGGTATGTATATCGGTGTCAAAGATCTGGATGAAATGCCGCATGAGGAATTTATGGCGATTCTGAGAACTCAGGGCGACTATTTGGCGCAGTCACGCCCCACTGCTGTCAACCTGTTCTGGGCAATCGAGCGTATGATCGCTAAAGCAGACCCGCTGAAGGATAAGACCGTGTCTGAGAAAAAAAGCCTGCTCGAACAGGAAGCAATTGCCATTCATGAAGAAGATCGGGCAATAAATCGAGCGATTGGCGAGAATTTGCTGACCCTGCTCAGAGATGGGATGACGATTCTGACGCATTGCAATGCTGGAATTTTGGCTACCGGCTATTATGGCACCGCCACGTCACCAATCTATCTGGCCCAAGAACGAGGCTGGAACCTGAAAGTCTACGCCGATGAAACCCGGCCTTATTTGCAGGGCGCGCGCCTGACGAGTTATGAACTGTATGAATCAGGAATTGATGTGACTCTGATCTGCGATAATATGGCGGGGGTTGTGATGTCGCAGGGCAAAATTGACGCAGTGATCACCGGCACTGATCGTGTGGCCGCTAATGGAGACGTGGCGAATAAAATCGGCACCATGTCGGTCGCAATTCTTGCCAGACATTTCGGGATTCCTGTCTATATTGCCGCACCCACACCCACGATTGATATGCACACACCGACCGGCAAAGATATTCCCATCGAAGAGCGCAATTCTCGCGAAATCACACACTGGTATGGGCATCAAATCGCCCCGGAAGGGGTAAAGGTCTATAATCCGGCTTTTGATGTCACCCCACATGAGTTGATCACTGCTATCGTGACGGAAAAAGGCGTTGTTACACCGCCATATAGTAAAAATTTACAGAAATTGTTTAGAATGTAACACGAACGTCAATTTCGTGTCGTCGTTCTGAAATCCCTCCCAGCCCTTCCCAAAAGGCAGAAAATATCTCTCTCTCCTTCGAAAAGGGCTGGAGATGAGGTATTCGAATAGAAATTATGGATGCTTTCCTGGAAAATTTTGATGTATTTACCTATATTGTGATGCCAATCTTGATCATGCTGGCTCGCATGTGCGATGTGTCCATTGGCACGATGCGCGTGATTTTTGTGTCGAAAGGCTATCGAAAACTTGCGGCCTTTCTGGGATTTATTGAATTGCTGCTCTGGCTGGTTGTGGGGCGGCAAGTGCTGGTCAAATCCGATAATGTGCTCCATTTTATTGCGTATGCCGCCGGATTTGGCCTGGGGAATTATATCGGCATGATGATTGAGGACAAAATGTCGATTGGAATTGTGATGATGCGCATTATTTTACGCGAAAATAATACAGATCTGCTGAATTTTCTAAAAGAACACGATTTTGGCTATACCGTGGTTAACGGATATGGAGCAAAAAGTGAAGTCAAGGTGTTATTTAGTGTCATACAACGCGAGGATGTGCCTGAAATCCTGCAAGCGATTGAGAAGTTTAATCCCAAGGCTTTTTACTCGATTGAAGATGTACGTACCGCCAGAGCCGGAATTTTCCCTCAAAAAATCGGAAAGCATCGGTTGCTTTTTCGAAATGGACGCAAAGCTAAATAAAAAACCGGGTTTTTGAAAAACCCGGTTTTTCGAGTTTTCAAGAATTCTCTTATTTCAGGGCTTTTAGAGCCGCTTTATAGTTCGGTTCCTGCGCAATTTCGGGAACTTGTTCCGTATAGAGCACCTTTCCGTGTTCGTCAATAATAACTACCGCTCGTGAAAGCAAGCCGGCTAAAGGCCCATCAACAATACGTACCCCATAATCTTCACCAAACGCGCGTTTGCGCAGCTCGGTAACGGAAATGACATTATCCAATCCTTCAGCCCCGCAAAAACGACTATGGGCAAAGGGCAGGTCTAATGAGGCGCACAGAACCACAGTATTGCGCAATTGTTGTGCTTCTTCGTTAAATTTACGCACCGAACTTGCACAGACCGACGTATCGATGCTCGGAAAAATGTTCAATACAATACGTTTTCCGGCAAAATCTTTCAGAGATACATCGGAAAGATCGGTTTTAGTAAGGACAAAATCCGGTGCCTGACTGCCAATCGCCGGAAGTTTTCCACAAGTATGAATTGGGTTGCCTTTGAAGGTAATTTGTGTCATTGGATTTCTCCTTTCTCAATAGAGGGCGAAATATCCATTTCGCTCATTATAGTGCGATATATTCATAAAAACTTCAGTGTTATTTTCTATGGTTGTGATTTATGGATAGCGTCCGCTTTTTGATCTGTCAAGTTGAGAGACATGTTTTTTTCTTGATCATTTACATCCGTATAAAACTAATGATGGGTATACCTCTAACAACGTTGTCCGAAAGAAAACCAGGCTGAATCTTGTGAGGATTCTTCTGTTTTTGTTTGCCGGACAAGGCTGTCTGGGGTACGAAGGACTAAAGAGTTACTGTTGTTCTAAAATTCAATACTTCGAACAGTTTTCGTGTTCCCCCGCTGTTTGTCGTGTACATAGTGTCAAATGATAAGCTGAAAAGCAGCAGGGATGATGTAGCTCGAAATCGAAGGTTCGAGGCGCGGAAAACAATTTCGCGCGACATTTTTCCAGGAGAATTTCAATATGCAGATTAGTGTGTGGAAAAGTACAGCCTCTCGTGAAATGTCGGATGTACACATTCTTTGGGTGTTTGAAGGCGGTGAAGTATTTGCGCAAGGCGCGCATCATCTGGATCAAGAGACCCGTACTCTGCTGCAAATGGTTTTCGAGGATCAGGAATTGAGCGGGAAGTATGGCGAAATTTATATGACTCATCTCACCAGAAACATGAAACCAAAAAGATTGCTGCTGTTGGGACTTGGACCCAAAAACGATCTGACGGCTGAGAAAATTCGCAAAATTACAGGAAAAGCGATCAGAGAAGTTAATAAATACAATATTCGGACAGCGCAGCTTTCGTTTGTTGGCGCAGAACAAGCAGGCATCTCAGGTGAAGATGCTGTCAAAATCACGGCAGAGACTGCAATACTTGCCAATTACCGCTTTAAGAAGTATCTGAGCCAGGATGACGTCTCGCAAATCGAACGCCTGGATATTTTATGTGCGGATGAGCAGGCGTCTGAATTACAGCAGGCAGCTGCGGAAGGGGTGCTGTTAGGCCAGGCGACTCTTGCTGCCAGAGATCTGGTAAATGAACCGGCTAATGTGCTGACGCCGGTCAAATTAGCTGAGGCAGCCGAGCAAGCAGGAACAGCCCATGGTTTTGAGGTCACAATTTACGATGAACGCCAGATTAAAGAGATCGGAATGAAAGCCTTTTTGGAAGTCGGAAAAGCCGCGCTCAATCCTCCGCGGCTGATCGTGATGAAGTATAAGGGAAACCCACAGAACTCTGACAAGGTTCTGGGATTTGTCGGCAAGGGATTGACGTATGATAGCGGCGGTCTGTCTTTAAAATCCAAAGATTCCATGGTGAACATGAAAGATGATATGTCCGGGGCGGCAGCCGTAATTGGCGCGATGGGTGCAATTGCCAGGGCAAACCTGCGCGTGAATATTACGGCGGTTATCGCCGCGTGTGAAAACATGGTGTCAGGGACCGGCTACCGGCCTGGCGATATTATCGGCACTATGGCCGGAAAATCTGTGATGATTAAAAGTACGGATGCGGAAGGACGGCTCACTCTGGCTGATGCTGTATATTATATTGTACAGAAAGAACACGCCAGGCGAGTCATTGATCTTGCCACGCTCACCGGTGCAGCGACCAGCGCGTTGGGACGGTTGGTAACGGCAGCAATGGCTAATGATGACGCCTGGTATCAGGAGGTAGAACAGGCATCGCAACTCTCAGGCGAGCGTCTCTGCCGGATTCCTTTAGTTGAAGAATACAAAGAATTGCTGAAATCTGATATTGCTGATCTGATCAATTCTGCCGGGGCTAACGGCCCAAATATGATTCTGGCCGGCTTGTTTATCGGTGAGTTTATTCCGGATACCCCCTGGGTTCATCTGGATATAGCCGGAACCAGTTGGGCGGAGAAAGAATCGGAATATCTTGCGTCCGGCGGCACAGGAGTCGGTGTGAGAACCTTGTATTATCTGGCAAAACTGTTGGGTCAGGAAAAGTAGAGCCATTTTTGGTATAGGTATTTTCAAAGGAGTCAGCAGAGAAACCGGGTTTTTGAAAAAATCCGGTTTCTTACACGAATGAATGAACATTTCATTTTCACAGGAGAAAAATTATGTTTTCAGTAAAAGGAGCGCTGATTTATACAGGTGCCGCAGGATTCTTGAAAAACCAGGTTTCTTGAAGAAACCTGGTTTTTTCTGAGTGGTAAGCGCGTTATTTTTTGATATAGCGCCCGTATAACAATGAAAGCAAAAATCCACTTCCGGCAACCAGAATGATTGTCGCCCCGGAAGTTAAGTTGAAATGATAGGAAATGGCTAATCCAATCAATGTGAATCCGACTCCCAACGCTGAAGAAATGATCATCATCTGGTGCAATTTGGTGACAAATTGGCGGCTGATGGCCGGGGGAATCGTCAACAAGGCGATGACCATGATCAAACCTACTACGCGCATGGTTAACACGACGGTTAAGGCAGTCAAGCCAAGTTGCAGCAGATAGAGCGGTTCAACCGGAATGGATAGCACTCTGGCATATTCTTCATCAAAAGAGAGCGCCTGTAAAGGGTGATACAGAACATACACGGTCAGAAGAATCATGATGTTTATGATGATCATCATCAGAATGCTTGAGCGCGGTACCGCTAAAATACTCCCAAATAAGTAGCTCATTAAATCTGCGGCATATCCGGGCGTTAAATCAATAAAAATGATTCCCAGGGCCATGCCAATCGCCCAGAGTACGCCAATCAAGGTATCTGCATGTTGGCGGGTACGATGCTGAATCAATCCCATAACGAGAGCTGCGGCGAGGCTGAACGGGATCGCCGTCATCATCGGATCGACGCCTAAAAAATAACCTAAGCCGATACCGCCATACGCAGCGTGGGCGATTCCTCCGCTGATAAAGACCGTGCGATTGACGACGACATAGGAACCGATCATGCCGCAAGCAATACTGACTAACACGCCGGCAAACAGCGCATTGCGCATGAATTCAAATTGTAATGCTTCAAACACTGGTTTATGAGGAGTGGGGGATAGGCAGGAAGCCGCATTCTGGCGATTAATGACGGGGCTCAGCACACAATACCTGCCCGTGTCAGCTTCTCTCTACTCCCGACTCCTTCCTCTCTGCCTAATGCTGATGAGGGGCCAGCACGCGATGTGGAACACCATGAGCAATCAGGTCGATCGGACATTGGTAAGTCGTCGCAAGCATCTCTGGCGTAAGGTTTTTTTCCTCATGATAGACTAAGGTACGGTTCAGGCAGGCAATGGTTTTGGTATAACTGGAAACTACTCCGATGTCATGCGACACCATAACGATCGTCATCTGGTCGTTTAATTCGACCAGCAATTCATAAATGTCGCGTTTGATTTCCGTATCCACGCTAGCCGTTGGTTCGTCCAGCAGCAGCAACTTCGGATTCGTGACCAGGGCGCGGGCAATTAAGACACGCTGCTGCTGTCCGCCGGACAATTTGGCGATATGACGATCCTTCAAGTCATAAAGCTTGACTTTCTGCAACGCCTCGGACGCAAGGTCACGATCTTCGGCAGTATATTTTTTCAATAATGGAATCCGACCTAAACGCCCCATCAGTGCTACATCCCAAACGCTGATCGGAAAGTGTTTGTCAAGCGTGGCCTGTTGGGGAACATAACCAATTTCCTGCCTGGCTTGTTCCGGGGCTTTACCTAACACCTCAACACGTCCCTGGGTCGGTTTAACCAGCCCTAGCAGCAGTTTCAGCAGCGAAGTTTTGCCCCCGCCATTTGGTCCGATCACACTGACAAAATCTCCGGCATGTAAGCAAAGATTCACATCTTCGAGTGCGACGACATCGTTATACTTCACCCAGACATGATGTAAACAGGCGATATTCTGGTGCATGGTTTTTCCTTTTTTATTGTAAACTCACCGCCAACGTTTTGGCTACGTTCCGCAGGTTGTCCAGCCAATCTGCGGCAAGCGGATCAAGGACCTTGACCTGGGCGCCAATCTGACTGGCGATAATTTCCGCACTGCGCTGGCTGGTTTGAGGCTGTACGAAAATTACTCGAATGTTCTCCGCCTGGGCGGCTTTCATAATTTGCGCCATTTCCGCCGCGCTCGGTTCTTTGCCTTCTAATTCAATAGACAGTTGCTGTAACTGATAATCCCGGGCAAAATAAGCCCAGGACGGATGAAACACCATGAAGGTGCGATTTTTCAGGTCAGTAAGGATTTCTCGAATTTCCTGATCTAAATTTTCTAGATCAGTAAAAAACCGTTCTTTATTGGCCAGATAGATATCCTGGTGATCCGGATCAACATGGATTAAGCCTTGATAAATCGCTTCAGCCTGAAGCTTGACAGCGGATGGCGATAACCAGACATGCGGGTCGTGTCCGTGCTGCTCATGGTCATGTGTATCGGCATCCCCTTCCTCATGATGATGGTGTGCCCCTTCAAGCAAATCAACGCCTTGCGTTGAATCAATAACATACATAGTGGAATTCACTGCCGCAATTTTATCCCACCAGGCTTGCTCAAATTCTACCTGAATACGCACATACAAATCCGCCTGGCTTAACGCTTTCATCTGTTTGGCGGTTGGTTCAAATGTGTGCGGAAATGCGCCCGGCGGGAGCAGGCTGGTGACCTCAACCAGTTCTGCGCCTATTCGTTCGACAAAATAGGTTTGCGGCGGGATGCTGACAAGTACCTCTATTTTTTCAGCTGCAGATGCCGGAGACAGGGACAATAGGACGTTTAATAACACAAGTAAAATTGAATAGTTTTTCATTATATCATTTTCCTCCTTGTTATCATTTTACACGAAATAGTTGCAAACAATTTGCATTTTTATAAATGCAAATTGTTTGCGTTTGTGTCAAGAAGAAAAATGAGTATTTTTTATGACTGCAAAGGCACCTGTTCAGCACAAGTTTCACAGAGGCCGTAAAATTCAAGGATATGGGATTCAATTTCAAAGCCGGACCGTTGGCGGATTCTCTCTTCAAATCCTGGTGGAAGGCATTGCTCAAAGACATTCTCAACATTCCCGCATTTTTTGCAGATTAAATGGTGGTGATGGGGAGCAAAAGGATCAGAGAGTTCATACCGATAGAGTTTTTCCTGAAAATCGAGCCGCGTCAGCACGCCAAGTTCACACAGGAGATTGATGGTACGATAGACTGAGGCAAGATCCGCTTTGATCGTCTGAAATTGTTGATGCACGTCCTGAACGCTTAGTGGAGTGCAACTCGCGTTTAAAATGCGGATAACCTCTCGTCGAGGGCCTGTTAATTTATAATGGCGCTCACGTAAAAATTTTTCGACCTGCGTACAAACGTCTCTCTGCATACGGATTGAACCTCGCTTTTCTTTTCATTTTTTGTTATGGTGTGAGGTTCTGTCAAGGATTTTTTGTATACGGAGTGCATTCTGCTGCCTTGAGATAGGTCAGGAATAGTCAAGATTCCCTCTCACTAGGATAAAAAACTTTCATTTTTCCCTTGAAAGAAATGCTTGTATTCAATAGCATAACCACAGCTATTGAATAGTGAGAAAGGCGAGAAATTGAGAAATTGAGAAGTCAATGGGAAATTCTGGTAGGAATCAGGGAGGGAAACAATGACAACTGTATATAACCCGGTAACCTCGGGAATCGTGAAAGAACTTCAGCAGATTGTCGGGGAACGCAACGTGGTTTACGGCGATCCGGAACAATTGGAACGATATAGCCATGATGAAGTGGCTGATCGACATTATGCCCACATGCCGGATGTGGTAGTGCGTCCGATCAATGCGCAAGAAATTTCGGCCATTATGCGGCTCGCGAATCGCGCATTGATTCCGGTGACGCCGCGCGGTGCTGGAAGTGGGCTGTCAGGCGGTGCAGTTCCGGCGTATGGCGGCATTGTACTGTCAGTCGAGCGGATGAACAAAGTTTTGGAAATCGATCCTGAGAATCTCATGATCACCGTGGAATCCGGGGTTGTAACAAATCAGATTAATACAGTGCTTGAAGAATACGGCCTGTTTTATGCCGGGTATCCGATGAGTCTGGAAACCTGTTATATTGGCGGGAATGTGGCCGAAAATGCCGGAGGAGGGAAAGCCATCAAATACGGCGTGACCGATCGCTACGTACACGGATTGGAAGTCATCCTCCCGACTGGCGAGATTCTTAAGCTTGGAGGAAAGCGCGTCAAAGATGTGACAGGTTATAACCTTCTGCACCTGATGGTTGGTTCAGAGGGGACACTGGGAATTTTTTCGCAAGTCACCCTGAAACTTGTGCCGATCCCAAAGGCAAAAGTTGATCTGCTGGTCTTGTTTAAAGGCTTTCAAGAAGCCATGGATATTGTGCCGGTTATTATGACTCAGACCGGCATTATCCCGACTGCGATAGAGTTTATGGATAAGCTCTCGGTTCAGACCACCTGCGAATATTTGAATGAGCATTTACCCTACGAAGATGCCGGAGCCATGTTGTTGATCGAAGTAGATGGCGCAAGTGAAGCTCAGGTGGAATTACAATATGAGACCATTGGTGAACTATGTCTGGAACGCGGCGCAATGGAGGTCTATGTCGCGGATAATTATACGACTCAGGAACGTGTTTGGAAGGTCCGTCGTAACATTGCTGAAGCGTTCAAAGTCTATAGCCCGGTGCAAAGTGCTGAAGATATTGTTGTCCCCTTTGCGCAGATTCCCGATTTATTGCGCGATGTCGATCTCTTAGGTCGAAAGTACGGCGTGCTGATCCCGAATTTTGGCCATGCCGGAGACGGCAATTTACATGCCACACCGATTAAACCTCCGGATATGACGATCGAAAAGTGGGATGAGGTTCTCCCGGCATTACTTGAGGAATTATATATTGCAACCGAGAAATACGGCGGGACGATCAGCGGCGAGCACGGCATTGGCTCAAAGCGTAAAAAGTACCTCTCTCTGGTTATGCAACCGGAAGCGATAGAGCTGATGAAGCACATCAAAGCTGCATTTGATCCGAATAATATCTTAAACCCCGGGAAAATTTTCCCCGATTCCCCTTAGTTAAATCGAACTTTAGGAACTTTGGCAGGAAAAACTTGACAAAACAGAGCACCTCAACAAGCAACGATGCTGTATGGAGCAGGAGGTATCTGACATCACTAACCGAAGAGATTTTTTTTCAATAAGCGTATGGAATTGACAATTCAAGATATTCAAAAGATTATTCCGCACCGGTATCCGTTTCTACTGGTTGATAAAATTCTGGAATCTGGTGAAGATTCTATCGTTGGGATCAAAAATGTGACCTTTAATGAGCCGTTTTTTCAGGGGCATTTTCCAGGGATTCCCATTATGCCAGGCGTGATGATTGTTGAAGCTATGGCCCAGGTGAGCGGGATTCTTTTTCTGAAAATGTTGAACGATCAAAAGAAACGGCTGGTCTATTTTGCCGGAATCGATAAGGCCAGATTTCGCAAACCGGTTCGCCCCGGCGATCAACTCCGCATGGAGCTGAAGCTTCTGCGTTTGCGCCAATCTTCGTACAAGATGCGCGGTACGGCCTACGTTGACGAAGAAGTTGTGGCAGAAGCGGAATTATTGCTTATTTCAGAAGTAATCGAAGACTAAGACATGGTTGACGAAGAGCAGGATGTTGAAACTAAGGTGTCTGCATCTGGCTTTTCGTGGGATATCAATGAGTATTCATCATCTTGCCGTTGTGCATGAAAATGCGAAAATTGGCGCAAATGTCACGATTGGCCCATTTGCCGTGATTGGCGAGCATGTAAGTGTTGGAGATGGCTGTGAAATCGGTCCGCATGTGGTTATTGATGGTTGGACTGAGATTGGCGCAGGCTGCAAATTTTTCACTGGAGCAATCATTGGTTCGCCGCCGCAAGACTTGAAATATAAAGGCGAGGAAACGCGCGTGGTGATAGGGAATAATAGCGTGTTTCGAGAATATGTGACGATCAATCGAGGGACCGTTGACGGAGGCGGCATCACGCGCCTGGGCGACAACTGCCTCTTGATGGCTTATTCTCATGTCGCTCACGATTGCCAGATCGGTAATCATGTGATCTTTGCCAATAGTGCTGCTCCCGGAGGGCATGTGGTTGTTGAAGACTTTGCCATCATCGGCGGACTGGTAGGAATTCACCAATTTGTACGGATTGGTGCGCATAGTATTATCGGCGGGTGCAGCGGTGTTCCGCAGGATGTCCCTCCATACATGATGGTTGTTGGCGACCGCGCCCGAGTGTATGGGTTAAATACTGTGGGGTTAAAACGCCGCAATTTTTCGGACGACTCGATTAGTGCTCTCCATAAAGCCCACCGGCTGTTGTTCCGTTCAAAATTAAGTATCAAACATGCAATTGAACGGCTCAAGGCGGAAATTCAGGGGTGTGCAGAAGTTGATTATCTGATAACATTTATTGAGCAATCCCAACGGGGGATCTGTCGTGGGGCTTCGAAAGAAAAATAAGGTTAAATGGATGGAGTGCTGGAAGATTCTCTGCATCTTCGTGATGTGTTTATGCTCTGGACTATCCGGGTGTGACAACGATTCGCCGACGTCGCCGCAACATTTTGAGCGACTGGTGTACGTCGCTATGGGGGCCAGTGATGCTGTCGGAATCGGAGCGTTTCCCCTTGAAAAAGGCTATGTCTATCAAATTCGGGACGGGATGAAATCACGAGCGGACGAAGTGGTACTCTACAATTTAGGGGTATCAGGCAAACGGATTCATTATATTGAAAGCACCGAACTTCCAACGGCAATTTCCCTTCAGCCGCATATCATCACAATTTGGGCCGGCCCAAATGATTTGATCCATGGCGTTGATGTCGCAACGTTTGAACAAAGTCTGGCAACAGTCTTTATGCAACTGCGCCAATCCACTTCAGCGAGAATTGTACTTGCCAACATTCCTGATTTAACCCTTCTTCCCCGTTTTTTGATCGAGCCGGATCCAGATGTTACCGCCGATCGGGTGCATGAGTTTAATCTCGCGCTTGCCCGCCAGGCTAAGGCGTATGGGGTGCCGCTGGTTGATTTATATGCCGGGAACTATGCAAGTAATTGGGAGTATGTCAGTCTTGACGGATTTCACCCGAGTAATGCGGGCCATACAAAGATTGCTGAATTGTATCTTGAGATTCTTTTAACATTACTGTAACTCACCGAGACGCCCGGATCCTTGGAAAGACCGGGCATTCTCTTCTTTCAGAGAATTTTTTGACAGCATAGCAATTTCATCATACGTGACAACATAAGTGATTATTGACGGACCAAGAAACCGGGTTTTTTCGAAAAAACCCGGTTTCTGGTCTATAAAGAAATGAGTTCTATTCGTTATGTTACGCAACCCCATCCCGGCCTCCTCTCCGGAGGGGAGGGGTCGAAAAACCGGGCGTTTCGGGAAAATGCCTGTGTAACATGAGTGAGATTACTTAGAAAATATCTTGGGAGGCAAAGTGTTCGCATGACTATTCCACAGTTTATTTCAATTGGACATATGACGCACGATCTGGTTGGCAATGGCATCACACCCGGCGGTCCGGCATTATATTCGACATGTGCGGCAAGAAATCTTGGCATTCCGGTCGGAATGATCACAAGTTTCAGCCGCCCATTATTACAACCAGGATTATTGCAGAATATTGATATCCGGTGTCAGGAATCACAGGAGACAACAACTTTTGCAAATTTATATAATGAGCGCGGGGAACGCCGCCAGATCATTGAGAGTGTCGCTGACCCAATCACTCCGGAGCTTATTCCTCCGCAATGGCGGTCCGTGCCGATTGTCAATATTTGCCCGGTTGCCAATGAATATACACCTGAGATCGTCCGCCTTTTTCATAACGCGCTCATCGGAATTTGTCCGCAGGGATGGATGCGTCGCTGGGACTCGAAAGGACAGGTTTTTCGAAAAGACTGGGAGAATTTTAAAGAAGTGTTACCGTATGCGGATCTTGTCTTTTTTAGTGAAGAAGATGTGATCGATCCAAAAGAGGCCGTGAAAACGTACCTGGCTTACACGAAGATGGTTGTCGTTACTCGCGGAAAACGTGGAGCGAGTATCTATACGCACGATGGCGTTCATCATTCACCGGCGTTTCCTGCCATTGAAGTCGATCCGACCGGCGCGGGCGACGTCTTTGCCACAGCCTTTCTCATTCGCTATTTTGAAACGCGAGATGTGCCGGAATCTGCCAGATTTGCGAATTGTGTCGCTTCCTTCGTTGTTGAAAAAGAAGGCATTTACGGCATTCCGATACTTTCCGATGTTAATCGTCGTCTCCTCTGATCAATGATTGCAGGGCAGGGACATCATTTGTCGTAATTGCATGAACTCCTAACTTGAGCAATCGTTGCATCTCCGCACGTTCATCAATCGTATAAAGCAAGACGGGCAGGCATCTGAGGCGGGCGTATCTTAGAAAGTCGTCGCGGCAATCCTTATAGTCCATGTTAATTCCACAGCAGGCTGCCGCAATCGCATCGCGGCAGGTACGTTGGATATAGCGTTCATATTGATTCTGATGATACGCCGCAGCTCCTTTATCGGCGTTGAGAAGTACCTGAAATTCAGGGCACAACTGTTTGACCCGGGCAGCCTCTTTTTGGCCGCACCCGGAAATAAGTACCTGATCTGCCATAGCGCGCGATCTGACCGCCTCGGCCATCGGAATGGCGCAGGCAGGAGTTTTCAGATCAAGGTTTAACGCGACTCCATACTGCACCGCGACATCCAGAGCCTCTTCTAATCTGATCATATTGAGAACGGTTTTCAGTTCCTGAAAGGTCAGATCGACAAGAGCAATTTTCTGCCGGCCAGCAGTACACACGAAGTGATCATGATATAAGACCACAACGTCATCTTTGGTGACATTCACATCAACTTCGACAATATCAGCGCCGGCATCAATACCGGCAAAAACGCTTTCAAGGCTGTTCATCGCAGTATTCATGCAGCCGGCATGGGCTGTGATTAAGGGAAATCCATTCATCATGATTTGATAGACTCCTTTGAATAACGCTGTATTCTTGTTTGATCGCTCCGGCAACCCACCCACCGGTGATATGCATTTGCGCAAAAAATGGACAGAAAAGCCCAGCCATCAATCGCCGACGCTTCAGTTTACCCATCAACTTAGAATTATGGCCGTTCTTAAAGTATTGTCAATCATTTTTTCTTTATCACGTAGAGAAAATGAAATTTAGTATCGGTGAACAGCCTTGTTCACCCCAAGAAAAGGTGCTAATGGCACACACTTTTCGTCCAACAAGGTTGTTGGACGGTACGATATGCTATTTTTAAATCAGCTTGAGAAGTTCGAACAGACATTCCTGAAACAACATTTGCAAGATTTTAGAAAATTTTTCTTGTTATTTTCTTGATTTTCAATATACTGGTTTTCTTCTCTCCTCTAAAGTGTTAAGATGGCCCTGGAAGGTAGGTATGTAAGGATGAAAGAAAAGCTGATAAAACCGACAATTGAAGATGTGGCACACTATTGTGGGGTTTCGATTTCAACAGTTTCACGCGTGATCAATCAATCGGCCCCGGTCAGTGAAAATTTGAAGACTCAGGTGCTCAAGGCGATCAAAGAGACAGGATTTACGCCCCGACAGTGGAAAGATCAGCCGGCAACCAAAACCATTCTAATGGCTGTGCCGGATGTGCTCAATCCCTTTTACACCGAGCTGCTGAATGGAGCGCAAGAAGAAGCGGAACGCCGCGGAATGCACCTGCTTTTTTTGAATATCAGCGAAAACCCTGAACAACAAAAGTATCATTTAGAATCTATCAATCAGTGGATCTTTGATGGGCTGATTGTTGCCGGAACCAGACTTGCGGCTGACTATCTGTCTGAATTTCGCGCCCAACGCCAGTTACCAATGGTGCTCTCGCGTTCAACGGAAGTGCCCGATTTTCCCTGTATTATCCCTGATTACAGAACCTCAACCTTTCATGCCGTCAAATATCTGCTCAGTTTAAATCATACTCGTATTGCCTATATTTCTGGTCCCCCTGAATGGGTATCTTCAAAAATGCGACTGGAAGGCGTGCAGCAGGCTCTGGCAGACGCCGGTTTGACTTTGGCAGAGGAACTCTATCGTTGGAGTTATGTGCACATTGAAGAGAGTATTCATGCGGTCGGCCATCTGTTATCACTGCCGATCCCAAAGCGTCCGACTGCGATTATCGCCTTTGACGACTTAATAGCGATTGGCGCCCTGCGAGCGA
This sequence comes from Candidatus Vecturithrix sp., assembly GCA_040772385.1. Lineage (GTDB taxonomy): Bacteria > Moduliflexota > Moduliflexia > Moduliflexales > Moduliflexaceae > Vecturithrix. The sequence continues at coordinate 6,217,482 of JAXGYF010000001.1, read as the reverse complement.
TTTATAATAAAGGCCTGAGATCACCACAGGACATCTCCGTTGTCGGTCATAATGACAATATCATTGCTGCTTATACGATCCCCTCGCTGACAACGATTGCGCAGCCAACCTATCGCATCGGGCAACTCACAGTGAAAAAGCTGTTCGATCTCCTGCAAGATCCTGCCGGAACTCGAGGAGGAACGACGATGCTGGTCGAATGCCCTTTAATTGTGCGCGAATCCACTGGCCCATGTCCTGAATAGCTGTGATCCATTGAGAAAAGAGTGCATAAAAATTTTCGTAACTTTCGAAAATTTTCTTGACAGAGATTTCTCACGTCAAGTAATTGTGATTGCTGTCAGAGTTCATAAGACACAGATTAACCAAAATATGGAGGGTTAAGACATGAAAAAAGGTGTATGTATCTGCTTGTTATTCGTGCTTGTGGCCGGGTTCAGTGTGGGAGCAGCGGCCAAAGAAACCATTATTTATTATCTTTGGGATGATCCGACCCATCAGAACATTATTGATGCCTTTAATAACTCACAAGATGAAGTGTTTGTTGATGCGAAAATTCTTTCAGCCAAAGATTATGAATCGAAAATTATGACCTTGTTGGCTGGAGGTACCGAAATGGATGCGTATATGAACAAACGCGCCACCGATATTTTCCCAATGGTAGATAACGGCTATGCGGAATCTCTGAACGATCTGATTGCCGCCAACCAGTTCGATATGGCGTCGCTGGCCGGATACAAGAATGCCATTACAATTGAGGGACAGGTGTATGCTCTGCCGTTCAGAGGCGAAGCGTACTTCACCTATTTCAATAAAAAAGTGTTCGAACAAGCTGGCGTGCCCACCCCCGATACGTATGTCGAGAAAGGCGAATGGACCTGGGCGAAATTTGCGGAAGTCGCGAAACAACTGGCAAGCGGCGATGGAAAGGTTTATGGCGCAATTATGTATATTTGGGGCAGTTCTCAGGTGATGCCGGCCGATCAGCGCGGATTATCCTATATTACGGCAGACGGTGAAATTGATATTGATGAGAGTCTCGTGTATAGTTTTAAGCTGCGCAAAGAATTGGAGCAGGCAAAGGCTGTCATCCCATTGGCTGAACTCAAAGCGACCAAAACCCATTATTCCAAGGCTTTTTGGGATGGTAATTCCGGAATGCTGCTGATTGGCGCATGGTTTCCGGGGATGATGCTTACTGCGAAAAACGAAGGTTCGCTGCAAGGGTTTACCTGGGAAGATTGGGGCTTGACGCACCTTCCCTGCGATGAGCCTGAATATCGGACCACCGGTCTGCCAACGTCTAATATTCTTCATGCTGATTCTCAAAAGAAAGACGCGGCATTTAAATTCCTCTCCTGGATGTCCGGTCCTGAAGGAGCAAAAGTTGTGATGCAAAACGGCCTGATGCCCGCGATGTTTACCCCGGAAGTCAAAGAAGTGGCTGCTTCTACGCTGCCTGATGAGAAATCCTTACACTATTACGCCGAAGATACGGTGCATGTCACAGGTTGGTTCAATAAATACGGCTCAAAAGTGGAAGCTGAACTGGTGAAAGTCCTCGAAGAGTATTTAATGAGTGATATGACTGATGAGCAACTTATGGATACCATCAAAGCTCACTTTGAAGAAATCATCAACACAACGATGTAGTTTTTCGTATAAACGACAGAAAAAACCCGGGTTTTTTGAAAAAACCCGGGTTTTTACATCATGAATAATCTACAGGAAGAAGAATGCCATGCGCCATTCAAATCTGAAATACGATAAACTCAGTGATGTTCTGTTGTTTCTGTTGCCGAGTTTTTCAGGTTTTTGTCTTTTTATTCTGTTCCCAATTTTTGCCTCAATTGCGCTTTCCTTTACCAATTATACCGGCGGAAAAACCCTCAACCTCTTTACGTATGAACTGACAGCACAGTCACTTGAACGCTTGCCGCAGCGTGAAATTCCTGAAGAGATCTTGCAAAAGTTAGCTCAAATGGAAGGGAAAAAATATTCTGATGAAGAGAAATTTTTGCGACAGATACAGCGGCAAATCGGCAAAGAACAGGCAGCAATCTATGGAACCCTGCTTGCCAAAGAAGCAAAACACTTCTTTGGTGTTCATAATTACCTGACGGCCTTTCGTAGTGCGAATTTCTGGAAAGCTGTGCGAGTCACGGTTACCTTTGTGGTTTTTACGATTGGGTTTGAAATCGGGCTGGGATTGATTTTTGCTGTCATCTTAAACAATCAGCTTATCGGGCGAAGTTTTTTTCGCAGCGTCATCTTTTTGCCGGTCGTGCTGTCAACAGTCGCCGTTTCATTGGCCTTCATGCTCATTTTTCATCCGCAAAAAGGCCCGCTCAATAATTTTTTGATGTCCCTGGGCCTGGCTCCCTTACCCTGGCTGACAGGAGCAAGGACGGCCTTACCAACCGTGATCTTCATCGTGATCTGGCAAAATTTCGGCTATTACATGGTGCTGCTGTTAAGCGGGTTACAGACCATTAATCCTTCGCTCTACGAAGCTGCCGAAATTGACGGCGCCAGCGGAGTGCAGAAATTCTTGCACGTGACCATTCCGATGCTCTCCCCGGTTTTATTTCTCTGTATCATTCTGGCGGTGATTCGGGCGTTTCAAGTGTTTGATCAGATTTTTGTGCTGACCGGCGGACAGGATGGCGGCGGCCCGGCCGGCGCAACCACCACCTTAGTCTTTGATGTGTATTTGAATGCCTTCAGTCACTGGAAAATGGGCTACGCTTCGGCTGAAGCAACGATCCTGCTGGCTGTTATTCTGATCATCACCATTATTCAATATACCCGTCAGCGAAAATGGGTTACGTATGATGTCGTCTAATTTTAGCATCGTACCTGCGGACAGCCTTGTCCGCAGAGGAGTTCGACGGACAGGGCTGTCCGTCGGTACGGAGATTTTCAAAAGCGATAGCAGAGAAACCGGGTTTTTGTCAAAAACCCGGTTTCTTATCCGTAAACGTAGATTTATATTGGAGAAAGTTGATGATGGGCTCCGGACAGACAGAATTCCAGTTAAACGCTAGTCAAAAAACAATCAAACGTCGCAAAATTTCCCCCTGGAGGCTTGCGGGATATGCATGCCTGATCCTGGCCGCGCTGATCATTTTATTTCCGCTTGCGCTGATGATTTCTTCCTCCCTCAAGGATGAGATGGCAATTTTTGAATACCCGGTCAAATTTATTCCCGATAACCCAAGCCTTGATAATTATCGGCAATTGAAAGAAAATTTTCCACTCTACATCTTGAATTCACTGAAAGTCACTGGAATCATCGTCTTGCTCCAAATTCTTACCGCCACCACCGGAGGCTATGTTTTTGCGAAATTAAAATGGTGCGGACGGGATCTCGTGTTTCTGTTTTATATCGGCTCACTTATGATTCCGATCCATGTTTATATTATCCCGCAGTTTATCCTGGTGCGCCGTCTCGGGTTATACGATTCTCACTGGGCGTTGGTGTGTGTGTCGTCATTTACAGCTTTAGGAACGTTTTTAATGAAACAATTCTTTATGACGATTCCTGATTCTCTGGTTGAAGCGGCGAAAATTGACGGCGCAAGCCACATCCAAATTTTCACAAGCATTATCCTGCCCTTGTCCAAGCCGGTGATTGCGACTCAGATTATTCTGTCTTTTCGCTGGTTCTGGAATGATTTTTTTGCACCGCTGATTTATCTTACCAGCGAACATCTAAAAACTTTGCCATTAGGATTAGCAGACTTTGCCTCAGAATATTACACCTATTACGGTCCGCAGATGGCCGCCTCTGTACTGGCGATCATTCCGGTGATGATCGTGTTTTTGCTGGGGCAGAAATACATTGTCCAGGGCGTTGTTACATCCGGGATTAAATAAATCGGGTTCGTAGTAGCCGCTTTAGCGGCGTGATGAAACGCTAAAGCGTTTACTACAAACTCAGGAGAAATTCTAGTATGACCACAACTAAACCCGCAGAAAATTTGATTGAGCACATTCACGATGAACGCTATGAAGCGCGTTATAATTTACAAAATTTAAATCACAGTATCATGATTTATGACGCCGGCCGGCCGCGCGAACAGTTGAACGGACGCTGGCATTTCAGCGTTGATCCCTATGACACCGGTCTGCGAAGCGACTGGTACAAATATACGCCGGCTGACCTTCAGGAAAAACATTTGCCCTGGGATTACGAGCCTGACGGCGGTGATCTGGTGAATCTGCCTTCCTGCTGGAATATGTGCCGGCCTGAATACTTTTACTACGAAGGCAGCGCATGGTACTCCCGGGAATTTTCATACCTTGCCGATGATTCTGACGAACGCGTCTTCTTACGGATTGGCGCGGCTAATTATCATACGATGATCTTTCTAAATCATGAATATTTCGGGAACCACTACGGCGGCTCAACGCCCTTCTTTGTCGAATTGACCGGGAAATTACGCTCCAAAAATCTGATCCAAATCTGCGTCAACAATACCCGCACGCTCGACCGCGTGCCGATGCGCAATACCGATTGGTTTAATTATGGCGGCATCTATCGCGATGTCGAACTCCTGCGCGTTCCCAAAGAGTTTATCAAAGCATTCCGCATTGCGCTTGCTCCCGATGGGTCGTTTCAAAAGATCACTTTTGCGGTAGCAGTCTCCGACGAAACGGCGCAGGATAATGTTCGTATCTGCATTCCCGAACTTGGTGTGGATCAGGTCGTTGCTTTGAAAAATGGCAAAGTCGAAGCTACGCTGACTGCTGCGCCGGAACTCTGGTCCCCTGACAATCCCAAACTTTATGACGTGAATGTGTCCTTTCGCCAGGATTGTATTGCTGAAAAAATCGGCTTTCGCCAGATTCAGGTGCAGGGCGTTGAGATTCTGCTGAATGGCAAGCCGATTTTCCTGCGTGGGATGTCGGTGCATGAAGACGATGCTGTTATGGGCAAAGTTTCGAATCGGGAAGACCTGCTGCGACGTTTCTGTCATGCTAAAGAATTGGGCTGTAACTTCCTGCGTCTGGCGCACTATCCGCACCATGAACTGGCCGCGAAACTGGCAGATGAAGTCGGGCTGCTATTGTGGGAAGAAATTCCCGTATATTGGGCGATTGACTTTGAAAATCCGGCGACCTACAGGGACGCTGAAAATCAATTGTGCGAATTGATCATGCGGGATATTAACCGCGCCAGCGTGATCATCTGGTCGGTGGGCAATGAGAACGCCGATACCGATGCGCGGCTCACATTTATGAGCAATCTGGCAAAGGCGGCCAAACAATGCGATCCCACGCGGTTGGTGTCGGCCGCCTGCCTGGTGAACAAAGCCAAACTCAAGATCGAAGACCGCCTGACAGATGCCCTGGATTTGATTGGATTGAATGAATACTACGGCTGGTACGAACCGCATTATGAAGAACTGGTGCAGATCGGTGAAAATTCCCGGCCCGATAAACCTGTGATCATCACTGAAACCGGCGCCGGCGCATTAGCCGGCCATCATGGCCCAACCTCCGATATGTTCACGGAAGAATATATGGTCCGGGTCTATACCCGTCAAATTGAGACGATCCGCAAACTCGATTACGTCAAAGGCATGTCCCCCTGGATTCTTTACGATTTCCGCGCCTCACGCCGCTATAATCGTTTTCAGCGCGGCTATAACCGTAAAGGTCTGATCGCCCAGGATAAGCAGACTAAAAAACTGGCGTTTTATGTGCTGCAAAAATTTTATCAGCAGAAAGCCAATGAGGAGGAATAAGCTGCCGGCAACAGCAATCTCTAAGAAGTTGTTTTAAAAGTCGAACATAAGGAGTGCCAAAGCTCGACTTTGGCGGTCAAAGACAAGCTTTGACACTCCTATGAGTCGTTGCTTAATTTACCGGTTACATGGACTTTTACAACAGTTTCTAAACACCCGGTTGATTACGGGCTTTGGGGGAACTCCTCGCTTAGATGGTCGAGGATGTGCTTCTGCATGACCGTGCGGATGGTGACTTGTTCGACGCTCATGAGGAGGTGCCCTCCTCGCTCGAAGCGGACCAGCTTTGCCCCCGGAATGGTGGCAGCTGCAAACTCGGCATTGTGAAAGAGCTGTAAGGTGTCGTCGGCGGCATGGAAGATCAAGGTCGGGGCCTGGATCGCGGCAATTCTCTCATTCGGCATCTTCGCTTTGTTGTCGAACGCCACACCGGCGGATCGCGGTGATACCGGGTTCATATAATCAATAATCTTGTCAATCAACTCGCGCTGTTCGGGGGTCAAACCGGCAATGACCGCGTCGTTGGCGCCCATCAGCTCCATGAACTGCCGCTTGAACAGCTTACTGATGGCCCAGTACAGCGGGTTATATGTGTAGATCGTCGTCAGCAGATCGCCTTTCTGGTTCGCCTGGGCCTGATCTTGTGTGACTGAAGAGGCAACGCCGCAGGAGATGAGAGTCAGCGAGGAGACCCGGTCAGGGTACAAGACGGCAAAGAGCAGCGCCGACGGGCCGCCATGCGAGAGCGCGATGACCGCAACCTGTTTGACGCCCAGTTGGTCGAGTAAATACGCGTAGGCCTGCGCCTGGTTGTCAAATGTGGCCCCTTCGTGGAAGGTCGAACGCAAATAGCCAAAACGCGAAGGCGCAATCCAGTGGAATTGCTCACCCAACACCGCCTGCACCAGGAGTTCGCCCTGATCGTAGCCGCCGCCGCTGCCGTGGATCACTAGCACAGCGGGGCCTGAACCTCCTTCGGTATATTCAAGATCTCCATAAGGCGAAGGGATACCCGTACTCTTGCCACTGATCCGTTTATAGGCTCGGTGTATATCCCAGAAATAGGCTGCTGCAGCCAACAGCACCACTGCGATCAACCCTATTGCCATCCAACGTAAAATTCTTCTCAGCATCGTACTCTCCTTCGGGTAATAACCTGCGAGGCGGCCTGTCCACATATTTAAATTTCCATTGATGCCCTTCCAGGGCTTGTTCTTCTAACTCAAGAGCGAGCAATCCATACGGGTATTCTCCATGTATATCGCTCATATTGAGATCTTTCCCGTTCTTAAAACACTGAGCGGACCAAACTGATCATGTCGTTTTTTTGTCCATGTTCATTCAGCAACCAGGCTTTTGTGTACATGATGTTTCCAACGATTTTCCCATTGTCTTCTGCAACACAATCCAGCTCCTTGATGAAATCCGGATGATTCCTCATTTCGAATCATCATATCCATTTCGGGTCTCCCTTTTCTCGTCTTTATTTCCGCACCGAAGGCCATCCATCTAACGCCCCTCATCTTCCCTGATTCTTTCTATGTAATCGCAGACATTCTGTCAAGTTTTCAGTTCTTGAAGAACTGGCACGCCGTTTCACGAACAGATTGTGGATTCTGGTTCTCAACCTATAGGCTGCCCATTCCCTCCACAAGGAAAGTCCTTCTCGGAGTGATGGTCTATATGACCGTTTTGTATGGGCGAAGTACTGCATCTTCTTGCCATCCCATTCAACTGAAATTTCCGGGATGTACCGTAACATACTGAGCTGAGGAAACGTGTCTCCGTACCAGCAAGCTAATGGTTCAACCAAGAAATGTGTTCCGTTGTTCTCAAAGGTGACCCACGCATGTCCGTTACCGTACCGACCAGCACGACCAACCACAAAGCGTGCAGGAAATCCCATCGCCATCAATTGGCGCCACGTCCATAAAGCAAAATCTTCGCAATCCCCCATGCGAGTTTGTTCAAATTTTTCTGGAGGAAGCCAATAATCAACTTGCTGAAACTGTTCGAGATCAGAAACGTACGAACATCCCTGCAAGAATTGTCCTACGTCCTGAAGATTTGTACAGGTGATACTCAGAGGCTTGGAAACAAATCGCCCCATCGGGAACGTGGGATGAAACACCCGGAATTTTCCTCTCCCACACTTCATTCTCTGGGGACGTGGTTTCAAGATTTTTTTGCCATAAAGGTCATATCCTTCCGGAATGATTTCTGCCAGCATCGAATATACCTCCGTGTTCATCGGTTGAGCGGCTCATCCGTCCAATCCGAGAACTTTTTCTGTCTATGAATTGCCTGATTTTTTCAAGTGATCGCTCTTTCTCACTGGTTTTTGTCCCAATCATGCGTAACCTTATGCCATGCTCTGCAAGCGTCTCCGACAAGACTTCCATGAAGACTCCTTGCCCTGGTGTTTCTTCTCCGTTTCGTGAGGTAGTGTCGATCCCGCAACTTGGCGACCTGTTGACTCCGATCACGCCGAGCACCTCAAACCCATGTTGTTGATATTCCTGGATGTGCCTCACCAGTTCCTCAACCTTCTGGCGTAAGAGGGTGATATGGGCTTGCGCTCCCATCAATTCCCGAATTCGGGTGTTTTCTTCCAATACTGGCCGTTTCGCCCCGTTGTGATCGCGTCGATCCAGACCCAGGCAGAGGAGTTCCGGACAGGGGAGTTGGATCATGCCGATCCGATGCGTCATCAGTAACGCAATGATTTCAGCAAATTGACTGGGAAAGTCCGCAGTGCCGTCAGAGATGGAATTTTGATTCAACAAACAGTGCGAAAGCATGATGACTCGCTTGCTTCTGGCATCATCAAACATTGTGTCAACTCCTTGTTTCTCCATTGATGGAACGGGTTGTTCTTTGTGGAAGAGTCTCTGTGTTATCCACTGACTTTTTACTGAATGGCCTCACGCATATTCTGTTCCACTTCTTTTTTCGTTTTCCCTGTTGCCACACACCCTAAGACATCGGGAGAATAGGCTGAATAACCTGTGATAGTTTTTTCGATAATGACTAAATATTTTCTCATGACTATTTAACACCAGCCTGTTTGAGAATACTGTTAAGCGTTCCAGGAGCAAGTTCATCGTTTAGATTTCCAGGAACAGTAACCAACCCTTTTTTGGTAGGATGTTTATATTACCGATGACTTTCGCGTGTTTTCACCAAATACCATCCATCCTTTTCAAGTTGTTGAATTATCCCCCTAACTTTTATCTCGCAGTCTCATTAAAAATACTTCAAATTGCATGTAACTCTCGCAACCCATGATTCATAAGCCAATTAATAAGAAAATCACTTCTATATTTTAATTTTAAAATTCTCCGCTTGTCAAGTGTAACTCATTTAAAGCGTAATCCCTCCGTGTTTTGTGAACTTCATTGGCTGTGATCGCCCTGCCCGAATCTCTGATCGTATTCGTTCTGTCATCCGCTTTAGTCCCTCTTGCGTTGAAGCAAATTGCGTCTCCCATTGCGCCTCATCAGCAAGTACATCTTCTTCAGGTTCATCATCAAGATGAACGAAGTCTTCTACAGTTTGTACCTGAATATACCTGGCAAAGTCAACAATTTGCGCGATTCGTTCTATCGGCAAGGTATGAAGGATTTGAAGAAGTTCCTGTTCATAGCGAGATTGTGAATACTTATATGATGCCAATCACTTTGCATAAAAATTATAATTTCCATTTTTGACGCAAGAAGGCGGGCACCACTTAAACATGAAAGCATACCACCGGATTTTCCTGCCCGCCCTTTGGTCGGGTAGGTAGCCAGCGAGTTGCCGGTCAAGCCGGTACTTTTCCAACTATCCCCCACCGAACCGGACGTGCCACTTTCACGGCATCCGGCTCTCCAATGTACTCTGGTTTACTCGGCATGGTCAACAGCATTTCGCGTATCCATGTGTTTTCCGCCATTTCCACCTGTCTCACTTCGCCTGCTTCTGCTTCAATTCCTCCACAGCGCCCCTCCACGGCTTCGAAGCATTCGACGGAAGCTTGAAACCATCTAACGCAAATACCGTGCCTCCAAGCCAATGCTGCTCCTCGCAGACGACCTGAATATCCCGAAACAACGACACCACCTCGGCATGCATCGAGGACACACACCCTGAGATCGTGCGGTGATCCGGATAGTGCATACAGGCTCACGCCATACAGGGGACATGGGGGCGACAGAGCCACTCGATCCGCCGAGACCCGATCACTCCCCGTGCAGACGCAAACAAGACGATGTTCAACAGGATCTTCGGATCCTCGGCGCTACGCCCGGTCTCATCGTGCTTATACCGGCGGTCGAACATGCTGACATCCATCTTCTGGTCCACCAGCCCATGAATCGTATGCTCTCTACGGCCCTCCAACAGGTGATTCTCTAACGAGACCGGGATCAAATGCGTCTGATGATAATCGTAAGCGTTGTAGCGTGCCATCATCTTCGAGGGCTGTTTCACCGCAGAAGAACCTGCACTGCTGGTGCCGCCCGAATCGTTGTCTGCCTGTATGACAACACCCACCTATCTTGAGCTAAATTCCTCGGAATATCAGCAGAAAAGATCGGCTTTGTAAAGAATTTTTTGTTGGTTTTTAGCGTGTTCTCAAGGCTTTTTTGACTGCGACAACCCTGTACAGGACGAAACGATGAAATCCCATGACAGGTTTACACAAAACCCTTCTATTGTCAATAGGAATGCAAAAGTGTACCAAAAATCGGAATGAACAATGTACCAGATTGTGAAAAACGTGCGGAACTCTTCTGAGAAAAACGGAGGAGTGACTCATGATTACCCTGGAGGTTTGTATGGACATTTTTGCATTACATCGGCAAGGCCTCAGCGTTCGGTCCATTGCCAGAAAATTGGGAAGACATCGCAATACGGTCACACGCTACCTTGAACGAGGGGAGTTGCCCGCGTACACGAAAGGGCAACGGCAAGGCTCCATTCTGGATCCCTATAAACAGCTGATTGAGGATCTGTTGGACGAAGAGGCCTATCAAGCCACCTGGCTCTTTGACCGGATTCGTCCGTTGGGCTATCCCGGCGGCTATGATCCCGTCCGGCACTACGTTCAGGGGATGAAGGCCGAGAAGAGGCGTTTGGCCTATATTCGGTTTGAAACGGCACCTGGCCGTCAAGCGCAGATGGATTGGGGCGAGTTTCAGGTGGAGACGGCACAGGGAGGCCCCCAGCGGTTCTTTCTGTTTGTGGTGCTGTTAGGGTATTCTCGGGCCATGTATGCCGAATTGGTCCCGCGTTGTCCCCTTGAAACGTTTCTGGATGCGCATATTCGAGCGTTTCAGGATCTTGGTGGCGTACCGCAGGAAATGCTGTATGATAATATGAAACATGTGGTCATGACTCGACGTGGCGGGCAGGTGACCTTGAAGACGGAATGGCTGTACTTTGCGCATCATTATGGAGGTACTCCAGAGGTCTGTCCGCCATATAGTCCGTGGGTCAAAGGCAAGGTGGAACGGCCGATGCCCTCTATTCGGGAACGGTTTTGGCGCGGCTATGCCTTTGATTCGGGGGCCCGAGCGAATCGCGATCTGCTGACGGGGTTGCATGAGCCGGCCAATCAGCGGATTCATGGCACCCATCGACAGCCAGTGCCGCAGCGATGGCAGGAGGAGCAGGCCCAGTTGGGGACACGCCCTCAGGTGGAGTATGCCACCTCGATCAAAGTCGTTCGGAAGGTGTATAAAGATTGTCAGGTGTCGTACAACGGGAATCGCTACGTGGTGCCCCATCATGTCGTTGGAAAGAACATTCTTTTGAAGATGAAAGCTGGCACGATCCGCGTCTATGACGATCAGGAACTCCTGGTCACGTATCAAGAATCCCAGAAGAAGGGCAGCACAATCGGCCAGCCCGGCTTATACGAAAAGCTCGTGGCAGGATCTTGCCCAACGTCGCCGGAAGTATCAGCAGAGCCAGGGGAAAGGCAAAGCCACGCAAGGGTTGAAGACAGGCAGCCTCTTTCCGCAGGTGGCCTATCGGCCGCTGGCGGATTATGACCGGCTGGTGTCAGGAGGTGGCGTATGGACCAACTAATTTCTGAACGGCTGCGTGAGAATTTGAATCGCCTGAAACTGACCCGAGCGACTGAGGTGTTGCAAACCAGTGTGGATACGGCTGAGCAGGAGAAGAGTTCCTCTCTGAGCTTTTTGGATCATCTGCTGGAAGAAGAGGGAGCGGCCAAAGAGCAGCGCCGGATCCAGACGGCCATGAAAACGGCGGGTTTGCCGGCGGCAAAGACGGTTGAAGAGTATGATTTTTCGTTTCATCCGCATCTCAATAAGCAGGAGGTGATGACGCTTTTTGACTTGGAATTTATCCGAAACCAGGAAAATGTGCTGTTTCTCGAACCACCCGGAGTCGGGAAAACGCATCTGGCCATCTCGCTGGCCACCAAGGCTTGCTATCATGGCTTTAAGGTCTATTTCATGACGATGGACAGCCTGATGCGGAAACTCAAAGAGCCGCAAACCCGGCACAAGGCGTACCTCACCTCAAGCTTAGTGGTGGTGGATGAAGTCGGATATCTGCCGATTGACAGCCAGAAAGCCTATCTTTTCTTTCAGTTTGTGTCGTATCGCTATGAGAAGAGTTCAACGATTCTGACCTCAAATACGAGCTTTGGGGATTGGCAGGAACTGTTTGGGGATGCGGTCATTGCAACCGCTATCCTCGATCGCTTATTGCATCATTGTAAAGTCGTGAACATCAAAGGCCACAGCTATCGACTTCGCCAACATGTGTTTGCAAAACAATCGTTAATTAAGGAGGCGAAGGTGGAGGTGTCAGAATGACTGTCAACATCATTTTTCAGAGGCGAGGTGGTACACTTTTATCTTCCGATTTTTGGTACAAAATTAAATTCTTATTGACAATTTCGACAAAACGAGAAAATAATTGACAATTTTCGTATCACACATCGATATGTCAAATATGAGACATGGCACAAGAAGGCTGTTAGCTGAGAAACAAATGTAACGCATCAACCGGAGAGTGAATAGTGGAAATTCAAGAAGTTCCGTATGCGAAGGCGCCAATAGAGCTCCTTTTGGAAGCGGACCCGTCAGTTGAAAAAATACAAGCGTATTTGCCAGGCTCAAGATGCTTTGTAGCGATACTTCAAGGCAAACCTGTCGGTGCGTATGTCGTGCAACGTATCGCTCCGGCAGTATATGAGTTGATGAGCATTGCTGTTTCGCCTGAATATCAGCGAAAGGGTATTGGGTCGAAACTGCTCAAGCATGTCGTTACCACCGTTCATGACATGGGTGCGCGTCGTCTCGAGGTAGGAACCGGAACCTTTGGCTATCAGCTTGCCTGGTATCAGCGGGAGGGATTTAGGGTATTTGCCATAGAGAGGGACTTCTTCCTGGTCAACTATAAAGAGCCGATCTACGAAAACGGTATTCAGCTCAAAGATATGTTGAGACTGGCGGTGGATTACTAGATGATGAGCTTTTGCGCCGTTAGCTTTGTTACATAACGAGGCGCTGTGCCTGACGGCTTTTTTGTCGTCCCACAAACGATGACGAACCTGATTTTTCGTACTCTCCAAAGAATCCACTCTCATGAACACTATTGAGAGAGGAAAGGACTCATGAACAGAAGAATGTGTGACCAACTTGAATGTGAGAGCGAATGACTAACAGCCATATGACGCACGAGGAATGAGAACATGAAGAGGCTCATTTTTTTCGTTATGACATGCTGCACAACTGAACGCAAAATTTCTTCAGCTTGATAAAATAGTGGTTTAGATGGGTGTGCAGTCCGAGACATGAATTATGATGAAGGATGGGGCGTTGCAGGGAATTATTGATTGGGAAGGCGCGATGGCCGGACATCCTCTTGCTGATATTGGTCAGTTCTTGCGGTACGAGGAGCACGTCAATGCAGAACAAGAGCGCGTCTTTATTGCAAGCTATACGGCATCTACGGTACATCCGTTACTTGAGCCCTACCGCGATCTGGCCAAATTGCGAGATCTGGTCAATCTGTTACAGATGATCAATATTCCTGCGACACTTCCCTATAAAGATCAGGATATGAAACGGCTTATTCACAAGACCGTGACGCGAAATTATTGAACACTGATGCGTATTGAGAAGCAGGTGTGCTAACATCTCTATGGACTTCTTTGTCAAGAAAAAAGACTCCCCCCTGTTGCGAAAAAAACTGTTCTTTGACAATGGCTCAAAAAGCCTGCCTGATACCACCACGAACTGTCTTTTGGCCCTCTAATCCCAGTGTCGCGGATGGACCACCTGCTTTGACGTGCTATTCCGATGTGGGTGTGCCAGGCACGCGCCTGCACCAAACATCTCTTGAAGGTCGACCAGGGCTGTCCGGCGGAGCCGGCCCCCAGTTGCCGTCGTCTACTCGACCACGGCGCCTTAGAAACTGATGAGTGCCCTCATACCGGCGTCTCAAAGGTGAGGCTGCCCCCGACAGGGTTTCCTCGTGAGCGAGTCGCTCGGGGGAGGAGCAGAACCCGTCCACCATCTGCGCATCCGAATTCAGTCTTCGGGGCCGAACGGGAGTCGAATCAATCGCCACGAGATCAGTGCCGCAAATGTGGCAGTTCGAATATTGTCAAAAACGGCATCATCGTTGCGGCACTTGTGTACAGACTGCCGGGCCGTTGGCGTCTTGACGCCGAAACGTCAGTATAGCGAGGCCCGTCGCGAGGAAATCCTCACCGCCTATCAGGCACGTTCGAGTATGCGAGGGATCAGCCGCGTGTTCGGGGCCTCACGAAAAACTCTGGCCGCCTGGATCACAAAAAACTCCTGACGTTGCCATCGTTGCGGGCCACGCTCCAGTCCGCACGATCCGATAACCGTCTGGAACTCGATGAGGTCTGGTCCTTTGTGCGCAAACGCGCCTGGAAATGCTGATTGTGGACGGTGATGTGCCGGCGAACGCGGCAGAGCATTGCCTGTGTGATCGGCGATCACAGCACACGCACGTGTCGTCGGCCTTGTTGGCATCGTATCCCGCCAGCGTATCGGCGGTGCGTCAGTTTCAGCGATTGCCGCCGTGTTCCCGGAGGAAACTCATCGCTGCGAGGGCAAAGAGACAGGAGAAACCGCGCATATGGAACGCTGGAACAATACGCTGCGTCAGCGTCTGGCCGGTTATGTCCGCAAACCGCTATCATTTTCGAAACGTGATCGTTGGCATTACCGGGTCACCAAATGGTTCATTATTATGTACAATCTCAGCCTATCATTTACAGGGTAGCCACTACCATTTATCAAACCTTATTTCGAAACCCTTTTTACTACTCCCATTAAATCCAATTGATTCATAAAACTTATGCGCTTCAGTCCGTTTACTACTACTTAGCAATATAACTTTATAACAGTTACTCTGTTTTGCATATTTAACTGCATAATCAATAACTGCACACCCTATACCTTTTCTTCTATATTTTTCATTTGTTATTACATTCTCAATAATTCCATAAGGTCTACATGAACGAGTTAAATTTAAAATAATGGCAACATTACATGATGCAACTATGTTATCATCAACAACAGCAACAACATATTTTATATAATCGCTTGAAAGACTTTTAATCCAAATTTTCTCGACCAAAGACAGACTAACCGGTTGGTCTTCTGGGTTTAATTCTTTATATAATCCCAATAATTGATATAAGTCATCTTT
Organism: Candidatus Vecturithrix sp.; assembly: GCA_040772385.1. Classification (GTDB taxonomy): domain Bacteria; phylum Moduliflexota; class Moduliflexia; order Moduliflexales; family Moduliflexaceae; genus Vecturithrix. The sequence continues at coordinate 6,202,021 of JAXGYF010000001.1, read as the reverse complement.
TACAGCAAATCTGATATCCATGTAATAATCCTTCGTCTTGTTGAAAATATGTCTTTGTATAACTTTTCTATTTTTCCGCCTCGCGCGCAGCGCCGAGCGACGCGGTAGGAAAGCCGGTCGCCCGGCTCCCCCCGCACAGATCCCTGCATGAAGTTTTCTCTCACAAGGCTCCTCGGTTGTACTCGCTTTCGTGCCGGTGTGCCTCAGCAGGCCGCCCGGTGCAGACGTTTTGACTCAGTAATTCTCGGCCTGACGAGGGGGAGGAACGAGAGGAGGCGTTTGAAGGCCCCCCAGGTATAGCTCTTCCGGTGACTGCGCCGATTCAGCCATTTGAAGCACATTTTCACGACTTCCTCGTAGAATTCCCACAGCGACCGGGAGTTGCCCCGAACCCCATAATATTGATAGTGCCCTCGTACCTTCGCATTCAACGTGGTCACAAACCACCGTGTCGTCTTGTGCCGATTGAGTCGCATCCAGTCTTTCATCCGTTTCAGGGCCGCCCGGAGTTTCTTGCGGGCTGTCCGCCGCATCACACGCGGCGTCCCCTTCCGGTCGGGAAACCAGAAAAATTCAAACCCCAGAAAACTGAATCGTCGTTCCCTCCCCGGATGAAAGCGACTAAAGCGAAGCATCTGGGTTTTGCTCGGTTCCACGTTCAGATTGAATTTCTGCAACCGCTTCGGCAGGACCGCGAAGAACCGTTCCGCATCCTGTTTGTAGCGGAAGGCGCAGACCCAATCATCCGCATACCGACATAAGATGGCTTCGCCCTTGCAATGTGACTTGACCACCCGGTCAAACCACAGGTCGAGGGCATAATGCAGATAGATATTCGCCAGCACGGGAGAGACGATGCCCCCTTGCGGCGTCCCGGTGTCAGGGTGTTTGACCAGCCCCTCCGGTTCTAATATCCCGGCCTTCAACCATTTGCGGATGAGATTGAGAAACGCCCTATCATCAATCCGTAGGGCCAGCATGGTCAGCAACCATTCATGGTCGAGATTGTCGAAAAAGCCTTGTATATCAGCCTCGACCACATACCCAAACCTCCCAAACTGCAACTGAAAGGTCAGGTCTCCGACCGCGTCCCTGGCGCTCTTGCCGACTCGATACCCATAACTGATGTCCAGAAACTCCTGTTCATAGATGGCGTTCAGCACCATCGTCTCCGCTCGTTGCACGATTTTATCTTCGAGGGCAGGAATTCCCAACGGGCGTTCTTTCCCATTGTCTTTTGGAATGTATGTCCGTCTGACCAACTTCGCTTTATAGGTCTTCTCTTTGAGCCGCTGAGCGAGATTATGAATATTGCCCAACAGGTGTTCCTGGTATGCTTCTGCCGTCAGCTTATCTACGCCACTTGCCGCGTCTTTGTTGATGCGCGTCCAGGCTATCAGCAAGCATTCCGACGTCAGTTCGCCATAAAGATTTCGAAAGCGATGCGTCTTGTTGAGACTCGCCGTGAGTGCTATTCCCTCCAGTGAGGTTGGCTTATGTGTATCCAGTCCAGCCTTGTCCGGCAGAAGTTTCCTTTGGAGACTGCGTACTCCCGTTAAGTCCTTCCCCATGTGGCAGGCTTTCCCTGCCTCCGAGTACGACGCTTAAGCCGCCACCCCATAGCTGACGCTTTCCCGGTGAAGGTACTCCGCAGCAGGTCTTGGAACACACACACATTACTTCCAAGACAATGTATGGGGCTTCCCAAGTTCTTGTCTGCATCTCTTCGTACATGCCACCGCTTACGGTGAACTCCGCCAGTCCTCCACATCCTCGCCTGAAGGGTCGCCTCAGCGGTGGCCTTCCTCTCATGACGGATGCTTCATATAGTCTTCGGTCTGCGTTAACGACCTCGACGACTGAGACAGCCATTTCGGAGCTCTATCATCTTTCAGGGAACACGGTGTCCCCTACGGCCTGCACGATTCGCTGTGTACGCTTCACCTGCTTTGTTCATCAGGGGCTTCCTGACTCCGCCACAGGCGCCACACGCGCTACGGGTGGGTGGCTAACCCTTTCCCGACAGGGACTTGCACCCCGCAAGACACACCAAGCTTCGCTTGGCACACTAACGCCCGGCTTGAGCGGCGCGAAGACCGCCCTTGTATGTTGACAAATAGAATGACATTTCGTATCATAGATGATGAAACCACCGTGTTTCCGGCTCACGCCAAGACCGTAGCGCCCTCCGGGCCCCACAGGGAGCCCCTCGGTCAGCATGGGGCAGCGTGAGCCGAAAGCCAGTGCAGACATCTCGAACAATTGCCAGGGGCTCGACCCCGCATAGGCTCGCAAGGCCGGGAGGACACACCATGAACACACAGGATATTTTCGTTGGGATTGATGTCTCAAAAACGCAGTTGGATATCGCTGTGCGCCCAACACACGCATGGGACCAGGTTCCGAATACCCCTGATGGCATCGCTGACCTCATCAGCAGACTTCAGCCGACGCCGCCAACGCTCATCACGATCGAAGCGACTGGCGGCTACGAACGGGAGGTCGCTATCACGCTGGCGCTCCAGGGCTGGGCGGTGGCGGTGGTCAATCCCCGGCATGCCCGCTCTTTTGCTCGCGCCCTCGGCCTGCTCGCGAAGACCGATCGACTGGATGCGGCGATGTTGGCCCTGTTTGGCGAGCGAGTGAGGCCGCCTGCCCGGCCGCCGAAACCGGAGGATCTCCAACGGCTCGACGCCCTGGTGAGCCGCCGCCGGCAGCTCATCACCATGCGAACGATGGAGCTCAATCGCCGGAAACACGCGCTGGTCGATGTCCAGGCCTCGTTGGATCGCCATCTCGCGTGGCTCAGCGGCCAGATTGACGTGCTTGACGCCCAACTCCAGACGCTGATCGAGGCGAGCCCGATCTGGCAGCAGGAGGCGAAACTCCTGCAGGACGTCCCTGGCGTCGGCCCTGGACTGACACGGGTACTCATCGCTCGTCTCCCGGAATTGGGGCAGATTCCGATCAAAAAGCTGACGGCCCTTGTCGGTCTGGCACCGCTGAATCGTGACAGCGGGATCGTGCGTGGTCGGCGTACGATTTGGGGCGGCCGGACAGATGTGCGCTGCGCCCTCTATATGAGTACCCTCACGGCTATCCGCTGGAACCCTGTGATTCAGCCCTATTATCAGCGTCTCCGAGAGAACGGGAAGCTTCCGAAAGTTGCCATGACCGCCTGTATGCGGACACTGCTCTCTCTCCTGCATGCCATTGTTCGAGATAATACACCCTGGGATGCAGATTTTTCAAAAAAATGACCCACGGGTCTTGACAAAGAACACAATTGCTGACCGGAGGCAACCACGTTGAAACCACCACAACACCTTTATAGCGGGTATAGCGGGCACAGATGTTGACAACACCACGCGGGCTTCGCGTCCACTCCAAGCCGATTGTTAATGGGAATGGTCTCGTCTTGTCTGCTTGTCTTCTTGCCTCATTGTCTGTTGTCCTTTCTTTTCTTGTCGTTTCTACTCTTGTTTTGCGTTCTTGTCTTCTTCTCTTCTCATCTTGTCGTGTTGTTTTTTATCGTATTGTCGTATTGCCCTCTTATCTCTTGCCGTATCGCAAGGGTACAACGTTTTTTTCTCTTTCTCCTCACCGTCTAAAGGCAGCTCCTCCTTTGCCAGGCGTTTCATGAGAGACCAGCATCCTGACAGGCTTTTTCCAACAACTCACGTAAGTCCAATTCTGCTGCCCAATGTCTGAGATACTCCATGTCAATCCTTTCCTGTTGGACTTTTAACACCCCAAGTACATCAGTCCATTGGCGGTCAGACACTTCTCCACCTTCTCGATACCAGTCGAGCTTATGGAGGATGATGTCTTCAGGAGATGCGAGAAAGAACTCGACTTCATGTTCCTCGTCAAGAAGATCTTTTCGTCTCCTCTCAAACGCTTCCGTTTCATACGGTGTGCTTTTGAGGATAAAAATATCCACTTTGTGCATGGTCTCAAGATGGATCAGATTACAGGACGCGTGTCGTTGAATCGCCTCTATCAGCATGTCTTCATCAATGTAATAATCTGCCTCAAGCCTGTTGACCAGCAATCGAACGTGACGAGGCTTCACGTCTGCTACTAGATCAACATCTAAGGTTGCCCGAAAAATCCCATGCGCTGAACTGGCGACAGAGCCACCAATGTAATAGGAAATCCCCAATGATTCGAATGCAGCGATAATGGGTGCACTGATCATTAAAATATCATCTGGTTCCATACGTGTTCTTGTGCTCCAAGTATGTGTGAAGGCGATTGGCTAACTCGTCGCCATAATGAATTTTCACAAATAACAGATTCAGTTCCCGTTCACTGAGTCCTGGGTTGGCCTTTGCAATCGCCCTTTTCGAAAGGCGTAAGATGGTGCGAGTGAGCGAATGCATCCGTGAAATCCGTTTCGCGACGCTTGCCTTGCGGATCAGCCCGATTAACACTTCTTCGGCTTTTGGATGCGTATCTCTTGAGAGCGTTTTCATGTGTCTGTGTATACATCTGAAAGGTTTTCAACGACCTTTCGGATGTTGTCCCTCCTTTAGAGATATATTACAACATATTCAGTCAAATTGCAAGGAATTCCTCACGCTTTTCATCATATAACGCAACGCCTGCATTGTACGGCCATGCCAGCGCCCTTGTATGTTGACAAATAGAATGACATTTCGTATCATAGATGATGAAACCACCGTGTTTCCGGCTCACGCCAAGACCGTAGCGCCCTCCGGGCCCCACAGGGAGCCCCTCGGTCAGCATGGGGCAGCGTGAGCCGAAAGCCAGTGCAGACATCTCGAACAATTGCCAGGGGCTCGACCCCGCATAGGCTCGCAAGGCCGGGAGGACACACCATGAACACACAGGATATTTTCGTTGGGATTGATGTCTCAAAAACGCAGTTGGATATCGCTGTGCGCCCAACACACGCATGGGACCAGGTTCCGAATACCCCTGATGGCATCGCTGACCTCATCAGCAGACTTCAGCCGACGCCGCCAACGCTCATCACGATCGAAGCGACTGGCGGCTACGAACGGGAGGTCGCTATCACGCTGGCGCTCCAGGGCTGGGCGGTGGCGGTGGTCAATCCCCGGCATGCCCGCTCTTTTGCTCGCGCCCTCGGCCTGCTCGCGAAGACCGATCGACTGGATGCGGCGATGTTGGCCCTGTTTGGCGAGCGAGTGAGGCCGCCTGCCCGGCCGCCGAAACCGGAGGATCTCCAACGGCTCGACGCCCTGGTGAGCCGCCGCCGGCAGCTCATCACCATGCGAACGATGGAGCTCAATCGCCGGAAACACGCGCTGGTCGATGTCCAGGCCTCGTTGGATCGCCATCTCGCGTGGCTCAGCGGCCAGATTGACGTGCTTGACGCCCAACTCCAGACGCTGATCGAGGCGAGCCCGATCTGGCAGCAGGAGGCGAAACTCCTGCAGGACGTCCCTGGCGTCGGCCCTGGACTGACACGGGTACTCATCGCTCGTCTCCCGGAATTGGGGCAGATTCCGATCAAAAAGCTGACGGCCCTTGTCGGTCTGGCACCGCTGAATCGTGACAGCGGGATCGTGCGTGGTCGGCGTACGATTTGGGGCGGCCGGACAGATGTGCGCTGCGCCCTCTATATGAGTACCCTCACGGCTATCCGCTGGAACCCTGTGATTCAGCCCTATTATCAGCGTCTCCGAGAGAACGGGAAGCTTCCGAAAGTTGCCATGACCGCCTGTATGCGGACACTGCTCTCTCTCCTGCATGCCATTGTTCGAGATAATACACCCTGGGATGCAGATTTTTCAAAAAAATGACCCACGGGTCTTGACAAAGAACACAATTGCTGACCGGAGGCAACCACGTTGAAACCACCACAACACCTTTATAGCGGGTATAGCGGGCACAGATGTTGACAACGGCGCGCGGGCATGGTCAGCACCAAGCGTTTGTTAGGCCACACACACACTTGGAAACGCCTCCATTCCCTCTTTCTACGACATACCAATCGTAGTGAAATGCCGATTCGTGTCAAGTCTTTCGTGCGAGATTTCCTCAATTTCAACGACGTTGCTTTACACATTCCGAGTCTTCGGTACACACTGTTTGCCGTGGATGCCCGCAAAACCAGTCGTTCCGTAAGCACCTGCCCTCGTGTACGAGCACAGCATGGCGCAATATCGCGCGATGCGAAGCCTTTTTTCTGGAACTAACACGGCATGCTCTCCCCGCTGCCGCTGCGACCTGGACGCGGTTGAAAACTGCCACCAAACTTGACGGAGCAGGGGCACAAAACGGGCCGACAGACCACAGATGTAAAACTGGCTCCATGCCACGATGGTAGAGTGTTGTTGTGTCAGCATTGTGTTGACTGTTCAATGCTGCAATGCGCCTTGATGAGCGCAATGTCGCGAATATCTTTTGGTCGGCCAAGCTGTCGTTTATGACGAATAATATCCTCAAGTGAGGCCAGCGGAATTCCGTGTGTGAGGACAACTCGTTGCACAGCCCATGCTTCGAACATTTCGACATACGGAAGGATCTCGCAAGAACGCATCCCGTCTGCCCACGTTTTTTGCCCAGGATAGGTGAGGCAATGCGTTTCAAAGAACTCGTGTGTGCATCCGATGTCAATATCCCGTGTGTGGTCTTTGATTCCGTACACTACAAGCGCCGCACCGGTCAGGAGCCAAACGTGTTCTCTCGGAAAGTCGAGCTGCTGGACAATATGAAGAATTTTTTGTCGATTGAGCATACCGTACAGTCCTTAGTTTGCCACATTCTTCAGGCGTTCATAGAGTGCAGCACGGGTCGTATCATCAACACGTGTAGTCTGTAGAGGGATGTTGTGCCAGCGTGGATAGACATGAAAGTGGAGATGGAAGACATCCTGACCCGCTGCTGCCTCATTGGCCTGTGTGATATACACGCCCTCACACGCCATCCTGTTTTTGACGGTATTCGCAATCTTGATGAGGGTTGACATCATCACATGGCCCGTCACGTCATCAAGGCTGTAAATGTCCGCAATATGCTGTTTCGGCACAACTAACGGATGATTCTCCAATGACAGAAATGTGATGACGAGATCATTTTCATCAATGATGTAACCGTGGGCTTGTCGTGTGATAATTCTACAAAAACTACAGGAATTCATAGCATTTCTTATTGTTTACAGCATTCTCTTGATATACAGAAAGTGGCCTAACGCCCAAAATCACATGACGCACACGCGCCCTGACCGGCAGGATCAACCTGACGAAACCACCCAAACGATTATGGCGGGCAATTATGCCAACACTGGCGAGCGCGGGTGGGGTCATGTGCATTTTTGGGTTATATGTCCCATATCCAGCCTCTCTTATTGCTTCTCTACTACCTTGCCCTCTTCTTAATGAGCTACGAATATGGCTTTGGAATGCGCCTTAGTTCGAGATTGCTATAATGTTGCCCTCCCCCTTTCCAGCTTAGCGAGTCCACAGGAGATACTGTTTTTCAGTAAGTTCAAACACGGCTGTCACCGATTTATCGCCATCCATCGTTATAATGCATTGGCCTGTTCCCCCACATCCTTCGCCTTCCCATCCCGTAAAAACAGAACCGGCTTCCGGGGTGGCAGTGAGAACAATCTCCATGCCGGTCGCATAGTCTTCTGCACAGTCAGATCCACATTTTATGCCGGAAGGGTGGCTGACCACCAAACCTGTTCCGATACCATGTTTACTTACTTCAAGTTGCCTTGGGTTTATCGCACGCCGGAAAACGCCTGAGCCCGAACTTCCAAAGTACAGAATTTCACCATCAGCCGATAATATCATGGTATTTGTAACATTATTACCATTGGTCCCGGCAACGAGATTTGAAAGCCCTTCATTCCATGGTTCCCAGGAATTCCCGCCATTAATGCTTCGAAAAACTCCTGAGCGCTGAGTGGCTAAAAAGAGAATATCCGGACTATTCTTTGACACAATGATTTTATAGAATTCCTGATCTGCCAGGCCCTGAGTAATAGAGAACCAATGTACTCCACCATCGATACTCTTCATCACCGTTCCATGAAATCCATCCTGTCCCTTCCCCTCATTTTCACCATTCTTCGAACATGCATACATGATATCAGGATTACGGGGATCGAAATCAATTGAAAAAACCCATTGCTGCTCAGGCCAACCCTGATCAGATGTTTCCCAGCTTGCCCCCGCATCAATGGAGTGACTTATGCCGTTATAGGTGCCTGCATAGATCATATCAGGATTTTGAGGGTGAAAGACCAACGAAAAAACTCCGTCATTTATCCATCCCACATTGCTTTCACGCCAGGTTTGCCCCTGATCCGTACTTTTAAAAATACCCGCCGGGAATGTTCCCCAATACAGGATATTCGGATTAGTCGGATGAAAGAGTAATGATGTGTATTGATAAAGAGGTCTATTATCCCAGATTGGCCAAAAAGTGCCGAAATTCCCAAAACCGCTTGTTTGCCGCCATTGGGAGTCATTACTGTCGTAATAGCACAATTCATACCCGCGAGTTCCCGCATAAAGCCTGTCATCGCTTCCTTCAGCAAGCAGGCGAACATCAGAACTTATCAGTCCGGAGTTAAATTCAAACCAAGTAGAACCACCATCGATGGTCTTGAAAATACCGTTTTCCGTAGCAACATGAACGATATCATCCCATTGGTCATTAATGAGAAGCGAGGTAATTTTTTGACCGCGCATGATCTGCGATATCCCATTCATCGGGCGCCAAGTGCCTCCTCCATCGATCGATTTATAGATCCCGACTCCATAGAGTCCTAGGTAAAGAACATTTGTATTGGAAGGAGCGATCGCAAACGCATAATACCCCTGGCGCTTAGGATCGGTGATTTCAAAGCTGGCAAGTCCGAAATTGCATTCGTTCCATGTAAGTCCACCATCTATACTTTTAAACAGTCCACCTGGGTAGGCACTGGCATAAAGAGTCTGTGAATGCCCGGGGTCAACCGCTATCTGAACATGATAAATAGGGACATTCAGATGATTTGATTCGTTCCAGGTGATATTGTAGGTTCCTGAATTCACGGTCCCTGTATAGACACCACCTCCTAGAGTTGGAGCATATATCAGGGTTTCATCGCTATTGAGAATGACTCCCGCAGTGTGCGTGTATCCTAACCCGCTATTCATGTTATTCCAGGAAACTCCCCCGTCTTTACTGCTAAATACCCCTTTCAACGTGCCGATGTAAAGGAGATTCGGGTCGACCGATGAGAGTGTGATTCCCTTAATCGAGCCACTGTTCTCTCCTAAGTTCCCATCATTCATATTCGTCCATGTTATTCCCCCATCCATAGATCGATACACCGTATTCATCACGTCCGGTTCTGCCCCCGTATGAGAGAGAGTCACATCGACATCACACCCCCCAATAAGATAGATGATGTTCCTGTCGTGAGGCGATATCGATACCGCATTAAAGCCAATTTGAGGGGTTTGAGGTAATCCACTTGACAAGCCCGAGATCTCATTCCAATCTTGTCCCCCATTCGTTGTTTTATACACGCCACTGCCATGTAAAACGGCAAAGACAGTTTGGGAATCGGCAGGGTCAACAGCCAAAGCAACCGGTAAACGGGGAAGCGTTCCCGTCACATGAGTGCCGATGCCATTTTCAATCCGAATGATATCACCCGCCATCGGACCACCATAGCTAAAGATTGAAGCATACATCACATTCGCATTATCGGGAGCCAGAGCCGCAGAAAGTACGCGATAATAGCCTGAACCTGCATCATAAAAGGTTTCCCAGGATGCTCCCCCGTCGGTTGTCCGATATATGCGTGGCGCAGTGCGATCAGCCAGGTAGAAAGTGTTGGAGCTGGCGGTATCGATCAAGATCGCGGATGCAGAAATCGTAGGGTCATTGGGAAGTCTACTCCAACTTTGGCCGCCATCAGATGTTTTAAACGTTCCTCCGCCCCAAACGCCGACATAGGCCACCTGAGCGTCATTAGGGTCGGCGCTCATCACATGAATGTTGGCAAAATTCAATCGGTCGTTCACCTTGGCCCAATTATCGCCGGCATCATGACTTACCCAGACATAGCCTCCTTCCCCCGTGCTCCCCGCATAAACAGTGTCGGGGGAATGAGGGGCGAAACTCACGGAAGAAACAGAGGTTGCGCCGGGAACCGTCAACACCGTTTGCCAGGAACTCCCTCCATCCGTTGTTCGCCGTACCATGGCCCAGTCTTGAAACGGTTTTGGATTATAGCCGCTATACACGATATCCGGGTTTGTCGGGTGCACGGCTATACTATACGTATAATCGATTTCAGAGTGATGTAAAAATTGCCAACTCGTACCCTTATCTGTGGTTTTAAAAATACCGAATCCATTCTTCAAGGCATAGACGATATCGGGGTTGGATGGGGCAGGAGCCATGGCATACACCGAACCAAAGCGAAAACCATCCAAGTATGGATTAATGATCTTATTCCAATTGGCACCGCCATTCGTCGTTCTAAAAACTTCTCCAACATCGGCAATATACCAAACTTCTTCGGGGTTGTGAGGATTTATGACCAATTCGTCGGCAAAGGGATGTGTAATCCCATAACCCGTCAACCATGACCAAGAGGTTCCATAGTCCGTCGTTTTATATATTCCTTCACCTCTGACAGCCGCAGCATATAGAAGTGAAGGATCAGAGGCGTGTGGTGCCAATAACGATGTGCTCGTATTAGTCAACCCCTTATTGATACGCCGCCATGTTGTTCCCCCATTAGTACTTTTAGCAAGCCCGGAGCCAAAATCGAGAGCGATATAGAGGGTATTAGGGGCTGATATATCGAAGGCCAAACATGCGGGGGGACTTCCTGTGACATCAGCCTGATAGCCCTCAAAAAATTGGAGCCAGCTTATACCGCCATCGGGAGTATAGTACTCATTAACATAAAGGGAACCAGAATCAGATTTACCTAAAATCAGTGTTTCCCAGCCTACGGGAAGATTGGACACGACATCCCAGGATACGCCTCCATTCCTTGACACAAAAAGCGCCTGAGAACGTATAGAAATATTATACATACTGTTCAGACCAACCCATATTTCATTATGATTGGCGAGATCTATAAAAATGCTGTAAATATAGGTATTGAGAGGTTTGGCGAACAGAACTTCTTGCCAAGTAAGTCCGGCATCATTGCTGCGAAAAAGTTTCCCTTCTCCCCAGTTTTCCAGATCTTTGATCCCTACATACACATGAGAACCGTCTGTCTCGATAGCCGTGATGTCGCCGTTAGCGGGGATATTAAGTCCACTTCCAATATCTACCCAGGTATCGCCTCCATCAACTGTTTTGTAGACTGTTCCGGAACTGCTGCCAGGACAATGTGTATACGTTCCGGCATAAAGTATATTGCTATTTGACGGATCTATGGTCAAGGTTGTGATATTAAGATGGCACGAATCAATGCCATCACTACTTGTCTGCCAGGAATCGCCATTGTCGAGGGTCTTCCAGATCCCGCTGGGACCTGCAACAAACAAATTACTGGAAACTGTGGGGTCGATAACTAAGCTATGCAGTCTTTCAGAAGGGTGAACTCCCTGAATTGGTTGCAGAGTCCAATTTTCACCACTATCAGTACTTTTATAAACTCCGCCTCCAGGTCCACAAGCATACAATAAATTTTCAATGGTAGGATGACTGACGATCGATTCCATAGGAGCGCCATCGGGGCCATTCGTTTGTACCCAAAGGTTTTGAGATACCTGATCGCTCGTGGTGACAAGCACATCATCCAAATGGACATGTGAATTATCAAGATTCTCAAAGGAGATCGACCCGAAAAGAAACGGATCGTTATCCGTATAGTCGATCGTTAGAACATTATCCACATAGACTTTGATGTTCCCGTCTTGCCCAACGATTTCTATAGAATACCAGCGGCCGATGTCGTACCATTCATCACCGAAAAATTGTAAAGTAGGATGTTGTGTACACGAAGCTAAGGTTTTGGAAAGAGTTACATCGCCATGAGTGAAACCGACAAAATATCGAGTGCAACCGTTCTGTCGAAAATTTAGGTGGACGCGCGAATCGGTATCCAGCAATTTAATCTTCGTCTTGAAGCTGTAATTTTTCCACGATATCTCACCAATGCTTGCAAAAGTATGTTCGGTTCCGCTTAACACGAGATTGCCGTTGTCATTTTCAATCTGCCAACCGGCCCCTAACGACCAATTATCCGCATTTCCATCTTCAAAATTATCCTGCAAAAGGATTGTCTGAGCTGTTCCGACAGAAGAGTTGAACAAGATGGTTATGGTAATAAAAAGCAATAAAAATAAAGAGTTACTCCTACCAAATATATTTTGAGAGACTTGCCGGTATTTCATGATAATGACCTCCTAATTAACCTGTTACGAGTAATCCCCATATCCAACCCAATTCAAACGTTTGCTCTATAACGATATTTTTCTTATATACCCTACAAAAATTCGTTGGATACTATTTAAGACCATTGAAATGACATATAACGCCTGAAATAAGGGGTTTTTGAGGAGCGGTTGACAAGGGCAATGTCCCTGACGCCGTTGATGTCCCTTCTCAATGGCGGAAACTGTGACGCCGCGCGCTCCTCAAAAATCACCTTCATTTCGCTTGTTAGAATGATCTATCCCCTATTATCATCGATTATCGAGGGCATATTGCATTTTACTGAATTTTAATGTATTTTTTTCTTGATATTACTTACTTGTATTTCACTATTCTAAGTTTTTAGCGTATTCTTGAAGAGTGAGTTCTTTAGTCTTTGTGCAAAACTCTACTGGGATGACCTAAAAAAAACATCACACATTTTCTCGATCAACTCATATTTAGGGTTCATTTTGTGTAATATCGTTTGAAAAATATTCTCTAATTGATTTGGTAATTTTAATAATTTATCAAAATTTAACTTTTCAATTTCCTCCTCAATATAGCCTTCACTTCCTTTGTTTTCGCCATTGTTTCCAATTTCTAAAGGAACTGCTTTATAATGAACTATAGCATTTCTTATTCTTATGAGTTGTTTAACCTGTTCTTGAACATTTTCTGGAAAAGAAGATTTATCTGAAATAGAAATAAACTCCTCAATTTTAGAATGAAAGTTACTTCTTCGAATCGTTCGCGTTATTTCCTCTGATGGCAAGCCTCTATTTGAAAGAATTATTCTAAGATATATATTCAAGATATGTTCTATCGTGGTAGCTAACAAAATTACTGCTACACATAATTTTCCATTTTCAATGGCATATTCAGCAATCTCAATAAAATCTTGATGGAATGTTACTGTTAATTCAATCCCTTCGACAATATATTCCTGATTGCCTTTTTCAACAGCTAATTCAGGGGCTTCAATGCTTTGACGGATTATTTTATTAAGATATTTATGATCGTCTATTCGATTTATATCAATTAATCCTTTGGCGAGCAATTTTTCTAATATTAAGGGAATCGTTGTTTGGACAACAGAGTGATAAATTTCTTCTTTTGTTTTTGAGGAATTTTTATCTCTGCATTCCTTCTTATTATCCATAAAACCTTTAACCTTCCTATTTTTAAAGCTCTTCAAGTGCAAAGCTTCAATTATGGTGCATTTTACTGCCAAGCTTCACGCGCCCAAATCGTACCCTTGACGGGAAATATGTAGTTTATAATACATCAAGACTTTACTATGTTGAACCTGCAACGCGCGGCCTTAGCCGTTGTTCAGCACTATTGTTATACCTCCCTATCAAACAATGTAAAATAATTCTATGATACTTTTTTGCTTACTATTTTTTTGAATTGATGTATTTCTGTACTCCTTTTGTGCAATCTAATAACTTTATCTTAACATTTGTATAACCTGCATATTCACGATGATTTTCTAAATCATATATGGTGATATACATATAGAAATACTTTTCTCCTGCTTTAAAACCGCTTCGTGGTGCGACTGTTACCAGATCATTTGACTTTTCTTCTATAGATAGGCGTGTACCTATGAACTTCTCTAAATCTATAACGGTTTCATAAAGTGCCATTCTTTTATTATATACTTTGGCAAAATACATCCATCCAACTTCACCTAAATGTAGGTCATAGCGATAAAACCCATTACGAGTAGGAAAAAGCGACTGATACCTTCTTACTTTTTTTAAATTGCTTTTATCATAGTAATAAACATTCTCTCTATTGGAAATTATCTTTTCCGTTGCACGCGTGAAGTTTAAGGACTCATAATCATTAACATCTCCAAATAAAGGATATCCTTTTAAAAATGTATCAAACATCTCTTGTAATTCTATAGATGCAGGCTTGTATCTATTGGGATTGTCAGCTTCCATTACAAATGCATACCCAACTTTCGAAAAGCAAATCAGTAGGCAAAAAACATAAAGAATGAAAATCTTGTTTTTTCTCATGATTACAAGTCTCCTGTCGTTTATTGATTATCAGATGAAACTATCCCTGATAAACCAGATTCAGCGTTATAGCCGTTAAAGTTGATGTATTAGGGAAGTACCCGACAATTAATTGTCGTTTACGATTGCGATTTCTCCAAAATTAATTTCGTTAAATGTGCTAGCAAGAAAATACTCTTCAATTTGCCTGAGAGTTGAGAAAGGAACACACTTCTGGTAATATCCTTTGATAGGATTTTTTCTAAACCCTCAATGTGCTCTTTTTTCTCCTTGTCTTGATGATATTCAGCCCCATTGAGCCATAATTTCAACGTTTCATCATGAAATAATGGAGTGTTATTAACAGCAAATTGAAAATACGGTTGATACTCACCACGAACATATAGATTTCTTAAAGATTTGAGATGTTTAGCTAGAACTGTTCCTTTTCCTTTCTTACCAAGAAGATCGCATACTTTTTTAAACGAAGCAGGCTCTTTATCCAATATGATAGGTCTTGCAACATGAAGTAGTTCACTAATATCTTTGCAATCAAACTCACTGAATTCAAAAGAAAAACCCGATTCCTCTTCCCATTTTATATTCGTTAACACAGGAATTCCGTTTTCTAAAATTCTTGCATCTCGGAGTCTATTAACGTTTTCGAGGAATTGATGAATTAGTTCAATCTCATCAGCGAAAATTGTTAACTCTAAGTTTTCTTTGATTATTTCATCTTTTGATGTTGCCTTGAGTTTTACTATATGCATATTGTTGTTTATTCTCAGTACAGAGGCTATAATAAGTCAAGTTGATTGTTCTTTTGTTGTAATTTATTCGTTAAAAGAACGGACACATCGCGCCAAGCTAGGCAAATGAAGACCATTCCGCCAACGCACTTCCCCAGAAAGGAAATCCACTGTCCAGGCTGCCCCCCAATCCCCCTCATCAGCACTCCAATAATATGTAGTATGACGTCTTTCTATAAAAATTGGATTAATATACAACTCAAGGTTAACCTTATTAGGTTTTTTTTCCGGCTCCACTAACGATAGCAATTCTGGTATTGTTGGCAATCGCCAATTATTGTAGCCAGCAAAACCTTTTTGGTTTATCTCTTGAATGTATTTTTGAGTATCTTTGAACGATGCAAACTCTCCTTGTTCTTTCTGCCACATTAACCTAGTCGTATGATCAATTATTACATCACCTCGATCTTCAAAATCATTCTCTATATTTTCAAGCGGTCGTCCATCTTGATCTATTTGAAAAAATTGGACGTGTACAAATGAATTTATAAAGTAAAAAAGAATGGACATCATACAGAAAGAGGAGTATATGACTCTGGAATCCGTCAAGAAACCATAACATGCAAACCTCCGGAGGGAAAGATGAGTCGCTATAAAATTCGTGTCCAGATTGAGATGATTCCCTGTGATGATGCCCCAACACGCGAGCCCATGAAAGCCCCCGATGGAAGTCTCTCGATAGTGCTCTCTGAGGCCGAGGCGATCAAGATCGATGCCTGTGAACAGGCCCTGTTACAGACCACCTATCCCAGGCTACGAGAGGCCTTGGCGACCCATTTGAGTGACGTGTCAAAAAAAAAGCCTGTGAGCACCAAGGGGAAGGAAGGCTTGTGAAGCATACGTGGCCCTATCGGGTCGATGGTGAAGTGGGTCGGTTCGACTTTCCGACGTATCAGGTCTATCAGGCTGAGGCCACCGTGTATGATACCGCCCGTGAGGTGTTTACGCCCCTGGGCTGTTGGGAACGCTATCAGACTGCCGGCTTCAAAGAGCTCGCATTCCTGCACGGTGTGACAGAACAATCGTGTCGGAAAACCGCGGCCTTCATCAACCGCCTTCGCCATCAAGAGGGGGCCACGAGTCCGACGACCTTGCGAACCAGTGCTGAGCGAGAAGGGCAGCAGGTGCTGGCCTGTCTCGAGCGGATGACCACTGAGATTCTCGCACGCGAGGGGGTTGACGAGGATAGTCAGCCCATCACGTCGCGTCCCCAGTGGTCGCGAGAGGCGACGGAGCTGGCAGCCGCTCAGATCACGGAGGCCATGCATCCCTGTGACCTGACCGCAGACGCACGCGCGGAGGTGGCACGGAATCCGGTGCTCTATGAGCAGCCGAACGAGACGATCAATATTTCTCTGGATGATGTTGTGGTGAAGAGGCAAAAACCGCACCGCACCCGCGGGAATGCCGAGGAGGAGATGGACGAAAGCGAGGAGACGAGCAGGGGGCGGACATATGTGCATAACACGGTCGCCCATGTACAGCACCAGACGCAGTCCTCTTGTATGACAGGGCAAGGCGTCCCTGTCGTCTTACGGATGTTGTTGGGGTATCTGCTCACCCATGCCTTGTTGGGCTGTCGGCTCCAGTTTTTCGTGGACGGACAAAAAACCCTGCACGCGGCGATTCTTCGTGCGTTTGCGTGGTTGAAAAATGTGGGGATGATTTTGGATTGGTATCATCTGAAAGACAAGTGTGCGCGACAACTCAGTCTGGCGATGAAGGGGACATCCTTGCGCAATGAGGCGCTCGCTGACCTCTTACCCATCTTGTGGTATGGACGGGTAGACAGTGCCATCACGTTTCTCCGGTCTCTCCCGAACACGTCTCTGAAAAAGCCGGACGACATTCAGGGACTCATAGGGTATCTTGAGAGGAATCGGCCGTATATTCCGTGTTATGAAGTCCGAAAGCGGCTCGGATTACGCAATTCAAGTAACCTCGGAGAAAAGATGAACGATCTTCTTGTGTCACATCGACAAAAGCATAAGGGGATGAGTTGGTCTGAGAGAGGCTCAAGTGCTCTCGCCGCTTTGGAAGCTCTTAAACGAAATAATGAATATCAGCATTGGTTCGAATACCATAGCATAGAATTCAAACAGGCAGCTTAATAATCCTATTTTGATTTGTACACGTCCAAAAATTTCTTTAAATTCAGAATCCCTGACTTTCATAGGGGAACTTCGTAAAATTTTGAGAAGCTTTTGGTTTGCTGTGGTTTGGCTAATCGATTTTGCTGTTTCTATAGTAGTAACAACAGATCTTATTGCTCCTGCTGTATTTGCCTTTCGTTTTGCTTGATGTACTTTCTCTTTTTGTTGCTCCTTATCTACTTTATACTTATAAAGCGCAAATTTTGTTTTATATTTCTGGTTTGTCGGGACAAGTTTGACTAACTGACCATAGGTTTTCATCAGTGAAGAGACCCTCGATTCTGGAATTTTTGCTACTTGTGAGAGCAGTCTCTCTTCTTCATTTCTAACATGGCGGTTTAATGCCTCTTCTAACAATACCCGTGATTCAGGGCCACCCTGAAAGCTATTTACAACTTGATAAGCATCTTCATATTTCTCTAAAATGATGAGTTGTCCGATTTGTTTTGAGATTTGGACTACTTGTGCCTTCTGCTCACGCTCATCCTGTAATTTTTCGGCATCTTCTATAATATCTTGAACTTCCTGGTCAAATCTTTTATTCGGTTCGCCGAGTATAATAACGTCCTCATACTTCCCTTGTGCAAGAAGTTCTTGAAGTTTGTTGATATGCAATGACCGGTTTTCTAAAAATGCTTGCTTTTCAGTTTCAAATTGTGCCTGGATTTCAGCTTGTTTAGCTACTTCTCTCGCTTCCATTTCATACCCTATGAGGACGGGAGAAGCTATCATACCAAGAAGTAGTGCAAGTAACTTAGGCAATAAGATTTTTTGGGGATGATATTTGAGCTTTTGAATCAAAAAAGTTTTCATCTGAGGGCTGAAAAATACAGCCAATCCTAGCCAAACGAGACTAGTCTTCCAAGTAGTGAAGGCCAAAGCCACGGCAAGTCCAACAAACCCAATAGAGAGGAGAGAGTTCACAACACACAGAAATTTTTCTTTGAGGGTCTTTTCAGTTTTTTCTTCATGTGACTGGATAGAGGGTGAAAATTTTTCAAGGAATTTACCGCAATAATTACATTTTTTAGCGATTTTTAAAATTTGTTTACTGCAATAGGGACAATTTTTGTACTCTTGCCCTGTTTTTGCTTGAACAGGTGAAGGAATTTGTGATTTTTGGAGGCGTTCCGTTGTTTCAGGTGGGAGTACAAGTGCTTCACATTTTGGACATTTTTCAAATTTTTTGATAAGGAGAGTAGACCAACCACATGTCGAACATCGAAAAATACGATCATTGAGATCCTCCCGAGTTATCAGTTTCGCATCTATTAATTGTTTAAAAAGACGTTGTAACGTTTTTGCAGAAATTTGATATTTTTTCAACAAGGCCATATTATCCATTCCTGCTTTCATATCTCCAATAAACTCTTTTGGATTGATCTTCCTATTTGTCATAGTTAAGAATCTCCTTTTTTCTGATTCATATCAAGTATGAGTTTGTAGGTTGTCATCATTTCGCTGATTACTACAAACCGCTAACGCTCGCGCATAACCAATCCAAAACAGCGGGCGCGACCGAATCTGAAGGAACACTCCCCAATTTTTCCGCCCGCTGTTTTGGGGCTGTGTTTATACACAATGTTAGAACATCTTATTTTATATGCAATTACAATAACTTTCAATAACTCATTGATTACAATATTGAATTTTTTGCTAAAAAAATGGACGTATCAGAACATTATGAACAATGTGCTCTTCTGGAGTTGGGCAGTTGAGTACTCTGAAAAGAGCAAGATATGACTGGTTATATGTCGTCGATTTCTTTTTTGATAAGGCTATATGAAGTCGTAGTAACGGTAAATAGGATTCATGGTTAATGTCAATAATAGTAGTTCCAAGATATTCACACTTGTCATAGGCTTCAAACTTAAAAGTATTGTTTTGAGCATAGTAAGAGATCGCCACTCCTCGGATATAGTCTTCTCCTTCTTCTTCATGATTAACCACGTCTTCTACATCACTAAAAAAGTACATTTCAAGAAAATTCAAGAGTACATTTTCTGAATATCCAATAAAGAGATCAGCAATATCAATTCCATCTTTAATGCTCTCTTTATCGCTATTAGGATCGGGAAGTTTATACTCGTGTTCTAATTCATTACGAAGTTCACGTATTCTTTCTAATAAACTAGAAGGGGCTAAATCCAATGCTTGAAGTAACTTCAGTTTAGGAGAGGCTTCAAAAGGTTTATTTTGCGATTGATAGACTTTGACGAAATCAACAAAAACTTTGGACGTGTACAAATCAAAATAGGATTATTAAGCTGCCTGTTTGAATTCTATGCTATGGTATTCGAACCAATGCTGATATTCATTATTTCGTTTAAGAGCTTCCAAAGCGGCGAGAGCACTTGAGCCTCTCTCAGACCAACTCATCCCCTTATGCTTTTGTCGATGTGACACAAGAAGATCGTTCATCTTTTCTCCGAGGTTACTTGAATTGCGTAATCCGAGCCGCTTTCGGACTTCATAACACGGAATATACGGCCGATTCCTCTCAAGATACCCTATGAGTCCCTGAATGTCGTCCGGCTTTTTCAGAGACGTGTTCGGGAGAGACCGGAGAAACGTGATGGCACTGTCTACCCGTCCATACCACAAGATGGGTAAGAGGTCAGCGAGCGCCTCATTGCGCAAGGATGTCCCCTTCATCGCCAGACTGAGTTGTCGCGCACACTTGTCTTTCAGATGATACCAATCCAAAATCATCCCCACATTTTTCAACCACGCAAACGCACGAAGAATCGCCGCGTGCAGGGTTTTTTGTCCGTCCACGAAAAACTGGAGCCGACAGCCCAACAAGGCATGGGTGAGCAGATACCCCAACAACATCCGTAAGACGACAGGGACGCCTTGCCCTGTCATACAAGAGGACTGCGTCTGGTGCTGTACATGGGCGACCGTGTTATGCACATATGTCCGCCCCCTGCTCGTCTCCTCGCTTTCGTCCATCTCCTCCTCGGCATTCCCGCGGGTGCGGTGCGGTTTTTGCCTCTTCACCACAACATCATCCAGAGAAATATTGATCGTCTCGTTCGGCTGCTCATAGAGCACCGGATTCCGTGCCACCTCCGCGCGTGCGTCTGCGGTCAGGTCACAGGGATGCATGGCCTCCGTGATCTGAGCGGCTGCCAGCTCCGTCGCCTCTCGCGACCACTGGGGACGCGACGTGATGGGCTGACTATCCTCGTCAACCCCCTCGCGTGCGAGAATCTCAGTGGTCATCCGCTCGAGACAGGCCAGCACCTGCTGCCCTTCTCGCTCAGCACTGGTTCGCAAGGTCGTCGGACTCGTGGCCCCCTCTTGATGGCGAAGGCGGTTGATGAAGGCCGCGGTTTTCCGACACGATTGTTCTGTCACACCGTGCAGGAATGCGAGCTCTTTGAAGCCGGCAGTCTGATAGCGTTCCCAACAGCCCAGGGGCGTAAACACCTCACGGGCGGTATCATACACGGTGGCCTCAGCCTGATAGACCTGATACGTCGGAAAGTCGAACCGACCCACTTCACCATCGACCCGATAGGGCCACGTATGCTTCACAAGCCTTCCTTCCCCTTGGTGCTCACAGGCTTTTTTTTTGACACGTCACTCAAATGGGTCGCCAAGGCCTCTCGTAGCCTGGGATAGGTGGTCTGTAACAGGGCCTGTTCACAGGCATCGATCTTGATCGCCTCGGCCTCAGAGAGCACTATCGAGAGACTTCCATCGGGGGCTTTCATGGGCTCGCGTGTTGGGGCATCATCACAGGGAATCATCTCAATCTGGACACGAATTTTATAGCGACTCATCTTTCCCTCCGGAGGTTTGCATGTTATGGTTTCTTGACGGATTCCAGAGTCATATACTCCTCTTTCTGTATGATGTCCATTCTTTTTTACTTTATAAATTCATTTGTACACGTCCAAAATTTTCTCAGTAAATTTCTGGTTAAAATCATAACCAAAGCATGATAATATGCTATCAATTTGACTATCTATAGCTCTCTTTGCATTAGATAAGGAATCAACCATACCGCGTGTAGTTTCACCGATGAAATCCTCTTCAGCGAACATTAAGAAATCTTTAGGAGTAATCTTATCAAGGATAAGCTTAGGATAAAGTTTAATTGTTGAATCATCGTCATCATCTAATATGATGACAGATTTAGTCCAATTAAAATGGTCAATTCTACTTATTAATTCTTGAGGTGATATTTTGGATTCTTCCATAAAACTTCCTAATTGGATCGTTGAATATACAAAGTTTTCGACGCGGTAGGAAAGCCGGTCGCCCGACTCCCCCCGCACAGATCCCTGCGTGAAGTTTTCCCTCACAAGGCTCCTCGGTCAGGCTCGCTTCCGTAACAAAGAGATGTCTCTCTGTATTGCTATTCCCCGCAGTGAGGTTGGCTTGTGTGATCCGACCCTGCGTGTCCGGCACAAGTTTCCTTTACGAGCTCCGCCCTCCCGTGCCCCCCTTCCCCATGTCACAGGCTTTCCCTGTCTCGGAGTACTACGAGGACATCCGCCACCTCAGAGCGTATGCTTTCCCGGTGAGGGTACTCCACATACGTTCTCGCGTTGGAATGCGAGACAGTCTCCGGGGCTTCCCAAGTTCTTGTCTGTATCTCTTCGTCCATGCCACAGCGTAGAGTGAACTCCGCCAGCCCTCCACATCCTCGCCTCAAGGGTCGCCTCTGCTTCCCTTCTTCCCCTCCTTCTTTGGATGCTTCGTGTTGTCTTCGACATGCGTTACCTGCCTCGACGACTGGGACAGCCATTTCGGAGCGATGTCCTCTTTCAGGGAATACGGTTTCCCCTACGGCCTGCACGATTCGCTGTGTACGCTTCGTCACCCTTGTTCCATGTCTTCTATCCGTAGGTTTCAGGAGTCGTCTGTGTCCGGGTTTCCCCTTTCGTGCCTCAAAGACCTGTATACCATAGTGTGTCCATGTCCGCCTGTGACGCAACACTCGCTACGGGTGGGCGGCTAACCCTTACCCGACGGGGACTTGCACCCCGCAAGATACACCAAGCTTCGCTTGGCGCACTAACACCGCGCAAATAACCGGCGAAAAAGGCGGCTTGCTGGTGCGTTCGTTCATAACCTAATTTTGAGAGCCGCCTTTTTTGTCCGGTTCATTTGCCTTGTTCGGCGTCCTTCTGTTATCTTTTGTGATATTAAGCCAGGGATGTAGATCTTCTGGGACATGCACTAATGATGGCTGATTCTCATATTGTTTTAAATGTCCCAGATCGATTTCTTCTCCATCAATTACAACAGATGGACGCATCCATTTTTCCCTATATGCTATTTCCATCGTCCGGTTTCCTTGAAAACTTCTATGCCGTTCCAGATAAAATGCCATGAAACGTTCTTTTACATCAGGATTTCGTCTCAAGAACTCATTCATATAGGGTAGTAATGTTTCTCTTTTTATCATAGTATAA
Organism: Candidatus Vecturithrix sp.; assembly: GCA_040772385.1. Lineage (GTDB taxonomy): Bacteria > Moduliflexota > Moduliflexia > Moduliflexales > Moduliflexaceae > Vecturithrix. Next base: position 6,179,234 of record JAXGYF010000001.1, on the reverse strand, counting down.
AGACGCCGAACGCCAGCGTTCAGGCGGCAAAGCCGCGCCCTGGTGCGGGGCACGAAAGCCGGCACCACCACTGCACGTTATGCGGAGCAATTCTGCTGAAACTACGCCGCGCGGTCTTGCTCGCCTGCAACGCAATGTTAGCAACCCTTTCACCCCACCCTTCCACTTTCTGATGTTCATAATGGCATTCCGCGCTCTCGAATCATCACTCGATCATCCAGTTCTCGACCTGAAGTGAAGGGTCGTGACGCTGAAGGTCTGCATACACCGTATCGGCACTGACCAGGACAATCTGGTGCGTGATGGCCGTGGACGCCAGCATCATGTCAATATTGAATTTCTTCATGTTCTCTTTCGATGGGGAGCGCGTCTCTTTGATATGCTTTTTCAATTTTCCAAACACCATTGCCCCTTGCGCGGAGAGCCCCAACACCGTAAAATCTGTTTGGATGTCCGTAATCACCTGACGAATATCAGCCTGTTTCTCCGCAGGAGCATTAGCCCAACCGTACTCAAGTTCATAGACACTGAGGATAGAGATGTAGAGGCAATCATCTTCACCTAATGCGCCGACATGGGCCGAGATACGGTCATTCAGCATGGCCTCTGGATCGTAGAGTGCTGAAATAGTATTTGAATCAAGAAGATACTTCATCGTCCGCCTCCTGCGCGAAGGCAAAATTGTCTCGGAACTCCTGCATATCGTGTTGGAGTTGTGCCGAATAGCCCCGTAAGCCTCTCGGTTCTTCATGAATTCGCTGCACAAGTTTTGCCCATTTGGATGCTTGCGCAGGGATTGCGCCATTCCGTTGTCCCCGGTTCCTGAGGGCATTTTGCAGCACCTCCCGGACAAATTGTTCAGGATTTGGTAGTTGTTGCAGTTGCCGACTCATCTCATCAGGCAACCGAAATGTCATGTCCATCATATCCTCCCTCTCTCCTTCAAGACGTATTATGCCAAATAGCCCTCCACGACAGTTGTTGCAACATGTGGACGGAGAGGCATGCTGACACATTTCGTATCCAGCCTGTTATTCTCACCATGCACGAGCTCATGTGACTTCGTGCATGTTTTCCTTTTCATCGCAATTATCGTATATGGAGAACTGGCATTCTGTCAAGTTTCTTTGTAATCATCTCCATATTTCTTGTGAAGCGTGATTACACCATCGAAAGATTCTTATCAAATCATCGACAGTTGTCATGGTCATGGTCATGTCATTCTTAAATTTCTCGTTCCCGTACATTCTTTTGATATACAGAGAGGTTGCTAACGCGATGCGTCACACGCCGAACACGCGCCTTAACCGGCAGTACGAAGCCGACAAAACCACCCAAGCTTTAGAGCGGGCAAGTATGCCGAAACTGGCGAGCGCGGGTTTGGTCGTGTGCACGCAATTGTTAGAAATTTATCTTATATCCTTGCACAGTATTCACACTGGTCACTACTCAGATACACCATTCCTCTTCTGAAGTTACACCATACGCTTTTAAAAAGGTACACGCATCAAAACCGACATCTTTTCCCCAATATCCTATATTTCCAGCAAACCCCCTCTCTTTTAGCTTCTGGTGAAGTTTGATCATAGTTCCTCCCATACCTCCAAAACCTATAATATCAGGAGCAATATTCAGAATAGTTATTGCAGCATTTTCAATTCTATTAGCAGCTTCGGATTCAGGAATTGGGTGCTTCAAATTTCCAAATACTTTTAATATTCGCTTAAGCTGGCGATATGGACTAATACAATGATATAAAGGTTGATCCCATTCAATACGTTCAGCGAAAGTTTGTACCATAAGTATTTGGAAACCATCTCGATTTGTATACATCAATAAAGATGATTTTTTAGGAAGCGTTCTGATTTCTCTCGGAGGAATTCTCGCGGCATATACTTGTATTTCTTGAAGGAGGGTATCACAATCAATCTGTTTCTCTTGTCCAATATAATCTTTCGCAGTTTCCAATACCGCCTCAATGGCCTCTCTTCCATCATTAAGCTTTCCATAATCAAGAACTATCCTGACGAGAAGAGAACTGAACTCAATAGCTGGCTTACCAAAAGGGATTTGCCCCTGTAGCTTTTGATCGAGTCCTGCATGATTCGTGAAAGCTTTTTGTCCCTCACTACTATAGATATTGGGGAGAGATGAGATAAAGTCTATAATTTTTTTAAGTAATGATGCAGATAATTCCATAGGTTTATAACAATTCTGAATGTATATTTTCGCTGAATGTATTGAGATGTTTCATACAATGTGATACCTACATGATGGCCTATCTAAAGTAGTAACTTAATGAAAATAATTAGTAAGACTAACGAAGCTAATCCAATCTTTGCAAGCCAATCAAGAATCTTATAATTTCTAACTTCTTCAGCAGTAGCTATTTTTAAAGAAAATTCTTGTTTATAATCTCTGTAGAAATTTTCAAAATTTCCGGTCGTGACCTTCACATTTTCTTTGAGTTCAGTTTTTGTATCCTTAGCTATTGGCCACGTTAACACCATCTCTATCTCAAATGTGATTTTTTGACCTCTAAGTCGTTCATCATTAGGGAGACTAAACATAATCCACCACTCTTTATCAAGATTGGGATATGTTTTTTTAGCTTTTTTAAACGAACCAGACTCAATATAATCACCCCAATCATAATTTTGGGTAAAAGGACTCTCGCATCGCCAATTAATCACAGCATTGTCAGGCATCACTATCGGTTTTTCTTTAATATTTAGGGCAAACCCTCTCCAGAAACCTTCAACGCCACCACTGTGGCCTAAGTATAACTTGACTTGATCTCCAGGTTGTACTTTTCTAGGCACAGTTTTTGCGCCTTGTGACCACCATAAGTAAATACCAATTCCATTCCCTCCCAAAAGTATAATTGCATATAAAACAAGAAGGCATATAGTTAATATTTTTTTCATATTTATTCCTCCTCTGAAATACAATCGGCAATTTCATGAGTATCTTCTGGGTGCTTAAAACTTCACATCCTTCATAGAACATCCAGGAAGATTGGCTACCTCAAGGTAGAAGTGTTGTCAAGTTGAATATAAAGAACTTTATAAATATGTCGACGTATAGGTATGGGGAGATTTCTAACGGCACGAGATAAGCCGCCGTGTGAGGCTTGCCGAATTAGGTCGGCTTCATTGAGTCGTTAGGTGGTAAGAAAGGAGCTTTTTTATGTCTGGGAGTCCTGTAATTTTTCAGCTTCGGGGCGTTGTAACGGAAATGCAAGATAAGTCAACTCATAAGTATGAGATGCTTATCCTTACGCTTGATAATCATTTTGAGGCCGTTTGTTTTGGGCGGGTTGCTAAGGCCTTGTTGTCCCAGGATTTGACTGGCAAGTGGGTTGAGATTGCGCTTGAGGCGGTGCGCGGCGAGAAATATACGAATTACAATCTTTTGCATGTTTGTGAGCTTCCTCAGTTAGGATAAAGGGGCGTTGCTCCTTCGCCTGGGGGGTCTGTGGTGGGGTCGTAAATGGATGAATTAATCAAATATCTTGAAATAGTGCAGAAGTACTCAAATAATCTGCTTTTAGTGGTTGTGGTTTTGCTGTGGGGTGTTCGCAAGTGGGTTTTTGCTCCTATTGCTAAAAAATTAGACTATTGGGAGCAAAAAATTGAGCATTATTTCGAGGTTCATGATGAAAGTTTGTTTACAACGGGGCGAATAGAGCGATTGCTAAAAGAAATCCATGAACTCCTTACAAGAGTATAGTTCTGAGCAGCTGATTTTACGTCAACTTGTGCATTCTAAAACGGTTTTTGAATCTTTGCGCAAGGCGTCTCTTTCTCGTTACTGTGACGTTTTTACTAAGGTTGCTTCTCATTTGTCCGATGATGAATTGGACGCGTTTATGAATTACCACGTTTTAGAGGGTCGGCTTTTGACGCTTAATGCGGCTATTGCGTTGTTTTAGGGGGGCGTCGTTGTCTTTTTCCCGTCTATAGTATTACAGACGGGAAAAAGGGAATTCGGGAAAGCTTGTGAGAGTAGGCGTCAAAGCTTCCCGGTAAATTCGGGAAAATTCGGGAATTCGGGAAAGGGGGATGTATGGCTGGGTTTCGCAAGATAAGTTTTACGGAGTGGCCTGGTTCGGGGGTTCCTGATGTGGTCGCGTGGTTTGTTGAGAAATGCGAGTTGCTAAAAAGTGATGCTCGCATTGTGTATGCGGTTGCTTCGTTGGAAGAAAGCGAGGGGGAGAAAAAGCCTCATATACAGGGTTTTGTGTATTATGAGGAGAAGCAGGTTTTTTCCAGGCTTAAACGTTGTTTGCAAGACAATACGGTGCATTGTGAGGCATCTTATGGTCTTGCGTCTGAGAATCGTGATTACATTAAACACGAGGGGAAGCATTCTGAAAAGGTGGGCGCGTTGCTGGCTCCAGTGTTTGAATTCGGGACAATCCCGAGAGATTCGCGGGGGCGTCCTTCTGAGAGTTCCGAAACAGGCGGGTTTTCTGAATTGGTTGACGGTATTTTGGCGGGGAAAACTGATTTAGAATTGATTCAGGAGTTTCCTTCGTTGTATGTTCGATACTTTCACAATATTTCTCGTCTGCGTGAAAAGTTTTATGTTGCGCCTGATGTGCGGCTTAGGCTTTCTAAGGAGTCTTAAGGATGGAATTAAAGGGGGGCTTGTTTTTCAATCGTGTTTTGGTGGCTGGTGATTCGGGTCATGATGTGGTTGAGTTGTTTCTGGTGTTATTTGAGAAACAGGTTTTCAGCTTTGATTTTATCGGTTCTGAGGCTCTCGCTTTTCTTGGCCGTGCGGTTTCGTTGTTATCTGCGCTTTCTGGGCTGGCGGATTGGTCGGGAGATGTAGACGCTTCGTCTATGACCGCGCAAGAATTGATTTCGCTTGTTCCTAAAGAATTTGGTAATCAGTCTACGTTCCCGCGTTATGAATGGCTTAAAGGTAACGGAGAGCAATACTGGGAAAGTCCAGGCCATTATATTTTCCAGGAAGGGCGAATGGAATTTTTAGCGCTTCCTCAGTTTCGGGCTGGTTGGGGGTTGTCGTTGCAGGGGTTGCTTGTGGTTGGCGTCTCGCTGGTGTATTATCTTAATGGAGGCGTTGTCGTTCCTCCCAGTGTTCCTGACCCGGTGGTTGACGGGTATTGGCGGGGGGTCAAGTTGCCGAATGGCGGGGGGTGGTTGTATTTTCCGAAATATCCGCTTGATGGCGGTGCGTTGGTGAGGCGTCGCATATATACATTTTACACGGGGGTAGCTTATCCTCATTATCCTTATCAGTGCCAGGTTAATCTTGATTGGTTGTTTGTGTATCCTCCTGATGCCTGTTGTTTTGACTTGCGTTATAGCGATTTAAACCAGTGGCTTGAGTGTATGACGGGTTTTGGTGGACAAGAAGAGCGGTGGATAATTGACCGGTCAGACGTTGCGTTTGGCGCGGTTGGAGAGTTGCCTCGTCCTGTTGAGGGGTCGGGCGTGATTGTTGAGGTGAGTTATACTGGTAGGAGAGATGATTATATTGAGGCGATGTCTTGGCCCCCGATTGTGTGGTTTCGTGAACGTCCGACACGTCCTCCTCGTACTATTCCACCGTATGGTGTTCCGTGGGGGTTGCCTCGGTTTCCTGGTTTTCCTCCGTTTCCTGAGTTTTCGACGGGGGGCGGTGGTGGTGGGTTTGGTGGCAATGCGCGCGATGTGCGGCGGTTAACCATTGCTGAAAAAATTGTTAAGGTAGATGGGCGTCAGGTGATTTTACCGAATAGGAGAATGTGACATGGCAGATATTGAATTGACAACGCTTCCGGATTTTGCCGGTTCTGATGGTAGGCTTTTGATTTTCGATGATCAATTTGTGGTTTCTCCGGTGCTGGCAAGCGTTTTGATTTCGTATCATCGGGCGGCTTCGGCGTTGAACTTGGTTGACGGTTCTGGTAATGTTTCTTTCACTTATGAAGATGTTTTTGGTATGAGTGAGCAATTGACTGATGTTGAGACAGATTTAAGTCTGCATTTGTCTTATGATTCGCTTCATTTGCCTTCTGGTGGATTATCTCATACGGCGTTATTGGATAAGGGGACGTTGTCTCATTCTGAATTAGAAGCTGCTCTTGACATTGTTCGTGATACGTCTTACTCTCATACTCTTCAATGGGGTAACGGGGGGCATATTCCGGTTTCGGGGTTGTCTCATACGGCGTTACTGGATAAGGGTTTGAATAGTCACGCTCAAATTGATTCGCATTTGTTTGATACGGCTAAGCATTTGTCGCCGTTGGCCTGGGCTGCGCTTTCGCTGCAAAATAACTGGGTTAATTTTGGCGGTGATTATCAGACGGGGCAGTATTGCAAGACATCGGATGGCGAGGTGGTTTTGAGGGGGCTGATTAAATCTGGTCTTCTTAATCAGGTTGCTTGTCAGTTACCTGTTGGTTTTCGTCCGTCTGGAAGGTTGGTTTTTACCGTTTCTACTACGACGACGGTTGTTGCTCGGGTTGACGTTGACACGTCTGGCAATGTCTGGGTTCTTGGGGGCGGGTATTCGGTTTTGTCTCTCCAGGGTGTTCGTTTTTTTGTGTAAGGAGGTTTATTATGAAATCAGTCCCTGTTTTTACGCTTGGGGCGTTGCCGGTTTTTTCAGTGCCGGTAGATGAGCCTGGTTACTGGTCGGAGCGGCTTTGTTATGAATTGAGTCATTCTTTGAATGACATGGCCGCTGCTGGCATGACGAACAGTATAGCGGAAGAGTCGGATTTTTCGACTTTTGATGATGAGGTTTCGGCGTTTCTTTCGTCGTTTCGGACGTGGGTTTCAGCTGCGTATGACCGTAGTAATTCGCGTGCGTTGGTTCAGCCTATGACAGCTATAGTGCCGGTTGTTAGTTCGGCGTTGGCGTTGGCGTCTGGTGGGGGGTCGGTGTTGGTTCCTTTGTTGTTGCGGGTTGGTATTCAGATACTGTGTGAGGTTGTAGCAGGTCAAGCGAACAATTTACTTGATGGTGATAGCGGCTCTTTAGAGGAAGTGGTTGACGTGCTCGGTCGGGCGTTTTTGCGCTCTGAGAACGAGACCGAGGCGCAGAGTTTGCTTGCGGGTAGCGCAACGGGTGCGTTGCCTGATGTGGCAGGGTTGGGGGACGTCTTGGCCCGGGCGTTGCTCAATGTAGTAGACGAGGGCGGTGGTAACATGACAGTCAGTTCATTCTTGCAAGAAGTGCTGACGAATTTCAATATTAACATTGATGACGCCCACGGGAGAACGGTTAACGTGTCTTGCGGTGGCGGTTATCAGGTTGAGGCTCCTTAGGAGGGGGTTTTGTATGGCTATTTTTCAGTTAAGTTTAGGCGTGAAAGATGCGGATGGTGACAAAGGTTGGACAGGGTTGACCTATGAAGCGACGGCAGCGGGGGATGAGGCTGCGTATATTGCTGCCATCAATGCGGCGTCGGATGGTGTGGTTTCTAATATCAAAGAAATTGCCGTATTAGAGGTGTCTGGGGATGCGACAGGTGACGAACGGGTTGAGCATGTGGGGAATGTCGTCTTGCGTGAGGTGGGCCATCCAAAGAATAAATGGACGTTGCAAATTCCGGCTATTTCTGAGGCTAACGTTGAAAAGCCGACTGGTCGCGGCGTGTCTCCGCGGGTGGGTGTGGCAACGGTTGGGGCTTTGGTGGCTGCGTTTTCTACATTGACTGGCGTTGCTGTTGGCAATTTGGAAGTAGTGGATAACTTCATCTCTCAGCGCAAGCGTTGAGGCCGTGTCGCTGGCTACGTCCAGAGGTGACATTAACGCCGGGGGGGTTGGGGGGCGGTGGCTCTTCTCCCCCCATTTCTTAGTTATAAGTTCTGGCTTTGAAAAAACGCCTGTGGCCTTCGTTCGGGCGGGTTGTGGGTGTTCCCGCTCATCAGTCTTCTGCGTGGCGGTTGGTAGTAGATGAACACCCTTCTTTGTTGTTTTCTTTAAGGTTTAAAGTTATGAAAATTTAGATTTTACTATTTGACAGCAGAAAATATCATAGAATTGATTTTGATGTTTTTTTTTCTTGACAAATTTTTTGATGTTCTGTATGTGGTTTTGTTGTGTGCATTACAAATTTCAAAAAAAATGCGTCTAACAAAGTAATTGAACAGACAAGGTATCACATTTTTGTATGGCTACATGTAGACATATCCTGTCTATATGTAGCCATAAATGGCTATATATAGACAATTTTTAGCGTGTCTATATGTAGACATATTTTTGAATATGCGTTTATGTCTACATGTAGACACCTGTCTATATGTAGACAGGTCTCCCTCTCTCACGTTTTCTCTTCTCGCTCTGAAATGATCCGATCAGTCAATCCCAATGCCGCGATCGCTTTGTGCGGGAGTTTCCATACCTTCTGGTCCGGATACCATTCGCCTCCGGCCGCTCGCACAGCTTTGCCGATCTCGACTTCACCGTATTCAACTCGTAACGAGAGGAGGGTGTCGTCAGGAATCCGTTTTGGCGCAGGATGCCACGGGCGCTCTTCCATAACGATTTCGACGGTGGTAATTTTGCGCTGTCCTTCGGCATCATCGCGATACCGCACACAGACCAACCGCTCACCATATCGGCTCAGAAATTTTTTCGTGCCATCCTGAGACGGCGCCAACGTGCGCGCGACTTTGAAGGTATGCCACTTTTGAGACATCTTCACTCAAATTTCCTTGACAGATGATGCTGAAAAATATTCTTTTCGTCAATGAGAGCATGAGAAGAGATGACGAAGATGTCAAGAAAAATTCTTTCACGTGAAGGAGAAATGCGCGTATGCTTGCCATTCCCTCATCATTACGAACACAATTTCAGCAGCGTCTCAACGAGAAGACCATCCCAAATCATCTGGCCGGGGTCTATCTCACATGGCTGCGATACTATCTGGATTTTTGCCACAAGTATCATTTTCCGCCGGACCAGCAGGAGAGTCTGCCGCACTTTCTGAAGAAACTTCAGGAGAAACGCCAAACACAGGCACAACAGGCGCAGGCGGCAGAGGCAATAGGGGTGTATTACGGATTGCTGGTTTCCGAGGTGACTGGTGAATTCTCAATGGTCACTGCGAAGACGTACGCTCAGGAAGAGCGTGGAATCTCAAAGCAGATGTCTGCTCCCATTGTAGAGAAGGCCATCAAGACGGTTGCCGCCGATGTTCTCGTCACCTCGAAGCAAACCACGTCTGCTGAAGCGAGTGCAACAGCACGCGTGACGGCTCGCCCGACACATACCGGACGAGGGGCCTCCTGGAAGGCGGAATATGACCGTCTGGCGCAAACGCTTTTGAACAGGGAGTACCCTCAGAAAACAGCCGGGGCCTATACGAAATGGATCCGGAAATTTCAGGCGTTTATGCGCAGTAAGCCGCCGGAGATGCTGTCATCAGAGGATGCCAGCGCGTTTTTGGTCTGGCTGCCCCAAAAACGACGGATAACGGTCTCCACACTCCATCAGGTGTATGACGCGCTGCTGCTGTTCTATCGCCATGTGCTGCAACGCGAGTTGGAGGTTGAACGCCCCGATCGTTCATCTGCGACGGCATCAGCGAACCACAGGAGCGCGTCCTCGCAAGGAACCGGGGCTTCTGAGAGACCTGCCGACCGCGGCGCCTCCTGGCACGCCGAGTATACCCGTTTGACAGAGGAGATTCGCACCCGGCACTACTCTCCTAAAACCTTGAAGACCTATACACATTGGGTTCGAAAATTTCAGGCCTTTACGAAGAGTCAAGATCCCCAGACCCTCACGGTGGATGATGTCAAGGCCTTTCTCTCCTATCTGGCCGTGAAACGTGAGGTGTCGGCCTCCACGCAGAACCAGGCATTTAATGCGTTACTCTTTTTTTTCCGTTATGTGCTCAAGAAGGAATTCGGTGAGATTGACGGGGTGGTCAGGGCGAAGCGCAAACCCTATATCCCGGTCGTACTCTCTCGTGCCGAGATTGAGGCGATTTTACAGCATCTTGCGCCGCCCTGCGATCTCGTCGTGAAGCTTTTATATGGCTGTGGACTGCGTCTGTTTGAATGTTTAAATTTGCGGGTGCAGTGTTTGAATTTTGATGCCGGGATTTTAACCGTGCATGACGGCAAGGGCCAGAAGGATCGCACTGTGCCGCTGCCTCTGACCATCGTGCCGGAGCTTGCAGCGCAACTCGAAAAGGTGAAAACGCTGCACCGGCAGGATCTGGATAAGGAGTATGCCGGGGTATTTCTGCCGCATGCCTTAGACAAGAAATATACACATGCGGCCAGGGAGTTGATCTGGCAGTGGTTTTTTCCGGCCAAAGAGCTGACGTATATTGAAAAAACCGGCGAATACTGGCGCTACCATCTGCATGAATCGCATGTCCAGAAGGCTGTGAAGCAGGCAGTACAGAAGGCCCAAATTTGTAAGCGCGCCTCGGCTCATACCTTTCGCCATTGTTTTGCCAGTCATTTATTGCAGGCCAATTATGACATTCGAACTATTCAGGAATTACTGGGACACGGCGATATCAAAACGACGATGATCTATACGCATACCGTCAAGAGTACCACCAAAAAAGAGGCCAAAAGTCCGCTTGACCTTGAATCTCTGAGTACGTAGAAAGCATTTTTTGAGAATGCTTAGCCGCATGAGGCATGGATTCCTGCCTTCGCAGGAATAGGAAATTGACCATTCACCATAGAGCTTTATAGAGAGAAAAGAAGAGAATTGCCAATGGTGAATGATTAATTGTGAATTCAACCGATATTACCCTCCGCCCTTAATAATCTACCCCGACATTGCGGCGGGCTTTCATCAGATATTCAGAGCCAATCGCTCTGGCCTTTTTGGCCCCGTATTGTAACATGTCGCGCACCGTATCCGGGCGTTGTAAATACTCGTCGCGTTTATCGCGGTAAGGTTTGAAAAATTCCCAGACCTTTGCAAACAGTTCTTGTTTGACCACCCCGTATTGTAAGCCCGGGGTTAAAAACCGGTCGCGCAGCACGGCTCGTTCCTGTTTGTCCAAAAACAAGGCATAGATCTCATACAACGTGCTCTTATCCGGGTCTTTCGGCTGGTCAACCGGGGTAGAGTCGGTTTTAATGGACATGATGCGTTTACGCAATTCTTTTTCCGGGCAGAACAGAGGAATAGCGTTATCGTAGGATTTTGACATTTTCTGCCCATCCAACCCCGGAATAGTGGCGACTTCTTCAGGAATTTCCTCTTCAGGCACCACAAAGGTTTCCCCATACGTGCTGTTAAATCGAATCGCAATGTCACGCGCCACTTCAACATGCTGTTTCTGATCTTTACCGACCGGCACTCTATTCGCGCCGTACATCAGAATATCGGCCGCCATCAAGACCGGATACGCAAATAAGCCGTGATTGGGCGTAATTCCGCGCGAAATTTTATCCTTATAAGAATGGCAGCGTTCTAACAAACCCATGCTGGTGACATTCGAGAGCAGCCAGGTGAGTTCCGTCACTTCCGGCACGTCTGATTGTACCCAGAAGATCGATTTCTCCGGTTCAATACCCAGCGCCAGAAAATCGCTGGCCGCTTCGAGAGTCTGCCGGCGCAAGCGTTCCGGATCGGTGACCGTGGTTAAGGCATGATAATTGACCAGAAAACAGAACAGCTCATGATTTTCCTGATACTCGATCATGCGCTTCATCATGCCAAAGTAGTTGCCAATGTGTAATTCTCCTGATGGTTGAATTCCCGATAATATTCGCATAGAAACGTTCCTCGTTATATTGCGCCACAGATGGTCAGAGACGCTGAACCATCGTAACAAATCATCCAACTTGCTCCGCTCGACAAGGGTTTGAGAGCGCGCCTAAATGTTCAACTTCAATGGTGATCGTATCGCCCGGCTGCATGAAAATCTTCGGATCACGGAACACTCCAACGCCATGGGGTGTTCCTGTCAAGATAATATCACCCGGAAGAAGGGTAAAGGCGCGGGTAATGAATTCGATCAAATACTCCACTGCAAAAATCATGTGCCGCGTGCTGGAATCCTGCATGACAACGTCATTAAGAATCGCCCGAACTGCGAGATTCTGCGGATCAGGCACTTCGTCTTTGGTCACAAGATAAGGCCCTATCGGGCAGAACGTATCTAAGGACTTTCCACGCACCCACTGGTGATCGCCAAATTGCAAATCCCGCGCCGAGACGTCGTTGGCATTGACATAGCCGGCAATATAGTCAAAGGCCTGTTCCTGGGGGACATGCCGGGCGCGTTTGCCAATCACAACGCCTAATTCCGCTTCAAAATCTACCTGATCCGTCAGGCTCGGGTTCCAGACAATCGGCTCGTTCGGGCCAATCACGGCGGTCGGGAATTTGGCAAAAATAATCGGGCGATCCGGGATTGGCGCGTTTTGTTCCAAACAGTGATCACGGTAATTCTGCCCGATTGCCACCACTTTTGACGGGTTTAGGATGGGCGCCATGATCCGAACGCCTTCCAGAGGAACAAACCAGGGGCGAGGGTCCGAGTCTGGGCGTTGCCGCAAATCTTCTTGCGCCAGCCTCAGTATTTCCCGCGCCGTGTGCAGGGCAGTTTCACCGCCTTCCAATAATTCTTTCAGGGACGACGCAAACAGCCCTTGCGATTTTTCCGCAGAGCCTTGAACGCAGAGTAAGTCAAGGTATCCGCGCTTCAAATCTACCAGTGAGCGTTCATCAAGAAGTGCGCCAATCTTCGCATGATTTTGCTGAATGTATGTGACAAATCGCATAGTTTCTCCTTTAAAACTACAAGGATTCCTCATAAGCAAGGATTTTTTATTCCTGGTTATGTGAAATCCCTGGAGTTCCACAAGCTTGACAACGTAGAACTAAAATTCAAGGCTTTTCGGGGTTCTGGGAAACGGGATCACGTCGCGGATATTAGTTACGCCTGTCGCCATCATGAGAAAGCGTTCAAAACCCAGACCAAAGCCGGAGTGCGGCACTGCTCCGAATCGCCGCAGATCAAGATACCACCAATAGGGGGGTTCATCCATTCCCAGTTCCTGAATACGCTGTTTGAGGACATCCAGGCGTTCTTCACGCTGGCTGCCGCCAATCAGTTCCCCCACGCGCGGCACCAGCACATCCATTGCCGCGACGGTCTCATTATCGTCGTTGACCCGCATGTAAAAAGGTTTGATGGTTTTGGGGAAATTATACACAATTACCGGTTTTTTGAAATGGATTTCGCAGAGAAAGCGTTCGTGTTCGGTTTGCAAATCGGTGCCAAAATCAACGGGAAATTCAAATTTTTGGCCCGACTGTTGTAAAATATGAATAGCTTCCCGGTAGGGTAAACGCACGAATTCCGACTCGACCAGATTATTGAGAGAACCCATCAGGGCCTGATCCACATATTTTGCAAATAACTCCAGGTCTTCCGCGCAGTGGTTCAGGATATACGTTGTCATATATTTGACCATGTCTTCGGCGAGTTCCATATTATCATGCAAATCAGCAAAAGCAAATTCTGGCTCGATCATCCAGAACTCGGCCGCATGGCGCGGCGTGTTGGAATTTTCGGCGCGAAAGGTGGGGCCAAAGGTATAGATCCGATCAAGAGAACAGGCATAGGCTTCTCCTTCCAGTTGACCGGAAACTGTCAGGTTCGCTTCTTTTCCAAAAAAATCTTCCTCATACATCCCTTCTCCGGTTTTCGTATAACCCGGCGGCAAGGTCGTCACTCTGAACATCTCGCCTGCGCCCTCGCAATCTGACCCGGTAAGAATCGGAGTGTGGACATACACAAAGCCGCGTTCATGGAAAAATTGGTGGATCGCAAATGCGCTTTCGGAACGGATGCGGAAAATCGCGCCATATTTATTGGTGCGCGGCCGTAAGTGCGCAATTGTGCGTAAAAATTCGTCGGAATGACGTTTTTTCTGCAACGGATAGGTTTCAGGATCAGCCGTACCGACAAGCTGAAGGTCTGTTGCATGAACTTCCCATTTCTGCCCTTTTCCGGGCGATTCTACCAATTTTCCGATCACAGCGACCGCTGCTCCGGTATGAATCAATTTCAATTCATCAAAGCCGGCCGCTTTCTCATCTATAATAACTTGAATGTTGGTCAAACACGACCCATCATTGACTTCTAAAAAAGAAAACCCTTTGGCGTCACGTTTTGTGCGCACCCATCCTTTGATGACAATGCGATCACAAGGGGCAGCACTTTGCAACGCGTCTTTGATTCGAATTCGCTCACTCACCTTGAACCTCCTGCTGAAAAATGATATTTCACGCTATTTTGCTGATAGGGAAATGTACAAAATAACTTAAACTTTTGTGAAACCAAAGAAACCAGGTTTTTTGAAAAACCTGGTTTCTCGCCCGTGAAGTTAATTTTTCAACTTCGCATAAAAGAATATTTTTCTAAAAAGACTGAAGAAGCCAAAATCTGTCAAGTTTTTTAACACATACAGCAGTATTCAGTATTCAGTAACCAGTCAGCAGTCAGCTTATTGAGCACTGAATATCGGAAATTTCAATGGCACTTAGTAAACGGGACTTTTGATCGTAACTTCCCACACTGTCGGGCTATGCTGCGCCAGGGAGACATCTACATCGAGAAACTGTTTCACGACTTGAATATTGGTGAGAGTATGCTGAGTGGGCGCAAGGGTTCGGAATGCGCCGCCGCCCGCCATCGCCATTGGCAGAATGAGTTGATCGGTCAGATGACGATCAACCGGGACGCCAGCGTCAAGATATTCCCGAATTTCTCCTGCCAACCTGCGGGCAACGGTTTCCGCGCGTACGCCGCGTTCTCCGAATCCGGTAAAAACCGTTGTGATATGCTCGCATTCCACTTTGGCAATCAGCGCGTTGCCAGGGCCATAAGGGTTCTGTACTTCATCAATCGTCAGATTAAGGGCAGGCCAGCCGAGTTCACGTTCTAACAGGCTGAGTTCTCGTTCGCCGATGTGCCGGGGTAATTTGGAGAGCAGGGCTGCTGCGCTGCACCTTCTGATTGAACCACGTTCTAAGAGATGAAGTCTGCTGAGTTGGGCTGTGGGTTCGATCAACGCTGAAAATTCCCCTCCGCCGGCCGGATAAAATCCCGGTCGTTCAAGGGAAACCGTGATATTTCCGCCCATGCGATGTAAAATCGGCAAAAAGGTCTTTTCTAAAAAATCAAAGGAGGGCGCCAGTGGGTTATGGGTGCCTCCTTCCAGAATCAACTCAGAGCGGGTGGGCGCGGTCAACAGGGCCGGTAAGAGGGTTTGCAAGACCAGCGTACTGCTGCCCGCCGTGCCAACGACAAAGTGATAATGTCCCGGAACAACCTGCTGCGGCGCAAACGTCAGTTCCATAGATCCAAGACGATTGCCCCGGACATGCGCTGACCCGACTTGCGTAGCCGCATTCACAGTGGTTAAATGCTGCTGCCGCAGCCCGGGTTTTTTGCGATTGGCGCGAATAGCTTCGATTCGAAACGGCTGACCTGTGACCAGGGATAACGCTAATGAGGTTCGTAAAATCTGACCGCCGCCTTCCCCAAAAGCCCCATCAATGACTACCATCGGATTCTCCTTCCAGAAAAAAACCGGGTTTTTTCAAAAAACCCGGTTTTTCGGTGTGCACAAAGGTTCAATGTGCTGTTAGTTCCCGGCTCCGAAGCCTTTGAGGAGTTCCACGATTTCATGAAATCCCAAATCCGTTGCAATGGCAAGCGCACTCTGTCCGGCCTCATCTTTGGCATTTGGGTTAACTCCGATTTGCAGCAATGCTTTCACCATGCCAACTGCATTTTCATGAACAGCCGAGATGAGTGTACGATTCAGAACGTCAACATCTTCTTGCGGAGAGGCGAACATACCATCCATATAGATAAGATCCTCATCAAACTCGCTGCCTGTTGAGCCTGGGACATAATTTTTGCCGTAGCTGATAAGCAGGTATTGGCTGCCGGAAATATTCGAAACATACTGGAAGGGCATATCCCACCCATCAGTATACGTCCCTTCATAATACTCAGGCGGCAGCTCCACATTCCAGATACTGGTCACTTCAGGGTGAATAGGAAAGAAATTAAAATCAACCAGGTATGATCCCAATGCTGTCCCGATGGAGCGCATATCGACTTTCGTCTGGTTCTGCCGGATTGCCTGGGTTTTCAGGAAAGGAATTTCCAGGTCTTGCATCTCCTCCCAAATCGGATTCACGAAAATCTCTTCTTCCGAGAGATTTTGCAGATCCTCAGGGTGCGCCAATTGGGTCGCCAACAACTCCATGCCTTCAGGAGAGGTCATGTACATGCTATAAAAATTATTGACGACCGTTTTGACCAGCAATGCCAGAGCTTCTGTGTTCTGGAGGACTGAGAGTTCAAGTTCTTCCGGCTGGCTGGTCATAAAGGAGACACTTCCCCCAATCTCGGAGGCTTTCGTAAGAAAATCCGCAAACCACGAAGCGATCACCGGCATAGCTTGCGGCCTCGGATAGTGTAATCCTCCCGGCAGCAGGCCATAGACCTTTCCGCTTTCATCGAGATGAATGGCGGCCAAAAATAAGGGGACATCAAGTCTCGCCTCGATCAATTTAGTGTCCAGGTCGTCTTCGCCGGAGGCGTCAACAATTTTCTGGACTTCGGCTAAAAAGTTATCAAATTCCAGATGAAGCAAGGTTTCGACTTCTGTCATCATCCGCAGCAGATCTTCTACGAAATAGAGCGTTCGGAAGAGGCTCAGGGCCGATGCATCAGCAGGAACCTGTTCGAGCAGCGTTGCAACTGCCGCAGGCGCAGGAGTTTCTTCAGCATTAAATAGGGTTTCCAGATAGGCCATATCGGCGTTGGCGTCGTAGAGCACCTCGTATTCCGGCAGCATTTTCCGGAACAAAATTTTGCGGTTGATTAATTCATGCTGTTGATATCCGAAATATCCGCGTTGGGTGGTATAGATGTTCTCAAAGACCAATATCTTTAAATTTTCACCCGCATCATCCTGGAAGAATCGGCCGGAAGCTGTAAAAAACGGCTGCTGGAACGGGAGCTGCTGGCGCATTTCCTGATAGCGCTGCGCGTTTTGATTGATGATTTCAGCTTTTTCCGTAAAATATTGAGCAATCACATCGTCGGTCATGTTTGGCATAAGGGCTACAGGCAAGAAAAGAGGGCCTGCAGCAAGTCGATCCATGGTCGCTTTCAGCAATTCCCAGAACGTGGCAAACTGACTGAAATCCATCTTTTCAGCGGTCGCGACGATCGTTTTGAGGGTCCAGGGTACTCTGGATTCCAGCGAAGTACAGGGTTGTTTCGCAAGGTAATACGACTTATAGGCTAAAAATCCCTCCATTGGCAGACTCTTGTTCTGCAATTCCTGTTCGATGGCGTTCAGGATCGCCGTGAACAGGGGTGAAGATTGCGCTTCAGGAGTTTGACCAACGGCCATGAGCGTCGTTTTGTCACCGGGCAGTTTGTTGATCGCCTGTTGAATCTCAGATAATGGCAAAATCATCGGAAGCTGCTGGGGCTGCGCATCCAGCGAATACAGGGTGAGAGCCAGGGTTTGCAGGGTTTCTTCAATATTCAGGGCAAGCGCCAGGCCATTCAGATTCATCAGGAATTGAAACCCTTTATCGAGCAGGACGGTCGAGATTCCCGTCGCGTACGCTTCGGTGAAATCAACAAGTTGATCCAGGCCATCAATGCCGAATTGCAGACGCAGCCGCGCATCAATCATGAGCCGCTCAGTCGGCGGAATTTCCGCTATCTTTTCCCGGAGGGTTGCAAATGCCGGAACAATAGCCGTTTCCAACTGCTGTTTCAAGAGAGGCAGTTGCGCTTTCAGCATTCCGGGGCTTACTACAAGCGTCAAATCCTGGTTCGCATATTTAGCAACGCTTTTGTTGAACACCGGTTCGGTCGCCATTGTCCCCATATTAGCAGAATTGACAAGCATTTGCGCTGTTTCAAGCGACGCACACAGAAACACTGTTGTATTCGTTGCCATGAGATACACTTCTCGCAACGGCTCCAGGTTCCAGGTGGTCACTCGATAGTATGTGACATTCCCAATACTGCCTTGCTCGATGGTTTCAGGCGTCAGGATATTTTGCAGCATATTCGTCAGTACTTCCGGATTGGAGATCGGCAGACTGAAAACCAACCCTTTCTCTGGCGACATAGGATAGAGCGCAACGCTTACCGGACGGTCTAACGCAATCCCAAACATCGCGGAAAGCTGGCTGACCTCCATTGGTTCTCCAAAAGCCTGGCTTGTCAACAAAGTGATGAGTGGCTGGGGATTCGCAAAGATGGATTGTAACTCCGGCGGCAGAATTTTTTCCGGAACAAACGACGTGATCAGACTGTCAAGGTTACCCAGGAGCGTTTGGATGTTATTGGCGCGTAAATAGGCAATTGCGCCGCCAGGCAATAATTCTTCTGACATCGTAATTTCTGGCAATCCTGACAATTTTGATAGCAACAGTTCTTGATTCTGCTGGGCTTCCCCCATAAACGAAACACCGAAAATCACAAAAAACGCCAGGCAGATGCTAATCTTGCGAATTGAGTTTCTCTTCATAAATTTCCCCTCCTTTTTTCCAGGACGAACAGTGTGCGGATAATAAAAAAAACGAATTGAGGGTATTATTCATCACATTCGCTTGTTTGTCAAGAGATGTTAATCCAGGAAATCAAGAAAATGGCGGCATTGATCAGCTTACGCCTTTTTTTCCCCTTGTACAATAATATTCCAGGAAATTTTTTTGAGGACATTATAGGGTAAACGTTCTAATACTGCGTCAAGTGAACACGCACATCGACTGAAGATATTTGAGAGGATTTGCGGCTGAATGATAACTTCTGCAAAAGGCGTTGAAAAAAAACCTTGTGGCAAACAATTTACGCGGGTTAAGCCTGCCTGCCGAAAAAGTGACGTAAGTTCTACTTCTGTTAGCTCTTCTTGTTCGTCCGAATATGCTCGATCTATTTTTGTCCGGATTTTCCTGAACGTATGCAAGACCATATTAGCAGAGTGAGGCTCATTAACAATCAGCATCCCTCCCGGTTTTATCAGTGAGCAGCACTTTTTTACTGTGGCAGGGATATCTGGCATGTGATGCAAAACGCCAATCATAAAGATAAGATGGTATGGGTGCGGTGGAGAAAACTGATAAAAATCCTGAGCATAAAATGTGACATTTGAATGCGTGTGTTTGAAGGTGGCATATCGAATAAGCTCCTCAGAATGATCGATGCCGGTATAGGAACGATAGAATCCTGACAAATATTCAGCGGCAAAACCAGCCCCGCAGCCGACCTCCAGGATATCGAGGTCACCCGTATTGCGGCGACAATGACGTAGTGTTTGGACCAGTCTCATCTTTCTTGCTCGCTGTGAGGCCGGGTAACAATCTTTTTTGATATACGTTGCAGCTATCTGATTAAATAAATTCCGATCCTTAACCGTTCTTTCATACTCGTTCTTGTTGTTCATGCTTTATAACTTTTTGGAAATCATATCGGCTATGAGTCCCATAAAAAAAACTAAGAGCGTCAGAATCGGGAAAAGAACTGCACTTTGCGATAAGTCGAACACAATGAAGACGTCGCGAATAAACACCCCCAGAGAAATAAGGGCAAGGATTCCGACAAAGGGTAAGAAAAATTTCAATGGATTAAAAAAGACAGTGATCCGACTTAGTAAGCTGAAAAATCCTAAAGTATCTTTGACCGGGGAAATTTTCGACTTTCCCTGCCGCGCAAAATAGTCAATCGGAAAATAGTCAACCTCATACCCATTGCAAAGCATCCCCATCGTGATTGTGATTGTAAAAGAAAATCCATTGGGATAGAGCGTAAAAAATTGCAGAGCAATCTCCTTATCAAAAATACGTAAACCGGAATTAATATCCAAAATTTTCGTATCAGCAATATAATTGGCCAGCGCGGTAATAAAAAATTTCGGAATTTTTTTGATCAATGGATAGCTGACATGCTTACCAGTTCTGGCCCCAATGAGCATATCTAATTGATGCTGCTGATAATATGTATACATCTCAGGAATTTTCTGGTTCGGGTAGGTTCCGTCCGCATCCGTAATAACGATTGTATTGTATGCAGCCTGCCGCAGGCCTGTTTTGATGGAAGCTCCGTAGCCTTTATTGTGTTTATGCGTTATGATCTGGCATGAAATGTGTGCTGCTTGAATCTCCTGAACCGTATGATCAGAAGATCCATCATCCACTACCAGAATTTCATAAAATGGGATCTCGGAAGAGGATAACGTCTCTTGCAGCTCAACAAGTGTTGGCCGGATCGCGATTTCTTCATTGTACACCGGAATAATGATTGAAAGTCCCTCTTTTCCGGCTATTGACGTATTCATATTTTTCTCCTGCATAGCTCACGATCTTCCCGGATAAAGAATTTCATAGACTGTCACCTGATACTTTGAAAATATCGGGCGCAAATATCGTTCTGAAAAGAACTCCTGAAGCATCTGTTGCCGCTTATGCTCAGAAAAATAGAAAAATGAATCTCGCTTCAGGAACTCTCGAGCAATCCGCTGCATTTCAGTGATGTTCACCAAAAGATGGGAAAATCGCTGCTGCTCTAATTCTTGAAGAACGTTCTCAATAGAATCGGCATGAAAAATAAGCTGCTGTAAAAAAATATCTTCATCGCCGTGCACCACTTGCAGTTCATATGCACGTTCACAATAAAATCCTCGCATTTCCCCGACAAACAGAATTTTGGAATCCAAAGGAGTCTCGGTGTTAATGTATTCAAGAGCTGGATACGAATTTACCCCATGATCTATGAGAAATTCTTCTTTTGAGGCATGGGGAAATAAATACGTTAATGATTGGATCGAGGTTTCTCGAAAAAAAAGTCCGAAATGATAAAGGAGAATCAAACTCAATCCAGCCAGAAGCATTATTCTGCCAGAACGAGAGGCGGGAACATGCCAAAACGCGTAGGCCAGGACGATGCTGGCAAGGGGAAAAATCGGAAACGCATAGCGCAATACCCGTGGAAGAAACAGTATCCATAGAAGAAATGAACTGCCTGAGGCAATCAAGAGATACTGAATGCTGCGTTCTATCTTTTTGAGACCAAATACCAGGGGGAAGCCGAGGAAAAAGAGGATACCCGATATCCCTGCAGCGCCGGTTATCGTCATGGTTACAGTCCAGGGAGCCGCCAGATAGTAAGATCCTATCCGCTCAAGCCAATCTCTGCTTGTTGGGATTCGACGAGAGACGGTTTGACCATACCCAAGAGAGTCAAATCCTTGAACTCCAAAGATGGAGTTAAAAAACGGAAACACGGGATTTCCAGTATAGAGAGCATTTTTAATGAACCAGGGCGACGCAATTGCTAAAACAATCAGTCCAAGCAGAACCATTTTGCGTAACACAGATAACAAGGAATCTTTTTCAAAAAAATATTCATGCAGAAAAAAAATAAGTTCCAAAGCAAAAAATGTAACGACAATTACCGTATATTTACTTCCAACCGCTAAGCCGCAAAAAATGCCTGACAGGACAAACCAGCATTTTTGTCGTGTTGCAAACCAGGAAAACAATGCCGAAAAACTCAAAAATCCATAAAACATCATGGCATTGTCTACGGAAGTCAGAATTGAAGCGATCAAAACGCCCGGAACAAATAAGACTATACTTGCCGCTGTGATGGCAACCGAGTTCCCCCACCGAGTCTTGGTAAAGGCATAAACTAAAAGCGCAGTTATGGGGGCATATATCCAGGAAAGCAGGTGAGCTAACATCCCTCCCGAGAAACTCAATCCCACCAGAAACAACATCCCCATATTCGCCGGAAAATTCGAATAATAATGATGAGGAAGAAAATGAAAACCATGGTATTGAAGATATTTTTGAGGAACGGCTAAATGATATGTCAGCGCATCGAAAAAAAATGGAGGCGTGGCTGCGGCAAAAAATGTGACGCAAATAGCTATACAGATAAGAAGAGTGAAAAAACTTTCCGGAAAAGCGCATTTTTTTTCATTCAAAGAGACAAGCACGTTATAACTCCGAAGACAAAGAGATTTCATTTCTGTATAAACACCTCCTGCCCCAAAAAGGATAGCAAGGAGAATAACGATTCGATATAAAACTCCTGTTGCTGCCAATCCAATGAGAAAAAAAATAACAATTCCTGTTCCCAGTCCAAAAGAATAACTTACCTCTTCAGAGAAAGAAGCCAATGAAACATGAAAAAACCGAAGCACTCGCTTTCCTAAAGCTGTAAAAAATATCAGCAGTACAAGCAAAAGAAATCCGTTTTGAAGCACTTCTAACACATTAAAAAGCGGAAAATTATGAAAAAACTTCCAGAGGACGAAAATACTCCATATCACTCCTAAAGCAACTTTCATTCTTAACGAAAAATATGCTTTCATCTATATGTCCTCTTGTTCCTGGTTAGATGGCAATTGTTTTTTAATTATCTGTGATGCGGCATTCAGATCATCAACGATATAATCCGGCTGACAGGCGGATTCGCTCGCAGTTTGATTCCCATAACCGGTGCGCACAAGGAAGGTTGTCGCTTGAATTCGTCGCCCTAATTCAATGTCAGAAGGCTTGTCACCAATCACAAGACACTCTGACGGCTCAAAATCCATATCGACCGCTGCCGCGAAGACCAATCCGGGTTCCGGTTTCCGACAAGAACAATGCTCTTCAGGTCGGTGAGGACAAATATAAATACCATCCAGCCTGACCTGTTCTCTCGCCAGCAAAGCCTTCATGCGCTCATGAATGCGGGCGAGCTGCGTTTCGGTAAAATATCCCCGGCCAATGCCGGACTGGTTCGTAATAACGACCAGCCCACATCCCATGCGTTGCAAGCGGCGCAAGCCCTCAACTGTCCCTGGTAAAAGTTCAACCTGATCCGGATCGGAAAGATAGGATCGTTCGGCTATTATCGTTCCGTCCCGATCAAGGAGCACAAACTGTTGTTTCGGCATATACAGTGTTCCGCCATGGAAAGAACAGCCCATACTAACATCACGTATGGGCTGCTATCACACGCGAGAGTCCGGAATTATTTGAACATTCCATGTCCTTCTTTGATCAGTTTGTTAATTTCACCGATATATTCATTTAACTTATCACTGTCTTGATCCCCGCAGGCCCCAATGCCTTTCAGAGCCATATTAATCAGCATCTGATGGTTTTTATCCCATTCTTCTTTTGATCCCTTCGGAGGCGTCATGGTTTCAAGAGATTTCATGGCTTTCGCAATATCCATCAGCGTCTCCGCGGCCATAAAAAAATCGTTGTTGTCTGTAGCTTTTTTTAATGCCCCCATATTGACTGCATTCGCTTGCATCACATTGGCAACCTGCTCTTTACTGTAGTCTGCAAACCCCTGTACAGCAAGTAGACTGAAAATCATCACACACCATACACTGAACAATTTTTTCATCATTCCGATTCCTCCTGATCAGCGTTTTGAACCGCCTAAATTGCCGCACACGTAATGACCACTGGCGACAAATCTATCCGGTCATCTCGACATTTATTATTTCGAATAAAACGGACGACAAACTACTTTTTTCTGCACTATTAATTCTTTGTCAAGAGGATTATTAGATGAAAGTGGACAAAATCAGCAAGCTTATTCTTGATCATTCTGACCATTTATCGTATGATATAACTGACGATATAACTGACACCTTGAAAACATCACGAGAAATGATATAGGACTTATGCACCTCCCCCTTTTTTTATCCTCTCGTAAGCGGACAGGGCTGTGAAGTTCTCCTAAAAAGAACCTCACCCCCGGCCCCTCTCCGAAGAAGAGGGGAGAGACTCCCTCCCTTCGAGGAGGGTTGTGAAGTTCTCGCAGAGAGAACCTGTGTACCCCCCTTATTCCCCCCGCAAGCGAGGGGAAACGGATCGCCTTCCCGCGCTTGCGGGGGGACTGAGGGGGTAGAACTTAACAGCCCTGCCGTTTACGGGGAAGATTGAGGGGGTAGTGCGTAAGTCTGTGATAGACATGTTCCGTTTCATGACAAAGGAAAGGATAGAGGTTATGAGGAATATCAGCGCAAAACTTGCAGTGGAAATAGCGGTTGTTCTTATCGTAATGATGGCGGCATTCGGAATTCTGGAGAATATGCAGCGTAGAAAACAATTCATGCATTTTCTTGATACAAAGGAAGAAAGCTCCTTGCAGGCACTCGCTCTCATGCTTGGAGAATTTTTGTTTTTTATGAATCTTGATCCGGTCAAAAATATTGCAGCCTCCTATTTGAGCGATCAAGAAATTTTTGCTATCAAAATTATGGAAGGAAAAGAAGCTATTCTCCACACCGGTAAAGATCCGCAAACCCATGATATTCACGATTTTTTACAAGAAGACAGACAGTTCCCTGAATATGCCAACGCGGTACTCCGAGAAATCCCGATTGTCTATCAGGGCGACGAATTAGGCCGCCTTGAAATGATCTTTTCACGACAATTTGTCCGGAGTCAGGTTCAACAATCTCTGACCAGCCTGATTCGAAACCTGGTGTTCATCGTGTTAGTTGAATGTTGTGTGGTCGTAATCTTGATTCGTCGAAATATTTCGAATCCCTTACGCCATCTTGTCCAGATCCTTAGAAAAATCGCTGATGGTAACATCCGAGTTCAGATTATGAACGGGACGTCAAACAATGAAATCGGCAGATTACTTCAGGCTCTCAAAGAAATGATTGCGCAATTGCAAGAGGTGATTAGCGGAGTCAAGTCGGTTTCAAAAACAGTGACCGTGAATAGTCAGGAAATTCATACGCGTGTGTCAGAAATGGCAGCAGGGAATGCGGAACAATCAGCCGCTACAGAAGAAACCGCCGCTTCAATCGAACAAATGGTCATGAATATCAAGCACAATACCGAGAATGCCGAACAGACCGGAGAGATTGCCCTACAAGCCTCACAAGAGGCGCGAGAAGCGGAAATCGCCATAAAAAACACCTTAATTGCTATGCAGAATATGGCCGAAAAAATAAGCATCATTGATGATATTGCCGGACAGACTCATCTTCTCTCAATGAATGCGACCATTGAAGCGGCCAGAGCCGGCGAACAGGGCAAGGGGTTCGCTGTTGTCGCCTCAGAAGTCCGCAGTCTTGCGATTCAGAGTCGTGAGGCCGCGCTGCAAATTGCTGCGCTGGTAAATTCCAGTATGGAGCTTGTTGAGCAGGGGGGAATTCGCTTGACCCATCTGGCGCCAATTATTCAAAAAACCGCTGAATTAGTGCAGGAAATCAGCGCAGCAAGTCAGGAACAATACCTGGGAGCAGAGCAAGTCAATCGGGCCATGCAGCAACTCGATCAGATTACCCAGCAAAATGCTGCTGTTTCTGAACAATTGAGCGCTATCGCCGCAGAGTTGCAGCAACAGGCAGAACGCCTGGAACATGCTGTCGCCTTCTTTCAAACCGACGTCCAAAGTTAAAAACCGGGTTTCTTGGAGAAACCCGGTTTTTCTGATGCGTCAGGTCAAAAAAAGAATCGCCACCCCTGTAATCGCGAGAAACGCGCCGGCCACCGCTTTCCACGAAAGCCGGTCATGATATGCAAGACGCACTATCGGCAGCATTAACACTGGCGACGTTGCAATCAAAGTTGAAGCAATCCCGACTTTGGCATACGCCACAGCGACCAGACTAAGCGTAATCCCCAGATATGTTCCGAACACAGAAGCGGTCAATAAACACAGGAAAATGGTTCGGTCCTGCCTTAAGACCGTCAGCGGATTTTGAGTTCGCCGCCTAAGGAGTGAAAGGGGCAATAACACGAGCACAGCGCTGGCAATTCTGATGGCTGAGGCCACCATGCCATGAATCGGCCCTTCAGTAAAAGCCAGTTTGGCAAAAATCAGACCTGCTCCCTGTCCGAATGCGCCCATCAGCGCATAGAGTATCCCGATTCTGTTCAGGGGCAAGGCTGGCACAGGACCTGTGCGATCAAATACCACTAGGGCCACACCGCAAAGCGTAAGGAATATCCCAAAGATTCCCCATATTGAGAGGGTTTCGCCCAGAAAAAGATAAGCCAGGAACGCAGCAATTGCCGGAGATAGCGACATGATAAGCATACTCAACCGCGCTCCGATGGTTTGAAAGCCCTTAAATAAATATGTATCCCCGAATACCAGACCTAACATCGCACTCACAAACAAATATTGAATCTGCGTGAATGACAGATTGATTGGCAAACGAAATAAGACAACCGAGATCGCAAAGAGGAGCGTGGCAACCATCATGCGCGCGATATTCGCCTGCACCGACCCGATTTTTACCGTCACTTTCGCAAAAATCATGGAGGTCACCGCCCACAGCGACGCCGCCCCTAAGGCGCTCAATTCACCGAGAAATGGCATGGAGAATCCTTTCGGGTTGTTATACAACAACGGATTAAAGAAAAAAACGGATGAAGAAAAACTTGTGATGCCAAGGTGTTCCCACGCTCTCGCAGGAATTTGTCAAGTGAAAATTCCCGTTTTTTCTTGACAGACCAGGAAACAGCCCTCATCCTGCCCCCTATTCATTACACATGTGACACTCCTGTTTTTTCGGTTCGTCAAAATTGGCAAAAACTGATTTATCATCACATACATGTTGAGGTGAAACCATGCTGCCTGCGGATTCTTATGAACGAGTACGGAGACTCATGCGTCGCGATACCGGAATCGTGATCTCGGTGTATTTTCCTGAAGGGCTGAATGTGCAAAAAGGCAGGGAATTATTACATGATACCGTACGAATGTATTGCGAGCAAGTAGATGATCCGGCAAGTATCTGCCTGAGTGTAGATGGAGAACAGTGTGGGGCTGACATTGTGGAAACCCTTGCCAAAACCTATCGGGTCTCCTGGTGTGTGAGTGCGGTGAATCGCGGAAAATTGCAAGGAGCGGCGCAAGGTGTTCGCCGGCTGTTAGACCAAAAAACGTGGAAATATCTGGCGGTCGTTGATCAGGATGGCGACCATTTTGGAAACGAACTCATGAATTTTGTGCGGGCGGCCCACCATATTCAGAATTGGAAGGGCACAGATCAACTTCTCATTCTGGGGCGCCGGATGTCGCGCCACCGCCCAATGGGGTTTTTGCGGGGCGAGCTGGAAGAATTGTGCGACCGGATGCTGTTGGACGCGCTCATGTATCACGCTGTGATCACCGGACGTCCTTTGGCTCTGGAATTTGCAAATATGGTTGATGAATTTCCGGATTTTCATTCCGGGTATAAACTCTTCAGCGCCCCTACGGCTGAAGCGGTTTTTTTGAAGCCGCCGCACGTAATGGGATTATCTGAAACATGTTATTATCGCCATGCCTGTGAAGCCGTGATGGTAGTCGAGGCGTTGGAACACGGCGCATTGCTGGGGGTGGTGAATCGCAGTACGTTAAATGAACAGCCGATTTCGACCTTTGGCATGTTGAACCGGATTCAACTCGTCGCCGATATGATGATCTGGCCTTGCAGGCGTCTGGCAATTCCGCTGCCTTTCGTGCAGCAATGGCTGGCGAATCATATCTCACGCTTGCTCCTGAACACCTTCTCGCCTGACGGGAAGGCAGAGCTAGAACACATCCGCCAGACGGTCATCCGAACTCTGGCTGAGGTGCCTGATCTAGAGGTTAAACCTCTGGCGCAGCCGCTTTTTGTATAGGAACGTGGATGAAAACTGAACTCCTTATTGTGCGTCACGCCACATCGCGCTATTGTCGCGGCTAAAACCGACCTTTCACGGTCCTCAGAACTCTCGTCATAAGATACCATTATTTTTCTGTTGACAAGGTGTTGTTTTTTTTAGAGACTTGAAACAAAATTCCAATGTCAGTTTACACTATGTTTATTCCAATCATGAGAGGGCAGCATGAGTGAATTATTCGGATTATGTTGTGATAAAACCGTGAATATTTCGTTTTCCTTTACTAAATTATCTGAGCGCAATTCCCTGGAGGAAAGCGGGTGGGGAGTCGGATTCTATCGTACCGGCAATGTGGATCAACCACCGTTTGCCACGATTATTAAGGAGCCTGTCTCGGCCCGTGAAAGTATTTTTAATTATTTTTTGAAATATGGGTATATCAGCAGCAATCTGTTCATTTCCCATTTTCGTCTCGCCAGCATAGGAACGCAAGTGCCTTTGAATACTCATCCGTTTCAACTGATGCTCGATCCTCGTCCCGATGCGGATCAGGAAAAATCCTGGATTTTTGCCCATAGCGGCACCATGAGAGAAATTAAAAACGATCCCCGTTTCCAATCTGTCTTAAAGCCCCATGGGAATACAGATTCTGAACATATCTTCTGCTATTTGGTTGAACAATTACGCCAGCAATATGTTGAAAACGGTTTTAGCTTATCGCTTGAAGAAAAAATTCGAATTATTGAAGAATCTGCGACAGCTTTGAGTCGAGCGCATCCTGACAGCTTGAATTGTATTCTGTGCGACGGGTATCGCATGTACGCCTTTTATGGCGGACATACAGCGGCGCGAGGCTCCGGGATGTGGTATCTTATCCGGCGTCCGCCGCATCAGAAATTAGCGGTGCTCGACCAATCCGACGGCATGACTGTGCAGTTGCTCGATAAAATTTCCGATGAAAGCGCGGCCATCATCGCAACTAACCCGCTCAGTCCCGTTACAGATGGAAAATGGATACCTTTTCAGTTGAATGAACTCAAAGTGTTCGAAAACGGCGATGTGATTTATCCGGTTCAAGGTTCTGACTCACGTTGAATATTTTCAAAGAGCTGTTTGTTTATTGTTAACAGCGATCCGGCCAGTAAATCCTCCAGGGCCTGGGTGTAGTGGTTTGTCGAAACCCCTGGAAGCAGGTGATATTGGTTGATGTGAGCTAACAGGACGATATTCTGCATGCGCACATCTGCCAGATCTGCCTGAAAGACCCTGATTTCTCTGATATGACGTCGTTGACATGCTTCACTCACAAGCGCTGCGCTGATTTCTTTTGCCTGATTGAGCCTCACCTCCAACGGCTGCCAGACCGTATTATAATAAATGAGGGTTCCGCCATCTTTAAGAAATGTGTTCAGTGCGCGTAAGGCTTCATGTCGTTCGAGCGCGACGACAAGATCGGCCTGTCCTTCCCGAATAAGCGGAGAATGCGCCTGGTCGCCAATTCGCAGATGCGAGACCACTATCCCGCCGCGTTGGGCCAGACCGTGGGTATCAACACCTTTAGCCTGCAAGCCGGCATGGTCCGCGGCGCGCAGTAAAACTTCACTCAGCAGGCCAATCCCCTGGCCGCCAACGCCGGTAATATAAATATTATATGTGTTCATTGCCGTGAATATACCTGGTTCATGGAAACCATCCGGACAATGGCTTTCATCAAGCAGGCCATACGTTTTTAGGAACAGTGATTGCTTTGACCGGGCAGAGTTGCACGCAGGATCCGTCGCCGATACAAAGGTCGGGGTTGACTTCAATCCGTCCGTCTTGTAAGCGGGTAAACGTGGGACAGGCAAATTGTTCAATACATTCATACATCTGCTCGCAGATTTCCTGATCAATGGCAACCTGTCGCAGAGTATAGTCTGATTTTTTGCGCTGTGCGCGAGTAAATTTCAACATGCAGGGATGTTTCGCAATCACCACGCTGAACGCGTCGTCAGCGAGGGCTTGTTTGACAAGCTCTGTCAATTTGGTTTGCTGATAGGTATCCACTTCATAAATGTGTTTTACGCCAAGTCCTTCCAGGACCTGACGAACCGGAATTTTTTCTGTCATCTCATTCACATTGCGGCCTGAGCCGGGATGATCCTGATGCCCGGTCATAGCGGTCGTGCCATTTTCCATAAGAATCAACGTAATATGATGTTTGTTGAATAAGGCATTGATAATCGCCGGTAATCCGGCATGGAACAAGGTCGAATCACCCAGGAAAGCCACTACCTTGCGGGACTCTTGAAACAGGGATAAACCGGCGCCGATCCCGGTTGACGCCCCCATACACATTAGTGCCTGGCCAACCTCATAGGGCGGCAGAAATCCGAGGGTATGACAGCCGATGTCAGCCACAGTAATGTCGGTCGCATTCAGGGCCTGTTTGATCGCATAAAACGCACTGCGATGTCCGCAGCCCGGGCACATCTGCGCCGGACGTTCGGGAACGGAAGGACGTTCGACCCTTTCTTGAAGCGGGAAAGGCAGCAAATCCGGCCAGGTCCGCCGCAAGACTTCCGCCACTTTATCAGGCGTATATTCTCCGATCCAGTCTTCCGGATCGAGCTTGCCCAAAATGCGCGTTGAGAGTCCAGCATCATAGGCCAGGGCCTTGATCTCTTTTTCCAGGATATCATCCAATTCTTCCAGAATTTTGATCTCAGCATGGGCTTGCAGAAAAGCCTGAATCCGCTGGCGCGGGATGGGATGGACGATCGCTAATTTGAGAATATCCGGTTTATTCTGAACATCTTCAAGCACATCCAGCAGCGACAGATAGGGTAAGCCCATGGTGATAATGCCGCGCTGGCAGTTGGCATGATCGTCCAATTGATGGAGATCCGAACGATCTGAATATACATGCATCTCAGCAAGATTTTTTAGAGCCTGCCGTTTCATCGGAAAGACTTTTGAGGTGATCGGAATATACGGACCATTCGCGACGTCAAAGCGCGGCGCAGTATCAAAGGGGGTTGGAGTCCAGGCAGCAAACGCCACTTTTTCTTTGGCATGACATACGTGCGTCGTCAATCTAACGATCACAGGGATGTGTTTGTCCCGCGCCAGTCTGGCCGCTTCTTTATAGAAATGATAGACTTCCGCCGGATTCGCTGGTTCGAAAACCGGGGTATAACTCATTAGAGCATAATGGCGGTTATCTTGTTCGTTTTGAGATGAATTGATGCCTGGATCATCGCCAAGCACAAGGATCATCCCGCCTAAAATATGCATGTGAGCTAATTGCACAAAAGTATCAGTCGCCACATTCAGTCCTACACTTTTGAAAAATACGGTGGAAAGATGACCGTTCAATGCGGCTCCATACGCCACCTCCGTCGCGACTTTTTCATTTGTAGAAAATTCAAAATGAAAAAAACGCTGCCGTTGAGGAATACTTTGAATCGCCGCAGCAATTTCAGGAGTCGGAGACCCCGGATACGAGGTTATCACTCGCGTGCCGGCTTCAAGCATGGCTCTGACTAACGCCGTATTCCCGATGACGATCTCTGCATGAGCTTCCTGAGCGAGAAGCATATTGCCTAAAATTTTCATACACGTACCCTCCTCCTGAGGTTTCGGAAATGGAGCGAAACGGATTCGATTGCATGTTGGGAATTGTGAAAATTCATTCTCAAAATAACAACAAAGATGGCTGCGGTTGTCAAGAAAATAGAGAATGATGGAAAATTTGTGATTTTTCCCGACACCGAGATTATAAAATATAGATTTTTACTGGTTGACAACCCGTGATAATCATCTATTTTTTGGGATGGTTGCAAATTTTTTTATATTTTGGGAAGTTTACAATCCATTTATTTCTTGACAGGAAAAGAGGGACTCAGGTATCTACAATTAAATGATATGTAAATGTATAGAGGTATATAGAAGTCGCTAACATAAATTGTCAATGAGGATAAACGTGAGCCAGTTATTTTTATCCATAATCACATGGAAAAAAGGAAAGAAACTCCTCTTCAGCGTATGCCTGCTGCTTGCAGGATATTTGTCAGGTTGCGGAGGAGGAGACGACGGCATAGGGGAACGCCTTTCAGGTCCTGCAAGCGATGCCGCATTGCCAATTAGAATTGACGCCACAGTGACTCCGACTTCAACGCCGACCCCGGAATCCGATCTTTTTCCTGAAGAATTTCCGCTCGTAAACGAAGACCAACTTTCTCCGACTCCTTCTTCTGAGGAAGCTCCAATCCTTTCGACGCTAACGCGATCATTAACTTCGCCATCCGAAGAGAATGCTGAAACAGAAACGACAGAAAAAGAACTGATTCCTCTCCCGACGCCGCTTTCAACACCAACACCTACGTCCACAGTAAAAGCACAAGCCACGCCCCAGCCTTCCCCTGTCTCTTCAAAGGAGGAAACTGAAGAGAAGCCGGCTATAACGCCGACGACCGCCGTATCAGAAAAAAAGACCCGAAAACCCAAGCAAAACGAGGAGAGTGAACCTGAACAGAAGGTTGACGAACAATCCGAGACCAAGAAAAAAACGGAAGATAAGAATGAGCGCGATGGTTCTTCCGAAGTCGTCGCGAAATCTTCTGCGATCAAATTGGATCAGGTCGTGATTTGCTCAAAAATTACGAATCGCGATCCAGTTAATGCTGCATCCACGTTTTCGCTTGCTGAGGTTGGAAAGGTTTATACCTGGATACAGGTCTCTGGAGTAACCCCTCCGAAAACGATCAAGCACATCTATTACCGGGAAGGAAAAGTAGTGGCCAGAGTAACGTTGAGGCTCAGATATGCCTCGATGCGAACCTGGAGCGAGAAAACGTTTAAACCGGAAGAATCTTTAGGGAAATGGAAAGTGGTAATTACCACAAATAATGAAAAGGAAATTCTGGCCGTTAAAGAATTTACGGTGACACCCTAGTACATGATTTCAGAAATAACTCTACACGAGAAACCAGGTTTTTAGGAAAAAGCCTGGTTTCTTCGTCGTGCCTCATGCCTACGTATTTTTGAAACTCTGGACGAGTGACTAATCTCAAAAAATTTGCTACGTTTCTCAAACTCGCACTATTCGAACAGCATGCTGACCACAGAGCACGGCGATGGCTTCAATCAAGCTCTCAGAGATATGCACGGCATAGCGTGCATCTGTCTTTACAAGTATTTTCTCATTGGAAGGATCGCTAAACTCAAGCAGCACATCCACATCGCCATGAAATTGTTCCAGAAGATCACGCAGAGCAAGTAAGGTTTGTTCTGTAATTGTCTGAGTGGATAGTTGAATGATCAGTGTCTTTGACAAGTCTGTCGTTATGCTCTCATCTTCCCCCTTTTCCTCCGTCAAGGGAACTTCTTCAGATAAAGAAGACGGTTGCGCGGAAACAGCAGACTCTAAAGGATTCTCTACCGTCGAAGAGGGGATCATTGCTGTTGGTGGATGCGGCAAGTCGTCATTCTCACTGAGTGTGTCGTCAGCTTCGTTGTAAACGGCAGCTTCCGCAATATTCAGTGGCAGTATTTCATGAGGCGATTCTTCAGAAGAGTCTGACGCGAGTTCCTCCTGTTGTTGCAGATACGCGCTGAACGAAAATCCCAATCCGTGCCTTTCGTGCTCAATCCGTTCTTCTTCAGTCCATTCATCCACCCTGGGGAGTTCGATTGGAACACTTTGTCCTGGCGTTGTCGCAAATAAACTGATTTGCTGCAACGCCCGGTCAGCTTTGGCTTTGCGAACACCCTGAAGAATTCGTTCATATCCTGCGAATAAACGTGCTCGCGACTCTCCCGTGGTATCGAAAGCTCCGGCCTCGATGCTGCGTTCCCAAAAATGTTCCGGAAACGTATCAAGGTCAAGCCGTTCGCAAAAGTCTTGAAATGATCGAAATCCCCCATGCTTCTGGCGTTCAGCCAGAATATCTTCTATAAACGGTTGATTCCCCGAGGCAATCGCTGAAAATCCGATACGCAACTGTCGGTCGCCCTCAAATTCGCAGGTTTCCTGGCTTTTGTTCAGATCGAACGGGAGGATTTCCAGTCCTAATTGACAGCAATCATGAAAATAAGCAAAGATGCGATTTTCATCCTTTGTTTCGGCGCTGACCGCCTCGTCAGTACATTTGAGTAACTCGTGTTTGTTCAAGGCCATAATATAGGATTTCCAGGGTTTATTTCACAGGGATTCGACCCGCGCCCCGTCCTGAGCGGTTGAGGTGTATATATCGACCTGAATACCTGTTCGATTTGCGTATTCTGTCAAAAGCACGGTCTGAAAGTGTTTAAGATCAGCAGTACTCACCAGGCTGATCATGCAGCCGCCAAATCCGGCTCCGGTCATTCTAGCCCCTAGTGTTCCGTCAATTCCTCGCGCAATCTCCACCAGAATGTCAAGTTCGCGACAACTCACTTCATAATCATCACGCAAACTGTCATGCGATTGATTGAGCAATCCGCCGAATCGTTCCAGATTACCAGATTGTAAGACCTGAGCGGCTTCCATTACTCGTTCGTTTTCGGTGATCACATGACGACAGCGTTGATAAACAAGGGGGGGCAGCAAGTCTGCGTGTTCTGCGAGTTGGGCCGAAGACACATCGCGTAACGCCGTGATATGAGGAATACGGATTTGTAAGCGGCCTACCCCTTCTTCACATTGCGCGCGACGTTCATTATAGGCAGAGTCCACGAGTTTTCGTTCCACATTGGAATTACAGATCACAAGCGTATACCCTTCGAGTTGAAACGGAATCTGTTGATAACTCAGATCCCGGCAATCCAAAAATAAGGCATGATCCTGTTGGCCCAGACGAGAAATAAACTGATCCATGATGCCGCAGTTCACCCCGACAAATAGGTTTTCTGCGCGTTGACAGAGTTTCGCCATCTGTTCGGGCGGCATGGAGATATCGTGTAACTGCGTCAGGAAAAATGCGGTTGCCACTTCAATAGCGGCTGAACTGCTCAGCCCGGCCCCGCGCGGAACATTCCCGCCGATAACCGCATCGAACCCTTTGAGGGCGTACCCGGAGTTGAGAAACTCGCACATCACACCTTTCAAGTAATCACCCCAGCTATGGGTATTGACAAGCATCTCCAATGAAAATTCTGCCAGTTCTTCAAAATTCAGCGAATACACGCGAACGTGTGCATCCTCTCGTAATGTTCCGCCAATCACAATCTGTTTATCAATCGCCATGGGCAGCACAAATCCGTCGTTATAATCGGTGTGTTCACCAATCAAATTTACTCTTCCCGGAGCGCTGACCAGCATGGCCGGACTGCTATCAAACTGCCGGCGATATGCACTGACAATATCTTCTATTTTTTGAAATTCCATAAATATGATCTCCTATACACAGAAAAAGCTAGTCCAGAGTTTCGGAAATACGCATACATGAGGTACGACGAAGAAACCAGGTTTTTTCCTAAAACCTGGTTTCTCGTGTCTATATATTTCTGAAATCCTGTCCTATAGTGCGCAAGCTGGACGTTCCTTGCCAAGGCGAGCCCTGGCACTCCTTATTTTTGCAGTGCGTTACATCGGAACGTTCTGTCGAAATGGCAAAAGATACGCCATTTGGTCGTGCAGGCGTTCATAAAGCAATGTGACCACCCAGCCATTAAAAAATCCTGAAAGGATCCCAATCACTGACAAAATCGGAAAAAGGTAAAAAATTTCGAGATGCTTGACAATCAACAGATATGCCGTACATAACTGCGTCAAATTGTGGATAAACCCACCGAGTACGCTGAGACCTATGGGGCTGAACACTCGCCCGAATGCAAGAAAGACCGCTCCCATGACCAGGGTGCTGCTAATCCCGGCCGCCAGACTAATCAGAAACGTTGGCGCGAGAAATGTTCCAAAAAGTAACGAGGCGATCAAAACGCGCAGTATGGTCAGCGCTAAACCTGCTTTCAGCCCAAATAACAGAATTGCCAGAAGCGTCATAATATTTGCAAGGCCGATTCGCACCCAGGGCAAAGGAGAGGGAATAAGTCCTTCCAGGCCTCGCAGCACCACCGCTAACGCCACAAGTAATGAGAGCAGCACAAGTTCTCTGGTTTCTTTCATTCTGCAATCTGAACCTCCAATCTTCTCAACTTCGTTCAATACGACAATGTTTGTCAAAGACGTTTTTTACTCAAAGGGCAGCGTCTCTTGAATTTCTTGTACAAGTTCCAATGCTTGTTGCCTGGTCGAAACCGTTCCTTCTAACTGGGCGTCTTCAATATATTCAAGAATCTGTTTAAACACCGGGCCAGGAACAAGGCCCAGTTGAATCAGGTCTTCTCCGGAAATTAACTGTAATGGAGGTACGGTCTCTTTTGTCTGGCGGAATTCCTCCAGTTTCGTCAGGCAAAAGTGATAGTGATCTAAATTTCTACGACTGGATAAACGGTCGAGTCTGTGAAGCTCAAGCAGATCCGCGATATGTTCCTGGCGCAAAAAACGTTTCAGCGTGCTTGTTTTCATCTGTTCCACATCACTAAACTTTCTATGCTCCTTCACCAGGGTCGTAATTTTTTCAGTCGCTTTTGTCGAGAATTTAAGGCGGATACAAATATTTTTCGCGATTTCAGCTCCAACCTCGGCATGATTGTGGAAACGAATGCGATCTGTTACGGCAAAGGTCTGCGGTTTTCCAACATCGTGCAGTAAGACACTCATAGCTAATTCCTGGGAAACCTGTTTTCTTGTTCCTCCAGGAGGGCGTTGAGGCAGATATTGCAACATCAACAAGGTATGGGTCAGTACATCGCCTTCAGGGTGAAACTGTTCCGGCTGCGGAACGCCTTTCATTGCTGTCACTTCTGGCAAAATATGATCTAAGAGGCCAGTTTCACTCAGTAAATGTAATCCTTGATCAGGATGCGGCGAGAGTAAGATCTTCACCAGCTCCTCACGAATGCGTTCAATGCTCACATCACAAATTTGAGGCGCAAGATCGCAGATAGCGGAAAAAGTTTGCGATTCAATTTTATACTCGCAATACACAGCCAGCCGGATGGCTCGCATCATACGCAGCCGATCTTCAATAAAACGATCGTAAGGACTTTCGATGCCGCGAATCAGCCTGCACTCAATATCATGCTGTCCGCCGACATAATCAAATACCTGTTCCGTCTCAGGATCGTAAAACATTCCGTTAATAGTAAAATCGCGGTGCAACGCATCTTCACGCAAATAATTGGCTGGGTCAGTGGTATTCCGGAATTGGGCGACTTCGAATTTCCTTCCTTTCATCAGAACAATCACAATTCCAAATTGTACCCCGACCGGAACGGTACGCTGGAAAATCTGCATCACCTGGTCCGGCGAGGCATCGGTGGCAATGTCGTAATCCCCGGGTTCTTTGCCCATCAGCATATCCCGTACACACCCTCCGACAAACAGGGCGGTAAAGCCGTGTTCGCGTAATATTTTCAGGATCGTCAATGCGCTCGCTTTCATACTTTCACAATCAACACAGTAATATCGTCATTTGGGAGTTGATCCGCTGAGAAGCGATGCACTGTATCCACAATCAGATTGCGCAATTCCTGAGGCGGTCGATCACCGTACTGCAAAATCACCTGAACCAGGCGTTCCATTCCAAATTGTTCGCGCATCGGGCTAAACGCTTCGTTTACGCCATCGGTATATAGAATCAGTATATCGCCAGATTCGAGTTGCATTTTCGATGGTTGAAAGCTAAAAGGATCAAAAACGCCCAGCGGAAAGTTTGTGTTGAACAACGAGGCGCATGATCGCGTTGAGGGTCGGTACAAAAGCGGAAGTGTATGCCCGGCGTTGATAAATTTGAGAAGCCGGGTCTCAATATTGTACACGCCATAAAACACGGTAACAAACATGCCATGCTGGGCATCTTCAGCAATTAAGCGGTTCGCCAATTGAATAACATTGGCAGGCTCGGGGTTGGCAAGAGCCTGAGACTTCACAATACTGCGGGAACTGGCCATGAAGATAGCGGCCGGGACGCCTTTCCCGCACACATCGCCAATCATAAACCCAAATTCTTTGGGACTAACTTGAAAATAGTCATAGAAATCGCCGCCGACGTCTTTTGCCGGCTCATTCATGGCTTCAAAATGAATAGCCGGATGCCCTGCAAAGGGGCCGGGCAGAATACCTTGTTGAATCTGATGGGCGATCATCAACTCGCTGCGAATCCGCTCTTCTTGCAGCAAACGTTGGGCATATCGGGCGTTTTGGAGGGCTAAGGCTGCTCCGCTGCTCAAAGATTGCAGTAAATTCACATCTTCCTGCGAAAAGGTTTTGCCACCTTTTTTGTTAATGACCTGAATGACTCCCAGCACTTCATCCTTACTAATTAAAGGCACGGAGATCATGGATTTGGTCACAAAGCCGCTTTGCTCGTCAATTTGCGGAAAATGCCGTCGGTCGCGTTTGACGTCTGTGGTCACATCAACCTGGCGGCTTTGCGCGACATAGCCCACAATACCAGCGCCAAAAGGCACGGTAACACCGGTTATATCTTTGGGCCCCTGGCAAATCCGACAAACCAGAGCATTGGTTTTGTCATCCATGAGGAAAATCGATCCGGCTTCGGCCTGGATGATATTCAAAATATTATAAAATACCGTGTTGAGCGTTTCGCGCAAATCAATTGAAGAAGCGAACAACAGGTTCATATCGTAGAGGATCGAAAGTTCTTTCAACCACTTCTCGCGCTCAATTGCCATAATACGCTGCGCAATCGTGATTTCATATTGGGTGCGCAAGCGATCGAGGATCATGATTAAATCATGTTTTGACCAGGGCTTTTCAATGTAGTAATTTAATCCGGCGTGATTAATCGCGCGAATGGTTGATTCTAAGCCGGCCTGCCCGGTTAAGAGCACTTTGATCGCCTGGCGATCGATTTCGTGAATACTGGCCAGAAAAACATCGCCCTGCATCCCCGGCATCACCTGATCGCTCACGATTAACCAGACACGATGACCCTTACTCATTAATTCCCGATAAATTTCCAGGCCCTCTTCAGCACTTTCAGCATATTCGAACTCGCAAAAATATTGGAAATGCTCCTCTAATTGCGCGGCAAGCTGATTTAATACCGCCTGATCGTCATCAACACACAGGGCAAAATATTTCTTCACGTTCACAGGAGGAACGGAGATTTGAGAGAAAAAGATGTTGCGTCCTGTTCTCTAAATACTCTTCCCTCGTCTGTCTTCTTCGAAGTTCGCTTTCAGGGAAATTTTTACATAAATACTGCATAACCCGGAATTTTGGCAAGGAAAAAGTTGAAAAACAGCAGGAGGAAACCGGGTTTTTTCAAAAAACCCGGTTTCTATCGCATGTTACACGTCAAAAATCACGCGAGCTTTCCAAAAACCATCTTCGCGTATCACAGAAAATTGATGATAGGTAACGGCTTTAATTTCTGTATGAAACTGGTGTTTGTCCAGATCCAGCGGTTCGCCTTTGATTGTTGCCTCAAACGCATCGTTCCGAAGGGAATCCGGGATAAATTCAGCATAGACTTCCTGATGCACGGAAAAAAGATAGAGAAGCTCACGCAGCCAATTCATCAGCAGCATTTCGAAATTTTCGCCATTGATCTTGACGGTTCTTACGACGGTAGGGGTAATGGTAGCAACATTGACAATGCTGGTAAACAGGGCATATCCGGCGTTTTGAAACAGTTCTTCCAACGTGTCGCCATATACCTCAATGCCAATATCGGCGGTGTGCTCAATTTCTGTATAACGCTGCATCACTATGAACAGAGACACCGGGTTTTTGTCAAAACCCCGGTGTCTTCTCCGTATTGCTATTGTTCAGGAGCGTATTGCTGCTGTAGTCTGCGGATCAGTTCTTCTGCTTTATTCATCTCCTGGCCGTATGTCAGCCAATCACCTTGCGCCAGGCTTTGACGCGCTGTGGTAAAATGAGTAACAAGCTGCTGAATGACCGGAGCCAGTTCCCCTTCTTCAAGGACGCCTCCCGGCATCTGATCCACTAATTGCCGTTCGGTCTCCGTCAATTTCCCGCCAAACACAGCTTCAAGTGTTGACCGCAGGTCTAATCCCATGATCACCTCGCCGCCATACGAGGCAATCACACGCTTCAGTTCCGGCAAGTCACGCTGTTCGGCTTTCAAGTAGACCGGTTCCACGTATAAAATCGAATCTTCAATCGGGATCACGATCAGGTTGCCGCGAATGATGTTCGATCCGCGTTGATCCCATAACGAGAATTGCTGCGAAATAACCGTATCCTGATTAATCCGCGCTTCGATCTGCGACGGACCGTAAATCAGCTTTTCTTTGGGAAATTTGTACACGAGCAATTCACCGTAATGTTCCCCATCGCAGCGAGCCGCCAGCCAGGCAATCATATTATCTTTATTATTCGGCGTCAAAGGAATCATCAGAATAAATTCTAAATGGTCTTCGCCTGGCAGTCGCATTTGGATGTAATAGGGTTCCACATTGATGGTTTCACCCCCATAATTTTCTTTGGGAATTGTCCAGAGATCCTCTTTGTTGTAAAACACTTTCGGATCTTGCATGTGATAGGTGTTGTACTGGACGATTTGAATGTAAAACAGATCCTGCGGATAGCGGATATGTGTTTTGAGATCTTCCGGCATCTCGGAAAAATCTTTAAACATGCTCGGAAAAATGTTCTGATAAGTCTTGATCAACGGATCTTTATGATCCATTAAGTAGAAATCCACACTGCCATTATACGCATCAACTACAATTTTCACGGAGTTGCGAATATAATTCATCGGTCTGCCCCGGTACAGCACCTGGTCGGAATAGGGATATTTATCGGTGAACGTATAGGCGTCTTGAATCCAGAATAACCGCCCTTCACTCAGCACAATATAGGGATCTTGATCTAATTCCAAAAACGGCGCGAGATGGCGGATGCGATCCTGAATATTGCACCGGAACATGATGCGGCTTTCATCTGTTGTTGAGCCAGTAAGCAGGATGTTCATTTCACGAAACCCCCAGGCAAAGAGCAAGCGCCTGAACAGGGAACCCATCCAGATTCCCCCGCGGCCTTCATAGGATACATCCTTGTTTTCTTCGCCAGCCGGATAGTCGAATTCGGGATTTTCGGTACGCACAATCACATAATCGCTGGTTTCATCCGTAATCGCGCGTGTTGCGCTTCTTTCCTGCAAGGCTGCGGTTCCTCCCGGACGCTGTTCACCATAGTAGATGGCGGTATTGAGAAGCGGCAGATTCACGGAAGATACCGGGGGAATATCTTGAATAAACAATTCCGGCAACCCTTCTGCGGTAAATGTATTGACCGGATTCATAACAATACCGTAGCCATGCGTGAACGTTAAACGTGTATTGACCCAGGTTTGAGCGCGCGCCGCGAGTTTTTCCCGCTCTAACTCCCGCGCCGCCAGCATTACCTGCCGCAGATGTCCGTCAATTTCATAGCGATCCACATCAACATTTAAAAAAGAGTAATACGTTCGAATCGCCTGAATTTGCTGATAGGTGCTGAGTAATGGACGGCCATCCCACAATCGGATGTTATTGATGGTGTCTTCATTGTTGCGCAAATCTTCCGCTGTAATGGAATCCTGAGCTGAAAAGGCTTTGACGGTAATATCCGTCAAGCCGTACGCCTCATTCGTCATGGCAATGTTATGCCGCATAAACGGCTCTTCCTTGATCAACTCGTTCGGTTTGACGATCATCTGCTGCACCACCCCGGGAAGAATTCCCTCAAGGATCAATGCAATCGGAATGATAAGAATCAACCCCACAATCAGCCACAAAACTCGATCTTTTGCTGAATAGATCCCGGAGATTGTAAAGACAATCAGTCCGAGCATATAGAGCAGCATCACCCACAAGGCCAGGCGTTGTACATAATAATCCGTGTATCCGGCGCCAAACACTAATCCCTGTCTGGAATAGAGCAGACTGTACATTTGTAAGCGATAATCCCAGGCTTTCAGCAACAGGCCGACAGCAATCAAGGTATAAAGGTGAATTTTCACGCTTTTGGAAAATGAAACGGAGTGTTCAAGCACCTTGAACATCCCGCTGACCCAATAAATGACACCAGAGCCGAGGAAACTCAGGACGACCATAGACATCAGCCATCCTCGAAACAAGGTATAAATCGGCAGGGAGAACACATAAAACCCAATATCGTGTCCGAAAATCGGGTCCGTTTTTTCAAAAGGGACACTGTTAAAGAAGCGCAAAAACTTCTCCCAGTGGGGAATCATGGTCAGTCCGGTAAAAATTGCCAGCACGATGGCGGCAATCATCCATAGCAGGTTTAATTTTTGTAATCCCCCGCTGGTCAATTGTTTCAATGGCTCGGTATATTCGCCAAAACGAAAATTGATAATATTCCCTTCGGTTACGGGCGGTCCTTCCTTTTTTGAATAATGGGCAGCATACCAAAAATTTCCCGCCAATATGACGAAGCCCAGAATGACAAACAACAGAAAATAAAAGAACTTGGCAAATAGAATTTTCCAGAATACGCCGGCGTACGTGAGCGCGCTGAACCAGAGATAGTCAATAATGAAGCCGGCAAACAACGTGATCACAATCACGATAGCAATCCCTATTAAAACAAGCGCTCCGATGCCTCTTTGGATCTTGTTTTCTTTCATAAGTGTTCTGACTCCTTTTTTGAATGCGTTAGCTCGTTCTCAAGCCCACCAACCAGGAATGTCAGCTTGAATTTGGCCTCGATGCTTTTGAATCTGTACATGAACTCTATCATATTCTTAAAGACTCTTGTGAAAAGAGGGAATTTTTGGCAAGAGAAAAATTGACACAGAGAAGGTTTATCATCTTGAACCAGAGAAAAATTTTGACAATTTTTCTTGAAAAAAAAGAGGTTCTTCTTGACTTATATCGAGCGATACACATATTTCTCCTGTTTTTAAAAACTTGTATAAGCATAAAGAGAGAATGGAGGGAAAACATGGAAAATACCTTGCAGACAGTTGCTGAACTTATGGAAA
The DNA here is from genome assembly GCA_040772385.1 of Candidatus Vecturithrix sp. GTDB lineage: Bacteria > Moduliflexota > Moduliflexia > Moduliflexales > Moduliflexaceae > Vecturithrix. Next base: position 6,136,599 of record JAXGYF010000001.1, on the reverse strand, counting down.
TCGCTGCTATTACAGCTCCGAAAGGCGGAGGTAAAAATTTCGTGGTCACGAAAATCTTAACTCACGAAGAATGCATCATTCTGGGGCAGGAAATGATAAAATATGGGGAGGAATCCGGAAAAATCAATTTTGATCGCGATGGAATCAATATCGAACATTCCGAGGCAATTTTGCTGATCGGGTTAAAAAATGCCGAATCGCCTGGAGTCAATTGCGGTGCCTGTGGATTTACCAGATGCCTGAAGATCAATATAGGCGAGCCAGACGGTGAATTTCTCGGCCCCCAATGTGCCATGCGCGTGCTCGATATGGGGATCGCCCTGGGGTCGGCCGTGAAAACGGCCCAGATGCTGAATGTGGATAATCGTATTATGTATCGTATCGGTGTTGTGGCCCGTAGACTGAAAATGATTGATGCGGATTTTGTGATGGGAATTCCGTTGTCGGTCTCTGGCAAAAACATTTATTTTGATCGTTAATTTTCATGAACAAATGTACCTACCCCTGGTCCCTCCCCAAAGGAGAGGGAAGCCGCGGACAACTGCGAACTCCCCTCTCTTTTGGAGAGGGACCGGGGGCGGGAGAACATAAAATAGGAGGAACATGATGGCAAGTGAAAAACATGTATTAGGAATGGATTTTGGAACGGATTCTGTCAGAATAGTGGTGGTGAATGCGGCGACAGGCAAGGAAGAAACGAACGAAGTCGTCTATTATCCCCGTTGGTCCCAGGGCAAATATTGCGACCCGGCGAAAAATCAATTTCGCCAGCATCCGTTAGATTATATCGAAAGCATGGAGCAAGCCGTGAAAGCAGCGGTAGCCAAACTTCCGGCAGAGACCGTGCAGAATATCGTGGGCATCGGAATTGACACGACCGGGTCCACTCCGTGCGCCGTTGATGAAGAAGGCACTCCGTTGGCATTAAAAAAGGAATTTCAAGACAACCCGAACGCCATGTTTGTGTTATGGAAAGATCACACTGGTGTAAAAGAAGCAGAAGAAGTCAATAAGGTGGCCCGCAGTTGGGGTGGCATGGATTTTACTCAATATGAAGGCGGAGTCTATTCCTCGGAATGGTTCTGGGCCAAAATTTTGCATGTGCTGCGCGAAGATGAAGCGGTCAGAAAAGCAGCCTTTTCCTGGATGGAACATTGCGATTGGATGCCGGCTCTCTTGACAGGTCAGACGAATCCGCTTACATTGAAACGCAGCCGCTGCGCGGCAGGACATAAAGCCATGTGGCATGAATCCTGGGGTGGACTGCCAGCCGAAGAATTTCTCGTAAAAATCGATCCATTGTTAAAAGGCTTGAATGCCCGGCTCTACGCTGAAACCTTCACATCAGACGTCAAAGCCGGGGAATTGACCGCGGAGTGGGCCGCGCGTTTGGGACTTCCGGCCGGCATTGCGGTCGCTGTCGGCGCGTTTGACGCGCACATGGGCGCGGTCGGAGCCGGAATTACCGGGGCCACGCTCTCCAAAATCATGGGCACGTCAACCTGTGATATGATGATCGCTCCGCCGGAGGTGATCGGGACCAAACTGGTTTCCGGCATCTGCGGACAGGTGGATGGTTCCATTATTCCGGGGATGATTGGCATGGAAGCCGGCCAATCGGCCTATGGCGATGTCTATGCCTGGTTTAAAAAAATGCTTTCGTGGCCCCTGGAAACCTTGTTACCGGAAACAGCCTTGATCAAGAACGACCTTGCTGAAAACCTGAAAAAAGAGATTGAACACAAAATTCTGGATAGGTTGTCTGAAGAAGCAGCACAGATCCCGATTGAAGAAACCGGCTTACTCGCTCTTGACTGGCTCAATGGCCGCCGTTCGCCTTACGCCGACCAGACCCTGAAAGGCGCAATTCTTGGCCTTACCCTGGGCACCTCGGCCCCCAAAATTTTCAGAGCGCTGGTGGAGGCGACCGCGTTTGGCGCAAGAGCCATTAATGAGCAATTCGAAAAATATGGTGTGGAGATCAATCAAGTAATTGCGACCGGCGGCATTGCCAAAAAATCAGATTTTGTGATGCAAGTCACGGCTGACGTGTTGAACCTCCCGATTAAGGTCGTGACCTCAGAGCAGGCGGTGGCCCTGGGGGCCGGGATGTTTGCCGCTGTCGCCGCCGGAGTCTATAACACTGTCGGCGAGGCCCAGAAAAAAATGGTTAGCGGCTTTAGCCAGACCTACACCCCCGATCCTGAACGTGCCGCTCAATACGACGCTCTCTACCGGAAATACCAGGAAATCGGCGATATACTTGCAGAGCATTTGCGAAATCTCTAAACCGCTCTCCTTGTGCACAACCCTCTGCAATGGCGTTGATTCATTGCAGAGGGGACTTTTTACGAAAAAACTTGACAGGTTCAGTATTTTGTATACAATATTCTATTATGAGAAGATGAATCTTCAAAATTTCTGAAACAATCCGCTGCTGTGTCAACTTCTGACCGGCGGATTCGTTGTTCCATCTTCAGGCGGAAATTTCTGCTAAAGCAAAAACGACGAGCCCGTCAGTCAAACGGTTGAAAGAGCACAACTATTCCGGAATGCAAAAAAATGTCCGAACTCTTGAATGATGACTCCACTGCATATGCTATCGAACGGCAGAGCCTGGCTGAACAGGTTTATCATTACATTAAACGCTTAATTTTATCCGGTAAACTCAAAGGGGGCGAAAAGATTCCGGAAGAAAAGATCGCCCAACAATTTGGTGTTAGCCGCACCCCTATTCGAGAAGCTCTACGCCGCCTGGAAGAATATGGGCTAGTCTATTTAAAACCTCGAAGCTATGCAGAAGTGATTAGCTTTTCTCCGAAAGACGCTGAACAGGTTGCCTGCATCAGAGCGCAACTGGAAATGCTCTCAGCGCGCCTGTTGGCTGAACATGGAAAGAGTGAGGATTTTCTGGCTCTGGATCAATTGGTTAAGGATTGTGATGCCGTGCTTGCGACCGGCGATCTGGCGGCAACCTTTGAAAAAGACAGTCAACTTCATCTTGAAATCGCCAGACGGACTGACAATATTCATTTATACGAAATTTTTGAAAAAATCGATGCAAAGGTTCAATTACTGCGTCTGGTATTGCATCTGCCCATTGAGCATCTCACCATGTTTATCGGTCAGCATCAAGCCATTATTGATGCTATGCGGCAGCATGACCAGAAATTGGCAGAAACATTAATGCTCAAGCATATCATGGAACAATTACGCTATTATCATCCGACAATTTCCTGAACAACAATGTCGGGGAAATTTTTTTATTGTCTGGTGTTTGGAGAAGAAGTCTTCGGAATTTCTCGAAACGAAAGGATTTAAGTAGAAACATTAAAATTTTCTTAAAGACGCTGCGGGAGATAATCATGTTGAAACTCGCCGTTGCCATTGCTGATTCCACCGCTTTACCCAGTGCCTTTGTCGTGTTACGCGGCCTGGAACATGCTATTCGTAAGGCACAGAGGCTGGGGTTCGATGGGGTAGAACTCGCTTTGAAACGAGCAGATCAAGTCAAACGAGAGACCCTGGAAACCTTGTTATCCGAAACCGGTTTAGAAATTTCTTGCATCTCTACCGGACAGGTGTATGCTGACCTGGGTTTTTCATTTACTGACTCGGATTCGGAAAGACGGACCATACTGCGCGACATCTTCAAATCGCTCATAGACCTTGCCGCAGATTTTGGGAAGATGGTCAATATCGGTCGTGTTCGGGGGCAAATCGGCGCAGTTCCGAGAGTAGAAGCCGAACAACGTTTTTTCGCTATGGCGCGAGAGTTAGGAGACTATGCTGCCAAAAAGCAGGTCATATTGCTGCTGGAGCCGGTCAATCGGTATGAACTTGATTTTATCAATACCGTGGCAGAAGGCGTGGAATTGCTCAAAAAACTGGACCTGCCGAATATGAAATTAATGCCGGATGTCTTTCACATGAATATTGAAGATGTCAGTATCGGAGGCGAATTAGCTCAACATATCGAATACATCGGCTATATCCACCTTGCTGACTCCAATCGGTTGGCTCCGGGACAAGGACACACAGATTTTCGAGAGATTCTGGAAAGTCTGAAACATGCCGCTTACGATGGATGGCTTTCTGTAGAAATTTTACCAAAGCCAGATCCCGACACGGCGGCTCATCAGGCGATAGAATATTTACGTCCCCTGATTGATGCGTATAGCACAATTGGGACTGTTACAAACCGGGTTTTTTGAAAAGTCCGGTTTTTTTGTTGTTGCAGACGCCAATCATAAAAAAACCCTAACTATTTAGCCCATTGTACCGTCCAACAGCCTTGTTGGACGAAAAGCGTGTGCCGCCAGCACCGTTTCTTTCGGTGAACAAGGCTGTTCACCGGTACGTAACTAGTGACAACCAATCTATATTTTTTGTATTGCGAGGGAGACCGGGCTTATGAGACTCACAAAGGTTTATCAGCATTTTGAACGTCCAAAGATTGAGAAACAAGACATTGACGTGCATGTTCGACGAGAAATCCTCCAATCAGGGATCACCCTCTCTCAAGGGGCGCAGGTTGCGATTGCCGTCGGGAGTCGTGGAATTGCCAATATCCACATGATCGCAAAAGCGACCGCTGACACGGTGAAAGAATTGGGCGGGCATCCCTTTTTTGTTCCGGCTATGGGCAGCCATGGCGGTGCAACTCCTGAAGGACAGCGGGAAGTTTTGGAAAGCTACGGGATTACGGCAGCATACACTGGCGCACCGATCAAATCATCGTTAGAGGTCGTCGAGCTTCCTCAAGAGGGGTTGGAAAATAAAGTGTATATGGACAGGTGCGCTTACGAAGCCGACGCAACCATCATTATCAACCGTGTGAAATTGCACACCGATTTTCATGGTCCCATTGAAAGCGGCTTAATGAAAATGTGTGTGATTGGACTTGGAAAACACAAACAGGCGTTGGAAATTCATGCGCAAGGTACGCGGGGCTTGAAAGAACTTATGCCCCGGACCGCCCGACAGATCCTGAAGCATGGCAATATTATCCTGGGAATTGCGCTTGCAGAAAATGCGTATGATGAAACTGCGATTATCAGAGCGATCCTGCCCGATCAGATCGAAGCGGAAGAGATGAAAATCCTGGACTGGGCCAGAAACAATATGCCGCGCCTGCCATTGCAGTATATTGATATTCTGCTCGTTGATGAAGCCGGCAAAGAGATTTCCGGCTCAGGCATGGATACAAACATTATCGGACGACTCAAAATTTATGGCGAGCCTGAACCGGATTACCCCCAAATCACCTGCATCATTCTGTCGGATTTAACAGAAAAATCTCATGGGAACGCGGTCGGATTGGGATTAGCTGATATGATCACTCGGAAGTTTTATCAAAAAATAAATTTTCAGGCCACGTATGAGAACGGATTGACCAGTAATTTCCTGGAGCGAGTGAAAACGCCGATGGTTGTTGAAAATGAAACTGAGGCCGTGCGGATCGCCTTACGTTATTGTCATTTTACTAATCCGGAAGCCGCTAAAATTATTCGGATCAAAAATACCTTAACGGTCAATGAACTGTGGGTCTCTCCATCGGTGCTTGCTGAAATTTCTCAACTTCCCCATATTGAGGTGACGACTGAAGAACAAGAGTTGCTCTGCGCACCCTGAAAAGCGTGTGTTACCAATACAGTTTTTTCGATGACCAAGGCTGTTCACCGGTACGTAAATAGTTACAAATTTTCTTGACAATTTTATGATCGGATATTGTATACAATATCCGATCTTTATAAAAAATCCCACGACAATATCGTCCACCGAGTGCTAAAAAGGAGAATCATGGAAAAACTACACGCATTAACGCCGCAAGAGATTTTATCAGAAACGGATCTCGGCAAAAAGGCTGCCATGTTGCAATATCAAGCGCAATATTTACGCCTCACAGCGTTTGATCTTCTGCATGAAAAAGGCACCGGGCATTGGGGTGGCGCTTCATCGGCGGCAGAAGTGCTCACCACACTCTATTATCATGTCATGAATATCGTTCCTGACACTCCCTCCTGGCCGGATCGTGATCGTTTTGTGCTGAGTAAAGGGCACGCTTCGGCTATGCTCTACTCTGTCCTGGCCTATCGAGGCTATTTCCCGGTAGATGAACTTTCAACGTTTCGTCAGTTAAACAGCCGGCTGCAAGGACATCCCTGTATGAGTGAGACGCCTGGAGTTGAGATGTCAACCGGCGCGTTGGGACATGGCCTGTCTGTGGCTTTAGGCATGGCACTGGCAGCACGAGTGCAGAATAAATCCTTTTGGAGTTATGTCATGTTTGGCGAAGGCTGCCTGGATGAAGGACAAACCTGGGAAGCGATGCTCGCCGCCGCCAAATTCCGACCGGAACGCCTGGTGGCCCTGCTTGATTACAACGGCGTACAACTTGATGGGCCGAGTCACGAAATCATGCCATTAGAGCCGTTAGCAGAAAAATTTCGTGCATTCCGCTGGAACATCGCTCCAAAAGTTTACGATGGACACAGCATCCCGGAAATTCTTGACTCGTTTGACTGGATCAAGCAGCAGCCAACCTGGCCGGTGGCCGTGATTTACCGCACCCATAAAGGGAAAGGCGTATCGTTTATGGAAGATAATCACAAATGGCACGGTGCGCCGATTGGCGACGATGATTATGTGAAAGCCCGGCCAGAGCTGCTTGCAACGTTGAACGAATTGGAGGCCAGACTATGACAACACAACAGATTTCTATGCGTGACGCTTTTGGACAAGCCTTACTCGACTTTGCCGACGCCTTTTCCGAGATGGTCGTGCTTGATGCGGATGTCTCATCGAGCACGAAAACCGGCATGTTTGCCCAACGTTACCCTGAACGCTTTTTCAATGTCGGCGTTGCCGAAGCGAATATGGTTGATATTGCCGGAGGACTCGCCACCTGCGGACTGCGTCCGGTCGTCAGCACATTTGCTCTGTTCCTGGCGTTAAAGTGCGCTGATCAGGTACGCAACGTCCTGTGTTACAACAATCTGCCTGTGGTTCTTGCGGCGGGTTATGCCGGATTATCGGATTCTTATGACGGCGCCAGCCACCAGTCGCTGACCGATTTGGCCGTGATGCGAGCGATGCCCAATATGACGGTAGTCGTTCCTGCTGATGCCAGCGAAGTCCGACAGGCGTTACAGCAAGCGCTGCGGCATCAAGGACCGATATTTCTCCGCTTGAGCCGTAATCCAGGTCCGATGCTTTTTGACGATGATGCCGAGCTAAAAATTGGAAAGATTCGGAAAATACGCGATGGCTCTGATATTACGATTGCTGTCTGCGGCATTCCGACTTCTTTTGCGCTCGAAGCCGCAGAACACCTTGCCCGGCAAGGCGTCTCGGTGGATCTGTTGGAAATTTCAACCATTAAACCGCTGGATAGGGAGACACTGGTTCGCTCGGCCAGCAAAACCGGACGAGTTCTAACCGTTGAAGAACATAATATTTACGGCGGCCTCGGAGGCGCAGCAGCTGAAGCGTTAGCGCGCCACTGCCCGGTGAAAATGGATTTTGTCGGCGTTCAGGATTGTTTTACTGAATCCGGCCCTTATGACGAACTGATGGCAAAATACGGCATTTCAACAGCAGCGATCATCGAAAAAGCTCGCGGGCTATTGGGATGAAATTCGGTATGCTGCAAATTCTGATGCCTGCTCCTTTTACCTTTGTTATGAACGAGGTACCTGCGCCGGAGGTGGGAGATACACAGGCGCTTATCAAAATCGAACGCCTGGGAATCTGTGGGTCTGATATGCAGATTTATCATGGTAAACACAAATTCATGACATACCCAATCGTGTTAGGTCATGAAGGCTCAGGCACGCTGACAAAAGTGGGGAAAGCCGTCCAGGGATTTGTTATGGGAGATCGCGTTACAGTCCAGCCGCAGAATTTCTGCGGTCGCTGCTATCCCTGTCAACAGGGGTTGTATAATGTATGTGAACACCTGTCAGTCATGGGGGTACATGAAACTGGCATGAGCGCGGACTATTTTGTGACGGATGTATCCAAACTCTTGAAATTACCCGATGAATTGAGCTTTGACCAGGGTGCGTTGATTGAGCCGATTGCTGTAGCGACTGCCGTGATCAGAAAAGTCGGAGGAGTTGATGGCGCGAAAGTCGCGGTTTTAGGCGCAGGGCCGATTGGTAATCTGGTCGCTCAGGTTGCCAATGCCTCCGGAGCGAAAGATGTGCTTATTACAGATATTAACCCGAAACGTTTAGCAATCGCGCGGCAATGTCAGATACCGCACTGCGCCAACTCTCTCGAAAAGAACCTGGAAACAACCGTTATTGACTCTTTTGGCGCAGAGGGCGCAGACATCATTCTTGATTGCGCGGGAGTCCGGCAGACGATCAGCAGTGCGGTGCAATGCGCCCGCCGAGGTTCGCGCATTGCGGTTGTTGCGAATTTTAAAGCGCCAGTGGAAATTGAACTGGTGCTGTTGCAACGTAAAGAAGTCACCTTATACGGCATTATGATGTATCTTCGTCAGGATTTTGAACGTGCAATCCAGCTTGTGGCCCAGGGAAAGCTGCATACGCAGGAACTTGTGACCAATTATTTTCCTGTGCGTCACATTCAAGAAGCGTATCAATATGTTGATGATCATTTCGAAGACGTGATGAAAGTGATGTTAACATTTTCATAACCCCAATAAGAAGGAGGAAAATATGAATCTCATAAAATCAGGAACTATTATCGATCTGTCATTGACACTTGCGGAATCATTGCCAGGGACATGGCCGGGACACATGCCATTTGCTCATAGTAAATGGATACGGTTTGACAGCATGCCGTATCAAACCAATTTTATTATTATAGACGAACATTGCGGCACGCACTTTGACGCGTCCACACATTTTATTCCCCCTGAAGATTCAGGCTTACCTTTCGCCGGGCCGCTTGGGAAGAACAGCGGTGAAAAAGTCTGTCTTGAAAATTTAATCGGACCTGCGGTTGTCATTGATGTTCGTTTTTTGAACCGTCCAGACGGACAGCCTGGGGTGAGCCCTGCGATTACCATCGAACATATCGTGGCCTGGGAAGCTGAACACGGTCCGATTCAAGCGCGAGAGATTGTTTTATTCTGTACGGGATGGGATTCCTATTATAAGCCTGGCGTTGAAGGACGCCAATATGGTCAGGGTCCTCTGGTTTTCAAAGACATGCCTGGTTGGCCGGCTCCGGAGTCAGAAACCGTCATTTATCTGCACGAAAAGGGTGTAAAAACCATTGGAATCGATACCTCCAGTCTCGGATCAACGCATAATGGCGCTCCGGTGCATCAGGAAGGTCTAAAAAGGGGACTCATCTATATCGAAGGTCTGGCGCACCTTGATCAACTTCCTGCGCGGGGCGCCCAGTTTGTTTTTCTTCCATTAAAAATCGCCGGGTCTTCAGGTGGTCCTGGAAGGGCAATCGCGATGCTCCCTTAAGGAGAGAGAGCCATGAACAACATGCTCTTACGTACGAGAAACATCACAAAGCATTTTGGGGGTATCCAGGCGTTAAAAGGGATCGATCTGGAAATTTTTGAGGGAGAAATTTGTGCGCTGGTCGGCGAAAATGGCGCGGGCAAATCCACTTTGGCGAAAATCATTGCCGGCGTTCATGCTTACGACTCCGGTTCGCTGGAATTTCAGGCCGCGCCAGTTGTCTTTCATAATACGAATGAGGCTGTCCAGGCCGGGATCGCGATTGTGTTACAAGAGTTTAATTTAATTCCGCATCTTTCAATCGCGGAGAATATCTTTTTAACCCATCGCGAAGCCTATCGGAGAGGATTTTGGCTGAACCGCCGGGCCATTCGCCAATATACGCATAAACTGTTCCACCAAATCGGATGGGAATTGGAGGTTAATCCTGACCGTAAGGTCAGCGATCTGACAGTGGCAGAAAAACAAATTGTCGAAATTATCAAAGCCATTTCATTGAATGCGCGCTTGTTGATTTTAGATGAACCGACCGCTGCCCTGAGCCAGCAAGAAGTCAAAAAACTGTTCGATCTGGTTCGCTACCTTCATACGCAAGGAACAACGATTATGTTTGTCACGCATAGACTCGATGAGGTATTTGAGTTATCAAACCGCGTGATCGTACTCCGCGACGGCGTCAAAACTCAGGATTTTGTCACCGCGGAGATCTCCTCCGAACAGCTTATCCGTTCAATGGTCGGCCGCGATATCGGTGATCTGTATAAGGTCAGACATCGCAAACCTCCTGGTGAAACTGTCCTGAAGGTTCAGCATCTTTCGCGCGATAATTATTTTCAGGATTGTTCTCTGGAAGTGAAAAAAGGAGAAATCGTTGGCATATCAGGGCTTGTCGGCGCCGGCCGCACGGAATTTGTGCGTGCGATTTTTGGCGCTGATAAGGCTGATAGAGGGGCTGTTATCCTCCGGGGAAATGCCGGGCTTATGCCATCGCCTGCCAAAGCCATTCGATCAAACATGGCGATGGTACCTGAAGATCGGAAATTGCATGGACTTCTGGTGAACTTATCAATCTATCAGAACATGCTGCTGGCGTATTACGCGCTCAAAAAAGGAATTTGGCTTCACCAGAAAGACGAACAGCAATTGACGCTCGAACAGGTCGAAAATTTGCAGATCAAAACCGATCAACTTCGAAATCGAGCCAATTCGTTAAGCGGAGGCAATCAACAAAAATTAGTTCTGGCCAAATGGTTGTTAACGCAACCGACGCTGCTTATTTTAGATGAACCAACCCGGGGGATTGACATCGGCGCCAAATTTGAATTGTACCGTTTGATTGATGAACTGGCGTCCGGGGGAACTGCCATCCTGTTAGTCTCTTCTGAATTGCCGGAAATTCTTGCGCTTTCCGATCGAATTCTCGTCATGAATTCCGGCAGCATTGTCACCGAATTATCTCATGCAGAAGCCAGCGAAGAAACCATTCTTTCTTATGCTGCGCGGTCTTCCAACGGTCGAGAAGAAAGGAACGTTGAACTATGAAAAAATCTGCGTTATTGAAAATGAACCTCATGGCTGAATATCGCGTCGAATTGGCGATGACCCTGGCGCTCATCCTCCTGGGGATCGGGCTAAGCCTCCTCTCTCCGCAATTCCTCACTGTTGGAAATTTTCGGAATTTGCTATGGCAGGCCACTGCCATAGGGATTATTTCAATTGGACAGACCCTTGTGATTCTCACTTCAGGCATCGATCTTTCGGTTGGGGGAATTGCGGCCTTTTCAGTGATGCTTGGAGGCATGGTCGTTGTAAAAGTCGGGGTGCCGATAGGCATTGTTGTCATCCTGTTGCTTGGGATGTTTGTGGGCCTGGTCAATGGATGTTTAATTGCTTATGCCAGACTCGCTCCCTTTATTGTGACCTTAGGAATGCTTTCAATCACGCGTTCATTAACCTATGTCGTTAACGATGGCAGATCGCTGGTCGGTCTGCCGTCGGCTTACAGGATGATCGGAAGGGCGACGATTGCCGGCGTTCCATTCTATACTTTGCTGCTGCTCAGTCTTTTTATTCTCGGACATATTCTTTTAACCAAAACAAAAATCGGCCGATTTTTCTATGCGATCGGAAGTAACGAGGAGGCGGCCAGACTGACGGGAGTTGATGTGAGATTTTATAAGACGCTGGCCTATATTCTCACAGGCTGCTTATGTTCGATAGCCGTTATTATCTTGACTTCTCGCTTAGGGGCGATTGATCCTGATACCGGAACAGGTATGGAGTTAGATGCGATTGCGTCTGCTGTGATCGGAGGAAGCAGCCTTTCGGGGGGCAAGGGCAGTCTGATAGGAACATTCATCGGAGTGTTTCTGATCACGATCCTGCATAATGGGCTGAATTTAATCGGTGTATCACCGTTTTGGCAAGGTTCAGCGGTTGGATCAGTCATTATTATCTCAGTGTTACTGGATCGCCTGTTAAGTTAGACCTGACCGTTGAGTCTCGAAAACGAAGGGAGGTGATAAAAGAGGATTACCAGGGCACATTAAAACTGTTGATGACGTTTTTCATGTCTTTAAACACAAATATTTCACATAGAAGGAGAGTTCTTATGAAAAAATTTGTTTGTCTTCTCGGATTATTATTGTGTATTGCTTCTCTGGTCAATTTTTCTGAAGCGCAAACCAAAACCTACACGATTGCCTATATGACGCCTGCATTACACATTCCTTTCTGGAAAGATATTTCTGATGGGATTCGCCAGGAAGCCGATAAGGTCGGAGTGAAAATCATTGACTCCGATTCACGCCTCAGCGCAGCGACTCAATTACAAAACGCTCAGGATTTGATTACATCCGGTGTTGATGCGATTATTATTTCCCCAACTGACAGCGCCTCGTGTCCTCCGGTATTGGAACTTGCCGAAGAAGCCAATATCCCGGTGATCATCTGTGATATTGGGACAGATTCCGGAAATTATGTTTCCTTTGTCATTTCGAGCAATTATGGTGGCGCGAACGAAGCCGGGAAATATATGGCTCAAAAAATGGAGGAAAAAGGCTGGAAAGGCGGCGATGTCGCCGTGATTACCATCTCGCTGGCTCGTCAGAATGGCCGCGATCGTACCGATGGTTTCAAAGCTGCTATGGCCGAAGCTGGCAGTAATGTGGTCGGATTATTGGAATGTAAAGATTATACCCGCGAAGAATCCATGAAACTGGCGCAGGATTTGATCACCGCTCATCCGAATTTACGGGGACTTTTTACCGAACATGATGAAGCAAACCTGGGTTCGCTGCTTGCCATTGAAACCTCCGGCAAACAGGATGAATTGATCCATGTCGGTTTTGATGGAAGCCCTGAAACTGTTGAAGCCATTAAAGAGGGAAAATTGATAATGGCCGCCTCTATGCAGCAACCTGTACTGATGGGACGTGAAGCCTTCAAAGCTGCCTGGAAACACTTAAATGGAGAAACTCCGGAAAAAGAAATTCTGATTCCGACGATATTGGTCACGCACGAAAATGTGTTGGAGCTTGAGGAACAATTAGAGGATAATGTTTATCCGAATGAGCTGAAGCAATAAACATCTTTACATGGAAGTCAGGCATAGAAGCCGGATTTTTTCGAAAAACCCGGCTTCTTACAGGCACGAATGAAAATTGCATTTACTTTGGAGGAAATGTACATGAATTATTTTGAACAAGCGCGTGAACTGTTACAAGATTTTAAAGGCGATGTCTATCTCTATGGAAATGGCGTTCTCAAAGATCTTGGAAAGGTCGCCGCTTCACTTGGGACACAATCGGTTTTAATTTACACCGAATTCCCGGGAGTTGATGCTTACGTTCATACCATTCGAACTGCTGTGGAACAGGCCGGTCTCAGCGTCACCGAAATTAAAGGTGCCCACCCTAATGCCCCACGCGAAGATCTGGCGCGGATTACTGAGGAGCTAAAAGCTGCTGACCCGGACGTTCTTATTAGTTTTGGCGGTGGGAGCACAATTGACGCAGCCAAATCCGCAGAAGTTCTGCGTACTTTAGGCGGAGGAATTGAGGAGTATTTTGGAGTAGGACTTGTCACGAAAAAACTTCAAGAAACCGGCAAAAAATTGACGCCGCATATCGCCATTCAAACCGCTGCCAGTTCCGGAGCGCACCTCACCAAATATTCGAATATTACTGATGTCAGCACCGGCCAAAAAAAACTGGTAGTGGATGATGCGGTGGTTCCGACGCATCCGGTTTTTGACTATACGGTGACCCATACGGCCCCTCCCGCGCTTACGGCTGATGGCGCGCTGGATGGCATTGCTCATATTGTGGAAGTGTTTTACGGTGCAATAGGAAAACCCTATTATGACAAATTGCGCGCCGTTGCTGAAGTCGGGATCTCCCTGGTGATCGGTTATCTGCCCACAATTAACGACAACCCTAAAGACAAAAAGGCGCGTGAAGCCCTGTGTTTAGCGACAGATCTGGGCGGGTACGCGATTATGCTCGGCGGTACAAACGGCGGACATTTAACCAGTTTTTCGCTGGTAGATATTCTCAGCCATGGCCGCGCCTGTGCCCTGATGAACCCGTATTATACAGTCTTTTTTGCGCCAGCGATTGAAGAGCCGTTGCAGGTGGTCGGAAAGATTTTCAAAGACGCTGGTTACATCTCGGAAGACATTGCGCAGTTGCACGGACGCGCGCTTGGCATAACGGTGGCCAACGGCATGATTCATTTTGCGAAAGCGATTGATTTCCCAACCACACTCAGCGAAGTTGAGGGATTCACCCAGGCGCACATTGAGCGCGCCCTGACTGCGGCAAAAAATCCGCAATTGAAAATGAAACTGGAAAATATGCCGATTCCCCTGACCGCCGAAATGATTGACGAGTACATGGGACCAATTTTACAAGCCGCTAAAACCGGCGATTTAAGTTTGATTAAGAATGTATAAGAGGCAGCCCAGCCATTAATGGCTGAGCTCAAAGCGTAAGCAGGCTGACGCCTGCTTTAAATCGGTTTCTGATGTGTAAAAAAATTGATAATCACTTACCATTAATATTTCTGTTTATCAGGAGGATATGTTATGAAAAGAGGGATAGCGATTTTTATGGTGGTTTTACTTGGCAGTCTGGCCTTTTCAGTTCAAGCGGCGCAGTTTGAGTACAAACTGGCACACGTCTATGCGCCGGAGCATCCGTTTGCGCAAGGGATGGATCGCCTGGCAGAGGAAGTAAAGGCCCGGACGAATGGAGAATTTGTCATTAAGACCTATCCGGCAGCGCAATTGGGGAGTGAGAAAGATATTTCCGATGGCGTGGTCAATGGGATTATTGAAATGGCCATTGTTGGCCCCGGAGAGATCGGGAAGCGTTACAAACCGGTCTTGATTTTCGACGGTCCCTTTGTGTTTAGAGGATATGAACATGCCATGCAGGTCATGCAAAGTGAGGTTGGCCAGGAACTGTGGGGAGAACTTGAGAATAAAACCGGCATGAAGAATTTAACCACCTTGTACTACGGCACGCGCTATGTGACCAGTAAGAAGCCGATTAAAACGCCGGAGGACATGAAAGGCATGAAACTGCGCGCGCCTGATATGCCGTTAAGCGTGGCAAACGCCAAGGCGATGGGAGCGAACCCAACGCCGATGGCCCTGTCGGAGGTCTATCTCGCCTTGCAGCAAGGAGTAGTTGACGGACAGGAAAATCCGGTGCCCACAATTTATACGCAGAAATTCCACGAGGTCCAGGACTATATCATTTTGACCGGCCATGTGGTGCAACTTACTCCGGTTTTTATCGCAAAAAAGAAATTTGAGGCTCTGCCGGAGGATTTCCAGAAGGCGTTGATTGAGAGTGTCAACAGCATCGCGCCGGAAATTAATCAGGATGTGCTGAATTATGAGAAGGAAAAGCTGGAAGAAATGAAAACCAGCGGTATGAACGTGATTGAACCGGATGTGGAAGCTTTTAGACAGGCAACAATGTCTGTGATTAAAGAATTCGAAGAGACCTGGGGTAAAGGCCTGTACGAAAAAATTCAAGCCATCCAATAATTCAGGTTGAGGGGAAAATTGACGGGTTCGTAGTGCTCGCTTTAGCGAGTTCTTCCGTCTGAAGGCGGGCCTACGAACCTACCAGATAAACCTTGACAATGCAGTAGGATCAAAATTTATGCAAAAGCTGCTGAACGTATTGGGAAAAATTGAAGGGATGTTTGTGATGAGCGCGCTGGCCTTCATGGGAATTGTGCTGGCGCTGCAAATCTTGATGCGCTATATCTTCAACCACCCGCTGGTCTGGAGTGAGGAGTTGGCGCGTTATACCTTTGTCTGGGTAACCTTTGTCGGAGCAAGCTATGGCGTGCACCATAACGCCCATATTCGCATGGAAGCGATCCATAAAAAATTTCCGCCAACCTTGCAAAAAATTGTGACCATTTCGACAAATCTCTTAGCAATTCTGATCTTCAGTTATCTTGTCCCGGCCGGGATCGCTTTTACGATTGAACAGCATGACATCGCCTCCTCTGCGATGGAAATTCCGATGAGCCTGATATTTGCCGCTGTTCCGGTGGGATGTGTCATCGTGGCATTCCGCCTGCTGGTTCAGACGATTCAAATGATCAAAACAGGGGGAGGGGAGCAGATATGATCCTGTTGTTAGGCACATTATTTATCTTACTTATTTTACGCGTTCCGGTTTCCTTTTCTTTATTGATTAGCTCCGTCCTCTATCTGATCACTCACGATATTCCGCCTGTAGCCGCTATTGTCCGGATGGCGATGGGCGTGGGTGATTCGTTCCCGCTGCTGGCGGTTCCTTTTTTTATTCTGGCCGGTTCAATCATGAATTCCGGTGGCATTACCCGTCGTTTATTTACTTTTGCGGATACCGTCGTCGGGCATATTACCGGCGGATTGGGACATGCAAATATTCTGGCCAGCATTATTTTTTCAGGTATGTCCGGCACAGCAATTGCTGACGCCGGCGGATTGGGGGCCGTAGAATTACAAGCCATGCGTGAGGCTGGCTATGATGAAGATTTCAGCCTGGCGGTCACCGGGGCATCTTCGCTGATCGGCCCGATTATTCCGCCAAGCGTCCCGGCGGTGGTCTTCGGTGTGATTGCCGGAGTGTCAATCGGGCGTTTATTTGTCGCCGGCTTTATTCCAGGCGTGATCATGGGACTCGTGATGAGCATCTTTGTCTATTTTCAAAGTAAACATCGTGGTTATCCCAAAAATCAGAGAGCAACTTTTAGGAAACTCATGCAGGCTCTAAAAGAATCATTCTTTGCTTTGCTGACGCCGGTTGTTATTATCGGCGGTATTTTAGTCGGCGTGTTTACCCCAACCGAGGCTGCGATTATTGCGGTGATCTATTCGTTGATTTTAGGGTTTGCCTACCGCGAGATTACCTGGAAAGATATTCCGCGCTGTTTAAAAGAAACGGCAGATAACACGGTCAGCGTGATGCTGATTGTGGCCTGCGCCTCGATTTTTGGCTGGATTCTGGCCAGCGCGCAAATCCCGCAAAAACTGTCTCTGCTTTTTTTAGCTTATGTGCCCAATAAATATCTGGCCTTGCTCCTGATTAATATCTTTCTGCTGATTGCCGGAACGTTTATGGAAACGATTTCAGCGTTAACGATTTTAACGCCGGTCCTGATGCCTGTAGTCAACGGATTGGGAATTGACCCGGTTCATTTTGGCATTATTATGATTCTGAATTTGATGATCGGCTTACTCACCCCGCCGGTCGGAATGGTCCTCTATGTGTTAGCCGGAGTCTCGCATGTGGCTTTTGAAGATATTGCCAAAGCCGTGGTACCCTACTTAATCGTGTTGATTATTACGCTGTTGATTTTCACGTATATTCCCCAGATTGTGCTCTTTCTCCCCAATCTGGTGTTTGACTGACGCTCGTCCGACACAATGAAAATCAGGCTCGTAGTAGCCGCTTTAGCGGCGTAAAAAAACGCTGAAGCGTTTACTACGAACGGGTATTTTCAAAGGATATCTATGTCATCACCCCATCCGTTTGGCAATGATCCGTCGAAAATTGACGGCTATAAAAATTTCTGGGCGCGTGCGGAGGCGAAACGCCCGTTAGTCGGGTTTTCGATCAAAAGCTGGTTTCCCCTGGAAGAATTTGAAGCAAGCCGCGCCTGGCAGTCTCACAAAATTTTAACGCCGGAGATGATCGATCCGGCAGCTTTTATGGATGATCAGGAACGGCTGTTACGCGAAGGGGAAGAAATAGATGATGATATTCTGCGCGGAGCTTCGCCTTCGCAAGCCGTGTTCTGGTTATGTGGCATGTTAGGCGCAACCCTTCGTATTCTGCCTGGCAACACCATGGCTGAAGAAAAATGGCTTGCCTGGGAAGTTCTGGAACAGATACGGCTTGAGCACGATTCCCCCTGGTTCCAAAAATACATGGAATTTGCCGAAACGCTTGTCAACAGAGCGAATGGGCGTTTTCCGGTCTCGCACGGCACGCTCATCGGCCCAAGCGATCTCTTTGCAGTGTTTCGCGGACATACCCAGTGCCTGATGGATCTCATCGAAGAGCCTGAAAAATCTCAGAAGATCTTGTGGCGCTTCGGCAAGATTTTTCAAGAAATCACGGAAGAGGTGTGGAAGCGATTACCGCGTTTCTGCGGCGGATATTTCGACGCGCAATACCAACTCTGGACCGAAAACCCGATCATTCGGATGCAAGAAGATGCCATCGCGGTCTACTCGCCCAAATTATATCGCACATTGGTGCAGCCGGTAGATCAATATCTGGCGCAGCAATTCGGCGGGAGTTTCATGCACCTGCATTCGACCTCCATGTTTCTGTTGGATGCGCTGCTTGAAATCGAGGATTTGCACTGTTTTGAGGTCAACTATGAAGTAGGCTCCGGAGGCCCGGATATTCGCGGTATGACGCCCTATTTTCGGAAATTTCAGGAGGCGCAGCGCGCCTTACTTATTCGCGGCTCCTTTACGCCGGACGAATTGCGCTATCTGGTAGATTCCCTTGATCCGCGCGGACTCTATCTTTACCTCATGGTGCAAAACATGCAAGAAATTGAGACCTTGCGCCCGATTGTCGGAATGTGAGTCGAATGGTTCGTAGTTCCGCCTTCAGGCGGAAACCGTGCTAAAGCGCGAACTACAAACCTGTTAACTACATAAGGGAAAAATTATGTACGGAATAACTGAAAACGAAATTAAACAGCTTGTCGCCAGTATTGATTACTCTGAAGTATTAACGATTACAGCCTCAGAAAGCGCTGTCACACAGGCTTGTGCAGATGCAAAAATTTACGGGTTTCGGGCAGTTGTCGCCTTTCCGCAGTATTTAGGACTGTTAGTAGATCACTTGAAGGGATCGGGCGTGCTGGCTCAAATTCCGGTAGGCTTTCCCTGCGGCGGCGTTACCACGCACGTTAAGTGTACGGAAGCTGAAGAAGGGTTGAAACGCGGCGCAACGGATTTGGATATGGTCATGAATATCGCGGCGTTTAAAGCCGGGAACTACAAACGGACTGCTCAGGATATTGCGGAAGTCATGGCGGTAGCCAGTCCCTTTCACGTGCCATTTAAAGTGATTATTGAGGTTGGCGCATTAACGGACGAGGAAATTGTCACGGCTGCTAAACTTGTGGTAGATTCCGGGGCGAATTTTGTCAAAACCTGCACCGGATTTGGGCCGGGCCGGGCGACAATCCATAATGTGTCGCTGATTAAAGCCACCGTAGGCGATCAAATCGGGATCAAAGCTTCCGGCGGAGTGGCGTCTATTGAAGATGGGGTCGCCTTAATGCGCGCCGGCGCAACCGTTGTCGCCATGCGCCAATTTCTGGTAACGCAGCTCAAAGCACTTAATCGGGCATAATACGTAAGCAGGACGTACGCAAAATTTCCGAAAAATCCCACCTCTGGCCCGTCTCCGAAGGAGGAAGAGAGGGATCTCTCACCCCTGGCGATTAATCGCCAGTCTCAAAGCTGAAGGATGCTGAAGCGCCCTGCGGAATTTACGAGCAGGCTTCTGCCTGTGCGTTGTACGCAGACAGGTCAGCCTGCTTCAGCTTTGAGACCGGCCATTGATGGCTGGGGGTGGATTATGTGAGAAGGATACGTATGGCAAATAACATTTCAGAATCGCTGTTTTTAGGGATTGATGTGGGCACCCAGGGCGCAAGGGTAATCGTGGTCACGGCGCAAGGGAAGATTATTGCCGAAACAAGTCAGCGCTTCGAACCTAATGATAGCACCCAATCACTTCCTCAAGGCTGGTTCGAACAATCGCCCCAGACCTGGTGGCAGGCCACGCACGCTGCGCTATGTGAATGCGTGGCCGCTTTCAGAAAACAAGGGCAGGATGCGAAGGCTATTCAAGCCATCAGTGTCACCTCGACCTCCGGCACAATCGTGCCTCTGGATGAGCAGAAGACGCCCCTGGGGAATGCGATTATGTATAACGATAGCCGCGCAGTCCGAGAAGCTGATGCAATTAATCAGGTTTCACAAGCCTTTCAGACGCGTCTGGGCTATGCGTTCAATGCGTCCTTTGCCCTGGCGAAAATGCTGTGGCTCAAACGACAGTGCCCGCAAATTTTCGACAAGACCACGCTTTTTGTTCACGCGACGGATTTTATTATCGGCAAACTCAGCGGAATCTATCATGTTTCCGATTATTCCAACGCCCTGAAAAGCGGCTATGACCTCGAACGCTATGAATGGCCGACGTTCATTGAACACAAGCTTGGCATTCCGCTCGAAAAATTGCCGCAGATTGTGCATCCGGGAACACCAATCACCACGATTTCCGGCCGGTGCGCGGCGGAAACCGGTTTGGCTGTCAACACGCCGGTCGTGGCCGGTATGACCGACGGCTGCACTTCGCAGATTGCTTCTGGCGCAGTGAAACCGGGTGACTGGAACTCCACCCTGGGCACCACACTCGTGATTAAAGGCGTAACCCAACAATTGATCGCCGATCCACTGGGGCGCATCTATTCACACCGTCACCCCGAAGGCTGCTGGATGCCGGGCGGCGCAAGCAATGTCGGTGGCGATTGCCTTGAAGCGCACTTTTCCCGCACGGAATTGGAGACGCTCAATGCCAGCATCGTCGGGCGCGGACCGACGAACCTGCTGATTTACCCGCTCCAAAAACAGGCTGAACGGTTCCCGATCAATAAGTCCAACATCAGCGGTTTTGCCCTGGGAACGCCCACTGATCGAGCCGAACTCTATCAGGGCTATCTTGAAGGCGTGGGCTTCACGGAACGTCTGGCTTATGAGTTACTGACGCAGCTTGGCGCAAGCGTTGGTGAAATCATCTATAGCGCTGGCGGCGGATCTGCCAGCCGGGAATGGCTGCAAATCCGCGCCAACATTCTCAATAAAACGGTGGTTAAACCCTACAACACTGGGGCTGCCATGGGTGCGGCCATTCTGGCCGCCTCGAAAACGCACTTTGCCTCGCTCTCAGAAGCCGCAAGTCAGATGGTGACGTATGAGTGCAGTATTGAACCTGAAATTGCCCGGATTAAAGAGTACAACCGGAAATACCAGCAGTTTCTGGCAGAACTGCAACGGCGAGGCTATCTTGATCTATAATTTTGATCGGTTCGTAGTACGCGCTTCAGCGAGTTCTTCGGGCGGAAAACGCGCTCAAGCGCGTACTACGAACCTTTTTGTCCCTGATATTATGAGCATTTATAAAGCCTGCGATATTCGCGGAAAATATGGCAACGAACTTTCCGAACATACGGCTTACCAACTTGGAAAAGCCGTGGGAACGCTGCTGCCGTGCAAGCGCGTCGTGGTCGGAGGCGACGTGCGTACAAGTACTCCGTTTCTCAAGGAACAACTCATTCGCGGCCTGATGGAAACTGGCTGTGAGGTGGTTGACATTGGGATTGTGCCGACGCCGGTCTTGTATTTTGCCAGACACCATCTGTGCATCAACGGCGGGGTGATGGTGACGGCCTCACACAATCCGGCCGAGTATAACGGTTTTAAGATTACGCTGACCGAATGGCCGATTACGCTCGCAGAAATGGCGCAAATTCAGGTGACGGTCGAGTCCGAACAGTTCGCGCTGGCAGGCGGAGGAACGTCGCGGACGCACAACGTGCTCTCCGATTATGAAAACTTTATTGAAAGCAAACTGACTGAGATGAAGGGTGATTCTGCCTCAATCATCACGAAACCTTTAAAAATCGTGATTGATTGCGGCAATGGCTGTTACAGCCGTATTGCGCCTGCCATTTTTCGCAAGCAGGGCTATCAGGTGTTAGAACTCTTCTGCGAGGAAGATGGGCGTTTTCCATACCGCAATCCGAATCCGGCGGTTGCCAAACACCTCACAGAACTCTGTCGTACTGTAGTTGAGAAACAGGCGGATCTTGGCGTCGCGTTTGACGGGGATGGCGACCGCGTGGTGTTTGTGGATGCTCAGGGACAGGTCATTGAAAATGACAAAATGATCGCGCTGTTCGTCGGCTATTTGCTGCCCACACACCCGGGCGCGAAAATCGTGTATGACATCAAGTGTTCCGGATTAATCCGCGATCAAATCAGAAAACATGGAGGCCAGCCTTTGATGGAGAAATCCGGCCACGCCTATATCAAAACCAGGCTTTTTAAAGAACAGGCGATTTTCGGCGGCGAGATCAGCGGCCATTTTTTCTTTCAGGCGATTCATGGTGACGACGGCCTGTTTGCTGCGCTGCTGCTCAGCAATTTGCTCAGGGAGAGCGGACGCTCTCTGCACGATATGGCGGCGGCATTGCCCCACTATTACATCACGCCGGATATTCGCATTCCCTATCAACAGCCTGATGCGCCGGATCTGTTAGAACATCTGGCGGCGCAGTTGGAGCAGACCGAGGGGTGTGAAGTCAGCCGTCTGGATGGCGTGCGCGTTGAATTCGCATATGGCTGGGGCTTGATCCGTACCTCCGTCACCGAGCCGTTACTGACCTTTCGCTTTGAAGCTGACAGCCTTCAGCACCTTGATCTGGTCAAAAACCAGTTTTTAGCCCCCGCGCCGAAACTGAAATTTCTGGTGGACGCAGTCTGGCAAGAGCACCATCTCCCATCAAGACGATGCAGAAATGAAAATGCGACGTAATTTGGACGAATGGCATGGCTCGCGCGCTTTTTGTCTTGGCGAAATGATCGCTGTTGATTAATTATGTTTAGCTCAACTTGCGACCATGATCGCCCTGAGAGAGTGATCGGTGTTTGTATAGGTCGCAAGTTGGGTTATTTAAGACCTAGGTACGCCCCCTTCTTTATCCCCCCGTTTACGGAAGGACTGAGGGGGGATTGCGTAAGTCCTGTTTAGAAATTATAAACCACTTACTGTTTCCTTTACCAACTTCAGCATAAAACGCCGAAGCTTCGAACAAGACTGTCCGCAGGTACGTTTTCAGAAGGTTATTCAACCTTGAAGATTTTTTGTTGACACATTGTGAGGTTCGCAAATACTATAGTGTATTGAATGTGTATAAAGAATTTCGTAAGTGATGATCAATAAATTTTTGTCAGTTTTGACAGGACCAGAAACCGGGTTTTTCGAAAAAACCCGGTTTCTGATGTGCAAAGAAATTATTCATACTCACGTAATGTTTTTTCAAGTGATAACTGCCAGATAAAGCCGGCTCCTGGACATTTTTGCTTGAGAACAGAATGCCCGCGGTACTTACCTGGACAATGCAGCTTGAAAGATCAGCAGTAACTGTGTAAACAATCTTGATGTCAGATAACAAAAGGAAGCTTTTGTTGCATGTGACAGAATCAGAACAATGAAAATGAACAAAACGGTAGTCATCGCTCTCAGTTTTATGGTCTTGTGTGTTCCGTTAATCGCGTGGGGACAGTCGCAGACCTTGACACAATCACCTTCACAAGACGCGTATCCGAAAGTCGGATTGGTGCTCAGCGGCGGCGGTGCGCGGGGATTCGCGCATATCGGCGCAGTTAAAGTCCTGGAAGAAATGGGGATGCCCATTGATTATATTGTGGGCACCAGCATGGGAAGTATTGTCGGCGGTTTGTATGCCAGCGGATATTCTGCTCAGGAACTGGCTCAAATTATTGAAGAAGTCAATTGGGAAGATATTTTTTCTGACACGCCGCCGCGCAACCTTTGGTCGTATCAGAAAAAACGGGAAGCCTCGAAATATATTTTTGGAGTTGATTTTGACCTGAAAAAAGGGTTTGTGATACCGCAAGGCTTGACCAGCGGACAGAAAATTTCAAATTTGATGGCTTTTTTGACGCTGCCGGTTGTTGATATTGAGGATTTTGATGATTTTCCCATTTCCTATCGAGCAGTGGCTGCAGACATTGTTACCGGGGAGGAAGTGGTTTTAGATCATGGCTCATTGCCGGAAGCCATGCGAGCCAGTATGGCTGTGCCCGGCGCTTTTACTCCGGTGCAAATTGAAAACCATTTATTGGTTGATGGAGGGATTGTGAATAACTTACCGGTAGATGTTGCCAAACGGATGGGGGCGGATGTCATCATTGCGGTTGATATTTCAAGTCCACTGAAAGGCCAGGAAGAATTGGGAAACCCGATTTCTATTTTGAGCCAGATGATCGGCCTGCAAATGTTAAAAATTACTTCGGCGCAGCAGAAAATGGCAGATGTGTTGATTGTTCCCGATTTAGGAAACTACTCCTCAGTAAGTTTCGGGAGTTCCCAACAAATCAGCGCCCTGGGGGAAGAGTACACCCGCACGAAAATCGATGAACTCCAGGCCCTGCTCGACCGTATTCGTAAAACTCGCCCCGCCAGTCGAAGTGTCCCTCCCAGCGCTATTCAGACGTTGGAGAATCTCTTTATTGAAGATATTGAAATCGAAGGAAATACGCGCTATAATGAATCAATTCTCTTAAAACAACTTCACGAACAAGTCGGTGATACGCTGATGCCTGATTTGTTGGAAGAACGGATTACAGAGCTTTTTAGCACTGGCGATTATGAAACCGTGAAATTCACGCTGACTCCGGGAAAAGAGCAGGGGAAAATTCTGAAACTGCGGCTTGAAGAACGTCGCAAAAATTTGCACCAATTGCGGTTCGGAATGAACTATGAATCGCGGTTTGATGATGCTGAATCTGATAAAATGATTTTCCTGGTGAACAGTACGTTCAATCAATTGACAGGAACCGGGTCCTATTGGTCGAGTGATTTACAATTTGTGAATGTGACCAAATTTGACAGCGAATACTTTCAACCCCTGGGCAAAGGATTTTTTATTGCGCCGTACCTGTATGATCATGATGATTATCAAATCATCTATGAAAACGAAGAATCTGTGGCCCGTTACGATAGAACTGAGCGTGGGATCGGTTTTCGTCTTGGCACTTTTATTCAGCGGATTGGAGAAGTATCGGTGGGATTCCTGCTGGAAGATCTCGATGTATCCCCAAGCACGGCCGTTGATCCTAAGTTTTTTCAGGATTATAATGAAACACTCACCAGCCTGACATTCAGATCCCACGTTGATCATCTGGATACGTTTCCGTTTCCGCATTCCGGAACATTTTTGAATGTTGATTACCAATTAGCCCTGGAGGACTTAGGAGGAGACGCTCATTTCCACCGATTGCTGCTGGATTATCGAAAATATTTTGCTTTGAGTGATCGCAATACATTAGGATTTCGTCTCCAGGCCGGAACGGATTTTGATTCTGAAATCAGAGAATATAAATATTTTGTGCTGGGCGGTAACGACTCGTTTGCCGGATATAAAGTCGAGGAATTGCGAGGCGCGCATCTCGGAGCAGTTAATCTGGAATATCGCTATCGCCTGAATGAACTACCTTCCGCGGTCGGCGGTGGAATTTTTCTTGTTGCAACTGGCAGCATTGGAAATGCCTGGAAAACGCTTGATGAAATCGAAGACGATTTCTCTTTAGAATACGGGGGCAGTCTCGGAATCGGGGTTGATACAATTCTTGGTCCTGTGCGGGCTGATTTCGCCATAGGGAAAAGCGGCCGACGGATCATTTACTTAAATATCGGGTATAAATTCTAGGGTACGTGGTGCGGGAAGAAACCGGGTTTTTCTAAAAACCCGGTTTCTTCAGAACGATCAGGCCATTTCCAGAATGGATGCTGACGCATAGTCGCGATAGTCAGAGATCCTTTCCCGAAAGGGTTCGATCTGATTCAGACGGCTATGGTGCCGCATCCGTTGCAAAGCCCGATCTTGAATCTGACGAATGCGTTCTCGCGTACAGGCATATATTCGACTCACTTCTTCAAGGGTTAGGCCGACTTTCTGATCAATAAGCCCCATCGCCCGATAACGCACCAAAATACAATTAAAGGCATAACGTCCTTTGACGCCGGTCGGATTCGACCAGTATTGGCAGGCTTTATACGGACAGGAGTGCTGGGTGTTCTCATCAATCACTTCTTCGACAGGCAAAAATAAGATCGCATCGCGTTCAGAGCGAGGACATCCGTACTGAATAGGCGTCCATCCTGTTCCGGTTTTACGCTGCAATTGTTCTTTTTGTCCAAATCGCAGGGCAAACAGGTCAATATACACATTTTCTCCTTCACCTTTTGTGATGGAAAATGGCTGCTGTTTATTTCGTTGTAAAGAGATAGTTGTTTCACTATCCTGATATACCAGGGTTTTACGCTGCAAATGTTCAACCACGGTCAAAAACCGAAGAGTTCCATCTGGTTGTAAAATCATAAACTATCACCTCAAATTATTGTTACCAATTGATCCCATGTTATTTGTATACTAGTGCTTTTTCCTCTATTTGTCAAGCTATTGAAGAAAAAAGTGGATCACCAGAGGTGTTTCTTGTTCGTATAATTGCAGCAGGGAAATTAGTGGACATCGTCCAGGGTTTCGGGAAGACGTATGTATGAGGCACGACAGAGAAACCAGGTTTTTCCTAAAAACCTGGTTTCTCCCGAACAACCGGGTTCGTAGAGGACTTCAGGGTTAACCTTCTTCAGCTTCCAGGAAGCGTTCGACCTCAAGCGCAGCCATGCAGCCGGAACCTGCGGCGGTAATCGCCTGGCGGTATTTGGAATCCTGCACATCCCCGGCCGCAAATACTCCGGAGACGCTGGTTGCGGTGCTTTTATTCTGTGTGATGATATAGCCTTGTGCATCAAGATCGAGCTGGCCTTGTAGCAATGTGGTATTCGGAACATGGCCGATTGCCAGGAAAAAGCCGTCACAAGGCATGTCTGTCACAGCATCCGTTTTCACATTGCGCAGACGTACGCCCGTCACTTTGGCATCTCCCAGAATATTTTCAACCACGCTATTCCAAATGAACTGAATCTTTTCATTTTTAAAGGCCCGTTCTTGCATGATTTTCGAGGCTCGCAATTCGTCCCGTCGGTGGACTACTGACACCCTGGTTGCAAAGCGCGTTAAAAAGATGGCTTCTTCCATTGCCGAGTCTCCTCCGCCAACCATGACGATTTCCTTGCCAGTATAGAAGAATCCGTCGCAGGTAGCACAGGTCGAGACCCCCCGCCCTATCAAACGTTTTTCCGCATCCAGCCCCAGCATTCTGGCATTGGCTCCGGTTGCGATAATCACGGCTTTGGTTTCGTACACGTCTCCTTCTACCGTTACTTTAAAAGGGCGCTGCGATACGTCAATCGCTTCGACATCTTTTTGTATCAATCTGGCCTGAAAACGTTGGGCTTGCAACCGCATTTCCTCCATTAACTCCGGACCGTTGATTCCCTCCTCAAACCCTGGGAAATTCTCGATCTCAGTCGTCGTCATGAGCTGTCCGCCATATTGATAGCCCTCAAAGACGAGCGGCTTCAAATTGGCGCGAGCCGTATAAATCGCGGCCGTAAGACCTGCCGGTCCTGATCCGATAATAATCACATTTTCCATACGTGTTTGCCTCCTTTGAGTTTTAAATGTTTCTGATGGACAAGGCCTGCTGTGTAAGTTACGTGAATTTATTCTTGTTTACCGATTTTTTTTATCAACCATGTATTGCGCCGATCTTCGGCAAATCTGCGGTAACGGATAATCAGGAGCAGCAAGACACCCCACAGGGCTACTGTAACATAAGAATTGACATTCATTAGATTGAATCCGCTGGTCAGCGACTGGAGGGTAAACAAGCCGATGATAATCCCCGATACTTTACCGAATCCGCCGTCGGGATCGGTGCCGCCGAGAACAGAAAGTAATACGCTAAGCAACATATAGGAGACTCCGTAACGAGCGTTAGCGGAACCGAGACGCGAAAGCATCACTACACCAGCCAGACCTGAGTAAATCCCGGAAAGGATATAGGCTTTGACGATCACTTTGTTGACGTCTATCCCAGAATATTGTACAGCTTTGGCATTTGATCCGATATAAAAGAGGTATCGGCCAAAAGGACGCCCTTTGAGAATGAGCCAGAGGACGATTGCCGCAGCAATAAAGATATAAAAAGGCACTGGAATACCGACGAGGCGATTATTCCCCAGAGCGATAAACATATCGGGACAACCAGAAATAACATACCCCTTTGTGATAGCCAGGGTTAACCCTTCATAGAGGACCATAGTTCCAATTGTGGTCAGAACCGGAGAGGTTCCGACAAAAGCGATTAACAGGCCATTCACGCTGCCTAACCCTGCAGCGATGAGAAGTCCGATGAGTATGATGCCGAACAGGCCGATCCCCATGAGCATCGGAGACAGATCGGCAGGGAGAACCCTGGTCATCAGAATAGCCATACATATTCCCGTAAGATTAGCCGTGCTGATAATGGAGAGGTTGATCCCCCCGGTGATCATCGCGATCATCATCGCAAACGTAAACAGCCCGAGTTCCGGGATCTGGAATGCCATTGCACTGATATTGTTCCCGGTGAGAAACTTGTCGGGATTCAGGATCCCGAGGATGACCGTGATGACAACGAACGCGATGGGAAGTATCAATATATCAAGATCCCGGTGGATCCAATCGGAAAGTTTAGTCTTTGTCAACATCTATTCCCTCCTTATTCATCAGGGTTTTCTCTCGCAACGCTGTGATAGAAACACTCATTAATAACATAAGTCCGATAAACACCTGATGCCAATAGTTTGGCACTTTCATAATGGTCAGGCCGTTTGTCAGCACCGCAATGAGTAGAACCCCGATTACCGTACCGCTGACACTCCCTTTGCCGCCGCTGATGCTGGCGCCTCCAAGCACAACCGCTGACAGAACGTTGAATTCAAGCCCCATCATGGCGTTGGGAGCGACCGTGCGGGTTGTCAGGGTATAGATAATTGCACCGATTCCAGCGATCATTCCGAGAAAAGAGTAGGTGAATAGCCGGATGCGGTTAACATTGATCCCCACCCGGTGCGCCGATTCCAAGTTTCCACCAATAGCAAATATTTTTCTTCCCAGAGAGGTGTAGTTCAGTAGAAACATTCCGGCAAGGATACTTACCATCCAGATCACTGTCAAAATGGATAAGCCGTAAGGGACGCCCTCCTGGTTAGTAAAACTAATGACGCGTATTTTTGAAAATGATGTGAACCAGTCGGGAAAGGAGTACAACCAGGCCCCTTTTGAGGCGAACTGAATCGCACCGTAATAAATATTTAGCGTGGCAATAGTCACGATGATGGCTGATACTTTTAAGCGATTGATCAGAATGGCGTTAACCATGCCGAGCACCGCGCCGATTAGTAAAGGCGCCAGGATAATACACACAACAGGAAATCCCCGCGACGACACAAGCATCAGTCCCATGACATACTGAGCCACCGTTGCCGTTGCGGTGAATGAAATATCAACTCCGCCGGATATCAAGACAACCAGAAATCCAACGGAACAAATCCCGACAAAGGTTGAACTGCGCAGAATGTCAAAAAAATTTTCGGCAGAGAAAAAATCCGGACTGATCAAAGACATCACAGTAATAAGCCCAATCAGTATAATTAGAAGCGTATATTCATTCCGTAAATTTTTCAGCTTTTCCATCATAAGGCCCTTTTACGCAAGGTTAAACTCTCTTAAAAGTCGTTCTTCGTTCTCTTTTTCGGGGTAAAATTCGTGAACGATCTTGCCCCTTCGCATGACCAGCGCGCGGTGGGAATTTCTCATCACTTCTGCAATCTCATCAGAGATCAGAATAATACTCATCCCCTTTTCCGCCAAAGATTTAACCAGGGTATGAATATTTTGTTTGGCAATCACGTCGATCCCTATTGTCGGTTGATCGAGAATCAGCACATCCGGCGTTAGTGACAACCACTTTGAAAGCACCAGTTTTTGCTGGTTTCCGCCGGAAAGGCTCTCTGCCGGGGCGTCAATTGCGCCGGTTTTGATCCCAAGTTTCTCCACCAATTCACTGGCCGCTGCGCGTTCCTTTTTTTTGTCTAACAGCCCCTTGTTCAGAAAGGCGTTTAAGATCGTGATTGTCAAATTGTCCTGAATTGACTGATCAAGTATCAGGCCGAGGTTGCGTCGGTCTTCCGATACGTAACAGATCCCATCGGCGCGGGCTTCGGTGTTAGATCGGTAGGTCACGCGTTTCCCTTTCAGGAAGATCTCTCCTGTATCGGGGGGATTCATTCCAAAAAGAGACAGTGCCAGTTCTGTACGCCCGGAGCCAAGCAGTCCCGTAATCCCCAGAATCTCCCCTTTACGGAGTGTAAAGGAAATATCCTTGTAATTCGCCCGCCGGGAGAGGCCGCGTACCTCCAGGGTGATCTCCTCCTTATGTGTAATGGGAGCAGGCCGATTCAGCGTTTGATTTTGACCGCTCATCAGATACACCAGAGTGTCCTGAGTGAGCGACGCCGGAGCATACGATCCCATATTCACGCCGTCACGAAATATCGTGATCTTCTCAGCGATCTGGAAAATTTCGTTCATCTTGTGACTGATAAACAGAATCGCGATTCCCTTCGCTTTCAGTTTCAGGATTACTCGAAAAAGAGCATTTACCTCCTTTTGTGTCAACGACGCCGTTGGTTCGTCGAGAATCAGCAGTTTCAAAGGGCGCATCATGGCCCGGGCGATCTCGACTAATTGCTGTTGTGCGACAGAGAGGGTTTCTACTCGCCGGTTCATATCGATCTCAAACCCGATCTCCGCCATAGCGCTCTGCGCGACCTCAGCAATCTTTTTCCAACGAATCAACCCTCTTTTGTGATGCTCGTTCAGAAACGCGATATTTTCAGCAACCGTGAGATTCGGGAACAGTGACATATCCTGATAGATTACCTGTATTCCGGCTGCAATGGCCGCAGAAGAACTGTGGTGCACACTTTGGACCCCATCAAGCCAGATTTCAGCGCCTGGTTCCGGCGTCTCAACCCCAGACAAAATCTTAATAAACGTTGATTTCCCCGAACCGTTCTCTCCGACAATACAGTGGATCTCGCCAGGGGAAAGCTTGAAATCAACATTCTTCAGCGCCTGGGTACCCGGATAGATTTTGCTGATCTTTTTAAGAATGATCCCTTTGTTATCCATTTGTCATCCAACTGCGAAAAAAAGCCGTCCTGATGAAATCATCAGGGCGGCCGCCACAGACTATGATTTAGAATCCAAACTCATCAGCATTTTCCGCGGTACAGTAGGCTTCCGCATGAAAATAGATCGCTTTGCCTACAAGCTTGACATCTCCGAAGTGCGGCACCGTTTTGATATCGCTGATCGTTTTCCCTTCAATAAACAACTTATGGGCAATATCAAGCATTGCCATGCCGATTTTCGCAGGGTTGTTACTGATAATGCAGGCGGTGATGCTGCCTCGCGCGAGGTAATCTTTGGCTTGGCTTGGCGTGGCCGTCCCGATAATGGCGATCTTGCCAATCAGGTCTTTTTCCTCAACAGCATTGGCTCCCCCGATTGGGCCGAGAGTTCCCACATACAAAACACCCAGAAGGTCATCATGCGCTTGAATCAGCTCGAGCGTTTTATCGTGAGCGATGGGTACACTCTCCGAGCCTTCCAGTCTTTCGGAAACCTGGTACAGATCGGGATAGTTTTTCTCCTGATAGGCCACCATCGCATCGGCGCGGGCATTATGCGATTCATTCGTCAGCCCCCCCACCATAATCGCGTAACCCCCTTTGGGACCTTTCGCTTTCACCAATGCTTCAATATACTGTTCGCCAACAATTTCATTGATCAAGAATTCAACATCGGCAGTGGCATTTTTAATACTCGCTGCTTCCTGCGTAATAACATCAATACCGGCATCCTGTGCCCGTTTCAGTAATGGTTCCAGGGTTGCGGGATCATTCGGCACCACCATGATACAGTCCGGTCCTTTGGCAATCGCATCTTCGAGGATACGCGCCTGCTGCGCGGGATCAGGGTCAGGCGCACCCGATACAGTAATCTCCACATCCCCAAGGGTTTTCGCGTACTCTTTTAAACCATTTTCCATTGATGTGTACCAGGGAATCCCTATCAGTTTAGGAATAAAAACCACTTCATATACATCACCAGCCCCTGCTAAAACGGGAATGGCGGAACAAAGAAACAACACAACTAACAAAGCATACGCACTTTTTTTCATTGTACAACTCCTCCTTCTGATGTGATCTATTAAGTGAAAATGAATTTCAAAAGACTTCATTCCCAAACACTTCCTCAAGCTTTGTCAAAAATTCAGGAAAACCTCACCTCCTTCTTTTCTTTGTCAGACTTATTGCATTCTTCTGATTTCAGGAATATCTAACAAAGTTTCGCTCTTAACCTTATTCCCTTAATATCGTGCTGATAATATCAAAATGTTGTTATGTTATATTGTAATTACATAATTAATGGGTGATGTCATTCTGTTATTATTTTGTCAAGTTTTTTTATCTTGCGTTTTTGGAAATTTTTTAGACCCAGATACGGAGCTATGTTTCTTCAAAGTACGGGATGATTTCTCATCTTCCCTCGTCTGGGGGGGAGGCAAAAAATGGTGAAATCCCTAATTCACCTATATCATCCCCCCTTCTTTTGGTGAGCAGATACTTAATTGCGATTCGGTCCGGCATATTTGTCGTACCTGATCAGGGCAAGGCCGCCCCATTCTGTATTCTGATGGATTTCTGGACATGTATGAAGCGACCTGCCTGGAAAACAATCCGCTTTTCAAAAGTCTGTCACATACATGATCTTGTTATTATTATTCATCTTGGTGGTTGTGGTTATTCGTGCGGAGCATATAACTGAAATTTCCCATCGCGCACGTACATTTTTCGATATTCTTTGACAACATCGCCCACGTCAGTAAACGTAATTTTGCCTGTGACTCCGGGAAAATCACGAATTTGAGTCAGGGCGTCACGAATTGCCTGGCGATCTGTGCCCGCCTGTTGGATGGCATACGCCAGCAAATTCACAGAGTCATAGGCTACTGCCGCGAAAACATTGGGAGTTTGTTGGTGTCGTTCTTCAAAACCTTTGACAAATTTTTGCACTTCCGGACGGGGTTCTCCGGGAAAAAAGACGCAACTGGTCAGCACTCCTTCCACCGCATCCTCTCCAAGTTCGAGGAATTTCGGAGAGTACAACGATCCGGCGCCCATCACCATCACATCATGCCACCCAAGTTTTTGGCGCTGTTTGTTAATCAGTGCGCCGTCATTATACATGGAAGCCAGATAGAGTAAATCAGGATTGAGGGCCTGGAATTTTGTCAGAATCGCAGTAAAATCCGTGGTTCCGTCGAAATACGCCTCCTGGGCGATAATTTCGGCTCCCAGGCGGTAAATTTCCGCGACAAAATGATCGCGCATCGCAATCCCCCAGTCGTTGTTGACATACAGAAAGGCAATTCGCGTTTTGCCCAGGGTTTCCACCGCAAATCGAGCCATAAACGGCCCTTCTTCTGTTTGTCTTCCCGCAATGCTAAAACTATACGGGCTGCCCGGCGCAAAATCGGGGTGAGTTGATGTTGGAGCTAATTGCACCATCCCGGCACGATGATAAATGGATTGCGCCGCTAAGCTACAGGTGCTGGTGAAATCTCCGATTTGGGCAACAACTCGCGGATCTGACACAAATTTTTGCGCCAGCATTGCCGATTCTTTAGGAACCCCTTTACTATCGCCGATCAGTAATTCTACAGGGCGGCCGTGAATACCTCCGGTCATATTGATCTCATCCAGGGCCAGCGTAATTGCCCGGGTAAAATTTTCACCATACTCCGCATAATTGCCAGTTATCGGGGCAGAAAGGGCAATATAAATTGGCTCCTGAGCTGCAACACTCCCCTGGCTCAGGCCGAGACAAACTACGAGTACAAGGAACCTGATAATGAATGTCAGCATAATCTCCTCCTACCTGTTCTATGAACCCACTATAGAGCAATCTGTGTTTCGACATGAAGAGATACCTATTGCATCGAAGAGGGATGTCAAGACATTTTTCTCAGAAGCTGTTTTAAAAAATCGAACCTGAAGAGTTTCGGCGAAATTTTCTTACAAATTTTCATAATTTTTCTTGACAAAATAACGTTTGTTAATTAATCTAAGTTTTGAAATTGATTAACAAATATTAATTTTTTATATTCGGAGGGATCAATCACAGCTTTTTCAATGATACGCTATCGCCAGATCAGATACATATCATTGAAACTGGTCGTCTCTCTGGTATAGGAGGTGATTCGTCCACTCAAAGGATCGGGTGCAATGAAGTATGGTTGGCACATTGCTGGGAAAAGGCACAGAGAGGATACTCTTTGTCGTCCTGACAGCAGGGCGAGTTTCCGTACACTCAAAAAACACGGAACGATATAAGTGTATTTCTCAGGAATGATCGCGAAAGAAGTGTGAACAATCAAAAAACTTCTTTCAAGAATATGCAAAGTCTGGAACGTTGCCACGAATAGATAAGGCACATACACGAAAAGACATGGGGCCGGACTGTGAGGGCGTTTCGGGTTGCGTCACTATTCCATTGCATACCTTACTCTGACCGCATTGGGTTGCGCCAATGCTTACAAGCGGCGAAACAACTTGCGGACTCTCGGGGACAACGCATGGACACGCTGTCCGCAAGTTTACGCGCTCACAACCGCCAATGAGATCAGAGAATCCGGCGAAACATGACCATTGAATATCATTCAACACACACAATTCGCTATATTACTCAGGCTTCCGGCTTTCTGGGACGTTATCTCATTTACAATAGGCACATAAAAAAACAACTTTATTTTCATGGAGCCTCATCGAGGGCGTTTTGGATCGGAAGCCTTTTTTCTTGCCATGTTCTTTCTTAGAAAGAGGCGACGCATGTCTACCTGGCAGAAATTTCCCCGAATGTACACTCAAGCTTGACCATCACAAATGGATTCCAATCAAAATTATCCTCCCGTACGGCTCGCATCCCGGGTTTAATCTCAGAAAACACCCAGTTTTTGTAAAGGCGACGTCGAAAAATCACGGTGGCTTCATACTCATCCATTGCAAGTGAAGGACGAGTGCGTCCGCGTCCGATGAGATCAATTTCCACGGCCCTTCTGTCGGATAACTGCCAGCGAAGGCCATAGGTTTGGGAGAATTCTACCCCCTGACTGTTTTCCGACCAGAGTGCCTGGTTCGAAATTCGAAACAACAGATCCTCTCCAAGTTTCCGATCCACATCAACATGTGAAGACTCTCCCCATCCCCCATCCTTCAACCAAAAAAGAAATTGGGTGAATCGCATCCCCCACGGATCCCAATCAAACAGATGGCGAAAGCGTACTCGACCAAAAGGTGAAAGAATAGTATCTGCCTGGATTTTTACCCCGGCATCAAAACTCAGCCAGCGCTGCGCCTGCCGCATGACTTTGTAGCGCAGGCTCACCGTAACATCTTGTTTTTCATCAGCACTCGTTTCAGGCTTCTCATCATCTTCCTGTTCTTCCTGCCAGAGAGTCTCTACCATAAGATGCCAGCGATTTTTCAGGTACGGCAGCGCAAGGTTCACCGTTAATGGACAGCTCACTTCGATACGATCGTCCCTTGAGAAGGTGAGCGTTGGAGCGATAATAATTTGCGTGACCTCCTCTTCTTCTTTAATGCGCTGATCTCCAAAAAACGCATCAAAGCGCTCAGAGGTTTTCAGCACTCTGGTTGAAATTTCTTGATGCGCACGATTGATCCATTTCCCGATGATCCCAGGTTCATCAGACGGAGAAAATGGCTCGTCACGGGCAAAAGAAACCTGGCAACAGCCTAGCATTACCAGAATACTCCCCAACCACCATATTCGTTGTTGTATCATAAAATACGGAACTCTCAGACTCGGCTCAAATCATTCGATCATCGGTGCACCGGTCAAAATAGGTACAGTCAAAACTTATGAATTCATGCCAGGAAATCTGGCAAGATCGACTGGCAAAATCAACTCGATATGATCTCGATGAATATCTAAAAATGGAGCAGAAAGTATCAACTTGCCCTCTCTGTCTCGGACCTCAACATCAGCGACCGCAATAAACAAGTTGGCGCCAACAATATAATCGGTCAAACGCGCTCCGGGAACAAGGGAGATCTTCCCCCGAACCTGAAAGGTGCTGGTAAAAATCACGACTTCCGATTTATCAGAAACATCTTCAGCCCCTTCCACGAATTCGAGGTTATCTTCAAATTCACCAGATTGTTCCTCAACAGCTTCGGTCTCCTGAAAAGCAAAGGCAAAATCACTATTGGTCGAGGTATTCATAGGTTATCTCTCCTTCTGTCTTTTAGAGGTGTTCAAATTGCTGCTTTCGTGATCAAAACAGCAATTCCGACACTTCCAGGTACTATACATCATTTTGTTGCGAACTTTACGGACAGGACTTTCCACGGTTCAATACTCTGTTAACCTGTGAACCTTAGCTTAACAGACCATCAGGAAAAATTTGCAAAACACGCCATCTTCCTCTTCTCCTGCTTTCCACCAATCAAAATCAACAGTCTGTTTCAGTTGGTTTTGCTTTTTAGCCCTGAAATTACTAAAAAAGCTTAATCCGCTTTCCTTTTCAAGCTCAGCGACCGACATGGCATAATCCCATACCTGGGCAGTCTCAACTGCTTTATTCGGAAAAAGAAAGCCGATAGCCTTGTCGGCCTTATAGGCATAAATAACTTTATAAAATTTCGATGGAACCGGAATGTCATTTATTTTTTCGGGCTGCGGTGGATACAAGGGACCGGTCACAACATAAAGTTTTCCTTTGGTTTTCGCCCACTTCCGTTCCAGGTCTTCAACTTTACTCCAGGCTTGCCGATTGAGTTTCGGATCCTGAAAAACAACGTTTGACAGCAGGTAGGTTTCGCGATTGGCCTTGAAGCTGAAGTCAATGGTAGCTGAAGGGGCCAAATGTCCTTTATCATAGCCCGTATTCACGTGCTCTTCAGGTTGAACACGATATTTGGGGGGAATATCGTGATCAACAGAGAAGTTCCCACGCGATCCCAAATTGAGATTCACTGATCCCTCTGAAATGATGTATGAAACCCACAATGCGCTTTTATGAATATAGCTATAACCAAGACTAAATCCCTGCCGGTCAAGCACCAAGTCAGTTTTACAGGGTTCACCTGGTTTGCGGTGGTTACGTAACGCATAGACCCAGGTATACGTTTGATGCCGATACGGCCAGACCGACGTTATAAACCAGTATTCAAACGCTACACCGACAATAAAGGCGAACAATGCGACAACAAGGTATGCGGAGCGCGCTTTCATGCCTTTATTTTTCTCCTTTCTTAACTGCAAGCCCAGGCAAATGCGACCTGCGAATGATGAATGGGGCATTGCGTGATGTGGCCGCAGCCAGCATCGCCAAAGTGATACGCCAGATGATCGTCGGAATCGAGTTGAAACACTAAACGCATACGCGTCTGACAGATAGGACAGGCAGGGTATTCGATTCCTTGTAACCACAATGGCCATCCGGCCAATTTATCTCCCGACACTGGAAACTTTGTTCTGGCTAACCTTTCCCAGTCAGCGTCAGATAACTCTATCCCTAATTCATGCCCTTCTTCCCAACCAGGATAGTCAATTCTTTTGTCCCAGCCAACTATACGCTGCGGCTTAACCGCGAGGCCGGGTTTCCAAAATTCTGTCCGGCCTTCGCTGCCATGCGTCACAATCCTGGCCAGTTTTCCGGGAGTGAATGGCAAAAAAGCTTTGCATTCAGATTCACAATGCGGCTCTGCATTTGTGCAATAAAATAATTGCAGCAGGCCGGAACCGAAAATGCTATTCATCCCCCCTCCTGGCAGAGTATCCAAATTGAGCTGCACAAACAGCGGCATGGGCTGATGACAATGCTGACACAAGGGCCACGGTTCATCTCTGGTTAACCAGGGCATTCCTCCGAATTTTGAGTCCGACACCAGGCCGTCCGCCTCTTCCACCACAGGTGTCCAGGTTATGCGTTGAAAGGGCAGAATAGCTGCTGGCAATGGTATCGCCCTGTACGCTCTCAACAATATTTTCCAAAATCTGGAACGCCTTTTTTTATCGATCCTCATAGTAAGTCGTAGTGCTATGGTTACTTATCCCGACTTGATTGGCACTCCATAATCTCATGCACGTTACGCCCCCCTCTGACAGGCGGGGGAATCCTTCCGTCACCGTCCCAGGGCGGACAATGGGGCGTTCCTAATGCTGCAGCCCCATGCGGCCGTGTCTCATATACTGTTCTACCCATTAAAGAAGAGAGTCAAGAATTTTCTTTTTCTAATGATGAGATTTGGGATAACAGGACACCCAGAAAAGCAATTTTCAGTGTTTGTCTATCAAAAGTCAGGCATGAGAGATTGGTTGAGTCGCCACTGGAATATCCGGTTTTGCGCTGGCAGAATTTTGAAGTGATGATGAAAATTTTTCTTTGACTTGAGTTTGGCGAAAGTCGCCTGTACTAAGCAAAAGTCTTGGTAACCTCGCCGAAGAGAATTGTTTGTCATTACTTTACCTTATTTTTCCTTTGACAAAACCTTTTTTCTTCCTGTAGCATTACCCTAGTATATCTCGATATTCCAGATACTATTCGATCTTTATCAGCAGGAGCCTGATGTTATGAGGTTGTTCATACTTATTTTTTGTCTAGGAATTCTGTTATTCAGCGGATGCGATTCTGATTCCAATCTTGATTCATCCTTTTCTCCCACCACGGTTGTCGGTCCGACTAAAACTCTTGAAGTACCAGCAATGTATGCGACAATTCAGCGAGCCATTAAAGCCGCCAGGAGTGGAGATTTTGTCCGGGTAGCGTCCGGTGTGTATAGAGAAAACCTTCAGATAAAAGGAAAAGATATTAGTCTGCGAGGGGCTGGGATCGGCCAAACGATCCTCATCGGAACGTTAAACATTGCTGAGACAAGTGAAACGTCGGTCGAAGGATTGACGATTAAAGGAGGAGGGATTCACGCCAGAAAGTCATCGGTCAGAATTTCCGGCAATGAAATTCTTGAGAATCCTGGCGTCGGATTATGGATCGAACGCTGCCAGAATGTAGTTATCAGCGGAAATATTGTGAGCAATAATACAACAGAGGGGATCGTCTTTGATACTTCCAGCGGAGTTATTGGCAGTTCAGTCGTAACGCAGAATCTGGCTGATGGAATTGCGTTGAACAATTCTTCGCCGACCCTCCTGGATAACGAAGTTACGGCGAATGGCAGAGATGGAATTGCTATTCGAGGGTTTACCTCGTATGCCGCGCCGATTTTGCTTCAAAACCTTGTCCGTAACAATGGCGGCATCAGTAATTATGACATTATTTGTTTTGGGGGCAATACGAATCCTACGGGAGTTGGAAACATCTTTGAGCGCTGCCTCAATTGCTCTGAGTGTCAAGCCCTGGCTGCTCCCGTCACCTATCGCGAATAATTGAAGGGAACATGTGCTATGAAAGTAAAACCGATCATTGTCTGCATGGTAGTTGCAGCAGCTATTTGCCTGAACGGGTGTTCTCTGATTCAGGATATTCTCAAAATCGTGACCGGAAAAGAGACCGAAAAAGACGCAACAGAAGAAGTAGCAAAAGAGACGAAACCGCCGCAAGTATTTTGTACGTATTTTCATTATTTTAAGGCTGGCCCGGAGTCCTTTGATCAATGGTGGCTTCCAGGCAAAGATCCGCAAAAAATTCTTGGAAAGGAACCCTGGCGGCGAGATATTTGGGTAGGGCGCACCGGAGATTATCCTTATATCGGCATTTATAATAATGTGACGGATAGTGAAATCATGCGCTGGCACATCCGGATGGCAAAGGCCGCAGGGATTTCGGCTTTTTTGGTCTATATCAATGATTGGCAGGCAGAACGCTCTCAGACCGATTTATTGCTGAATGTGGCTGCACAAGAGAATTTTAAAATCGGATTAATTGAGCATCATAGTTTTCTTGGTGCGCGGTCGATCAGGGTATTGGATGGAAAACCTCAGCCATTGTTGCCGCAAAAATATACCGGTTATGCTCAGATTAGCAGAGAACTCTCGCAAAAACGCGGGATTACTTTGCCTTTCTCCAATACTGACTATCAACAGCCACTGCCGCGTAGTTGGCGCAACGTGCCGATTAATGCGTTACACCAGGCTATTGAACGCATATCAGCCATGTTAGGCCAGTGGAAAACGCACCCGGCTTATTTGCGCATTGACGGCAAACCGATCATAGTGATCCCCTATATGGTGTCCGAGTTAGAGGCGCATGAATTCAAACAGCTTGTAGAGAGTGTACAAAAGAAGGTCGGAGAAGATGTGTATGTTGTGGCAATCGTCCCGACTGTCTATTGGTATTTTGCGCCTGAAGCGGTGATCGGGACCGGAATTACGAAAGAATGGGCCGAGACAGGAACAGCGGCGTTTACACATTGGACGCCCAATGGCATGGTGACAGCCTCACAAAAAACGCGACTCAAAGTAACTCAATTCAATGTCAGCGATTCACGGAAATGGAAAAAAGACGCAATGATTCCGATTATGCCAGGGTTTGAAGATGACGCCTGGCGCCCCGGCGCTGATCCTGCGCCAACTGCGCCAAGACAAAACGGACAGGCATGGAAATCTCAACTTGACGCTTCCTTGGCCGCCAATCCACGCTTTATCTTTATTCAGGGATGGAATGAGTGGCATGAAGGCGCGCAAATCGAACCGTCAACCCATTACAGTGATCCCTATTTGTATTTACGCATCTTAGCGCAAAAACTCAATATTCCCTGGCAGACTCCGGTGCTTCCTCCGAAAAAAAGCGTTGATCCTTTACGCCTGCCCTATTTGCCATACTAAATCCTTCGAAAGCCGGAAAGGCGTGCGGAATTCACCAAATTCCGGCTTTCTTCATTCCCCCGATCGGGCTGGAACCAGCCCGGACAGGGATGTCTGCGATACACGCTCGCTTGTTCAACGGCGTGTTAACTGAACCGAATGATACTTGTACTATTCTCGCTCCGCTTTACGCTTTTATATCCTGTTGCTGCCAGGCTCGTCGAATACGAATAGACGGGATTACCTGTTCTAAATCCGCCATATTCAGTTTAATTGCTTCTCGCAGCAGGGCACGGTCGTCATCATCCAGAATGGCAATTTCGGCGGCTATTCTAAAATTGGACAGATAATCACGATAGATTTCAGATTGACGGCGTTCAAGCTGGGTATGAGCAGATTGGACCTTCTCCTCCAAGACCGCATAGATCGGCTCAAAAGGAAAATTTCCGACATGGTATTCTTCAAAAACATGCTGGCTTGGCGTATACACAACACCGGTAAATTTACAAATATCTTGCACAATCCGCATATATTCCTGACGATCATCCAACATATCAAGAGCCAGATGGCAGCGTTGAATCTTTTCCATATCTCTCAGGCTGGTTTTGACTTCTGTATAGCTGACATTATCAATCAAAAAATAATCGCGCACATCAATATGCAGATGTTTTTTGCCATATTCCGTAAAAGCGACCGGCAGAATAAGCGTTTTGTGCCGGGGCTGAACCGTGACGCCCAACACAGGATCGATCCCTTGTAAAGCTCCGAAGCGTTCCCCCCAACTCATGAGTAATTCATCAATAATTTCATCAATATCTATGGAAGATCCCTGAGGTATATGCCAGAGAAATAACTGTCGTACATGTTCAAGCACATGTTCCGAAAATTTCCCGCTTCGATACGCCCCTTTATCCTCGCGATCAATCAATTCCTGAACCTGACGTACCAATTCATTTACAAACGTGGTTTTATTTGTAGAGGCAGGCAACATGTTTTTATTTTTGAGTTTGGTGTAAAATGACTCAACCACATTGGGAATATCAACATATTTCCGGGAATCATGACGCGGATACCCTTCACCAGCCATGACGACAATAGATTGATTTCGCAGTAATCGGGCAATATCAATGCCAGCGCGAAAAGAACTGTTGGGATCGTTCCGGCTGAGCATAATATGCTGGCTTAAATTTCCGATAAAACGATACAAACGCTGAAAAAATTTATTCAAAAATGCAAGTTTAATATAAACGAACGTGATTTCATCGGTGGCGAGAACAACATGAGGACTCTTCCCGCTGATTTGTTCTGAGATTTTGATACAGTGATACATCATTCCTAACGTGTGCCGTCTATCCATTGGGTGCGAAGGAATCATGATAACAGAGTAGCCTTCCCGATATTTTTTGGCAACTTTACCGATACATTCAATGCTGTGAGCCGTACGTTCTGCTGTAATTGATCGGATTCCCAGACGGAGAAACGGTTTCACCAGGAAACGATTGACGAAATCTGCAACGATCGATTTGGTCATGTGTTCTTTCCCCGGCAGCAGCGGTTTCCAAATCCGATCAAAAAATGTCCTATATGTCATGCTATTCTCACACATTACAAGAATTGTGAACTTGCGCTCCGATTAGTGATTACATCAATCTTTGTCGTAATGAATGACAATACGGAGAGATGGAAGTTTAATGCCAATAAAGTCCAGGAAATATTTATTGTCAAGCATGGAGAGATGGTTTCTTGCAGAAAGTTTTTTCGCGATACACACATACTACAGTATAAATTTCTTTGAATAATTTGTCAACATTCTTGACAGTTGCTCAGGTCTTGTCTTATTATATAGAGAACACTTGGAAAGATGACAATAGATGTATACTATGATAAAGAGGTGAAAGCACGCTATGAGAGATTACTATGATATCCTCGGGGTAAAGAAGAATGCGAGTGGCGCAGAGTTGAAAAAAGCCTATCGCAAGCTTGCTATGAAATATCACCCGGATCGAAATAAAGATGATAAAACGGCTGAAGAAAAGTTTAAGGAAATTAATGAAGCGTATGCCGTGTTAAGCGATGCAGAAAAACGCAAACAATATGATAGGTTTGGGAAAGATGGGTTTCATCAACGTTATTCACAAGAAGATATTTTTCGCGGGACCGATTTTTCCAGTATTTTTTCCGAATTCGGGTTTGGCGGAGATCTGTTTGAACACTTATTTGGCGGCATGGGCGGTCAACGGTGGAGCGGAGGATTCAGAACCGGTTCCAATCCGTTTGGACAACAGAATCCTTTCAGCGGGTTTGGCGGAGCCGGACAGGCCCATCAGCCTGTGAGAGGGCAAGACATTGAAACCAATATCACGATTCCATTTCAAACCGCCTACCAGGGCGGAAAACAGCGACTGAGCTTACAACTTCCTGATGGAAGACGCCAGGATGTTGAAATCAAAATTCCGGCGGGCATAGAAAGCGAAAAAAAACTTCGATTATCGAGCAAAGGCAGCGCTGCACCAGGAGGCGGAGCCCCTGGAGATTTATATATTGTTGTGAATGTTGCTCCACATCCCGTCTTTGAACGTCACGGCGCTGACCTTGAAGTCCAACATGTGATTGGAGTAACAGAAGCATTGTTAGGTACAACTATCAAAGTACCAACCATGGAAGAGCAAAAACAGTTAAAAATCCCGGCCGGCGTTTCACCAGGCACTAAAATGCGGATTAAAGGACAGGGATTTCCTAAAATGGGTAAAAAAGAAAAAGGCGATCTCTACGTCAAAATCGATGTCAAATTTCCATCTTCATTAACCGAACAGCAGCGTCAATTAATTGAGCAGCTCAAGGAGACCGGCTTATAATGCCGATACCTTTTTCCCCCTCAGTCCCCCGCAAGCGGGGAAGGTCGATCCGTTTTTCCGCGCTTGCGGGGGACTGAGGGGGGAGAACTTCACAGCCCTGCCCGTAAACGGGGGGATAAAGGGGCTACACAAAAACTGTCCGAGCTATTGTACCTAAATAGTCCTGTATTTGCATGGGAGACATACACAAGATGGAGCATATTTTAATCATCGGCGGCGGCGGAACAGGGGCTGCGTTAGCGCATGATTTGACGCTGCGGGGATTTCAGGTCTCGCTGTTTGAAAAAGGCGAATACTTTTCCGGAGCCACCGGACGGCACCATGGATTACTGCATAGCGGCGGACGTTATGCCCTGGGAGATGTTGAAGCAGCACGCGAGTGTATTCAAGAAAACAGGATTCTGCGCCGCCTGGTTCCTGAAGCTATTGAGCAGAACGATGGGTTGTTTGTGGCCTTGAACGATGAAGATGTTGACTTTTCAATCCAGTTTCTTAGAGCCTGTGAACAGGCTGAGGTACCAACAAACGTGCTGACGCCGCGCCAGGCTCTGGCTTATGAGCCTGAACTCAACCCTGATCTCAAACTGGCTGTCCAGGTTCCCGACGCTGCTTTCGACGCCTGGCGTTTGCCTTTACATTTTCTGGCGACTGCCAGAGTGCATGGCGCGCAATTGCATCATTTCACGGAAGTGATTGGTATTCACCGCAGCGCTGGCTCAGTGACCGGCCTTCGCGTCCTGGATCATGCTACTGGCCGCGAAAGAGACATCTTGGGCGATCTCGTGGTAAATGCGACCGGCGCATGGGCCGGACGTTTAACGGCCATGGTTGACGTGGAGGTGCCTCTTCGTCCCGGGCCAGGGGTAATGGTCGCCATTGCCCAACGCGTCACTAATATGGTGATCAATCGGTTGCACCCGGCCGGGGAGGGCGATATTATTGTGCCGCAGCGCAAATTTTCAGTTCTGGGAACATCCCTGTGGCTGGCTGAAGATCCGGATAAAGAAGAAACGCCGCACGATCATATCCAACGCATGGTGGAACTCTGTACTGAAATGGTGCCGGGCGTTAAGCACATCGCACAACATGCAGCCTGGAGTGCCTCTCGACCGCTGATTGGTGCAGGGGAGTATGAAAATCCGCAGCAGCTCAGCCGTACCTTCGATTGTTTTGATCATCAAGTGCAAGATCAACTTGAAGGCTTTGTTTCGATTATCGGCGGCAAAGCTACAACGCTGCGGGCTATGGCAGAGAAGACCGCTGATGTGATATGCCGCAAACTCGGACGAACTTTTCCTTGTCGCACCAAAACGACTCCATTGGCTTCGTATCGCAGATTTTATCGAAAAACTTAACTCACCCTTGTATTAACCCTTAAAAGAATTGCGCCTATGAAAGAAAAAACAGTGACATTTCACATTCTTCGTTATAAACCCGGGAAGAT
Source organism: Candidatus Vecturithrix sp. (assembly GCA_040772385.1). Taxonomy (GTDB): domain Bacteria; phylum Moduliflexota; class Moduliflexia; order Moduliflexales; family Moduliflexaceae; genus Vecturithrix. Next base: position 6,091,624 of record JAXGYF010000001.1, on the reverse strand, counting down.
TGACCCGCCCAGATTTCAAGAGTTTCATCTGTCGGTGAATGAGGATATGAGTGTGTTGGATGCACTTGAAAAAATTCGCCTGGAACAGGATTCCTCCCTGATGTATCGTCATTCCTGCCACCATTCTTCTTGCGGAACCTGTGCCTGTAAGATCAATGGAAAAGAAAAGCTCACCTGTGTCACAAAAGTCTTTGCTCTGGAAACAGAGACGATCACGCTCGAACCTCTCGACAGTTTTCGCAAGGAAGGGGATCTGGTAGTGGATATGACCGGGTTTTATGATGATATTGCTGATGGTTGGACGTATATTCGGAAAACTGAACAAGTTCACTCAACAGCCTTGCCAGAAGGGGTGACTGCATATACGCGCCTTGAAAGCTGCATAGAGTGTGGTTCTTGTGTATCGGCCTGTCCGGCGGCGCATGACGAGAGTCAATTTATGGGGCCGGCGGCCCTGGCAGCCATCCATAATGAACTGGTGAAGTTTCCTGAAAAAGAGCGAGAACTCTTAGAATTCGCCGGGGGCGAACATGGGGAACGCTGGTGCGAGCGGGCAATCGAGTGCAGCCGCGTTTGTCCGACGCAGGTGGCGCCTGCCAAACATATTCTCGATCTACGAAAAGCTCTGGATAACATTGAAAACACACCCTAGAATTAACCGGATCATAAAAACCGGGTTTCTCTGTGAAACCCGGTTTTTGCTGCTATAAAGCTGTTTCTGATATAAAAGATGAATCCCCGCAGCAACTTCATCCACCTTCCTGATTGAAAATAACTTGACTTTCCTTGAAAGCTTCGCTACACGTATTGCATCTGAATTTTCATACGAAAAGTGGTTTTCATTGATGCGAGAGTTGTGAAGGAGGTTAAGGTTGCATGAATTTTTTCAAATTATGGGAACTCTCTAAGGAAGAACGAGCGAATTTATTCCGGCGAACCCAGGTGGATGCCGCAGAATTACTCGATGCTGTCCGTCCGATTATCGAGGATGTTCGTCAACACGGGGACGCAGCGGTTGTGCGCTATACAAAGCAATTTGATGGAGCAGCTATTCCTGTTGATCAGCTAAAAGCAGCCCCTGAAGAATTTCTTCGGGCTTCGACTTTGATTGAACCGCCTATCCGTGCGGCGATTGAAAAATCCGCCGGTAATATCAGCGCTTTTCATCAACTCCAAAAACCGGAACCGTTCTGGATCAAAGAAATTATTCCGGGGGTGTTTGCTGGAGAACAAACCACCCCAATTGACTCAGTAGCGCTGTACGTGCCGCGCGGCAAAGGATCATTCCCTTCTGTGATGCTGATGTTAGGTATCCCGGCGATGGTCGCCGGTGTCAAAAGCATCCATGTTTTCACGCCGCCATTGCCTGATGGTACAGTTGATGCTGCGACTTTAGTCGCGGCGGATATTTGCGGCATTCATCATGTTTATAAAACCGGAGGAGTGCAAGCGATTGCCGCATTGGCATACGGGACGGAAACCATTCCGAAATTGTTAAAAGTCTTAGGACCGGGCAGCGGGTACGTTACTGCGGCCAAACGTTTACTTCAGGGAGTAGTTGATTCAGGATTGCCGGCTGGACCGAGTGAATCGCTGGTACTGGCTGACGAACATGCCGATCCGTATTTAACTGCCCTGGATCTCTTGAATGAAGCGGAACACGGGCCGGATTCATCAGCGTATCTGATTACGAATTCGCTTGATGTGGCCCAGAAATCGCTGAAGTTTTTGCCGAAATTGCTGCAAAAGCTTCCTCCGCAGCGCAAAACCTTTTGTGAAACGGTACTCTCAGGCCATGGGGGCATTGTGGTCACATCCACCCTGGATGAAGCCATTCAATTTGTCAATGAATACGCGCCGGAACATCTCTCAGTGCATGTGCAGGATCTTTTTGGCGTGACCAAACAACTGCGTAATGCGGGCGAAATTATTCTCGGCGAATATACCCCAATTGCCGCCTGCAATTATTCCTTAGGGCCGAATGCTGTCCTGCCGACGACCGGATACGCGAAAACCTTCTCAGCCCTGTCGGTGCGGGATTTTATGAAAACCAGTTCTGTGAGCTATCTCACGAAAGCCGGGTATGAAGATTTGCGCGAACATGTGATTCACTTTGCCGAACATGAAGGGTTTGCGGCCCATGCGATGTCATTGAAGGAACGCAAGTTCAGAACAGATGGCAACGCGCAACCGGAAACATTAGTTCCGCCGGAAACGGTATCAGGATTAGGTTATCATCTTCTCCATGCCAGTCCTTCCCGCGTGTTGTGTAAGCGTATCACCCGAGAATCAACGATTGATGTGGAACTTGATACGGGTGCACGACATCCTGATATTAATGAAAAAATTACCACGCAATTCCATTTTCTGAATCACATGCTTGAGCATATCTCCTGGCGATCGTGCATGAATATCGGCGTCTCATCCAGTGTGACGCATTACCCCTTCGGCCATGTGATTTGCGAAGATGTGGGTATGACCATGGGGTACGCCTTTGCGGAATTATGGCGGCAGCAGAGGGGCAGCGGCGTGAACGGAGAAGGCGAAGGGACCGGTATTATTGATGAAGCCATGGCGCGAGCGGCAATGAGCTTTGAAGATCGAGCACAATTTTGTTTTACATCGGCAGTTTCGCTGCATGAACGCGTGGAAGATATGCTTTCTGCTGATCTCAATAACTTCTTTGCTGGTTTTGCGCAGGGCGCAAAATGTACAATTCATCTCGATCTGGTAAAAGGTGATGATCCCCATCATCTCTGGGAAAGCGCGTTTCGCGCCTTCGGATTGTGTCTGCGTCAGGTTTTTGCGCCGAATTCCTGGCGTCAGGGAACGACTCCGGGAGTGAAAGGCATCTAATCATCGGGGTGTTTCTGAAATGTCTCCAATTGTCTGTCGACAACGAGAGCATTTTTGAGACACGCCTTTTTCATTAAAGAGGTACAGTTATGAAAAAGCAGATTCTCCTGGTTTTAAAGGTTATTTTGATGTGTAGTGCCTGTCTAGGAATGTTGGGTGGATGTGATGACGATGACGATGGAAATAAAAGGATCATTACTACTGCAATTGATCAACCCAACGCCTCGCGTGGATATATCATGAATTCGCTCAAGTATTCCGTGCTCATTGATCTTGATGAGAAGGAAGAATTTAATCTGTTATTGGGCCCCGGCATGACTGTTGAGTTGAATTTACAAGAAAACAAGACGCATCTGCTGCACGCTGCGGTCTTGAATTCCCAGGGGAGAGTAATAAAAGAGTTTGTGAATAGTTTTTTCATTAATAACGTTCCTCTTGATAATCAATTAAAAGACTTTTTGTGCAGTTGGTATGTCGAAATTGTTTCTGAATCCGGTTTTGGCAATAACATCGGATCGTAAAGCGGAAGGGAACAAAGTGGTTGGCAAAGCAGGTGTCATGCACTCCCAGGACTGTTCACTTCTCACGAGCCTATCCCTTTCGACCTCGCGTGATGGTTAGAAAGCCCGAACGGCAAGAGAGAGTGATGTTCTGAACGGCGAGGCAGCATTTGTGGTGAGAACCGAACAGTTCCGGATTTTTCTCAGATCAGTCGTTGAGTAACAAAATACCTGAAAAGATCCCTTGCTTTTTTGAATAGACGGCAAATAGTTGATTTTTATGGATTGCTTTTTAAGGTTTTAACATTTTATCTTATCTGCAAGAATGCGTACTGCCATGCAAAAAAGGGATAGTATGCTCTTAAGAAGGTTATAAGGAAACGATCTATGAAAGTACGGTATCGAGGAAAGAGATATGTGTATCTTATCATCATATTACATATAATTGTTTTTGTTTTTGCCGGTTGTTCGGATGATGGGGAGAATGGAAATTCGACCTCACCGATTGATCAGAACCTGCCCGCGACCTTACATGCGATTCTCTGTATTGCTGATCATGAATCGGATATTGGGGAAGCAGGCATAACCGACATGAATTCAATCAATAACTGGCTCAACCAAATCAGCCAGAACACGGGGATGCCTCTTAATTTACTTATACTGAGAGGTACGAGTAGAAATTTAAGTCAAAGCGGACTATTGAACGCGATTGCAACGCTGCCTCTTGAATCGAACGATGTGATTGCCTTTTATTATACCGGTCACGGTGGAGCAAATGAGTTCCCCGGCGGAACAAAATGGCCGTTAATGCTTTTTCAGGATAATGAACTGGTGGATTATCATGTCATCAGCGAAACAATTAAGGCCAGAGGCGCTCGATTTGTCCTGGCAATTGCGGATTGCTGCAATAATTATTCCTATCAACTCAAGCCAATGCCTTTCATGCCTAAAGGGAGTTCTGAAGGCTACCAGAGGTTATTTTTGAAGCAAAGCGGCTATATTGTGATATCAGCCGCCTCACAAGGCGAATTTTCATTAGCAGGCAATGACGGCGGCATGTTCACGAACCAGTTTCTCAGTGTATTTTATGCCAATGTCAATACAAGTTCCCCTAGTTGGAAGACGATTATGCAGCAGGCCTCTCAGTCCCTCGGCGCGTATGAAAGCAGCGGAAGCTTAATCATCTTCCATCCGCAATATGATATGGCACTCTAAGAGTGGTATCTTTCTTAATGATTATGAATAAATCAGCGTATTTCCAGGAAACTCTTATCGCGGTGGAGGCGGTTGTAAAAGCCTGTCGTTTATGTCGTGATATTCAACACACATTATCTGCTGTACACAAAATATCTAAGGCCGATATGTCACCGGTGACGGTCGCCGATTTTGGTTCGCAAGCTCTGATCATTTCTCACCTTCTACACGCATTTCCCAGGGATCCGGTTGTTGGAGAAGAGAGTGCGGCGCTCTTACGCCAGCCGCAACAGATGTCTCTGAAAACACATGTTGTCAACCTGGTCAATCACATTGATCCGCAGTTGAGCGAAACTCAGGTTTTAGACGCGATTGATTACGGGGCGCAAACCTGCGATTTTACACAACGCTATTGGACACTTGATCCGATTGACGGTACCAAAGGCTTTTTACGGGGCGATCAATATGCAGTTGCCCTGGCGTTAATTGAACAGGGCGAGCCGGTGGTCGGCGTGTTGGGATGTCCGAATTTATTGCTGGATCCCGACCATCCTGAACAGGGACAGGGTTGTTTGCTGACAGCCGTCAAAGGTCAGGGCGCGGCGATTTATACGCTTGAAGGAATACGAACGCATTCAATCAGCGTTGCGCCGGTATTCGAGCCCTCTCAGGCGCGATTCTGCGACTCTGTCGAAGCGGCCCATGCCTCTCATGAGGAACATGCAAAAATTGCGGAACTGCTTGGCATCACGACGCCATCATACCGAATTGACAGCCAGTGTAAATATGCGATTGTCGCGCGGGGCGAGGCCTCAATTTATCTGCGCATCTCCCCTACTCCCAATTATCGTTCCTGGATCTGGGATCACGCGGCCGGAGCAATCGTGGTGCAGGAAGCCGGCGGAAGAGTCAGCGACCTCAACGGTGTTCCTTTAGATTTCTCGCAAGGCCGAAAGCTATTCAGGAATTCCGGCGTTATCGCAACCAACGGCCTGCTGCACGAAGCTGTGCTTGACGCTATTCGCCAAATGACAAAAAGGAGGTAGGAGGTTGTCAAGTTATGATTGACTGGTTCGTAGTTCGCGCTTGGCGCGTTTTTCTTCTGAAGGCGGAAACTATGAATCCAGCAGCCAAACCTTGAAAGAGCAGGTGTAACAATGCGTAAACAACTATTTTACAAGGTAATAATCGGATTCATGGCGTTGAATATTTTTGCCTGCAACAATAACGAAGATATATCTCCGCATTCATCCAATACTTCTGGAACAGATCAGCAAATCATTGAACCCTGTGCATTACTATCGAAACAAGACGCAGAAAAGTTAATCGGAGCACAAGTGAAAGATGCGGAAATAGATGAGCAGAAAAAAGTCGGATTAAAATTGTGCCTGTACGATTCAGTGAAAGAAGATCTGAATACATCTCTTCAAATCAGTATAACGCAATCAGCATTTATGGATAAAAAAACTCTCGAATCAGGACAATCGCCTGAATCGATCTTTGAATCACTTAAAGCGAATTTTAAGGAAGAGCTGACAATAGAGAATATTGGAGATGATGCTTTTATCGCCACGCCAGGAATCCATATCTTCAAAAGCGGCTATTATATTGTCATCAGCGTAGGAAATATCAGCCATGAACCCAACAGAGACATCCTGAGAAACGCCGGGAAACTCGCTGTTGAAAATCTGGAACAATTCATACAATGATTTTTATTGCCTGCGTACGCTTATGCTTCAGAACAGAAGTTTCTGCCAGAAATCAGGAGCGGCAATGTCGAACGTTGCCACTCTTCGAGACGCCTGTTATAAGAATACTCGCATAAACTTGTATTAGCGTCTGCTGTCTCAGAAATTCTTTGGACGCTCAATCCTGGTCATTGCTTAAGTAACTACAAGGATTTTTTATAAGCAAGGATTTCCTGACTTCTGCATGGTAGTCGAGCTTTTTCTCAAACAAAAGGTTAAGAAATTTCTTTGCACTTACTTATGAAACTCAAAAACTTACACATTGTTCAATTATTAGAATATCTCGCCATCATGGTGATCGCTTTGCCGCTTTATTGGATGCCGCGCCGTATGGCGCTGCGGGCCGGAGAATATATTGGGACATTGATGTACTACCTTTTGCCCCGCCGCCGCCAGATTGGCTTCAAAAATTTGACGATTGCTTTTGGTGACAGCATGTCAGACCAGGAAAGAGCGCGTATTTTGCGTTCTAATTTTCGGAATTTGGGCAAAACAATCGTCGAAGTGCTGCATTTTCCGAAAATGAGCAGGGACGATGTGCGCGCAAAAGTCACGATTGTTGGACAGGAGAATTGCCTGAATGCTATGAGCAAAGGGCGCGGCATGATTTATCTGGCGGCGCACATCGGCAATTGGGAAATGTCCTCGTTCGCGCAATCAGCCGCGGGGTACCCTGCCAATATCGTGGTGCGTCCGTTAGATAACCGCTACCTCAACAACTTTATAGTGAAAGTGCGCACCATGTACGGCCATACAATTTTGGCTCGCAGAAACGGGATGCGCGACATGATGACTGCCCTCAAACGCAAAGAAGCGGTAGGCATTCTCATGGATCAAAACGCCAAACGCAGTCAGGGGATTTTTGTGGATTTTTTTGGCAAGCCTGCCAGCACTGTGCCAGTGATCGCCATTTTAGCCTTACGGTATGATGTACCTGTCATCCCCGGATTCATCGTGCGTACCGGCTTTGATACCCACACCCTGTACTTCGGAGAAGAAATCGGAATTGAACGGACCGGCGATGCAAAAAAAGATATTGAACTCAACACGGCACGCCTGAATAAGGTTCTTGAAGACTTCATCCGCCAATATCCTGATCAGTGGTTCTGGATTCATAATCGTTGGAAAACCCAACCGATCTGATGTTTTCAAATATCTAAAAACCAGGTTTCTTCGAAGGAACCTGGTTTTTTTGCTCTCATTCTTGAGATTTTTACCACAAAACCGATTTCTAACGCCCGGTTTTGTGTTTTCACTCTTTTTTTATTGACATGAACTCGTTCATTAGAATATTCGTGTGAAAAGTTGGAAATCTTTCATACTATAAAGAATGTTCTCTATTCTTTCAATCGTTCCATCGAGCAATTCATTGGAGGGAATAGTTATGTCAAGCGACCGTCAGCACACTGACCAGCCATCAGCAGGAGGGCAGCCCCGGCTGTTGAGCGAATTTCCGTATCCGACTTACGAGGAGTGGTACGGTGAGGCTGTCAAGCTTCTCAAAGGCGCGCCCTTTGAGAAAAAAATGTACACGAAGACCTATGAAGGCATCACCTTACAACCGATCTATACGCAAAAAGATGTTGAAGGCCGGCCCCATATCGAATCACTTCCTGGTTTTGCCCCATATTTGAGAGGCAATACGGCTGGCGGGTACCAAGAACAGTCCTGGCAGATTGCCCAGGAAATCTCCTGCGCCACGCCCGAAGAAGTCAACGCGGCCTTACAGAATGACCTGAAGAACGGGCAAACCGCCATCAATCTCGTGTTCGACCGCGCGTCTCAGCAAGGTTTAGATCCTGATCACGCCAGGCGAGAAGAGATCGGACAGGGCGGCGCGTCAGTAGCGACACTTGAAGATCTGAAAACAATTCTGGAAGGGATTGACCTTGAAGGCACGCCGATTTTCATTCAGGCCGGAATCGCCGCAGTAGCAGCACAAGCTCTCCTGACAGCGTTTGCACAGACCTCTCACAAAGCGTTCACAAAACTCCAGGGAGGCGTGGTCAACGATCCACTGGGCGTTTTAGTTTTGAAAGGCACGCTGCCCTATTCGCTGGATACGGCCTACAAAAAAATGGCTGCTGCCACAAACTGGGCTGCGAATCAGGCTCCGCAGTTCAAAACCATCGGCGTTCAGGGTACGCTTTACCACAACAGCGGCGCAAACGCAGTTCAGGAACTGGCATTTACGATGGCCACCGGAGTAGAATATTTGCGCGCGATGCAGCATGCAGGGTTACGCGTGAACGATGCGGCGCCGCGCATGTTTTTCTGCTTTGGCGTCGGAACGAACTATTTCATGGAAATTGCCAAACTTCGCGCTGCGCGAGTACTCTGGGCCAAAATTGTGAAAGCCTTTGACGGCAATCCCGAAGCGCAAAAAATGACAATTCACGTGCGCACATCATCCTGGAATACCACCGTTTATGATCCTTATGTCAATATGCTGCGCACGACCGTGGAATCCTTTGCCAGCGTGGTCGGCGGCTGCGACAGCATGCACGTCGGCGCGTTCGATGAACCCATCCGACGACCGGATGAATTTTCGCGGCGTATTGCCCGCAACACGCACCTTATTTTGAAAGAAGAAACCCATCTGGATAAAGCCATCGATCCGGCCGGTGGCTCCTGGTACGTCGAATCTTTGACTGATGAACTGGCGCGTAAAGCCTGGACAGCCTTTCAAGAGATCGAGAAACAGGGAGGGATCGTCCGTACCTTGTTAGCAGGTATTCCGCAGCAAGAATCGGAACAGATCGCGCAGCAGCGCAAGGCCAATCTCAGTACTCGCAAAGATGTGCTGATCGGGACCAATATGTACCCGAACCTTGACGAAAAACCGCTTGAAATGCGCGAACTTGACCCAGCCGCGCAGAAAGCGCGCGCCGACGAGGTTGCCCGCTATCGCATCACGCAGGGCGGGAATGCAGCGTCTCTCCTCTCGGAAAAGCTGCCGAAGCTCTTGCAAAGTTCCCCTCTTGGCATCATGCAAGTCATGATCGAAGCCGCCGCCTCAGGTGCGACCCTCGGAGAATTGGAACAAAGTTCCGTCCCGGAAGGAGACTCAGGAATCAGTATTAAACCTGTGGCTATTCATCGCGGTGCAGCGATATTCGAGACTCTGCGCAAGGCTGCAGAAGCGTATGCAGTCCGCACAGGCGCGCGTCCGAAAATTTTTATGGCGAACATGGGGCCGATTCCTCAGCATAAAGCCCGCGCCGATTTTTCGATCGGCTTCTTTGAAGTCGGCGGATTTGACATGCTCAAAAACGATGGATTTCCCACAGTTGATGCAGCGGCCGAAGCCGCCCTGGTTTCAGGCGCGCCGGCAGTTGTGATCTGCTCAACCGACGAAACCTATCCTGAAATCGTGCCGGCGTTGACTCAGAAAATTAAAGCCGCGAAACCTGAGACGATCATGATTCTGGCAGGTTATCCGCAGGAGCACGTTGAAACCTTTCAACAGGCCGGGATTGATGAATTCATCCATATCCGCGCCAATTTGTATGACCTTGTCGCGAACCTGATGCACAAGCTGGGAATTCTTGAATAAGACGAATTGCGGGGGAAGTGTGTAAGGGTTTGAGTGTTTGACATCTGAAGTATTAATACCTAAACACTTAAATACCTAAACATTTCATCCGATATAAATATGGCAATATCACCTGATTTTACAAAACTTCACTATGATGACATCAGCTTTCCGGCTGTTGATGAGCAACAGTGGCGCGCAGCGTTTGAAGCGCAAACCGGCAAATCGCTTGATGAGTTTATCTGGCGCACGGTCGAGCAAATTGATGTCAAACCGCTTTATACGCAGCAGGATCTCCGGCAGCTTGAACATCTGGGTTATACGGCCGGAATTCCTCCGTTTCTGCGCGGCCCTTATGCCACGATGTATGTGGTGCGCCCCTGGACGATTCGCCAGTATGCCGGATTTTCAACGGCTGAAGAGAGCAACGCCTTTTATCGCCGCAACCTGGCGTCCGGACAAAAAGGCTTGTCAATCGCCTTCGACCTGGCCACCCACCGCGGCTACGATTCGGATCACGAGCGCGTGGTCGGCGATGTTGGCAAAGCCGGTGTCGCTGTGGATTCGATCCTCGATATGAAAATCCTGTTCTCCGGAATTCCACTCGATAAAATGTCGGTCTCCATGACCATGAATGGCGCAGTTTTGCCGATCATGGCCTTTTACATCATTGCAGCCGAAGAACAGGGTGTAAAGCCGGAACAACTGGCCGGAACGATTCAGAACGATATTCTCAAAGAGTACATGGTGCGCAATACCTACATCTATCCACCCGAAATGTCTATGCGCATCATTGCGGATATTTTTGAATATACTTCCCAACACATGCCTAAATTCAACAGCATCAGTATTTCAGGTTATCACATGCAGGAAGCCGGGGCCACCTGCGATCTGGAAATGGCCTATACGCTGGCTGATGGCGTGGAATATGTCCGTGCCGGATTGCAGGCCGGGATTGATATTGATAAATTCGCGCCGCGCGTGTCGTTCTTCTGGTGCATCGGCATGAACTATTTTATGGAAGTCGCCAAAATGCGGGCGGCACGGATGCTGTGGGCTAAATTGATCAAGCAATTCAACCCGAAAGATCCCAAATCTATGTCGCTGCGCACGCACTCACAGACCTCTGGCTGGAGTCTAACCGAACAAGATCCGTTTAACAATGTGGCGCGCACCTGTCTGGAAGCCATGGGTGCAGCTCTGGGGCATACTCAATCCTTACACACCAATTCCCTTGATGAAGCGATTGCCCTGCCAACGGATTTCTCGGCGCGCATCGCCCGCAATACACAGTTATTATTGCAAAGCGAAACCGGAACCTGTAATGTGATTGACCCCTGGGGCGGGTCCTATTATGTGGAAGCGTTAACCCACGCTATTATGCACCGCGCCTGGGGCCATATTCAGGAAGTAGAAGAACTCGGCGGCATGGTCAAGGCTATTGACAGCGGCCTGCCGAAAATGCGCATCGAAGAAGCGGCCGCCCGGCGTCAGGCCTTGATTGATTCTGGACAGGAAACGATTGTAGGAACGAATAAATATCGGTTGCCCTATGAAGAACCGCTGGAAACCCTGGAAGTTGATAATACGGCCGTGCGAGAAAATCAACTAAAACGTTTGGAACAACTGCGCGCAGAACGGGATGAAGCCAAAGTGCAGGCGGCGCTGGATGCGCTCATGAAATGCGCGGAAACCGGCGAAGGCAACTTGCTCGCTCTTTCGGTTGACGCCGCCAGAGTCCGGGCTTCCTTGGGCGAAATTTCGTCTGCGATTGAAAAAGTGTCCGGACGGCATAAAGCGATGATTCGCTCGATTTCCGGCGTGTATAGCAGCGAATACGGCGAAGAGGAAGACATCGGCAATACGCGCAAAATGACCGACGCCTTTGAAGCCCGCGAAGGACGTCGTCCGCGTATCATGGTAGCAAAAATGGGACAGGATGGACACGATCGCGGCGCAAAAGTGATTGCGACCGCCTTTGCGGATTTAGGGTTTGATGTAGACATCGGCCCTCTGTTCCAGACCCCGGAAGAAACCGCTCGCCAGGCCGTCGAAAACGACGTGCATGTGATTGGGATGAGTTCGCTGGCGGCCGGCCATAAAACCCTGCTGCCCCAACTGGCGGAAGAACTCAAAAAGCTTGGGCGCGAAGATATTATGATCGTTGTGGGCGGCGTGATTCCGGCCAAAGATTATGAGTTCTTGAAGCAACACGGTGCATCAGCTATTTTCGGCCCCGGCACGGTAATTCCGGTCGCTGCTCAGAAAGTGTTAGAAGAACTCCAGCAGCGGTTGGGGATATAAGAAAGTTTGTAAGTGACTAAAGTTTGAGGAGGGTTCTTCAACTTTAGTCACTTTTTCGACGATATGACTGATACAGCCAAACGCCCTGAATGGGTGCCTGAAAATGGAGGGACGGAATTTGCCAGCCGGGTTATGCCGGGAGTTGCCGCGGAATACGAAGGCATTGCTGTGCAGGTGTCTGACGATCCGCGGCGTCAGCAGCCAAAGGCTGCGCCAGTGCCGCGTCGTAAGCAACTCTCTGTGGAAGAATATGTTGCCGGAGTGTTGAGCAAGGACCGTACCATTCTTGCGCGGACAATCACGCTGGTCGAAAGTAATTTATACGAACATCTGCTCATCGCTCAGAATGTGATCAAGCAATTGCTCCCCCATGCCGGGAAATCAATACGGATCGGTATTACCGGCGTTCCGGGCGTGGGTAAAAGCACCTTTATCGAAGCCTTCGGGTGTTATTTGTGCGATCAGGGATATCAGGTCGCCGTGTTGGCCGTGGATCCGAGCAGCAGCGTGACGCGCGGCAGTATTTTAGGGGATAAAACCCGTATGGAAAATCTCGCCCGCCGTCCGGCCTGTTTTATCAGACCCTCACCCTCGGGCGGCACACTGGGGGGCGTCACGCGCAAAAGCCGGGAAACCATGATTGTGTGTGAAGCGGCCGGATTTGACGTGCTGTTGGTAGAAACCGTCGGCGTGGGGCAGAATGAAGTCACGGTGCGCTCGATGGTTGATTTTATGCTGCTGCTCATGATTGCCGGGGCCGGCGATGAATTGCAGGGCATTAAAAAAGGCATTATGGAACTGGCGGACGCCTTGCTGATCAACAAAGCGGATGGCGATAATATCATCAAGGCTCAGGCCGCCAGAATGGAATACGAACAGGCTCTGCACTATCTTGCGCCGGCCACCAAAGGTTGGGCGACCCATGCCTATACCTGTTCCTCGTTAACCGGCGACGGCATTCCGGAAATCTGGCATGTGATCGAAGACTTCTGCCGGACAACCAAAGAATCCGGCATGTTTCAGTCACGGCGCCAATCCCAGGTGCGCGATTGGCTGCACGTCATGGTTGAAGAAGAACTCAAGGCCCGCTTCTATCAGCATCCCAACGTGCTCTACGTGCTCCCCACCCTTGAAAAAGCTGTTATTGAAGGGAAAATGCCCGTCACGACCGCCGCTAAGGAACTCTTGAAATGGTTCGATTCAAACACCGGCATCATCGAGCATTTTTGAGACGACCCTTGAATTTCCCGACAAGTGTAAGAATTTTTCTTGACACCGGCTGAAATACGCCTTGCGAAACAGGAGGCATGAAAATTGGCAAATAAAGAAATCGTCGCGCCGGGCCTGACGGATCGGATTGTGGCAGAACGGAACGATCACGAGCAGGTCACAATATAAAGAAGAGTGATACATGCGATTGGTGACTACATGTAGTCACCAGATAAATCTGAAAAATGACTATATATAGTCACCTCAAATAGTCACCTCAAAAAATGACTACATGTAGTCATAAATGACTACATGTAGCCACCAAAAGGGTGTGTACGTCACCCAGATAATCACCTTGTTGGACGAAGCTTCGCAAAAGGTTTATATGACTATATAGAGATAAAAAGTGAAAGAAAGACGAATATGTTCTTGACACATCCCCTCCCCATGACCGACCCTGGTCGGTATCATGGCCTCACTCGTTTTTCAACAGACATCCACGCCGTTCACTGACGACTCCGACGCTCCCGGTGCGTCCTCGTTCCGGGGCCTTGTCGGCCCGGTGCCGCTGTCTGACACGCCCGCCTCCCCTGGCGACCTCCTCCGGCCTGGGGGTCCCCAGGGAGGTCTACGGCGTGGCCCGCGTCCCCTGTTCGAGGTCATGGCACCTCCGGCCAACCGGCTGATCGACCTGCTTACCGCGCACTATCCGGCGTATGAGCAGACCACGCCCCTGCCCGATCACGTGCGGCATGCCATGCAGATGGTGCAGCTGTGCCACACCGCGGCGCTGGGGGGACACGTCGAGACCTGTCCTGACGGACATATCACCCGCATCTTTTACAACAGTTGCGGCCACCGCGTCTGCCCCCGCTGTGCGGGGCGTCAACGACGAGCGTGGCTGCGCGCCCGTCGCGCCAAGCACCTGCCGGTGCGCCACTATCACGTGGTCTTCACCCTGCCCCATGCGTTCAACGATCTCTGGCGGCTCAATGGTCGAGTGCTGGGTGAGCTCCTGTTCCACAGCGCGACTGGCGCGTTGCGCGCCTTGTTGGCCGACCCCAGGAGGCTTGGCGCCGAACCAGGCATCACGGTCACCTTAGAGACCTGGGACGACCGCCTGCGCTTGCATCCGCACCTCCACTGCCTGGTGACCGGCGGCGGGCTAAGTCCGGAGGGCGAGTGGGTCGACGTCCCCCATCCTCGCTGTCTCGTGGGCGTCAAACCCCTGATGTGGGAATGCCGTAAACGCTTCTGCCGGGACCTGAAAGAGATCCTCGAGCAGGAGCACCACGAAGAAGCCACCCCAGACAACTCGGAGACCTTCACCCTGCCGACGGGCACCACCCCCCGATATTGGATGCATCGCGTCAACAAGGTCAACCGTCAAAAGTGGGAGGTCTTTATCGCGAAACCCCCGGAAGACGGTGGACCCACGACCGCGGTCATTGAGGCGTACCTGGCCGACGATATTGCCGGCGGCCCCCTCGCGGCGATCCGTCTTGAGGTTTCGCCGCCCGCCTCCCCGCCTGATCGGGACCTGCGCGACGCCCAACTCCTCTACCTCAAATCCGCCCCCATGAGCGCCCGCAGATTGGAAGCCCCACACCCGCAGGACGGGCAGGTCACCTTTCGCTGGGGGGCCTACAACCCGGACACCGGCCTCCGCGAGCGCGACCAGACCGAGACGCTCCCGGTCGACGAGTTTCTGCGCCGCTCTCTGCAACATGTGCCCCCCTCCGGCTATCAGACCGTGCGCCACTATGGACTCTATGCCAGCGGTCACGCCAAAAAACAGGCCTACGACCGCTGCTGCGACTGCTTGTCCGACCGCGAGCCAGCCTCCCCTCCCCCATCTCCCGACGCCGACGCCCCCGACACGGACGCCTGGAGGCAGCAGCACACCTGCCCCGTCTGCGGACAGCCCCTGATTGTCAGCAGTTATGTCCCCTCCAGTCTCACGGGCCACGTTATCCCGCGTGTCCCACTCGGGTACGTCTTTGCGCCGTCGGCCTCGCCCGGAGGCGGCCATGATCCCTAACGACTCTCGAAGGCGCCATCGTCGTGATTGCTGGTGTGCAGGCCGTCGCCCGACGTCTGCCCATCGCCCGAATTGTCCCCATCTTCTTGCCCTCTTCGCTCCCTCCATCGCCTCATTTTTCCTCCGTCATGACATTCTCCTTGACAAAAGTTCCCTCGTCGTGCATGCATTTCCCATGGCTGCGGAGAGGGGTCACCGAGCAATTCCCATAGAGGCCATCGGGGAGCACAGGCCGGGATGATCTCGACCCGCCCAGGGTCCAACAAGCGAGATGGAGCAGCCAAAAAGGATGATGTTCACCTGCACGAGCGTCTTCTCGGTCAAGAGCGTCGCCGCCCCCCCCGTGTTCTGCCCGTCGTCAGGTCATCCTTTTTGCTGCTCATCTCTTACGTTATCGCAATAGCCTTGGTTTCAACTGTAATTGCAATATGGTCATTTTTTTCTGGTCTAGAGCGTATAGGCCCAACATCTCTATGGACTTTTTTGTCAAGAAAAAAGACTCCTCCTGTTGCGAAAAAAACCTGTTCTTTGACAATGGCTCACCAGCCTGACGCCAACACGACCCGTTTTTTGGCTCCTTGATCCCAGCGTCGCAGATCATCCCCTGCTCTGACTTGGTATTCTGATGTGGGTGTGCCCAGGCTCACGCGCCTGCCCCAAACATCTCTTGAAGGTCAACCAGGGCTGCCCGATCAAATCGGACCCCGGCTGCAGCAGACGTCCTGTCTGTTGCGCCTTAGAAACTGATCGGTGCCCTCATGCCGGCGTCTCAAAGGTGAGGTTCAGCCAAACGGCTGTCCTCGTCAGTCATTCGCTCGGGGGAGGGGCAGAGCACGCAGACTCTCTGTACCATCCGGAATCGAAATTCGGGGCCGAACGCGGTCTCTAATCAAACGCCACGAGGGTCCAGGCATGATGTCTGCTCGCTTGCAAGCAGGTGTCTCTGCATGCCGGTGGCATTCATCCGTCTCCCGGAAGAGACGGTGTCACAAAGGTCTGGCATGCGTGTCGAGACCAGCCTGTACGGCCCCAGTTAGCCCTCAAGCTCCCCGCGTTCGCCCCATGTTTGGATCTCACTCCCCTGGAGTGTCGTCGTAGTAGTAGTTGTTGTTCTCCCCCCTGACGATCCTGGGCGTCTTCTTCTGCTGTTCTTCCGAACCGCTTTTTTCGCATGCGTTCGGATCGCATCGAACTCACATCGCTGCCGGGAATACTCGACCGGCAATCACGGCTTGCAGCAGAACACGCCTCTCCTGTATGGGTGAGTGTCTGCCAGGACAGCGTGGTCTTGTTGGCCTTGCTGCCCCGTGTTGGTGTCCTCAACCGCCGATTGATTGACAAATTTCTTGATGTCAAAGACCTGCGTCTTTTTCAACATGTCGTACACGGTTCTTCCCAGGCGATGGGCCAGAATCCCTTTGGCCTTCTCCTTGCCGTACTTGCGTTCAATACGCCTGATATACGGCTGAACCTCACGGGTTTCCCGTAAAAACAGGATGACCGCCTCGGAAAACGCCCACTTTACGTAGCTGTTCCCGATCCGGCCGTTGCTGCTTCCAGCGTTTTTGCCAGCAGACGTTTTCTTGGGACGAATCAACCGGGCGTACGAGGCAAAATTCTGGACTGTGGGAAACCGGGTGATATCCTGAATCTCGTAGAGAATGACCAGCGACAAAATCTTCCCGATCCCTGGAATACTTTGCAGAATATGGAGCGCTTGCGGATCGTGCGCTTTGGCGCTGCGGACCAAGTGCCATTCCAACTGACGAATCATCGTATCATAGGAGGCGATGAGTTCCAGATCCGTTTCCACGGTTTTCCGAACGCTGGCATCCTCAAAGCGTTCGGCAACGCCCTCCCGGTTGCCTTTGTACTTCAAGGTTTTGCCGATGTTCGGCAGGTTATATTGGTGATTGGTCTGTTGAATATGCGTCAGTAAGTCAGCCCGTTCGCGCACGAAATGCATCCGGCGGCGGAGCAGGTCGCGCGTGGAACGCATTGGCTTCGGATAGACGTAGGCCATCGGCATCATTCCGGCTCGCAACAGTTTGGCAATCTTCTTCGAATCGATGCGATCGTTTTTGGTTTTGGCCCCATGAATGGCCTTCATATACAGCGCATGTCCCAGCACGAACGGCATCTTCTCAGCGGCACACAGGTCAGCAAGCCAGTACCAGGTGAAGATACACTCGACACTCACCACCACATCCTCGCGATACGGCGCAAGGTTCTCCAAAAAGACCTCCGCGTTCGTCGGAATCTCCTTATGATCCAGAATTTCATCCGCCTGATTGACAATGCACACATACATCGTTCTGGCATGGAGATCCACGCCGCAATAGTATTGATGTTGCCCCGTATAGTATCTCATCCTGTTCTCCTCCTTGACCGATCACGCCACTGACCGTGTCAGCGCCGAATCGTTCCTCTTACTCTGTCCGTGTTGTTGTGACTCCTGGATACGTTCTCAGGAGTCTCGCAACAGCCCTTTCAGCGGTCAATCGGATTCTTTCGATTTCCACACACTTTTTTCTTGCCAGGAATCAGTTTTTCGTGTCATGTGAATCACATCGCACACGTATTTCGAGGTTGACAGCGTTTGCCATGCTCCGAGTATCCCGACACGTTCGAGCCATTCTTTTTTGACGCCTGTGTGGCAATACGCAGAAATCTTGCTCAACCTTCATCTGTGTGTTCGCAATTTTGGAGAATGTCCATGATCAGTATCAAATGCTTCCCTTATATCAACCCTAGAACCTGTTGTCACTGTTGCATGTTTAATCGTATTTCTTGGAGAAAGACTCTCAGTGACAAATGTCATCGGCGGTTGTTTAATTTTTGGAGCATTACTAGCTGTATCATGCTCTCAAAAAAGAACTATCACCAATCCTTCAGTGGGTTTTCGACAAGAGCGGGCTAAGCGTAAAACCCTTGGGGGTTGAAGGTCTTGTGCGGAAACGTCATCTCAGAATGTGGAGGAAATCCGAAAAACGATATCCGTCAAACTATCACGTGTGGCAGATGCGTAAGGGACGCGCGCGTTTTGCGCCTCCCGCTGGGCTGCTACTACCGGCATTAGGGCATTAGGGAGTTTAATGGATTACACATTTGCGCTGAAGATCATATTGACGCCAACGCTGATTGGCGCGGTCAGCCTGGCTGGGCGACGGTGGGGGCCATCTGTGAGTGGTTGGCTGGTCGGCCTGCCCCTGACTTCTGGACCAATCACGCTGTTTCTGGCCTTGTCCCTTGGCTCTACCTTCGCCAGGTCAACAGCTTTGGGGACCTTGCTTGGGATTGCCTCTCAAGCCGTGGTGTGTCTGACGTATGCGTGGTGTTCGAAGCGCTGGACATGGCCGGTCAGCCTGGCAGTGAGTATCGCGGTGTTTTCCGCTTCGACCTGGCTGCTCCATGGCCTCCACCTGCCGCTGGCGCAGTTATATGCTTTGATCGTGGTCTTCCTGAGTTCAATCCTGGAGATGATGCCCCGAGAGCAGATTGTTGGACAATCACAGTCATCACCTCCGAGATGGGATCTTCCAGCGCGGATGCTCCTTGTCACGGGGTATGTCGTTGGATTAACGACGATAGCCCCGTTTGTAGGGCCGCAACTCACTGGATTGCTATCGCCGTTTCCTCTCTACGGATTGGTGCTGGCCTCGTTTGGACAACGATTCGGTGGAGCCCCGGCAGCTATTCACGTCATGCGGGGGCTTGTGGCCGGTCTGTTCTCTTGCGCAACTTTCTTCTGTGTGATGGCTGCGACGATCGAACAGATGCTCTTGTGGCGGAGTTGTGCGCTTTCGATCGGAACCATGACCCTCGTTCAGGGCATTACGTTGTGGATGATCCGGAAGGGATGGGTATAGAAGCACAAGATTACCGTCCTACTCGCTGCTTTCCTTGGCTTCGGGGGATAAAGGGGGCTAATAAGAAAATTGTCCGAAGTATTGTATGATAATAATGATCATGATAACATCTTCATTAAAGAGTCGTGATTTGCCCGGCACTTGGGCACAATGAAAAAGTAATGGGCACATTGGCATGGGATAGCATGGGAGAAACGCATCAGTTGGCGGAATTTGCCGCCGGTTTGCGATTGGAAAGATGTCCTCCAGCGGTCGTGATGCAGGC
Source organism: Candidatus Vecturithrix sp. (assembly GCA_040772385.1). GTDB lineage: Bacteria > Moduliflexota > Moduliflexia > Moduliflexales > Moduliflexaceae > Vecturithrix. The sequence continues at coordinate 6,072,103 of JAXGYF010000001.1, read as the reverse complement.
GAAGCGCTGTATTTTGGAGACTATCGGCTGTGCCCTGGCCGGGTCGAAAACCCCTCTGGCGCGGGCTGCGATCCAATCGATCCGACGCCAGGCAGAAGGGGGCTGTGCCACGGTGATTGGGATGCGCTTGCAGACGGCACCTGACCGGGCTGCCTTCATCAACGGGATCTCGGCTAACGCCCTGGATTTCGATGGTGGGATTGTGCGCCAGGGTCATTACGGCCCGACAGTTGTATCCTCGGCACTGGCGGTGGGAGAATTGGCGGGCGCTAATGGCCGCCGGCTTTTGGAAGCCGTGATCGCGGGTTATGAGGTTGTATCCAGAGTGGGATTGGCCATCCGCGCCACGCCCCAGCAAAGCCGCCTGGTTTCGGGCTATGGACCTCACCAGGGATTCGGCTCAACGGCTGCCGCAGGACGCATACTCGGCCTGAGCGCCGAGCAGATGGTGCAAGCCTTTGGCATCTATGGCGCTTTTGCGCCTGTGCCCAGTACGAAACAATGGAACTGGGACCATCGGCCTTTGTCCTGGACCAAGGACATGGTGGCCTGGCCTTCGATGGCCGGGATCAACGCGGCCCTGCTTGCCGAATCAGGTTTTATCGGGCCTCGCGCCATCTTTGAAGGCGAGAAGGGCTTCTTTCGCATGGCAGGATCAGACCGCTATGCTCCGGAAGCACTGACAGCCGGGCTTGGAGAACAATTCCGGATCCTGCATATCTACTTTAAACCCTATCCGTGCTGCCGTTGGAGCCATGCCGCTCTCGATGGGGTTGGCGAGATTCTGGATCGCCGCGGCTGGACTAAAGCCGAGGTGACACAGGTGGTGGTTGGTGTGGCTCGCGAGGTGATCGAAGACCTGAGCGACTACTCCCCGCACAACCTGGTTGACGCCCAATTCAGCTTGCCCTACGCGATCGCACTGAGACTCCTGGGAGTCGCTCCCGGTCCGCGCTGGTATGATCCAGACCACTTGACGTCTCCGCGTGTGCGAGATGTTATGGGTAAAGTCAGGCTTGAAGTCGAGCAGGAGATGGAGCGTTTGTTTGCGGAGCAGCACACAGTGGGGGCGCTGGTGAGAATCGAGGGCGTGGATCACTCGATGGAGACGGCGCGAGTCGAATTTGCCCGGGGCAGCGAAGAGCGACCTATGAGCGACGTGCACCTGGAGACCAAGTTTCGTATGCTGGCAGCCGAAGCAATCTCTGACGCCTCGGCCGAATCTGCAATCCGCATGATCCGCAGCCTGGAAGACATCGAATCAGTGGCGGAGCTAAGCGCCTTACTTGCCGGGTAAAAACGTATTAATAATTCATCATTCACAATTATCAATTGACAATTTTTTCTCTTGCCTTTTATGGTGACATTGAATTGTCAATTGTGAAGGGTGAATTTTCAATTGCCAATGTGTGATAACTGAACCATTAACACCTTATAAAGCGAGAAAGGAGTTACATTATGAAAAAATTGTATCTAATTTGGGTTCTGACGATAGCTCTATCTGTTCTTGTAACCAGCGCAGTTTGGGCCGCAACGCTAAACGCTGTCAAGCAGAAAGACTATATCAACGTCGGCGTATCAGGTAAAGTTCCTGGTTTTTCCGCTCCGGATGAAAAAGGCGTCTGGAAGGGCCTGGATGTTGAATTCGGACGGGCTGTGGCTGCGGCGATCTTTGACGACCCGGAAAAAGTCAGATTCACGCCAGTGACCACCAATGAACGCTTCACCGCTCTTCAGTCCGGGGAGATTGACATTCTTTCCCGCAACACGACCTGGACGTATTCCCGCGACGTGAAGCTCGGGCTCGAATTTATCGGTGTCATCTTCTACGACGGTCAGGGCTTCATGGTGCCTAAAAAACTCGGTGTAAAAAGTGCGACCGAATTAGACGGTGCCAGCGTGTGTACGCAGTCCGGCACCACCACTGAAATGAACCTCTCAAGCTATTTCGCCGCCAAAGGTATGACCTTCAAACCGGTCGTCTATGAAAGCGCTGACGAAGCCACCGTAATCTACGATACCGGACGGTGTGATGTGTACACGACAGATACTTCCGGCCTGGCTGCGCGCCGGACCTCCCTGTCAAAGCCCGACGATCATATCATTCTGCCTGAGTTGATCTCGAAAGAACCCCTGGGACCCGTGGTTCGCCAGGGCGATCAACAATGGGGCGATATTGTACGCTGGACCCTTTTCGCACTGATCAATGCCGAGGAACTGGGCATCACTTCGCAAAACGTGGATGAGCAGTTGAAGTCTGAGAATCCGGACGTGAAACGCTTCCTGGGCGTGGAAGATGATCTGGGGCAGCACATGGGACTGACCGCAGACTGGGCTTACCGGATTATCAAACATGTAGGTAACTACGGCGAGATTTTCGAACGCAACGTCGGCCTGGAAACGCCTTTGGGACTGGAACGCGGCCTGAACGCCTTATGGACGAATGGCGGCCTGCTGTATGCTCCGCCAATCAATTAGAGGGTTGACCTGATGAGTACGACCGTTCGCATGTCTCCATGCGAACGGTCGCAGGAAGCAAAAGGAAAGAGGACGAGAAGGAAGGCGTAATGATGAACGGCACTGACCTGAGCGAAGAAAAAAAGCCAAGGATCAATCTATTGAATGACGAGCGGGTACGCGCCTGGGCCGTTCAGGCGCTTGTTCTGTTGCTCTTGCTCGGGGTCGCTGCTTATGTCATTTACAACACCGCCTATAATCTGCGTAAGGCCGGCATCACCACCGGGTTCGGTTTTTTGAAAGAAACAGCAGGCTTTGAAATCGGCCTCACTCTGATTGATTACTCGCGTCAAAGCACATACTCCCGGGCTTTTCTGGTCGGTATTTCAAACACGTTGCTGGTGTCGGTCCTGGGAATATTTTTTGCAACCCTCCTCGGTTTTTTTCTCGGCATTATCCGTTTGTCCTCAAACTGGCTGGTCTCGAGGATGGCGATGGCCTATACCGAAATCATCCGAAATATCCCGTTGATGCTCCAGGTGTTATTCTGGTATTTGGCTATTTTATCGCCTCTGCCAGGCCCCCGCGAGGCTTTGAGTTTCAAGAATGTGATCTTCTTGTGCAACCGTGGTTTACAAATCCCCAAACCCCTATGGGAAAAGGGATTTGCGGCTGTTCTCATCGCCATGATCGCGGCGGCGATCATGGCGGTTTTTCTGATCCTCTGGAGCCGGACCAGACAGAGGCAGACCGGAAAGCAGTTTCCGGCTTACCTGACGTCTCTGGGGTTGATGATCGGAGTATCGCTTTTAGCCCTGATCCTCACAGACTTTCCTCTCAGTTGGGAAATTCCGGTTCTCAAAGGTTTCAATTTCGCTGGCGGAGTCGCTATCTTGCCTGAACTTTTAGCGCTTTGGCTGTCGTTGACCCTCTATACCGCCACCTTTATCGGAGAATATGTCCGCTCTGGCATTATGGCTGTGGACAAAGGGCAGCGGGAAGCGGCTTTCGCCCTGGGGCACAGCCCCTGGATGACGTATCGCCTGGTGATTATTCCCCAGGCCATGCGGGTAGTCACGCCTCCGCTGATTAGCCAGTACTTGACCCTGGTGAAAAATTCTTCTCTGGCCGTGGTAGTCGGCTATCCCGATCTGGTGCACGTTTTCGCCGGAACAGCCCTGAATCAGTCCGGACAGGCGGTGGAGATTATATGCATGACCATGGCAGTGTATTTGACGATCAGCCTGCTGATTTCGCTGTTTATGAACTGGTATAACCGGAAATACGCATTGCGAGGAACGTAACATGACCGTAGAATGGAAACCAAAACCTTCTCTGCCAGCGCCAATCCTGGAAAGAGGCGTGTTGCGCTGGATGATGAAAAACCTTTTTTCTTCGCCTTTCAACGTGTTGTTGACGCTTGCAGGGATCGCAATCATTCTCCTGGTTGTTCCGCCGTTTATTCGATGGGCCTTGTTCGATGCGGCCTGGATTGGAAATTCTCGCGGCGCTTGCGATCAGATGAAAGAGGCCGGCGGCGCCGGCGCCTGCTGGGTTTTCATAAGAGTGCGCTTCGGTTTGTTTCTCTATGGTTTTTACCCGGGGCCAGAACGCTGGCGAGTCAATATGGCCTTCATTATCCTTATTCTGAGCCTGTTTCCCATATTGGCAGGCGCGTTTTCCCGCCATGAAAAAATCGAGGCTGCGTTTTCCGGGCTGGGCGTATTGGCTGTATTTCTTTTATTTGGCCTCGCGCCGGGTTTGTTTACGTTGTTTTATCTGCTTGCGCCCTACGCGCTGCCGCACGCTTCCCTGCGGAGAGTGTTTGTCACGTCCGATCGTGCAGCGATCAGCTTGCTGATACGGGGTACGATCCTGGCGATCTGGTTTTTGTTGGCGTATGTTACGGTCGGAAGGCTCGGCGTCGCCCCGGCGGCTGGTTCGATTTCGTTATTGGCGGCTCTTCTGGCTCTGCCTCTCATTTTTTCTAATGGTTTGCCTGTGATGGTCTGGCGTTGGATCTTTCTTTTTACGGTGTATCCTGTATTTGCATATTATGTCTTGCTCGGCGGCGTGTTCGGGCTGCCGGAAGTGCAAACCCACTATTGGGGCGGACTGTTTTTAACGCTGGTGGTTGCCGGCGTCGGCATGGCCACGGCTCTGCCCATAGGGATTCTTCTGGCTCTGGGGCGGCGTTCGGATATGCCGGTCATCAAAACGTTGTGCATTGCCTTTATCGAACTTGTGCGCGGCGTGCCGCTCGTCAGCGTCTTATTCATGGCCTCGGTCATGTTTCCGCTATTTTTGCCCGAGGAGGTCTATTTTGACAAATTGCTGCGGGCGTTGGTGGGCGTATCTCTGTTTTATGCCGCCTACATCGCCGAAGTGGTGCGGGGCGGGCTGCAGGCGATTCCAAAGGGACAATATGAAGCCGCAAAGGCCCTGGGCTGGCCCTACTGGAAAATGATGGGGCTGATCATTCTGCCTCAGGCCCTGAGGCTGGTCATACCCGGACTGGCCAACAATTTCCTGTCGTTGTTGAAAGACACCACCCTGGTGGCGGTCATTGGTTTGATGGACGTTCTCGGAATCGTCAAAGCGGCTATGGCTGACGTGGAATGGATTGGCTTTGTTGCTGAAGCGTATGTGTTTGCGGCAGTCCTGTTCTGGATTTTTTGTTTCGGAATCTCCCGCTATTCTATGCGTTTGGAGAAAAAATACCATGTCAACTATCGGTGACGGTCGAATTGGAGCAGGGAGTCAGCAATAAAACCCGGGTTTTTCGAAAAACCCGGTTTTTACACGCACGAATGAGAATTTCATTTACCTTGGAGAATAGAAGTTATGCCGAAGGGCGATGAAATGATTGTGATTTCCAACCTGCATAAATGGTTTGGAGATTTTCACGTATTAAAGGGGATTAACCTGACGGTCCGCAACGGTGAACGGCTGGTGATCTGCGGGCCTTCAGGGTCGGGGAAATCAACGTTGATTCGCTGTATTAATCGCCTGGAAACCCATCAGAAGGGGACGATTGTGGTTGACGGCGTTGAACTGACGAGCGATGTGAAGCGGATCGACCGGGTCAGGCGAGAGGTGGGGATGTTGTTTCAGAATTTCAACTTATTTCCCCACATGACTGTTCTGGATAACTTGACTCTTTCTCCGGTCTGGATCAAAAAAATGCCGTTAAAAGAAGCGCGGGATTTGGCGTTTAAATACCTGGAACGAGTGAAAATCCCGGATTTGGCTCACAAATACCCGAATCAGATTTCCGGAGGACAGCAGCAGCGGGTCGCCATTGCCCGGTGTCTCTGCATGAGTCCCAAGATCATGCTGTTTGATGAGCCGACGTCGGCCCTGGACCCGGAGATGATCAAAGAGGTCTTGGATGTGATGATTGACCTGGCCGAATCCGGCATGACGATGGTGTGCGTCACTCATGAGATGGGATTCGCCAGAACTGTGGCAGACAGGGTGATCTTCATGGATGTTGGAGAAATTGTGGAAGAGAACGATCCGGAGAGTTTTTTCAGCCATCCCCAGTGCGACCGAACCCAATTGTTTTTAAGTCAGATCCTTTCCCATGGTTTCACGTGTTAAAGGCAACACGAATACTGGTTACAGCGATGACGTGTAAGATGGAAATTCTCCCGCATTCCATCGGACCGGGTGGGCGTATTTTTCTTGGCACCCTCATGCTGGAGTTGTATTTTGCGTATTGCCTGGCACGAATGGCGAACGTTTGTGAGCGACAGATTTCGCTCTATATAGCGATGCGTGTTGGCTGTCTTATCTGTTCGGCCTTGTTGGCAAGCGAGGCTCTCATAAGAATGGAGGAAATGATATGCAAAAGCACCGGCAACGGATGTTTGTTCTGTGAATGCAATTGATCGTATTTACTGGTTTTGTCAGTCTTGGTTATGCTCAAAATCCGCGAAATATTCGTAGACATCATTGAGCCTGCAAAAATTCAACAGGAATAACTCTTTACACTATGCAACGACGGGGGCCGAACTATCGCTTGCGCCGGGTGCGCCGTGTCACGGCATGATGAATCGTTCTTTGAAAGAACACGGGGAAATGCTCAAGAATACCCCGTAGCCCATCCTACTTACTCGAAATGAGGCGAAAGCCCAAGAGGACACATAGCCTGTAGGAGAAGCGGCGTGAGCAGAAGTAGGCTATGCAAGACGCGTCCGCAAGGGCTGACTGTGATGGGAAAAGCTACACTGCTTGAACTCCAATGTCCAGTGGTTTAAAGCGGACTCGGTGGGAAAGCCTAAGTACCGTGAGTTCCCCTCCGAATGGAGGTCTTGGCACGGGAAGTCTGAATACCCCCGTCCTGATTGTATGGGTATTTGTCCGGTGAAAACCCAGAATGAGCATGGTCAGGAACATTCTATCGCGGATAGAAGGAAGGACATGAATGGAGTCCCTACGACAGTCTGTTGTTCATCATGTGCGGAACACGGGATGACCTAACCGGCGAGAGCCGCATGGTCACAGAATCCTCATAGTAGTCAGCGGTTGGGAAAGCCAACTACAAGGCAAAGGGGGAAGAGCTGGTGAGTCAACCTGAAAAGCAAGGGTGAGAGAAGCGAAATGCCATCGTTGACCCCAAGTGACGGGAAGGCAGGAGGTAACTCGCAAGAGAAGCCAGACCGCAAGCCAGTGGAGAGCCGGATACGCTGAAAGGTGTCCGTCCGGTTCGGGAAGGGGCAGTTGGAAAAGTGTCAGCAATGATAACTCGCTGGCTGCCTACTTCATACGCCAAACAGCAGGCGGAAAAAATGGATGTGAAGTATCATTTTTAGACAACCTTTTGCGGTTATCGTGCTAACGTTTCTCGCACCGCGTTGACCGCCCGTTCAACATCTGTGCTGTTGGTTTGCCAATTACAGACCGACACGCGCATACAGCGTTTCCCTCGCCATGTTGTCCCACTAAAAAACGCTTCCCCCGATTCAATGACCCTGGCGATGACGCTATCTGTCCAGTGATCATGATCAGCATTCGTCGCATCAGGTTTTTTGCTGAAAAAGCGTACAAGCCCTTGATTAATCTGAGGTTCCCACACCAATTCTGCCCCAGGTAATGCCCCAATGCGCGTGACCAGGTTATGGGCATGATGACAGGTGCGTTCGATGAGATCGGCGATGCCCTGTTTCCCAAATTGACGAATCGCCGCATAGGTGGCGACGCCGCGTCCACGATGAGACCATTCCGGGGTCCAATCGATCTGGTCGCGAGCCTCTGTGTCGTGCGTCAGATAGCTCGCCCGGTGAGACATGGACGCCCAATGTGCCTTCGAATCTGCAACAAAGGCATAGCCACAGTCGTAGGGCACATTAAGCCATTTATGCCCATCTGTCGCCCACGAATCGGCTTGCGTCACGCCGGCCAGCAAATGTCGGTACCTGGGACTGGCGGCTGCCCATAACCCAAACGCCCCGTCAATATGCACCCACGCCCCAGACTCATGCGCGATGGGAATCAGCTCGGCAAACGGATCGTACGCCCCAATGTTGATATCGCCAGCCTGTAACACGACAATGGCTGGACGATGACGATCTTCCTGGAGCGCCTGTGAGAGTGTCCTGGCTTCCAGCTGCCCTTTTTCATTGACGGGCAAGTCAACGACATTGTCGCTGCCGAGACCAAGCACGCGGACCGCACGCTCGATTGAGCCGTGTCGTTGATTGCTGCTGACGATACGGATATGGGGAGCGCCAGCCAATCCTTTGCGCTCCACATTCCACCCATGCCGATCCAGCAGGGCATGTCGTGCTGCGGCAAGACACGTCACATGCGCCATCTGGCATCCGGTGACCAGCGCAAAACTTGCAACCAGCGGCAGTCCCAACAATTCTTTCAGCCATTGCCCACAGACTTCTTCGATAACAGCTTCTGCGGGGCCACTCGCGTACAAGGCGGTGGGCTGATCCCAGGTTGATGTGAGCCAATCCGCTGCGAGCGAGGCAGGAACTGCACCGCCGACAACCCACCCGAAAAACCGTCCACCCGCAGTTCCCACCACCCCACCATCAACATCAGCCACTAATTCATCAATGACGTGCACGGCATCCATACCCTCCTGTGCAAGTGGGCGGGCTAAACGGGTACGCAAGTCCGCTAGACTGGCGGTGGCTGATACAGAGGTCTGGTCAAGATACTCAAGGTAGTGTAAAGCATGCGTGAACGCGCGTTCAAGAACTGTACGATATTTCATAGTATCCCTCGCTTTTTATGGCAGTTTGGCGATAGCCGCCAAATTTCGTAGAAGACATCTGATCTGAATTCAAAAAAGTTGTGAAAAAATCTTGATTTTCTCTGCCTGTTCACAACAATAGATTTGTGTTGTAAAATATTTATTGTTTAATATAAAAAACATTTCGTTTAATATATTGTCAAGAAAAAAATGGATACACTTGTTCAAATCGTTGCAGAGAACCTGAAGAATTACCGTGAAACAAGGAATTTGAGCCTTGAAAAACTTTCGCAAGCCACCGGCGTCAGTAAAGGGATGCTGAGCCAAATTGAGAATGGGAACACGAATCCGAGTATTTCGACTCTGTTGAAGATTGCCAATGGACTTAAAATGTCATTCACCGCGCTTTTAAAAGAGCAAAAGGCCCCCTTGTTGGTTGTTAATAATACTCATGCGGAGCCGATCTTAGCGGATGATCAGAAGTGTCGGCTCTATCCACTGTTTCCCTTTGAGTCAGGCAAGCGATTTGAAATCTATTATTTCGAAATGGAGCCAGGCGCTCACAGAGTATCTGAGCGATGTTTAGTCGATCATGTGGCCGAATATGTTTTTGTCCAACAGGGACTTCTGAAGATCACCGTTGGTGAGCATGACTCGACCGTTCATGCCGATCAAAGCATCACCTTCGACGCAAGTCGGCAGCATGAGTACACCAATGTGGGAAACACGGTGATCAAGGCCATTATGATGTTGTACTATCCAGAGGTGTATTAGTGGAGGAGGTTTTTGAGAACAGCCGAAGAGTGTCACGTGGTGTTGGAGCCTCAACGAGATATCTCACAAGTCCTCTGAAAGACTCCTGTCAGAAAGATGTCACGAGAAATTGACCGGTTAGAAGATGAGGATTAAGCGATGTATATAAAATACGTACATACCAATTTGATTTCAAAAGATTGGAGAAATCTAGCAAGGTTTTATGTCGAGGTCTTTGGATGTAAATATAAATATCCTGAACGAGATTTGGAAGGTGACTGGCTTGACTCTTTAACATCAATAAATAATGTTCAAATACAAGGTATTCATTTGGTTCTTCCAGGTTACGACGAGAGTGGACCAACTTTAGAAATATTTCAATATAATAGTAATGAAGAAAACGCAAACAAAAAGATCAATACTGAAGGATATGGGCATATTGCATTTTCAGTTGATGATGTTGATGAATGTCTTAATCGAATAATCGCAAATGGTGGAAGCGCGGTTGGAGAAACAGTAAATGGGGAAGTATCAGGCGTTGGAAAGATACATCTCGTTTATGCAAAAGATCCGGAAGGAAATATTATTGAAATTCAAACATGGGAATAGAATTTCAATCTAAACAATCGCTTCAAAGGGAAGAACGCTACCTGGGAGGTTGGAACTTTGCGCAGAAGAAGTTGGACAGGAATGGAGATCAGGTATGAGCCTTTCCATCTTGCCTGGAAGATCGATGTGAAACATGAACTCTCAAAAGCGTGTATTTCTGCCTATCAAGAAAGCTTTGGCAAGGAGCCAGCAGAATATGATTTTTGGGATTTCAGCACAAATGTAGTTACTCCGGTAAGTATGGGCATTCCCACGATTGGTTTTGAACCTGGTGAGAGATCAGGCAAGTTTGGTCTTGGACAAATGTTAAAAGCCGAAGAGAAAAGAACTGTCATGGAATTCCTTGCAAGGCGGGGGGCAGAAATTGGCACACACGGTGGAGGCCATGGCTTTCGGAATGGGGCATGGTTTCGCCGCCTATTCAAAGTGAATGTGACTCCTCGCCCCGGCATGGGGCCGACGCGCTTCACGCAACCTCACGAGTGGTGTTTGACTTGTGCAACATCATATAAGAATTATGGTTAAGGAAAATAGCAACAATCTCTCTCTTCAAGAATTATTGATCCTTGTAAATACAAACGACCATATTATTGGATATGAAGATAAGCAAAAATGTCATCAAGGAGAAGGGTTACTTCATAGAGCCTTTTCTATATTCATTTTCAATGAACACAAGCAATTACTGATACAGAAACGAAGCGCTGAAAAGCTATTATGGCCTCTCTATTGGTCAAACAGTGTATGTAGTCACCCTAGAAAGGGAGAAAGTTATAACCATGCTACGATAAGGCGTTTAAGAGAAGAACTTGGATTTGAAACGCAACTAGCATATCTCTTTAAATTCCATTATCAGTCGACATTCAAAAATATTGGTTCTGAACATGAAATGTGTTCTGTTTATATTGGCAAGACTAATAATGAGGTACATGCTAATCAAAATGAAATTGCTGAATGGAAATATGTGGATGTTGAAAAATTGGATGAAAATATGTCGAGCCATCCATATCTTTACACTCCCTGGTTTAAGATAGAATGGAAGCGTATTAAGGAGTGTTATCAAACGAATATTCAAAATTTGTCAGGATGGGAGTGATGAGATATCTTCGATGCTGGCAGAAATAATCCCGGAAGGGTATGACCTGTATGGCAAAAAGATCATGAAATCACGACCACAGAGAATGACGTGTGGTCAAGAAAAGTATCGGGTGTTCATCCTGCATTCCCCATGCAACGTTATGTGTCCAAGCCGCTCAGGGCCACCTGTGCAACTCTCCAGGATGTCTGACTATTCTTGCAAGGATGGTCGGACATTTCTGATCTCGAACAGTTTCAGCAGATGTGCCTGCCATAAAGGTTTGGGTGCTTTCGTCGGGTTTGATCTTGCTGGTTAATGTCTATTTAAGATTTCCCGCAGAGAGCCGCCAGGATCTGACTCGCCACAGGCGGGCAGCCTGGAACAAAGGTCCCGGAGTGTTGATGGCATAGGGTACAATTTCCGATACATAGCGTCCCTTCAGGAACCTGTTCGTGCCCTTTCCCAATTGCGACATGAATGTTCGTTTCCTTCGGAAAGTAATCGAAAATGCGAGATCCATAGCGTTTTAAGAACAACATCAGGGTGGATTGGCAAGCGCTGCACGAATTTCGGTCTAAAATAGTAATGTTTGGAAATTCCAGTGTGAGGTTCTGCGGCGGCGGACAAAAGGGATTGCTCCAGATGCGCCAATCTTCCGGAAATACCGCTATCTGCTCGAGAGAGATGATGCCACATTCCCGTTCCGCGCCAATTCGTAAATGCGGAATATGCTCCGCCCGTGTTCCCATCAAATGACATGCGACTGCGTCTGCGGCAAAGGCATCAGCGCTGACCACGACAACATCAAGGGGTTTTTTCTGTCCCGCGCTCGGTCCTAAACCTTCCATGCCCACTGTGCCGTCAATGATGGCGAGATGCGGCCGCAACACCGAAGCCATATCCGCAATCGCAAGATCAATCGGTTTTTCCGCATATCCTTCAACCGGCGGAAGCATGTGTAACTTAACTTTGCTGCGCCGCCAGAGACAGCCTTTCATATTTTTTACGGCCAGCGTGACGCCAGTGTGCATGTGCATTTTCATCACTGGAAGCGAAACGATAAGATCATACTCAAATATTTCCGGGCACACGTTGAGCGTCTGAATGGCGATCCCGCCAGGAATGGGGATTTCTACAAAAAGGCGAGCATCCATGTCGAGCAAGGGGCAATTCCGGGCCTGTGCGACGTTAGTGACGCCCATTGCAGCAAATGCTTCGAGGGCTTTCACCCCGACAATAGGACTTTCACCAACGGCGACTTGCGCGCCGGCTTCAAAAAATGCGTCAATTGCTGCCGCGACCACTTGTGGATGGGTGACAATGCCGGAACCGGCCGACGCTATTCGTCCGGCATTCGGTTTCAGCAGAACTCGTTTGCCGCAAGCGAGACGAAGATCAATGTGCGCCAACGCTGCGCGCGTATTCGCATAAGGGCCATGTCCTCCCATAACATACACAGTCGGACCAGCGGATCGAAACGGACTGTCAGCTAAGGTATAAGATGTCATGTATAATTTTTTTCATGCAAGGATCTGAGATACATTCACATGAATGCCGTCAATCACGAAAATATCCTGATTCCAATGTCAAAATGTACGATAATTCATCTTTCCGGTTTTCGTCAATATATTTTCCCCTGATTTGTGTGTTTACAATTTTTAAAAATTGTATGATTAGGCTTGATTTTATTTAGAACAAATTGTAGAGGGATGTAGAGAATTCTCGTTCTGAATGTCTATCATTATGGAGGGAGCAACTATGAAATTGTTTTATTTGGGGCCGAAAGGCTCGTTTTCTCATCAGGCGGCCCGATTAAGTATGTATAACCTGAACGATACCATTAAATATATTCCAAAAGCCCCGTTAGAACATGTTGTGAAAAGTTTATGCGCTGAAGGCGCTGACGCTGTAGCAATCATCCCTTATTATAATTATCTTGAGGGGCTTGTGCAGGAATCTCTGGATCTGATTTATGAAAACCAGGTGTATATTGTCGGATCGCAGCGCGTGCCGATTATCTTTTGCCTCGGAGGTTACGATCGGGATCTGGATCAGGCCGGCATTTCTTCCCATCCTAAAGCCCTGGCCCAATGTTCGCAATATTTGAACCAGCATTATCCCAATATCCCTCATGTCGCTGTATCAAGTACCACTGAAGGGGCAAAAATCGTGGGTGAACGCCGTTCCGGCTTCGCCGTGGTGAGCAAAGAAGGGTTGCTGACGTATGAGTTGCCTCTCATTAAAGAAGATATTGGCAACATCAAGCATGGTAAACCGAATTTTACCGATTTTTTTCTCCTGGCCCGGCAAGACATCTCAGAGTATCACGAAAAAATGGACTATTTCACGATGATCGCTGTCACGCCTTACGTTGACCGGGTCGGATTGCTGCAAGAAATTTTGGCTCAAATCTCATTTTACGACTTAAACCTTGCGAAAATCCACTCGCGGCCAGCGATAGATGAAGTTGGTGATTTAGGTGTTGAACCGCAAATGTTTTATCTGGAAATCGTCTGTCATAAAGATAACAAAGATTTTAAGCGCTGTGTTAATGCTCTGGAATATAAGTTCACGCCGAAAAATAGCAACTTAAGCGCAGTCAGGATATTAGGGACGTATCCGGTTTGTCTCTGAATACCGGGGAAACCGGATGAGGTGTTGACTATTCCTAGTATTTTTACGACAGAAAGAAGAAAAACTTATTGACGAAAGATTCTCTGCGACCTAAGATCAGACCTAAAATCATCTTCTATACAAGGAGTATTTTACAGAGTCTTTCACAAAAAATAATGACGGATTGACAGAAACAAAGGAGCGTGTGTATGCCCAATAAAACGTATAGTAAAGCTATTGCGTGTGTCGTCATTGTCGCCTTCCTTGCAGTCTCGATTTCCAGCAGCGCGATGGCAGCGGAACCCCTGATTGGAATAAAACCGCTGCTGCTCGCCCAGGCATCTGATTTCCCTGCTTCAAACCAGCTTTCGGGATCTGATGAGTTCCGAGTACGCCAGCAGGTCTATGAAAACAAAATTCAGAGTCTTGAAACCGATATTCAACGCGCCAGAGGGGTACGCAAAAATTTATTAACAGTTGCCGTGGCAGCCTTTACGGCCGGCAGCGCGATCAATTTTGCCGTGAATTCAGTCAACAATGCGATTGATGATATTCCAACCCCGAACCCGGAAGAGCAGGCGATAGTTATCGGTACGGTTGAGGACCGTTACGATGCTTGCGAATCCTATGTATGCATTACTTCAGAAAAAAATGACGCGTTAAATGCTTTAGATGGCATCCAGGGGATTGGTGGCGGAATTTTTATCGTCGGCGCGGTTAGTATGATCGGATATTGGCTGTATTCGCATAATATTAACAACAAGCAAGCGCAAATTGATGCGTTACGAACCGAACTAGGCTCTGGCTTAGAACCAGCACGCGGCATTACTCCCGAATATCTTCAACAAAATGAATCGGTCGCAGCAGTTCTGGAAGAAATTGAACTGCTCAAAAAAGAGGCCGGGAAAACCCGAACGTTTGGCGAATGGTTTTCTCGTCTGGCAATCGGCGGAATTCTCAGCGGACTTTTTCTGCTAGGTGTTTCGAACGCTTCGAGTGATCTTGTGGAGGATATTACGGTGGATCAAGCGAACCCGGAACAAGTATCCGCTAAACGTGATGCGCTCGACAAAGCTGACAACATTGAAACGGTCGGTTTCGTTGTGCTAGGGGCCGGCATTGCGTCAGGGATCACTTCCTACATTTTTGAACGATTGGCTCGAAACAAAGAGAATGAAGTGAATGACCTGGAAAACAGCTTATTGCGAGTCGCTGAGCGTATTCAGATTCAACCTCGATCCGACGGATTTTGGGTGGTATATACGTATAACTTTTAAGGAGTATAACTAACCACAGATTGCCCGGATTTTTCAGAGTTTAACAAACAACAGGCTGAAACCTTCTCCTTCTGTGAAATCCGTGAAATCAGTGGTTACTCTCTATGAAACTATCGCATAAGACCTTGTATTTGGGGATTATCCTGCTCAGCTTCTTGTTAGCCGGCATGGGAAGCTGCGGTATATTCGAACTTTTTGGTGAACGAGACAGCAATCCGACGACGCCTTGTATCGAACTCGTTCCGACGGCAACGCCGACCCCGACGCCGACGCCGAAGCTAACGCCGACGCCGCGACCAACGCCAGAGCCAACAGCGCAACCGACGTCAACGCCAATGCCGCGACCGACGCCGACTCCAACGATAATACCGACGCCAACACCACACATCCAGCCAACGCCAACGCCGTCAACCGAGTATATTATTTCCGCCACTCAAAGTTATTCGATAACCTGTCTGGGCGGAAATATGTCGCCGCTTGGAACGGTTCTGGTGTCCGGAGGGGCGAATCAATCTTTTCAGATAACGATTACCGGTTCAGGTACCAACTATTGCATGGGGTTTGAGATATCTGTGGATGGATCGTATATTACAGCAGTAACTTCTCCGCCATACACATACACTTATACTTTTTCGAATGTAACCGCGAACCATACCATTGAGGCTCTCTTTTGGTAATCCTGAATAAACATGTCTCGTGTTATGCAGATGAAATACCGGGTTTTTCAAAAAAACCCGGTATCTTTTCTTTTACGTGCGTTTCTTCAAAGCAGTCAGCACTTTTTCAGCGGTCATGGGCAGGTCGCAAAGGCGGATACCGACTGCGTCGTAAATCGCATTGGCAATGGCCGGAGCCGGAGTATTAATTGGCACTTCGCCGATTGATTTGGCCCCGTATGGGCCGCTTTCCTCATACGTTTCAATCAGAATCGTTTCCAATTGGGGCATGTCAAAGGCATTGAACAACTTGTAATCCGCGAAATTGGGATTCAGCAGCCGTCCTTTTTCATCGAAGGTCATTTCTTCAAACAGGGCGTAACCCATGCCCTGCGTAACTGCGCCTTCAACCTGTCCCTCAGCCAATTGCGGGTTGATCGCTACGCCGCAATCTACAGCCGTTACGAGTTTAACTACTTTCACCTGTCCGGTTTCCGTATCCACTTCGACCTCGGCAAAGGAGACGGCAAAAGGCGGCGGGCTGATCTGTGAGGTATTGGAGGCGGTGATCGTCAATTGCTCTTTTTCTTCATACACTGAGTATAAGGCTGCCTCACGCAGAGACATGCTTTTGCCGTTCTGTGCCGTAATCTGGCGATTGC
This sequence comes from Candidatus Vecturithrix sp., assembly GCA_040772385.1. Taxonomy (GTDB): domain Bacteria; phylum Moduliflexota; class Moduliflexia; order Moduliflexales; family Moduliflexaceae; genus Vecturithrix. Next base: position 6,055,790 of record JAXGYF010000001.1, on the reverse strand, counting down.
CATATGTCAAGTGGTCAGCTGTTTCTTCTAGTCTTTTGGCGGCAATGTTCAGCACAGCAGTTAACATCTGCTCCGCCGCTTTTTTGACTGCGCCGCCGCTTACATACGTGGTGCTGGAAGCATACGCGCCCACGTCAAAGGGGGTGAGATCCGTATCGGACGAGAGAATTGAAATATCCTCCGGCGGTACGCCTAAACGTTCAGCCGCGATCTGTACCAGAACCGTATCGCTGCCTGTTCCCAGGTCTGTAGCCCCCACAAAGAGAGAAAATGTGCCATCATCGTTGAGTTTGATAGTCGCACCACCCCAATCAACTCCGGCAATCCCGCTGCCCTGCATGGAACAGGCCATGCCAATGCCGCGTTTCACCACGCCATCGCCAGGTTTCCCGTGTTTTTCGCGCCAGCCGATCGCTTCTGCGCCGCGCTGCATACATTCCGTCAGGCCGCAGGTGTGCATCACGCGCGGGATTTTTTCGCCAAACTCGGCCGCTAAGCGATCGGTGTCGCCCTGTTTGATACAATTTTTCAGGCGCAGTTCCAGCGGATCCATCTTCAAGGCCCTGGCGATCTCATCCATTTGCGACTCCAGCGCAAAAGTGCCCTTGGTGGCGCCATAGCCGCGAAATGCGCCGCAGACCGGCAGGTTGGTATACACCGTCTTACTCTCGAATTGCATGTGGGCAACCGGGTACATCGGCAGAATCTTGCGTCCTGAACTGGTCGTCACAGTCAGAGCATGATCGCCATAAGCTCCGGTATCCGAAAGGATACTCATTTGTTGCGCCACAATCGTCCCGTCTTTTTTAACCCCGGTTTTCAAGCGTACAATCGCAGGATGGCGCATATAGCCCTGGTGAAATTCTTCTGATCTGTCAAAAATGAGTTTAACCGGTCGGCGGGTTTTCAATGCTAACACACTGACCAGATCCTCCATGAAAGATCCCTGCTTATTGCCGAAACCACCACCGATTCGTGGCTTGATGACGCGAATCTGACTCATGGGCATTTCCAGGATAAAGGCCAGTTGGCGGCGCGTATGAAACGGCACCTGAGTGCTGGTAATGACGACCAAACGACCGTTTTCATCCAAATAAGCGACGCTGCCGTGGGTTTCCAGCGCGCAATGTTTCTGACGCTGGGTACGATAGGTATTTTCGACAATCAGATCCGCTTCTTTGAATCCTTGCTCAATATCGCCATACCCGACGACTTTGTAAGCTGCAAGATTGTGAGAGGCGTCGTAAATTCCAGAGGCATCTTGTTCGTCGTGAATTACTGGCGCGCCGGGTTGCATGGCCTCCTCAAGATCCAAAACTGCGGGTAACACCTCAAATTCAACCTCGATCAGTTGCAGAGCTTCTTCAGCTATGCGTAAAGTTTCGGCAGCTACCACTGCAACGCGGTCACCGATAAAACGTACTTTATTCTCCAGAATTACCCGATCATACGGCGAAGGTTCTGGATAGCTCTGGCCGGCTTTGGTATGGCGAATCGGTTTGACATCGTTGTATGTCAAAACCGCGTGGACTCCGGGAACAGCTTTGGCTTGCTCGGTGTTGATTGAGATGATTCTGGCGTGAGGATGCGGACTGGTCAGGATTTTAGCATACAACATGCCGGACATGGTGAAATCATCAGTAAATTTGGCTGCCCCTGTGACCAGGCTGACGCCGTCCACTTTGGATAGTGAAGTGTTGACGACCTGTAAATTGTTCGCGCTCATAAATGTTCCTCCCTGGCTTCAACCACGGCCATAATCGCATCTACCTGCTTTTTGTAACCGGTACAGCGGCACAAATTGCCGAGGATCGCTTCCCGCACTTGTGCTCGTGTTGGTTTCGGGTTCTCGTCTAAAAACGCTTTGGCCGAGAGCAGCATACCTGGAATACAGAACCCGCACTGCGCCGCGCCATGATCCAGAAAAGATTGTTGCAACGGGTGCAACTCACCCTCTCGCGTCAGACCTTCAATCGTCGTCACATCTGCGCCATCGGCCTGCGCTGCCATCATCATGCAGGAATTTACGGCTTTGCCGTTGACAATCACGGTGCATGCGCCGCAATCACCGGTGCCACAGCCTTTCTTTACGCCAGTATAGCCTTCACGACGCAGTACATCCAGTAAAATATCATTCGCTGCTATCGTGAAACATTTTTTTTGACCGTTTACTGTCACGAAAATTTCCATAATGTTTGCTGACTACAACGAATTCAAGAATAGAACGAATGATGAGAATTCATTACTTTCTCCAATTCGTTGTAGTGTTTAAATCTCAATGTGACAACATTCAGATAAAGCACGTTTTGTATAGGTATAGCTGATATCTTTTCTGAATTGAGCCGTGGCCCGAAAATTATCAATGGGAGCAATTTGGGCAATAACCGTATGAGCCGCGTGCTGAATTAATGCTTGCGTGGGAATCTGTCCTTCCAATATCGCTTCTGCCTGTGGAATACGAATCGGTGTTGGCGCGACCGCGCCCAGGGCAATTCGCACTTTGCGACAGATGTCACCATCCATCAGTACAACGGTCGTCACGCTGACAATCGAAATATCTTCTCTGGTTTTAGCGTTTTTCAAAAATTTCCCTTGCGCCTGTTGGAATTCTTTCGGAATGATAAATTCTTTGACGAGTTCCTGATTCAACACTGTCCGTCCTTCCTTGCGAAAGAACTGCATAATCGGTAGAGTACGTTCTCTCTCTCCCGCGAGTACAATTTGAGCATCCATTGCCATCAACGGCGGTACGGTATCCGCGGCTGAAAGTCCCTCTGCGACATTCCCTCCAATTGTGGCGACATTGCGAATCTGTCTACTGGCAAACCAACTGGCAACCTGAGCAAACAAGCCGTTTGCGAGCGTATTGACAAGATGCGATCTGTACAGTTGTTCAATTGTTGTTCCGGCTCCAATTTGAATCGAAGATTCGTCTTCCGTGATATAATTCAGTCCGAGACGGTTCACATCAACCAGATAGTCCAATGTGGGATCCTTTTCTACCACCACATTGGTTCCTCCGGCAATAAATGCGCCTTTTCCTGGATGTTCCCGCAGGAGTTTGACGGCTTCAGAGAGTGAAGTTGGTTTGAAATATTCTTTCACATTTTTCATGGGTCCATGAAACAGGATCTCAATTATACCACGTCGGCAAGATATAATTGAGAGACAGCTTTTTATAGTAAGTGAAGTGTAAAATATACTATCCCACGTGAGAGACCAGGGCTTCTCCAAAAAAAATCAGGTCTCTTGAATTGCACATCAGTAGAAACCATGTTTTACATTTCATTCAATGAGTCATGGTTTCGTGGAATTTTTTACGTATTCCAACCTTATCAAGCTCCAAGCAGAATGCAACTATTTTTTTTGACCCTTTATTTTTTCGTGAGTATCAATAATTTTTTTTGCCCCTCAGAAACCGGGTTTTTTCGAAAAACCCGGTTTCTCAGCTTGTCAAAACCGACAAAAATTTACTCACAATCACTTAAGTTTTCTTGCTATTCTGTCATGATGAAAATTTTCTGTCATCTTCATATTTCAATTCTTGACAATTTCATTGTATTTTTCTTTTTTTGATTATAAAATTCGCTAACATGGTAGCAACATTTTTTCCAAATCCAGGGTGTGAAGGACGGGATTATGGCAGCTTTGAAACGGCTGCTACAAACTTATGGGAGAACATTATGGAGCAAGCATTACAAGGCGTCAAAGTGTTAGATTTGTCCAGGGTGTTGGCTGGTCCGTTTGCCGGGCAGATTCTTGGGGATCTTGGTGCGGAAGTGATTAAAGTGGAAGTTCCAGATTCAGGCGACACCACACGCGGTTGGGGACCTCCCTATATTGGCGGCGAATCCGCTTATTATTTATGTGCTAACCGTAACAAGCGCAGTGTAACGCTGGATTTTCGTAAGGGACGCGATATTCTGGAGCGTCTGGTCAAATGGGCGGATGTGGTCTTATTAAATTTGCGAGTTGACAGCTTAGAGCGGCAAAAGCTAACCTATGATGACCTGAAGGCCATCAACCCGACAATCATTTATGGGTTAATTACCGGTTTCGGTACATCCGGCCCGTACGCCCACAAATCTGGCTTTGACGTCGTGGCTCAGGGAATGGGCGGCATTATGAGTATTACTGGTGAACCGGATGGAGAACCAATGAAAGTCGGCGTCGCCATTGTGGATGTAACCAGTGCGTTATACTTGATCATCGGGATTCTGGCAGCACTCCGTCACCGCGAACAGACCGGCGAAGGACAGATGATTGATGTGGCTCTGCTTGATAGTCAGGTCTCCTGGTTAGTGAATGTCGCATCGAGCTATCTGGTAACCGGTAAACGCCCGAATCGGTATGGCAACGAACATGCGACGATTGTGCCGTATCAGGTATTTCAGGTGCAAGACGGCTATATCATCGTGGCAGCCGGTTCGGAAAAGCAATGGAAAGATTTTTGCGATCTCCTTGGAAGGCCGGAATGGAAAGAGGATGATCAGTATCGAACGAATAAAGATCGTGTGCACAATCGCACTGAACTGATTGCCAAAATTCAGGAAATTCTGCTGACAAAAACAAGCGAAGAGTGGCTTCATGCCATGGAACAGGCTGATATTCCGGGAGGGCCGATTAATCCGCTGGATAAGGTTTTTGAAAATCCGCAGATTTTGCATCGCGAGATGTTGGTAAAATTGCCGCATCCGACTGCCGGTGAAGTCAAAATGGTCGGGAACCCGATTAAAATGAGCGCCACGCCGGTCGAATATCGTCAAGCTCCGCCGTTACTCGGGCAGCATACTGAAGAAATTTTACAAGAACTTGGGTATACTCTGGAAGATATCCAGGCATTGAAAGCCAATCAGATTGTCTAAGAGGGAAGGAATGATATCATGAAGAAGTATCGTGTGCTTATTAATGAAAATTGGTGTAAGGGCTGTTATATTTGCCAGGGACTCTGCCCTAAAAACGTCTTTGAGCCGGCAAATACCATCAATGACAAGGGAATTGTGATTATCACGGCTGCCAGGCAAGAAGATTGCATTGGGTGTCATCAGTGTGATACCCATTGCCCTGATCTTGCTATTCTTGTAGAAAAGGAGGGAGACTAATGCCGCTGGAATATGTGAATGTGCATCTCACGCCCGGTCGTCACTTTTTGCAGGGAGATGAAGCTTGCGCCGAAGGGGCCGTGGCTGCCGGCTGTCGTTTTTTTGCCGGGTATCCAATTACCCCGGCTAGTGAAATCATGGAAGTGATCGTGAAACGTTTTGACGAACTGAATCGAGCGTTCATTCAGATGGAAGATGAAATTGGATCTATGGGTGCGATTGTCGGCGCATCCTGGGCCGGCGCCAAAAGCATGACCGCGACCTCCGGCCCGGGGATGTCTTTAAAAATGGAAAACCTGGGTTACGCTATTATCACGGAAACCCCTTGCGTGATTGTAGATGTCCAGCGCGTGGGGCCTTCAACCGGCCAGGCCACGCGCACAGCCCAGGGGGATCTCATGCAAGCCCGCTGGGGAATGCACGGTGATCATACCATTATCGCGCTCTCTCCCTGGAGTGTGCAGGAAGCCTTTTCTGAAACTATCCGCGCTTTTAATCTGGCTGAAAAATATCGAACTCCGGTGATCGTATTGATGGAAGAAGCCACCGGCCATTTACGCGAGATTGTCGAGATTCCCGAAAAAATAGCTGTATTTCAGCGCGAGACTGAGGGCGATTTGCCACCCTTCGGCGGTTTTGATCCTTTAGGAACTGTGCCGCCGATGCCACGATTTGGAACCGGTCACCGCTTATTGGTCACAGGGTCAACGCATAATTCTGAAGGCTATCGCAAGACTCAGGATAAATCTGTCCAGACCAGATTATTGCAGCACCTGAATTTGAAAATCGAACAACATGTCGCGGATATTTGTGAATATGATGAATATTTCACCGATGCTATGGATACGCTGATTGTTTCTTTCGGTTTTGCGGCTCGCGCCGGATTAAAAGCGATGAAACAGGCGCGAAGTCAGGGGAAAAAGGTTGGGATGCTGCGTTTGAAAACGGTCTGGCCTATGCCCGTTGAAAAATTCCGTGAACTCGGTGCGAGAGTTGAAAAAATTGTAGTACCGGAAATGAATTGTGGTCAATTGCGCGGCGAAGTCGAACGTTATATGCGCAAAGAAGCCATTGGCGTCAACCGCGCTGACGGAGAAGTCATCGAACCTGAACATATCCTGGAAGTGCTATAAAGAAGTATAAAGAAGATGGTTGTCCACGAAATACACGAAAAGACACGAAAGAAAGACAGATTTGTCAATCCAGTGTTTCAATTCACCCTGACCCTTTTCAGGAGAGGATTATGAGGATCTGGGACAGAGTGTTCAGGAGTGCAATCGAGCGATTGCTTCGCGGCTTTGCCGCGACAAACTTGTCAGGCTTCGCCCTGGTGTAAACGCTCGTTTGCGCTCCTGAGCAGCAAAGAACGTAACAACCCTGCGTCTGCGGGGGGCTGAGGGGGGAGAACTTACCAGCCCTGCCTCCTGGGAGAGGTTAGGGGTGGGGCCTTCCATAAATCTTTCGTGTTTTTCGTGTGTTTCGCGGGCAGTCTCAGATTATCATGCAAGCAGAATATTTAAAATATGTGCGCAAGAATGTTTTTCCTACCGCCTTTTGCCCGGGGTGTGGGCACGGCATTCTACTGAATGCGTTTGTGACCGCTTTGGGCGAGTTGGACTTTGATCAAGATAATCTTGTCGTTGTTTCAGGTATCGGTTGTGGGGCCTGGATCGGGTCGCCCCACTTAAACGTTGATACCCTGCACACCACGCATGGTCGCGCAATTGCGTTTGCCACTGGTGTGAAAATGGCGAACCCCCAATTAAAAGTCGTTGTCATCAGCGGTGACGGCGATCTTGCCACAATCGGCGGCAATCATCTGATTCATGCGGCCCGCCGTCAAATTCCGGTTACCGTGATCTGCGCCAACAACAATATTTACGGGATGACCGGCGGACAGGCCTCGGCGACATCGCCCTGTGGAGCGAAAACCATGACCACCCCTAAAGGGAGCAAAGAACGCCCTTTTGATCTGGTGAAATTGGTCAAAGGCGCTGGAGCGGACCATGTGTATCGTTATACCGTGTATCATGCCGCGCCGCTGCAAAAGACGATTAAAGAGGCGCTGCAACATGACGAGTTCTACTTTATTGATGTTATCAGCAGTTGTCCGGTACAATACGGCCGACGAAATGAGATGCGCGAGCCGCTCAAAATGCTTCATTGGATGAAAGATCAGAGTGAACGTTATCAGGGGGAAGATCACGCCGACAAAATGATGATTGGAAAATTTTAAGGAGTTGTTGCTGTGCGGAATTATAATTTCGCGCAGCAAGAAACGAATATTATGCAAGAGATATTATTTGCCGGAATCGGCGGGCAAGGGATTATTCTTTCAGCCAATATCCTGGCGCGCAGTGCGGCATCCCAGGGGTTGTACGCCTGTCAGTCGCAATCCTACGGCTCGGAATCGCGCGGTACGGTTTCACGTGCCGAGGTTGTCATCGATCAGGGATTTATTGATTTTCCGCATGTGGAATACGCGGACTATTTTATTGCCATGGCTGAACCGGGACTGAAAATGCTGCAAGAGAAAATTAAGCCTCATACCATTGTGTTATATGACGGTTCTGTCTTTACGCCGCAAGGAACATTGGGCAAAGAGATGATCAATGTCGAAGCCACCAAAATTTCTTTAGATCATTTAGGACGTCCGCTGTTTGCCAATATTGTGATGCTAGGAGCGTTGCTCAAGAAAAGCGAATTGTTGAGTTTTGAGGATGTGGCGGTTGAATTAAAACAGAGCGTTCCGCCCAGGGCAATTGAAGAGAATCTGCGCGCCCTGACATTAGGCTACGAAACCGTGTAGTTTTGTTTTGCATTCACCCCTTCAGTCTTCCCGCAAGTGAGGCAGGACTGTGAAGTTCTCGACGATCTGGGCTGCCAAAGCTTTGCTTTGGCAGCGAAAGCAGAGCTTTCGCACTCCGATATTTTGTAGAACTTTACAGCCTCCCGCTTGCGAGAGGAACAAGGGGGACTGCGTGACATGGGTTAATCAATGGCACCCTGGGTGAGACCACGGATAAAATCGCGTTGGAAAATCAGATAGAGTGCGATCATGGGAAAGGTGATGATCGTAACGCCGGTCATGATTTTGGGAATGTCAGAGAGGTATTTCCCCTGAAATTGTGCCAAACCCAGGGGCAGGGGCATAAGTTTCGTGCTTGAAATCAGAACCAGGGGGAGCAGGAATTCATTCCAGGTCCAGATCGAGATAAAAATTCCGGCGGCGACAATAGCCGGTTTGGCAATCGGTACGAGGATGCGCCATAACACATCGCGATCAGAGGCCCCATCTACGACTGCGGCTTCTGCTAATGTTTTGGGAATGCCTTGAAAAAAGGCTCGGAGCAGTAGCGTCCCAAAGGACGCACTCATCCCGATTTGCGGCAGAATTAAGGCCCAGTAAGTGTTGAGCAGATTGAAGCGATGCATCAAATCGTAAAGGGGAATCATAAAAAGCTCTGCCGGGAGAATAAAACTACCGAGCAATAAATAAAAGCACAGGGAACTGCCCTTAAATTGCATGTTTGCAAACGCATAGCCTGCTAAAATTGAAAAAAGCAGCGAAATCACGACTACCGGAACCAGGATGATGAGGCTATTCAGAAAATAGTGCCCGAACTCGCTGTCAAACCAGACATGCAAAAATTTCTCCCAGTGCCATTGCTGCGGTAATTCCAGAGGACTCCCTATAATTAAATCGCGCTGCGACTTAAAAGCTGTTAACCAGGTCAACGCAAAAGGACCGACGGAAATAATCAGAAACAGGCTTAAAATTCCATAGACGCTGAGAGATTTCCAATTCTTTGCCATCAGCAGTATAACGATTGCGGGTCAGTAGATCCGGCGAAAACAAGCGTTCGGTCCAGCCATACTGTTCAGCATAGGTATCGAGCGGCAGAAGATACCCGCCGCGCACTAAAGGTCCCATCATGGTTTCGCCATTGTTAGACAGAAGAACATCAGCCCCTTTCCCGGAACGTACTGCGGTCATGACCGCTGCTTTGGTATCTTCCAATGGGCGGGTTGTCCGCTCGACCTGACAATTATGCTGGGTTTCAAAGTCCTGGATCTGCGTATCAATGATCCCGCTTTCCACATCCCAGGTAATGTCATCCCAGACTTCCAGGATCAAATCAGCGGCTTGTGCCCCTGAGTGAAAAATCGAGAAGCCCCCTAACAACAATCCGATATACAATAGACATTTCTTCATAACACCCTCCTTGCAGAATTGTTAATCAAGAAAAACGGCAGCAACATCGCTTCTTCTACAGGTAAAGAAAAAAAATGTCAAGAACTCTTTGGTCTTCTTCTTGAATGTAGTTTCGCTTAAACGATATTTGACTTGCGCGATCTCGTGAGGGAGAGAGTTCACCATCAAATGCTGTGCCTTTCATGCAGTGAACATCAAGAATAGTTCTCCACAAACCAATCAATTAATTTTCTGGCAATACTGACTTTCCCAGGTATCTCAGGCAGCTTATCGGCGCGAAACCACCCGGCTTCCAGGATTTCGTCATGATCGACTGTGATTTCCCCGCCGGCATAACGTGCGGTAAATCCGACCATTAAGGAATCCGGAAATGGCCAGGGCTGGTTGCCAAAATAGCGGATATCGGCTACTTCAATCCCCACTTCTTCGCGTACTTCGCGATGTACACAGTCTTCAAACGTTTCTCCTGGTTCAACAAATCCGGCGATCACACTGTAGAATCCTTGAGGAAAACGAGGTGCATGAGCGAGGAGAATCTGTTGCTCTTTGATTACCGCTACGATCACTGCCGGAGAAATTCGGGGATAGATAGTCAACTGGCAATAAGGGCAAGCTTTGGCGCGTTGTCCTTCCAATAATGTCGTCTGATGTCCGCAGCGCCCACAATACTGACTGTTACGATCCCAATCCATAATTTGAAATGCTCGTCCGGCAATCCAGAACAATTCATCAGGCAGCACATTATACAACGGACGCAAGGCCCGAAATGCCATCCCCTCAGGTGCAGCCTGTTCTGAGGTTTCGGCTTCAGCCGAGAAACAAGGAATTCCATCTAGTTGACCCAAGTATTGCGTTCGTAAAACATGAAGAGACAATTGCTCTGGTTGAGAAATTTTCGGGATCTGTCCGTGTTCATCAGTTAACCGAACAAGTAACTCATTCTCTCGAAAAATAAACCACCAGGCCGATTCATGCTGGGGAAATAAAGGAATTACGGATGATGTAAACGGCATAATATTCTCCTCGGTCAATCAAATTGATAATGTGGACTTGCTCCATATTCAGGCGAAAAAATCGAATTTGTTGTTGTTGTTATGAAAAGATGTCATTAGGAAGGTTCATGTGTTTTTTTCGTTGGATGTGTGATTATTTCGCGGCAGTAGCTCCGGGGATTGAAGATATTTGATCATCGTAATGATATTCCCCTTCTCATTCCAGAAAACCTGATCCATAAATGATGTAATAATAAAAATTCCCCGTCCGGTCGGAATGATATGAAGCGGATCGGAAAAGCGGAGCATGTTGGGATCGAAGCCTTTGCCTTCATCCTGGATTTCAAAGGTGACTTGTTCTGCCGTGATTTCACAGCGAATGATAACTTCACGCTCAGCATACTCAGGAGAGGCTTCACGTTCTTTAACAAGCAGTTCAAATTTTTCTGGATTTTCGTTTTTGATAGCTGAAGAAATCTCTAAATTACCATGGATGATCGCATTGACAAGTGCTTCGTGCAAGCAGAGTCCGATATTACGGACATTGATTTTATGCAACTGGCAAAATGACTTCACCCGATTTTGCAAAAACGTTCCGGCCGTCGTAATGAGCTGAGTCTGGCTCTGAATGCAGATTTCAATGTGTTCATGAAAGTAGGGTAAATCAGTAAACTGCTTTTTTTTGTTTTCCTGAACAGCCTCAAGTTTTTCGAGAATAGCGATGAGTTCCCTGGCTTTAAAGGGCTTTAAAAGAAAATCAAACGCGCCGAGTCGTAAGACATCAATTGAAGATTGCATATCTTCATAACCGGTAATAATAATGACCGGCGTATCATATTCTTTTTCTCGCAGGCGTTTCAACAGTTCGACTCCATTCAGAACCGGCATTTTGATATCGGTCACGATGACGTCAAATTGATGTGAATGTTCCAAGAACAGTTCCCACCCCTCTTTCCCATTTAGCGCTTCTGTAATCGAATGTCCGTATTTAATCAGCGGTCGTCGTAAAAGTTTCAGCAGATTCGCTTCGTCATCTATTAATAAAATATTCATGGCGCGCCATTATTATTCACCAGGAGTCTTCCCTGTAAGGGAAATTCCACTATCGTCGAAAATTTTATACTTGCCACGACTCATCATATAAAATACATTTTACACAAGAATATTGTTCACGTCAAGGACAAAGAGACAGGGAAATATGTTCTCCCCTTTTCTCTGGGAAAGATCGGTCTGAAAAGCAGCCATTTCTCCGGGAATAGCAGAAATTTTTCTCGGACGGAGAAACGAAATTTCGCTTGACAGAAGCTGCATATTCAGGAGACAACATCAGACATGGCAACGATAAATCGAGATTTTTTTATTACGCAGTTTAAAGAAGAAGTTGACGATCATGTGCATCGGATGACCCAAAAGTTGTTTCAACTTGAGGAGCAGCCCGGCGACTATGGACAGTTGATCGAAGAAATTTTCCGCATTGCTCACACATTAAAGGGGTCTGCCAGAATGATGGGGTATGCGGATATGAGTGCGTTAGCTCATAAAATCGAAGATCTTCTGGTTGAAATTCGGAACGGACATGTACAACTGAGTTCCACCATGGTTGATCTGCTCTTTTATTGTTTAGATACCATCAATTACCTGGCGGAAGGAATTTCCAAGCAAATTAAGCGTACAGCCAATCTTGAGGATTTTACCAGACTGTTTCAGGATGTGCTCGCCGAACGGCCAGTAGAAATTCCTCACCTGCAAACCCAGATCATTAGAGCAGACATTCCTGAACAATCTCCGGCCTCCCCTCCCGCAAGCCCTGATATTCCCCCTCCATTCCCGGAACACGAAGCGCGGCAATATGTTCATATTCATCCTACAGATTTAGACACAATCTTAAATCTGGTCGGAGAAGTCATTATCAACCAATATCGCTATGAAGGGCAGCGAACGACATATCAGGAATTTTTTCAAGATTTGCAGTACCATCAGCGCGAGCTGGTCGAGTTACACACACTTATCCAGCAGGAAAACGGCAGATTGCCGACGTCTTTATCGTCCTTGACGAACAATCTGGAACGATCTGCCGCTGAGATGCTCTATAAAAGCAAACTCTTGCTGAAACGATTGAGAACCGATGGACAGCAAATGCGGATGGCGGTGAATAATCTTCAAGAGCAAGTCATCAATGTGCGCATGGTACCGGCATCTAGAATTTTCCATCTTTTTCCCCGATTAGTCCGCATGACGTCCAGACGATTGGAGAAATCTGTTGAACTAGTGCTGCGTGGCGAAGAGACGAAAATTGATACCCGGATTATTGAAGAAATGCGCGACCCCTTGATTCATCTCGTGCAGAATGCCATTCACCATGGGATTGAAAGTCCGGAACAACGAAAGAGTCTCGGTAAAAATCCGACGGGAATTATTACGCTTTCTGCCAGCCAGGAGGGGAACCGGATTGTATTGAGTGTTCAGGACGATGGGCAGGGAATTTACGCCGAACAGATCAAGCATCTGGCAATCAAACAGGGGCTGATCTCCCGTCGAGATGAGAAAACCATCAGTGAGCAGGAGATCCTCTCGGTGCTTTTTCATCCGGGATTTAGTACCTCTGATATGATTGACGATATTGCCGGGCGGGGATTCGGGTTAAACATTGTCCGCACCCACGTTGATCGTATTCAGGGCGAGGTTGAAGTTCATACCCAGCCCGGAAAAGGAACGGAATTTGTAATAAAACTGCCACTCACTCTTATCATGATGAATGCTCTTTTGGTGCAGGTCGGGGAAGAGATTTTTGCAATTCCGACGATGGCAGTCGAAAAAACCTTTGATATTTCATCACAAGACGTGGAATACCTTGGTAAAATCCCGGTAGTTGTGGCTGATGAGGCGTTGCTGCCTGTGCTCGATTTGTGCCAGCTCTTGTCCGGTTTGGCCCCTGATTCTTGCTCCTGCCGCCTGAAAGATTTTTTCAGGAAAACTGTCGTTGTGCTTCGGGCCGAAGAGCGTCGGGTTGGTGTTCTTGTGGATGACCTGGTAGAAGAACAGGAAATTGTCATTAAGCATTTAGGCCCCTGTTTGAAGCGCATCCGCAATATCGCCGGAGCAACAACCATTCGCGGAGAAGTGATTATTATCCTGTCGGTTCGCGATCTTGTCCGGTCGGCTGATGCGTTTCTGGAGGGAAGTTCGGTGCTGATGCTCTCCCAGAAACCCCCTCCAGGTCAATCGGTTTCATCAACAACAGATCGCCTGAGGCCGCGAATTCTCCTTGTTGATGATTCCGTCAATGCCCGGGAGGTGGAACGAATGATCCTTGAAAATGCCGGTTATGAGGTTGTCCTGGCTGACAACGGAGCCCAGGGACTTGGCTTGCTTCAAAAAACAGCGGTCGATCTGGTGATGACTGATATTGAAATGCCTCAGATGAGTGGATTAGAGTTGACAAAAATCATCAAAGACGACGAATTGTTTCATGAGATTCCTGTGATTATTGTCAGTGCAAGAGGAACAGAGGAACAGAGGCGAGAAGGGCTGCAAATCGGGGCAGCGGCCTATATTGTTAAAGGAGAATTTGACGATCAGGACTTACTTCGTATTGTTGAGGCGTGTCTTACCTGATACTGTATAGGCGATCATGAATGTCAAACAACCGGGGTTTCAACAAAAACCCGCTTGCTCAATGGGTACAAGGAGAGGAGACGATGAAAGTTTATATAAGTGTTGATATTGAAGGAACTACTGGAATTGCGCATTGGAATGAAACCGAACGAAATTCTCCGGACTATAAAGCGTTTCAAGAACAGATGACAAATGAAGCTGTTGCTGCCTGTGAAGGGGCGTTGAAGGCCGGGGCAACCGAGATTTATATCAAAGACGCGCATGGCTCCGGACGCAATTTAATTACCTCACGATTGCCGGAAGAGGTTCGGATTATTCGGGGATGGAGCGGGCATCCGTTCTGTATGGTTCAGGAACTCGACGATACATTTGATGCCGTGTTGCTTGTCGGTTATCATTCATGCGCCGGGTCAGATGCGAATCCCCTGGCGCATACCTTGCGTACAGCCTATGATTATATTAATATCAATGGGGTGTATGCGTCTGAGTTTTTATTGCATCTGTACGCCGCCGCGCTCGTTGATGTACCGGTCGTCTTTGTCTCGGGCGATGAAGGGTTGTGTTGGGATGTTTCCTCCTTGAATGAACGCATCACGACCGTTGCTGTCAGCAGCGGTATCGGTAATTCAAGCATGAGCATTCATCCTCATCTTGCCGTGAAACGGATCAGGGAGGGGGTTGAACTTGCGCTGAAAGGTAACATTCAATTGTGTAAACTCATTCCTCCTGACCATTTTCATGTGGAAATCCGCTATAAAGAGCACTACAATGCGTATAAAGCCTCGTATTATCCGGGGGCGGCTCGTATTGATACGCACACTATCGGCTTTGATACCCAGAATTGGTTTGAGGTTCTGCGCATGTTGCTGTTTATTGTGTAATGCCTGATCATAACACACGACAAGAAAATCCTTGACAAAAGCAGGAGAGGAATATTGTCAGTGCGATTTTATCTGGTAAGGATGACGGGGTATGGAATTATTTTCGTTGCCTGCCGTGTATGATACGGCGTTTCAATTCAGAAATGCTCGTAAAGCGGTAGATTTTATTGAAGAATGCGTTCGCACGTATGCAGAGACACCAATTACTCGGATAATTGATATTGCTTGCGGTACCGGACACTATACGTGTGAGTTTGCCCGCCGGGGGTTTGATGTCTCCGGCCTGGACATTAACCGGGCGATGTGTCAGTACGCCAAACAGAAAGCGGCGTCTGAAGCATTACCAATAGAAGTGTTCTGCGGCGATATGACGGATTTTTCCTTCTCCCGGCCATGTGAATTGGCGGTCTGTTTTTTTGATTCTTTAACCTATCTGCCAACACTGCAGGCGATGATCACCCATTTTCGTTCGGTTGCCCGGCTGCTTCGACCGGGCGCGTTATATATTCTCGAACTTGGAGTGATTGATAGTTTTGATAATCATAACGTTGAAGAAGTCTGGACTGAAAATCGCCGCGGTTTTTTTGTGACATCCGCATATTTTCGTGAAGGTGCGATTGTAGATGGACGGTTTCAGGAACATTGCACGTTCCGCGCAGTGTATCATGAACACTGCGCGTTTTTTTCGCTGAAGTATCTGAAACTCGCATTGACCTTGAAGGCGTTCACACGGCTTCTTGATCTGGCAGGTTGTTTTACGCTCCGGGCATGCTACGAAGATTTTGAAACGAGCGCATTGCTCAACCAAGACGAATTGCCCTGGCGCGTTATTGCTGTTCTGCAACGCCATTAACTGACAAGAGGAAGCATGAGTTTTGAAATTCTTGCAAACGATGCACGTACCCTGGCGCGTGCAGGGAAATTAACGACAGCGCACGGGGACGTGTTCACCCCGATTTTTATGCCTGTCGGCACGCAAGGCACGGTGAAAGGGATGACGCCTGACGCCTTGCATGCCATTAATGCTCAAATTCTTTTAGGGAATACCTATCATTTATATCTACGCCCGGGACATGAGTTAATCCGGGCGTTCGGCGGACTGCATCGGTTTATGGGATGGAATCGTCCGATCCTGACAGATAGCGGGGGATTTCAGGTGTATAGTCTGGGTGATCTACGCAAAATTTCGGAGGAAGGTGTGGCGTTTCGTTCGCACCTTGATGGGTCTCTGCATATCCTTTCCCCGGAAAAATCTATTGAGGTGCAGCAAGGGCTGGGGTCGGATATCATGATGTGTTTTGACGAATGTGCGCCATATCCTGCCAGTCATAATTATGTCACGCGTTCCATGAACATGAGCATGCTCTGGGCTGAACGCTGTAAAATAGCGCATGAACAGGCAAAGGAGCGTGAGAGTACGCTTGTTAACCCAGGACAGCGTCTTTTTGGCATTGTCCAGGGCGGTGTGTATCCGGATTTACGCACACAGAGTGTGGAACGGTTGCAGGCCATCAGTTTTGACGGCTATGCTATTGGAGGCCTGAGTGTGGGAGAACCAAAGTCGCTAATGTTTGAGACCTTAGAG
The DNA here is from genome assembly GCA_040772385.1 of Candidatus Vecturithrix sp. Taxonomy (GTDB): domain Bacteria; phylum Moduliflexota; class Moduliflexia; order Moduliflexales; family Moduliflexaceae; genus Vecturithrix. The sequence goes on along the minus strand of JAXGYF010000001.1, from coordinate 6,039,399 downwards.
CAGACGGTGCCTTTGCTGCCTGAAAACGCTCCCCGTTACCTTATGGGGGTCGGTACCCCGTTAGATCTTGTGCGCGGTGCGGCGCTCGGAATTGACATGTTTGATTGCGTGATGCCGACTCGCAACGCCAGGAATGGGGCGTTATTCACAAAGCAGGGGAAAATGGCGATTAAACAGGCGCAGTACCGGGATGATCAGCGTCCGATCGATCCAGAGTGCCAGTGCTATACCTGTCGGAATTTCAGCCGGGCCTATTTGCGCCACCTGTTTATCTCAAAAGAAATCCTGGCCTCAATTCTGAATACCATACATAATTTATATTTTTATCTTGACTTAATGACTCGTATTCGAAAAGCTATTGCCGAAAACAGATTCGATGAGTTCAAAGTCCGATTTGAACGTGAGTATGTCGAATAAGGTAACATGTCGAAGGTTAATAGCAGCACTTATGTAACATCTCAGTGAGTTGTGTAAAGGAGGACCAAATTTGACCGGATTGATATATTCAACGCAGTTGCTTCTTGGAGCCGCCGGAGGTGGAGATCCTGCCCAGGGATTGATTTCATTCATGCCTCTGATTATTATCTTTGTGATTTTTTATTTTCTCTTGATCCGTCCGCAGAAGAAAAAACAACAGGAGCACAAACAAATGCTCGATAACCTCAAGCGGGGCGATAGAGTTATGACGACGGGCGGTATTTATGGAACTATCGAAGGGTTAACCGACACGACGCTTCAACTGAAAATCGCAAACCAGGTGAAGATCACCATTGCCAGAAGTGCGATTGCAGGCTTACAAAAGGGCGACGTCAGCGAAGAGAACCAGTAAGGAGGGACAATCTTGGATAAGCGGTTAAAATGGAAAGTAGGATTAAGTGTCGCTCTGATCGTGATCGTCGGAGTGTATTTATTGTTTCGTTTTCATGCCATTAACCTTGGTCTGGATCTGCAAGGGGGACTCCACTTGGTATTAGAAGTGCAAGCCGATAAAGTGGTCGAAACAGAACTTGTGCGCGCTAAAGATGCCCTGAATCAGGAATTAAAAAGAGCACGAATCAAATTTGAGACCATAAGTGTGGCCCCTGATAACGCGCTTACCATTACGGCTTCAACGCCAGAAGATCTCGCCCAGATTAAGGATTATGTAGTCAAAGAATTTCCGAATTTGGAGAACAAAGACCTGGTCAGTATGGGGAAAAGCGTGACGTTTGGCTTGCAAGAAGACCTGGTGACGCATTGGAAAGACAATGCGATCCGGCAGGCTTTAATAACGATTCGTAATCGAATTGATGAATTTGGACTGACCGAACCCGTGATCCAGCGTCAAGGGAAAAACCGGATTATTGTGGAGTTAGCCGGCGAACGCGATCCTCAACGCGCGATTGATCTAATTGGCAGAACGGCGGAACTGCGGTTTCAACTCGTCAAAGATTTTGCCGCCACAGAAGACGATCTTTTAAAACGTTACGATGGGAAGGTGCCTGACGGCTATGAAATTCTGTCTGGTGCTCCTGAAGCCACGTCAAGTGGAAGTTTTGGTGCGTATCTGGTCGAAACAGAGGCGAAAGTGACCGGCGCAGATCTCAAAGATGCGCGTGTATCCAGAGATGAAATGAATATGCCGGCGGTCAGTTTTGAGTTTGATCGCAATGGTGCGAAACGTTTTGGGACGTTGACAGAACAGAATATTGATAAGGCGCTCGCAATTGTCCTGGATGGTATGGTGCAATCAGCCCCGGTGATCCGCTCCAGAATTACGGATCGCGGGCAAATTACCGGCAGTTTTACCGCAGAAGAAGCCAATGATCTGGCGATTGTGCTGCGGGCCGGCGCACTGCCGGCGCCAGTTAAGATTCTGGAAAATATCAGCGTCGGGCCAACCTTAGGAGAAGATTCTATTGCAGCAGGAAAGCGTGCGATTCTGATCGGTGGTCTGCTGGTGATCATTTTTATGATTTTCTATTATAAAACGTCGGGATTCGTGGCTGATCTTTCGCTTCTCTTTAATTTTCTCTTTATCATGGGAACCTTAGCGTATTTTGGCGCGACCCTGACCCTTCCCGGCCTGGCCGGTATGGCGTTAACCATCGGCATGGCCGTTGACGCGAATGTGTTAATTTTCGAACGGGTAAAAGAAGAGTTACGCCGCGGGAAAACTCACCGCTCTGCGTTTGAAAACGGGTTTAGCCGGACGAATTTAACCATTCTCGATGCAAATTTAACCACGCTGATTGCCGCCATTGTGCTCTTTCAATTCGGAACCGGCGCAATTAAAGGATTTGCAGTCACCCTGAGCATTGGGATTCTTTCGACGTTATTTACCGCCCTGGTGCTGTCGAAAATTATCTTTGATTTGCTCTTTCAGAGCGGCAAAGTGAAACATATCAGCATTTAACACTATCGGAACTCACACAGTAGATGGAAAACCCTGAATGCACACGCCGTAGGCAGTAAACAGTTCCCTGTTTATTGCCTATTTTCAGCGTATTGAGCGGAATATGGAGTTACAACAACAGGTACAAGAAAAATTCAAGTTTGATTTTATTGGAAATCGAAATATTGCCTTTGTGATTTCAATTGTCTTCATTGTGCTTGGAATCGGTTCGATTGTGGTCAAAGGCGGATTGAATTTCGGAATTGATTTTGTGGGCGGGACTCTAGTCGAAGTTCGCTTTACGGAAACTCAGGAGGTTGAAAAAATTCGAGATGCTGTAGCCCAGGCAAATCTGGGAAATTCAGTTATTCAGCCTCTGGGAGAAGGGGACATCGTCTTGATCCGAGTCCAGAGTGCCGGAGAAACCACTGTCGGAAATGAGGACACAGGGCAGGATCAAGGCAAGCGAATTACACTGGCGTTGGAAACAGCGTTTGGAAAAGATACTTTCGAAGTCCGGCGCGTCGAACAAGTTGGCCCGCAAGTCGGGAGTGAATTGCGGCGCAGCGCGCAACTGGCGATGCTGTTTGCGATTGCCGGGTTGGTGCTGTATATTTCCTGGCGTTTTGAAGCTAAATTTGCCCTGCCTGTCGCGATTATCGCCGTGGTGACGATCGGATTGTCCTCATGGAACATTGCGATTTCGCTGATTATTCTGCTGGCTTTGATTGCAGTTTCAGTAGCCTGTATCGTATTCGATTATCATTTTGCGTTCGCAGCAATTATTGCGCTGCTTCATGATGTTGCGATCACGGTGGGGGCGTTTTCTATTACCAATCGCGAAATTACCCTGCCTGTTATCGCTGCCCTTTTAACGATTATCGGGTATTCGTTAAATGATACGATTGTTGTCTTTGATCGAATTCGTGAAAACCTGCGCTTAATGGCCCGTAAAGCTCCGGGCGACATCTTGAATGTCAGTATCAATCAGACGTTGAGCCGGACCATTTTGACTTCGCTCACGACATTACTGGTTGTTCTTGTGCTTTTCATGGCAGGCGGACATGCCATTAATGATTTTGCCTTTGCCTTAGTTATCGGGATTATAATAGGAACCTATTCCTCAATTTTCATAGCAACACCACTCTTATTTATCTGGAACGAGAGAGCCAAAGGCGGGATTTTCAAAAAAGCCTGACATACGGCTTGCGAAGACTCCCGGAGTGTTAAAAACTCCGGAAGTCTCATCCCGACTCTGAGATGCTAAATCTCTCCCGGCGTGAAAAGAAAGAGTGGGATAACACGATGTTAGAGAGTTTTAAAAATTTGGTGGGAAAAAAGACCAAAGAAGATGTGCAGGTCAAGGCCTATGCCAGCATTCTTGAAAAAAATCCGAACAATCTGAATATTCGCCTGAAGCTTGGAGATCTCTATGCCAAACTGGGGGACAATGCAGCCGCAATTCAGGAATATACGACTGCGGCCGTACAGTTCGCTAATGAAGGCTACCTTGTCAAAGCCATTGCGGTCAATAAAATTATTGTCAGATTGGATCCGTCCAGACAAGAAGCCCTGGACCGATTGTCAGATCTCTATTTTCAACGCGGCGTCGCTGCTGATCCACTGGTAGAAAGTTATCGTGAAACCTTGAAAAAACAACGAGACGCTGGGAGCGAGACAGGAGAAAAGAGTGACATCTCATCTGGTGAATTCCATGAACAGCAGTTCATGCCAGATACCAAGATATTTCGGAATGTCGAACAAGAACTGGATCTGACTCCCTACTTATCGCAGGTTCCTATTCTGGGCATTCTTTCAGAAGAAACGCGACTCTGGCTGCAAAAACATTCGACTTTGCATACCTTTAGCGCCAATGAACGCATCTTTGAGCAAAATGGCGAACCGGACGCTCTTTTTATTGTGCTCGATGGAATTGCAAAAATTTATACAAAAGACAAAGAAAATCAGGATACATTACTTGATACCCTGAATCCCGGCAGTTTTTTCGGAGGAACTTCTCTATTTCAACCTGCTCGACAAACGCAAGTTTCCGACGTTGAGAGGCATTTTTCTGTGATGACGGATAGTGCCTGTACCATGTTAGAAACGCCGAAACCAATGCTGGCAGCGTTAGTGAAAAAGGAGCCAGATTTTTCTGAAGCACTGCTTATGGAATATTATAAACATAAAACCTCTGATAGTACTTTGGCTCGTGTTCCTTTGTTTAGTTTTCTTGATCCGATTGAACGCCGGAAAATTGCAGAGCATCTCTCGCCGATCAACATCCGTAAAGGTGCCACCATCATTACTGAAGGAGAAATCGGCGATAGCATGTACATTATCAAGTCTGGCCAGGTTGGCGTGTATACTACCCTTATGGAAGATGATGGCGTCAGCGTGATCAAAACTGATCAAGAACGTTTACATCTGGCGACCATGCAAGAAGGAGATTTTTTTGGCGAACAGGCATTAATCACCAATGAGCCTCGCTCGGCAACGATTATCGCCCTGACTGATATTCAGTTATTAAAGTTTACAAAGCATGATCTTGCCGTGGTAGTGAAACATTATCCGCGTGTAGGGGTGCTTTTAAAGAAATATCATCAACAACGCATTACTGATACGCTTGAATCTCTGAAATCGATCTGGTAATCGCGAGGAAGCTATGAGTGGCGGTGGCGTAGGATTGCTCGTATTATTAATGCTTAATTTTGACGTGGATTGTGCTTCATGAGATACGATTCTGATCCCCAGGTTGTAAAGAGAATCTTAGTCGAGGCTGAAGCATTACACGATTCATTAAACCGTTTTGGGATTTCAGAAGAGACCACCTCTTTATCTTTTGACGAACTCACCCCCCTGATCGCGACGCTTCTGACAACGTTGGATCATTTTGCCAAACTGCATATCCTGAATCCGCAATTTTCGCTGAGTCGCTTTAGCGCGTCGTATGTTGAACGAGAACTCCTTTCCCTTCAGACCAATATTCATCAGGTGTTCACGAAGCGAATCTTCAATAGTGTCAACGAACAAGCGGAATGGAATCGTCAACGCTTTTTATCTTCTGGTGACCAGCGTGATACTGAACAACTGCTGATCACGCTATCACATAAAATTGCGCAACTGCTCGATACTTACTACGTTGAAAGAATTCGAAATACTCATTTTGCCGCCCTTCTCAATGAATTCGTAGGCTGGTCAGAACATATCGAGACCCATGGTCATCATGATGTGCATGCTGTCATTCTTTTTGCTGAAAAAATCGCATGCGATCAGGCAATTCTTGATCACCGGACCGATGTCGTACGTGAAATCTGCCTGTTATTGCAAGAACGCGTCTTTCTCTCGGTTCCCGCCGGAGATGGCGCAGATCTGTTCGCGACAACAGCCATGGAACTGAGCCGGGTCTATTCGCCCTATTTACTTGATTTGTATGAAACTTTACTCGAGGATATGGAAATTGTGGCAATTGCCCAACAAGATTACTCAGCATTTGAAAAATATTGCCACCAGCAAGATATTGAAGTATATGAAGAATATCATAGCACAATCAAAACCCACTTGAAAGAATCGATAGAATTGATCGCCGCTGATATTTCATCAACCTTACAGGCAGTAAGAGCTGCCAATTTACTTGTAGATGCAGACCGAATTTATAAACGCTATGCTGATGTCGAGATGGCTGCAGAGATTCTGGGACAGAACCTTTCAAAAGATATGCGGGTTCTGAAACGCACGATCCATCAATTTCAAGAGGCATTTCCAACACGTACACAGGAATATGCGGCAATTCTCCAGAAAATAAAAAAACTCCGCGGAGAAATTATGAAGCCGGCCATTGAAGTCTATGGCGAATATTTGAACAATCCTACCGAGTTTTTTCAACAGCTTCCGCAACATCAGGCCACATGGATTCCTATTCTGGATAGTGCGTTAGCCTGTCTTGAACGAAAGGATGAATTTTATCAGAAGTGCTATCAGTTGAAAACTCAAATTGATCAACTGAGTACCACATAATTTCAGCGCGATGAAAGCGATGATATTTGCCGCCGGTTTCGGCACCCGTTTGTATCCGTTGACCGCTGCCCGCCCGAAAGCCCTGCTTGAGGTGCATGGTAGTCCCTTATTGGAACTTATCATTACCCGCTTGCGTATGTACGGATTCCGCGAATTGATCATCAATGTGCATCATTTTGCCGAACAGATTATACAATTTCTTGACGCCAACAATTCTTTCGGGCTTCATATTTGCATTTCACACGAAAAAGATTCTCTGCTCGACACCGGCGGCGGCTTAAAACATGCGTCCTGGTTTTTTGCTGATGGTGCGCCGTTTCTCGTGCACAATGTTGATATTCTCTCTGATCTTGATTTACATGCCCTGTATACCGCACACCTTCACACAAAAGCCCTGGCAACGCTGGCAGTCACCACGCGCCCCTCAACACGCAGTTTCTTATTTAACCAGGAGTTGGTGCTGTGCGGATGGCAAAACCGTAAAACGCAGGAACAAAAAATTGTCCGCCCTGCTGAAACTGACCTGATTGCGATGGCATTCAGCGGGGTACATGTCATTGATCCGGCTCTTTTTGCGCTGATGCCGGAACACCATGTCTTTTCCATTATTGACGTCTATCTTCAGGCCGCAGCCACGCAGCGCATCCTTGCATTTCAGCACGATGATACGCACTGGATTGATGTGGGCAAAAAGGAAAACCTGCCTTGCGCAAGCGAAATTGTCCGATATCTCAGGCAAACCGAAGGTTGGTGACTCTATGCAATCCTCGATTCCGATAAACATGCTCTACCATGATCTGATTCGCTTACAGAAAAATCAGGAATTTACGAATATTTACGATGTGGAAATGAGGCATCTCGATGCATTGCAGCCCTATGAAGCCGTTGAATGCCATATTGTGTTATACCCTTATAGCCGTCAAGTCTGCGCCAGCCATATCGCATTTTATCCGTTTGAGGAATATGTCAAAGACATTTTAACCCAGCAAAAATCAGCGTATGTGAAAATTTTAAGTAATTTTCATAAAGGTTTCGGGGCGGCCCTGGGATTGATGCTTCTTTTGTTTTTTTTGCTTTGTAAGCCTGATGATTTGCTTTCAGTGGGATCTATCGTTTCAATTGTCGGGGCGTATCTCATGGGGAAAGAATTGTGGGAAGATATTGAACGCTTTCTGATTAATCTTTCCAAAACCTGGAGAATCCGCTATCAAGAGCCGTATTATGCCTTCCAATTGGAAAAACATACAACGCTGACCCACTACTCTTCCTTTGCGAAACAACATCGCTACGGAAAACCGACCTTATTACCTGAAAAAATTGATTTTATAGAACAAAGCAATTCGCAAACCGTGCGGTTATGTTTTCATATGGCTGATATTACGCCATCTATCGAGAATTCCGGTCATGTGTTTTCGATTCATGTTGAACCATCAGTATTATCGGAATTTGAACAAGAGGGATTTCTGTTTGGCGTGAAATTGAGTCTGAATCGCAGACGATTTGGCCTGCTCAAGTGTGTTGAACTCTTTCAATCGCTCCACAAAAATTCTTATGGTGCTTTAGATGAATCCGGAACCTGGATTGAAAATGCCGTATTTTGTCGAAAAACACTGATTTGTGGAAGAATCAAAGTGTTTTGCAAAAGTGGATTGATCCCTCAAAAGCCAATCATCAAATACATCTAATTATTCATGAATCAAAAAAAGAAACTCGTGTTTGTGCAGCTTCCGATTCCGCGTCTGACACTGACGCTTGAGGATCACAACGTCCCGGTGGCAGCGTTGTATCTGCAAGCGTATCTGCAAGAACAACCGGTTGCCAATCATTTTGACATTCAGCTTCTTGATCCCTATCTCCAAAATTACGGTTCTGATGAGACGATCCTACGTGAAATCCTGAATCTTGTTCCGGATGTTGTGGGGTTCTCACTGTTCTGTTGGAATGTAGAACGTTCGCTCCATCTGGCAGCCAGGATCAAGCACGCCTTTTCTGAAGACCCTGTTCCATTGCTTATAGCTGGTGGACCGGAAGTAACTCCGGATAACTCCTTGCTTCGCCAATCTGCTATTGATGCCTATGTGTATGGCGAAGGGGAATATACGTTGAATCTTCTTCTGGAAGCGTTTAACAGCCAGGAAAACGAACGGAAGAATCTTTTCGCGCTTCCGGGCGTTATGTATGCTGCAAAGGGGAACTGGTTCGTTAATCCGCCCCAACGCCAGGCGGTTGACATCAATCAAACCACGCCAGCGTATCTCAAGGGAACAGTCCCTCGCGCCAATTGGAACGAGATGTTTGTTGAAACCATGCGCGGTTGTCCGTTTGCCTGCCGCTTTTGTTATTACAACAAAAACTGCGGGAGCATTCGCTACCTTCAACGTGAAACCGTACTGCAACTCTTACAACATGCGCGTGATCAGCAGTATCGAGAAATTTTTCTGCTCGACCCGTCTTTTAATATTCGCCCCGATCTTGAAGTGTTGCTGCGGGAAATTGCCGAGATCAACCCCGGACGGCAAGTTAAAATTGCCACAGAACTGCGGGCGGATATGATTGACGACCCTCTGGCGCAGCTATTGGCGGACGCCGGGGTGTATGAAGTGGAAGTCGGATTGCAGAGCATCCATGCCGAGACAATCCGACGAATTGGACGCACACAAAATCTGGAACGGCTTTTACAAGGCTGCCGGACAATGGTGGCGCGAGGCATTGCCGCCAAAGTGGACCTGATTGTGGGCTTACCTGGAGATACGCTGGAAAAATTCAAGCAGAGTGCGCGCTGGGTTAAGCGCGAGGGATTAGCTGAGGATCTGCAAGTATTCTGCCTGAGCATACTGCCAGGCACTTATTTTCGCGCTCATGCCGAAGAATTGGGACTGACGTATTCTCTCCTGCCGCCCTATTATCTACTTGCTGCCCCCGATTGGCCGGCGGAGGACATTAAAACCGCCTTTAGCTGGGCCGAAGATTATTTCGGGATTGCCTTCGAGCCGGATATGGATGAGGAACTAACGTTTCAACCGGTATTAGACGGAAGACTGCAAGAAATCATTCAGCTTGACCCGTCGCGCCCGTGTCAACTGCCTGCGGCCGCAACATCAGTGACAAAATGGGAGATTGGACCGATTCTGAAGGGTGAAGACTTGTTTACACACTTGCCGGTGATGCAGCACTACACCAGAAATAATCCCTACAGCATCTATCACGTATATCTCGATCTTCAGCAGGAAATCCCCCTTGACGCACTCTTTGACTTTTATCCGGCCTTTACGTCGTTTAAACCCCAATTTATCGATCGGGATTTGAGCGTGTTAAGCGTTGATGGCACGCCGCTCTTTCATTATCAATTGCAAATTTTGCTGAAAACGTCCATGCTTCCACATTTTTCTCAACAATATCTCGCCGCCTTACAGCAGTATTTCCCTGTTGAAATGATAGAATCAATTTAGTGGTCTGTTAAGGTTTGACTGACGGGTTTGTAGTTCCGCCTTTAGGCGGTACTCCGTACTAAAGCGCGAACTATGACATTATTTCAAAAATATATTTATGCGGCGTTTGCGGCTGTTGAAGACCTCGTGCAGCAGCATCCCGGTCAAACGATTGCCATCGTTGCGCACCGCGTGGTGAACAAGCTGCTGGTATTGGGTATGTTAACTTTGGGCCTTGAACGTTTTCCTTTCATCCGGCAGGATAATTGCAGCTTGAATGCATTCGAACGGACTGAAGCGGGGTACACGGTACTCAGTCTCAATGATACCTGCCATCTTCGTCAGGGAAACATCGACGTGCTCAATCATGATTTTTAGGACAACATGACGTAAAAATACGGCAATGAAGTCTGCCTGAATCGCCCGGGAATGACGAGGTGATGACTTCTATCGCATGGGAGTCGGGCATAGAAACCGGGTTTTTCGAAAAACCCGGTTTCTTACACGCACGGATGAAAATTTCATTTACATTGGAGAAGGTTTCTTCTGTGTCCATGCAGATATACAACCCGGGAGGTTATCGCCGCTGTTACAGCGAGCAAACAGGAGTATAATTTAGCGCCGTTTTTTTATACGCCGTTACATGATCTTGAGACGATCGCCTACCGACATGAGATTTTCCGCGATTTTGAAGATTCCGCACTGTTCGAGTCTCTCAAAACGTATGCCCAAAAAATGCGCGCCATGCGCGAACAGCTTGCCCTGGCAGACAAACTGCACTACCAATACCAGAAACAACGCTGTTTTTTAGACGCAGTTGACATCTATTGCGAGGCTGTTCACTGCCTGGCTCACGATCTTTCCCGTGCAGATCTCCATTCGCGCGGTTTGCTGGCGTTCCGCGACTATCTGGCCGAGTATGCCGGTTCCGAACGTTTTACCACGCTGGTGAACGAAACGATCACGCTCAAAACCGATTTAGCAAACATTGCCTATTGCTTTCTGATTAAAGGGAGCACGGTCAAGGTTCGCAAATATGACGGTGAAATCAACTATAGCGAGGAGGTTGAGGCGACCTTTGAGAAATTTAAGCAGGGTGCGGTTAAAGATTACGCGGTCAAATTTTCAGACTGGCTGGATATGAACCATGTGGAAGCAAACATATTGGATCAGGTCGCCCGCTTATATCCGGATATCTTTGATTTTTTCAACGCGTATTGCGCAAAACATCGCACGTATCTGGACCACACCCTTAGCGTGTTTGACCGGGAAATCCAATTTTATATCGCCTATCTGGAGTATATGACCATCTTGAAAAGGGCGGGCTTGAAATTTTGTTATCCGCAGGTTTCCGAGACGAGTAAAGAAATTTCGAGCGAGGACGGCTTTGATGCGGCCCTGGCTCATACGCTCATTCGCAAAGGCATGCCGGTGATCCGTAATGATTTTTCACTGACAGGCAACGAGCGCATTATTGTCGTTTCCGGCCCGAACCAGGGCGGCAAAACGACCTTTGCCCGCGCCTTCGGACAATTGCACTATTTAGCCAGCCTGGGCTGCCCTGTGCCCGGCCGAAAAGCGCAACTGTTTTTGTGCGACCGGCTGTTTACCCATTTCGACCAGGAAGAAGACATTCAGAACCTGCGCGGAAAACTTGAGGACGATCTGGTCAGAATCTACGAGATTCTCAAACAGGCCACCTCAAACAGCCTGATCATTATGAATGAAATTTTTAGTTCCACCACCTTACAAGACGCAATTTTTTTGGGCAAACAGGTCATGGAGCAAATCATCCGCCTGGATATGCCGGGCGTATGCGTTACATTCATAGATGAATTGGCGTCCTTCAGCGAAAAAACCGTTAGTATGGTCAGTACAGTGACGCCCGACAATCCGGCTTTACGCACATTTAAAATTATCAGAAAACCTGCGGACGGGCTGGCGTATGCCATCTCAATTGCCGAAAAGCACCGGTTGACATATCACCAGTGACAGGAGCGCATACAAGTATGAAAGCTTTTCTCATGTACCAAGATCAGGATATTGATCTCAAAACGCGAAGAAGATACCACCATGAAAAGCGGAAAACTGGATGAAGAACTCAGCCGAATGAGTATAATCGTGGATCATCTCACGCCCAATGCGATGGTGCTGTTTAACGAATCCTTTGCCGCAACCAATGAACGCGAAGGCTCGGAGATTGGCAGGCAGATTGTGAGCGCGTTATTAGAAAAGCAGCTCAAGGTCTTCTTTGTGACGCACCTCTATGAATTTGCGCATGGTTTTTATGCAAAGAAGATAGAGAACGCCCTGTTTCTGCGGGCTGAACGAGAAACCGACGGCACACGAACATTTCAACTTGTCAAAGGTGAACCCTTGCCAACCAGCTACGGCGCAGATTTGTACCAGAAAATTTTCAGGCTCGTAGTTCGTCCTTCAGGGCGTCCTGGTTCGTAGTTCCGCCTTAAAATTTCGCAGCGTTTTTCACAGCGAGCCAATGAAATTATTGACGCCTTAATGCAGGCATCAGCCCAACTGTTTGATCTGCCCCTGGAGCAGGTGAAGATTGAAGAGACGATCAACTCCGACAGTCGCTTTTATTATCTTTTAGGAGACCAGCCGCACTTTTTCGATTTGGAAGGCGCGTTCGATGTTATTTCACGAACCTTTCTGCCCACCAAAATTGTTCAGCGCAAAATCTTGCGCGACCTGCTGAACAAGCTTCCTCAGAAAATTGATGTGAATTGCGGGCGGGTACGCGCTGATTTTACGTATCGCATTCAGGAAAGCTTTCGCAAATTTCGCAGCAATCTGAATCTGATCATTGACGCCACCGTTGAAAGCATCCAACATGCCTTACAACAGGCAGTGGAAATGCAAAAAGCCGGAAAACAAGAACTTGAACACGTCACAGCCCGGCTTGAATACCAGCATCTGCAAATTGATTCCCTGGAACAGGATTTTCAGTCGCTCGAAAGGAGTCTCAACGAATGAAGTATCAAGGTTAAATGAATGGGTTCGTAGTTCAGGCTTTAGCGCGTTTTCCGCCTAAAGGCGGAACTACGAACCCTTCAGTCATACCTTGACAGATCAGTGGGGATGAACAACGCGCTCATAACATCTTTCTTTTCACTATTGACAAATATTTCCGGGCAAATGATACTGACGATGACATGCGCACGAATGAAAATCAGATGTAGCGCGAAACTCCGGCACAATGAAACTACAAGGATGACTCATAAGCAGGGATAATACATCCTTGCTTATGAGTCATCCTTGTAGTTTCACAGGAGGAATGATGATGACGCTCAGGAAAACGAAAATCGTGTGTACGATCGGGCCAGCCGTCCGAGACTTTGAGAAATTGAAACAGTTACTTGTGGAAGGGATGAATATTGCCCGCTTGAATTTTTCGCATGGTGATCATGCATATCATACCGAGAGCATTGCCATGATCAGAGACGCCAGCCGGCAAAGTGGAATTCCGGTGGCCTTGCTGCTCGATACGAAAGGCCCGGAAATTCGGACCGGTCGCACAAAAGACGATCAAGCGATTCTTCTGATCTCCGGGAAAAACATTATTCTGACAAGCGAAGAGGTCGAAGGCTCACAAGAACGGTTAAGTATTTCATACAGCCATTTGCCGCAAGAAGTCTCGCCAGGGAAACATATCTACATTGCGGACGGCGTCATTGACCTGGAAGTCCGGAAGGTTGAAGGTAATGACATTCATTGCATCATCAGACAAGGCGGGACGATTGGAAGCCGGAAAAATGTCAATGTCATCGGGGTCAGAACCGCGCTTCCGGCGATCACGGAACAGGATGAGCGTGATATTGTGTTTGGGATCACCCATCAGGTGGATTTTATTGCTGCGTCATTTGTGCGCAAGAGCAGCGATATTCTGGAAATTCGCAAAATTTTAGATGAGCATGACTCAAAAATTCATGTGATCGCCAAGATTGAAGATGAAGAAGGCGTGGAGAATATTGATGACATTCTCAAGGTGTCTAATGGCATCATGATTGCGCGGGGTGATCTGGGAGTACAATTGTACACTGAAGATATTCCTCTGGTTCAAAAACGAATTATTCGTAAATGCCATCATGCGAATAAACCTGTAATCACAGCGACGCAGATGTTAGATTCGATGATTCACAATCCGCGCCCGACTCGCGCCGAATCTTCGGATGTTGCTAACGCTATTTTCGATGGCACTGATGCCGTGATGTTGTCAGGCGAAACCGCATCAGGTCAATATCCGATTCTGGCTGTGCAGACCATGCACAAGATTGCGGTTCGTGTGGAAAATTCGGCGGAATATTGTGAAAAAATGCGACATTACTTTGATCTGTCCGAATCAAACTCCAATATTGCCACCGCTGTCGCGCAATCAGCATACATGCTCGCCAGAAATATCGGGGCTTCAGCGATATTAACCCCGACGCTGCGAGGCAATACGCCCCGGTTGATCAGTAAATATCGGCCGGAACAAGCGATTATCGGCGTGGCAACCACTGAGACCGTCCAGCGCAATCTGCTGTTATATTGGGGAGTGTATCCGATTGTGAGTGGCTTGGCGTCCGGTTCGGATGCGATGATTACGAATGCGCTGGCGATTGCCTTGCAGAAAAAATATATCGCAAATTCGGATCGAGTCGTCACTGTCGCGGGTATTCCGATCAATTCACCTGTGATGCTCAATACGATTCGCGTCCATGTGATCTCAACAATTCTCGGCAAAGGGCATGATGGTTTTGGCAAGATCAAAACCGGCCATATTGTAAAGGCGAGGGAGCTGGGAGAAGCAGTCTTACGCATAGAGGGTGACGGACGTGAAATTTTAGTTACGCATTCACTTGATCATCGTTTCAGACCCCTGGTCCCTAAACTCGCTGGAATTATCCTGGAAGAATATGCGACCTTGTCTTACGATGACATGCTGATGTTGAACCCTGAATTAACTTTCATCTCCGGAGTTCCCGATGCGCTGACGATCTTTGAGTCTGATCTGACCGTGAGCATTGACGGTGAAGAAAAATTAATTTATGAAGGTTTTGTGGCTGACAAATGAATCACTTACGTTGCGTTCATTCAACAACATTGGCGGGCGATGTGACTCACTACAGTGAGCATGAAGCAGTTTTCACTATCTGCAAATTTCCCCATACGCCGAGTTCTTTGCCGATAATAATCACCGCCCCCTCAACGCAGGGGATTTGGGCGGCAACGTGTAGTTCCTGTTCTATATGATCAGGCGTCGAAACCATATTGCCAATTGCGGTAGCGCAGGCGTCGGCTAAGGCGGTTGAGCGAGCCAGCACGATGGCTGCATCTGCTTTGCCAAAACTGAGTGAAGGCCCAACCGTCCCCGACGACGTGCAGATCCCGCAAGGCATCTGGGAGGCGTCAATTTTTAAGGCGATTTTTCCCGTGAGGGGCGAATTGCCGGCATAAATACCAATGATCCGAGCGCGCGTTCCGGCCAGGAAAATATCGCCGCCATTTTCCACAAGCAGTTCAGGTGAAAAAGGCAATAATGTTTTGCCGACATATTCGGCAATCGCTCCGGCCACAGAGGCGAACGGCCCGACCCCGACCTGCTGGGCCGCTGCCGCCATCTCGCGGATAATTGGCGGTGCATCAGAATTTACAGCGATCGGTTGTAAAGACTGACGAAAATCAGGATCGTGAGCAATATACTGCTCGATCTGAGAACGATAGTATAGCAAGGTTTGCCGGGCGAGATCAGTTAGATCGCACCGGGCAAGGCACAACAGATCGCTTTCCTGGATGGTGACGCGAAACGGCACAAGCTCATCTGCCCGGATCCATTGCTGATATGTTCGCAATCCAAAGCCTTTTGGCATATCAACCATTCCTCGCGTGCTTTATATTCGTTGGATTCGTCTCACTTTGGTTACAAGCTGATGCTGACTGCTTTATACGCGCATACTTTCAGGCAAATTTCACAGGCAATACACTTTTCTTTATCAAAGGACACTGTCATAGTTGGTCGTGACAGCGATAATGCGCCGGTTGGGCACAAAGAGACACACGCCGTGCAATGCGTGCAGCGTTCTTCATACCACACGACATCCTGGGCTAACGGTTCATAATGCACCCCAATCCGACTCAGGTAATCCAACCCTCGTGCAACATTTTTTTGGCTGCCTTGTAATTCAATCACCAGCATCCCTTTCTCTTCAGATCCCTGATCCGGCGTGACCCGGGCTTTCAAGATATTGATGATCAAATTATAATCTTTAATCAAATGATACGTCACAGGCTGCTGAACAACAGACTGTGGAAACGATAATACATAAGTTTTTTTGATCATAGTCGGTTTTTTCGAAATGTTGTTATTGAGTGGTTCTTCACTCTCCACGTTCATAGTCGTAAAAATTCTGAGTAAAACACCTATGAAATGTGTGGAGAGATTTGTCAACTTTTGATTTCTTTGGATAAAGTCGCATCGGATCGCGAGTTCAGCAGGTCACTATTTTAGCACAGTTGACTGGCCGAAAAATCGGATTTTTCGGGAAAATCCGGTTTTCTGAGAGAGGACGTAATATGCGTGTTGATAATAAAGAGTTGACATCTCTATAAAAGCGCAAAAGAATACAGAAGAAGACGATGGGTACCGCGCAATGCCGAGATACAAATCATTTTAAGTGAATATCAATACATTTTGTTAATTTTGTCGGGCCGAGAAACCGGGTTTTTTCGAAAAAACCCGATTTCTGATGTGCAAAAAAATTCACTTAGAGCGTCTCTATAAAGAAAGACTCTATCGATTGAAACAGAAACAAATAAAGACGACTGTTTTGCCAAAGTGAAATTGGCGAGTAGAAGGGCTTTGAAAAATTCCGGGGCACTGGCAGACTCTGAGAATTTCTTTCCTCTTCATCCGTTAACTCAACCTTAGCAAAACATGACAGATGAAAAATCACTCCACGGCTCAACTTTTACAAGAAATTGAGCAGTTACGATCCGTTATTGCCGAGTTACAGCACTCGGAAGCAGGGCGGAAACGAGCGGAACAGATCAAACAGACGTTGTTTCATATTTCAAATGCGGTTAATACGACTGTTAATTTGGATCAGTTATATCGTTCGATTCATAAGTCGTTAGGCTCAATTCTTGATGTCAGCAATTTTTATATTGCCATATACCAGAAAAAAGACGGTTCTGTCGTATTCCCCTATTTTGTTGATGAAATGGATCATACTACTCCTGAAATTAAGCAGGTGACTCAATCACGATCACTTACTTGCGAAGTTATCCGCACGGGAAAACCGCTGCTTGTTACGAAGCAGGAGCTCCTGTCTCCTCGCTACAAAGAAGCAGGGTATGAACAACTCGGTACCCCGTGCGAAATCTGGATTGGCGTGCCCTTGCAAATTCGGAATGAGGTTATCGGCGTGATTGCGGCGCAAAGTTATACGGACCCGCATCGCTATAGCTATCAAGATATTGATGTGTTAATGTCGGTCTCTGATCAAGTTGCGATCGCGATCGAACGCCAGCGCAGCGTTGAACTGCTCAAGGCGAGCGAACAGCGCTATCGCAATTTAGTGGAAAATATTGACGGCGCCATCTTTGCGACAGACGAACGAGGGATATTTACCTACATCAGTCCGGCGGTCAAGCGGATTATAGGGTATAACCAGGCCGATCTTCTTGGAAAGGCTCCGGTTTATCTTGACATGCACTCCTCAGAATTGCCCGGCCCTGACCAGTGGCTGAAGCATAGCATTTCAGAAGAATTAGATGCCCGAAGTTCTTATGAACAGATCGTTTACCCTGAAGATCGGCAAAGCGTACACGATACCCTCGAAGAGGCATTGCGTCAGGGCGAACCGTACAAAATGGAATATCGAATTGTTCGTCAGGATGGTAAAGTACAATGGGTCTATGAAAAGGGGACTGTGGTACGAAACGCTCATAACGGCCTATGTTTGGAAGGGGTGATTCTGGATGTTCAGGAACAAAAATATGCAGAAGAGTTGAATCAGGTCTTATTTAGCATTTCCAACGTAATGAATACGACGTTAGACCTGGATGATTTGTATGAGCTTATCCATTGTTCCTTGCAGCGAGTCGTTGATGCGTCAAATTTTTATATTGCTCTGTACAATCGAGAACGCGATCTCATTCAATTTCCTTATAATACCGATGACATAGATGATATTACCGTCATCAGCAATGCCAGTCAATCTGACAGTCTGACCTCTGAGGTTATTCGAACCGGGAGGCCCCTTCTGTTGAACGCTCAAGAACATGAAAGCCTGAGAAACCAGCGTGGAATGGAAATTGTGGGCATTCCATCGGCTGTCTGGCTTGGCGTGCCGCTCATTGTGGAAAGCGAAGTTATCGGGGCTATGGTCGTTCAGAATTACTCTGATCCTGATCGTTATGATCAACGAGATGTGGACATCCTGAATTCTGTAGCTAAACACGTCGCTATTGCGATTGAACGGAAAAGAGCTTACGAAGATCTTCGGAAGGCCACAGCCGCAGTCGAGGCCGCGAACCAGGAATTGATGCGTGTCAATCAACAGCTTCAACAGGCGATGGACAGAGCGAATGAGATGGCAATGCATGAGAAAAATGCCGCTCGCTCGAAAAGTGCGTTTCTGGCAAATATGAGCCATGAAATCCGTACACCGATGAATGCGATTATTGGATTGACAGCGTTAATGCTTGAAACGGAACTTACGGATAAACAGCGTGATTACCTTAACAAGATTCACCATTCAGGTCATACGCTGCTCGATTTAATCAATGATATCCTGGATTTTTCGAAAATCGAAGCCGAGAAACTTATTTTGGAACAGATCGAATTTCACCTGCACGATGTGATTGATATTTTGATTGATATGTTCGCCAGCAAAGCTGCAGAAAAAGGAATTGAACTGATCCCTCTGATCGCTCCGGAAATTCCGTTCACACTGATTGGAGATCCTATCAGATTACGGCAGATTCTTATTAATTTGACCAATAATGCGTTAAAATTCACAAGTAATGGGGAAGTCGTGATTCGTGTTGATGTGCAAGTGCGGCGTAAGGATCGCGTTCAGTTAGCATTTTCAGTGTCCGATACAGGCATTGGCATTCCTGGCGAGCAGATTTCGAATTTGTTTGATTCCTTTGTGCAGGCCGATGGCTCCACTTCGCGCCAATATGGTGGAACAGGATTAGGACTGGCCATCAGTAAACGATTAGTTGAAATTATGCAGGGCAGTCTCCGGGTTGACAGCCGCCCTGGGGAGGGGAGTACCTTTGGATTTACGATAGAATTCGGCGTACCGCAAAATACGCAAACACAACCGTTTCCTCTGCCAATGAACTTTCAGGGTATGAAGGCCCTGGTCGTTGATGATAATGCCAGATGCCGCGAACTGCTCGAAAAAATGCTGCTGTCTCTTTCTTTTCAGGTCACACTGGCCAAATCAGGCCGAGATGCCCTGGATTTCCTGCAACAAGCGAGTGATAGGCCTGCCTATCACTTAATTGCGCTTGATTTGATTATGCCCGACGTGGACGGCCTTCATACCGCCGAACATATCCGAAAAAATCCGATTTTTGCAAATATCCCGATTATTTTATTACTGACATTTGGTCGGGAGGATCTGATCCAGCAGGCCATGGCGATAGGTGTTAACGGATTCTTGACGAAACCGATCAAACAGTCCCTGCTTTTTAATACGATTATGGAAGTGTTTACGCACAAGACGCCCAACACCCCGCTGAATCAAATTATTCAAGAACATCACGCCGACCTGATCGAACATCTCAAAGGCGCTCAGATCTTGCTTGTTGAGGATAGTGCTGCCAATCAGCACGTTACCACTGAAATCCTGAAAAAAGCGATGATCTGTGTTGATACAGCCAAAAATGGAGTACAAGCATTGCATGCGATCCGTTCCCGCAAGTATGATCTTGTGCTGATGGATATTCAAATGCCAGTTATGAACGGATATCAAACTACACAAGAAATTCGGAAGGATCCGGAAAATCGAGCTCTGCCTATCATTGCATTAACAGCGTATGCAATGAAAGGCGATCGAGAAAAATGCCTGGAAATAGGGATGAATGATTATATTTCGAAACCCATCATCATTCACCAATTATTCGCTGTGTTAGCGCGTTGGCTCCCTTCTGCTGCTTCGCGCGAGGATGGCAACAGCGCCGCTCAGAAAACAACATCGAAGGCGACCCTTTGTGTAAAAAGAACTGGACACAATGCCGCTATGTCTATAAACTTTACAAAGGTTATAAGAAAATTGGATGACCTGCTTGAACAGAGAGATTTAGAGGCTGAAGAATATTTCATGTTATTAAAACAGCAGTTACGTGGAAATATATATTGCGCCCATGACCTTCAATGCCTGGAACGATATATGAGCGCGCTGGATTTTGATCACGCGAAAGTAGCATTGCAGTCAATTGCCGACCTGCTCTGTATTTCGATGGAAGGATAGGCGCATGAAGGAAAAAGAAGCAACACAAGTTATTCTGATCGTAGATGACGTTCCCGCAAACATTAAAGTGTTGGGAAATGCGTTAAAAAAAGATTATACGGTACGTTTTGCCACTGATGGTCTTAAAGCCCTTGAAATTGCGCAGTCATCTTCTCCGCCTGATATTATTTTACTGGATATTATGATGCCTGGCATGGATGGCTATGAAGTCTGTCGCCGCTTAAAAGCGAGTGAGCAGACCCGGGATATTCCGGTGATTTTCATCACTGCGCTGAACGAGGAGGAAGATGAAACCAAAGGATTAGAATTTGGCGCTGTTGATTATATTACCAAACCGTTTAGTCTGCAGATCGTAAAAATCCGCATTAAGACCCATCTGGAACTCAAACGTCATCGTGATCTGCTAGAGCAGCTCTCAATGTTAGATGCCCTGACAGGTATTCCCAATCGCCGGTGTTTTAATGACGCACTTGAATTGGAATGGAAACGTGCTGAACGCGATGCGGTATTTTTATCACTGATTATGATTGACATTGACTTTTTTAAAAACTTTAATGATCGGTATGGCCATCGGCTTGGCGATGACTGTTTAATCCAGGTGGCTCAAACGTTGATGCATTCTGTACATCGTCCCGGGGACTGTGTGGCACGCTATGGAGGAGAAGAATTCGCCTGTATTTTACCTGGCACCGATATTCACGGAGCGTTGCGAGTAGCAGAGAATATGCGCAATGAGGTTGCAGGCTTACAGATTCCCCATGATCGCTCGACCGTCGCTGCATACGTTACCATCAGCCTGGGAGCTGCCAGCATCCTTCCGTCCAGGATGGCCGGGCCTGAGAAATTGATCACAGGCGCAGATAATGCCTTGTATCATGCGAAAAATAAAGGACGAAACTGCGTCAGAACTGTTGATATTAATCTGGGCGCAGTTTTTCAATCTCCGTGAAAGGAGGATACGTACATGGTGTGGATTCAACAACCCCTGAATACACTGGAAAAATTGACGGTTTTATCTCAGGATTCGCAATATGATCTGGCATGTGCCTGCGGCAGCCATACTGAAGACCGCCGGCATCGTTCGACTCAGGATACCTGGATCTATCCAGTGGCGATGCCTTATCGGAACAAAAGGACATTTTTGTTCAAGACTTTACTTTCGAATGTCTGCGTGAACGATTGTAAATATTGTCCTCTGCGCACTAATCAAGATCCCAGACGCTGCACCTTAGAACCCGAAGAATGTGTGAAGATCTTTTTTGAGTATTTGCGGACCGGCAAAGTCATGGGCCTGTTTCTCAGCAGCGGCGTGATTGGCACGCCGGATCGCACGATGGAGCGGATTAACACCATTGCCGCAATGCTCAGGCGCAAACAGTTCAAGGGATATATCCACTTAAAGATCATTCCAGGAGCCTCGGATGCCGCCATAGAGCAAGCCGTTTCCCTTGCCAGCGCGGTTTCTATCAATATCGAAGCGCCCGGCGAACAGAACTTTCAAACCCTTTGTTCCAGTAAACATTATCTTGACGATGTGATTCGCCCGATGAAATTGATCCATAATTTGACACAGAAAGGCTCGCGCTACAGCCATGTGAAACAAACGACCCAATTTGTGATTGGAGCTGCTAATGAAACCGACCAGGAACTTATTCAGTATGTCACCGGGTTATATCAGCGTTTGCAACTGCAACGCGTCTATTTTAGCGCATATCAACGAGGACTGGGAGAGGCGGATCTGCCCGGAGAGCATAACACCATAAGCAATAAAGATTTATTGACCCGCGAGCATCGGTTGTATCAGGTCGATTGGCTGCTTCGCAAATATGGATTTCGTGCTGAAGAAATTCCTCTGGATCTCCATGGGAATTTAGCCCTTAACGTTGACCCCAAAGAACTCTGGGCCCAATCCCATCCGGAATTCTTTCCGCTTAATATCAATACCGCCAGTCAAGCGGAACTGCTGCGCATTCCCGGATTAGGCCCTCTCAGCGTGGAACGAATTCTGGCATTTCGCAAAATCGGAAAGAAAATTCGAACTATTCAAGAACTTGGAAAACCGAACAAACGCCTTGAAAAAGCTGCTAAATATCTGATCTATTCCTGAGTTCATGTTGTATCTACGATTAAAAACAGGTGAATAGATGCTAATGACCACTACATTTGAAAAACATAGTCAATCTACGGCGATTTTCCCCCAACGCCAGCAGTATCACTATCTGATATTGCAGCAAGGCACACTTCCTCTTTATCCGACCAACAAGCGTGACCCATCGGTCGAACATCGCTGTACCTCGCTGTTGATCTGGCCCGCGCATTCTGTGCCGGGAGCTGAGAACACGATCCTCATTGATCCGTGCTTTACAGCGACAGGCTATCAATATGCACAAACGCAGTTGGAATCGCTGGATCTCTCTTTTCATGATCTCGGCTACATCTTTATTACTCATCGCCATGTTGATCATGTGCCGGTGATGCCTGACAAATACAAGTTTCCCTATTTTCAAAAAGAGATCTCCCCTTTTCTGCCAGACATCGATCTGGTTGCCTGTCCCGGCCATGCGCCGGATTTACAAGCTCTGGTGTTTTGTTCGGTCTCTTGCGAGCAGGTCTGGGTAGTTGGCGATGCGATCTTAAATCTGTCATGGCTTCAGGCCTGGCAATATTATTGGCCCAATGCTTACACCGCTCAGGAAGTGGTGCGTACCTGGAACAGCGTCGCCCGGATTTTATCGCAGGCAGATATTATCATCCCGGGGCATGGAGAAAATATCTCAATCACGGCAGAGCTGCTGGCAACCCTGCGTAAAAGCTTTTCTTCAGCCGAATATGCAGAAGAATGTCCGCAGGTTGAACCGCTTCTGCGTCAGCGGCAGCAGCAATTATTAGAGCGGGAGGAACAAAGACATGCGACCTTCTTTGGTCGAACTGAGTAAATTTTTGAGCTTTGTGCTGCGCCATAACCCTGTATCCATTGGAGTATCGCTCGACTCATCTGGCTGGGCGCAAGTCGCCGACCTTCTGAACGCTGCCCAAAAATCCGGGAAACCGCTTACAGAAAAACTTTTACGCGAAATCGTTGAGCAAAACGACAAGCAGCGATTTTCTTTTAGCGAAGACGGGCAGAGAATTCGAGCCAATCAGGGGCATTCGATCTCGATTGATCTGGGATTGGAACCTCTGTCGCCGCCTTCCATCTTGTTCCATGGCACAGCCACGCGCTTTCTGCCGTCAATTCAAACAAAAGGACTCTTACCCCGAGGACGGCGCCAGGTACATCTCTCTTCTGATGAACGCACTGCGCGTAAAGTTGGACAGCGCCATGGAAAACCAGTCGTCCTCAGCATCCAGGCCGGGCACATGTCTGCCTGTGGGTATCGTTTTTATCGTTCCGTCAACGGCGTTTGGCTGACAGATTGTGTTCCCATTGAATTTATTCTATTTGCAGAGAAGTCGTAACACCTCTACTCATACCTGACAAATTCATTGTCAAACTGGTCGCGTTCTTTTTCATAATCCTCCAAATTTGCAGGATAGTAATTGGCCGTAGGCTCAGTTTGTCGTGTCGTTTTTCCTTCGATTCTACCGGACTGTTTTGGGGACCTACTTGATCGCTTTGTTTCAGTTGTGGCAGGATCCCCGGAAGAAGCGGAATGCTCGTTTTCTGAGAGGTGAAAAAATGCGATGCTGCCTTGCAATTGTTCTGCCTGGCCGGCAAGTTCTTCAGCGGTCGAACTCATTTGTTCCGACATGGAGGCATTTTGTTGAATAATTTGATCGAGTTGCTGGATAGCTTTGTTAATTTGTTCCACGCCGGTATTCTGTTCATGACTGGCAGCGCTGATTTCCTGGACTAATTCCGAGGTTTTCTCAATATCGGGGACAAGTTTTTCCAGCATTTGTCCGGCTTTTTCCGCAATTGCCACGCTGGTCGTTGCCAGCATGTTGATTTCTGCGGCGGCTGTCTGGCTGCGTTCTGCCAGTCCGCGGACTTCAGCGGCCACAACGGCAAAACCGCGTCCGTGCTCCTGGGCACGAGCGGCCTCAATGGTCGCATTCAGTGAGAGCATGCGCGTTTGCCGCACAATATCTTCAATTAACAAAATTTTCTTGGAGATTTCTTGCATGGCGTTAACTGTTTCCAGGACGGCTTTTCCGCCTTCACGGGCATTAGACGCAGCTTGCAGAGCAATTTTTTCGGTTTGCTGCGCATTATCCGCATTTTGACGGATATTAGCAGCCATCTGTTCCATCGATGCCGAGGCTTCTTCGGCTGCGGCGGCCTGATGCGTCGCGCCTTTTGACATCTCGATAGATCCGTGACTCATTTGCTGGCTCCCAAACGTCACATTATTCGCGCCTCTTTTAATATCGCCCATAATTTTTTGAAGCTTCTCAATCATTTGATTGATTGCCTGTAACAGCACCCCCATTTCATCGTTCCGATCAACTCTTAAAGTCTGGGTAAGGTCTCCTTCTGCGAGCCGACTTACAAAGTCAACCACCTGGCTTAACGGCTGCAGCAATATGCTGCGAATCAACAACGTTAACACAATTACTATCAATACATCAAGCACCAGGACCTGGATGACGGTTGAGATCAGGGATTCAGCAAGTTCTTGTTGAAGATAATCAGAGGTAATAAATACCTTGACATTTCCCAGCACGATATCGTCACTCTCAATAGTTTGGCTGGCTGTAAAATATTCCTCTTCAGGTAGAATTTCAGTGTTTTCAACAACTTCTCCTGTTTCTGCGCGAGAAAATGCGTAGAGCAATCGTTCTTGTTCCAATACAAAGACTCCGGAAATGTTTTTGGCCTTCATTTCAGCTAAAATGACATTGCGAGCCATAGTCTCATCGTAATCAAAAATAGCCTTTGTGAGACTTGTGGCCAGACGCGTCGCTGCACGTTCCGCCTCTTCCTTTAACTCCAGCGTCAGACTATCTGATATTGTTTGATATTGATAAATTCCGAATAACGCAAGAAATATAGTAATGGTTAAGACAACGAGTATACTCACTTTCAATAATAAGCTTTTCCGCCTGACTCCTGAGGCTTTTTTTTCTTGTGGCATCATAATTTCTCCTTAAGTAGCTATAAACATATTTGTTACACTTTTCCAGAACTTCACTCCTGGATCCTCTCCGAAGGAGAGGGGGAGACTCCCTCCCCTTTATCCCGCACAAGCGGGCAGGGCTGTTAAGTTCTCGCAAAATATAACGTCTCGACTTCGCTCAACGTGCGATATTTCGGCGATGTATGTCTGGAACGCATTGTCTTTTTTTATTTTTTCTTAAAAAAACCGACTTTCTTTTTACAGGCTTATCCTATGTTTCCTTGCAAAAGTCAAGTGAAATTTCAGAATCTCCCTGGGATTTCTGAATCTTTTCGTCTGATTTCTCTTTTCTCTTGACAAACTCAGTGCTTAAGATCGTGTATGAATAGAATCTACCCAGACAAAGAGACTCTTGGAGCCATTAAATCGGTGACACGTACTGGCGGCTATTCCTCATCTGTCGAGATGTCATTTCTGATAAGATCTGAAAATCCGTGCTGGAATCTGAGAGTCTTTATTTTTCTGAAAATGCGATATAAGGAGAATTTGTATGGAAAAACAGCAACAGGCCGAGAAAATTATTAAAGAACACGTGCTCTGGTCTCTGGGGGCCGGACTTATTCCTATTCCTCTCGTTGATGTGGCCGCAGTCACAGTTGTTCAACTCGATATGCTCAAGCAATTGTGTCGGCTGTATGAAAAAATTTATTCTGACTCTGAGGGGAAAGCCTTGTTATCGGCGTTGACAGGCGGCATGCTGGCTCGAATTGGCGCCAGTGCACTGAAAGCCATCCCTGGTATTGGCAGCCTGCTTGGCGGCGTCTCAATGACTATTATGTCAGGTGCCTCAACTTATGCGGTCGGACGTGTGGCAATTCTGCATTTTACATCCGGAGGCGGTTTGCTTGACCTCGATTTCAATTTTGCCAAAAAGATGTATGCAGAAGAATTTGAAAAGGGAAAAACGTACGCTTCAAATCTTGAAAAGGAGAAACCGTCCGCGTCTGCATCTGATGATATTATTGTCAAATTGGAAAAACTTGCGCAATTAAAAGAAAAAGGAGTTATTACTGAGGAAGAGTTTGAAGCACAGAAACAGAAACTCCTGGAACGATTATAGCATGAAAATTTTGTGTATTCTCAATCCAGCCGCCGGGGGCGGTAAAGCTGCGGACAGGGCTGCTGCAGCGATTCATCGTAATTTCAAACATGCAGGAGTTGATTATGACATTGTATACACGCAACATGCCGGTGATGGCCGGGCGCTTTCACAGCAAGCCGAGAAAGAGGCGTATACGCATGTGATGGCCATCGGCGGAGACGGTACCATCAATGAAATTGCGACCGGTTTGATCGGAACTGATGTGGTTCTCGGCATTCTTCCCCTCGGTTCAGGCAATGGATTGGCGCGGGCTTTACAAATTCCTTTCGAATATCAGAACGCCTGTCAACTTTTGTTGCACGGTACGTCCAAAACGATTGATGTCGGGCGGGTTAACAATCTCCATTTTCTGGCTACATCCGGAATAGGCTTTGACGCGCACGTCGGGAAACGCTATAATGAACACATTGGACATTCCAGAGGTATTTTGCCCTATTTTCAGATTGCAGCCGTAGAATATTTTCATTATCAGCCCCAGAAAATTACGCTTGAATACCAGGGAAAATCCTTTATCTGTTCTCCCTTTGTGCTCACAGTGGCTAATGTCGAACAGTATGGAGCCGGGGCTATTATCGCCCCCGAGGCCGTGCCAGATGACGGATTGTTTGATGTGGTCATTGTTCCTCAAACGCCGTTGCTCAGAACCGTCTATCATTTACCCCGGCTCTTTAACGGAACAATTGCTACTTTGCCGGATGTACTCATGCATAAAACCGCGGCGTTAACTATTACGCGGTCTGAACCCGGACCGCTGCATGTTGACGGTGAGACGTTCAATGCTGGAAAAGTCCTTGAATATACCTTACTGCCAGGAGCTCTGCATGTCCAGGTTCCTGACCAGGAGGTCCCTCGCTCAAAGCCCGCCAAACCAAGAAACTCATTTTCAGGTAAGAGTGTGGAATTATTAGAAAAATTACACCGCCTGAAGGAACGAGGTATTCTGACAGAGGAAGAATTTGAGGAACAAAAGCGCAAACTGTTACAGCGTTTGTGAAGACTCTTCCATCAGACAACGTAAGCATGTTGTCGCCCATGCCCATGTCTGGCTAAAAAACTATATGTGTCAAGTAACCTGGAGTGGGACACAAGCAGAGATTTCTATTTATGCGTATGTAATTTTGTTGACTTTAATTAATGATAATTTCTATGAGTCTATTGGTGTTAGCAAAACGTTGCTTATACTTCCCTGTAATGACTGAGGAGTGGATAATGAAACATAAATTTTTTATTGCCATGTTTATGGCGGTATGTGTGCTCTTCATGCTGCCTGGATGTCGTCGTTCCCCGGAACAAGAAGTTCAGGCGCAAAAAACTGAAACGACTGTGCCAGTGATGGTGTATGTGACTAAACCTATGACTATCAGTCGGCATTTGAAACTGACCGGCGGACTTGAAGCTGAGAATGAAGCTATGGTGCTGAGTAAGAGCAGCGAAAAAATTGATAAAATGCTGGTCAAAATTGGAGATGCTGTGACGGTGGATCAAGTACTTATGCTGCAATCGAATCAAATTCTCCAGCAAGGTATTGCCCAGGCCGAAGCTGCTTTGCGAGCAGCGAACGCCCAGTATGACCAGGCGCAGCGCGATTACGCGCGCATTCAACAACTGTATCAGGAAAAAATCTCAAGCAAACAACAGTTTGATCAGGCGCAGACCCTGTTGAAAGCTACCAAATCAAGCGTTGAACAAGCTGCGGCCTCTGTAAAACTGACCAGAGAACAATATGAGAACAGCGTGGTGAAGGCTCCGATTGCCGGAACCGTCGCCATGATTTTTTACGAAGAGGGCCAGATTGTGCCGGTTGGAGAACCAGTAATCAAAATTACTAATACCAATGCAGTCAAGGCCAAACTGTACGTGCCTGAAATTGATCTGGCCGCGATTGAGAGAGGGCAGCAGGTTGTCGCTACATTTCCGGCCTTTCCTGATCTCGAATTCGTGGGAACGATTACCCGCCTGGATGAGGCCGTTGATCCCCAAAAACGCGCGTTAGGAATTGAGGTGCGCATTGACAATTCGCATCCTCTCTTGAGATCAGGATTATTCGGACAATTTCTGATTGAAACCGAACGGCGTGAGAATGCGATTACGCTCACTGATACAGCGGTCATGACCCAAACCGAAATGAGATTGGATCCACAGGGCAAGCAAATTTCGTTCACCACCTATTATGTGTATGTGGTGGAGAACGAACGCGTACAGAAACGTGTGGTGACGCCCGGTATTTACGCGGAAGGGCAAATCGAGATCACCTCTGGCTTGAGTGCGGGTGAAGCCGTAATTGTAGTTGGACAAAATATTGTTAAGGAAGGCGATCTGGTCAAGATTGTCGAAACCGCAGAATAAAGAAGATCGCTCACGAAACACACGAAAGACCTAAGAACGATTTACTGCAAAAAACGCCATAACTAACGGTTTTTTCTTCAGGTCACGGCACCTTTGCGGGGTCGTTGTGGCATTCCTGCGATTCGTGGGCTGAACAATCATGCAACTATCGAACTTTTCAATCCGGCGCAGCGTGACCACGATGATGATCTATCTGATTGTCGTGGGATTTGGAGTGTTTTCTTTGACTCAGCTCAAAATTGATCTGTTCCCGGATTTATCGTTTCCGGTGATTGCAGTTATTACGAATTATCGCGGCGTGGGACCTGAAGACATTGAAAACCTGGTGACACGCCCATTGGAAGGCGCGGTTTCAGCCACGCAAAACATTGAAAAAGTGACTTCGCAATCCCTGGAAGGTGCGTCATTGATTATTTTACAATTTGCCTGGGGCACAGATATGGACGTAGCCGAGACCGATGTGCGTAACCGCATAGATTTGGTGCGCGATGCGCTGCCTGATGAGGCCGATGCTCCCTTAGTTATCGCGTTTGATCCGTCGTTGATGCCGGTCATGTACCTCTCCCTTAGTTCCCCGAACCTGGGGCCAACCGAGCTTCGCAACCTGGCGGAAGACAGAATCCAACCCTTGTTAGAGCGCGTGGCCGGTGTCGCGTCGGTTCAAATTATCGGCGGCCTGCAGCGCCAGATTAACGTCAAACTCAATCCGATCCTGCTGGCCGCTTATCGCTTGTCGCCCGATGACGTGGTGACAGCCCTACGCGGTCAGGCCGGGTTGTTTCCGGCCGGCAAGATCGAAACGTCGACTCGCAAATTTAATTTGCGACTCTACAGTGAATTCCGCTCTATAGAATCCATCCGTGAGACAGTATTGAAATTGCAAGAGGGCCTGCCGGTATTGGTCAAAGATGTGGCGGAAGTCGAAGACGGGTACCAGGAACTGTTGATGGATGTGCGCGTGGATGCCAAAGCAGGTATTGCGCTGCTGATTTCGAAGCAATCTGACGCGAACACGGTGCAGACGGCGAATGAAGTCAAAAAGGCGCTGCCGGGCATTACCGAACTGCTGCCCCAGGGGACGCAGTTTGGCACGATATTCGATCAGTCGGAATTTATCCTCCTGGCGGTTGGGAATCTTAGCACTACAGCTATTATTGCTTTTGCCCTCGCAGCCCTGGTGATTTACATTTTTTTGCGAAATTGGCGTGGCAGTTTTATTATCGGTGCAGCCATTCCGGTTTCTGTCATTGCGACGTTTGGCGTGCTCATGCTGGCTGGCCTGACGTTGAATGTGATCTCTATGGCCGGTTTGGCCCTGGCGATCGGTATGCTAGTAGATAACTCGATCGTGGCTCTGGAAAATATTTACCGACACCGGCAGATGGGAAAATCTGCAACACTGGCCGCCGATGAAGGCGCGTCCGAAGTCGGAATGCCGATTGTCGCTTCTACCCTGACCACGCTGGCTGTGTTTGTGCCGGTACTTTTTGTGCCGGGTATTACTGGTCAACTTTTCCGCGATATGGTGATCACGATTTCGTTTAGTTTAAGCGTCTCGCTTCTCGTAGCGCTGACGTTGGTGCCTCTATTATCCTCCAAAATCCTGCATGTTCCGACCGAGGCCGAAAAAGCCAATCAAATCTGGTTCAAACGCCTGTTTGAACGTCTGTTCGAGACATGGCTCATTCGCGTGTATAGTGTGATCCTGCATTGGTCAATTCATCATAAATTGATTGTCATCGTGCTGGTTATTGCGGCGTTTATCGGGTCATTGCTGCTTATCCCGTCGTTGGGCGGCGATTTTATGCCTCGTAACGATGAGGGGATGATTCAGTTCAACGTGAACATGGCGGCAGGTACGCCGCTGACAACCTTGCGGCAGATGGCCCTGCGGGTGGAAGAGATTGTCGCTGAAGAGGTGCCGGAACGTGATAGTTTGCTTGTCAATTTTGGCGAGCAGGAAGGCTTTGGGGCCATGGGCGGCGGCACCAGCAGCACTATTCAGGCAGTGATCCGTTTAAAGCCCCTGGCAGAACGCGAGCGCAGCCAATTTGCGATTGAAGATCGGCTGCGAGAACGTTTGGTTGAACTACCGGGTACGAGTTTTACAATTGAACAGGAACAGGGGATGGGCATGGGCGGAAAAGCGATTGAAGTGCAGATCGTTGGCTACGATCTGGATCGCTCCCGTGTGATTGCCGAGCAGATCAAAGCCAAAATGGAACAGGTGGCAGGATTTGTGGATGTCGAACTTAATGTCACGGAGAGCCTGCCCCAGCTTCAGGTGCATTTAAATCAGAGTGTCCTCAATGATTTTCGTCTGTCCGGTCTGCAAGTCGCCAGCATTGTATCAACGGCGATTGAAGGCAAAACCGCAGTGACCTACCGTGAAGCCGGGGATGAGTATGATGTTGATGTCCGGCTGGCGCCGCAATACCGGCAAGACCGCGAGGCTCTCGGCGAATTGTTGATTCCAGTGAGCGCAGATACCATGGTACCGCTGCGGCAGTTAGGCGTGGTGGAAGAAGCCCTGTCGCCTCCCACAATCTTCCGCGAGAATCAGGATCGCTATATCGCCGTGGGATGCAACCTCTCAGGTCTCGATTTGACCCGCGCCACGCAAACGGTGCGCAACATTCTGGTCGAAACCCCGATCCCATCAGATTTTACCGTTATTCTTGGCGGTAACGCCGAGGATCAGCAGGAAGCCAACATGTACCTGGGGATTGCCTTTATGGTCGCTGTTGTCCTGGTATATATGGTGATGGCTTCGCAGTTTGAATCCCTGGTTGACCCATTTATCATTATGTTTACCGTTCCGCTGTCAGTGATTGGCGTGCTCGGATTTCTGTTTCTGACCAACACTACGCTGAGCGTGATGGCGCTAGTGGGAATGGTGATGCTGGTCGGGATTGTGGTCAATAACGGCATTGTGCTGGTAGATTATATTAACCAGTTACGCGGCCGCGGCGAAGATCTGTATCAGGCGGTGGAAGATTGCGGTGTGGCGCGTTTGCGTCCGGTGTTAATGACCGCCCTGACCACGATTTTGAGTATGGTCCCCCTGGCGTTAGAGATCGGCGCGGGTTCGGAAAGCTGGTCACCTCTGGCGCGGGCAGTTATTGGCGGATTAAGCACAACAGCCGTTCTGACCCTGATCGTCATTCCGGTGCTCTATATCATTTTCGAACGCGTCGGCGAACGCTTCCGCAAACTGGTGATGCATACCAGAGAAGACCATCGCTTTCAACAAAACCCTCTTGACCAGGCTGAGTGAGTGTGATTTCTGACTAGTGCAGAGTTTCAGAAATAAGTATACATGAGGTACGACGAAGAAACCAGGTTTTTTCCTAAAAACCTGGTTTCTTGCATAGAGTTATCTCTGAAATCATGGACTATTACAGCATTTCGGAAATACCTACACATCTTTCAGTCCCTGACAACAAATAGGCTGAATATTTATCTAAAAGCTAATAATTTTCCTTGACATGATTAGAATTATTCTTATTTAAGAATGTACCATATTATAATAGTTTGGTATACAAATTCAAACCTGAAGGGAAAGGAGAACGGATATGAGTGAAAAGAGCAAGTGCCCGGTCACGGGCAAAATGAGCAGAGCTATTGCCGGCGGCGGCACGTCGAATCAGGACTGGTGGCCGAACCAGTTGAATCTCAAGATTCTTCATCAGCACTCTCACAAGAGCAATCCGATGGGTGCGGAGTTCAACTACGCTGAAGAATTCAAGAAACTCGACCTGGAGGCTGTGAAGAAGGACCTCTATGCGCTGATGACCGATTCGCAGGAGTGGTGGCCGGCCGATTGGGGTCACTATGGGGGACTCTTCATTCGGATGGCGTGGCACAGCGCCGGCACCTACCGCATGGGTGACGGCCGCGGAGGCGCAGGTTCCGGATCCCAACGCCTTGCGCCGCTGAACAGTTGGCCGGACAATGTGAACCTTGACAAAGCGCGCCGGCTGCTCTGGCCGATCAAGCAGAAATACGGCCGCAAAATCTCCTGGGCCGACCTCATGATCCTCGCCGGCAACTGCGCGCTGGAATCAATGGGTTTCAAGACTTTCGGCTTTGCCGGCGGGCGTGAGGATGTCTGGGAACCGGAAGAGGATATTTATTGGGGGTCCGAAGAGGAGTGGCTGGCGACGAGCGACAAACCCAAGAGCCGTTACAGCGGCGACCGGGATTTGGAAAATCCCCTGGCGGCCGTGCAGATGGGGCTGATCTACGTGAACCCGGAAGGGCCGGACGGTAACCCGGACCCGGTTGCCTCCGGCCGTGACGTCCGCGAAACGTTTGCGCGCATGGCCATGAATGACGAAGAGACCGTCGCGCTCGTTGCCGGCGGACACACCTTCGGCAAGTGTCACGGCGCTGGTCCGGCGTCTCATGTGGGGCCGGAACCTGAATCCGCCCCTATAGAAGAACAGGGGCTTGGCTGGAAGAGCAGCTTCCGCAGCGGAAAAGGCGGCGATACGATCAGCAGCGGCATCGAGGGGGCCTGGAAGCCGAATCCGACCAAATGGGATATGGGCTATCTGAAGGTGCTGTTCAAATACGAGTGGGAATTAGTCAAGAGCCCGGCCGGCGCAAATCAGTGGCTGGCCAAGGACGTGGATGAAGAGGACATGGTGGTAGATGCCCACGATCCGTCTAAAAAGCACCGGCCGATGATGACCACGGCAGACCTCTCCCTGCGCTACGATCCGATCTACGAGCCGATCTCGCGCCGTTACCTCCAAAACCCCGCTGAATTCGCGGACGCCTTTGCCCGGGCGTGGTTCAAACTGACGCACCGCGACATGGGCCCCCGCTCACGCTATCTCGGCCCGGAAGTCCCGGCCGAGGAACTGATCTGGCAAGACCCGGTGCCCGCTGTCGATCATGAACTGATTGGCGCGCAGGATATCGCCGACCTCAAAAGCAAAATCCTGGCTTCGGGACTGTCTGTTTCCCAACTGGTCTCCACCGCCTGGGCGTCGGCTTCTACTTTCCGCGGCTCCGATATGCGCGGCGGTGCGAACGGCGCACGCATTCGCCTTGCGCCGCAAAAGGATTGGGAAGTCAACCAACCGGCCCGGTTAAAGACGGTGCTGGAGACTCTTGAGGGCATCCAAAAGAATTTTAACAGCGCGCAGGCAGGTGAGAAGAAGGTGTCGCTCGCCGATCTGATTGTTCTGGGCGGGTGCGCTGGCGTCGAGCAGGCGGCGAAAAATGCCGGCCATGATGTGACCGTGCCCTGCACGCCGGGACGTACAGATGCGTCGCAGGAGCAAACCGATGCGGCGTCATTCAGTGTCCTGGAACCAAAAGCCGACGGATTCCGCAACTACCAAAAGGCTAAATACGCCATCTCGGCCGAAGAGATGCTGGTTGACCGGGCGCAACTGCTGACGCTGACCGCGCCTGAGATGACGGTGCTCATGGGCGGCATGCGTGTCTTGAATGCTAACTTCGAACAGTCGCAGCACGGCGTTTTTACTAAACGGCCGGAAACGCTTACCAATGACTTCTTCGTGAATCTACTCGATATGAGCACGGTGTGGAAACCAACCTCGGAAGATGCCGACCTGTTCGAGGGTCGTGATCGCGCCACGGACGAACTCAAGTGGACCGGCACCCGTGTGGACCTCATCTTCGGTTCGAACTCTCAACTTCGGGCGTTGGCGGAAGTTTACGGCTGTGAGGACTCCCAGGAAAAGTTCCTGCATGACTTTGTCGCAGTATGGAACAAGGTCATGAACCTTGACCGTTTCGACCTTGCCTGATCCTCGCATGAACGTCGTTGACGACTTCTGGCAGGCCAACAAAAAACAGTCAGATCACAACCGGATAACAAAAAAATCGGGTTTTTTCAAAAAACCCGGTTTTTAATTGAACGGCGGCTCAGAGGCAGACAACTCGTAACAATATCAACGCCTGCGGAGGTCGCTGCAATAGTAAATGCCGTGCTGAAGCGACTCAATTCGCCGTACACCTATCAGTCCTTCCGGCGGAGCCATCATGGGAGTCACCTTATTTCTGTTATCGAACGGAGATTTATTATATCTTGAAACCATCGGCCTTGCCGAAGAAAAAAAGTTTTTTCCGAATCTCTTTTTCATTGACAGCGAGAAACCCCATTCATAGGATACCTTAAACATTTTTGTGAGTAGGTTAACTACTTGTTTTATGGTGATTTATGGTGAAAGTTGTTTGGCGATTTTTCTCTGTAAACTGCTTAAAATTTTGTATGGGATTCGGATAGATGGAACATAGTGTAGAGTTACGGCATGTAACCAAGATATTTGATGATGATACTGTCGCTGTTGATGACGTATCATTTGCTATCAAACCAGGCGAATTTTTTTCTTTGCTTGGCCCTAGTGGTTGTGGAAAAACCACTCTTCTTCGAATGATTGCCGGTTTTGAAAAGCCCACCTCCGGCACAATCCTTCTCAACGGGAAAGATATTACCGATACTCCTCCTTATAAACGTGATGTCAACATGGTCTTTCAAAGCTACGCACTTTTTCCGCACATGACTGTGTATAATAACATTGCGTATGGCTTGAAGATGAAGCATGTTCCCAAACCCAAAATCGTTGAGGCTGTGAATGACGTGCTGCAAAAGGTTAAATTAACGGGTTTGGAAAAACGCCGAATCACGCAGCTGAGCGGCGGGCAACAGCAGCGTGTGGCTCTGGCGCGGGCTTTAGTGAATCACCCGGCCGTGCTTTTGCTCGATGAACCGTTAGGCGCATTGGATCAGAAACTCCGGGAACAGATGCAGATCGAACTGGTCAATCTGCAAGAACAGGTCAAAATTACATTTGTGTTTGTGACCCATGATCAGCGAGAGTCGCTTACCATTTCCGATCGGATTGC
Organism: Candidatus Vecturithrix sp.; assembly: GCA_040772385.1. Taxonomy (GTDB): domain Bacteria; phylum Moduliflexota; class Moduliflexia; order Moduliflexales; family Moduliflexaceae; genus Vecturithrix. The sequence continues at coordinate 6,003,640 of JAXGYF010000001.1, read as the reverse complement.
AGTGATGAATAACGGAAATGTCGAACAATTGGGCAGTCCGAAAGAGATTTATGAATTTCCTGCCACACGGTTTGTTGCTGACTTTATTGGGACATCCAATTTTTTGACGGGTGTTTATCGTGGCGAAGAACACGGATTAAAACGCATTGCGATTCCCGGAGCTGAGGTGTGGGTGGAATCGCCGCAGGAAATCTCCACGGGAGACCAGGTGACGGTTGTGATTCGGCCGGAGAAGCTTTCCATTTCAAAAGAGCCGAATGACGTCGAGATCAATTCTTTACAAGGCGTGATTGAAGAGATTATTTATGTTGGCACGGACACGCGCTATTTTGTGCGTATGCTCGCGAATGACATGGTACTCCAGGTGTTTGCGCAGAATGTGCTGCACACAGCCAAACAACGATTCACCTGGTTTGATCAGGTGTATGTCAGTTGGGATCCGGGCAGCACGTCGTTAATAAGAGAGTGAGTGATGACATCAATGAAACGAACATTCGGGTTATGGGGCCTGTTATTTCCGGCCGGATTTTGGCTCTTGTTCTTTTTTATCATGCCCTTAGGGCTGATAGTGGTGTATAGTTTTGCCCAACGCGGTCTGTATGGCGGGATTGACTGGGTTTTTACGTGGGAAAATTATACCCGTGCCATTGATCCGCTCTATTTCATCATCTTCTGGCGTTCTTTGGGCGTGGCGTTGTTTACAACAGTGTTTTGCTTGTTATGTGGCTATCCACTGGCCTATTTTATTGCCTTTGCTCCTCCGCGCTTAAAAAATGTGCTCCTGATCTTATTGATCATCCCTTTCTGGACGAATTTTCTCATTCGAACCTATGCCTGGATTGTGATTTTGCAAGATCAGGGTTTGATTAACATGTCCCTTTTACACTTTGGGATTATTCGCGAACCTCTCAGTTTATTGTATAATACCAGAGCCGTCATGATTGGGATGTTGTATGGCTATTTGCCCTTTATGGTCTTGCCGATCTATGCCAGCCTGGAAAAACTTAATCCACCGCTTTTAGAAGCTTCTATGGATCTGGGGGCCAATCGCCTGAAAACATTTTTTTATGTCACGGTTCCTCTGACTCTGCCTGGTATTGTCGCAGGCATTATTCTGGTGTTTGTGCCGACCATCGGTGAATTCATCATTCCCGATATTTTGGGAGGGGCCAAAACCATTCTTATCGGCAACATCGTCACAAATCAATTTCTGACCGCACGCGACTGGCCGTTTGGTTCGGCGATGACGATGATTTTAGTCATTTTTGTCCTGATTGGGTTAAGTATTTTCTTTCGCTTTAGCAATGAGGGGGAATTTATCGGATAATCATGAAATATATTGCTCAATCTCCGGCCATCCAATCGAAGTTTCAGAAACGAACCTTAACCACGTGGGCGATTCTGATGTACGCTTTTCTCTATCTGCCCATTTTCACGCTGATCGTTTTTTCTTTTAATAATTCCCGTTCTGGCGTGGTGTGGAAAGGTTTTACGCTCGCCTGGTATCGTAAACTGTTCAGCGACACCTCAATCGCGATTGCGTTGGAAAATAGTATGATTATCGCGGTGGTGACAACAATCGTTTCCACCGTGATCGGAACGATGGCAGCTCTAGCCATGCACAAATACCGGTTTCGCTGGAAAATTATCTGGAATGGAATTGTGTATATGCCGGTCATTATTCCCGAAATCGTAGTGGGGGTCTCGCTGCTTTCTTTTTTTGCGCTCTTGAAAATCGGACTGGGGTTGACCACTATCACCATCGCGCATATTGCCTTCTGTGTATCCTATGTGATTATTGTGGTCCAGGCACGATTGCACGGATTTGATCGCAGGTTGGAAGAAGCCTCGATGGATTTGGGAGCAAATCGGTATAAAACCTTTTTTTATGTCACGCTGCCTATTATTGCGCCCGGTATTATCAGCGCGGCTTTACTCTGTTTTACCTTATCCATTGATGATTTTGTGATTACCTTTTTTACACAGGGACCGAATTCGACCACTTTGCCTGTCAAGATTTATTCGATGGTCAAGTTTGGTGTGACTCCGGTGGTCAATGCGATTTCGACTCTCTTCCTGGTGGTCACGACAGCCGCCGTTATTTTAATTACCAGACTTGAAAAGGGGGGATGATCGGTTTTGACATCACAAGCAGAGGAGGCAAAAGCAGAGCTTTCGCCCCCCATGAAGAGCAATTTACAAGTTGAGGGGGGGACACTGCCCCCAAGAAGAAACCGGCGTTCATAGATGAGAATAGCGCGTGTTGCTGTTACTCATGTATGCAATGAGGAATGATAATGATGAAACAAATTTTGCGAGTACTTACGTTACTTGGAATTATGGCATGCCTGGTAAATGGCTTCTCTACGACTCGTGCTCAGGACAGCGTGTTGAATATTTATAATTGGGATGATTATATTGATGATAGCACGATTCCTGAATTCGAAGAAAAATTCGGAGTCAAAGTCCATTATGATGTGTACGATAGTAATGAAACCTTGCTGGCCAAACTTCAGGCCGGAGCTACAGGTTTTGACGTGATTTTTCCTTCGGATTACATGATAGAAATCATGATTCAGTTAGAATTATTAGAACCCATTGATCAGAGCAAAATTCCGAATATCGCCAATATCGATCCTCTTTTTCTTGATCAAACGTTTGATCCGGGGAATCAGTATTCACTGCCGTATACCTGGGGGACGGCGGGCATCGGATATTTGGCAGATCAGATTTCTGAGCCGATCGAAAGCTGGGCAGTCATGTTCGATCCCAAATATAGCGGCCGGATTGTGATGCTTGATGATGTGCGTGAGACGCTTGGGATTGCGTTAAAATACCTGGGCTATTCCTTGAATTCCACGGATCCCAATGAATTAGAACAGGCCAAAGACTTATTAATTCGCCAGAAACCGCTTGTCAAAGCGTATGCCTCTGCTCAGGCAGAATATATGCTGCTTTCCGGCGATGCCTGGCTTGTTCATAACTGGAGCGGCGACGTGCACCGCGCCACATTAGAAAACCCGAACATTCGCTACATTATTCCCAAAGAAGGGAGTTCAAAATTTATTGATAATTGTGCTATTCCGAAAACCGCACAAAACAAAGAGCTAGCGCATGCGTTTATTAATTTTCTGCTGGAGCCTGCAGTGGATGCCCGGATTCATAACCATATTCGCTATATGTCGCCGAATGCGGCCGCCTTGCCGTATTTGGATGAAGTCCTGCGCGATACCATGCAGAAAATGTCGCCAGAGATCGCTGAGAAGCTGGAGTATATCGAAGACCTTGGGCAGGCGACGCGGCTGTGGGATAAAATCTGGACTGAGATTAAAGCTCAATAAGCCCTATGGAAAAAAGCCGAGTTATTGAATAACTCGGCTTTTTTTCGGTCATAAACGTTCTGTAATTGAGAGCCGTCAATCCGACTTCACAATCTGGTCTAACGCGTGTTCAGCGGCCAGGCGAAGTTCATGCGATTCTGAAGCGTCGTGGAGAAACGTCTGCAAGAGCGGAATAGCCAACTGCGACTCGGTCTGGCCGAGCGATTGGATCGCGGCGAGTCGAAGTGTATGCGAGCGATCATAGACGGCGATCGTGTTCAGGCTATACAGGCCCTGTTCTAAGCGTAATTGTCCGATAGCTCGAATAAGCGTAAGCAGCAATGTGGTTTCTTCCGGTTTTTCGGCCTGGCTTACGAATTGCTTCAGGCGCGTATACATTTTACTCGGGGCAGAACTCCCTTCCTGATAACGTTTTGCTGTCAAATCGTTCAATAGGTGCACTAAATAGATTCGTTCTTCAGGTTCTCGTGCCTGTTCGAACAGTTTGATAAGTTCTGTTTTAACAAGCGGGTGTCGTTCCGTGAACAACACATCGTGCAGCAGCTTGACCTGGAGAGGTCGCCCCTGAAGCGATTGGGCCACATACAGGCGGATGGTGGCATCTTCATCGTGCAGCATGTTCATCAAGTGATATGTCGCTTGCTCGGTCGCTTGCCGGGCATAATACTCTGCCAGTTCCCGACGAATATCAGGATACGGATTTTCGGTCGTCATTTCGGTCAGGCACTGTTGCGCCAGAGACTGTGTCATCTGAAACAGCAGGTGCAAGGTTCCCATCCGAACATGTTCGTTTGTATGCATCAGCAAGTCACGCAATAATTGAATGGCAAGCCTCGATCCGTTATTCCCCAAAATCGGCAGAATTTGCGGGTAAATTTCCGGAAAAATCTCCCAGGTAAAAATATGGCGTAATTCAAATAATAAATCGTCAATATCATACAATTCTTGCAACACCCATAAGACACCTTCCCAATCTTCGCGGTCCGGCTGGCGAAAAGTTTGGAGCAATCCATCGAGAATATCTTTTGTCACAATGCGGTGATGGGCTAAAATGATAAGCACAGGGGGATACTGCCAGATGGATCGATCATGGCGGACCAGGATATCTTCAACCTCGCGCTCATCCAAATCGGCGTACATAGCGGCACGAAATGCCAATTTCGCTTCTTCAACCCGCTCGATTTTGTGGTACAACAGGCCCAGGTAGAGATACAAATGCGGATTTTGCACCTGAAAGGTCGCCAATTTTTCCAGCAATTCAATTAATTTGTGCAGCATTGTGCGTTCAAGAGGTAACTCCAGGAGCGTGCGGTAGTAAATGAGTGCCTTATGAAAATGCCCGATTGTTTCGTAGAGTTTTGCGGTAATCAGATACAGGGCAATATCATCCGGAGCGCGTCGAATCGCCCGTTCATATTCAGTGATCATGTCGTTTAGCGTCGTGCGAAATTCTCGGTTCGAACTTCCATACTGCTCATACAGGCCGGCCACGATCTGTTCGCTTTCCGCAATGGCTTCATCTATCTGAAGTTTACGCAGATAGGAACGAAAGAGGGCCTGTCGAATAAAGAGATCCTGGGGAACACATTGCAAGGCCTGGCGGTAATATTTGATCGCTTCATTAGTTGTGAGGGCATTACGGGCATACACTGTGGCCAATAACACTAACATATCCGTACGCCCGGGATGCTTTGTCAACACCTCCCGGCAATACGTCACAACACGGCCGTATTCTCCGCCAGCGTAATGTACTTTCGCTAAGGTCGCCAGAAGATCAGGATGATGTGTGCCATATTCAAAACCGGCTTCCCCGACTGCCAGTGCCTGCTCATATTTACCCTGGCGATAGTAACATTCGCAGAGCACGCTTCGTGCCGTAAGATTTTGTGATTCCTGGTCAAGCATCTGAGTATAGATAGTTGGAGCAAAGGGGGAATATCGGTATTTTTCGGAAAGCAGGTATTGGGAAAACATAAACTGTACGACGTTGAAATCGTGCGAAAATTCTTTCAAGCAGCGCTGCAACAGCAAATTACTCAGGTCATTAAAAGGCTGACATTGGAAACAAGCGAATTTGAGTTGTTGATAGGCATCCGCATCAAGAGCCTTCAACGTCAGTAAGCGATCGTATAATTTCAGGGCATTGTCATAGCGCGCCGCGTTAAATTCGCCGTTTGCCAACAAGGAAAGCATGCTGACATCGGAAAAACGACGTAGGCACGCTGATTCAACCAGCGCATCAATCGCTTGGATCTGATCCTGGGTTTGCGAGGCAGTGTAAAGCAACCGATACGCTTCAATGAGCAGGTGTCTCACCTGTTCCGACATGTACGGCGTGGTTGCGCTGGTTTCTGTTTGAATAAACTCCCAATACAGGGATAATGCCTCGTCATCCTGCCGTTGATCTCCTACCACGCTTTTAATACGTTCGATATTCGATTCATCCATGATTATTCGTCAAGACCTAAATTGAGCAAGGAACTATTCAAAAACACTATTTCGATACGTCGGTTCTGAGCCAGGGCGTCCGCATGTTCGCCGGGCATTTTGGGTTTATATTCCGAATGTCCGACCACTGCGAGATGTTGGGGTGGAATTCCGCGTTCGATAAAATACTGAGCGACGGCATGAGCCCGGGCGGCTGAAAGTTCCCAATTGTCTTTGTAGAGCGGATTATCCGAACGGACCGGCACAGTATCGGTATGCCCTTCAATTTGAATCAAATCATACGCGCCGTTTTTAATCGCCGCGCGTGCTTCTTCGATATGTTGATCCAATTTCCGTTTAAATTCATCCTGAATTTGTACCTGTCCGGAGCCAAAATAAATACTCCCCTGCGCGACCGGAATGACCACTTTCTTTTTGAGAGATTCCAAGCTTCGTAATTTACGCAGCATTGATTCCGGTTCGTTGGTTTCCACTTTAAACACCCGTTTCATTTCCAGAATAATTTTATTCCATTGTTCGAGAAAACTGTACAGAGTGTCAATATTGCCGTGGAACCCTACGTCTTCAAGCAAATTTTGATATGAGGTCAGGCGATCCTGACTCAGTTCCCACTCTTCTTTTGGCGGGATTTCGGCAATATCGGCATACCCGGCTTTAACAAGCACCTCAGCATGGCGCGTCAGCGTACGCTGCATTTCTGCCAGATACGTTTCTGTTTCCGTAAAATTTCGTAAAATTTCAGGAGAATAGCGTGTAAGCTGTTTCCAGTCTTCGTACATCGGCAATTCTGCCACATGTTCGGTCCATCCGGTGTTTTCAAGAATTTGTTTGGTCAGCGCAGCATCTCGCCATTCAAGACGGTGTGGAATTTCCTGGAGATATTGGTACCCAGCGGTGTGCAATCGCTCTTCAATCTGTTGGAGTTGGGCCTGAAGTTTACGCACTTCTTGCTGTGCCTGAACCATGGCGTGTTTATTCTGGGTGAACATGATCGCTGTAAACGCCGTGATTACTACAAACACCAGTACGATCACCGAAAGGGCGTCAATATACCCGATAAAGGGCACGCTTTCAATTCCTTCGCGTTGGTATGTCATAACCATTGTTTGTTTGTGTTTCAGGAGCGATACTTTGGCTGTAAGCGATAACGCCTCTGAAAAATAGATAAACTGTCGTTTTTCCCTGAGTTGTATAATTATCAGATGGAAGAGGGTTGGCAAGAAATTTTTTCTCAAAAACACAGAAAGTTTTCAGTGATTCCTTACCAGTTTGAACAGACAGAAAGTTCTACATGCTGAATAGTTCCCGGGTTTTTAAAAAAAAGCTGGTTTATACTTTAAGAACAGCGTCTTTGGAAGGGAGAAGATGAGATTTTAAGGCTTTTTCCAGGTTAGCGGACCGGAACAACACGCTTTTCAGATGAAGTTCGCGGGCAGCATCGCGTAACATATAGTCATCAGACAATTTGCCTCGCTTCACTTCCACACCAAAATCCTGTTGAAATTCCACGAAATGATCGTAAAGGACCTGGTCAGCCAGCGTCGCAGCAAAGACAAGCACACGAACTGTCGTGACACAGAGCCAATATGCGGCTTCTCTTTTTTTCGGTTTTTCCCCAGGAATCATGAATTGATATGTGCTCGCAGTTTCTAACAGAGCAAGAAGTTGTTCTTTCTGCGTCATAATGCGAAAAAGGGCCTTTAGCACTTCAAAAGGAGGTTTTTCAATCAGCTTTCCCGTGGGCAGCAAGCGTTCGAGCCGTTGCACAAGAAATTTATCCCGTTGTTTTTTGAGATCAAGTGCGGAGACGATCTGGGTATAGAACGTTTCTTTTTTGTGGGTAAACGGCAGGTACCAGAAAAGCGCGTCGAGCACCTCGGTCAAAGTCCGTTCTTTTTCAGATTTACTGGTAATAAGAGTCGTCAGCGCATCAGGGCTGCTTGGCATGATACATTCGCGTAAAATTCGAGCTTGTTCATCCTCATCAAAGGGTAAGGGGTAATTTTCAGCGCGTTGAATAATGTATTCCTGTAATGAATCGGGAAATGGATCATTTAGTGCACCGGCCTGTACCATGAGGCGTAGCAGGGCTTCTTCACGTTGCCGGTGCTGTTGCAGAATTTGCCAACTGTGCACTTCTTCATGAGGCGCAAGTTCCAGTTGCGTCCGATATTGAGAAGTGAGTTGTAATGTTTCTTCCAACGTTTTAAGTGCTTCTCGTTTTTTGAGAATGCCAAATTTATCCGCCTTTGCCACGCGTTCGACCTCAGTTAAGATACGTTTGCGCTCTTTTTCAGTATACCTTTCGATCGACAGTTCCGATTTCACCGGACGTTTTCGCAGTAAGGTTTTTAAGAGCATCACCTTCAACAGATCACTGAAATGCGAATTATTGAGCACAAATTCTAAAATCACTTCGTATTCTTCTTGAGACACAAGGTTGTCGGCAATCGCCATATTGATCATCTCAAAGGCTGTTTGCTTTTCAACAGCCGCAGTCTTCGTTCGGATATGGCGTTTACTGTAGACCAAAACAGCCTCTTCCCCAACAATCGTGATAATCATTGTGAGTAAATAGCGTAATGCCCCTTCTTTTCCAGCCGTTAGAATCACTTTTTGGCCCCAATACCAGGGGTTTAAGGCATTATAGCCCATCCAGGCATAACGACTAAGAGTATAAAGATAGGTGTGCTTTTGAGCAAGCTTCACCATTTTAAATTTCGTAAATGTCTCGTAGTAACTTTTATATTTGAGAATCTCCTGAATTTTTAGATCCTTAATAGTATTCAGCGGAAAATCTTCAAGGTGTTCATGAATGCGGGTGACAATTCGTTCATTCAGTTCAATCAGATCGGTAAGAGACACTTGAAAGACGGGGTTGTCAGTTTCAGGAGCATAAATGGTTGCAATATTTTTGATTAATTCAAGCGACTTCTGGGAAAGTTTATGAGGTGCAAGGGAGGTGCGTGTTGAAAGGCTTTTCCAAACTTTCAAGCGTTCCGATTCAATTAATTGATACGCCTGCAAATCTTTTTGACTGGGATTCTGGACGCGAATGAGTTCGATGTGCTGCAGGGTTTCCTGATCAATCGCCATTTCCCTCAGAGCCCCTTGCTGTTGCTTGTTGTGGCGATGAACGAGTATCAAGACAGTGGTTAATATAGCAGCGGCAGCAAGTAATACGATTAACGAATAGGTTTCCATCATTTTCCGGAATGATTAGAGACTAAAAAAAACAGGAGCCAGAAAACTGACTCCTGTTTTTTCAGATATTGGCTGTTTAGTTGACATCTTCGAATTCCGCATCAACCACATTGTCATCTCGTTTTTCGGAACCTGGCTGCGGGCCGGCGTCGGATCCAGGCTGGGCACCACCGGCCTGTTCGTGTGTTTGCTGCCGGTACATGGCTTCAGCCATTTTATGCGAGGCTTTGGTCAAGTCATCAATAGCGGCTTTGATTCTACCCGCATCGTTTGATTCAATCGCCTCTTTTGTTTGTTTCACCGCATTTTCAATGGCACTGATGTCGCTGGCCGGAATCTTTTCACGGTTTTCATTCAGGAGCTTTTCTGTCTGATAGACCAGCGAATCGGCCTGGTTTCTCAAATCAATGGCTTCTCGTTTTTTACGATCCTCATCTGAGTGGGTCTCAGCGTCTTTGACCATTTGGTCAATTTCATTTTCTGAGAGACCGCTCGAGGCAGTGATTGTAATTTGCTGCTCTTTGCCGGTGCCTAGATCTTTTGCCGAAACATTCACGATACCATTTGCATCAATGTCAAACGTCACTTCGATTTGCGGTACCCCGCGCGGGGCTGGAGGAATTCCCACCAGGTGGAATTTTCCCAGGGTACGGTTATCGCGCGCCATTTCACGTTCACCTTGCAGTACATGAATTTCTACACTGGTTTGATTATCCGCCGCAGTGGTGAAAATTTCACTTTTACGCGTCGGGATCGTGGTGTTGCGTTCGATCAATTTCGTGGTGACTCCCCCCAGTGTTTCAATCCCTAACGATAAGGGCGTCACATCGAGCAACAGCAGATCTTTAACTTCCCCGCCAAGCACGCCAGCCTGAACCGCCGCGCCAATCGCCACGACTTCATCCGGGTTAACTCCTTTGTGCGGTTCTTTATTAAACATGCGTCTGACCAGTTCCTGCACCTTCGGAATGCGCGTTGACCCGCCAACTAAAACGACTTCATCAATATCCGATGGCTGCATGCCCGCATCTTTCAGGGCTTTGCGGCACGGTTCAAGCGTGCGTTCCAGCAGATCGTCCACTAATTGTTCGAATTTCGCCCGGGTCAGCTTCATATTCAAATGTTTCGGCCCGCTTTGATCCGCGGTGACAAAGGGCAGGTTAATGTCGGTTTCCGTCAGCGTTGAGAGTTCCATTTTTGCTTTTTCCGCCGCTTCTTTCAACCGCTGCAGCGCCATCCGATCTTTGCTGAGGTCAATGCCCTGATCTTTCTTAAATTCGGCCACCATCCATTCGATAATACGCTGATCCAGGTTATCGCCGCCAAGATGGGTATCGCCGTTGGTTGATTTCACTTCGACAACGCCCTCGCCAACTTCCAAAATCGAAATATCGAAGGTGCCCCCGCCAAAGTCAAACACCGCAATGGTTTCATCTCGTTTCTTGTCAAGGCCATAGGCTAAGGCGGCAGCGGTCGGTTCATTTACGATCCGTAACACTTCAAGTCCGGCAATTTTCCCGGCGTCTTTCGTCGCCTGGCGTTGGCTATCATTAAAATAAGCTGGCACGGTCACAACCGCTTTATTGATTTTCTGACCTAAATATTGCTCGGCCGCGTCCCGCATTTTCTGAAGGATCATTGCGGAAATTTCCGGCGGCGAATATTGTTTGCCTCGTATATCCACACGCGCATCTCCGTTAGGCGCGCGCACGACTTTATACGGCACAATCTTAATCTCTTCTGCCACTTCATCATGTCGTCGTCCCATAAACCGTTTGATCGAGAAGATGGTATTCTCTGGGTTCGTGACGGCTTGTCGTTTGGCCACCTGTCCGACTAAACGTTCATCATCTTTTGTAAACGCCACAACCGATGGAGTTGTGCGACTACCTTCAGGGTTGGTGATCACCACAGGATCGCCACCTTCAATCACAGAAACGACTGAGTTTGTCGTACCAAGATCGATCCCTATAATTTTTTCTACTGCCATGTATTTTGCCCTCCTGCTACAAGTTGTTGCTGCAATATCTGGGGACCCGTCTCATACGCCATCATCAGTGATGGCGTTTGTCCCCTGTAGAATCTCTACAGCCTCTTGTCTTGATGGTGTCTGTTCTCTGCTTGATGCGTCATTTTTGACACATTCTCTCTGCTTTGTATATATTCTTTTTTCTTATTGAAATTTTGTCAATATTTTTTGTGCATTTAATATGATCACGCTGTAAATATAATTCTTGAGTCTATCTTTGTCAAGTCCATTTCGTAAATTTTTAAAAAATTTACGCCTCCGACTCTCTGAAACTCCAGAAGTGTATCAAAAACCGCATCAGCTATCATCTTCAATACTGAAAAGCCTGCAAAATCATAACAAAGCCGTTCTGTGCCGTACACTTTGTCCTGTTTCATCATCATTGGGAGATTTAAAAGTGAAATTAGTTATTGACGAGTTTTGGAAACATTGCTATTATGTAAAAAAATGGTGATGTACCATAATTCTATTGATGCTGTCCTTATATTGAGGATCTTACCCAATGTTCGACTATTCCAAGACCAGTTGATTGTGTCATGTCTGCTTCCTACGCAGGAGGATGAAGGAAATCATGAAAAAATTGTCTCTTGGTTGGAGTATCTTTTATATCAATCTTGTGAGTGGCATGGTAAGCGCCGTCGTAATTTTTGGAGGAATGAAGGTTTTTCATATCACCACATGCACGCGCACTCACCTGCTATGGGTGTTCCTTGTGTTTACTGTGGTGGCGAGCATTGCCCATGGGCTTTTTATTGTTCTGGGCATCCGTCCGTCATTATGCCGGCTTGCGCAGATGGCAGACTGGCCATCCCATGAACCGGCCTCTCATGCCAGACAGCGATTCTATACGTATGAGTTACACGAGCTTGCCAATCTATTGGAATCCAATAAAAATTATGTTAGTGAAATAGCGCGCGCTAGTGAGCTGCTTCTTGAGCAAGGAGCATCTCAGACCATGTCTTCGCAATCGGCGACTGATAGACTCGGGATAACGTTTCAACGCTATACTCAGGTGATCACTATATTGGAAGGCAGTCTGCAACAGCTTATTCGAGGAAATCTGCGACTGCAAATTTCGAAAGAAGAGGAGGTAAAGGTCCTTCAATCTCTACGAGTAATGATCATTAAAATTCGCCGAATTATTAAGAACATCAGCCATGAGGTGGGATGCATTGCCAACACCAGTTCCCTGGTCGCCGCGATGGCTCAACAAGGTTTGCGCCATGCTGATTTGGAAGACCAGGAGATCACTCATATCGCACGTTCTATTCATGCGGTGGCGGAAAATCTGCGCACGATTATGGAATACATGAACTTGCAGACTCGCTCGCTGGACGATACCTTTACCGCTATCGAGGGTATGCTGACCTCAATTGAAAATGTCAACACCACAGTTCACCAGCTTTCCTCGGCCTCACAGGAAATGTCGAATTCTGTTGATGAAATTCATACGTTCATGCAAGAGATTGAACATCATGCACAATCAGCGACAGAGATCTCCGGCAATGTTTCTGAACAAGCCAAAGAAGGGTTACATGCCGTGGCGGTTGTCATTGAAGGCATTCAGACCATAAAAACAACTGTTCAGGATGCGGCCGCAACGATTCAGCGCCTGGGAAACGAATCCGGTCGAATTGGCGAAATTTTGGAAGTGATTAATGATGTGGCTGAACAAACGAATTTGTTAGCCCTGAATGCCGCGATTATTGCAGCTCAGGCGGGGGAACAGGGTCGAGGGTTTTCGGTCGTGGCAGATGAGATTAAAGAATTAGCCGAACGAACAAGAACCTCAACCAAAGAGATTGCTGAGATTATCGGATCTGTACGAAGCGAGGTACAGGCAGGGATGCAAGCGATGCAAAGTTGCCTTGTTGCGGTAGATGAAGGCGTCGAATTAGCGAATCAGTCAGGTGATGCACTTAAAACGATTGTAAGGGGCATTCAAGCTTCAAGAAAAATGATTGCGACGATGGCTAGCGCAACAGTGACACAAACCGAGAGTAGTGAGCAACTGAAAATTGTTGTAAAAGAGATGAATCGCCAATTGCTTGATCTCCATGCCACCATCAACAACCAGGTTGAAGGAAATTCCCGCATGGCGGAATTGACTCGTTCTTTGCGTCAAATTACGCAGCAGATTGAGCAATCTGCCGTAATACAATTGCAAGAAACCGATTCGATCGTTCAGACGATTGAACATATTCAACCAATAGTGATCGGAAGTTCCAAAATGACACGTCTTTTAGCCCAATCCTCCATTGAACTTGGAAAATTTGAAAGTCATGTTGTGGAAAGTCTTGGCCAATTTTTCATCTCGCCCCAGGTGCTTCCTCCTGATTTCAATCCTCACTGTCCAACCGTGGCGTTTTTGCGTCAGGGAGTTTTTGCCTTTTATGATCTGCTTTTCCAGGGCGTGACAGAAGCATTAGCGTCTGAAAATCTTCAGGTGCTTGCCCTGAATTCGCAGAATGATATTATTCGTCAGGCCGAAAACGTGAACTGGCTGCTCCAACAACCCTGGTTGAAAGGCATTATTATAGGAGGCGTTGATGATTTAACAACCAGCCATTTGTTATTGCGGGTGCGTGAACGCCATATTCCTGTGGTAGCCGTTGATACGCGTATCACACATGCGGCGATCTCTGTGATCTCAGACAATGAGCGGGGAGGCGAATATGCTGCCGAGGGATTGGAGGCCTTGATCCCTTCGGGAAGTTCTGTGCTGGTTTGCGGGTCGAGGCATTTAAATTCGCTCAACGAGCGTATTACAGGATTTTTGAAAAAAGCCGAATCCTATCAGTGGAACCTCATGGAGATTTTTGTCTCTATTTATGATCGGGCCATGGCCAAAACGAACATTCTCGATGGTCTCGAGATTATGCCGAATGTCCGTGGAATATTTTTGTCGAATGAATCCATGGTGTTAGCGTATCTTGACCTTGTAGAGGAAGGTCTCATTGATCCACATTCGCTTCATGCCGCAGGTTTTGATATGACACCTGAAATTGCAGAGGCTGTTATCCAGGGACATCTGGCATTCTCTATTGTGCAAGCTCCTCTTGAAATCGGAAATGCAGCGGTGCAAGAAATACTGCCCTTGCTTGAGCAGTCTTCTTATCAAGAAAGCGAAGAACCCAGAGTAGCGTTGATCCCGGTCGTAAAAATGGGAAAGCAAGAGATTCTGGCAAGCCAGGAACAGGCTCAGAAAGGAGAATCGTTGCTTTTTGCTTGACAAAGGAAGTGAAGCTCTCTATACACACTATATGAAAGCTTCAGCCAATGTCAAAATTTCAGAACACTCCTCTCGTCGAGAGTGACGTGATTTCACAGCGCTATTTACATTAATATCAGTATTGTCAGGAGGAAAGATTATTATGAGTGAAATGACGGAACATCCAATCCAGGGGGAAGAGTTTTCCCAACGGCTTTCCCAGGAAGTTGATACGGATCTGCTGATTGATGATTTACCTTATGAGGAAGCTAAAAACTATGTCATGCAGTTTTTGACCGCAGAGAAAAAAACGGAGCGGCTGCTTCAGGAAAAACAACAGGCCTTTAATACCTGGAATGAACGTCTGGCGTACGCGGAACAACGCGGAACCCCTGAACAAGTCGCGCAGGTAAAAAAAGAACTGCACAGATTAATCGGTGAGCGTGATCGATTGCTTACGGAACGCGATGCTCTTCATCGCAAAAATATGATTCTGAAGGAAAAACTCCAATTAAAAGTGACTGGAGCAGATCCTTCTGCTAGTGCTCGTGCAGAACGCTTGTTGAGCGATTTTGACCAATTGGTGAATGTTGACGAATATAAATTACAGGAAGAGATGAAAAATCAGGAAGCCGAGGATGAACTGGCAAAATTGAAAGCCAAGCTTCATCATCCATAATGTATATCCAGTGAAAACAGTCCAACAATCGCATAAGTTAAAGACATCTTTTTATCCTGGCCGTAATAAGCGGATTCGATGGTTTCGGAGGCTCAGCCTGCTCTTGACGAGCGTCTTCATCGCAGGAACGTTGGGAGCGGCTGCCAACGAGGGAGCGCCGCAACAGACCCTTTTAATGGCTCAGCAAGCCTTATATGAAGGCAGTTTCGATCAAGCATTGACGCGCTTTGCGGCTATTATCCAGAATTATCCTGACGACCCCAAAGGCTATCTCTTTCTGGCGGTGGCCTATCGCTGGCTTACGCGAATCGATCCGGGATCAGCGCAATATCAAGAACAATTCGAGCAGGCGGTGAATCGGTCAATCAAGAAAGCCCTTTCCTTGATCAAAGAGAATCCGAATAATGCTGAAGCGACTCTCTATCTGGCGGCTTCTTATGGGTATCGCGCGGAATATTATAACTTCCTGAAGAAAAGCTGGGGGAAAGCCTATGATGATGGCATAAAAATGCAGGAATATTTGAAAAAAGCTCAAAATTTTTCGCATATTCCTCTTGATATACAATTGGGATATGGATTGTACAATTATTACGCCTATTTGTATCGAGAAAAAATTGGGTGGTGGCGTTTCTTATTGTCATTGCCGAAAGGCGATAAAAAGAAAGGTCTGGAATTGCTGGAAAAAGTTAGGGAAGAGGGGAGTTATGCAAACATTGAAGCCTGGTATTTTTTGATCGAAATCTATAAAGATGAAAGAAATCCGGAATTGCGATCGCGGGCGCGGGTTTTAAGCGAAGAACTGCGTCAAAAATATCCTCATAATCCGTTTTTTCATATCCTGTTGGCAGGAGTTTATCATAAACAGCATGATTGGCAGCGTTCGATTCAGACGGCGCAAGAAATTCTCACGCAGGCTAACACTCAGCCCTATTACAGTGATTATCTCATCTATCAGGCGAAATATCTGATTGGTGAAAGTTCATTTTTTCTAGGGCAAAACGAGCAGGCCTTGCAAACATTTGATGAAATTATTGCGTTTCAGCCCAAACAACCGGCTTATTTGTTGCCCTGGGCACATCTGCGACGCGGTACAATTTACAGTTTGGCCGGTCAACAGGAACGGGCCACAGCGGAATTCCAACTGATCTTGAACATGGAAGACGTCCTCCATGTTCATGAATTGGCGCGAGCCTTACTCGAACGACAACGTCAACATCAGAACTAAGTCTTTTGTCTTGATGCCCCTGCTCTCTTCGAATGTTATAAGAAGAGAAACATGATCCCTGCAAACAGCCAGAGGGTTGCCAGATAGTGGCGGCAATGTCCGAGGATTTCAAACTGTCCGGTACGAATGCGATCTTTCCAGCGCTGATAATCTTGCCAGATCGTAAACGCCCATAGATACAGACACAGAAGGCTTTTGATTGTTAATTCGCGTGCCGACCAATTTGGAAAATGAGCAGCAGTGAATGCTTGGATGAGTGTGTTGGTATATTCCAGTGTGATGGTAAAAATTATTAGCCATAGAAATTCATAATAAATAGTGGTTTTACGTTCGTCATAAAATAGGCCGATCTGGTGTTTCGACATATTCTTCAGATTGATTCTGCGAAACATGATCACTCGTAAAAAAATGTGCTGCGCCAAAAGTACTAAAAAATAGGCACAGGGGAGAAGAATGAGGATCAAAACCCCCGAATAAAAATAACGATTGAGTGCAAACATGATGAAATACCTCTTATAACTTTTAAGTTATAAAGTCGAATATTTTTTATTTTAAATAACCATATAGTTATAATTTGTCAAGTATTTTTCTGTGTTTTTTACTGTCATGGTCAGGATGAGGTCACAAAGAGGTTGCCGGATTCAAGAATTAGAGGGTATGGTGAAATCATCCGTTGATGCTTCAGTCCGGTGCTCTCTTTTACAGGTTCGGCATGGAATTTACGGAATTCATTAAAAAACGACGCGATGTGCTCGAATTGACGCAGGAAGATTTGGCAAAGCGTTTGGGAACGGCAACGGCGTATGTCGGTTTAATAGAACTGGGGAAACGGCGTCCGAAAAAAGTGACTTCACTTGAAAAGCTGCGAACCGCATTGGAGATCGAGGAGCAGGATAGCGGCTGGTTTTTTCGATTTATTACCTATGGGGAACAGCCAGAATACTGTCAAAAATATCTTAATGTTTCCCGCTTTTACCAAACACCCTCAGCACAGGGCCTTGTGCTTTCTGAGGATTCTCCGGTTTATCAAGCCTTTTCCTCGGCAATTGAGCACCCCAGCGTGAACCCCGAACACTTACGCCAGGTGCTGATTTTGCTGCAAACGCCAGAGCATCCATTTTCCCGCATGATTACTCTCTTGTTGGGAAAGCCTTCTGACATTCTCGAAATTTTATTGGAGCGGCTGAGTTTTGAATTGCAATTACTTGAAAAAAAATGATAAGAACGCAAAATT
This sequence comes from Candidatus Vecturithrix sp., assembly GCA_040772385.1. Lineage (GTDB taxonomy): Bacteria > Moduliflexota > Moduliflexia > Moduliflexales > Moduliflexaceae > Vecturithrix. The sequence goes on along the minus strand of JAXGYF010000001.1, from coordinate 5,986,269 downwards.
TTATTGACAAAATTTTGCCCACGAAGAATCTGTTCTTTAGAAGAAAATAGTAAGAATAAGCGGGTGTAACTCAGTTGGTAGAGTGCAAGCTTCCCAAGCTTGGAGTCGCGGGTTCGAACCCCGTCACCCGCTTTGGAGAGTATGGTAACAGATTGGTTAAAAGGCAAGTCCCTCAATTGAGAGACTTGCCTTTGTTTTTTCGTTCGAACGGGTTGCGATCCATTGCTGTGACAGAAGGGTTTGCAGTATATTCTTGGGATGGAGAAGTCTCTGAAGTGCAAGAGCTTTTGTTTTCGCAGTTTAATCTAAGTGTGGAGAACAGAACAATTTTTACATGTTGACTGCTAAGACGTGAGCAAGAGGGGAGTTTTTTCAGGACCTTTTAGCGTGTGGATACTCATAAGGCCAGGTGACCTCTCTATCTATATGTGTTAACAGTTAATTTTGAGCAATGAAACAGAATACCTGGTATGCAAAAATAAAACGAACCTTTGGGGCCTTTCTTCCTGTTACAAAAAACCGACAGGGCGAATGCCAGCGCTGCGGCGCATGCTGTCATCTTCCCGTACGCTGTTGGTTTTTAAAGCAACGCGCGGATGGTACCCAATATTGCGCCATTTATCGCTTTCGACCGTTAAATTGCCGTAAATATCCACGTACAGCGCAGGAACATATCACAAAAAGTAGCTGTGGCTTTTATTTTGACACTCCGCAAACGACTGTTTCCAAACAAGAAACTCTTGTCCCTCAAACCCAAAGCATCTATCCCGAAATAGGGAAGTAAGGTTCTGCAATAACAAAAATCGTAACCGATGTTCTCGCATCAAGTAGGAGCATCGCAGTATTCCGGCGCAACACAGTGAAAGTTCCCGGCTTTGAGGATAGCGAGCAACTCCTGTTCATCTTTCGGAATTCGAGAAAGAACATTATAGTGGCGGCCTAAATCGGCGCTATGATGCGCGTCGGAATTACTCAGAATAGGAAGGTCAAGCATTTTTGCCAGTCGGACAATCCGGTGCTGGAGTATAGTCGTGATATTATTTGAAAATCCTTCTATGGCATCGGGGGGAAATTGTTCATGATCAATTTCAATGACCGGATTAAAACGAAACGGGTGATTCAGCGCGAGGAACCCGCCTTGTTCACGGACAAGCGCATACAGGTCAGGATACTGCCATCGCCGTTGTTCCAGGACGTTGTCGTGCACTCCCAATACCAACAGATGCTCTCCGCCGATCACGCTCATTTCAATGCCGCTAAAAATGCGAAACGGAGCGTATGTGTGATTGAACTTGCGAATGCGAGCTAAGGGAAACAGGGTATCATGTTCAGCAAAGACAATCGCATCAAGTCCGGCCTCAATGGCGGCTTCAATTTGTTCTTCAGCAGTTGACCGTCCACAAGCAGAGTAGTCGCGCGTATGCACATGTAAATCAATTTTCATAAATTTCGCTGTTCCCATTCATTTCGTAAAATCCCACATATCAGTAAATCCTGGAGCTTTTCATCTTTCCACACGTGCTTGCGTAAACGACCTTCATAACAAAATCCGTTTTTTTTCAACACGCGAACCGAACCAGGATTCGATTCAAAGACCGCAGCTTGAATTCTTACAAAATCATGGTTGGTAAAAATATAGTCGGTCATGGCACGAACGACTTGAGTCATGATGCCCTTGCCCCAATGAGGTTCGCCGAGCCAATAGCCTAACTCTGCTGTTTTACAATGCACACCTTCAAAGAGTTTGAAGCCGATGGTTCCGATCAGTTCTGCTTCCGTGCTAATCGCAAAGTTCGTTTCTACCGTCTGCTGTTTCACAATGTTGAGCCAGCAACGCGCGTCCTCTTCAGTATAAGGATGCGGGAAAACGTGTGTGAGCATTAACCAGATTTTACGATTATTGGCATATTTGACCAGGGCAGCGGCATCAGTGTCTTCATAACTGCGAATATACCATTTTCCGACAGCCAAATTCATGATTGTGTGTCCTTTCATACGAGAGTTATATCATCATGCTTCTTCAATTCGAAATCGCCATTTGCAATACATATCGGCCGGATGCGGGTCGGGCGGCGCAAACAGGCATTCAACGCGAATCCTGGGATCTATGGCCCGGGCGAAACTTGTAAATTCACCCCGGTGCATTTCTTTACACACATATTCGCCTAATCCGCGTTTGAGTCGGGCTTCTTGCGTCGGGCAGGAGGGGACGGAAATCAGCACTTCATCCTCAGATTCCTGAATGTGATACCCTACGAGAATACACCAGGGAAACAGGCGTAAAGCTTGCACAAACCCTCGTAATCCGGTTTCCTGAATCTGAAAACGAGCGACAAGTTCTTTGGCCCCCATCCCGCCGACGCGCTCCCATACCCGTTCATTCAATTTTTCCGCCGTGGGCTGGTCAAATTGTTCTGCAATGTAAAGAAACCAGAAGGCATCCATCACGCGATAATGCCACAGCAGAAACTCGATATAGTTTCTGAGTTCAGGGGCTTCCATGTGTTGAAATATCGTCATATCCATACATGACCCTCAGAAGCTGTTTTAAAAGTCTATGCAACCGGCATCTCGAGAGAAGGATGAACAGGAGTGTCAAAGCTCGTCTTTGACCGTCAAAGACGAGCTTTGACACTCCTCGCCTGCAATCATTTAAAACAGCGTCCCCCATGAGCATGGGTTCAAAGAGTCCTAGCTTCTGTTTCATTCATAACGCGCAAAAGTGAATCGAATCGCTTTTGTCGGACAAGCGCTTGAACACTCGGCGCACAAGATACATTCCGGGTGCTCCATTTTCCCTGATTTGACCAGGCTGTTCACATCAATGCCCATTGGACAGACCGTATTACACGTCTGACAATCGGTACACTTCAGTTGGTCAGCTTTCAGTTTGAGTCCGGGAAGTCTCAGGGTGTTCCCCAATTTTCTGCCAAAGATCATGAACGGAGCTATCCAGCACCCGTAATGGCACAGCGCCCTTTTTCCCAGTCCCAGACATAATGAGAAAAGGATGATGAGTACCAAATAATAGGGGATGTAATAAAGAGGTTGAGATACGGAAATTCCGTGATCAAGGGCAAACCACAAATCTAGATGCAGCTTACTTATTTGAGACAACAGGATGACAAGAAGCGCTGTGAACCATAAGGTCCAGATAACATATTTGATCCTGTCCTTCTTTCCGGCGGCAATTTTCTTATCATTGATATAAAAACACGTTTCCTGAAAACCACCACAGGGCATTATCCACCCACAGGGCGCTCTGCCAAAACATATTCCAACAACAAAAAGACTGAGAAAGACAATGATACTGATCGCAATCCCCCCGACTAATGCAGCTTTTATAGGGATATACGGGGAAATGTAAAACTGAAGAATCGGGATGAGCAGAAAAAACCAGAATAATATACTTCTCCTCAGCCTGGCAATATTCATAACACACCTCTCAAATTTATACTGACAGATTCAAGGCAATCCGCACTGATTTTTTGGAAAACGAGAAGATCATCAGGAGAGCGGCAGTGTCAAGTATTTATTTTTATGGAATTGAAGAGATGGCAGGGCGAGAAAATCCGGAATGACAGCGGAAGCCCCGGCCTGGCGAAGCGCAGATGCTTTTTCAGGCGCACCAATTCCGATGCAAACTGCCCCGGCAGCAATTGCCGCCTTGACGCCGCTGATGGCGTCTTCAAACACCAGACAACGCGCCGGGGGTTTTTCCAATTTCTCGGCGGCCAGCAGATAACAATCGGGGTACGGTTTCCCACGCTGAATGTCACTGATCGTCACCTGGACGGTAAATATCCCCTCAATGTCGAGTTGCCGGCAGACTTCGTGTACTTTCCAGCGATCCCCGCTGGTGACAATCGCGGTCGGAATCTGGTGGCGCTTGAGCGTGGTCAAAAGCGGCACTGCTCCTTGCACGGCAGTATAAGTCAAATTCATCTCATAGGTTTCCAAGTCCGTCATGATCTGCTGGCGTTCATCCGCGCTTACCTGCGGAAAGAGTTTGTCAAGTGTATAGAGTGCCGGACAACTGTAAATGTACTGCTGAAAATCCGCCGGAGTAAGTTTGACCTGATATGTTTGAGCGGTTTTTTGCCAGAAAGCCGTCACCGACTTTTCTGTATCAATAACCACTCCATCCATATCAAAGAGCGCAGCTTCATAGCATACTGTCATATTTGTCCTTTGCCAACTATCAAAACCGAGTTTTCTGAAAAAACTCGGTTTTGATAGTTGCGCAATCGATCTACCAGGTTCGAGTTCATGCTTGCGCGCATTTTTCCGCCTGAAGGCGGGACTACGAACCTAATCCAGTTCTTGAATAATCACGTCACTGAGCGTTTTTATGGCGTGATCGAGTGTGACTTCGTCGCTCATGGTGTAATTCAGGCGCATGGTCGCCAGTCCTTCACCAGGGTGCGTATAGAAATATTTGCCGGGCACAAAGGCGACTTTTTTCTCAATAGCCTTCCAGTATAATTGTTCAGCGTCCATCTTTTCCGGTCCTTCAGCCCAGATAAACATCCCTCCTTCAGGCTTTGACCAGGTAAAGCTCTTTGGAAAATATTTGTCTAAGGCGGTCAACATCGCTTCTTGTTTGGGGCGGTACAAATTCACAATTTTGGGCAATTGCTGATCCAGATACCCGCCAATCAGATATTCTGCTGCCAAGGCCTGGCTAAACGTATTTGTGTGTAAGTCCACGCCTTGTTTGACGGTTATCAGCCAGCAGCTGATCGTGGGCGGCGCCACGTAGAATCCGATTCTCAATCCCGGGGCAAACACTTTGGAGAGCGTACTGATATAGATCACATGATCCGGGGCAAACGTTCTAATCGGAGGAACTGTTTCGCCTCGATACCGTAACGCGCTGTATGGATCATCTTCGACCAGCAGCGCTTGATAGCGTTGGACAATTTCTGCGATCTGTTTTCGGCGTGCTAAAGAGGTCGTTCGACCGGTCGGATTCTGAAACGTCGGAATCAGATAGATAAACTTGATCGCATGGGTTTGTAAGACATGTTCCAGGGATTCCGGAATCAGCCCGTTATCATCGGTATCCATGCGAATATATTCCGGTTCGTACGGATTGAACGCTTGAATTGCGCCAAGATAGGTTGGCGCTTCTACAGCGATTTTGTCGCCCTTATTGATGAGAATCTTGGCAATGGCATCCAGAACGCCCTGAGAACCGCTGGCAATCATAATTTCAGCCGCAGTGGCCTGAATCCCTTTTTGGGCTAAATAACCGACGAGTGCCTCGCGCAAAGGTGGAAACCCTTCGGTTAAATCGTACTGGAACGCGCTAGACGCATATTTGGCAATGACTTTCGTGGCCAGTTCCCCCATAATATCCATCGGGAAGCTTGCCGGCGCCGGAATTCCCCCGGCCAAAGACATCATCCCTGGCTGCGATACCACTTTGAGAATTTCGCGAATGGCGCTTGCGTCCATGTTTTTCGTACAGTGTGCCAACAAATGTGTAAAATCCATGTATGTCCCTCCTGCGTGATTAGAAATGAATTATTATCAGTTTTGACGGTTCTTTTTCTTGCTCTCCCCCATTAGTCAAGCCCTGGTAAAACATTGAACGGGTTTGAAATTTCTGACCTCTGACAGACTACAGAAACCTGCTCTTATCTTGTCCACTAAAAAATATTTTTTTGTCAACGTCTGGTTCAAATGCCCTGATTTTGAGCCATTGCTGCTGTCATGCGTTCTCAAATTTTCTGTTTCTCAGAAGCTGTTTTAAAAGTTTGACACTCCTGTTTTCGAAATGCGTGTGACATATAGACTTTTCAAACAGCTAAAACAGCTTCTCAGGGGAAATTTTTTGTTTGACGTGCGTGACAACCTCATCGCAAATTCGTATAGCAGCGCCGATGTATGCTGAAACCTCCAAAGTCTGGATCCGTTGTTTCACAGTGTCATCAATATCCAGATCGTTCACAAGGGCGATCAGAGCCTCGCGTGTAATCTTTTTACCTCTGGTATGCTTTTTGAGCAGGTCATAGGGATCTGTGACGCCAACAGTTTTCAGGATCGTTTGTACCGGTTCGGCCAATAGTTCCGGGCTTTCGTTCAGTTCTGCCAGACATTGTTCTCGATTGATCGTAACTTTTTGCAATCCTTGCAAGGCCTCCGCCAGCGCGAGATAGGCGTGAGCGAGCGCAACGCCGATATTGCGCGTCACCGTGCTGTCAGACAAATCGCGCTGCATGCGTGAACGGCACAGCTTATCCGCAAACATGGAAAGCAGTGAATTCGACAGCAGCAGGTTGCCCTCGCTGTTCTCAAAATTAATCGGGTTCACTTTGTGCGGCATCGTAGAGGAACCGACTTCTCCGGCGCTTGTACGTTCTGACAACAGATCGAACGCGATATACTGCCAGACATCCTGATCCAGATCAAGCACAATATTATTGATCTGGCGCGTGATATTGAAATAGTCTGCCCAGGTATCGTGATCTTCGATTTGGGTTGTTGCGCTATTGTGAACCAGTCCCAGGCTCTGCACAAAATGAACGGCGAATTGTATCCAATCATATTCAGGAAACGCCGCCAGCATTGCCGAAAAATTCCCGACTGCGCCGTTGAGTTTGCCGGTAAACCGGAAATCGCAGAGTTTTCGATATTGCCGGTGCAGCCGGTTGAGGAAGACGGCGATTTCTTTTCCGGCAGTCGTGGGTGAAGCTTTTTGTCCATGGGTCCTTGCCGGAAAAGGAATTGTCTTCCACTGATCTGCCAGGCCGCATAACATGCACAACAGTTTTCTGAGCTGGGGCAGTTGCTTTTGTTCGAGATACTCCTTGAGCAAGAAATTATAAGCAAGATTATTCACATCTTCTGAGGTCAGGCCAAAATGAATCAGATGAGTATTGTTAAGATTGACTTTTTCCCGAAGAAACATTTCACACGCCTTTACGTCATGCCGCGTCGTGGTTTCAATCACCTTGATCTGTTCATAATCCTGCTCGGAAAACTGATCCAGGGCCGCTGCAATTCGACTTTTTTCATCAGATGTCAGCGGCGGAAACAGCTTTGTGTTCTCAAGTGCAAGCACATAGAGCAATTCGATCCGGCAGCGCGCACGCATGAGCGCAAACTCTGAAAAATAGTCGGAAAGACCATGCAGACGTTTGGCGTAGCGTCCATCAAGAGGGGAAATAGCATACTTCATATCTTGTTCCTCTCACATATCAAAAAAGTTTGAGTCATTTTTTTGTCATCAGGGCAGAGGATATAATATCCGTCAAGTGAAATTATACGGCAGCAGCATCAGAAGCTACTTTTTCAGCGTTTACAAGATCCTGAAGAATCTCATACGCAGCAGCGACTCGATCCGGGGCTGCGGTAATCGCTCGGCCAACCACCAGAATACTCGCGCCAGCTTGAATTGCCCGCCGCGAGGTGAACACGCGTTTTTGATCATTGCCGGCAGTCACGCCAGGACCTTGAATTCCAGGAGTCACATACAAAAAATCAGACGGCAAATGTTCGCGGATCGCTTGTACATCTGCTGCTGAACACACGATACCGTCAAGCCCGGCCTGCTGCGTGAGTTGCGCCAGGTGTAAGACATGAATTTCCAATGGGCCGGCAATCCGCAGATCCGTATGAAGCGTCTGCTGATCAATGCTGGTAAGCACCGTCACCCCGATGATTTTGGGCAGGCGCAAGTGATGCGCGGCGCTGGCTTCTTTCGCGCCTTCAAGGGCAGCGTGCATCATTTTCAGTCCACCGGAAGCATGAACGTTCAACAGATACACTCCTAACTGGGTAGCTGCGTAAGCTGCGCCTTGAACCGTATTCGGAATATCATGATATTTTAGATCCAGAAACACTTCGGCCCCAAAATCATGCACGCGTTTCACCACATCCGGGCCGAAGCGGGTAAACAACTCTTTCCCGATTTTAAACATGCCGACCAGCGGGCTTAATTCTGTCAGACAGTGTGTGATCGCTTTAACATCATAAAAATTATCCAGGGCCAGACAGATTTTCTTTCTGGCGTGTTGTTCTTGTTGGGTCAGTTGCATTTTTGTCATTCCGTAACTCCTTTGAAACTACAAGGATGACTCATAAGCAAGGATGTGTTATCCCTGGGGATGTGAAATCCTTGTAGTTTCATGATGTCGGGTGAGCCGACGCTCATGGGTACTCCTTTAAAAACGGGCCGTCAACGCACAAACGTCTGCCGTCTGGCGCAGCACAGCTCCCGCACAGTCCGACGCCGCATTTGGTGACATAATCAGCGGCACTGTAAATATTCTCAGATGATGTGTACCGTTGTTCAAGCTCTACAACGGCTGCAATCATTGCTTGCGGACCGCAATTGAAAAAAATCGGCAGTATTTCGGCTGATCGTTGCTGCAAATAACAATCCAGTAATTCGGTGACAAATCCCTGAAAACCCAGGCTGCCGTCTTCGGTGGCGATATGCAGATCCGCAATTTTCCCGGCCTGTTCCAGATAAAAGAGATGGTGCGCATCTCTTGCGCCGACAAAAAGCGCGGAATGTTGAGCGGATTTAGCCAGGGAATAGACCGCTGCCAGTCCGCACCCTCCGCACACAAAGATCGGCGATCCTTTTTCCGAAATATTTACAGACATGCCATAAGGACCGCGAACATACACCGTATTGCCAGGCTGAAGCTGGCAGAGCTTGTTGGAAAAACAACCGCGCTGCTGAATCGCCAGAGTAAGCGGCTGTTCATCGAGCACTGAAAAAGGCTTCTCGCCTACGCCAGGCAGCCAGAGGAAGATAAATTGTCCGGGCTGAATAGCGATAGCGCCGTCAAGCGTCAGCAGCGACAGGTCTGCAGCCAATCGCCTGTTTTCGCTGATATGATACGGTGTGAACGTCATATCAACGTTCTGCAAGAGCGTATTCGCCGTATTCGTCTGATCGTGGAGATCGGCTGCCAGAGCGTTAAAATACGCGGGCATTTTTGCAGAAGAGAGTCCGGCCAGCGCCGAACCAATACCGATAATTGAAGCTCCGGCCCGTTGGTACGCTCTCGCATCTTCGGCCGTGCTGACGCCGCCGCAGGCGATCAATGGCACATCAACGGCCTGCGCAATGTCATGTACGCATTTCAGGCCAATCGGCAAAATCCCCTTGCCGGATAGACCGCCGTAAGCATTGGTCAACACCGGATGGCCGTCAATCGTATAATAGCCTGGTCCAACCGTATTAATCGCACATAACGCATCGGCTCCGGCCTGGACTGCTGCTTTTGCTATGTCAGTGATATTGCTGACATTGGGGGTTAGTTTGGGAATGACCGGAATAGAGACCGACTGTTTGACGGCTTGTGTGATGTCATAGACCAGTTGTGCATCCTGCCCCAGCGTCATGCCGTAACCGCTGGCATGAGGACAGGACAGATTCAATTCCAGACCGTCTGAATAAGGTGAAAGCTGTTTTGCAACTTCGACAAACTCCTCTGCTGTTTTGCCGAAAATAGAGGTGAGCAGGAAACGATCCCGGGGCAGATGAAGCCTCTGTAATTGAACGATAACGTCTTTCACGCCCGGATTGGCAAGGCCAACAGCATTTATGAAGCTCCCCGGAGCATACTGCGTGAGTACCGGTTCTCTATATCCGTCGCGCGCATATAAGCCGATGCTTTTTGTCGTAATGACGCCGATTTCAGGAATGTCGCGCATAATTTTTTCCATCACGCTGATCTGGGTGGTCATCACGCCGGAAGGAATCGTAAAACAACCCGAAATGTGTTTACTTAAAAATGTAGATGCCATGTCGCACAATGTCACGCAAAGACGCAAAGAATAATCAGGAGCGTCAAAGCTTTCGCACTCATTCTCGGCGTCTTTACAGTGGCATCAATTTAATGTTGCGGTGCTGCATGAGGAAATCCGTATTTAGGGCCCCACTGCTGAGGCTCAGCATTCCATTCGCGAATCATCGCGATTTTTTCAGGGCGGATCATCTGTTTTTCAGCGGCAACCTGAACCAGGGTACTGAAATTCGTAAGCGTGTCTGTATGGCATTGCGCGTCTCGAAATTTTTGCACGGCTTCCTGAAATCCATAAGTAAAAATCGCCATCATGCTCAGTACGTTTGCTCCGGCCTCGCGACAGGCGTTGACTGCGTTCAGGCTGCTGCCGCCGGTGCTGACCAAATCTTCAATCACCACAACACTTGTTCCGCGAATATCGCCGCCTTCAATCAAGCGGTGCTGCCCATAACCTTTGGCCGCTTTTCTAATATAGATCATTGGCCTATTCAGGAGGGCAGCAACCCAGGTTGCCCAGGAAATAGCGGAGCTTGCGGTTCCGGCGATGACGTCCGGGTTGAAACTGCGGATGAGTTCTGCAAAAGCATGGCAGATGACCTGGCGTTCTTTCGGGAAAAATGTCAAGCGGCGATTATCACAGTAAATCGGGCTTCTGAGGCCTGAAACATAGGTGTATGGTTCATCCGCGTTGATTGTGACGGCCTCTTTTTCAAGCAGAATTTGTGCGATTTTCCGTTCTCGTTGAGGCATCTCCTGTTGATATTCCTGTCGGTTTTGACTGAGTTCGCGTTCATAAAAGGCGCAATCCAGGCTGCCGTTCAGGAACATGATTTTCTCAAGACTAAGCCTGCCGCTGCTCGATTTTACAAGGCGTTCTGCTTTCAAAATATCAGTCAAAGCAATATCCTGGAGTTGTCTGGCTGTATCGTGTAAAATATATAATACATTCATAGTTTTTTCTGCCCACAGAATAGATGAAAAGACACGGAAATCTTCGGAAATTTTGGGGACAACAACAGGTGTGAGAAACCGATGAATTGGGATTGGTAAAGAAATTTGTTCTATTTCTCAATTCGTTGTAGTATTTTTCTTTTTTCCGTGTCTTTTCGTGTGTTCTGTGGGCAATATATTCAGAAGGTGTTCGTTTAGTTTACCAGCGCGCTCCGAATTTTCATTTTATCCACTTCATTCAAACGTTGCCCTGCGGCGATTTTAGCCCAGGTTGTGAAATTGTAAAACCGCAGACTATTTGCCGCGTAACAGACTTCGTTGTATACATCCATATTCCCGGCCGGCAGAAAGAAATCTTCCACATTATCCGTTCCGATCCGTACAGGGATGTCAGCCAATAACAAATCAAGCACACGCGTGATGCTGTTGTGCATCGGCACCAGCAGACTGCGGTTTTGCTTGTTTGAAAGGGTCGCCCCGGGGCAAACGATGACACCGATATTGGTTTCTCGTAAGCCTTCTACCACGCGCTGAAAACGTTCTTCGCCATAAGAAGCAATTGACAACGCATGCACTGCCCAGATAGTGGGCGTGCGCCTTTCAACCCGACCCCTGGAATCGGGGCGCAGCCAGCGCACGGCCTCAATCAGAGTTTCCGTGCCGTTTTCTTCGGGATGATTGGACTGATCAACGTGCAGGTGGACTTCTTTATACTCCATTTTATTGGCAAACTCGATAATCCGGCGAAAGTGTTCATTAAAACCGATATGACCGGGGCGAGCGTCGCGTTCCGGCAGAGTGCCGATAAAATCGGCGATTCTGGCCCCCTCACTGAAGACTTTCCAACGTTCAGGCTGGTCGTCCTTAAAACCAAAAATCGGATAGACGCCGATTCGAAAGTCAATACGATCTTTATATTTTTGTTTCAGCTCGCATCCCACTTCCAGAGCGGATGTTCCGATACAATCCGCAGTTGTATCAATGAAACTGTCGAGCCGGCGCGTTCCGCAGGCGATGGATTCTTCTAATGCCCGCGACATCCGTTCTCTCAACGACTCTTTAGTATAGGCCAGACCTTCGTGCAAGGCGCCGGTGGTGTGCTGTTTGGCTTCCAGCGGATAGGTGGCGATTTCCCACGGGTCCATATCCGCATGTTCGACGTATTTGGATTCCATCACATAGGCACGGTCAATGTGAGCATGGGCGTTAAACCAGCCGCCCAGATTTTTGACTGCATTGCGTAATTCTTGTTCAAATCCCATAGGATTCTCCTTTCAAAATGGAGAGCGAAATAGTTTTTCGCTCATCAACGTCCAAAAAAAATGCCCTTTGCTCACAAAGAGCAAAGGGCAAAAAAAATCCCCTTGATCGCAATGATCAAGGGGATCATCCCACCTACGGGGAAAAGGAGGGAAAAGAAAAACTTTTCGCCGCGATCGGATAAAAAAGGTATCTCGCAAAAATTTCGTTTTAATTCGTGTGTGTGTTCGTCTCACGTTCATAATTGACACGGTACTTCATGAAATGATATGGCTTTTGTCAACTTTTTTTACAAGATTTTTAAAAGCCGAATTCCTGCCGGTTATAACAGGCCGCATTCGAGATATAGCATGCCTTCTTGCGTCAGATTATTGACAAATCTTTGCTGTTCTTCCCAAAATACGAGATACATCTTACTTTTGTATCTGATATGTGGACGTTTTTGCAGCCGTAAGCGCAAAGGATGCGCTTCATGCACACCGACTAACAAAAAAGGGTAAGAGGCTGCCGCTCTTGCAAGCTGGTCTAAAAACAGGGAAAATATCTCCGGATTTCGGTCTTTGACGGCCCAGAAGGTCAGTGTACAAAACGCTAAGATCGTGCCCGGAGGAGGCAGTGCCGGGAATCCGAACAGGGGCAGCAGTTTGGCAAAAGGAGACACTAATTTGAAATATCCGCCGTAACCCTGCAAAACATATTGTTTGTACGAACGCTGATCCCAGAGCGCTCCGACTGCCAGGAATTCGCCCTCAACGTTGGGCATCACCCAAAAATCTTCGACACGGAGCCCGGGAAAGAATCCTGAATTCAGGGCAGGCTCCGTTATGACCGGAAAAAATTGGAAGTATTGCCCTTGTTCCTGTAAAAAAGTGATGAGTGCAGGTAAATCTGCCGGTGTTGCTCTTCTCAACGAATGCGAAAATCGTGCTGCTCCGGATGATTTTTTAGCTCGTCCGGTTGTCAGCGCAAAAATTTCATATTTCCCGACCGGGTGATAGATTGGCATGAAATTACGCCGTTTTTCTAACACGGCTTGCGCATACAAATTATCTTCGAGAATTGTAGTGATGTAACATGCGACATCTCTGGTCTGGGGTAATGTCCGTAAATAGGCATATCCACGGTGTAAAATTGGGAATTTTTTCAGATACGCCGCCGCAACGCGCAGTCCGAATAAATAGCCCACCCTGGCAGGGATACCATTCACAAACAGGGTACGGATGGCGCAGGCTCCGAATCCGGCGATCTTATTATTGTCTGTATCTCGAGCGACAAGAACAACAACGTCTTCCCCTTCCCGTTTCAATGAAGCATACGCGTCGGGGCGACGGGTATAGAGCAATGAAATTTTGCCTGTAAATGGCACATCTTCCAGAATTGTTAAGATTTCATCGCTATCCTGGGCCGTTGCCTGTTCGAACAGAAAGTGTGGGGATTGTGTATTCATTGTGAATGATGAACTCACGTTACGCAGCGACGCTCGTAGTCAGGCACGGAGCGAAGCGGAGTGTGCCATTCTTGGCGCCGCAAACAGGAACGGCACTCCGCGAAGACTTTGTGCCTGACTACAAACAGTGTTGCGTAACATAACTTATGAATTGTTACTTGAACAGTCTCGCTCTTTCAGGACGTTCTATCTTATTTGGGTAGTTCATCCAGACCCTCTCCAAGTGGAAGATCAAGCTTTTGATCAACTTCGCGTTGCAGATTCAAATTTTGCAGCCAATAACTCAAAAAGAAAAGTGGCATGGTTTTTCGCCTGAGTAAAGCGGTTCCGCGCCTAAGAATGGAAGCCGCAGAGAAGAAAGCGCGACGAGCTGCAGCGCAGCGTTCGGATAATTCCTCGGGCGGCATGGTTTTGGGGCGAAACGGAATCGTACCATAGGTATAATCGGATTCCAGCCACCAGCGAGGACTGAGCAAACGTTGTTCCCGTTTCAGCCTTTCATACAGCACAGTTCCCGGAAATGGGAGTAAATGATTAAAGGCGGCAAAGTAAAATTTGTGTTTTAGTGAAAATTCAAGGGCTTTGTCAAAGGATGCGGGAGTGTCATAATCAAACCCAAACACAAACGTGGCATAAATATGGATTCCGGCAGCATGGATACGCTGCACCAGTTCATCCAGATTGCCGAGTTGCACAGTCCAGGCTTTGCGCATTTGTTCTAAATTCTGTTTTTCCAACGATTCGAAGCCGATCAACAGCATCTCGCAGCCGCTTTTTTTGAGCCAGCGCAGTAATTCAGGGTGATTCCCCACGCTCAGTGTTCCCTGTGAGGCCCAGTGAACGCGCAACGGTTCAATTGCACGGCACAAATCGAGCGTGTATTGGGGATTGGCGATGATATTGTCATCCACCAGAAAGAAATACCGCTTCCCGGAATGCCGGATGTCTGCAACCACATCAGCAATCGGACGACGGTGGTATTTTGCTCCATAGTAGGAAGTAATCGCGCAAAATTCACACGCATAGACACAGCCGCGCCCAGTTTCCACTAATCCGAGCGGCAGGTATGTTTTTCCGTGAAAAATTTTGCGATCCGGAAGTCCTGCATAGTTCGGTGTACCCTGATAATAGGGCTGAATTTTCCCCTGTTGCGCGTCGTGCAGAACGCGATGCCAGACGCTTTCTGCGTTACCAAGCATCACCGCATCGCCGTACTCAGCCGCTTCCTTCGGGATGGCGGTCGGATGGTAGCCGCCCAGCACGACCGGAATCCCCCGCGCCCGGAATGTTTGAGCAATACGATACGCGCGTCTGGCCGTGTAGGTTTCAACCGTAATTGCAACCAGATTGGTATGTGTATCATAATTAATCAATTCCAACCGGTCGTCAAAAAATTCTACCTCTACTGCTGGCGGCGTGAGTGCGCTTAATGTGGCAATAGGCAGCGGCTCCATCTTCCAGGTGTGAATATATTTTTGTCCTGGCTTTTTCCCGACCGCCGGATAAATGAATGTCAGTTTCATGCAATGAGTTTGGAATTTTAGGCCACGAAGCTGCACAAAAAAAACACGAAGAAAAGAAACAAACAAAAACAGCTTCGGGCTTCTTCGTGCAGCTTCATGGCTAAAATCGTTGTGTATCAGCCAATAAACGGCGAATATAGAGTTTGTACGCCAGGTTTCCGACAAACGTTATCGGAAAATTCAAGCCTGATCTATGGGTGCGTTTGACAATTGAACAAAATCTGTAAGTTTGTTGATATGCCCACTTAAAACCAGCGTCAAGTTCCCGGGGCGACATGTGTTTCGGCTGAAAAACGACATGTTGGGTGTCGTAATATTCCCAGCGGGTGTGCAGCAGGCGATTTTTAGCTTGTAAATGTTTAAAAGCGCGTGTGCCAGGGTAAGGAGTATAAATCGCATAGCGGGGAATATCAATCTGCAAGGTATCCACCATATCTACAGTGGTGGCAAAAATAGACGGGTCATCCTCATCAAGGCCGAAAATAAAGCAGCCTTGAATGATGATGCGGCGGTCGTGCAATTTGTTGACAAAATCCTGATATTGTTCGACCTTATTAAAGCCTTTATGAATGGAAGCAAGGGAACGGTGGTTGATTGATTCAAAACCAATCAACAAAAACTTGCAGCCGCTTTGCTTCATTAAATCGAGTAATTCCTCATCCTGGCCGATTCGAGTTGAGGCTAAACCGCCCCAGGATTTTTTGAGGGGAATCAGGGCACGCAGAAATTTTTTGGCATATTGGGGGTCCTCAGTTAAGTGTACGTCGCTGATGGCAATTCTGTGCGATGGAATCTTTCGGATTTCCTCAATCACTTCAGCGATAGGGCGCGTCTGCCAGCCGAATTGAGCGGCCGGTACCGTGCAAAAATCGCAACGTCCCCGGCATCCACGCGTGATCATGACGGTGTTTGGAATCATGTAGCCAAAGCAAGGTTGCAGATCACGCCGCGGACAGGGAAGTTGTGCAAGGGAGATCGCGGCGGCTTGATATACCGGTTCTATACGTCCTTGCGCAAAATCCTGCAAAAGCTGCGGCCAGGAAATTTCGGCAAACCCGATGATGATGGCATCAGCATGTTGTCTGGCTTCATCGGGCAGCAGTGTGACATGCACGCCGCCTAACACCACTGTTGCGCCCTGCGCTCTAAAACGATCTGCAATCTGATACGCACGGGCTGATGTGCCGGTCATGCAGCTAATCCCCACCAGATCATATTGTTTGTGGAAGGGAATTTTTCGAATGCTTTCATCTGCAATCTCAACGTGCGCTGGCAATTCTGGTGGAACCAACGCAGCCAGCATCGTCGCTGTCAGAGGCGCTTCGCGAAAGGAGATGTCGAACAGCCCCAATCGCAGTTTATGAATCCTGCCATCCGGCAGAACAAGCAGAATCTTAAACGCTGGAATACTCTGAGTGTTCATAAAAAAGCGCCATACAGAGGTTTTTGTTTGATTTTTCTACGATTGAATGACGTTACAATCTGACAGAGTGCAGGTCAAGCGTTAAACGGAAAATTTATAAAATCTGCAAAGATTCTCTTGACATTTCAAAAGTAATCATACGAATAACTACTTAAAGTAAGCCCTTCGATTTGATGAGTCCTGCCGAAATTTCCCCAATTTGGGAGAGAGGGATGGGACAGAAAATATGCTTCCCTTTTGGGAGCATCTGGGGCAAGGTTGCCTGACCATCTTGAGAGAGGAGGTGATGCATTGGGAACAACATCAACATGCTAGAAGACGTATCCACGTTGTTGAGTCATGCCTGTTTTCTAACGATTCTAAAAAAGGAGAATGTATCATGACAAAGAGATTGGTGAGCCTTGCGTTGATCGGTGTATTTCTGCTGAGTATCCCATTTTTCGCGGCAGCAGAAGGAAAGCATTTTGAAGATGTTTCCATCATTTTCTTTCCGGGCGGGAATGAAGGTTGTCCGTTTGCATCGGTAGTCTATCGAGGCGCAAAAGCTGCGGAAGAAGATCTCGGACCAAAGGTTGATTATGTCTGGTCAGATTGGCTGCCCGATAAAATGGTGGCTCAATTTAAGGATGCGATTGCCAAAAATCCTGATGGAATTGCGATTATGGGACATCCGGGCGTTGCCGCCTTTGAGCCATTGGTGGATGAAGCTGTGGCTAAAGGCATTCTCGTGACCAGCCAGAATACCACCCTTCCCGAAATCGAGGCGAAATATAAAGATAAAGGGTTTGGTTACGTTGGACAGGAACTTTATCCCTCTGGCTTAATGTTGGCTAAAGGCGCGGCCCAACGCGCAGGCTTACAGGCCGGAGATCGGGCGATGGTTTGGGGGTTGCTTGGCCAGGAAACGCGCGGCCTCAGAACAAAAGGTTGTATTGATGCGTTGAAAGAAATGGGCGTTGAAGTGGATTATCTCGAAATTTCAGATCAGGTCAACAGCGATGCGGCGTCAGGTACTCCGGTCATCGCCAGTTATATTGCCGCTCATCCGGATGTCAAGCTGATTATCACCGATCATGGCGCTCTGACTGCAACATTAGGGACTTACCTGAAAGCTGCGAACAAGAAACCCGGAGAAGTGTTCGGGGCCGGTTTCGATTTGAGCGCAGCGACCGCTGCGGCCATTAAAGAAGGCTGGGTTGGAGCCGTGCTCGACCAACAACCCTGGCTGCAAGGGTATCTGCCTATTCTCCAACTCTGCTTAGCCAAAAAATACGGGTTTGCCGGCCTTCATATTGATACCGGAGCTGCTATCATAGATAAAAGCAACATTGATTTTATCGCTCCATTGGCAGAACAAGGTATTCGCTAAGGAGGCAGACGATGGACGCTGTCCGGAACTTTGCCCTGAATGTGGTCGCCGACGGGGAGCGTCCATCATGATGCTTGAGGAGAAAGTTATGACAGAGAAACATTCAGACACCCCATTGCTTTCTATGGTTAAGGTCCGCAAATCTTTCGGAGGAGTGGAAGCACTGAAAGAAGTGAATTTTACTGTGGGGCGCAATGAAATTGTGGGATTGGTTGGCGATAACGGCGCCGGGAAATCCACCTTAATCAAGCTTATCACCGGGGTTCACCGTCCGACCGCTGGAGATATTTACTATAAGGGGCAGAAAATTACGCTTCATTCGGTGAAACGTTCGCGTGAACTCGGAATTGAAACCGTCTATCAGGAACGCGCGCTCGCGGACCAGCAAACTCTGTGGCGCAATATGTTTGCCGGACGAGAGATCACCACCAGATTCGGATTTCTCAATGTCAAGAAACAAAAGGAAGAGACCGACAAACTGCTCCGGGAACACATGGGATTTACGTCTAAAGTGATTACCACAGATTCTCCGGTTCTCAATCTCTCCGGAGGCGAAAAACAGGGGATTGCGATTGGCCGGGCGTTGTATTTCCAGGCTGATCTGATCATCCTGGATGAGCCGACGATGGGGTTATCGCTGTCGGAAACCCAAAAAGTATTGGATTTTGTTCTGGATATTAAAACCCGGGGGAAATCCGCAATTGTGATCAATCACAGCATTTATCAGGTGTATCCGGTGGCGGATCGTTTTGTGATTTTAGATCGAGGACAAATTGCCGGAGAATTCGTGAAGAAAAATATTTCACAAGATGAATTGATAGAGAAAATGGTTCGGTTAGCCCGTACCGGGAAACTGGATTAAGCCTGTAACAACCGGATACACTTATAAAAAAGAGGGGAGTAAGAGTGAATATCGCAACATTACGCGCATTCAAATTAGAAATTAGTATTACGGCGGTCTTGATTGCCGTGTTTCTGTTATTCCTGATTGGGAATCCGAATGTGTTTACTCGCTTTGATATTTATTATTCCTTTATGTCAACGATCCCATTTTTCGGGATCATGGCTCTGTCCTTGACGTTTGTGGTCATATTAGGGGAAATGGATCTGTCTTTCCCCTCTGTCCTGGCGTTTTCCGCCTGGATTTTTGGACAGGTGTTTGAACACAGCGGTAATATCTGGCTGGCAGCCCTGACGTGTTTTCTGGTCGGAATTGCGGCCGGAGCGTTAAATTCCCTCCTTGTCGTGAAGATCGGAATTCCTTCACTGGTTGCCACCATCGGCACAATGTTTTTCTTTCGTGGTCTGGTGAATGTTTTTGCCGAAGGGAAGGGAATTTCACTGGTAAAAGCAAAGGAAACCCTGTTTTATCATCTCTGTGTCGGACGCATCCCGATCCCTTTCACTGAAGATCGCACGATCCCGGCTCAGGCCTTGTGGTTTTTTGCGCTAGGGATAATGACCTGGCTTCTTTTGAACCGGCATCGTTTTGGCTCCCATGTCTTGTTTGTGGGAGATAATCCGGAAAGTTCCAAAATGATGGGAATTCATGTGGGGCTGGTGAAAACGCTGGTCTTTATGCAGATGGGACTTTTTGCCGCGCTTGCCGGAATTTTATGCACCCTGGAGGTGACGTATTTCTGGCCCAGCCAGGGAGAAGGGTATCTGTTAACGACCATCGCTGCCGTGTTTGTAGGCGGCACCTCTGTGTTTGGAGGCATGGGAACGATTTACGGAACTCTTGTCGGTTCGCTGATTATCGGTTCGCTGGAAGCCGGTATTGTCGCCATCGGTTTAACCGGGTTCTGGACTCGCGTCATTTACGGATTGATTATCATGGTGTCGGTGTCGATTTATGCCGTCTTATTAAAAAGGAAAGGCTGATATGACTTTGATGGAAAAGGATGGACGATGAGCGCTGGTAAAGTTCGTTATAAACCGTTGTATCTTCAAGTGAAAGATGTGATCCTGACGCGTATTGAGCACGATCTGTATCGTAACGGCGAGTCTATTCCCACGGAGGCCCAATTTGCTGAAGAATTTGGCACCAGCGTGACCACCATTCGCCAGGCCCTGACGCTATTAGTCAATGATGGGATGTTGATCAAAAAACCAGGAAAAGGCACGTATGTCTCCAAACAAAAGACAAAGCTTACGTTCTTTTCCTGGATTCCCGAAACCAAGCGGGGTGAAGAAATTTTGACCAAAGTGCTGGCGCGCTTTGAACAAAAATATCCGGCAATTACGGTTGAATGCCTTCCCACCCCCTATAATCAGGCTCGAAAGAACCTGATGCAATTGATTTCCAGTGGAAATGCCCCGGATGTTGTACATATTCAATCCCATTGGACCAGTTATTTTGCCTCAATCGGCGCACTTGAACATCTTGAACCTCTCTTAGACAAGGGAAATCTGGATGCCCGGTTTTATGAGAAAGATTTGGTCGCGGGTATGTATCACCAGAAGCTCTATTCCGTTGCCTGGGGAATGTGTCCGGTCTCCATGGTGATGAATATTCGGTTGCTCAAACACGCGGGCCTGTATCCGCTGCCTTCCCCCATGACGCTCGATCTGTTTTTTGAGATCTGCCAAAAGCTGGACCATTTTTATGAAGGGGACGATAAATATTGTTACGCTTTGAATGTGAGTACGGACCAGGAATCGGATTTTCTCACAATCTACTTTTTTTTGCTTGCCTTTCGCGGGAGCTTTGTCAACGACCGGGGAGAAGTGATCTTTAATTCTCCTGGAAATGTTGCGGCTTTTACGTGGCTGCGGAATTTTGCCCGCTCTCTCAGAGTGTTTAAATCCACGATTCATGATATTCGTAAACGTTTTGCCAGAGGAGACATTGCGTTTATTGCGGATGGTCCCTGGATTAAATACCAATTAGAAGAATATACCGGTGCGCCCTTTGAACAAAATTTTGAAGTCGTTTTAACTCCGGTTCAGCACCCGGGATGTAAATCACGCTCCTGGAATTACAATCACGCTCTGGCAATCTGTTCGCAAAGTCAATATAAACGCCAGGCGGCTCAATTTATTGATATCATCACGAATGATTATGACATCAGTAATTTCTATTATAATCAGGTTGGACATTTGCCGGCGAATCGTACCTATCTTACCGCCCCAATGTATGATACGGAATTCTTCAATACCTATAAGCAGCAGCTTACTTATGCGTCCTGTATCAACGCCCATAACGCTTCATTTTCCAAAGCTATGATTTTCTGCACAGATGCTGTCAAAAAAATTTTGTATGAAGAGTGTGAAATCGAAAAAGAACTGAATGAGAAGGAATATTATCTGAAAATGCTCTATAGTGATTGAAAAAGAGGGACACAATCCATAAAAAACTTGACAAGAAAAAATTTTATTTTGCAATAGTAGTCATGCGAATGACTCATCAAGAAGGAGGTGAGAGCCTGCGTTATCTATAGCGGTATTTCTATTTTTTGTTGGTCGCATTCTCAGAACAAAAGCCATAACATCATGCGATAACACTTTGTTATCAAAGGAGGGAATCAGTATGAAACGTTACGCTAGTATTGCTTTGATCTGTGCTGTAGTCCTGACAGCAAGCTCTGTGTGTGCTCAACCGACCTTAACGTTTTGGAACATGCCGTTTAATACGCAAGAAGTTTCACCGGAATACGTGGCATGGTGGGAAGAAAATATCGCGAAAGCTTTGCCTGATATTCAAGCCGATACGTATTATGGCCCCGGCACCTACGACGCACAGCGTAAAAACTTTGTTGTGCAGGCTAAAACCGGAAAACCTGATGTGATTGAAGGATTGGTCGAAGATCTCACGGTGTATACCAAACAAGATCTTATTCTTGATTTGACCGAACGCTTCAATAATTGGGAGGAAAAAGATCAGTATGTCGAAAGTACCATCAAGGCTCTGACGGTTGACGGAAAGCTCTATGGTTTGCCTTACAACACCAATGCCAGAGTGCTCTTGTATCGCAAAGATTTATTTGAAAAATTTGGCCTCGAAGTGCCGAAAACCTGGGAGGAGTATGTAAAAGTGGCCTCTGTGATCACTGAAAAAACCAACAAGGAAGTCTTCGGAACCTATCTCTGCACAAAAGTCGGCGATCCCAGAGCTTATCAAGAATTTGTCTCCTGGTACTTCCAGGTAAGTCATAAAGCCCCGGTATTTAAGAAAGATGCTGATGGGAAATGGATGCTCAACGCTACGGCAGACCAATTTGCCCAGGTGCTTAAACTCTATCAGGATCTTGTCTTTGCTAATGCGGACTTTCCTGCCATCGATCCGAATCAACGTGGCAATGGCTGGCCTGAAGAGGATAACGGGTATGCTGCCGGAAAATGGGGTATGGTGCCGATGGGGCCATGGATTTGGGGACATCGTGAAGATAGCGAAGCCGCTCGTGCGATTTTCGAAGAAAAAACCGGCATCGCGCCTCTGCCGATCCCTGAAGGGGGAGTCGTAGCTACATACCTGGAAGTCAAATCAATTATGGTGAACAAATACTCCAAGAACCTTGAACAGGCGTGGGAGATGGCAAAATTTATCACATCGCGTGATGCTATGGCCGGCTGGGCCTGGGATTCCGGGTTTATTCCCGCCCGAAAAGATGTGTCGGAATTGGAACAATTCAAGAATAGCTGGTGGCAGCAGGGGTTCAGCGCCCAGTTGCCGAATGCGGTTGCTCTGTCCCAGGTCAACTGGCTGCCTCCGCAACAGTCAATGCTGGAAGCCGTCAATATGGTGATTTATCAAAAAAGTACTCCTGAAGAAGCTGGAAAATGGCTGTACGATGAACTGGTGAAACAGGCAGAAGAAGGATTGCTCTAATTGAGAGAGAAACCGGGTTTTGCCAAAAACCCGGTTTCTGGTAGGAGATCTATAGCATGAGAAAAACATGGACGGGCTATCTGCTGTTTTTGCCAACAATTTTGGTGCTGGGAGTGTTGATCCTGTTTCCTGTTTTAGAGGCTATTGGCTGGGCTTTTACAGATTTTAACGTTCTTAAAGAAGTCACAAAGTACATTGGCTGGGACAATTTTAAGGCCATGAACCAGGACGCGACCTTCTGGACAGCGTTATTCAACTCTGTGCTGTTAACTACGATTGTCATAGTGTTACAATATGCTTTGGGGTTGGGACTGGCGGTCACACTGAAACAGCAAGTACCAGGCATTGGTTTTTTTCGCAGTGTCGTTATGGCAAGTTGGGTGATCCCGGTCATTAGCACGGTCATTATGTTCCGCTTTATGTCGCAGCCGGATTACGGCTTCTTTAATATCTTCTTGAAAAAAATCGGATTGGGACACTACGCAACCTACTGGTTTGGCAGTCTTGCCGGTGCGTTTCCGATGATTATTCTCATGCACCTCTGGCGTAATGTTCCATTTTATGGAATTGCGTTGCTCGCAGCAATGCAGGCGATTCCGTCCGATTATTATGAAGCCGCCGAAATTGACGGGGCAAGCGGCTGGCAAAAATTTTTGTATATCACCTTTCCGGGCGTCAGATACATGTCAATGGTCATGATTACGATTCACGTGATCTGGACGTTCAATAATTTTGATTTTATTTTTCTTGCAACCGGCGGCGGACCGGTGAATGCTACCCAGGTGCTGCCTGTCTATATTCATATTCAGGCCTGGCATCATTTTTCGATGGGGTATGCGTCGGCAATCGGACTTGTTATGTTAGTCCTTTTATTGCTGTTTACCTTTGTATATATGCGTTTTAGTAAAGAACAAGAGGCCTGATTCATGAAAAAGCTGCAGCGATATTCTCTCACTTACTTGGTGTTATTGCTCTACTTCTCGTTTCTGCTACTCCCGATGATTTGGATTATCTACAGTTCTTTCAGAACCCCGGACGCCATTTTCAGCGGACGCATTTTTTCTGCGTTGAATGAATTCACGTTAGAGAACTATCGCAAAATTCTGGCGGTCAGTGCCTTTTCTAAAACGATCGCCAATTCGTTCAAAATAGCGACAGGTGTCACTTTTGTTACCATGCTTTTGGCAACAATCGGAGGGTATGGATTAAGCCGCTACCAGGTGCGCGGGCGCGATTTTTTTATCCTGGGCATTTTCTCTTCGCAAATGTTTCCACCCGTTCTGATTTTGCTGCCGCTCTATACCTGGTTATTGCAGCTCGGGTTTGTGGATACCTATCCGGGTATTATCCTGGCGCAAACCATGTTGTCGCTGCCCTTCACGGTTTGGATGCTGAAAGGGTATTTTGATAATACGCCGCGCGAATTAGATGAAGCCGCTCGTATTGATGGATGCAGTACGTTTGGAATTCTCTTGCGCGTTATTTTTCCTATTGCGGCTCCGGGCATCCTGGTGGCGGCATTTTTTGCCTTCATGGTCTCCTGGGGCGATTATTTGATTGTATCGGTATTGGCGCAGAGTAATGCGACCGCAACTCTGCCTTTCAGTTTGGCCCGGATTTCCAGCAGCTTACGAGTCAAATGGGGCGATGTCGCTGCTGCTGCAGTGCTGACAATTGTGCCGACGTTACTTCTGTTTACCCTGGTACAAAAATGGTTGGTGGAAGGATTAACCGCCGGCGCGGTCAAACAATAAAAGTTTTGCAAAATCACGTTCATGAACAGTATCCTTAGATTAGGAAAAAAAGATAAAGAATAACAGTGCAGTCGTAAACATGGAAAGATCATTCCATTATTTTGTAATCATCTATGAACAAGGAGAAGAATTATGGCAACCTTCGGACTGATTATCGGTACTCGGGGATTTTTCCCAACAGAATTATGCAAAGAGGGGCGTGAGGTGATGTTGAAGGTCCTGGAATCAGCAGGGCATAAGGCAATTCTGCTCTCGCCCGAAGATTCACCTTATGGCTCGGTTGATACGTATGAGCAATCCAAAAAATGCGCAAAGTTGTTTAAAGCCCATGCCAGCGAGATTGACGGTATTATTGTTACGTTGCCAAATTTTGGCGAAGAACGTGGCGTGGCAGACGCCGTTCGCCTGGCGAATCTGAACGTCCCGGTGTTGATTCATGCGTTCCCGGATGATCTGGCAAAATTAGATATTGCCCATCGTCGTGACAGCTTTTGCGGAAAAATGTCTTCCTGTAACAATTTATATCAATATGGCATCCCCTACAGTTTAACAGAGCGGCATACGGTTGATCCGCAATCTGAGAGTTTTAGCAAAGATCTGCGTAAATTTGCGGCGGTTTGCCGCGTAGTTAATGGCTTACGTAAAGCGCGTTTCGGACAGGTTGGCGCCCGTCCGGCCGCCTTTATTACGGTGCGCTACAGTGAAAAAATTCTGGAGCGTGCCGGCATCTCAGTCGAAAGCGTGGATTTGTCTGAAATTTTCGGACAAATTAATAAACTGGCTGATAATGATGCTGCGGTAGCCGTGAAACTCAAAGAGATTAAAGCATATATCACGACCAAAGGCATTTCCGATGAAGGTTTGCTCAAAATGGCGAAACTCGGCGTAGTTATGGATCGCTTCATGGAAGATCATGAACTCGTCGGGACAGCAGTACAATGCTGGACTTCAATGGAAGAATATTTTGGGGTAGTGCCTTGCACGATAATGAGCATGTTAAGTAATGCGTTAAAGCCGAGCGCCTGTGAAACCGATATTACCGGGCTGGTAGGGATGTATGCCATGGCCCTGGCTGCTGGCACGCCGAGCGCACTGCTGGATTGGAATAACAACTACGGCGATGATCCGGATAAAGGAATCATTTTTCATTGCAGCAATTTGCCGCAAGATTTCTTTGGCGGGAAAGCCGAGATGGATTATCAAGCCATTATTGCTGGCACTGTTGGCAAAGAGAACACATACGGAACGGTCACAGGCAAAATCAAACCTTCGCCAATGACCTATTGCCGGGTAGCTACCGATGATTACACTGGTAAAATTAAAGTTTATCTGGGAGAAGGCGAAGTGACTGATGAGCAGGTATCCTCATTTGGCGGCTACGGCGTGATTAAAATCGCTAATTTCCAGGGGCTTTTACAGTATATCTGCCGCAATGGCTTTGAGCATCATGTTGCCATGAATCTTTCTCAAGTTGCCGATGCCCTGTATGAAGCCTTTACTACCTATTTAGGCTGGGATGTGTATTATCATCGAGGGTAACTTCGAACGCTGCCATCGCTGTAAGCGATGGCAGCGTTCGCTGTGGATATTTTTATGCTTGAAGCTCTCAAACAAGCAGTGCTAGAAGCCAATCTGGCTTTGCCCAAATATAAATTGGTTACGTTTACCTGGGGCAATGTCAGCGGTATTGATCGTGAACAAGGATTCGTTGTTATTAAACCGAGCGGCGTCCCTTACAGCGATCTGCAGGTTGATCACCTGGTTGTGGTGGATCTTGATGGAAAACAGGTTGAAGGCACGTTACGTCCTTCCTCGGATACGCCGACCCATCTGGTGTTATATAAGGCATTTGCTGATATTGGCGGGATTGTTCATACTCATTCCCACTGGTGTACCAGTTGGGCCCAAGCCGGACGTGCTATCCCCCCTCTGGGTACGACCCACGCCGATTATTTCTACGGCGAAATTCCGTGTACCCGCAAGATGAGGACTGAAGAAATTCAGACTGCCTATGAGAAAAATACCGGCCACGTGATTGTCGAAACGTTTTACGAAAAAAATCCTTTATATATTCCGGGAGTTCTGGTTATGAATCATGGACCCTTTGCCTGGGGGACAGAGGCAGATAACGCCGTGCACAATGCTGTGGTTATGGAAGAAATTGCAAAAATTGCCTATCGTACCTTTGCGCTTGCCCCCGGCATTTCAGCAATTGATCAGAGCTTATTAGACAAACATTTTCTCAGAAAACATGGGGACAATGCCTATTATGGACAGAGTTAAGCCTTCATAAAAAGAATAAAAACACCGGATTTTCAAAAAAATCCGATTTTTCGGTCTGTCAAAATTGAATCTCTTCAGTATTTGCAAGAAAGCCTATGAAAACTTTTCGTTTGCGAGCATTATTTTTGGGCATAAATCTTTTTGTAAGTATTCTGTTGCTTGGCGGGATATTTTGGGGAGGCCGATATGTCGGCCCAACGGCGTTGACCTGGAAGGCTCACATCTTATTGGTCGCACTCAGCCTTTTTGTTATTCTTCTGCTCAACCTTATTTTGCTTTCACGCTGGATTCTTCGCCCTCTTCAAAATCTCTCCGTTCTGATCGAGGCTCTGGGACAACAGAAACAGACATTTTCTTCTACTTTTACCCGCATCCGCGAGTTTTCAGAGGTAGAACATCAGCTTTCTACTAAAGCGCAGACTATCGAGACCATCGTTCACGCTGGCTATGAATTTTTCGAGCAGAGAACCACTCGCGAGCCGCAGTTCTCCGTGGAAACAGGAGAAAATTCCCTGGGAGATTTGGTGCAACGATTTTTTACGCTTCTCATTGCTATTACCGAGCATCTTGAAAAAATTATTCATAAGCGGTTAATCATTACCCCGTCACAGGCACTTCAAGGAACGCCGCTTGAATCATACTTGCAAACGTTGGTCACAGGACTCCGGCAAATTGTCCTGACACACAGTACCCAGATCAAGCAGATCTCCAGGGTAAGCGCGGGAATCGCGGCGATGTCGCAGCAAGGCACGCACAATGCTGAGGTTGAAACTCAGACGATTGAAAATATTTCCGTTTCAATTTATGAACTTGCCGAGCAACTTCAAGAAGTCATGCAGCACTTGCTCCGCCAGAGCAATTCACTTGATAGCACGTTTACAGACATTGAAAATCTGCTCGAATCAATCCAGCAGATCAATGTCGGTGTGGAACAATTATCAACTTCAGCCGAATTTACCTCACATTCGATCAGTTCAATTCATGGATTTATGCAGGAAATTAACGAGCATGCCCATTCGCTGGCGCACATTTCCGAAACGATTTCTACAGAAGCAGCAGAGGGGGTTCAAGCTGTGAATGCCGTTGGTGAGGGTATCCAGACGATTAAGAACATGGTTGGTAACGCTGCGACTGCCATTCAGGAATTAGGTCAGCAGTCGGAGCAGATTGGCGACATCTTAGAAGTCATCAACGGCATTGCAGAACAAACCAATCTACTGGCTCTGAACGCCTCAATCATTGCGGCGCAGGCCGGTGAACATGGTCGCGGATTTGCGGTTGTCGCTGGGGAAGTTCGTGAGCTTGCCGAACGCACTCGCGGGGCCACGCAAGAAATTCGCCAGATTATTCAATCATTCCAAACCAAGGTTTTGCAGGGAAGCGCTGCCATGACCCAATCATTAGACGCAGTGGAGGCAGGGGTCAAACTTGCCAACCGTTCCGAAACGCTTCTGTATCAGATCAGTGAACGTATTCAAGCTGCCAAACAGATGTCCGTCACTCTGGCAGAGGCAACGGTCAACCAGACCCAAAACAGCCTGCAAGTTAAAGATGCCACTGAACAAATCTCACAAAAGCTGGATGACTTATTGACCACCGCTAATTGTCAAGCCAAAGACAGTACGCACCTGGCAGAAATGGCGCATATCCTCCGTGAATCCAGTCATCACATCGATCAAGTGGCGGCCGTGCAAATTGAGGAGACCAATACTATTGTTCATGCCGTGAGTCGTATTCAAGATTTACTCCACCGAAACGCTAAAATCATTCAAGAATTGCAAAAATCCTCAGAAGAATTAGGAAAATTGGAAAGCGAACTTGCCTCTGATATGGGGCAATTTTTAGTGACGACGCGTCAGCTTCCTGCCGATTTTGATCCGGCCTGCCCCACAGTCGCCTTTATCTTTCCTGTTGATGTCTCCTTTTTTGAATTGATTTATGAGGGCGCTCAATCTGTTTTCACAGCAAATCAGATCCAGACACTCGTCTTGTATTCGCAGGACAACCCGGTATTGCAGGCCGAACATGTCAATTGGCTCAGGCAGCAGCCCTGGCTGAAAGGGATTGCTTTTTCTCCGGTTGATGAACAGACCGGCACCTTCCTTATTCAGGAAAACCTGAAATACCAGGTTCCGATGGTGGTTGTCGATCGACCTGTAAAAGAGGCTAATATTTTAGTAATTTCCGACAATCTGCATGGTGGAGAATTAGCTGCTGACATGCTGCAAGAAAAATTACATGAAAAAAGTACGGTTTTTGTATGCGGCTCTTATAGTATTCCTTCTATTTATCTGCGTATGAAAGGTTTTTTCAACAAGGCCGACATCTACGACTGGCAGGTTGTCGAAATCTTCTTTCCTTCGGTAGATGATCTTGAGCAGGCGAAACACACCATCATGGAAGCCTTTCGAACCACACCTGAAGCTCAGGGTATTTTTCTGACCGCTGAAAACCTTTCTCTGGCGTATCTGGAGTTATGCCAGGAAGAGAAGATTGCAGAACATCAGGTATATGCGGTTTGTTATGATACGGATCCTGAATTGCTGCAAGCGATTGCTCGGGGAGATGTTCTTGGGACGATCGATCAGAATTCCGATAATCTCGGAAAAGCCATTGCAGAGGAATTACTGCAACTCCTTGAGTCTCCCGACAGCTTTTCTTCCTCGACTACGAAAGAGGTGCTTATCCCTGTGCGGCAAATTACCATGAATAGTGTAAACGTCTAAAATGGCGAATACTCTTGTTCACAGGAAAAACATGAAGTAGTGCTCAAGCTCAGCTTCGGCGGGTTGATAGTCCTGTGAATCACTGCTCAATCTGCCTGTAACACAGGGATTTTTAAAATGATAAGTGGTGTTTAAAACACCACCCCTGCCACCAAAATAACATTCGCATAAGGTGTAAATTCTCCGGTTCGCACAATTCCTTTGGCTTCCTGCGTTCGCTCTTTCAATTCTTCGTGCGGAACCTGAGAAATCGGAATATCGCCTAACAATTCGCGGAGTTGTTGGAATAATTTCGGACTCTTGGCAGCCATTTCTTCGGCAATGATGGCTTCTTGAACTTCCAATTCTTGCAGAATCACTTGCACTGTTTGTAAAAACGATGGCACTCCCTCTGTCAACGCCAGGTCCAGACGCCACACCATTTCTGAAATCGGCAAGCCGGCATCTGCCACCACCAATGTATCTGTATGCCCCATACTTGCAACCAATGTAGAAATCCCTTGATGTAAAATTCCCTGTTTTTTCATAACCTTTTCATCTCCCTGTCTCGGATTTTTCTCAAAAGTCCGATTTTAAATAAATTTTGCCAAACCAAGAAACCGGGTTTTTCGAAAAAACCCGGTTTCTGATGTGCAGAGAAATTATTTATCTTACTTATGTCAGATTCCTTAAAAAATCATGTTTATCTCTTGATAGATTGATAACGCGACCCTATTCATAACATAGAACATGATACCTTGCGATTGTCAAGCAAATCATGCTTCGATAGAGATAAAAACAGTCAGGCCATTTTCATTGCAAAAGGCTATAAATTTCAACTTTTTTCCGACTGAAAGATTCTAATAGCTACAAGGATTTCTCATAAACAAGAATTTCACGGTTTTTGATTGATCCGGAAAGCTTTTTTCATATACAAGTTGAAAGAATCGTTTCTGACGACTAAAAAGGAGGAGATCATTATGATGTTCCGGCGTCAAATACGAATTGTTGTGATAATCGTGTTCATAGCGGGGATGGCGCCGATCAGGGGTCTGGCGCAGAACCTTATGAGCGTGCAGGTCAAGACTGCGCAATTACGAGCTAATCCGTCGTTCCTGGGTAAAATTATTACAACCGTTGCTTACTCAAAACAGGTTGACATTTTGGAAAAGCAAGACGCCTGGGTGAAAGCGGCACTTCTGGGAACCAGCGTCGAGGGCTGGATGCACTCAACTGCGCTTACGAAGAAGAAAGTGCTGCTTAATCCCAATGTAAGCGACGTGTCTCAAGCTGCTTCGAACGATGAAATTGCGTTGGCCGGCAAAGGGTTCAACGCTGAGATTGAGAAAGAGTTTAGAACCGGCAATCGCCAGGTAGATTATGAATCAATCAATAGAATGGAAACCATCGTGATTTCTCAGCAGCAAATGGAAACCTTTTTGCAAGAGGGAAATCTCTTTCCCGAAGGAGGAACGCCATGAGAAACACACGTGGATCTCTTCAAAAACAATGCGCCCTTTTCCGCATAGGAGGATGGTTGTTGGCGTTTACTCTGCTGCTTTCAGGCTGCGCGGGTGGTATAGATATTATTAAAACAGTTCAGACAATCGAGAAAGTCGCCCAAAGTTTCCAGGATATTTCTCCTGAACAGGAATATTATCTCGGACGGGCATTCGGAGCGACGGTCGCCGGTCAATACGCAGTCTATGATCATCCTGAAACAACAGCTTATCTCAATCTTTTAGGACAGACCTTAGCGCAGGCCTCAGATCGGCCTGAAACTTTTGGCGGGTATCACTTCGCGATTTTGGACTCTGATGAAATCAACGCGTTTGCCGCTCCCGGAGGATTGATTTTTGTGACGCGCGGGATACTCAGATGCGCTCAAAACGAGGATGCGCTGGCAGCAGTACTGGCCCATGAAATTGGACATGTGCAACATAAACACGGACTGCAAGCTATTAAAGAATCACGTGTCAGTTCGGTCCTGACAAGTCTGGCTCTCGAAGAGGTTCAGGCCAGAACCAGCGGAACAGTATCAAGTCTGACCAGCCTGTTTCAAGATTCGATCACGGATATGACGACCACGATCATTCATAATGGCTATTCGCGCGCCTTTGAGCGCGAAGCGGATAAGGCGGCAATCACCATTATGACGCGGGTAGGTTATGACCCCAACGGCCTGGTTGATATGCTGCGCATTATGGAAACCCGATTGAATCCGTCAGGCCTGGATTTTGCCAGGACCCATCCATCACCGTCCAATCGTATAAAGGACATTCAAAAAATCATTGGGTCCTATACTGAGGTCAAAACTCCTGAAGCCCGGCAAAAACGTTTTGAAGCGGCTATCGGAAACATTTGACAGAAAATTTCTAAGAGGCACAGCTCTGGGCATAGGCAGCGCGTTGATTGCGTTACTGATCTGGGCGGTCGGATGGCTGGAGATTTGGGAAGCCAAAACCTGGGATTGGCGCGTGTTATTCCTGGCAAGACCAGGAAAAGCTACCGAAGATATCCGCTTGATTTTACTCGATCAGAAGAGCCTCGATTGGGCGGCCGAAGAATGGGGCCTTCCCTGGCCGTGGCCCAGGGAAGTGTACGCCCATCTCGTCAATTATTGTCGCCGCAACAAGGTAAAAGTCCTGGCATTTGATGTCTTATTCACAGAGTTTTCTCAATACGGTGTTGAAGATGACACCGCTTTAGGAAATGCCCTTGCCGAGTTTCCCTTTTTTGTTGCGCCTTTGTTTCTGGGCGACACGACTGGTGCATCCCAATGGCCAGCCGATTTTCCGACGCCTCGACTTTCGATTACAGGTCTTGAAGAATGGCTTATCCAGACCAATACAAAAGATCTTGTATTGCCTCGTGCATTGCTTCCCATTTCGGAGATCGGCCAAAACGCCGGACTTTTGTGTAATGTACAGCATACGCCTGATGCTGATGGAGTGTTTCGGCGGATCAAGTTGTTCAATGTGTTTGATCAAAAAATATTTCCTACTCTGGGACTAGGAACCTATCTGGTGCTCCATCCACAGGCGTTATTACAAATAAACGCAGGCCGACTGACGGTTGACGATCATCAGATCCCTATTGACCAACACGGCAATGTAATTTTGCAGTATCGCGGGCCAGAGCGAACACATCCATCTTATTCTGTTGCTGAAATGCTGTTGGCAGAAAGCCGGGTATTAGCCAGAGAGTCTCCGACCGAAAGAGAAATGGCAATCTCCAGAGATCTTCAGGGAAAATATGTTCTTTTCGGTTTTTCCGCGCCAGGATTAAAAGATTTGCGTCCTGCACCGGTTGGTGGGATCTATTCCGGAGTCGAAATCAACGCCACCCTGCTTGATAATTTGCTTTCGGACGATTTCATGGCCAGATTTCCACTCTGGCTGAATATCATTGTTGTCCTAAGTTTTGCAATGATCTGTACCTTATTGACAACCTTCTACAGCAGTCCGCTTCAGAATGTCGCTCTGGGCGCGATTGCCCTGATCGTTCCGGTGCTCTGTTCCCTCTGTCTGTATCGGCTGAATTTCTGGTTGCCTCTGGTTGTTCAGGAATTAGCGCTAACTCTCACGATCGTCTTTTCCCTTGTGAATAATTATATGACCGAAGGTCGCCAGAAACGCTTTATTAAAGACGCGTTCAAACAATATTTGAGCCCTGCCGTGATTGAAGAACTCCTGGCGCATCCGGAGCATTTGAAACTTGGCGGCGAACGTCGGGAACTTTCCATCTTTTTTTCCGATATTCAAGGGTTTACACGAATTTCTGAAAAATTAAACCCTGAAAAGTTGACCGCTCTGCTTAACGAATATCTTTCGGCTATGACTGACATTATTCACGAAGAGAGCGGTACAATTGACAAATATGAAGGGGACGCCATTATTGCCTTCTGGAACGCTCCCTTAAGTGTCCCGGATCACGCGATCCGTGTCGTGCGGGCTGCGTTGCGTTGCCAGGCCAGACTGGATGAGATGCGGCCAGCTATTTATGAACGCATCGGCCAAAACCTCTACATGCGTGTTGGTATTAACACCGGCCCCGCTGTTGTCGGCAATATGGGCTCGCGCAGCCGTTTTGATTATACCATGCTTGGTGACGCAGTGAACCTGGCTTCACGCCTCGAGGGGGTTAATAAACAATTTGGCACCTACACGATCATTTCCCAGATGACCAACGATCTGTTGAACGATGCCTTTGCCGTGCGCGAATTAGCGCGTGTCGCCGTGGTCGGACGCCAGGAACCGGTTACCGTGTATGAACCGATGACCTGGGAAACTTATCACAGTCAGAAACAGATTTTCATTTCTTTTCACGAGGGCCTGACTCTTTTCTATCACGGTAATTTCACTGCAGCTCTGGACATTTTTTCCTCCATACGCCTCCTCGATTCTGCGGCAGAAGTCTATGTCGAAAAATGTCGCGATTATCTAAAGCATCCTCCCTCCGATTGGCACGGAGTTTGGGTCATGACCTCTAAATAAGCCCCGACTTTTTGCTCTCTTGTCATGCCTCCTTGACCCACTTGACAGGCAGCAATTGGAGAGTAAGCCGTAGCCGTGAACGGCTACCTGCGGGATATGGTCGTTATTCAGCTCTTACAAAAGGTTTCTTTTGAACTTGGGGACTATACACTATCAGAAAAAGGAGGACAGATCCTTAAAGAAATTGCTGAGAAAATGGATTCTCTGCGCGAGGAATATTTTGTGCATAATGCCCATACCGTAGTGATTAGTATCAAAGTGATTGGTTATACCGATCCAACTGATTTTAAAGAAAACTCACCGTTGTTCCTGGAGCTCATTGACCTGTGTCAGGAACAGAGCCTGGAAAGTCGGGAACAAAGACGTAAATGTCTTAATCGGGTTCTTTCTGAAAAACGTGCGCAGACGATCGGAATGTTTTTTCAGGATTATTTTGAACCTCTCTTACAGACTCATGGGAATATTTCGCTTGACATAAATATGCTCGGGTATGGTGAAGATCATATTCCTGATGGAGTGACAGACCCTTATCCGACAAAGGATGAACGCCGCAGAATTTGTAAAATCTATGCCTATGTATCGCCTTCATTTGACTGGCATGAACTATTCTTAACCCGATAATGAATCAAAAAGATCGATGACAAGACCAGTGAGAGGAAAAGGGTATGTGCAAGTTTTCATCCTATGGACAAAACGAAACAATCACTTCTTTTAACCTGCTGGTAAAAACGCTTTTAATCGTGTGTATCACAGGAATGCTGCTACAAGCAGTTCCTTTACAAGCCGTGACGCACACTCCGGTAGAAGGCGAAGCGCAAACAGTTTCTCTGCCTGCGGCAGCAAAGCAGCGTGAGTATTTGTGGTTTAGCATCAATTATGTGTATCGCGCTGGCGGACAGGGAAACTTCGAGCCTTTGCGAGAGGGCAGCGTTTTACATTCCGGCGATCATTACAAGATCATCTTCACGCCGACGGAAGATTGCTATATTTACATTTTTCAGATTGACAGCGCACAGAAAATCTATCAATTATTTCCGATGGAGCGTTTTGGCGAAGTGGTAGTGAACAATTTCAATCCGGTGCAGGCCGGCACAACCTATTATCTGCCGGCCGAGAGCAAATCCTTTATGTTAGATGAACAAACCGGGACGGAAACGATTTATTTTCTGGCCTCACGCCAAAGGGACGTTGATCTAGAAGATCAGTATCAGCAGTATTGGCAGGCCCTTCAGCAGCCTCAACCACAAAATGAGTTGTTGAAAGAACAGCTTGAGCAGCTTGATCAACTATTGACCTATGCAATGGAGGTCAAAGGCAAAGCAAGAATCATTGCCAGAACCAAAGAAGTTACGACAACCTGGCAGGAAGCAGGACAAAAATTTTCCGTGTTACAGCAGCGATTGGAAAATATGTGTGACGGCTGTGTGTATGTCATCAGATTTGAGCACCGGTAACTAAGATTGTATTGCCCACGAAACACACGGAAAGACACGGAAAAGACATAAACACTACAACGAATTTGGGAAAGGAACGGATGAGATTTTCCATGTAGCACGACCTAATTCGTTCTATTCTTTCATTCGTTGTTGTGTTCCGTGGGCTAAGTAGTTACAACGACAGAGAGGAGTTATTATGCAAAAAGCTATCTATTATTCCATGTTGAGTCTCTGTATTGGATGGTTTCTATTCTCTGATTCTCCGACCTGGTCCCAAGAATCAGGCAAAGCGGAAGAGCAGCTTAAATTTCCGCAAACGAAGGAGGAAATTCTTGAGGCCTTAGACAAAATGCCGGTGGAATTTCCTGTCAAAGGCCTTGGAGCACTCCCGTCGAGCGGCAACGATCAATCTCTGTTTGGCGGGGGCGGAAGAACGCGCGGTTTAGGCGCGATTGTAGATGATGAGCAAGCCCTGGCTGAAGCGCCGAAAGCCATGGCCTTGATTCTGTTCGATTATGATTCGGCGGAAATTAAATCCGAATCCCTGCCCCTGCTCGAGTTATACGGGAATGTGCTGCAAGGGGAATTGCAAGATGCGGTTATGGTGATTGGCGGACACACTGATAATATCGGCTCAGATGAGTATAATCTGACGCTCTCGCAAACGCGCGCGGAGGCGATTAAACATTTTTTGGTGAAAGAATTTGAGATTGCCGAAAACCGACTGCTCGTCAAATCCTATGGCGAAAGCAAGCCAATTGCGGATAATGAAACGGATGAGGGCCGCGCCCATAACCGGCGCGTGGAATTTATTCGAATTCAGTGATTTTTGATTTTTGCCCACGAAACACACGAAACACACGAAAAATTTATATGACATGTGGTCGAGACATTATTGGAAATAACGAAATTGGCTCGTAGTGAACGCTTCAGCGTTTCTGAAAAGGATCAAAACAACGCTAACGCGTTCACTGCAAACCTTAATATCTTATTTTTCCGTGTATTTCGTGTGTTTCGTGGGCAAATTCTTACGCTCCTCCTAAATAGG
Source organism: Candidatus Vecturithrix sp. (assembly GCA_040772385.1). GTDB lineage: Bacteria > Moduliflexota > Moduliflexia > Moduliflexales > Moduliflexaceae > Vecturithrix. The sequence continues at coordinate 5,949,973 of JAXGYF010000001.1, read as the reverse complement.
CTTTTTTGACTTCGGGGTTGTCGAGCAGTTCGCGGGCGGTGGCGGAATGGATAATGTGACCGGTTTCAAGTACGTATCCCCGGTCGGCTACAGCCAGGGCTTTTTTGGCGTTCTGTTCAACCAGTAAAATTGTCACGCCTTTTTGATGAAGTTCCGCGATGATGCGAAAGGTTTCCTCCACAAATTTCGGCATGAGTCCCAGCGAGACTTCATCCATCAGCAGCAATTTCGGTCTGGACATCAGAGCGCGAGCAATGGCGAGCATTTGCTGTTCTCCGCCGCTCAGGGTCTTGCTGATCTGCCGGGCGCGTTCTTTGAGACGCGGGAAGAGCGTGAAATTGTGTTCTAATTCTTCTGCGACAATTGTCTGATCTTTGTGAATATACCCTCCGACGCGCAGATTTTCCTCGACCGTTAAATCAGGCAATAAGCGACGGCCTTCCGGCACAATCGCCATGCCTTGCCGGGCGCGTAAATGCGCAGGCAGCGTCGTAATATCAGCCTGATCAAAGAGAATCTGCCCCTGGCGGCAGGGACGTAAGCCCATCAACGCCATCAAGATCGTTGATTTCCCCGCGCCATTCGCCCCGATGATCGTGACCAGTTCCCCTGCATTAACCGTAAAGGAGACGCCTTTGACCGCCAGAAATTCCCCGTATGACACATGCAAATCTTTGACTTCAATCATAGAATTTGGCCCACACAAAACATCCAAAAATCAAGAATATTGCCCACGAAATACACAGAAAGACACGAAAAATTTTGAGATTCGTGTCACAATAACGAATTAAAGAATAGAAGGGATTTGGTCATGATACATGGAAAATCCCATCCGTTCCTTTCTCAAATCCGTTGTAGTGTTTATCTTTTCCGTGTCTCTCCGTGTGTTTCGTGGGCAAATCTTACGTTTCTTTGCCGAGATAGGCTTCAATCACGGCCGGATTCGCCCGAATTTCTTCAGGCAGGCCGCGGGCGATTGCTTCACCGTGATCCAGCACCACCAACCGGTCGCACAGATTCATGACCACGTGCATGTTATGCTCTATCAGGATCGGCGTAATGCCGCGATCTCGAATAGTCCGGATCAAAGCCATCAGGTCTTCCGCTTCTTCATGTACAAGACCGGCGGAAGATTCATCCAACAAAATCACTTTCGGTTCAAGCGCCAATGCCCTGGCGATTTCCAGACGTTTTTTCAAGCCTAAAGGCAGGTTTTTGGCGAGCTCATATTTGCGATCCAACAAGCCGACCCAGTCCAGAATCTCTTCGACTTTGGCGATATGCTGGCGCTGCGCAAAACGCGAAAACACTGAAAGTCCTGGATAAAAACGATGTCCGTACGCCACCAGTAAATTGCGCAGCACATCCAGGTCCCCGAAGGAGCGCACGATCTGAAAAGTGCGGCCAATGCCTGCCAGCGCGATTTGATACGGTTTCAGGCCGTCCAGACGGGCGTTTTGAAAGTAAATTTCCCCGTGCGTCGGCAGAAAAATGCCGCTCAGCAGGTTGAACAGCGTCGTTTTCCCGGCCCCGTTCGGCCCGATTACTCCTAAAATCTCGTCTTCCTGCAATTCGATGGAAATATCCTGCAAGGCGACCAGCCCGCTGAATTCCTTTGTCAAATTCTTCGTCTCTAACAGGTGCATAATAGGATATTGTCTCGCGCAAAGACGCAAAGGCGCAAAGTTTTTCTATGATACTTTATTCTTCAAGATTATTGACAATTCTGACGATGCCATTTTTAATAAGGGCTTCTCCGAAGTTAATAAGTAATCCGAGATGTTTCTCTGCCAATCTCAAATAAGTAAGTAACTGTTTTTTATGAACTGGCTTGAGTTGCTCAATAGATTTTAATTCAACAATCACTTTCTGTTCTACAATCATATCTGCCCGATACCCAACTTCCAATTCAACTTCTTCATACACAATAGGGACAGGTTGTTGGCACAAAACATGCAAATCCCGCTTTCTTAATTCGTAAGCTAATATTGCCTCATAAGCGGATTCTAATAGACCCGGACCTAATGTCGTATGAACTTTATACGCAGCATCCGCAATTTCTTTAGCAATTTCATTTTCTGTCATAAAAATTGTATCTCACATAAAAACATCACCAGAACGCTAAGGAAAGAAAATTTATGAAGAAAACTTTGCGCCTTTGCGTCTTTGCGTGAGAATCCTCCCCAGAAAGCTTTCGTTGCCTAACAGACCTGATGGCTGGAAGCGCATCATGAAGACCAGCAGCAGCCCGTAAATCAGGGTGCGGTATTCCATGATCGGACGAAAGAGTTCCGGGGCCGCGCCGAGAATGATTGCGCCGACAATCGCGCCGCGCAGCGTGCCGATGCCGCCGAGCACTACCATACTTAAGATCACAATTGATCCCGGAAATCCAAAATCTCCCGCGCTGATGAAAGACATGAATGAGGCGTAAATCGCTCCGGCCAGTCCGGCAATGCCAGTGCCAATCGTAAAAGCGATCACTTTAAATCTGGGAATATTCACGCCCATCACAGAAGCAGCTAGCTCATCTTCGCGCACGCTTTCTAACGCCAAGCCTAACCAGGAGCGAATCAGCCATTGATCGAGAAAAATCACCAATCCGATACTGATTGCAATCATTACCAGAAAGGTATCTTTGGAAAAGGTCGGGATGCCGCCGATGCCCATGGCCCCGCCGAAAAATTCGACATACTGGAAAATCGCCTGCACCACAAAGTTGATCCCCATGGTGGTAATCGCCAAAAAGTCCTCCTGGACGCGCAGGCACGGAATCGCCAGAATAGCGCCGATAGCGGCAGTAATCAGAATTGCCAATATCATCGCCGGCCAATAGGCCAGATTACCTTTAGTAGTGATTAAGGCTGTCGTGTATGCTCCGATGCCAAAAAAGGCCGCATGTCCCAGGGAAATTTGTCCCGCATAACCGGTGATGATATTCAGGCTGATAGAAAGCAGCACGTAAATTCCGATGGTGATAACCACGGTTGCGACATATCCGCTTAACATAGCTATTCCTTTCCCAATAAGCCATGGGGCCGAAACATCAACACGGCAATCATAATGATAAACGCCAGCGCGTCGCGCGGCAGAGGGATGGTCAGCAGGCCCATCAATAAGGTTTCCGACAGGCCGATAAACAAGGCGGCAACCACAGCGCCAGGTACACTGCCCAGACCGCCGAGTACGATAATCGCCAGGGCCTTGTAGGCCGGAACACTGCCCATGGTCGGATACACGGAGTTAAAATAGACGCCCACTAACACGCCGGCCGCGCCTGCTAAGGCTGAGCCGATCAGAAAATTGACTGCCACCATGCGATCGGCATGAATACCCATGGCGGCGACAATTTCCATATCTTGTGACGTGGCCCGCATTGCCAGTCCGATGTTGGTTTTGTTCATGATATACCATAAAAACGCGAGTAACGGGAAGGTGATCGCAAAAATTAAGATTTGATATTCCGTGATGCGAATCGAGCCGAGCGTGATAGCGGAAAATCCGGTTTTGGCCGGATAAGGCAGCACATACGGGCCGCCGAGAATGCGAAACACTTCTTCCAGGGCGGTAAAGAGGCCGATACTGGCGATCAGCGGTACAATGCGCGACCGCGAGAGTAGGGGCGCATACAAAAAATGCTGCACTAAATATCCGGCCCCTGCGCTCAGAATCATGGCGATCACAAAAGACAGCCAGAAATTGCCCACCAGCCGAAATGCCACCAGTCCGCTATAGGCCCCGAAAGCATAGATACCGGCATGGGCGATGTGTAAGATCCGTAACACACCATAGACCATCGTGAGTCCGAGGGCGATCAGCGCGTAAATGCTGCCAATTGTAATGCCGTTTGCAAGTTGTTGCCAGAACATAGCTGAATTAGCGCCTTTGCGATGTGATTGTTTGTAGTCCCGCTGTCAGGCGAAAGAACCCGCTAAAGCGGGAACTACAAACGATAAAACATTTCTGTTCCTGGTCATTATTCGGCCGGCGGCGTAATGACTTCCGGGTCGCTGATCTCGCCAAAATGTTTGAATTCACCGTCTTTGACGACCTGTACCTGTACCGATTTCATGACCTCGCCAATGGCGTTGAAGGAACTGACTTTGCCGGTCACGCCGTCGTAATCCTTCAGATTCGCGATCGCATCGCGGATCGCTTTCGCATCTGTGCTGCCCGCCTGTTTAATCCCTTCCACAACCACCATAAAGGCGTCATAACTGGAGGCCCCGACCATATCAGGCTCAATGCCGTAAGACTCACGATATTGTTTCAGGAACTCCTGCACAAAAGGACGCGGGTCTTCGCGATTCAAGTTGGTAGTGAAGATGACGCCATTGGCAGCGTCGCCTGCCAATTCGATAAATTTGGGCGAATCAAAGCCTTCTTCGCCCAAAATCTGCGCCTCTAACCCCAGGTCTTTGGCCTGTTTCGAGATCAGGGCCGCTTCATTATAGTAGCCAGAGGTATAGAGCAGTTCAGGATTCGCGTCTTTCACTTTGGTCAGGAGCGGCGTGAAATCTTTCTCGCCCAGGGCATAAATGTTATCAGAGACGATTTCTGCACCCAGTTGTTCGGCGCGTTTTTTAAACGCGACCGCCAGGCTGCGCCCGAAATCATTATCCATCGTGAGTACTGCCAATTTTTTGGCGTTCAACAGTTTTACCGCGACATCCGCGGCCGCCCCGCCTTCCACTTCAGCCAGGTATCCAACCCGAAAAATGAAATCGCCGGCTTTGGTGACGTCCGGGTGTACCGCATAGCCTGCGACCATCGGCATCCCGGCGCGTTGAAAAATCGGAGCGGTCACACGAGTCGGCATACTGTACGATCCGCTGGCAACCGCAACCACCTGGTCTTTTTCGATCAATTTATTGGCAATCGCCACCGCTTCTTTGGAATCGTGCCGGTCGTCATAGCTCACCAGTTCGATTTGTTTGCCGAGCACGCCGCCGCTTGCATTGACCGCTTTTACCGCCAGATCAACGGCCTGTTTGGCACTCGTGCCGTCGGCCGCCGCAAATCCGGTCAGCGGCGCAAAAAATCCGATTTTAATTGTCTCCTGGGCAAAGACACTCATGGGCAGAAGCAACGCACACACGACGATCATCACAAGTAAGAACATAAAACGCTGCATAGCAGTTCCTCCTTATATTAAGTTAAAAGCATGGAGAGCATAAAATTCTGAACACACCGATTCACTGCTGTTCAACTGAATATTTCTACGCTTGTCAAGTTTTTTATCTATTGGGAGAATGAAAAACTCTTCATAGTCCATCAGAAATCGGGCTTTTTCAAAAACCCGATTTTTCGACGTTTTGCCCTTTCAATTTACCCTCGCAATCTGTCCACCAGAGCTTCAATGTCGGAATTGCCGCCAATCACCTGAAAATCGAGCACTTGCGAGCCCATACTTTCCAGCACGGCCATCAAACGTTTCATGCCTTTGGTATTGCCAAAGAAACGTTTCAGGAGAAAGGCCGCTGATTTCGAGTTTTCCAGTCCGCGGCACTGTTTGACATAATCTTTAACCGGTTCAGGGATTTTACCGCCAAAGAAACCTTCCGCCACGCTCCCAAGATAAATATAATCGTATTTGCGCATATTCGCGGCACGATCCTGACTTCCCATAGCCAGGTATTCAACCTGATGCCCTTTTTTCTCAAGGGTTCGCCCTAAGGTTCTGGCGGTCTGCTCTAATTGACGCGGCTGTGCTGCATACATAATCCCTATTTTCATGTTATTTTTCAACTCCTTTGATGAATGTGAAATTGATTTTATTCTTGACAAGTTCCGATTTTCACTGTACAAAAAGACATTATTTATAAAAGCCGAATGTTGAAAACTCTCCTATTGCCAGGAACGTGTAAGGCCTATGGATGAAATACTGTACGAACTCAACCCCCTGGATATCCCTGTATTTACAGGAGAAGAGCCATCGCAGGCAGCAGAAAAACTGTGTCCCGGGCTGCAGCGATTTTGTCCGCATTATATAAGTGAGGTCTGTGATGTCAAGTATAGCGAGTGTGTATTATTAAATTCTCTCAAAACGTCTGAAACAATTTTGCGGGCCGAGCGCGAAAAATTAATGAAAGATCCCACGCCGCAGAACCTGGCATTTATCGCCCAGATTAACGACGTGCTGCGCGATAAAAATCCGGACATGCAGATTGATCCGGCGGCGATTATTCGGAATAAGCGTAAAGGCAGGCTGACGGCATTTTTGTTTTTTCTGTTCATCCTCGGCGCCGCGGCGCTGATTTTTATGGGGTAACTACAAGGATTACACATAAGCAGGGATTAACTCGAATGATAGATTTAAGTGTCGGTACAACGTTAAGAGGGTAACTACAAGGATTACACATGAGCAGGGATTAACTCGCACGAAAGAACCGAAGGTACAATTAGCTCAATAATATCCATGGTTCTTATTCACCGCAGAGGCCGCAGAGAGACGCAGAGATAAAGGGTCATCATTTTTTCTCTGCGTTCCTCTGCGCTTTCTGCGGTGAAATGTAATTAAAAAATGAAACTCTTACGGCTTTTGCTGGTTAGTTTTTTGCTGTTACTCTCGATTGGGTATATGGTGGAAATTTTGGGTCTGTCGCTTGAAATGATGAAATTCCCGGCATCTGTGAAACTGTTTCTGTACGGCGGTCTGAGTTTTCTGGTGTTCTGGCGGCTGTTCAAGAAACGTTTCATGTACGCTTTTTCCGTATTTGAACATGAGTTGACGCATGTAATGGTCGCTAAAGTCTTTCTCCTGAAAACCCTGCACTTTGAAGTCTCGCCGCGCAAGCATGTGGAAGGACAGGTCGTGGTCGGCGTGGAAGGGCGCGGATTTGTCACCCGTATTATCAGCGTATTTTTCAGCCTGGCGCCCTATTATATTCCCACGCTCACCTTGCTGGCATTTCTGATTTACCCTTTGCTGGGAGAACGTATGCAGCCCTTATTTTTCTTTATCGTCGGATTTACGGCCATGTATCATTTGTTCACCACCTTTCTGGAATTCGGCTTTCATCAGGCCGATATTCAACGGCACGGCGAATATTTTTCCACGGCCTTTGTGCTGCTCGGCAATATCGTCTTTTTCGGTATCGCCCTGGTCGTGGTGCTGTACGGCTTCGACACCGTGCCCGGTTTCTTACTCAACGGCATCCTGAACGTGTTCGGATAGGAAGATTGTAAGATGCCCACGGAACACACGGAAAGACACGGAAAATGTCTTATGCTTCCGTGTTTTTTCGTGTGTTCTGTGGGCAAAATAAAAACATGGCAGAGATTGTCGTTAGCGAAAGTGCCGAGTGTGGCATCCTGAATGTGTTCGGATAGGAAGATTGAAGATGCCCACGGAACACACGGAAAGACACAGAAGAACAGAGGACTTTTTCCGTGTCGTTCCGTGTGTTCCGTGGGCAAAATAAAAACATGGCGGAAATTGAGGCATCGTTGTTAGCGAAAGTGCAGAGCGCGGAAAGCAGCTACGACCGTCCGGTCTTGATCGGTTTTCTGCGGGGCCGCAAGAAGCGAGTCGGCACCCTGATTGAAGCCGCCAGCAGCCAGTCGTTGAAAGAATTGAAGCGGGAGATCAAGAAAAAAGGGGGCAAAAAGCTTAAAGTCTATAAAGAAATCAGCACAATTTACGCCGAAATGCCAGTGGATAAAGTGCAAGACCTGGCCTCTGTTTCCTGCGCCCAGAAAGTTTACGATGCCGAAGGGAATGTCAAGCTCTCGCTCTACGAAAGCGTGCCGCTTGTGATGGGCGTTGAAAAATGGCAGTTGCCCTATCGCGTCAAAAGCCACAAACTGGAAGGCAAAGGCGTGAAAGTCGCCGTAATTGACAGCGGCATAGATAAAAGTCACCCGGACTTCGGCTGGTTTGGCTGGCGCGTCAAAGCCAGTAAAAATTTCAGCGGCGGCCGCACTTCCAAAGGGCGCGAACATGGCACGCATGTAGCCGGTATTATCGCCGGATCAGGCAAAGCCTCCGGCTACCGCTACGTCGGCGTTGCCCCCAAAGCCACCTTGTACGACGCCAAAGTCTTCATGAATGCCGAGACTCCAACCACCAGAGATACCATTATCGAAGCCACGCTCTGGGCTGTGAAGAAAAATGTGGATGTGATTAACATGAGTTTCGGCGATAATCACGGCTGTACCGACGGAACGTGTCCGCTGTGTAAAACCGCCGACTATGCTGTCAGCAAGGGGATTACGGTTGTGGCGGCGGCCGGTAATGTCGGCCCGGCTGAAGGCACGATTAGTTGTCCGGGCAACGCCAAAGACGTGATTACCGTCGGAGCCACCACCAAAACAGAGCCGGTGGTTGTCGCCGGGTACAGCAGCCGCGGATCAACGCGGCAGTTTGATAAACCCGATTTAGTCGCGCCTGGTGAAAAGATCACCGCACCCCAGCCCGGGAAAACGTATGCAACCATGACCGGCACCAGCATGGCCGCCCCGCATGTCAGCGGCATGGCTGCGTTAGTATATCAAACAGAAAAACATATTCACAGCAAAACAAGAATTACCCCTGCGAAGATCAAAGAGCGACTCAAACAGGGAAGCATTGATATTGGAGAACATCCCTCGGCTCAGGGCAGCGGACTGATCAATTTTGAAAAAGAGCTTGCAGCGATTCAACAAGCGCAAAAACCACGACGCTTCCTGAAAAAGAAACGGACTCTAAAAAAAGCAATTGCTCTGCAAGGGGAAATTCATTCCACCGCTGCAACCACTTATAAAGAAGATATTTTTAAGGCTTGTCCGGTCTCTATTAGTATGCACTGTCCTCATTACGACCAACACACCTGTTATTTGTCATATCAAACCTGTATCCATTATCAAGCTGCCGCTCAGGCAAAAGTTTTAGCAGAGGTCAATCATCAGGCTGGAGTCACGATTTCAAAACTCACATTAACCCAATTATTACCGCAAAAAACACCGCTGTTTCTTCCCAATCGCGGAATAACCACTGTATCGGGCAAATTAAAAGGTACCATCAATGGAAAACCTCTTTCAGGAATCTCAATAAGAATCGGGGATCAGGTGACAACGACAGACTACTATGGAAAGTTTCAACTATCCGGTGTTCCCAAAGGAACAGTCGCTATAGATATTGAGGGGAATAACATTTATCACCGTCGAACAGTGATAAAAACGAATTGGTTAAGATCAATCCAAATTGACGCACTAGAAAAAGATAGTCAATTTAATCTGGGATTTTATCGAGAACTTGCAAGAGGGAATCACCCTGAAGAAAAAAGAATGTATTCTATACGAAGATGGACACATAAAGAAGCTCCGATGTTTTATATTGATCTCAATACAATTGCAACATCTGGAAAAAAGATTCCGAGTAAAACCATTAGAACAATTCGTACTGTGATAAAAAAAATTCTTCCTGTGTTTAGCGGAGGAATGTACCACATAGATCCTATAAAAGTTCAAAATTTTTCTGGCTCCACCTTTGCTGATATTCCCGATAATTCTATTGTGATTTCATTTGATGATTCTTTAATAGATCGGGGTATTTTGGGAAAAACCTTTACTTCTCCAGATTTTTTATCACAAAGAAATATAGATTCTCTCAATAAAGTATGGATCTTTGTATTGAGCAGAGAAGAACTTTATCCCGGAGAATATTCATTGAAGGAAGTGGTAGCTCATGAACTGGGGCACGGATTTGGTTTTCGACATACATCGATTTTGCCATCTATTATGGAAAGAAACGCTTCATTCGGAGAAGGGTTATTTAGTAAGCACGATAAACTCTATATGAAAGTCATGTATAGCCGCCCTGTTGGGAACAGGGATATAGATATGGATGCAGTTCGAGCGGAACAATTACAATCTCAAATTCCTAAAATAGAAGTTTTTATTGATAAAACCGACTCTCCTGTTCCTGTTAAAATAAAACAACGGGTAGAAACACTTCCAGGAAGGACTCATAAACTTTTAGAGGCTTGTGATATTATAAACGTATGATTTAAAAGATCAATAGTTCGGACAGTTTTCGTGTGCCCCCCTTTGTCCCCCCGTAAACGGGGGAAATGAGCAATAGGACGCCTCATGTGTACTTCCCCCCGCTTGCGGGCAGGGCTGTTAAGTTCTGGCGATCAATCGCCAGTCTCAAAGCCCAAGGACGCTCAAGCGTCCTCCACAGATTTGAAGCGGGCTTCAGCCTGCTTGCGCTTTGAGACCAGCCATTGATGGCTGGGCCGCCAGATACGAAATGTTCAGAACTTAACAGCCCTGCCGCTTGCGGGGGGATTGAGGGGGGTGAAATCAAAACTGTCCGAAGTATTGAAAAGATAGTATGACGTTCTATTACTTTCCTGTTGCGCCGCACAACCCGAAAAGTCCGCGTTAATTTGCTCTGTGATGAAGGGCGGCTTGAATGTGAGTATTTCTCCAATACTGAAACGCCTACGGCGTACATTCCTGATATTCTCCATTATCAATGAAATTTTCATGCTGCGCGCGTGCTCGTAGTTCCCGCTTGAGCGGACTGTCTGAAGGCAGAACTACGAACATGACGACTCCTTATACAGCATTATTCATTCACCTTGACTTCCTTCATCGAAATCCTGTTGAAGTTCAGCTTTGCTCTTCCGGTCTTTGATTTCAATTCAAGTGAATAATGCTGTATGTAAAAAATTCGAGAAAAAAATCTTCACAAAAATGAACGCTTTTCACTACAAGGTACATTAAACTTTCATTCGGATCGTTTTCACGTGCATGCGTGTAAGAAACCGGGTTTTTTCGAAAAACCCGATTTCTATGGCTGTGACTTCCCGCTTGCGGGGGGATTGAGGGGGGTGAAATCAAAACTGTCCGAAGTATTGATTAAAAGACTCCCATAAAAATATTCGTTCGTAATAAACGCTTTAGCGTTTCTTCACGCCGCCTGTCTGCTCAGGCAGGCTGAAGCGGCGACGACAAGCTTGGTTTTCATGTTGCCGGGCGACAACTCTTATGAAAAAATTGCTGCCTCCATATACCATATTGTATCTCCTTAGCGTGTTTGTTGTCACGCTGCTTTATTTTCAAGTGTGCCGGTCATTGATGCTCTTCAGCTTTGCTGATCTGGCCCGGAATATTCCAGAATTCATTTTGATCAAAACATTTCTCATTGGCTTGCGATTCGACTTAGTGATCGCATGCTACGGGATCGTACTGGCTTTTATTCTCATGCACTTCCCCTGGAAAATTACCAGAATTCTGGGAAAATACAGCATGTTGCTCACTTTTTCGCTGTTTCTTTTCATCTTGATCACTGAGATCGGATTTTTCGAAGAATATCGTACCCGTTTGGATTATACCTACTTTGAATATTTTGACAAGCCGGAAATCGTGCTTCCTATGCTGTGGCAGGGATATCCGGTGTTCAAATATCTGACATTCATCGTCTTGTTTTTATTCAGTTATCTGGGAATTTTGCATTACATTGAGAAAAAACTTCTGCATTCTTTTGCTCACCGCCGTACTGTCTGGTATCAGCGCGTGAGTTATGCGGCGCTGTGCAGCGGGTTGATCTTTATCGGGGCCAGGGGGAGTGTCGGTATTGGGCAGTTAAATTGGGGGAACGCCTATTTTTCGGACTTTACATTTGCGAATCAATTAGCGTTAAATGGCATCTATACTCTTATTCGTTCAACAAAGTATGAATTAGAAAGCCAGCAAGCAGAGCAATTTTTAGATTTTTATAATGTCGAGCAGACGATCTCCACGGTAAGGCAACAGGTAAAAGCCGATCATGAAACCTTCAATACAACGCAATTTCCTCTGGTGAGGTCCCACACGTTTCAAGAGCCGGCAACCCCTTATAATGTGGTCATTATCCTTATGGAAAGTTTTGCGGCCGAGTATGTCGGGATTTTACGAGGGAAAATGAATCTTACGCCCGAATTCGACGCCTTAGCCCGCGATGGCGTGCTCTTTCAGAAATTTTTTTCGACCGGCGTCAGAACAAATCGAGCGCTGCCCAGTACGTTCTGCGGATTTCCAAACTTACCGGGAGCCTCAATCATGAAACGCTCGGAGGGACAGCAATATTTTCATTCTTTAGCAAACATTCTTGAACCTTACGGCTATACCTCGCTCTTTGTGTATGGCGGCGATCTGGAATTCGACAATATGGAAGGGTTTTTACGCAATATCGGTTTTGAGCAATTTGTGGATTACACTCAATACGATCAGTCACAATTCCTCACAAAGTGGGGCGCAACCGACGAGCAGGTGTTTACTCAAGCTAACGACGTATTCCGGCAGCAAGAAGGACCTTTTCTAGGGGCCATTTTAACACTGAGCAATCATTCTCCCTATCTTGTCCCCGAATCTGCTGCCTTTGAACGGGTTGATGCCTCAGTCAAAGACGCCAATATTTTCAACGCCTTCAAATATTCGGATTATGCGCTAGGACAATTTTTCAAACTCGCCCGACAGGAAGCTTATTTCCAGAACACGATCTTTCTTGTGCTTGGCGATCATGGCGAGGCCTATAAAGGGGCGGAGTATGCCTTGAATTTAGACCGCTTCAGAATCCCCTTACTTCTGTATGCGCCCGGCATTCTTCAACCCGGTGTACAACGCGTGATTGGGTCTCAGGTAGATATTCTGCCAACGGTTATGGGGTTGTTAAAACTGGACTATTCACACGCCTCCTTTGGGCGCGACCTCTTCACCCTTGAAGAAGACGAGGGGTTTGCGATCCTGGCAAGCGATCAGCAAATCGGAATCATCAATCATTCCTATTATTTTATTGAAGATTTGGGGATCAACACGTCGCTCTACAACTATCGAGTTCCGCACCGACGCACTGTAAACCTCATAGGAATATCAGACGAAATGCAGCAAGTTGCGAATGACATGCAGACCACCATGCGCAGTCATCTGCAAACGGCTTTGCATCTCTTAAAATTTAAAAAATGCGGCGATAGTGCTCAAAAGAAAATGGCCCTTTCCAAAAGAGAGAGCCGGGAATAGGGGGATGTCAGCGCATGCAAAAACTTCTGGTTGTTGATGATGATATGGCCCATCGTATGATGTTGCGAGCGGTGTTGTCCGATGAAGGATATACGATCTCGGAAGCAGACGATGGGGTGGCAGCGGTCGAAGCCGTCAAAAACACCTTGTTTGATCTGATCCTTATGGATGTACGTATGACCGAAATGGACGGGATCGAAGCCCTGGAAGAAATAAAGCGTATCAGCCCTGGTCTTCCGGTATTAATGATGACCGCCTATCCTGAAGTCCCGGTCGCAGTGAAAGCCATGAAACTCGGGGCCTGGGATTATCTAACTAAACCATTAGATACGGATGAACTCCGGTTGCGGATTGCGAAACTGCTTGGAGGCGCGCCAGCCAAAGAAGAGCAGCCGCCCATTTTGCCGGTTGAAGCGACCAATCTGATCGGAAAGAGTCGGAACATGAAACAGGTGCTGGAAAGCATCGCACTGGTTGCGCCGACTGATACAACCGTGCTGATTCTTGGCGAAAGCGGGACAGGGAAGGAACTGGTCGCAGATGCGGTGCATGCCAACAGTGACCGAGCCAAAAAACCTTTCGTCAAGGTGAATTGCGCCGCCTTGCCGGAAAATTTACTGGAAAGCGAACTCTTCGGACATGAAAAAGGTGCGTTTACCGGCGCGATCGCCAAACGTAAAGGGCGATTTGAAACCGCTGACGGTGGTGCGATTTTTCTGGACGAAATTGGTGACGTCCCTTTGTCTGTCCAGGTCAAACTCTTACGCGTTTTACAAGAGCAGCAATTTGAACCGGTCGGGAGTTCCAAAACCATGTCCGTTGACGTGCGTGTAATTGCCGCTACGAATCGCCGTCTTGAACACGAGGTGGAACAGGGACATTTCCGCGAAGACTTGTTTTATCGCCTGAATGTCTTTCCCATCCACGTTCCCCCATTGCGCGAACGTAAAGAGGATATTCACCTCCTGGCCGAACATTTTCTTGCAAAGTTCAGCGAAAAACATAAACGTACAATCAAAGGTTTTAGCCCCCATGTACTCGACCTGTTCATGCGCTATGAATGGAAAGGTAACATCCGTGAGCTGGAAAATACTATTGAACGCAGCGTGATCCTGTGTCGCGAAGAGTTGATCGCCCCCCGGCATCTCCCTGCCACACTTCAATCGCTATCCTTAGATGATGAAACAGAGCAGCCTGATTTTGAATCCGGCATGACCCTGAAAGAGATGGAAAAGCAATTAATCCTTGCCACGCTCAAGCAGTTTGACGATAACCGTACCAAAACTGCCGAGGCTCTTGGGATCAGCCGTCGCAGTTTACAGATGAAATTAAAGGAATATGGAATTAAATAGTACATGGTTTCGTAAAAAGCATCCGCTGTTGCCCTCCTGTCAAGGACTGAATGATGTGTACGTATTTCCACTAAACTTGTCTCCCAATGCATTAGACTCTCAGTTTATTCTATCAAAATTTGCGCGTGAATGTCTCCCTTTCATGAGCGGATTGTCAGAATTTTCTTGACAGATTCGCTTTTTTTACAATACACAGGTTACTGACTTGTCGAGAAAAGTTTCAGATATTCATCAACAGAATATGTGCTAACAACGGAGGAATAAGATATGGTAAGGAGAATAGGAACTAGTATTGTACTTGTGGTTGTATTTATGCTTGCTGCCGGAACAGTGCAGGCCCAGATCCCCAGAGATACTGTGGTTCACGGAGCTAATACGGATATTTTTATCACCCTGGATCCTGGTATCTCCTTTGAAGTGCTGCCTAGCGCTGTCGTTAAAAATATTTACGCTAAATTGGTAAATATTAAGGTTGAAGACGGGAAATTTGTGGTTGTTCCGGATCTGGCGGAAAAGTGGGAAATGGCTGAAGATGGTAAAACCTGGACCTTCTATCTGCGCGATGGGTTGGTGTTTGATAACGGCGATCCGCTCACAGCCGAAGATGTGGTTTTTTCGCTGACGCGGGTGGTCAAACTGCAAAAATCGCCGGCCTGGCTGTTCACTGATGTGCTCGGATTAACCGAAGAGAGCGTGACGGCTGTTGATGACAGGACGGTTCAGATTGTGACCAATGGTGCTCCGCCGAATATCGTTTTAACCAACCTCGGAGGGTCAAACGGCGGAATTCTCAACCAAAAAGTGGTTATGGCGAATGAGAAAGAAGGAGATATGGGGGAAGTCTGGTTAACGGATCACAGCGCCGGGGCCGGGCCGTATGTGCTGAAAGAGTGGAAACGCAACATGATGATTCTGCTGACGGCGAATCCGAATTACTGGGGCGGCGAACCAGCGTTGAAAACCGTGATCTTTCGCGATGTTCCGGAAGCTGCGGATCAATTCCTCTTACTCAAGAAAGGTGAGATTGATGTGGCTCACAATTTGACGGCTGAACAGGCGAATGAATTAAAAAGCGCGACGGATGTGCGCGTCGTGACCACTCCCGGTCAGTCTGACGAATATGTCGGTATGAACGCCGGATGGGGTCCGTTCCAGGATAATCGCGTACGGCAGGCCGTCAAATATGCGATTGATTACGACGCGATTATTGAAAAAGTGCGCGCCGGATTCGCAATTAACAATCAACAGTTCTTGCCAGTCGGATATTTTGCCTATGTTGAAGACAACCCATTCAGACTGGATCTTGAAAAAGCCAAAGCCTTGATGGCCGAAGCCGGCTATGCCGACGGATTTGAAGTTGAACTGGTCACAAATACAACTGAAACCCGGAAAAATGAAGCGATCATTGTGCAGGAAAATCTGGCTCAAATCGGTATCAAAGCCACGGTGAATATTATGCAGGCCTCTCAGATGTACGCCAAATTCAGACAACAAGGCATTAATTTGATCGTGGCCGGCTGGGGCGTTGATTATCCTGATGCCGCCGCCTTAGCCGATCCGTTCGCTAATCACCGCGTGAATCAATTAGCCTGGCGTCTGGCCTGGATCGACGATCATGCTGCAGATCTGGCGGAAGCGGCCAATAGAGAGTTAGATGAAGAAAAACGTTTCCAACTCTATCGGGAACTGACGCAATACTGGCATGAAAACGGACCCTTTGCCATGATGTATCAACCAGTGCAATATTGGGGCGTGAGAAATGATCTCAAAGGCGCGGAAGAGGCCTTTGAAGGCTATTCGGTCCATTGCGACTTCACCCAACTCTCAAAGTAGCGTTGTCAATGCCTGATCGAAAATTTTCAGGCATCCTCAAACCCGGGTTTTTCTCAAAAACCCGGGTTTTCCTGCGTGGAAATGTATGAACCTGTGCTTAATATGTGATGTTAATAAATGGGGTTTCAGGGTTCAGGGAAAATACGTGAACGTTCCAGCCCGAAACCCTTTTTTTCTATCGTTTTTCAGAACCATACTTGCACAAATCTCGACTCCGTTCGATCTTCGGCCTGCACTGAGCGAAGTCGAAGTGTGCAATGAAACGTATGAAACTGCTCTCATATATTCTGAAACGTTTACTCTTCATGCTGATAGTGATGGCGGGTGTCGCCACGATGGTGTTTTTTATCACGCGCGTGATCCCCGCAGATCCGGTTGGCGCGATTTTAGGCGGTAACGCGCCTATTGAACTGGTGGATCGAATGCGGCATCAACTCGGATTGGATAAGCCGATTCATCAACAGTTTGTGGATTATCTCAACGGTATTGTCCACGGTGATTTTGGCGTGTCGTTGAAAACAAATCGGCCTGTGACCGACGATCTGAAAGAATTTTTTCCAGCGACCCTGGAATTAGCGATTGCCTCTATTCTGATCACAATTATCTTTGGTATTCTCTTCGGCATCCTTTCGGCAGTTCATCGCAATAAATTGATTGATCATGTGATGCGAATCTTTGCGATTATGGGGGTCTCTATGCCCGTGTTCTGGATGGGGCTTTTATTGTTGCTGCTCTTTTATTATGTGCTGGAGTGGCTGCCTGGCAGCGGGCGGCACAGTCTTTTTGTTTTTCCGCCGCACTATACAGGGATGGTAGTGGTTGATTGTCTCATTGCCGGCGATTGGGCAACACTCTGGGATGCGCTGCGCCATCTGGTTCTGCCGGCTTTTGTGCTGGGCTATGCCTCGACCGCGTCTGTGGCGCGAATTATGCGTGCCAGTATGCTGGATGTCTTGAGTCAGGATTTTGTTCGTACGGCCAAGGCCAAGGGCCTGTCAAAACGCATCGTGATTTATCGCCATGCCCTGAAAAACGCATTGATTCCGGTCGTGACGGTTATCGGCATTTCCTTTGGGAGCCTCCTGAGCGGTGCGGTGCTGACAGAAACCGTCTTTAGCTGGCCCGGGGTCGGACGCTATATCGTCCACGCCCTCCTTTTTTTGGATTATCCGGCTGTCGTAGGCGGTACCTTATTTTTTGCCTTTGTCTATTCACTGGCTAATCTGGTGGTTGATATTCTGTATGTCGCTCTAGATCCACGTATGCACGTATAAAAAAGGTTATTGAAACGGTTGTTTCAAAAGAACCAGGTTTTTGAAAAAACTCGGTTTTTCAGCATGGAGGAAATTTGTTATGGCGGAAGTTCAAGTCCAATCGCGCATCTCGCGCTTTACCTTATTTCTTGAACATAGTAAGCCGATTCTCGAAGATCTGAAGCATTCACTTTACCTGTGGAAACGGACACCCCTAGCATTGATAGGTACATTGATGATTGCCGGTTTTCTCCTTGTGGCTATTTTTGCTCCGTTTCTGGCAACCCACGATCCACTGGCCCATGGAGAACATCTGCTACCCCCAAGTTCAGAGCATTTTTTTGGCACAGATCAATACGGACGCGACATTTTTAGCCGTGTGATGTACGGAGCCAGAGTCGAAGTCTGGATTATTTGTATTGTCTCGGTCGTGAGCGTCGGGATCGGACTGCTCATTGGCATTCCTTCGGGCTATTTCGGCGGAGCCGTAGATCAAGTGCTCATGCGGATTACTGATATGTTTCTGGCCTTTCCTCAGTTAGTGCTTGCAATGGCGTTCACTGCCGCCCTCGGTCCGAACCTGACGAATACTATCCTGGCCATCGGACTTGTGGATTGGACGGTTTTTGCTCGTTTAGCTCGTGCCGAAACGATTAAAATTAAAGGTCAACCTTATATTGAAGCCATTCAGTCGCTTGGAGCTGGTAAATTGCGGATTATGCTGCTCCACGTGCTGCCCATGGCGATTTCGCCGGTTATCGTGCAACTGACGCTACGAATGGGAACGATTATTCTGACTGCGGCCGGACTCGGGTTCCTCGGACTCGGCGCGCAGCCGCCAATCCCTGAATGGGGCGCGATTGTGAGCGACGGCCGTAGTTATTTTATTCAGCACTGGTGGATCACTACATTTCCGGGAATGGCGATTGGCGTAGTTGTGCTGGGGTTTAACTTATTGGGCGACGGCATCAGAGATATTCTAGATCCCAGAATCAGGAGGTAGCGCAGAGATGAAAGAAATGAGAGGAAATTTATTAGATGTGAGCGATCTGCGAGTCGTGTTCTATACCTATCGCGGCGTGATTCAAGCCTTGAACGGAGTGGAACTCTGGTTAAATAGCGGAGAAAAACTTGGGATTGTCGGCGAAAGCGGCTGTGGTAAATCGGTGACCTCTCTGGCCATGATGCGTTTGATTGAACAGCCCGGAGAAATCCTGACCGGTTCGATTCGCTTTGACGGTCAGGATTTGGCCAGATTAAATGAAGATGCGTTGAATAAGATTCGTGGCCGGGATATGGCCATGATTTTTCAAGAACCGAAATCTGCATTGAACCCTGTTATGAAAGTCGGATTTCAAATCGCAGAAAGTTTGTGGCGCGGCGACAGAACTAAGAGCAAACGTCAGGTTTATCAAGAGGTCCAAACCATGCTCGAACTGGTAGGATTAGATGCAGAACGCACGATCAACCTGTATCCCCATGAATTAAGCGGCGGCATGGCGCAGCGCATCATGATCGCCATTGCGCTCTCGTCGCGTCCCAAGCTGTTGATTGCCGATGAACCAACCTCAGCCCTGGATGTGACGATTCAGATTCAGATTCTGGAATTGCTCCAGGAGCTTGTGAAAAAACTTCAGTATGCAGCGATTCTCATTACCCACGATATGGGGGTGGCCGCTGAATTTTGCGATAAAATTACGGTGATGTACGCTGGCAACACAGTCGAACATTCAGAAACTATGAATATCTTTGAAAAACCGTATCATCCTTATACACGCGGCTTATTCAAAGCTGTGCCGGACATTGGTAGAACCGATGAATTGGCGACAATCCCGGGCGTTGTGCCGGATTTGGTTGCCCCACCTTCTGGCTGCCGCTTTCATCCTCGCTGTCCGCATTGTATGGAACAGTGTAAACAGGCGTTTCCGCCGTTAATCGAGATTGAACCCGGGCATTACGTGGCCTGTTATCTGTATCTTAAGGAGGGCGACACTCATGCAAACTGAACGCACAGCCGACAGCGCCTTTATTCGGATTGAACACTTAAAGCAATACTTTCCGATTAAACGCGGATTGTTCGCTTCGAATCTCTATGTTAAGGCGATTGATGACGTTTCGCTGGATATTCCCCGCAATAGCACGTTTGGCGTGGTTGGCGAATCCGGATCCGGGAAAACCACTCTGGCGCGTACCTTGCTGCGCCTGATTGAGCCGACCGACGGAACGATCCGCTATCAAGACACGGATTTAACCGCACTGGACAGCAAGCAGCTCCTGGTGTTTCGACGTAAAATGCAGATTGTACAGCAAGATCCCTATAATTCTCTGCACCCGCGCAAGCTGATTAAAAATATTATCGGCGAAGGCTTGAAAATTCATTTTCATGACGCTTCTGACGTGATTTATAACAAAGTCAAGGCTATTCTGGAAGAAGTCGGACTGCGAGAAGAGCATCTGTTTCGCTATCCGCACGAATTCAGCGGCGGGCAACGCCAACGCATCGCTGTGGCGCGGGCGTTAGTGCTACACCCTGAGTTTCTGATTCTGGACGAACCGACCTCGGCCCTGGACGTCTCAGTGCAGGCCGTGATTCTGAAGATGCTCAAAAACCTGAAACAGCAATTTTCACTGACCTACATGTTTATCACGCATGATTTGGCGATTATTGATTACATGGCTGACTATGTAGCGGTCATGTACTTAGGACAGTTGATGGAAGTTGGGATGAAAAAAGATCTGTTCAAAAGTCCGGGACATCCTTATACGTATTTACTGCTCGATTCTATTCCGCATCCGGATCCGCGCAAACGCAAAGAACGGATTTTGTCGCGCGGCGAAATTCCCAGTCCGATAAATCCGCCTAAAGGTTGTCGCTTTCATACACGCTGTCCTTACGTGCAAGCGCGCTGTAAAACTGATCCGCCGGAAATGCAAGAAATTCGGCCCGGACATGCCATTCGCTGCCATTTTCCTTTGGTTGAACAATAAGAAAAGTCGGTTTTTTTGTAATCAATGATGTTCATGAGACTTTTTTGATCACTTCATACAACGAAGAACAATTTTTGTCACTTTCAGGTGGCAAAGGCATCGGACATATCATGTCACTCATCAATCACGTTAAAAATGTTTTAGTGACGTACGCTTTTTTCAGGTGATTTTTGCCCTATCTGCTCTACCGGGTGACAGAATTCTTCAAAAAACTTGACATTGGAACACAGGTTGCATTCTGTTAAATAGAAAGAATGCAATCTGCTGATAAGTGTTAGCATTTCATATCTTTGCAGAAAAAAGAACTAACAAAAATTGTCTGTGGATACGACACATTTTCTGAAAACACTAGAGGAATTGTCGGTCTGCAAGAAACCAGGAGGGAGCTTTATGAAAAAAATAGGAAGTCTCGTTTGTGCAATGTTTATCTTCTTGAGCTTAAGCAATCCGGCAAGTGCGTTACGACTCGGGAGTTGGACTCTGGCTGATGGGGAACTGGAAAACGGATCGTTTTTTGAACAGCAGATTACGCTGCCATCCGGACAAACAACATCACTTCTTTCAGCCCAATCGGATGTGTTTCAATGGCAAATTTCTAACTTACTCATGATCAGTATGCTTCCTAACCCTGATGGCACGCAAACCGCGACCTATATGGGCGGTACAATGATGCTCGCAGAAGCTCCTGATCTGTGGGGTGAAGCGATTTCGTTACTCGTCAACTCTCAGGATGTAAATCAATATGTTTTGACTCCTGAGGGACAACTTTACGGACTAAATGTGAGTATGCAGATTTTTGGAACATACAATGAGTTTGATATTCTCATTAGTGCGGATTTTCAGGGTGTTCTCGGGCAGAATTTTATCTATAATACTGATGAAAAATATATCAGCGGCCAGGGTTTTACAAGCCTGACATTGAATATTGCCAAATCGCCGGTGGTTCCTGAACCAGGCACGATTCTTTTACTCGGAACCGGACTTCTCGGAGCGGCCGCTCTGGGCAAAAAGAAAGCCCTAAAACGATAATTGTTTAAGTTCCCTACTCATCTCGACTTCGTTCAATAAGCGAAAAACTAGATGTCGAACGGAGTCGAGACATACGTTCTGAGAACAGCTTTATAGCTCTGTCTTTTTATAACGGGCTTACACCTGTTTCAGTTGCCATAAATCCGATCACTGCCGCCTGTCAGTTTTTCCCCATATAAAATTCTGGACAAATCTTGCCTGCCTCCTGTACCAGTGAATAACCCTGCCTCTGCTTGGGCAGACAGGTGCGTTCGAACCTTTCCGCAGGCGGATTCGAAACGCCTGTCCCTGGGTATGGATTCATCATTTTCATTGTGTCAGGTGAATTTCGTTTATATTGGCTCCTTTGATATATATGGTTATGTTCTTTCTTTGTACTTTTGAGAATTGAGGTGAAGGCATTATGCAATACGGATATTTTGATGATGCTCATAAAGAATATGTGATTACAACGCCCAGGACGCCTTACCCCTGGATTAATTATCTGGGAACGCAGGAGTTCTTCGCGCTGATTTCCAATACGGCCGGCGGCTACGCCTTTTATAAAGATGCCTTACTGAGGCGTCTCACTCGTTATCGTTACAATAATGTGCCTCTGGACAGCGGCGGACGCTATTTTTACATCAAAGATGGAGAAACTCTCTGGTCGCCGGGGTGGAAGCCGGTGAAAACCGAACTGGATCGTTACCAATGCCGACATGGCATGGGATACACCAGGATTCAAGGCGAAAAGCAAGGCGTCGCCGCTGATTTGCTTTGCTTTGTGCCGCTTGATTATACAGGTGAAGTGCAGAAATTGTGCCTGAAAAACATCTCTTCCGAAACCAAAACACTTCACATCTTTTCGCTGGCGGAGTTCTGCCTGTGGAACGCTCTGGATGATATGACCAATTTCCAACGCAATTTCAATACGGGTGAAGTGGAAATTGACGGCTCGGTGATTTACCATACAACCGAATACCGCGAACGCCGTAATCATTACGTCTTCTACGCGGTCAACGCCGAAATCTCTGGCTTTGATACCGACCGCGAGCGTTTTTTGGGCTTATATAATGGTTTTGATCTGCCGGATGTGGTCGAGGCCGGACAATCCGGCAATTCCGTGGCGGACGGCTGGTCGCCGATCGCGTCGCATCACCTGAAACTCAGCTTGCAGCCGGACGAGGAACGCAGTTATGTGTTTATTTTGGGATACGTTGAAAACAGCCCTGAAGAAAAATGGGAAGCTCCGGGCGTGATCAACAAGCGCAAAGCGAAGAGGATGTTCGCCCAATTTGATACCGAGCAAAAGGTTGAACGGGCGTATCAGGAACTGAAAGACTCGTGGGATCGACAGCTCAATCGCTTCTCTGTGCAAAGCTGTGATGAAAACGTCAACCGCATGGTTAACATCTGGAATCAATACCAGTGCATGATGACCTTTAATCTGGCGCGCAGCGCGTCCTATTTTGAATCCGGCATTGGACGCGGCATCGGCTTTCGCGACACCAATCAGGATATGCTCGGCTGTATGCACCAGATTCCGGAACGCGCGCGCCAGCGGATTTTAGATGTGGCTGCAACCCAGTTTGAAGACGGCAGCGCGTACCACCAATACCAACCCCTGACCAAACGCGGCAACGATGCGGTCGGCAGCCATTTCAACGACGATCCGCTCTGGCTGATTCTGGCGGTCAGCGCGTATCTCAAAGAAACCGGCGATTGGAGCATTCTCGCTGAGTCCGTGCCCTTTGACAATGATGAATCCAGCGCGGCCTCGCTGTTTGAACACCTGCAACGCTCGTTTGCGCATGTAGTCAACCATCGCGGGCGGCACAATTTACCCCTGATCGGCCGCGCCGATTGGAACGATTGCCTGAATCTCAACTGTTTTTCAACTAACCCGGATGAATCATTTCAGACCACCACGAACAAACAGGGCAAAACAGCAGAATCAGTGTTGATCGCCGGGATGTTTGTCTTTATCGGCAAAGAATATGCCGCAATCTGCGATCAGCTTGGCAAAACGGATGAGGCCGCCGCTGCCAGAAGACAGATTCGGGACATGGAACAGGCCGTGATGGAAGCGGGCTGGGATGGCGCATGGTTTCTTCGCGCTTACGATGATGCCGGTCAGAAGATCGGCAGTCAGGAATGCGCCGAAGGCAAAATTTTCATTGAACCCCAGGGCTTTTGCAGCATGGCGCAGATCGGCCAGGATCGCAATCTGCCCCAAATCGCGTTAAATTCAGTTAAAACCTACCTGGATACGTCCTATGGCATTGTGCTCTTAAATCCGGCCTACAGCCGCTACTATCTGAACCTGGGCGAAGTCTCAACCTATCCGCCGGGCTACAAGGAAAATGCCGGGGTCTTCTGTCATAATAATCCCTGGATCATGATCGCCGAAGTGATTCTGGGACGCGGTGATCAGGCCTTTGAGTATTACCGGAAAATCTGTCCGGCCCATTTGGAAGCTCTCAGCGATCTGCACCGCACCGAACCTTACGTCTATTCGCAGATGATCGCCGGCAAAGACGCCAAACGACACGGCGAAGCCAAAAACTCCTGGCTGACCGGCACGGCCGCCTGGAATTTTGTCGCTATCAGTCAGTGGATTCTCGGCATTCAGCCTGACTATAAGGGCCTGCGCATTGACCCGTGCATTCCGGCCGATTGGGAGCAATTCACGGTCAAACGCATTTTCCGAGGCAGTATCTACACGATCAAGGTCAACAATCCTGAGCGCGTCTGTAAAGGGGTCAAATCGTTCAGCGTGGATGGCAAAAGTCTGCCCGGCAATCTTGCGCCGGTTTTTGACGATGACAGGGAGCATGTTGTGGAAGTTACGCTTGGATCATAAAAACAAGGCCCTCCGGCTCAGCCTGAATGAATCTGATGCGTTCGTAGTCATGCCTTCAGGCGGAAGAACTCGCTCAAGCGAGAACTACGAGCCTATTTACAGATCGTACCGGCAGGATTGCCGGACAACCTGCATGAGCCAGCGCATTCGTCCGACGCCAGTGCCGGCCGCTAACGAGCCGGCCGTGGTCACATTTAATCCTCCGGTCTGGCCGGCTTTGTGGAAATCCTCGACGATGCGGCGTTGAATATCCTCCGGCCGGCCATCGCGCAGCAATAGCGGCGGCACCTGACCGTCAACCATTGCTGCCGGCATTTTTGCGCGGATCAGGGCGGCATCTACAGTAGGTCCGTAATTGACCCGCCGAATCCCTAGCGTATACTGCATTTCCAGCAGATGGCCCATGGCGCTGTCAGAATGTTGATAGCGCAGCGCATCACCCGGAGCCATGGCGTCTAACACCTGCTCCAACACCGGATAACAATATTCCTGATACAGTTTCCGGTTGAACAGGGCGCAGTTGTCATCCGTAATCCACCAGCCCGGCGAGGCGTTTGCGCTGAATGCTCGCAGCATCCGATTGAATTCCACCATTTTTGCGGCTAAGATGTCGCGGAAGCGACGGATCAGGTCAGGATGATCGTACATCCAAAAAAAGAGGGTTTCCGGTTTGAGCACTGAGCTCATAATTGTGGCGGGGCCGCGACTGCCTGTGCCTAACAAAGGCATTTCTTGTCCTTTCTGCTTCCGAGATTTCCACTCAACCAAGAACTCTTCCGGGAAGCTCCAGGATCGCAAGTCGGTCGCTTCCGCCCGATCCAGGATGTTGGAAAAAGTTTTCGGATCCTCCGTGACCGGCACAAACCACGGGGTACCACCTTCATGATAGGCAAATTCACACTCAAACAGATTCTCAATCCGTTTTGGCTGATACTGCCAGGTATCTTCGTCAAAAAAGGCTTTGCCAACATACTCCCTGGTCACTTGATTGACGTCGCGGTGCAGCGTATCGCGATAGGCTTTATCTTGATAATAGCGCAGAGTGGAGGGGACATTCATAAACTCAAAAATCCAATGGTCGTCCGGCGCGAACGAGACCGAGCAGCGCGGTTTATTGATTCCAAAATGCTGACTCCGGTCATTTTCCTCCCAAAACGCTGCAACATCAAGGGACCGGGTTAATTCCATGAATTCAGATTCAATAATTGCCATTTTATTAACGCACAAAGGGTTTCGACGGACAGGGCTGTCGGTCGGTACGGATATTTTCAGAGGAGATGTCATGAGCGGGCGCTCACCCGGCACAATCAAACTACAAGGATTTCACATAACCAGGGATAAAAAATCCTTGCTTATGAGGAATCCTTGTAGTTGCAAAGGAGTTACTCCATCACAATGCAGACTTTTCCGCTTTGGCCGGCGTCGGCAGTCTTATAGGCTTCTTCAGCCTGATCCAGTGTAAAACGATGGCTGACAGTGACTTCCGGGTGTAAATTCCAGCGTACCAGGCGTTCCACAAGATCTTCCATGTGGCCAAGGCTGGTGACCCAGGAACCGTACATGGTAATCTGGCGATGAATCAACAGATGGCTGACATCAAAATTGATGGTATTGCCTTCGCCAACCATGACGCAGCGGCCCCAGCGGCGTGTGCCTTCCAGGGCCAGGTGGCGGGCTGCCGGAGACCCTGAACAGTCAATCGAGACTTCACACCCTTCGCCGCCGCTCAGTTCATGTAAACGTGTTCTTGCCTGTTCACCTGATATCACAATCTCGTCAATTGCCTGAATTTGTTTTGAGAAGTTCAAACGTGATTCAGAGATGTCTACTCCCACAACATAAGTTGCGCCCATGGCTTTGGCAAGCAAACCAGCCGCCATACCGACAGGCCCCATGCCCGTTACCAACACTTTATCGCGGCCAGACACATTTACACGTTGTAAGGCTTCATAGACCGTTCCGAAACCGCAGGCGATCAATGCCCCATCTACAAAACTTAGCTCATCCGGTAAGGCGACGCAGGTATTTTCTTCAGCCAGCAGATAATCAGCGTGACCGCCGTCGCGCTGCCAGCCATACGCGGCGCGCAAAGGCGATGTGCAGCTAATCATATAGCCGTGACGGCAGTCCCAACAGACGCCGCAGCCGCTGATATGATAGATAACGACGCGATCGCCGGCTTTAAAACGTTTACAGCCCGGGCCGACTTTCTCAATCTGGCCGCACGGCTCATGACCGGCGATCACATTTTGATACGCTTCAGGGCCTTTACCGAGGTGCTCGCGATAAATGGCGCGAATATCGCTGCCGCAAATCGACGAGGCCTTCATTTTGACCAGAACCTGTCCATACCCTGGTTCCGGAACCGGAAATTCTTTGAATTTGACTTGACGCTGACCGGGTAATAAGACACCTTTCATACAAAATCTCCTGTGAAACTCCAGGAAGAGCGATAAACAAGAAACATGCACCAGGCATGTTCTTGTTTATCGCTCTTCCTGGAGTTCCCTCACTAGGCGTTGCCTTCAATATCAACCATAACTTTTACCGCGCCGTCACGGCGTTCATACGCAACTTCAAGAGCTTCTTTGACATTTTCCAGGTTATACCGATGGGTGACAAGCGGATCAATATTCATGCGACCGGTACTGACCAGTTGAATTGCATAGGGATAGACATTGGCATAGCGGAAAATGCCCATAATATCCACCTCTTTATCAATTGCTTGCAAGACCGGCATGGGGAAGCGATCTTCTCCGGCCAGACCGACCCAGACAATGCGTCCGCCGCGCGCCGCGAGTTCAATCGTTTGTTGAGTCGTCGGCACAGACCCGGCGGTTTCAAAGACCACTTCCATGCCAAAGCCGTGCGTAAAATCTTTGATCACTTCAACCGTATTTTCCTTGCTCGCATTGATGATTTTGGTTGCGCCTAGTTTTTGCGCCATGTTCAAACGGACATCTTCCAGATCCGCGACAATAATTTCTCCGGCACCGGCGGCTTTAGCTGAAAGAATGGTCACTAATCCGATTGTGCCTGCGCCTAGAATGATCACTGGTTCGCCTGGTTTTAGCCGGCTGCGGCGAACGGCATGCATCCCGACTGCCAGGGGTTCCATTAAGGCCCCATGATCGTAGGTCATATTATCGGGCAGGTGGAACACAAAATCCGAGGGCCAGGCCATATATTCCACATACGCGCCGTCAATGGGCGGGGTCGCCATAAAAGTTACATCTGGGCACAAATTATAACGACCGGTTTTGCAATACACACATCTGCGGCAGGTATAACCCGGTTCAATCGCTACGCGATCTCCGGGTTTGAAATTTTTCACATCGTTGGTGACCTCGACAATTTCTCCGGCGCACTCATGCCCTAAAATCATCGGTTTGTTCACCACGTATGAACCTATTTTGCCGTGTTTATAATAATGGACATCGGAACCGCATACGCCGACCGATTTCATCTTAATCAGCACTTCTCCGGCTTTCATTTGAGGGAAGTCAACTTCATCAATACGCACGTCGTCAATTCCGTGCATCACAGCAGCTTTAATTTTTTGCATAGCCTTTTCTCCTCAATTGCTTACCACAGAGCTTCGCGTTATTCCGGATGCTCCGCAGAGTTATTGTGTTTTTTTAGGAGCCCTTATGCCTCTCGTTCCTGAATATTGCCCATAAGGCTTTTCGAGCGTCTGGTTTTTGACCAGATGTCGTACGACACGGCTAAAGCGATAATAGCCCCCCTGATAATCTGTTGCAAATACGAATTCACGTTGGCAAGATTCATGATGTTATTCAAAAAACCAACGATAAACGCTCCAACCAGAGTTCCTCCGGCCGTTCCGATACCACCGGAAAAACTGGTACCGCCGATGATAGAAGAGGTTAGTGCCTGAAACTCGAAATTGACAGCCCCGTTAGGGAGTCCCGCGTTGACGCGCGACATAAATAAGACTCCGGCAATGCCGACAAAGACCCCATTAATAACAAAGGCGATCATCTTATTGCGGGTCATATTGATTCCGGAGGCGATAGCGGCCTCTTCATTACCTCCAATCGCATAGAGCGATCGCCCGAAAGGTGTGTGTTTGAGGATATACCAGGTGACAATCAGAATCAGTACCAGAAAGATAATTGGGATCGGAATAAATAAGAACGAACCCTGGCCGATTTTGGCATAATCGCCGATCTGATAAATATTTTGGCCGTTGGTGTAGAATAACGCCGCGCCCCGCGCCATTGTCAGCATAGCGAGTGTCGCGATAAAAGGCGGGGTTTTCAGGCGCGTGACGAGAACGCCATTGATGATATTACAGAAGACCGCCACGACAATGGCGACGCCAAACGCTGTCAACATGGAGCCCGAGGATTTAAAGACGGCGACCGAAAGCACTCCTGACAAAGCCAACACAGAACCGCACGACAGATCGAGCATCCCGCAGATGATCAAAATCGTCTCGCCAAAGGCTAAAATTGTCGTGACCGCAATCTGGCGCGATACATTCGCCAGGTTTGTGGGTGATAAAAAATTTCTATTGATCAAAGAGCTGAGAATGAATAAAATAAAAAGAACAAAATAAATACTGTATTTCTTGGTGATATGATGCCAAACGCTGTGTAATCCTCCCGAATGACTCACAATGAATCCTCCTTTTTTTCAACGCCTGTTGCTAATCGCATGATCGCCTCCTGACAAAAATCCTTTCGTTCCAATTCGCCGGCAATTGCGCCTTTGGCCACAACGTAAATCCGGTCGCACATCCCTAAAAGTTCGGGTAGTTCCGAAGAAATCATGATTAATCCCTTGCCTTCTTCGGCCAGATCCGTCATCAGTTTGTAAATTTCGTATTTCGCACCGACATCAATGCCCCTTGTCGGCTCATCGAGAATCAGGATTTTTGGATCGCAAATCGTCCATTTTGACAGAACGATCTTCTGCTGGTTCCCTCCGCTCAGGGCCTCGACTGTCGTCTCGTACGAGGGAGTTTTGACCATCATTTTCCGACAGATGCGATCAACGATCTGATATTCCTCTTTGGCGTGCAGTCTGCCATTATAAAAAATTTTTTTCAGGCTGGACAGAGACACATTCTCTCGAACGCTTCTCACGGGGATAAGCCCGTAACGCCGTCGGTCCTCGGAAAGCATAACCATTCCCGCCGCGATGCTGTCTTTGACATTTTTTACTTCTACCGGCCGTCCGGCGATCTGCACGTTTCCGGCGTCATGCTCGTCCAGGCCGAAAAGCGCTCGCATAATCTCGCTTCTACCGGCTCCCATCAGTCCTGCAAACCCCACAATTTCTTTTTTATACAGATCGAAATTGACGTTTTTGAAAAATCCTTTTCGAGAAAAATTTCTGACTTCAAGCAGTTTTTCTCCTCTCGCTATGATTTTTTTAGGATACGTATTGTCGAGCGTTCTGCCGACCATGAGAGCGATCACGGTATCGATGTCAATATCTTCTTTCGCTCTCGTCTCTATGACGGCGCCGTCTCGTAAAATAGTAATTTCATCGGCGATACGAAAGATTTCATCCATTTTATGCGAAATGTAAATGATGCTGGTATTTCTCTGCTTGAGCGTAATGATTTTTTCGAATAACCGGTCTATTTCTTTATAGCTTATGGCTGAAGTCGGCTCATCCATGATAATAATACTGGAATTCCGAGAAATCGCTTTGACGATTTCCAGCATCTGGATATCGGAGACGGATAAATTTTTCAATTGTGTCGTTGGCGAATATGACAATCCTTCTTCTCTGAGTAAAGCCAGTGTTTTCGAACGGATCGTTTTCCAGTCGACCCTTTTGAATTTCGTGGTCGGAAGCGAACCGAGAAAAAGACTTTCTTCAACTGTCATCTCAGGCACGAAATTTAATTCCTGGAATATCATTGAGATTCCATGCGCTCTGGCCTGATGCGAATCTTTGATTGTGACCTGCTTGCCATCAATATAAATTTCTCCTTTATCCGGAGGATAGACGCCGTCAATAATTTTCATCAATGTCGATTTCCCCGCGCCGTTCTCACCGCAGAGGACGTGAACGCTTCCTTTTTTTACAGAAATATTGACGTTGCTGAGCGCTTTGACGCCTGGAAAGGATTTTTCTATGCCGGCAACGCGTAATTTGATATTATTCATAAGCCAAATATAGTCATCTTCACCTTGCGAAGGTTGTGGTGAACACAAATGTTCATCTTGAGCGTACAACCTTCGCAAGATTATTGTTCGCTCTTCTCAGAAAAATGATACGGATCGAGAGGTGCTCTATGAGCTTAAGAGGCCATCTCGATCCGCGCTGCTTAGAAGAGTTATTGAATTGCTCCGGCTTTTTTGTGCATCTCGATATACTGATCGACGTTATCTATTGTGACCAGCGGGTTATCAATATCCACATCTATCTGCGTTTCTTCACCGCGGAGGAGTTTATCAGCGGTTGATAACAGGAGTTCGGCCAGAGCGTAAGCGCTCTGGAGGCACGTGGACGTCATTCGTCCTTCCTTAATCAGCAGAACAGCCTCTGCTGTGCCATCCACACCGTACGACAGGATATTTGCGAATCTGTCATCACCCTTCACGACTTCCAACGCTCCGGCGCACATATTGTCATTCATTGAAATAATGGCATCGATCCTATCATTAGCCTGTACCCAATCTTCCATCAAGCTCATGGCTTCATCTTTATTCCAATTGGCAATTTGTTCGCCGACGATTGTCACATCAGGTCGTTTGTCGAAAAACTCTTTTTGCCAACTTTCGCGGCGCGCATCGGCGTGAAAGTTTCCTGGAGGGCCGTTAAGAACCACGACATTGGCGTTCTGCGGAATCTGTTCCAGGGCGGCGCGAGCGTTGACAGCGGCCTGCTCGTAAGGATTGGCGTCCACTGATGACGCGCCTTTTACGCCGTCAATTCTGGCATTTGTGGTAATGCAGATAATCCCGGCTTCGACGACTTTTTCAGCGTAGGGCCTTTGGGATTCTCCGTTATTGGGCTGAATAATAATGACGTCGAACTTGTTGGTAATAGCGTTTTCAATCAAAGAATTTTGTTTGTAATCATCGGCCTGGCCGTCAAAAATCGTCACAGAAATATTTTCATATTTCTCGGCTTCCGCCTTTACCGAATTTGCCAGCCATGCAGCAAATGAATCCGCCTGCGCTCTGGCAATATACGCGACTTTATACTCTTCTGCCTGGGCGATAACAGACATCGTACATAGAATCAAACACAGTATTAGAATTTTTTTCATTTTCATTCTCCTCATGAGTTATTTATGAATAGATTCTTTCAACTGTTATCCTCATCATTGCCTGAAAATAAAAGCACAAAAGAACTATTCATGTGTGACTTTCAGCATTACTTCCAAGCATTGACCTGACATCTGCTAGCTTTTCAAAACCGGTCAGAGGTTCTGGCAGTATCAACGCAGCTGCATAATGCTGTAGAACGACACTTTCAGGTTACATCGTGTGAGCGATCACACTCATGCTCTCTCCGAAAAAGTGCTGCCTTTCTTCTATGGTCTGCAAGCACATTTCGTTTCTATAGAAATCATCACCTCCTTGAGTCTGATAGATCTTCTTGCAAAAAATATTTATCAACAGTCGCCTCATGGTGACCGCATGACCCCCGAAGAATCAGGTCAGTTTCAAACCGGATGTTGAAAAAATCACTTTTTGTCGGATGTTGGATGCGTTGAATAATCGTTTCTGCCGCCGCTCTTCCCATTTTTTCTACAGGTTGTCGTATCACGGTAATCGGAGTTTTCAGGTACTTTAACCATTTGGAGTCATCATAAGAAATCAAGCCAATATCATCAGGAATATGTAATTCTAACTCTTCAATAGCTCCTAAAGCTGCATAACATATTTCATCTACCGCGCAGATGATTGCATCAATTTTTCCATCGAGAAGCCAATGCTTGATACTCTCTTGCATCGAATTATCCGAATAATGCACAATTTTTATGAAGTGCTCGTCGAACATGTTTCGTTGTGAAAGAGCTGCTTTATACCCCTCCATACGTTTTCTCATGGTGTACACCGTTTCATCATATCCAATGAAGCCGATGCGGGTATAACCATGGGCACAAAGGTGTTCGACAGCCCTTTGCGCACTTTGAACATTATGAATGCCAATGTAATCCGATTTAAGTCCATACGTCTTTCTATCAACTTGAACAACAGGAATATGACTTGTTTGTAATAATGAGTAGGTTTCATGGATATTTATAGGGGCAAAAATGACGCCTTCGACGCCTTTTTGTAAAAGTAAATTCAGATGTTTTTTTTCCTGACGAACGGTATCTTCGGAATCGCAGAGAATCAGGCTGAAATCCTTTTTTCGCAGATAGGACTCAATTGATTTGACAAGGCTTGCAAAAAAGCTTTCTCTGATATCTGCGATAATAATTCCAATTGTTTTTGTCCCCTTCCCTTTCAGGCCCTGAGCCAGGATATTAGGGTAATAATTGAGTTGTCGTATCGCCTCGACAACACGAGCTTCCGTGTCTTTTTCAACATACCGTGTTTTATTGATCACATGCGACACGGTTGCTGTGGACACATTGGCCTGGCTCGCAACATCTTTTATTGTAATCTTTTTCACATTTTTTTAGGAATACTCAACGCACAATTGAAATATGGGATGACATTCATTTAATCGTTTACGTAAACGATTAAATGAATGTCATCCCATATTTTTGTCAAGTAATTTTTTTATTAAACGCTGCTTCATGAAAAAACCGAGTTTCTTCATGAAACCCGGTTTTTGAAAACCTCAGACTCAGCTTTGTATTTCTGACTGTTTTAATAATATTCCTTGAGAAACTTCGTGATCGCCGCTGCCGGCCCCTGCGCCTGAATGGTGGAGAGCGCCTTATCGAAGAGGACGAGAAACGGCTCATTCTGTCGCAGAACCTCCGGGAAGATTGTTTCTAATTCCTGGATGAATACCCTGCCTTCGCCTGTTACGGCTCTCCGGGCTTTTTCAATAAGTGTTGCAGCCATTTTATCTACAACACCGTCATTCCTGGATAAATAGTAACACCATCCGGCAGTCCCCAATGTTAACAGCGGCGACATTTTTCCGTCTCTAAGGATATTATCCGCAATGGTAGGGAGGGTAAATTTGGGAGCCCGTTCAGACGTAAAATTAGCTAAGCGCTCAGTCTGATCCTTGATTGCTCGATTTTTAAAGCGGAGCAAGGTGTTATTCAAAAACTCCATGACATCCATTCCCACAACCTCGCCGACACAAGGCAGGGCTTCCTTTAACATCATGGTTTCAATGGCTCGATCAAACGGAAAGGTGTTCATAAAATCACAGGCAAACCGATGCCCTTCCATTAAGGCGATATGAGCAAAGACCACATGTCCGGCATTCAGCAGCCGCATTTTCATCTTTTCGTACGGTCTGACATCGGAGACGAGTAAAACATGATCCAGCTTTTCCAGGGCCGGTCGTTTCCTTTTGAACGTATCCTCGATCACCCAGAGAATAAAGGGTTCACAGGGCACCGGACAGTTGTCAATATAGCCATACTGCTGCTGTACATACTCCCGATCTTCAGCCGATGTGACCGGTGTAATGCGATCCACCATGGCATTGGGAAAGGCGACATGTTCTTCGATCCACTGCGCCATATCCGGATCTTGCTGCTTCGCGTAGGCCAGCATTCCTTTTTTCAGGACTGCTCCATTCATCTCGACGTTGTCACAGGAAAGTAAATCCGGCGGAACGATGCCAGCTTTTTTCCGCTGGCGAAGGGCCGCATATAACAGGCCGTAAAAGGTGTGAGGTTTCGCAGGATTGTTCAGATCGGCCTGAATCAGCGGGTTATCTATCAAAAACTCACCAGTGGTATCATCAATATTATACCCCCCTTCAGTGACTGTGAAGGTGATTAAGGTAGTGTCAGGATGGGCAATTTTTGCGATGATTTCATGCCGGTTTTCAGAAAGGATGCGATGGGAAAGCAGGCTTCCTACCACAATATCTTTTGCCGTCTGAGTATCGCTTTTTTCGGTTAAGGTATAAAGGCAGTCCTGAGCATTGAGAGTATGTGAAAGTTTTTTGTCCTGATCTAGTACCCCCACGCCATAAATGCCCCAACAAGTTTCATGGGTTTTTTCCATAAGTTGCTGCAGGAAATAGGCCTGATGCGCCCGATGAAAATTTCCAACGCCGATATGTACGACAGAACTGGTGAGCTTCGTCCGGTCAAAATCCGGAACCATCAGTTTCCCTTTAAGTTCAGCAAGTATGTCCTTATTCAAAAACTTCATACATTCATCCTCCGCTAATAGTTCTCCTCTGAAAACCCGTTCGTAGTAAACGCTTTAGCGTTTTTTCACGCTGCCTGCCTGCTCAGGCAGGCTGAAGCGGCGACTACGAGCCTGATGTTCATTACATCGGGCGAGCACACGCTCATGACCTCTTCTTAAAAAATGAAATTTTCATGATGCGCGTATGTTTGTAGTTTCCGCTTTCGGGGGCTGCCTGAAGGCAGAACTACGAACACATGCTCACGTTGTTATCCTTTGACTCCGCCGGCAGTTAGACCTTTCACCAGCGATTTTTGACTGATCCACCCAAAGATCACGGCCGGCAAGATGACCACGGTGGAAGCGGCCGAAAGTTGGGCCACGAACATCCCTTGCTGCTCTCGAAAACGCGCCATATACACAGGCAGGGTTGCCGACTGATTTCCTGTCAGATTAAACGCCAGGAAGAATTCATTCCAAATAAACACGGCTACCAGGAGTCCGGCAGCAATAATGCCTGTTCTGACCAGCGGAACGGCAATGAGCAGAAGCTGCTGGAGGCGCGAGCATCCGTCTATATCGGCCGCTTCGATAATTTCAGCCGGGATATCCGAAAAAAACGAGTGCAGCATCCACACTACAAGCGGCACATGGAAGCCGACATAAATTATCAGCAACCCTATCGGTTTATCAATCAGATTAAAGGCTTGAAACCAGGTATAGAGTGGAATAATAACGGCAACCGGCGGCAGCAAAATCGTCGTGAGGAACCAGAGGTAAATTTTTCCGCTGGTGCGTTCCGTTTTAAATTTCCCGAAAATTAATGCAAAGGCGGCGGGTGTTCCCACAAGAAGACAGAGGATAGTGCCAGAAAACACCTGAAACAGGGAATTTTTTAAAAAGCCGTACATGTTCTGGTCATTCAATACCTTTTGGAAGGTTTCCAGGGTCGGTGTGAAAAACAATGACGGACGTACCGCTTGATATTCCGTTTTAAAGGCCGATAAAAACATGTAGAGTACCGGAGAGAAGTACAGAATGGCTACAGTAAAGATGACAACCGTCATGATCGTTATCTTCACCTTTCGTTTTAATTGTATTGATCGGTTAATCTCTTGAGCAGTGCGAGTGTCGCTCATGACATCCTCCTCTTATTCATACATGGCGCTGCGTTTTTGAATGGAGCGATACAGAAGATTGACTGCAAGCAGCGTCACAATAACGGTTATGGTCGCTAATGCTCCGGCCCTTCCAACGTTTGAAGCGTTAAACACTTGCATATAGACAGCATAGGGAAGAGTATAGGAGCGTGTTCCGGGGCCGCCGGCCGTTGTCACCAAGATGAGACCGAACTCTTTGACGATAAAGATCAAGCCTAACATCATCGCCACTGTGATATGTTTGCGAATCATGGGGAGTTTGACGGAAAATGTGGCATGCCACCAATTTGCGCCATCTACCTTCATGCTGTCAACAATCTCACCGGGAATACCCTGTAACCCTGCTAAAATCACTAAAACGAAAAAAGGCATCCATTGCCAGGAAAATAGAAAAACGATTATCGAGATGGGGTAGTAGCTGAGTAAATCAACCGGAGTGAATCCGAGCGCCTTGGCGATGACACCATACCATCCGAAGGTTGTGTTCAAGATGGTCGTTTTCCAGATGACCCCGCTGGCCGTGGACATCACAAAAAAAGGACCTAAAATCAGTGTTCTGGCTATATTGACTCCTGGTACTGGATGATCAAGCAGCAGGGAGATTAAAAAGCCGACAATTGTGCATAAAGCCAGGGCACTGACCGTAATGAGGATAGACTGCCACAGAATAGAGTAAAACTCTGGCAGTTTTGAAAAATCACGAATTCTGAGAAAATACCAAAAATTGTTGAACCACGTAAACTTAACTGGCAAATCGGGTCGCGCCAGGTTCCATCGGAGGGTCGAATACACAAGCGTCAAGATAAACGGCACCTGGGTAACGACAGCAACCACAAGGATCCCGGGAAGCAAGAACACCCAGTCATTCTTTTTCTTCATGGCAATCTTCCCTCCACTAGTATAGCGTCCTTAAAGTCTTTCCATAGCAAGAACGCCGCAGATACATCACGACGCAGGGGTGAAATCAGCAAGTCCGATGTCAATGACGACATCGGACCAATTTTTTGACCATCTAATCGCAGGACAGGAGTAGGCTATTTGTACCCGCCGTCTTCCGCAACCTGTTCAAAGACCTCCTGGGTTTTGCTGATAGCTTCATCCAGGCTGATTTTGTCCACGACATAATCCGCCAGGTATTCCGTCATTTTTGTGCCGGCATCGGCAAATTCCGGAATCGCAATATACTGAAGTCCGACATAAGGCACTGGTTCCAGGGTCGGCTTGGTGAAATCTGCGTTTTCCAGAGTCTTTAAGGTCATTTCCGCATACGGTGTCTGGGCATAGACCGGCAGCTTATAGGTCGAGGCGCGTGAAGCCGGAGGCGTGCTTGCTCCGGTCGGGTCGAGTTCAACTGTCATTTTAATGAAATCTTTTGAGGTGGCCCACAGCATAAAATCGAACACGGCCTGTTTCTTCTCAGGTGTAGTCTTGGGATTGAGGCCCATCGCCCAGTTCCACAGCCACGATGTATTGGATTTCATTTTTTGGTGCGGCGGCATGACGTAGCCCACTTTGCCTCTAACTGCGGAGCCTTCAGCTTCTAAAGGCGGTGCGATCGAGGTTGCATCATAATAAATCCCGCACTTTCCGGACTGCATGAGAGCGATACACTCGTTATATGTATAAGAAAGAATATCGGCCTGCCCTGCTTCGCGCAGAATTTTCTTATACATTTCCCAGGCGCCTCTCTGTTCCGGGGTGTCAACGGTCGCATTCCAGTCCATATCAAAAAAACGTCCGCCAAACGCGTTGACGATTGTCACAAACGGAGCACCACTCATACCCCAGCCCGGCGCCCCACGCATGGTCATGCCGACAATCCCTTTTTCCGGATCATGGATTTTCTTTGCCAGTTCGTAGATCTCGTCCCAACTCGGTTCATCCGGCATTGTCAACCCTTTTTCGGCGAACAGTTCCTTATTATACATGATAAATGAAGCTTCGCCGTAGAAAGGCAGCGCATACACCTGACCATCAAGGGAGAGCGAACCAACCATACCATCAATCAGATCGTCGCGATCATACCATTCCAGTTTTTCAGGCGACAGTGCAGCGAAATAAGGTTCCAGATTCTCCAGCCAGCCGAATCGCGCCCAGTTGGCTGCTTCGTAGGGACCAATATAGAACATATCGTAAGTTGTCCCGCCTGTCGAAGCTTCTGTCGTTAACCTCTGACGCAAGTCATTTTCGGGCAGTACGGCAATATTCACTGTAACGCCCTCAGCAGAATACTTCTCCCGGGCAATCCGTTCCAATGCCTGAGAGATTGGATTATTTGCCAATGCAATATTGATCGTAACCTCTGCAAAAACTTGCGTTCCAGCCATGAAAAGCAGGCCTAAACACAGCGCTACCGTAAGAACATAAGATTTTTTCTGCATCTTCCTTTTCCTCCACAATAGATCTAATGAAGTTATAAAATACAAACAGTTCTACCTTGAACTCCTACCAATTCTCCAGATTTTTAAAAGAGCACGCCTCACCTCCTTTCGATATGTTTGTGAACACAGGTTCAAAAACATATCTTTTTCCGTCGAATAATGTAAGTGCAACTGTTATGCCAATTTTAAAAGAGCGTATTTTACGAATAAAAATGCTTTGAACGGTCGGCAAGGCAGTAAAATTTTTTCAGGGGGGAAAATTTTTTCTCCCTGAAAATAGCCGTACCGACGAACAGCCGTGTTCGTCGAAACATTCAGCGGACATAGAAGTCCGGCAGTACAAGCTTACCATGCTTCTCCATCGTCAATATTGTTCTACCAATTTTAACAGTTGTTCATCTTCAAAATCTTTGGCAAGCTCGCGAAGTTTCTCGGCAAACGGATGATATTTTTGATCCATGCGTTCAAGGTGGTTGGCATACTCCTGAATGTCATCCATGTCGCCCCCCATAATCAAGCCATGCAAGATATCAAGTTCCTTCGTCGGCGGAGGAATAAATGGTTTCGCAAGCGTTTCACTGGTTACAGACTGATTACTTGCTTGACACTTTGGGGCCTCATACACCCATTCCAACTTTAAATGGGTAGCCAGCAGGTCAAATAATTGTCTGGCATGAAGAGGCTTATCCAAAAATCCATCACACCCGGCCAAAATCATCTCCTGTTTATCTTTTTCAAACACGTTGGCTGAAGTTGCAATGATAATGATCCCCTGGAGTTCAGGAATTCGACGTATATGCTGCACAGCGAGTACTCCACTCATTTCCGGCATCACCAAATCGGTAAGAATGGCATTGGGATGAGTAGTGCGAGCTTTCTCAATTTCTTCCAGTCCATTTTCTGCCAGAATAACCTCAAACCCCACTGATGACAGCAGGTGGAATAGCATAGAGCGATTTGATTCCTCATCTTCTGCCACGAGGATTCTGATGGGTTGTCCCTTATATCCGATAATCTTTTGATCCATACGCGATGCTTGCGTCTGTTCCAGGACAACTGACGGCAAAGTAAGCTCGAACCAGAAACGACTTCCTTGTCCGGGTGTACTTTCAACCTGGACGCTGCTGTCCATTGATTCCACTAATCGTCGCGTCACCGCCAACCCTAACCCCGTTCCTTCTGCGCGACTGCGCGTGTCGCCAACCTGTTCAAAAGGCAGAAAGATTTTCTGCATCTGCTCTTCGGTCATGCCAACCCCCGTATCAATTACCTCAAAACGGATACAGGTCTTAAGGGGAGCTTGAGGGTCTTCGGGGGAGGCAGGTAATTCACAATTGGTCACTCGAAAGATGACTTTTCCTTGCTGAGTGAATTTGATTGCATTATCCAGGAGATTGATTAAAACCTGCCTCAGCCGTTTCTTATCAGCTTGAACTCCGACCGGCAGAGGCGACATGGCTTCATCTTCCAATAAAATATCTTTCTGTTCCGCTTTCATGCGAGCAAGTCCGATAATCCCATCCAGAAACGTTGAAAAATGGAAATTGGAAGGGAACAATTCTAATTTTCCTGCTTCAACTCGAGCAAGATCCAAAATATCGTTAATCAGAGTCAAAAGGTGGTTCCCGCTCTGATAAATGATGTTTAAGGCATCATTCTGCGCAGTTGTCAGACTTTTGTCGCGTAAGAGAATTTGCGTATAGCCCAGAATGCCGTTTAACGGGGTTCGAAGTTCATGACTCATGCTGGATAAAAACTCGCTTTTGGCTTGATTCGCCGCTTCAGCTCGTTCTTTAGCTTTTGCCAGTTCTGTGGCAGTATGAATCTCTCGGATCAGTTGATTCATATTATTTTTGATTGTATTAAAATCCCCTTTGTATTCTTCAGTAATCAGTTCAGGAATATCGCCGCGTGACAGCCGATCGAGAGACTCGGCGGTCATATTAATCGGCGCGACAAAGGCGTCAATAACCGTATTAATCCCGATAATCAGTTCCTGCCAGTCTCCGGCAAAAGTCTCAGCATGACCACGAACATTGAGTTTTCCGTCTTGCACGGCGTGAATCAATCTGTCCAGTTCTTGCAAAACGTCGCCAATCATACCGCGCATGTGATGAAAGGCCTCGGCTAAACGGCCAATTTCATCATGTTGGCGGATCTCAATTTTATGACTGAAATCTCCATCGGCAATTGC
The DNA here is from genome assembly GCA_040772385.1 of Candidatus Vecturithrix sp. Classification (GTDB taxonomy): domain Bacteria; phylum Moduliflexota; class Moduliflexia; order Moduliflexales; family Moduliflexaceae; genus Vecturithrix. The sequence goes on along the minus strand of JAXGYF010000001.1, from coordinate 5,909,683 downwards.
ATTGGCAATGTCAACGATTTTGGAAACAGGGCGTGTAATGCTGAGCGTCACAAACCAGACCAGGATAAGGGCGGCCAGATCCATGATGATAATTGTCAATATGGTTTTCGTGATTTCCTGCCGCAACTCGTCTGATAGAAATTTCTTGGTAATATACATCTCAACGTGTCCGAGTTGCTCGTTCCCATTCATGATGGCTTTTCTGCGTGTAATAAAATTGCCGCTTATCTCGTGGTGAGTGTCAACAATCTTCTGCCAGTCATCATTTCTATTTTTCCCTGCAAACAAGGTATCGGCTTCATTTTTTACCACGATAGCATAAATTCGTTTATCCATCATATACGCCAGGATCGTTTTTTCAATCAAATCCCGGTTCACATCCCAGAGCGGAATGATCAAATGTTCTGCCAGGCGTTCGGTTGACAGGGTCGCCAGTTCATGAATTTCTTTCAGCGACTCAGATTTGATCACAAAATAGCGATAAATCCCGAACAACACCAAAACCCCGGTAATAATGGCGACAAGGCTGAATCCGATTTTTTTCTGGATGCTATTTTTCCAGGATTTTCTGATCTTATCTTCTGCGTCCATGAGTTGAGTCATTAGAGCACAAGAAGGGCATGTTTCCTGACGCATCCCTTGCGGTGCTTTGAGAAATGAGAAATTACTCGGGATACTGGTACACTATTCTCTTTCATGTCATAGCATCAATGCAAACATTATACCACTTGCCAGAACCAGTATTCATGTCAAAGGGAAATTGAGGCTTGTTGGAAAGAAGAGTGAATGTGTGAACTCGCTCTATTCAGAAGTTTCCGGCGGGATAATGCCATATTTGCGGATTTTGCTGCGCAGGGTGGGCACGGTAATGCCCAGGCGGCGAGAGGCTTCAGCCTTGTTCCAGCCGACTTCGGCCAGCATGATTTCAATATGGTCTTTTTCCATGGCGGAAATTGAAGAGGCGCTGCCAGAGGCTTGCAGTCCGTCATTCGTCTCTAAAATTTTTTTCAGGTCTTCCAGCAGAATCGCATTGCCTCTGGCGCGTACAACCGCTTCCACCAGCGCATTTTCCAATTCTCGAACATTACCGGGCCAGGGGTGCGCCATGAGTCGTTCCATAACTCCCTCTTGTAATTTGGCGACATTCATCCCGAGTTCAAGGTTGATTTTGTGCAAAAAATGATTCACTAAGAGCGGAATGTCGGAGGTTCGTTCACGCAGCGGTGGAATCTGCAAGGTCACGACTTTCAGACGATAGTAGAGATCTTCACGAAATTTCCGCTGTTGCACCATGACCGCTAATTGGCGATTGGTGGCGGCGATAACCCGGCAGCGCGCACGTAAACCGTGATTGCCGCCAACGCGCATATATTCGCGGCGTTGCAAAAATCCAAGCAGTTTCTTTTGTAAACTCAGGGGTAACTCACCAATTTCATCTAAAAACAAGGTTCCTTTGCCGGCCATTTCGATTTTGCCTTTATTGGTGCGGCTGGCGCCGGTAAAGGAGCCGCGTTCGTGCCCGAACAGTTCACTTTCCAGCAGTGTATCCACCACCGAGGAACAATCAAAGGTCACAAAGGGTTCATCTCGATAAGGACTGTTACGATGAATCATTCTGGCTGTTAACTCTTTGCCAGTACCGGTTTCGCCCTGAATCAGCACGGGAGCGCGATTTTGTCCAAGCAGACCGATCATTTTGAACACTTCTAACATATTTTCACTTTTGCCGATAATCACCTCCAAATTCTCCGGTTCTTCGAAATCTTCCAATAACGGCACTTCTTGCTCGATTTCCAGCACTTGCAGGGCGCGTTGAATCACCCTGTCAATTTCATCAATATCCAACGGTTTTTTCAGGTAATCGTATGCTCCCTCCTGCATGGTTTGAATCGCGGTCTGCATGTCTTGATAGGAAGTAATCATAATTACTTTGGCCTGACGCTCATGGCGCTGAATCTGCTTGAGCACGTCGATTCCATAGAGATCCGGAAGGCGGATATCTAAAATGACAATATCGGGCAAATATTGGGAAAACAGCGACAAACCTTCTGTTCCGGCAGCGGCGGTATAAACCTGATGATCTTTTTTCTGCAAAAATAATTCCAGAGTTTCAAGAATTGCTGCTTCATCGTCAATCACAAGAATTTTAGCCATAAAAACCTCGTCAGGACGCTCCCTTTTTTAGACCGGGAGATACACGTGAAAGGAAGCTCCGTGCGGAGAACGGGTGGTCACATCAATCCATCCTCCATGGGCGTCGAGAATCTGCTTGGTATTCGTTAACCCAAGACCGGTGCCATTGGACTTTGTCGTAAAAAAGGGTTCGAAAATTTTATCAATCTGTTTTTGGGCAATCCCGGGACCTTCGTCTTCGACAATGACTTCAATACAGGGATCATTCTCATTAGAATGATAGCGGCTGCTGACCTTGATCGAGCTGCAATCTTCAGATGCATCAAAAGCGTTCAGCAATAGATTAATAAAAGCCTGCGATAATTTTTTCGGGTCAGCATAGATCATCGGGAGATCGGAGGCAAGAGACCGTACGATCACCAGACCTTTCTGCTGAAACTTGACAGTGAGCAATTCCACACAGGATTCAAGCGTGTCATTTATCGCACATTTGCTCATTTGCAAGCGCAGTGGTTTTGCAAAGTCCAGCAGTTCATCCAGAATACTTTCTAACCGCATGACTTCATTTACAGAAATATCAATGTGACGCCAGTCAGTTTCTGTAAACTGTCGTGTATTTTGCAGAATGCGCAGATTCATCTTGACGGCGGAAAGAGGATTGCGGATTTCATGAGAGAGCGAGGTGGTAATTCGACCGATATAGGCCATGCGTTCCGCTTCCCGCATGCGGTGTTCCATCTGAACCCGTTCGGTAATATCGCGACAGATGCCAATATCAACCAGTTTATTTTCATGCTTTACAGTTTTAGCGGTCATTTCAGTCGAAAGGCTGCGGGCGTCCTTTGTCAGGCGCAAATACTCAAAGAGATGCGACACCGACATAGCCTGACGTGTTTTACAGTAGACGTCAGCCACCTCTTCCCGGCTTTCCGGATGGACAAACTGCGAGAATTCTTTGCCCGGAACTTCGTGTAATTCATACCCGTGCATGCGGCAGAAGACCTGATTCGCGAACACCACCACGCCATCTTCGATTACAAAATAACCATCGCTGATTTCTTCCACTAGCGTCTGATATTTTTGTTCAGATTCCTTCAGATCTGCGCTGACCCGAAGATTTTCGGCTTTGAGTTGTTCGTTCAAACGTTGGATTTCATCGTTCGCCTGTTCAAGCTTTATCGTTTGTTTTTGCAGATGTTTGGTCAATTCACGAATGCGTACATGCGTCGCCACCCGTGCCAGCACTTCTTCTTGCTGGAACGGTTTGGTGACGTAATCCACGCCCCCAACTTCAAATCCGTGTAATTTATCTTCAGTGCCGTTGAGAGCCGTCATAAAAATAATCGGAATATCGCGAGTGGCTTCATCCGCTTTTAAACGACGGCAGGTTTCAAATCCATCAAGTCCCGGCATGACCACATCCAGTAAAATAATATCAGGTCGGATATATTTTGCCCGCTGTAAGGCGATGTCCCCATTCCTGGCAATCGGGGTTTTATAGCCGTACTCTTTCAGATAACTGGTGAGCATTCCCAGATTGGCCGGGTTATCATCCACAATGAGCACCGTATATTTCTCAGAAATTCCTTGCATAGAGGTCTCTTATTGTGTATACCCTGAAGCCTGCATTTGCTCCGATACCTGACGCTGCAGCTCTTTCAGGGCTTGTACAATTGTGATTCCGCCGGTCAGCACCTCCGCGATTTTCTGGCCGACTTGCGTACCGATCGCCGGAAATTCAGGGATACGAATATATTGAATGCCGGTATAAGGGGACGGCGGCAGCGTGGGATTCTCGGGATCGCTGGTTCTGATGGCTTCAAACACAAAATCGGCAAAGGGTGCAGCCGCCAGATAGTTCGGATTGCGATAGGTTGATGTTCGCGTCCCCGGCGGCACAGCGACCCAGCCTTCCTGTTGTGCGACAAGTTCGATGTAGTCTTTAGACGTGGCCCAGATAATAAACTCACGCGCTTCATCCGGAAATTTGGAGGAGGTCGGAATCGCCAATGCCCAGATCCACAACCAATGCGAGCCTTTGGGAGTCACGGCAACCGGAGCCGGCGCAAAGCCGACATGCTGCGCCACGCGGGAACTGTTCGGATTGAAGAGATTTCCGGCAAAGACGGTGGCGTCAACCCAGATTCCGCAATGTCCGTCGGCAAAGAGCGTCAGCAATTCGTTATAATCTTTTGAAGCCGGATCCGGAGGACCATAGTTGGTCAGTAGATCGTGATACAGAGTTAAGGCCGTGCGCCATTGGGGAGTATCAATGGTCGTGTTCCAATTCGGATCAAACCAGCGGCCGCCGAAAGTATTTACTAACGTGTTAAAATACGCCATATTCGCGCCCCAGCCACCTTTGCCTCGCAGACAGATTCCATAGATACCTTGCTGCGGATCATCAATGGCGGCCGCAAAGCGCTTGATGTCCTCGTAAGTCGGCTGGGCAGGCATCGTGAGGCCGGTCTTTTCAAGCAGATCGGTGCGGTAATAGGTCATAGAACTCTCAGCGTAAAAAGGCAGCGCATACAACACGCTGTTATACGATAAGCCCTCCCTGACCGGTTCCAGCAGATCCTCCACTTCATAACTCTGCGGCAAATCGTCCAAAGGTACCAACCAGCCTCTTTGCGCCCAGATTGGCGTTTCATACGAACCGATCATCATAATATCGAATCGCCCGTCAGAAATCGCCAGATCACTCATGGAACGAAGGCGAAGGATATTTTCATCCAGGACAATCCATTCGAGTTTGATGTCGGGATGCTGTCGTTCAAATTCCCGGGAAAAGCGTTTCAGCAGCAGCATGTTCGGGCTTTCAACAAGACCGATCCTGATTACGGTAGACGCGTCCTTTTCCGTCTCGGATTTGGTGCGTGTTTGCAGCAACCCATGTCTATACAGCATGCTGTCCAACGTACCATCGTCAAGGAGCGAACGCAGACCGCGGTTAAAATCTTCGACATATTGCCGGTGTCCGGGCGCGTTTTTAGAAAAGGCAATATAAAAGGGCTTTAAGGCCAGAGGCGGAGTCAGAAACTCATATTGCCCTATCAGATGCGGGAGTTGGTGCACCATAATATCAGCAGCCGTATATTTATCAATCACAGCAAAATCAATGCGCCCTTTTGAGAGTTTCAGCAAATTCTGCATGTCAGAGGTGGCAAAATCCTTGTGTAAAAAATCGGCGGTATCGAATTCCTGTGTGTTGACAGCGCCCCGAATCACGCCAAAGGTATAAGCCTGTAGATCTTGCAGGGCACGGGACTGATTTTGCAGATCGATGTCGGGAATCGACAGGGATTTTGATTTTAATAATCCGAGGATGCCGCCCGGAAAAGGATCTGAGAAAAGAAATTTTCCTTCGAGCGATTCCTCATAATACACTGGCACTACCCCATCTCGCCATCCATGCTCAGCCAGGTAGGTGGCTCTGGCGACCGGGTAAAACGAAATTTCGGCATCATATCCCACACGCCGGAATGCCTCACTCACCAATTCATAAATATAACCCTTATTCGGTAGATTCTCTCCAATATAAGGCTCACGTTCGGCTGTTACCAGGCGGATGGTTTTTTGGGCCGATGGCGCTTTGGGGAATATCAATGCGAGGAGTGTCCCAAAACAGATCGCAGCGCATACCAACTTACTCATGATTTCGACCTCTGATGAAAATTCTACTTTCATTGTGTTCTTAACATGGAATTGATGAACTCGCAGGGTACTCGCTTCAGAGAATGCTCTATCGAAGTGAATGATTACAAATTTCAACAGTATGAATAGGGAAAAGTTTGTCAACAAAATTGAATAAAATTCGTTACAAACGACTGCTAACAATAGAGAGAGAAAAAAATTTTCAGGAAGGAAATTTCTTTCTCTTGGTTAAAGTTTTTGCCTTGAAATGGTCAGACCTTATTCTTGCGCTTTTTTATGGTCAAAGAAGGCTCGTATACCTGAACCTGTCAGGTGGTTGTCACACTCAAACCTTGACAAAAACAGCGGCCTCAATCGAAAACTTCATGAAGGTTGAATCGAAATGGCATAAATATTGCTTTATAGTGGATTAATTCTGAACAATGCAAGCATCGAAAGGAATAACATTTTCATGAAAACAGAATATCTTCTCGCCCATGATCTTGGGACAACCGGTAATAAAGCCACCATGTATGCCGCCGATGGAACCCTGGTTTCCAGTGACTTTTACGGGTATCACACGTATTATCCAAGACACAATTGGGTGGAACAGAATCCGAACGACTGGTGGCAGGCGGTATGTGTGTCAACGCAGCGATTATTGCAGAAAAGCCATATACCTGCTGAAAATATCGCTGTCGTCAGTTTTAGCGGGCAGATGATGGGAGCTGTCATGGTTGACCGGCGCGGCGTCCCATTGCGCGATTGTATTATCTGGGCTGATATGCGCAGCGACAAACAAGCCGCAGATATAGCCCAACAGCTTTCAAACGAGGAGGTGTATCATATCACCGGAAACCCGATCAGTCCCTCCTACACCATTGAAAAGGTGATGTGGATTCGGGATCATCAACCGGAGATTTTCCGCCAGACGCATAAATTTCTGCATGCCAAGGATTACATTGTATCAAAACTGACCGATCAATTTGTGACCGATTATTCTGACGCCTCCGGCACCAATGCTTTTGATCTGGTCAAACAAACCTGGTCACCCAAACTTATTGAAGCTACGGGCTTGCCCTATGAGCTTTTCCCTGATGCGCATCCTTCGATTGCCGTCATTGGAGAAGTGACTACAGCCGCAAGTCAAGAAGTCGGATTACGAACGGGCACGCCGGTCGTAATCGGCGCGGCCGACGGCTGCTGCGCTGCGGTCGGCGCGGGCGTGGTGCGCGAAGGCAGCGCATACAATTACATCGGCTCGTCCTCCTGGATCGCTCTGGCAACGTCTGAACCGCTGCTTGACCCAAAACAGCGTACTGTCACCTTCTGTCATGTGGATCCGAAGATGATGATGCCGATTGGCACCATGCAGTGCGCTGGCGGAGCGTATCAATGGTTTAAAGAAGAAATCGGGTGCACTGAGGCTAGAGCGGCAGAAGACGCCGGGATCAGTCCGTATGAAATCTTGAATTTAAAGGCCGCCTCCACGGCGCCCGGATCCCATAATCTGCTGTTTCTTCCCTATCTGTTGGGAGAACGTACCCCCTATTGGAATCCGAATGCGCGCGGAGCCTTTGTTGGCCTGACACGCGGACACACGCGTGAAGATCTGACCCGTGCCGTGTTAGAAGGCGCAGTGTTCGGACTTAGAACCATGATTGATACCTTTATCGAACAGGGGGTGGCGATTGATGCTGTGCGCGTTATCGGCGGAACCGCGCGCGGACGACTTTTCTGCCAGATACAAGCGGATGTGTTTCAACGTACCATTCTGCGACCGAAAATGTTAGAAGAAGCGACTTCCCTGGGGGCAGCCATTGCCGGCGGCATCGGCGTGGGTATTTTCAAAGATTTTCTGGTTGCAGAGGAACTGGTTAAAATTGCGGACGTGTTCACCCCTCGGCCGCAAGAGGGCGCGCACTATGAAAAATTGTATACGATTTTTAAAAATACATACCAGGCTCTTGTGCCAATTTATGATCAATTAGCAAAGTTAGGATAACGTTTAAAGAAAAAAAACCACGGATTTCGCAGATTTCACAGATTACAGTGAAACAGGAATACCTCCCGCATGAACATCTGAGACATCTGTCACATCTGTGGTGAAATGAACAGGAGAAAACATGATGATACTCGATAAATTTTCATTGCAGGGACAGATTGGAATCGTAACCGGCGGCGGACAGGGATTGGGCAAAGCCTTTAGTGTGGCATTTGCAGAAGCCGGGGCTGATGTGGTCATTGCTGATATCAATCCCGAAACCGGCGCGAAAACCGCTGAAGAAATTCAGGCCATGGGACGGAGATCGCTCTTTATTAGAACTGACGTGACAAAACGCGCAAGTATTCAAGCGATGGTGGCCAAAACGGTGGAGGAGTTCGGCAAGATCGACTTTCTGATGAATGACGCCGGCATTGTTAAATGGCTTGAAGCGGAAAAAAATTCAGACGACGACTGGATGGCGGTCATGAATGTCAATCTGAACGGTCTGTTCTACTGCTGCCAGGAAGTCGGAAAACAGATGATCGCACAAGGCGGGGGGCGTATCATTAATATTGGCTCCATGTCGGGCTTGATTATCAATCGGCCTCAATGCCAGGCCTCGTATAATACCTCAAAGGCTGCGGTCATTCACCTGACCAAATCGCTGGCAACCGAATGGGCGAAGTATAATATCAGGGTGAACTCGATTTCACCGGGCTACATGGAAGGTCCCCTGGCTGGTCCCCTTATGAAAGATCCGGCCTACGGCCCGGTCTGGATGGACAGCACTCCTATGGGTCGTCCTGGAAAACCGGAAGAATTGTGTGGAGTCGCTGTTCTGCTGGCCTCGGAAGCCTCAAGCTTTATGACCGGCTCAAACGTCGTCATAGACGGCGGCTACACAGCCTGGTAAAATTGGCGTGAGTGCTTCAGTAAAAAACCGGGTTTCTTTAAGAAACCCGGTTTTTCAGGGTTTAAAGCTGATAAATTCGTGGTTCTCGCTTCAGCGAGTTCTTTCACCACAAAGTGAAATTACGCCAAGATGCTATTTATTACGGGCAACCTGGTTTTCTGAAAGCGGCGTCAATTTGTGTTCCACCAGAAATTCAACGAAGGCCTCAGCCTCAATTCTGTGGGCTAATGCACTCGGATGAGAGTCCTCAGGCGTGACCCAGAAGACCTTTTGATCGCGCGCCGGATTTTGCGCGAGATAGGTCATGTAATGCGAATACATATTCAAGAGAAAAAACCCGTGTTCTTCGCTTAATTGAGTGATAACACGCAATTGCTCGTCGCGGAATTTATCGGGCGTATAATTCGGATCCAGACCGGGATAGGCTTTAATAACATACACAAGTAATGGAATGTTGCGCGTGGTGGTTTCATGGACAAGCGACTCTATGGCGCGTAGAAATCCTTGTAAACCAACCAAATGCCGATATTCTTCGGGGAAATTGGGGTCCTCGTGCAGGCGTTCGGATTCTTCCAGTCTTACCGTACGATCAAAAACAAAGGGAATCATTTCATGTTCCTGAACCCCTTGCAACATTTGATACCGCTCATAGATGAATTCGAATAAATAGGACTTACGTAACGTTGCATAATTTTCAGACGGTTTCATGAACCCGGGAACATCGTAGTCATTGGTGTTAAAGTGCATGATAACCAGATCCGGGTCGTAGCGCAGGCATTCTTGTTTGAAGACCTCAACTTCAATCGCCGTATTATAACCGGGAACCGCAAAGTTGATGACCTCATATTTCTTGCCAGAAGAGAGTTCATTCAGTTTACGTTCCAGGACTTTCAAGGATGTGTCCTCTAATTTTACACCCCAGCCAAACAGAGACGAATCTCCCAGGCCGACAATTCTGAACGTATTGTCCGGTTTACGATAACTGTATTCATAATCGCGCAGGCCTCTGGAATTTGTGGACAGAGGTACATCACGGAAAATCCCGCGTAAATTGGGTTTCAGCGCATACACAACGTCTTTATGCGGACTGCCCTGGACGATGCCCTTCAAGCTGTATGTCCTGGTGCTGCCATGCAACTCGGTCTTCTGAGATTCTTCAAGCAAGCTCTGCACATCTTTCTGCTTTTCACGCAGAGCAATCGCCAGGCGTATGATGCCTTCAGCACACACACAAAAGATAAGCAGAGAAATAAGCGATAACACAAGGTTCTGAAGACAGGTTTTTAATAAAGGACGGATATGGTTGCGTTTTTTTACGAGTTTCGTAAAAAGAAGGAAAAAGAAACTGAGCCAGACACAAAGATACACGCTTTTAAGATGGCGAGTCAGAAAACCGATTCCCCGAATGGGAAAAGGGGTCGGATACAGGACATCAGGAGGAATCCAATTTTCAGTCTGTCCTGGAGGGGTCCAGAAAATTTGTAATTTATACGCTCCAGCGCCCTGCATATAATTGACTTGAAATGAGTGTAAGCCTCGAGTCAAAAAAATGGTTCCTGAAGCGCGCCTTTCCGGATGATACCCCCCGTTATTCACCACTATTTTTCCGTCAATTTTAAGCGAGGAGCCGTCATCGGATTCGGTTGAAAAGGCATATTCACCTTCCCGATCGATTCTAATCCACCCTCCCCAGGTCACGCTGAAATTCGATTGCGGAAAGGTATCTTGCCTTTGAGCGACAACATCCAGGTTGACGAGTCGTTCCTGTTGGGTGATGACTGGCTCGCCTTGCCACTCAGCGTTGTCAAAATACAATGCGATTAAGCCTCTTGACGGAAACACCCATAATAACGGCAAAAAAACGATGAGTCCTGCAAAGACAACAAAGAATCCATGTTTTCGAATCATATCAACAATTTTTAAATCGGCCATAGTACCTTTCTGCTTACTCCATGTCAAAACAGGTGATCATGCTCGATGCAGTGTTTTTAATCTTGAAAGCGAACCAATAGAGAATCATATTTTCTGTCAAGAAATGAATTCAAATGAAGTAAAGAGCGTCGCGATTTTTTTCTTGACATTGCCTTTATTTTTTTCATGATAAAAAAATTTTTGATTCACAAAACAGGAAATTGACAGTTGGCTTTGAGAGCAAGGAGAGAGAAATCATGAGTGAAAATCTGAAGGTCGGCGTAAGAAAGTTCGATTCTATTACGATTATTGATATGAAAGGGGAAGTGTCGTCATTTGCTGATGCGGCCATTAATTCGGTGGTGCAGGCGACTGTCAATGAAGGGGTGCAAAAAATTGCGATGAACTTTACTGATGTGGGCTATATTAATAGCAGCGGCATTGCCATTTTGATTGGAATTGTCACGAGTCCTGCCAATAAAGATGTCATGTTTGTCGTTTATGGCCTCACGCCGCACTTCAAGAAAATTTTTCGCATGATTGGACTGACGCAGTATGTAAAAGTGCTGACAACAGAAGAAGAAGCACTGGCAGCGTTTTAGGCAGAGGAAGTAAGGACCTTTTCCTCGTTCCTTACTTCCTCCTTTTTCTTCTCTACTCCCTTTTCATGCTTCCCAGCGTAAGTGCTGGATTTGAGGAATCACAGCTTCCGTTGCTTCTTTACCGCGTTGAATCAATTTATCGGCGTTAAAAAATTCCGACCAGGAGATGTCACCGACATCAGGGTTAATATGAATATTAGCTCTGGTTGTTTTAATAGTTGACAGTTCATATTGCAAACTTTGCAATGATCGCATCGCAATATCAAAGACAGGCAAGAGTGGTGAGCGTGATACAGCGAGTTGTCCTTGTTTGCGCGAGCGGCGTAATGATTTGAAGCTTTCTTGCAGCGAGGGAGTGACATTGACAGCCATTACGAGATCCACGCCATTTTTCACAAGAGCGTTCACAGGAACCGGATCAGCAATCGATCCGTCAATCAAGAACCTGCCGGAATAGGCGAGGGGCGTAAAAATTCCGGGGATGGAGAGGCTGGCGCGTACTGCTAAGCGCACATTTCCTTTTTCATACACTACTTCTTCACCTGTATTAATATCTAGTGCGACGACAGATAATGGGATGCGCAGATCGCTGAAATCCGGATCGCCCACGACATTCAGATATAATTTATCTACCCGCGAACCGCTAAAGACGCCGATACTCATTCGAAGCAGGCGAGGATCCCAGGCCGTACGGGTTTTCTGAAACAGGCGAGCCAGAGCCTTGCCATAATAGTTAAAATCCAGCACATCCGGCAGGGTTAAACGCAGTAACCCCAATTTGGATCCCCATTTAAGCACGGCAGCTTCGATTGTCTCGATAGGAACTCCTGCGGCGTAAGCCGATCCAATTAACGCGCCTGCGCTTGATCCAGAAATCATGTCAATCGGAATGCCGTGTTGTTCCAGGGCTTGAAAGACGCCGATATGCGCCATCCCGCGCGCTGAACCACCACCCAGGGCCAGGCCGATTTTTTTGCCGCCAATGTCGCGGGCGATCCGACCAAAGGCCCGACTCAACTCGCTTTGCGGCGATCCTGCCACACAGGGCTCGCCGGTAGAGAGAAACTGTTCGATAGCCGCGTAATCTCTAGGTAAGAAATGATAATGTTTTTCTCGAAGCAATTTCTTGTCAATATTGACGTCAGAAAGATTAATCACTGTGCGTAATTTTTGATGGTCTAAAATCACGAAAGGATATTCCTGAACAATATTGGACGTGACAAAGAGCATCATATTCGACAAATCAATCGCTTCAAACGTGCTCCGATTCAGCCTTGAACTGGTATCAATAATTACGTACTCATATAAGGTTTTGAGAATGCTCAAAATTTTGGCGATAGATTCTCGCCCTTTGGTTTCTTCCATGAGTAATTCCGGAGCCACTGAGATGACATCCACCATCGACTGGTGCGTGGTGATCTTACTTTCAATATACGCCTGGGTAATATTGGGGGTATCAACATATCGTACCGGATCAATTTTGAGCATCGCAGCAATGCCTTGCTCTTTCATCCCCATATCTACAAGAATTGTGCGGCATTTGGTTTCCTGAACTAAACTCACACCAAGATGAATAGTGACAATGGATTTCCCAATATTCTCTTCGGTCCCGTACACGCAAATAATCGGATATTTCACCCGTTTTTTCTTTTTTGTTTCCTCATCATGATCACTGTAGAATTTCTGGCACAACAAACGGCTCAAATTATATAACACGGTCGTATGCTGTTTAATCGTCTCTTCAAATCGGAACTTATCAGTTTCAAACACTTCGGCATCAATCACCACCTCGATCGAAGTTAAACGAGGCTCACTGGCCAGTAGGGGCATCTCTCCAAAAAATGCTCCTGGCGTCAGGGTATCAAGCTCAACTTCTTCACCCTGTTCATTTTTTTTATATACCTGGGCCTGGCCAGAGAGGAGAATGTAAAAGCGGGAACTAATTTCTCCTTCCTGACAAATTCTCGCGCCGCGAGGATAATACCGTCTCTCAAATATTGGCGCAATCTGCTGCAAATCCTCTTCTGAAACATTTTTAAAAATTCTGTTATTCTGAAGTAAAAACAGTGTGTCTGGCATATTCGAGTCTTTACCCCCATTTGAGTTTTTCGAGTTCAGGAATCACAGCTTCAGTCGCCGCAATACCACAGTCAATTAATTCATGGACTTTATGAAAATCCCGCCAGGAAATTCCCCTGATTTGCGGGCGAATAAAAATATCGGGGGTTACACGTTTCAAGTTATCCGGACTGTCGGGCGTATCGGTCAAACGTTCCATCAAGCTGTCAAATGTGGCAGCGACCAGGGCGTAGTTTTCTTTTGTTGCTTGCTGGGCCGCATCCCCTTGTTTCACAGATTTTTGAAGAACATAGCGTTGACTTTCCGCAGGAGATGGCGTCACAACAACAGCAACCGTCACATTGGCGCCCATATTGTTCAGCGGATATACGGGGGTGGGGTAAATTACAGAACTATCAATTAAATGACGTTCTGTCTGTTTAAATGGCGCAAATAATTGGGGAATTCTCATGCTCGATTCAATGGCATCGAGCACTTTCCCTTCACGAAATATCACGTGCTCTCCGGTGCGAATATCTATTGCAACTACATTTACCGGAATAAGTAATTCTTCAAAATACACGTCTTTTAATAACAAATCGCAAAGTTGTTGTAATTTCGTTTCCTTGTAAAACGCTTGCTGAAATAGCCGCCGCAATCCAAATGTGGACAGATGCCGGCACGATTGGGCCCAGTCAACCACACGTTGCTTTATCTGGCGAAGTTCAAGGCCCGTGGCATACGCTGCGCCAAGTAACGCACCAAAACTGACGCCTGTCAGCATGTCAATCGCAATCCGATTCTGTTCCAGAACCTCAAGAATTCCTAACTGGCTCAATCCTAAGGCAACTCCCCCGGTTAACGCAATCCCGAAACGTTTTTCCCCAATGTCGCGGGCAAGTCGTCCGATTACCTGGCTGAGAGGACGATACGGCGCCTGGATGACAAAAGGAATCCCGCTTCGCCGAAAATTCTCAACCGTGCCTGTATCACAAGGCACCACGTACAAACCGGGCTGATGCCCTGTGAGTCGTCCGGTTTTGGATTCATCCGGCATGTTGATTACAATACGGGTATTATGGTGCCCGATAATACCAATCGGCTGTTCATAATCAGGCGAAGAGACCACCATAATAAAAATATCCGATTCATCAATCACCTCATACGCCATGCGATTCAAATGCATTGAAATGTCAACTAAAATATAGTCAAAATGGCGGCGTAACTGATCAAAAAGTGCTATCACAAAAGCTTTAGAGGAGGTTTCTTTATGAATAATCTCGGAATCAATGGTTAAGATCGCTAATTGTGAACTATGGTACTGAATATAGTCAGAAAAACCTTCACCCAGAATTTCGCGACCCTGAAACAACTTCGCTCCGGGAAATTTTAACATAGACCATGCCGGCCCCCCATCATCAACGCTGCTCAAATCCACAAGGATCACCGTTTTCTGGGTCTCATGAATCAAACTGACTCCCAAATTCACTGCCAGAGTTGTTTTCCCGATTTTGGCCTCAGAACTATAAATCGTGAGGATCTTTGCCATAATACCTCTTCTTTATGAGCGACTCGTCGGACATTCACAAATCAAATGTGCTCCCAAAACCCCAACCAATCTGTGCGTATGAAAAATTCATGGATGCCTTGATTTCTCCCGCATAAAAAAGTATAAGATCGGGGAATCTTTCACGTCAAGAAGAAATTTCCCTTGAAAAATTTTTCTGAAAATACTTTTCTTTTTTAAAAAAGTCTTGATCATATATCTCATGACTTGGTAAAATGACGTTTCAATCAGAAAATGGTTTCTATATAAAAAATTTTTCTTTTAAATAAAGAGGAAACACGAATGAAAATATCGGTTGTTTTTACCATCTGTTGCATTTTCTTGTTCATTTTGTCAGTGCCGATACAAGCCAAGACGGAAGAGGAATATCAGCAGGAAATTCTGTCATTGCGGAGACACAACACACAGTTAGAAAATCAGCTTGAACAGGTTAGTACCGATCTTAAACGTTCTACCGAGGAAGTGAAGATCCTCCAGCGTCAACTCGCAAAAATGGCGCAAGAAGGCGAGCAATATGCGAAAGAACTGCAAGAAACGCGCGATAGTATGAAACAGGTCCGAAGTCAGTTAGAAGCATTACTTGAACAACAAACCGATTCTTCAAAAGCGGTGCAAAAACAACAGAAGATCGAAGAACAGTTGACCCAATCTCACCAACACGCCGAAAAACTGGAAAAAGATCTGAAAAAACTGACACAGGAGAAACATGAACTTGAGGCGAAACTTGCTGCTACAAGCAAACGGCCATCTTCCGAAGCTGCGACCCAGGAACTCCAGGCACAGCAAAGCGAATTAGCTCAGATACGCGATCAGTTTAAAGCTAATCTGGTCTTGTTGCATGAACGTGAACAAGCCTTAGAACAGGCATCTCAAGAAATTGAGACGTTGCAACAAGAGGTGTCTTTGTTGCAAATCCTGGTGAAACAACACAAGGATCAAGCTCAGCAAGGGGAAGCCTTGCCAGGACAACAATCTCTGGAGCAACAACGCATATCCGAATTGGAAGCTGCGCTGACTGATATGAATACCCGGCTGGTGCGGCTGACAGAAGAAAAAGCTGACCTTGAAATCCGACTCAGTCAAGCAGGACAAAGCGAACTTCAGGCCGCCAATCAAAAAGTGGCAGATCTGCAAAACGAGGTTGAGACGCTGCGAAATTGGATAAAACAACAGAAAGAGCAATCCGAACAGGGAAAACCTCGTGTTGATCCGGATAAAGAAGCCGAAAAACGAATTAACGAATTAGAAACCACTCTGGCAGAAGTGAATGCCGCACTCCTGCGCACGGTTGATGAAAAAACCAAACTTGAAGCGCAATTAAGTGCACAACGACCGCCACAAGATTCTGAGTTGGCCCAAACCCAAGAAATTCAGCGACTTGAAGGAGAATTGCGCAAAGCGGCGGATTATATTAATGCTCTGAATCAGGAGACTGCTCAACTCAAACAGCAACAAGAAGACTTGCAAAGCGAAATACAGATGCAAATGAAGGCCGCAGAGCAGCAAAAGCAGCAATTAGAGGAACAACTTGCCAACGCGAAAGCGCAGCTTCAAGAACAAGGCTCGGTACCTGAAGCAGCAAAACAACGCATTGAAGAACTGACCCTGGAACTTCAGGAAACGAAAACACTCCTGGATCAACAACAACGCTATCAAAAAGAATATCCTCTGCTTCAACAAGAACTGACCACTTTGCGAGCGCAATTAGATACACTCTCTCAAGAAAAGGAACAAGCGGAAAGGCTTTCGCAGAAAAATCGGGAAATCCAAATGGCATACGATCAAGCGCAAAAAGAGTTAGATGCAGTAGCGTCAACCAACCTCGACTTGAAGGCGACCTTGCAAAATCAAGAGGAACAGAAACGCGCCCAGGAAGAAAAATTTCAGGAGATTCTCACCCGAAATCAGAGCTTAGAGCAGCAATATCAAGAAGGTCGTCATGAACTCGATCTGAAAGAACGGTTGTTACAACAAGCCTTAACAGAAAAAGCGATGTTGGAGAAATTTATTGATGAAAAAGGGTCGCCCTTTGAAGAACTGAATCAAAAACTGCAACAAGTCCAGGCTGAAAATACCGAGTTGCGTAAACAGATTCAAGAGCTTAACGCGATGCAGATCCGTGTTGCTGAAGCTCCTCAAGTCCCCGCAACAAGTCTGACAGCTTTGCAACAGCAGCTATTGACTGAAAGGACGTTGCGGCAGCAGCTTGAAACCCGGCTACAGCAAGTCGGCCAGAGCGGAAGTGCAGCGGCGAACCAGGCGAGTGCGCTCTTTCCTCCAGAGGTTGTTCAACGGACGACAGGCGGCGCGCTCACCATGCTCGGCCGGTCTCCTGATGGCAGCAAGCTGGCGTATCAGGAATCCATCAATACCATTGAACGGCTGTGGATCTATAATCAGCGCACAGGGGCATTTCAAAAAATTACTGAATGGCAGCGCAAGAGTTCTGGAGAAACCCCGCGAACATGGCTGAGTTGGGCCTATGATAACGAGCATTTTCTCCTGGCGACCGGAATTCCGGGACAATATGCGCTTTATGCGGGTAATAGTTCACAGTTATTCAACCCGCCGATTCAACTGAGCGAGCAAAGCATCCATTTTGCCTGGTCTCCGACTCAACTGCAATTTGCCTATTTTTCCGGATCGAATCTGATTGTGAGCGCAGTACGCGGGACGACTCTGCCGGTCCAAATAGGCCACCAACCCGGAGTTTTGGGGACAGCCCTGGTCTGGTCTCCCGATGGCACAAGCATTGCGTTTAGCTGTAAGCGCGGAGCCAATTTTGATATTTATACCCTGCTATTTTCCCATGACACGCCACTGCTGCAAACGCTTGTCGCGTCATCTTCTGATGATATCCATCCTTCCTGGTCACCTGATGGCCATCATATTGCCTTTTATGTGCGCTCCAGTCAGTATGATACAAAACTGGCCGTGACCCCGATGGATAAGAGCCGTTCTCCCTATATTGCTGCTCACAACGTGTCGCTGCCCTCAGAGGGCGGCCCCGTGTGGGCGACCAATACCTCTCTGTTGTACATCGGCGAAGAATATCCTTCCGCATCGCAAAACTTCATTTATAGTGTGGATATTGCGACAGGCCAGCGTTCTGCAGCGCCGCTGTCTTTACTCCTCTCCCGCTAAACGACGCTCAAACAAAAAAACCGGGTTTTTGAAAAAACCCGGTTTTCCCCAAACCATGCTTATTGATAAGACAACACAAAAATAAAGGTACTGCCTTTGCCAAGCTTAGATTTGAGGGTAATTTTGCCATGATGCGCTTCAATGATCATTTTGGCGACGGCCAACCCTAGACCTGTGCCCTGGTGCTCACGGGTTGAAGACATATCAACCTGGGTAAAGGGACTGTAAATCTCTTGCAGTTTCTCTTCCGGAATGCCGATGCCTGTATCAGAAATAGCGATGCCAATGCTGTTGGATTTCAGGTGCGAAGCAGAGATGCGAATGATCCCATTCGTCTTATTGAATTTGACCGCGTTATCCAACAGGTTTAAGACCGCAATACTCAGTTTGGACGGATCGGCTTCGATGGCAGGCAGATTCGGTTCAACATTCAACACCACGTTAATGTTCTTTTTGGTAATCTCTTCATTCAACTGGGAAAGCGCGTTAGAAAGAATATCCTGGATTAAAATTTTTTCTTTTTTGAGTTCAAAGCTTTTCCCTTTTCCCAGGCTGAGTATTAACAAATTCATGACCAGACGTTCCAGACGAATCACTGCACTGCGAATAGATCGCAACCCTTCGATATGGCGCGGATTCGACGGATTAAAATGTCCATCTAAAAACATATCGACATAGGCCTTAATAATTGAAATCGGCGTGGAAAATTCGTGTGTGATCGTATCGAGGAGATCGGATTTAATTTGTTCAATTTCCTGAAGTTTCCTGGTGATTTGCTGCAACTCAAAATTTTTCCGACGTAATCGAGATTTTTCTAAGCCGCGTTCCAGCACCGGGATAATAAATTCAGGATCAAAAGGTTTGGTAATATAATCATACGCACCTTGCTGTAACGCTTTCACAGCGGTTTCTAACGTCGCATGGGCAGTAATGACGATGGCTATTAAATCCGGCAGAAGCTGGCGCGCTTTTTCAATCAGCTCCGTGCCAGTCATGTTCGGCATCACTAAATCCGTAATCAGGAGATCAAAAGGCTCGGTCTGGATCATGTCCAACGCTTCAAACCCATTTGAAGCAGTTTTAACGTCAAATCCCCGGGCGATAAGTCCCCGCGCCAGAATCTCACGCGTGGTTTTTTCATCATCCGTGAGCAAAATCTTTCCTTCTCTTTTTTGCTGGATATTTGGCATTTCTATAGTCTGGTTCATATTAAATCCATTTGAATATACTTGACAGAATTGGCGTCTCCTGGTGAAGCGTAGACAAGGGGTGTATGCGCCACACATAACGCTTGTTGGTCTCACATTCTTAAAAACCTTCTTACACACAGACATATAGTTTCTAACATTGTCAAGAAAAAAGCGTCAAAGGTCTTGAGTCGTTCTCTCAACAGGTTTTTGTGAGTGTTGTCTAGAAGAAAAAGGAGTCATACAATGAAAAAAACAGAGCGCTTAAAACTCTCATCACAGTCGTTAAATAAACTGAAGCGAGAGAATCTGCCTGCGGATATTTTGGTTGAACTTGAGGAACTTCAGGATCGTGAATATACAGCAATTAAAGAATTTGTTCGAACAATAGAGAAGAAAATTGGAAAAGATCGAACTGCTCAGCATAAATCAGCTATTTTGAAACATGCTGAGATCGTCAAATTCTCCGGGAAATCCGTTGTGCGCGAATATGCAGAAGCGTTTCTTATCGCGATTGTTCTGGCCCTGATTATCCGCATGTTCGTGGTCGAAGCGTTTAAAATCCCATCCGGTTCGATGATTCCGACACTTCTGGTCGGCGATCATCTTCTGGTGAACAAGTTTATTTATAAATTTACAGAACCTGAACGCGGCGATGTGATCGTATTCAAATATCCGGACGACCCGTCGCGCAATTTTATTAAACGCATTATCGGGGTCGGGGGTGATACGATCGAAGTTCGAGAGAAAGCTGTGTATGTGAATGGCAGCGCTCTTGATGAAGCGTATATTCAGCATATTTCCCCGGAAATACTTCCGGCTCGATATTCTCCCCGAGATAACCTTGGGCCTGTTACCATCGCCCCCAATTCATATTTCATGATGGGAGATAATCGGGATTCAAGTTTAGATAGCCGTTTCTGGAAAAATCGATTTGTGAACCGACAGGCGATTGTTGGTAAAGCTTTTATTATCTATTGGTCCTGGAAACGCGATGAAAACGTTGAAATGGATTCACAAGAAGCGCTGACTGATAAATTGATCAGGTCTGTTAAGACGATCGGTTATTACATAACGCATTTTCCGTTTGTCGTTCGTTGGGAACGCCTTGCGCACATTATCAGATAATTTTGCATCAGGTGAAGTGAAACTATGAGAGTAAAATTTTGGATCGGAATGCTGATCAGTATCGGATGTTTATATTTTGTCTTTCGAAAAATTGATCTTGTGAAACTGTTTGAGACGCTGCGTTCGGTCAACTATCTCTATTTGGTAGTGGCAATGCTCTTGCAACTCTCAACTATCTGGCTGCGCGCGGAACGCTGGAAATATCTGCTGGCTCCTATTAAACCCTTGACGTTTCGACATCTTGTCCCGGCTACCATGATCGGTTTTATGGCGAACAATGTGTTACCGGCGCGAGCTGGTGAATTTATCCGCGCCTATGTCATTGGTAAGAAAGAGCATATTAGCAAGACCTCATCTTTTGCCACGATTATTCTTGAACGTATCTGCGATATGATCACGATGTTGGGTTTTTTGCTGTTAGTCGTCGTGTTTGTGCATTTTCCCCAGGCATCCTCTGTCGGAACCAACGTGTCATTCCTTTCACCAGATCTTCTCAAAAAGGCCGGAGGTCTTTCTGCGCTGCTTGTTTTCGGAATCCTTGCATTTCTGGTGCTATTAAAAGAATTTCCTCAGAAGACCACCGCGATCGCACGCCAGATTCTCCAACCTCTGCCGCAATCTATTTCACACAACACGTTGAAGCTCTTGGAATCCTTTCGCACAGGCCTGCAAGTGCTCAGAACAGGGCGACACCTGGTTTTTTTGATTTTCTGGTCCTTTCTGATCTGGTACGTGGCAGTGTTATGTGCCTGGATGATTTTACACTCCTTTGCCCTGAATTTCTCTCTTATGGCCGCAATGCTCATGACAGTCACGACATCTTTCTCGGTTGCGGTTCCGTCCTCACCTGGCTATATTGGCCCATTTCATGCCGCCGTATCGGCCGGAGTACTCTTTTTTGTCCCCAATATGGACAAAAGTGCCGTTGCAGGCATCGCTCTTATCTATCATCTGGCAAGTATCGTCCCGATTACCCTTGCCGGTTTGTATTATCTCTGGAAAGAAAATATGTCTTTTTCTGAAATTCAACATCTGGATAAGAACGTTGCTGCTCAGAGTGAGTTTCAAGCTCATTCAGTGGATGTCTAGTATCAGACTATCATTCAAATACCAGCGTTGTGGCAGCAAATCTGAGGGCATCGCCAGGTACAATTACCACGTATTCTGTAACGGGCACTCCATTTAATTCAACCTGACTCAGTTGCGGATGAATGCGCCAATACCAATAGGGCTGTTGATATTTGACTTTAAACAGGCATTCGGAAAGCGCTAGCGGCAATTGCGGCAGTCGCAGCGCACACTCGCTGCCGAATCCGACCTGAAGTTCTTCTGCAAAAAGAAGATAATGTGTTGTGCTTTGCGTCTCCTGTAGAAGCAAAGCCGTGCCGCTCTGATACTGAAATACGGAAGCATTAAATCGTCTGTGTAATCCCAGGCCAATCACGTCCTGATGGTGAATAGATACGTTTTTCTGAATTCTTAAACCATTCATCCGCGTTCCATTACTACTTTGCAAGTCCTCAAGCACACAGTTCTGGCCCTGAAGCCCGATCCGCGCATGGTAGCGGCTGACATCATGTTGATCTAAGACAATATCATTGTCTTCTTTGCGGCCTAGCGTAATGATTGGCTTTCCAAAAAGCACATATTCTTGCTCTTCACCGAAAAGATAGACTCTGAGTCTGTCGGTAGGCTGGAAGGCTCGCACAAGTTTGTCAAAAAGATTTCTGGCGTTTGTCGCGTTCGGATCGAAGGTAATACCCTGTTTTAGTAAATGATAGGCTTTATCGCGTTGTCCGCACCGATACGCTGTTTCAGCCTCGTCATAAAGCTGCTGCGCCGAATAAGTTCGCTGAAAGCGGTCATCTTTGCGCACGGAAACCTGTTCCACATGTTCCACTTCCCCTCCTTGAATGTACATTTCTGTGGCTTTCTCATACATGCCAAGCTCTTCGTACAGATTCCCTGCTTTTTTCCATTCTTTTGCCAATGCGTAATATTCAGCTACCATGGGTAAACGGCGTGATTCAATCGCCGACACAGTCGCATCGGCTCGAATATCCGCTTCCATGGTCTCAGCTAATTTATAAGCTAACGGCTCCTGATGGTCCGGTTGTCTATACCAGCGCAGAGCCTGCTGATAGGCTCGAATTTTTGCAGGAAATGTGTCGGCGAAATCTCCCAGAAGTTCATGCATTTCCCCAACTTTTTCAAACTCTTCGGCCTTTGAATAGAAGGCTGCCGCCTGGGTGTAATTCCCCTTTGCCTCTTCCTGAATTGCTCTTTGCCTATATGACTTTTTGAGAAAATTCATCATGACCGCGCCTCAATAATTATATATGAAAAACCAGGTTTTCAGGAAAAAACCTGGTTTTTTATCGTACCTCATGTATATTATTTCCGAATCTGTCTGTACAGGATGCTTAGTTATTTCTATTCAAACCGTTCTTTCGCTTTTTTCAAAGCCTTTTCCAGTTCACTTAACGCACTGTTCATGCCGGCGTTGATATCTTCCCAGGCTTGTTTGGTCGGATCCTTGAGTTCTTCGAGTTTTTGCTGTAACTCCTGTCGTTTTTTCTCCAGCGTCTCAAGTTCCTGCTGTAATTTAGCGCGAGCTTCTGCGCAGGCCTGTTCAATTTTCGGACGCCATTCTTCAAGCTTGCGATCAAGCTCTTGAAGCTGTTTCTCGGCTTCCTGGCGATATTGTTCGGCCTGCTGGCGCATATACTCTGCAGTTGCGCCAACAGCTTCACCCACCTCCTTTTTGAGGGTCTCTTTAGAAACCTCGGATTTCGGCGTTGGCGCAGGCGTCACCGACGATTGCGGCGGTTCCTTTTGGCATGCCGCCACACTCACGAAAAGTATACATATTCGTGCCACACGATACCAGTCTTGCTTTCTCATGAAAACGATCTCCTTATTATAAGTCAGCCATGTTACGCAGGTCGCGCAAAATGGTTCTTTGAGAATGAGAGGAGATAAATGAAAGTTTGAAGCAACGCTTTGTTTGCACTTCTCATATTCCAACTCACCCAGAATTGCTGACACTATCATAGCGATATTTTCCCGAGATGTCAATAATTTTCCATGTTTTCTTCTGATTGTAACACCTTACAGGGAGAGAGAATTTTCTTGACATCTTTCAAATGTTTCTTAGAACCTATTTGGGAAAAATAGAAGAGGATCTCTGCTATGTTTTTGAAAGGGGGGACGCATGAAGATACACGAATATCAAGCGAAAGAATTTTTCGCGCGCTACCAGATTCCGATCCCAGAAGAACGATTGTGTACCAGCGTTGAGGCTGTTAAAGATGCCTTTCAGCAGATGAAGCGGTTGGTTGTTGTGAAAGCGCAGGTGCTGGTCGGCGGACGTGGTAAGGCTGGGGGCATCAAGCCTGCGAAATCGCTTCAGGAAGCCGAAGAGGCCGCGAACAGGATTTTAGGCATGAGCATTAAAGGCTTACCGGTCAAAAAAGTGCTGGTCTCGGAAGCGGTAGAGATTCTGAGCGAAGCATACATCGGTATTATCGCCGACCGCAATTCGAAAAATTTGGTGATGATGGTCAGTCCTGAGGGGGGAGTGGAGATCGAAGAGGTTGCCAAAGCAACGCCGGAAAAAATTTTCAAAGTGGAAATCAATCCGGAAGTCGGTTTCTTCGACTTTCAGGCCAGAAACCTGGCGTTTCGATTGTTTGATGACATCAAACAGGTCATTCGCGCCGCTGACATCATGAAAAAACTGTATGCCTGTTATGTGGAAAGCGATGCATCATTGGTAGAAATCAATCCGTTCGTCGTGACAGGCGATGACCGAATGCTGGCCTTAGATGCGAAAATAACCTTTGACGATAATGCATTATTTCGTCATCCGGAGTATGAAGAATTGAGCGATTTGACTGAGGATGAGCAAAAGGAGCGTAACGCCAAACAAAAAGGCTTAACATACATTAAATTGGATGGTCAGATCGGTTGCATGGTGAATGGCGCGGGGCTGGCAATGGCGACAATGGATGTCATCAAACTTTATGGCGGCAGCCCGGCGAATTTTCTCGATATAGGCGGCAGTTCCAATCCACAAAAAGTTATAGATGCCATGGACATTCTCCTGAGTGACTGTAATGTAAAGGTGGTCATGATTAACATTTTTGGCGGCATTACCAGATGCGATGATGTCGCCAAAGGACTGTTGACCGCGTTACAACAAATTAAGGTCACACTTCCGATTGTCGTGCGTCTCACCGGAACAAATGCGCAGGCAGGATTGGACTTGTTACAACATGCGAGCTTGTATGTCGTGTCATCATTGCGTGAAGCGGCTCAAAAAGCCATTGCGCTTGTACAATAACCGGAGTTAAAAAGAGGGAGCGCAAAATGAGTATTTTAATTGATCAAACAACTCGTGTACTCGTGCAGGGTATCACTGGCCGTGATGGAAGTTTTCACGCGCAGAAAATGCAAGAATATGGCACGAATGTCGTCGCCGGAACAACCCCTGGCAAGGAAGGACAAAGGGTTGCTGGAATTCCGGTGTTTCATTCAGTCGAAAAAGCGGTGCGAGAAACCGGAGCGAATGCGTCTGTGATTTTCGTGCCTCCGCGCTTTGCTGTTGATGCCATGTATGAAGCTGCTGATGCAGGCGTGAAACTGGTGGTGACAATTACCGAAGGCATTCCGACGCTGGATGTCATGAAAGTCGTGAAGTTTTTTGAACGGAATGGAACGTTGTTGCTTGGCCCCAATTGTCCCGGCCTGATTTCACCCGGAAAATGCAAAATCGGCATCCTGCCAGCCAATATTTTTAAAGAAGGCAGCATTGGATTGATTTCTCGCAGCGGGACTTTAACGTATGAAGTCGTCAATGCGTTAACTCTGAGCGGTTATGGACAATCAACCTGTATCGGCATGGGTGGTGACCCGATCATTGGTTTAGGCTTTGTTGAATTACTGCAATACTTCGAAGCGGATCCGCAAACGCAAGCGGTTGCCCTGATTGGCGAGATCGGCGGCAATGCAGAAGAGCAGGTTGCCGCATTTCTCGAAAAAAAAATGACAAAACCAGCAGTCGTCTTTATTGCCGGACAAACCGCTCCGCCGGGCAAGCGGATGGGGCACGCCGGCGCAATCATTTCGAGCGGGTCAGAAACCGCCGCAGAGAAAATCGCCGTATTTGAAAAAATCGGTGTCCCGGTCGCCAAAGAACCAGAAGAATTTCCGGAATTGGTGAAGATGGTCTTACATCGTTAGTACATGACTACATAAGTTTTGACGCGTTCGTAGTCCCGCCTTCAGGCGGAAAACTCGCTAAAGCGAGAACTACGAGCCTATAGAGGAGGAATATTTCAATGGCAAAAGTCAATTGGACTCTGGATAACTTGAATGAAATTTTTGTTGAGGCATCCTTCACGCAGGAACAGATCGCAAAAGCGAAGACCTTGTTTCTCAAACGCCTGGCAGAACAGGCGCACCGCTTTTACGGCGGAAAAATGCAGACCGTCCCGAAAGCCGGAGTGTTTGGCTTTAACTGGTTTAACGTCTGGTACACGCCAGGCGTATCAAAAATTTCGACCACGATTCGCGATGATAATGAAACGTCTTATGAACTCTCCAATCGCGGGAATTACGTGGCAGTTGTCAGCGATTCGACACGTGTATTAGGCGACGGCAATTGTACCCCTCCGGGTGGATTAGGCGTGATGGAAGGCAAATCGTTCCTGATGAAATATCTTGGGGGTATCGATGCGACCGCCTTATGTATTGATAGCCGCAATGAAAAAGGGGAACATGACCCGGATAAAATTATCGAGTTCGTGAAAATGGTGCAGCCGAGTTTCGGCGCAGTCAATTTAGAAGATATTTCACAGCCGAACTGTTACAAGGTGCTGGACACGTTACGTGAAGTGTGTGACATTCCGGTCTGGCACGACGACGCCCAGGGGACGGCTTGTGTTACCCTGGCGGGATTGCTGAATGCGCTCAAAATTGTTGGTAAACCGTTGTCAGATGTGAAAATCGTGTTCTTAGGGGCCGGAGCCTCTAACGCGACCATTGCCCGAATTATCCTCGCGGCCGGCGGTAATCCGGAAAAAATGATCATGTTCGATTCCAAAGGCGGACTCCATAAAGATCGTCAGGATATCAAAGCAGATACCCGTTTTTATCGCAAATGGGAACTCTGCAAACAGACCAACCCCAAAAAAATGAATGAATTCGACGAAGGCATGAAAGGCGCTGATGTATTGATTGCGCTTTCAACGCCAGGGCCGGATACGATTAAACCGCATTCAATCAGCCTGATGGCGAAAAAATCCATTGTTTTTACCTGTGCCAACCCAGTGCCCGAAATTTATCCGTATGCCGCCAAAGAAGCCGGAGCCTATATTGTGGCGACCGGACGCGGCGATTTTCCGAATCAGGTGAATAACTCAGTCGGATTTCCGGGAATTCTGAAAGGCGCGCTGTTGGTACGGGCACGTCAAATTTCAGACGGCATGGCGATTGCGGCCGCCGAATCGCTGGCGAAGTATGCGGAAAACCGAGGCATCAATCCGGAAAATATTATCGCCACAATGGATGAAGCCGGCGTATTTGCGTATGAAGCCGCTGACGTCGCTATGCAGGCGATAAAAGAAGGCTTGGCGCGAGTGGAAATGACCAGACAAGAGGCTTACGATAAAGCCGAAGCCGACATCCAACATGCCCGAAAACTTACCCATACGCTGGTCGAACAAGGCATGATTAAACGCCCGCCGGAAAGCATGCTGCAAGAAGCGCTGGATTGGGCGCTGAAACAGGTTGCATAAATAATATAAGAAACCGGGGTTTTGGCAGAACCCCGATTTCTTGTGATGGAAGTAAGAAACCGGGTTTTTGGTAAAAACCCGGTTTCTTGTGTTTGCTATGGAGGAAAGTTGATGCCAAAAACGATTGCTGAAATTAATGCAAAAATCCGTAAGGGCCAGGCAGTAGTGGTGAATGCGGAGGAAATTATTGATATTGTTGAAGAAGAAGGACCCCAGAAGGCGGCGGAAAAAGTTGATGTAGTCACAACCGGTACGTTCGGCCCAATGTGCTCGTCGGGAGTGTTTCTTAATATTCCGCACACCAAACCCAAAATGAAAATCCAAAAAGCCTGGCTTAACAATGTGAGCGCCTACTGCGGCGTGGCGGCGGTGGATTTTTACCTCGGCGCGACGGAAATCCCGGAAAATGATCCAGCCAATCAGGTGTTTCCGGGCGAGTTTCGCTACGGCGGCGGCCATATTATTGAGGACCTGGCGGCCGGAAAAGATGTGCATTTACGCGCCACGTCTTACGGTACCGATTGCTATCCGCGTAAAGAATTTGAGACCTGGATTAATATCAGAACCCTTCGTTCTGCAACCCTTTTGAATCCGCGCAACTGCTATCAAAATTATAATGTGGCGGTGAATCGCGATGCTAAACGCACGATTTACACGTATCTGGGCGTACTGCGTCCTGAAATGGGGAATGCCAATTATTCCAGCGCCGGTCAACTCAGCCCTTTACTCAATGATCCGTATTTTAAAACCATCGGAATCGGCACGCGTATTTTTCTCGGTGGAACCCAGGGATACGTGTGCTGGGAAGGCACGCAGCACGATCCTGCTCCGCTGCGCAGCGCGAACGGCGTCCCCTCACGCGGCGCAGGCACTCTGGCGGTGGTCGGCGATTTGAAACAGATGTCCGCCGAATGGCTGCGTGGAGCTTCAGTGACAGGCTACGGCGTGAGTCTCATGGTCGGGATTGGTATCCCGATCCCGATTCTGAATGAAGAGATTGTGCGCTATACTGCGGTGAAAGACAGCGAGATTTACGCGCCTGTGGTTGATTATTCCTCCGATTATCCCAATGCTCTAGATCGGGTGATCGCTGAAGTGACCTACCAGGAGCTGAAAAGCGGGACAATTGTTGTTCAAGGCAAAGAAATCCCCACAGCGGCAATGTCCAGCTATAAAAAAGCCAAAGAGATCGCCGATATGCTGAAAACCTGGATTCAGGAGGGGAATTTCGAATTGTCCGAACCGGCTCGTCTCTTGCGGAGCTGAAATACGATATGTTTTTGCAGCGTATCAAAGAACAGCTTGGAATGGAGTCGCTGACTTTTCTGCGTGTTCCTGAAACATGGATACAGAAACAGATCGCGGAGTACTTCCGTACTCTGATGTTCAGCGTGCGCGGATTTGAGGAAGATCACTGTGCCTTGCGTGCCTCAGCCTTAACACTCTATTCTCTGTTCTCGGTTGTTCCGGTTGCGGCTATGGCCTTTGGGATCGCCAAAGGCTTTGGCTTTGAAAAGATGCTGGAACAGCAGCTTTTAGAAAATATTCCCGGCCAGGAAGAGGGGATTTTGTATATTATTGATTTTGCCCGCAAACTGCTGGAGAATACGCAAGGCGGCTTAGTGGCCGGGATTGGAGTGATCGTATTATTCTGGTCAGTCATGAAGGTACTAGGGAATATCGAAAGCTCCTTTAATCATATCTGGAAGGTGAGGGAGAGCCGGAGTTTTATCCGAAAATTCAGCGATTATCTCTCGATCATGCTCATCGCCCCGGTTCTGGTCATTTCAGCCAGCAGTATGTCAGTTTTTATCTCAGTCAAAGTGAGAGATATTACTGAAAACACGGAACTATTAGAAGTTTTCAGCCCATTTATCCTGTCAACGCTTAAGCTCTCACCGTATGTGATTATCTGGGTTCTCTTCTTTTTCATCTACATTTTTATGCCTAACACCAGGGTCAAATTCTGGTCAGCCGTCTTTGCCGGTGTGTTGGCCGGAACAATTTATCAGCTTGTTCAGGTGGGATATATCTATTTTCAAGTTAAAATCTCCAACTATAACGCCATTTACGGGAGTTTTGCCGCCTTGCCGTTTTTTGTGATGTGGCTGCAATTGAGTTGGTTTGTCGTTTTGTTTGGCGCGGAGGTTTCGTTTTTTCACCAGCACCGCAACACCTGGCACTCTTACCAGTACTATGAGCGACTATCGCCGTATTTACGGAAGCTTCTGGCTTTGCATATCGCCCATATCCTGGTTAAAAATTTTGCTCAGGGGCATCCTCCGCTGAATGCTGAGCAACTGACACGTCAAACCCGAATTTCCCTGGCGCTCGTTCAACAAAGTCTGGACCTGTTGCTTGAAAGCGAGATTATCTCGAAAACGCCTGTCAAACGGGAAATAGACATCGCGTATCAACCAGCAAAACCTCTTGATTTGTTGTCTGTTCGATTTGTGCTTACTGCTCTGGAACGGCGCGGGATTGAAGATGCTCGGGCACTGCAAACGTCCTATATTGAACAGCTGGCAAAATTTCTGGAACAATTTGACGCCGCCCTTGAACAGCATCCGGCAAATATTCTTCTACAAAACCTGCCCGCGCCGGAGGAACTCAAGCCTGAGCCTTTATGAATAAAGCCAACCAAAAATCAACATTCTCAGGAGTATATTATGGGAATTTTAGTCGCCTTAGGTATTAAAAGCGATCCGGTTGAATACCGCTATAGTTTTGAATGGTTGTTTGATTTGATGAATGATATTGACGTCAAATATGTGCAACTCGGCAGTTTTTTTGAAATATATCACCTGGAAGATGGGTATTTTCATGAACTGCGCGAACTGGCAGAGCGCAAAAATGTGCGCATTAAAAGCTGCTTTACCGCGCATCGGGAGTTAGGCGGCTTTTTGACCGGCAATCCCTATCTGGAAAAAGTGGCGCGTTCATGTTATGAACGCTATATTGAAATCGGCGGCATTCTGGGTGTTGATTACCTCGGCTCCAATTTAGGCGCGGTTTACAGAGATAAAATGGAAACCAAAGCTGAAGGCATTGCCCGCTATATCACCCATGCCAAAGAACTCGTCATACTGGCCAAAGAACAGGGAATTAAAGCACTGACGGTGGAACCAATGTCCTGTTCAGTTGAACCTCCCTCGTTTCCCGATGAAATTCTTACCCTCATGCAAACATTTGAGGAATTTCATGCCCAGTATCCATCTTCAACCGTGCCGCTCTATTTTTGCGGCGACATCTCGCATGGCGTGGCGGATCAGGACGGGAACGTGCTGCACAGTAATGTCGAATTATTTAAATTGGAAATCCCGTATATGGCGGAGTTCCATTTCAAAAACACAGATCGTATTTTCAACTCGACCTTTGGATTTTCAGAAGCGGAAAAGGCGCGCGGAATTGTTGACTTGCAGGAACTGAAACGGATCATAGATGCCCATGCGGACGCCTGGCCGGTGAATGACCTGGTCGGGTATTTGGAGTTAACCCACCTGAAATTTGGACGCGATTATTCGGATTATAAACTCGGTCAGGTTTTAAGCGAGTCAATCAGGGCCATACAGCAGGTGTTTTAAACTATGAAATACATCTAACAATAATTTGCAGTGGACGTTGAAGAGGCGCGGCGAAACTTTGCGAGTGTAACATTGGCTTCCATTGGCTGCGCTCTTTCAAGGCCGCGGGAGGAAAAATATGCAGGTATCCATGTGGTATAACAACAACGACATCCGGCTGGAAGAAGTGCCGACCCCTTCGCCCGGCCCGGGCGAGATGCTGGTGAAGGTGATGGCCTGCGGGATATGCGGCAGCGACATTGTAGAGTGGTACCGTTTACCCCGCGCGCCCCTGGTTCAAGGTCATGAGGTAGGGGTAGAGGTTGTGGAAATCGGCGCCGGGGTAAGCCAATACAGACAAGGAGACCGGCTTTTCATTGCGCCTAAGGTGTCCTGCGGTCAATGTATTTATTGCCTCAAGGGACATTACCCTCAATGTAATGCCATTAAGGACCGGCTGCCGGGAGGCTTTGCCGAATACATTCTGGTGCCGAAAGAACTGGTTGTGCACGGTGCCTATCGGCTGCCAGACAATGTCAGCTATGACCAGGCGACATTAATCGAACCTTTAGCCTGTGTGGTCAGGGCGCAGAGACTGGCCTCAATTGAGGCGGGCCAGACGGTTCTCGTCCTCGGCGCCGGCATGTCTGGGCTGCTTCATATCCAACTTGCCAAGTATAAAAAATGCAAGGTTATGGCAACCGATATCAATAAACGCAGGCTTGAATTGGCCAGGAGTTTTGGCGCGGATGATGTCGCCGACGCGGCCACGAATATTCGGGAACAGTTGCTGCAGGTGAATGGCCGGAAAGCTGATGCCGTGATTGTGACAACTTCGGCTCTGTCCGCTTTTAAACAGGCCTGGGAAACCGTGGATATGGGCGGAGTTGTGGTTTTATTCACCGTGCCCGGGCCCGATAAGGATGTGGTCGTTCCGATTAATGATTTCTGGAGAAAAGAAATACGCATACTCACATCATACTATTGCGGGCCTCAAGATCTTGAAGAAGCCCTTGACCTGATAACGAACAGGATCATTGAAGTTGATGACCTCATTACCCACCGGCTGCCGTTGAAAGATGCAGCCAGGGGATTTAAGCTGGTCTCCGAGGGAGCCGAATCCCTTAAGATCATTATCAAACCTCATGAAAAATGAGAGGGAAGTTGAATGAAGCTTATCCACACTGAACTCGCCGCTATCCGTGCAGAAAAGAGGGCCAGGCGCAAACATTGGCTGCCGCCCAGGCCGGCATTGTGACACCAGGCTCCGCAACGCGGCTGAGGCAGGACGTTAGAACCCATCGCTGCGGGCAAACTGAAGTTTGCAGTCCTGGAATGGATGATGTTGGCGTGCAAACTTCAGTTTGCAACAAATGGGTTATTCCGTCGGCGGTTCAAAGAGTTTCTGAAACTCAGCGTAGCCTTCTTTTTCAAGGTTTTCGACCGGGATAAAACGCAAGGCTGCGGAATTGATGCAATAGCGCAGCCCGGTCGGATGTGGGCCGTCGTCGAACAGATGCCCTAAATGCGAATCCGCATTTTTGCTGCGAACCTCAATTCGCACCATCCCGAAACTCTGATCTTCTTCCTCAACAAGATTTTCCGGGAGCAATGGTCGCGTAAAAC
Organism: Candidatus Vecturithrix sp.; assembly: GCA_040772385.1. Taxonomy (GTDB): domain Bacteria; phylum Moduliflexota; class Moduliflexia; order Moduliflexales; family Moduliflexaceae; genus Vecturithrix. The sequence goes on along the minus strand of JAXGYF010000001.1, from coordinate 5,877,428 downwards.
TCGGCCAGCCTGTGCCGGAATCGAATTTATCCAGCGAACTGAACAGCGGTTCACCCGACACAATATCTACATAAATCCCAGATTTTTTATTATTCCAGTACTCATTTTGAAATGGCGCTTCCGTACCATTCTCCTGCGTCACATGATATTGTAACGGCGTAAGTTTCTCTTTCAATTCTGCTTTGTTCATTCTTTTTTCTCCTGACTTCGTTTCGCCCATCGCCTGCTGCTGGTAAGCAGTCAGGGACAGAAGTCCGATTATCAGCATTCCTGTAATCATAAACGTTTTATACATGAATAGTTTGTCCTCCAAAGATATTGCCATTATTTAAGAATAGTTCCTATTTGCCATGCCTTATCCGATAAGGATATTTGCCTTAAAAGTCAATACAAGAAAAATAAAAATTTTACTTGACAAAGTTGTATATTTGGCAATATTACCAAATATGCAACTAAAAAAAGGAGAAATGTATGAATGAGTACACAAAAGCCCAATATGATCTAAGGGCAAAGATCTTGAAAGCTATGGCGCATCCGACGCGTTTGTTTATTATAGATGAACTCTCACGCCAGGAACGCTGCGTCTGTGAATTGACCGAGATGATCGGGGCCGATACGTCAACCGTCTCGAAACATCTAACGGTGTTGAAAAATGTCGGCATTGTCAAAGACGAAAAACGCGGCACACAGGTGTATTATCAATTGCGCTGCGCCTGCGTGCTGAATTTTATCACCTGCGTCGAGGAAGTGATTCAGAAAAACGCCAAAGAACAGATGGCGCTCATCGGCTAAATCGGAAGGTTCGTAGTAGCCGCTTCAGCGGCCTTCCTGCACAAAACGCTCAAGCGTTTACTACAAACGTGGATTGACATAGGAACAAAGCATGAATTGGAAACACGAATGGAAACCCTTACTTCTGATTGTCGGAATTTTTTTAGTCGCCTTTTATCTGCCGGTCGGACGTCCGCGTTTTGATAACGCCGTGTTGGAGGCGTTCCATCTGGTGAAATGGTATGCACAGGAGCATGTGCTGCTGTGTCTGGTGCCGGCGTTTTTTATTGCCGGAGCGATCGGGGTCTTTATCAGCCAGGCCTCAGTGATGAAATACTTAGGCGCGCGGGCAAATAAGGTACTGGCTTACGGCGTAGCTTCGGTGTCCGGCACGATTTTAGCGGTGTGTTCTTGCACGGTGCTGCCCTTATTCGCCGGAATTTACCGCATGGGCGCCGGACTTGGTCCAGCAACGGCCTTTTTATATTCCGGGCCGGCTATTAACGTGCTGGCAATTGTTCTTACTGCCCGCGTATTAGGCCCCGGATTGGGATTCGCCCGCGCCGTCGGCGCGATTCTGTTCAGCGTGATCATTGGCTTGTTGATGCACCTGATTTTTCGGAAAGAAGAAATTGACAAAGCCAACGCTCAGATGATGATGCCAGAACCGGAAGAAGGCCGCCCCTTATGGCAGACGGCGATCTATTTCGCCACTATGGTGGCGATTCTGGTGTTTGCTAATTGGGGCCAACCGGCTGAAACCAGCGGCATCTGGTATGCGATGTACTCGGCAAAATGGATTGTGACCGGCCTGGCCGCCATTGTGTTAGCGATTGAACTCGTGGTCTGGTTTCGCCTGCTCTGGTGGAAAGTACTGTTGGCTGCGCTGCCAGCAGTGATTTTGGCGCTGCTGTTCTCACATGAGCCGATGATTCCCTTCGCTGCTGCGGTGATTGGACTTTCGACGATCACCAGTACCGACACAGGTGAATCCGGCGAGTGGTTTTCAACCTCCTGGGGTTTTGCCAAACAGATTCTGCCACTCTTGTTGTTTGGCGTCCTGGTGGCCGGAGCGTTACTTGGTCGGGTCGGTCATGAGGGGTTGATTCCATCAACCTGGGTCAGCGCCCTGGTTGGCGGCAACTCGCTGTGGTCGAATCTTTTTGCCTCGGTCGTTGGCGCGTTTATGTACTTTGCGACCCTGACGGAAGTACCGATTCTGCAAGGCTTAATCGGAAACGGCATGGGACAGGGACCGGCCTTGGCCTTGTTATTGGCGGGACCTGCACTCTCGCTGCCCAATATGCTGGTCATTCGCAGCATTATGGGCACAAAAAAGACCATTGCATTTGTCAGTTTAGTCATTCTCATGGCAACAATTACGGGTATGCTTTACGGAGCATTGTAACATTGAAACTTCAAGGAGAAAAACAGATGAAAACATTACAGATTTTAGGTACTGGGTGCCCGAAGTGCAAAAAATTAGCCGAACAGACTGAAGCCGCTGCCAAAGCGTTGGGAATTGAATATGAATTGGAAAAAGTGACTGACATTAACCGCATCATGAGTTTTGGCGTCGCCATGACCCCGGCCTTAGCCGTTGACGGCGAAGTGAAAGTAGCCGGGAAAATCCCCAGCATTGACGATCTTAAAACAATGATTGCGTAATAACTACAGGGATTTCACATAAGCAGGGATGAATACTACAACGGATGAAAGAATGGAGTGGATTGTTATCCGTTTCATTCTTCAATTCGCTGTAGTGTTTATCCCTGCTTATGGGAAATCCCTGTAGTTCCCATAAAATGAAACACACGATTCTTTTCATCTGCACCCACAATTCCGCGCGTTCACAATTAGCGGAAGGGTTGGTGAACCATTATTTCGGAGATACCTGGGAGGCCAAAAGCGCGGGCACTGAAAAAACCGTTGTCAAGCCTTTCGCGATTCAAGCGATGGCAGAGGCTGGAATTGACATCTCACATCACACGTCCAAGACCATTGAGACTTTCAAGGGGCAGCAATTTGATGTGGTGGTCACGGTGTGTGACAACGTCAGGAAAACCTGCCCGTTTTTCCCGGGCAAAAAAGTTGTGCACCACAACTTTGTTGATCCATCGAATGAATGCCCGGGGGCTGATGCTGAGAAACTAGGGACCTTCTGTCGCACACGCGATGAAATCAAAGCCTGGCTGGACGAGCAGCTTCCTATATTTGCAAAAGAACTGGAGGAGTACAGCGTTTAGCCCGTACAACCCGATAGATACCTGAAAATAAGGAGGAATAAACAATGGCAAGCGAAAAGAAACTCTCAATCTTTGAAAAATATCTGACCCTGTGGGTCTTTTTGTGTATTGTCGGCGGCATTATTTTGGGACGAGCCGCACCTGGAGTGGCGGTGGCCTTAGATAACATGTCGCTCTATCAGGTCTCGCTGCCGATTGCGATCTGTCTGTTTTTCATGATGTACCCGATCATGGTCAAAATTGATTTTGCAGAAGTGGTGAAAGCCGGAAAAACCCCGAAACCCGTGTTATTAACCTTATTTGTGAACTGGGTGATCAAACCGTTTACCATGTATTTGATCGCGTCATTTTTTTTAGGCTATCTGTTCAAAGGGTTTATTCCCGGAACAGAAATCGTCAAAACCGGCGAAACCGTGGAACTCTGGCGCAGCTACGTCTCGGGTGCAATTCTGCTCGGCATTGCGCCCTGCACAGCCATGGTGCTGATGTGGGGCTATCTGGCCAAAGGCAACGATGGCTTAACGCTGGTGATGGTGGCGATTAACTCGCTGACAATGTTAGTGCTGTATGCGCCGCTCGGCGGCTTTTTACTCGGCGTGAACGCCATGCCGATTCCCTGGCAGACAATTTTGCTATCCGTCGGCATTTATGTCGCCTTGCCTCTGATTGCCGGGTATTTTTCGCGTAAATGGCTTATCAACAATAAAGGGCTGGAATGGTTCAACACCGAGTTCCTGCATGTGTTGACCCCCGTGAGCATCATTGCGCTCTTGACCACGCTGGTGCTGTTGTTTTCATTCAAAGGCGAGATCATCATTAAAAATCCGTTGACAATTTTCTGGATTGCGATCCCACTCTTCATTCAAACTATGCTGATTTTTGCCCTGGGATATGGCCTGGCGAAACTGCTGAATCTATCGTATCACGATGCTGCGCCGGCCGCTATGATTGGCGCATCCAATCACTTTGAGGTCGCAATTGCGACCGCCACGATGCTGTTTGGTTTATCCTCCGGCGCGTCATTGGCAACCGTGGTGGGCGTGTTAATCGAAGTCCCGGTCATGCTGATGCTGGTATCAATCTGCAAACGTAGTTGTCACTGGTTTTCCGAATGTAATTTGGATTTACCGCAATGTCAAAAAAGAAAAATGCTGCACCAAACGAATTAATCATCAAAACATAACAGGAACACAGGTTTTCAGAGGTGCAGCGAAATGCTTGCGTTGCACTCATGAACAACTTGAAGAACAATTCATCATGGAACCAATCCAGAATCAGAACAATTGTTGTGAAAATCAACCACAGACCTGTTCATGTTCATGCGCATGTGGCAGCGCGCAGGCTTTGCTGTTTCCTTGTTCCGGCGGTTCCGACGTCGGCGCATTAACGGATCTGGCGTGTCGGCACCTCAACGCGAACAGGGTTGCGAAAATGTACTGTCTGGCAGGCATCGGCGGCCGTGTCAGCGGAATTCTGGCTTCAACCAGAGCAGCAGACCAGATTATCGCAATTGACGGCTGTCCGCTGAATTGCGCCAAAGCCACGCTCGAGCAGGCAGGCTTTACGAATTTTTTTCATTTGAATCTGGCCGAAATGGGGATGTCCAAAGATCAATCGCCTGTCACAAACGAACGAATTCTCCAAATTGTGAAGGATGTACGCAAACTGCTATCTGAATAATTGAGTTCTTGCGAGAAATCGGATGACATTCCTGCAAGAACATCGTTCAAATATGGGAATATAAGCATGGCGCATACACATTCGCATACACACGTACATATAGATTCATTAACTTCGGCTACCCGGTTATTTTTGACCATGTTACTGAATCTGCTGATTACGGTTGTACAAATTGCTGGCGGCATCCTGTCCGGCAGTTTATCGTTGATTTCCGATGCACTGCACAATCTCAGCGATGCGGCCGCGATTATTATCAGTTATATCGCGATTAAACTGAGCGCGCGCGCCAATACCGAACGCTATACCTTCGGCTTAAAACGGGCGGAAATTCTGGCTGCGATTTTGAATTCGGGCGCATTGATCGGCGTCGGCTTGTTTCTGTTCAAAGCGGCTTATGACCGTTTTATGGCTCCGGTGCCGATTGCCGGCGGGTTGATGATTGGTGTGGCTATAGTGGGACTGGTCGCGAACGTGATCGGCACATTATTATTGCGACAAGGGGCGCAAACAAATCTGAACGTCCGTTCCGCGTACCTGCACCTGCTCTCAGATACGGTTTCCAGCGTGGCAGTCGTGCTTGGCGGGGTGGCAATTTTTTTCTGGAATATCACCTGGATTGACCCGCTGCTCACAGCACTCATCGCCGTGTATATTATCTATGAAAGCTTTGCCATTGTCAAAGAGGCTGTGAATGTACTGCTGATGGGCGCGCCCGGCGCAATCTCTCTGATTGCCATGCAGCAAGAACTTGAGCGTTTGCCGGGCGTTGAAAATATTCATCACGTGCATGTCTGGCAAATGAGCGAGCATGACATTCACTTTGAAGCCCATGTTGATGTAACCGATCGACTGGTGAGCGAGTGCGCTCCGCTCAGCGCGCAGATTCAAAAAAGATTGTACGATCTATATCATATCACCCATGTGACCTTACAATTTGAATGTAATACCTGTACCAGCAAAGAACTTGTCTATAACAGGGAGGAATCATGTACGTAGTTCTGCCTTCAAGCAGCCTGCTCAAGCGGAAACTACGCATCCCCGGACAAGGCTGTCCGGGGGACGAGTATTTTCAAAGGAGGTAGTAGTATGACTCACTTATATTGTTATCACAACAAATGGAGTGCCTTGTTGATGATTCCGGCCATTATGGTTGTGGCAGTTTTATTGATAGTGCAGGATATTCAAGCGGCTGAACAGCCTGTACTTTACTTATTTTGGGGCGAAGGCTGTCCGCATTGTGAAGAGGAAAAAGAGTTTTTGTTAGAACTTCAGGGTCTCTATCCGGAACTGGAAATGCGCTGGTTTGAAGTCTGGAACCATCCTGAATTTGCCCAACTCGCCAGTTTGATGAGCAAAGCCTATAACGTCAAGGCAGCGAGTGTGCCCATGACCTTTCTCGGCGAGTGGACAGTGACAGGTTTTCGTTCCTTCGAAACCACCGGCGAGCAAATTCGTCAGCAGCTTGAAACCTGTTTGCAAGAAGGATGCATAGATCCCCTCGATAAACTTGGACCGCACCAGTTGGTGCTTAAGATTCAGCAGGAAGTTGCTGAGAACGCCCCGCAGGGATGGGAATATTTCCCTGCGAAGAAGTCTGCCGACCAGCAGTCGAAGGAACAATCGCCTGTATCAGAGCGAAAAATTGTTGTGTACTATTTTCATGGAAATTCGCGCTGCACATCTTGTATGACAATTGAACAGTACACCCGCGAAGCTGTAGAAGAAGCTTTTGCCAGCGAACTCAAAAGCAGCGATCTCGAACTGAAAGTGATCAATGTTGAGACGCCAGAGAATGCGCATTTTATCAAAGACTATCAGCTTTATACCCGTTCTGTCATACTTTCCGATGTGAAAGAAGGGAAAGAAACCCGCTGGAAAAATCTGCAAAAGGTCTGGGAATTGCTGCGTGATGAACAAGCGTTTAAAGACTATGTCCAGATGGAAGTGTTTGATTATCTGGAGGAACACCCCTCATGAGTCCATTGCTCTTTGATATGGGATTGGCCGTCTGGTTCGGGATTCTCACATCGATCAGTCCCTGTCCGCTGGCAACTAATATCACGGCGATTTCATTTATCGGCAGGCGAGTCGATCAAACAGGCTATGTGTTTTCTGCCGGTTTGTTGTATATGGCTGGCCGCATGTTGGCGTATACCGTGTTAGGTGCGGTTCTGGTTTCAAGTACACAATTGATTCCTCCGGTCGCAAATTTTCTGCAAACCTTCATGGTATATCTGCTTGGTCCCGGTCTTATTCTGCTTGGTATTCTGTTGTTGGATGTCATCAAGCTCAATATTGGAGGCGGACTGGTAAATGAACGCTTGCAAACGTGGGTTGAACGAGCGGGCATCTGGGGCGCGGGCTTGATGGGAATTATCTTTGCATTGTCTTTCTGTCCGGTTTCAGCCGGATTGTTCTTTGGCAGTCTTTTTTCACTGGCAATGCAGCATCGTTCACCGCTCTTGTTTCCATCGCTCTATGGCATCGGCACGGCGATTCCTGTCCTGGGATTTGCATTTTTACTGGCCTTTTCCGCAAATCTGGTCGGTAAAGTTTTTCAGAAAATGACAAGCTTTGAACGCTGGGCGCGCAGGATCACAGCAGTCATCTGCATCCTGGCCGGGCTGTATCTGTGCTTGACTCAACTTTTTGTTGTTTTCTGAGAGGAGTGATACACGTCGAAACTAACGTTTTAACCCACGCGAGCGAAATGACAATCTCACTTTACATTAATCAAGGAGAACAAGATCATGTTACCACAACTTGTATTATCCGAGAAACTCAAAGCGTATATTCGTTCAAAAGAAGGCGTCTTGACCGTCGGAAACTTTTATGTGATCAAAGGCTGATGAAACGCCGTCAAATTACCGTCCGGTCGGATGGTATCGCCTGAAAACATGATCCCGAAGGTCAACCCGGAGGATTTCTATACATTCACGGTTGATGAACTCACTGTGTATATTCAAAAGGATTTTGTCGAGACGCAGAATGAGATCGAGTTTCTCATCCCTTACTTTGGCAAGGAAACCATAGCTTTCCTACGTTAGATAGCGATTGTGCATAGAAAGCAGAAGTTTTTTCTTGACGGATAACGCCATAACAATCAGGATTAACTATGACATGATGAATATTTTGAAAAAGTATCATCCCCAGGTAGAAGGTGAAATCATCATGCAAGCCACGATCCGAATTGAGAAGACATTGAGAGAAGAAGTTGTGTCGTTGGTTGGTTTGGCGACTCAAAAAGTCACTGTTGAAGAAGCGTTACGTCAATTGATCACACTTTCCAGACAAAAGCATGTCCGAACGCTGCGCGGGAAACTTTAATGGTGCTCGGACTGTTGCCCCAAAAGACAAAGCAAGCAGCCAGAAACTATGGAGTATAGAAGACATGCAAGATCAGATTGATTATTGGAAAGAACTCTCAGACTATGACATGGAGACGGCTGAGGCCATGCTGAAAAGCAAACGGTACCTGTATGTCGGATTTATGAGTCATCAGGCTGTCGAAAAAATACTCAAAGCCTATTTTGTGAAACGGCATGGTGAGACAGCACCATTCTCCCACAGTCTCTCATACATCGCAAAGAAAGCGGACATTTATGACCATTTTTCAGAAGAGCAAAAAAATTTCATAGACATGCTTGAACCGATGAATATCGAATGCCGATATCCGACTCACAAAGAACAATTGCTAAAAAGTTTAACAGCCGAAAAATGTCAAGAGATGTTAGAGAAGTCGAAGGAACTTCAGATATGGATCAAACAGAAGCTATAAGAAAACTGCAACGATACAAACAACTGTTGTCACAAGAAATGCGGTTTGACACGATGATGTTATTCGGTTCGTATGCTCAAGGAACTCAGCGAGAAGAGAGCGATATTGATGTGGCAATTGTTGTTGAGACAATCCAGGGGGATTATTTTTCAACACGACCGGTGTTATGGAAAATACGAAGAGAAGTTGATGACAGAATCGAACCTGTTCTTTTAGAAAGAAGTCATGATGAAAGCGGATTCTTACAAGAAGTGATGCAAAATGGCATTCCGATCTAATCTGACAACATATTCACGCCGCTTGAAGACACCTTCGTCGGAAGAGAACTGATTTAGATTGGCAAAAAACGGGGAATCAAAAAGAGCAAATTTAAAACAATCGGAAATGAGTTCGAAGAGCTATGGTGTTGTCAACAGGCGACTCTTTCCCCACGACCGTAATGAATTTGATCATCCCCCATTCATCAAGAATCAGCCGCCTTTTCTGTCTGAGCAAAAAGGGGCAGGGGCTGAGCTTGCGCGGTTGTCCGGGGGCCTTGCCGTTCGGCGGCTGTGGGTTGCGGGAATGCGGCAGCCGGAAATAGATCGCTGCTCAGAATGCGTTCGAAGACGGCGGTCGCTTCCGGCAGCAGGTCAATGGTATGATCGAGCACCCAGAGCAGATCCAGTAATTCCTCATCGAATTGCCAGGTTTCGGGGCGGATATCGTCAAGCGGCGAGGATTTTTTCCCGGAACGGTTTTTCATGCGATACCCCAGCCAGGATTTTATCACTTCGAATCCGGAAATGCTGAATTCCCAAATTTCTTGCCGGACATGTTCAAAAATGCCCTTTCCAACGTGGAGTTCCTGATTGGCACGATCGTAGGAGAACGTTTCAGGATACTCCGCTTGTGTCGTGGGCGTGCCCACTTTGCAGCGCGCTTTGCCCGGCGGCACGCGCCCCGGTTTTTCTCCCTGGGGGACACAACGCTCGCCGTAGGTGTGCAGCCAGATCAGTGTGCGCCCCAACGCGGCGGCCTGTTGAAACAATCCGTCATCTTTTGTGACTGGCACACGCGGACCAGGAATGGTCAGTTCATCCCAAAAGCGCGTGACATAACACGGCGTACTCATCAGGGCGTAACAATAGGCGAACACATCTTCGGCCGAGACAGCGTGACTGTATGTACTTCTCAAAATATCCAGGAAATGATGGGTGATGTTTGGCTCTGTTGCAACAGAATCTTTCCATAATGGAATAACATGTTTTGCCCCAAAGGATCCACGAAAATGATCCAGGTCAGGAATCAAGGCCGTTGCTACAGCCGAAGGCCCATCTCCAAGAACATTAGTAAGAAAACTATTCATGTAAATTTGGTAGTTGCTATGCGTTTTATATAAAGTGGGTCTCAAAAAATCACCGATCCTTCCATCCAAAATGGCCCAACGACGGTCAAAACTCCGATAAGCGTATTGAATGGGAGTAGGCATTGGTTCTCCAGTCTTGATATTAGCAATTGCAATGTCTCTTGTTCGATTACCATCAAGAGAGGGATATTGTTTGCTGATTTTACGATCTCGTGTTTCTTTAAATGCTTCCTTTCGATCAGCCGCATTTAAAAGGGCATTCCAACGCCGTTCTAAGACTTCAATGGTCTCGCCAATCGGCCAAAGACGTTTGAATTGCATCCCGTTTTCCTGCCAGGGAAAGATGTCGGTCAGTAAGGGCCAGCGCCAGTAGTCGTTGTCGCTGACCGGCAGAAACGGTTCAGTCCAGCCGGACAAACAGTCGCGCCAGGGCAGGCTGTCAAAGCTAGCGACTTCAGCCAGGGCGTGAAGCTTGTCTGCCTGCGTGCCCTCGATTTTGGTGTAATGCACCACAGCGGGCGTCTCTGGCTGCGGCCGGCCGTAGCGCACGCCGATAGCAATGGCGACCGGCGTTTGGATGGCAAAGACATTATCGGTTTTGCGCGCCCCCAGGTTGTCGCCTTCCAGGTCAATGATCCAGAGATCGTCAAAGGTCTGGCGCATCACCTGACGCATACCGGCAAATCCCGGCCCTCGCAGATACGATGAAGCCGTGATAAAGCTGATGATGCCGGGTTTCGGCTCGGCCTCGAACACCTTCCACAAGGCCCAGCGCCAGAAATAGACGTAGTCGTTGTAGAGATTTTTGGCATGCACGCTCTGCCCAAGCGGAACCAGGGGATCGAGAAAATCTTGCAGCAGACCGCCTTTTCCATCTTCGCCAAAGCGAATCCAACCGCCGCGCCGCATTTCAGCGTTTTGCTCATCCGGCGTCATCTGCTGCCGGCTATAGGGCGGATTGCCGAGACAGACCAATATCGAGGTTTGAGACTTGACCTGTTGGGCGCGGACATGTTCCTCCCCTAGCACCTTGTACATCATCGGCAGGTGCCCGGGCGGGATCGCATGAGGGGATTCGAGCGTATCAGTCAGGTACACATGCACCCCGTCTGCCGGTAACGCGCCCTCTTCTTTCAGGATTTGCTGGGTCAAACGCAGATGCGCCACCGCATAAGGTCCTACCAGAATTTCAAAGGCATGGATATTTTTTGCAGCGGTCGTCGCGGCGCGGCGTCTCATGCCTGCGCCCTTTACAGCCCCGATCTGCGCCAGAGCGTGCTGCACGGCTGTCAAGATGTACGTGCCGGTGCCGGCGGCCGGATCGAGCGTCACCACATGAGGATCCACAAAGGAAAATTCAGCGTCAAAGCGGGTAGTCAATAATTCCGCGACTAAACGCACCTGGGTCTGTACGACCGGCACAGGCGTGTAATAGACGCCGCGATCTTTGCGCATTTTCGGGTCATACTCTGCCAGAAAATCCTCATAAAAATAGAGCCAGGGATCATCCTGCGCGTTGTTCGTCAAGGCCGACACATCCACGGCCGCAATAATGCGCTCCAACAATGCCACTGGAACCTCAATCAGTTCCAGAGCGGCCTCATCTCCCAGAATTTTTAAGGTATCGGCCAGCAATCTGTGACCGGTGCGCAAGGATTTGGCCGCGGACGAGAGCGACATCATGTCCCCGGTTCCGGAAAGCCGGGCAAGTAAGAGCGCATACGTGAGAGTTTGGGCATACGCGTCGGCAAACTGCTTGTCATCCGCATCCGGGAACAGGTATTTGCGCCAATCCTGCGCCAGCATCGTGAGATTGGAACCCAGGTCTGCAAGCGCGGCCAGCACATCAGTGCGTAACAAGCGACAGACCGGCGCCAGCATTTTCGCCAGGGCTTTTGGAGTTGCAGGCACAATCGGCTGCCAGTGCAAGAAGTCGCGCAAGAGCTCAAACAGGGCGTCTGCATTCTCCGCATTGACGGCTTCGGTTCCATCAATTGTGACATCCCCGGCCAGGCGCATCATTTTCCCCGCCCGTTCTCCGCTGCGATACAAGGCCCACTCATTGCCGTCGGTATAGAGCAGATTCGGCAGGTCTTGAAATTTCTGCCACTGCGCTTTATCCGCGCCTTTAAATTTATCAGGGTTTGCGCCCTTGCCAGAGGCTTTCAATTCAATATAACCCGCCAGCAGCGCCGCCGCCGTGACCCCGATGTCCGGCCGCCCGCCCAGTTCACGAACATGCACTTCCGTGACTGCGTTGATATCGAGATGCAGCAATCTCCCGGCCTCTTCCAACACCGTCTTCACCGGCGATTTCAATTGATCTTCCGGTCCAAACGACACATTCAGATGAAACTTGGCCGTCACATCAGCCGCAAACGCTTTCAACACCGCTTCAAAATTCTGCTGCATCATCCTCTTCATTTTCCCGTTTCAAGGATTTTATCTGTTGTCGTCTATATGAAATATCAGGGATAGGTGAATTCCACCCTAAATGAGTTATTCAGGCATCTCCCCCTGAACATTCTGGGACTGCACATATTTCTCGATTTCTTCAACAAAACTCTTAGCTTTCTTTAAGGTTTCCTGAGCTGTTGCTTCATCTATTTCGATAATTTCACCATAATCATACGTTTGACGGCGTTCGAACGCGATTCGTAAGGCACGGGAAAAATCACGAGAAAAAATTCCGGTTTTGACAAATTCTCGATCGAATAAACCGATCGCTCCGCTATGCTTTGACGTTCCAAGTTGTTTTGTTGCTAACAAAGCTAAAAGGGCGTAAAACATCGCGTAATAGGCGCGGTTCACCGTGCCGCGTAAGGCTGATTGAGCATATAAAATATCTGCCTCACGTAAGGTTTCGTGAGCCTGTTCGATTCTATAGCGGATTAATGCGTCAAGTTGTTCCGGCGTCATACCTGTACTCCTTCTCGTTCAACCTGCCGAATCAGGGGATTGGCGCCTGCTGCGCCATGTTGGAGGTCGTCGCGAGTAACTACAATAGTAGAAATAACGCGATCCATCTCGAACCCAACTTCCCAGGCCAGATCGAATATCCGTTCACGTAAGGTTTTAGTCAGCGTCTCGACTTCAATAAAAACATCAAGGTCAGATTCCTCTGTGGCGTCGCCCCGCGCTCTTGACCCAAACACCCGCATATCAAGCACAGGCACAATAGCCATCAAGCGTTGTTGAAATTCTCTGGCAATTGTCCGATCTTTTCGTGTTAACATATTCTTTTGCCTCCATTGTACTCTCTGCTGACAGCAATTGTCAACGTGAACCAATTTATATGTATGTTTAGCACAGACAACAAAACCGTCAAGCATTTTTTACGCTTCTGCTGTCTATCCTTTTGATTCACTTTGAAAAGCATTTGCCTGATCAGAATTCACCTTGACAGATTCGACCTGTCTGCACAAACATGTCCCCTGGAAATCAATAATCATGAACTCAGAGGAAAAACCATAAAAATTTGATGTTGATGGGAGAAAATATGTCTATAGCTTTAGGCATTGATACGGGCGGCACGTATACGGATGCCGTGTTAATTGAACAAGCGGGTGAGCGTGTGCTGGCGCACGCCAAAGCCTTGACGACCTACCATGATCTCTCTCTGGGCATTCGTGAGGCGATTACGACGGTGCTGGCCGGGCAGGAACGCTCAACAAAGCCTGCTCAAATAGAACTTGTTGGGCTTTCAACCACCCTGGCGACGAATGCGATTGTTGAAGGCCATGGCGGACGGGTGTGCTTGCTACTGCTCGGCTATGATCCTGATTTAGTGCAGAAATACGGATTTACGCAGGACCTTGTCACCCCGGATGTAGTCTATATCCGCGGCGGACATAACGAAGCCGGTGAAGAAACCGAACCCCTGGATGAAACGGCTGTGCGTGCAGCGATTCTTTCGCGGCGCGACCTGGTTGATGCCTTTGCGATTTCCGGATTTTTCAGCGTGCGCAATCCGGCCCACGAACTGCGGGTACGTGCGCTGGTTGAAGAATTGACCGGACGAAGGGACGGCCTGGCTATTCCGGTTACATGCGGACATGAATTGACCTCGCAGTTGAACTCGATTCGTCGCGCTACAACGACCGTGCTCAATGCGCGGCTGATCCCCTTGCTGCGCGACTTGATCGTTATGGTACGCCGTACCTTAGATGACGTAGGAATCGCCGCGCCGCTGATGATTGTGAAAGGCGATGGCTCGCTGGTGCGAGCCGAATGGGCTATGCAGCGTCCGATTGAAACCATCCTTTCAGGCCCGGCCGCCAGCGTGGTCGGCGCATGGCATTTAGCCGGACGGGAAGATGTGTGGGTTGTTGATGTGGGCGGCACGACGACTGATATTGCTCAATTGGAAGGCGGGCGGCCGCGCTTGAACCCTGAAGGCGCGCACGTCGGCCGCTGGCAGATGATGGTCGAAACGGTCGATATTCATACTATTGGCTTGGGTGGGGATAGCCAGGTCACGCTGCCCGATCAGCACGCCTCAGTCCGTACAGACATCGTAATCGGCCCGCGGCGTGTGATGCCCTTGTGCGTCCTGGCCAGCCAATATCCGCACGTCCTTTCTGAATTGCGCCATCAGCGCGGCAACCGTCCGCGAACCGATGTCATCGCAACCTTTGTCCTTGCTCAGCGACCAGGAAGAATACAGCTTTCAGACCGGGATGCGCTGTTACTGTACCAATTAAAGAATGGCCCCCAATCGCTGGCCTCGTTTCTGAACGATCCGCGCCTGAAATTTTCAGTCGTGCAGCAAGTACGCAATTTGAGTGCGCATCAGGTGATCCTACAAGCTGGCTTTACTCCAACCGATGCGCTGCACGTGTTGGGGCAGTTCCAACGCTGGAGTTGTGAGGCGGCTAGACTGGGCGCGGAATTATTGGCGGAGCGGCTTGATATGACACCGGAAGAATTGTGTCAGCAAGTCGTTACAGCAGTTTCAGAACGCATCGCGCAAGAACTGCTCGGCAAAGTGCTCAGTCAGAAAACATCCCTGCCAAACTGGGAACAGGAACCGACCGCCAGAACCTTGTTACATCTGGCATTGGACAAACAGGCTTCTCCTTCACTGGATTGCCAGATTCGTTTAAAGTCGCCGGTGGTGGCGATTGGCGCGCCAGTGGAAGCGTACATTCCTCAGAGCGTCCGATTGCTGCATACCGAAGGCGTCATTCCGGCCTACTCAGAAGTCGCCAACGCGGTCGGCGCGGTGGTGGGCGGCGTGATTCAGCGCAGCCGGGTGCTGGTACATCACCTGGAAGGCTCTGAGCGTTCAGTGTTTCGTTTTTATCTGCCCGACGGGTATCAGGATTTTGACGATTTGGAAGAAGGCGTCCTGATTGTTAAAGATGGATTTTCCAAACGCCTGGCAACTCTTGCGCGAGACGCCGGGGCCGATCATGTGGAGATCTATATGCAGCGTCAGGATTCTTACGCCTCCTCAACGGATCAGATTGACGATTTGTATCTGAAGACTGACTTGTATTTTACAGCTATCGGCCGTCCGGGCATGGGGGAATCTGCTATATAAGCAAATTCATTCTGACATGTGAGGATGCTGTTCTTAGAACTCTGGAAGTAAAACGTGCTGTACAAACAAAAAAGCTGCCAAGACCGCGCAAGAGCTTATCCTTAAGAGCAGCCGGTTCTGGCTGAAACAGCCTGAGCGCGTCTGGTCTCCCAGGAAAGTAAGGCTAATGCGCCGAAAATTAGCCCAATACCCAAAAAAGCCGGCAAAGTCAAGCGTTCGCCCAGGATCATCAACCCTAAAAGGCTGGCTGTTAAGGGTTCCGCCAGGGTCAGGGTGACAGCCGCGGCGACGGAGACGCTTTGTAAACCGTGGGCAAAAAGGGTATAAGAACCGGCGGTCGTGATGATCCCTAAATGCAGCACCACTAACAGGCTGCGAGGCTGCAGCAGCCAATGTGGGTCAGTTTTCAGCAGCACCGGCAGGACGACGACAGCCCCGGCGCAGAATATCATGGCCGTTACAGCTTCCGGCGGATTTGAGCGGATCAGTCCTTTATTGAATATGGCGTAGATTCCATAGCATGCGCCGGCGCCAAGGGCCAGTACGATACCGATTATATCAACATTCACCCGGCCTCCGGGCAGACTTAGCAGACCACAGCCAACAATGGCCAGCACTGTTGAAACCACCCAGAGTGAACCAGGACGCTCTTTGCGCACCAGGAAGTCTAAAATTCCTGCAAAAATCGGAGAACTGCCGATGGTGACAATTGTGCCCACAGCTACACCGGTTTTCGCAACTCCGGCAAAGAAACAAAACTGATACAGGGCCACGCCGATACCGGCTGCTGCGGTCGGCCAGAACGGCAGCAATAGCCCTCTCCTGAATGACCCGCGCAATACCGCCAGACTAATCAGGGCGATTCCTCCGATCACGATGCGTAATGCGCCAATCGCCAGCGGATTCGATCCGGCGGGCGCAAAAGCCTGGGCCGTACCATTCGTTCCCCATAGAATTGAAGCGGCCAGAATAAACCATTGGCCATTGCTTTTTGCATCAGTTGCTTGCATGAAAGGTTTTATCGCGGTGAATCTTCGCTATTTCTGCCACTGCATCGTCAACAGTTATAACATCGGGGCAGAGTTTGGGAAATCTTTTCTGCAGCAATGCGAAAGTACGCTGTAACGGCGGTAATAGCAGCCCGCTTTGTTCTAATAATTCGACTGAACGGATGGCCTGCCGCGCGGGGCCATAAAATGCAATCTGTCCCTGACGCAGCACGAGGAGATCCTCAATATATCGCATGAACAGGTCAAGCTCGTGGGAAACCAGGATCAAACTCATGTATTGGTGCTGATGTAAGTCGTGTAAAAGATCAAGCAGATATATGGCGTTACGGCGATCCATGCCGGCAGTCGGCTCGTCGAGTACGACTAATTCCGGCTGTAAGGTCAACATAACAGCGATCCCAAGTTTGCGCTGTTCACCGCGACTCAGGGAAAATGGCGAACGGTCGCGTAAGCGTTCGATGTCAAAGCGCAGCATCCGGGCTGTCGTTAAAATCCGTTGTTCGATTTCTTCGGCAGCAATGCGATGCTGCTCTAGTGTATACGCTAATTCTTCCCAAACCGTTCTCCCGAAAAGCTGCCGTTCAGGAAATTGAAAGGTCATCCCAATTCGCTGGCGGGCGTGTCGGAGGGCAGCTTTTGATTGGTGCAGGTTTTCGCCGTCTACACAAACCTGTCCTGTGGTTGGTTTCAAAATACCGTTCAAATGACGGATAAAAGTTGATTTGCCCGACCCGGTCGCGCCGCAAATACCAAGAACCCGTGCAGTATCAATAGTCAAATCAACATCCTTCAGCGCGGCCTGTTCGTTCGTTGCCGCATGATAGCTGAAAGTAACATGCTTAAAACGGATCTGCATGGCATTCACTTGCAGTCAATAATTGCAATAATCCTGTGGGGTATAAGGGCGATTTCCCGATTTTCAGATCCTCTAAGGATTTCCAAACGGTTTTAATCGGGCTGCCATCAATTTCAGAGGCCTGCGGTGTGCCGTCATACAAACCGGAATCGACAAATTCCGCCCGATAAACCTGAATCAGTTCATGGCCGGGAATACCGTTATAAACAAAAATGTTTTCTAAGCAGCCGAGATAGCGGAGATTGCAGATCTCTGCATGCAACTCTTCTCGCATCTCGCGCACAGCGGTTTGTGTGCTCTGTTCGCCAAATTCAATGCCGCCGCCGAGCGGGCGATAGAAAGTTTCTTGTTTTACAGGATCATAGCCTTCATATACCAAAAGCTGCTGATCTTTTTGAAAGATACACAATGCTAACGGACGTATGCGAGGAACGCTCATAATTAGCTAAAAGATCTTTTGTAAGCAAGGATTTTCTGACTTTTGCCTGATAATCACGTTTTTTCTCAACACAAGTTCAAAAAATTTCTTGACGCTTACTTATAACCCATGTTTCAGACAGTTTTTTTGTTATTCCCCTTTATCCCCCCGCAAGCGGAAGGAAACGGATTGACCTTCTCCGCTTGCGGAGGGATTAAGAGGGGGAAATGAGAGGAAAGTTTATTGTGCCGGACTGATGCCAACATGATACATCTGTCCATTGACATTGACAGAAAATTCACGCGGTCCGGTAATCGGAGCAGGTGTTGCGGCAGTCGCTACTTTGGCAGACTCTGGTTTTTTCTCTTCTTCTTTGTAATAGACGTTAACTTTTGCGTCGCCTTTTAAGAAAGTGACGCCTTTGTCGCCGCAGGTGGCTGCAATGAAGATATTCTCATCTGTGAGCGGAAGCGCATTGTCTTCCAGCACTTTTCTGGCTTTCGGGATTCCATCTTCCAGCACATCCAGTGGATCGCCTCTAAAAGGCTCTTTACCAAGCTGTTCAGCCGCAATTTTAACAATTTCAGGATCTGGTGTTCTGGGGGTATGGCCGAAATAACCGAGCACCATATTGCCGTAACCGTCAACAATTTTCTTCCATTTCCCCTGCACGACATTCATGAACGCTTGTTGGAAATAGAATTGCGACACCGGGGTCACACTGGTGCCGAACCCGCCGCGAGCCACGACTTCCGACATTTCGTGGATCACTTGAGGATAAAGATGTAACGTATTCGTATCCCGCATCATTAAGGTATTCGAGGTCAAAGCTCCTCCAGGCATCGGCGACAACACAATATTCGGCGAAACTTGTTTGGCTTCTGGCGGCATCATGTACTTGCTCATGCAATCTTCAAAAATACGTTCTGCTTTGAGCACTTTTTCATAGTCAATGTCAATGGTATATTCCGTGTGTTTCAGGGTGTGCCAGAGTCCAAGAATATCCGGTTGGCATGTGCCGCCGCTCACTGGCGATTTGGCCAGATCCGTTCCGTCGGCGCTGGCTTCGATAGCCGCCATAATACACGAAAGTCCTAATCCAGCGGTATCATGCGTATGAAACCACAGAACGGTATCAGGACCAACAACATCTCTGGCTTTTTTGATGGTTTCATAAACTGTTCTGGGTGGGCAGGTGCCACTCGCATCTTTGAACACGATCGAATCATAAGGAATATCCGATTCGACAATCGCTTTGACTTTTTCCAGATAAAATTCCGGTGAATGCGCCCCTTCGGATGGTGTATCCGGCGGCAGCCCCATCAGTGAAATCGCAATTTGATGTTTCAGGCCGGCTTCATGAATACATTTTCCGGAGTAATCGAGGTTACGGATATCATTCAGAGCGTCGAAATTGCGAATGGTGGTGACGCCATGCTTCTTAAATAACTCAGCGTGCATTTTAATAATATCTTTAGGCTGCTGTGATAACCCGACCACATTAATTCCTCGCGCCAGAGTTTGGAGATTGACATCCGGTCCGACGGCTTCCCGAAATTTATCCATCATATCGAACGCGCTTTCATTGCAATAGAAAAATAAACTTTGAAATCGCGCGCCTCCACCCGATTCGTAGTGCGTAATGCCGGCTTCAACCGAGGCAACTACCGCAGGTAAGAAGTCTTCCGTGATCACTCTGGCTCCATACACAGACTGAAACCCATCACGAAAAGAGGTGTCCATGAAGGCAATTTTTTTTAATGGCATTGATGTTGTCCTCCCTTAAGTCAATAACAATAAAATTTTTCCTGATACTTGGGCAAGGATCGCCCCGATCAAGCAAAATTCTTGATATTCTCGCGTATGAAAAATTAGGGGTAATCGTTTGTATACTAAATACTATGAACCGCATAGGGAAAAGTCAATGGTGTGTCAAGGGAAAAAGCGTTTTGAAAAAAATCAGAAAGCAATTAGAGGGTGAATGCAGCTTCGATGGCATCGGCGAGCGAGGCCGCGCCAAGCGTTTGAATCGCAAACGTTGACGAGAGATGTTTTTGGGCGTGAAGCGGCAGAATACATCGGATAAATCCGAGCTTTTCTGCTTCTCGCAATCGCTGTTCAATGTAGGGGACGGTTCGGATTTCGCCGGCCAGCCCGACTTCGCCAAACATGATGGTCTGTGAGGGCAGAGGAATATTCTTAAAACTGGAAGCCATGGCCAGAGCTAAGCCGAGGTCAACCGCCGGTTCATCAATTTTGACGCCGCCGACGACATTAATAAACACATCCTGAGCTTGCAGAAACAGGCCAACGATTTTCTCAAGCACCGCGATCAAGAGCGCGATCCGGTTGACGTCAATGCCTTTGGTCATACGGCGTGAGGTGCCCAGGTTGGTAGGAGTGACAAGCGCTTGCAGTTCAATTAAAATCGGGCGAGTACCTTCCATGCAGCAGGTAACTGCGGAGCCTGCTACCTGCTCGGCCGGGCGTTCCGCTAAAAACATGGCCGACGGATTGTTAACCTCTTCCAGGCCGGAAGTTTTCATTTCAAATACACCAATTTCATTGGTCGATCCGAATCGGTTTTTGACTGAGCGCAGAATGCGATAAATATGCTGACGTTCCCCCTCAAAATACAACACGGTATCAACAATATGTTCCAGCACCTTTGGCCCGGCAATAGAGCCGGCTTTGGTCACATGACCCACAATGAAGGTCGAAATATGGGTCTGTTTTGAAAACAGCATAAGCTGGGCTGCCACTTCACGTACCTGGCTGACGCTGCCTTGCGAAGAATTGAGCGCGGAGGTGTACATTGTTTGAATGGAGTCAATCACCAGCACATCCGGTTTCAGGGTTTCAACCTGCGCCAAAATATCTTCCAGACAAATTTCCGTAAGCACATATACATTCGGATGTAAGCTCCCCAGCCGATCTCCGCGTAAACGGATCTGACGCGACGATTCTTCGCCCGATACATACAAGGTGCGCAACCCGGCGCGGCTTAACCCGCCGGTCATTTGAAGCAAAATCGTTGACTTGCCAATGCCGGGATCGCCTCCGATCAGAACAACGGAGCCGGGGACGATCCCTCCGCCTAACACACGATCCAATTCTCGAATCGAGGATGAGAACCGAAAATCTTTGGCCGACGCAATTTCAGTGATCGGAAGCGGGGCAGCTTGCGAACGCGCTTTCACTTTTTCCAGTGTAGTTGTGGAGGCGCTGCTGACATCTTGTTCCTCCACCATCGAGTTCCATTCTCCACAATCGGGGCAACGCCCCATCCATTTGGGTGATTGAGATCCACAGGTTTGACAAACGTAAATCGTTCGATTTTTAGCCATCATTGACACCTCAGAGTACCGGTATTCAGGACAATGAATTTATTCAAATTCGTCCCAAATACCTTCAGGAAAATATGTTCGACCGCGATCCTGCTGCTTTACTGTACAAGATGTCAATGCCATCGTTCCAAGAATTGTCAATAAAATCATACAAAGAACAAAGAATTTTTTCAACATAGGTGTCATAATGGGAATTCCATGGTGATCCCATTACTGTTTTTTGAGGCGTGAATGCCTGCTGTAGCGTCTCGATACGCCCTTTTCTTCGAACGTTGCTTGTTAGACAGGGAGCTTGATAAAAGGAGTAATTAAAAATGAAAAAAAACACATGCGGTGTGTTTCATTGACAATTTTCAGGAGTGCGCGATAACGGTTTAAGATTGTCTTGAAACAACAAACATAATAGGTAAAAAGTTGGCGATTTTACTTGTGAATGCGCTAACTTCAGGCCTTTACTCCATGTTACATTTCGAACACGAACAATTTGTTGATTTGATTCTCGATAGTATCGCTGATGGAGTGTTTACCGTCGACAAAGAATTCCGCATTACCTCCTTTAATCGAGCAGCCGAAGAAATTACGAAGTTTTCGCGCGACGAGGCGATTGGCCAATTCTGCTGTGAAATCTTTCGTGCCAATGTCTGTTTTGAAAATTGCGCCTTACGAGAAACCTTAAAAACAGGAAAACAAATTATTCATCGGGATATCAATATCTTGAATTCCGAAAATGAAGAAATTCCGGTAAGTATCAGCACTGCGGTGCTGCGCGATCATGAGGGTAATTTTATCGGAGGGGTAGAATCCTTTCGAGATATGTCGCTGATTAAACGTTTAACCCGGGAAGTGGCACAGCAATATTCGTTTCAAGACATTATCAGCAAACATCCCAAATTTTTGCAGCTTTTTGATATTTTACCGGATATTGCCCAAAGTCAAGCTTCTGTGCTTATTCAAGGTGAGAGCGGCACTGGCAAAGAACTCTTTGCCCGCGCAATTCACCAATTGAGTGTGCGTCACAACAAACGTCTGGTAATCGTCAATTGCGGCGCACTGCCCGATAATCTGCTCGAATCGGAAATGTTCGGTTATGTGCGCGGCGCATTTACTGATGCCAGACAAGATAAGCCCGGACGCTTTCACCTCGCGCACCAGGGCACCATTTTCCTTGATGAAATCGGCGATATCTCGCCTGCGATGCAGGTCAAATTGCTGCGCGTGCTCCAGGAAGGCACCTTCGAACCTTTAGGCAGCACCAAAACCGAGCTGGTAGATGTGCGCGTTATTAGCGCAACCAGTCAACATCTGGAGCAGCTCATCGAAAGCGGACAGTTTCGCCAGGATCTGTATTATCGCATCAATGTGGTCAGAATTCTCATCCCACCTCTGCGTGAGCATAAAGAAGATATTCCGCTGCTGGTTGATCATTTTTTGCAGCGATTGAATCACACGATGCACAGAAATGTCCGCTCAGTCCACACAGAGGCGATGAAACACCTGATTGCGTATGATTATCCCGGAAATATTCGCGAATTGCAAAATATCCTTGAACATGCGTTAATCTTATGTAAAGAAGAAGAATTGCTGCCGGAGTTTTTACCAGCTTTTTTGAATACCACGCCTGCTGCTCCGAAACCGGTGGCTTCATCCAGCCGTTTGCACGATATGGAGATGCAAACGATCGTGAAGGCTCTTGAACAATCGCAATGGAACAAAACACAAGCTGCACGGGTGCTTGGCATCGATCGCACAACTCTTTGGCGGAAACTGAAACGTTATAAACTGATATAGCGGGGAATTTTCGAGAAACTCTCTTCTAATATTAAACTTTTCGAGGTTTCGCTGTTCTCATGTAAATAGAACATACGGACGATGATATGAAACAATTCATTATTTTTCATCTCCACAATCTACAGAATGAGTGAATGGGCGCTAAAAGAGTATGAATACTCACCAAACCGAGATTTTTCACAGGCTGATTGCGATTGTCAGTCAGAATCAGACCCTGGCGAATATTCTGAAGGAACAATGCTTATTATATGGCTTCCAGCACGTTCGGACTACGCCCGATTGGCCTGGCATCCTCCAATTTTTGCCGCACCATCTCCCCAATATCATTGTTTCAGATCAGCTTCCGACATTTGATGCTCAGCAATTACAAAAAATTCGAGACGCGCAGAAGAGGTGCTATACTGTTCTTCCGGTTGTTTTGTATGCCCTTCCGCACGAGGCTTCGCAAGCAGCGGTTCCTGATGGAATCAGAATCGTGGCTGCTCTGTATGGACGAGACGAACAACAACGTTTGTTAGAAGTGATTCATCATGAACTTGATAAAATCGCGATTGAATCTCATCGGTTGCTTGAAGACGTTCATTTTAAAATCCTTATTGCCTCAACCGATAAGCAGCTTAGCGTAAAAATTCAGCAGTGCATAGCGCAGGAATGCTCTTGTATTCAAGTGTTAGAAGAAGCCGATGCAGTTATGGCGTGTATTCAGGAACAAAGACCGCAGCTGGTGTTTCTAGATGATACGCTGACTCACATTCAAAACCTCTCGCTTCTGTATTGGATAAAAGACACGTCTCCGGATTCCGCCGTGATTATGATGGGGAAGGGAATGAATCCTGAACTTCTTGCCGAACTAAGAAAAATCGGAGTCTATAATTATTTACAAAAACCCTTTGATGTTGATGTGCTTTCGCTTTTATGCCGGCGAGTCCGGCAAAAATTTTTCGCATCTGACGCAAGAGCTGAAAAGACTGCTCTATGGACTGAAGAGGAAACCAGATCGCGAGCAATTTCTGAATTACAGTTATTAAAAGAATCGGAAGAGAATTTCAGAACCCTCATTGATGCGTCAGGCGATATTGTTTTTCGGATTACCCCCCAGGGAGTTCTGAATTTCGCCAGCCCTGCTGTTGAAGAACAACTAGGCTATACACGCGAAGATCTGGAAGAGCAGCGAATTAATGTCAGCAAATTTGTACACCCGCAGGATTTAATTCGTGTAATGGCTGGCATCCGTAAAGTAATCGGCGGAACATCAATTAAGGGCCTGGAATGTCGTTTAATGCACCAGGATAAGATCCGCTTTCGCTGGTATTCCATTAACTGCTATCCCATGTATAACAGTCGCCAGCAATTTGTCGGCGTGGGTGGCATTGCCAGAGATATTGGCTCGATTAAAGAGTTTGAGAAAAAAATCCGCCGACAGAACGAACGCCTGTCAGCGTTGAATACCATTGCCAGAATTGTGGGTCAATCTCTGAATCTGGATGATATTTTGCACCAGGTCATTGACAGCGTTTTAGAAATTATGCATCTTGATGCCGGTGGTGTGTATGTGCTCGAACCTGAAAACAATGGGTTTTTTCTGAAAAGCTGTCGAACCTCTGAGTCAAAAAATGAATCGATCGAACATAACATCCTTGATCTGCTCGATATTCTCGAAGAACTCGGCACACAGCAGGAGTTTGACGCCAAAGCACCTGTCATCATTGAGAATATTGTTGATCATCCGCAATATAGTCAAACAGCTCTGATCGACTTAGAATTTCGCACTTTGTGGAGTATTCCCTTGAAGGCCAAAGACGTCGCGCTTGGGATTATGATATTATTTAGTAAATCGCTGCGTCAACTGAGCGAGGATGATCTGCAATTACTGCTTTCTCTTGGCAATCAGATTGGTATGACAATCGAGAATATCATGCTGTATGAACAGGAGCTTAAAGCGCGGAAACGCCTGGAAGAATTGAATAAGCTCAAAGACGATTTTGTCGCTATTGTGTCGCATGATTTGCGTTCTCCGCTTTCCGCTATTCTTGGAGCCACCGAAATTCTTTTGAATGATGAATTTCTGGATACCCCCTTAACCGATGAACAGCATGAATTGGTCACCGATATCCAAAATATGGGCGCTCAGCAGCTTCAACTGGTCAATGATTTGCTGGATGTCGCGAAGATTGAATCCGGGAAACTCGAATTGAAACCGACCCTGGCAGACATGCCGACGGTTATTCGGCAATGTTATCAGACTTTACGGGTATTAGCGAACAATAAAAATATTGAACTCTCTGTGAATGCGGTCCCGCATTTACCCCGCCTCAGGATTGATGTCCCCAAAATCAGTCAGGTAATCAATAATCTGGTTGGGAATGCTATTAAATTCACAAACCCGGGCGGTAAGGTAACTATCCGACTTGAAAAAGCCGAGGAGCATACGCTTAAGATTTCTGTTGAGGATACGGGGGAAGGAATTCAACCTGAACATCTTTCCTTATTATTCAATAAATACCAGCAGATCAAAACCCAGGGGACAAGGGGGGAACGTGGCAGCGGGCTTGGTCTGGCAATCTGTAAAAATCTGGTCGAATTACACAATGGCGCGATCTGGGCGGAAAGCCGGGTGGGAATCGGTAGCACGTTTACCTTTACCCTGCCAGTGACTGAAGCTGTTATTGTCATTATTGATGATTCACTGTTTGTGGTGAAATCCCTGGAAAGCATTTTGACCAAGCATGTTCCGCATGTGAAGGTCAGGTATGCGCTCAATGGGGACGATGGCATGAATTTAATAGAAGAGGCGAATCCAGTGGTGGTTATTCTCGATTATATGATGCCCGAGATGGATGGCATTACTGTGTTCCGTGAATTACGCAAACGCCTGGGAAATAAAGTACCTCCCACGATTTTTCTGACCGCTTCGCAAGATCTGGACGTGCGCCGCCAGATTTTCGAACTCGGCGCCGCCGATTACCTGCAAAAACCTGTTGATGTCAATGATTTCCTCCCCCGCCTCAGCCGATTTCTCTAACGCGAATTTGCCTATTTGACAATAGAAGCGCCAAAGCTGGTCGAAAGCTGGTCCATGACGCAAAAACCGGGTTTTTTCAAAAAACCCGGTTTTTCATCTTAAAAATGCCCTAATTGCCGATAAGCTGTTTCAGCGCGTAAATCGGTCTCCAGCCTTTACTTTGCGGTTCTTTCAAGAATGGTTCCATTTCTTTGGCGTCACGATGTGTTACCATATCGGCCGGGGGCAGCTTACCTGCCGGGAAGGCTTCCAGAATTTCATCATGAATCAGGGTTAAATATTTTAAAATTGCAGCAATCGGTCGTTTGGCCTTTTCCGCAGTGGCCGCCGTGGCATCGCCGACCACGCCTTCCGGGGTCCCATATAGTTCGATGGCAAAATGTCCCTGTCCCTCTGACCATTTGTGCGGGCGGCGATAAGGATCGACCGAGGTGTCAAAATGGCCGCCTGGCAGATAGGACACGCCTTTGCCAACGGTTGATACTGCTTTCGACATATCAACCATCCCTTTCGGGAAGGCCAAGAGTGCCACAGCGGTTTCGGATTCATCAGCATGGACGAAATTGGTGTCAAACTTTCCGCCGCGATCTTCAGTTGCGAAAAATTCACGTACGCCACGGTGCCAATCCAGAATCCGATAAATTCCTGGCAACTGATATTTTTTCTGAAATTCCTGGATAGCTGATTCCAGTACCCAGAGTTGTCCATGGTTATTAATCCAAATCTGTTTGCGGAAGCCGTCATTCCACAAACCCAGCATGACCTGCATCATAATTTTGCGTGTCACATCTTCCTCAAGCATTACCGTGCCGGGCATTCCTAAGTGGTGATACGGATGAGAACCGTAGGTGAGTGGGGGAAATGCCAGTGAACACGGCGCGCCTCGTTTCGCGGTATAGCGGCGCACGCCTTCCACAATCTGAGTGACCATCAGGGTGTCGAGGCCTGAAACCGTGTGCATGCCGTGATTTTCAGTGCAGCCGACCGGCACAAACACGATGTCGTTTTTGCGGCGATTCTCAATCACCTGGGCGCGAACGGTCGTCTGAAGATAGCATCCGGGCTTGCCAAGCTCAGATTCCGACGGAATGCCGTATTCTGCCAGAATATTCTCAATTTCTTGATCTGAGGCGTCAAACAGGGCCTTTTTCATGCGCCCCACCTGTGTATCTTCAAACACAACTCCCGGATAATCGGTGGTCAACCAATTACGAATTCCATCTTTTCCAGCCATAATCTGTCCTCTCCTTTTTACAAATATGTTCATATTTATCATTATTCACAATTATTTTTAATGTAAATAATGGTAAAATAATGGTAATGTAATTTTGTCAAGTTTAATTCTTGTGAAAAATCAAAATTTAAGTGAATTATGATTGCGTCAGAATGATCTGATACGTAAAATACAGGGCCGCCAGTGTTGGCGTTTTATGCGCTTCACGAAGATCGTACTGGACGATCGCCTTTCTGAGATAAAAATAGCGATTTTTTTCAGTAAAATGGGGAAGGTGATCGCGGCACCATTGCCAGATTTCCGAATAGTTCCCGTGTTGATAATAATCCAGCAGCTGGGCTTCATGCTCAAAAAATGGAGTCAATTGTTTCGCTTCTTCCAGCAATTGTGCCAGTCCCTCGCCAGATTTGAGGTTTTCCTCCTGGTATAATTCTGAAAGAGGAGGATCAAAGTCGAACATTCTGGCTGTTAAGGCCAGCACCGACTGTTCAAAAATCTCCCCTCTGCGATGATCCGCATTTTGAAAGAGCTGCTCAAGGTGTTCTCCTGAACGATCCATCAGGCAGAGGGCGATTTGATAATTCAAGCGATCCGAAACGCCTAAAGTATCGTCGTGAGCTTGTTGACGCACAAAGGGTAATGCGCTGGTATTTCCGATTCGGGCGAGCGATTTAGCTGCGGTTGAACGGATTTCTGGCAAAGGGTGCGTGAGTAATTGAAGGAGAAAGGTTTCAACTTCGTCGCCCGGATAAGCCCCCAGTGCAAAGATAGCGGTCAGGCGGTAATAGGAATACTCCCTGGAAGCTTCTTCCAGAATATCAGGCAGCAAGGCTGGTTTAGGATACGCAAATAAGGATTTCAAAATATCGTCTTTTTCTGATGAAAGCGGGGTCTTGAGAATTCTTCGAATTTCATCTGTGGCAACAATGGTGTCGCTTTTGCCGATTGAAAGCAGGGTTGCCTTGCGCTTAATCGGATCTTCCGTCATATTAAATTGATACACATCTAAAAAGGCTCTGAGGTTGCGATTCGAAAACAAGATATTGGCGGTTTCTTTCACCGACAAGCTGCCGGTATCTTGTAAAAACAGGCTAAGTATTCCGTTTTGAGCTGAGAGAATGGCGCCCAGCAAGAAGGTAAAACCATAAGGATTGAGTATGGAAAAGGTTGCCCCCTCACCGATATCCGCCAGCACCCCGGCCAGCAAGCCAATAATTAACGAGATCACTGCGGAAAAAAAGTTCATCATCGAGACATATCCGATTTTATCATTTCTTGGAATAGATCTTAATTCCAGGCGTGAACTTAATAAAAGTAAGAGTCCCTGAAAAAAAGTGGTGAAAAACCCTAGCACAAAAAACCCTGCCCAATGAAGGGTGATCGGCATAACACCCCAGAGGATGGAGAGGAACACCAGAATAAAGGAGGTGAAAATCAAGACCGGCCGGCTGCCAATTCGATCGGTAAAGGGGCGCAGCATATAACTGGCTGATACCGTCGCCAGGGTGCCGGTGAGGGTATATAAAAAAATTACATTCGAAGGGAAATGAGCAAATTTTCGTAAAAATGGTACCATAAAGGTTAAAATAATCACAATACTCAGGGTGTGCCATTTCACAAATAATGTTAAGGCTTGTTCCCGGTCTTTCAGGCTTTGGACTAAAATCACAAAAATATTTTGACCGCGCCGATATTCCACAACTTCTCGACAGGGAATATGCTTTAAAGAGAAGGCGGACAGGGTATTCACGATAACGCCGATGCCGATCAGAATCAGGTATCCCAGAATTCCGGAAAATTCTTTGACCGATAAAATCAGAAAACTAAAAAATTGCGAGAGGAATCGCGTGGTTTGAAACCGATTCGACGTGCGAACCACAATTTCACCGGTTGTTGCGGCAGTGCTTATGGTCTGCTGGATGGGCGATGATACCGCCACCCCGAAAGTCCTGGCAATGCAAAAAAGCGTATGAATATCGAGAATCAGACTGATAGCAATTTCGCCTTTCAAAAAAAATAATAAGCCGTAAAACAGGCAAAAAACGCCGCGAATAATCCAGGCGTAAAAATGGATCGTGACCAGATTGACCCCGGCTAAAAGACGGGGGACGATTAAGAGTACCAGACCGCTCATATAGGCCATGGCAGAAAGATAGCCGAGCTGCGTATTACTGGCTCCAAAATGGATCGCCATGAGGTACACGGTCGTGTCTCCAAGAAAGCTAAAGCCTAATCCGTTCAAGGTCGCCCAGTTCAAATAGTAGCGGGTCCCTTTTTGTCGTTCTTCTCTCGAAAGGTAGCTGGTTTTCATGTACAGGTAACTACAGGAATGGAATAAAAGCAAAACTCCGATGTTTATTCTAACTTCTTGTAGTTACACAAATTTGATGCGGTTATGAAAAAGATGCTCCGTTTTTACCAGAGGAAAAGAGGGGCGTCATGGAGTCAACAAAATTTTCATTGAAAAGCCTGAGATAGTCATTTCTCCTGTAGAGGTCCCAGAGGCTGAAGGTCATTGTTGCGCAGACCAACCAGGATGCTTTCGCCTGAACCACTTACTCGAAGTTCGCCGTAGCAGGCATTGGCGTAATAGTCGGCATGTCCTTCTTGAAAGAAGAACGCTTTAGAGCCTAATTGAACGCTGCCTGCACGCCGACGATAACGAAGGAGATATTCTCCCTCGATAAGCGGTCGGCCAGGAGTATGAACACGCAAAATTGTCGTAACCTGGTGTTCATCAAGACGGACAACAACCTGCCCGTTGCGCGGCAGCGAAGCCTCCTGGAGAAAATCAGGGAGATCGTAGCGCAGAGCCATGTAATCGCCCTGGATTAATGAGCGCGGATCCACAGGCGCCAGGCGCAGCAGCATGGTGATACCCTGCTTGAGCAGAAATTCCTTTTGGACAATCTGCACATTCACAACCATGAAAACAATCAGGGTTGTGATCCATAAGATCGCGTTACGCATGATGATTCGAAGGCTGCTGCACGAATTGTTTGAATAAGAAACGCAACCCGAGCAGCCCAGCTCCGCTTATGATCAATACCGCCGATTTCGCCAATAACGTTAAATCCAGATGATAATAGAATGCCACAAGAAACACGACCAGAAACATGCATGCCAATCCCATGAGAAGCTGATTTCCTCGATGAAAACCGATCAACAGCACTAAGAATGCCGCAATAACACCCGGGGCAGTATAAAATGGAATGGAGATAAGCACCGTTCCAATGAAAAGGATAATTCCAATGGGCTGGGTAATGGCAACCTGATGAAATACAAGCAGATGAGCCTCTAGAGCCAGAAGAAGAAGGAGCAATCCGATGGTTGACGCCCACCACGAGGAAACCGGAAGATCCGGCAAAATTGACGGGATCAGCAGAAAAAATAACACTGTGGTCAATCCATATCCTATCGGCGCAAAAAACTCAGCATACTTTCCGGTTAGAAAGGCTGCTTCTTGCTCCCACCCGAAAAGCCCACCACCTGCGGCAAGTAGAATGAGCAGGTGAATCGCATTGGCGATATCCAGATCATACAACAACATAACGATGGCGGCGAAACTAAAAATTACCGAAAAAAACCGATGGATTGGATCAGGATACCCTATGAGCAGCAGGCATTCAAGAATGATCGCGGCGCTTGCAGCAAGACTGAGACTCTCGGTTTTGGCTCCGATTCCTCCAATTAACAAAAATTGACCTGCAAGGCTCACAGCAAAGGCTAATTGGTTCAGGAATAAATGATCTGTGTATCGCCGAACAGACAATGTAATGAGAATGAAAATGAAGCCAATAATTATCGTTGACATTGGCGAATCAAAGATGTGGAATCCAAACAAAGATGCCAGAAACAAGAGGGCGGCAACCCAGGCGCTGAGACCAACCAGAACACGGATGTACCAGGGAGAAGAATCGACCAGAGATTCGGACGAAAGGGCGCGCTGAATGCCAGAGAGCGCCTCGGAGGTGATGAAACCCTCGTGCTCAAGGCGTTCAAGCAGTTCGCGCAATGTCCATGGTGCGGATCTCATGCGGCGTCCCTCCAGGTTTTTTCAACTTTCCGCAGCCAGAAAACGACGGCCGCAGTTTGTACAATGATTAAAAAACTATAGAACATCAAAAAGATAAACCCCTCTCCCAACATCTTGATAAAAAATGCAGTGATGATAATGATAAGACTAAACAGACCGGCTGCAAGCATAAATAAGTCATGAATACCGCGCTGATAGAACCATAAACAGGCAGCAATGAAGCTGAAATACAGGATGGGGGCCAGAAGTAAAAAAGGCTCAGCGGCACAATCAAAAATACATGAGATGGTTGGGATCGTTAAAAACGCGGTTGAGGCGCAGACTAAAAGACGAGGAATCCACCGTCCGGAAAGCCAGGGGATCTTAGGAGCGGCCAGCCATTCCCAGGCGATTAAGGCGCCGGCGTTCAACAAAAAGCAGGTCTCACACATTCCAGCAAAAGTCCAACGCGTCATATCCAAGATCTGCGTCCAATACAAGATCAGGCTGGTATTCAGGAGTATCAAGAAGAAGAGCCAGAGTGGAGCAAAACGGCTGATCGCGACCCATCCGATAATCAAAATCGCCCATCCGAAAAAGAGTTCATAGGGGTCAGCCCCGGTTTGATAGGTTTGTCCATACACTGCCAGTAGAGGTCCGACCAGCACGGAGGCTGCCCATAATGTGAACTTGCCAGAAAGATGCTCTAAGCCTTTATGCCATGAGATCGCCACTGTTGCGGCTATGGCCGCCTGCAGCAGGCCAAGTTTTATAAAATGCCCCATCTGCGCCCAGTTATAGGCAAAAAAGAAGATAACACCGGCAAGAAGAAATACCACTCCCAAGGCAAAGAGCAAGGTGCTGAGAAAAGTTTGCCAGCGATGCTTTGACGGAATAATTTCCGCAAGCGTCAACGCGCGTTCTAAGGCCCTGGCACTTAAATAACCTTCACGCGTCAAGGCGTACAGAATAGAAGATTTGAGGGGTGTATTTAATGGGTCGAATAACATACGCTCTTGCCTGTTATTTTGCTGCGTTCCGTAATATACTTATTTGATCCAGGAGTTTATTGATTCTCTTGGGATTTTGTTCTTGTTCCAGCAATTTGATAAGTAGAGAGAGTGTGAGTTCTCCCCGATCAAGGCTGAGCAATTTCGCCAGCGCCACGTCTTTTTCTAACTCACTGGCTTCTTGGTTGAATAAAATTTGTGTATAATGTTCAAGCGGATTTTTCGCGCCTTCGGAAATGCCTGTAATTTCTCCGCTGACAACATTCAACGCAAAGGTTTCCTGCCAGGAAAGCGCATATTCCGGAAGAACGCGTCCAGTTTGCGCATCTCGTTCTGTGAGCAGCACATCGCTCTGAATATAAAGTTGATGCCCTTTCCATTCCTGGATTTCAACAATACCCGGATAGGGATCGACCTTTTGCAACGCGCGATAATTTTTAGTCTGGAGTAAGTGGGGCAGATCAACCACTTCAAGGATCGGATGTCCTTCGCCGACAGAGACAACAGCTAAATACTGTCCGTCCGGCGAAGCTTTGATGTTGATAATCAGCGCCAGACTTGCAGAGATTGATCCGAGTTGCTCATTCATGCCGATACTGTCTGTATTGAGCAAAAACCATTGGGGACCCTCGTTCTGAGTGTTGATGACACATAAAATCGCCTCCTCTGCAAGTGGTTGACTGTTTCGGTTAACATTGTGAAGCGATTCAAAGAGTACGCCTCGAATATTCACCAATAATCCCTGATTGATCTGCGCTGGCGAATGAGATGCACTCAGAAGCATGAACACCACGCTCATCAAAATGTAGCGTTTCCACATAACTTATTCATGATCGTTTAGCGAGTGCAGGAGAACACTGACTAACGATCAAAATCCGCAATAGAGAACATGATGAACCCAGGAATACAATGCTCCTGTTATTCAGGGGCAGGTACTCACGCATGAATCGAGCAGTCCGGAAATTCCTTATAGCATGACTTTTTCCTGGGCTAGAACGAATAGACAATACATTCTACAGGAGATATGTTGATGAGTCAATGAAAAATTAGAGCGGTAAAATGTTACCACTTTTTATACCTTCCCCACAGCAGCTAGATAGATCGCAAACTCATTCTCACCATCAATTTGCAGCAAGTGATCAAGCAATGGCTGATTATAAGCTGCAATCGCGCAGGTTCCGGCCCCAATCGTTTCACAGGCTAAATATAAATTCTGACACACATGTCCGGCATCTAAGGCGATTACTTTATGCGCAGCAATACCATAACGCCATTCCATACGATATGGGATGGCGGTCCACACAAATGTGACCGCTGCTTCGCCGGTAAATCGTTGATTGAGTGCTGCTGCTATAATTTTTTCCGCTAGCTGTTCTACCTGGAATGCTAACAAAAGCTGATGTTCCACCGGCAGATAGCGGTAAATCCCCTGCTCTATCCCTTCGACGTTGAGCACGCACATATAGGTTTCCAGAGCATGACGACATCCGGCTGAAGGAACTGTGCGAAAGCCAAAGCCTTCGCTCCTGTATGAGCGAATTCCCTGCGTAGTCCAGAGTAAAAATGTCAGTTCTTCCAGGCTAAGCGGGGCATGTCGGAATTTGCGATGGCTCTTGCGGTGTTGAATCGCAGTGAGCAGATCAAAAGCAGGAATTGTCGTCCAATTTTCCGGAGCGGCCAACGTTATTCTCTGCGATCCGTGTTCAAAGGATTTTTCAATCGGCGGCGGAGCGATTCCCAGACTCTGATCCGTTTGAGAAAAATCAACTTGTTGACGCACATGATCTTTTAAAAAATTACGATAGGCTTGCATGTTTGAACTTGATGCCATGTCGTCCCTCATGAACTTTAGTGTGATAGGTTCGTAATGTCCTTTCAAGTTTACAACATTTTTCAAGATTCCACCATACATTCCTGTTGAGTTTATGCAACTATTTTTTTAGTTGTGGTTCAATCCTTAAAAAAAGATTGCATTTTCAGTATACACGCATATATCATAAAAAGAGTACCGGGGAAAGTTTTGCGTTGCGCTTCTATAAAGGACATGTGCATGAAAAAAGACAGCCTTATTCGCCATATCCAGTTGAAATTGCAGACATTACATCAACGCCAGAAAGAATTGGAACAAACTCGCATACTGCTTTGTCAACAATGGAACGCCTCGAACGAAAGAGACGTCTGGCATAAAATTCATGAATTATCAATAAAACTCTGGGAATGTCGGGGAATGCAAAAAGTTTATGACGAATTGCAAGACTATTTGAAGCCAACAGCCTCAATGGAATCTGCTCTCATCGCTGAACACAATCCGGAGCAAACGGAATCGTCGCCAGAGCAGAGAGCAAAAACGATAACCTGCCCCACCTGCTCAAACATTCTTACTGTTACGACATGTCTTGATCCTGCTCCTCAACCAGGGTATATTACGATTTCGACTCAATATGACTGTCAGCACTGCGGATACCATGAGAACGATCGCGTGGATTTACCCAAAGAAATCGCACTGCAGCGTTATAATTTAGAACAGTTGTTAAAAGGCGTCTAAAATCAGGCAGAAGAGGAAGGAATTTTTGCAGCGAAAGCAGAACTTTCGTCCTCCGGACGCCTCAATCTGCCTCTGCATATTGACCTCGGAGTTCCTCGACCGTTTCAAAGATCGCTGTGATTTTGTCATCCCCGATCTGATGATCCATATTAATGCAGCACACGCCGGTGAGCCAGGGATTTTCAGAGGCGTGCACCAGTTTGCGAATCGTTGCGCGGACTTCGTCCACGCTTTGGTGAATCATCTCCACCGGACTTAATCGGATATTGAAAAATGTGTGTGGCAGGTGCTGTCGCAGCAAGTGAATATCGCCGCCCCAACCCACGTCCAGGAAATCCAGGTGCGGGATCGCAGCAAACGCTTCAGCGTAACGGTGCGGATCGGCGCCGCAATAATGGATACCGTAAGGGCGATATTTCTGACTCCAGGCGCGATCAAACGGAAGGAGAAATTGTTTATAATTTTTGACTGAAATCATGGTGTGCGAACATTCTGAGTGTAAATAGATCGGGACCGGAAAGTTGCGGACGTTCCGATTGACCGAAATAGAGCTTGATCCGGTTTTGCTGGCAATTCCAACGACAAAACGCTCGATCACCAGCGCAATATCGTTGAAAAATTGATGGATTCTGTCCGGCTGATCAAACAGATCCATAAAGATTTGCTGCCCACGCAAATCCAGCGCAAGATTAAGAATCCCGCTCCAATTGACATCTCCTTTGATGTAGCCGTAGCGAGTTGTCAACGCCTCAACCAGGGTCTCGAAACGCTTGAAGGCCGGGCTGGAAAATGCCTGTTCCGTTTGAATGACAGGTGTATCGATCTGAGCCTCGAGAACCTGCGGCGCAGTGTCTTCGTGATATTCGACCCGGCAGCCGAGCATCTCGGAAATCAGAAAACCTGCGGCCAGGTGCACGGCCCCAAGCTGCGGAACTTCCCGGTCATGATCCTGTCCCAAACCGTATTGCCCCCAACGCTCATATAACGCGCGTTCCATCTTCTGCTCAGTTTCGACACGTTTGTGGGGATGATAATAAAAATCTTCGTCAAAGGTGATACCTTCATGCTGAAACCACCAGGAGGGATGCAGCACAATATCAACCGGCAGCATCTGGTTGCGAAGTAAAGGATTGCTGGGAAAGTGTGACATAGGGTATTTATGATGAGTTCATCTGAGTTGTTTCGGGAAGAAAGAACAGGTTCCTGAAACAACTCAGACGATCTTAGTCTGCCATTCCGTTCAGGGTTAATTCTTCTGCAAAATGACAGGCAACATAATGGTCAGGTTTGCGTTCAATCAGCAGAGGATCTTGTTCAGCACACACCGGCTGAGCGTAGCGGCAGCGTGGATGAAATTTACATCCTGTCGGCGGATTTGCTGGACTGGGAACGTCGCCTTCAAGCAAAATCCGATTCGGCACGTGATCCGGGTCGGTACGCGGGACGGCAGAAAGCAAGGCCTCAGTATACGGATGCATCGGGTTTTCATACAAAGCTCTGGAAGGGGCGGTTTCAACGATGCTGCCCAGATACATGACCGCCACCCGGTCGCTGATATGTTCCACGACTGAAAGATCGTGAGCGATGAAAATGTAGGTCAACCCAAATTCCTGCTGCAGGTCTTCAAGCAGATTGATAACCTGGGCCTGGACCGATACATCCAGGGCCGAAACCGGTTCATCTGCGACAATGAGTTTCGGGCGCAGGGCTAAAGCTCTGGCAATACCGATGCGCTGTCGTTGTCCGCCGCTAAAGGCATAAGGATAACGATTCATGTGCTGAACGCGCAACCCGACTCGTTCCAGTAATTCCCGCACCTGATCACGGAGGTCTGTCCCTTTTGCCAGGCCGTGCAAACGCAACGGTTCACTAATAATATCCAGCACTGTCATACGCGGATTCAGTGAGGAAAAGGGATCTTGAAAAATGATCTGCATGTCGCGTCGAATCGCTTTCATCTCTTTTTGTGACAGTATCGCCAGATCAACCATCTCTCCATCACGACGAAAGCGAATCTGCCCTTCAGTCGGCTGGTAAGCTCGCAAAATCAACCGGCCGGTCGTGGTTTTTCCGCAGCCGGATTCTCCGACCAATCCGAGAGTTTCCCCTTCGCGCACGAAGAAACTGACACCATCTACGGCGCGCACATGGCCGACCACTTTGCGGAAAAATCCGCGCCGAATCGGGAAGTGCATCTTGAGATTGGTCACATCAAGTAAAATGTTCTGTTTTTCCACAGTCTCTTAACTACACGGATTTCACATAAGAAGAAGGATGAGAATTGTGACAGTATTATTCATTATGAGCCATCCTTGTAGTTCCTACGCATACAAACAACAGCGTACATAGTGCCCGGGTTCAACTTCAATCATCGGAGCTTCTGCCTGGCAATGTGCGGCAATGGCAGGGCAGCGAGTGCGAAATGCGCACCCTGCGGGGATCGAAAAAGGATCCGGCACACTGCCCGGAATTGGAACTAACCGGTTTTTAATTTGCGCTCCTATATGCGGAATAGATTGCAACAGGCCAACGGTATAGGGATGTAAGGGTTGATGAAAAATCGTGCGCACATCGCCGCTTTCCACCACGCGTCCCATATACATTACTGCTACCCGGTCAGCCATTTCAGCCACAACTCCCAGATTATGCGTAATAATCCAAATCGCCATGTTGAAACGGTCTTTCAGGGAGTTCATCAGATCCAGAATCTGAGCCTGCACCGTAACATCCAGGGCAGTGGTCGGTTCATCCGCAATTAATAAACTCGGACGGCACGAGAGTGCCATAGCGATCATCGCTCGCTGGCGCTGTCCGCCAGAGAGCCGGTGCGGATATTCATCCACGAGTTGATCCGCCATCCCCAATCCAACAGCCTGAAGCATCTCAATGGTTTTTTCACGGGCTTCTTGCGCTGAAGCTCCCTGGTGTAGTCGAATCGCCTCGATAATCTGGTGTCCTACGGTAAAAACAGGCGATAGCGAGGTCATCGGCTCCTGAAAAATCATGGCGATTTCATTGCCGCGAATACTGCGGATCAGATCGCCATGCGGATCAACCGTCGCTAAATCAATTTCTTCGCTCGTATCCCGTCGTCGAAAACGGATCTGGCCTGCTACGATTTTACTGGTCTTTTGGGGTAAGAGTCGTAGCACAGAATGAGCGGTCACGCTTTTCCCGCTGCCCGATTCTCCAACTAATCCAAGTGTTTCTCCGGGTTTTATTGCCAGCGACACGCCATCCACTGCTCGTACCACGCCATCCAGGGTGTAAAAATACGTTTTTAACTCGTCAATCTGGAGAAGAGGCTGATTATTTTTCTGCATAAGTACAATCCGTTTCGGTGCTCTAAAAGCCGGGTTTCTTCAAGAGACCCGGCTTTTATCCGACGTTAAACCGTATATGGATCAGCCGCGTCGCGCAAGCCGTCTCCCAAAAAGTTAAAGGCTAAAATTGACGCGGCGACAAACAGGCCCGGCAGTAACAGCCAGGGATAGAGCACAAGGGTTTGAATATTCTGTGCTTCTTTCAGCAACACGCCCCAGCTGGTCAATGGCGGACGTAGACCTAATCCGAGAAAACTCAGAGCAGATTCCGCTAAAATCATAGCTGGCATCGAAAGGGTGGCAATGACAATAATATGGCTGAATGTGGCGGGAATCAAATGTTTCCAAATTACCCAGGCGTCACTAGCTCCCAGCAAACGGGCACACAGCACAAAATCTTCCTCACGCAGGGCGAGTACTTTGCCGCGTAATTGCCGCGCCAGCCAGGTCCAGCCAATTAACGACAGGATCACGGTAATCGTAAAATACGTGCGCAAAGGTGGCCAATGAGCGGGGAGCGCGGCCGTCAAAGCCATCCATAAAGGAATCGCCGGAAACGCTCGCACCACCTCGATTACTCGCTGGATCAGGTCGTCAATCCATCCGCCGTAATAGCCGGATGCAACGCCTAATACGGCTCCGATAATTAAACTTAAAAAGACGCCAATCAAACCAACGGAAAGAGAAATTTGACTGCCAATCAGAATGCGTGACAACATATCACGTCCCTGACCGTCCGTTCCCAACAGACACACCGGACCTTCTTTCACGCCAAACAGATGGGTGTTCATTGGAAAGAGTCCCATCAGTTTATAGGGTTTTCCCTCGACAAAGAAGGAGATTGGAATAATTTTGGTCTCATCAATCGTAAACGTTTTCTGCAATGTGACCGGATCGCGCCCGCTTTTGACGCCATATACAAAAAAGCGAAATTCGTTGTTTTTGAAAAAGTGGACTCGTTGAGGGCGCATATACGAATATTGTGTGAGGCGTTCCTCCAATATGTAAGGCGAGAGAAAATCGGCAAACAACGCTGCCAGGTAAAAAAGCGCGATCACGGTTCCACCGATAATCGCCGCCCGGTTACGTTTGAATTTGCGCCAGATCAATTTCCATTGCGAGGCCGCATACACAGATTCATCGGTTTCCGGCTCTTGCGCGAGCGCGGTGTCTTCGATTTCAACCGCTTTCCCCTGCTGATACAGGGCATATAAGGCTTCCGATTGTTCTTGAAGGGGTGTTTTCATTCGTATCGAATCCTCGGATCTACCCAGGCCAGGGCAATATCGGCTAAAAGGTTGCCAACCAGTAAGAGCAAGCTCATAAACAACAAAATCGACCCTGCCAGATACATATCCTGAGTGACTAATGCCCGTAAAAACATGGGGCCAATTGTGGGAATAGACAAAACAACCCCAATGATAATCGAACTGGAAATCATCTTGGGAATTTGCATTCCCAGCACGCTAATCAAGGGATTAATTGCCACGCGTAAGGCGTATTTATGAATGACGATGCGCTCTTTTAAGCCTTTGGCGCGGGCTGTCGTAATGTATTGCTGCCCTAAGACGTCGAGCATATTGCCGCGCATAATTCGGATCAGCTCGGCCGTGCCAACCATCCCCAGAATAATTATCGGCGCCCAAAGATGGTTCAGCAAATCCAGGAACTTTGCCAGACTCCAGGGCGCTTCTTGCATTCCCGGACTGTAAAGACCTATGGCCGACATGTTGAATACCAGGGTTGCAACGACCATATAAATCAAGGCAACCAGAAAGTCGGGCGTAGACAGACCCAGAAATCCGAGAAAGGTGAAAATGTTATCGCCGATGGAATACTGGTGTGTGGCCGAATAAATGCCAATCGGGATCGAGATGAGCCACATGAAAATCAGAGACAATCCTCCGAGCAACAGCGTGAAGGCCATCCGATCTTTCATCAAATCCCAGACCGGTGCGTTCCATTCTAAAGA
Organism: Candidatus Vecturithrix sp.; assembly: GCA_040772385.1. Taxonomy (GTDB): domain Bacteria; phylum Moduliflexota; class Moduliflexia; order Moduliflexales; family Moduliflexaceae; genus Vecturithrix. Next base: position 5,837,520 of record JAXGYF010000001.1, on the reverse strand, counting down.
ATACCCGAAATCTCCGCGTGGAAATCCGGCGATCCAGGTGAAATACTGTTTATAGAACGGTTGATCTAAACCGTAGCGCTGACGCAAGGCATCCAGGGTTGCCGCATCCTGTCCACCGCCGGTCGCCGCAACTTCAGCCTGAAGCGAGGTCATAAAGTCCCCGGGAGGAAGTTGAATGATAATAAACACCAGAATAGATACAATGAACATGGTAGGGATCATCCCCATGATCCGCCGTAAAATATAGGTCAGCACAACGACGCCTCCTTCTGCCCCAGGACAATGCTGTCAAATAAGAAACCGGGTTTTTTCAAAAAACCCGGTTTCTATTACTGTTCTTATTGTTCGAAATAGAAATGGCACGGTTCAAGCGTTCCGGGAGCCATGTAGATCCAGTCGGTTGTGAAATCCTGCGGCACATTCTTGAAGTTGTTTTTCACAACCACAACATTCGGCAGCAAGCCCACCGTCCCAATTACATGAACATTCTCAGCATGCCACTTAATCAATTCTTTCGCAATCGCGACTTGTTCTTCTGACACGACGGTTGTTTTGAATTTGTCATACAGCGCCATCGCTTTTTTGAATTCTTCGGTCGGTTCAATTCCCATTTCGCCGCCAGTTTTGTACCAGGTTCCAAAAGCCGGGGCCATCCAGGAACGTTCATCGAACGGGAAGACCCAGATCGGATCAACCATCGGATCTATCGCCCGACTTTCGGTCCAGGTTGTGACCTGAGCTTCATTAGCGCACGCTCTTGGCCAATAGATATCGCGGTTCATGGTTTGAAAGATCGTCTTCACTCCGACTGCATTCCAATAAGAGACCACTAATTGGATTTCATCGGTCGTGGCCTTATCCCATTCCATGCCCTCAATTGTGACTTCCAAAGGCGACCCATCGGGTTTTGTACGCCAACCGTCAGCGTCTTTTTTCAATCCGATTTCATCGAGCAGTTGATTGGCAAGTTCAGGATTGTATTCAGCGTACAGATTCTCAAGCTCGGGCTGATAATAAGGTGACGCCGGAACAACGGTAAAAGCCCGAATAGCTCCTAACCCGAGATAAGACACTTCCTGAATTTCCTCACGATTGATTGCCAGCGACATGGCCTGGCGGAATTTAGCGTTCTGGAAGATTGCGCGCAGCGATTCGTCGGGATAGGATTGATTGAAAAAGTAGCACATCTTCGATGGCACGGCATCAGGCCAGGTGAGAATATGGTAGCCATATTTCTCTTCATTTTGCTTGAACACCGGGTAATTGGAAAGGCTCATACGCCGGAGTTGGAAATCCACATTGCCATTAATCGCATAAAGGTTCAGAGCTTCCGCATCTTCAAAGAGCTTCATGTGAATTTGATCAATGTATGGCAATTGATTGCCTTCAGGATCGACTTTCCAGTAATAAGGATTGCGTTTGGCGACCAGTTCCGTTGCGCCAGGGCCCCATTCTTTGATCTGCCAGGCAGTCATAACCGGGCGCTCCGTATTGTAATCAAACGCCTTTTCTTCAAACAAGGTGTAATCTTTTAAATCCTTATTGTAGGTCGGATGAAATTGTTCCAGATAATGGCGCGGTGCAAAAAACCCGAAACGCTCAAATCCCAGTGGCCACTGATTGCCATGGAACGCCAGGCCGACACGTTCTGCCAATCCGTTTGGTCCGGCAAATTTGAGCGTAATGGTATAGTCGTCAATGACTTCTATTTCCATTGGCGTGCCATTCACGATCCATTCGGCGTGCGGTGCGGGCGTAATCTCTTTATTCAGTTCAATATCGTTCCACCAGAAAGTAATATCGGCTGTGGTAAACGGCGCACCGTCTGACCATTTCAAGCCCTGACGCAAAAAGAGCGTCAGTTCCGAGCCGTCTTCTGACCATTCCCATTTATAGGCTAGGCCCGGTTGAATCGGATCTTTCGGGTCCTGGGGCCAGCGCAGAATGGGGTCATAGATCTGGCGTCCAAAGGCATGAAAATCTTTAATTCCGGTAAAAGCGCGATGCCAGGTGCCACCGTATTGTCCAATGCTTTCGATCGGCGTAACAACCAGCGGGTTTTCCGGCAATCGTTCTGCAACCGGCGGTAATTCACCTTTTTGCACCATTTCCGCCAGCAGCGGCGATTCCTTATATTCTACAGCCCCGACAAGTGAACCGCAAAATAACAGTGAAAGCATCACACCTGCCACAACACACCAATGCGTTCTTTGCATCATGATTTTCCTCCTTAAAATAAATATGTACACAGTTTTTATAGCTGGACAGAATGCTTGAGCTTCCAGAACAGTCTCTTCCTGCCAGCATCAGAAAGAACGTTCAAGAGTGGTCTCTGCAAGGAAACGCATCACCTCCTTTTATCTGGTATCTTCATAGGTGAAACCGAATTGCCCTCATTTCAAAATGAAGTGAAGAAAAGGTTCAAAAAATGCAAGAAAATTATTCAAAATTTAAGTAATTGCAAAAAGAAAAAACCTGGAAAAATTTGCTGTATTCCATTGAATAACCTCTGCTCTCAACGATTAAAAGTGCAAGAAAATTATTTGTTAAAACCTGAATTGAACATCCGATATCGGATAAATAGAAGAAGCCGCTCCTCCCCCTGACAGGCAGGGCTGTGAAGTTCTGAAGATTTCGGAGTGCCAAAGCTCTGCTTTGGCCGCGAAAGCAGAGCTTTGGCACTCCGATATATCGCCTCCTGTTAAAAGAACCTTACGTTCTGGCATGACACAAGAAATAGAGAATCCCTTTCAGAGTAAGATCAGGATCGTAGGTCTCGAAAATATGAGAACTCCCCTTAAGGGTCTTCCCCATACCCCCGGTAGAAATGATTCGAAATTCCACGCCGGTTTCCTGTTTGATCTTCTCAATTAACCGTTCGATGCCCAGAATGGTAATTTTCAATACCCCAATCTGAATATTGTCTATCGTATTTGTACCCAGGGAATAAGGCGGAATCTGCAATTCCACCTGCGGCAACTGCGCTGTATTGGAAAACAAAGCCATCATAGCCATACGAAAACCTGGTAAAATCGCCCCGCCGACAAAATTTCCGTCCCGGACAACGTCTATGGTAATAGCTGTCCCAAAATCAATCGCAATCACATTATGGCCATACTCTTTTTTGGCGGCAATCACGTTGGCGAGCCGATCGGGTCCAATTTCCTGAGGATAATCTGTCTTGTATTCGATGTTGAACACATGCGCATAAGGATTCACAAATACAGTCTGTTTGTTGAAATATTTGTCTCCCAGCTTGGTAAAAATATAATTGACCGATGGGACGACTGAGGCCACGCCGAGAGCTGTAATATCTTCCAGGCGAATCCCCGCGGCGTGAAAAAGCGTGTATAACGAAGAAAAAACCTCGTCTTCCGTCACAAAGTTTTTGGTACTCATACGCCAGATTTTAAAGGTATTATCGGTCTGATGCAGGCCAACCACCGTGTTGGTATTGCCGATATCACATAAAAGTTCCATATTATTCTCTCCCAAAGAATCATGATCGTTGTAGGCAGATGTTCCACAAAACCCATTTCGCGCTATATTTCTCGGTATGCTGATAATTTCCGGCGTGTCAAGAGATTTACGATAGAAATTCAATAGAAGTGCCTTTAGTACTACTTTGTTAGATTTCAAACTCACCGGATTCTGCCCTGACAGGGCAAGGGATTGAAGCCAGAGGTTTCAATCTCTGGCAAGGAAATGGCATCGTCCCGGCCCTGAAAGGGCGGAGGGAAATCATCCTGCGCCCTTTCAGGACAAAATCCAAAACCGTTGAAATTTAACAAAGTAGCATTAATTTATCCTTCTTTTCACAAAATTTTTACTTTTATCACTTGACATCAGAAGAAGCTCTTTAGTATCTTGGCTATTGTAAGTTATTGAAAATATTATATTTATAGTGTATTTTTGTTATTATCTGTTGGTTATGTTTCGTAATGAAATTTTTTGAACTTAAATAACTAAAAATGATAAATGTCAACTTCTTTGGAACACTCAGGGTCTTTGTGAAAACGAAGCAAGTTCGAATCAGTATTGATGAGTTAAGTGTGTTTGAATTACTCCAACAGTGCGAAGCAAAGGTTGCGAAACCCCTTTTATCGAAACTGGTGGATGAAGAGGGCAATGTTCGACCAGGAACGATGATTCTTGTCAATGGCCAGAATGTCCTCCATTTGCAAGGGTTGCATACCATTGTTCGCAATGGGGCTGATATTGCAATCTTCCCGCCAGGAGGCGGTGGCTAAAGTTGATAAGTAACTACAGTTGAAGAGGATTCTTCAACTGTAGTTACTTATCAACTTTTTGGTATTAAGGAGGTGACATTCAAACGCATGAAAGACTTTGATGATCTGTTTTCCAGGCAGCTTGCTTTTTGGGGTGAGGAAAAGCAGCAGATTCTTGCCCAAAGCAGCATTGTTATCGCTGGCGTTGGCGGATTGGGCTGCATTGTTGCTCAGATTCTGGTACGAGCGGGCCTTGGGACCCTGATTTTATTGGATAATAAGTCAGTTGATCGTCCTGATCTGAATCGCCAGGCCTTGTACACTCTTGAGGATATTGGGAAACCGAAAGTCGAAGTCGCTTCTCGAAAACTCACCGCCATGACCTCTTCAACTTTCGTCATTCCTCTTGAATGTTCAATCACAGATCCGCAATTCTCCCGAACGCTTGACCAATATGCCTTTGACGGTATTGCCGATTGTCTCGATAATTACCAGAGCCGTTTTGTGTTGGAATCTGTTCTGGAGGATCGGCACTTTTTGGTGCACGGCGGAGTTGAGGAAGATTATGGACAGGTAACAACCATTGTGAAACAGCAGACGCCGTTATTAAAAGAGATGTATTACGGGGTACAGCAAGAGAAGCAAGTGATCCCGGTGTGTTCGCCCATTGTCTTTTGTCTCGGCAGTCTGATGGCGTATGAGGTCCAAAAGAACCTTTGGAATGAACCCGAATTGCGCAATACGCTGCTCGTGGTGGAATTGTCTGATTTTTCTTTTTCAAAGATTCCGTTGACGCCTCTGACAGAGCGTAAAGGGCCAGATCTCTTTACTGACAGACGCAGAGAAGACGCAGAATGACTATTTCGCGGGAAGAACAACCGAGTTTTTTAAAAAAACTCGGTTGTTACCTGTACATGTTTCTGCGCCGCCCTCTGCACAAATATTAACCGCTTCATCACGTTTCCGTGTAACAGGAGGAAAACTGATTATGAACAATGTGTTACTTTTGCAGCCTGAATACTGCATTGACTGCCATTCATGTCAATTAGCGTGCTCGCTGAAACATGAAGGGACCTACCGTCCGTCAAAATCCAGAATCGAAGTGTTAACCTCGCCGTTGAAATTTTCTGTACCGCTCACCTGCCTTCAATGTGAAGATCCGGCCTGCGCTGCTGTGTGTGTGGTCAACGCATTGACCAAGAATGAAGAGACTGGCGTGGTAGAGTACAACAAAGATAAATGTATCGGCTGCCGCATGTGCGTCTCCGCCTGTCCGTTTGGCAATATTTCTTATGACAGAGAGGCGAAAGCCGTCATCAAATGTGACGTATGCGAAGGGTCGCCGGAATGTGCAACCTTTTGTCCGACTGACGCGATTCAATGGGTGCGGGCTGATCTTGAAACGTTAGCGCGTAAGAAGATGATGTCCGATAAATTTGAACAAGTGTTCAGCAAAAAGGAGGCGTAACTTATGATATACGGATGGATTGGAAAGGTATTACGAGTCAATTTGACGGAAGGTACCGTGAAGACAGAAAAACTGAACGCCGAATGGGCCAAAGATTATCTCGGCTGCCGGGGCCTGGGAACCCGCTATTTTGCCGCTGAAGTGAATCCGAAAGTTGATCCGCTCAGTCCGGAAAACAAACTGATCTTTGCGACAGGGGCGATGACCGGAACCTTAGGAACATCGACCGGCCGCTATGAAGTAGTTACGAAAGGCCCGCTAACCGGAGCTATTGCGGGTTCAAATTCCGGCGGCATGTTTGGTTCTGAACTCAAATTTGCTGGTTTTGACATGCTCATTTTCGAAGGGGCCTCGAAAAAGCCGGTGTATTTGTATCTTGAAGACGGCAACGCGGAATTACGCGATGCTTCGCATTTATGGGGCAAATTGGTGGCTGACACGACTGACACACTGCTCAAAGCAACTGCTCCAACGGCGAAAGTGGCCTGTATCGGTCCGGCCGGGGAACAACTTTCTAAACTGGCAAATATCATGTGCGATAAAGAACGCGCGGCCGGCCGTTCCGGGGTTGGAGCCGTGATGGGGTCGAAAAAACTCAAAGCCATTGTGGCGATTGGCACCGGCGGCGTCCGGCCCGCAGATCCTCAAAAAGCCCGTGATGTCGCACTGAGAATTCGCGATCAATTGCTTGCCAATCCGGTCACAGGCGAAGGATTAGGCGCGTTAGGCACCGCGTTGCTGGTGAATGTGCTGAATCAGCATGGGTCGCTTCCGACCCGGAATTTTCAGGAAACGGTGTTCGAAGGCGCAGATAAAACCGGCGGTGAAGCCCTGCGAGATACGCTCCTGGTCAAAAATAAAGCTTGTTTTAGCTGTACAATCGGCTGTGGACGGGTCGCCAAAGTCAAAAACCCCAATTATGCCGGACCTGAACTTGGCGAGGGGCCGGAATATGAAACCGCCTGGTCTTTTGGTGCACAGTGTGGAGTTGATGATTTGGAGGCGATTACCAAAGCGCATTTTCTGACCAATGAATACGGGATCGATGGAATTTCTGTGGGGTCAACTATCGCGTGTGCGATGGAATTATACGAAAAAGGGTACCTCCCCAAAGAAGATGCGGGTATGGAAATTACTTTTGGTGATGCTGAGACCATGGTCAAATTGACAGAGATGGCATGCAAACGTGAGGGCTTTGGCGCAAAAATCGCTGATGGCTCTTACCGACTGGGCGAAGCATACGGGCATCCGGAACTCTCGATGACCTCCAAAAAACAGGAAATGCCGGCCTACGACCCGCGCGGCGTGCAGGGTATGGGCCTCGAATATGCCACTTCCAATCGCGGTGCATGCCACGTGCGTGGTTATATGGTGGCGCTGGAAGTGTTAGGCGATGTTGACCCGCAAACAGTCGAAGGTAAAGATACGATGCTCAAAGGCATGCAAGATGCAACGGCTGTCGTTGATTCCGCCGGAGTGTGTTTGTTTACCACCTTTGGTCTGGGCGTCAAAGAAGTGGCTGAACAACTTTCGGCCATTACCGGGATTGATTATACGGAAGAGAGCTTGATGGAGTGCGGCGACCGTATTTATAATTTGGAACGATTACTGAATTTGAAATCCGGTTTAACCAAAAACGACGACTCTTTACCGCCGAGAGTCCTCAACGATCCGATTCCATCAGGACCCAAAAAGGGAGCTGTCAGTCGGCTGCCCGAAATGCTGCCAGCCTACTACAAAACCAGAGGCTGGGATGAAAATGGAGTTCCGACTGAGAAGAAACTCAAAGCGTTGGGGTTAGATAAGGTCAAATTTGTCGAATAGACGGTAAAAAGAAGATTACCCACCCCTGCCCCTCCCAGGAGGGGATAATTGACAATTAAATCCCCTCCGGGGAGGGGCCGGGGGGGGGTAAAGCAAAAAAGTGGACATCCCCGCCAGGTGGCGTCCGCTTTTCTTTGATTATGATTGAAACTATTGTAGAACGGTATCAAGGCAATCCGGCCGCGATCATTCAAGCCCTTCAGGATACTCAAAATGCCTATGGGTATATTTCGAAGGAGAATTTGAAATTGATCAGCCGGAAAGTTGGCGTTCCTTATTCATATACATATTCGATCTCAACATTTTATAAAGCCTTTTCCTTACAGGAACGCGGAAAATATATTCTCAAAGTGTGCGATGGTACGGCCTGTCACCTGAAGCTTTCGGAAGATATTCTGGATGAACTTCAGCAAATTCTGGGGATCAAACTCGGAGAAACGACGGAAGATAAACTCTTTACGCTCGAGTCGGTGAACTGCCTGGGGGCCTGCGCCATGGCGCCGGTCGTTTCGATTAATGACGTATTGCACGGCAAATTAACGCGCCAAAAAATCCGCAAAATTATTGCCCAACTCAAAGAAAAAGAACAGGTCGAACACGAAGAGGAAACATCTCCCACCCCTCGACAAGCGGCTGAATCCGTCGAACCGCAGGGCACTGCTGCGTCTGAGCAACAACAGGAAGGAGTGGTTGAGAGTACATTACACACCGTCAAAAAGGCCGTCGATAAACTCGGTGAAATTATTGATTATGTGCTGGAGGGAAAATGAAAACGCAATTTTTACTATGCGGCGATATTGGCTGCGTCGGTTATGGCAGTCAGGAGGTGTATCAAAAATTCCAGGAGTTGCAAGCCGACTGGTTTGAGATTCGCTTTACCGGCTGCCTGGGATTTTGTGCGGTTGGCCCGGTGCTCGAGGTGAATCCCGGCAAAATTTTTTATCAGAAAGTCAAACCTGCGGACGTCCCGAAAATTTTAGAGGCCGCCCAAAAGGGCGAAGTGCTTGAACGATTGCTCTATAAACACCCGCAGAGCAAGCAGCCATGCGTGAGTATCGATGAAGTCCCCTTTTATCAGAAACAGAAAAAGATTGTGCTGCGCACAAACGGCCAGGTTAGCCCTGACAGTATTGACGATTATCTGGCGTTAGGCGGATACGACGGTTTACGCAAAGCGTTAACCATGCCGCCAGAGGTCATTGTTGACGAAATTATGCAATCAGGTCTGCGAGGCCGGGGCGGCGGGGGATTTCCGACCGGCCGCAAATGGCAGAGCGTGTTGAAAGCGAACAATGACGTCAAATATATCGTCTGTAACGGCGATGAAGGCGATCCCGGCGCGTTTATGGATCGCAGCGTCATGCAAGGGACGCCGCATGTCGTGTTAGAGGGTATGATTATTGGCGCGTACGCGATTGGCGCGCATCAGGGCTTTATCTATGTGCGCGATGAATATCCGCAGGCTGTAGCGCATTTGCAGAAGGCCATCGCAGATGCCAGAACCAAAAATTTTTTAGGGAACAATATTCTGGATTCCGATTTTGACTTTGACATCACCATTAAACGCGGGGCCGGCGCCTTTGTATGCGGCGAATCCTCCGCGTTGATGCGTTCGATTGAGGGTAAAATCGGCGAACCGAATGAAAAATATGTTCACGCCTCGGAACAGGGTTTGTGGGGCAAACCGACAGTCTTGAATAATGTGGAGACTTTTGCCAATGTGCCCTATATTCTTGTGCATGGCGCGCAACAGTACAAACAACTGGGCACAGAGAATTCGTCGGGCACCAAGGTATTTTGCCTGGTCGGAAAAGTCAAGAACGCCGGGCTGATCGAAGTGGAAATGGGGACGACTCTGCGCGAAGTGAGCTTTGACATCGGCGGCGGCATCGTCAAAAACCGTCCTTTTAAAGCCGTCCAAACCGGCGGCCCGTCCGGCGGCTGCATTCCGGCGCAGCATCTTGATACTCCGATTGATTTCGATTCGCTGGTTGCCCTGGGGTCCATGATGGGGTCGGGCGGGATGATCGTGATGGATGATTGCGATTGCATGGTTGAAGTCGCCCGCTATTTTACCAAATTCCTGATCGAAGAATCCTGTGGCAAATGTACGCCCTGCCGTGAAGGGCTAATCCACCTCAATCGCATGCTTGAACGCATTATACAAGGGAAAGGACAATCAGAGGATCTTCAAAAACTGGAGGATTTGGGCAAATATGTTGCCGAAAACTCTCTGTGCGGCCTGGGGAAAACAGCTCCAAACCCGCTGTTGAGTACATTGCGTTATTTCCGCGAGGAATATATGGATCATATTGAACATCACCATTGTACGGCCGGAGTATGCAAAGCCCTGACAACCTTCACGATTGATCAAGAAAAGTGTACGCAATGCGGCGCGTGTGTGCGGGCCTGTCCGGTGAGCGCGATTTCACAGAACGGAAATGTGGTGATTGATCAAGAAAAATGTATCACGTGCGGCGAATGTCGAGCCGTCTGTAACTTCAACGCCGTTATCTGGTAAATAAAAGTGTTTAAGTGTTCAGGTGTTTAGATGTATAGTACATGATTTCGGAAATAAGTACACATTCAGGAGTGCAAACGAGCGTTTGCTTCGCGGCTCCGCCGCGACAATCTTGCCAGGACTTCGTCCTGGGGCAAACGCTCGTTTGCACTCCTGTCTCTAGCGTGTCATTATTTCCGAAACGCTGTTCTAGGTGTTTAGGTGTTTGAGTATTTGTATGTTTAGGGAATTTAAAGATTCTCACTTAAACACTTAAACATTTTTCATGATGATAGAAATTTATATTAACGATCAGTCCTACGAGGCTGAGGAACATTCGAAATTATTAGAGGTGTGCAAGGCGCACGATATTCCGGTGCCGACGCTGTGCTATCACCCTGCTTTGCCGGGGTTTGCTGGCTGCCGTTTATGCGTGGTAGAATTGCGCAAAGGAGAGTGGTCGAGACTGGTCACTGCCTGTGAATATCCGGTGCAGCGACCGGAACATTTTTATACGGATTCCGAAAAGGTTCGCAACAGCCGGCGCATGACCGCCAAACTCTTGCTTGCCAGAGCACCCGAAGCCAAAGAAACGCTGGAAAATTTGATAGGCGAAACGATTGAACCGGAATTTGAACCCCTCGATGTGTTTAATAAAAAGTGCGTGTTGTGCGGTTTATGCTATCGCGTCTGCCATACACAAGGTACAGCTGCGATTTATACCATTGGCCGCGGAGCCAACAAGTTGGTTGAAACGCCTTTTAAAGAGGCCAATGATGATTGTATCGGCTGTGGCTCTTGTACGGCAGTCTGTCCGACCGGTGCGATTCGCATGGTGGAACCCGACGGCAAACGCGCAATCTGGCGTCATCGGTTTGAATTGCTGGCCTGTCCGATCTGCGGCGAGCGCCATATCACTCAACGCATGGTCGCGTATATGCAGCAGAAAACCGACCTGCCGGAAGAAGAGATCTTGATCTGTCCGGATTGCCACCAGAAAAAACTGGGCAGCGGTATGCTGACCGGTCTGAGTCATGACGAAGCCCGGCACGCCTTTGTGGGCTAAAGCGTGTGTTTTTCTCATCTTTTTTTACCGTTCCCACGCTCCCGCGTGGGAACGAGGAGTGAATGAAGTTACACATCACGTTTACTATGTTATTTAAAACTAAGTGGTTAATTGTCTGGAGTATCTTAGCAGTGCTTTTGTTATCCAGATACGTGTCTGCCGATACGCACACGTTTGGCGGCAATGATCTTATACAACCAGCAAAATTGGAGCCCTCAGCTACCAACCAAGTTGTCTTGTTCGGGTTACTCAGACCGCGCTGGGCAACAAACAGTGGGAACTTCAGTGCCTTTCAACACAAGGTAGATGCAGAATTTGATCACATGAACGAGTTTTGGAAAGAGGCAACCTTTGGCAAAACTAGCTTTGACAAGCAGTATCTCACCCAGTCAATTATTGATCTGCCCATGTCGCAGAACTTTTACTACCATGGGTTTCAGCAGCGTGACATCCAAGGCGCGGCTATCGGCTCCACTGTCAACTTTCCTCAGAATAAAAGTCTAAAGATAGAATCAGATGGGCAACCCATTGATATCGAGTTCACAACGGGAACTTGGAGCCGTACCAGCATTCTGTCTAAAATTATTGCTGCCATGGCCGCATCCGACCCTACGAAGCCGTCACCTACGTTCGAATTTTCAGATACGGGTACGGGTTTCCACATCCGTTCGCAACGGACATACCCGCAACAGGGCATTTTGGAGATTAGTGGTGATGCACTTTCATATATAGGCTTTGGCACAACAAGCTTTTACCATCAGGTGTCATCACCAGCAATGATCATCTTCAGCACGCCACTGGATGCCCAATTGGTCAACTTTCCAACTGCCCAGACGTTAACAGTGACGACCCTGGGTACGCCGACCAACGCCCAATTTGCCGCTGGTACGTACTCTGTAACCCAAATTGTGGCTGCCATTCAAGCGGCATATCCTGGTGTAGCTCGTCAGCAACCTTTTACTGTCGAGGCAGTTGGGGATCCTGTGGACAGCAGTCGCCAAATCCTGGTCTTCAAGACTCACGTTGATCCCAACGGTGACCATGGCTACAATTTAACGGTGGATGGCTCAGCGCGGACCACTCTTGGATTGAGCAACACAGGGGTTATCCGGCGTTATGAGCCAGAAGTATTGAACGGGGAGATTGCCATCCAGGATGGATTCAATAAATACGCATCTACCCTGCCGGCAGGCACAGACATCGACGCCGTCTTCAAGAACGCCCGTATGTTCGTCGGGATCATGCTCGATGTCCCCTTCCGAGCACATGAGTCATCCTGGGACTTTCACATTGCTGGCCATACGTTTAACGTCAATTACTTTGCGTCCAATTTTTATGCTGGTGTTGGCGCAGTCTTCGCCCATGAAACCGGCCATGCCTTGCAGCTTCCGGATCTGTACAAACGTTTTCCAGATTGGATTGGGACCGAACCTGGTAACTGGGACATCATGGACTGTAGTGGTTGTGACGCCCATCCCACCGCCTGGCTTAAGGCACGCCGACACAAGCTGCCCGCTGACCAGACAGGTGCATGGTTAGACGCAGACCAGATAGCCCAATTGAGTCCACCACCAGGGGCAGGCACAAAGTCCGAAAGCTACATTCTCTCTCCGGTGGAGAGCCCCTGGATATCCTCCAATCCTTTCAACAGTAGTCATCCGAACGTGCGCGTAGTTCACGGTATTGAGATCATCCCCACTGATCCAGCGGATGTCATCGTCATTGAAAATCGCCAAAGAGGTCCCTATGTAGCCGATCACTTAGGAGATGCTGTAGACTACAGCCAGGATCTACCTGGAGAAGGGGTGATTGTCTATCAAGGCCGTCGAATCAACATGATGGGAGTCGCTACCTTTTTGCCTGTCAACTTTCTCACGCCCTATGCTGACCCCTTGAACCAGGTTGGAGAAGAGTTTACGTATCCCCTTACTAATTGGAATAAGGTAATAGTGAAAATACAGGAAAAGTTGCTTAATCCAGATCGCACAGGGGGATCCCCTTCATACAGCTATCTCGTCAACGTACAGTGGGGCACTGGCTCGTTTTTCGATGCCGCCATTACACCTTGGTCCGCTCCGCCCTGGGAATCGATCGATATTTGGGTAGACAACCGCGCCCAGAATGACTGGGGCAAATATACCTACCACGATGGCACCGGCAATCCTACCCTGAATGGCGACAACGTAGCCGTCAATCAGGTCAATAGGATCTTCGCTCGTGTGCATAATCTTGGCGATGTACCTATTAACCAAGCAGTTGACGTGATCTGGCGCATTGCCATACCGCAAGTTGCTGGTGGCGAGATAGAGACAGAGTTAGGGCGGGTCTCTATACGCGGTGGGATACCAGCGAAAAGCGCTGTGATTACGCCGCCTTTAGAGTGGGAACCACACTCTAGCAATGAGGGTCATGTGTGTATTAAGGCTGAAATTGTAACGATACCGGGTGAACTCAATGGGACATTGGACAAATCCGCGCAGGAGAACATCACTCAGTGGTTCAGCAAGGCAAGCAGCCCGTTTTCTCCTGTGACGTTCTCTGTCATTACAAAAAACCCCTTTGTTGATCGAGACACAGACCTCCGCCTTTACGTGCCCGATGTCCCCCCAGGCTGGACCGTAACAGTCGAAGATGCGTTGTTTCGACTTGCTCCTGACGAAGAAAGAGCACAAGAGATCACGATCGTACCGGATGGCGATTTTCTGTTTCAGACTTACGGACCCGAAATCGAGAGGCAAGGCTATATCGACTCATTCATGGCTAACATTGAAGCTCAGATCGTTGTTGGCGATGTCTGGCTCCGTATTGGCGGTGTTTCAGCAATCGTGCATCCGGTCAATGCGGACTCCAGACTCACGCTCAATCCCGATCCGTCCGGAACGTATCAGCCAGGCTTGGTCGTGATCCTTGGCAAACTTGAGACCCATGGTCATATGTACCCTCGGCTGGAGGGACGCGAGATCCACGCTCGCTTGATTGACGAGAGGGGCCAACAGACATGGCAGCAGTTAACTACGGACTCGAATGGCAAGTTTGCCATTCCTATTCCTCGTGAATACAAAGGTTTGATCCAGGGATTCTACGGGGGCGGAAAAGGCATCGATCAAGCTGTGTCTAATGAGGTAGCAATCAATACTCGATAGTTAGTTTTGCTATTGTAAAAATACAATCCAGAGTACGAAAAGCGGAATGCTAACGAGCCCTCTGAGGGGTACTGTCAAGCGAAATATATTCATCCAGAAAAAAATTTTGAGATCACATTGTCTGATTCCTCCTTTTTTGAAGGGATGAAGGGGTTTTCTGTTTTCCAAACACCTGATCGCTCTTTGACAGATACTCTAGGAGTGGCGCATGGCGCTGTTGTAAGGCCTTCATGTACCGGAGTTCGTCATACGGCTGATGCGTCTGCCAACACGCAAAGATCACGCGAATCCATTTGAAGGCCAACGCCCGAATCGCCGCCTGATGTCGCTTCCCCCGATCGCGCTGCATTTGATAGTATGCCCGCGCCCAGAGGGAATGCCGGATCGAGTCGTTGGCCTATTCCTGGAAACTCTGGCGCAAGAACTTGGAACAGGCTGGCCGCCAGTGGACGACCCGCATGGTGCCGCTGGCGCTCGTGATCGGCGAGATGCCGGCGGTGTTCTGGACCTGGGCGGCGGTGTCAAACCGGGTTCGGTCCGCGCCGAAGGCGGCCAACAGCCGGGGGGCGAACACGGCCCCCGCGCCGGGCAGGCTGGTAAACATGGGGGCGTCGGGATGCTGGGGGACCAGGTCGGCGATGGCGTGATCAACGGTCGCGATATGCTCGCCGACGGTCAGGAGCACGTCGGCCAACATGGTCGCTTCCAGGACGGAGGGTTGGAGGATGGCGGCGTCGGTGGTGAGTCTTTTCCTGCCATTTTAATTGCGACGAGTCCGTTTTGGGACGGAGGGTTGGAGGATGGCGGCGTCGGTGGTGAGGGGGTCAGCGTCGCGGATGACCTGAAGCCGATGGGCGATGATCGCCGGTTTCCAACTTCCATGCGAGACGTAAAACTGGCGCAGCGTCTCCGGGTCGGCCTGTTTCACGGCGTTGAACGAGGGATACTCACGCAACAGGTGGCCGGCCATGGGCGCAAACAGATCCTCGCCGCAGACCTGCAAGAACAGGGGGAAATACTGCTTGAGCAGGTCCTTGAGGCGATTCGAGAACTGGGTGCGGAGATTCACGGCGTCGCGGCGTTTGCGGGTCAGTGGGTCGTCGGGCCGTAAGACGGTAAGGTTGTCACGATGGAGCGTCAGCAGGTCGAGGCTCAGGTTGGCGTCGCCCGGGTCGGTTTTGGTTCCGCTGGGATGAAACGCCTTGCGGTACGTGGCGACCATGGCCGGGTTCATGGGATAGAGGTCGAGGCCCTCATCTTCAACCAGGAGGTTCAGCAGACTCCCGGTCTTCTGTTCCAGCGCCACGGCCAGCTTGCGGCCTGGATGCTGTCGATGCAAATCCGTGAGCCAGGCGTGCAAGACCGCGGGATCATGGGTGAGGGTCTGCGCGGTGCGCTGTTGCGTGGCCGGATCCAGGACACAGACATCATGATGGTCATCGGCCCAGTCAATGCCGATGGATAGGGCATAGGCTGGCGTGTCCGGCGTCGGACGGGCTGAAGGAACAGCCGGAACGACCGGGACGGCTGGGGACGGGGTGCTGGCGACGGATGCGGGGTGCAGACGGCGCGGATGGGCGTCCGCGTCTGGCCGCGTCTGGGTGATCGCATCCAGGATATCGCCGAGGGCGACCGGGGTGCTGAGTCGTCTCGTGGTGGTCATAGAGATTCTCCTCCTTGGGGGCTCAGCGTGATGAGGCTCGCCGCCAGTCGGGGCCGCGAAAGACTTATAGGAGTGAGTCCTCCGTCATAGGCGTCCTCTGAGGATTCGTTGTGTCCCGACGTGAACCGCGGGGCGTCGAACTGCTCGTTAGAAACGTCAGGCGTTTGCGCATGCGATTCGTACGCTCCGCGGGGCGACCTCACGCTGAATAGGTGTTGTGGCATCTTGCTTATTGACAAAACTGGTTCTCGCCCTTCTATCTGTTGTCGTATCGCACGATTTTTACAACTACTTTTTTATCATGTTATTTCTGGTACACCTATAATGCGCTTGCAGGCGACTTCGCAGAGGGCGCGGAAGAAAATGCAGTGGCGTTATGTCGAGTTAAAGTGGCCGCGCCCTCTGCTCGCAGCCTGAAGCGGGGCGTTCATCCTAAGGTACTCCCCATTGTCAAGACAAAAAACACGCCATGTTAAGGTGGTTTGTGACCGTTCATCTCGGTTCCTTGCTATCATGGTGGTTATCCCACCTCCTCTACCGCTTCTCTTGCCATATCTTCTGCTGGCTTGACATTCTGGGGTGCGTGAGACGTCAGTTCACGGGCTCATGGATAATTCAGCAACTGATAGCATGGCATCGTCGTGGCTTCAGGAAGAATGCGCTCAATGGGCGCCGTGCCGCTCTCAGCCTGAATGGTGAAGCAAGAGATCACCATGAAGAAAATGATCTCCCGTTTGGCGCTTCTGACAGAATGAAACCCGCAGCGTGTTTTGGAGAATTGCGGAAACGCCCTGAAAAAGCGTTCAATGGCATTCGTGGTCGAGGGATACGTATTGGAGCGCAGCGCGGGGATCAGGTGTCTCATGTTCTTCCGGGTCCGCGTGATCCACTCCAGGATACTCCATCCCTTCGTGGTGGCCGTCTTCTCAAGCTGGTCCAACCGTCTGGTCACCGTTCTGGGATCATGCGTCTGCACGACGCGTTTCATCTGCGTTTTCGCGGTGTTGGCGTCGTTTTGCTCGGTCTCGTCAAACTGGGCGGTCACGCACCGCGTGACGCTTTGTTGATGATGAAACAGACACAGCAGATGCTTGGCTGCCGGAAAGACGGCGGCGATGGCGCTGACATATCCGGGCACACCATCGGTGATGATGGCGACCGGAATCAGGCCAAGCCGTTTGAGTTTGAGGACGAATAACCGGCAGGCCCATTTGGTGCGTGTGGGCAAGAGGTCATGAAACACAGGCAGAGCGCTGTCGTCATCGAGGCTGACAAACAGGTAGTGCCAGCGTGTAGGAATTTTGATCCATTTTTCATCCACGTATTGCCGTGAGCCCGTCACATGCGACCACACCCACCCTCGAATCACCGGCCATACGGCCAGGGCCAGACCGATCACCCAGGAGTACATCGTACTTTTGGCCTTGCCGCCAAACCACCGCCCGAGTTGGGAGAACGAGGCTCCTGCGGCGTACAGGGCCATGGCGTTCACCATCTGGACCACAGGGGCCGGGATCTCCGACAGCGCCACGTTCGGCGTCAGCAGATCGTCAACACAGGCGGCTTGCGTTTTCTGAATAAGGCTCTCGTCAGGCACCTCACGAAGGGCTTCAATGCCGGCCAGGGTGACAATTTCGCCATATCTGAGCAGTTTCCCGGAATCGGAAGGGGAGGACACCGGGCTGCGAGGACGGCTCACCTCGGGGCTCTCGGGGACTCCCTCTTCGTGGCCCCCTACGAGTTCTCCAACGGCTGCGGGCCTGGCTTGACCATGCTGCCCCCGTCCAGAACTGGCGGAAACCATCGCCTCATCATGCTCAAGCGCCGCAAATAATTCGGCTAACACGACGGATTCTTTCGGATGGAACGCCCCGGCGGCGATCTCGCGTAAGACCGTTGTGCGAATGACCGTGCAGGGAATCTGGTCTAACGCCACTCTGATATTGGCTGAACTGAGATCATCACGCCCAAGCCGCTGAGTCACCCGACGACACAACGTCCCGGTGTTGGCGAGCACATCGTGGCCAAGCTCGTCACGAACGGCGTTCACGACGACAGGGTCCACTTTCCGTTTGTGGCGAAGGTAATCAAAGAGATTCTCACCACACGCCTCATACTCCCGAATCTAATTGTTGATATTTTGACGGGCGTGATACGAAAATGCCGTGGCAAGACAGTGATAACTAAACAACGGTTTGTCCGTCGTGGGAGATCTCAAGGATCGTAAAATCACAAACCACGCCTTCCGATTTTCCCAGGTATCATGAATCGTGCAACAAAAGTCTTGACTGATGATGTCAAAGCTGTTGTCATGGAATTCTACTTCAAGTACTGCCATCATTTGCCCCCTTTCTTGGGATGAATTGTTCACATTGCCGTGTGTCAATTCTGGCAAATGATGGCTTTTTTCTGTTTTGGCAAGGTATTTTGATGCTCGATTACTGAAAAGAACCTGATACGTTCAATTTCATCCGAACGCTCTCGGTTTTTTAGAACACGTGTTTTTCTGTTTTATCAACCCAGTTCTCTGTTTTGCACTCTCCCGAAATAGACCTCAGCAGGGGGCGTATGGCCTAAGGCCTGAGGTGGTCGTTCATAATTATAGAACTCGAAATACGCTGCTAAGCCCGTCCTGGCGTCAATTACCTGATGCCAGTC
This sequence comes from Candidatus Vecturithrix sp., assembly GCA_040772385.1. Lineage (GTDB taxonomy): Bacteria > Moduliflexota > Moduliflexia > Moduliflexales > Moduliflexaceae > Vecturithrix. Next base: position 5,818,969 of record JAXGYF010000001.1, on the reverse strand, counting down.
GTGCAGATAGACCTGCTCGTACTTCACGGATCGCCAGAGCCGTTCCACAAAAATGTTATCATAGACGCGTCCCCGTCCATCCATACTAATGGCAATCTCTGCCGCCTGTAACCGTCCGGTAAATGCCAGACTCGTAAACTGACAGCCCTGATCGCTGTTAAAAATCTCTGGCCTGGCCTGCTGAAGTGCATACTCTAACGCAACCAAACAAAACTCCGTGTCTAAGCTGATCGACACCTCCCAACTGAGCACATACCGACTGAACCAGTCCATACGACCAAATATAGAAACCCGTGTAACAAGCGAATATACGTCATATCGGTACTCCATACTTGATTCGGGCGCACAATCTGTCTATCCCTGAGCAGATAGGGATAGACCCGATGCGCCGGATGGCCTTGACTCAATTTCGGTTTCGGATAAATGGCGTCCAACCCCATCTGTCGCATCAACCGCCGAACCCGTTTCACATTCACATTCCAGCCCTGTCGCCCCAGATAGGCGGCCATCCGTTCCACGCCGTAAAACGGATGCCGGGTAAACTCTTCATCAATCATACGCATCAACACCAGATTCTCCGGATGCTCGCCCTGAGCGTGATAATAATAGCTGGCGCGATTGAGACCGAGTAACTCACATTGCCGTTGAATCGAAATTGACGGATGGATCGGCTCAATCCAGGCGCGTTTTTCCCTTAATGACTGGGCTCCACTCTTTTTTTTAACCAGTCCAATTCCACCTTCAATTGTCCAATTTGACGATCCAATTCCGCTTGCAGTTCCTCGGCTTCCCGCTCCGTTTTCCGCCGCCGGCTGGCAAATAAACTGGGAGCTTCCGCCAGCAGATGTTTTTTCCACTGTTGAATCTGATTCGGATGAATCCCAAATTCACTGGCTAACTCGGCGAGCGTTTTATCGCCTTTTAGCGCAGCTAAGGCGACTTGGACCTTCCACGCCGCTGGATAATTTTTCCGACTCCTCCCCATCACATTTACCTCCCTTTTTTCTTGATCAAAAACAGCATATTTTACACCTTCATACACTGTCCAGTTTTTGGGGAGTATTATAGGGATTGACCACCGCCACCGCCCAGCCCTGGAGCGCCAGCGTGATAGCGACCTCCCGTTCGTAGCCGCCAGTCGCTTCGATCGTGATGAGCGTTGGCGGCGTCGGCTGAAGTCTGCTGATGAGGTCAGCGATGCCATCAGGGGTATTCGGAACCTGGTCCCATGCGTGTGTTGGGCGCACAGCGATATCCAACTGCGTTTTTGAGACATCAATCCCAACGAAAATATCCTGTGTGTTCATGGTGTGTCCTCCCGGCCTTGCGAGCCTATGCGGGGTCGAGCCCCTGGCAATTGTTCGAGATGTCTGCACTGGCTTTCGGCTCACGCTGCCCCATGCTGACCGAGGGGCTCCCTGTGGGGCCCGGAGGGCGCTACGGTCTTGGCGTGAGCCGGAAACACGGTGGTTTCATCATCTATGATACGAAATGTCATTCTATTTGTCAACATACAAGGGCGCTGGCATGGCCGTACAATGCAGGCGTTATGTGGATGCCGGCTGGAGCCGGAACAAAAAGGGAAAAAATTGAAAGATAATAGATCATTGATAAGAGCAGTATTATTAACAAGTGCTTCTTTTGCAGGTTATAATATCGGCTCAGGATTTGCCACAGGAATTGAAAGCCAGCAGTTTTTTGCTGTATGGGGTGCAAAGAATGCATTTCTTGGAATTATTATTTCAATGATTGTTTCATCAGCCGTTTTGGTTCCAATTTATCTGACGGGTTATGAACAGCAATTTGGGGAAAAGAAGAATATTTACTTGTATTTTTTTGGTAGATATTGGGGGGCTCTCTTTGATTGGTATATTTACATAAGCATTACACTTGTGATTCTTACAATGATGAGCGGTGCGGGAGCAACAATCAATCAGAATTTTGGAATTCCAGAGTTTTTTGGAACTTTGCTGATGGCAACTATGTGTATAATCGCAGCCTTGCTCGATCTTGAAAAATTGATTAACGTCCTGGGATACCTTGGTTCGTTTACCGTGCTGTTTGTTTTAGGCTGTGGAATATACATACTTATAACATCTGGGATAAGTCCTGAAGCAGGTGCTGCAAATGTTCATCATTATATTTCTGAAAATAAACTCCTACGTGCACATATCTTTGGAATTATGAACCCATGGCTGAGTGCAGTTGCTTCTGCGGGTCTTTTAATTCATTCCGGAATGCCATACAGGAGCACATTGTAATAATCGCAAAGAAGCTGTTCTTTCAGGATTATTTTCAGGTATTCTTTATTATTCCACACAGTTTCTTGTCGTGTATTTGAATCTTGTTGCAATGGATTATATAGCAGATTCAGAAGTTCCACTTTTGGCTGTAATCCAACATTATCTTCCTTTTTTATCGATCGTATATTCATGTATTATCATTCTTGCGATCTTTTCTACTGTTTCAGGAAGACTTTTTAGTAGCTTCAAGATTTGATTATGGAAACCAGAAAACTCGATTACTGATTACCATAGCGATTGCTATTATTGCAGCTGCAACTGGGTCATTTATTCCATTCAGATTGATATCAAATATACTATTTTCTGTCAGCGGCGCAGTTGGTATAATTTTATGTATTATCATTCTGTTAAGTGTGATGTGAAGGCACATCGTGGAGTGTTTTGGTGAAAGCACTCCATAAAAATTGAAAAAGGATGTACTGCAATCACATCGTAGCCTATTATGATCCTGTTTTTTCGTAATATGGCGTTTTTTCAGATAAGCTGCTGATACGCCGACTCTACGAAGTGCTTGCACGAATGTAGTAAATCATCCTAAGCTACGATGTGCCTTCACATCACAGTTAAGATTTATAGCAGTTAAGATAAAATAAGCACATAACAACTGCTTCAACCTGACTTGCCCTTTGGCGCGGTTTGTGCTGCTCGCTTCGCTCGTTCCGCACAAACCGCGCCAATCCGCTTCGCGAAACGAGCGGCGCAGGTTAAGCAAATGTTAGGGCACGTCCCGATAGCCTAATTTTCGTCTATCCCAGCCATAAATCAATGATAAAATACAAAATTACTTGCACTTTTTCTTAAATCTACGCATTATGTTCTCAACTGATCATGAAAATGAATTGAGCAAAAGGAGAAGATATGGAAAGCTATGAAACGTTGCACCAGAATGCCTTGAATTTCTGGCCGCTTGAACTTTTGAAAAAAGAAAAGCAAGCAAGTATCATTCCTAAACTGATCGAGTCTCAAGACAAGTTTATCAGCTTATTGAATATTTCCGATGCCAGCCCATTTTCATGGAGAAATACCCTTGAAAACTCAAAAAGTCTTCCAGCAAATCTCTTCCTGAAACATCTCATGGTTCTGTCAGATGTAGGAGGTGAACGGCTAGAACGTTTCAAAAATGAACTCCAAAATATCTTTCCAACATCCGAAATGCTCTTTGTGTGGGAGGAAAATACATACTCCTACTCGTTTCAAGCATTACACACGAGAGACGTTTGGAATAACAAAAATCTATCTGTAGACGGAGAGAATCTTTCTACCCCTCAGTTGCTCACTCCTCTCATCGAAGACGTCAGTATGCTTCTGCTATTCGGAGGTTCTGCAATTACAGACGCACTCCCTCAAGAAATCCTTGATAAATGCATCATTGGGACATTGCTTGGGGAAAAGGATGAATTAGATATGTTCGTTCGCCAGAGATATATTTGGGTCAGCCGAATTACGGGAGGAGCGACAGCCAATACGATGGGACAGTTGGCACAAGCGTATGTCATTGAACATCTCAGAAATAAGCTTCCTCAATGGGATTTTTCATCAAAGCACATTCCTGAAATCAGTCAAAATGATGGTCGGACGCCGATTGGATTTGATCTTGTTGCGTTCTCTCCGAAAAGCAAGTATTGTGCCATTGAAGTCAGTTTCCAAGTCACAACCAATAGCACAATAGAAAGAAAAGCCGGACAGGCTCAGGCTCGTTATAATCAGTTACATGAACATGGTCACACCATTGCCTATGTGATTGATGGAGCAGGCAATTTTAAGCGTCGCTCAGCATTATCAACCATTATGAGTTATAGTGATTGCACGGTGACATTTAAACCAAGTGAATTGAACAAATTAGTAAAATTTTTAAAACGTCTGGAAAAGGCATAAGAAACTCATGTCCCATTTAAGTGAAAATACAATCCCATTAGAATATGACAAGGTAAAATTACATGATACTTCAGAGCTTGCGACGTTAGAAACACGAGTTCCGGACGTGTGGTGTCTCCTCATGCCATTTATTTTGGAGAGAGGGCCTGAAAAAGAAAACACGGTGATCGGTCATCTTACCGAGTTTTCCGAGAAACTTCATCATGATTCTGTTTTAATCATTCTGACGACCCCACAACACGCGGCGAAGATCTATTTACAGTTACAAGCCTCTGTTAAATTTCAACTATGGATTGTGTTAAAGTTACAGTCCCCAATACAGAGGAATGGTTTTTTACCATTCCACCATGCTGCTTTACTTGTGCTCAGTAAATATCGTGGTTCACTGAAACATACCAAAACCCGAATTTCATATACATATTGTCCGACATGTGAGCGAACAACAAAAGATTACGGTGGCAAAAAGCATCTGTATCATGAATATGGAACATTAATGTCTGATATTTGGCGTGATATTTCTTACAACCCGGAAGGTGAACCGGATGAGATTATTGCCAGACTCCAGGATCTCTTTGGGATTCCCTTACACAACACATTGCATGTTGTTGATCTGAGAACACCATTTCATGCTGCGAACAAAGTCAGCGATCTCAATGTGAATTATTTGAGCGAATTTGAAGATAACCAGAACGTGTTCATGCAAGATTCTCAATTACTGAACCAGGATTGCCTGGTTGCATTACAGAATATTCCCTCAGAAAGTGTTGATTTCTGCTTTGCCGATCCACCGTATAATATTGACAAGAAATATGATAGATGGGATGATACGCTTGATATACAGGAATATTTTCAATGGTGCGATGAGTGGATTTCGGAACTTGCACGAGTGTTAAAACCAGGAAGAATATGTGCTATTCTCAATATTCCTCTCTGGGCAATTCGTCATTTCTCTCATATGCAGACTATTTTACAGTTTTACGATTGGATCGTCTGGGAGGGATTGAGTCTTCCTGTTCGAATGATTATGCCTGCTCATTATACTATTCTTGCATTTTCAAAAAGGGAGCCAAGAGACTTACCAGGATTTTCCAGAGACATGCATTCTCCACTTGAAGCAGATTCTCTTCATGCACTTAAAGAGAACTTCTGTTCTCGGGCTTCTTGCATGAGAAATCGTCACAGAGCAGAAGTTCGAGATCATGAGCTTATCACAAATCTTTGGTGGGATATACACCGATTAAAGCATAATAGTAAACGGGTTGATCATCCGACACAATTACCACCTAAACTCATGTATCGCCTCATTGCATTGTTCACGAATCAGGGCGAAATCGTTCTCGATCCATTTAATGGTTCTGGCACGACATCATTAACCGCCGAACAACTCAAACGGAAGTTCATAGGAATTGAAATATCTTCATATTATCACGAATTAGCCCAGAAGCGACATACTGATCTGCGTAATGGATTAAATCCTTTTAGAAAAAATGATGCTGTTCCGAAAGCGAAAAATAGCCGAGTAAAAAGACTAAAAAAGCAGAAATATAAAGTAACGAAAAAAACGTTACAGTTGGAAATAAAAAAAATAGCAAAGAAATTAGGAAAGATGCCAAGTCGAGAAGAAGTCGAGGTTCATAGTGAATTTCCATTACAGTATTATGATGAATACTTTATTAATTGGGGAGAAGTGTGTGCTGCTGCCCGAACAACAGGGATGGCTGAGCGGAAAGACTCTGAAAGGAGGTTCAAAAAAAAGGAAGAACAACTGAGTCTTTTTAGCAGAAAGCGATAAGAATAATGACTGATGCGCCCTAACAATGCTGCTGCAACCGGTGCGCCGTTTAACGACATGAATGAATTGCTTCCAAAGGAAGCGTAGGGAAATGCTCAAGTTGTACCCTACAGCCCATCCTACTCACCTGAAATGAGGGGAAACCCCAAGGGGACACATAGCCGGTAGGAGAAGCGGCGTGAGGAGAAGTAGGCTATCCAAGACGCGACCGCAAGGGCTGACTGTGATGGGAAAAACTGAATTGTTTGAACTCCAATGTCCAGGGATGTGAAGCGCCATCCAGAGGAAAGCCTAAGTATCGTTGATTGTACCTCAGAAGAGGGAGTTGGCAACGAGAAGTCTGAATACCTCTGACCTGATAGTACGAATACTTGTCAGCACGTTATTCGGAAACGTAGGAGTCATTGTCGGTTGGTGACTCTGAACGAGCATTGTCAGGGACATTCTCCAACGAGGAGAAGGAAGAGCATGAATGGAGTCCCTAAGACAGTCTAAGACGTTCATCATGTACGGAAAGCGGGATGGCCTAAAAGACGAGAGTCTCATGGTCACGGAGTCCCAATAGTAGTCGATGGAGTGACGCCCATCCAGGGAGACGGTCACGCCGTTCACAGGGCGAAGTGGGACAGGTTAGATTTTCTCAAAATACAGTATGAGTGAGGGAAGCGAAATGCCACCGAATGGAGCTCAGAAATATTTGGAGATCGTAAGAAAATATGATGGAGCAAAACTTGCAGATATCTAACTGGAGAGCCTTATCCAGTGAAAGTTGGACGTAGGGTTCGGGGGGGAGGTGTTGGAAAAGTGTTGTCTTACAATAACTCGCTGGCATCTTACCCCACACGTGCGCCGTTTCACGGCATGATTGAATTCTTCCTAACGGAGAGGGAAGGAAGGGAAATGACCAGGACAGTACCCTTTAGTCCATCCCACTAACCTGAAATGAGGGGAAACCCCAAGGGGACGCAGAGCCTGTGGGAAAAGCGAAGATCGGGTGAAGTAGGCTAGATCCCAGGTGGCTTCGCAAGGACTGTCTGATATGGTGAAAGCTGGATTGCCTGAAACCCAATGACCAGTGATGGAAGCAACCATCGGGCGGACAGCCTAAGTACCTGGGGTTGCGCCCAGGGAAGTCTGAATACCGCCTCTCTGAACAGTAGGGACGTGTGGGTCGGTGACGTCCTGAATGGTCATGATTCAGAGGCGTCTGCAAGGAGCAGGGCAAGGTCATGAATAGGTCACCTACGTTGGACTGAACGTTCATCATGCACGGAATGCGGGATCACCTCCGGGACGCGAGTCCTCTGGTGACGCAGTCCTCATAGTAGTCGGAGGAGCGACGCCCTCCCAGGGAGACGGTAACGCCGTTTACAGGGCGAAGGAGGACAGGGAGACGAGTGACAGAGGAACATCACCGAGGAAAAGCGAAATGCTACCAGTGACAGTGAGAAGTAGCCTGGGACAGGAGGAAGCTTCGCAAGGAGCATCCAGACCTCAAGTCTCCTGGAGAGCCGGATGCTGGGAAACTGGCATGTCCGGTTCGGGGAGGGGTAGTTGCAAAAGTACCTTGTGGGCAACTCGGTGGCTACCTACTCCACCTTTGCCCGCGTGCCGTTGTCGAGTTTCGTGTCTGTTCAAGGGACGTTGCCTTCGGTTAAGTTGGTTGCCAGCGTCAGGGCGGGCAAAGGCGGCTGAGCAGCGGCGTTCATCCTTTTCATTTGAACGGGCTGCCTGAAGGCAAAACTACGAACATGATACCTCCTCTGAAACTAAATGTACCCCGGACAGATCTTTTTACGTAACAAATCTCTTCATCGTTGGGATTTTTCACTTGACCAATACGTACTGTACGCAGGAATAGAGAATGTGCTTGGTAAATGAAAATATCATCCTGTATAAAATGACGTGTTATGAAAAAAAACAAAACGAGAGGATTGACGGGAAGAGAGGGGGGATCTGATAATTCCCCTAAAAACCCGTTGAGTACGCGACCGACGCTCGGTATTCTCAGCCATGGTTTTTCAGGCGATCCGATGTGGGCCGGCGCCGCCCAATTCGCTCGCCAACGCGATGTGAATCTGATAGGATTTGCCGGAGGAATTTTGGGTTCCCATGCCGGTTTCGAAGCTCAGGGGAATGTCTTATTCGACCTGGTGAATGCCCAAAATGTCGATGGCCTGATTATAGCGGGAATTCTTGGCCATTATATCGGGGCAAAAAAGCTGCACGAATTCTGCCGGCGTTATCATAACATCCCCATGGTCAGCCTCGAAGTGCCTCTGCCTGGCATCCCCTGCGTATCATTGGATTTCTACCAGGGAATGCGCGAGGTAGTTACCCATCTTCTCGAAGTTCACGGGTATCGCCGTATTGCCTTTATCCGCAGCCCGGAAGAATCGGTCACAGGGGAAGAACGGTATCGGGCATACATTGACTCTCTGGACGAATATGGTATTCCGTTTGATCCGAATTTGGCGGCTCCCGGAACGTTTTTTGCCCCATCCGGGGCAGATGCCGTACGTCTGCTGTTTGACACGCGAAAGCTCCACATCGAGGCGATTGTGGCGGCGAATGATTATATGGCGCTCGATGCCATGCAGGCGTTACAGGCCAGGGGCATCCGCGTCCCGGAAGACATCGCGGTCGTAGGGTTTGATGAACAAAAAGAGACCAGGGTCGTTACTCCTCCACTCACTACGGCGCAGTTACGAGAACACGAATTAGGACAGCGAGCGGTCGAACTCCTCCTGGATGTGCTGGAGGGAAAAGAAGTCCCTGAAGAGATTGTTTTACCTACAAAATTAGTCGTACGACAATCCTGCAGTTGTCCGTCATTCGAGATGGAACAGGCTGCTGTCAGGACAACAATAACAGCAGGTAATGAACCGATTAAAATCACGTGTGCAGAACATTTATTCGACCGTTTCATGGCTGAAATCAGAAATGGGACGCCTGGCATCTTTGTCGCGACATTAAAAGAACTCTTGCGTCAGGCCGGGACAAATGGACGAAGCATGACGACCTGGAATCATGTTATTTCCGATTTACGACGTCAGGCGCTCGTCTTTCTTGAAAGTATCGAACTCCTGACGAAAGCCGAGGATCTCTTGCATCAGGCTCGCATTCTTATCGGCGAGGGCGCAGAGCGAGAGCAAGCGTATCAAAGCATGCAGGTCGAGCAGGAATTTATCGCATTGCGCGGGATTGGCCAGGCCCTGATCACGACATTCGACGTCCCGGAATTGATGGACATCCTGGCACAAGAATTACCCAGAATAGGTATTCCTGCATGTTTTCTTGCGTTGTATGAGAACAGCGATGCGCCTGCCGGAGAAGATTCTAAAGGGGCTGCCAAATGGAGTAAACTCATATTGGCCTACAACGAGCACGGACGTATTCCGATCGAACCAGAGGGACGACGATTTTTATCATCCCGATTGGTACCTGATGACATGCTGTTCGATAGTAAACGTCGAACTATGATCGTCGAGTCGCTCTATTTTCGTGAAAAACAGCTCGGATTTTTTGTCTTTGAGGAAGGCCTCGAAAATATTGTCACCAGAACAGCGCACCTGGTTGGCACGCCAGGTGAAAATCCCCTGCGCGGAGAGATCAGTAGTGCCTTGCAAGGAGCCATTTTAGTCCAACAAATACAAACCCACTCTCAGGAAATCCTGCAATATCGCGACCATCTCGAAGAGCTTGTCAAGAAACGAACCGCAGAACTTGCCCGTAGCAATGCTCGTTTACATGACGAGATCATCGAACGCCGACGGGTTGAACAGGCGTTACGCGTTAGCGAGCAGCAATACCGGCTGCTGGCCGAAAATGTGATGGATGGGCTTGTGATTGTGCAGGATGGCAAACTAATCCTGGCTAATAAGGTTTTTGCCGACATGACCGGCTACCCTCCGGAATACTTTGACATGGCCGATTCGATCAATATTTTTCATGCGCTTGACAAAGACGCTATGCAGGCCAGGCTTGAGCGAGAAACCAACACCAAATTCCCTGTCCCGCAATGGCACACTGAACTCATCACCAAAGATGGCTGCACGCTCTGGGTTGAAATCAAACAGACAAGGATTGTATGGGACGGACAGCCGGCCCTGTTGTTGACAATTCGGGATATTACCGATCGCAAAATCCGGGAACGACGACTGGAAGAAGAACGCGCTCGGCTTGAAGAGGAGAATTTGAGCCTGAAATCTTCGATCAGGGAACGGTATCGTTTTGGGCCCCTGGTCGGCAAAAGCCTTGCAATGCAACGCGTCTATGAGTTGCTTGCGAGTGCGGCCCCTTCAGATGTCAATGTTTTGATCTCCGGGGAATCCGGCACCGGGAAGGAGTTGATTGCGCGCACCATTCACCAGGTAGGCCGACGGAAGTCGCAGCCCTTTGTTCCCGTCAACTGCGCCTCGATTCCGGATACACTGTTTGAACGCGAATTTTTTGGTCATCACAAAGGCGCGTTCACCGGAGCGGACCAGAATAAGCCCGGCTTATTTGATCGCGCTCATCAGGGCATCCTGTTTCTGGATGAGGTGACCGAGCTGAGTCCCGGGGCACAGGCCAAATTGCTGCGTGTCTTGCAAGATGGCGAATATACCCCTCTCGGCAGTAACACTCCCAAAAAAGCGGACGTTCTGATTGTCGCCGCAACCAACAAGGAGTATCAGCAGGAAATGAAACAGGGCCGCCTGCGTAAAGATTTTTTTTACCGTATCTGCGTCGTAGTTATTGACGTTCCGCCGTTAAGGGAACGCAAAGATGATTTACCGCTCTTGATTGAATATTTTCTGGAACAATATCATCAGAAACAAACCCAGGTTTATGGAAACGTCTCGCCAAATCTCCCATTTGACCAGACCATGCTTCCCGCTGAACTCGTCAAGTCGCTTTATACCTACGATTGGCCCGGTAATATTCGGGAGTTGCAAAACATTCTGCAACGCTATCTGGTGACCGGGAACCTGCAGGCTGTCTTGCCGTCTTTAGGAGAAACTTCACGGTCTTTCTCGCATTCAACCACTGAAAGCGGTATTTTCTCTGAACAGTTCAAGTTACCGGAACTTATACGGCATCTGGAAAAGCAGCACATTCAGGCGGCATTAAATCAGACCGGCGGTCATATCGTCAAGGCAGCAAAGATATTGGGGCTTCCACGCAGCAGCTTATACCGCAAGATCAAGCAATATCAGTTAGACTGACTGACCCGTGCAATACTAAGTTCAGAATGAACATCTCACATTAAGACAGTTGTCTCAATCTGAGATTTTCTTATTTTGATGAATATTTCAGCAATATCATCAATTTCCGTGTCAAATATTATCTCAATATGAGATTTTTTATCTGTCCTCTTTTGTGTTATACTGACGAGTAGCATAATCTGAGCTTTTAAAACCCACCCCTTACCCCTCCCAGGAGGCAGGGCTGTTAAGTTCTTTGCTGCTCAGGAGTGCAAACCAGCGTTTGCATCAGGGCGAAGCCCTGTCAAATTGTCGCGGCGAAGCCGCGAAGCACACGCTCGTTTGCGCTCCTGAATATTCGTAAAAACGTCTGCTTCAAAACACGATCCGTTCCCAGGCAGAAGCACAGGAACGAGAACTTACGCTCCTGTATGAGGATCTGAGACCGCGTGTTCAGGAGTGCAATCGAGCGATTGCTTCGCGGCTTTGAGTATAACTGTCTTATTCCCTGGATGATATTCGCTTACATCCAGGGAATTTTTCGTCCTTTCTCTCTAATTTGGTATTCTCTTTGCATACATGGTGAGCATGGCAGAAGAAATATTAACAGATGGCGTGCGGCAACATTGTGAAAACTGTACATATTTCACGGAGGAAGAGTGGAATATCGGATATTGCCATCTTCATAAGATGTATGTCTTGAAAACCTTTGATTGTCAGGATTTCACGCCGTCGCCCCCATCTGCCAAAAAGTGAATATCTGCTATTCACCTGACGTATTGTTGTGCTATAATCCATTATCAATATTTATTGGAGGAACGATTCATGAAACAGCTACACATTTCACGCATATTGCTTTTTGTCGCTGTGTTTGTCATTGGAACTCAGGTCCTGGGAGCTGAAGAAGTGACGCTGAGAATGTGGGAACATACTCCGCAATTTGAGGACAGTGTGACTGCGGTCATCCAGGAGTTTATGAAACGGAATCCCACAATCAAGATTGAGCTTGAGGTGAAAACCTCTGACCAGTATTATAATCTTCTCTCAACTGCAATCCAATCCGGCGACGCTCCGGACATTTTCTGGGCCAATGGAACTAAAGACACCTTATTGCAGAATCTGGTGAAAATGAGAGGTCCCATGGATTTAACCGGTAAACTTGACCTGAGTGGATATAATAAAATGGCTACGGATATTTTATATATCGACGGTAAGCTGTGGCAAACTCCGGGATCGTCCATTGATACGAGAGCTGTCTATTATAACAAGGATATTTTCGACCAATATAATCTCAAGGTTCCAACCACCCTTGCCGAATTTGAGCAGATCTGTGAAACACTGCAATCTCAGGGAGTAACGCCGATCTCTTTTGGCGGCAAATTAAGCTGGGCGGTTCTCTTTACGTTTGAACCGATCATCTCTGCGGTTTGCCCTGATTGGCTGGATGAAGCGGCTGCCGGAAAGGCCATATTAAGCGATCCTCGTTTATTGGAAGCCTTTAAGAAATTTGATGAATGGGCAGAGAAAGGCTATTTCGGGAAATTCTATGCTGGCGTAGATGAAGGCGCCATGCTGCTGAATTTTTCAAAGGGGAATGCAGCCATGTGTATCACCGGGTCCTGGAATGCCGAAACATTCAGCAAAAATAATCCCGATTTGGAGTTAGGCGCGTTCCAGATGCCGATGGTTGAAGGGGGACGGGCGATGATTGTCACCTATTCCACGGGATACTGCGCCTCGGCAACAACAAAATATCCGGATGAAGTCCTGAAGTTTTTAGAATTCCAGGTAACGCCTGAAGCACAGCAGATCTCGATTACTGTCCAGGGCGGGATTCCCGGCATGGCCGGTTTAAAAGCGAAAAACGAACTGTTTCAAGCGATAGGGACAGCCGATCGACAGGTGGAAAGTTTCTATAATATTCTGGGGTTCTGGCCCAAAGAAGGCAAAAATCCCAGAAAGATTTGGGAAGAAGACTGCACGAAATGGGTCAGCGGCAGCTTAACAGCCGAAGAGCTAATCAAGGAACTTGAAGACGCGATAGATTATTCACAAGCCAAATAGCTTGTGATGCAATGCGATTATTCAGGAGTGCAAACCAGCGTTTGCTTCGCGGCTTTGCCGCGACAATTTTGCCAGGGCTTCGCCCTGGTGCAAACGCTAGTTTGCGCTCCTGCTGAAATTCTATGGTGCAAACGCTGGTTTACGCTCCTGCAAACGCTGGTTTGCGCTCTTGCAAATGCTAGTTTGCGCTCCTGCTGGAATTCTATGAATATTTTCCAAAAGAGACCATACATAGTTTTTATTCTTCCCGGATTAACGCTGTACCTTATTTTTGTGATTTACCCCATGTTTTATGCCTTTTCCCTGAGCTTTTATGATTGGTCGGGATTTGGCCCGAAGACATTTATCGGCCTTCAAAATTTTTATAGCTTATTCTTTGATCCCCGGATTTCCAAAATGTTTTTTAACGCCTTAAAAAACAATGTGCTGTTTGTGCTCGCCGAACTCGTACTTATTATGCCGGTCCAAATCTTCTTCGCCTATCTTATTTATCGTAAAATTAAAGGATACAAAATTTTTCAGGCCCTAATTTTTTTGCCGAGCGTCATTAGTACGGCGATTATCGGCTTTTTTATCATGATCGTCTTCGATCCCAATATCGGGATACTCAACACGACGCTGCAATTCTTCCATCTGGAAAACTGGCAGAGCGCCTGGTTTGGCGACCCTAAAATTGCTTTTCCTCTGTTTATCCTCGTCACTATGTGGGTCGGAATCGGGTACTGTATGATGTTATTTATTGCGAACATGAGGGGGATTTCGGAAGAGATGATCGAGGCCGCCTTAATTGACGGGGCCAGCGGGTATAAATTGTTTTTTTACATCATTCTCCCGCAATTATGGCCGGCGTTGACAAATGTGATTGTCTTCGATACCATCACCGGCCTCACGCTGTTTGATATTCCCTTTATTATCGGGGGATCGCAGGGGGGAATTGATAACTCCTTAGATTTTTTAAATATCTTCTTTTTTCGGTATGCCTTCGGAAATTCCTATAATGGGGATACCGCAGTGGGCTTTGGTTCAGCCATCAGTGTGGTGACATTCCTGATGGTGGCAACCGTGGCCGTGTTTCAGTTAAAATATCTGCGAAGAATACAAACAGAGTCGGAATAAACAGGGGGATCTCGCATGAGAAAAAATCGTATCGCAATAGAGAGTAAATCGGAACAACGTGTAAAAAACCTCTTTAGCGGCCTATTAGCTGTATACTGTTGTATCATCGTCTTTTTAATCTCAATTACCATCTTATCTTCGTTTAAGACCAAAAGCGACCTGGTCCATAATACGCTTGGATTTCCAAAACAATTTACCCTGGAGAGTTATAAAACATTAATTACCGAAGAGAACTTTCTGCGATGGTATTGTAACAGTATTCTGCTGACGGTTGCCGCGATTGCCGCGGTCGTTATCATTTCCTCAACAACCGCCTACGGATTGTCGCGGTATCGTTTTAAAGGGGTTGTTTTCCTCCAAAACCTGTTTTTATTAGGTCTCATGTTCCCGATCCAATTGGGAATTCTTCCTATTTTTATCATGCTGCGACGCATCCATCTGGTCAATAACTTCCTGGGGTTAATTATCCTCTATGCGGCCAACATGTCTTTCCCGGTCTTTATCTTTTCCATGTTTTTCAGGACGCTTCCCTCGACCCTTGCGGACGCTGCCAAAATTGATGGAGCGGGAGAGTTTACCATTTTCTGGCGCGTTATGCTGCCTCTGGCCAAACCGGTCATTGCGACAATTTGTTTATTATCAACCATTACAGTGTGGAATGACTTTTTCTTTCCGCTGGTGTTTCTGACAAGACGTTCTATGAAAACTGTGACTTTAGGCGTATATCAATATATGAGCGATTTTCTCTCAAACTGGCATCTGGTATTTGCGGCCGCAACACTTTCGCTCATTCCGATTATGATCCTGTTCACCTTATTCTCCTCGCATATTGTGTCAGGAATTACGAGCGGCTCAATCAAATAATAACTCTGAAACCATTATCATGCAATACGGGAGAAAACTCTATGCTGAGATTGACAAACCTACGCTGTGAATATCTGTCCGAGCCAATCGGCATTGATACAATGTTCCCCAGATTTTCCTGGGAACTTGAACATCCTGAACGCGGTCAAAGGCAATCAGCCTATCATATTCTCGTCGCCAGCAGCCAGGATTTGCTGCGGGCGAACACTGGGGATCTCTGGGATAGCGGCAAAGTACTTTCCGATCAATCCGTGAATGTGCTCTATGCCGGCGATGCCCTGAAAAGCGACACAACATATTCTTGGAAAGTACGCGCCTGGGATGGGCATGACCAGGTGAGCGCGTACAGTTCGACATCCATCTTCGAAATGGGATTGTTACGCGCTGAGGAGTGGCAGGGCGAATGGATTACCCGGACTGACGAAGGCAGTCCGCTGTTTCGTCAGGAGTTTACCCTGCAAAAGCCTGTCAAACGAGCGCGATTATATATTTCCGGCCTGGGTTATTACGAAGCCCGCATCAATGGGCGCAAAGTCGGAAAACATGCACTTGATCCGGGATGGACGGACTATGAAAACACGATTTTGTATGCCAGCTTTGATGTCACCGGCTTTCTGCAAACAGGCAATAATGCGATTGGCGTCATGGTGGGAAACGGACGTTTTTGCCCTCCTGATGAGGTTGTCAACAAGAACCCCAATCCCCTGAAAAAATACGGTCAGCAGCCAGTGCTTCTGGCTCAATTGAATATAGAATATTCTGACGGCAGCTGCTTGCATGTCAGCACGAATTCCCACTGGAAAGCAGCGTCTGGCCCGATTGTGTGGAATGATATTTATGACGGCGAAACCTATGACGCCCGACTGGAACGCTCCGGCTGGGATTCTCCGGGATATGATGACGCTGATTGGCGGCCTGCGGAACAGGCTCAAAATCCAGGCGGCCAGATGGTATCGCAGACAGGCTGTCCGCCAATCAAAGTTGTGCGTACGATCCTGCCTCAAACATTCACGACCCCTGAGATGGGAGTGTTTGTGTACGATTTCGGGCAAAACTTCACCGGATGGGTAAAATTACACGTGCGAGGCCCGCGAGGAACAACCGTAAAAATTCGGTACGCCGAATTGCTGCATGAAAACGGCGCTATCAATCCGCTTCCCAATCGAAGCGCCGAAGCAACTGACGTCTATATTCTCAAAGGCGAGGGTGAAGAATGTTTTGAACCGCGCTTTACCTATCATGGATTTCGATATGTTGAGATGACCGGCTTTCCGGGAACGCCTGCCTTAGAAAGCCTTGAAGGATGCGTCGTTCACTCCGCCGTGCCGCCAACCGGCAGGTTTCTCTGTTCGAATGCCCTCATCAACCAGATTCACCGGAATGTGCTGTGGGGACAACTGAGTAACCTGATGAGTATTCCGACCGATTGCCCGCAGCGCGACGAACGTCTGGGATGGTTGGGAGACGCCCATCTCACTGTCGAAGAAGCTATTTATAATTTCGAAATGGCCGGGTTGTATACAAAATGGATGCGAGATATCCGCGATGCCCAGAAGGATAGCGGGAGTGTGCCGGACGTCGTCCCCACGCACTGGAACCTGTATCCTGCCGATCCCGCCTGGGGCATTGCCTGTATTCTGATTCCCTGGGACGTCTATCGTTACTATGGCGACCGGCAGATTCTTGAACAGAACTATCCGATGATGAAATCCTATCTTGAGTTTTTACAGTCGCTTACGCAAGATGACATGTTATCCCTGAGTAAATATGGCGACTGGTGTCCTCCCTGGCATGTCAATTCGATGGATACTCCTCAAGAGCTTGTATCGCAGTGGTGCTATTACTATGGCACGTTAACCCTGTCAAACATCGCTCGTATTCTCGAAGAGCAAGAGGATTCTGCGATATTTGCAGCAAAAGCCGAAAGGATCAGAGATGTTTTTAACAACAGGTTCTTGCAAGGAAACCGCTATAGCGGCGAGCAGCAAACTCAGTATCTCAAATTTATTCCAGCGCAAGTCACAGCGGAAGAACGGGCAGTCATGGAAGAACACCTCGTCCGAACGCTTGAGGTGCATAGTCAAACCGCGCATGTGCTGGCGCTTTATCTCGATCTGACGCCGCCAGACAAAAAACAGGCCGTGCTGCAAAGTCTGATTGACGATATTGTGGCGATTCACGGCAAACATGTCAATACCGGCATCATCGGAACCAGATATCTTCTCGATGTGCTCAGCGAGAACGGGTATGCTGATCTGGCCTTGCAACTCGTCACCCAGACCACTTATCCCGGCTGGGGCTATATGGTCAAAGAAGGCGCGACAACGCTCTGGGAACGTTGGGAATACCTGACTGAAGTCGGCATGAATTCGCAAAATCACATCATGCTCGGCAGTGTTGACGCCTGGTTTTATCGCTATCTGGCTGGCATCCAAATCGATCGCGCCGAACCGGGCTGGAAAATTTTCCGTATTCAGCCCCATATTGCAGGCGATCTTCAGTTCGTTAACGCTTCTTTACAAACTGCCAGAGGACTGGTCTCTTCACACTGGATCAGGGGCCACCATTCCCTGGAATTTCATGTCACCGTGCCGGTGAACAGCCAGGCCGCCATCAGCATCCCCAAAATAGGACTGGAAAACGTAGTGATTACGGAAAGTGAAACCGTGATCTGGAAAGATGGGAAAACAAGTCCGAGTGTTGCCGGAGTAAGCGGTGGGCGCGAAGAGGAAGATTTCGTAACGTTCGACGTCGGTTCCGGAACATATTATTTTCATGTACGAGGATAATAAGGAGTGCATGATTTCAGAAATAACTATATACGAGAAACCAGGTTTTTAAGAAAAAACCTGGTTTCTTCCTTTGCCCTGAAAGGGCAGCGGAATAGAGCCAGAGGATTTATCCTCTGGGCACTGCCTCCCAAATTTTCCGCCCTGAAGGGGCGGCAGAATGCCCCACACCGGGCATCCTACGCGCCCCAGCGCCCCTTCAGGGCGAGAGGTGGGAAATGTCCCCCGCTCCAGAGGTTGAAACCTCTGGCTGTATTCCGCTGCCCTTTCAGGGCAAAAAGCGTTACCGGAATAAATTTTTAATGTTCATAAGGCGGAACTACGAACCCATTAACTATAGCACTAGCCTTTCACAGACCCGGCGGTCATGCCTGAGATTAGTTGCTGTTGGATGAAGAAAAATAGCACGATCACCGGAAGCGCGCTTATCACTCCTCCGGCAGTCAATAAGCCCCACTCGATCTGATATTCCCCGATCATATTCTGAAGAGCGACCGGAATTGTCCGAACATTGCTGTTGGTCAGGATCGCGGCATAAAGAAATTCGTTCCAGGCGGTAATAAAAATATAAATCCCGGTTGAAAGCACGCCTGGCATGGCAATCGGCAGCACCACGCGCAGCATGGCGCCGATCTTTGAGCAGCCGTCAATTTGAGCGGCCTTATCCAGATCGGTGGGAATCGCATTAAAAAAACTGGTCAGCATCCACACGCTGAAAGGGATCGTAAAAGTCGAGTAGGCAATGATAAGAGCAAAGTAAGTATCCATGAGACGCAGGATTCTCATCATAATAAACAGCGGGATGATGAGGAGCATGATCGGAAACATGTTGATCACGAGAAACTGCATTAAGAGGATTTTTCTGCCTTTGAAGATGAAGCGCGAAAAACTGTAACTTGCCGGAACCGTCAATATTAAGCCGACAACAGCGGTGCTTAGCGCAATAATCAAACTGTCCTTCATATTGGCTTGAAAACTGAGTTTTGTAAACAGCCGCGTATAATTCTCAGTTGTCGGATTCGCGGGAAAATAATGAAATTCCTTCGTGTACAGCTCATTTTCCGGGGTAATTGATGAAATAAAGGTCCAAAGATAGGGACCGATAGCAAACAAGACGATTAGCGCGACAGGCAGATACAGGCCAATCCAGGTTTTGAACGGACTCGTTTTTTTCATGATGACGCCTCTCCTCGGAGTATTTTCCGAATATAGCTGGATACAAAAATCATGATAAAGATGGTCAGAAGGACCGCTAAGGCAGAAGAATAGCCGAAATCCATACCTTTATAGGCCTTGACATAGGAATATACCGGCAAGGTATAGGTACTGTATCCAGGGCCTCCACCGGTCATGATAATGATCACGTCCAAAGAATTGGCGACCCAAATCGTCCGGAGCAGGATGGTCGTAAAAATGACAGGGCGAAGCAAGGGGAGCGTAATCCTCAGAAAGATTTGCCAGGGGCTTGCTCCGTCGATCTCGGAAGCCTCATAGATTTCCTGCGGAATCGCTTGAAGGCCGGCAAGCAGCATGATGGCAAAAAAAGGAAACCCTTGCCAGATCAAAGCGATAATAATGGCGAGTAAGGCGGTGGAACTGTTGGCTAACCAGGGGATAAAACGCTCAATCAGCCTGGCTTGTACAAGCAGTTGATTGATCACCCCATAATTGCCATCATACATCCAGCGCCACATGAGGGCGGTGATCACGCTGGGCGTGACCCAGGGAATCAGAATCAGAGAACGGGCGAGACCTCTGAAGGGAAAGCTCCTGTTGAGTAAGACTGCCGTCGCCAGGCCAAGCAGAAATTGGAAGCTAATAATTCCGACGATCCAGATGATGGTATGGAGAAAGGAACTCCAAAAGACGGAATCGTTCATGGCCTGAATGTAATTGGCTGCCCCGTTAAAGGCTTTGTCGTCAGGCTTATAGAGAATGTAATTCATAAAACTATAGCTGATCGTACGGAACATGGGGATAAAAATAATCGCGATTGTTGCGAGCAGAGCTGGAGACACAAGAGCATAAGGAAAGAGATCTCTTTTCGATTTGACAGTAGGTTGACCCATGTTTGCTCCTATGAAACTACAGGGATTTTGTGTAGGAAGGATGCTCAGAGGCAGGGTTCGGTGTCACGCCGACCAATTCGCCGCCAGGAATCCTTCCTACACAAAATCCTTGTAGTTTCATCATGCCGGGGGTAAGATTTATCAAAAAAGAGCGCGTTTGCAAAAGACCTGACAGGTGTTGAACACCTGTCAGGTCTGGATGGCGGGTCTGTCATATCACTTTATTCATAAGGATCACAACCGAAATAAGTTCCCCTCAAAAACCCCCTCCCCAACCCTCCCCCAAAGGGGGAGGGAGTTGACTCCCCTCCCCTTCGGGGAGGGGTTGGGGGTGGGGTGAATATGACAGCGCTTACTCAACAAAATGATCTGCGATTTTCTGCATCATTTCTTCACTGCTGATTTGACCGGCAAAAGCCTGCTGCATGAGAGCCGGCCAGAGAGATTCAACAAATTCCGCTGTTTTGACGTGCGCGGGCAGGACGCCGGCGAAATCCGAAGAATCTGTTGTCGCTTTCAGGAATCTATCGGCATCGGCAGACGCATTACTTTTATTGATGGAAACCTGACCGCTTGACTTCTGCCAGATGGCGTTATTTTCGGCTTCTGCAAGAAAAGACGCCCATTTGAAAGCGGCATCCGGGACTTTTGTGGCCGCAAATACAGCGTTTTCCTCATCTCCGAAGGAAGTCCAGTACCCTTTCGTTCCTTTAGGAACCGGAGCGGCCGAGATCTTGTCTCCCAGAGCTTCTTCCAACTGAGCCGCGCTGCCTAAATGGTGGATCGTCATCGCCGTCCGACCGGAGGCCATGTTGGCAATAACTTCCTTAAATCCATCGCTTGGCGTGGTCGGAGGGCTGACTTTATGCTCGCGATACAGATCGATGAACCACTGATTGGCAGCGATCGCTTCGGGGGGGGTCATGCCGGAATTACCATCTTCATCAAAAAATTGCGCGCCACTTGAAAGAACGAAGGTCCCCCACCAATCGTGACCGCCGCGAGCGCCGCGAATACCGAAACCGTACACATCAATCTCTCCGTCGCCGTTCGTGTCGCGTGTCAGCTTTTTCGCGACATCAAGAAACTCTTCACGGGTTTTGGGCACTTCAAGTCCAAGTTCCTGAAACATGTCAACCCGGTAATACAGGTAGAGGATGACCATCTGAAGCGGCATGTAATATTGATGGCCGTCGGAATATTTGGTGAGTTCCCACACGCGATCAAAGACATCGTCTTTTCCGGGCCATTTGGCGATATAATCGTCAAGTGGAAGCAACGCATTCATGCTGACCAGTTGGGGCTGCCACCACAGTTTGACCTGCGCGACATCCGGCGGAAATCCTCCGGCGATTGCTGTTAACAGTTTTTGGTTATACACATCCCACGCAATGCGTTCCGCTTCAATGTGGATTCCCGGGTTTTCCGATTCAAATTTTTGAATCAACGGGTTTAACGCAGTTTCGGGGTCGTCAAAATGATACCAAAATTTGACTACCTGATCTTCCGCAGACGCCATGCCAGCAGCCATGACGAAAGAAACGAACATCACCAGACCTATCATCAGACATTTTTTCATGATATTCTCCTTTTTTGTGAAACGACGTTTTTGATTGTTGTTTTGATTGTTTCTGTGTCGAGCTTATACTTCTTCAAAATTTCTGCCGGTTCTCCGGATTCGCCGAAGGTATCCAATACCCCAACTCGCGCGACCCGGATCGGATATTCCTGGGCGAGGTATTCTGCGCAGGCGCTTCCTAAGCCGCCAAGAACAGAATGCTCTTCAACAGTCACCAGACACCCGCATTCTTTTGCGGCGGCTGTCAGAATTTCCGTGTCAAGCGGTTTCACGGTACTCATGTTGATCACCAGAACCGAGAGGCCTTCCTCGACAAGTTGGTCAGCGGCTTTCACGGCTTCAGGCACCATCATCCCCATCGCGACGACCGCGACGTCATTGCCAGGTCTGAGCACCTGTCCTTTGCCAATGACAAAAGGGGCAGATTCGGACGTGACAACCGGAGAAGCGATGCGTCCAAGTCTGAGATAGACCGGACCGTCAAGCTCTGCGGCAGCTATTGTGGCTTTCCAGGCTTCATGGGCATCACAGGGAACAAGCACTGTCATGCCGGGAATCATCCGCATGAGGGCAACGTCCTCAAAAGCCTGGTGCGTGGCCCCGTCAGCGCCGACACACACGCCTCCATGACTGGTCACAATTTTTACATTCGCCTCATTGTATCCCACTGACAGACGCACGGCCTGATTGGCGAGGCTGGTTGCAAAAATCGCAAAAGTCGCGGCAAATGGAATCAGACCATCTATGGCCATTCCCGCGGCGGTTCCAATCATATCGGCTTCCTTAATCCCCATTTGATAAAAACGATCAGGAAAATTTTCCTTAAATTGGGTTAATTTGATCGCATCGGTGAGATCAGCGCAAAGCGCGACCACCTTTGGATTCTTTTTCCCAAGTTCGACCAGAGCGGCTCCGAAAGCCTCGCGTATCGGCGTTGCTTGTGTATATCTCATGAAACTCCCTCCTGTTCAATGACAAAATCCTCATACAATGCAGATGTTCCAAGCGCTTCCAACGCCGCTGCTGCCTGGGAATCCGATGGACAGTTCCCGTGCCAGATTGCGTCATTTTCCATAAAGGGCACCCCTTTTCCCATAAGCGTATGACCAATGATGATCGAGGGCATTCCTCTTGGATTGCTTGCTGCTTTCAGAGTCTTTGTGATTTCTTCCAGAGCATGTCCGTCTATGTCATACACATTCCATCCAAAAGCCTCTAAGCGTGGAGCAAGAGGCGCGAGGTTCATGATTTCGCTGACCTTCCCATCAATTTGGAGATTGTTATAATTGACAAACACAATCAGGTTATCTAAGCGATAATGAGCTGCCGTGAGAAGCGCTTCCCAGACCTGTCCTTCCTGCATCTCACCGTCCCCAAGGATACAATAGACTTTTCCTTGTGAATTGCGGGCCTTCATCGCAAGCGCAATGCCATTAGCCACTGAAAACCCCTGTCCTAAAGGTCCGGTTGAGGTTTCAATGAGGTCTGGCATGGATTTTCGAGCCGGATGACCTTGCAGTCGGCTTCCAAGCTTTCTGAATGTATTCAATTCTGCAAGAGGAATAAAACCCGTGCGCGCCAACGCCGCATACCAGACTGCACATGTATGTCCATTGCTGAGAATCACACGATCCCGATCAGGATTATCGCGCTGTTCCGTGTCGTACTCCAGCGCGTAACCATAGAGGGCTGCCATGTAATCAGCCAATCCCAAGGCCCCTCCGATATGTCCTGAACCGGCATGGCGTATCATGCGCACCGTATCTCGACGTAACTGCAATGCCAGCGCTGCCAGCCGCTCATGATCAGGTTCTCCGTAAAACCGCGTTTGTTTCATTCCTCACCTCCTTCGGTCGGATTGATTCGTCAATCTCTCCCTAATGGAGAAATACACGAGCCATCCAACGTCAATCGTATAATTGTATGTGAGGGCAGACGCCCCGCACATCCGAACATTTCATAGACAAATAGCCCTGTGATAGAGAGCATATCCTCTAAAATACATCCTACCGTGGTCTAAAGAGGGCGAAAAAGTAAAGAAAAAAATGAAAATATTAATAACTCATGTTACGCATTACCCCTCTTAATCCCCCGCAAGCGCAGGGTTGTTAAGTTCTTTGCTGCTCAGGAGTACAAACGAGCGTTTGCACCAGGGCAAAGCCCTGGCAAGATTGTCGCGGCAAAGCCGCGAAGCAAACGCTCGTTTGCCCTCCTGAACACTCTGTTCCCAATCACGACTCGCTCCTAGACAGAAGCGTAAGAACGAGAATTTAACAGCCCTGCGCTTGCCGAGGGAACAAGGGGGCTGAATAACATAACGTTCAGTAAGTATATTCAACCATTTCAACGCTTCGCATTGACGCAAAGGCTCCTTTGCGCTCCTGAATGTATACGTATTTCCGAAACCGACTACTAAAACGGAAAATCATCGGTTGTTTCTTGCGGTCGCGGCGCGGTTTGCGGGGGTTCAATATACAACGGCGGCAAGGCTTGCGCATGTTCGCGCATACCTTCGACAAAGATCGCGGTCGGGGTGACCGGACAGACGTATTCGCAGCGGCCGCAGCCAATGCAGTGCTCGGCGTTGATCTGAGGATGCTGCAGCCCATCCAATTCTACTGCATGGACGGCGTGGGTCGGACACACCTCCATACACGCGCCGCATTCTTCCTTGCGGTCATAGACAATACAGCGATCCGTGACCAATTTCACGATTCCGATCTGAACCCGCTGCTTGTTATCCAGGCTCAGCAAATCAATTGCACCGGTCGGACAGACCTGCCCGCAGGCCGTACATTCATAGTCGCAATAGCCTGATTGATAATCCATTGTAGGCTGTAAGACGCCCTGGAATCCGTATTTCCGTCCTACAAATTGCAAAACATGGGTCGGGCATACGCTGACGCACAGGTGGCAGGCGGTGCAACTCGCAGCAAACCGGGTAATACTCCCCGCACCAGGCGGGACAATTGGGGCGATAGCATCTTTGGGAGACACCCCCTGTTCCCAGGAAAGAAAGGATTTTGCCAGCGAGCGCAAGGGGAAGCCGGCCAGGAGAATCGCTCCGATGCTTGAGAGCGAGGCTGCCAAAAATTTTCGTCGTGAAGTATTGGCGGGTGCAGCCGTTTTGGATGGAAGCATCGGGCCATAAGTCAGTGCTGCAACAGGACAAACCGTCAGACAATCGAAACACGCCACGCAGCGCGACGCATCAAGGGTTTTATGGCGGCTGTCGATACACCCTGCCCGACACAGGCGTTCACAACGCATACAGGCCGTACATTTCTCGGCAGACAGGCGGATCTGGTACAGCGAGAAACGGGACAACAAGCCCAGAACCGTTCCCACCGGACACAGGGTGTTGCAATACTGACGGCCATAGCGCCATGCCAGCCAGAACAACAAGCCGAACATCCCAAGCGTCATCAGGAATACCGCCGGAAAAAACTGCGGCAGAACAAGGCGCGGAACAGTATAAATGTCGAACCGGCCCAGCAGGGAAGCCAGGAGATTATTGCCGAGAATGGCAAGCGGTTTGAAAATCTGCCGGCTGATTCTCCCAAACAAGCTGTATGGATCGAGCAGATTCAGCAGTCCGAGCGACCCGGCGATGGTGGTCAGGCTGACCAGGGTGAGCAAGCCATAACGCAGTTTCGGGCGCGGGACAAGATACCGATAACGTCGCGGCTTACGACGAAAGAGACTGAAACCATCCTGGAGAACTCCCAGCGGGCACAGGCAGGCGCAGTAGATGCGTCCGAACAGAAGAGTCAGCACCACGATGAGCAGAAAGCCAGGCGCCGCAATCCCTCCGGCATTCAGGAGAAATTTCACGGCAGAAGGCACAAACTGCCAAAAGAGGACCGGTCGTGACAGGACGGTCGTCAGACGACCGCCCTGCAAAAAGATAAGCAGGCTTAGGATGAGCACAAGCGCTGCAAGTATTTTGCGGCTGTTCCGAAGCATGGAATATTTCATGATGAGGCTCAGAGCACAATGCGTTGAATATTCAGTTGATCTAAGTTCATCGTGCCTATCTGTTTTTCGTGACCCAGGACAATATGGCGAATTTTTTTCGGTTCAATGCCCCATAGTTTGGCAGCCGCCACATCCACAGCCACAATATCGGGCGAAATCAGGAGCGTTTTCATGAGCTGCAGATCCTTTGGACGGGCGCGCTGCGGGCCATTGGCCATGGTCACAAGATAGGCGTCCACAATATTCAAGGTCGGTTTGCGATACAGACAAAATTCCGCGATACAATCATGCAGCCCCTGCCAATGATAGGCGCCGCGGTCCCACACAACGCCCATCAGATTTTTCATGGCACTGGTCAGTTGTGAGGAAGAATGGTGCTTGAGCACCGGCACATTAATCAAAACGTCTGACTCCAACAACGTTTTGTGTATCCTGACGCTTGTCAGCTTTTGCATGCCTGTCAGCGCAACTTCCTCATACATGTCCTTCGTATGCGCCGGTACGACAATCGCTCCGCCGGCAGCGGCCGCCTCTTCAATCCCGCTGCTCTTGTATGTGCGCAGGCTTGAATCAACGCCATGATCAAACACATAGACTTTTTTGGCCCCGACTTTCAAGCATTCCTGAACGATGCGTTTGACCAGAAGCGGATTGGTGTTCGCGCCGGTTTCCGGAGGGCGATCCCAGCCGATATTGGGTTTTACGGCCACAATCTGGCCGGCCTGCACAAATCGTTCCATGCCTCCCATCGCGGCGATGGCCTGCTCAAACATGACATCCGGCTCGCCATTTCTAATGGCCAGCAGATCCGGTAACGCGAAGCTTTGCGCGCCAACATCATTCGTCCAGCCGAATAGCGAAGTCCCGTACACCGCAGCCCCTACAGTCAGACTGGTTTTACAAAATTCACGGCGAGTCATCCTTGGGCATATTTTCATAACATCCTTCTCCCGCATGGTGAACATTGACGTGTCCGACGCCTTTCCCGGCGAAGGCACCTCAGATCGCCGACCATGCTCAAAGAAAAAATGATTTTTTTCCAGGCATATTCACATCCATCTTTTTTATAGACATCAGAGAAACTTGTCAAGGAGAAAACAACCCCCTGGGCAGATGCGACGTGTTCAAGTTCTGCAAAGATCTGCATTTCTTCGAGAAGCCGGGCTGCTTCTTCACGGGTAAACCAGAAAAAAACCCTGAAAGAACGGCACAGCCCATGTCTTCTCTTCGCGTCGCAGCGACTTTTTCTTGACAATTCTCCTTATGCAGCCTTATAAGACTATACGTTGAAATTGAGCTATCCTGCTGTCACATTCAGTAGAGACATGTTGTCATTTTTTACCTGAACAAAGGAGGGTGTTATGAGAGTAAAATCTATGTGGTTAAGCAGTCTGGTTGTGATTGGGATATGTTTGAGCAGCGGTCTTTTATGGGCGCAGCCCGCTCTGCCGGATTTAGCGGGGCGTACTGTGGTCGCGGTCACCGGCAACGATTATCCGCCCTTGAATTTCATTGACCCCAAAACCGGCGACGCTGTAGGATGGGAGTATGATGCCGTGAATGAAATCTGCGTGCGTTTGAATTGCAGCGTTGATTGGCAGGTGTCTTCCTGGGATGCCATGATTTCAGCGGTGCGTAACGGGCAATTTGACGTGGGGATGGATGGCATTACCATCACCGATGAACGTAAACAGCAAGTGGATTTTTCGATCCCCTACATGGTGTCGCAGCAGTTTATGCTGGCGCGTGTTGATGAAAACCGTTTTGCTACGCCAAAAGAATTCAGCGATCAGGCCGATCTTTTGATCGGATCGCAGACCGGAACAACCAATTTCTACGTGGCTGTCTATGAAGTGCTGGACGGCGATGAAGCCAATCCGCGTATCAAGCTCTTCGAAAACTTCGGCGCGGCCGTGCAGGCGTTGTTGAGCGGCGATGTTGATATGGTCTTGATGGATGCCGCCTCCAGCCGGGGTTACATTGGCGCGCACGCCGGCAAACTCAAACTTATCGGCGATCCGTTAGGCACCGAAGAATTCGGCTTTATCTTCACCCCTGGTTCAGATTTGGTAGAACCCTTTAACGCCGCTATTCAAGCAATGCAAGCCGATGGTTTTTTGGATGAACTGAATACTAAATGGTTTTTTGAATATAATCAGTAAATCGTACGCTATTGGAATCGTCAATGTTATGGTAAAGGGACGGAACTCTCCGCCCCTTTTTTTCAGGGAATAGGAATGTATTGTGAAGCTTCAATTTGACGGCAAATTCGGACGTTCGCGCTGGTATCAGGCGGCAGATGTGTTTTCCAGAGTTCCCTATTGGCTGTTAATCATTATCCTTCTCGGCCTGTTTTTTTTATGGCGCGCCGCAACCGGCAGTGATTACCGCATCATTCTGACCGCTGTGTCAAAAGGGATCGCCACGACTGTTTACGTGTCGCTGGTCGCTTATACGTTTTCAATCATTCTGGGGTTGCTGATCGGACTTATGCGCATCGCCCCGCTGCGCCTGCTGCGCGAAAGCGCATCGCTCTACACTGAAATTGTGCGCGGCGTGCCCATGCTGGTGATCTTATATTACATTGCCTTTGTAGGCGCACCGGCTCTGGTACAGGCTGTGAATTGGATCTTCCACCCTTTGATCAGCAGCGGTCTGATAACGGAGTTAAGTATTCGTAAATTAGATTTTGTCTGGCGAGCGATTTTGGCCTTAACCATCGGGTACAGCGCGTTTATCTCCGAAATTTTTCGTGCCGGGATCGAATCAATTGAAAAAGGGCAGATGGAAGCGGCAACCGCCTCTGGCATGACCTGGCGGCAGGCTATGAGCTACATTATTCTTCCTCAGGCCATTCGCAACGTGTTACCGCCGCTGTGTAACGAATTTGTGGCGATGATCAAAGACTCCGCTCTGGTGTCCGCCCTGGGAGTTCAGGATATTACCCAACTCGGCAAAGTCTATTCGGCTTCGACCTTTAAGTTTTTTGAAACCTACAACGTGGTTGCCTATCTCTATTTGATCATGACGATTTCACTCTCGTTGATGGTGCGTGGCCTGGAGCGTCATCTGAATCGTAAAAACACACGAGGAAATTGAAACGACACTCCTGGATTTTCAGAGGATATGATGGATAATTACAATGACACATCTGCACAAAAAACATCGCGGTTCACCTGGCGTCGCATCCTTGGGTCAAACGCTATGTTTACGCCGCATGAGCACGGCAAACCGGTCGTCATCATCCGCGGCGTCAGTTTGGGAGGCGTTCCGCTGCCTGGTGCTATCGCGCAATACGTCGGTCAATCGCATAATGACTTCCGGAAAGTGATTGCAAATAGCGTTGAAGCGCAAGCGCGTGCTCTCCGATTTCAATGAAATCCGTGAACTCGCGCTCACGGTTTGTCACCACCGCCAGTGTGAGTTTGAGAGCCTGGCTCATGTCAGGCGAAGAGGCTGACATTTCACCCTCATAGGCAGCGATCATCTGCTGACACAGGTGGTCAACCCGGTCCGGCGTTGTCAGGAAGGCGAAGTCTTTGCCGCGAATATGCCGCAGCAGCCCATCAGCGCGTGTATCCCATGCGTTCAGAGCTTCTTCAAGAAGACGCCAGACTCGCAGAATAAGTTCATCGCCCCGGGTTGAGCCATAGCAGGCATTATAGGTTTGCAGGCCATGAAGTTCAATATATCCGACAGCAAACCTGGCCTGCTGGGACAAGCGCAGCGTAAGCTCTCGTCCGAGGCCAATGTTTGCCGGGAAACCAAGTAAAGGATTGACGCTCACGCTCGGAACCCGGCGGTGTAACAATACGTCAATCCGCGCCAGAAAATCCATCACATCAAACCGCGGTACAAGCCGGTCGGTCTGAGTCGGAGCCGATTTGGTTAATAACATCAGGATCGGAAGAGGGCAATGGGCATTTGCCTGTAAGAATTTAGCAACCTGGTAACCCTCAATGTGCGGGGTCATAATATCGAGCAGAATCAGATCCGGTCTTTCGCGCAGAGCGCGCTCCATCCCTTTGGCGCAATCTTCAACCGTGACCACGTCATAGCTTGCTTGTGAACGCAAAATCGTTGAGAGCAATCCTCGTAACGCTTCAATATGGCTGATCACCAGGAGTCTCTTTTTCTCGTTTACACGCATACAGCATTCCTATCAAACTCAGTTTTATGCGTCCATGCGTCCGGCTTCGATCGTCAAAAAGTCGAATTCGGCCCGATACCCTGCTTCTTTAGGACTGCACGCATACAGGCCGCACTGAATCGGACGCTGTCCGTCATCCTCATGCAAATGCGCCATACGTATCTGAGTCCAGACACCGGACTCCGCTTGTTTGCGTCTGTCAGGCAAACAATATTCGACAAAGTAATCGCTGCCTTCACGACGAATACGCAGCATGAGTTCATCCCGGTCTCCCGGAAAATTTTGGGTGGACCAGTCCGAATAGCCATTATTGGTGACAACCACGCCCAGGCGATCCGGTTCGTGCGGCTCATATTCGACCGAGGTTTTCAGCCAGCAGGTCGGGGAAAGGCGCACCATTAACCCGGCCTGATCGTATTGATGCGCCGGGTAAAAGCACACGTGCGTTGTCATGATCAAATCTCCAGACATTTCAGTCCACAAAAAATGTCCGTTATCCGCAATAAACCCGTAATGCGTTTTGCGCCAGTAATCAGTATGAGCTCCCGGTTCAACAACCAGGCAGGAATTATGGATTTGCCAGTTTTGCGGTGGATTGTACCATTCTAACCTTGCATCAAGTCTCTTCTGTTCAAATTTTTCGTCAAAAACCCAATTATTCATAATGTTACTCCTAAAAGAAATGAATGTTCATCTTTCACGTTGCAGCGTGCGAAAAATCGCACTTGAATTTTTTCTTGACAAAAGGTATCATAAAAATCAAGAAATTTTTGTTGTTGCGGATATTTTCAAGATTCATTCCTGGAACAACGCAATTTTTGCGCGGCTTTATGCTCCCTTTGAAAATACTCGAGCCCTTCTTAAATAATCTTTGATGACAACAATTGCACTTACGACGGTTGTGATTTTCGCGAGAGAAACCGGGGCTTTTGAAAAACCCGGTTTCTTCTATAACTCAAAAAAGGAAAAATTATGGAAGTTGAGAGCATCGTGTTTCCGTTAGGACTCACAATCTTTGCCGGACTGGCAACCGGTATAGGCAGCGGACTGGCATTTCTCTCAAAACAGTTTAACCCCAAATTTCTCTCAGGCGCGCTCGGGTTTTCAGCCGGCGTCATGATCTACGTCTCGTTCGTAGAAATTTTTGTCAAAGCTAAAGACGCCCTGGTCTCGTCCTATGGCGACAGCACGGGCTATTGGCTGACAGCGCTCTCGTTTTTTGCAGGCATTGCTGTTATCGCTTTGATTGACGCGCTGATTCCGACGTATGAAAACCCGCACGAAATGGTCAATATTCCGCAATCCGATGCAGAATCTCCGGACAACGATCAGAAACTGCTGCGCATGGGGATGTTTTCCGCGCTTGCAATCGGAATCCATAACTTTCCTGAGGGACTGGCAACTTTTATCGCAGCCCTGTCAGATCCTTCCTTAGGGATAAGCATTGCGGTGGCCATTGCCATTCACAATATCCCAGAAGGAGTCGCCGTATCCATTCCCATCTTTTATGCCACCAAAAGCAAAAAGAAAGCGTTCTGGTACTCGTTGCTATCCGGTTTATCAGAACCTGTAGGAGCCTTATTAGGCTATTTTATTTTACGTCAGTTTTTTAATGACGCCACCTTTGGGTTTATCTTCGCCGGGGTGGCCGGAATTATGGTCTATATCTCGTTAGATGAACTGCTGCCGACAGCCGAGGAATATGGCGAACATCATATTGCGATTCGCGGCTTGATTGCGGGAATGCTTGTCATGGCATTCAGCTTATTACTCATGACCTGATACATAGGAGTGCGAAAGCTCTGCTTTCGCCTGCCACAGCCGAGCTTTGTCACTCCGGATCGTCGAGAACTTCACAGCCCTGTCCGGACAGAGCGGACAGGGGCTGTTCACCTCAGTTACAAGAACTCAACCTGGGTACACTGAACGGATGCAGACGGCATGACATATTTTATCGGGATTGATATTGGCAATACGAAAACCTTATATGCTCTGGCAGATGCGGCCGGCAATGTACAAGCCGTGTACCACGGACGCGGGGCGAATCATCAAGGCTGCGGACGCGACCAGGTACTTACGGCTCTGCAAGCCGGACTCGACAGCACCCTGCAGCAAAGCGGACTGCGTTTGTCTGACCTCTCCGGCGCGTATTATGGCGCGGCCGGGGCTGATACTTCGCATGACTTTCAGAGATTACAGGAAATTTTTGCGTGCGTCACTCCCTCAATCCCATTTGATTTCGAAAATGATGGCTGGATTTCTCTCAAAAGTGGAACTATTGACGGTATTGGCATGGCCATAACCTGCGGCTCCGGCAATACGAATTTTGCCATGAACGCCAGGGGACAGCGCAAACGCATCGGGGGACTCTGCGAATATTTAGGCGATGTACTGGGCGCGTATCGCATTGCACACTTTGCATGCAGCGCAGCGATGCGTTCCGCCGACAGCCGTGCTGAACCGACCGTGTTAACCCATCTGATTCCGGACGCTCTGGGAGTTAACCAGCCGGAAGATATTATCAACCTGCCCATGAACGCAGCAACCGTGAAAACAGTGGTCCAGGCATTTTTCAAGGCTGCGGAAATGGGGGACGGCATGGCTCTGGAAATCACCTGGAAATTGACCAGAGAAGTGCTCTCCATTGTACGTGAATTCTATACAGCATTATTTATGCCAGGCGAAGAATTCACGCTGGTATTAGACGGTTCAGTCTTCAGGGCGCAATATCAGCCTTTGATGCGTATGATCGATTTGGCGCTACACCAGCGCTATTATGTTAATATCGCTGTCCCGCAATGGGACCCGGTGGTCGGCGCGCTTTTCTATGCCCTTGAAAACGGTGGCATTCAGCTTACAAACGAGATTTCACAACATGTTATTCAAACCTATTGTCATTGTCTACACACCTAAAAATCGAGTTTTTTGAAAAAACTCGGTTTTTCCTAAAAGGTACTCATTATGAAAATTTGCGTGATTGGCGGCGGCAGCACTTACACCCCTGAACTAATCGAAGGGTTTATGAATATTCACGAACCGATTCAACTGAAAGAACTCTGGCTCCTGGATCTCAAACAAAATGAATACAAGTTCGGCATTGTCGCAGATTTTGCCCGGCGGATGGTACAGAAGGCAAATTGCAGCGTCGCGCTGCATTCCACGTTTATTCCCCAGGAAGCGATTGAGAACGCAGATTTTATTATTCATCAATTTCGCCCGGGCGGTTTGCCGGGACGCATTGCCGACGAAACAATCCCTTTACGCTACGGACTGATCGGCCAGGAGACTACCGGCATGGGCGGTATGGCCTGTGCGCTGCGCGCCTTTCCGATTCTGGAGCACTACGTCGAGTTGGCCAAGCGCGTATCAAATCAGGCCTGGATTATCAATTTTTCCAATCCGTCCGGGATGTTGACCGAATTTATCCGCAATTATTTGCAATACGAACGCACGATCGGTTTGTGTAATTATCCGATCAATGTGCTGCGTTCCCTGCAAACTCTGTTTTCCTGCCAGCAGCAGGATCTCTTTGTCAAATATTATGGGCTGAATCATCTGAGTTGGATCGAACAGGTGGTGATACAGGGTCTGGATCGCACCGCCGACCTCTGGCAGAAATTCCGCCTGAATCCGAAAAATATTCCTGATACCCCCTTTCCTCCCGACTTTTTAGAACAACTCGGATTGCTGCCCAATCCCTATCTCAAATATTTTTACATGACCGATACCATGCTGCAACAGCAGCGTGACGCCCAGCAAACGCAAGGTACACGCGGCGAAGTCGTGCAAGCGATTGAAACAGATCTTCTCACTCTGTATGCAGAACCGAGTTTAGACCGCAAACCTCCGCAGCTTGAGCAGCGCGGCGGTGCGCTCTATTCGACCGCAGCGGCCGAATTGATTCACGATCTTATCACCGACGCAGGAACCATACACATCATCAATACGCGTAATACTGGCGCGATTCAAGATTTTCCAGAGGATAATGTCATGGAAATTCCGGCTGAGATCACCAGTGAAGGCCCTGAACCTCTGGTGATGGGCAATAGTCACAAATCCGTCAGTGGGCTGATTACCACAATCAAAAACTTCGAACGTCTAACTATTGAAGGCTACCTGCAAAAAAATGAGCACCTGATCCGCCAGGCCATGCTGATCCATCCGCTCGGCCCCAGGCTGTCGCACGTAGAACCGCTCTGGCAGGCACTCAAAACCGCCAACGCCGGTTTTTTTAAGTTAAAATGAGCACACGCGAAGGAGAGTTTTTATGGCACAGACGTTTGCTTCAAATGGATGGGCGTCAATCGCCAGAATATTGGGTGCGAGAAAAGCAGATAGGGGCTTTGCTGCACGTCACGGGCGAGATTACGCAGACCATGCAGCAGCTTGCGGCTCAGAACCGCCTCGGTATCCCCTTATTATTCGGAATTGATGCGGTACACGGTCACGCCATTCACCCGACCGGCATCCACTGGACTTTTGCCCCGGTGTTGGATATAGCCCGGGATTTGCGCTGGGGCCGCATTGACGAAACCTTTGGCGAAGACCCGCTGCTGGTCGGCGTCTTAGGCAGCGCGGTGCTGCGCGGTTATCAAACGGCGGTGAAGGAATTAAAAGCCTTTCAGCGCGTCGAATTACAAGCCGGAGAAACCCGAACCGTTGAGCTTGAAGTGCCCTATCAGTAACTCGCGCTGGTCAATGAATCTCTCGAAACCGTTGTCGAACCAAGCGAATTCGAGGTCATGGCCGGCAGTTCTTCCCGGGACTGGGATTTACTGAAAGAACATCTTAAGGTATGACAAAAGAGGAGGTCATCATGCCCGCATCGCGACTCTTTTTATTATTTTCGCACGCCTTAACAGCGGAACAGGAATGCGACGCCCGCGCCGCGTTACAGATACACGACATTCTGAGCTTACCAAAGGACTTGCAGCAGCGCTGGTCCAACGTCCCGCCGGAACTAGCAACCCTCGATGAGCATCTTCAACCGGTGCTCGACTGGCTGCGCGACCAGGCCCGCCCCGGCGATTATGTGCTGATTCAGGGCGATTTCGGCGCAGTCTATCGCGCCGTGCGCTTTGCCCTGGAACACGGGCTGACGCCGCTCTACGCCACCACCACACGCCGCGTCAAAGAAACGCGCCTGCCCGACGGACAAGTCGAATCTCATCGCGTGTTCCAGCACGTCCGCTACCGGAAATATGAATAGATCCAGGTTCGTAGTTCTCGCTTCAGCGAGTTCTTCCGCGCCAGGCTCGTAGTTCTCGTTTCAGCGAGTTCTTCTGCGCCCTGAAAGGGCCTCATAAATCAGCCCAGGGTCAGCAGCAGCGCCACCCTGGGAAAAGAAAGAGGCTCCACATCCCTTTTCCCTGAAAGGGATACAGACCATTCTTCTTCTGCCCGACTTCTATTGAAAGAACATACCCTTGCCCTCCTCAACCTTCCCAGATGGCGAAATAAATACTTGACCAAAATTGAAAAATACAGCACACTACACCCGCTCAAACGAACCGCCACGACGCACCCGAACCCGTTCCGCCGCCGCGCACCACCGACGCCGACACACCGCCCGCTCGCCGAATCTCGATTGATAGCAGAAAAAAGTGTAGAAAAATTAACCCAGACCTGGAAAATGTGACGCTGTAAACGTCTTATGATACGAGACATAAAAATAAGAGAGCAAGAGTGAAAGGAGAGAATTATGCACGTGTTAATTTTATTAATCGGTGGGAATCCACTGCCAAATTATGTGGTTGCAAAATATTTATTAGAACAAAATAGACCTGAAGAGAAAACATTACCCGTGCCTGATAAGCTTATTCTCGTTTATTCTGAAAAAACCAGACGATTTATAACCCCAATTATTCAAGAATTGCCTGATTGTCAAAAAGAACAGGTGGATCTGGAGTCGAATGAAAGAACCCCCCATATTATTGTGCAACGCATGAAAGATACTCTCGACAAGCTTGCCAAAGAATCTGATACGAGCATTGAGTCCGTCCATCTGAATTATACCGGCGGCACAAAGGCGATGTCCGTACATAGCTATATTGCAGTAAAAGGATGGATAGAGCAGCAAAGAAATGATATTGAATTCATCCTGTCCGATCTGAACCCGAAAAAACGGAATAAAATTGTCCTATCTAAACCGGATAGCGATGAAGAATATCCTCTGGGCAGAGACGATCTGCGTACACGAGTTGAAATTGATGTCAAGAAATTACTACCCTTACATAATATGCAAGTCAATGACGACGATTTAGGAATTGATCAAATAGTCGTCCCTGAAGAGGAACTTGACGCATTCGTAGAAGATGCAATTCTAAAATACAAGAAAAATACCTTTATGCTAACCGACTGTTCATTCCAATGGCTACATGAAGATAACGTTCCTGATGAAGTATTAAAAAAGTTACAAGCACTTAAAGATCAAGAATTCTCTTCAAGAAAAACATTTTTGAAAGCGGTAAAGAATTATATAGAGGAAGAATTGCTGAAGACATATCAAGAGAAAATTGTAAATTATGCTGACGAGCGAAAGATTTTTCGAATATTTGATAACATTGTTCTCAATAAGAAGACCAAACAAGAAAAAGAAGCAGTCATTAAGAATGAGAAACTCGCTTTATTTGAAGCCGATTGTGTGCGATTTGAGCAATTTTCCCCTTCTTTGTTTGGGTATTTCCGCAACAGTGGACATCTCAAATATCCTTATCTTTCATTTATAAATTTTGTAAAGCATGAATGGTTAGAACATTTCGTGTTTAAAAGCTTGCATGCGTTGAAAGATGAATTGACGTTGAATGACATCAGAATAGATGTTGAGGCGACGTATGACGGAAGACCGACCCAAATAGATGTGATTGCGATTCGCGGGTATCAATTGTGTTTGATTTCTTGTACGACCGATCAGGGGATCAAAACCGTCAAAGAAAAAGCGTTTGAAGCCATCTACCGAGCGGAACAATTAGGAGGTGAACATGCGAAGGCGATTGTCGTCAGTTTGATGGTGAACAAACCTGAAAAAGAGAAAGGAGACAATAACCTGGAAGAATTAGAAAAAGACCTGAAACAATTTGATGCTGAACGTAATTGCTTTTTGATTGGACTGGGCGAATTAGAAGGAGAACTTAATGGAGATAAAACGTTAACCAAAACGCTCAAAAATATTATCAGAGGAGAGACCGAATGGAAACTGATATGAAGAAAAAAATCTTAGCCGTCTATGATATAATGGGCATCCAGGAGTTTATCTTTGGGTCAAACCGGCTGAAAGAAAATCTGGGAGCCTCGATTATCGTCCAGCAAGTTCTGGAAAAGGAATTGGTTGGGGCAATGAAAGATTGCTGTGGCGATGAGCACTGTCATGTGAATTGGCAAGCAGACAATTCGTCGTTTGAGATCGCTTCTCATGATGAGATCGAAGCAGAAGTCATCTATATCGGCGGCGGGAATGCCATGGTGGCATATCAAAATAAACCAAAAGCCATAGAGATCACTAAAAATCTATCTCGAAGGATTTTGGAACAAACAGGGGGAACGCTACAATTTGTGGTCGCCTATCATGAAACAACCCTGCAAGGGAAAAATTTTCAGGATGACCGGAAAGCTGTTTTTCGTGAATTGAAAAAAAACAAATATCAATTCGTTCAGACATTGCCGCTGTTAGGAATCGGCATCACCCGACAGGGTGACACCGACGGTTTGCCAGCAGTAGAGAGAATATGGGATAAGGATGTAAAAAGATGGGAATATTTCTCTCAATCTGGGGACGGGAAACGGGAACAGCTTTCCGAAGACGTGGAATCATCTTCTGGCACAAAGAAAAAGTATGCAAACCCTTATGACAGCCTGCGTCCAGGTGAAGGATGGGATTTCCCGCTCAAACTCGATGAGTTAGGACAGAAAGAAGGCGACCATGATATCGCGGTGGTGCATATTGACGGTAATAATATGGGGCAGCAATTGGATAATGTTCTTAGCAAAATCTCTGATTATAACCAGGCGGTGAAGACGCTTCGAGAGTTCTCACAAAAAGTTGATGACACGTATGAAAACGTATTGCGTGATGTGATTAAGAGCTTACGCGTAGGACTCAAAAATCAAACATTTCGAGAAAATTTTGAATTGACCGATAAACGGCTGCCCATCCGTCCGATTGTCAGAAACGGCGATGACGTCACGTTCGTATGTCACGGCAGGCTTGGTATCACGCTGGCAGAGGAATTTTTGAGAGCGTTAGACAGAGTTCCGGAAATCCGGATATCTGGCCAGACGATAAAACTTTCTGCCTGCTCCGGAGTTGCAATTGTGAAAAGCCATTTTCCTTTTTCCCGCGCCTATCAGTTGTCGGAAGAACTCTGCGCATCCGCAAAGACCAAAGCCAAAATCCTGGCAAAGCTGCACAATCAGGAACATATTATTGGTAACTGGCTCGATTTTCATATTGTCCAATCTGGTATTACCACGGATTTGAGCGAATTGAGAACACGATTTTATCAAATTTCATCGGTACAGGAAATTCAATGGAAGTCCCCACCAGAACCGTTACAATATCCTGAGCATACTAAGCAACCCGGCATGAAATATCAGCAGTATAACTTGCTGTGGCGCCCCTGGTGCGTGGCCGGATGTGATATAAAGGACTATCAATGGGATGTGTTACGGGATATTTACGATCAATTTACGAACAAATGGAAACGTTCGCGACTTAAACGGCTGCGAAATACAATGATTCGCTCAAAGGAAGAAATCGAGTATTTAGAAGAAGAATTCCGCAGCCGACATTTCATCTTGCCCCTATGTTTTGGAGATTCTCAGGTTTTTAGAGATTCTCATGTCTTTAAAAAAGATAAAGGCGGCAGAAACCTTTTTCAAACACCATATTTTGATGCATTGGAACTGTTGGATGTGTATCTGCCAATTCCTGAACAACAAGGAGGGAAAGAATGAAACTGACAATGACATTATGCTCAGATACAATCCCGGGCTCGGGCGAAGGATTAGCGGGGATTATTGATACGGATATCAGCCATGATGAATTCGGCATTCCCTATATTCCGGCAAAGCGGATTAAAGGAATTCTGCGGGAAACCGCACAAGATCTGGAAGACGTGGAGAAACTTTCAGCAGCCAGGATTGAACCGCTTTTTGGTCGTACAGGGCAAGAGAAGAGCAGCGCGTTCCGAATTGCGGACGGTTATATTACAAATTATGGCGAAATCAGGCAATTTTTACAAGCCTGCGCTGAAAAAGACGACTTGTCACCGATTTTCCACAGGGAGGCCGTCCTGAACTATTATACCTATACTCGTTCGCAAACCACGCTTGAAAACGGAGTCGCGAAAAAAAGGAGTTTGAGAACGTTTCGGGTGTTAAAAAAAGACTTGAGATTTCATTTTGAAATTGAATGTCCTCCTGAATATGAGGCTGATCTCAAAAGAATCTGCGACGTGACCCGGCATTTCGGCCTCTCTCGGACACGCGGCATGGGGGAAATCCTCTTAACCTGTGATTTCTCATCCGGCAGCAAAACATCTGGAGATACCAAGGCTTCACCCGTTTTCAAGGATCATGAGATGTGTCAACTTGTCCTGACGATTAACAACCTCGGGCAAATGCTGGTCAGCATCGAGGTCGGCAAGCATCAGACTAGCGCTCAATACATCCCCGGTTCCTTTATCTTAGGAGCGTTTGCCTACAAATATATAGAATGCTTTCTCAATAATACGCCACCATACAAAGATACTCAATTCCGACACATTTTTCTGGACGGCCAGGTCACATGTTCAAATGCGTTTCCGATCAATCCCACGAAGCCAGGAAAAATATCAGCGTTTTTTCCGACCCCGGTTTCCATAGTGAAGGAAAAGGATAAAGAACAGTATATTGATCTGGCAAAGGATTTTGAAGCGTCACTCGAAAAATTACAACGTGAAAAGAAACAGACCAAAGGGCATATTGGAGAATTTGTGCAAATAGCGGGAAAAAAAGTGACCCCCTTTCCTGTGCTCACTGAAGTCGAATATCACCATCGCAGACCTGAAAACCGGCAGTTAGGTCATGCCACTGGCAAGTCGGAAGAAGGAGATTTTTTTCAATATACCGTATTGAAACCGAAACAATCGTTTCAGGCTCGAATTACCGGACAATTCCGACATCTCAAACTCTTGCAGAATATTCTCGATGAACAAAAAACATTTTACTTAGGCAAATCGAAAACCGCGCAATATGGCAAATGTGAGATCATGGCTGCTCTTGAAACCCTTTCGGTCTCAAATGAAACATGGAAAAAAGGAACACCTGCCGTGTTTACCCTTGCATCGGATATGATTCTGCGCAATCCTGAAGGATTCGTCGTTCCTGATCCCAAATTGTTCAGGAATGAACTGGCGTTCATAGCATGTCCTGAGAATCCGCCGGACAAAAACACAATTGAAATCAAGGATACATTTTTACAATTCACGCAGATTGGGGGATTTATGGGGGTCTGGAACATGCCTAAAGCACAGGTTTCGGCTTTAGCAGCAGGAAGCGTCATCGTCTGCCGCAACAATTATGCTGATATTCCGATCAATGCCATTGAAAATCACGCCTTCGGTATTCGCACTGAGGAAGGTTTCGGTAAAATCAAGGTTAACTGGCACGGCAGTGAATCCGAACTTGACCCGCCTTCTCAAGAACACGTTGAGCGAGAATTCCCTGACATATTGGAAGGAGCACGAGATTTGATCACCTATATTCTCTTCGATCGCATCGCGGAAACCCTCAAAGTCGAGGCCGTCCGCCATGTCACAAAAGCAGGCAGTACATGGGAAAATATTTCCAATTCTTTTATCGGCAAAATGCTGCTATTTCTGCGGGACGCTCAAAATTTTGACGACCTGAAGGCGAAATTTACACTCAGAGACCGTGCGCGTAAAAAGCTTGAATTGTTTCGCAATGAATTATATCTCGAAAAACAGGAGACACAAGACGGGCCAATCTATTATGTGGATGAAGAGAAGTTTAAAACGGCACTACGTCTGTATTTACAAGAGAATTATTATAACAATGAACATTTACAGAATGACATATTAGATAAAGCCGATATCGATGAGAATTTCTTTGAAACAGGGTTGTTTGAATTGTATCGAAGATACGCCCTGCACCTTTTCAATGTAGTGAAATTCAGGAAACGAGGGGAGGACAAAAATGACAACCAATCATAAAGATAACATTGTGGAAAGACTGTATATCAAGGGAACGCTTGAAGCCGTTTCCCCTTTGATTGTCGGCAGTGGTGAAGATGAACTTGCTGACATTCAATTAGTGCGCGATTGGAACGGCACGCCCTTCATCCCTGGAACCGCAATTGCCGGAGCCGCCCGGCATTATCTGGATGAAGCCTGCGCCTCAGCAAATGGCGTTGAAAAGGGGCTAGTCAATATCTTATTCGGCCAAAAGGCCAAAAAAGATAATGACACCACTCAAAGCCTGATTACGTTTTATGATGCCAAACCCAGGGGGAATATTCATGAAAAGCTTGCTCTTCGCGACGGCGTCGCATTGGACTTTGTTACCAAAACTGCGAAAAAAAGCGAGAAATACGACTATGAAATCATCGAACGGGGCCAGCAGTTTGATTTTAGAATCGAAGTCCTTTTCAGAGCGTGTTATAACGGTAATCGAAACAAAATGAAAGGCATTCTCTTTGCCCTCTTGACGGCTCTGAACAATGGACAAATCGCCTTTGGCGCCAAAACCCGGCGCGGATTTGGCATGGTCAAATTGATTGATGAAAACGTGCTGGTATTGAACACCGCAAATTCCCCTGATGATGTCAAGCATTGGATGAATTTTAGTTGGGATGATGCCTCGTCAGTCTGGAATGATTCAAGCAAAGATTATACCCTTACTCAGTTGCAACATGGAACGTTGACATCTCTCAACGTTCATCATGCAGAGGTTTCAGCAACATTCAAGATTCCCTATTCCATCCTGATTCGCCACTACAGCAGCGATCCCCAGGATCCCGATTCAGCGCATCTCACTTTAAACGGCCAATCAATTATCCCGGGCACGTCATGGAACGGAGCCTTACGTCATGCGATTTACCACCTTTTACGCGATCTGAAACAACCAGAACCAGCTATTGACAAGA
This sequence comes from Candidatus Vecturithrix sp., assembly GCA_040772385.1. Lineage (GTDB taxonomy): Bacteria > Moduliflexota > Moduliflexia > Moduliflexales > Moduliflexaceae > Vecturithrix. The sequence continues at coordinate 5,777,059 of JAXGYF010000001.1, read as the reverse complement.
TCACAAACGACTTGTTCGGCTATGTTGATGAGACCGAAAAAGAAGCCAGAGCGTCACGGGTTCTCGTTCGTGAATCGTTTATTGACGATGGCGAACAGTTAGCCTATACGCGCAACAAAGTAGATCGCTTTACCGGCGGCGTGGTGGATTCCGCACTGTTTGACGAAAAACCGCATTACGGAGGCAAAGTCACCTTAGAATTGTCCGTCAAAGAAAGAAAATCGGACAACCCAAAGACGAAAGGCTGGGAGATTGGCCTGCTGTTGTTAGCCTTGAAAGACATTGGCAATGGCGTTCAACCGGTCGGCGGCGCAGCCAATATCGGACGAGGAATTCTCGAGGGGGAACAGCTTAGAGTTGATGATCACGAAGTACGGTTCGGAGATGACAGTGATGAGCGTTATCACACATATATGCAGGCTCTTTACCAACGTCTTACGACGTAAAACACAATGAGGTGAGCACGATGACCAAATTAACATTAAGTACAATATTAGATGATTTACGCACGGCGGAGCAGTTGCTGCGGAATTTTGAACAGCGTTACTGGCTTAGTTCCGATGTATTTTATGAACTTTACACCCAGGGTGTATTAGATGATGGCGCAAATGTGGAAGAATTTGCCGAATGGGCCGGACATTACACACTGAAACAAAAACGCGAAGCCGCGTTGCAGCAATTTTCCCTATGAATAAAAAAACGGGAACATATAAAAGGAGCAATGAGCATGGAAGAACAACACATACTCTCATACGTCAAAAAAAACGAGCCGCAAAAGATTGAGAATCTTCAGGCGTTCATTTTGGAAAAGGCTAAACACCTCGCCGGGATCACATACGTGCTGCTCTATAAATATCATGAAGTCCAAATCGGCCTGATTGAAGGCAGTCAAATTGTAATTGAACGAAAGAATGAACTGACGCCGGAAAACCTCAAAGAACTCCGGGTGTTTTCGGAAAACGGCGAACTCTACATCTGGAAGCAGCAGCAGGAATTGAAGTATCGTTTACGCATTGATAATGGAAAAGAAGGAAAAGAGGTCAATATCTACCCTGAACAGCATTTTATGTGGGGGAACCAAAAAGATAAAAATAGCAGTCTGATATATGAGGAAAATCGAGGCATGCAGTTCACATTTCCCTTTCCTGTTGCCCAGGACCGTTTACCACTCAAGTATGCAGTGCGTAACTATTACAAATACGATGAAAACACCGGTCTTATTCAATTTTATGATGCCCGGTTAGTAAAGTTTTGCGATAAAAACGGCACACCAATTTGCGGATAACACAAGGAGGTTCATCATGGCAGATTATATTCCGACAAACGCGAGATTCGTCAATCCGTATCATTTTATTGAACTTGTCCGACAATTAGAGGAAAAGTTCAAGTATCAAGACCGGAAGGCTGAAGGTAACCTGACCGGCTGGTTAGAGTGTACATTGAAAACCAAATCATCCATTTTTATTCCTAATGCGACGAGCGTCAAAGAAGATAAAGAAGGGAATAAATATTCTGATGTATTTGAAATCAAGTCTGATAAAGAACAAAAAATCGTCAACAGTTACGATTTTTATTCCTATACCAACTTAGCAGGGGTCAAGAAACCACCTGAACCTGTTCCGGTGATTCCCGGCAGCGAGATTCGCGGCATGATTCGTTCGGCGTATGAGGCGGTAACGAATTCCTGTTTATCTACGATAGATGACGAGCAAATTTTGTATAAAAGAGTTCAATACAAGGCTGATTGTGGGCCGGCAAGATTAATTTGTAAAAATGGTAATTGGAAATTAGAATTTTGTGAGGAGAGAATTGGCATAGCTTTTAGATCTACTCCAGGAGATAGGCATAATTTTGCTTCCTTTATCAATACATTAAATGAGGGAGAAAGAGTGTTTATCAAAAAAGGAACGAAATATAAGGTTAGAGGAAGATACCCTGCATTTACAGTTGTTGATGATATTCAAAAAAATAAAGCCGGCCATGATTATGTGGAAGGATTTTTCCATAAAGGTGAACCTTTCGGGAACCGGAAACACCATGAATCTATATTTGTTCCAACAGGAAAAATGGTTGATATAGATAAAACTGCTGTCAAAAACTTATTAGAAAACTTTAAACTCTACCGGGATAAAACAGTCAACTTGCATCTTAAGCCAAGAAAGGGAAGCCCAAAACAGCATAGTGGATATCGGCATATTGGTAAAGCGGAAAACTTGGAAGATATGGATGGTAAATTAGTATATTGCACTAAACGCGGTAATCGTTACTATTTGTGTCCCGCCGCAATTGGAAGAGAAGTATTCCATAATCGTTTAACAAACCTTATTCACGAAAGCTACCGTCCTTGCAAACATATTGACCATTTATGTGAAGCTTGTGCGCTGTTTGGAGTTGTCGGTACAAAAAAAGAAGTTGAATCCCAAAAACGTTCAGCGGCTTCTCGTATCCGGTTTACAGATGCGCTAACTCAACCAGGGCATTATGAATTTGATCATCCCAAAACCCTCCTGGAATTAGCCTCACCGAAACTATCCGCGACAGAATTTTATCTCAAAGATCCCCAAAATGCTGAACTCTGGAATTATGATTATGCTGGAAGTTGGGGGAGAAATGCGAAAGGAAAGGCTGATAACAGAAAGTGGAACGACCTGGAGAATTACACCCCTGAAATCCGCGGCCGCAAATTCTATTGGCATCAGAAAGATGCAGATGTTGAACACAAAGGCGAATTGACAGAACGGAACGTACATGTACGTCCGTTAAAATCCGGTATATTCTCATTCAAGGTCTACTTCAATAACATCACGGAAGAGGAACTTCACAAGTTACTGTGGGTGCTGGAAATCGGTGGCAAAGATTCCCATGCCCATAAAATCGGCATGGGTAAACCTATCGGCTTAGGCAGCGTTCAGATTCGCGTAGACACGATAAAACTAAGGGACTTAAATCTCGTAGACGAAAGTGTGCAATATAAAATTGATGATACGTATGAAAAACCAGACTACAGTGAGGTTGAAAAGGGGAAATTTCCTCATCAAAAGATTGTCGAGCAATTTCTGCGGATCACCAATTTTGACGACGCGCCTGTCAATGTTTCCTATCCCTATAACGAAGCAGTAATATGTGAAGAGACGCCAGACGGGAAAAGTCCTACCTACCAATGGTTTGGGGCCAATAAACAAATTCAAGAAACAGATGGAACAGGCACGGCTCCGGTAATTTATAAAGCCTTGCCAAAATGGGATGACGAACACTTTCCTGAATTACCTGTCTATAAAGCACAAGAGTAAAAGTATAACTATTCGGTGGGGTATGGGTATTTTACAGGAACGGAGGGAGCCTGAACATGAATGCAATACGCGTCATTAAAACCGTTGAATCAACGGATGTGTATGAATTAGCCTCGTATTTGGGGCAAAAAGTGGAAATTATTATTTTTCCGCTTTCCGATGGGGCGCAGGAACCTGCTGAAGAGGATATGGAGGCCAGACAAGCACGATTTTTCGAGATTATTGAGCAGTGTGCCGGAACAGTGACGCCCTGGACGCGGGAGGAACTGTATGCGCGTTAAATATTTTCTCGATACCAATGTGCTGGTGTATGCCTTCGATCAAAATGAGCCAGAGAAGCGCGACGCGGCAAAACAGTATTTACAGCGTCTCTTTACAGATGAAGAGTATGTACTCAATGTGCAAGTTCTGAATGAGTTTTGCAATGTCGCGCAGAAGAAGCTTGACCCGCCGATGCCGCAGGAAAAATTACAGGCATTCATTCGCCTGATTCCTGATGAACGGCTTGTACCCCTGACAAAAGAGATTACAGAACACGCGATCGCCATTCAACATGCAAACCGGCTTTCGTTTTGGGACAGTGTGATTGTGGCAACAGCTATGGAAGGAGACTGTCAGTATATCCTGACAGAAAATCTTTCGCATTCGCAAAAAATTGGCGATGTCATCATTATGAACCCGTTTTTACATGGCTGAGCCAACACGGACTCGGCGCAAAGACGGCGGTGGGGTATGGATATTTTAGCGGGTGAATGGTCAATTGTCAATCGTCAATGATCAATGGTCAATATGGATACAACTGAAAAAGAGTTAACCCGGCGCTGGGTGAATACCTGGCAGGAGGCGGGAGAAGCGTTGAAAGCAATCAAACGGCAGGAATTGCGCAATTTTGATTACGCCAAAAACCTGCCGGTGATTGATGCGATGCTGCAATGGGCCTACGAACACCGTACCACGCGCCTCACGAGCGGATTGGTGGAGCAGCAGTACTGGTTTATGAAAATGCGCGAAAAATTACTGGAACAGCAGGCGCAGCAAGAGAAAGAAGAAATACTGTAGTTTTTCACCGCAGAGCACACAGAGTTACGCAGAGGATCTTGAGAAAAATATCCTCTCTGCGATTCTCTCTGACCTCTGCGGTAGAATCTCTTTTGAAATAGTGCAAACATGGCTGTTTGCACGTACATGGGAGCGGACGGATAGCGTTGCCAACCTGCGGCAACGTCTCCGGGCTGCACAACACGATGCCCTTTAGTATGCTGATGACAGGTTATCCCACGCAGGAGATTCCGGTCGGATACGTGCAAGGTCCGGCGCTGCAGGGGATGTTTCTGCATTTGTTGGAACGCGTGGACCCGGACGTGGCGCAGCGCTTGCACGCTGATAACCGCTATCGTCCCTATACACTGTCGCCGTTGGGAATTGAGCAACCCATCCCTGGCTCTTCCCGGGAAGGGAAGAAATCCCTTTCCATTCCTTCTCGTAGCGGCCTTTTTCAGGGGTTTCGTTTGCCGGGCAATCAGACGATTGGGGCTGGCGACTCCTGTTCGGTACGGGTTACATTGCTGGAGGATGATCTGTTTCCCACGTTCAGCCGCTATTTTCTGACGCAGGCTGAGCCGACCTTTCGCCTGGGGAGCGTGGAATTCCAGGTGACAAACGTGCTGGTGACCGGCGACAGCGGTAACCCCTGGAGTCGCTACATCTCGTATCCTGAGCTGATCAGCCGCGCCGCGCAACAGCAGCGGCAGCGCCGCATCGGGCTGTGTTTTCTCTCGCCCACCAACTTTCGCAATGGAGACGTGGATCTGCCCCTGCCGTGGCCGCGCCTGGTGTTTCAGAGCTATCTCAAGCGTTTTTGCGAATTCTATCCGGTTGACTTCCTGCCCGATTTTGCGGAACTGGTCGAATGTTATACCGGCATTGGCCGTCTGGATTGGATTCGCACGGAAACAATTAAAACCAAAAATGTCGTGCTGGCCGGTTTTACCGGCGAAGTTTACTTTCACATCGATCCCAAAGCCCCACCGGACCTGGTGTGGCAAATGAATCTGCTCGCTGATTTTGCCTTTTTCTGCGGCACTGGCCGCAAAACCACCATCGGCCTGGGTCAGACCATGCGAATGTAAGGTGTTTGTCGCTCGCGCTTGAGCGCGTTTTCCGCCTGAAGGCGGAACTACGAACAAGGCGGAACTACGAACAAGGCGGAACTACGAACAAGGCGGAACTACGAACAAGGCGGAACTACGAACCATGACAAACTTATCAAATAACAGAAGAGGAGTATAAAATGCTTGCTCATCTCATTCTTTCAATTGGCACTTCGATTATAGGTAAATATAACAATTCCGTCCCGAAAGATCAAAAACTGGAGGTGGATTATCCGCCGGGATGGTCGTATCAGCCGGTCTATAGCGATGAGACCTTTCCTGTTCCGAAGCTTATCGGCTCTTTATCATATAAGCAGGTAGTTCCGTTTCTTAGAGAACCTGCGCGCCATGGCGCCGAACAAAGCACCTTTGCGAAGCTTGAAGTTTCCGGGCTGCTGCCGAACAAGGCAGATTGCCGGTATCACCTGATTGCGACCGATACGGCTGATGGAATTTTTTGCGCCTACTTTCTGGGGCATGAAGTCTTTCCTCCTGAGCAGGTGAAGTATTATATTCCACAAGGATTGGGAGCGGCGGATAATAAGCAGTTTGCCAGCCGGGGGCTGCCGAGTTTGCTCTCCTGTATTGCCGCTATTTTGGATCAGGCAGAAGAGCAGGAGGAGCAGGCAATCATTATCCCGACCGGCGGTTATAAGATTCTGACGCCCTATTTGACGATTGCCTCAATTTTATATAAAAGGCCGGCCTTTTACTTGTATGAAGAATCGCGGCAAGCTATCGAGCTGCCGGCCCCGCCGTTGAGCATCAATACCTCGGAATTCCGGTCGGCCGTGGTGCTTTTGGAAAATATCATCGGCCTCACACGGCACAACGCTGACACGTATTACCAGGCGCTTCCGAAAAGTTTTCAGACTCTGGTATATACCGATGAGCGCGGCATATTTCATTACACCGCTTTTGGCGAACGCCTGAAACAGATGTTTAATTGGGCTTCACGTTCGCCGCTGGTAATTCGAAGCTCGGAGAATACGCTTATCCGGCATTTAGGGCCGTATCAGGATCGCTTTTTGGAAATGACGCGCCTTGGCGAGACGGTCTGGCTGGGCGATAAAGCGCCGGAAATGGCTGATCACGCCCGGCATCATCACCTGGATCTGTTTGCGTACGCGGAACTGGTCTTACTGCCGATTCTCACAGCGCACCCGAAATTTCTCTCAGCCGCAGAGTTATTTTTGTTATTAGGAATGATGTATTTGCACGATTGCGGGCATTCCATGTCGTCATTTCCCACCGATGGCGCAGCCATTCCTTTGCTGCCGACTGAAATCCGAAATTATCATAATCTGCTCGGTTATCTCCGCCTGAAAGATGCTGCTTTTCTACACGCCTTACAGCGTCAGGAACTCAAATTACTGGATAAAGCGACTTTAGAAAACATCGCTGCGCTTGCCGTGTATCACCGCAAAAAAATGCCGCTGCTGCAGGGAATCTATTACGGCCCGGACAAAACGCCGTTTCCGGCCTTAATTGAACAGTCCGCCATTCAAGACGGACAGACCATTGCGGGCGACCGTTTAACTTTGCTGGTTGCCTTGTTTCGCATTATTGACGGGATGGATAAGCAGCTTGAACGCGCAGGCGACGCGGTGGAAATCAGCATGAAAGCCGAAGCGATTCTGGCGGATCTGCCGCACCTGTGGCAGCGGGTCGTGCGCCTGAAAGACATGCTCTCTTCATGGCTGCCTGAGGCTCAACAGGCTGCGGATGCCCTGCTGTACACCATTCTCGCTGATTACAAACTCACGGAAACCGTCAGCAGCAAGCCGAAAGACGCGCCGGAATGTTTTGCTTATACTGAGCTTCAAGACGCCCTGAGTCACATCGGATGCGCTCAGTACCTGCCCCTGGTCTGGGAATATCTGGACGCCCGGGTGCGGTTCTTTTTCCAGGCCCTACAGCCATCGTATTACTATTCAGATCTTTTATTGAAAATGCCGCGCGTCACATATCGTGAAGAGCCTTCGACCGGCATCGGCCAGGTGACTATTACCTATACCAAAAATGAAGACTTGCAGAGCGCGGCCCGAATTGAAACGATTTGGGAGCAGATCCGAAACTGGGTGGAACAGTCTATGCCCCACGATGCGCCGGAACGAAATATTGTCAAGGCCGAACTGGCCTCTCCTGCAAAGATTGTGGAAGGAATCCGGGCGGAAAATAATCCCGACGTGCAGCAGATTTTCCGTGATCACCAACTCCGGATCGAGATTCCGCTGCTTGACGCATGAACCCGACACGATGAAGCTACAAGGATTTCACATAACCAGGGAGAATACATCCTTGCTTATGAGTCATCCGTGTAGTTTTAACAGAGGAAAAACAGCGATGAAAAAATATATGATTATCACCCTGGGCACAGGGCAGGGCGTGGAATATGGCCTGGCTAAATCCATTAAGTTCAACGGGCCGGACAATATTATCTTTATTGCCACAAAGGAAAGTGTGGAACACGATATGCTTCAAAAAATCGGGCAGGTCATGCGCACCTCTTTCAAATGTAATCTGCCGGAATACCGGATTAAGCTTGTGGATGATCCTCAGAATGTGGAAAAGGTCTATCAGGTCGTGTATGAGGCGATTCGAATGGCGCAGCAGGAGGGCGCGGCGCGGGACGATATTTATCTGGATTTTACCAGCGGCACCAAAGCCATGTCGGTTGGCGCAGCGTTGGCTGCCTATTTAAACAAATGCCGCAATATGGTGTATATCGGCGGATCGGAACGCGATCCGAAAACCGGGCGCGTGATCAGCGGCACAGAAGTGGTGATGACCTTTACGCTGCAGGATGTGTTCGGAAATTACCGGCCAGACGTTGCCACAGACAATGTTTTTCAAGAGACGCCGCGAGAAATCAATCGTTAAAAGCTACACAACAACGGATTGAAGGAATCAACGGATTCTTTTCAGAAGGATGACTCCATAAGCAAGGATCTGATATCCCTGGTTATGTGAAATCCTTGTAGTTTCGTTGTGCCGGGTGAACAGCAGCTCATGACCTCTCTTTTAAAACTACACGGATGACTCATAAGCAAGGATGTGTTATCCCTGGTTATGTGAAATCTTTGTAGTTTTATGACGCCGGGTGAACATCCAGGGCTGTTACACGGAGTGCGGAAGCTCTGCTTTCGCGGCCAAAGCAGAGCTTCGGCTCTCCGAATTTAAAATAAACGAACTTAGTTGTCAGGCGAAAAACCTCTTGACGATCTGATGATGAGAGAATATTGTGCCGCAAATAAAGTAAACTGCCGTAAGGATTCACGTTAATCTATAACGATAATCTCGCCTTCCATAACGGAGCAGAAACTATGAGCAGGAAATACCTGGCGTTTTTAGGTACCAATGAGTACCTTGAATGTTACTATACACTGCAACATAAAGCAACCTCAGAACCATGTCGTTTTATTCAAGAAGCGTTAATTCGGGTGTTTTGCCAGAATTGGACTAAAGAAGATTCAATCCTGATTTTCACCACGAATGAAGCCAAACAAAAAAATTGGGAATCCTGCTATTTTGGAGAGCGGTATATCGGATTACAAGATCGCTTATCTCAATTACACCTCACGTGTATATCTTCTCAAATTGATATTCAAGAAGGAGATTGCGTTGAATCGCTTTGGAAGATTTTTGATACCGTTTTTGAGCATATTGGTGATCAGGATGAGTTGATTTTTGATATGACTTATGGTTTTCGTTCTCTGCCAATGTTGGCGTTGATTATTCTGAATTATGCGAAATTTATAAAGAATTGCACCCTGGCAGGGATATATTATGGAGCCTTCGAAACGCTTGGACCAGTTCATGCAGTCAAAAAAAAGCCAGTAAAAGAACGAATTGCTCCGGTTTTTGATCTCACCCCCTTTGTGAGTTTATTCGACTGGACCGTAGGAATTGATCGGTTTTTGAATACCGGTGATGCATCAGTCATTGCTTCTCTAACCAATGAGGTCATCCCGCAGATTCTCAAAGAATCCGACAATCAATACCTTGAACATACCTCCAATCTTCGAAAAATTGTGCAGGCAATTTTTAATTTTTCACAAAATAGTGTGATGTGCCGACGCAAAGAACTCGCCTATTCTGCCCTGACCATTCCGGAATATCTCGAACAAGCTATTTTGTCTTCAAAACAAATCTTAAAACCGTTAACACCGCTTTTAAAAACAATGCAAGAGCGCTTTCAGGCGTTTGCTCCGGATCAAGAGCTGGCCAATATGTTTCAAATTGTCAGATGGTGTTTAGATCGCAATCTTATTCAGCAAGGCTTAACGCTGCTTTATGAAGGCATCATTACCGAACTTAATAAGAGATTGGGATTGCGAGGCGAAACGTATCATGAACGGCAGATTGTGACAACAGCGATTCGTCTGATGAAAATGAACAATCCAACAGGATTAAGTGAACAATTTTATGCCAGGTATCATCTCACCTTTGAAGATGTTCAACAATGTTTTCCGGAGCCTTCAGCCCAATTTCTTTCCAGCTTCGAGACTCTCCGCCAGGCCAGAAATGCCATTAATCACGGAGGATCACGTAAGAAAGCTTCTTTTTTCCGCCAATCCCTCAAACAGAGTTTGGAAAAACTGGAAGGTCTGTTTCTGAGAGCCGGGCAGCCTGGTCAGCCAGTCCTATAATTCATTTTATTTGTAATTCCTTTTTCAACTAACACTCAGAATTTCAGGCGGCATCTGATGTTTCGCTACCATCTTCGCTAATAAACGATATTGTCCTTGAAGGTCGTATTTCTGGCAAAGATCGCTGGCTTTGGAAACATATTTAATCCCTTGATTATAATCGCCGGTTGAGAAATAGAAATCCCCTAAGGTCCAATAACTTCTTACTTGATAATACGGGCTTTGCAGGACAGAGGCTTTCGCAGTTAGTTCAAGAATTTCAAAAGCTTCGTCATATTTTCCAACCTTAATGAGTACGCGACTTAAATGTTGTTTAATCGTCTGATATGTCCAGTTTTCTTCATTTGGCTCGATAACTTCAATTCCTTGACGATTATATTTTTCAGCAAGCTCATATTCACTAAGCCAGTAATACATATACCCTGATAAGGCAAAATAGCGGCCTCGCAAGCGGCTATACATCTTCATTGTCGGATGAAGCAATGAATTGGCCTGTTCATAGCATTCCAGCCCTTCTTTGGAATATTCCCGAAAACCATCTATGGCAACCCGATAGCGATAGACTTCTCCGAGCCTGAGAAGCACATCAGCTTGTTTGGCACGATCGTGCAGAGTTTGCCACAATTTCAGCGCATGATGAAAGGCGGAAATACTTTCAGATTCCTGGTGCTGCTGTAAATGAATGACTCCAAGTTCTCCAAACGCAAATGCAGAAATTTGGAGCGTTTCAGGGGAATCCTTTTCCTCGTGAAAACGAGTTAAAATTGAATTCAGAATTGTTATGGCGCTACGATAATCGCTTTTTTGCTGATATAAATCCCGGGCGCATTCGAGCAGTTGCCAATCACAATCCGTCACCGGGTTGTCGGAGCGCAAAAAGAGATGTTTGGCAATAGAGAAGGTAAAGGGCGCAATGGCCAGGCCGATGACGCCTTTGAGAATTTTGCGCCGGCCGATCTGGCGCTGTTTCTGTTGATAGGCGTCGCCATAATACTGGTCCACGGCTTCGCTGAAGGTGGCAATGCGGCGCAGCGCAATGCGGGTCACGCGCACGGGCGCGCTTTCCAGGGGCAGATAGAAAACGGCCGCGCCCGGATGCGCGTCGGCGGCCATGACTTTAGCAACAAGGTGATTTACTGGTCGAATTTTCCCGCTGCGCTCCACATCCGCTGAGATGATCGCCGCCGGGTTCACCGGCAGTTCCAGCAGATCGCCGACCACTTTCAACCCGACTAACGCGCTGGCCGAGGCGTCGGAATAGGAGGCAATCGGGTCCGGAAAGCGACACGTGACCCGGATGCCTTTGCGCTCAAGCAGGCCGGGAAAACGCGGTTCTACAAATCGCCGCGCAGCCTCCAGGGCTTGACAGCACGACGCATACAGGCGGTCGTCCACTTCGTTGTCGAAGGTCAAATGATCGCTTCCCTGCGGCTCAAGGACGGTCCACACATCCAGGCGTGTAATCCGGGCCTCTTGACTGAGTGGATTCACCAGGGCGGCCTTTATCTGCGTCTGCTCGGCCGCCTGATCCCAGAAAAGATAGCGCAGCGGCGTGAATTGCGCGACCGAAGGTTCAGAAACAACGGTTTTCAGCAATGTTTCTAAAAATGGCGTCAGCGATGCCGTTGTAAACGACGATTTTCCCAAAAGGCGATAAGCTTGTTCCAGTTCTCGCGGAATTTCCGGGGTTCCAATCCCCACAATTCCGGCTAAAGAGGCAAGCAGATCCGCAACACCTGCAAATTCCCTGGCTCTCAACCGCGCCATGAAGGTCTGCATCTGCTCCTCGAGCTCCGACACTGCCTGCTGCTGAGCGTCAAGGCGGTCAATCGTCGCTGTAAAGACCTGGCGCACATATTGCCGGTCTTCGGCCGACAGCGCTAATTGGTCTAACGTCTTAGCGCAATAGTAGCGCAGCACGCGCCCGAGCGGCAGATAGACAAAAGTCGGAAAATACTCGGCGCAGGCATTGTCCAGAAATTCCTGCAAGTTTGAAATCGCAATGTCCTGCGCCTCCGAATTCCCGGATTTCAAGGCGTGCTGCACACGCTGCATCAATGTCCAGAGCGGTGAACGCTGCATCTCATCTCCTCTATGAATTCACAATTCACAATTGTCAATTCTCAATGATTGGTATGCGGCGCGAAGCGTAATTCAAAGCGTTTAATTGCTGCTAACAGTTCCTGCATGGTATTTGATGGCGCAAAGGCGCGAAACGGGCCCAGACGCTTTTCTTCGCCGGGTCGCACAGTCACGCTGGCGACGCTCTCCGGCTCAAGCGGCGAGGGATACTGCAGCACACAGGCAGCCACCTGGCCTGCAAGGTTTCCGCTTTGTAAACGGAAAAATAGCTGCCCGGCCCGCCGGCGAAACTGGCCGATCATGGCGCCATTGAAATACGTCACCGTCAGCGGAAAGGCCAAATCGTGTGTGTCCGTCGAAGCCGCCAGCCGTTCGAGCAACGGCATCTCCTGGTACTCTGGCATCAAATTCAACTGATTCACATCTTCAATCGCGGTGACCGGCAGGGGAAGACGCTCATACAATCGAAAAAAAAATTCCAGGCCCTCAGCCGGCGCAATGCCCTGCTGGATCAACCTGGTCAATGTGGCGCACAAACTGGCAGGGGGGGAGGCTTTGAGGCGGTGCAGCAGTTCGCGCAGCCACTCCACATCCTCCTGACATTTTAAGCAAAAACAGAGATGATCTTCAAACGCCAGCCGTTTTTCCTCTGTCAGCGTCTCAGCGACATACCCATACAGCAATGCAGAGCCTGATTCCGGATCGACGCATTGATACGCTTCATAGGCCGAGTCGTATGCGCGTGGATTCATCGCCGGTTCCTCCTTCGCCTGGTTGAATAGGCCGCGACATCAGGGGCTTCGCCAAGTTTCTGCAAGGCGCGCTGATAGCGGGCATGCAGGGTAGAGACACTGATTCCGGTCTGTTCCTCAATTTCCCGAAATGACCAATCGAGCAAAATTCGCATCACAAGCAATTCTCGTTCGTCCTCTGATAAATTTTCCCGAATCACGGTATTCAGCAGTTTCGTGAATTCGTCCCGTTCAAGCTCTCGATCCGGTCTGTCTCGTTCATCAGGCGCGTCAGCGGCAGGTTGCCGCGTCACGGGGTCTTTCGATCGCTTGCGCCAGAACTCAATGCAGGCATTCCGGGCGACGATCATGACAAAGGCCTCGAAACTCTTCAACGATCGCTGCCGCATTCGGGCAATATGTTGAACGACTTTTTCAAACACCTGCTGGGTCACATCTTCAGCGTCTTGCCAATGCCGGACCCGCTGCAAAATCAGCGGACGAATCCTGGGTTGCATATACTCCTGACATAACGCGCCGAGAGCCTGCTGATCCCCATCGAGCGCGCGGATCAACACCTCCTGCCAATCAATGTCCATAGGATCCTCTATCAAGAAAGACGATATACATCATATTTTTCCAATGAGAAAAGAAAAATTTTCAAAGTGCATTGGAAAATTTTCCGGTTCTGCATCTTACAACACAAACGCACAAATAAAACAACTACAGCATTTCGAAAGTACGTACACACATGAGACAGGAGTGCAAACGAGCGTTTGCTGCGAAATCTTCGATTTCGCCATTTCAACGCTTCGCGTTGACGTAAAGGCTCCTTTGCGCTCCTGCCTCTGGCAAAAATTTATTTATACCCACTTAAGCAAGGATAACAAAGATTGTGGTTTTAACAAAGAATGGAAAAAGACCGGGGTTCTGTCAAGTCTTTTATCACACGACAAAAGGAAAAGGGGGGCCTCAGAGCATGAAACTGCAGCATGATGACCATACCATCACGCTTATCATCAGGGTGCTCGAAGAGTGCCTGGAGGAAGAATATTCAGCCGAGGAACTGCGCAGCAGGGTGCGCGATATGCTCGCCTTGCTGGTTGGCAGCGCGAATGTGTATCAGGGCGATAATCGTCTGCCCAGTCATCAATGACCGGTCTCAAAGCTGAAGCAGGCTCAAGCCTGCCGATCAATTCCACAGGGCGCTTTAGCGTCCTTTCACCTTGAGACTGGCGATTGATCGCCAGGAGGCTTATGGCAAAAGAACCGCTTCAGATTTCGATGTTAAATGAATACGCGTATTGCCCGAAAAGCGCGTGGTACTTATTGACGCACAAGGGCTTGCCGGAAACGCCTGATACCGTTGCCGGGATGCTGCGGCACGAACGCGCGGATTCATCGGTGCGCACCGTGGCCGGCGACCTGATCCAAACCCGAACGGTCTATCTGTATTCTGATACGTACGGTTTGAGCGGCATTGCAGATGTCGTCGAAGAAAAGCAAGGCCGACTCTATCCGGTGGAATACAAAAAAGGCGCCCAGGGCGATTGGAAAAATCATCAGGTGCAGTTGTGCGCGCAAGCCCTGTGCCTGGAAGAAATACTGCACCTGCGGCGTCGGATTCGCGTGGGGTACTTGTATTACATGGCCAGCGGCGCGCGCCAGAAAGTGCGCCTGTCCGGAGGCTTGCGCCATGCAACAGTTCACACGATTGAGGGTCTGCGCAAGCTCATGGATACGACGCGGCCGCCCAAGGTCAGCTACAGCGAGAAATGCCCGCGCTGCAGTTGGTATCGAGTGTGTTTGTCCAAAGAAGTTGAAATATTCAACAAACGCCAACGCTGGTGGTAAGAGACCCCGCCCCCGGCCCCAATGTTGTAGAATGAAGTTTTTTTGGGTTTTATGCATCCCTTTCAGGGAAAAGGGGATGGGCGACATCTTCGATCCCCAGGGTGGCACTGCGTTGACCCTGGGCTAATTTATGAAGCCCTTTCAGGGCAAAGAACCTTCCCCCGAAGGGGGGACATATATTAGCCCAGGGTCAGTGCAGCGCCACCCTGGGAAGAGAACATGACCTCATCTCATTTTTCCCTGAAAGGGATGCATACTCTTAAGTCAACAGCATTGGGGCCGGGGGTGGGGTTTGGGAGGACAATACAATGGCAACAGTCTATATCACAGAACAAGGGGCGGTGCTGCGCAAAACCGGGGAACGCTTGCGCGTGACCCTGAAAAGCGAGGTGCTGCTGGATCTTCCGCTCATTAAAGTCTCACAGGTGGTAATTTTTGGCAAGGCCAGCATTACGGCGGCCACGGTCGCCAGTCTGCTGGAACAGGAGATTGAAATCTGCTACCTGACGCAGCGCGGCCGTTTTATCGGGCGCGTGGTGCCGGCGGTCTCCAAAAACTGTCTGCTGCGCCGCGCCCAGTATCAGGCCGCCTTCGACGCTAAACAGACGCTGACGCTTGCCAGCGCGTTTGTGACCGGAAAATTGACCAATATGCGCACCATGCTCATGCGCGCGGCCCGGCGCGACCAGGATGGCGCGGAGTTCGATAAGGCGATTGACCGCATCAAGGCCGCCGCCGATCGTGTAAAAAAAGCTAAAAATCCGGACCAGGTGCGCGGCTGCGAAGGCGAAGGCTCAGCCGCCTATTTCTCGGTCTTCGGCAAGCTGATTAAACCGCCGGAATTCAGCTTTACAACGCGTGAACGCCGGCCCCCGACCGACCCGGTCAATGCGCTGCTGAGCTTTGGCTATACCTTATTAACCAATGAACTGTTCAGCGCGGTCAATATCGTGGGGTTCGACCCCTATATCGGCTATTTACACGCCGAACATTATGGCCGCCCCTCGCTGCCCCTGGATTTGATCGAGGAATTCCGGCCCGTGTTTGTGGATTCCTTCGTGTTGAATTGCCTGAATAACGGCATTCTGACTCCGAAAGATTTTCAGGAAGAGATGGGACAGGTCACGCTGCTGACTGAAACCGGACGGGAGCTCTTTTTGCAGCAATATGAAGAACGCAAACGCGCAGAGTTCACACACCCGGTGCTGAACAAGAAGATCACGTATCAGCAGAGTTTTGAACAACAAGCCCGTTTTCTGGCGAAAACTCTGCAAGGCGAATTAAAAGAATATCCGCCCTTGCAGGTGAAATAAGCATCGCCCTTACCCCCGGCCTCTCCCAAAGGGCTGAGAGGTATAGGTTTCTTGTGGCGCAGTCGCCAAAATCCCCTCCCAGGAGGGCAGGGCGGTGAAGTTTTGAACTGACGTTCCTGTATGGGGATCTGGGACAGCGTGTTCAGGAGCGCAAACCAGCGTTTGCACCAGGGCGAAGCCCTGATTGTCGCGGCGAAGCCGCGAAGCAAACGCTGGTTTGCGCTCCTGAAGCAAACGCTGGTTTGCGCTCCTGAAGCAAACGCTGGTTTGCGCTCCTGAGCGGCAAAGAACTTCACAGCCCTGCGGGGAGGAGGGTATTTATTGTTATGAATCTTTCATTTCATATTTTTTGGTTTCTGGTCAAGTTGCAGCGCTGGCTGTTTGGGCTGATCTGGCGGCTGTTTCTGCTGCTCTATTTTGCTATCGGCCTGGGGGCCTTAGCCGTGCTGTTTCTGATTGAAGCCCAATTTTTCATGCAGATCACGCAGCACGTCATCTTGGGCTACGGCATCGCGGCGATCTTTGAAATCACCAAAGTCGGCACGAGCATCATCAAACAAGCCTTATTGATCGCCAATAAGGTCTGCCGCGTCAAGGTATCGCCTCTGATTCAATCAGTAACGGCGGTGCTGCAGCTTGTGTTAATTGTGGTGACGCTCTTTTGCTCGGTCGTGGTGGTCAGCGCGTATCTGGAAGGGACGACCTTGCACGAATACAGCGCGCGCAGCAGCAAATCGCGTAAAACCGCCAACTTACAGCCGGCCATCGCTTCCACGCTGAATATGCTTGAAGACGGGTTGAACGTAACAGTCAAACAAAGCACGTTCATCAGCGTATTCGCCCTGCTGGTCAGCGCACTGTTTCAGGGCACGGTCTATGTTGTCTTCGGGCATGTCATTGCGACCCAGGCCAGCGAAATTGAACATATTTTTGAGGTGAAAATGCAGCGGATTGACGCAAAAAAAAACTTCACGCTGAACGTGTAAGCAGTGAAGCGCGCAAGTATGAAGTAGATGCAGCCCGGCGCGCGACCCAGGCCGAATTCGACCGCTGCACCGAAGAAGCCTGGCAGCGCGTTAAACATGGAAAGAAGAGGTAACGAATCACTGTGGAACTACAGGAGGATACTATTATGTCGCAAGAATTGAATAAACAAGATATTACACGTCCTGAAAACAGTCCGATTGTCAGTCGGCCCTTAGAAGAAACCGATAGCTACGTGGAGGAACATCTGGATCGCGAACGCACGCTCTGGCAGAAAGTGTTTCCTGACAAGCAGCGGCGTTACATTGAACTGGCCAAGCGTAAAGCGGTGCGTTCGCACTATGAACACCAGCACCAGGTGCTCCAGATTGCGCATGAAGCCCGTTTACAGGAGATCAAGGAAATCTACAACGATTTTCTGGTCAAGGGCAAAACCAAAATTCGTAAAGAACAGGCCGAGTTTTTTCAAATGCAGTTTGAAACGCTGGTCACGAATATTTCCACCAAAAGTCAGAGTTTCGGCGAACGGATTAACGACGCCTATCTGAAATTGGACAAGATCAAAGTCGAAGCCCTGCGCAAACGCCAGGAACAACTAATTGAAAGCATTATTGGCGATTACTACGAAACGGTGGATAAGCTGGTCAAAAACTTTCGCAAAATCCTGGATGAAGAAATTCAGAACCCTGGCATTGCGCCGAATTCTCAGGGCATGGAAGGCTGATTCCCGTGGAGGACGGCAGGAGAAACCGGGTTTTTGCCAAAAACCCGGTTTCTGGCCTATCATCCAATGCTGACCGTTATTTCCTATGACATCAAAAGCGATAAACGTCGTACGAAAATCTATAAAGCCCTGAAGGATTACGGCGATTGGGTGCAGTACAGCGTGTTTGAGTGCGACCTGAAGGAGCAGGAGCTGCTGAAATTGCGGCATCGCCTGGACAAGCTGCTGGACAAAGAAGAAGGCGACAGCATCCGCTATTATCATTTGTGCGCGGAATGCTGCCGGAAAATCGAGCGCGACGGCGGTACGATGCCCAAAGATTTGAGCACCGTCATCGTTAAAAAACAACGATAGGAATCTATTTGCACATAACACTGAGAATTGGCCCGCACAACATACGAAAAACGCGAAAGACACGTATGCCGCATTATGAACTATGCACGAGAAACCAGGTTTTTAGGAAAAAACCTGGTTTCTTCGCCACAGCCTTGATACAGCACTATGCAAGTGCGTTGGTACTGACAGAACACCTGACAGGTTTTGAAAACCTGTCAGGTGTCTGATAACAAAGGTTGTTCGTTTTTTTCGTGTCTTTTCGTGTGTTTCGTGGGCCCCAAATATTTTCATCCTATGGCATTTTCATCTAAAGATTGGCGGCAGATTCGCTGGCCAGAGGTGATGCAGGAATTGCGCCGGATGCAGGCTGAGATTGTGAAAGCCGAACGCGCCGGACAGCAGCGCCGCGTGTTTACGCTGCAAGATCAACTGGTACAGTCGCAAGTCGCCAGATTAGCGGCCGTACGGCAGGTGACGAGCAACGACGGCAAATATACGCCCGGGGTCGACGGCGACATCTGGAAATCGCCGCAGCAAAAAATGCAGGCGGTCGAGAAGCTGGCTCAAAAAGGTTACCGGCCGGAAGCCGCCCGGCGCGTCTATATTCCGAAAGATGACAATCGCACTCGTCCGCTCGGCATTCTGACTATGACCGACCGCGCCATGCAAGCCCTGTATGCCCTGGCGCTCGACCCGGTGGCCGAAACTCGCGCTGATCCGCATTCCTACGGCTTTCGCAAATATCGCGGTACGGCTGACGCGATTCTGGCCTGCGCCGACATCTTTGCGGAAAAAGACCCGCCGCAATGGGTGTTGGAGGCGGATATCGAGGAATGTTTCGATTCCATTTCCCATACCTGGCTGTTGCGCCATATTCCGCTGGATAATACGTTACTGCGCGGCTGGCTGCAAGCCGGGTACATGGAAAAAGGCAAATTCCATCACGTGCGGCGCGGCCTGCCCCAGGGGGGCATCATTTCCCCGATTCTGGCCAATATGACCCTGGACGGCATGGAAGCCATGCTGCTCACCTATTTTCAGCATAACGCCAAAATCAGCGCGCGCAGTAAAATCGCCTTTGTGCGCTATGCCGACGATTTCATTGTGGCCGGGGCCAGCAAAAAAATGCTGCACGACGAGGTGAAATCCTTGCTCAGTAATTTTCTCAAGGAACGAGGCATGCGTTTTTCGATCAAGAAAACCACGATTACGCCGGTTTCCGAAGGCTTTGATTTTCTGGGCTATCATCTTAAATTGGACTCAGCGCTGTTCGGACGCGGAACAGTCAAAATTACGCCGGGCCAGAAAAGCGTGCGCCGCGTGCTGCGCAGCATCGAGCAGGCGATCAGCAGCCGGCCGGAAGCCAGCAACGCGCAACTGGTTCAGGCGATCAACCCGATCATCAGCGGCTGGACGCGCTTTTATGCGTTCACCGACGCCCGCGACGCCTTTATTGCGCTGGATCGCGCCATTTACGATCTGTTGTACGCCCGGGTCAAACAACGTGCGCCGCATCTGTGGCAGCGCAAACAACGCGACGCCTGTTTTGCCAAAATAGATAAGGAATCGCCGGTGCTGCGCGGCGAACAGGGCGAACAGCTTTTCTGCGCGCGCCAGACGCCCTTCGCCCCGCACATCCAGATCAACCCTGAGTGTAACGCCTACGATCCGGCCTGGGCCGCGTATCTGCACAAACGCCAGAGCGATTGACAACAACGGATGTAAAACAACAACGGATAAAAGAAATAAACGGATAAAGCAAAGGTAAATCTAAACAATAATTCCAAAATTTCTCGAAAAAATGCTGGAGTAGCAAGAATTTTCTTGACAAACGCGGAAAGTTGCTTCATGTATTTTGTAACTACAAGGATGTGTTATAAGCAAGGATTTCCTGACTTTTTGAAGGATTATTTTTAGTTTTTTCCACCACAGAGAACGCAGAGACACGCAGAGGATCTTGGAAAAATATCATCTCTGCGATTCTCTGCGACCTCTGCGGTAAAATCCGTTTTTAAACACTAACAACTATATCGTGCGTATGTGAAAAAGTTACACGAAGCTGTAGAAAGGGCGAAGTGAGGATAGAGGAGTGTGGGTCAATTCTCTAACTTCGCATAAATACACAGCTTCCGGATTTTTTCCGACAGGTGGGGGGTGTGCTAATTCAGTTTTTCACAATGTGCCTGTAAGCGTTTATTTTATAAGTAGTTACGACGAATTTCAGAAAAAGAGGCTGTCGGAAACCTGTAACCTTTGCAATCATAGCAACTTAGACGATGTTAGGGGAGGCGAAAAATGAAAAAACAGCAAAATTTTTGCTCCACAATCGGCACCTGTCGGAAATGGGGGTCTAAGTTATTGAATTTACATAGGTTGCAAAGGGGTGAGGTAGAAATGCAGAATAATCCCTGGAAGGGTTTGAAACACTTACGCTGATCGGTCCCGCCTGAATGGTCGGGATCCGGTAGAAATGCAGAATAATCCCTGGAAGGGTTTGAAACTGAGGCGTCGCAGCCGGCGGAATATCTTGAGGCGTCGGGTAGAAATGCAGAATAATCCCTGGAAGGGTTTGAAACGTTTATTCGCGCTCAGGATTGCGATCGTAGAAGCGATGGGGTAGAAATGCAGAATAATCCCTGGAAGGGTTTGAAACTATTGAGTATGCAACATCATCATTAAAACTCAATTGCGGTAGAAATGCAGAATAATCCCTGGAAGGGTTTGAAACAGGCTAACGCGCTTGGTAGCGCCTTTGGCCTGGGCCAGGTAGAAATGCAGAATAATCCCTGGAAGGGTTTGAAACACCCGGAAATAAATCCCATTATTAGCTAACGGTTCTTGGTAGAAATGCAGAATAATCCCTGGAAGGGTTTGAAACTCAAAGGTTTTATCAATGATGACAATTTCAGGGGCAGGGTAGAAATGCAGAATAATCCCTGGAAGGGTTTGAAACAAGCCTCTTCAAGCTCGGCAATTCGCGTTTTTGCATCGGTAGAAATGCAGAATAATCCCTGGAAGGGTTTGAAACCTCTTTAAAAGGGTAATGTCTAACCGCCTGAAATCTTCGGTAGAAATGCAGAATAATCCCTGGAAGGGTTTGAAACGTACCATTGGGCAAACTTCTCGGTCTCGACGTAGTCCGGTAGAAATGCAGAATAATCCCTGGAAGGGTTTGAAACGCACGTAGTAAAGATCGTAAGCTGTGTCCATGGGAATGGTAGAAATGCAGAATAATCCCTGGAAGGGTTTGAAACTTGCGACATCCCCTTACTCCGCGTTGTCAACGAAGCAGGGTAGAAATGCAGAATAATCCCTGGAAGGGTTTGAAACCCTTACCTTATCCCGAAGATGCGAGAAAGGAAGGATGGGGTAGAAATGCAGAATAATCCCTGGAAGGGTTTGAAACTTGAGCTCTGCCTACATGAACAAATCATAATTACCTCCGTAGAAATGCAGAATAATCCCTGGAAGGGTTTGAAACACGACTATAAATTTATGCAGACCCCCTTTGCCGGTATCGGTAGAAATGCAGAATAATCCCTGGAAGGGTTTGAAACTCTTTTGCCGATTGATATTTCCCCTGCCGTTTCCAATGGTAGAAATGCAGAATAATCCCTGGAAGGGTTTGAAACTTTCATAGAGGGAACGCAGATTTTCAGGGTTGGTCAGGGGTAGAAATGCAGAATAATCCCTGGAAGGGTTTGAAACGTCCAGTGGTTCATCAGGCCCGGGAGGCGCCCAATTTGCGGTAGAAATGCAGAATAATCCCTGGAAGGGTTTGAAACATTATCATTTCAATTAATGTTAGTAAAATTCCTCTCAGGTAGAAATGCAGAATAATCCCTGGAAGGGTTTGAAACCATCTCACACTCTCCTTATATCAAGATTAAAATATTGGTAGAAATGCAGAATAATCCCTGGAAGGGTTTGAAACTTGTAAATGCCATTGTTACACCTCATTCCAGTAAGTGGTAGAAATGCAGAATAATCCCTGGAAGGGTTTGAAACCGACTCGTTTACTTGCTATCTCAGACGATTTGTGTCGGTAGAAATGCAGAATAATCCCTGGAAGGGTTTGAAACTGAAAATACAGAAGATATTAAAGAAACCATTGAGGAGGTAGAAATGCAGAATAATCCCTGGAAGGGTTTGAAACTAAAAATCCATAAATGCCGCTGAATCTATCTCAAGCTGGTAGAAATGCAGAATAATCCCTGGAAGGGTTTGAAACAACCCAGTGGAAACACGTAAGAAAGTAGACGCCTTTCGTAGAAATGCAGAATAATCCCTGGAAGGGTTTGAAACCACACTGTCCCTCCTGACTGACAGGTTCTCCAAGATAGTAGAAATGCAGAATAATCCCTGGAAGGGTTTGAAACAAAAAAATGGCTCGTATGGGTGGGGCTGTGCATCTTGTGTAGAAATGCAGAATAATCCCTGGAAGGGTTTGAAACAAATGGAGGCCTTTCTCGCCCCCAACTTGGAAAGCACGTAGAAATGCAGAATAATCCCTGGAAGGGTTTGAAACTTCCTGGCGATTGTTCCGGATTCGCAACCGCTGCCGGTAGAAATGCAGAATAATCCCTGGAAGGGTTTGAAACACCTTTCAACCCTCGGAAACAGAGGCGTTTCCTTGTGTGTAGAAATGCAGAATAATCCCTGGAAGGGTTTGAAACCGGCACGCCGAGAATCTGCACCGCTGACGCTCTCCCTGGTAGAAATGCAGAATAATCCCTGGAAGGGTTTGAAACGCGTAAGCTTTCCAGCCTTGCGGCACACCTAACATAGTAGAAATGCAGAATAATCCCTGGAAGGGTTTGAAACACATTTCCGCCAAAGTCAACCGCTCCAGTCGTTGTCAAGTAGAAATGCAGAATAATCCCTGGAAGGGTTTGAAACAAACACAGGTTGCGTAGCAGCCGGCCCAGTCACCATGCTGTAGAAATGCAGAATAATCCCTGGAAGGGTTTGAAACAGATTGTTCCAGCGACAAAAGCAGTAACAGAAAACAGGTAGAAATGCAGAATAATCCCTGGAAGGGTTTGAAACGACGCCTGTGTGCACCACTTCCCGCCATCACATGGCTTGTAGAAATGCAGAATAATCCCTGGAAGGGTTTGAAACATGTCTAAGGGAACAACCTGGGAGCCTCTCCATTCCTGGTAGAAATGCAGAATAATCCCTGGAAGGGTTTGAAACGCGAATGAAACTTTCAGGCCAACAAATCCCTCAGGGATGTAGAAATGCAGAATAATCCCTGGAAGGGTTTGAAACAACCCAGGAAAAACAACGAGCGGCCTTAAGCGCGACTTGTAGAAATGCAGAATAATCCCTGGAAGGGTTTGAAACGTCGGTTGATCTTCGTCGTTACCAGAATCCTCGATACCGTAGAAATGCAGAATAATCCCTGGAAGGGTTTGAAACAGGTCAGTATTACTTTCCAGTCCATACGACTTGATCAGGTAGAAACGCAGAATAATCTCTGGAGATGGACGGAGGGCCAATAAAGAAGGTCACTACTACAGCGTTTCGGAAGTAAGTACCCACATGAGATAGGAGGACAAACGCGGGTTTGCTTTGCGGTCTTGCCGCGACAAGCGTGCCAGGGCTTCGCCCTGGTGCAAACGCTCGTTTGCGCTCCTGCTCGAAAAAACCCGGCTTCTCGGTTGTTCATCCAGTCGAAACAAAGAAAAATTTTCAATACATGACAAAACCTTGACTCCCCACGCTTGCGAGAGATTGAGAGGTCGTGGGGGATAGTCAATCCAGCGCAGCAACTCTGTATCGTTGTTTTTTTCCACCTCCTGTTTGCATTTCAGGAAGGTATAAATAAAGTCAATATTTTGGCTGCCATTTTTTTCTTGTAGCGTTGTTCGAACCATTGATCAGCCACATTACGATCGCGAAAATCTTCGTCAATATACGTGCCGCCGTATGTGAAGTTCTCGCAGAGAAAACCTGTCATTCCCCCTGTGGGCGTTATTATGGTACAGAAACGGCTGCCGGAGTGAGAGCCGGAACCTGCGGCGTTATCTGAGCATCTACCTGAAATTGATTCAGCAAGTCAATCAGGTCAGCAGTTTTTTGGGCGAGTTCGTTGGAAAATGCCAGGCTTTCATGAGCGCGGCTTGAACTTTCTAACACTTGCAGACTCACGTTATCAATTGCGGTTAACACGTGACCAGTTCCGCGTGTTTGCTCAATAGTCGCGTGTTTGACCTGTTCCGAGAGGTTGCGGATCTGCTCCACTGCTTCGGTTACTTGCGCTGAACCTTGCTGCTGTTCTGAAGTGGCGCGAGCAATTTCAGCCACCATGGCCAATACGTTTTCCATATACTGCCGCACTTGTTCGCTCAAATTTGCTTGTTCTTCGGCAATGTGGGTATTCTCAGCAATAAATTCTAATGTTTTACGAACATTCGCCAGAATGGCTTCCAGGGCGTCGCCACCTCGATTAGCGCGGATGACGCCGTTTTCAATCGCCTGTCGCCCTTCTTCAATCGACTGGATCGCTTTTTGCAGTTCCGTTTGTATGCCTTTGATCAATTGTCCAATTTCATGAGCTGAGCTTAAAGAACGGTTGGCTAATTCTTTGACCTCCTGAGCCACGACCGCAAATCCTCGCCCATGTTCTCCGGCCTGGGCCGCAATAATAGAGGCATTTAAGGAAAGCAGCGATGTTTGATCTGCAATATCGCTGATGACCTCCACAACCGAATCAATCTCGCGGGAACGGCTTCCCAGCACATTGATTGTTTCAGCCGAGGTCGCCACAACTCGTTGAATGACCTTCATGCCCTCAATAATCTCTCTGACCGCCGACTGTCCGGCGTTAGCAGAATCCAAAGTTTCTTGCGACGAATATTCCGCTTGATTCGCAATTTTTACCAGTCGGTTAATGGTGTCTCCGATCTCCTGAACCACCACAAAGGTTTCCAGAGCTGCATCAGACAGCCCTTTCGTGTTTGTCGCAATTTGTTTGACTGACATATTCATTTCTTCAATTGAACTGACGGTATTTTCAATTGAATGCGACAGAACAGCCATGTTTCCGGAAACTTCTTCAACACTTGTCTGCATCTGCATTATTGAAGAAGAGGTCTCTTCGGTTGACGATAACACCTCTTCGATCATTTTCACATCTTGTTGCGTGCGTTGAGCCGCGGCCTGGCTGGCCATGCCTATCGTTTGCACTTCCTGTTTAATCTGCTGAATTAACTGCGACAGGCCATTCGTCATTTTATGAAACGCGGACCCGAGCATATCCTCTGACGAACTGATCGCCATACTTTGGCGTAAATCGCCTTGAGCAATTTTGTGCGCCAGGCTCATGATACGCTGTAAATATTGTCCCATGGCATGAAATGCCACGCCCATAACATCCTGTGCGCTTTTGGGTTGCGCAATATGCTGTATATTGCCATTCGCAATCAAATTCGCAGACTGCGCAATAGACTGCATGTAGCCAGTCATTGCTTGAAAGGCCTGATTCAAAAGGCCAAGTTCATCGCGTGCTTTCACATTGATCTGTCGCGGGAGTTCTCCTTGAGAGATTTGTCGGGCAACATGAGTGAACCGCAGAATGGGATCGGTCAAAATTTTTCCTAGAATAATTGCAAACCCAGAAGAGATGAGCACTACTGCTGTCATCACAATCAAGAAAAAGATCTGGCGACCATGCATATAGCCCGAAAATTCGTTGAAAGTGACAGTATTTGTTTCCTGAAACGTGTGAACGAATGCTTGCAGTTTTTGTTGATCAGTCTCGCTGGAATCGTCTTTCGCCTGGTCGAGCAGGGAGACCAGCATTTCATCGTTTTTTTCCTGCAATGCCCTGATTTTCGAGCTTACCCGTACCGCTTGCTGCGAAGCAATGTAGCTGACTATTACCAGGGGAACCAGGGAGAACAGCACAAAGGCAATTACCAGTTTTCCCCGTAAACCAAACCGATGCACTTTCATATCACTCCTTTCACTCATGCTTCCAGAATTAACGACCGATCCAGGATAAAATTTCCTGTTTAATTTCCGGATGTTTGTAAAATAGCGTGAACCCATGAGCCGTACTATTATACACGACAACCTTTTTAGGCTCTCTGGTAAAATTTGATAATGTTTCTGCCGCTAATGCTCCCATACCGTTGTAGCTTTTGGTTGAAGCGCAAAACAGAATTGCCCGTGGTTCTTCTGACATCAGATTCCCTGCAAGTACGGTGGAATAGGTTGGAGAAATCACCACTGCCGTCCGAATTTTTTTCTGTAATTGGCCGGCTCCTAAAAACACAATATCTGCTCCAACCCCGACACCAATTAAATTTACATGCTTCTTATCCGTGATTTTTTGAGACTCAACCCATTTCAGAGCAGCTTCTACATCCTGAACGCCGACGCTCATCAGGTACTCAACTGAGGGGGGCCCTCCCTCTTTGCTTTGTCCATGCCCGCGTAAATCGAAAGCCAGCACATTAAAGCCTCGTTCAACCAGATCAGGAATAAAAATTCCCCATTCTCTGCGATTAAAACCATAGTCGTGCAGCAAAATCGCTGTCGGTCGTTTTTGCGTTGTTCGTTCTGGCGTTTGCGGCGTAACCCAGGAACCAACAATAGTAAGCTTATCCTGAGTCTGAAAGGAGACCTCCTCCATCTCTAACTGAAGTTCCTCAGCCATTCCGGCTGTTGCGATTATGAAGAAGGCGATATTGACGAAGAGGACAGACAGGAGGGTACGACAGATTATACGTTTCATTATGGTGTTCATTTGATCATCGAGTCCCCTGGTAAAAGTTATTAAACAGGTTGTTCGAGAAACGCGCACAACGCATTCCTAAAATCGTAATATACCGTTTTATTTTGGGACTTTCACAGATACCTTACCAAATGAATTTTCTCCATTATTCTAAATGTTGTCAAGTAAATTTGACTTGCACCAATGTTCCTGTTGAGTTTTTCTTGACGAATGTCGTTCATTATTATACCTTTGATAGGTCTAACGTGAGAGACACGCTCGTGTGCCCTGTCTCCTGGCGATCAATCGCCAGTCTCAAAGCCAAAGGACGCTGAAGCGCCCTGTTTGTGAGCTTTTAGCGGGCTTTCGCCTGCTTGAGCTTTGAGCCTGGGCATTGATGCCCAGACCTTAAGTCAACAGTATTGGGGCTGAGGGGGGGATTGCGTAAGTCCTGACGAAATCTGGTAGTTCCGAATAATGTTTGTTGTATTGCAACAAGAGCAGCATCTATCATGTCGAAATTTTCACATTTTCCTGATAGCGTCCAGGAACACAAGAGTATAAGAGAGCAAGTCGGTCTTGAACTGCGCGAAGGTGAAACCTGCACGCTCGCGAAAATTAATCGTCTCCCTATGGAGATGAAACGAAAAATTTATGCCTGGCTGATTCCACCGCAAATGTTGACCCGGTTTCAGATTGAGTCGGAAAGCCTGTTTACCCGGAAAGGGGAAGCATTATTTCGCTGTGATTGCCAACCTCGCACGTCAACAGTCCGGATCGAACTTCGCCATCAAGCAGATTTCCCTGATCCCATTTTTTTGCTCGAGATGACAGACACCTCCTTTGGTGATCTTGAAGTTCTCTTTTTAAATATGAACAATCCCTTCTCTCCACGGTTCGATATTGATCGCGACGCTGAAGGACGTGATACGGTTTTTGCCACCGTTTCCAGAAATATCCCCGAAGAAATACGAGCGATGCAGGCAGGTCTGGCGCCCGGGCAAACGCGGCGCGGATTGCGGATGTTTCGCAATTTTCGGATGCAGGCCAGCCTCTTTTGTCAGCGTCTGGGGATGAAGCAAGTCAAAGTCGAACCTCTGGCCTATCATAATGCGATTATGCATGAATTTTACGGATTTCGTTATATTACCGGGCGCGAGATGATGGAAAAAATTGATCGAGAATTCAGTCCCGGAGGAAGCCTGTTTCAGCGTCTCGATGGATCAAGTCCGTTCCGCCAACCCGGATTTGAATGTTCAATTCGTGGACGAAGTTGGGCCATTCATGATGGGATTCTTGAAGAACCCTGGAAGAACCCGCGCATGTATTATACCTTTGATGAGCCTGCTGGCAGAGTGTATGATGAGTTTACCTGTCGTGAATTAAGTCTGCGAAACCCGCTTCTGCCACATTAGTTCCAGATTTCCTGAGCGAAATTGCTTGACATCGGCCAGAAGCGAAAATAAGGTCATTTTGACAGACAGGATAATGTTGGTGAATTGACAACACCAGAATGAGAAGTGTGCCTGAGGCAAAAAATGAGCTGCGACACTCCTTGACAAGAGAACAATGCTACTGAAAAGAGAGGTAGAAAGATGGGAAAATTTTTGAGAAATGTTATTTTACTGCTTATCGTGATTGCGGTTTCTATTCTAGTAGGCATGATTGCTCCGGGAAAACAGTTATCACGCTTAAAAACGACCGTAAATAAAGCCTATAATCAGCATGTTCAATTTCGTAATACACCAATTGCCAAAGATTTTTCGTTAAACCCTTTTGATTTGCGGATTGAATACCTGGTGAATACAGAGGGCAGCCTTGAAGTTTATTTTATGAATCCTCAAAAAAACGAAATTTTACCGATTTTTGAAATTGAGGGGACGACTCAGGTCGGCGATGTGACTCATCGTTTTCGCGGAATAGGAGAAGAGGGCCGGAATAAGCTGAAAGGTATCCTGGAAAATGCTCGCGATGGTGGTTCAAACGCTCTTGAGAAGGCCTTGCAATTGCTAGGCAGATAAATGATGATTCAGCCTGTCCGAAAAAACAGAGAACAACGAGAGAAGCCGCCGTCTATTCCGTTCAGACGCCGCATCGGCACAAAAGCGGGGGTTGTGTGCGGCGTGTTATGCGTGTTTATCTGCAGTGGAACCTGGTATAACTATTATCATTGTAAGCAGGCTGTCTATGAGGGAACCCGACAGCGTGGACTGGAGATTGCTCGCAGAGTCAGCGATGAAATTCGGGGGGTTTTGCTGCATAAAGACCACGCTGAACTTGCGACGATCATCGAAAGCCTTAAGGTTAATAACGAGACTCACTATCTTGTCGTGTGTGACGCTGCCAATACCCCGATCTTTTCTCAGTTTAAAGAAGGGGCGGTTGCCTCAGTGCCAGATATTTCTCAATCCAATCGATCGGATTTTGAAAGTTTCAGGTCTGCTCCTGGGGAGGAACACCTTTTTCATCTCGTCCGCCGGATTGTTCAATTGCCCGATATGATGCAAGAACGAAGTGTGGATTTGACCGGCGATCTCGGAACGCTGTACCTGGGACTTTCGTTGCATGCCGCGGATCAAACGTTAAGACCGGTGAAAATCAATAGCGTGCTGCTGACAGGGGGAACACTGCTTCTAAGTTTCATCGGATTGACGCTCTTATCTCGCATAGTTGTAAAGCCGCTTGACAGGTTATCTGTTCAGGTTTCAAACATGGCGGCTGGCGATTTGCGCCAATCCTTTCAAATTGCTTCTGCACCTGAACTCCAATGGTTGGAAGTTGGATTGTCCAATTTAGCCTCCTCTTTCCGGGAGTGGGTGACTGATTTGAAACGTGCGAAAGAGCAGATTGCCTTGAGCTCTGAAGAAGTCCTGACTCTTGCTGAAGAACATGTGGACGTGCATCAAAAGCAGGTTATGCTTCTGTATCAGATTTTGCAAAATCTTGAAGATATCACCGCTTCATCCGGTCAATCGGCAGACTCTATGGCGGGGCTGGTGCAGGAGGCTGAATCTGGCCTGTACCTGGTTATGAATGCCGAAAGGTTCATCCAGAATGCGATCGATAGCATAGAAGAGATTCGTGAACAAGTCGAAAAAAATACTGAACGTGTGGTGCAGTTAGGAGAAAAAATTGCTCAAATTGATAATGTGGTCAAAATTATTACAACAATTGCCGATCAAACTAAATTGATTGCCTTCAATGCGAGTATTGAAGCGGCTGGCGCAGGAGAAGCCGGAGGACGTTTTTCGGTTGTCGCGACAGAAGTCCGTCGTTTGGCGAATACGGTAGTCGAATCGGTTGAAGAGATGAAAAATTCAGTCTCTTCAATCCAAACCGCTGCCAGTGAGCTTATCCTCTCTTCCGAAACAGGAATCCACAAAGTGAACCAGGGGACCAGTCTGATTGCCGAAATCGGGCAGACTTTGCAGCAGAGATTGGCTGCTTTGAATACTATCGCGCAAGTAGCTCAGAAAATTTCCGACGTTCTACAACAGCAGCAACTGCAAACCACCAGCATAGTGGCAACCGTTAAAGACACCACCGATAGTTGTGAACAAACCCTTGAAACCGCAAAACGCATCAGCGAAATTGCCAAAAGCCAGCGCGAATTTGTCGAAAAACTGGTAACAACTCGTCAACAATTTTTTACCTAACAGGACTTACGCACTACCCCCCTCAGTCCCCAATACTGTTGACTTAAGCCCAGCCATCAATGGCCGGTCTCAAAGCTGAAGGACGCTGAAGCGCCCTGTTTGTGAGCTTTTAGCGGGCTTTAGCCTGCTTGAGCTTTGAGCCCGGGCATTGATGCCCAGACCTTAAGTCAACAGTATTGGGGATTGAGGGGGGTAGTGCGTAACAGGACTTACGTATTGGTTAAAAACTGCGTGTCGTATTCCAGTTCCAGGCGAACTTTATGCTTGGTTTCTTCCGCAGCCAGTGACGTAAATAGAGATTTCAGAGAAGCGTCGTCAGCCGCCTCGGCCAATTCATGATACATTTGAAAGGCAGCCTTTTCTTTGTCTATGGCTAATTGCAAGGCTTGCCGGTATTCCAGCGCATGTTCTGGCATTCTGTCAATCACCGTCTTCCCTTTCCAAAGAGTTATAATCGTATCTTCTGCGGGAAGCCGTAATTTTTGTTCCTTGACTAGAAAAAGTTTTTGTTTATGCACCACTTCTTCCATAGCGAAATCTTTCAACACTTGCTGCATCAACGGATTGCTTGCGGTGTTTGCCAGTCGCTGGTAAAATTCTGCGGCTGCTTCCTCTTCGGAAATCGCAAAATCCAAAATATCATTGACTGAGTGAAATTGTTTCATGCCTGCTCCTCTTAAATACGCGCATCGATCCATTGCTGAATATCTTGCAGGACCGCATCTTTTTCAAATTCGTTCAGAATTTCATGATACAAGCCAGGATAAATTTTGAGGGTTTTGTCTTTCGAGGAAATATGCTCGTGCAGATATTTAGCGGCCTCCGGCGTCACAATCTGGTCGCCGCCGCCATGCAGAATCAGGCACGGATCGGTATAGGTTGCCATCCGCTCGACCAGCCATTCAGCCCCGCGAATAAATACTTCTCCTAATAATTTGTAGGTGGTGGATTTCAAAACCAGGGGATCCTCACTATAGCTCTGTACCACCTGTTGATCGCGGCAAATGAGAGCGGCCAGCGAATTCGGCATAGTTTCGCGCGGCAGTTGATCGAAATCAATCGTTCGCAGACTTTCAAAAAGCGGCAGGACGATCACTGCCGGACCTGAAAAGATTTGCCCTCTTAGTTTCCCCGGATATTTAACGCCATAACCGGCCGCAATATAGCCGCCCATGCTATGCCCCAGCATAAACAGCGGCAGATCCGGATGATCTTTTTTGGCCCATTCTACCGCCTTATCAGCGTCATCCAAGAAATCGTGGAAATTCTCCAAAAACCCTTTTTCGCCACCGGATTTGCCATGTCCGCGATTATCGAACCGATAGACCGAATAGCCAAAACTATTCAGTTTTTCTACGACATACGCATAACGTCCAAGGTGTTCCGCCAGGCCATGCACAATCAACACCGCTGCTTTCGGCTGTTCCACCGGATTTTTCACCGTGTATACTGATACTTCTTCCGCTACCTTCAACTGTCCCTCGATTGTGTTTATTAAGGTCATCATGTTCCCTCCTTTGAAGTGGTTGAGTTGTTTCGGGAATTTCGCGCTTCACCTCCCGGACAGATTCCCGAAACAACAGGGTATGCTTTAAAGAGCGTCCCAGAGTTGTTTGATCGCTGTCAGCGATGCGTCAGAATCGTACTGCGGAAAATACTCAAAACCGACATAACCGGTGTAGCCTGTTTTTTTGATCAATCTCAACAAGTCCGGCCAATCCGCTGAGCCTGTTCCGGGTTCATGCCTGCCCGGAAAATCTGCGACATGGAAATATCCGATGTCCTGAATAAAATTTGAAATGAGGTGTTTCAAATCGCTGCCCATCACGCCCAGGTGATAGAGATCGCAGAGGATTTTCAGGCGAGGGGTATTTACATCGCGGATCAGCGCGGCGGCGGTTTCCATGTCATTTAAGAAATAGCCCGGATGATCAACCAGGATATTCAACGGTTCCAGCACAAGCTGTATATCCTGGGGCACAACTTCCAGCGCTTTTTTCAAGCCAAGAATGGTATTCGCGCATTTTTCTTCATCAGGAATGTGCTCAAAGGCATCTGTTACGCTTCCGTCAGGGTTCAAGGCATTCGTCAGCAGCATAAGTCTGTGACAATCGAGTTGTCGAGCTGTTGCGACTGCATCGGCGAGATCTTGTAAGAATACGTGATGAGTTTCTTCTGCTGCCGGGCTTCCGACCCGATGTCCGCTGAAATTCACCACCCGTACCTGATGTTTGGAACACGCGTTGAGCAGTGAGGCAATATCTTTATCACGCCAGTTCCAAAATTCGATATCGTGGAAGCCAACACTCGCTATTGCGGCAATTTTTTCAGTTGGTGAGCGATCAGGATAAAGCGGCTCAATACATATAACAGGTTTCATCATTCACCTCCATTAAAAACAGGCTGACAGTTATTTTTGCAGTCTTCCGGCGATTACTTCGATCAACTCTTTCGGATCGGTCTCTTCTTTTTTGATGTCCGCATAATTTTTGCCATGCTGTAACACCACAAGGCGGTCTGACACATCATAGACTTCGTAAGCATTATGCGAAATTAAAATGACAGAGAGGCCGCTTTGTTTGGCTTCACTGACCAGGCGCAGCACCCATTCGGTTTCCGTTACTGATAATGCGGCGGTGGGTTCATCTAGAATCAGGAGTTTTGCCCCGAAATGATTGGCGCGGCCAATCGCAATCGCCTGTCGTTCGCCTCCTGACAGAAAATTCACGGTTTCGTGCATGGCGCGTATATTTTTTAACCCGACTTCTGCCAGAGAGCGGGCGCTGATTTGATCCATTTTTTTCTTATCCAAAAATTTAAAGGGGCCGATTTTTTTACGCAATTCTCGTCCCATAAAAAAGTTGCGCGAAATTGTCATGAGATCAACTAAGGCCAGATCTTGATAGGCCGTCTCAATCCCGGCGTTTCTGGCGTCGGCCGGAGAATTAAAGTCTGCATGCTTTCCATCGAAATAGATCTCGCCGGAACTGGCCTTGTGATAGCCGTTCAAACATTTGATCAAAGTTGATTTTCCTGCGCCATTATCGCCTAATAATCCGACAACTTCATTATGTCCGACAGAGAAGGCGACGTCATCGAGCGCGACAACTTTTCCGAAACGAACGTTGATGTTCTGCATGAACACGAGATTTTCCTGAATAATTCTGCGTTTATCTTGATCGCTGACCAGAATCATCCGACCACCGCCTTTCGTATTTTGGTATTAATAATGACGGAGACCACCAGAATCACGCCGATAAAGCCTTTATACCAATAAGATGGCGCTCCGGCCAGAATTAATCCGCTGCGCACCACTCCAATCAAGAACGCACCGATAAACGCGCCGACAATGCTGCCATAGCCTCCGGTCAGGAGCGCGCCGCCAATGACGGACGATGCAATGGCTTCTAATTCCAATTCCAATCCGGCCGTGGGATCAATGCTGTGAAACCGGCCAAACATCGTAAATCCGGCCAACCCGGCAAAGACAGCGCAAACCATAAAGTTGATGATTTTCACTTTATTGACATGAATACCGACAGCTTTGGCGGTGCCAGGGTTACCGCCGACGGCAGAAATATGATTGCCGTATTTGGTTTCGGTTAAAATAATCGAGAGAATAATTGTCCCCAGGATAAACCAGATGCCAGAGGCGCGCATCCCAAAAAAGATTTTACCGCCCAGGGCGTTAAGAAACGCTGTGTCCTTGCCTTTATAAACAATCGGAAACCCTCCTGACACCGCCAACAACACGCCGCGAAAAAACATCATTGTTCCCAATGTCGCAATAAAAGAGGGAATTTTCGCTTTGATAACAATAATACCATTTAGTAAGCCGATACACGCCGCGACAAGAAGTCCGATGAGAAACGCGAGAAACATCGGAATCTGTTGATTTCCCAGTAAGGCTCCAACCATTGGCGCAACAGCAAAAACCGAACCAACGGATAAATCAAATTCTCCGGCGATCATGAGGAAACAGATGCCAATAGCAATAATGCCGAGTTCAGAGGTGACGGTAAAAATACCGATAAAGTTTTGCCAGGTCATGAATTTATCCGAAAGGAGCGAAAAAACTATCATGACCAGGATAATCCCGCCGATTGCGCCGATTTCTCTGATACGCAACATTCTATCAATGATGCCTTTATATTTCGATTCCAAACTGTCCCTTCCTTTCCGTCCCATAAACGAGAAAGAAAAGAGGAAACGTCGAAGTATCCAACGTTTCCTCTTGTTGATTGGTTCGCAGACTTATCTGTAATTCTTGGCAACCATGTCTTCGACAATTGCCACGTTGCTCTTGTCCACAATAGCCGGGCCGGTGAGAATATCGTCGTGCGGAATTAACCCATACTTATTGTAGAGAATCAGCAGATTGATTGGCAGATAGCCCTGGAGGTACTGTTGTTGTTCTACTGTAAAGACCAGTTTGTCTTCCTTGATCGCTTTAATCATGGTTTCAGACAGGTCAACCCCCCCTAATTTTACTTTGCCAATCAGATCTTTTTCTTCCAGCAAGGTAATGGTTGGGTGCGTATCGAGCGGTCCCAGGCAGAACACGGCCTCAGTATCCGGATTTTTGGTTAAATAGGCATCAATAACCTGATAGGTTTCTGACGCATTTGGCGACGTAGCCAGTTTTTCCACCGGAATGCCCGCTTCAGTGAACACTTCGGTGATGCCACGCGCGCGGGCTTCCAGTCCGGCATGGCCAACTTCATGAATGGATACTACTCCACGTTTCGGTTTCTCCGGCGCAAATTCCTGCAGCATTCTGCGTGCGGCTTCAATACCGACTTTGTAATCGTCAGCACCAACGTAGGCCAGGTAAGGAATGCGTTCTGCAAATCCGCGATAATCCGGCACGTTAATTGCGATGACCGGAATTCCACTGGCAATCGCATCTTTCAGGGGTTGATCCAGAGCCTGGGCATCGGTGATTGTCACAGCAAGGCCATTTGGTTTCGCGGCGATAGCCTGTTCGATCATATTGACCAACTCCTGCACCGAGTATTTCTGCGGGCCAAGATAAGAGACATCCACATTGAATTCTTTCCCGGCATCTTCAGCTCCTTTCATCACAACCCCCCAGAACGGATCAGCGGGGCCGCCATGGGACACCACAAAAAATTTCATTTTATCCTGTGCCATTGCCAGTGATGCCGCTGAAATCACGAGAACAGCCATAAGCAATACTGCGAGAACCTTTTTCATGAGAACCTCCTTCATTGGCAACTTGAATTCATTTTTGTATGAATTCAGGTTGGCGTTCGATTTGTTAGCATGAACCTGATTTCTGACTTTTTAAAAGTTTCCATTAATTAATGGAAACTTCAATTCTCATCATGGCAATTTCATGAATTTCATGTCAAGAAATAATAATAGAAATTAAAAATTTTCATGCTGTTTTTTCTCATTTTCGACAGGGTCAACGCCCTGCTTTCGCTGCCAAAGCAGAGCATTGACCCTCGCTGTTAGGGAAATTATACACGCAGAAACATTTTTCCGGTTAGCTGGCGAATAAGGTTTTTCATTTCAAGTAGCATCAGAGTGGCGGAAACCTTGCTGCTCGGTAGTTGCGAGCGAATCGTAATGGTATCAATATGGATCGGGTGCGTATCAATACACGCAAGAACTCGTTGCTCTTCTGCTGTCAGAGGGGGTGAGAGAGGCGGGGGTTCTTTAAAGGGGAGTTCCGGTTGAATTTGTCCTAATTCCCTGCTGATTTCAAGGGGAAGGGCATCCAGGATGTCTTCAGCATGTTCAACCAGGATTGCGCCCTGTTTGAGAAGATGATTGGTGCCTTGGCTGCTTGCTGATGTGATGTTTCCCGGCACAGCAAAGACATCCCGTCCTTGTTCCAATGCTGTGTCTGCTGTAATCAAAGCCCCGCTGCGGGAACCGGCCTCCACCACTACGGTTCCCAAACTCATGCCGCTAATAATCCGGTTTCGAGCCGGAAAATTTCCGCGATCAGGCTTGGCGTGTAGCGGATATTCAGAAATGATTGTTCCGTGTTCAAGAATCTCGTGATAGAGTTGGCTGTTTTCAGGAGGATAAATGACATTTACACCGCAGCCGAGCACGGCAATAGTTCGTCCGCCAGCATGCAGCGCTCCTCGGTGAGCCGCGCTATCAATCCCGCGTGCCATGCCGCTGACGACTGTCACGCCTTTCATGCTCAATTCCCGGCATAGCTGTTCAGCAACAGTACGCCCGTAGGTGGAGGCTCGTCGAGAACCAACCACAGCAACCAGAATGTCATGGCGTTGTAACGGAGCACCCTTGACATATAAAAGCGGCGGAGGGTCGAAAATTGTTGTAAGCGCAGAGGGATACTCTTCATCATGGCATGTGACGACCTGTACCTGGTATTTCTCAAGATCTTCCAGCGCTTGGTTGACCTGGTCCGGGACGCCAAAATTCACAATCGTCCTGGCCATTTTTTCGGAAACACCAGGGATCGCGCTCAACCGTTGCAGCGGCGCGGCAAATATCTCTTCCGGTGTGCGGAACACATTTAACAGTTTACGGCAGGTAACGGCCCCGATCCCCGGCACCATATTGAGAGCGATCCAGTATTTTTTACTTTCATGCACGTGCATAGAAAAAAAAGACATAAGAACACGCGCCCGGAGTTCTTATGTCAGCATGGCAGGAACATGTTTAATGGAGTAAAACGACCTTTTCTCCAACTTCAATTGCTTTGACGCTTTCCATAATCATTGCGGTTGAGGTGTTTTCTCTGGCGCTCAAGACGGTTAAGCGTCCGATGGCCTGTTTCGGGAACCCGTCTCCTACCTCACGGTAGATAATAAAATTATCAGCCGGTTGAACTCCTTGAGCCACTCCAATGTCCAAAAAAACGGTGTCGCCATAAGCCAAACCTACGCGTTCATCTCGCCCGGCAATGATGTGCCCGATAAGCTGATTTCCAACTGGCAATCCATAGGAACGGGAATTTCCGATCTCCGGTTTTGCCAGAGGGATGGAAAGTTCAGAGATCGGCATCACTGGATTTCCGATTTCCATGTAATAATAAGATTTTACAATTTCCGCACAAGCCACGGTGGACTCAAGGGCTTTGACTTGAAGCCGTCCCAGAATTTCAATCTGAGTGCCCATAATTTCGGAAGTAATTGGGTGGGTAATTTCACGGAGCGGACGAAAGGCCAGAAATACATCTCCTTCTTTGACCTTATTCGCGTGTCCACGATTGATATAAAGCGTATCACCATAAACTAACCCTGGTTGCCCATATTCTGATTGGATAACCTGAGGGTTCGTTTCTCCTGTACTGATTTGCGCCCTCGTGATTTGCGCAAATTGTTCCGATTGAAGCTGCTTGATGGTATAAGGCACAATGTACCCATTAGATTCAATCAGATCGCGACTTGGCACAATCAGGTCAGGAATTTTAGGGCGTGCAATTGCTTCAGGCTGCGGAGCCGGAACACCATACCAGGGTCGTGCAAGAGCTTTTCCCGTCTTTCTGCCCCCTTCTTGACCCTGCTGAAAAACTGGTTCTTCTCCTCTGGAAAAGATTCCAAGCACATCGCCCGGATAGATCAGATTAGGGTTCACAATATGGGGATTGTTTTGATGAATGTCACGCCAGCGATAGGGATCGTTCAAATATGTCCCGGCAAGATCCCACAACGTATCCCCGTATTGGACGATATAGTTTTGCACGGAAGTCTGTTGCGCATGAGCAACACGATCATTCCAGTTAATTCCGATAACACAGACCACAAGCAGAACATAGTGCATGTAAACTGACCGTCTCATGATGTTACCAGATCCCCGATTAATAGCAAGCAAGCCATCCTTTCCCGGCGAAAAGTTCTACCACAGATATTATCTGCGGTAGAACTCCCTAATCAGGCAATCTGAAATGTGATGAATTAATAATTACCGAGTTCGTTCAATTTTTTGACAGCCAGACTTTGGATGCGAGTATTGTCGTTGAAACGCGACGCCACATCATTGAGAATTGAACGTGCAATCCCATATTGCCGCATTTCTGCATACGCATATCCCATCTTGAGCAGAGCATCTGGAAGTTTATTCCCACTCGGATACGAATACACCACGGTCTGAAATGATTGAACGGCTGCCGGATAATTTTTCCCGGCATAATGAATTTCTCCGATCCAATAATAGGCATTATCTGCCAGATCGCTTTGGGGATATAATGCCGCAACCTGTTGAAACATGTGCAGTGCATTATGATAATTCCCCGCCGTATATGCGTCTCTTGCCCGATTATACAACTCATCCGCAGACCCATACTGCTGTCCGTAGGGCGGATAAGCTGTTTGCATCCCCGGGTAACCCATGCCTGGGGAAAATGGCGGTTGCATTCCCGGATACCCCATTCCCGAAGGATATTGATTCTCCATACCCGGGTAGCCCATGCCTGAAGGATATTGATTCTCCATACCCGGGTAGCCCATGCCTGGAAAAAGTGGCGGTTGCATTCCCGGATACCCCATTCCTGAAGGATATTGAGCATCTATTCCCGCGTAGCCCATCCCTGGCATAGAAGGGGTCCACGGATTCTGATATGGAGAAGGATACATCCCACTTCCTTCAGAATAGGAAGAATACGGTGACATCATCATGGTTCCCGGCATCCCCTCTGCTCCCTGAGGCATAGCAGGCACATATTGCGGATAGTATGTCGAGTTTGCATCAGGTGAAGACGAGAAATTCATGGGTGAATACGACATGGTTCCTTCACCTTGCATTCCAGGAAGAAAACCAGGGGAAGAAGGCACTGATGGTAAAGGACCGGTAAGAGGGTTCATTGTTTCTGACGTCTGGGTACTCGGTTCTGTTCCTATGGCAGCATATCCGAATGAAGGAACCAGCAGACCAATGATCATGATAGCAATGATAAGAGCTTGTTTCGCAGGCATAAACACAATATTGTCCTCCAAATACAAAACATGATGGACTTACAGGGGAGCTGCCAGAGGCCCTCTCAGCAAGTCCTATTAAATTGAAAAGAGTGAATCTATCCCGAAAGTCGCCTTAACTATAGGATGAAGAAATGAAAGTGTCAAGCAAAAAATAGTAAGAGAGGAAAAATAGGCTGTTTAAAAGGCGTATTCGCCCCTGGGAAATTCCTGTCTTTACGCAAAACAGCCTCGGGTGCAATTCATTGGCAAGTTTACACGGCTTATTCGACCCAGGGGAATTCCTGTCTGGCTTCATCTATCATCAGCGCATAATCCTGATACCGCCGGGAAAAATGGAAGAGGATCAGTTGTTTGACCTGAGCAGTACGCGCAAGTATGCCGGCTTCTTTGGCTGTGAGATGATGAGTGCGATGCGCTTTATCGCGGTCGCGTTCAAGAAAGGCGGCTTCACAAAATAGAAGATCCGAGAACCGGGCAAATTCAAGAACTCGCTCTCGATCCGCCTCATGTAAAAGAAAATCGGTTAAATACGTAATTTTTATGCCTGGCTTGCGGACAAGGAGTTTTTGGGCCAGTTCCTCAAGCGAATAACGCTCGCCCTCGATCTCGATCAGAGCGCCCTGAATCGGCGTGGGAAAGGCCTCCGCTTTTAATCGCCCTGTCCAGGGGCCGGGTTGTAACCCTGATTCTTCTAACGCTTCTTTTCGGACATTGCAGCTTTCAGTCTCGATAAAGCTGTACCCAAAAGATGGGGTTTTATGATCAAGTTTAAGGTATTTGACGAGAAATTCTCCGGTATTCAGAAGCAGATCCGTATGCGGCTGTTCTGCTTCCTCCTGAATCGCAAAGCCGCGCCAACTTTGCAGAACAGTTACTACGATGGTTTCTGGCAGGATTTCGTGTACAATAATGGTCAGACGTAAATTTTGGCAAATATTCCAGGTATAGCCTTGAAGTTTGCCGACTACATTTTGGCAGATACCCGGGGGGCCATACACATGAATTGCCTTTTCTTCTGTCAGGTTTAACCGTAACAGTGCATCAAACCCGATAAAATGATCGATGTGGGTGTGCGAGATAAACACATCTGTCACTTTATGAAGAGCCGCTGGACGAAAATTATTGAGTCCGCAATCAAATAAAATCGCACGCTTGCGATCCACAATATCAATATATAACGACGGATCGCCCGATTTTCCTCCGCCCAGACGCGGTTTAATCTTCATCGTATTTTACAGACCTCTTCATCTACATGCTCATCATGACGGCAACGATAAGGAATGCACAACAAACATCAGGCAGATGTATAGGGATTGGTGAAACACTTTTATGAAGGGGAAAAACACATGCCGAAGGGGGGACTCGAACCCCCACGAGGAATCCCTCACAGGCACCTGAAGCCTGCGCGTCTACCAGTTCCACCACTTCGGCAAGTCAATATATCCTTGTAATGATGACCACTTAAAAATAGAAACCAAATTTTTGTCAAGAGTTTTTTCGTAAAAGGTATGATTTTTTCCTCTTGAAAAGAGAGATCGCTTTGCAATTCCGGGAATATTACATAGTCTCGTGCCAATGCTGACGTGTTTGTTCAGTCAGATCGTCAATCGCCTGTTTGACCTGTTGTTGGTAATGAGCAATATCTGCTTTTTCGATTGTTTCGGGAACCACGATCGGTTTACCGTATCCGACGATAATAGCGGTGAAGGGAGAAAGCACAATTGTCTGATCCCAATTTTTGAGACGCATACAGCGGCTGATGTAACCGGCAATCGGAATAATCGGCATCCCGCTGTGTTTCGCAAGCATGATAGCTCCGGGTTTACATTGTTTTACCGGGCCTTTGGGACCATCGCCTCCGATTAATACATCATGACCTGTCTTGAGAGCATGCTCCAATTGTAACAGGCCGCGCACACCGCCTCGAGAAGACGACCCGCGTACCGGAACAAATCCTAACAGCTTTCCCATCCGGCTCAGGTATTCTCCGTCGCGGCTCTGGCTGACGAGAATCGCGACCTGCCGTCGCCGCAGTATCCAGGCCCCGGTCAACAGATGTTCGTGCCAGCCCACATAAATAAAGTGGGGATACTGTTTACGCAGGTCCGCATGATGTTCATGACCAAACTCTCTCGTTTTGGCGGTGTTTCCGACCAAAGAAAGATAGGAATATCCAAGCGTCGGAACCATCGCTTTCAACAAGCGATGTCGCCAATTTTTCCATTTCTTTTTGTTCATAGCGTTATGGCGTCGGCAGACTTCTACAGTTTAATACGTCAAGCACTACCGTCGCAGCCTTTTCAGCAGCGCCTGCTTCTCCTAATTTTTGGCGCACGGTTCGTAAGTCCCGGCGAATACCCTCTAAGCGTTCCGGATGTGCTAAGAGGGTAAGCACTTCTCGCGCAATCGCCGCCGGCGTGACTTGAGTTTGAATCAGTTCTTTAGCAATTTCTTTGTTGGCAATCAGGTTCACCATCCCAATAAAAGGCACGTTGATAAATAACCTCCCCAGCCAATACGTAAGTGGCGACACAATATAGGTAATGATCATCGGTGTTTCCAGGATTGCCGTTTCCACTGTGACCGTACCTGACGCTGTAACAACCAAATCTGCGGCATTAATTGCCTCATACGTTTGCTGGCGGACAAGATGAACACATGAAGGCAGAGACTGAAATAATGTCGAGTTTTCTAATGAAGAGGCTAACGGAAGGACAAATTGCGCATCAGGCTTGTGGGCGCGAATCTGTTGGGCTGCCTCCAGCATCACGGCAAGCAAGCGTTCCACTTCACTCTCCCGGCTGCCAGGAAGAAGGCCGATAATCGGCTTCGCCGGATTCAGGGCATGTCGCTGACAAAAGGCCTCTTTACTCTGGGTGGGTTTGACGCTCTCGATCAATGGATGTCCGACCCATTCGACATCAACGCCGTGCGACTGATAGAACGCTTGTTCAAAGGGAAAGATCACGATCATTTTTGTCACGAGGCGTCGAATCAGCTTGACGCGGTTCGAACGCCAGGCCCAGACTTGCGGGCTGATATAGTACACTATCGGAATGCCAATTTTATGGGCCACCCGTGCCAGGCGCAAGTTAAACTCAGGATAGTCTACCAGAAGAAGAACATCAGGCTGATGGTCGCTGAGATAATGCGAAAGTTGTTTGTACACGCGCCAGACAGTCTTCAATTTCTTGACGACTTCAAAGACGCCGACGACGGCCAATTCGTCACTATTGCTCAACAAGGTGATTCCCTCTGCCCTCAGATGGCTTCCCCCGACCCCGCAAATCTCAAGCTGAGGATGCTGCCGCTTCAACGCTCGCACCAGGTGCGCACCGTGCAGATCACCAGAAGCTTCCCCGGCTACAATCACAATATGCTCTCGCATGTTTGTCATCACTTCCGTTGTCCATTATAGAAATGTCCTGGCAACAGCCTTGTCCGGAAGAAAAACAGGCTGAGTTCTGGCTACGAACGGGTAGATTTATTTCCAAAACCATTGTTATTTATGTCAGTGACAACATTCCGGGCAACTTTGTCAAGATGTTTATCTTCAAGCAAATTACAGATTTCTTGCGAATAACTGTTGACAAGAAATAGACCCTGCAAACAGAATAAATTTAAATAGAGTGTCTGATTTATAAAGTTGTTGTTCGATTGAATGAGGATATGTGAGACTGGAAACTATGAAGATTGAGTACGTTCGAAATTTTTCAA
Organism: Candidatus Vecturithrix sp.; assembly: GCA_040772385.1. Lineage (GTDB taxonomy): Bacteria > Moduliflexota > Moduliflexia > Moduliflexales > Moduliflexaceae > Vecturithrix. The sequence continues at coordinate 5,733,918 of JAXGYF010000001.1, read as the reverse complement.
TTATTGCCCATATCGATCATGGAAAATCAACCCTGGCGGATCGTTTGCTTGAAGTGACAGGCACGATCACAGAACGCGAACGCATGGATCAGATTTTGGATGATATGGATCTGGAACGCGAACGCGGAATCACCATTAAATCTCATGCGGTACGCTTGCTGTACACGGCCAAAGACGGGCAGGAATATCAGTTAAACCTGATTGATACTCCCGGACACGTGGATTTTTCTTATGAAGTGTCACGGAGTTTATCGGCATGTGAAGGAGCCTTATTACTGGTAGATGCCTCACAAGGCGTCGAGGCTCAGACGCTGGCAAACGTCTATCTGGCGATGGATCATGGGTTGGCAATTATTCCGATTATTAATAAAATTGATCTGCCCAGCGCGGATATTGAACGCACAAAAGAACAAATTGAAGAAATTTTGGCGATAGATGCTTCCGAAGCCATTCCGGTAAGCGCAAAGCAAGGAATTGGGATTGAAGAGGTATTAGAAGCCATTGTGCAACGGATTCCTCCGCCGGCAGGTGATAAAGATGCTCCGCTCCGAGCCTTGATTTTCGATTCCTGGTTTGATTCATATCAGGGAGCGGTAGTGTATTTACGCGTCTTTGATGGCACCATTTCAAAAGGCATGACCGTCCGTATGATGTCATCCGGCAAAGAATTTGAGGTGGGGGAAGTCGGGATGCTCCGACTGGGGCTGGTGCCGGTTCCGGATCTCCCGGCTGGATCCGTGGGATATTTTTTAGGAAGCATCAAACAGGTGAGCGATACCAAAATCGGCGATACGGTCACGAATGCCGAGCATCCCGCGGATAAGCCGTTACCAGGATTTAAAAACGTCAAACCCATGGTGTTCAGCGGTTTGTTCCCCTCCACTGGATCCCAATACGAGCATTTACGCGAGAGTCTGGAAAAACTTGCGTTGAACGATTCGTCGTTAACCTTTGAACCAGAGATGTCAGAAGCCCTTGGCCCGGGTTTCCGCTGTGGTTTTTTGGGATTATTGCACATGGAAATTGTGCAGGAACGCCTGGAACGGGAGTTCGACATTGCGCTCTTGACAACGGCGCCGAGTGTGGTGTATAAGGTAATCAAACACGATGGAAGTGAAGAGTATATTTCCAATCCGGCGCGATTTCCTGAAGCAAAAGACATTGAATGGGTAGAAGAACCACTGATTTTGGCGACGATCTTTGTGCCCAGCGATTATGTGGGCGGCGTGTTGAAGCTTGCCCAGGATCGACGCGGAGTACAAAAACACCTGCAATATTTGAGCAGTACAAAAGTCATGCTGGCGTATGAGTTCCCGTTAAATGAAACGATTATGGATTTTTATGATAAATTGAAATCCGCTACCCGGGGATACGCCTCCTTTGACTATGAATATATTGGCTACCGCAAGTCGAATATTGTGAAATTAGATATTCTTCTGAATGGTGATCCGATTGATGCGTTATCGGCCCTGGTTCATAACGAAAAAGCGTATTATCGCGCACGAGAACTGGCCAAAAAAATGCGCCAGCTCATTCCGCGTCAATTATTTGAAGTTGCGGTGCAAGCCGCGATTGGGACAAAGGTGATTGCCCGTGAAACAATCCCGCCAATGCGCAAAAATGTGACGGCAAAATGTTACGGAGGCGATATTACCCGGAAACGAAAACTCCTGGAAAAACAGAAAGAAGGTAAAAAGCGTATGCGCCAGGTTGGGAGGGTCGAAGTCCCACAGGAAGCTTTTATGGCCGTACTACAAATAGAATAGGGTAAGGCTGCCATCGGCTTGTCACAATGACAGTCTTGCGATGATAGGGAGGAAAATATCATGGCAGAACAGGGAAAAACTCGAGCAAAAGCAGATGAAAAGACTCGGACAGAAACCGAGAGTCTGTTTCATAAGGTGTATCTTTTTGGCCTGGGCGTTCAGAAAGATATTGAAGAGACCGTTAATAATTTGATCGAAAAAGGGGAGACCAAAGCCGAACAGCGCGAAAAAATTGTGGATGACTTTGTTAAACGAGCGAAAGAGGGGAGTACGGCAATTGAAAAGAAGATTGAAGAATTTGTGAATCAAACCCTTGAAAGCATGAATCTGGTAACCAGGGAAAAATACGATGCTCTGAAAGAGCAATTCGATGTGCTGGAAACACGGCATGAAGCCCTGGAAAAACAGGTACAAGAGCTTGATGAGCAGATCAAAGAACTCCATCCGAAGAAGAAGTCTTAACATACTTATGGAGTGAGGTTGCGAGATATTATGATAAAGCGCAGGCTTCTCATTTCAGTTATTGTTGGAGCGGTTGTGTCGGGAACGCTTGTTGCAGGATGTGATTCGTCGCAGCGCGCTGCCCACAAAGCGTACCAACAAGGACTTACGCTCAAAGAGCAGGGGAAAATGAAAGAAGCTGCCCAACAATTTTCGCTGGCGCTTGATCGAGATCCGCACTATGCCGAGGCGGTGTTTGAACTGGGCATTATGTTCTGCGCGCTTCAAGATTACCGGCAGGCGGTGAAGCACTTACTTCGCGCAACTGAATATGAGGAGGTTGCTGCAAAATCGTATGCCTTTCTGGGGTATGCTTACGAACGCTTAGAGCGGGTGTCACTCGCTCAAAATGCGTATAAACAGGCGATTCTGAAAGCTCCTCACAGTATTGATATTTACTTACGGCTGGCCGATCTTTTTGAAGACCAGGGAAATCGCCAGGAAGCGGCTACGCTTCTGGAACAGGTGCTTGCGTTTAAGCCGGACATTGAAAATGCTGCGTACCTCAAAGAACGAGCCGCATCACTGCAGCAGTCAGAAGCATCTGCCGCGCTGGCCGATGTATATATTCGGTATGGTGAGATTGCCCGTGGCCTGGCCGAATATCAACGCGCCTTCTCGTGGGATGAGCACAACCCGGATTCGCTCGTAAATTTTGGATTATATTGCCTTGAACGCGATCAATTTGCGGCCGCCGCTGCATATCTCCAGCAAGCAAAAGAGGCTGGAAGAACCGAGCAAATCGAAGTCAGAGCCGGATTGGGGATCGCTTATGAAGCGCTCGAACAGTCGCAGAAGGCTGTGGAAGAATATCGAGCCGCGCTGCAACTCTCGCCAACGTGGTATGTGATCTATGTGAAATTAGCTCAACTCCTTGAACAGCTTAACCAAAACGCAGAAGCCGCGCAAGAACTCGAAACACTCTTTTATGTATCTAATTATGCTGCTGCCATCGCTTCGACCGAATGGTTTGCCAACGCCGACACTCTGTGGGCCGAAATCTTGCGTTTACGAAATGAAGAGAGCAGCAAAACCGTGGTGCAATTCACTCCTGCCGGTCAGTATATGTTAGTCACTGCGCTGGTCAATCAGCAGGTTCCGGCACAGGTCCATATCGAACAACGAGCAAACTACACTATTTTATCGGTTGAGTTGGCTGAGGCACTCGGGATTGAGATTACGACGCGCACAAGTGAAGTGCGCTTTGAACTTGGCGGACAGACCTACGCGGCCCCCCTTATCAATCTCCCTTCACTTAAAATCGGGGGGATGGAGGTTCGCAATATTCCCACATTGATTTGGGATTTATCAGAATATCCCGGAATTGACGGGTTTTTAGGCATGACGTTTTTGAGACATTTTCAAGTTGAGATCAAAGAACAGGAACGCTTAGTTATCTTAACCAAAACGTATTCATAATGGTAATCATGAAAAACTGTGGTGAGTAAACCAGGTCTTCATGATTTTTAACCCGCATATTCATTGGAATTTGATCGGTGCTAGCAGAAATTTATATCGAAAATTTTGCCATTATTGATACCTTACATGTTCAATTTTCTGAGGGACTGAACATTGTCACCGGAGAAACCGGGGCCGGAAAATCTATTATGGTAGATGCCCTGATGGTGGCATTGGGAGGACGCGCTTACAGCGAATTTATTCGAACAGGCGCGGAAAAATCCATTGTTGAAGCCGTGTTTACGGTCGAACACGCTGAAGAGGTTCGAGCCAAAGCGGTTGAATATGGCGTTCTTGACGAAGAACAGGAGGAACAGGAACTTTTGATCCGACGTGAGATCTCTCGATCGGGTCGAAACCGAGTGCTGATTAACGGTCATCCTGCTACAAACGTCATGGTTGCGGAATTAGGGAATTTATTGGTTGATATTCACGGACAGCACGAACATCAGTCCATTTTAAATTCTGACTATCATGTAGATCTTCTGGATTTTTATGGGAAGCTTTTGCCGCTGCGCGAACAAATCGGCACGCTGTTTCGTCAATTCAAAAAAGTCGAGCGGGAACTTCAGCAACTCCACGATCAATCGCGCGAACGCATGCAGCATCTGGATCTTTTACGTTTTCAACAGCAAGAAATTAAAAAGGCCAGACTTCGACCGGGTGAAGATGATGAATTATCCCATGAACGCAAAATTCTTGCCGGAGCCGAACAATTAGCCTCAGGCGCCAATGCGATTCATGAGGCGTTGTATAGCGAGCATGGGGCGATTCTTGAACGTTTAGGCGAGGTGATCCGCCGCATGGAAGATCTGGTAAAAATTGATTCCACTCTGGATCCTCATCTCAAATCCTGTGAATCCGTCCAATTTCAGTTGGAAGATCTGGCATTCACGATTCGGGATTACGCCCGGTCAATCGAATTTGATCCGTTCCGTTTGGAAGAAGTTGAAAAACGCCTGGATGAGTTGAATAAGCTCAAGCGCAAATACGGGAATTCAACGGAAGAAATTTTAAAGTTGTACGGACAAATCGAACAGGAAATTCAGGCTTTTGATCAGCGCGAAACTCATATTGAAGCGCTAGAAAAAGACTATAAGAGTCTGAAGACGAAGCTACAGGAACTTTCGCAACAACTTTCTGATGAACGCAAACAAGCCGCGCAGGGCTTTGAACTCCAGGTCATGCAGGAACTATCGGCTCTGGGCATGGAAAAAACCCGGTTTACTGTTGATTTTACATTAGCAGGGACCGAAAAAAATCCGTTTACAGCGAAAGGAACCGATAAGATTGAATTCCTGATTGCTCCAAATCCGGGAGAACCGTTGAAACCCCTCAATAAAATCGCTTCTGGCGGTGAAATTTCGCGTATTATGCTAGCGCTTAAAACCTTATTAGGCATGGCGGATCGAATTCCGACCATGATCTTTGATGAAATTGACGCTGGCATTGGAGGGAAAATAGCGGAAATCGTGGGGAAAAAACTTGAACGTATCGCGGATGTCCATCAGGTCGTGTGTATCACACACCTGCCCCAGATCGCCAGTAAAGACGGCACGCACTTTCATGTTGAAAAACAGACCGAACACGATCGCACAATCACGACAATTCGCTTGTTACGCAATCAAGAACGCCTGGAAGAAATTGCCCGTATGTTAGGCGGTGAAACCATTACCCGCACCACGCTCCAACATGCGAGAGAAATGCTCGGCAAACATACCGGAGATGCCCCGGCGCAAACACACGAGTTTGTTTGACGCGCAGCATTATTCACGCTGAATAATGCCCCATCTTACATACAAGCCTATAACATGGTATAAGATGTGTTGTTATAATAACAGTGATGTCGTGAGAAAGACAGGCCACATCCATTTTTTTTTATGTCTATAATCTATCAATACTCTTGAGGTCTATAATATAGGAGGTGGTTGCTTCTCTTATAATGTTGTAACGGTTATGTCGTGATAGGTAAGATGGTAACATTCAGAAGAGACGAAGGAGGCTTAGTGTATGAGTACAAGTATGAAAATGTTGACAATCGTATTGCTGGTGTGTGCTGTCAGCAATTTGGCATGGGCAGGCACACCGGTATTTATCAATGAAATTCATTATGACAATGATAGCACAGACGTTGGCGAAGCTATTGAAATTGCCGGTCCTGCCGGAACCGATCTGACCGGCTGGTCAATCGTGTTGTATAATGGAAGTGTAGGAACGGTATATGGCGGTACTCAATATTTGAGCGGAACAATTCCTGATCGCACTGGAGGATACGGATTTGTGGTTATTGAATATGCTTCCAATGGTCTTCAAAATGGCGCCCCGGATGGAATGGCGCTGATTGATGCCAGCGATACTGTGGTGCAATTTCTCAGCTATGAGGGATCCTTCACGGCTGTGGGCGGACCGGCTGATGGAATGATAAGTACGGATATCGGAGTATCGGAGCCGGGGAATTCTCCTGTTGGCTATTCCTTGCAGCTTACAGGCTCAGGGATGAATTATGAAGATTTTACCTGGGCAGCGCCTGCTGCGCATACCTTCAATGCTCTCAATAATGGACAAGCCTTCACGGGCAGCAGCGACACTCCGCCCAGCGTTCTCAGTACATCTCCGGCGGATGGTGCTGCGAATGTAGCGCTTGATACCAATATCGTTCTCACATTCAATGAAAACGTCATGGTCACAGATCCCTGGTTTACCATAACGTGTACCAACAGCGGCGCGCATGCTGCCACAGTTAGCGGCGGCGCTCACACGTATACGCTCGACCCTGCTGTTGATTTCGTAAACGCCGAAACCTGCACTGTCACCATTATTGCAGAACACGTGATTGATCAAGATGAAATTCTTACACCGATGGCGGCCAATGTGACCTTCACATTTACCACCGTAGCCGGTATCACGAAAATTCATGATATTCAGGGAACCACTGATGTCAGCCCGGCCGTTGATGAGATTCGAACGATTGAAGGCGTGGTCACTGCTGATTTCCAGGCAGCCGATCAACTCTATGGCTTCTTTGTCCAGGAAGAAGACAGCGATGTGGATGCCAATCCCTTAACTTCTGAGGGTCTTTTTGTTTACAGCAGCAATTTCGCCGTGAACGTTGGCGATGTAGTGCGCGTCACCGGCACAGTTAAGGAATATAACGGATTAACGGAATTAACTGCTGTGAGTGCTGTAGAGGTGAAAGCATCTGGAGTTTCTCTGCCGGCAATAACTACACTTGATCTGCCCATTCCGGCGGGCACATCGCTGGAACCGTATGAGGGGATGTCCGTCACAATCCTTGAAACGCTGACGGCTGCCCAGAATTACTTTCAGGGGCGGTATGGACAGGTGACGCTTTCGGCCGAGGGGCGCATGTACCAACCGACTCATCTCTATACGCCGGGCAGTCCGGAAGCGGTCGCATTGACGGATGAAAATAGTCGTCGGATGATTGTGTTGGATGATGGATCAAGTAAACAAAATCCGGCCCCCATCCCCTATATCGGCCTGGATACTACGTTACGTGCAGGGGATACGATTGAGAACCTGACAGGAGTGTTGGACTTCGGTCCGATTTCTTCGACCAGCACAATACGTCACTATCGCGTGCACCCTACCGAAACCGTGAGTTTCACACGCGTAAATGACCGCACAGATCAACCTGAACCGGTTGGCGGAACCGTAAAGGTCGCCAGTTTTAATGTGCTAAACTACTTTAATGGCGATGGGCTGGGAGGTGGTTTCCCCACGTCACGCGGTGCCTCGACTTCAGAGGAATTCACTCGACAACGCAATAAAATTATCAACGCCATTCGAGCGATTGATGCAGATGTGATCGGACTGATGGAAATGGAAAACGACGCCAGGCCAAATAGCGCGATTGAGGATTTGGTGTCTGGCCTTAATGAAGCGGCCGGGGCCGGAACCTATGCTTTCATTGATACAGGGGTTCTTGGAAATGATGAAATTCGAGTAGCTCTGCTGTATAAGCCCGGAACGGTCAGTCCGTTTGGTTCGTTTGCTGTACTTGATTCCTCGGTAGATCCACAATTCCAGGATGATAGGAATCGTCCGGCGCTGGCGCAGACTTTTGAGGCCGCCGGTGAAAAATTTACAGTCGTGGTTAATCACCTGAAATCCAAGGGGTGCGATGAAGCGACCGGTGAGGATCTTGATCAGGGCGATGGCCAGGGATGTTGGAATAAAACCCGGACTGACGCGGCGAATGTTCTGACCAACTGGTTGAATTCGGATCCGACGGCAAGCGGCGATCTTGACTTTCTGATTATCGGCGATCTGAATTCCTATGCCATGGAAGATCCGATTACGGCCATCAAGGATGCCGGTTATACGAATCTCTTGAGCACGTTCAAAGGCGCAGAGGCCTATTCGTATATTTTCGACGGACTGTCAGGCTATCTGGATCACGCGCTGGCCAGCCCGACACTCGCGGCCCAGGCATCTGGTGCGACTGAATGGCATATCAATGCCGATGAACCCTCGGTCATTGATTACAACACCGAATACAAACCGCAGGATCTCTATACGTCTGAGCCATACCGGGCTTCTGATCACGATCCGGTTGTTATCGGCCTCAACCTGCGCAGTACTTTTGATGCCAGCAAAGAGGTTGACCTTGCTTTTGACCGGATTCCTGAAACTTCGGAGATCGATCTGTTCGCCGGAGACATGTTCACCTATACCCTTGCGATTGAAAATCCGTTTGAACAGGCAGCGTATTTTAATATCATTGATACGTTAGATGAGTATCTTGAGTACCTGTCAGGGCCTTTTACGCTTAATGGCGATGGAGACTGGGAATTCACGACTCATCTGGAGGCTGGTGATTTCTTCTCCTTCAGTTTCGACGTGAAAGTCCAGGATGTTGTGCCAGTGGGCGCAATTATCGAAAATATTGCCATTATTACGGCCTATCTCGATCCGGGCAATATCCTCGGGACAACTCTGGCTATTGTGGAAGCGACATCTGTGAATATCCACGCGGTGCCTGAACCCTCAATGCTGATTCTGCTCGGTTCCGGGCTGATTGGCATTTTTGCGCTGCTGCGCAGAAAAAGAAGATAACAGAAGGAAGATTCGACACAAGGCCGTCATGTGGCGGCCTTGTGTTCCAAGGGGAACCGAATTCGAAACGTGCTTCCTTTCCCTTCTGTGCTTTCCACTGTAATTTCTCCGCTGTGTTGTTCGATAATGGTATGAGCGATTGCTAATCCCAGGCCGGTTCCTTGTTTTTTTGTGCTAAAAAACGGATCAAAAATTTTGGGCAGTTCTTCAGGACTCATACCTTTGCCCGTATCGCTTATTGTGATCTCAACAGATTTATCATGGTAACTTGCTGCTCGAAGGCTGATAGATCCTCCGGGTTCTGTCGCATGAATGGCATTCAGTAAGAGATTTAACATGACCTGCGTGATCTGATCCTGATCTACCTGAACTTGAGGCAACGGGGCCTGAAGGTCCACAGAAGTTTGAATGTGTTTCGCTTGCAGATCGCCTTCGACTAAGGCAAGGACATGGCGAAGAAGTTTTGTCAGGTCGCATGGCTCAAGCACAGGCTTTTTGGGGTGTGCAAAATCAAGCAGGTTGGAAATGACAGTGTTCAGGCGATCAACTTCATGCGTCATGACCGTAAAATAGGTTTTTTCCTGATTTTCCAGGGGCAGTTTATGTTGAAAATATTGTAAAAAGCCTTTTAACGCGCCTAACGGATTCCGGATTTCATGGGCCACGCCGGCAGCTAATTTCCCGACAGACGCCAGACGTTCCGAGCGTTTCACTTGATCTTCCAGAGCTTTGACTTCGCTGAGATCGCTGAAAAGCAGGACCGTACCTAACTGTTCGCCTTCATTATCACTTAATGGTGATGCTGATAGACTCAACGGAAGAGTGCGCCCCAGAGCATTCGTACATACCGTCTGACGCTCAAGTATCGGAAGACCGTCGCGCAGCGCGGTAAACAGATCAAACTCGTGAATCATCATTACTTCATGCAACATGCTGCCTTCCGGGTTTTCTGTTTGCGGAAGCCCTAAAATGTGGTATGCCTGGCGATTCATGGTGACGATCTTCCCCTGATTATCCAGGGAAATTAAGCCGTTTACCATGCTTTCAACTACCTGTTGGGCGTAACTCTGCATGGTGTGAAAGGCATAATTCATCGCCGAATAATTTTGGAGAACCACAATAAAATAGAGCGACGCCGAGCCGACGACCGACAGGATAAGCAGCATCAAGATCGCGTTGCGAACATCGTGTTGTTGAATCTGCCTCAGTGCAGCCATTGACATGCCGATTTGAACAATCTTCAGTTCTTCGGGCAAAGAAACAGCATCCGGTCGCACCTGCATACGCCCATATCCGCTTCCCTGCGGGGAACCGGGAGCTGCCAGTTTGATCTCTGTCGTAATATCAAAGACTTCGTGTTCTTCGTTTATTTTGACAGTTCTGGTAAGCATGATCGCTGAATTTTTTTGAATTGCTGTGAGATCAACCGGTTCAATCTGGTGTACTTCGTTCTTTTGGGTATGTGCGAGTAAATTGCCATTTTTGTCAAATATTCGAATGTAGTCCACCTGGGGAGATGCCCCGATTTCCTCAACTAAGGTCTGGAGTTGAGCGTCGCGCCAGTGCATCCGCATCCCTGTTCGGCTGCCGGCTTCAAGAGCGCGTATCAGGGTTAAGCCGCCTTGCAGCAGTGAATCTTCCAGCCGCTGACGCGCTAAAGACAGATTGCGAGACGTATAGATCACTAACAGCAAAATCAGCGTCGCAACAGCAGCCACAATGGCAACGACCGGAAAATAGCGACGGTTTTCGTAACTTTTATGCTGAAATCGAAAAAATTTCATACCACGGCCATCTTGTTAGAATGATTCTCCGATTTTATAAGGCGGCAAAGGCGAGCTTTGCCACGTCTGAAAGTTCAAACGTTAAGTATCTCGGCAATGGGTAACTTTCACCCCACCCCTGCCCCCCTCGGAGAGGAGCAGGGGTGGGGTTGCCTGGCATTTCGGGAATTTAACATTGTCAAGGTATATTAAATCATTATCATCGGAATATAAAATTTTGTCAATGTTGTAAACAAGAAGGTCCTGTTTTTTCAGACAGATCCATTTTTTCAGAAAAAGAGCAGAATTCTTCAAAAAATCATTTGACTCATTTCAGGGGGAAATTATTGTGTCTATTTTTGATGCATAGTTTACCATAATGTGAGGTTTTTTTGAGGAAGTAAGGACACAATGATAGATGTAGGAACGTTTCACACTTTACCTATTGCGAATTTGACGCCCATTGGGGTATATTTAGACGCTGGTACCGGCCATACCGAGGATAATATTCTTTTGCCGAAGAAAGAAGTTCCCCCTGACGCCCGGAAAGGCGATGAGTTGAAAGTGTTTATTTATCGGGATTCTGAGGATCGCCTGATTGCGACCTGCCGTACGCCGCTGGCACAAGTGGGCGACGTGGCCTTGTTGCGCGTCGTGCAAAATACGGATGTAGGCGCGTTTTTAGATTGGGGGTTGGAAAAAGATTTGTTTCTGCCATTTAACGAGCAGAAATATCGTGTTGAAGAAGACAAATGCTATTTAGTGGCGGTTTATCTGGATAAAAGAGATCGGATTTGTGCAACAACAAATGTGAGCAAATACCTGCGCACTGATAGCCCATATCAGAAAAATGATCTGGTTTCAGGCACGGTCTATCTGGTGAAACCTGAATTCGGCGCGTTTGTGGCTGTGGAGAATCGCTATGCCGGAATGATTCCGAACCAGGAACTTTTTTCACCGGTTAGACGAGGAATGTCTCTCGAAAATTTACGCGTCACGCGCGTGCGGGAAGATGGACAATTAGATCTTTCGCTGCGCAAAATAGCGTACCAACAGATGCAGGATGATGCCGCCTGGCTGCTGGAAGTTTTGCGGGCAAATCAGGGAATGCTGCCGCTGCACGATAAGAGTCATCCCGGTGCCATTAAGCACCATTTACACCTGAGTAAAAGCGCGTTTAAACGGGCGGTAGGGCAGTTGCTCAAGGCCGGAAAGATCGAGTTGATTGAAGGAGGGATTCGGCTGAAGCACTGAACTCAATCCCTTGTCAAAGGATGGAACCAGGGAATGTTTCGGGAACGCGTTCCATCCTTTGGCAAGCTCAGGACTCCGCATTCCCGAAACAACTGTGATGACAGAATATTAGCTGCTGACGCTGAGAGTATTGACTTTTTTCGCCAGGCGAGATTTTTTGCGAGCAGCTTTATTTTTATGAATAACGCCTTTTGACGCAATCTTATCAATGATAGAAACCGCTGACTGAAACGCTTCTTTGGCAGCGTCAATATTTCCTTGCTTAATAGTTGCTTCCACCGCTTTTACAACCGTTTTATATCGTGTTCTGTAGGCTTTATTCCGAAGTCGCCGCACTTCATCCTGACGCATCTTTTTGATTGCTGATTTGTGATTCGCCATACGCTTTGTTCGTTTCCTCCATCAAAATCTGTAAAAAAGTTCAAGTGTCCAAAAAATTATTGATAATCACTTATTTCGTAAAATAACAGTTATCATCACATAGCGAGAAGCAATTATTAAACCGGGGTAATACTGTCAAGGATTTTTCGGTGCGATAATCAGAAAATTTGAAAAAAGTTCTTGCGAAACCGAAATTCATGTTATAAATAAGTATGAGTAATTTAGCACTACTTTGTTAGAACCCGGTTTTTTTCGAAAAACCCGGGTTCCTGGCTTGGCAAAATTGACAAAATTTATTTATATTCACTGGTACTTAAGCTTCAGGTGTGTACTGAAAACCGAGTTTTTAGAAATCTCGATTTTCCCTTGCCAGAATGCACATGATCAACTTTTTTGCTACAGATAGCCCTGAACGCAAAATTGAACGGTTGCTGGCTCAGGGGGAACGCTTGTTTCATCACGGCAAAGAACGTGAAGCGCTTGAAAAATTCCAGGAAGCGGCTGCGATTCTGCCCGAGGCTTCTAAGCCGAGCTTAGCGATGGGGCGAGCGTATTTCAGACGCCAGGAGTACGACCTGGCTCTAAAGCATTATTATAAAGGGCTTTATTTCTGTGATATGGCTGACGAATCCGCAATTCTCTGTGAAATCGCGCAGGTGTATCTCAGTATGAAACGGTATGAGATTGCTGAGGAAAAATTACTGAAAGCGATCCGGCTCGACCCCAATTTTACGCTGGCGATTCAAGGACTTGCCCATATTTATTTCCAAACCGGCAGAATTTCTGAGGCAATTGAACAGCAAAAAATTTTACAGCAGCATTCCCCTGGAGATTCGCAGATCGTTCAAACGTTGGTAGATTCATATCGGTTACTCGGCGAATATCAGGAAGCTCGCAAAGTATTGGAAAGTACGCTCAAATTTTCACATGCCTCCGGAGGACTTTCCGTTCAGAAAAACGCCGCCCGACAACTCCGCGAATTGAGCTTTCCCGATGGAATGGAATATGGCTTAAAAGAGCGGCTGTACGCCAGATACGGAAATATTTGCCTGGGAACCCTCGGAGATAACGGGTTGGAGCTCCAGTTCACGCCACCTCTGGCGTTATCATTGCCTGCTTTGCATGTTACGCTCAGAAGATTCACCTCTTTTATCCAAACCTTCTCCTGGGAGATAACCTGTATTGTGGCTTGCGACAAAAGTTCATCCGTGCTGGCGACCCTGATTGCGTCGCTTCTGAATATTCCTTTGAAAGATGTGTCGCACCTGACGAAAACAGAGAGCGTGCTTGTTGTCCAATTCTATATGAGAGAATCCAGGCAGCTCCGCAAGCTGTTAAAGAAACTGGATCGGCGAACACAGAGGATCATCACCTTTGCATTTTTAGCGCAGATCCATGAAGAAGAAGCATACCTGCCTGATATTCTCGGAGTCCCAGTGGCTCAGGACATAAAAATTTCCTGTAAACATTTAAATGATTTCTTCTTTCATTCCTATGCAACTCTTTCTGAAACGGCGATTGAGCAATTTCTTGATGAATTTTATGCTCTTTCCGGAGAGGAAAATATGGAACAACAGGTTGCTTATTATTCTCATCTGCCCTCATTATTACGAGAACGCCTGCTCTCCCGTTCTGAGCCTTTTCTCGCACCTTCCATGCCTTTGTTTTCTTCTCCTGAAGAACTGCTTCACCTGCTACGAACCTCCCGCAAAGGTGAACTGTATGGGTTTCTGCAGCACCTCGCCCCTGAATCGCTTGCATCTGAGGAAATTCAGGCAGTGTTGAAAACATTCTATGTTGAACGGCAGGAGCCAGGCATACGGCGGATAGTCGGGGCCCTTTTGCTTTCCCGAAAAGACGGATTTAAGAAACTTGCAGCCTGGTTTTACGAATGCCCTGAGGTGAGCACTAAAATTGCCTTACTAACCACCCTGGCCTTGTCATCAGATCGCGAGGTGTCGAACCTGATCGCTGAAGCATTGCAACATCCTCATCAGGATCTCAGGAACTACGCGGCCTGTTATCTTGAAAAGCTCGATCACGTCGAGCCATTCACAGAACTCTGGATCAAGCTTTTACAGGATACCCCGGAAATAATCGTTCATGCCATCCGGTATTTACATACTCGCCGCGCTGAAATATTATCGCGCGCGCTCCCGAAATTACTCAGATATCCAGATTCGTACGTCATTCATGAGGCCCTTACCGTTATAGAACAATCTGAAGACTCAGCGTACATGACAGATGTGCTCCAATTATTGACGTCTTCCGACCAATCCATTATTGCCCATGCGATCCGGACGCTTGGCGCTATAGGGGATATTGATTGCGGGTATCAATTGCTGCCTTTTCTCGAACATGAGAATTCTGAGTTACGCTATGCTGCAGCGGTAAGTTTAACCAGGCTGGAAAAACAACGATCAATCATATTTTTAATGGAACGCTTACACAAAGAATCGCTTGATGTGCAGGAACGTTTGCTCGATTTATTAGGAGAGGTCGGATTACAGGAAGCCGCTCCGTTTATCGTGCAATTTGCAGAACACCATATTGAGCATCCGCATATCGCTGCTGCTGCCTTACACGCTTTAGCGAAGTTGAAACATCGCCGCAGTTTATCTTTTGTCAGGAAAGTGGTGTCAAGGTTTCCGACAGAAGCGAACCTGTTGACTTATCTAAGAATTGCAACAGAGATTGGCGAAGAAAACGATCTTGAAAACCTGGTGGCCTTTCTGGCTCATCCGCCTGTTATTCAATTTCGGGTCGCAGCCTTGCTATATCGGAAAGGTTTTAAAAAGTATTTTCGTGTGCTGCAAGATGGGCTGCGTTCTCGAAAATTGCGTATAAACGTTCTGGCTGTGCAAGCATTAGTGGAACTTGGAGACAAAGCCAGCATTATGGAGATCTTTTCAGCCTTTTGTAAAAACATTCCGGCTCTTGATCAAGCAATTGTTTCACTGCTTGTCCGGCAAGAAGCACTCGCAGACTATCGTCAGGTGTTTCGGTCGCTGCCGCCCATCGAATCCGAGTCTGTTCTGCAAGGGCTACTCCGCGCAATTATCTCAGCAGAGTCTTTGCAAGATGTCAGGCGCATGCTCGATGTGTATGTCGCGTTTCTGGGAACTAACAAGTATTCTGGGATCTATGATCTGGTTTCTTCGAAATATTCAGTCGTGTTGCAGCGAGGCGCGATGATCTGGCTGGCCCAGAACGATCCTGCCGCGAGTATTGATCTGCTTCAGCAACGTATGCGCGATAAACATATTGACATCGCCAATACGGCGTATGATCTCTGGCAGAATTTACAAGATGTAACAATCGGGAACCTTTCATATTCAAGGAGGTAAGATGAAAATTTATACAGGTACGGGAGATCGAGGCAAAACTACGCTTCTCAGCGGAGAAAAAGTCGCTAAAAACCACATTCGTGTCGAGACGTATGGCGATGTTGACGAGTTGAATTCTGTATTAGGCGCCCTCATTGCCGCCTTTTCAGGGCAGCATTCCGATCTGCTTCAGGAACTGCACACCATCCAATCGCACTTATTTCAGATCGGAGCCTGGCTGGCGACAACCAGTGCATCTCCTTCCCAGTCCCATATTCAAAATATTAGCGAAGATCGCTGGAAATTTCTTGAGCAGGCAATTGATCGCATGGACCGGGACTTGCCTGAACTCCATGAGTTTATCTTGCCAGGCGGACACCCAACGGCTGCCTGGGCGCATATTGCCAGAACTGTATGCCGACGCACAGAACGTCATGTTGTCGGACTTTCTGAACATGAACACGCGGGTCAGGACGGTGCATCGTTTCTGGGGGCGATCACGTATCTCAACCGCCTGTCAGATTATCTTTTTATGCTGGCGCGTTACTGCAACCAAATTTTCGAACATGTGTAACTTTTTAGCGATTCGCTTTACACTTGACAAATTTAGAATCGCACAGCATGTAAGTAACGATAAGAGTGTTTTTTTCGGACAATGTGGATACTTTAAAGAGGAGTATTGTGCATGAAGCTGCTGATATGTTTTCAACGCCTGCGAACAGACTGGCTGGTTCTTCTGTTTGTGGTTGTCATAATAGGCGGATTTTTGCCGCTGGCTGAGGCGGCAGAGGCTCCGGTGCTGTATTTATTTTGGGGCGATGGGTGCCCCTCACTGTGAAAAAGAAAAAGAGTTTTTAAAAGAATTGCAGCAACGCTATCCGCAACTAGATATGCGTTGGTTTGAAACCTGGAATCATCGAGAACTTCAGGATTTTGCTCAGGCAATCCGCAGAGCGTATGCTATTGAGAGAGCGAGTGTGCCGTTAACAATTTTGGGAAACTGGACGATAATTGGTTTTCAATCGCCCGAAGAAACGGGCACTCAAATTGAGGAGCAGGTGATTCAATGCCTTGCCAGCGGCGAATGCATAGACGCCATTGAGAAACTTGGCCCGCATCGTCTGGCGGCCAAAGTGAAAGCAGAGATTGCCAGCGGAAATCCTGACGGATGGGAATGGTTTCCGGCATCCCAGACAACAAAGAAATAGTCTTTCATCATAAATAACACATAGAAGAAATCGGGTTTTTGATAAAAACCCGATTTCTCTCTACACTCATATCCACAGGGGAATCGCCATGTCATTGCTGGATGATGTGCACAAGGAATTGTCAAAACGCCATAGCGTCGAAGAAAAACGTCGGCAGATTGAGGCCCTGCGTAAAAAAGCAAAAGACGCGTTCAACGCCCAATTTCTCATGGATGCCGCTAAGAGTGACCAGATTGCATTTCTGAAAGGCCGGATTGCCGCTTTTGAAGAATGTCTGGCCTTGTTCGATACGGAGGTGGAGAAACGTCCCCGGCACGAGAAAAAGAGACGAGACGATGATGATTTTTAAGTATGACCGTGATTGCGCCATGAGAAAAATGAAAAAACCAAGTTTTTTCAAAAACTCGGTTTTTTACTCCTGTCAATACTCTCAGCCGCCTTCATACGAGTTCCCAGGTTCCGCTTTTTTCAGAGCGAAACAGTGCATCAATGACTTTCATATTGGCAATCGCATCCTCCGGCGGAATTGGTAATGGAGAGTCTTCCAAAATCGCTTTGGAAAACAGGTCGCATTCAATCTGATATTGGTGGCAGGTATCAATGCTGATCGTCTCAATTCCGTTCGCGGTTTCATAAAACATACGGGTTGGACCATGTTCAGGGGCGTTATTCGGAATTTCTATTTCCAATCGGCCCTTAGTTCCTAACATATTGACGCGCTGATACGGAAACAATTGCGTTGAACAGGTGAAGGTGGCATGCCCTGTTCCAAAGTCCAGTATGGCTGAGCTTAAGGTATCAATTTTCCATGCGGGATCGCGGGTGATAAGCGCCAGCCCTCGTGTTGGTTCTGTCCCAAAGATAAAGCGGGATTGGGAAATCGGGTAGCAGCCGATATCCATTAACCCGCCGCCGCCCGCAATATCCGAGCGATTGCGAATATTATTCGGGTCGAGGTTGGTATAGGAAAAAAAGACCTGGATCGCTTTGAGTTCGCCAATTTTCCCTTCTTCAACATACTGTTTGGCCCGCACCCACTGCGGATGCGTGCGGTACATAAAGGCCTCCATCAACACGACCTTCTTTTGGCGGCAGATCTTCACTAATTTTTCGGCATCAGCCGCGTTGAGTCCCAGGGGTTTTTCGCACAAGATGTGTTTTCCGGCTTCTGCGGCTTTGATTGACCAGAGCACGTGCAAATGATTGGGCAAAGGATTGTAAATCGCTTGAATTGCAGGATCAGCCAGCAATTCCTCATAAGAGCCATAGGCTTTCGGAATCGAAAAAATTTTTGCAAACTCCTGAGCTTTTGCGAGATCGCGTGAGGCAATCGCAGAGATGTCGCAATATTTTCCGGCCTGCATCCCAGGCATCACATGTTCTCTGGCGATTTTAGCTGTACTGAGAATACCCCAATTAATTTTTTTCATATTTTCCCCTCCTCCTAGATCGTCTGATAAATTTGTGTTTTTCAAACTATTTGCACTCTTCGTATCATGCGATGACCCCTTCACTTGTTTATACATTCCACTTACGATCTTGTAAAAACAGAGCCATCAAAAAAAGCTCATAAGAAAAGACGTTTTTCAACAACAATTTCCTTGATTCTTTATCCTTACGTCTTAACATAGAGAAATACAAGTATTTTTCTCTATTTTTTCACTCCTCCTCTTGTGGGACAGGGGTGTTTTCATAAACGAAGGAGAGACATCATGCAACGTTTTCGAAGACAACGGATTTGGGGCAGAATTTGGAGCAAAATCGCTAAAATCTTCCGTATCATCAAAAATATTTTCCTGATCATACTTTTGATTGTTTTTGTCGTATATGCCGGCATCGCCGGTTGGTTATATTGGGAATTTTCGCGCCTCCCGAAAATCAAACAAGAGAGCGTCCTGGTCATGGACATTGAGGGGTTTTTCAGAGATCGTCCATCCATGGATCCGGTATCAGAACGGATATCGGGGGAATTGGGGAAAACCCGCCATGTCCTGGTCAGCAACATTCGCAAGGCGGCAAAAGATCCAAGAATTCTGGGTATTTTACTGGATTTCGGATCCTACAGTATGGATTCAATGACACGGGACGAAGTTCGCGCTGAATTGTTCAAGTTTAAGGAGACCGGCAAAAAGGTATTTGCCTTTACAGAAAGCACCGGATTATGGACTTATCTGTTTATGAGTGTCGCTGACAAAATTTATATGCCGCCTTCAGGGGATGCGTATTTCCCTGGCTTTCGCTATGAAATTCCATTTTTTAAAAAGATGTTCGATTTAATCGGGGTTCAACCGGAATTTGTGTATATCGGTAAATATAAAACTGCCCCGCAGATATTTACCGATGACCGACTCTCTGATGCCTATCGAGAAGTGTTGACCGATGTGCTTGACCAGTATTACCAGTACTATGTTGAAGAGATCGCGACCGCTCGCCATGTATCTGAAGACACAGTGAAACAGTGGATTGACGAGGGGATCCATTCAGGGAAAGATGCACTTGAGGCTGGTATTGTTGACGGCCTGATCTATAAAAGCCAATTGGATCATGCGATTCAGGTGGAGTTAGGGTTACTCAAAGAAGAAACTGAGGAACCGCCGGCTGAAACTTCTGACCTAGTGCAGGAAGGGGCTGGCGAGAAAAAAGCTGAAAATTCTGCTGACCAGAAGAACGGAAAAGAGGAGCCGGAACTCAACAAAGTGTATAACGGCCAGTATGCCCGGATTGATGTGACTGTTCCGCACCTCTATCAAAAGGGTGACAAAATCGCGGTGATCTACGCGCAAGGTTCGATTACTGCCGGGAGAAGCGATCTGGACAATGAGATTATCGGCTCTGATTCCATGATAGAATTGCTTGCCACGCTGGCGGATGACGAGGAGATTAAAGGCATTCTTCTGCGAATTGACAGCGGCGGCGGCGGCGCACGAGCGTCTGACCTGATTCGAAATGCGATCTATGAAGCCAACCAGAAGAAACCAGTTGTCATTTCCATGGTCGGCGCGGCCGCGTCGGGAGGCTATATGATCTCGGCTCCGGCGGCAAGCATTGTGGCGTATCCGATGACGATTACCGGATCAATCGGAATTTTCGGCGGAAAATTCAGCATGCAAGGCTTGCTCGACCTGATTCGCATCAACGTCGAAAGCCTGGACCGTGGAAAACATGCCGGAATTTTCAGCGGATCGCGCGCCTGGACGGACGACGAGGCTGCGCTTTTTCGTAAATCTATTCAACAGGGTTACGATGAGTTTCTGCAATGTGTAGCAGATGGGCGCGGCATGACCGTTGAAGCCGTTGATGCCGTTGCACAGGGGCGAATCTGGTTCGGGAAACAAGCCATCGAATTAGGACTGGTCGATCACCTGGGAGGCTTTGATAGGGCTGTGACTGTGTTGAAAGAGAAACTTGACATTCCGCAAGATCAAGACATTCAACTCGTCGAATATCCTAAAATGGACAATCCGTTTGAACAACTGCTTAAACGCCTTCGACAAGTGCCAATGGGCGCCAGCATGCCCCGGGAATTGCAACGCATTCAACACGTGCTTGAAGAACTCACACGCTTACAAAACGAAACATTGTTTGCCTGGTTCCCATATCGAGTTGTCGAACAATAAGCTGGGATACACTGAGAAATAGCATAAAATTGACATTGTTTCTCCACCTCTGCTCCGATCAGGAGGGAATGGGCGGGGAAAAAGCGAGAGGTCAGGTTTAGCCCACAATATCACCGACGCCATTGAGAATATAGCGTGGGCGATAGGCAAAGCGCGAGAGATCCTCGCGCTTTGTCACGCCGCTCAGCACCAAAACGGTCGTGATTTCAGCCTCGATCCCCGCGATGACATCAGTATCCATGCGGTCGCCGATAATGGCAGTCTCTTCACGGCGGCAGCCCAGGCGTTTCAGAGCATGGCGCATCATTAACGGGTTGGGTTTACCGATAAAATAAGCTTTTGCCCCGGTCGCCAGTTCAACTGGCGCAATCAGCGCGCCGGTCGCCGGAGTAATTCCTTTTTCAATCGGTCCGGTAAGATCCGGATTCGTCCCGATCAGCTTCGCGCCATTCAACACCAGGTTGACTGCGTGTTCCAATTTTTCATAATTATACATACTGGATTCACTGACAACCACATAGTCAGGGTTTGTGTCATTCATTGAAAATCCGGCGTTATACAAGGCATTGGTGATCCCGGATTCTCCGATCACATAAGCGCTTCCTCCCGGACATTGTTGTGAAAGAAACGCTGCCGTGGCTAATGCGCTGGTGTAAAAATGATCTTCTTCAAGATCTAATCCTAAACGGCGCATTTTTTCGCGGAGTTCTCGAGGTGTCTTCGCACTGCTGTTCGTCAAGAACAGAAACGCTTTCTCTTCTTGTTTCAACCAGTTCACAAAATCGAACACTCCGGGCAACACACGGTTGCCATGATAAATAACGCCATCCATATCGCAGATAAACGCTTTGCGAACTCGCAGTTCTTCCATAAGTTCCTCTCCACATATTCTATGTTCAGAAACACCGATTACTACGTTATCAACAGAGAGCTGACTTCTCTGTCAATCAAACGGCGAGAAAGAATAATAATTACTGATATGAATTCTGGCAACAGGTTTTTTGAATTTTTGTCTTTTTTTCAAATATTGTTTCTCTGATATTTTTTTCTTGACAAAAAGACAGATTTTTTACAGGGGTATTGAATAGTGAAATTAAGATTTTGGGGATGTAGCGCAGCTGGGAGCGCACATGACTGGCAGTCATGTGGTCGCGGGTTCGAGCCCCGCCATCTCCACCATTGTGAGCAGCAGTATGACAAAACCAGGTTTATAAAACCTGGTTTTTTTGTTGGATTAGTCTCGAAGCGGCTTTCTTGTTTCTATTAGGAGACTACCTTCCCCTACCACCTGCCCGTTGACATTTCAGGAGAATAATTATGGCAGACACATCCAAAACAATGGTAGTGATTCCGACTTATAATGAAAGAGAGAATATCGAGCATCTAATTCGAGCAATTTTGATCTTACATCCGGAATTTTTTGTGACTATTGTTGACGATAATTCTCCTGATGGAACAGGAGAGCTTGCCGAAAAACTTGCCGAGAGTTATCCGCAAGTACAGGTGATTCATCGGCCGGCAAAGGGCGGATTAGGATCAGCGTATATTCGAGGGTTTGAATATGCGTTGTCAGTCGGATCTGATTATATTATTGAGATGGATGCCGATCTTTCTCATGATCCCGCGTCTTTAGCTGACTTAGTTAAAGCGGTTGAACAATACGATCTGGTTGTGGGAAGCCGGTATTTAAACGGGGTTCGCGTAGAGGGGTGGCCGTTTCGGCGATTATTACTGAGTAAATTTGCCAATATCTACGCTGCACACATTCTGGTCATCCCAGTGTGGGATTGTACCAGTGGGTTTCGGTGTTATCGCCGCGAAGTGTTGGAGCAAATTGATTTAACGCAGATTCGCTCGGATGGTTATGCGTTTCAGATTGAGATGTTGTATTATACCTACAAAGACGGATTTCAAATCAAGGAAATCCCGATCATGTTTCGAGAACGAACACACGGGTATTCAAAAATCTCCAGACATGTCGTCTGGGAAGCGTTTTGGCTTGTGCTGCGATGCCATGCGCCGCTGAAGGCCATTATAAAGCATTTACGATATTTGTTGCGCGATTATGATGAATTTGTTCAGCAGCATCCGGCAACCCAAAAGAGATCCCTGCTGACAGGCAGAATGCAACGTTAATAGATGGTAGCTTTCAGATTCACACCATAACTCTTTCAAGATTAAAGTTGACAGAAAAACATAATTTTTCGATATAAGAAATTATGCATAATGTCTGGACCTGGAGCGCGAAAGTGCGATATTCGTTATCAGCAGCGAATTGTGACTCTTCAGGTTCTAATAATGAATGAGACATTATGTCAAAGCGGCTGAAATCATTGTTCCCTGAAAAAGCCGCAAAAATGACGAGAGACGGTGTTACAAACTAGTATAAACCGATAGTGGATGGTGCGTAACCATGCGGCGTGAAACGGCGGGAGTCGTTCGGAGTTATGCCTTACGCATCACGCACGTTCAGGCAGATTATGGAATACCCAACAATTCAAGAGTTGAGCACACAACTCGATCAGAAAAAACAATCTGTTACGGCCGGTGGCGGTGAACAACGTATCCAGAAACAACATGAGATGGGGAAGTTGACAGCCAGAGAACGCCTGGATAAACTGTTTGATCCGGGAACCTTTGTGGAATTGGACATGCTGGCCGAACATCGCTGTACGAATTTTGGCATGGAAAAAACTGAGGTGCCTGGTGATGGGGTTGTCACCGGCTACGGGCAGGTGAATGGCCGTCTGACCTATGCGTTTGCGCAGGATTTTACCGTGATCGGTGGTTCTCTCGGAGAAATGCATGCCAAAAAAATTTGCAAGATCCTGGATCTTGCCTTAAAAATGGGCGCTCCGGTGGTCGGGATTAATGATTCCGGAGGCGCACGAATTCAGGAAGGCGTCGATTCTCTGTATGGCTATGGCGAGATTTTTTATCGGAATACGATCGCGTCAGGAGTTATTCCACAGATTTCTGTGATTGTAGGACCTTGTGCCGGGGGCGCAGTATATTCACCTGCGTTGACAGATTTTGTGTTTATGGAAAAAGGATCTGCCAGAATGTTTATTACCGGACCGGAAGTGATCAAATCCGTAACAGGCGAAGAAGTCTCTGCTGAAGCCTTAGGTGGTGCAATGGCGCATAACCAGAGTTCTGGTAATGCTCATTTTGCCTGCGATAGCGAGGATAAACTCTTTGAAACCGTACGCAGCTTATTAGCATATCTCCCTCAAAATAATATGGAAGATCCCCGGCCAGTTGAAGCGACCGATGAACCGAATCGTTGTGAAGAAGCTCTCACTGACCTGGTTCCGACCAATCCTAACAAACCGTATGATGTTTGCGAAGTTATCGCAAAGATTGTTGATCATGGGGAGTTTTTAGAAGTTCATCGCTATTACGCGCCGAATATTGTCGTTGGTTTTGCCAGATTACACGGAGAAACGATCGGAATTGTTGCCAACCAGACCAGGATCATGGCAGGGTGCCTGGATATTAATGCCTCGGACAAGGGCGCGCGCTTTGTCAGATTTTGTGACGCTTTTAATATTCCGTTATTAACTATTGTTGATACTCCCGGTTATCTTCCTGGTACCTCGCAAGAACATGGTGGGATTATTCGTCACGGTGCGAAACTTTTATACGCCTATTCTGAAGCCACTGTTCCGAAAGTGACCTTAATTGTCAGAAAAGCCTATGGCGGCGCCTATATTGCAATGTGCGCCCGACATTTGGGAGCTGATATGGTTATCGCCTGGCCTCAAGCTGAAATCGCTGTAATGGGGGCTGAAGGTGCTGCGAATATTATTTTCCGTCGTGAAATTAAAGATGCTGAGGATTCCAACGCGAAACGTCAGGAAAAAATTGCAGAATACCGAGAAAATTTTTCCAATCCGTATCAGGCGGCAAAACGCGGCTATGTTGATCAAGTCATCAATCCGCGCGAATCTCGTCCCGCATTGATTTCTGCATTTGGAATGACTGCCAATAAGCGGGAATCGCGCCCCAGAAAAAAACATGGAAATATTCCTTTATAATGAACGATGAGCGGAGGTAACCCATTATGTTAGAAGGATTTTCGGGCGGTATCATTGTCGCGATTGTGGATTTTTTTATGGTGTTTCTCGTGTTAGGCGGCCTATCCGCCATAATCGTAGGACTTGAAAGAATAATAGAGCAGTGGGAGCGCAACAAAGCTGCTCCGACCACCCTCAGTGAAACGGCCTCGGTCCAGGAACCACTCGTTCTTCCGGAAAAAGACCGGACAATGACAGCGCATATTGCCGCAATATTAGCAGCCATTCAGGAATACACGGGGTTAGCGCCCGGTTCATTTACACTTGATACCATCACACCTTATGAACCGACATCGCCAGAGATGCCGAACGCGGCGCATATTGCGGCAATTTCGGCGGCGATTTATGAATACGCTTCGTTGCCAGAGGGCGGTTCACTTCGAATTACCGGTATTACCCCTTTAGGGAGCGTTGGTTCCTGGAAAATGGCTGGTAGAATGGAATTAATGGGAATGGAGAGTAGTGTAAAGTAAGTCAATCTGAACAATGAATATCATAGAAGTGTATATAAGACGATGAAGGAGGAAATATCTATGAAAACATACCATATTACTGTAGATGGCCAGATGTATGAAGTGACTGTAGAGGAAGTGAGCGGAACGAGTGCAGGAGTGCCTGCTCCGCCCAAACCTGTAACTCCGCCGCCCCCGTCTACGCTGCCATCAAAACCGGCTGCAGTTGCGGCTGCTCCGAAACCGGCTCCGGCCCCAGGTACAGGTGGTGGAAATCAGGTGCCTGCCCCTATGCCAGGGAAAATTCTGAGCATTCAAGTCAAACCCGGGGAGAACGTCAAAAGCGGCAAAGTACTTCTGATTTTAGAAGCCATGAAAATGGAAAATGATATTCTGGCTCCGATGGACGGCACGGTTCAGGCAATCAATGTGAATGTTGGGGATTCTGTCAATACAGGTGACGTGCTTGTCGTAATCGGATAACACGAGGAATGATTTCAATATGGTTTACTTCTTGCCAAGAGGAACTCTGATATGTATGTTTTGACAAAGATTTTTGAAATATTCACGCAATCCGGTTACGGTTCACTGACATGGGGGAATGTGCTCATGCTGGTGATTGGCGCAGTGTTATTGTATCTGGCGATCGTGAAAAAATTTGAACCCTTACTTTTGCTGCCCATTGCCTTTGGATCCATTCTGGTTAACTTGCCGCTGTCCGGAATTATGGAAGAACATGGATTCTTATATTATTTGCATTTCGGGACGAAACATGAACTTTTCCCGATCCTGATTTTTATGGGGGTCGGGGCCATGACAGATTTCGGGCCGTTATTAGCCAATCCCATTACCTTGCTTTTAGGAGCAGCGGCTCAGGGAGGAGTTTTTGTCGCCATGCTTGGAGCCGTTGCGCTTGGTTTTCCGCTGAAAGCGGCGTCTGCCATTGGAATTATCGGCGGCGCGGATGGACCGACCTCCATTTATATGGCGGCGAAAATGTCGCCCGAATACTTGGGAGCGATTGCAGTGGCATCTTATTCCTATATGTCACTGGTGCCTCTGATTCAGCCACCTATTATTAAATTATTCACAAAGCAGGCAGATCGAAAAATTGTTATGAAACAATTGCGGCCGGTGTCGCAGGCACAAAAAATTCTGTTTCCGATCGTTTCTACCGTGTTGGTTGGCTTATTACTTCCACCAGTTGTTCCGCTCCTGGGGTCATTGATGTTTGGCAATCTTTTGCGGGAATCGTTGGTTACAAATCGTCTTTCCGATACGGCTCAGAACGCTATGATTAACATCGTGACGATTTTTCTTGGCCTCACTGTCGGGGGAACAATGGATGCCGCCAGCTTCTTGCAAGTCAATACGATTAAAATCATTTTACTCGGCCTGGTCGCCTTTGCCGTCGGAACTGCCGCCGGTGTGGGCCTGGGCAATGTGATGTGCAAATTATCGGGAGGGAAAATTAATCCGATGATTGGCGCGGCCGGCGTATCGGCGGTGCCTATGGCCGCGCGAGTTGTCCAGCGTGTCGGACAACAAGAAAACCCGGGGAATTTTCTGTTGATGCACGCCATGGGACCAAATGTCGCCGGCGTTATTGGAACGGCTGTAGCTGCCGGAGTGTTCATGTCACTCCTGCAATAGGGTTATGCGACCGCATAACATTGAGTAAGGGATAATAGTCATAAACAGGGCAGTTATATCAGGAACATCATGCCCCCAAAAATTGTGTCGTGATTTCTCAATCATCAACCAACACTATCCAGGGGAGGACAGGGATATGCCTTTTTATAATGTCAATGAACTTCATGAAATTCCTTTAGTGAATGGTATTACATTGGCAGCCGTCTATGGAGAAAAAATTTCGGTATCATTTCTCAACCTTCCACCACTGTCGCGTCTTCCGATTCACCATCATGCCAACGAGCAAGTCGGTATTGTTCTGGATGGTGAGATAGAATATACGATTGGCGAAGAGACGCGCGTGTGTGGAAAAGGGATGGCGTTTGTCATTCCACCGAATGTGCCGCATTCATTAGTTGTCGTTTCTGAACGAGCTGCCAAACTTGCAGATATTTTTACTCCGCCGCGTAAAATTACCGAACCGCTGAAATATCTTGAGGAACAAAAAGAATAAAAACGTAGTCACTGCGTAGGTATCCTGGTGAACAGCTTTGTTTACTGGTACAGAAGACTGACACCAGAAAAACTGGGTTTCTTTAAGTCACCCGGTTTTTTCGGAAGATGCAGGCGTAGTGCAATTTATTGCACGGTAAAGCGAATAGGAATAGTTCCCCAAATTTTTTCTTGGGGAACTCCTGGCGCTAATGGTTCAAAGCGCCACTGCTTCAAATAGGTAATGGCTATGCGTTCGAGTTGCGCGTCGCCTCGTTTGATCGGTATTACCTCGCCAATCGTTCCATCCGGCAGCACCCAAAATCTCAAACGCAGTTCTACCTCTATGCTCACATTCACCTGAGGAGGTTGAGGACGGCGAACAATGGCTCGCCCCCTGATCGGACCTTCTATCTGACTTTCAGCGGGCAAGTTTTGAGCAAGCTCTGTCTCTTCAGGCTGAGGCGGTAATTGCTGCACAGTAGCACGCGCTTCTTCAACAGCATCTTTCATTGGCGGTTCGTCAAATTTTTTTCCGGCAAAGATACCAAATTGATTTGTATCACTTTCTTTTTCTTTGACGATGCCAAATTGCCGCTTGGGGGAAAACGCCATGGTATCGCTGCGAGTGAGAGCAGGCGCAGACGATTCTTTGGCAAGGTCCTTTACTGGTGGCTTGTTGAAAGAGAATGGACTATCAGCAACATTTTGCGACAAGGCTGAGGGAGATTGTTCGTGCTGCGGTGAACGGAGCGGAAACTGTATGCTTGGTTCATCCTGATCTTGTTGTGGAAGTGGTTTCGTTGAAAATGTCCTCATTTTTATCGGTTCATATTCATGAATTGCTTGCGGCGGCTGGACCTGAAGCGGGAGAGGCGGCGGGGCCATCGTGATCTTTTCAGAAAGCTGCTGTTTAGGCAGAACAGGCTGCTGATGGTCAGGAGTCTGCGATACTGATCGTTTCTCTGGCAGAAAAAGATCCGGGTCACGTTCTGTTAATTGAGAAAGTAAAAACGTATCATGGTCTGAGGTTACCTGTCTTTCAAATTCGGGAATTGGCACTTCGAGGTCAAGCCGGTCAGGTTTCGGTTCTGTGTCGCTCATATCAGAAGGCTGTTCAAGGGGAGCAATATTGTCCGGAACGTGAGCCAGAAACTGATCGGAATCTGGTTGAGCCATCTCTGAGACTGATTCAGAAGCTTCTTCTTGATAGATATCAACAACGATCGGTTCAGAAGAAGGATCTGGCCCCTCAGAAAATACATTGACGGCCGGAATTGAATAAATGACTATGGTGTGCAGAACGAGCGATACAATCAGGGTAAAATAGATGGTACTATTTGAATACATCGCCCACAAGCTTTTCTTTTTCTTTTTATTCAGATGTTTCATCAGTATCATGCCCTCCGACACGTTCAGGACGAATGGAGGAAAGATTATGTATAACCCCGACGAAGCTTGCTTTTCAGGCTCCATTGGGTAATCTGTTCATTCTTCTGGTAAGACAAGCGTTCTCTGAAATAGTTCCTGATTATTATGCCTATAGTAGTTTTTTGATCTTTCTCACTCACTTATGACTCATGCCGGAGTGAGTCATTTGACGTTACGCATTACGTTTATGAATAAAGCTGTATTTTGCTTGCAAAAAATTGTTCCATGTGAGTTGTTGACAAGTATTTTCTGCAATGGGGATTTATGCAAGTCTTTTTTGGATGTTTTCCGTAAGAAAGGGATAGAATGAAGTTACAGGCAATGCAAGCCACCTCTTATGATCCGTCTGAACGTGTGTACGATCAACGCAAGATACTGGCGATCGCTATCGCCTGGGGTATCAATACCCTGGCATATTCCATTGTGTATCCCTTTTTACCTATTTATCTTCATACGATTCGTGGTATTCCTATGTCAACGGTTGGCATCATGTATCCTGTCATGGGAATTGCCGTAATTATTGGTTCACCGATTTCAGGCGCATTGACTGATCGTTTGGGGCGGCGTATATTATTGATAGGAGGGCCTTTCGGACGGAGCTGCGCATTTTTTGCCCTGGCGCTCATGGCTTTCTTTGATGCGCCGTTCGTCTATATTGCCGTCGGATTATTTTTCAGTACCTTATTAGGCCAATTTTTTAAAAGCGCTGCGAATGCGTACATTACGGATCTGACCTCACCGAATGACCGGGCGACCGCCTTCAGCACGGTTCGGGTGGGATTGAATGTCGGTTGGATGCTTGGGCCAGCTATCGGCTCATTCCTGGCTCGTACGCCTTTCTCACTCTTATTTAGCCTGACCGCAATGCTGTGCCTTGTCACCGCAAGTATTCCCTATCACTTTTGTCCTCCGATTACATCGGCAAAACCAGAAGTAATTCGGACACAGCGTGAATCTTTTCGAACAATCTTCTATCGTGATCGTCGCTTATTGCTTCTCCTGGCATTTACATTCGCACTGTTTCTGTCTGTCGCACAATTTGTATCTACGCTCTCAGTTTATGCAACCACAATTGTCGGAATCAGTCAAACTTCTTTAGGATTTCTTTATACAGTGAATGGTGTGCTTGTGATCCTTTTCTTGATCCCGTTGAATACAGTGCTAAAAAAAACTGAGCTTTTCGGGCGGATAGGATGGGGAGCGTTGCTCTATGTGATCGCCTATCTCGGTTTTGGTATAAGCGAGTATTGGGGGCATCTGGCCGTAAGTATGATTATGATGACAACAGGGGAAATGATCGCACTCACCGCGATTGTGAGTGCAGTCAGCCATATGGCTCCACCTCAGATGATTGGTCGCTATATGGGACTGCATGGGTTAGTTGATGGATTGGGATGGGCTGTTGGCCCATTTTTCGGAGCAATCGCGTTTGAGCATTTTCAAACAAACTCTTTGGTGCTTTGGGCGATTCTCTCATCAGGAGCTGTTATTGCCGGCGGAGGATTTCTGACATGGCATATCATCACTGCTAAAAATCCTGGCTCAACGGAATTGCCGATATGAATAGCCCCTTATTTGACAAAGCAAGGATGACTCTCTCATGACAATACGTAAAAAGACCATGCTCATTATTGGAGTCACAGGAATAAGTTTGTTGTTGATTTTCTCTGTCATTTCTTACTTCATTGTGCTCAAAAGCTTTACAAAAATAGAGGCACAGCATGTTCAAGAGCATCTTCAGCGTACATTGCGCCTCATCAACGACGATCTCGACACCTTGAGCAAAACGCTTGGTGATTGGGCGGTATGGACAGCGACTTATAACTTTATGGCGGGCACATATCCTGAGTATATCGCTGAAAACCTTATGAATACTACCTTCATCACACTAAAAATTCACTTCATGCTCTTCATAGATAATGGCGGGACGATAGCCTTTGGAAAGGCTGTCGATCTTGAGGCAGAAAGAGAAATGTCTCTGCCTGTCTCATTGAAAACAGCTCTTCTTCCTGAAAATCCTCTCTTGCATCATCCTGACAAAACCAGCGTCAAGACCGGTATTCTGAATTTACCCGAAGGTCCTTTATTAATTGCAGCCTGTCCGATCTTAACCAGTGAAGGAGAGGGACCTGCTCAGGGCATACTTCTTATCGGGCGATATCTGGATGCTTCGGCTGTCGAACGCCTGGCTCAACTCACGAACCTCTCGATTTCGTTATGGCAAGTCAATGACAACCAGTTGCCTCCTGATGTCCGATCTGTTCTGGAACTCTTATACCAAGATAACTCAGGAGTTGTTGTCCCTCTCAACCACCATATTATCGCTGGATACGCGATTATGACCAATGTGTACGGCGATCCCGAGACGATCGTAAAAATTGAGGTTCCCCGAGAAATTAATGACCAGGGGCGTGTGAGCGTTTTGTATTCTACCTTGTCGCTTTTTATAGCGAGCCTGATTCTGGGCGGAACTATGCTCTTTCTGATCGAAAGAATTGTTCTTTCCCGATTATCTCGGCTCAGTAACAGAATAAAAAATGTCTCTGAAAGTAATAATGATTTGCCCTATCTTCTTGAGCTTCCGGGTCATGATGAATTAGCGGGACTGGCGCAGGAAATTAATGCAATGGTCACGTCATTGAAACATTCTCAAGATGAATTGCAAGAAAGAGAACAACGCTATCGCCGTTTAATTGAGAACTCACCTCTGGGGATTTTCAGCGTCGATCTTCAGGGGCAAATTATTGACGTGAACCCCATGTTAGCAGCTATTTTTGGAGCACCTTCCGTTGAGGTGGTCCAAGGCATAAATGTATTAGCTTCGCCGGATTTTATTCAGGCTGGGATTGCAGAAGATTTTACTCAAAGCCTCACTTCAGGCAGAATCCTGATCGCTGAAGAACGTTCATATTTATCGCCCTGGGGGAAACAAGCCTATCTCCTCTATTATGTAACCCCAACCTATGGCCTTGATGGATCAATGAGCGGCGCCCAGGCGATTGTGGAAGATATTACCGAACGCAAGTGGGCAGAAAAATCCCTCCGAGAGAGCGAAGCTGAGTATCGTTCTTTATTTAAAAATCTGCTGAACGGGTTAGCCTATCATAAAATTTTATTGGATGAACAGAACCAACCGGAGGATTATATTTTTCTTGAAGTCAACGAAGCGTATGAAGAATTATTTGGCTTAGGTAAAGAAATCATTGGAAAACGGATGACAGAAGTGTTTCCGGAAATGAAAAATATTGAGCCGAATTTGATTTGCATTTTTGGGACAGTTGCCTTAACAGGTGAGGAAAGACGATTTGAATTCTATTTTGCGCCCTTTGAAACCTGGTATGCCGTCGCAGCTTACAGCTCAGAAACCGGATATTTTATTGCTTTATATGAGGACATCACTGAGCGCAAATTAGCGGAAAAAACATTGCGACAAATCAACGAACAACTCGAACAGCGAGTTGAAGCTCGAACAGCAGAATTGCAAGAGGCGAATAAGGCACTGCAAGAATTGCTTGAAACCCTGAACCATACACAGGAACAACTTGTCCAATCGAAAAAAATGGCAGCCCTCGGGGGGCTGGTCGCTGGGATGGCTCATAAAATCAATACGCCTCTGGGAGTAGCGATTACCGCCGCCTCGTTTCTTGAACGGCAAACCCAGGATATTGAACAACTGTATTATCAAAATACCATGAAACGTTCTGACTGGGAGTACTACCTTGGCACCTCAAAAGAAACCAGCAACATGCTGATGCATAATTTGCAGAATATCGCCAATCAAGTTCGGGGTTTTAAAAAGGTGTCAATAGAAGAAATCAAAGATCAGAAAAAATTCTTTCATCTCAAAAATCATATTGATACGATCTTACTCAGCCTGAAACCAACCTTCCAAAAAACAGCGCAGGCCATTCGTATCTATATCAATTGTCCGGAAGATCTGATTCTTGAAAGTTATCCGATGGCGTTTTCTCAAATTCTCACCAATTTTATTATGAATTCATTAATCCATGGATTTGAAAATCGATCCCACGGAGAGATTGTGGTGGATGTGCTCAAAGAGACAGATATGATTCAAATTATGTATCATGATAACGGTAAGGGGATGACCGAAGAAGAACGTCTGCACATTTTTGAACCATTTTATACGACAAAACGAACGCAGGGAGGTCTGGGATTAGGTCTGCATATTGTTTTTAATCTGGTCACGCAACTCTTGAAGGGACAGATTCGCTGCGAAAGCGAAGTGGGCAACGGTGCGACCTTTACCATTCAACTTCCTGATCGAAACTAGCAGAAGCTTAAAAGAAAAAGAACGTCAATGGAACAGAGTCAGACGAACCAATTGCGTATTCTTATTGCTGATGATGAATATGCTATTCTAATGTTATATCGGAAGGTTCTTTCTTCAAGGCAAGTGCCTTCGCTGACGAGAGATGTGGCTGATGACTTTGAGGGCTTTGTGTTGGGGGAGAGTGTACCAATCATTTCCCCCCCAACTTTTGATCTCACCTTGTGTCGTCAGGCAGAAGAAGTACTGCGTGAAATCCGGCGATCCATTGAAGAAGCCTGTCCCTTTGCTGTTGCCTTTCTGGATATTCATATGCCGTCTGATCTCGATGGCGTTGAGGTAGCAGAACAAATGCGTGCCTTAGATCCCAATATTGAAATCATTATAATGACAGGGTATACAGATATTGATGTCAGAGATATTGCGCGTCGAGTTCCACCATTACACAAACTCTTGTTTCTGGAAAAACCGTTGCATCCGCAGGAAATTCATCAAATCACTTTGGCGTTAGGGACAAAATGGCAGGCAGAATGTGAACGCCAAAAAATGCATAATGAATTGGAACGTTGGCTTGAAGAACGAACAATCGAGCTGATGAATGCGAATACACAATTGGCAGAAGAGATTGAAGAGCGAAAACGGATCGAAGAGGCGTTGCGTAAAAGCGAAGAGCGGTATCGCATCGTGTTAGAATCTGTGCCGGACCCCGTGGTGGTATATGATATGGAGGATAGGATAGCATATCTGAATCCAGCGTTTTCAAGAGTATTCGGATGGACCTTAGCAGAGAGTCTCGGGAGTTCGATCAATTTTGTGCCTCTCGAACATTTAGCAGACGTGCGATTGATTTTTGAAAAAATTCAGCACGGCGAAATGGTGTCCGGCATTGAAACCACCCGATTGACCAAAGAGGGAATGCCTGTTGAAGTGAGCATCAGCGGCACAGGATTTTTTGATCGCTCCGGGAGATTACAAGGCAGCGTGATGACCATTCAAGATATTACCGCCCGCAAAAAAACCGAACAAGAAATTCGCTATATCGCCTACCACGATATGCTCACCGGTCTGCACAATCGAAAATCCTTTTATATGCGCCTGGAAGATCAACTCCTGCAATCACAAAGCTCTAATGGAAAACGCCGTGGAAGGCAGCTTAAATGGGCGATTCTCTTTCTTGATCTTGATCGGTTTAAAGATATCAATGATACGTTAGGACATGATGTTGGTGATGCCTTACTGCAAAACGTCTCGAAACGTTTACAAGCCAATTTAAGAAAAAGCGACTATCTGTTCAGGCTGGGAGGAGATGAATTTACCATCCTGCTCAACGGCTTGACAGATAGCGCGGATGTGGCAAAAGTCGCTAAAAAATTGCGTGAAGAAGTTGCTCGGCCGTATATCATTCAGAATCATGAAATTTATATCAGCGTGAGTATTGGCATCAGCATCTATCCCGTTGATGGAGAGAATGTCGAACAATTAGTGAAAAATGCGGACATCGCGATGTACGCGGCAAAAGAGGAGCGGCGGGGGTACCGGTTTTTTACAGAAGAGATGAATAAAATGGCAATTGAACGAATGATGTTAGAAGGAAGTTTACGAAACGCGCTCTGTAACAATCAATTTGCCATTTATTACCAGCCCTTAGTTGATAAACACAAAAGGATCATTGGGGCAGAGGCCCTGTTA
This sequence comes from Candidatus Vecturithrix sp., assembly GCA_040772385.1. Classification (GTDB taxonomy): domain Bacteria; phylum Moduliflexota; class Moduliflexia; order Moduliflexales; family Moduliflexaceae; genus Vecturithrix. Next base: position 5,699,502 of record JAXGYF010000001.1, on the reverse strand, counting down.
CGCTGGTGCCACTCGGAAATTGGCCTGGTTAGTCCAACCAAATTTATTCCGTTAGCAGAAGAAACTGGCGTGATTATTCCGATCGGAAAATGGGTATTAACTTCAGCCTGTCGCCAGGCGAAGCTCTGGTATGACAAGGGTTTTACCGAATTTTATGTTTCAGTTAATCTCTCAACGCGCCAGTTTAGAGAATCAGATCTTGTCGAAACAGTTGAACAGATCCTGCAGTATACTGGTTTACCTTCGCAGTGTTTAAAACTTGAAGTGACTGAAAGCGGCATTATGGAAGATCCGGAGCAAGCCATCGAAAAAATGAAGCAGCTTCGTCATCTTGGGATTCATTTTTCTCTTGACGATTTTGGCACTGGTTATTCTTCGTTAAGTTACCTCAAGCGTTTTCCGATTGATACGTTAAAAATTGACCGATCCTTTGTGATGGATTCAATGACAAGTAAAGATGATCAGGAGATTATTAAAACGATCATCGCGATGGCTCGGAATCTGAAATTGAAGATTGTTGCTGAAGGCGTTGAAACCAAAGAACAACAAGACTTTCTGGTCATGCAAGGGTGCCAGATGATGCAAGGCTATTTTTTTGGCAGACCAATGCCAGTCGAAGCATTTGACGCGATGTTGCAGGTCCGGGAACTTTGAAATCTCGATGGCCCCCTCTCCTCAATTGTCAACGTTATTCGACCGATATCAGACACTCTGTCAATATTGTGATGACATGTTTCAACGAACCGCGCAGGTATATCGCACGCAGATCCGGTGCGCAAAAGGATGCGACGATTGTTGCCTCCTTGAAACAGTTGTTCCCCTTGAAGCGTCGGTAATTGCCGCCTATTTGTCCTCTCAACCTGAAATTTTGGAATTGCTCTGTTTACCGGATCAGTTGAACAGCTCCCAGTGTGTTTTTCTGAAAAATCGGACATGTCTCATTTATCCGGTTCGCCCTATTATTTGCCGAACCCATGGACTTCCCATCAAATACCCGGAGAGCGAAGGAATTGATGTGTGCCCTTTGAATTTTCACGACGAGAACCTGGCCGCCATTGACCCGCAATTCGTGCTCGATGCTGAAGTCATCACCACCAATTTATTGCGCCTGAATCTGGCGTTTTGTTTGCTGACGACAGGGGCTGACACTGCCGGAGAACGGATTTCTTTACAATCGCTGCTTGTGTCCCATCATTCGAAAAATTTCAAATGGTCTCAGCAAATGCCACTAAATTCTTGACAAACTCTTCTGAAGTGATTATATAACACACTTACTAACCTAAAAAACTACAATGAGATAAAAAAATAGATAGCTATTTACCTCTCGGTGAACAGCCGTGTTTACCGAGAGGAATTGTGCTGGTTTCACACAATTCGCGTTATGATGAGCTATGATATCGTTGCAGTGGGAGCGATTTCTCGTGATCGCAATGTTGTGATGGGACAAGAAGAAGTCCGATATGGCGGAGGGTCCTATTGTGCAGCCTTTGCTGCGTATGCGGCAGGATGTACGACAGCGGTGATCACGAAACTCGCCAAAGACGATTTTGCCAGTCTTGCTCCGTTTCAGGAAGTTGGCATTCCGGTATTTTCTACGATTTCGACCCAGACTACCTCGATTAAAAACGTCTATTCCACACCGGATCTAGATCGTCGCACCTGTTTTGTGATTGCAATGGCTGAACCGTTTCGGAAAGAAGATTTTCCTCAGGATCTTCATGCTGAAATCTACCAGATTGCGGCTTTGATTGCTGGTGAAGTGCCTCTGGGTGTGTTGAAATTTTTAGCGCAAAAAGGCCAAATCGGACTAGATGTTCAGGGATTTCTTCGGACTGCCAGAGGGCATGATCTGGAATTAAGAGATTGGCAAGATAAATACGAAGCTCTTCCCCTTATCGATTTTTTAAAAACTGATGCCGCTGAAGCTGAGATGTTGACAGGTTACTCTGACCGTTCTTATGCATTGCAAGCCCTTGCTGAGATGGGCGCAAAAGAGATTGTACTCACGCACAGCAGTGAGGTCATGGCGTATGCTGAGGGGAAAATTTATCGCGCGCCGTTTAAGCCAAGGAACCTCTCCGGCAGAACCGGACGAGGTGATACGTGTTTTGCCGCGTATTTAAGCCAGCGCCTGCATCACGCTCCTGAAGAATCCTTGAAGTTTGCTGCCGCGTTAACTTCTTTGAAAATGGAAACCCCTGGACCATTTCGAGGGAGGGTGGAGGATGTGCGCGCATTATTGGCGACGTACTAGCCAAAAACGATAATTGACAGTCTATTAGATCATGCCACGGTCGAAACAAGGTTTAAAACGCTATATCACTCTGATGAAAGTGAGCCTGTGCTTATTGAGTCTATGTGAGGTTTTATTAGCAGACTCTCAGACTACTGCGCAGGAAATTCGTCATGAGATCGTCAGTGAAACCCAATTCATAAGAAATGACTACACACAGGATCAGTATGTAGTCTACGGTGAAGCTTATCCTACAGTCTTGGGGCGGTTTGAAAGCGATCTCTGGCGGGTGATGACGGCGTATTCATTCTTTTTTACTCCTCTCGATACCTCTCGGGCGCAATCCAGAGCACTCCAGCATTTTTATAGCCATCCGACCCTGTTGCGCGTCTATATGACCGTTCAACCAGAAGCTGAGACGAACTACACGTTTACTCATGGTGACCAAAATTACCGCTCTCAGACCCTCACAGATGATCGTTCACGCGAAGCCGGATTGGAATTCGAATATTATGTGTGGAAAAATACCGGAGTGCTTGCCCTTGTGCATTCAGCCAAAAATGAAGGGACGACCTCCTTTTCGACCAATCTCAATCTGCGCGGACGCGGAAAAGAAAATGAAATCCGCAGAAATTATGGAATGGGCCTGTCGCACTATTGGCGTGAGTGTATCAATCTCAAAATCGTCTATACCAGATTTGATTTCGAATATGCAGGGGTCGAGACTACCTGGTCAACAACCAACCCTCTCTTCTTGACCGAAGCAGGACGAGAGGCCGACACTCAAGGCGATAAATTGCAAATGTCCGGCGAGTATATCTGGAACCATCGCGTGGGAATTCAAGCAGTTTATCTGTATGCCCACTATGATAGCCATTCCAATATCTCGTCTTCATTTTATGAAAATTTTCAAGGGCTAACGTCGTATTATGACGAAGAGATGACATCTCACACTGCAGGATTATGCATCAGCGCGTATGCAAGTAAACATCTCACCATGCAGGTTGGAGGGAGCCTGGGCGTCGAGACTTTCGACCAGGTGTATGAAACTGATCAGGTTGCTTCGTATAATCGAGATATTAGTATGCTGCACATGTCCGTTGAGTATGCTTTGAACCGGCACTGGAGCTTGCAAATGGGGTATAAGTATGTCAACTGTGAGACAGATGTCGAACTCGGACATCCCGAATCTGAACGTCGTTCATCAACCACGTCGCAGATCAGGTCTGACACTCATACTGCGTTTGCCTCTATTATTGCACGTTTTTGATATGATGAAAAAAAATAGCACGTTAACTTCGCTTCCGGTTGGAACTTCTCCGCCGAAGCTGTTGTTGAGAAATCAAGGATGTATTTTTCTTTCCGGGCAGGGACCTGGGCAATGTATAATTACTAAATAGCAAGGAGAGAAAAGAAGTTCGTATGAAACGAGTAAAAAGAGATGATCATCGCGAAGAACGTATAGACATGGAAATTCTTGTTGATGCTTATACTGAAGAGGAACGAGCAATGGGATGGTACTATTATCTTGCTGATACCGTAACGTTCCCTTTTCAGGCCACATGTGTTCAGGAGCACCATAAATCTCCGTTGGAAGAGCATGAAATGGTAGAAGTTCTCGATCTGTCTCCGGAGAATACCTGTTTACGCGAAATTTATGTTGATGTACAACGAAACGGACAGCAACTTTCAGTTCCTTTAGCACAATTAAAAGCAATTTCAGTTGATGAAGACACACAGGAATCGCTTGACGACTGGCACTATTGGGTTGGTCGAGGCTATGGATTTTAAAGGAACGGAACATTCAGTACCCGGACTCTATGTCCGGTTTCCTTGAAAAATCGTTCAATTCCGTTGTGCGAAATGATCAATGTACTTGTGTTGACGAGCGGATGGCAGCGTACTGCTTGAGCCTGCCACACCGCTTCGTCAACAATCACCTCAACGTGGTGGTGCTGCATGTCGTTCATAACTCCAAGCATCGTCACCGCACCCGGCATTAAACCGAGATGTTCTTCCAGGCGGCGCGCTGAGGCAAAACTTAATTTGGGGACGCCCAGGATCTCTTCCAGCGCTTTCACATCCACCTGTTTTTCTTCGGCAACCGTGACCAAAAAATGTCGCCGCCCTTTTTTATCGCGCAAAAACAAATTTTTGGTTTTTGCGGCATACTCCGGCATTGGCGGACAGAGGCGGGTAGATTCTTCGCACGTAAACACCGGCGGGTGGTTATAACGTTCATACGAAATGCCCTGTTTTTCGAGAAACTGATAAATGTCCATGATAAACGAACAGCATGATGTAGAGAATGAGGTGTTTAGATGGGCCTCCTCACACAGATTCAGGATTGAATCCTATCAGAAACCAAAGGATCACGCTCATGACCAACATCTCACCGCTTTCTTCTATTGTTCCCAAAATAAATTGCCAGGTAGTATCAGAACTCAGGCGTTTGACCATACTCGTTGCCACGCCGAAGAGCAGTAAAACGATCAGCATTGTGAAAAGATATCGCGAAAAATGTTTGGCTTCTTCATCGTTCACGCGATATGTGACACCAATTGCTATAAAGAATAAGAGACCAAAAAATCCGGAGACAAACAATTCACCGAGATCAAAGGATTGCAAGCCAAAGAGTTGCAGATTGCCCAGAGTTCGCCCTAGCTGTTCTCCCAGTACTTCATGCACGCCAAAAGAATCATCCACAAGAAAATATCCGAACAATAAGGCCCAACTGACATAGAGTAAGTTTTTTGTTCTCACAGCCAGGATACATAGCAGCAGGGTCGCCCAATACTCTTTGAGATATTGAAATACTTCGGCAAACCCCTGTTCTTGCTGCAGTGAAAAATTCACATCATAGAATAATCCGATTGATGTGTGAAAGACGTGAAAAATATGGAATGCCACAAAGAGCAGATCGGTTGTGATGAGCAAAATCAGGAGCTTATCAGCTTCTAACTCGACATCAAAATCAAAGAATTCCATGATGATCTGTTAACGGGATCATGGCTGAATTGCGACAATCACCTCGTGGAGAGGAAAGATTTTCCGCAAATCCTGCGGCGCAATTTCTACCAAAAATCCGCGTTTTCCCCCATTAATGTAAATTTTATCGAGAGTAAAAATGGTGGATTCCACATAGACCGGCAGAGGCGAGCGTATGCCGAATGGACTGATCCCTCCAATCAGATATCCCGTCAATTTCTGCGCTGTCTCAATAGCACACGGAAAAACATGCTTCACCTGCAATTCGCGTGCAAGTTGCTTTAACGAGACTTCCCGATCCCCGTGCATAAGCATCACAAACGGACGGTGCTTATCCGTTTCCAGGATAAGCGTTTTGATTACAGCATATTCTGGCAAATCTAATTCATTGGCGGCCCGTTCAGTTCCGCCATGATCTTCATAAGAGTAACAATGAACATGAAAAGAGATCTTTCTCGCGTTCAAGTAATGAATCGCCGGTGTTTTCGGGTAATGCTCTTTTCCCATGATGATTTCCTTCTGAAACAGTTTATGCTATCAGAGCGTCATGCCAGTCTTCAAAATATTTGATGCTGAGATTTTCTCCTGAGCCTGCGCAGCGCACAATACCGGTTTTTTGCTGATAGAGATCCGTCGCTAAAAGCTTTTCCAGTTTGGGCAGCTTCCACCAGGGGATATCGTATGTTTTTGTCCAGGTTCCTGTATTCAAATAGAGAAATTTTTCATGGGTTCCTTCGGCGCTTAGTGTCTGAGCATCCATTCCATAGTGGGTATGCCCCATGATCACAGCATGCGTTCCTTTATGATAGCGGGCGATATAGCGCGCAGCCTGCTGATAATTATCAGTTTGCGAAAAGATACTCCGGGATTGCGGGCGTGTTTCAGAACTTTGTACGAATTTCACAACGTCATGTTCGATTCCGCCATGTGAAGTCAACAAGCGTTCCCACTGATCATCGTCAAGTTCATAAAAAGCGGTATCAAATTCTCTTCGGAAGTCAGGATCCTCACGATATGTCTGAATTTTTTCACGGAGCGCGTCAAATTGAATTTGCGCCGTCATCAGATCAATATCCCAGGAACGTAAGGTTCGATTTTTGGGTTTCCACCCCCAGATTGCCGAGCTTATATAATCGCGCAGCGGCATTCTGAAGTTTTTGAGAAACATGAGAAATTCTGCGACAATACGGCCAGTGACCAGCGATTTTTCAGATAATATCGCACTGAACGCCACTTTCCACATAGGCCTGGCATTATCCAGAAGAGGAAATTGATCTTCGATCTGATTGAAAAAATGTTCGACAAAATGAGACCCCCAACAACTATTCAGGCGGTTAAATGTGAAGTTAATCGGGACATCAATCTGATTGTCATCGGAATACTGGTGACCATGCGTGACATACACCCCTGCCTCTTTATAAGCCATTCCGAATTTGAAATTCTTCGAATTCGCGCCAATTCGCTGCATGAATGTAAATAGCACCCGATTCCAGGCAAAATCTATATCATGATTTCCTGAGATTAACAGCAATTCATTCCCTTTTACTGTCAGAAAATGTTTGAGTGCGTTAAACTCGGCAGCATGGCCGGCGATAACTTTTTGCAGACGGAGTGTTGATTCAGCTTCTGTTGTTCCAAGAAAACGATTCGGCGGAGTCGTTTTTATTCCCTGTATGACTTGAGGAAAGTCAATAAAATCTCCGTTGAGAATCACCTTCACGCCGTCCAGCCTGGAAACGTCCTCAAAAAATTTGACAAAATTTTCTGACGCCTGGTCATCAAAATCTTCTAATTTACTCTGTCGTCCTTCTCCAAGATGGAGATCGCTGATAATAAACCTGGGTTTCACACTCACACCTCCTTTGAAAACTTCGAATGCTTTGTATCTTCCGGAAGAGATGGCGTTTGCTGCGCGCGCCTCTTCTTGCGGAATACACGGAAATACATGTAAGAGCAGCCGACTATCGTTCCGCTTGTATTTGCGACAACGTCTGTAACCGAGGGGACTCGATAAGGGATTCTGGCTTGAAGCAGTTCAATACACCCACTAAGAATCAATCCTGTAAAGAACGTTATCACAAAAAGGAGTCGCCTTGCTCCAGGAAAATAATGATGGCATCCCCAACACACTCCCAGTCCTACAGGAAAGAATAAGACACTATTGCTCGCAATATCAGCCCATTGCAGAAATTTCGCAAATGTGAGTGGGTGATGATGTTGAAGCGGGTACACCAGAATATCTCGGATTCGTCCGGGCGGAATAAGCGTATGCACCCATTCGAACGGGGATCGTCCCGGGACGACAAGCGTTCCCAGGAGAACCAATCCGATATAGCCCACAATAATGAGTCCCCAGTACGTTTTCAGAAATCTTGACACCGCATCAAAAAAATATGAATTGTCGAATTTTGGTTGTTTCAGAGCAAAAAATCCCTCGTATTCATATTCTCAACAAAATTTCTCCTACGTCAAGTATTTATTCAGGATTTTGTCGGAAAGAAGTTGTTTTATTAATTATTTCACAAGGATGATATTGAGAAAAGAGAAAAGTGGGGGAAAAGAAAGCAACAAAACGAATAAATTCACAAATTATCTCTATTATTCTATCAATAAGAAAACAGGGGAGAAGCAGCGGTTGATAGGGATATAGGGCATACATGTTTTCAGAATCAGAATATAAGGGTATCCGAGAGCAGAAATACGCTGACCACCTTCTGGGGTGTTTCTCGTGGTTGGCTTCATTAGTGCCTGTGGGTGTGATTTGTGGAAGAGTCAGATATGGTTTCTCTCAAAAAAGGCGTGGCGTTATGCCCGTTATTGAGGGACCAGTTGTGAGGTCTGCTAAGCGTGTGTCCGAGAATGGGCATTATGTTAACTTGCAAATTACTATTATATTAAATGAATTAGCATGCCTGTATAAGAGAAGTGGCGATTATAAAGAAAAATGTGTGTGTCCTTTAGAGATCGTTTTAGCATTAATGCGAGAACATTCGCCTCTGATTCCGCTTCCTTCTCCCCTTTTCCATATTTTTGAATGATGATGTCAGAGAGTCCTATATTGTGAAATTTTTAGTAAAATGAACTATTGCCCCTGGCAAGCTGAAATTCCTATGAACTTTTCTCTTGACAGAATATCTTCTTCATTATCATTTTCTCTTCATGCTTGATTTTAAACAGGTTGTGAGTGAAGAAACAGATCGAATCATCGCCACACGCCGGGATTTGCACCGTATCCCGGAAATTGCATTTACCGAATGGAAGACTTCAGCGTATATTGCTGACTATCTAAAAAAAGAAGGATTTGAGGTCACGACCGGCATCGCAAAAACTGGCGTGGTTGGCTTGCTGAGAACTGGAAAACCCGGACCAACGCTTATGATTCGAGCAGATATGGACGCCCTGCCAGTTACAGAGGAAACCGGTTTACCCTTTGCTTCGGAACATGAAGGTCGGATGCACGCCTGCGGACATGATGCTCATATCACAATGGTATTGAGCGCTGCGACCGCAATTAATAAATTCAAAGATCAGCTCAAGGGTAATATCAAATTTCTCTTTCAGCCAGCAGAAGAAAGCCCGGGCGGTGCAAAACCGATGATTGAAGAAGGGGTCATGGAACAGCCGCATGTAGATTATGCTGTTGGTTGCCATGTCTGGCCGCTTTTGCCTCAGGGACAGATCGGCGTCAAAGCGGGCCCGATTATGGCCGCCGCCGACCAATTTGATATTAAAATTCGTGGAAAAGGCGGACACGGCGCCATGCCGCATCTATGCGTGGATGCCCTGGAAATTGGAACGCAGGTGGTGAACGCGTTGCAGCGTATTGTCAGCCGTCATACCAATCCTCTGGAATCAGCAGTACTGAGCGTCTGTCGCTTCCAGTCCGGAACGGCTTTTAACGTTATTCCCGGCGAAGCTATTTTGAGCGGTACGACTCGCACCTTTAGCAAAACCATCTGGGAATCCTGGGAAGAGCGCATCCATCGCATCCTGCACGGAATCTGCGAGTCTATGGGAGCAGATTATGAATTCACCTTTACCCCATATTATCCTCCGACGATCAATCATCCTGAAATAGCTCAGCTCGTGGGTCGTTGCGCTGCTGAAGCGGTCGGCGCAGAAAATGTGGTCGAGCCGGAACCTAGTATGGGCGCAGAAGATATGTCCTTTTATCTGGAACGCTGCAAAGGCTGCTTCTTCTTCCTCGGCGTCGGACGGGAAGAGAGTTATCCCATTCACCATCCGAAATTCGATTTCGATGAAAACGTTTTGCTGACCGGCACGGAAATTTACTGCCGCGTAGCCTTTGATTTACAGCGTTTACTACGAACCGGTCAGGCAAAACACTATTTTTGAAGCAGAAGATTTGGCGGCTTCCTGGTCTGTAAAGGATAGCTGCGTTTTTTCAGAAAAGCCGGGGCAAAGAACCGTTCCCACAAGGTCCCCCATTTACGCCCTTCTCCTTCAGCGACATGGTGCAGCGTATTGAGCAGCGTATCCAACAGCAGATCGATGGTTTCCACGCTAACTTCCTGTCTGCTGATGCGTAGCCGTTCTGCTTGAGTTTCGCACACTCTGGCGGTGAGATGCGGATCGTGAGATTGCCGCGCGTATTCCTGGACTACTCGACAAAACTGGGCGACCGACTGTACCTCTGGCTGTATATGCTGTTGTGGTGCAGACTGAATCATCTTGTACCCCCCATATTGCAAAAAAGATGCGTTGATTGTATAAAAAATTTGATGTATGAATTCGTGATGTGTTTATTTTACAGGAACACTATTTTTCGGTTATGAGGTCATTGAGTGCATGTCTTATCGGGTCAGGGTGACGCCGATTTTTTTTGGTATTCTCTGATCAACTTGAATGAAAATAGCATAATACAGAGGGTAAAAAATGTCAAGAAAAATTTTATAAATGAAATTTTTAGCAAACAAAAAGCGAAAACAATCACAAGTTATCATTGTGGTTCCCCTGGTATTCTTCGCTGTTCCTCTTTTCTTCTATCTCCCACTGAGCCTGAATCTGTTTGACTTTTCGACGTTTAATCAGGTAGATCGCGAAAAAGCTGAGACTGAGCAAAAACCAAAACAGACCACGATTGGCCAGGTAATTGAACCAGGAATAACGGTATTGGAGAGAGGCACGCCATTCGGCTTCCAGACGTTCCAGGCTCACTCTTGCGGCAGAGAGCAGAGCGCTATTCGCATCTATTCCCTGTTTTAAATTGGCAATAAATGTGTGAAACACTCGTTTTCCATAGCGTTCATCATTAAGCAAAAAGGCGACCAGGCTGAAACTCTGGGCGTAGGCAATCCGGGCGGCGTTTTCATCAACAGGAAAGGAGATCGTCAAGATCGAGAGCGGAATAAATGCATTCTTGAGAGTAACTTCCTCTATTGTGCGCTGGCCGGACATCGTCCATTGACGGGCATGATACATGGAAAAGCCTTCCGACAACCAGCGCGGTGCACCGCCATTGTCAGTTAAGGCCTGTTCAAGCACAATATGCGCCAACTCATGTTTGAAAATATCAAGCGGTTTGATCTGGCCTTTTTCCTGGCGAGTGAGGGCTGAGCGTATGAGTATGCGGGAGAAGCCGGGATAAGCGGCTCCGACCGCCCAATCCGGCAGTTTTACGCTTGAAGGTTGCTGCTGCTGAAAACATTCAGGCGTCGGACACAAATAAACTGTAATTTTCTGTTTGGGCAGATAACCGACATCGGTGGTAATTGTCTGATACATCTCGTCGGCCTGAGCAGCGATCGCCTGAGCAATCCGAGCATCAGAAGGTTGGTAGTGCAGGTAAAAGCGTGGAAGTGACAGCGTCTGCCACGAACTTGCCGCCAAAGAGTCGGAAACATTTCCGATTGTGAGGATCAAACAAAAGGTTACAAGATGTATTTTTCCAGGCAAGCGGTTCACCCGACCAGACGAGGACGTTTAGGGGGAGTTACAAGCATTTTCGTTAAATAGGCTTTTAAGTTGTCTAGATCTGAGAAACTCATTGAATAGGGCGTAAAGTGCAGCCAACTTCTTTGAGAGGGAATATCATCAACTACAACCACATCTTTGGCAAGTTTAGAAGCGTAACTCATCTCAAGCATCGCCGCCAATGGATGCTGTTCAATGCCCGCCAAATAGGCAATAAGCAAATCACAGCTTTCCAGAACCTTCAGGTATTTAAAGATTGAAGACGCATCAGGAAACGTATCTGCTGGATCGAACACAGTAACTTCACGTTGGATCAGAAAATCAGAGACATCCCAACGCCATTCCGGCTCACGATTTCCGGTTAAAAAGACTTTTTTCATCAGCTCCTCCAATCTTATATATAGGCGTGGAGTACAACCCCAGCTCTGGATTGTTACTCGAAAGTTATACTCCACATTCAGCAAGTCAGAGAATACTCAAGCAGACGCACTTGTTTCTTTTTTCGTACCAGATGTTGAACTTGTTTTTGAACTCTCGCTTGATGAACTTGATGAAGATGAACTGGAACTGTGCTCTTTTGGCGCGGTTTTTTTCGCGTAATCGTTCACGTAAAATCCTGAACCTTTCAAGACAAATGAAGACACGGAAATCAGTTTCTTCACAGGCCCCTTATGACACAAAATACATTCCGTTAATGGATTTTCATTGAACTTCTGTAAGACTTCAAAGGTGTCGCCACAGTGTTCGCATTTATATTCATAAATCGGCATAACTATTTTCCTCCTTATTCATAACAACCTTCTTTCGCATGCTGGACAGAGCAGGGCGTCCTCTCTGACAACGTTATAAGTAAAATATGTTTTCAGCTTCTTGCTTGTCAAGAGAAAAGTTGCAAATGTCTTGACAACAATCATCCTTTTTTTCATAGATTATCCGGCAGAATGGCGCAGCAAAAATTAAGATTTTTTTGGTGAACACAATGACAACACTTTCAAAAACACCTTCTGGAAGCGATTCACGCTCGAAAGCATACAAAGGGGGAGTCCTCTTCTGAGTCGGGAGGCCAGAAACCCACCCAGACTCACAAGAAGCTCATAAAGATACCTTGAAAACCAATATTTACACCATTCAGCTTCATGATTTCAGCATCGGAGGAAATCAATTAATTCTTATCGCTGGTCCTTGCGTGATCGAACAGGATTCATCGGTTGTTTTTCAGACTGCGGAACAATTAAAAAATATCACGACAAACCTTCGGATGCCTTATATCTTTAAAGCCTCGTATGACAAAGCCAATCGCAGTTCATTGTCCTCTTATCGCGGCGTCGGGCTAGAAAGAGGATTGGATATATTAGATGAGGTCAAGCAGCAGTTTGGTTTGCCGATCCTTACGGATGTCCACTCTCCGGCAGAAGCTCGCATGGCAGCCGAAGTCGCGGATATTTTGCAAATCCCGGCGTTTCTCTGCCGTCAGACAGATTTGCTGATCGCTGCGGCCAAAACCGGGAGAATTGTCAATATCAAGAAGGGTCAATTTTTAGCGCCGTCGGATATCGAATATTGCATTCGGAAAGTTACGGATAGCGGCAATCACAACGTATTTGTAACTGAAAGAGGATGCAGCTTCGGGTATGGCAATCTGGTTTCTGATATGCGAGCGATCCCGATCATGCAACGTTTTGGTTATCCCGTCATCTTTGATGCCACCCATAGCGTACAACTGCCTGGCGGGGCAGGCGGAGCATCTTCAGGCGAACGCCAATTTGTCGAACCCCTGGCGCGAGCGGCGGTTGCTGCCGGAGCGAACGGGCTGTTTTTGGAGGTTCATCCTCAGCCGGATCTGGCCCCCTGTGATGGCCCTAATATGGTCACTCCCGATCAAGCGCAGGCGATATTGACAGTGTGTCAGAAAATTTTCCACCTCGTCTATCAATAAAGCCTGTTTTTGGAAAAATTTGATGAGGGACGCGCTGCAATTTCAACGCTATCATCCATCTGTCTCTATTTTACGTCTCAGAAAGTCATTTTGTTCTTTCAGTTGTTTCATCATGTCGCGCGCTTTTTTGAGGTGTTGCGTGAGTTCTTTATTTTGGTTGGCTAACTTCCCGATAGTTTTTGTGCTGTTACGAATACGAGTTGATAACGTTTCCAGCAGTGCCAGGGCAATTTCAGGTTTTTTAGGAATTTGCGTGGAGAGGGTTTCTTTTGTCACGGGCAAAAGTCGCGTTGTTCCAATCGCTACGGCCCTGGCAGAGCGGGTTTTTCCCCCAAATAAAGCCATTTCACCGAAAAAATCGCCTTTTTGACAGATGGTGACAACTTTGTGGGTATTCTTATAGGATCCCACAATCTTAACCTGACCATCTTCAATAAAGTACATTTCATCTCCGGGTTCCCCTTCTTCAAAAATGATATCTCCGTTGTGATATGTCACCGCAAGAATATCAACATAGGAAAGCTCTTTTTCTTTCCCCTCTCTAAAGATTGGCAGATCACTTTCCTCAATTTCTCCGATCGAAAAGACCTGTTCTCCATTTTCTTCTGGTAAGATCGGAAATTCCGGCTCAAGTTCCGATGAAAGCTCCTCTTCGGGAAAAATGTGTTCAACATTTTCTCCGAAGAACTCATCAGGCAGGTCAATTTTCTCCATGTTTTGAGGCGCCTCCGCCATTTCGTCCGGTCTGGCGTCATGGCGAAAATATGTCGGACTTTGCCTCTGTTTTTTCTGTGATCTTCGCGCTGAAGATTTCCCTTCCATTTCTAATAATCGCTGCTCAAGATTACTGATAGCCTGAACAGAAATGGCTTCAAAAGTTTCTAACACCCCCGTGCCCTGCGTGGCTATTGTTTCAAAATATGGTAAATGCCAGGGATTGAGATCCTGATTCAATTCCTCAATCGTTAACAGATCGTCCATGTCACGTTTATTGAATTCATAGACCATCGGAACATGCTTGAGCGAAATATTATAGCCGGCTTTGAGGTTATAATGGAGGTTTTTGAAGCTGATGACATTAGCCTCTCGTCGTGTTATTTGAGAATCAGCTACGAACACGATCGCATCAACACCTTGCAACACAGCTTTGCGGGTATTATTATATTTGACCTGCCCTGGAACCGTATAGACTTGAAAGCGCAATTTAAAATTTCTAATTTCACCTACGTACAAGGGGAGTAATTCAAAATAAATAGTTTCATCGGTTTCTGTGGCCAAAAAATAAAGCTCGCCTTTCCGTTCCGGAATCGTTTGCTGGTGCAAAAATTGCAGTGAGGTGGTTTTCCCGCATAACCCAGGTCCGTAGTACACAATCTTGACGATCATCTCTTTTGCTTTATAGTTAAAAATCGGCATATCATATCATCCTGTATCAATGTTATGATTCACGTCCAAAGGTCCATTCAGCAAAATGTTTATGCCAAATCTCCCGGATCGTCGGGTATGTTCGTAAGGTTTCCTGAAGTTCATCATCCGGAAGCGCATGAAGCTTATCAAGCAAATCTTTCAGGTTTTCTTCCCCCAAATCCCGAATCTCTTTCTGTACGACATTGATATTAAATTCCTTGCCAAGCAACTGCTCCAGTTCTTCTTTGTCTTTCAACTGTTCCAGGTTAGGAGTTGCGTCAATCTGACTGAGAAAATTGCCCAGATCTCCATCTTTCACAATAATGGTTGTCTTTTTCATATCCTGTTCTCCTTGTTCGATTCGGAGAAAATCGCAAAGTTTTCAAGCGCGTTCACCTATTAACATCGTTCACAGCCACAGATGGTTACAAGACATATTCAGAGAGCGAGTCATGTTTTTCAACATTCCGATTAACAAAAACAACGGAAGTCCAACCACATTATTATAACAGCCGTGAATCCATTCAACAAACCTGGCTCCTTTTCCTTGAATCGCATAGGCTCCGGCTTTGTCAAGCGGTTCGCCTGTTTGAATATAACGGAAAATGTCGTGGTCAGAAAGCGTAGCGATCTTAACCTGTGTCGTTTCATGATTCACTAAGACATGTTTTTGAGCATAGGTTGAAATCACAGCGACACCGGTAATGACTCGATGTACGTTCCCGCTCAACCTTCGAAGCATCTGAAAGGCATCCTGTTCATCTTGAGGTTTGCCAAGCATGCCGAACTCATCAACAACAATGGTATCGGCTCCAATGACAAACACATCGGTCAACGAATGGGCAATCATCTGTGCTTTCTCGCATGCGAGCCGTCGAGCAAACTCCTCGGCAGGAACATTATCGTAAATCACCTCATCAATATTGCTGACTTTAATATCAAAAGGGATGTCCAACTGCTGGAGCAACATCTTTCTGCGAGGCGAAGAAGAGGCCAACACAATCCGGAGATCTAAGGAATCCATAACTTTTGTCCTACATAAATCAGATCTGCGCTGGCGAGTTGGTTAATCTGACGTAATGTTGTCAGGTTAACATTGTATTTCCCGGCAATGGCCGAGAGCGATTCCCCAGATTTGACAATATGAACCCTATATTCCTGTCCGGGAGAACTATCAGAAGCAACCGACAAAGGTAACATAGAAGGGGCTGTTTGCAGGTGCGCCCACTGCGATTCAGCCGAATTGGGCATATCCGCAAAATATTGAATAATACTCGTAGCTAACGCCTCAGCAAGGTTTTGACGAAAATCTTTTTGATTCAGCAATTTTTCTTCCCGTTGATTACTGATATAACAGGCTTCTACCAGAACCGAGGGGATGTCGGCCGAGCGTAACACGACAAAATTCGCGCGTTTAAGACCTTCTTTCGGAATTTGATATTTCTTTAAATAGGAAACTACCGTATGCACTGACATCTGGCCGAAATCCAGACTATGTTGCAATGCGGCAGTGGTGGACAGATCAGCCAGGATAAATTTCAACAGAGAATCGTCATCTGTGGGCGTTGGGGTTTCAATACCTCCAAATAAATCCGCGGCGTTTTCTTTTTCAGCAAGTTCACGTGCTGCGGCATCAGTCGCATTCTCAGCGAGCGTATATACTGAAAACCCCTGTACTCCCCGGCTTGGATTCGCGTTGACATGCAAACTGATGAATAAATCGGCGTTATATTCTTCTGCTATATCAGTTCGTTTTCGTAGGGGAAGAAAATAATCGCCGTCACGCGTGAGGTACACGGTAATGGATGGAGCCTTTGTTTGAATAATTTTCTGTATCATACGAGCAAGATCTAACACCACGTTTTTTTCTTTCAGCCCGGTTGGCCCGACGGCCCCCGGATCTCTCCCTCCATGTCCCGGATCTAATACGACAATATGATGGTGATTATATTTTAATTGTTGAACGGCTTGATAGCGTTCCGCTTTTTCTTGTTGAACTTGCTTCTGAATGACGACATCAAATAAATTCACAACAATTTGATCCGGCTGCCCATTAAGTTGAGGCAGCACATGCACCGAAGCTTCGATCTTTCTACTTAAATCAAAAACAACTTGTGTGGTGCCATTATTCAGACGTTGGACGCGAATCTGCTGCAAGGTGGCATCATACAAAGGAAGTGTTTGATTGCCATATACATACTCACAGTCTGGGATTTCCAACACAAATCGTTCAGGATCAGAGCGATGGTGGTACGAAGGGGCTATTGCCTGATCGAAAGAAATAATTGTCTGGATATGATCTGGTGCCAGCCAATATTGAATGTCCATCATCCTGGGCGAAGAAGCCCAGGCAGTCGTGGAAATCAGCCAGATTGCCAGAACAGAGCTACTATAAAATACCAATAAAATCGAACGTTTCATAACATCCAGTCACTTCTACTGCTCATAAAATCTGTTACATGTCCTACTTCCCTGCTCACTTTCGAGAGTATACTATAGTTTAGAATCCTTTTAAGGTCAAGAAAAATTTACAGATATGGCATGATACCTCTTCTGTGGCAGCGAAAAAATTCAGATTTTATCAGACAATTATGCGGATTTTTTTTACATCACCCGATAGACAGGCATTTCGGACATACGTCTTCGAAATGCCCGAAGCATCTAAAAAAAATGCCCGATGCTTTGTTCATGTACCTAAAGAATATCTTGTGAATTTTTGCTCTTTCTTTCTCTTGCGCCAGATGACGCCGACATGATAAGTCGTGCGAGCGTCCGCTCACGTAAGTCCTGTATATCATCATAAAAGAAAGTATCACGCACGAATTCAGAGATTTTTCTCAAATCAAGCAGTTCAACCGGCTCTTCCAACCCTGATAATAACAATGGTTGTACCGGGACTGTCATACTCTGAAGAATGCGAGGAATTTGCTGAAGGACGATTTTCGGATCAGAAAAATCGGCAATCACAAAATGAACAATTTGGGTCAAAGCGATCATGACTTCCAGCCATTTTCGACTTCTGGATTTATCAAAGTCAAGTTGAACCGGGATGTAATTTTGTTTTCGCAGAGCGTCACGCAGAATTTCAAGAAGAGCTTTCCGTTCTACTGAAAATTGCCCCAGGATCAGCACTATACGGTCACCCATAATCTCATCGAGAGCATAAGTATCCTGACGCTCGAAAAAAGAAGAGAGATATTGCGCTATATGCAATCCGTCAGTGATGATACTGAATCTCTCATCCTGAGAGATTTTCAGATTATACTGCTGCGTCATTTCATCGCTCTTGATATTTCGAATCACGGTCTCGTAAAAACGGCATCCTGAAAGATCTGCATGAAGCAACGTCGTATCAGCGAAATATGCGTAACGTAGATCGGATTCTCTGAGATCAGTTCCTTGTAAGATCGTATGGCTCAAGTTCGTCTTGCGAAGGTTCGCTCCACTCAAATCTGCCGCGCTGAAATCCGCATGGCTCAGATTAGCTCCGCTCAGATCAGCCCAGCGTAAATCCGCTCGTATAAGAGATGCCTCCTGGAGATCTGCATCGATCAACACAGATTCTCGTAAATCCGCTTCATCCAGAGTTATTCCATTTAACTGCGCGTCTTTCAGATTGGCCCCACTCAGATTAATTTTAGTTAAATGAACATGGCTCAGGTTCACCTTACTTAAATTGACTTTATCGAGTTCGACCTGACTGAGATTCACTTCACTGAGATTAGCTCCACTCAAATTCGCTCGGCTCAGGCGGGCCTGGCTTAAATTGGCTTTACAGAGAGAGGCTCCGCTCAAATTTGCATCATACAGGTTTGCCTCGCTCAAATTCGCTGAACTGAAATTTGCCTCTTTCAGGTGTGCGCCATAGAGATTCGCCTGCCAAAGTACGGCCTCGCTGAGATTTGCGGCATTGAGATTCGCTCCACTGAGATTGGCTGACGTGAACTCAGCATTGCTCAAATCAGATCCGCTGAAATTCGTTTCGCGTAAATCAGCACGGCTAAAATTTGTTCCTTGCAAGGGAAGATGGCTGAGATCCATTCTGCTCAGATTGACATCGCTCAAGTTTGCTCCGGTGAGATTTGCTTCTCGTACGTTCACATCAGTTAAAACTGCGCTCTGGAGATTACTACAACTGAAATCAGTTGCACTCAGATCTGCTCCGGTCAAATCGGCTCTACTCAAGTTGATTCCGTGGAAAGTGCCTTTTCTTAAATTGGCTTCTTTCAGATTGGCTTCCTGAAAATCGGCATCTTTAATGTCAGTTTCTCGCAGATCCACTGCGACAAGCAAAGCTCCCCGGAGAGTTGCTCCACAGAGGTTTGTTCGAGTAAGGTTTACCCTGCTCAGGTCAGCGTTCGTAAGATCCGTGCGGCTGAAATTAGTCCATTGCAGTTGAGCGCGATCAAAATTTGCGTGGCTCAGATTCGCCTTTTCCAGGTTTGCGCCATTAAGGTTCGCACCGCTGAAATCAGCGTTCTGTAAATTTGCTCCTGGCAAGTTCGCGCCGCTGAGGTTCACTTCACTGAAATTGACTCCACATAAGCTCACATCGTTAAAGGTCACGCGCTCAAGGTTGGCGCCGCTAAAATCAACTTCATGCAGAACCACTTCCGTTAGATCGACTTCACCGAGGTCAACTCCGCTGAGATTGGCGCCGCTGAGGTTAGCGCCATTCAGATAGGCTCCCCACAAATCAGCCTGGCGGAGATCTGCTTCTTGCAAGTTTGCTCCGTTCAGGTTCGTTCCGCTGAGGTCTGCTTCCCCAATATCCGCACTGCTGAGATCAGCATCGCTCAGGTTCGCCCCGCTCAAATTCGTTCCATTCAAGTCTGTTTCAGAGAGAACCGCATGACACAAGGCTGCTCCTTGCAGCGTCGCATTTCTGAGATTGGCCCCATTCAATCTGGCATTGTTCAGAATCGCTTCACTTAAATTTGCTCCTCTGAGATCTGCCTCTTGAAGGTTGGCTCCGCTCAAATTGGTTCCGCTCAAATTGGTTCCGCTTAAATTGGTTCCGCTTAAATTCGCTCCACTCAGGTTGGTTCGGCTCAGGTTGGTTCGGCTCAGGTTGGTTCGGCTCAGATCGGCCTCATCCAGATTCACGCCTCTGATCGTGGCATTATCGAGATTGGTTCGGCTCAAATCAACTCCTCGCAAATCCGCATTATCCAGAATTGCGCCTCGTAAATTCGCTCCGCTCAGATTCGCTCCGCTCAGATTGGCCTCACTGAGATTTGCTCCCCACAAATCAGCCCATTTCAGATTTGCACAACTCAAATTGGCATACATGAGTCTGGTCTCCCAGAGGTCAGCGCCGCTCAAGTTTGACTCACTGAGATCGGCTCTGTGCAGATCCATTCTTTCCAGGTTGGCCCGACGCAAATCCGGCTGCTCCTCGATCCCTCTTTCCTGTCTCCAGTGATTCCATGCCTCGACCCCCTGTTTTATGATTTCCAGATGTTCTTGTTTTGCCATAGCTTACCCTTTCGCTGATTTTTATTGAGCATCTTCAACTACTGCTGTCAGTATTTCAGTTCCATATATGATTTCCGACTGGTGTCAAGAAAAAATTTGCTGTAAGCCATAGCGTTGACATGAATAGACTGCTGATTGAAGGAATCACTTGAAAGCAACCAATTTTGCTGCACGATCTCGGGGACTAAAGCAACAATTCTCCTGTGACTTTTGCTACCAGCATATTTGAGAGTAACACAGGCTTACCTGTTGTTTCTTGAACAAGTTCGCGCATACGTCTGGTATATCCGAAACAGTGCATCACGATGAGATTCACGTCATACCGCTTGAGTTGGTGCGCTGCTTCAATAATCCCCTCTTCTCCATTATGAGGAGAGGCTGAAGCAAACACCGGAACAATGCCATTACAAGCCAGATTACGTCGCATCTGCTTTTGCTGTTCTCCGGTAGGAATCATCACGCCAACAACCTGACCGGCACTTACCAGGGCAGATACAGTATTATCAACAATTTTTTGAGGAATAATAAATGGCACAGGACATCGGAAGGCTCGAAAATCGCCTGTGCAAAGAAGAATGGCTGCGGTAATACCTTCAGACACCAGAGTATCTGTGCAGGCTTGAATACGTGGGATGAGATAGCGTCGTCCGACAATATATTGCTGCCCATCTGCCATCTTGACGACCAGGACATCATCTCCTTGATTCGGGGCCATACGCTTGACCTCATCGTGGGTTAATCCGTCTAACGCGCCGACTTCAACAATTTCAGCCTGCTCTCCCCACATTTCCTGGAAAATAGAAAGAATATCCGGTCGCGGCGATTGCCCGATACTCACCATGCCAATTCTGGGCCTATTTTGACTCATGTATTTGCCCCCTCTATACCATAGAAAGAATTTTATAACTCATTGCGTTTGCCAAAACTCTCTTATTTAGACAGTCGGTCAAAATCCTGGTTAAATTTTTCAAAGAGGAAATTCTCTGAGACAACGCCAGTTTCCAGTACCGTCCTCGCTGAAATTTTCAGACACCCGTCGGTCAAATTCGTCAAAGTTGCAAGAAATTAATATTGCCGGGCTAACTGGTGTAAACGAGCAATACGTTCCTCTGTTGACGGATGAGTGCTAAATAATGACGCCATCCCTTTTGCAGAAAAGGGCATCATAATAAAGAGATGAGCTGTGGCATTATGCGACGGGGTTGATACCATAGGATACCGCTGAATACCGTCATGTAATTTTTGCAGCGCGTGAGCCAGAGACAATGGCTGCCCACTGATTTCGGCCCCGGCGGCGTCAGCCATGAATTCGCGTGAGCGTGAAATAGCAAGTTGAATAAGTGTTGCAGCAATCGGCGCGACAGTCGCCATGACAATAAGCCCCACTATTCCTCCGCTTCTATTATCATCACGCCCTCCAGCGCCAAAAATCGCGCCCCAGCGCGCCATATACGCTAAAAATGAAATGGCAGAGGCAAAGGTTGCCGCAATAGTCTGTATGAGAATATCCCGGTTTTTGACATGGGCAAGCTCATGCCCGAGCACACCACTTAATTCATCTCTGGAAAGCATTCTCATAATACCTTGTGTTACAGCAACAGCAGCATGTTCCGGGTTTCTTCCGGTCGCAAAAGCATTTGGTGTCTCTGTCGGAATAATATAGACACGCGGCATCGGAAGCCTGGCTCTTTCTGAGAGCTGGCGCACCATTTCATGCAATTCAGGAGCGTCATGCGCCGATACTTCCTGTGCGCGATACATCCTCAACACCAGTTTATCACTAAACCAATAGGAAAGAAGATTCATCCCCAGCGCCAAAATAAAAGCAATGACCACCCCTTGATTCCCGGCCATCAGCCCACCGATAAACATCATTAATCCGGCCAGGCCAGCCATTAATATTACTGTTTTCATTGAGTTCATAGTATTCACCCTCCATATTATAAGAACACATCAAATTTATCTACAAATTCGACGTATATATATTTTTCTGAAAAACTATCACCCATCAAAATTTTTTCGCCTGTATTTTTGTAAAATACATCCAACCCAGATTTTGTCAAGTCTCTTGTCTGTGGCATGTTTGCTGATTTTCCTATAAGATATGTTCATACCACAAGTCCGAGATCTGACAGTGAGGACATTGACGTTTAAATTGTTCTATTGTGCGTACACTGATGCTGACAGGCGTTTTTTTACACGACAGCTTTCTTAAATGCGGCAGATTCATAAGCGGTTCAAGGCTTACAACCTGAGTATAGCTACAATCCACCTCGATTAACCGGGTTAAATTTCGCAATGGTTCCAGATCGGCAATATTGTTCCCACCGCAATTTATGAACTGAAGGTTGGCTATGCTGCGAAGCGGTTCCAAACTGGTAATATGAGTACCGGCGCAGTCCAGAATTTCCAATTGTGGAAGGTCACGCAGCGGTTCTAAATCTTTGATAGGAGTCGCATAACATTTTAAAACTTTCAATTGAGTTAAATTCCGTAAAGGCTCCAGACTGGTAATTTGAGTTTCGGAACAACCGAGAACCTGTAAATTCGTCAGTTTTGCAAGAGGTTCAAGGCTCGTGATTGCAGTTTCAAAACAGCCTAAAATCTGCAAGCGTGTTAATGCCTGTAGGGGGGTTAGAGTTGTGACATTGGTTGCTCCACAATGAAGCTCTTCTAAGTTCACGAGCTTCTGTAATTCAATCTCATCAGGTTCCTGAACAAACTGATAGCCAATAACGGTTTCAAAAATCCGTTTCCATTCTTGATCTAACGCTTCCCACCAGGCTCTGTGTGTTCTCATCCCATTTTCCCTTTATCTTAGGTTCCCAGAGAGTCCCCAATTGTCAGGTGATATCCTCGACAGAAATCACTGCAATTCATGGGACCTTTATTTTGAGGTTGAATCTGTAAAATGCGTAAACATCCATTTCCTGTTGCTACGAGTGGACCAGAGAATTTATTTATATCAATCACGGTACCGGGAATCGAACTTGATAGAAAGGTCGGACAGGGTTCTTGCTGGACCTTCAACAATTTCACCATGCACCCTTGATAAGTGGTGAAGGCCCCTGGCCAGGGATGTAAACCACGGACGTTTCGCGCAATGGCGGTCGCGCTTTCCTGCCAATGAATTTTTCCATCTTCTTTTTTCAGCATCGGTGCCAAAGTTGCTGCGTTATGATCCTGGGGAAGGCGCTGTAATGAACCGGCTTTCAGATGCCGTAATGTCTCTAACAAAGCCTGTGCGCCCATTTCTGCAAGCTTATCATGCAGTGTTCCGGCGGTATCATCGCTTTGGATGGGGAGCGTCCGCTGTAAGAGCATATCACCGGTGTCCATGCCTTTATCCATGAACATAGTCGTAATGCCGGTTTCGATTTCACCGCGAAGAATGGCCCAGTGGATAGGAGCAGCGCCGCGATATTTAGGTAAAAGCGAGGCATGCACATTGATGCAGCCGTACGGTGGAATTTGGAGAATGGATTCCGGTAAGATTTGTCCATACGCGACCACGACAATCACATCCGGAGCAAATTCTCGCAGGGTATGCACAACGTCTTGATTTCGAATCTTTTCAGGCTGTAACACCGGAATATTATATTGCGCTGCCAGAAGCTTCACTGGCGATGCAATAATTTGCTTTCCTCTTCCTTTCGCGCGATCTGGCTGTGTTATCACAGCCTGAAGTTGATAGTGATGTTCGATCAATATCCGTAGTGTAGGCGTTGCGAAATCTGGCGTTCCCATGAATATGACCTTCATCATGTTGTTTTCTCCGGGAATAGTAAGATCGTTAATTGCATAAAAATACACGAAGCAGGAAAGTCAATGATGCGGATCGAATGTATTTGAAACAGAGTCAGGAGGAGTTCTCACGCACCACATACGTGAGAACTCGCCACAAACAAAAACCCTATGCTGATAATACCGCCTTGAAGCCTTCAACTGCCCAATCAACTTCCTGTTTTGTGATAATCAACGGCGGGGCAATTCGAATAATATGATGATGCGTTTCTTTGCACAAAATATGATGCTCTTTCTGAAGTTTCTCGCAGAAACGTCGTGCGCCGCCAGCCTTTTCAGTTAGTTCAACCCCGATCCACAAGCCTTTACCGCGATATTCTTTCACATAAGGGCTTTTAATTTTTCGAAGTCCTTCCAGAAAGTACTGCCCCATTTTCTGCGAATTCTCAGGTAATTTCTCATCAATCACCACTTTAATTGCTTCCAGGGCCACTGCCGAACAAAATGGATTGCCGCCGAAGGTGCTGCCATGATCGCCGGGTTTTAACACACTCATCACGTTATCATCAGCGACTACCGCACTGATCGGATACCCGCCGCCCATCGCTTTTGCCAGAATATAGATATCGGGCACCACATTTTCCCAATCGCAGGCAAACATTTTGCCGGTACGGCCAAAGCCTGACTGGATACAATCGGCGATAAAAAGCACATTTTTCTCTTTACAGACGTTATAAGCCTGTTTCAAAAACCCCTCAGGCGGGAAGATTACCCCGGCTTCGCCCTGACCGGGTTCGGTCATAAACGCTACAGTATTTTCATCAATGGCATTTTTCAATGCTTCGATGTCACCATACGGAATAATCTCAAATCCGGGGGCAAATGGACCAAAGCCATCTCTGTATTGGGCTTCGGTTGAGAAACCAACAATCGCAATGGTTCGCCCGTGGAAATTATCCGCAGAAATAACAATTTTGGCCTGATTATCGGCCACACCTTTGACGTTATATCCCCATTTGCGAGCTACCTTAATCGCCGATTCAACAGCTTCTGCCCCGGTATTCATCAGCAGCACTTTTTCTTTGCCGCACACCTGAGAGAGTAATTGACATAAATCCGCCATCGGACTATTTAAAAAAGCTCGTGAAGTCACCGTCACACCCGTCGCGATCTGACGCAACGCCGCTCCGACAATACGGGGATGATTATAGCCTTGGTTCAACGCGCCATAGGACGAGAGGCAATCCAGGTATTTATGGGCGTCCTGACGCCCAGGTTCGGTCCAGACCCAGCATCCCTGAGCCTCAACGATATTCACCGGAAGCGGAGCATAGTTTTTGGCGGCATATTTGTCCATGAGCTGTTGTACTCGTTCTAATTCTGTCATGATTTTACTCCTTCTTTAAAAAAGTACTTGCAACAATAAAATATCTTTTCCACAGTAGCTGTTCACTTTGTGGAATGCGCATCACACAAAAATGTCAAGAGAAATTTTGAAGAAATCCTCGTTTATCGCTCAAAGGTCCCTTTGTGAAGAATTTCCTTATGTAGAATCATTGGCTGTCCTTTGGCAATCACAGAATCAATGGCTAACGTCTCTTTATCCAGTAAGATCAAATCCGCGTCGAAACCGACTTTGACCCTCCCTTTATGGAACAATTTCAAAATCCTGGCTGGATTGCTGGTAACAATTTTTAGCGCAATGGATAGATCGATCTGGTCCTCCAGAACTGCATCGCGGAATTCCTCGAATAAAGATTGACATGAACCGACACCAAGACCAAGAAATTCGCCTTTCGCGTTAAATTCTGGCAAACTCCCCTGCCCGTCAGATGAAAACGTGATGTTCTCACTGGGGACCCCGCGTTCAAGCATGGTTTTCAGTCCATGACTGCACTTAACTTCCCCTTCGCGCAAAGATTGAGATGTTGTGCTGGCAGTTAAATCAACATAACCACCTCGATTGGCATACTCGATGCCCTGGTCAAACAAGTCCGGATTTCGATTGATATGGGTTGGCAGAAACTGGGTGATCGGAATTTCTGTTTTCGCAACAATTTCCTCAAGAAATGCCAGTTTTCGCGCACCGTCACCCAGGTGGATATTTACGATGCCGGCTTTGCCGGATAGCATACCGCCAACACGAGCCGACGCGGCAATACGAGCGATTTCATCTATGGTTGGCTGAGATGAACGATGATCGGAAATCGCCACTTCACCAACACCAATAAATTTATCAATAAGCATCAAATCGTCTTCAATGCGTCCGGTAATTGTGCGAACAGGCACCTGATACGATCCGACATACAAATAGGTTGAGACCCCTTCTTCTTCAAGCGCTCTGGCTTTTGCGAGAAGGCTAATCAGGCTTCTGCCAAATCCGTCGGTTCCCAGACAGCCCACCACGGTTGTCACACCGGCTCTGGTAATATCTGTGAGCGTAATTTCAGGAGTTCTGGTTGCAAATCCGCCTTCACCGCCACCCCCAAGGATATGAACGTGAGAATCAATAAAGCCAGGGACCACAAAGTTGTCTTTCGCGCTGATTACCTGAAGATTGGGCAGTTGGAAACCAGTCGGAATGGTATCCTCAAGTACGGCAACCTTCTGCCCGGCGAGTAAAATATCCTTTTTCCCCAGGCTCTCTGGTGCAAAAATTTCTCCATCTTGTATCAAAATAAACATTATTTCCCCCTCCTTTGAAAATGCCTGTATCCGGATATTCGTGTCCGAGGTCTTTGCTGACCGGACAGGGATGTTCAGAGTGCAAATCACCGCCAATTTTTTATGACGTAGTGAATTTTCGCAAGAAGTTTTTCTGTTTTTCACAAAGAAGTACAAATTTCTTAGTTTATTTTAGTAAATTTATCGATTAAATTTTGTTAATATTTAATTCGCTCCTAATCGTCATTCAAAGTTATTCATTAGTAAATTTACTTGACAAAAGCTTTTGCTAAAAAGAAAAGGAGGGGGATCTTTCTTAGATAAGGAACTTCTAATTCGACGTTGTGAAATAGAGGTTCGCAGTATATGTTATGATGCTTTCTACAGGAGGTTACCCTTATGAAACAAGCTAAGGCATTATCAGAACAAGCTGCGTTTACGGAACGCAAACCGGTTATCGGTGTCTTTGCTGCCGGCGATCCGCGCGTTGATCAGAATGCGCGCACACGTTGCCAGAACATTGTGAAAATGGTTGCCGATACGCTGGCAGAGCACGTTTCAACCGCCGAGGTCGTTTTTTCACCAATTTTAGTGGATGGTGAACCGCAGGCCGATATCGTAGCTCAGCAATTTCAAGACGCTGGTGTGAATATTCTCGTTTGCGCTCCCGACACCTGGGCCTTCCCGCAGCTCAGCGCCATTTCTTTATTAGCGCACTTTCCTAAACGGACGCCGATCAATTTTACCTGCGGGAATTGCGGCCCGAAACCGGGGGTGGTCTTTTCCCATGCCGCGAATGGCGCATTGGCTCAATCCGGGATCCTCTCTCATCTCAATATTGGCAATTGGCCAGATACCGGCCTGAATCCGATTATGAGCAAAGCTACCGCCGATATGTTAGTTGACTGGGCCTACGCAGCCGCGACCTATCAATCTCTCAAAGGACGGCGTGTGGTCGTGTTTGGACATGATTC
Source organism: Candidatus Vecturithrix sp. (assembly GCA_040772385.1). Classification (GTDB taxonomy): domain Bacteria; phylum Moduliflexota; class Moduliflexia; order Moduliflexales; family Moduliflexaceae; genus Vecturithrix. Next base: position 5,672,144 of record JAXGYF010000001.1, on the reverse strand, counting down.
CATGGGGATGGAGACTGCTCTGGCGCATATTATTCCGACTCGAAATACCTTTGGTCTTGAAATTACCCGCCTTGACATGAAGCTGTTGGCAGATATGCTTACGAAAAAGGCCTACGATCAAAAAGAACTGAAAGCCCTGCGAGCCTGGTGCGATCAATATATCGGGAAAATCGAATTGCGTAATGATCAAGACAGCGAAAACCTGAACACCAGTCTGGCCATGTACCTGATTGTACGCGATTTGATGAAAGACCTGAATGCTGTAGGCGGCGGATTTATGAGTCAATTGGAATGGGGATCCGATTTTCGGGGCATTCCTCTGCCGGTGGCTGATGCGATGGAATCGCTGTTTAACTCGACCTTCGATCATAACGGTCCTAAAAAAGTCCAGCCCTTTGCCACAGAAGCCGACGTGCAGGCACTGTTGACCATGCTGTTTATGAGTTCACTGACTGGCGGCGAACCGCCATTATTTATGGATTTTCGGAAAGTATGGGAACCGTATGAAATCAAGGAACTGGCTGAAAGTCTCAAGATTCCCATGGACGGATCATCTGTGTGGGAAACCAGAGGCTTTTTTGATGGCAACAATTCGGGCAGCGCATCCTTTAACTGGGCCGCCAAACCAGGGGCATCGCTTCAAGACATTATGGCGCGAGTCACATTTCCGCTGCAAGATCCCGACTATTTTCCCGGCGGCGGCAACAGCGTAACCTTCCTGACTCCGGCAGGAATCGAAGGCATTGCCGGACGGCTGGGCTTCAATACGCTGAACGGCCTGTTTTCAATGATTTGGGATGAAGCAACCAGCATCGAACTGCCTGAAAAACTCGCAGAAGCAGTTTGTAATGCTACGAACCGCGAATGGCCGCACACCTTCCTGACGCCTACATATGCGACTATGTACGAATTCAAACAATATACCCCGGCCAATCATATTCACATGGTATGGGGGTTGAAACCGGCACGCTTGCAGTTCTGGATGGATTTCACCAATGTGCTTTCCATGACCCCCTGGGCCGCGCGTCCGAGTTTGGTAGAAGGCGTGGATCGCTCGACTCCTTTGCTTTACCTTCAAAATGGCGGTGAGAATGCTGCAAAACTTGCCCTCGCCGGACGCTAAGTGTGAATTGTTCGAGGAGTAAAAGCCCTGCTTTTTCCGCAACAGCAGGGCTTTTACATTCGAGGAAACGGTGAAAAACCAGGCCTCTTGAAAAAACCTGGTTTTTGCAACAGGTCTCAGGTTAACGGTTCTGTATAATGCTGTATTACTCATTTAAATTTTCGAAAATCGTCAAAAATTTCTCTTAAAAACGTCTCACACTGCAATCACCTGACATTTTTTCCTTGACCTTTTCGCATAAGTCCTGTGTAATTCCTAAGTATAGTGTTCACCACAACATCATTCGTAAATTGACAGGAGTCCGAAAGCAGAGCTTTCATGACAAAAGCGTTGTTTTTAGACTCCGGCGTGTTTATGAAACAACGATTGCGTTATCTCAGCTTTATTCTTGTCTGGACCGTGTTATTTTTCTGCGGGGTTGCCGCAGCTCAGCAAAATAATATTATTGTGCCAAATGTTGAAGGAGTCTCGCAGGGGATTGCGGCGCAGATTCTGCGCACTGCCGGTTTGCAACCCAGCATCCAGGGTTCAAATAGTGGAACACTCGTTGTGCGCCAGGAACCGCACCCGGGTTCTCTGCTGCCCTCTGGAGGTGAAGTCGTATTATTCACCGCCACGGCGGCTACTCAGGCAATACCTGCTTCCAGAAGTGTTCCGACTACCCAGACGGTTTCAATACAAACTTCGGCGCCCGCGATTTCTACTCTACCAAGTACTCAAAGAACAGTTGGAACGAATATCCAGGTGACTCCGTTGACCACCACGCTACCATCTACACAAGCGGTGACATATTCGCCTGTTACGACAGATTCAATGAATTTCATTATTGCCCGTCACCCTCAGCAGGCTCCTGCGAACAAATATCTGCTTACTGAAACAACGTTCAAACGGTATCCAATATGGTATCCGCGGACCTATTTGCAAAATCAGGAGCTAACCACCGCATTAACAACAACAATCCAACCGCCTGGAACAACGTTCACGTCTCAGGTTCAACCGTTCGCCCAAAGCTCCGTCAGTCCTTATCTGCTTCAAATGCAACCTGTTCCCCAGCAGCATCCTTCTCAATGGTATGCGGTTCCGCAGGGGTGGTCCACTTCGCAAGCCTGGACAACTCCGCAAACAGGACAGATTCAATATGTTCAGCCAATGCAGCAGACGTGGCCGACCCAACAGGGATATTCTACACCATATTCGACGCTGCCAGTGTATACTCAGAATCAAATGATGGTCACAGGGCCTGTACCCGTGCCGAATGTAATGCGGATGCATCAGGCTGATGCCATTTTTGCCATCCAAAAAGCCGGATTGGTGGTTGGAAATGTTATTCTGGTGCAAAATGCGCAAACAGGAGCCAGGCTCGTCATCAATCAGTCGCCGCGTTCCCGGTCTATTGTGCCGGCAGGCGCGCGGGTCGATCTTTGGATCGCTAATTAACATGGAAAAAATCGGGTTTCTTCAAGAAACCCGATTTTGGTTCTGAAAGCTCTATTCCTGCCAGCGCATGCTTGAGGCAGATACGAAGATTTGAAATAAGATCCGGCTTGGTGTTCGTGATAAACAATCGGCGTTGAATGGTGAAAATCTCGCCATGTAACCGTTGAACAGACAAGTCTTTTTCGGCGAGGCTTCCATAACGGCGACGCATTTCTTCTGTAAACATTCCTGCTAATTTATCTTTCATGCGAAGGTGAGTATCCTCTAAAAAAATGACAACATCAGGGCGCAGATGTTGAACGCGATTCATAAAAGCGATCACTTCAGACATCTCAATATGCTTCGGCGGCGAAGACTTCACTTCGATATAGGTTAATCGTCCTTCAACAGCACAGAGGACATCATAATCTCCGCTTATATCATCGTGTTTAAAACAGGTGCCCCAGATTGCCGGAGAAGCAAACTCCCGTTCTATCACTTGCGCGACAAACCACTCTAAGGTCTCACCAAAATTGATGGCATGCTGGTTTGGAAATTGATAGGTTCCCTCCTGAGTTTGACGTAAGAGCCGGTGCTGCATCAATGTTGCCAGATAATTCTGAGCGACCTCTTCCGAACAATACCTGGTGAGATGTTCCGGTGCGATATCGTCAATGTGCGTGATCAGATCGCGGGCAAAAATCCGAAACGAATATTTCTGCATTAGATGGTAAAGTACATCTTTCGCTTTTTTGGTGTGCTTTTGGGGAAGTAGGAGATCGTCTCCTGACGGGTATTTGATCTCCAGAAACCCTCGTCGTCGCAGCATCGCCTCGATGATGCCTCGACTCGACAGAGGAGAATATCTCTCTGCGAGTTCTACCTTGTGACGTAAGGCTTGAATTTCCCTGAAAAAACGCTGTACAATATCTTCCATGTTTTTGCTGGACATCACAGAAAGGCCGGGTTTCTTGAAGAGGTTCAGTCTTTAAATGCCTGGATCCAGGCATCCGATTCGTTTACCTCTCGAAAATAATATATGCCGGACTCTTTGCCTTCAACCTCACACATCACGCGAAGATATACGGGATCAGGGGTAAACAGAGAACAGAACTTTTGTATTACACCTGTTCGAGGTTTTTCCCGTTGTGAACGAATTTCAAGCCCTGATTTTTTAACTAATTCTACTGAGAGAATCGTCGTGCGAGGAATCTGTAGGCGCGTCTTCTTGTAGGTATCGGCCCGATTAAAGAGAAAAAACGGGGGCTTGGGGAAATCTTCAAACCACAGATTACGTTCCATTAAATACAGAATCCCGCTTTTCTCTCGAACAGAAGTGATCGGCGACTCCAACCACACCGCATACGAAAATAACATGACTTGTTCGCCGCACTCTTGTTGTTTTTCTTCCCAAAATTGTTGAACATTCGGGGGAAGATTTTGTAATTGAGGACATCGTTCATGTTGTGTCATGCTTTGCACTCCAAAATCCCTTAAAAAAATCCTTCTTATTCGTCAAACGTCGGTTTCTTTGATATGTTTTGTTTCGTAAGACTGCTTTTTGTCAAATAAATACTTGCTTTTTTTGTCAGCACGCTTTTCTTGTTGTCAGAAAAATGGGCATTCAGGATTCTCGGAATCTATTCTGCCGACTTTTCCACTGCCATCTGTGAAAAATGAGATTTTGATGGAAATACGCAAATTTTTCACTGTGATCTCTTGCTATTGTGTCTTGAAGAACTTATACTTTATGTGAGGTCAACAAAGACTTACCGCCAACCACGAGGATCCTTATTGTATGAAAATTTTCCGAACAGACGCTGAGAACGAAAACATGAGCTTTCCTGAAGAGTTTCACGAGAATATGGACGGGCTTGAGACCATGGTGCAAGAAATGCGGTCTATTATTGGCCATCGGAGATCGCTTCTCAAAAATGCGGACAAGAAACTTCAGGAATTTCAGGATACGATATACGCGATGATTATGGAAGAGGAATATCCAAAAAAACGGGTAATTCTCTCACAAGACGAGGATGAGCAACCGGAAACGCCATTAATTTGACAAGGAGACGCTGCTGTGGCAAAGATTGGCAGACATGTATATGTGTCCGGACGAGTCCAGGGCGTGGCCTTTCGTTATAGTGCCATCAGGCAAGCCCATCTTTTAGGTGTCACCGGGTGGGTGAAAAATGCCTCGGATGGTCGGGTTGAATTACTGATTGAAGGAGAAGACACTGCTGTCGGGCAAATGATTGATTGGTGTCACCAGGGGCCGCGTATGGCTCATGTCACTCAGGTTCAGGAAGACGTCGCTGCTTATTCGGGAAAATATCCTGCCTTTGACGTTCGCTTCTAATTCCTTTTCTATTCTCTTTTTAGTTCTGCCTTCAGACATTGAAGGACTGCGGCAAATTCCCTGGCATTTTGAGGAGAAAGTTCTGCCAGAGTCTCGTGGGCCGAGAGAATGTGTTCAGCGTATTCATCAGTCGAGAACTGCTCTGAAAACGATAATTGTGAGAGCGCATTTGTCTCTACGATGGGGATACTGGTTGAAATGTGAAACAATGTTATCAGGTTCATTCGTCGAAAGATGTTTTTCAATGGATTTTCGTCTAAGCCCAGAAGAAACGGGGGATCCTGGTGAGTCCGGGCAAAAGAAATAGCCCAGCGGGCCAGCACGCCTAAAATGGTGCTATCCATGTAGGAACATCGGGTAATATCTATAAGTAAGTGCGCAATCGTCTCATTTTCCATGCACTGTTTGACCGCGGCATTGACATTCCATAGCGACTTTTGGGTCAACCGCCCTTCAGGTTTAAAAATAAACGTTGTTTCATATTGACCGATGAATACACGTTCTTCTTGATTTTTCATATTACAACCGTCTCAATAAAAAGATGGTGACGTCATCAGGAAAATCATCGGTTTGGGCCAGATGATTGATATATGAGGACAACGAGCTCACCATACTATGGTTATCCTGACTTTTATGGGTGTGAATATAGTGAACCAGAGAATTTTCTTCAAAGATCGGAATGCCTTCACCGACGCAAATATCTGTCACACCATCTGAATACATCAATAATGATGCCCCTGATGGAAATTCGCAGGCAGCATTGACATAGCTTGCATTCTCAAGCAACCCAATCGGGAAAGAATGCATGGCCAGCACCTCTTCATAATCTTCAGTATATAAAATCGGCGCAACGCCCTGACCAGCAGAACTCCAGGTGAGAAGATTTTTTTGCAAATCCAGGATTCCCAAAAAAATCGTGATATATTTCTCGCTCAGGCGTTCACGAAAAAATTGTTCGTTCAGCTTATGCAAGAGATGGCTGGGATTCTCTTCAGATTGAGAATGAACACTAAAAAAGATTTTGGTGAAAATCGTAATTAATGAGGATGCCACTCCATGCCCCGAGACATCAAGGATATAAAATAAGACTTTGTGCTCATTGATTTGATAGATATCAAAAAAGTCCCCACCCAATTCATCGCAGGGAATATAGACATAATCAAAAGCGATTTGCTGCCCTATGACTGTTCCCTGTGGCGCAGGCAGCAGATTACGTTGAATTTGTCGCGCCGTATCCAAATCTTTCGCAATTCGCTGATTGGTTTCCAGGATCGTGCGATACATTTTTTGCAGGGTGACTTGCGTGCGGACTCTGGCCAGAATTTCAGCCGTATTAAAGGGCTTGGTAATAAAATCCACAGCGCCCAGTTCCAGTCCGCGAATCTTGTCTTCGGTACTATCCAGGGTGGTAATAAAAATAATCGGGATTTCACGCGTTGATTCCTGCTGTTTTAACAGGCGGCAGAGATCAAATCCCGACATTTCTGGCATAACGACGTCCAAAAGAATGAGATCAGGTTTCCGATAATCAAGCATCTTTAACGCCACATCCGCATTCTCAGCTTCAATGAAGTCATACCCTTCCTGGGCCAGGCTCTTACTCAGTACCATACGATTCATGCGGCTATCGTCAACAATTAAAATCAAAAAATCTCCTTTCATACCTAACGAGAAGGATGCCTATAACCACGGATTACCCAACTTTTGCGTGAAACACCACTTATTGAAGTGACAATGATTGGATAATTTTCCACTCGCCACGTTCACGGTGTATCTGTAATAATTCTCGCTGCGCCAGTTCTAAAGTTTCTCCATCAGCATCAGTTAGCGAAAATTTATAGCGATTTTCAACAAGAGCGCGTTTCCCTTCAAATTGAATATCAAGTACGTGAAACGTAACGTGAATTGTGGCAAATTGGTCAAACCAACGAGCAGCGGATGCCTGTAAATCTGAAAAGGTTTGCGTTTTACTCTGATATGACGAAGAAAAGCATGAGAGATATTGCGCTAAATTTTTGTGCCTCAATCCGTTCGCTCTGGTGTCCAATAACGCATAAATTGCTTGCGTTGAAATCTGTCGGGTATGATGTTGCCAGAGTGACCAGCCTCCGACCAGGCCGCACATGATGAGTATCAGTATCCCTATCCCTAACATCTTCCAGGAAAACCGCTTGCCTTTTTTACCCTTTGATGTTGTTATCTCATGGGGTGTTTTCATACGGACGTGATTATAAGAACAGCGTAAAATGTCAAGTTGTATGCGATCCTTATTAATCTTTTATGCCTATCAGGTTTGATCGACGACGATATTTTGTATAATTGTCTCGATCCGCAATAATGTAATGAATTCGTCGTTCCAGCGCAGTTTTCCTTCCACATACTCTTGAATTGCAGAATATGTATTATCAGAAAGCGGGAGAAAACTGGTTTCCGGAACATGAATAATATCTACCATAGCATCAATAAGCATCCCTGTTACCAAGCCCTCTGTTTCTACCATAATAATCCGACTCTGACTTGTTATGGGGCTATCGCCCAGGTGTAAAAAATTCTTCAAGTTGACAACGGCATGGACGTCTCCCCGCACGCTCATCACACCGATAATATAATCGGGGGCGCAAGGCAGTCGGGTAATATGAGGGATTTTAAGAATTTCTCTGACTGCCAGAATCTTTATGCCATACAGGTCGCCATCCAGAGAAATCACGACAAGTTGAATGGCCGCAGCTTCAGTTTCCGCGACCTCGGTTTCCTTGAGTTGTTGAAGAAGCTCGAGTCGCGCAAGAGTTTCCTGCGGGGCTTGCGCTTGCTCCTGATAATTTTCCATCATGTTCGAGAGAGGAGTGCAAAAGCTCTGCATCCGCTTCAAAAACAGAGCTTCTCCTCTAACGGAAATTAGTGAAGTTCTGTCGCCACCTCTTTACCCTTCATACGAAGGGTAACAGTATGCACGTGTTGATGACAAAATGAGAGAAATGCGGCGTCTTCAAGATATTTCATCAAGATAGATGCCAGTCCCCGGGCCCCGGTTTGTCGTTTGAAACTTTGCTCCACAATGTGCTGAATGACCTGTTTCTCAATGCGTAATAGAATGCCTTCCTCTTTAAATTCATGATAGAATTTTTTGACAACCGAATCGAGCAGAATCGCTTTCAATGTCTCTCGATCCAGGGGGCTGAGCGAGACAATCCGCGTAAATCGTCCCATCAATTCAGGAATAAAGCCATAGACTTGAAAATTTTCAATATCATTAATCTCTTGATCTTCATACTGCACAGCAATCTTTCGAATTGCGTTGCAGGCTTCCAATTGAAGCGAAGAATTAAAGCCGATTCGAGGATTGAGATGGGTGGTCACGCCTTTTAGTCCGGAAAATGTACCGCAGGCAATGAATGTAATATCCTGGGTTTGCAACAGCATGCGTTGGCTATACATGGTATTGTTCATATCAAGCGGCACCATCATCTCCGTTCCTTCAAGAATGCGCAGTAATTCCCGTTGAACGCCAAACCCACTGACATCTTTGGTAGTGCCTTGTCCATCAAAGCGAGCCTGATTCTGCGTTGTAGCCAGTTTGTCGAACTCATCGAGACAAATAATGCCGGCTGAGGCGGCGACCGGATCGCGGCCAGTATGATCTAAGAGGGTCGTTAAAATAGTGCAGGTATCATTGCCAACATATCCGGTTTCTGAAAGCTGGGTCACATCAACAATAACGGTCGGAAGTTTCAGAATTTTACGAAAAAGAAGTTCGATCAGAAAGGTCTTCCCACAACCAGTGGGGCCAATCATCAGATAATTCGATTTTGGCGGAAGTTGTTCGCGGGGAACTCCTTCCAGATAAATTCGCTTCAAACGGCGAACATGGCGATAGGCCAAAAGCGTCACGGCTTTGCGGGCCTCTTCCTGGCCGTGATAATGATAGCGGGAGAGCAGATCAAACATTTTTTGGGGAGACAGCAACGGAATCTGTTCAAAAAATTGACGAACATGTTCCCAATATTGTCGTCGCTGTTGTTCCAGATTTGAAACAGCAATTTCATCTAAAGGCTGTTGTACGCTCATAAAGCATCACTTATAGTTCGGCAAACAAGACTGTTCGCCCCTATGCCTGAACAGTTACCTGATTACAGCATGGTTCATGAGGATTGACAAAGCATCCGGGGGATACAGGTCTGTTTAAAGACACGTCAATGCAACTGAATAATGGGTATATTAACGTGAGTTCGGGATAAGAAAAATATCCGAAAAACCTTATCCCGAACTCACGTTGTATTATTTCTTAAATCAGACAGTCCGGAGTATTAATATACTGTCATTCCTACACTTGTCAATATTGAAGTGGCGAGAAAATCCCGCATTACAATTTTCCGGACCGAATAATAGAGAGCAGCAGCCAGAAACCGATCACCCCGGCAGACACAAATCCAATGATCCCCAGAAGCGGAAAATCCATAAACATCGGGCCTTTATCCGTATGCATAATAATTGACGAACCGATGATCAGCGCCGCCAATACAAGGCTGGCAGCGATACGATTGCTAGCCGTATCAAGCACCAGAATTAAGCGTTCGAGGTGGACATGTTCAAATTCTATGCGCAGTTTCCCATTGCGCATTTCATCCAGAATTTGATGTAACTGGAGAGGAATATCAGTAAAAGTCTGCGCCAGATTTTTGAAAGTGGTGAGCGATTGAGACGCCATCCGCTGAGGATTCCACCGTTCTCGTAAAATTCTGGTCACCATGGGACGAGCTTCTTCAATCGCATTGAGATTCGGATCCAGTTGCTTCCCAATACTTTCAATGGTTAACAGCGCTTTGATCATCAACGTATAATCTGGGGGAATCTTTACGTGATGTTTCAGGGCCACTTCCATCATTTCACGCGTCACTTTGCCTAACTCAATCTGATGTAAAGGCACACCGTAATAACGATCCAAAATATCTGAGACATCATTGCGAAACACGCGCATGTTAATCTTCTCGGTCTGCGTACCGATATTCGCCAGGATTTCCGCAATCTGTTTGACATCCTGGTTAATCACCGCAATCAACAGATCGGCAAGTTCGTCTTTCATTTCCTGATCGAGTCTGCCCATCATGCCAAAATCCAGAAAGGCTATCGCAAGATTTTCCATCACAAACAAGTTGCCGGGGTGCGGATCTCCATGAAAAAATCCGTCTATAAAAATTTGTTTTAAAATACTGCGAAACCCGTTTCTGGCAATGCGGCTTTTTTCTTCGGCCGAGTTTTTCAGTTCAGAAATTTTCGTGCCTTCGACAAATTCAATAACCAAGACATTTCTGGTGCTGAAGTCTCGATAGACCCTGGGTGCATACACTGTGCGATCATGTTCGAAATTATGGCGGAATCGAATAATATTTTGCGCTTCAATGGTATAATCCAATTCGCGATGAATGGCTTTATCAAATTCCTGAATAATGCCGGTGGGACTATAGGTCTGTGTTTCTTGAATACTATGCTCAATCAGGCGAGCCAAAAGGTACAAGATATCCAGATCGCTTTCAATGATGGACCGAATAGAAGGACGCTGCACTTTCACAACAACCTTTTCATTCGTCGAACGGAGTATCGCCTGATGTACCTGTCCGATAGAGGCTGAAGCAATCGGACGAGGGTCGAAAAATGAAAAAATTTGATCAGGGGATTTTCCTAAGGAAATCGTGATTTGATCCGAAATTTCATCAAAACTGATCGGGGAAACGTGATCTTGTAATTTTTTGAACTCATAAATGAAACTCGCCGGCAACAGATCGGGGCGAGTGCTTAGCACCTGACCGAGTTTGGCAAATGTCGGACCGAGTTCCTCAAGCACCATGCGTGAGCGTTCTGCAATAGAGAGTTGCGGCTGGATATCCGAAGATGTTTTGGCAAACTTTTTGACAAAAATGCGATATTCTAAATCAAGTTTTTCAATAACCTGTCCAAACCCATGTTTAATCAGAACCGTTGCGATATGTCGGACTCGCTGTACGTTTCTCACCGTATGTAGAAGTGACATACTGCATCCTGAGTTACAAGTGACTCCTGTTGAAAGAAGTTGATCCATGACGAACGTTTCGGGCGATCCAAGTTACAAGTGGCTAAAGTTGAGAAGGCTTTCTTAAACTTTAGTCACTTGAGTCACTTGAAACTTGAATCACTTGAGTCACGGTTCAACATTTTAGAAGAGTATTCGTCGTATTTCCGCGACCGACGTTATGCCCTGCCGAACCTTTTGAATCGCCCGAGATTTGAGCGTATCTTCAGACATTTCTGCTAAAAAGTTTCGAACATGAAGCGAGGAAAGCGGATGACTTTGAAGAAGAAATTGCTTTAACCCTTTGTCGAGTTTCACCAGTTCAAATAATCCTGTTTGCCCCAAATACCCGGTTTCCAGGCATTCAGAGCAGCCTTTGGCAATATACGCCGCACGCGACTCCAACTGATCGCCTAACCCGTGCAGAAACTCTTGATCTGATTCCGATAGAGCAACTTCTTCTTTACAATGGGGGCAGAGGGTTCGGATCACACGTTGCGACAAAATACCGCCCAAAGCATCTAACGCGAGAAAAATCTTCTTTTGCGCTTGTTTACCAAATATAGCGTCCAAATGAGCCAGAAATGTGCATAACCCATCGGCAAAATCGTGCGCAATGAAAGACGCGAGTACTATAGCGCTGGAAGCAAATTCAAGGGAGAGCTGTTCTAAAAGAGGGTGATCGAGATTTTTCAACGCCAGGAGATCTGGGGCGCGATATGACAGGAGCGCATACCAATCCTGATAGGTCATCTGCGAGTTATACGGAATTTGGGTCACATGTGGAAGCACGACGTCAACCTTTTGTTCTACTGATAGGGTAACTTTTTCAGGTTGGACAAACTGGTGCAGAATTGTATACAACGTAGCGACGTTGCCATAGTTTGGAGGATCGACAACTAACAATACCCCCTGAGGTCTACTTAAGAGACGCTCCAACATCTTTGATGACAGTTCGTCACATCCGAGAGCGTTAAGGCTTTCAGGAAAAGTTCCATGTTGAAGGCTTAATAGTACTTTTTCTCCAGATATCGAAGGGTATGTTGTGATATGAATAGTCAGGAATTGTTCCTGAATGAACCCTGTCGAAAAACTGCCATTCCAGGCTTCCTGTTTATTCTTTATTCCTGTCGTTGGGGTAGGAGAGAGTTCTGCGCGTTGGCAGATTCTGCGGAGCCTCTGGACCATCCCTCGCCCGATCTGTTCCGAGATAAAGGTATGTTCATACAAAACTCCCTGCACACGGAAACGTATACGCTGTTCCTGTCCGTACGGCTCGATGTGTATTTCCGAAGCTCCACGTTTTACCGCAACTTCAAGGAGTTCGACCAGGGATCTGGTTGAGGGATGGTCATGATCAAGTCCGGCAAGAAGGTCTTCTTCTATACTGTCGGCGGCGCTGAATAATTCCGGTAACAGCGCATCGAACTCTGCCCACCCAGATGGCGTTATGGTTGGTAATAGTGCCCGTTTTTCCTGCTGCTCCCGATCGTCTGGGGTTCCGGGCGTAATCTCCGCTGGCCCATAATACTTCTGAATTGCATCGAGGATCGCATGTGTCGAGGCAAGTTCCGTCTTAACGATCGACCCTGTCATAAAGGCAATATCATCAATGGCTGATATATTTGAAGGGTTAGCAATGGCCAGAGTAATTTTATTCTGCCGCTTACCGCGTTCAAGCGCATATGGGAAGATCGTATATTTGACTGCGACATGTTTTGGGATGAGTTCCAATAAATCCGGATCCGAGTGATACCTGTCCCAATTCACTACCGACAGGTGGAATTTCTCCCCCAGAAAGGTCAGCAGATCCTGTTCGCGAAGAAAACCATATTTTTCGAGAACTGTATCGCAACTACTCATGGAGCGTTCACATTCTTTGAGCACCTGTTGATATTGCTCTTCAGTAATCATGGCTTCATCATACAGCAACTTTAGCAACTTATCCATTTTGATCTCATGACGCCTCTCCATAGCTCATCGGACAACTAAGAGCGATCAGCGCTGAAGAGACGTTCATCTCACAGATTACAACATTGTCGCTTTCAAAACTTCCTGAACAGTCGTTAACCCATGTTTTACTTTTCTCATCCCGTCTTCGCGTAATGACACCTGGCCTTGTTCCACTAAAAGGTGTCGTAAATCTTTGACATGCTGAGATTCTAAGACAGCCTGTCGTATCTCTGGAGTAAACAACATCACTTCAAAGAGAGGAAGCACCCCCTCATACCCTGTGTACTCACAATGTTCACATCCCTTACCGGCATAACATTCATCATCAGAGGAGAAGCCTAGTTTCTCCCGATAGGTTTGTGCTAAAGGAATTTTTTCTTTACAGACCTGGCAAATCTTTCTGACCAGTCGTTGAGAAGTAAGGCAATTGACCCGTTCTGCGATGGTCTCCGGAGTACACAGGCAGGCAAGTCTTATCACGGCGCTGGCGGTATCAACCGCCATAAGCGAACTTAATACGAACATCTCCGATGCTAAAGAAAATATCTGTTTTGCTATGCCAGGTTCGGAAATCGCATCAATCATTAAAATGTCAGGGTGTTGGGCGCGAGCGTAGTCAATAAACTGCGTAAATGTTTCGGACGGATGTTGCGCCACCTGTCCTTGAAAAACACCTTCAAGATAACACTCAACCGGATATTCTATTGAAAGAATATGACGCTGTGGGGTATTCATGGCCTGGAGTAAGGTATATAATGTAGTCGTCACCCCGCTGCGAGCCGTTCCGGTAACCAGAACACTTCCGAAAGGTTGTTGCAATGTGTTGTGTAAGGTCTGCAATGCACGAGGATCCATGGCCAATTCGTCAAATACAGGGAGTTGCGCAGGATCGTTGAGTTTTATCAGGATCTCTTCTCCATGCACTGTGGGATAAACAAGATAGGAAAGAGTCCTCTCTTTTTTATTGGATCCTTTTAAAACAGCATGGCCTTTAGAGTATAAACGCCCCGGATCCCCAACTTCAAGGGCAAATAAACGTTTGAACCGAGAAAGGATGAGTTGCATGGCGGAAGGAGCAATCTCTATGGATTGGCATCCTTTACCGACGACAAAAAATTTTACGGTAGCAAAACCGATTGCAATTTCATGCGCGCCTTTTGTGGACGCAACAGAAAAAATTTGTCCGATAAATTGAGAAACAGGCACATCTGAATTCAGAAGCGCAGCAACATCAATGACCTGCCCTTGATCTTCAGATGCCTCGCTCTGGATTATTCCATCTGGTGCAGTGACTTCTTTTTCCTCCAGGCGAGTATATTCCTGGTGGATCCGTTCAATAAGTTCATCTTCAGGCGTAAAGTGAGGAATCACGGTGTAACCGATCACAAATTTGAGTTCATCAATCGTTGACATATCTGTTGGGTCAGCCATAGTCACCGATAACCGCCGATGGCGTTCATTTAATTCAAACGGAAGCGCAAGGTATCTTTCAGCTTTTTCGCGTGATAACAGTTTTAATACATCATCTGGAATCACTCGCGTCTCAAGATCAATGTAGGGAACGCGAAGATGTTGTGAGACTTGTTCAGAAAAGGCTTCCGGAGTCAAAGCTCTGAGTTCGATTAAATGTTCCCGCAACATTCCTCCCTGTTCAACCTGGCGTTGACGCGCCTGTTCAAGAGTGTGGGGATTGATCTCAAGTTGGCTCAGTAATTGATACAATGTTTTTCTCATGATCGTCTCTCTTTTGTGCTGTCATGCTGGCATAATAAGCCTGGGTGTCAGACTCCGGGAGTCTGGACACCCTCTTGAACCCGTCAACTCAACCCTGGTAAAGGCTCTATTCTGTTAGCCTTCGGGAATTTTTAAGATTTGTCCGACCTTCAGTTTGCGTGGGTTTTTAATAGCATTCACCTGAGCAATGGCCTGAATCGAACTATTATGAAGTTTGGCGATCATCTCGAGCGTCTGCCCTTTTTCTACACGATGTTCTTTCTCTGCTCCTGCCGATGATGCCGCTGTCTCTGCCCGCGCGGCAGGAATTTTTAGTGTCTGTCCGGCTTTTAAATTCCGAGGATTTTTAATCCCATTCAATTGCGCAATGGCTTCAGCAGAAGTATTATACAACCCTGCGATCATAATCAATGTTTGTCCCTTTTTTACATTATGTGAACGGGTTTTCGCAACAGGAGAACTTGTTCGAGATGCTTTTGGAGTCTTTGAGGCAATTGCTACGTACCCACCAGGGATTTTCAATTTTTGCCCTACCCTAATTCTACGTGGATTAGAAATAGCATTAGCTTTCATAATTGCGCGCACAGAGGTATCATAGCGTTTCGCAATTGCTGAAAGCGTTTGCCCTTTTTGTACGAGATGAGTCGCCTTCGCTGCCACATATTGATATTTCAATGCCGCAGGAATTGAAGCGTAGCCGGATTCAAATGCATGTTTATGTGTGGTCGGAATATTCAACGCGTACTCTCTAGGCAGAAAGTTCCCTGGAGTAAATACGGAAGAGTTCAGCGCCGGATTCAATTTCTTTAATTCGCCCAGTGAGAGCGGCGTATATTTCGTCAATGTTTTCGCTTCCACGTAATCCGGGATTTTCACCTGAGTCAGCGCCAGAGGTGGATGTATTTCAAGCTCTCCGAAATATTCCGTATAGCGCAGACATACATCCACAGCCGCCAAAAATTCCACATAAAAATTGCGCGAGGCAAATCCGAAACGAGGACCGGTGTAGGTCTGTATAATCGTGACAATATCGTCTGATTCAACAGCTTTTGCCGCATTTTTTATCCCTTGTAATCCGAAATTATAAGCAGTAATTGCCAGGGGCCATGATTGCGTGGTTTTATAATTATACGCAAGCATTTCAGCCGCCGCACGCGTGGCTCGCAACGGATCGCGGCGTTCGTCAAAAAGAGGAGCGATCTTCAGTTTATATTGCCGGGCGGTCCCTTCCATGAATTGCCACATGCCTGCTGCCCCGACAAAGGAAGTCGCCGCCGGATTGAACGCTGACTCAATCAGAGGCAAATATACAAGTTTTTCAGGAAGCTCATATTCTGCAAAAATCTGTTTCATCGCTGAAAGGTAGTGCCCCGCTTGAATAATTCCTTCTTTAAACCGATCAGCCTGCCCAGCCTGAATTCGTACCCGCGCATTCGCATCTTTGTGTTGAAAATTTTTAGATTCAGGCAGATCTTTGAATAAGTTATACAAACGCCGCTCTGGCTCTGACATCCGCTTCAACTCGCCCCAATGCTGCGACAGCTTTGCAAGCTGTCGCTCGTACTCAGTCTTTCGCTGTCTGACGTATTCCCATCCATCTTTTTCAGTTTTAAATGTTTTGCCATCAATATCAACAACTTCATAGATCACATTGACATACCAATCATCATGAATAACTGCCTGCCTCGTAGTATACTGGGTAAAGATTTTTTTCCAAAAATCCACCTGATCGTGCAATTCTTCAGGAAAGGGGAAGGGATCATACACTGAAGGTGTTGCTTCATGAGCAATCTCAGCAGGGGGAGTCTCCGGAATATTCGGAGGAATATACGGAATAGAAGCAGGAAAGCACCAAAAAAGCCCGACAGCAATTATCAACAGAATGAATTTTTTGAGAAGATTTTTAAAAAAAAGCGCGTACAAAAAAGCAACGATGTTGCTACGTTGGATTACAGAGTCAAGTCTTCTCATCATAGCATCTTCCCTATTAAAGCGTTATGCCGGTTATGGACATCAGTATTGTTCTTTTATCCTACGCATTTTCTCTCAGAATGCAAGTATTTTTTTCTCTCTTCATAAAAAAACGCGCATCGTTACTGTTTTGAGAGAAAACACGCTCCGAAAAATTCAACTTGTTTCAGGGTTGTACGTCTTGTCTTATAAAAATACAGACATAGCTGCCAGATGTTCGTATAAAATCATTTTAGCGTCTCTTCGATCTTGTCAAAAAGGAGCATTCGTATGTCAAAAATTTTAGGGCTTGATGTCGGCGACGCCACTATTGGCATCGCAATTAGTGATACATTGGGATGGACAGCCCAGGGGATTACGACCATTCGCAGAAAAAACATCAGACAAGACGTCTATCAGTTGCAAAAATTAATTCATCAACATCATGTCAAAGAAGTTGTGGTCGGGATTCCATTCACAATGAGCGGCGAATTTGATGCCCAGACCAGAAAAATTTTGAACTTTGCCACACTGTTAAGAACGACGTTTCGCCTGCCTGTTGTCACCTGGGATGAACGATTTTCAACGATCGCCGCCAACAAAATCCTTGATATGGGACATGTAACCAAAAAGAAAAAAGCGGCCATTATTGATAAAGTTGCGGCAACAATCATTCTTCAGAACTATCTGGACAGCCGTCATGAGTCGGTAAAGAATGATATGCCATAATTCATTACGAATGTTTCTTTTTCAAAAAATGCAGAACTAACGCCACTATCCCGATAATAATTGCCAGAGTGATCCCAACGCGAACTAATTTCAGCACAATAGTAAAGACGAGGATAATCACAAGCATGATAATTAATGTTACAATTCCTGAAATCATAACAATCCCCCTCGGAAGCGCGATCACGTTCTCATAGAGCAATGACAAACATATCGCGTTTCCCGTACACGAGAACATGTTAACGATAGAAATTTTTCTGCCGCAGGGCGTCAGCCAGAAGCTGCTTGATGGCCGAATTTCTTGGTTCAAGACGTTCAGCATATCGCAATTCCTGAATAGCGTGATCGTAATACTTTGTATTGAAATAGATCACGCCGAGATCAATCCGGGCCTGCACATTTTTCGGATTGACATCCAACACCTTTTTTAACATTGAGATCGCCTTATTGAATTCTCCGAGTTTGCCCCAGGCGCGTCCGATGTAATACAGCATATCTTCCCGATTCGGATATGCTGCGAGCACCTGATCCCATTCGTGAATCGCTTTTTCCCATTGTTCATCCTGGTTGTAAATAAATCCTAACATTTGGTGTCCCATCGGATTATTAGGGTTCAACCGGATGACTCGTTGAAAAATCGCCCTTGCCTTTTCCAGATCGCCATTTTCGTAGTAGACCTTCCCCAGGCTGTTTAATGCTTCCAGATTATGAGGCGCCAGTTCGATTGATTTTTCAAAGTATTGAATCGCTTTCTGCTTATCGCCAATCGCATTGTACGCTATGCCTAAATTCAGGTACAACGCCGGAGTCGGTTCTGCGTTAAACTGTTCAATATCGTGATAAATTTCAATCGCTTTCTCTGGCTGATCAGAAGTCAAATAGATATTGGCTAAGGCAAAGTGAATTTGTACGTTCGAAGTGTTATACTCCACGGCTTGTTGCATGTGTTCAAGCGCAATTTCGTGCTGTCCTTGTTTGTAGTAGAGCATTCCGATTTCATAATGCGCCTGAGCGCAAGCCGGGTCCAGCTCTAAACACTTCTTGAAATGCTGTAATGCCAGCAGCCAGTTTCCGCGACTATTTGCGTGAAGACCTTTTTGATAAAATCGCTGTACCTGTTTATCCATGAATAAGTTGTTGTACTCGAGCCAATTATTGAACAGGACAGCAGACGATGTGAAAGATCGTCTGCTGCCTCGTCAGCAACATAAGACTTAACGTAACGCCGCAGCACACTGTGTGCAAACCTCAGGGTATTCAGCGTCTGCACCGATAGTCGTGCGATAGTGCCAGCAGCGTGGACACTTTTCTCCGGCAGCTTTGCCAATACGAATATGAAACTTCTCCAGTATTTCGACCGCAACAGCGTCCGCCGGAACCTCTGCGTTTTCATTAAAGATGTGAACGGCCGACACAATGCAAATATCATCCAGACGATCTTCAAAGGCTTTGAGAAGCGTGTACACTTTGCCCGAGGCATAAAGTTCTACCAGCGCATCCAATGAATGACCGATCGTTTTCTCTTTTCTTGCCATTTCCAGGTGTTTCAGAATCTCGCCGCGGATGTCCATCAATTGACTCCAACGTTCATCCAATTCAACGTTTATCCAGGCCGGGTTGACCTCTGGGAAATCCTGAAGGTGTACGCTTTTTCCATCTTTCGCGAGATACCCCCAACATTCTTCAGCCGTAAATGTCAGGATCGGCGCCATGAGTTTGACCATGACGCTCAAGATTTCATACATCGCTGTTTGTCCGGAACGTCGCGCCTGAGAATCCGCTTTCGCCGTATACATCCGATCTTTCAGAATATCAAGGTAAAATGCACTCATATCCACCACGCAAAAATTATGAAACGTGTGGAAGAAGAGATGAAATTCAAAATCATCATAAGCCTTGCGCACGCGCTGAATCATATTTTGAAGGCGATGCAGCGCCCATCGGTCAATTTCTAGCAGGTCATCGTATGCCACCCTGTTCTGTTCAGGATCAAAATCATAAAGATTCCCTAGGATATAACGACAGGTGTTACGGATACGACGATAGGCATCCGCAATATGCTGCAAAATTTGATCTGAAATGGTGATGTCCGTGCGATAATCTTCGTGCGACACCCACAGGCGCAGGATTTCCGCGCCGTATTGTTTGATGACGTCTTGCGGCGCTACCGTATTGCCGAGAGATTTGGACATTTTCTTCCCTTCGCCATCAACAGTGTATCCATGGGTCAATACTGCTCGATACGGCGCGACTCCACGCGTACCAATCGCTTCTAACAAGGAACTATGAAACCAGCCGCGGTGCTGATCGCTTCCCTCCAAATACATATCAACCGGCCAGGTCAGATCCGGATGAGGTTCACAGACGGCCGCATGGCTGACACCGGAATCAAACCAGACATCTAAAATATCGGTCTCTTTGGTAAAGGTTGTCCCACCGCAATGTTCACAGGTTGTACCCGGCGGCAAGAGTTCGCTCTCCGGCAGATCAAACCACACATCTGCACCGCTCGTAACGACTTTATCGGCGACATAATCAACAATCTCTTTTTTAAGGAGCAGCGTATTACACTCATTACAATAGAAGGCGACAATCGGCACACCCCAGGCTCGTTGTCGGGAAATACACCAGTCAGGCCGATTTTCGATCATGCTGTAGATGCGGTCCTGCCCCCATTCCGGGATCCAACGCACATGATGACGGATACTCTCAAGAGCTTTTTGTCGCAGGTTATTGCGATCCATCATAATGAACCATTGGGCCGTAGCTCGAAAGATCACCGGTTTTTTACAACGCCAGCAATGAGGGTATTGATGCTCCACCTTCTCGCTTGCCATTAAGCTGCCGTTTTGTTTCATGAGTTCAATAATCGCTTTATTGGCCTGAAAGACTTGCATTCCGGCAAAATGCTCGACCTCTTTGGTAAATTTCCCCTGATTGTCAACTGGCGCGTAAATCTCCAATCCATAACGCAAGCCGGTTTCATAGTCTTCCTGTCCATGCCCCGGCGCCGTATGGACGCAACCGGTGCCTTGTTCAAGGGTCACGTAATCAGCCAGAATCAGTTTTGAAGCTCGCTCAAGAAAAGGATGGCGGCATTCAAAACCTTCAAGCCGTTTTCCCGGAAATGTCGCCAGAATCTGATACGTGGTCCAGCCAAATCGTTTCACCAGATCTTCTAAAAACCCTTCCGCAAAAATATAGACGCGGCCTTCAACTTCAACCGCCACATACGAAAGATCTGGGTGGAAGGCAATGGCTAAGTTCGCCGGCAGAGTCCAGGGAGTGGTGGTCCAGATCACCACAAAGACCGTTTTTCCATCAAGTTCCGGCGCAAGTTCTTTAGGGCTTGAGGTGAATGGAAATGCGACATAAACCGACGGCGATATATCAGTTTCATATTCAACTTCTGCTTCCGCTAAAGCGGTTTCACAGAAAATGCACCATCGCACGGCTTTCAACCGTTTATCAACACTTTCCGTTTCGACAAATTTCCCAAATTCACGCATGGTCAACGCTTCATAGGCATAATCCATGGTAATGTAGGGATGTTCCCAGTCGCCAAATACTCCCAGGCGTTTGAATTCTTCTCGTTGGATATCAAGAAATTTTTCAGCGTACTTTCGACAATATCGTCGAATCTCGCTCTTATTGAGATGTTTTCCGGCCTGGGTCAGTTCGACTTCTACATTATGCTCAATGGGCAATCCATGGCAATCCCAACCCGGGATATACGGCGAGTCGTATCCCATCATGGTTTTTGATTTGATAATAATATCTTTCAAAATTTTATTTAAGGCTGTTCCAAGGTGAATACGCCCATTTGCATACGGTGGACCATCGTGCAAAACATATTTCGGTCGTCCGGCTGACTTGGCTTGAATTTGATGATAAATATCTTCTTTTTCCCATTTTTCCAGTAATTCCGGTTCGCGTTTTTGAAGATTGGCGCGCATGGGAAAATCTGTTTTTGGTAAATTTAATGTTTCCTTATAATCCATGTTACATGGATTAGCAACCAGGGGTTGACGGGTGGCAGCAACCATCCTAATCCCTAATCCCTAATCTCTTGTTCATAACGGTTCAGAGTGGGTTATGAGATACGGCACACCTACTTCAGAAAATGGAAGTAAGAATAGGAAAATCCGAGGATTTCTGTCAAGGGAAAACTTATCAGAACCGCTGACGAACTTCAGCGGATGTATTTTCTGATGTATGCCGCATCAACTACCCTTCGTCGCTGAATTTCTCTTCGTTTCCAGCGTACTGTCGGGAGAATTTTCAACATATCGCGCAGCATCGCCAGTAATATCGGACGGACGCAAAGCATATAGCCCCATGCAAGCAATTCATAGGAACAAATCGCCGGCAATCCATGAAATATCTCCCGCCATGCGGCATTTTTCAACAATGTCAGATAGCGATTCATGAGAATATGGCGCTGAATGAATACCGGCTTTTCGATGAAACTGACCGATGGCAGAAATGGAAGCGCTTCAAACCAGTGCTTACTCCTTTTTTGTTCGCTTAATCCGCCACCCCGATAATGATAAGCCACAGCGGTTGGCGCGTAATAGGCTTTCCAGCCTGATAATTGCGCTCGCCAGCCAATATCTAAATCTTCGTAAAAGGCAAAATAGGATTCATCAAAATATTCGCCATCGAGTTGAATGTCGTCGAGCATAGCGCGCCGATACCAGACAACGGCGCCACAAGAGGAAAATACAAATCCGGCTTGATCATATTGTCCGCGATCTGGTTCGCCATAGCCACGTTCAAAAGGAGAAAAATTTTTTCGTAAGAATTGGCCGGTAGAGTCCAGGGTTTGCCGGTCAAAACGCAAGAGTTTCCCTGTGAGAATTCCACAATGTTCGTGCTGTTCCGCGATGTTAAATAATTGTTCGAGAAACATGGCATCCAGAATGACATCGGGATTTAATAAAACAATGTATTTTCCGCGTGTTTGCCGAATTCCCTGGTTCGCTCCGCCACAATACCCCAGGTTGCGTTCATTACACACGAGTTGATAGCAATAATGGTGTTGTTCGCGCAGCAGCAATTCCTGCGAACCATCTGTCGAAGCATTATCTATCACAAATATTTCAGACGGTTGCTGTGATTGTGCCGCAATAGAACGCAGACAATCGGGCAGAAACCGTTTGCCATTCCAGTTAATAAGAACGATAGAGATCATTGCCTCGCTATGCTCCCTCATAACATGAGTATTCAGTCAGATGACAGGCAAAAACAATCAATAATGCAAAGCCTCTAATTTGTCAATATTGTTATGTGAAAATCTTCTTTTCGAGGGGATCAACGGCAGAGAGACACTTTTTTATCTTTGTCAAATGTGAACCAAGAATATCTCTTGACAAGTCAGGAAGTCTATGTCATAAGGATATTTTTAGAAGAAAAATCCTTAATCTGCGAAACTGGTTTTTGAAAAAACCTGGTTTCTGATGGACAAAAAATATGTATGATTACTTATATTTTTAATGTTTAATGGAAGAAGAACGGAGCATATATGAAATCATCAGGAATTGCATATCTTCTATGGTGTTTTGCCTGGTTTCCCTTTCTGGGAGGAGCTCATCGTTTTTATTTAGGGAAATACGGAACGGGCTTGCTTTACTGGCTCACCTGGGGTTTTTTCGGCATTGGACAGCTCATTGATTTATTTCGTATTGGCGAGATGGTAGAACAAGAAAATTTGAAATGGCAATTGCGCCAGGGACCAACCGTGAATATCAATATCCAGGGGCAATCAGCCTATTCTGCCTCCACACAGTCGTCATATCAGCCATCACAGACTCAGAATCCTCGCCATAAACCTGAACCAGATGCTAATCCGGCCAAAACCCTTGAAATAACAATTCTCAAGCTCGCCCGTAAATTTCAGGGAAGACTTACACCTTTAGAACTTGCGGCCAATAGCTCGCTTTCACTTGAAGAAGCTGATACCGCGCTTGAAGATCTCGTGCGTAAAGGCTACGCCAATATGACAGTTACAGATACCGGAAATATCGTCTATGAATTTTCCGGATTTTTACAGTTTGATTCCTCTGCATCTCGAG
This sequence comes from Candidatus Vecturithrix sp., assembly GCA_040772385.1. Taxonomy (GTDB): domain Bacteria; phylum Moduliflexota; class Moduliflexia; order Moduliflexales; family Moduliflexaceae; genus Vecturithrix. The sequence goes on along the minus strand of JAXGYF010000001.1, from coordinate 5,648,769 downwards.
AATTACGAGATGAGTATGATACGCTTTAAATTGAAGAGATGGTGTTTGTCGGTTTCTGATGTACAAAGAAAGTATTTATCATGACTCGTAACTATTTACGCAGCGGTAAACAGCCTTTTTGCCGAGAGAACGGTGCCGGTGACACAGACTTCTCGTCCAACAACCTTGTTGGACGAGAAGTCTGTGCGAAATAGTTACCATTACTTAATATTTTACAGGATGAATCGCTATGAAAAAGATATGGATATCTTTAATAGTTTTTTGTCTGTTAATGGTGGTTTTCTGTCTGCACCCTTCTAAGCAGGCTTATGCTGTTGAAACCTTAAAGGTGCTCCAGGATCATTTTGAGTTTCGAGATGAACCAAGATCTGCTGATGAGACCTTGATAGGAACGCTGCGCATAGGCACTCCTGTAGAATGGACAGGAGAGGCTTCCGGCGACTGGCTTAAAATCAAGGCTCCTAATGGGCAGATCGGTTGGGTTCACAGTTCCGGTCTTTCAAAACCAACAACTCCTGCACAGCCTACCCCCACGCCTCATTCGCAGAGTTCTCGAACTGTTTCTGCTCCCGATTCTTCTGCTCAAAGTCATGTTCAGGTAACTATTCAAAAATTGGAACAAGCCAATAAACAGCATCAGAAAACAATTGCCGAAAAAGATCGACGTATAGCGAAACTGACCAAAGAAATTGAGGCTCTGGAAGCCAAATTAGCTGATGTGGCTCGCATGATTGATGATCAGAAAGAATTGTCCGAAGTCAAACAAAACGAAATAAATCAATTACAGCATGAGCTTGTAGCGTTGCAAGAGGAGATAACGAAAAAAGACGAAGCCTTACAGGCGGAAAAAATTGAACGCACTACAGCGTATAATCAACTGAACGAGTTGCAGACCCAGACGCAGGAGCGTAGCTCTCGAGAACGGTTCTGGTTGTATGCGTTATCCTTACCGTTGAATATTCTGGCATTTCTTATAATCGGTTTTTGGGGGATACGACGCCTTCGCCAGAAAAAACCTGAAGAGATCGAATTTGAAGCGCCTATAAGGGAACAAGAAACAACCGATGCTTTTATGAATGCGCCGAAACCAGAAAAGAAAGAAACGCCTGAAATGAACATGCCCTCCCAGGAAGAAAAAGTTGAAAATCACGATGCAGAGACAGGCATGGAAGAGCTTAATATTATGATAGCAGCTTCAGCAGCAAGTTCTGGCGAATACGAAGAAAGCGTAACACCTGGAGATCGTATGAGTAATGAGGAGATTGTGATTGCTGAGACAGAAGCCCTGCCTCAGGAGGAATCTCTGGTAAGTGCCGAAGAAGAGCACAAAATTGTGGTCACGGAATTGGAACCTGAAGAAATTCTTTCAGAAGAAATCATTGAAACCATAGAAGAAGAACCTCAACAGAAAGAGCACTTTTTTGAACCTCTGGAAAGAGAACACGCTGACGAAACAGTTGACTACAAAATTCCTGAAGAAGTAGAAATTGAAGGTGAACGTTTTGAAATGCTCGTAGAACGCAACACCCAAATTATCGAATTGACAGAAGAAGAGGAGCCTACCGGGAGAAAGGTGATTGATACTGAAAATACCGTTTCTGAAGACCTAAGAATCCTTGATGATAATTCGGTTGTCATAACTGTCGAACCTGCTGAGAAGATGTTTGAATCTAGCGACCTAGATGTGACGCCTATTTTTGAGCCTGAAACCTCTCAGGCAGACCAACACGAATCAGTCGAACAACAAGAGAGGCGTATAATAGAGGAGCCGCTGCCTTCATTTTTAGAGCCGACGCCTATTTTGCTTGAACCTGAGTATGAACCTGAAGAGAGATTGTTAGGACAAGAAACCGTTGACGCCGCATCCGACGAACGTTCCAAAGAACCACGTTATGATATTGAGTTAGTTGACGCAGGTAAAAATCCGAGACATATTATCCATATTTTATCAAAAGTTGAAGGCTTAACCCGTACGCCTCAGGAACTTGTCGAACATACGCCCTGTATTATTGCTTATGGCGCAAGAGAAACAGATGCGAAAAACTTTCAGGTCGTGATGCAAAAATTCGGGTCAGAAGTCCGCCTGATCCCAAAATAAGTAAGGGCAGTAAAGAGTCTATGTTGTTGAACAAAAAGGTAAGAGCCTATCTTGAACTCACTTTTGCTATGGCAATTGTGGGTAGTTCGGTTGTTGTGGGGAAACTTCTTATTGCCAGCTTTCCTGTCTTTCTTGGGGCGGGCTTGAGATTTGCCATTGCTTCGGTCATATTGATACCCGTATTGTTTGTCAATGAGAAGGGGATCCCGTCTCTGACCCGTACGGATTGGCTGTTCCTGTTTTTGCAAACATTGACAGGAGTGTTTCTGTTTAGTGTGTTCTTGTTGTATGGTCTGAAATTCACGACGGCCGCTGAAAGTGGAATTATTACAAGCACCACCCCTGCTGTGCTTGGCGTAATTTCTTTTCTGTTTCTGAAAGAACGGTTGACGTGGTATAAGGGGATAGGGATTGCGCTCACGCTTTTAGGAATACTCGCTCTCAATCTGACCGGGACAGCCACTAGTTTTGAGCGCGGGAGTCATCCTCTGTTGGGAAATTTCCTGATCTTTGGCGCGGTCATAGGTGAAGCTCTGTTTACCATTTTCAGGAAAATGGCTTCAGAAAAAGTTACTCCTCTGGCAGGAACGACGCTCATGAGCATTCTGGGATTTTTCATGTTCCTGCCGTTTGCCATCTTTGAAGCTCAAACTTTTGTTTTTGCACACACAACCATGACAGATTGGCTGAATATCGTTTACTACGGCGTTGTCGTAACTGTTATTGCGTTCATGCTCTGGTTTCGCGGGCTTTCAAAAGTGCCGGCCAGTACCGCAGCGGTTTTTACAGGGGTTTGGCCTGTAAGTGCTGTGTTGCTGTCATACATTATTCTGAAAGAGCCGTTCGTGCCGTCTCACCTGCTCGGCATTGCCTGCGTGTTACTTGGTATCAGTTTTATTACCCGAGAGCCGTTCCAAACACGTAACCGTCAAGTTATGATGAGTGAAGAAATGTGAATTGTTGCTTCTCATGAGAGGTAGGCGCGCAATTCTTGTTCTTCAAAGCCGACCATTGCAGGTTCAGACACAAGGGTAAGCCCGGTGTAACGAGACACCTGTTGTCGAATTTTTTGTACCAAACTCAAAACCTCATGAGCTGTCGCATACCCTGTTGCATTGATAAGAATCAACGGATGACGATGATACACTGCGGCTCCTCCGACATGCCAGCCTTTTACTGCACACAGATCTAATAATAAGGCCGTCGGAACTTTAATCATGGGAAGTCCTTCTACTTGCGGCGAGCGCAGTGCTCGGATTTTGGCTGATGCTGCATGCCCCAGAGAACATGTGATAGTTTGACACAATTGTTCGAATTCTTGCGGAGCTAACAAAAAATTTTTAAAAAACGACCCGGCGTTCCCAATTTGCTCCGGGTCAGGAAGCTTCTTCCGGCGAATGGCGATGACTGCCGAACGGATTTTTTGAAGAGTAGGGCTGCCCTTTTCTGTAAAAAACTCGCGTAGTTCTCTGTAACCGAGATTGGGGATGCCATTTTTCTTTAAACGCAGGACAGTCGTAAGAATTAAATATTTTCCTTGTAATGAGGAATTAAACACACTGGTGCGATAACCAAACTGACAATCATCATGAAAAAGGATATTGTGTTCGCCGGTTGCGACCTCACAGACTTCGACTGTTTCAATCACATCCCCGGCTTCCTGGCCGTAGGCCCCTACATTTTGAATTGCCAATGCGCCTACACGTCCAGGAATAGAAGATAAATTTTCAATACCCCACCAGCCGGCGTTGACAACCCTGTTGACGACATCGTCCCACACTTCTCCGGCAGCGACTTTGAGCCAGATATATTCGTCATGTTCTTTGACGACCTCGAAGTTTTTCAAGCGAAGCGTTAACACAAGCCCCGGAAACCCCTTATCGCTGACAAGAACATTGCTGCCTCCGCCTAAGATAAATAATTGTAACCTGTTACTTTGCGCAAATTGCAAAGCCTGCGCCACGTCATTCTGAGAATGAGCTTCAATAAAATATCTGGCAGGACCGCCGATATTGAAGGTTGTCAGAGACTTCAACGGATAATATTCTTGAATAGTCATAGATGAATCACGAACAATTTATGATACGTGTATATTATACGACACACCTGTTTCTTTTTAGACACAAAGATATACTTTTCCCTGTATATCAGATAATCCCCAGAAAATAGCCTGTCTGAAACAAGACACTTTTCTTTTTGAAAAGCAGATCCCCTCGCATGTTCTTCGCCTATTTTCAGGGATTTTGTTGTTTTTTCTCTCGTAATCGCAACGATTTTTCTGATTAGTTCAAAAAGACAATCTCGCGCACTGTAAAATACTCACAAGTATTTTTCTCGTATCACTTCCTCCTGGATTGCTTTAAAAATCAAGGAAAAAAAGGAAGAAAATTGTTTCAAGTCCCGGACGAAATGTCGTCTTTTCTTCAAGTTGGCACGGATTTCGCTATAAAAGAGAAGCGATCATTGATCCATTCGTGAAGATGTTGAATCACAAAGAGAAAACGAGTATAAAATGTTCATGACGCGGCCAGGGTGTTCGTCCGCTATCGGTAAAATAATGTTGAATGCCTGTACGGAGTCATGGATATTTTCATAACATATGATCAGATCGAAAATTATAGGAACAGGCGCGTATGTCCCGGATCGCGTCATGACCAATTTGGAACTTGAGTCAATTGTGGAAACCAGCGATCAATGGATTCAAGAACGCACTGGCATTAAAGAACGCCGAATTGCCCTGGATGGGATTCCGGTTTCTCATCTGGCGTTTGGGGCCGCAGAACGTGCCTTAAAAGACGCGATGATCGATCCTCTCGATCTTGATATGATCGTACTGGGAACCGTCACGCCTGACATGCCCATGCCATCGACCGCCTGTATTGTTCAGCACAAATTAGGAGCGGCTCGAGCTGTCGCCTTTGATGTATCGGCGGCGTGCAGCGGGTTTTTATACGCCCTTTCGATTGGCGATCAGTTTATCCGCAGTGGAATGTATCGGCGCGTTCTGGTTATTGGTGCCGACATGTTTTCAAAGTTTGTTGATTGGAGTAACCGCGATACCTGCGTGCTCTTTTCAGACGGCGCAGGTGCCATGCTTCTGGAAGCGACCACGTCGAAGGATGATAGCCGGATTGTGAAATCAACCCATCTGTTCTCTGATGGAAGCCAGGGAGATAAACTCTTCATTCCTGGCGGAGGATCCTTAAATCCGGCGAGTCATGAAACTTTGTATGATGGGTTGCATTATGTAAAAATGCGCGGGAATGAATTGTTTAAAATCGCTGTAAAGGCCATGGTTGACGCCTGCCACGTCGCGCTGGAACACAATAATCTTACCGTCCAGGATATTGATCTGGTCGTTCCGCATCAGGCGAATATCCGCATTATGGAAGCGATTGCCAAAAAGCTGAACATTCCTATGGAAAAAGTGATGGTGACGATTGACTATTATGGCAACTCATCGGCCGCTACCGTGCCAACCGCGTTTGACAAAGCCCGGAGTGTGGGCAAACTTCAGGAAGGGGATACAGTGTTAGCTGTTGCTTTTGGGGCCGGCGTTACCTGGGCTTCATCTATTATCCAATGGTAAAACCGAAGTGCGAAGAGCTTTTGCTTTCGCTGACAAAGCAGAGCTTTGACACTCCAAGAATATAGAGGAGATTAACAATGGCACACACCGATAAAGTCAAAGAAATTATCGCGTCGCAACTTGGAGTCGAAATCACAGAAGTGACTTCACACGCTTCATTTGTTGATGATCTGGGCGCTGATTCTCTCGATACAGTTGAATTAGTCATGGCGCTGGAAGAAGAATTTGGAATTGAGATTCCCGATGAAGACGCCGAAAATATTTCGACCGTGAATGATGCAATTACCTATATTGAATCACACATATAGAACACATGTCAGATTTATGGGAGTGCCGGTGTCCCGCCGACACCTTTAAAGGTATAACACTATGAAAAAACGAGTCGTTATTACAGGCATGGGGGCCATAACCCCGATTGGCAACACAGTGGAAACCTTCTGGGAAAATGCAAAAGCCGGGGTTTCCGGAACCAGTAGAATTACATCGTTTGATCCGAGCGACCACTCTTCCCAGGTGGCTGCGGAAATTAAAGACTTTGATCCCACAACGTTCATTGATAAAAAAGAAGCAAAACGCATGGATGCCTTTGTGCAATTGGCGATTGCGGCAGCGGATATGGCGATCTCCGATGCGAACCTTGCACTCGATCATCTCGACCGCACTCGCGCCGGCGTATTGGTTGGCTCTGGCATGGGAGGTCTGAAAACTCTGGAAGAACAGTACCGTATTTTGCTGGAAAAGGGCGCGAAACGCGTCTCGCCATTTTTTATTCCTATGGAAATTATCAACTTGGCGCCGGGACAGCTTTCGATCCGCTATGGATTTCAGGGCACGAATATCTCCGTGGCAACCGCCTGCGCCACAGGCGCTCATGCCATTGGTGAGGCTTTGCGCTACATCCAGCATGGCGAGATGGATGTTATGCTGACCGGTGGCACCGAATCCTGCATCACGCCGCTTTCAGTGGCAGGGTTTGCCAATATGCGCGCCTTATCCACCCGTAACGATGATCCCGCGCACGCGAGCCGTCCTTTTGATAAGGATCGCGATGGCTTTGTGATTGGAGAAGGGAGCGGTATCTTAATTCTGGAATCCCTGGAACACGCACTTGCTCGTAATGCCAGAATCTATGCTGAGCTTGTCGGCTATGCAGCCACAGCGGACGCTTATCACATTACCAGTCCTGATCCAGAAGGAAACGGGGTCAGTCGTTGTATGCAGCGGGCACTTGACGATGCCAGTCTCAGTCCGAAAGAGATCGATTATGTCAACGCCCATGGCACATCCACACCCTTTAATGATAAATTTGAAACCCTGGCGATTAAAAAGGTATTCAACAGCCACTCAGCCGACCTTGTCATTAGCTCGACCAAATCCATGGTCGGACATACGTTGGGCGCCGCTGGCGCGATAGAGTTGATTGCCGCTGCCCTCTCCGTCAAACACGACGTGGTACATCCCACCATCAACTATGAAACGCCTGATCCTGATTGCGATCTGGATTATGTGCCCAATGAGGTGCGTCACGTCACTGTCAACGCTGCCATTTCCAACTCCTTCGGATTTGGAGGCACAAATGCGTCGCTGGTGGTGAAAAAATATATTAGCAACAACTAAAAGCACAATTCACTCCCCAACCCTCCTTCTCTATTGCGACCTTTCCCGGCGGAACCCTCACGCCGGGAAATTTACGGGGAGTGAAAAGCTGACCATGTCTCTCCCTGTTACAACCCCAATTTATTCATGCTCGATGAGGAGAAAGTTCATCATTGGCATGATTCTTCCAAAGAGTTCACCATTTTGTAATGTCAGAAATCGCCGTTCCATGTCATCTGCTGTTATATGCTCGACAACACGATATTGATGAGCATTGACGAAATTGACGATGTTCCCTGATTCAATGCCAAATTGAATCACCTCTTCCTGTAGCCCTGTCTGAATCAGATCGCGCTCATGCTGTATTGTTTGAAAATCAAAACAGATACGACTTCTGGAACCAGAATGTTCTTTTAATGTTTTCAGCATTCGCGTTACCGTATCGCGTGATAAATAAAATGTCACGCCCTCCCATAAAAAGAGTGTTTGCTTCCCGTTGTCATATCCGTATTGATAAAGCATTGCAATGGGGTCTTCTGTTTCAAAATTCATCGGGATGAACGAAATATTGTGATGGATATCCATGTGATGTTGACGTAAACAGGCCAGCTTATGATCTTGAGTCGGTTTCATATCTAATTCGAATATCCTTGTTGTGGTAATCAGCGAATGAAAGCGATACGGGCGACTATCATAGCCTGCTCCTAACAACACGATTTGTTCAAGAGGATTTTTGATCGCATCAACAAAAACACCATCGAAATATTTCGCTCTCGCAATGACATATTCATACATCCCTTTCGGAATATGTTGCTTGATTTGCTCTCTTGAGTTCAGCGTTCTCAATGCGGTTTGCCGATCCTCAGGCAAAAATAATTCAGCGAACTCATCATGGCTTTGAACTGTTACATCAGTTTCATAATTTGATAAGGCACGTAATGATGCTATCGCTATCGCGGTTTCAGAAATTTTGTCATTCATACTCATTTGTTTTTATCCTTTCCTTTTCTAATACATGAACTGATAAGGTTTTTCTCACTTTTTAGGTGGACGATGTCTGCGCGAAGAGTTGGTTTGCCAGACGCGCACTCCTGGTCTATGTATAAGAGGGTTAACGTGCTGCTTCGCCTCAATTCGTGCATTGTCAACGGCAAAAATGATGTCCTGGCTCTCGTGGCGTCATGGCATGTAGGAATAGGAAAGCGTGTATGCATGGACGCCCCGCTTCAGGGGCGGCACAGGGTGGCAGCTACTGTACTTGCAGGACACTTTTGGGGAATACCACTTTCACAAGGAACTTTCGTCTGACATTTTCCACATCCGTAACGCGGCGCAAAGATGTTCAGCGTTTTATCTAAAAAATCAGAACATGGTTGATGTTTTTTTCCGGTGTTATCAATTGCATTTGCAGGACATCTTTGAATACAAGCCAAGCACATTGAACAATATTCATAGAGGCCGCTATATTTTCTTTCTGTCGGTTGGAATTGAATATTTGTAATAACGCTTCCAATTCTGCCGGCGCAACCTTTTTCAGTTATCAGCGATTTACTTAAACTGAAAGTCCCTAGCCCTGCAATAAATGCGACATGCCTCTCAGACCAATTACTGTTTCTTTCAATTACTGTAAAATTCGACTCGAATGAAGGAATTGATGCTTTCCCTCCAACATCTGAAATAAATTCTGCTATAGTTTTTCTTACCTCATTATTCACCAATTCACCTTCCACTCTTCCATAAAGCCATCCGATTGACGGTTTCATTTTATCAGCTCTATTGGAAATTCTTATTTCACGAGAGAACGGAAGGAAATATGAAATGACAGATACGGCTTCTGGAAGCCATTCCCGAGGAGTATTATGGAATTTCCCGATCACATTGTTCTCCTTTAACTTAATAAACAATGGGTCATCTCCTGATGCAATACCGATAATCGGTGCATCATAAATTTTTATTCCTCCTAACTCTGGTATCCTGTTGCTTTTTGAATTTTCCAGGAAAGAAGATATGACGTTGTTTACTTCAGTAAGATTCATACCGTGTTCCTTTAAGTTAAGTTACTACTCTTTGTTCTTTCTAATTTTCCCCAGATGCTGCGTCGCTTCTATTTGTATTGCAGTGGTTTCAGGCTCCTTGATTTTTTTCTCTCCGAGCAAACAGGTAAGCCGCAGCCACAATCACAAGCCCTGCTAATTTTACCGAAAACAAGGGAAACAAGGTGAAAAGACCGCCTATCATCAGCAGTCCTCGTTCCCAGAGCATGAGTTCACGCTGAATAAAGCCTTCTAAGGCTAATGCCAGGCCAGTGACGCCAACACTTCCCAGAATGATCGTGACGAGGTTAGGCACCAGGGAACCTCTGAGTAAAAAGCCGAGATCATACATAAACGCAAAGGGGAGCAGATAGGCGACAAACCCAAGCCGGGAAGCCATGAACCCGGTTTTCATCGGAGAGGCGCCGGAAATACTGGAGGCCGCATACGCGGCCAGCGCGACCGGCGGCGTAATGGCCGACACAATCGCAAAATAAAAGACAAATAGATGGCACGCTATGGGCGTAAAGCCTAATTTAATCAAGGCAGGCACGCCCAGAGCCGAGGCAAGAATATAGGCCCCCGTCGTCGGCAGCCCCATGCCAAGTATAATACAAATCAGCATAATCAAAAATAACGCCAGAAATGGAACCCCCTGACTGAGGGAAAACATCGCAGTCACGAATTTGAATCCAAAACCTGTCAACGTCAATGAACCAACCACGATTCCGGCGCAGGCGCAGGCAATTGCCACGACCACGATATTTCTTCCTCCGTCCACAATCGCATCAAGCATGGCTTTCGGTCCCAACCGATGTTCTTTATGCGGCAACGAGAACGCAATAGTGACCAGAATGCTGATGACGGCAGCCCACATGGGGGTATAGCCGACAAGCAGCATATAAATCAGCACCAGCACTGGCGCCACCATGTACAGTTTTCTCAGCACCGTTCTTTTATTTGGTAACTCTTCCTCGGTCATGCCGCGCAAATCGCGCCTGACCGCCCGATAGTGTACCATCACGCCAATCGCAAAATAGTACAGAACGGCCGGGACTAAGGCTGAAATCATCACATCTTTATAGGGCACTCCCAGAAACGAAGCAATAATAAAGGCGGCCGCTCCCATAATCGGCGGCATGATCTGTCCGCCGCTCGAGGCTACCGCTTCAACCGCTCCGGCGAATTGGGAAGAATAGCCGATGCGCTTCATCAGCGGGATGGTAAAGGTACCCGTACCATAGACGTTCGCGACCGCACTGCCTGAGAGCATTCCGAACAATCCGCTTGACACGACGGCAATTTTGGCTGGTCCGCCACGAGCCTTACCAGTTAACACAATTGCAATACTCATAAAATACTCGCCGATGCCGCTCAGGTTCAGAAATCCGCCGAAAATCAGAAAGATAATTACATAAGTCGCTGACACACCGAGGGGGATACCGAGAATCCCTTCACTGGTGAGATAGAGTTGTTCAATAACTTCAGGCAAGGAAAATTGAAATCCCCGCAGCATACCGGGCAGATGATGGCCATAGAGCATGTAGGCGGCAAAAAGTAAGCCTATCAAGGCCAGGGGCCAGCCAACCACCCGGCGCGTCACTTCAAGCAGGACAACGGTTAAGATGATTCCCAAAAGCAGTTGTGAGCGTGTAACTTCATCCACCTGTACAATTCTCGTCGAGATCTCATCGTAATGAAGGATGGCGTACACACCGGGAATCACAGAGACAACCGCGAGTATCCAATCATAAATCGGAATGTGCTCCAGAGACGCCGAGCTTTTATATGCCGGATATATCAGAAAGGCTAAGGGCAGCACGAAGGTCAGGTGGATCATCCGTTGCAGATACGCTTCCTTCACTCCAAACATCGCCGTATATAAATGAAAAAGCCCCATCAAAAGTATGATGAGATAGGTGACATGAAATTCCCATCCCTTGAGTTTTCTCAAAGTTCAACTCCTCTCGTCTTCGTTCGGTTGTTTCGGGAAGACTTTCCCGAAACAACCTTATATACAAAACGTTTACGGCAACACCCCGACTTCTTTGTAATATCTTTCCGCACCAGGGTGAATGGGAAAAACCGTATCTGATGATCCATCTTTCGGGTTTAATTCTTCAAGAGCGCTAATGGATTGGACGAGCGTCTCCTTATTTTCAAACAGGGCCTTGGTCATCTCATAAACTAGATCTTCAGGTAAATCCCCACGAATCAAGAGGTTCGTATAATCCCCAATCACTGGAATATCTTCTGTCGCACATTTATACGTGCCTTTCGGAATGATATGCGTCGCCGTTCCCCAATCGGCCTTCATGGTGTCAAGAATTTTCTGATCTGTCGGAAGAATCAGAATATCTAACTGGGTTTCAATCTGCAGAATAATTGATGCCGGACTGGAGACCGTAAAAACAAAAGCATCAATGTGGTTGTCTGCCAGCAGATTCGCTCCATCTTCGTAAGAAGCGTATTCAATCTTCCCTCCTAACGCCTTAATATCATCATAGGATGATCCGGCGGCCTTGAAAGCATGTCGAACCGCAAATTCGCTCACTGTGCCCGGAGCTAAAGAAGCGACCCGGATTGGAAGTTTTTTATCAAACACATCTGCCAACGTCTTGACGCCATGTTTTTGCGCATAATCTGCCCGGACGATAAAATAGAAATACTGCTTATACAGGTTCGCTAAACAATAGGTATTTGGTAAAGGAGATTTAAACGGTTCTTCTCCTCTTGTGGCAGGCATTCCCAGAAGTGCTGCAGAAAGGCCAAGATCCGCTTTTCCCTGATGAATATTGACCACATTGCTGACTCCGCCGCCAGTTGAAGCTGTTGTGGAAATGACTTCTTTGGTCATAATGTCAGAAATTGTGCCGCCCAGCGAAAACCAGGTACCTCCCGGAGGACCAGAGACAAATTTGAGTTGATCAGGACGTTGCGCAAAGCTGTTTCCACCACATACTGCGAAAACAAATACCACCAGAACACCGCCAAAAAGTAACTTTTTCATAACATTCACCTCGTATTCCGACAAGAAAAGTTTGATATGTACAATCTCTTTCCCACTCTTTTCCAGGTCTTGTGGACATTACAACCATTTAATGCACAAAGGAAGGAAATTTCAGTCAAGAGATTGACATATCCCAAGGAATCTTAGGATCCAAAGATACAGACATTCTATGTTCCAACAGTCTGGACGGTCTTCACGTTCCCTCTCCTCTTTTTTATCCCCCGTGCGATTCAAATGCCGCGCAAGCGAAAGAAGTCCATCTGCCTCACTCCGTTTGAGGCGGGAACAACAGGGAGGGGCACAGAGACTTCCCGCGAAAACTGGACAGCCCTGCCGCTTACGGGGAAATTAAGGGAGTGAAATCAAAACTGTCCGAAAGACTGATACGCAATAAAAAATCAGATTGTCAAGGGAAAAATACCTTTCTCCTGAAGCGCACGAGTATTTTTACGAGAAAACTCCGTTTTGTGTGAACTTCTCTTGACAAATTCAATGCGCATTGCCATGTAGTTGGTGATATTGATTTTCATTGTGAACAGGTAAGATGGCACAAGAGTATTCAAGGAATGTAACAATTATGCCTCAGTTCAATTATAATACTGGAGAGATTATTGCGAAAATTGTTTATTACGGACCTGCCTTCGGTGGGAAAACTACCAGTTTACAATGGCTGCACCATAAATTTGATCCGCTCAAAACCAGAAATCTGTTTTCATTGGATACAGAGGGTGATCGCACCTTATTTTTTGACCTGCTTCCCATGGATTTTGGCAAAATTGATTGGATGACCTTACATGTAAAAATTTATACAGTACCTGGCGAGGTCAAATACAATGCCACCCGAAAAATGGTGCTCACTGGCGCAGATGCGGTCATATTCGTTGCAGATTCCGAAATTGCTCGTCATCAAGAGAATCTGAACAGTTTAAAAAATCTCGCCCAGAATTTATCGCTGAAAGGCATGAATATTCGTACCATTCCTCTTGTTTTTCAATATAATAAACGTGATTTAGCCCATGTGCTTCCGCTTGACATTTTGGATCAAAAATTGAATTTTCGCAACCTGCCGTCATGCGGTTCAATAGCGATAGATCCCTATGATTTTGGCGTGCTGGAAAGTTTTATTATGGTGTTGCATACTATGATCGAATCCTTCGGACAAAAATACAATCTGGCAAAGCTAGGCGATCTTGACCAGATAATTCGCAAGCTTGAAGAACAAATCCGGGAAAAAGCCGGTTTCAGATAACAGATATAAAACCGAGTTTTTCAAAAAACTCGGTTTTTCTGAACATTCACGTTATTTCTGATTGTGATAATAACTTGATTGCAGGCGGCGTTGCGGACTGACAAGCTGCATGTTTTTAGCTTGAATTCCGCTCTCATGTCCGTCCGCTTCGGCGACCTCAAATTCAAAAATGAGGGTACGACTCGGCAATTCTGCAAAACTTACTTCTGCTGGCAACTGCGAATCGTGAAAAAAGACGCTGTAATACGGAGATTCTTTCTGACGAGAATCAATTCTCCATAAATCCGGCGCAATTGTTTTCATTGCTCGCAGGAAACCGTAGCCTTTTGCCGTGTGATTATAACACACTCCGCGCATACGCGAACCGATACTGCCCCAATATGCCTTGTTTGGCGTGGGATTGGTCGGCAATAAATTCGGGATGAGATAGCCGGAGATAAATAAATCGGCTTCGCGTCGTAAATCTGAAGAGACATTTTCGAACGCCACGACTTCGACGCGGCATCCGCTATTTTGCAAAGCCTGAACAACCCGGATAAAATCGCCGTCACCAGTCACGAGCAGTACCCGATCCATATTTTTCGATTGCAGCAAGGCGTCAACTGCCATATCCAGGTCGGCATTCGCTTTCCCAAAACGATTGCCGCTTTCATCCACATACCAGTGTACATTTTTTTGAATGACCTTATACCCAAAATCTCGCAATAATGAATAAAAACCATACTGCCCTTCTTTATAGGCGTAATCAATCTCTGCCCGGTCGGCGTCAAAACTGACATACGCATTCAGGCGGATTGGCTCAGCGTTATCGCGGCAAGCAAACTCGCGCAGCACGTCATAGCGCATACCATAGCCGCCATTCATGGCCAGATTCGCCACATCAACATATACTCCTACTCTACGCAGTGCTGGATTAAACATATTAATATTAACCTTTTCTCTATGTTTTTCTCTGTGTTTCAATGAAACTGTTTCTAACACGCTGAAAACAATTAAAAGAATTCCTGTCATCCTCCGGGAAATAGCTCATTAATCCGAGAAATTGACAGAAAAAACGTTTAATGTTATGCGATTGAACGCAAAAAATTTATCAGGTTCTTTTTCAATATTCCACAATTGTCAAGGTTTTTATGCTCCTTGTCATGCTCTCTGCGAAAATTGGCCGACATAATGCGTCAACACCGAACTCAAACGACTTTGATCCAAAGACGCTAAGTCCTTCTGGCACGGGATACCTGTTCGTCCCCCAACGAAGCCAGCGGTTAACGAAGCCAGCCATGCTGAAAATTCCAGACGAATGGCAAGCGGCATGTCAGCCAGAATTCCGGCAGCATAAGCCCCATGAAAGACATCGCCGCATCCGTTCGTATCAACGGCATTGACCTGAAACGCCGGTTGATGAATGGTGCCTTCCGGCGTCAAAGCCCAGCTTCCCAGGATGCCTTCGGTCACGACAAGCTGTCCGCATGTTTTTCGAGATAATGCTTGCAGAACATCTTCCGGCGAGCTTTTTCCTGTTAACATGCGAGCTGTCGCCATAGGAAGAATCACATCCGTGGCAAGCGCAATGAGTCTCAACAGATCATCCTCATCACCCTGTTCGACATCGAGCACAGAACGACACGGCGTGCCTTGTATTGCTTCCAGAGCAGCGAGTGCTGCCTCTGGTTCGTAGCCATCAAGCAATAAGACTCTGGCTGTTTGCATGACCTCGACCGGTAAATCCGTGGGCTTCAGGTATTGATACCCATCTCTTGTAAAAAAAATGGTGCGTTCGGCGGTATGCGGATCGATATGGACATTCGCTGCACACGGTCGCGCCTGGGGATTCTCAAGGAACAGATCAGGCAAGATTCCACGCGTTTCGAACTCCAATTGCGCCACCTGACTCAACATATCGTTTCCAAATTGTGCTACAAATCCAGTGCGCCATCCCAGGGCGGCGCAGACGCAGCTTCCGGTGCCCGCCGGGCCTCCACCCTGAATCGTCAGGTGATCCACCTTTTGCTTCCCGCCTATTTCTACATGCGAGGGAAGCTGCACCAGAATATCCACTACATTCACACCAATTCCAATCACGTCAAACTGCGGCATAGCTGTTTTCTTTTTCATTCTCCTCGAAAAACCGGGTTTCTCGAAGAAACCCGATTTTTTTGTATTACAAGGTTTCTTTAAACCATTGCACGGTTTTCTCAATCACGCTGTTAGCGGTTGTTTGATCTTCTCCTAACACGCCAAATATATGATCAGCCCCTTCAATTACAAATTTTTCTTTGGGCGATCCTTGCGCCGCATCTAAATAACCGTCAACATAGGCGATTGAAAAATCTTCAGTCCCTGCAATCGCCAGGAATGCACCAGGATATTTGCTGATTTCCTGTGTTAACTCATAAAGTTTCAAGCTTTTGAAAAATTCCGAGCCTAAGGTGACTTCGCGCCAGCCTAAATCAATCGTTACCTGTCCGTCCTGTTCAGCTTTTTCAGAATTTTTCTGCCCTAAAGAGGCGAGCAAATCCGCGTAAAAATCGCCGACCGACGACCAGAGGACCATTGATTTGTACCATTGAACATGTTGAGCTGCCGAGACAATTGCAATCCCTCCGCCCAGACTGAAGCCGACCACGCCAATCCGTTTCGGATCAACAAATTTCAGCTGAGCAAGGTACTGATAAGCTGTTGCAGCATCTTCAACCTGGCTCTGGATGGTACTTTTCGCCATCTGGCCTGCACTTTCGCCCCAGCCGCGAAAATCGATCCGCAACGAGGCAATCCCCTGTTCGCCTAAGGCGGCGGTCAGACGTTTATACATATCGCCGACTTCATCTTTTTGGCTGGCAAAACCATGGAGTAATAGCACAGCCGGAACCTGTCCTTCAACATGTGGTTCAAGTATGATGCCCTGAATGCCTTGCGTCAGTGTGACCGAATATTCTTGATATTCTCCGGCCTGAACAGGCATAACGGACATAATCAAGAGAAACAAAAGGCCTGTACATATCTCAACATCTTTGATCTTCATCCTAACCTCCCTTGTTTTACTAGAATATCATATTTCTACTTTGACAGCGCAATGAATATCCCCATCGCACCAACGGACAGCCTTGTCCGTCAAATTCCCCTGCGGACAAAACTGTCCGCAGGTACGAATTCGTCGTTTTTATCAAGTATATGTTCTGTAACGTCGGTTTCACTCTCAAAGAAAATTGTCAATCAGAAAACATACGCTGCATGATGATTTCTGCGGTCTGACGCGCCAGAGCCACGCCATTCGAAAGTTGTCGATCATGCGGATAAATCTGCGCCATTGTGCACACAAAAAAATTGTCAAAAGGAGAAACGCTTTCAGGAATGCTGTGACGGTAGCCGACATGCACAATCGGCTGGGCATACGCGGCCTGCCATACAGCGCACTGTTCAACATATTCATGTGTGAACTGTGGGAATAGTTGTTGAATTGAAGGGAGATAATATGCGAGGAGCTGGTGCGCGTCCATCTCCAGGCGCTGATCCTGCGGAGAAACATAGGCGGACAGATATACCACGTGTTTTCGATTGAACTCTTCCGGGGCGGCCCAATTAGTCTGTTCAATCACACCGACAAAAGGAGCATCGGCCTGGGTGACGTTGGTCCAATAAAAGTCAGACAGGGAGTGATTCAGCGTTAATACCAGACAGACATTCGCCAGAAAAGTGATTTTCTGAAGTTTCTGGCGATAGAGAGCTGCCTCTTGTGGTAAAAGATCGATCAGATCAGGAGACTGGGCGCAACCGACAATGACATCGGCATTAAACGTTCCGGCGCAAGTGACAATTGAAGTTAGATGCTCTTGCGATCCCTCCAGGCGATACACGCCCTGTCCGAGGTGAACATGATGGCCTGCATTTCGGAGCCAGGCGACCAGAGTTTGAAATAAGCGTCCCAGGCCGCCGCGCACATATCCTAAGACTTCTTGTCCCCGAGCGTTCCGCGATCCCCCCCGATCTACCAATTTAGACCAGAGCCAGGCCGCCGAAACGGTATCGGCATAGTCGCCGAATTTCCCATGAAATAACGGTTGCCACACAACCTGGTAGACTTTTTCTCCGGCAATATTGTGAATGTATTCTTTTGCTGAAAGATCGTCCAATGCCTGCCAATTTCTAATTGTCCGCGCATGGATCGCCAGCCAGCCGAGCCGAAAACGATCAACAAAGGGAAGCGGCTTGAAACGAAGGATATCAAGCGGAGACGCCAACTTGTAAGGTTGCTGAACATAATAAGCCCCTGTTGCCGCAGGTCGCCAGACAAGCTCTCCGGCCAGTCCCAAATCCGACAGCAAGTCCTGAAGAGCACGATCACGGCGAAAAATATGATGATAAAATTTTTCAACCGTAAAATCTTGTGTGGTGAATGTCCCGGCTAATCCTCCCGGATGTTCATCTTTTTCCCATACATGAATTTCCCCGTGTCGGCCGGTTTGGGTCAAGTGGCGAGCCAGGTAATAGGCAGTTGCTAATCCGCTGATCCCTGCTCCGATAATATCAATACGACGTCTGTGCATAGAACGTAAGTAATTATGAATAAATTTTTGTCAGTTTTGACAGACCAAGAAACCAGGTGTTTTCTGGTTTCTGATGCCCAAAGAAATTATTGATAATTACGTGTTTCTCATTCAATTGGACCATAATATTTTTGTGAATGCCCGATGCGGACATCAATTCTCATCCCTTCTAAAACATCAAGCTTTTTTCTCAAGAATTCTCTTTACACAAATGACAAGGTTTTCCGCTTGACAAAGCCTTTCACAGATCTTATATTAATTGCGGCGGCGGTAGGGGAAGTTGTTGACGACACGTGGGTTGTCGACAAATACTATCACATTGATTCTCTACAGGAAGGGGGAGAGATTATGGCTGTTATCACCATTTCACGCCAGGCGGGAAGTCTAGGTCGGGTCATTGGTAAAATGCTCAAAGATGAACTGAATTTTGAATATCTGGACAAAGCCAAAATCGAAGAAATCCTGGTGAGCAAATATGGGATTCCCGAAGAACATTTCGAAAAATTTGATGAAAAAAGACCGACCTTTTGGGATATTTTTTCATCAGATAAAGACCGTTACCTGCACTTCATGAAAACCGCGATCTATGAATTTGCCAGGAAAGGAGACACGATTATTATGGGACGAGGCGGGCAGGTATTACTAAAAGATGTGCCGGGAGTATTACATCTCTGTATCGTGGCGCCGCAGGAACTGCGAATTGAGCGCATGAAATCGCGCTATAATTGCAATGATAAACTTGCCGAGCAAATCATCCACCATAGTGATTATGATCGCACCGGTTTTCATAAATTCTTTTTCCATGTTAATTGGGAAGATTCCTCTTTGTACGATTTGATTATTAATACGCAAACTTATACTGCTGAACATGCGGTCAACTTGATTAAGACATCTTTGGACATTTTCAAAGCATTCTATCAACAAGAGGAAACAGCACAAAGGTTGGCAGACCTCTGTTTAGGACAAGATATTGTGACACATATAGCATACAAAGAAAAGATCCCCATCCAATTTTTGGAAGCGCAGGTTCAGAATGGTGTGGTCACGCTACGAGGCTCAACCATTACTTCCGATGATATTCAACGCTGCGAAACAGTCGCCCGGCAGGTTCCCGGAGTCAAAGATGTGGTCAATGAAGTCTATTTCATTCCCAATACCTATGGCATGGCATAACATCATAATGCCCAAAAACCGAGTTTTTCAAAAAAACTCGGTTTTCTCTCTCTTTATTTCAGCAGAAAACGTTGCACCCGTTTATTCCCTGTATCGGCGACATATATCAGCGAATTATCCCAATTCAGCGCGATATCCATGGGTTGATTAAATTCGCCGTATTTATTCCCCTTTTTAGCATCTTTCTTACCCCAAAACGTGAGCAGTTTTCCCCCCGTACCCGTGTATTTTTTGATGCGGTGATTGTTCGTATCTGCAATATATAAATACAATTTATTGTCAACCGCGATGCCGTGCGGCCGGTCGAAAAAATGGGGTTTATTCCCTTTTACATTCGGAATGTCAGAAGGAATCCATTCGCCATCAAAGAATTTTTGCATGCCATGCCCTTCAGTATCGGCAATATATATGTAGCCAAACATATCGACAGCCAGGCCCTGCGGACGAGTCGCGATTTTATACTGATTCAGGTTCTCGATCGTATCGTGCTGCTCATACTGTCCCCATTGGTGTAATAATTTGCCCTGACGATCGCATTTGGTGATAATCCCTCTCTCTTGATCCAGGACAATTAAATTATCTTCAATATCCAGGGTAAGCAGTCCTGTGACAGGAAACGCGATTAACGTTTCATCCGGCTGTATACAGCCGGCGAGCGGCAGATGTTGTCCTGCCCAATGCTCAAGAGGTTTTCCTTCGGGGTCATAGATCATAATTTTACCGCCGTCAGTATCGCCCTTCTTTTTCTGACCACTCTGCGTGTAGAATACCCATAGATTCCCCCCGTATCCGACAGCCATCGAATTCGGTTTCCAGGCTTCTCCGATCCCCATCTGTTTTCCATAGTCCAACACATAATTTCCAGCCGTATCAAATTTAAAAATCTGAGAACGCCCCGCATCCAGCACATACAGGAAATTCTCAAAATCCACGACCACTTGGGTCGGAGCTTTAAATGGAGTAGCCTTTGGGCCTTTATATGCGTCAACTTTCGTCCAGCCGGCATCCTCAACAGGAGCTTTCATATCAACCGGATCAATCGGCCTGCACATCGGAGGAATAAACATAAATTCCCCTTCTCCGCTGATCCTGTTAAATAAAGGACTTTGGCTAAAATTTGAAGCCTGAGGGACGACTTGTTTTAAATACGTTGCCAATTCACTGGCAATCACCGCACAATCTCGATCATAATCTGCCACGCCGTCTAACGCGCGCAGCAAATAATAGGTGAACACGCCATGCCCAGTTTTTTCATACACCTCTTCGCCGGAACTCCCGGCCGTGAGCACCTGCACCGTATCCCGTGCGCTCAACACTTCAAGATAATTCGTTGGCTGGATCTGGCCCTGGTTTGGACGGGGAGTCAAACGTAAATTTTGATCGATCTCAAGACTTAAGCCTCGTCCTCGTCCAACGGTTTGCAAATCTGCGCCAATCCGCTGCGACGGCTGGAGTTTGGAATATGCCGCCGGATCGAGGAATCCGGAATAACAGCCATCAATGATATACAGAATATGTTTGGCAGGAATGGCATCCGAAATAGCGCGGATATCATCAATAGTAATGAATTTGGTTTGTTCTACAAAAGTGGGATAATCGTCAATCAGAATTTCTCCGCCCACAATTTCGATATACCGTCCACCAATCATTGAGCGCCCATCAAAGGGAATGATAAATCCAACTTCTTCCCCTGAAGGCAAAATGCCCGCAGCGCCGTGCCCGGCATAGAAAATCACCAGGCGATCCTGGCGTCCCATCTGCGACGGCAACTCTTCTTTGAGTACTTGTAAAATACGCTGTTTTGTGGCCTGTTCGTTGTGCAGAGCGATCACTTCGAAGCCCATACGCCGCAGGCGGGCTTCTATGGCTCTGGCGTCATTGATCGCATATTCAAGGGCTGAAAAAGACGAATACTCATTAATCCCGATCACTACCGCCCAGCTCTTCGCATACAGCGATGATTCATTCAACTCTTGCTGAGCTTCTCCGAAAAGACTGACCGGCAGGCACATCACAATAAAAATTATGCGCATGAGTTGTTTCATCAATCATTCCTCCTTCATGTAAAAGTAAAGCGAAAACTTATGACGTCGATCAGGAAGTTATCCTCCGAATATGTGTAGCAATTCCATCCTGGTAACGACGCCAGGAAAACTGTTCTGCTTGTTGTCGAGCATTTCTTCCCATCTCTTGCAAGGTAGTGCGATTTTGATAACAATAGAAGAGGGTTTCGGCCAGATGTTCGCTGCTATATGGAGAAACAACAAATCCGTCAATTCCATGACGCACACAATCTTTCACGCCTGCATGTTCAGTAATAATCACCGGTATTCCGCAGGCCATGGCTTCCAGCACCACCAGACCAAATCCATCTTCCAATGTTGGTAAAATGAAAACGGAAGCTTCGCAGTAAACCTCAGCCGGGTCTGAAGTATGAGGACGAACTGTGATGGTGTCTGTTTGTCGCAAATATGCATGTAAGATTGGCTGCAAATCGCCAACAAGATCGCCAACCAAAATCAATTCAGATTGAGGTAGTCGAAGCCGCTTCCAGGCTTCCAGGAGATATTGAATCCCTTTTCGCAAACAAAGTTGCCCAACATAGACAACCCGGAAAATACGATCTTTTCGAGGCGATTCAGAGGGAACAAAGTGTTGCAGATCTACCCCCAACGGGGTCAAAAGAATTCGTTTTTCATCAACGCCATGCTCAAGAAGCCCTTGTTTGGTAAATTCTGACGTCACAGCAATATAATCTGTTATCTCAAGTTCTTTGAGGTGTTTTTTGAAGAGCAGCGGATGATAAGGGTCATGCTGAACTCCTTGTTTTTTATACTCATCAGCAAGAAGGCGGACATACGTGAGAGGGTGAGAATTGGCTCGTTCCAGAATTGTCGCCATTCCCCGACGTTTGGCCTGTTTGATAGACCAGAGTGCGATATGATTCCACCCATAGAAGACATCGGCAAATTCTAATTGCTGCGCTATCCACCAATCAAACAGATTATCTCGAATAAGATAGGGATTCAGATGACTGTAGCGGGCAAGTCGAAAAGCAATTCTCTCAATGATGTAAAAGTCTTTGACTTTGTTCGGAGTAATTTCTGTCCCGTGATACTGCATCACATACGCCCGCCGCAGCATGTGATGACGATCAAATCCTACAGCCGTGTTATACCCATGATTCCCCATTCCTTCCCCCGGAATGCGGACACCGACAGAAAAAATGACTGATGGTGTGTTCATAACATGTAAAAACCGAGTTTTTTCAAAAAACTCGGTTTTTTCTGCGGTGCAGCCTGCTGGCGCTCCCAGAGTTTGGAATATTTTAATGTTACGGTAAACGCCGCAAGCAGGCAGACAATCAGGCCGCGCGTGCCATCTCGAAACCCTTGCTGCAGCAGATATTTTTTGAAAAATGTCAACGTTGTTCTCCCCAAAATGCCAACTCCGCTTACTGATCCCTGTTTTTGAGCCGCCGCAAGACTTGTGAAACTATTCATCTTTTGAAGGTGATCGGCGATATTCTGATAGGTGTAATGATACAGATCATGTTGAAAATAGTTGATCGGTCCATTTACCTGCACTCTCTCGTGTAACGCCTGTCCCACCCATGAGCCGCAATCTTTGCGATACAGGCGCAGTTTCTGATCCGGGTACCAGCCGCAATGTGCAATCCACCCGCCTAAATAATAGGTTTTGCGCGGCATTGAAAATCCAACATAGCGCGATTCCTGAGACAGAGCGTCCTGAATTTCTCTGGCAAGCTCAGGAGAAACCCGTTCATCCGCGTCAATATTCAAAATCCAGAGATGAGACGCCTTGTCTGTGGCAATATTTTTTTGTTCAACGTAGCCGTGCCAGGGAATCTGATACACATGCTCGGTGTATGCGCGGCAAATCTCCACGGTGCAGTCAGTACTCTGAGAATCAACTACGACAATTTCGTCCGCCCAGGTGACGCTTTCCAGGGCCGCACGAATATGCTGCTCTTCATTATAGGTAATGATCGTGACTGAAAGGGGTTGTTTTTTGTTCATTTCTCTATCAATGCCGTGAGTTCTGAGATCACTCGCTCCATCGTGAATCGTTCCTCTATACGCATTCGCGCGCGCTGCCCGAACGTTGTCTGCAACTCAGGATTTTGCGCAAGATCATTGACGAACATCGCCATTTTCTGAATGTTTCCAGCCGGGGCTAAAAATCCGGTACGCCCATGTTGAATAAGTTCCGGATTACTGCTCACATGAAACGCGACCACTGGTTTACGAGCAGCCATTGCTTCCAGCACAACATTGGCTGCGCCTTCATATAAGGACGGTAAAATAAAAATGTCAATACTTTCCATCAAATTTTTTATCTGGGCCATAAATCCCAAAAAAACAACATCCTGCTCTATTCCCAAATTGCGGACTTTCTGCTGCAATTGTGCAGATAGGGGGCCTGTTCCGGCGATCAGGGTTTTACATCGGATTCCCTGATGCTTCAATACATGCGAGAGTTCAAGCAGCGCTATCTGCCCTTTTTCTGCTGATAACCTTCCGGCAGTCCCTAGCACAACTTCTCCGGGAATTTTATGATAGACCGGCGAAACGATCTGGCGATCCCAGGCCGCCAGATCAATCCCGTTATAAATGACCCGGATTTTCTCTGGCGAAATAGGCGTACTCTCCTGTTCCAGCAACAACCGGCGGGTTTCCTCAGAATTCGTGATAATTTCGGTCAGTACGCGCTGAAAGAGGCAGCGATTCAGCCAGCGATTTTTCACGGGCAGGGCAATCCCCCGGCGATAAATAATTCGAGGAACGCCTGCAATTTTGGCAGCGATACCTCCGAATTTGAGATCGGAAGGCAAATTCACAAAAATCACCTGGACGCGATGCTGACGTAACACCCGCGCCATTGTCAGAATTTTGACCGGATTCAAAAAACTCAGGCTTGAAATATGAGGGTAATAAAGGGCAATTTCTTTCTGGGATAATCGCCGGAACAGCTCGCTGTTATGGTTTGTGATCACTAATACAGGGTACCCTGCCTCATGGAAGCGGAGTGCAACATCATGGTACCACTTTTCACCCCCGCCCCAAACCCGATTGCTATTCCAAAAACACAACGATTTCACTTGTTTATAGCCAACGGCTGCTACGAACATGACGACTTCCGGAGTAGTTTCAGACTCGCCTGATAGATTTCTTCGACCGAAATTTGTTCAAGGCAGCGCACTGTCGAAAACTTGCACACATTTTTAACGCAAGGGCTGCATGCAAGCTGTTTATTGATAACAATGGCATTCCCAGCATTAAACGGTTCCGTTTCTACCGGATCGGCGGCTCCGATAAATGTGACCATCGGCGTTCCGACCGCATTGGCCAGGTGCATGGGACCGGAATCGTTCGTCACGACCAGGTCAGCATCACGCAGCAACATGGCAAATTCCCGAATTGACGTTTTTCCGGCATAATTCAGAACAAATTCCTGCCGGCGAATTCCTTGTATCACCTGTTGTACCCGTGGTTCTTCGCCGGGCGCGCCGACAAACACCAATTTTCTGCGTCGCGTCTGATCGTCCAGCAAGCGATTTCCAAGTTCAATCCATTTTTCAAGCGGAAGTCGGCGCGATTGAGCTTCAGAATTCACATTAAACACGATGAATACCTCAGAATCATCATGTTTGCGGAGAAAAACGGTTTGTTGTTCTTGCGCTGAAAAGGGAAAAAGAATCGCGTGCACCTGTCTTTTCGAAAATTGCGGGACAGGAGAAGGCAGAGAATCGGGCGTCTCTCGTAATCGTTCCAGCCACAGGCGCAGTAAATCGCAAAAGACGTCTGTGCGATGGATCCCCTGGCGTTCTGAAAAACTGTGGGTAAACATCCAGGAACGTCCTTCATGTCTATACCCAATGCGAAAACGACACCCGGCGCTATAGCCAATCAGGGCCGATGAAAAAGAGGGGGCCAGCGTGATGAAAGCGTCGTACGGTCCCAAAGAGCTTACATACTTTCCATACCGATATAATCCCACAATCCCGTGAACGTGTTTTTTGGAAAATGGATGAATCGTATGAATGGCCGGATGGTGCAGAAACACCTCTCGGATCGTCTCTTTCGCGATAATATCAATACGATTTTGGGGAAATGCTGCGGCTAATGCATCAAAAAAAGGGAGACTCATCACTGAGTCTCCTAACCAATTTGGCACTCTTACCAGAATGTTCACAACGTGAATAATTTCTTTGTCCATCCGAAACCGGGGTTTTTCGAAAAACCCAAAACTGACAAAAACTTTTCGTTATTCTAAGAACCGGATTTCTTCAAGAAACCCGATTTTTCTGACTGAAAATTATACGCTTTTACTTATGCGGATAATTCACGTTCAAGATTATCGCGAAATTCTTTTACCTTCTTGACCCCTTCTGAAAATGTATGTAAGTCGGTTGCCACCAGTCGGGCAGACGGCGGAAGAATATTGTCAAGATAGCGTTGAAATGTCACAAATTGAGGATCGATCAGCGTTTTTTGCAGCAGCAGATTACGAATATCTTGATATTTGCTCCCATTCAGAGTATTCAAAATAATTTGCTGTTTTTCTTTTTCATCGGTGCTTAACGATGTTTCATCAATCTGAGGTTCCAGACTCGATTGTTGTTCCAGTTCTGTTTCTAACTCCTTTTTATATTGTTGAAATTCTGCAATCAGGTTTGCTTGCGAGGTTCCAGAGTCAATTCGTTCAGCAATCGCATCTTTCAAATTCCTGATCTGGTTTTTAAACCCACGCATGTCAATGACTTCTTCACTTTCCGCAAAAAACAGCCGATTTAGCTTATTCACAAAGCGATAGTCTTGTTCTTCAACGAATTCATTAAAGAAATATTGCTTCAGCTCAGAAAAATCCTGATAAAAATATTGGATTAAGGTCTCTTTTTCTTTGCGAACAACCTGAGCAGGAGTCCGGCATTTGAGAATCTCCTGGAAATAGCCTTCTTTATCTTCAACAGGCATGCCATAGATATGCTGTAAAATCATGCTCAAGCCTTTACGCAACGTATCTACGGAATTAATTTCCGGGGAATTATCCGGATACAACACGTCCTGAATCCGAAAAATCCCTTCATAGCCATCACGTTCAAAAATCGTCATCAGGCTTTTTTGAACAGCCGGCATCGTTCGAAAAAACTGGGTGATAATTCGTTTCCCTTTACTCTTATCCTCAACGCTTAATTCCGCCATCACAATGCCCCCTTCTTCAGTGTCACAGCTATGGGTTTCGCAAAATGACTTTCTCGTAAAATTATAAAACATCTTATGCAGCATTTCCTGATTTGTCAAGAACTCTATAAAATTTCTTTGGATTTTTTAAAGATACCGTGATTATCAATTGGCATGAAGTGGGAATTTTTTCGATTAAAACTTGAATTTATTTACAGAATTTTTTATGAGGCATTGGAGGTCTAACTGGCCTAGTTATAAGAGTACTTCGGACGGATTAGGGCGATAATGCGAAAACCGTCCGAACTCTTGCGCTATATAACTACAAGATGAACAATGGGTAATGAAGATCGGAGGGAATATGCAACTGTTACAAGAGCTGTGTGAGGCTCCGGGTATTTCCGGGCGAGAACAAAAGATTATTGATATTATGATCCGCGAACTGGACAAGACGGCTGACAGAGTGAGTGTTGATCTGATGGGGAATGTGATCGGCTTCAAAAAAGGACGGAAGGAGCCGGCCAAAAAAGTGATGATCGCCGGCCATTTGGATGAAATCGGGTTTGTTGTAAGTTATATTGATAAAAACGGGTACATTCGCTTCGCTCAACGTGGTGGCCACATTCCAAAAGTGTTGTTGTCGCAGCGCGTCAAAATTTTCGGAAAACAGGAAATGATCGGTGTGATTGAAGGTGCGCCAGCCATGCTGCAAGAAGCTGAAGATCGCAAAAAAACGCCGGAATTGAAAGATCTTTACATTGATACCGGCATGAATAAGGAAGAAGTGGAAAAGTGTATTGCGATCGGCGATATTATCGTGCTTGATCGGCAATTTGTGGAGCAAGGCAAGGTCTGTATTGCCAAAGCCTTTGATAATCGGGTTGGCTGCTATGTGGTACTTGAAACCATGCGACGTTTACAGCAAACGGATGTGGATGTATATGCTGTCGGTACAGCTCAGGAGGAAGTTGGGATTCGCGGCGCCATGAGTGCAGCTAAAAACGTGAACCCGGATTTCGGGATTGCAATTGATGTGACGGCGGCCTTTGATACGCCGGATGTCAAGGAATATCAACAGGTGACGCAGCTCGGTAAGGGCGTGGCGATTAAGATCAATGATCAGGCCAGTATTTCCAATCATGGCATTGTCGAATTTCTGAAAGCCCTGGCGAAAAAGTACGACATCCCCTATCAACTGGAAATCCTTCCTTTTGGCGGCACTGACGCTGCCGGAATGCAGCGATTTGGCAAAGGTCCTGTGTGCACCCTTTCCGTGCCGACGCGTTATGTGCATTCCCCCAACGAAATGCTGCACAAAGACGATCTGGAAGCCACAATTGCATTGCTGATAAAATTTATCGAAGAATGTGAACAGTGTCAATTAGCCTTTTAACCAACGCGAGGTTTCGTACCGACGAACGACCTTGTTCATATATGCACGCCTGAACCTGTCAATACAGCATGAGGGCAACAGGACTGCTGACATATACATAGGACTCAGCCATAGAAACCGGATTTTTCAAAAACCCGGTTTCTTTCACGAAAGATTGCAAGAAACAGGTTTTACGCCCCTTTTTGTTTCAACAAATCCCTGATTTCAATCAACAGCTCTTGATCTTTCGTGAACTCAGGGGCGGTCGGTTTTTCCTCCTCTGGCGCGGCTTTCTTTTTGGTGAGCCAACCGAGTACTTTGACAATGACAATAAAAATCGCAAGCGCTACAATTACAAAGTTCACCACTTCGCCTATGAACAGGCCGTAGGGAATCTCTTTTTGTCCAACCACCAGTTTCCAATTGAGATAACCCTGTTCCCCCGGCATAACCAGGCTGACCAAAGGCATAATAATATCTTTCACCAACGAATCAACAATTTTACCAAATGCCCCACCCATCACAACTGCTACGGCCAAATCGATAACATTCCCTTTCAGCGCAAACTTTTTGAACTCCTCAAAAAAAGAAACACCACTTTTCTTTACATCCATTGCTCTGCCTCCATTTATAAGTACATCGTTTTTCTGAGAACGCAGCCATAAATACACCATTGGCATCTTATTACGACTACGTTCTCTCTGAAGGATCTTACAGATCTATTTTTTGGCCATGGCACTCTTGATGACTCCAATGATTGCCATTAACACGCCACCGCCAACGCCACCGCTGGCAATGCTGCCTACAATACTTGCCAGATCCACCCCGCCAGTGGTTGTCGTAATCCCCAGCAACCCCAACAATTGGCCGCCGATACCGCCGCCAATAATACCGGCGACAGAATTCCAGAGCGTACCCAGTGAAAATTTTTTCATCAATGTTCCGGCAAGATTACCACCCACAGCGCCACTTATTAACTGAATAATCAATGGTAAAAGGCTCATAATATATTCTCCTCTTTGTTCTGATTCTGATTAAGTTTTGTTACAGGCACTTCCTAATAATTCGACACGTTCCGTAATGTGGACATCGCGTTCAATCGCTCATTTGTATTGTTGTCCACTGTGTTACAGGCATAACACATCACCATTCCTTTCGCTTATGCGGCCTCGCTTTCCGGGGTGTGATAATGAGACGTCTCTCTAGTGACGATACTTCCCACCATCAAGTTCATCCTGGAGTTTGGTTAACGCATCCCAATCGCCGTTTGCGGCTAATCCGGCCTGTTCTGGCCAGCTTTCTGGCTCGATCATTCTGAATCGTGGGCCGGCGTCTTGTAAAATCGCTCGTAACCTCTTCGCCTCAGTTTGCGCGAGCTGAGTAAAGGTGAAAATACCGCTCTCGTTTAATGTCTGGGCCACCTTGGGGCCAATCCCCTCAATTTTCGTCAAATCATCAGGTTGAACATCAGATTGGGCTTCTTCCACACCAGGGAGAGGCTCCTTCGTCGCCGCCTCCTCCGGCTGGTTCCCCACGGCGGCAAGTTGTTCACGTAACTTTTGAATTTGGATTTGGGCAGCGGATAGCTCTTCAGCGTTGGTTTCTGCAGCGGCAAGTTGTTCACGCAGGCTGCGGATTTGAGTCTCGGCGGTAGCTAGCTGTTCAGTCACCTGTTGGAGATCTTGTGTTCTCTTCTGTAACTCAGCCTGACATGCGACAAGTTTTTCTTCCTGGCGGCTCGGACCATCCAATTGTGACGTAAAATCACGAGTTTCTCTTTCGCTATCGGCGAGTCGTTCTCGTAACAGCCGTTCAGTTTCCTCGGCCTCCCGACCCCTGTTTCGAAAGAAATAGTAAACAATACCACCGCCTACGATCCCCCCTATTAAAAAACTTAGCCAATTCATACGTTCCTCCTTGTATGTACAGGTATAAAATTTACGCCTGCCAAACGAACCACCTCATGGACACAGAATCTGCATTATTTAATATTGCCTCCAAGAGAAGCTGTCAACTATTTTTTTTGACAAATGGAAAGTCAGATCGATGTCGTGAAATTAGCCGGGCAGGGGAATTGAAGAGCCGCTTCAAACGCTTGAAAATCATGTTCCAGGAACTCAATTGGGAGATGTCAGCGCACAAGCCGGGTTGTTGAAATGATGTTGTCGTATAATGAGACAAGGTTTTGACGACGGATACCCGTCAATCCTGAGAGGCAAGGATTCATACCCCGTATTGCCTCCGCTCTGCCACGGTTTTCAAGGCTTCGACATCAGGATTATCCCTGGCAAATTCAACCTCTACGTGCATTGCGTCAGATAATGAAATATTCATCAGACGCGGTGAATCCTCCGCATCTCCGTAGAAGGCGATCTTTTGGATATGCTGCAACGGAATATACGTAAAAACTCCGCCATACAACGGTTCGTGTGTCATTTTTGTCCGTTTACTTTCTTTGATCAGGATCAGTTCTTTCCTGGTCAGAATTGTCAGATGCCCCGTGGCATATTGGCTGAACACCGTTTTATGAAACAGGGTAAATGCTTTAAGGCAGCGATCTGGCTGATACGCGATGTTAACCACTATATCCCCTGGTCGGATGCTCTGACGCCCAAAATTCATGAATTTAAAATTGAGGGTACTCAGATAATCAAATTTCGCCAATTCGTCCCAATATTGTTCCTGCTGTCCATTTTCAGACTGCGATTCGGTTGTTACCTGCCGAATCGTGGTGATAATCGGTTCAAACTGGTGCACATTGACCGTATTAAACGTCGCCGTTGACGACCCGGACCGGCTGTAAATCGTCAACCAGGAATAGAGCAGAATTCTCCCTTGTTCCAGATAGAGAATCTCCTGCCAGGGATACACGACGGTTTTTACGCGATCCCGTAAGACTTCAAGTACCACCAGACGGTCGGCGCACAGGCATAGCAGCATGGCGTTGCGTTTCTGGAACAAAGAGAGGCGATCCGCGGGCACATACACTGTATAGGGAAAGGTCGTTTCAGACGCAGGAAAGGCCGGCTGAAATTCAGCCGGCACGTCCTGAAAGGAGCTGATGATCTCGCTCCAGGTGCGCATCGTTTGCGTGGATGAGGTATAGGAATACCATTTTGTTTCACTCGCGGTCGAGACCATCATATCATCCTCCCTCTGGTTTACCGGGCAAATCCTTTGCATCCGGCGTAGATCGCCGCATCGTCCAGTTCGGATTCGATGCGGAGCCACTGATTGTAGTGTTCGACGCATTCCCCGCGGCAGGGCGGAACGGAACCTGGGAACGAGCAAAACAAGTTTACACCGTATAGGTTGAGGCGGAAGTTTCGCCGCCGCGGCCGGTCCAGTTGGTATGGAAGAATTCGCCGCGGGATTTGTCAACTCGTTCGTAGGTGTGTGCGCCGAAATAATCGCGCTGCGCCTGTAAGAGATTGGCAGGCAAGCGTTCGTTTCTGAAGCCGTCAAAGTAACATAGCGCGGATGAAAAGGCCGGGATTGGGAGACCATTCTCGGCAGCTCTGGCAACGACTCTGCGCCAACCGGCTTGCGCGGCTTCGACTTTTTCTTTGAAAAATGGATCGAGTAAAAGGTTAGTCAAATCCGGATTCTTATCAAAGGCTTTTTTGATGTCGCCCAGGAAAACGGAGCGAATAATACAGCCGCCGCGCCACATCAAGGCGATACCGCCGTAGTTCAAGTTCCAGCCGTAAGTTTTAGCGGCTGCGCGCATCAGAGTGTAGCCTTGAGCATACGACACGATTTTAGAGGCATATAAGGCGTTTTTAATATCTTCGATAAAAGCCTTTTTATCGCCGTTGAATGTTGGGACCGGGCCGGAAAGCACTTTAGAGGCGGCGACGCGTTCCTCTTTGATAGCTGAAAGGCAGCGGGCAAACACGGCTTCGCCGATCAGCGTCAACGCAATGCCCTCATCCAGTGCGGTAATGGCGGTCCATTTGCCAGTGCCTTTCTGGCCGGCCGTATCCAGAATTTTATCCACCAGCGGTTGTCCATCCTCATCTTTGAACGCCAGAATGTCGCGCGTAATTTCGATCAAATAACTGTCAAGCTCGCCTTTATTCCAGGCTTTAAAGACTTCGTGCATCTCGTCAGCCGACATACCGAGCAGGTCTTTCATCAATTGATAGGCTTCACAGATGAGCTGCATGTCACCGTATTCGATACCATTGTGCACCATTTTGACAAAATGTCCGGCGCCGCCTTCACCCACCCATTCACAGCAGGGCGTTCCGTCTTCCACTTTCGCGGCAATAGCCTGAAGAATCGGTTTGACATGCGGCCAGGCCGCCGGAGACCCGCCAGGCATAATCGAAGGCCCGATCAGCGCGCCTTCTTCCCCGCCGGACACGCCGGTGCCGATGTAGAGTTTTCCAGTTTCTTCGACCTTTTTCACGCGGCGGATCGTATCGGGAAAATGGGAATTCCCGCCGTCAATCAGGATGTCGCCGTCTTCAAGGTGTGGCAGCAGTTGATCAATCAAATCGTCAACCGCTTTACCAGCTTTCACCATCATCATAATTCTGCGAGGTTTCGCTAAATTCTCTACCAGCTCCTCGATACTGTGGCAGCCGATAATGTTTTTGCCTTGACCGCGGCCTTGCACAAAATGATCAACTTTTTCCACTGTGCGATTGTAGCAAGCAACGGTAAAGCCTTTACTTTCCATATTCAGGATGAGGTTCTCCCCCATCACCGCTAATCCGACCAGTCCTATATCTGCTTTTTTCATAATTGTTCTCCCAGAAGAAGATTATAAGGGATAAAAGGGACGAAAGTTCAAGGGACTTTTGTCCCTTTTGTTCCTTTAGCTCAGTTGCATTCACTTGATGTCAGCGTGAAACGCGGGCGTTGCCTTTCCAGATGCTCCAGATTTGCTCTTCGTCCGCCGGTTGAGCATAATCGGTTAATAAGGTGGTGACTAATGCGCCGCTAGCCCATCCGAACTGAATCCATTTTTCCGGTTCCCAGCCTTTCAAGATGGCATACAACAAGCCGCTCACAAATCCGTCGCCGCCGCCAATCCGGTCGAGTATCGTGATCTCGCGCGGTTCCACCACATGCCAGTTGTCGCCTTCTGACATGATGGCGCCCCAGAGGTGGCTGTTCGCGCTGACGACTTCACGCAGAGTCGTGCCAAACACAGAGGCGTTAGGATAGGATTGTTTGACGCGCTGGATCATGCCCTTGAAACTCTCAATTTTGGCGGCGATATCTTTGCCGCCGGCTTCTGGCCCTTTGATTCCCAGGCAAAGTTGAAAATCTTCTTCATTACCGACCAGGATATCCGTCACGCCTGCGATTTCAGAGAAAATCCGGGACAATTCTTGTTCGCGTCCTTTCCAGAAGGTTGCGCGGTAGTTGAGGTCGAAACAGATGCGAGTGTCGTATTTCTTGGCAGCTCGGGCGATTTCAAGGCAAAATTCTCCGGTTTCCGGCGACATGGCGGCAATCAATCCTGACATGTGGACAATCTGCGTGCCTTCCTGTCCGAAAATCCGGTCAAGATCAAAATCCTTGACGTTCAGGGTTCGACCGACTTCACCGGCACGATCGTTGTACACGCGCGGTCCGCGAACGCCATAGCCGCTGTCGGCGATATTAATTTGGTGGCGATAGCCCCAGGGGCCGCCTTGTTCGACTTCCTTGCCTTCATAATCCATGTGGCGCTGCGCTAAATTATCTTTAATCATTCGGGCGATCGGGCTGCCCTTCACAAACGTGGTTAAAATTTTCACCGGCAGTCCGAGGTAAGAAGATACGCTTCCGACGTTGGACTCCGCACTGGTGACCTGCATCACAAAGGTGCTGCTACAATGCACAGGCTGCCCGTCGGTCGGAGTGATCCGAATACCCATGCTGGTTGGAATCACGAGACAATACTTATAATCTTTTTTCAATTTAATACTCATACCCCTCTCCTTTATTTGTTGAATGATTAAGTGAGGAGGGCGAAAGCTCTGCTTTAGAGCTTTCGCCCTCCTATTGAACTCCTAGTGCTTATACGCCAGAATAGGCGTTAAACCCGCCGTCAATCGGAATCACAACGCCGGTCACAAAGGCTGACAGATCGGATAACAGATACAAGACTGTCCCGCACAGTTCTTCCGGGTTGCCAAATCGTCCCATAGGCGTGCTGTTCATGACTTTCTGTCCGCGCGGCGTAAATGTCCCCGTGTTTTCGTCAATTAATAAGAATCTATTCTGCTGTGTCAGGAAAAAACCCGGGGCAATGGCATTGACGCGAATGTTCATCTTTGCCAGGTGGACGGCCAGCCATTCCGTCAGATTGTTAATTGAAGCTTTTGCTGCGGAATAGGCCGGAATTTTCGTTAATGGTCGGAAGGCATTCATGGAAGAAATGTTCAGAATCACCCCCTTCTCCCGTTCGATCATATCGGTCGCAAAGACCATGGTGGGGAGAACTGTGCCGAGAAAATTCAGATCAAACACTTTTTGAAAACCTTCAAGCTGCAAACCAAAAAATGTTTTTTCCAAATCAGCAGTATCGGTTTTTTCCATCATTTCCACTTGAGTCGTGGCTTTGGGAGAATTTCCGCCCGCGCAATTGATTAGAATATCAATTTTCCCCAGGCGTTCATTGACTTCGGCTTTTGCTTTGAGCAGCGATTCTTTTTCCAATACGTTCGCTTCTATTCCAATAGCCGTTGCTCCGGCAATTTCACTGCAAATTTCTGTCGCAGCCTTATCAGCGATATCTTTAAACAAATCCAGAATCGCAATTTTTGCGCCAGTTGTAGCAATCCCTTTCACCAAGGCTTTGCCAATTACGCCGCCGCCGCCGGTAATGACGCACACTTTGCCTTTGAGATCATCAAATGAATAGGTTTTCATAGCACCACTCCTTTGAGTGATTATAAATAATTTCGTTACGCTTCAGAAATCGGGTTTTTTCGAAAAACCCAATTTCTTGTCTTGTCAAAACAGCCACAAATGTATTCATAACCACTTGAAATTATAAAAATTATGAAAATTGACTCTTTAACGCCCACAACCCCAGAGCCGGGTTGCTGACATAAAAGAACTTTTCTCCATCCGGCTGGGTATTCCACCCATCTTTCAACGTCGCCGGATTATATCGCTGGCTCATTTCCTGATATGAAACATAGTTATATCCCACCTTTTCAATCTCGGCCTGACTCACCTTTGGTCCCGGACAGTATGTGATCTTGAAACGGCCTTCGCTCGAGCCGTGAATCAGGTGCGCTGCGGCCCCCAGGCTTTTTTGAAGTTCTTCGTTTTGTTCGACCGCTTTTAAGGTAGCTTTTGCTCCAAAATACCCGTATTTACGGATTAAGCGATCGTTCTCTTTATCTTCACCGAACTCTTTCAAACCCGGCGCGAGGATAATTAAATGACCGTTGTCCGCCATGGCCATGCGCGTGCGATAAATTGCTTTATTGCCAATCCAGGTTGATTTAAATTCTGAGGGATCAAGATAAACGACGACTTTTTCAAGCGGAGCGTTGAGGAGATCCAAATTGACCTGCTGGCACAATTGGGCGCCCTCAAGAAAGGCCGCGTTATCTTTGTCGCTGGCATACATCCCGCGCATGACTAATTTACCTGCTTGTTTGCTCATCACGGTCATGATAAAATAAATGGGAAGATCACCGAGAAAGGTGTTAAACGCGTAATCTAAAGCTTGTCGGACCGGCGTATCCGCGCGTCCCATAATGCGTTCCATGCCATAAACTGCGCCGAGAAAATGGGATTTGTTGATCATATCTGAACCGCCGACTCCCACACACACGTTTTTAGTAAAATTTGCCAGACCAATGACTTCGTGCGGCACAATCTGGCCAATGGAAAGAATCATGTCGTACTGACCTTCGCGCAAACGTTTATTGACCGCCACTTCCATTGCGTATTCAAGCAGACCTCCGGAAAACTCTTTGATCGTAGCTGAAGGAACTTCGCCGAGCACCTGTACGTCATTTTTCCAATCGTGCACGTTGAAACAGTCCAGAGGAATTTCGTTTCCAAACATCTCGCGGATTTCTTGTTCAGTCATCGCAAAGTGCGTTCCAATGGCCGGCATAATGTCAATGTGCGCTTTTGGCGAGAGGATTTTATAGAGAATCTGGGTAATTTCACCGGCATTAGAATGAAAGCGCGACATATCAGGTGGAAGCAAGAGCACTTTTCGCGGTTCTTTGCCTTGTGAGACAATAATCTTGTGAATAATTTCCTGGAGAAGTTGTTCTTTTTGGCCCTGATCAATACTCATCTCCGGTCCGCCGTGATTCAAAAATGTTGCCATACGTGACTGCCTCCTGTGTAAAACTGTTCGTAGTTCCGCCTTCAGGCGGAAAACCCGCTCAAGCGAGAACTACGAACCTGATAAAAATGAAATTGGTCATGTGCTATACTGATTCGCGTTCGATAATAACAGGTTCCGGGAGCACCGGTATTGTGCCGTCAAATTCCCCTTGAATTTGTTGAATAATCACATCCATTGCCAGGGTTCCGGTGGCATACAGGTTTTGTTTTACGGTCGTGAGTGGAACCAGGCAAATATCTGAAAAGGGCAAATTATCAAACCCCATCACTGCAATCTCTTCCGGAATTTTGCGATGAGATTCATGCAGAGCTTTCATAACTCCAAACGCAATAATATCATTAAAGGTTAAGACCGCCGTAAAATTGTTTCGGCTGTGGAGAATGGACATCATTTCATTCTGAGCGCTCTCAATACTTATTTCGCAACAGCGATAAATGTTTTGGGCGTCGAAAGGAATTTGCTGATCTCGGAAGGCTGCTTTCAATCCTTCAATACGCTCTTCAACGGCAATTACAGAATTTTTGCGCGTGAGATGAATAACTTTACGATGCCCTTTTTGGATCAAATATTGTCCGGCCAGATACGCGGCTCGGAAATTATTCGGCTTCAAGCATGGATGCTTCTGAGAAGGAATAGTCCGATCAATGAGCAGGTAAGGCATTCTCACCTGTTGCAAAATTTTGATGTTCGGGTTGGCCTGGGGATGATAGGCCGGACATAAGATCACCCCATCCACATGTTTGCCGAGCAGTACCTGAAGTAAGGTCTTTTCGCGTTCGACATCTTCATTGGAATTGCACAAAATCACATTATATCGGAGCGCTGCTGCCCGTTCTTCGACGCCTTGCAACACTATTGAATAGGAAGGATTGACATTATCAGGCGATACAAACCCGATTGTATTTAACCGTTGTCCGCTTAAGCCCTTGCCGAAAATATTGGGAATATAATTCAGAGTCTGCGCCGTCTCTTTGATTTTCTGGCGCAATCCTTCGCTGACCCCTGGCTGGTTATTCAATGCCTTTGAAACCGTTTTCGGGGAGGTGCTGAGTAACGCTGCAATATCTTTAATCGTGACCTTTGCCATGAATACCTGTGCAGAAAAACCAGGTTTCTTCAAGAAACCTGGTTTTTAAAATGTTCGATACAAAGTAAACGATTACCTTTATATGGTAATCGTTTACCATCTAATTTTTGTCAAGGACTTTTCTTCATTTTTTTATGTTGAAAGGGAAAAGAAAATTTTTGGACAGGAAAAAGACTTTAAAACTTGACAGATTCTTGTAATGAGTGATTTTTATGTGGAAAATTTTTAAGAGGTAGGAGAACTCTTTAGCCTATCGTTTCGCCCAACAGCCTTGCCTGGCCAGATAGACTTAGCGTGGGTCACCGTTTCTTTCGGTGAACAAAGCTGTTCACCGGTACGTAAATCATTACGATGCAGGAATCTTTATCATGAGCCTATGAATCATACAGAGGATGGAAATTTGCCAGCAACCCCGTTACTGCATGTGGAAGGGTTAACAAAATATTTTGGGGGCGTCAGTGCGCTCGTTGATTATAGCATTAATATTGAGCCAGGGGAATTGATCGGACTGATCGGACCGAATGGGGCCGGAAAAACAACAGTGTTCAATTTGCTGTCCGGTGTCTTGAAGCCATCGAATGGCCGGGTTGTGTTTAATGAGCATGATATTACCCGTCTGCGGCCTGATCAAAATGCAGCGTTAGGCATTGCACGGACATTTCAGAATATCCGGCTGTTTAACGATTTATCAGTCACAGAAAACATTAAGGTGGCCTTTCACATGCACCTCGGTGCAGGATTTTGGAGAACCTTATTTTCAACCCCTGGTTTCAGACGCTCCGAACAGATCATGGAGCAAAAAGTCGAGGAATTTTTGGATCTCCTGGATTTGAAAAATGTAAAAGATGAACTGGCGCAAAACCTGCCTTACGGCGTGCAGCGACGAGTTGAAATTGCGCGAGCCATGGCGACCGCGCCGCGCTTATTACTGCTCGATGAACCTGCGGCTGGCATGAATGCCAATGAAACACAAGAGCTTATCCGGATCATTCACGATATTCACCAGCGTTACAGCCTGACGATTTTTTTGGTTGAACATGATATGAAATTGGTGATGGCTCTTTGCCAGAGAATTCAGGTGATCGATCGCGGTCGCACATTGATTGTCGGAACTCCCCCGGAAATTCGCAGCCATCCGGAAGTGATTAATGCTTATTTAGGTAAACCGAAAGGGACGCTCCATGCTGCATATTGAAGACATTCATGTCTACCGTGGCCATACGTATGTGCTCAAGGGGATCAGCTTGCACATTGAACGCGGAGAAATTGTGGCGCTCATTGGCGCAAACGGAGCCGGGAAAACAACATTACTTCGCACGATTTCCGGTTTGCTGCACCCCAAAACCGGGGCAATCCATTATACGCTTAAAGACAAACAGCATTCTCATGATTTAACTCGCGCTGCGCCCGAACATCTGGTGCACCTGGGCATCTCACACTGCCCCGAGGGACGCGGAATTTTTTCTCAGCTTTCAGTCAAAGAAAACTTGTTGGTGGGTGCTTA
This sequence comes from Candidatus Vecturithrix sp., assembly GCA_040772385.1. Classification (GTDB taxonomy): domain Bacteria; phylum Moduliflexota; class Moduliflexia; order Moduliflexales; family Moduliflexaceae; genus Vecturithrix. The sequence continues at coordinate 5,609,989 of JAXGYF010000001.1, read as the reverse complement.
TTTGCGTCGGGATAAAAAGGAAATTCTGGCCGATTATCAGCACATCTGCGAATTATTTCCGATTTTAGGTGAACGATCCAAACAGGCCGCCGGCAGCCTGTCCGGCGGAGAACAAGAAATGTTAGCAATCGGACGTGCGCTTATGAGCCATCCGAAACTCCTGCTTTTGGATGAACCTTCTTTAGGATTAAGTCCAATAGTGATCGAAAAATTATTTGAAACGTTACATGCAATCAATACACAGGGGGTCACGATTTTGCTGGTGGAGCAAAATGCTGTGATGGCCTTAGATATAGCTCACAGAGCTTATGTGTTGGAAACCGGACGCATTACCCTGACCGGAACCGGACAGGAGTTAGCGAAGAATGATGCGGTGCGTCAAGCGTATCTGGGAGGGGCGTAATGGGATTCGGCTATTTGGCGCAACAAGTGATAAATGGGTTGATTTTGGGAAGCATGTATGCCCTGGTCGCCATCGGTTTTTCGTTGATTTATGGCATTATTCGCCTGATTAACTTCGCTCATGGCGATGTCGTCATGATCGGAGCTTTTGTCACCCTCGGGCTGATGCAGTTTGCTCGTGTTCCTTTTGTCTTGATTGCCCTGACTGTTTTAGTGGCAGGGGGGACAGTGGGTCTTCTGATTGAACGCGGAGCTTTTCGCCCGATGCGCGGAGCGCCGCAGGTCACCGGGTTTATCTCCTCGCTGGCTGTATCGATCATGATTCAAAATGTGGGAATACTCTTTCTCACAGCTCAACCCCGCAATTTTTCATTTCCCGCTTATCTGCAAAAGGTGGTAAATATCAGTGCAGTCAGTTTCCGCATGGTTGATGCGGTGATTATGAGTGCGGCTCTGGTCTTGATGATCGGATTGCTTGTTTTAGTGAATCATACTCGCCTGGGCATTGCTATGCGAGCCACTGCTGAAAACCTGGATGTGGCAAGATTGATGGGCATTAATATTAACCGCACCATTCTGGCGGCCTTTGTCATCGGCAGCGGATTGGCCGGGATCGCCGGCCTGATGTGGGGCGGTAAATTTGGACAGATCGATCCGCTCTTAGGGTATGTTCCGGGTCTCAAATCTTTTGTCGCGGCGGTGATTGGCGGCGTCGGCTCCATTCCGGGCGCTATGGTTGGCGGATTTCTGCTCGGACTTGCAGAAGTCTTATTTGTCGGCCTTTTGCCCCCAATTTATTCCGCTTATCGCGATGCCTTCGTATTTTCGACCCTGATTATTATTTTACTTCTTCTCCCCAATGGATTATTTGGAAAGGCTGCGGAGGGCGACGCATGATATCATATCTACAAAGACCGCGCTGGATTTTTATGCTGCTGATTCTGCTTGGCATAGGGTTTATTGTGCTGGCTAATCGAGCTTTTAATGAATACATTCTTTCGATTATCACCTTTGTGGGTATTTCCATGATTCTGGCTCTCAGCTTGAATATTACCAATGGATTTACCGGACTTTTTTCCCTGGGACATCCGGCTTTTATGGCGATTGGAGGGTACGTGACCGCAATCCTGACCTTTCCGCTGAACCGTAAAGCCATGCTGCTGCCGGATTTATATCCCTGGTTAGCGCAAATTCGCCTCCATTTTCTGCCAGCCATGATTATTGGCGGCCTTCTGGCAGCGCTGACCGCATTCGTGATTGGAGTTCCGGTTTTACGCCTGCGCGGACACTACCTGGCAGTGGCGACCATGGGCTTTTTGATCATTGTGCAAGTGTTGATCACCAATTGGGACAGCGTCACGCGCGGTCCCTTAGGATTAAATGGGTTACCGGCCCTGACCAATTTGTGGTGGGTCTATTTCTGGGTTATTGTCACCTTTTATGTGAGTTGGAAAATTAAATTTTCTTCTTATGGTCGGAGTATGTTTGCGATTCGGGAAAACGAAATGGCCGCTCAATGTTCAGGCATCAACCTGTTTCGTACGCGCGTGGCAGCCCTGGCCATCGGCGCGTTTTTTGCCGGAGTTGCCGGAGGGTTGTGGGCGCACTTGATCACCGCAATTACCCCACATTCCTTTTCCTTAATCATGGCGTTTCATATTGTGGTGATGGTGGTCGTTGGAGGAATGGGAAGCATCAGCGGAGCTTGCGTGGCTGCGGTGCTGTTTTCGACAATTACAGAGTTTTTCCGTCCTTTAGAAGAACACTTTGAAGTCTATGGTATCGGTGAGATTTCAATGGCTTTGATCTTAATTTTGATTCTGATTTACCGTCCGTCCGGTATATTTGGAAGCCGCGAACCGGCGTTTCTGACGCCTGAAAAATAGGCTGGCCATTCCTCTGACTGACGAGGAAAACAGGCTCGTTTTTTTATACGGAAAGGAGGTGATGGATGGCATATATTCTTGAATGGAGAAAGGGAAATTGGTGCAGGGTATAACGATAACAATTGTACCGTGAAACTTCGTTTTGCGGGTGCGAAAAATAATTTCGCGCAACATCTTCACAGAAGGAGTGAAACGTATGTCTAAAAAATTTTTTGTCACACTAGGAATCGTTGTATTGGCCTTCAGCCTGGTTTGTTCTGCGTATGCGCAAGAGACGTTGAAAATTGCGGGAATGTTCAATTTAACGGGCGGGATGTCTTCGATTGACACACCTGGCTTGAATGGCGCGAAATTAAAAGCGAAACTGGTCAACGAGGCTGGCGGCGTGTTAGGCGGACAAATGATTGAAGTCATCGGCTATGACACCAAAACCGATCAAGAAGCGACTGCCAAAGCTGCCAAAAAAGCTCTGTCTGAAGGTGTAATTGGTGGAGTAGGCTATGGCGATACCACGTTTGTCATGGCAGCGGCGCCCTTGTTCCAGGAAAAAGGTGTGCCCTTTGTCACCTCGGGCGCAACGCATCCGATGCTGCCTCAGTGGGTTGGTGATTATATGTTTATGGCTCCCTTTGGCGATGATGATCAATCCTTTGCGATTGCCGATTTTTCCGTCAAAAAAATGAATGCCAAAAATATCGCCATCTGGACTGATAATTCCATGGATTTTACGAAAGCCTTATCCACGTTCTATAAGCAACGGGTTGAAGAACTTGGCGCCACTGTAGTACTGGAAGATTTTTTCATGATGGGCGATAAGGATTTTTCAGCTCAAATCGCGCGTCTGAAAAATACGGAGCCGAAACCGGATGTCGTGTTTGTTGCCTCGATCCCGAACGAAGCCGGACTAACGGTCAAACAAATTCGTGAAGCGGGGTTAACGTTACCTATTATGAGCGGCGATGGTTTTGACACTGAACTGGTGACAACCGTTCCAGGCCCGGAATTGGCGAATGACGTCTATTTCTCCACGCATACCTATCGTGAAGATAGCAGACCGGAAGTGCTTGATTTTATTAAAGCCTATGAAGCGGAATATGGCCGTCCGCCTGAAAACGCTTTTGCAGCCCTGGGATTTGATGCGGTTGGCATGATCGTTGACGCGATGGAACGCGCTGGCAGTGCTGAAGGCAAAGCATTGCGCGATGCTTTAGCTGCCACGAAAGGATATAAAGCTGTAACCGGAGAAATCACGTATGCGCGGCCAACCGGCGTCCCGATCAAAGGGGTATCCATTATTAGCGTCAAAAAAGGACAATACGCCGTCGAAGAAGTCTGGATGCCTGAAATGGAATAAATGCGAACGTTTTATCCCTTCCCCCTCTCCTTCAACAACGAGAGGGGGAACGAAGAAAGGTATGAGTTATGAAAAAAGTGAAGTTAGAAGAATATAATGAGTATTCTTTTCAGCAGGCTAAGATTGATAAAGCGATTTTGGCCATCGGATCAACGGAAAGCCATGGCGGACATTTGCCCTTTGGCTGCGATACCTTTGTAAGTTACGGCCTTGCGCTGGAAGTAGCGCAGCGCCTGGAAAATACAGTGGTCGTTCCGCCCATGTGGTATGGCATGAGCTTGCATTACAGCCATAAACCGATGTGCGTCAGTTTGACAAGCGATACATTGATCCAGGTCTATCGTGAAATTTTAGAATCTCTTGTAAGCTGGGGCATTGAAAAAGTGCTGGTGATTGTCGGTCATGACGGCAATATTGCGCCAATTGAAATTGCGGCGCGTGACATCAAACTGGAATACCCGGATATGGGGTTGGCTATTCTGGATGCCTGGTGGATGACGGCTGGCAGCCTGTTACCCAAAGATACGTTTGAAGTGTGGAACGGCTTAGGACACGGAGGTGAAGGCGAAACTTCCATCGCCCTGGCCATGTTTCCGGAATTATGCGATCTGAGCCAGGCGCGAGGAATGCTCCCAGAAATGGATCCGCATGTCAAACTTGTGTGGAATTTTGAAGAATTGACCGATTATGGCGCGAGCGGTGCGCCGGAAAAAGGCTCGGCCGAAAAGGGACAGAAAATGAAACAGGCGCTGGTGGAGTACCTGGTTGATTTTGTCAATCGCATGGACGCCCAGAATTGGCGCTATGCCAAAAAATAGGCGACAGGACTCCCAACGGATACAAGAACACAACGGATATTGTTTGTATTTATCCGTTGGGAGTATTCCGGGATGAGTTGTTCTTGTTGCCCATTATTTACCCTCGCCAGCAAAGCGAGGTATGGTAAAAAAGAAGGTGGCACCTTTTCCTCGTTCGCTTTCGACCCAAATTTTGCCGCCGTTTTGCTCGATCAATTCCTGACACAGAATTAACCCTAAGCCTGTGCCGTGTTCGCCGGCCGTTCCAGGAGTCGTATAGGTTTTATCCATACGGAAGAGCAGGTCAGTCGCCTTCTCGTCAATACCGTGTCCGGTATCTGCAACCGACATTTCAATGTCTTGTTCCCGAACCGCCGCCGCAATCGTAACGATCCCACCACTCTCTGTAAATTTAAGCGCATTTGACACCAAGTTGCGAATGACCGTATTGACCATACCGGAATCCGCATAGGCCTGAATATCTTTTGTCACCATATTTTTTAACTCGATCTGTTTGAGTTCGGCTTTGGGCTGCATCATTTTCAGATTGGCTTCAGCAAGGACAAAGAGATGCAGTTTCTTCGGGTCATGCCGCATTGCCCCGCGCTGCACGCGCGACCACGTCAGGAGGTTTTCGAATAATTCATATAATTGTTCGGCTGAATTTTTGAGTTTCTTGATTAATTCTTTCAGTCGGCTCGTACTATAAGTTTCAATCCGTTCTTCAATGATCTCCGTAAATCCGAGTAACGTTGAAAATTGACTGCGCAGATCGTGCGAAATGATTGAGAAAAATTTATCTTTACTGGCATTGAGTTCTTGAAGCTGCACGTTCGTTTTCTGAAGTTCGTCATGGGCTACCAGCAACTCAATCTCTGCCTGTTTACGAATGCTGATGTCACGAATAATGCCTTCAAAACCAGCGATTTGCCCCTCTTGATCGGAATACCATTGGGCATTGGCGCTGCCCCACTCAAAAGATCCATCTTTACGTTTGAGCAGCACTTCAAAGTTTTCGAGATGACCATCCGCCTCCATGAGTAATTGAAAATCTTCCCATTGCTCAGGATACACAAAGAACTCTTCAGCAAGATGTAATCCGATCGCTTCTTCGAGCGTATAGCCTAAAAATTGAGTGATCGATGGAGAAACCAGCACAAGCCGACCGCCGCGATCAAGGCGATAAAAAACATCGGGGAGATTTTCAAAGAGCGAGCGATATTTCTGTTCTGATTCTCGCAGGGCATTTTCCGCTCTTTTTCGCTCAGCAATTTCTTGCTGTAATTCTGTATTCATGGTGCGCAGTTCCCTGGTTCGCTCTGTAATTAAGTCTTCCAAATTATGGCGATAGTGGTCTAATTCCGCCTCAACGTGTTTGCGCTCGCTAATATCTTCGCAACTGGTGACAATGGCGACCGGCGTTCCTCCCATATCTTTGATAATATCGGAGATCAGCCAGACCGGAAATTGGCTGCCATCTTTGCGGATATTCACGCTCTCGCGGATCGATCCCTGACACTGAGCAATCTCTTCCAGCGTCATCGGCTGCCGAAGTTCAGGAGGAGCATACACACCAACATCTTTCCCCAAAAGTTCATCAAGCGCATACCCGTGCATACGCGCATCAGCCGGATTCGCGTAAACAATCCGTCCGTGTAAATCAGAAATAGTTACTCCTAAGCGCATCGTATCGATCGCTTTTTTGAGTTGAGCAAGCTGATTCTCTAAAATTATTGACGGAACCCCATGTTCTTCAACGCGACGTGTATAACGAATAGCCTTATCAATTGTACGATAGAGATCTTCTTGATCTACAGGTTTCACCAGAAAGTCGTAGGTCCCCTGATTCATAAGGCTTCGGATTCTACTTATCTTTTCATCAGGGACAATAAAAATGATTGGAAGCAGAGGTGAATATTCGTGTATCGCAGCAAGCAGCATCTGTTCATCGGAGTGAGCAGAGTCAGCTTCAACCAACAGAATGGACGCCTGAGGATGATTCACAAGATAGCGTTCGGCTTCCGAGGTCTCTGAAAAATAGACGAATTCAAGTTCGCCGGTCTCAATTGGCTCGTGAAATATCTGTGGAATTAACCACTGTAACTCGGTACCATGATCAACAACAACAATAATGATTGGCATATTGGGTATAAATAACCACTTTTCGGCGAACAAGCCTGTCTGCCGCAGGCAGAGCTGTTCACCAGGACATCTTCAAACATTTACGTTTACTGCGCTCATTGATTTTCGTCAGAAATACACTTATTTACCATCTCTTATTCTTTCACTGACGTATCCACATTCCTGGAAGGTTGACTACTTTTTAAAACTTGTCAAGTTAATTAATATTTTCGTATGTATGTGCCCAATATGCAAGGTTTTAAGTTGTTTCAGGAATACTTGCGCGGAAGCAAAACTTTCACTATCATATTAGAGTTTTGATACGCCTGAGGCTGTATACGAAAAAGCATACGCCGCTCAACTTAAGCGCGCTGATGAGCAAGCAGGAAACCGTTATACCTAAGAGCGGAACAAAAATTACACCTGCTAAGAGCGAACCGCAGCACGCTCCCAGGTGATCGGCGCTTTCGAGCATTGCCGCAGTCCTTCCGATTTTGTGTTGGTCGCCCAAGTAAAGCGCACTGCCGATGGGAAATTCAATGCCCGTCAAGAAGCCCGATACCCCAACCAGGCTCATAAACATCGCCTCAATCCACCCTGGAGCATGAATGAAGGCAAGTCCTCGAAGTCCCAATGGAAGTAAGGCGGCAAAAAGCACGATCAATATTTCACGTCTGACGAGCCATACAGAAAGCTGGAGGTCGGAAAATCGTGACGAAGAAGAAAGTTTTCGATGGCTACAATAGGCTCCAGCGGCCAGGCCAAGCATAAACAGGGCAACAATCAAACCGGCTTTCTGATAGATATACCCATACATATTCTGGAAGGCAAAGATCAACATCAGTTCCAGAGCCATCGCAGCAAAGCCGGTGGTGCCAATAGACCAGAGGCAGTTAACGCGACGATTGGCACATTGCCGCTCCCAGTCACTTTTTCGGAACAGACTTATCAGTTCCATATAGCCCAGTCTAACCAGAATTATGCCAATAACCGGGAGAAAAAACCACCACAAAGGCAGGCGATTCAGTGTATGAAGCAGCCGGGCCGTACGTGAAGGAGAAGAACGATCTGCGTTATCTTCGGAAAACTGGGTCCAGAGGAGAAGATTATAAAAATAGGTGATTGGCCGCCGATCCGTATTCAGCCGAAAGGTATCGAATCCTTGTTGCAGCGTGGTGTGGACAAACGCAAGTTGTTCCTGCTGAAGGAGAGTCTCGAAGTGATACTCAGAAAAATAATCAGAGGCAATCTGGCGTTCACGATAGCGGCGGCTCAAGGTCTGAACATCAAAGGTAATGCTATCAGGATCGGCTGTGGCAACATAGGTGTGCGTCGCGCCTGGCGTAACAAGCACATAGGGAAAGACGGCTCGCAGCGTTTTATACACAGACCCCGTATAATTGACCGCATCTGCCTGAAGGTGGAGTGAGGAAGTAATTTCGGTGATAACAACGCCGCCAGGATTGAAAATGCGAGCGATTTCTCTGAAAAATTCCAGCGTATAAAAGCGGTTCAACATTGAAGTCGTCGGATCCGGCAGGTTGAGAATCACCAGATCATAACGACGAGGCGTTTGTTTAACATAATAACGGCCATCAGTATGAATAACTGACACGCGCAGGTCTTGCAATGCCTCTTTCGCGGCTGAAGGAAGGTAGTCGGCCAGCAGCTCTAACAGCATGGGATCAAGTTCGATATAGTCAAGGGTATGCATCGGGTATTTCAAGATCTCAGCGATCATACCTTCGGCTCCGCCGCCAATCAGGAGAACCGCCTGTGGATTCGGGTGCTGGGCCATAAAAAAATGAGCAGAAAATGCTGATTCATAGGCATCCGGAAACACAGAAGCCAGTTGTCCGCTTGTAAACAGCACGAACTGATCTGCTTGAAATCCCAGGGCCAGGTGTTCGTACTGCGAATCAACAGAGGCGATCAACTCGATCTGCGGATGCATGCTGCGCCAGCGCTGCTTGAGGGAATAGCTGTGCACATTGTCGGTCAACGAAGACCAAAACGCCCCCGCATAACTGACCCCTGACAAAAATATCACAAGCATGAAAAGACGACCGGATCGCGGCCTGTGTTCCGAAAAGAGAACGAGAAAGCCGGTCATAAGTAACAGGGCAGCGCCGGCTAAGGCAGCGATTTGGAAGGCATGATAACGGTTGATGAGCCAAAAGGTTGTTAATAGTCCTCCGGCAGTACTTCCCAGAGCTTCTGCAATATATAAACGCCCAATCTGATCGGTATGCCTTTCGGATAGCAGACGGCAGGCTACAGGGAAAATAGCGCCGACCACAAAACTCAGCGGGACGATGGCTGCTAATGTGCCACCGAGTAAAACGGGCAAAGACAGGAGTTCTCCGGGAGCAGCCTGAAAGATCGTGCGTAAAAGGCGGATGGAAAAAATCTGTCCCGGAAAGAGGAGAACAAGAGCCAGAATAAGGCTGCTATACAGCGTTAATATCTCACGTAAGCGATCAATCAGGCCGGCCACGGCGCGTGCACCCATAGCAATCCCGCTCAACCAGCAGGCAAACGTGATCCCCAGGCAAAGCTCATTTCCGTAAAACACCACTAAAAGTTCACGGATACAGACGACCTGGACAATTAAGGTATAACATCCGACAACAACGTAGACGCAAAGGAGTAACACAAATTACAGCGAGAAAACAAAGGCGTTTTTGCGCCAAGGCAAGGCCTTGGCTGCAAAAGCAGAACCTTGATCCTCCTATTTATCCCAAAAGCTCGTTCAGGCATTGCTGCTGGCAAAGATTCTGGTTGTCCTACAAAGGCTGTAAATCATCTTCTGTTCAATCTGTCGGCATGTTTTTCATAATGTATGCTGCAACGGTTACCGTTCAATGCACCGGAGTGCGAAAGCTCTGCTTTCACTGTCAAAGCAGAGCTTTGACACTTCGAAAATATTAGAATTCCAGCCGCTCACCCTGTTCCGGAATAATGAACCTCACATTTAAGGTGTTCAGTTCATGCAATTGCTTCAGAATCTTTTCATCCACGGGCATGTCACGGACAAAAGAAGGTTTGATGTGCGTCACGACCACCTTCAGTCCGCGTAGTGCGGTTTCAGGGTGTTGCGGATTTACAAGATTGGCGAGTACCGACAATTCTTTCATCATCCATTTGGGAGTTAAATGTCCGAATAATTGGTCATCCGCCCGTTCGTCAGGATAAGAAACTTCAAGAAAAATTCCTTTGAGTTGCTGATTACGGACAAGCGGCGCAACATGTGTCCAGATTTGCCTCATGTAATCGCTTTTTTCAACCTCATCCGGCCCGGTATCTCCGAAATAGAGCATATACGCCCCATCAGCTTCAATCAAAAAGGCAGATGAAGTATAATTCGAGTGGCTGAGCAGAAAAGACGTAACCTTCATGCTCGTTCCGTTAATCGGCGAGGTTTCCCCGGGAGTGAGGCGCACGTAATGATATTTTTTAAGCTGGAACCCCTCACCCTCATCGCCAAAATTAGGCCATATCTTCCAATTAAAAAGATGATCGCGAATGTTATCAATGGTTGAGGAAATGCCGATAATATCTTTTTTCCCATCATCCGGAGCGTTCAGCACAAGACCGGCGACATGATCAATGTGCGCATGAGAGATGAGATACGCTTTGATATATTGCTGCATCATCAGTCCTTCCAGTGTCAACTCCGAATCAGGAGGCAGTTCGATTTCCTCAAAACTTTCCAGAATTCTGGCCTGTCGCAGCCCGGCAAACAGCGTACCGGCATCTAACGCGATAAAATCAGTACTTCCCTTTGGAGCAAGCAAATATGAAGAGATATTATCTTCGCGCAACCCTCCGGTGACGCCTAACGGGATGGAGATAAATTTTGCAGCATCTTCACTATAAGCGATTTGACTCCATCCTGCCATCAAAAAAAACACAAGCACAATCCAGCATACCTGACTCACCATACTTTTCTGCTTCATCTTGTTCCTCCTGTGAAAATGAAATGTTTATTCGTTCGTGGAAGAAACCGGGTTTTTTCGAAAAGCCCGGATTCTATCGTCTCTATTGACTGAACAAACAGCGTATATGTAAAGCAACAGGGATTTTATAAAGTACACGAAGGGTTTATGTCAAGAAGATAATCATGTATCGTCTCATAAGTGATTATCAATAAATTTTTGCCCATCAGAAGCCGGGTTTTTTCGAAAAAAACCCGGCTTCTCGGCCTGTCAAAACTGGCACCATTTTCATAATCACTTCTTGATGCATAAAACTCTTGTTATATCATACTGATGAAAAAATTTCCGGCGGCATGTACCGGGATGATCAGCCAGATACTCCCGGTCCAATGACGTAATCCATTGAACAGAATCCCGGCCAAAAACGTAACAATGGCCTGAGTTCCTACGATTTGCCAGCCATGAGCCATAATAGCCGGCGGCGTGACATGCCAGAGCGCAAACCAGACTGCTCCGAGAATCAAAGCCGGGAGAACATTTCGGAACGATGAAGTCGGTCTGTGCTGAAACATACGTAAGGCGAGAACATATAAAAAGCCTCTGAATAAGATTTCTTCCTGCACAGGAGTCATGGTCCAGGTAACAATCCCCATCCGCTTGAACGAAGTTTCATACGGACAGGCGGTGTGAATGAGGGGGCAGGAACGAGGGTATGGGTTAAAGGAATTAAGATGAGACAGAGTGCGACAATACTCAGCACAACCATACTTTGTCCGCGATGCGGATGCCAGGCGTCGCCAACCCCCCATCGGGGCCACAGAGCAGCTAATGTGCTCCAAACAAGCAGATTAACCATAGCAATACCAAAGTAATATGGAGTGGTATAGGTCTCAAATCGTTGGGGGATCAAGATCATAACATATAGGGCCAGAAATTTGCATATCATGTGGTATCCTTGAAAGAGTGCCCAAAGAATTGGCAGCGAGGCCAGTCTGACAAGTACCATGTGTTTTTTCGAAGTATTTGTACTTCCTGGAACTGCCTGATGAATGTTTTGAAAAATTGACAGCATTGATTTGAGGTTCATGATTAATACCGGCACAACCACGAGTTCCTGATCTTGAAAAATCTCGATCCCGCCAGCGACAGGTTCGATCAACAGACGCTATTAACAGTAAAGAAATACTGGCCAAAAGGAACCAGGTCAAGGGAAAATTTTACTTCCACTCTCACACGACGTAGAGTTTTTTGCACAGAGGAGGAAATTAACATAGTTCTCATTTTCTCCTAATACTGACGAAATGTTCCTCTCCTAGATGAGAAGCGTCGTAAAAAGTACAAGGAATTATTTCCCTGAAATCCTGATGAAGAAGCTGGATCTTTCTACAAAGAAAATTGTTAAGGGAAAGAAATTAACTTGACAACTTTGCAGGGTAAATTTATGAGGGGAATTTAATGAAACGCTAATCTTATACTAACAATAACTTAACACATTGTTAACAGGAGGATATTATGCGGTTTTCAAAAATGTTGAGTCTTGTATGCACATTTGTATTGGTTCTTGCCTTGTTGAGCCCGGTATACGCCGCTCAGTCGCCCAAATACGTGTTTCTGTTTATTGGTGATGGAACAGGAATTCCGCAGCGCATGGCAACTGAACTGATTGTCAAGGGCGAAGGCGGCGAAGGTTTATTAATGAACCGGCTGCCGGCTTACGGCATTACGACGACCCGTTCATACAATAGTTTAATTACCGATTCGTCGTCAGCAGGTACTGCCATCGCGACCGGTGTTAAAACGATTGACGGGTATGTGGGCGTGGATCATGAATTTAAGCCGTTAGAAACTATTGCCGAGATGGCGAAGAAAAAGGGGATGAAAGTCGGGATTCTGACAAGTGTGTCCATGGATCATGCGACCCCGGCCTCATTCTATGCGCACCAGCCGTCGCGTAACATGTATTATGAAATTGCCCTGGATATGACCAAAAGCGGTTTTGATTATTTTGGCGGCGGGGCTTTTGTTGATCCGGATGGCAAAAAATCGAAAAATCCGGTGGGGAATGCCTATGACCTCGCCAAAGAAGCGGGCTATTCAATTTTTGTCGGGCGCGAAGAGTTTGGGAAGATTACCAAAGACGCTGGAAAAGTGTTTGCCTATAACGATCGCCTGGATAGCAGTAAAGCTCTGCCCTACAGTATTGATACGAAACCTGAAGACATTACGTTAGCCGAGTTTACCCAGAAAGGTATTGATTTACTGGATAATCCGGACGGGTTTTTTATGATGGTGGAAGGCGGCAAAGTTGACTGGACTTGCCACGCCAATGATGCTGCCACGGCTATAAAGGAAGTTATCGCCCTTGATGAAGCCGTGAAAGTGGCGTATGCCTTCTATGAAGCGCACCCGGAAGACACGTTGATCGTGGTCACCGGCGATCATGAAACCGGCGGGTTGACGATCGGGTTTGCCGGAACCCAGTATGCTTCCTATTTTGAACTGCTGAAACCGCAGAAGATATCCTATGATGAATTCACCAAAACGGTCATGAAGAAGTATAAAGAAGAAAACGCTGGGAAAGCAAATTTTGACGACATGATCCCGTTGATGAAAGAATACTTCGGGTTAGAAGTGGAAGGCGAAGGCGGACTGGTGCTGAAAGATTACGAATTGCAGGAACTGAAAGAGGCGTTTGTCCAGAGCATGTCAGGCGTGAAAGTCAACGCAGGCACGATTGATTACCTGCTGTATGGAAGCTATGACCCCTTTACGGTGAAAATTACCCATATTTTAAACCAGAAAGCCGGTTTAGGCTGGACAACCTATTCGCACACCGGACTTCCGGTGGGAACCTCCGCCGTCGGAGTGCAGTCTGAACAGTTCAACGGATTTTATGATAACACCGATATCGCCAAAAAGTTCATAGGTATTGTGGGATTGGAGCCAACCAAAGTTGCTTCAATAAACTAACCGCTGGTTTCTTGTGAAGGTGTAAAATTGGTATGACCCCGGGGAGAGGGTATCTTTTCCCGGGGTCATATTGTTTTCATGTCGGTATGAATTATCAAGCCAATTACCGTCAAAAGAGTCATGTCAAACAAGATGTGTTCCTCATCATATTTTTCTCGTTTTGCTCGCTGCTGTTATATTTTGTTCCAACCGGGTTTGAAGAGCGAATTCAGAAAGATTCAGTGCGCAGCCGCGGGCGGATTGTCAAAGTTGATAATGCCGACATCTTACAAACCGGTATTGTGAAGCAAGGGGTTCAGGCGCTTACGGTAAAATTGCTTGATGGCCCCTACGCCGGAACCGAAGTGAGCGCAACCAATCTGATGCTTGGGAAAATGGAGATTGATAAGATGTTTGCGGAAGGGGATATTGCCTTAATGGTGTTGAGCCTGAAAGATGGCGAGCTCTACTTTGCTAATGCCCAGGATCATTACCGTCTGCACACCGAGTTTTATCTGCTCCTTTGTTTTGCGGCTTTGCTTATCGCCTTTGCCGGAATAACGGGACTGAAAGCCTTGTTCTCCTTTGTCTTTACGGCCCTGATGATCTGGAAAGTCATGGTGCCGTTGTTTTTAAAAGATGTCGATCCGATTCTCGTGTCCCTCGGTGTGGTCACAATATTAACGGCGGCCATCATTTTTCTGGTCGGCGGCTTGACAAAACGCGGGTTTGTGTCGTTTTTAGGGTCATTACTGGGAATTCTGCTCACCATGTTCATGGCGATTATCTTTTCAAAGGGCTTTTATTTACACGGCGCCATCAGACCTTTCTCGGAAACCTTACTGTATTCAGGCTTCCCCCATCTGGATCTGACCCGTTTGTTCCTCGCCGGGATTTTTATCGCCTCCTCAGGGGCCGTAATGGACCTTTCGATGGATGTCGCCTCGGGCATGTATGAATTGGTGCTGCGCAAACCGGACATTCATTTCATGGATGCGCTGCGCGCCGGATTTGGCATTGGCCGGCCAGTGGTTGGCACGATGACGACCACCCTGCTGCTCGCCTACTCCGGAGGCTATATGGCGTTATTAATGGTCTTCATGGCCCAGGGAGTGCCGGTCGTTAATTTGTTAAACCTGAATTATGTGGCGGCCGAAATTTTAAACACGATCGTCGGAAGTTTCGGACTGGTCAGTGTGGCCCCCTTCACCGCGTTGGTTGGCGCATTGATCTACACCAAAACAACAAACCTGTAAAGACACCGTTCGTAGCAGCCGCTTTAGCGGCTCTGAGAAAACGCTGAAGCGTTTACTACGAACGTATTACATGGGAGGATGCCTTATGGACACATCAGCAAAACAAATCGTTTTGAAAGTTGAAGCCTCGGTCTTTAACAAACAGATCGGCAATTCTGTTAGAAAAGGCGAGCTTCTTGGTCGCTTTGCCGGAGATGAGGTCAAGGCTCCGTGCAATGGAACCATCAAGGGCGTTTCTTTTGATCCTGTTGATCACGTCTTCATGGTCGTGATAGAACAAGCAAGCTGAATTCTGAACTCAGTGACAAAAACCGGGTTTTTTGAAAAAACCCGGTTTTTTTGTTGCTGCTTTCGCTGCAAAAGCAGAGCTTTCGCACTCCTATACTTTACTTATTTTTCATTTCGAACGTGATCCATTCGCTGGGGTATTCAGGATATTTCCTGGGAATCACGCGAAATTTCCAGGGATTGTATAAGGGCAGCGCCTGCCAGATATCCTCAGGAAATGGGCCGAACCACTGTTCTGTCCCGACTACTTCCAATTCGCCGGTGATATGATAGCCGCCGGTTCCCACTTCATATTCAATAATATAGTCTGCATTGTCCTGCCCGATCCATTGCACTAACACGCGCTGATTATAGGTATCCGGCCTGAGGACCGTCCCAACTTTGGGAAAGAGCACAATTGGTCGCACTTCCACGTCTACATCCAAATAATGTTGCTCTTCGACCTTTTCGATCTGATAAGCAAATTGCTGCGGAGCCTGCATCCAACGCTGCATTTCTTGCTTGAATTCTGCAGCAACATCAGGATGCTCATCAAGCACATTTTTTGTTTCGCCCGGATCTTCTGCCAGATGATACAGCTCATAGTAGGTATCATCCTCGTCAGGATTATAATTGGCAATCAATTTCCATTCATTGGTACGCACCGATCTGCGCCGATGATTTTCCAGGCGTTTGGGGCAGCTATAGCCGCAGGGCGTGGTTTCGGAAAACACAGTGTCCTCCTGAAAAGCGCCGCTGCCTTCGACCAGCGGGAGCAGCGATTGTCCCTGAATACTGGCGGTCAGAGGAATATCGAGCACATCTAACACGGTCGGCAGAATATCAATCATTCTGACTTGCGTGTCAATGCGTTTACCGGCCGGCAATGTTTTCGGATAATAGAGCAGCAAGGGCACATTGATCAAATCATCATAGACCGACGCATCCCAGGAGGTCGAGGCATGACCGACAAAACCGTGTTCCAGCAATTCATCACCATGATCCGCAGTAATCACGATCAGAGTGTTTTCTTTTAATCCCAGTTCCTCTAAGCGTTGCAACACTTTGCCAATTTTTGCATCCTGCTGGCGCAAAGTCTGCGCATACAAGGCCCGCACGGCCGCAGTATGGCGCTGCAGGTCGAATTCCACTTCCCCTTTCCGCACAATGATGTTCGAACGCACGAATTCGATTTGTTGATCCTCTAACACGTCAGGATCAACATCTTCCAGAAACATCTGATTATACGGGGGCGCAGCGCGATAAGGCAGATGCGATGTATGAAAATGGACCCAGGCAAAAAAGGGCTGTTCCTTATGTTCCTGCATCCAGGATAATAAGTAGGATTCTTCAGAACGCCCTTCCGACAAGGCGACATCCGGTGAAATTTCCTCTTTTTTAAACACGCTGTTAATTGAAGGTTCCGTCAGGGTATAACTGGCGTCGCCGATAGTATAGCCGTGTTGTTCCAACATCTCGAACAACGTCGGGATACGACTATCCATCAATTGACCGCGAGCTTCAATCCCATGCACATTCGGATTCAGACCGGTCAGCAATGAAGCCAGGCTCGGAATAGTCCAGGAGCTTGGCGCAATCGCATTCATAAATAACACGCCCCCCGGAGCCAGGGAATCAAAAAAGGGGGTCGTATGTTTCTCATAGCCGTAGGTCCCCCAATAATCGGGCTGGCAGCTATCTACGGTTAAAATCAACAAATTCGTATGCGATATTTCTGGCATCTTTTGCGTGATGTACACGCTGACAATTATGGTGGCAGCAAAAGTAAGGCCAAAGATTGGGCGTAATATCAAGCGTTCAATGCTTCGCGAAACAGAGGTTTCTGTGCGGTTTGAACCTGGTAAAAATGTCGCCAAAAAACACAGGAAGGCCATACTGAGGCTTATAATAATCCAGAACTCTCGCTGCGAAAACTTCACTACGGCAAGTTCCTGCGCTGCACTGGTGTAAAAGACGTGCTGCTCAGGATGCGGAAACACGTTGAAACTCTCTGGCTCATACTCGAAAAACGTCAGACTGGCTTTGTTAAGAAAAGCGCGGAAATAGGTCTTCAATATCTCCTGTTCACAATAACTTTCAAAGTATTGCAACGAGTTATAATATGTATCGCGCAGATAATGGTGGCGTCGGGCTTCATAATTGTAGGTCCAGAGATCGTTACTTGAACTGTCTTCGGACGGGAGTTGCTTCTGGCGCTGGACGAGCCGTTTATCGAGTTGCAGCAGGTCATATTCTGAAAATCTGGATGTCAATTCAATCCCGTTATCTGGCATGAAAATCCGTGAACCAAAGCCGTGCGCCGCCTGTAAAAATACGCCGGTATAGAGCAAGGCAGCCGCCAGAGCATAACACAATGGGCGCAGTGAAGCCCATTGACATGGCCGTTGAAAAACACGCGGACGGATCACCAGCCAGACGGCAGCTATTGCCAGAGCACCTGAAACCACGTTAATCCAGATGTCGCGATATTCGCCAACGCGATTAGGCAACGCCCATTGCAGCGTTTCATCGGTCATACCAATCAGATATACGATCACGAGCGCGACGAGATACGCGCTTTTATCTTTGATTTGATAGCTCAAGGTTTTACAGAGCAAAAGCCCCAGAAGACCGTATTCCAAAAAGTGGATTTTTTCGGCCGCCACAATCGGATAAATATCAAGGGATTCCAGGAAGTGCGTGTTGAGGCCCAGAGTGTGTAAATAGGCCCAGATCGCATTCCGAAAATCAAGATTCAGAATGAACCCGTACACTGCGGCGATCAGGGCAAAGATAATCAGGCGGGCCAGCAGATGGGTCTTTCGGGTCAGAAAATAGACTAATACGCTGATTCCAGCAGCCAACAGCGTCAGAGTGGTGATCTGCGAGAAAATATCCTTGCCATAGCGCGTTTCCATGAAACTTGACAATGTTCGCGCATACGAAAGCGTGAGAAAAATAATCGCAGAATATACCACTACAAGCAGCCAGTGATAAACCACAGGACGTTTAAGATGGTAGGCGGCAAAGAGCGCTGGTTCAACGCAGAGACGGCGCATTGTCTGAGAGAGCCATCTTCCGAAGAGGGAACGAGAAGACATATACCGCTCAAAACGGCGTTGTTCGGCTTTCTTGAGGGTCAAATACGTCGAAACGCCAATCCAAAGTATGAGCATTCCCCACAGAACAGCGAAGAACGGGATCAGCCGGTGTGCTTGCTGATGCATCCAAAACTGCGGCGTGCTGGTATCAGGAGGCAGTAAAAATTGCGAATCCAACGCTGTATATGGAGACGAATCGAATGCCCAGGTCAGATCCAGGATCGCATATCCGCCAATTTGAAAATAGCGAATCTTGATCTGATGTAAGCCCTGGATCAGATGAAGTTGTCCTTCGGCTTTACGCAAGCCATGCGCGCCACCGTTATCAACCACGAGATTGTCGTCAATAAACAGCCAGGAACCATCGTCAGAATTCGTAAGAAACGTATAGATACCGGTTTCAGGGATGTAAATATACCCTTTCCATTCAATGCTAAACTGGTTGTGTGCTTGCGTATCGCGAAACCTGCGTAGTGTATCTCTGGATATATCCGGATCTCGCGTAATCGCAATCGGAGTGCCTTGCCATTGTTCGTTGGCGTAATACGTGCCTTGCAATCCATAAAAACCAGGACGGCAAACGCCCAGCACGATGATTTCAGCAAGGATCAGGAGACCGGCAATAAGAACAATGATATTTCGAACATGAGAACGCCTTCTGTTCATGAATCCACTCTCTCCTTCGCACCTGTAGGTAAAAACCGGGTTTCTTAAAGAAACCCGGTTTTTCTGTCTAAAAGATTACGTTGTTCGGCGGGCAAAAGCTCGATCTTTAGCCTGCCTCTCTGCTTGATTTCATCGCATACGAGGCAAAAAAGCATTGTCAAGAAGAAAGTAACGGAATTTCTGGCAAGGTTCTGATTGATTTAATCTCTTTGACTGAATGGCGGATTACAATAGTGGGATTGACCAGTAGTTGTCGGGGGATGCGGTGATCGTTGTGGGCCATATCGTCAAATAACATTTCCGCAGCCCATTTTCCTAATTGGTATTTGGGGTGAACCATCGTTGTTAACGGCGCATCGGCCAGCGTCGCCAGTTCAGAATCATCAAACCCCATAATCGACATATCTTCAGGAATCCTGAGCCCGGCCTCCCGAATGGCGATATAGGCCCGCAGAGCGGCGTTATCATTAAAAAAGAAGATCGCTGACGGTCGCTGCTTGCCCAGCGCAAGCAGATTTTTCGTCAGTGCGATAATATGGCTGGTCTCATTCCATTTCTCGATAGTTGTCGCTCTGACAAGGGATTCGTCGTAAGCAAGCTGATAGGTGTCAAGAGCTTTTTTGTATCCCTCATAGCGACGAATCCCGGGGATGTGATCATCAGGATACATGCAGGCAATGCGGGTATGTCCGGCTTGCGCCAGATAACTTGTCGCTCTGAATCCGCCTTCAAGATCATTTAATGAGACATAGGAAATATCGGGATCGTCAATCTCCCAATCCATAAATACCACAGGAATCCCCAGGGTTTTGACAACCTTGAAAGTTTCCGATTCCTGAATACGTTGAAATCCGCCGGCCGGTTCGATGAGTAAACCCTCAATATTTTTCTCAAGCAGTTGTTCCAAACAGTTGCGTTCTTTCGCTAATTCTCCTTTAGAACTTCCCAACACAATATTATAGCGTCTTTCATGAGCGACATCATCAATGCCCTGAATAATTTGCGGATAAATATAGGAGGAAATAAACGGCGTAATCACCCCGATCAGATAACTATGCGATTCTTCCTTTTCAGTTTTGCCAGAGAAAAAACTGCCGCTGCCATGTTTTTTATAAATGAAACCTGCATTGACCAGCTCTGCCAAAGCCTGCCTGACGGTATTCCGACTAACCTTGAATCGGGCCATTAACTCCGTTTCTGAAGGAATTTTTTGATCCGTATCATATTGTTTTTCGTGAAAATATCGGATAATAATTTCTTTGAGTTGAAGATATTTGGGCACTGAATTATTGACATCAATTTTCATAATCGCTCGTCCCGTCTTATCAGGGCTGTCCTGAATCCATTCCTGAAAATTGGTGAGTTTTCGCTCCCCTCAATTCCTCGCCCCGTTTGCGAGGGATTGAGGAGGAAGCAACACCTTCCGAACTATTGCTTTTGATCTAATTGCTCATACTCATTGGTATGAATGTTGTCAATAAAAAACTTTTAATGGAATAAGTCAAGCTTTTTTTCACTATTTCTTGCCTCTCTTTTGGCACTTTTCTCAAAATATTATCTCAAAAATCCGATTCCTGATATACAAAAAATTATTTATACTTACATAACATATTTATTTATAGATAAATATAACTTATTGGTACAAATTTTTAAAAAAATAGCTTGACATATTCCTCTAAATACGAAATGTATTGACCTGTCGCGAAGAGGTGTTTCGATTATAATTAATGGTGTGTAAACACCAAGAGAAGGAGGATTTTCTTATGAAACGTGCAGCGCTATTTATTGTGTGTGTCTTAACGTGTGGAATAATGTTGTCCGGCACTGCTTTGGCAGCCAAGGAAATTACTTTTCTGTTTATGCCGGATGCGCCGCAAGATGTGTATTTACCCTGGATGCAAGAAAAAGCCGCCAATTTTGAGGCGGAGACCGGCGTGAAGGTCAATGTCGAAGTTGTATCCTGGGGCGATGCCTGGACGCGGATTTCGACCACAGTCGCCACCGGCGAAGGCGCGGATGTCTTTCAAGTCGGCACCACCTGGAACCCGCAGTTTGCGGCCACTGGTGGATTAGCAGAAGTTGATATTGCTGAATTCGGCGGCAAAGATGTGTTCATGCCTGCCAACCTGGATTCAACCACGTATAAAGGCAAACATTATGGGGTGCCGTGGTTTGCTGAAACCCGTGTGTTGTTCTATAACAAGGATATGTTTGCTGAAGCCGGAATTACAGAATTACCCAAATCTCAGGAAGACATTATCACGGTGGGCAAACAATTAGTAGAAAAGTTCGGCGAAGGCAAAGCCATCGCGATTGCCGGTACTAACGCCTGGGATTTGATCCACAACTGGGCGATTATCTTGTGGGGCAATGGCGGAACGATTCTGCACGAGAACAATACTGAAGCCGCTTTCAATGGCCAGGCCGGCGTGGATGCCATGAAATGGTATGTCAGACTGCTTCAGGAAGGTCTGGCTTCCAAAGCTTGCGCTGAATACAACCAGCCGCAGGCTGACGCTGCCTTTATTAATGGCAATGTGGCGATGGTGTTTATGGGGCCCTGGAACATCGCCGGTATCGAGCACGATAACCCTGGCCTGAACTATGACGTGATTGAACCTCCGATGGGACCAGCCGGAAAAGCTTCATTCTCCGGTGGGAGCAACCTGGCGATTCTGGAAGCCAGCCCGAATAAAGATGCAGCCAAAGCCTGGATTCAATATCTGCTACAAGATGAGATCGCGGTGGATCATGCAAAAAACTTGACCCACATGATGCCGTCCAAAATCAGCGCGTATGCTGATCCTTACTATGAATCCGGCGTATGGAGCACCTTCAAAACCGTCTTAGGCTATGCCACCGCCTATCCGCCGCTGGGAGTCTGGGGCGACATCGAGCGCGCTATTCAGGAAGGCTTTAGCGCCACCCTGCGCGATTATATTGATGGCAAGTATACAGAAGACACCGCAAAAATGCACCTCGACAAAGCCGTTGCAGCGGTGAACGCCGCCCTGGCGAAAGAGTAAATCCTGCGGTCAAAAACCAGGTTTCTTCAAGAAACCTGGTTTTTTTGTTAAGGAGGACATGCCCATGTTTCAAAAAACTTCAGTCAACCGCCTCGCGTTCTATTTTATCCTCCCAGCCTTAATTGCCACCATCCTGGTGCATTTTATTCCGATTAGCTGGGGAGTCTATATCGGGTTTATTGATCTCGATATTAAAACGCTCGCCCAGTGGACCAAGGCTCCGTTTGTCGGCTTGCAAAATTTTTATACGATTTTTGAAAGCGCCTCGAATGTCGGTGAACGCTTTATTCAATCGCTCTGGAATATTGTTATCTATGGAGTGATCACGATTCCGGCCGGCTTCGCCATCGCGTTGGCCGTTGCATTATTGCTGCACCAGCAGTTTGTCGGCCGTACCCTGGTCAGAGGACTGATTTTACTCCCGTACATTACGCCTGACGCCGTGATGTATAACGTCTGGCGTTTTCTGTTTCAGGCGCGAATCGGTCTGGTTAATAAATATTTGATCGCCTGGGGACTGATTGATGAACCACTGATCTGGCTCGTCGGCGAACGCGCGATGTGGAGCGTGGTTTTTTCGAGCATCTGGAAAAGCTGGCCCTTTTCCTGTCTGATTCTGCTGGCCGGGCTTCAAAGCATTCCCAGAGATATGTATGAGGCCGCCACGATTGACGGCGCGAACTGGCGGCATCGTTTTCAGTATATTACCTTTCCCATGTTATGGCCGGTCAGTCGAACCTTACTGCTGCTGTCAACAATCTGGACCTTCCACGCCTTTAATCAATTTTACGTGATGTTAGGCGGCGATACAACTTCACGTGTAGCTGTACCGTCGCTGGTGATTCTCAACGAAGCCTTCCGTAATTTACACTACGGATTAGGCGGGGCTATGTCAATTATTGTACTGCTCGTTGTGTTTGCTTTTACCTCTCTTTTGATCTTTGGCCAGAAGGAGGAAACCGCATGATTCGCAAAAAACGTCTCGCACGCCTCGGCATTTACCTCGGGGCCTTTATCGTTGTCGCTGTGGTGTTAGGTCCCTATCTCTGGATGGTCTCCTGTTCGTTCAAATCAACCTTAGAGATTCAATCGGCCGACATTATGGATGCCAAGCTGTCTCCCGGCTGGATTCCCCGCAATCCGACCATTGAGAATTATCTCAACGCCAATAAAAGCGTTCCCATGTTCAAATATATGCTGAACAGCTTGATTATCAGCAGCGGCACCATGATCGTCTGCATCTTGTTAAGCTTGTTTGCCGCCTACGCTCTCTCACGTTTTCAGTTCAGTTGGAAAAAGCCTTATATGCTGACGCTGCTCTCAACCCAGATGTTTCCGGGTATCGCCTTTCTGATTCCCTATTTTATCCTGTTTACTCTGATTAAACGCTATATCGGCCTTCCGATGAGAGACACCTATTGGGGCATGATTTTTACTTATAGTTCTTTTGCGCTGCCCTTTGCTGTGCTTATGTTACGCAATTACCTTGACTCGATTCCTAAAGATATTGATGAGCAGGCAATGATTGACGGGTGTTCCAAAGCGCAAATCGTGTTTCGCATTATTCTGCCTTTATCTATGCCTGGCATTGCCTCGGTCGGGATTTACGCTTTTATTATGGCCTGGAATGAAATTTTATTTGCCTCGGTTTTAACCGGGCAGAGCACGCGCACCGTATCGCTGGGCCTGATGGAATACATCACCGCACAGCAAGCCAATTGGGGCGGCATGATGGCCGCATGTATTCTTGTCTCGATCCCGGTGTTGATTTTCTTTACCTTTTTACAAAAACAGATTGTCGAAGGTCTAATTCAAGGCGCAACCAAAGGGTAATAACTGTGCAAAAGCTCTGCTTTTGCCGCGAAAGCAGAGCTTTTGCACTCCGGAAAATTTTCAATGATGTACATTGCCTATATTAAAGATCACCCGGAAACACTGCCTGTAGTCGCCCGCTGGATCTTTGACGAATGGGGCGACCTTTGTCCGGGAAGCACCCTGGAAACCTTTATCGAACATTTACAGGAAAACTGCCATGACGATCAGGTGCCATTGACGCTGATCGCCCTGCTTGATGGTGAAGTGGTGGGCACTGCCAGCCTGATCGAATACGACATGGATACCCGTCACGATCTCACCCCCTGGCTGGCAAGTGTGTATGTAACGCCCGCCCAGCGCGGCAAAGGCTTTGGAACAAAGTTGGTACAGGCTATTGTCGCTAAAGCCAGAGAATTCAAGGTTCCGAAATTGTATCTATTTACGCCCGATCAAGAGCATTTTTACCGCCGGCTTGGATGGCAGCCCCAGGAATACACCGACTATCGAGGCCACAATGTCGTGATTATGCAGATTGAGCCTGGCATCTCGGAAAGACCACGACGAAGAGACAATGTCTGCCTATGGGAGGATGGTGCCTCCTCTTCATTGTCGGAGCAGGCTGCGTCTTGAGCGGCCTGGCAGACGAACCGCTGTGATATGATGAATCCTACACGGCGGATAAATTTTCAATGGCAGCCCATCCGATCTTCCTGGTGCTCAGTCTCATCACCGCAGCGGGACTTCTGGTCAACGCGATCAGGTCGCTGAAAATCCTGATTATGACCGTGAATATAACGATTAACCCCGCAAATCTCATCAATCCGGTTACACAGTTATAAACTGGACAGAAAACGGAACGCAGATTTCAAGCGATGCAGGGACGGGGCCACGAATGCCAGATGGAATTTTCATTGTATAAGTCTTTCTTTTTATCGATAAGTCAGAAAAAAACCACTTGACAATTTCCAGAGGGAACATTATCAAACCGTATTCTACTGAAAAAGCCAAACCCACTGTGAAGTGGGGGCGGAAAGCCACGGGTCTTGTAGGAAGATCGCCGGGTTGCCAGTTTCCACTGACAGATCCTGGCCATGATCGGCCTTTTAACTGCTGAGAGTTCACCTTCCTCCAACCCCACAAAGTGCAGTATGTGTTTTCAAAATACTCAAAACTATTGAGGCTTTTCTGGGAAAAATGGACTGCCGCATGGGTAGGCAATTAAACGTCCCCTACGACATTTCTGATAATGTCTATTATTCTCAGACGTGTTTCAACCAGTTGCGGCGAAGACGATCTTATTATCTACTGCTCGTTTCAATGCGAATTCTGTCAGAAGGAGAAAATCAACCCTATTTTTATCAAGAGATCTGCTTGGAAATACGATCTTATTTCCCAAGAATGTCTCATAACTTATGAAAAACATATATTCTAAACAGTGGAAATACGCAATCACTTTTTGTTTCACCATGCTGATCTCTATCCCTGCCTTTGCGGTAAATCTCGTCGTCAACGGAATTACCAGTCCTCCTGCTGCAAATGGAACCTATCTTTCTAACGGCACATTATATGGCCACGACTCGTGGAAACATAATACTGCCAACTATTATATCTATTGTGACGAGTATAGTGGCTCATATTATTGGAATATTGATCCCGATACTGATGACGCAGATGTCTTATTTTATTCGAATAGCACCGGTGACACTTCGCCGGTAGATGTGACTGGTTGGTCAGCTCAATCAGGCAGTGGGACAGTTACTATTGCCGAGGAAGGTTCCATCGAAATCAATGTCAGAGGGAATAGCACGACCATAACCGACGGCGATACCACGCCTTCTTTTCCTGATCATACGCATTTCGGGTCTGCTGTTTCGCCGTCGGGAAGTGTAACACGCACTTTTACAATTGAAAACAACGGAACGGCAGTTCTCACCATTACGAGTGTGACGCTGAGCGGTGACAATGCCTCTGATTTCAGCATCACCACGGCGCCGGCATCTACAGTCGCGTCGTTTGATTCAACGACCTTTGTGGTGACATTCACCCCTTCCGCCCTGGGAACCCGTAATGCTGTCATTTCAATTACCAATAACGACAGCGATGAAGGTGCCTATGATTTCAGTATCCAGGGGCGCGGCTTTACTCCGTCCGATCTGGTGTTAACCGGAGTCACGACGCCTTCTGAGGCCAATGGGAATTACATCTATCAAGGAATAGTTAACGGATTTGAATATTGGAAACACGAAACGTTAAATTACTATGTCTTTAATGATGAGTACAGCGGTGATCGTTGTTGGAACATCGATGTGGATACCGATGATACCAATACTGATTATCTTTTCTGGATCGCTTCAGAAGATGGAACCCCTGTCGGGCTGACAGGTTGGACGGCAAATACAACTGCCGGATATGCAGCGGGGGCACCCTTTTTTACGGAAGGGACTCCCATTCCCGAAATCAGTGTGCAAGGAAACAGCACAAATATTGTTGATGATGATATGATCCCATCGTTCACCGACCATACCAATTTCGGTTCATTGAATATTTCATCGGGGTCGCACGCAAGAACATTTACCATTCAAAACCTGGGAAATGCAACACTCAACATCTCAGGGGTGAGCATCAGCGGAACCGATGCGGCCGATTTCACTGTTGCCACACCGCCTGCTTCTACCGTTGCCGCTTCAGGTTCGACGACGTTTGTCGTGACGTTTGACCCAACAACAACCGGCACCAAAACAGCAACCATCTCCATCACGAATGACGATAGTGACGAAAACCCATTTAACTTTTCGATCCAGGGCGATGGAATTACACCAAAGAATGTGATCGTCTCGGGGATAACCACTCCGGCAGCAGCCAATGGGACCTATATTTATCAAGGAATCTTAAATGAATTCCAATTTTGGAAACACGAGACGTTAAATTACTATATCTTTAATGATGAGTACAAGGGCCCACGTTATTGGAATATCGATGTGGATACTGATGATGAAAATCCCGATGGTACAGATGATCTCGATTATCTGTACTTTAAAGCTTCGGAAGACGCGGCCCCGGTTGGGCTAACCGGATGGACCGCTCGTTCAGGTATCGCGGGAATACCTGTCATTGTCTATGCCGGGCCCGAAATGAACGTGCAAGGCAACAGCACCACGATTACGGATGGCGATCCAACCCCCTCAATCACTGATGACACCGATTTTGGTTCGGCTCCTGTTTTGTTGGGCACGGTATCGCGCACATTTACCATTCAAAATACTGGCAGTGAAGTGCTTACATTGAGCGGTTCACCGATCGTTATTATCTCAGGGACCAACGCTGCCGACTTTACTGTTACTACCCAACCAACAAGTCCGGTGGCAGCGACCAGTGGAACAACAACGTTTACCGTCCAATTCGATCCTTCAGATTCCGGGGTTCGTACCGCCGAAATCAGTATTGCCAGCGACGATAGTGATGAGAATCCTTATAACTTTACAATTCAGGGAACCGGCCTGACTGCCCCAACGGTCACCACGCAGGCCGTCAGCAGTATCGGCACTACCAATGCCACTGGCAACGGGAATATCACCGATTTGGGGTATCCCCATCCGACAGCGTATGGGGTCTGCTGGAGCACCAGCGCGAACCCGACCACCTCCGATAATGTCATTGATAACGGGGCAGCATCGGCAACCGGGGCGTTTACGGCTTCGATGACCGGATTGAGTGCAGAGACAACTTACCATGTCAGGGCGTTTGCCACCAACACGCAAGGGACAAGCTACGGCGCTGATGTATCGTTCACAACGTTGCCCAACCAGTACACCTTAACTTATACGGCCGGGGCGAACGGAGGCCTCACGGGCGCTACCTCGCAAACGGTGAACCAGGGTACAGACGGGACGGCGGTGACCGCAGTGCCGAATACCGGCTATCACTTCGTGCAATGGAGCGACGGTTCCACAGCCAATCCGCGCACGGATACGAACGTAACAGTGAATATCAGCGTGACGGCGGCGTTTGCCATCAACACGTACACCCTGACCTACACGGCCGAGGCGAACGGCTCCATCACAGGCAGCAGCCCGCAGACGGTCAACCATGGCGCAAACGGGGCGGCCGTAACGGCAACGCCGAATACCGGCTATCACTTTGTGCAATGGAGCGACGGTTCCACAGCCAATCCGCGTACGGATACTGCTGTGACGGCCGACATCAGCGTGACGGCGGCGTTTGCCATCAATACGTACACGCTGACTTATACGGCCGGGGCGAACGGCTCCATCACAGGCAGCAGCCCGCAGACGGTCAACCATGGCGCAAACGGGACGTCCGTAACGGCAGTGCCGAATTCCGGCTATCACTTCGTGCAATGGAGCGACGGTTCCACAGCCAACCCGCGTACGGATACTGCTGTGACGGCCGACATCAGTGTGACGGCGGCGTTTGCCATCAACACCTATACCCTGACGTACATCGCCGGAGCCAACGGGTCGCTCAGCGGCGACAGTACGCAGACGGTCAATCATGGCAGCGATGGGACAGCGGTGGAGGCCGTGCCGGATACGGGGTATCATTTTGTGAAGTGGTCGGATGATTCTACCGCCAATCCGCGTACGGACACGAACATGACAGCGGACCTCAGCGTGACGGCGGAATTCAACAGCGCTCCCGTCGCCGCGGATATCAGCGTGACATGCGATGAGGACAACGTTTCTCCTGGGTTTACCCTGAGCGCAACCGATAATGACGATGACCCCCTTACGTTAACGTACACCATAACGTCATCTCCAACCAATGGGAGCCTGACCGGAACGCCGCCCAACCTGTTTTACACGCCGAATCTCAATTATTACGGGACCGACAGTTTCACCTATACTGCCAATGACGGAGTGGACGATTCTAATGTGGCGACTGTGACCATCACGGTCAATGCCGTCAATGATGCGCCAGTGATTACCGAAGGCGACTCCGTGGCAGTGACCATGTCCGAAGACAATTCGCCAACCCCCTTCGCGCTGACCTTGCATGCCAGCGATCCGGATGTCGGCGATACCCTGACCTGGAGCATCAGCACCCAGCCGACCAATGGCACGGCCAGCATGGTGACCGACAGCACCATGACCTATACACCGCATGCGAATTACAACGGGACGGATAGCTTTGACGTGCAGGTCTCGGACGGCAACGGTGGAACCGACACAATTACCGTGAATGTCACCATCGAGGCGGTCAACGATGCGCCGTCGTTCACCAAAGGCGCGAATCAGAGCGTGAACGAAGACGCCGGGCCGCAGACGGTCAGCAACTGGGCCACAAACATTTCCAAAGGTCCGGCGAATGAAGCCGCGCAGACGCTGACGTTTACGGCAACCAACAATAACAACGCGCTGTTTGCCGCGCAGCCGGCGATCAACAGCGCAGGCACGCTGACCTACACGCCGGCGGCCAATGCCTATGGCGTTGCTACGGTCACGCTCACGCTCAAAGACAGCGGCGGCACGCTCAACGGCGGCGTGGATACCTCCGCGGCCCAGACCTTTACGATCACGGTCAATGCGGTCAATGATGCGCCGTCCTTTACGAAAGGCGTGAACCAGAGTGTGAACGAAAACGCCGGGCCGCAGACGGTCAGCAACTGGGCCACAAACATTTCCAAAGGTCCGGCGAATGAAGCCGCGCAGACGCTGGCATTCACGACGACGAACACGGACACTGCCCTTTTTTCGGCGCAGCCGGCGATTAGCGCGACGGGCACGCTGACCTACACGCCGGCGGCCAACGCCAAAGGCAGCACGACCGTGACCGTGACGCTCAAAGATAATGGCGGCACGCTCAACGGCGGCGTGGATACGTCCGCGGCGCAGAGCTTCATGATTACCGTGCTGGATATGCCTGATCCGGAGATCAGCCTGCGTGAGACCACGAGTGGGGCGGATATTCCGCACCAGAGCACCTACAATCTGGGCACCATTGACGCGAATGCGTTCATGCTGCTGGAATTCACACTCCACAATCTCGGCACCGCCAATTTAGAGCTGATCGGCAGCCCGCTGGTGGCCTTGAGCGGCCCGCAGGCCGCAGAGTTTCAGGTCGTCTTACAACCGACCTCGCCGGTGCCAGCGGACGGATCCACAGAGTTCATACTGCTCTTCAATTGCAACAGCACGGATCCGCACAGCGCGACTGTCACGATTGCCAACAACGACAGCGACGAAGCGCCCTACATCTTTACGCTCGTTGCCAATCAACCGGAGGTCAATAATTTTATTTTATGGACGAAATAAAGGTAAGATTCTCAGTACCCATCATTCTTATCAACGGTCGAGCGTCGTCGCGATGCTCGACCGCCCTGATGCCTCTCTAAAAGGAGATAGATATGTGGTTTACATCGAACGTGTCCGCTGTTGTCCGCCGGCGATCTCTGCTCCGCGGCGGCTTGATCCTCGGCCTCCTGCTCCTCAGTCTGCTGATCCTCAGTTGTCCCGAGGATGACACGGAGAGTCCCACAACGTCCCCCACTCCGGCGCCGGAGTATGAACTGCGCCATTTCCAGGCTATGCGTGACGAGTCGCAGAAGTGGTGCGCCTGGTTGGAGGAGGAGGACCAGGTGTCCCTGAATGTCCCGCACGCCGGGGAGTTTCTCGTGACCCTGGTCACCCAGCAGACGACCCTCCGCCTCGTGGCGCAAGTGCACCAGGCGAGCGTGCTGATCCTCTGGCTGCAGCCGACCGACCGGCTGGTGGCCGCGACGGCGCAGGCCGGAGAGATTCATGCGCCGGGCGCCGCCAACGCCTCCGTCCGGTCAGTGCATGAAGACGCCTATCAGTTTCCGCAGATCTGGCCGGCGTCGCCCTATGCCACCTTGTTTGCCTGGCCGGCGCACGGCGGGATTGGGACCTGGGATCAGATTTTCACCCCAGATCCTCAGACACCAGTGATGAACCTGGCGGAGACCACGGACGGCGTGCTCAAACTACGGAAATGTCCGGCACCGCCGACGCCCACAGCGCGGCCGACCCGCACGCCCACACCGCGACCGACCCAGACGCCGACCGCCAGACCGACCAGAACGCCCATCGTCACGCCAACGCCAATACCCACGCTGACGCCGACGCCTACGGTCACACCGTCGCCCACCGTGACGCCGCCGCCTACTTGTCACGGGATTCTGGACGAGGGGGCCTGTTGGTATCTGTCTGCGCTGAATGAGACGTGTCAGGCCACGTGTCAGACGCAGGGAGGCGTGGTGGATACGACGGTTGACGCGGGCGGGAATTTCTGGGATGCGCACGATGCCGTGTATTGCCGAAACCTGTTAGTCCTGTTGCAGCACCCGAATATCGCCCAATCCACGATGAATCTGACCATGACCAGCGGCTATGGGTTATGTGGGGCGAGCAATAAGGGCGTCGCGATCAAGCGCGACGGTGGCCCACATGATACGACCCAGGCATTTGCCAACGGCCAGGTGGCGTGTCCCTGCCGATAAAACGTGTTCTTTGGACGAAGTGACGGATACACCGGGTACATGGCGTTTACCGGCTCGCGCTTGCCAGATCCCCCTGCTAACATTCGGCATCCTGGCAGGGGTGAGAAGGGTCCATTAACCACCGATTTCACAGCGTTCTCAAATTCAAAACAAGGAGAGTTCTCCTTGTTTATTCTTCATTCCTGTAGTTCCCTAAACAGCCATTTTGTTTTCAGGATCATTTTTTCTTTGTCTTTTTTACGTGCATCCAGTACATGACATATTCCATATATCAGGGAGAGTGACCAATGGACGAACAGATCAAGAAAATTTTTTTTGAACTTCACCAGGATATCCCGCGTGAAGGCCCGGGAGACGCCGCGTCAACCCGGAAAGCTTTCTCGATGCTCGCGCAGCTTCCTCCGCGTCCGTATATTCTGGATATTGGCTGCGGCCCGGGCAAGCAAACGCTGGATTTAGCTCGACTCACAGACGGAACCATTGTGGCCGTAGATAACCATCCGCCTTTTGTGGAACACCTCAGAACACAAGCACGTCTGGCTGGGGTTGCGGATCGCGTGAACGCGATTGTGGGCGATATGTTTGCCCTGGACCTTGAGAAGGAACGTTTTGACCTGATCTGGTCCGAAGGAGCGATCTACATTATCGGGTTTGAACAAGGTCTGCGCGCCTGGAAACCCTTTCTGAAATCAGGCGGTTATATGGTCGTCACCCAAATTGCCTGGTTTCAATCTAATCCACCAGAAGAACTGAGGAAATTTTGGGAACGAGAGTATCCCGAAATGCAAAATCGGGAAAATGACCTGACATCTATTTCTCTGGCCGGATATGAATTGATCGCACACTTTCCTCTACCGGAATCGGCCTGGTGGGATGATTATTATATCCCGCTTGAACATCGGCTTCCGCACTTGCGAGAAAAATACCATCACGATCCTGAGGCGATTGACGTCATCGAGCAGCATCAAATAGAAATCGAGATGTATCGTAAGTATCCGCAATATTACGGGTATGAATTTTATCTCATGCGTAAATAACTCTCTGAATATCTACCCCCAGAACTTACGCACACTTTTTTTCTTCCCAGGACGGTTACATTCTTCCCTCCCTCCGTCCACACGGGGGAGAGAGACAAAACTGGATTTTTGAAATTCATGCCGGAGACAATGCCAGATAGTAAATTCAGGTGGATAAAACACATATTCCTTATTTCTATGGTGAAATTTCCTTGACGAGTTTCGGCCTCCCTCCTACGTTTGCTTTGAAATTCGTAGATTTTTTTACCATGGAGGCTCATCGCGTATAAAGCGCGAAGAATGGAGAACGAGGTATGAAACAACGCATTTTAATTGCTGATGATGATGAAAAAGTATTAACCCTGCTATCTTCAAGTTTGAAAAAAGCGGGTTACGACACATCGCAGGCCCTGAATGGCATGAGCGCGATAGAATTAATCAAGAACGAAAAACCCGATCTGATTCTTGCAGACGTGGCTATGCCGGAAATGGATGGATTCGAATTGTGCAAACTGATTCGGGATAACCCGGAGACAGCGAATATTCCGTTTATCTTCTTGACAGCAAAAGGAGAATTACAAGATCGCGTCACCGGCCTCACCCTCGGAGCGGATGATTATATTTCAAAACCGTTTCATATTTCGGAAGTCACGGCCAGAATCAAAGCGATTCTCCAACGGATGTCCTACATTCATCCGTCTGCGTCTGCCAAAGAATCTGAAACCGATCTGAAAGGCAATCTTCAGCAATTAAATCTGGGCGAAGTATTGCAGACTCTGCAAATGACCCAGAAAACAGGCGGATTAAAAATCACCACCAGTAATAAAATCGGGAAAATTTACTTTGATCACGGCACAATTGTCCAGGCTATTTTGGATAAGTATAAACGAGAAGAAGCGCTTTATCGTATTTTGGCCTGGGAAGAGGGACTGTTTGAATTTGATTCGAACGACCGGGCAGAGACGCATGCCATTACCACCCCCATTAACAGATTATTAATGGAAGGCTTTGAACAACGGACCGAATATCTTCGCTATAAGGAGGCCATGCCTTCATTTGAGAGGGTATTGAAAATTTCAGATCTTGAAAAAACCGATGAAGCCAAACCTGCGTCTCAAAAAGTTCTGGTCCTGATTAATGGCCAGCGTACTATTCAAGATGTCATCAATGTAAGTCCAATGAATTATCTGGCAACCACCAAAATACTCTATACCTTTCTCAAAAAAGGGATGGTTGAGATTGTGGAATCCCTTCCCGATCAGGAAGGGCAGCGAGACTACGGACAACTGGCTCAAGAACTGTATGAATAATCTCGTATGACGAAAAATCGGATTGGAAAGACGCATTCTACCCGGAGGCGTGACCGGGCAGACTGGAGCGTCTTTTTTTATGGTATGAACGGTTCGTTACCTGAAAAACGCACTGTGGATTGCTCAATTGTTATCCCTGTGTATAATGAAGAGACCAATATTCGTTTACTGCTGCCTGAATTACAGGGAGTGCTGAACAATTTGCACAAGACGTATGAAATCATCCTGGTTGATGACGGCAGTTCCGACAATACAAGCATGATTATTACTGAAGCTGCACAACAGCACCCGGAGATCAAATTGATTACACTTCGCCGGAATTTCGGGCAAACAGCGGCAATGTCGGCTGGTTTTGACGCTGCTGTTGGCGATGTGATTATTCCGATGGACGGGGATTTACAAAATGATCCTAATGATATTCCCAAATTGCTTGAACGGATTGATGAAGGTTATGATGTGGTCAGTGGGTGGCGGATTAACCGGCAGGATAAATATTGGACGCGCCGTCTGCCTTCAAATCTCGCGAATCGTTTGATTTCCCTCACTACAAAAGTCCATCTCCATGATTATGGCTGTACGTTAAAAGCCTATCGGCGCAACGTCCTTCAGAAAATCGAGTTGTATGGTGAGATGCACCGTTTTATTCCGGCTTTAGCGAGCTGGATTGGCGTCAAAGTGACGGAAATGCCGGTCAATCACCGGGCTAGAACCCACGGAAAGAGTAAATATGGCATCTCACGAACCATTCATGTCATTCTTGATTTGATGACGGTGAAGTTTTTATTGAGTTACTCAACCAAACCGATTCAAATTTTCGGATTATTCGGCTTAGTCTCATTGTTTAGTTCTGTTGGATTGATGGCGGGAGTGGTCTATACCCGCATCCGGTATGACATGGTAATCACAAATAATTCGATGTTTTTACTGGCCGTGCTCTTTTTTATTCTGGGAATCCAATTTATTGGGATGGGGCTCCTCGGCGAAGTCGTAATGAGAACATATCATGAATCGCAGGGGAAGCCGATCTACGTGATTGCCAGCACGGTAAATCTTCCGGATTACTGCCCTGAATCCACCAGATGAAAGAAGATGAGTCTCCCGGTGGTTTCAGTCATTATTGTGAATTGGAATGGAGCACAATATTTGCCGACGTGTCTCTCTGCTCTGATCCAACAAACATATACACCACTCGAAATCGTCATTGTGGATAATGCATCCACCGACGATTCCTGTCAGGTGATTGAGAGGTTTCAACACCGCCATCAGGAACTCCGCGCGCTGACGCTCATCAAGAATACCTGTAATGCAGGATTTTGCCGGGGAAATAATCAGGGGATTCAGCACGCTCATGGCGAGTTTATCCTGCTCCTGAATGCGGATGTCACGCTGACACCAGATTTTATTGCACACCTGGTTCACTTGATGTCTTCCGACCCAATGATTGGGATTACACTGGGAAAACTTGTCAGCGGCGACGATCCAACAATCTTTGATAGCACGGGGATTGTCATCTTGAAAAATCGCCGCGCCCTTGATCGAGGACAATACGAAAAAGATCACGGGCAATATGATGTTCGAGAAGAAGTGTTTGGCGCATCAGGCGCCGCATGTTTGTATCGAAAAACCATGTTAGAACAGATTGCGTTCTCCGAACAAGAATATCTGGATGAAGTGTTTTTTGCCTATAAAGAGGATGTTGATTTAGCATGGAGAGCCAGATTGGCCGGCTGGACATGTGTGTATACGCCGGAAGCTGTCGGAACGCATTGTCGAGCCTGGGGAACAGGGAAGCGGGCCGATATCCCGAAATGGGTGCGGCGACATTCTCTGAAAAATCGCTATCTGATGCTGCTGAAAAATGAATGCTGGCTCACCTTAGCCCCAGCCCTGGGCAGTATTGCCTGGTATGAAATACGCAGTCTGATCTACGTCCTTATTTGGGAGCCTTATTTATTGTCCGTCATAGGAACAATCGTCCGGTCCTGGCCTGAGATTATGAAAAAGCGTCGTAAAACCCAGCAGATCGCGACAGAGAAGACGAAGAGAGACTTATGCCAATGGTTGCATTGAATTGAGAGTCTCGGAACCTTCTTAAAATTTCCAGAAAGAAATCTTGACAAAAGATTTTCTCCTTGACTTCACTTGCGATGGATATAATGAAGGAATAGAAAGGATCTTCCCAATCATTGATAATTGTTTATGAAATACAAAATCAACCAACGATAAAAAGAGAGTCTCTATGTGTGGAATTGCTGGAATTGTGAATTATTACCAGAAGCGTGATGTCTCAAAACGATTATTACAAAACATGGTATCCGCGCTTGAACATCGGGGACCTGATGATGTCGGAATCTATGTGAAAGCGAATGTCGGTCTAGGTGTTCGCCGGTTGAGCATTATTGATTTAGAAAAAGGTCATCAACCCATCACAAATGAAGATAGTACGATCTGGGTAGCGTACAATGGGGAGATCTATAATTATAAAGAACTGCGCCAGGAGTTGGAAAAAAAGAATCATAAATTCCGAACAGACTCAGATACGGAAGTGCTGGTCCATTTGTATGAAGAACTGGGACGCGATCTGGTCACGCGCCTGAACGGCATGTTTGCTTTTGCGCTCTGGGATACAAAACGCCAAACTTTACTCTTAGCCCGCGACCGGGTGGGAATTAAACCGCTTTTTTATCATATCGGGCGCGATAAATTGATCTTTGCCTCAGAAATCAAATCTTTATTGCACGATTCTATGGTATCGCGGGAATTAAATCTGCAAGCCCTGAGCGATTATTTTTCGTTTCTCTACGTGCCAGATCCTGCTACCATTTTTAAAAATATTAAAAAGCTTCCTCCAGCGCATACGCTGGAATATGTGGATGGAGAAGTATCAATCCAGCGTTATTGGACGATCCCTTACCAAAAACCCGAATTCGGAGCGGATGGCTTACACAAAGGCGCGTTGGATTCCGCTCAGATCCAACATTATGCCTCGGAAATCCGTGAACGCTTACAGGAATCGGTTCGCCGTCGAATGATCAGCGATGTGCCCTTAGGCGCGTTTTTAAGCGGCGGAATTGATTCTAGCGCGATTACGGCCTTAATGTCTAAGGTCGCAGACGCGCAGCAGGTGAAAACATTTTCCATTGGCTTTCCGAATGCCGGTTACTACGATGAACGCAAATATGCGCGTAAAGTCTCCAGTCTGTTGAATACTCAGCATTATGAGTTTGAAGTCGAGCCCAATGCCCTGGAAATGCTTCCGCTGTTGATCAAATATTTCGATGAGCCTTTTGCAGATTCTTCAGCGATTCCGACCTACTATCTTTCCAAAATGGCGCGGCAGCACGTCACAGTCTGCTTATCCGGCACAGGCGGAGATGAAATTTTTGCAGGTTATCGCCGTTATTTAATTGAAAATCTGTTTGAACATTATCATAAATATCCGAAATTTTTGCAGTCGCTGGCAATGACGCTTTCGAGGGCCCTGCCAGTTTCCAGAACTTCAGCGGTTAAAGAATATTTTCTCTTATTGAAACGCTTTTTAGATTGCCCGGACACCTCCTCTATGCTGCGCCATATCAATATGATGACCTGTTTTCAGGATGACGTCAAAGAATTACTGTTCGCCGATGGAGTTGGCCAGGATCTGGCGTCGAGTGAATATGTGCTCTCCCAGTATTATAAAAAAGCTGAAGAGTTTGATGATCTCACGCGCACTTTATATACTGATTTTCATACGTACCTCCCCGGAGATCTGCTTGTGAAGGAAGATCGCATGACGATGGCCGCCTCACTTGAAGGGCGGGTTCCGTTTTTGGACCATGAGTTTATCGAATATGTAGCCTCAATTCCATCGGATTTGAAAATTCGAAAATTGACAACCAAGTATATTCTGAAAGAAGCGATGCGTTCGTTATTGCCATCCGGCATTATCGAACGACGTAAACATGGATTTGCCGTTCCTCTTGGCGAATGGTTCAAAAAAGATCTGAAAACCTACACCACCGACGTATTTCAAGATCAAACCACTGTGCAGCGCGGCTATGTGAAAAGCGACTATGTGCTGTCGTTACTCCAGGAACATCAAAAAGGACTCCAGGATTATAGTTCGCAGCTCTGGGCCGTCCTGGTGTTTGAGCTATGGTGTCGCGAATATGTGGATAAACCGCAGGAAAAGGACGCATGAATTCACAAGATTTTTCTTATATTGATCGCGCATTGCATAACGCCATTGAAAATGGCGCGACTCCGGGTATTGCTCTGTTAGTTGATCATAATGGCGAAATTGTATATCGCCAAGCTGTTGGGTATGCTCAGGTGTACCCTGAGCATCGTGATTTGCACGCAGAGACCATCTTTGATTTAGCCTCATTAACCAAAGTGATTGCCACAACAACGGCCGTGATGCTGCTGGTGCGCGATAAGCTGATAAATCTGCATGATCCGGTCAAAAAGTATGTACCAGAATTGCTCAATGAACAGATCACCTTTTTACATCTGCTGACGCACTCCGCCGGATTTCCGGATCACCTGCCGCTGTACGAAGAGGTGCAGCAAGAAGCTGAGCGACACCAGGATGAGTCCTTTATCGGCAGCCCTGATGCCCAAAAATTCGTGATCGAAACCGTATGTCAGACAGAACTGATTTATACTCCCGGCCAATTCAGTAAATACAGCGATTTAGGCATTATTCTGTTAGGCCACGCGATTGAAACAATCAGCGGGACCTCCCTTGACGCGTATTGCGATGAAATGATCTTCCGCCCCTGTGGCATGACGACTACCTTTTTTCAGCCGGGAAATGTGATTCGCAAAGGAGATTATGCCGCAACCGAACGCTGTGAATGGCGGCATCGCGTGATTTGCGGTCAGGTGCACGATGAAAATGCCTACGCCATGGGCGGTGTGGCCGGCCATGCCGGACTCTTCTCGACGCTCGACGATGTGCGACGTTGTATGTTGACATTATGGCGATGCTACACCGGAGAAGACGAGATGATTCCTAAATCGCTTATTCGTAAATTTTTCTCCCGCCAACATCTCGTCGAAGGCTCAACGCGCGCCCTGGGCTGGGATACACCTTCCTACAATACTTTTTCAGGAGGGACACTCCTTTCTGAAAAATCGATCGGACACACCGGGTTTACCGGCACGTCAATCTGGTATGATCTCAAACGCAAACTCTTGATGCTGCTCTTTTCAAACCGGGTTCATCCTTCCAGACATAACCAGACCTTTATCAACATGCGACCTAAAATTCACGATACGATCGTGATCGCGATGGATAACTATTTATGAAAAAAATTCATCTGATGGCGATTTGCGGCATGGCCATGGGATCGCTTGCGGGCATGCTGAAAGCCAAAGGGTATGAAGTACGCGGATCTGACGAACAGGTCTATCCGCCGATGAGCGACCAGCTTGCCCAACTTGACATCCCGTATTTTGAAGGATTTAAAACCTCGAATCTGGATTGGAATCCGGATCATGTGGTGGTGGGCAATGTCATTACGCGTATCAATCCCGAAGCCGACGCGCTGCGTGCCAGTGGAATCCCGTATTCCTCACTGCCGCAGATTTTAGCTGACCTGTTTATTCGCGACCGCCATTCCGTTGTCGTGACCGGCACGCACGGCAAGACGACCACGAGCGGCGTGATAGCCTGGACTCTCACTCACGCCGGACGCAACCCCGAATTTTTAGTGGGAGGAGTGTTGAAGAATTTTCATTCCACCTATAGCGTCGGTGAAGGCGAACATTTTGTGATTGAAGGCGACGAATACGATACGGCGTATTTTGATAAAGTCCCTAAATTTGTACACTATCGCCCCACCACCGGTGTCATCACCAGTATCGAATATGATCATGCCGATATTTACGACGACCTGGAACGTATCAAACAGGAATTCGGAAAGTTTGTGAAACTTATCCCCAAACATGGCTTACTTGTCGCCTGTGTTGACGATCCTAACGTCTGCGAAGTGATCGCCCCCGCAACCTCTCCGCTGCAAACCTACGGCTCTTCACCTCAAGCCGAGTGGACCATCGGTGAGATTGCAAAACATGGCATTGAAACACAATTCACCGTCTTGCGCCAGGGCCGACCGTTTGGCGTCTTGCATACCTCTCTCATCGGACGTCATAATCTCTTAAATTTACTCGCAGCCGCGGTGGTCCTCAATCACCTCGGCCTGACGCCGCAGGAAATTGACGCCGGGTTCCGCACCTTTCAGGGGGTAAAACGCCGTCAGGAAGTGCGCGGCATTGTGAACGACATCGTCGTGATTGATGATTTTGCCCATCATCCCACAGCCGCCAAAGTCACGCTTGAAGCAGTGAAAGAACATTATCACGAGAAAAAAGTGTGGAGTGTGTTTGAACCCCGTACCGCCGCCACCCGGCGCGATGTGTTCCAACAAGATTTTGTGACCGCTTTTCTTGACGCTGATGTCGTCATTTTCGCCGATGTGCACCGGCCGGATAAAGCCCCCGAAGGACATCGTTTATCAACGGATCAACTCGTGCAGGATTTGCAGCAGCGCAACGTGGAAGCCCTTCATATCAGCGGCGTGGACAATATTGTGCATTATTTAGCCGAACGCCTTGCTCCCGGCGACGTCGTGCTCATCATGTCCAACGGCGGCTTCGGCGACATCCATGAAAAACTGCTCACCTCTCTTAAACAACGGTTTGTCCCTGGAAGGTAATGACTACCGCACGGATATGGGGGACCTTGTGGAACTCTTCTGGTTATCATCTGGACAACTGAGGATCAGCAGATTGAGAAGCAGGAGGCCCAGAATTAAGCCGCCGCGGAGTAGATATTGCCGCGGACACCGACCACCATGTTAGAATCAACCACAGAAAACATCTCCTTTGAGAACGGTTTAATAACGTTTCCCCTGGAAGCAGTTTTTTTCTGACTTACTGACTTACCGATAAAATAAGGCTTATACGCTGAAAAATTCATCTGGCATTCATGGCCTCGTTCCTGAAAATGGGCACAACGATCCCACTCAATGGCCCCAGTCCACATTTTCGAACCAGTCATAGCCATCGAAGCAGTCACCGGTTCCGATGGTCACGCTGCCATTTGCGTACCGAAGATTTCTTATTTTTTTTGAACTATTTCGGGAAAATTTTTATAATTGCCGTCTTGAAAATAGAAAATATAGCATTATGCAGAACCGTTGATCTGATACCTGTCACAAAAAACCAGGTTTTTTAGGAATAGCCGTATCAATCATCATGAATAATGCCGTATTTTTTCTCAATGAGTGCAATGCAGAATATTGACATGAAAAAAATCACATTTCTATTCGTATTCTCGATGATGGTCATTTTCACAGGATTCATGCTCAGTTCGTCAGCTGACGCTCAAATGCGTTTTGGGGTTGAGGGCTGTTTTGGCGATGATGTGGATTTTGGTATCGGTGCAAGGCTCACTACGAGCTTAGGTTATGCAAAGGGACTTGGTTTTATTGGTTCTTTTGATTATTTCTTTCCAGATTTTGATATTGATTATTTTGAAATCAATGGACTTGTAACATATACATTTACGGTTCCAAACAGCAGTTTTGCTCCGTATGCCGGCGGAGGAGTTACTTTAGGACACGCGTCTGCTGAATGGGCGGATGCGTCTGATACGGAGATTATGCCAAGCCTATTAGGCGGATTTAAATTGGAAACTGCCAGTGGACTATCGCCATTTTTTGAATTCCGAATTGAGCTTTCGGGTTATGAGCAATTCGTTATCACCGGAGGCGTTTTATTTTAAGAACATTGCATTAAATCAGAAAATCAGAGCATGTTGAGTTCGTCCTGACAGGATTCCTTTTCCTGTCAGGACGGTTTTTTTTTATGAGGTTTGAAATTTGCCGTAGGTGTAGTCGTTATAATTGAGGACTTTTTCTTTGAAAATTTTAAAGCGGTCGATTCGCGATTTATGGCGCATACGGCGCAGCGCTTTTTCTTCAATCTGACGGATGCGCTCGCGGGTACAGGCGTAAATACGTCCGACTTCTTCCAGAGTAAACCCCTCTTTCAAACCAATATGATTCATCGTGCGATACCGGGCTAAAATACAATTGAAGGCATAGCGCCGGTCGGTTAATCCGGTGGGATTTGACCAGTATTGGCAGGCCTGCTGATGACAATTCTGCGTTGAAAACACTTCAATAATTTCTTCCTCTCGTAAAAACAAAATTTCATCTCGAACGGCCCGGGAACATCCATAATAAATTTTGGTCCACCCCGTACTATCCCGCTTTTTTAAGCGTTCTTTATAGCCAAAATTCAAGGCGAACAGATCAATGTACAACACATTCGGACTGTCACCTTCCATCAGTCGAAACGGGAGTTTCTTATCATTGGTCAGTTCGATTTTGACATCATTGGAGAACACAACATTTTTATATTTCGCATGTTCTCCTACTGTGAGATACTGAACCTCGCCGTTTTTCTGAATGAGCATGAAATTCAGCCCCCTTCTTCTCAATTGTCAATTCTCAATTGTCACTTCTCAATTGTCAATTGACATGTTCATGGATCACTTTGGTTATGACAGGCTGATTTTTACGATTTTGCCTGAACACGTTATCATACAATTTGACAAAAATCAGAGCTATTCCCAGAGCTACAAATCCCCCCAGAACTTCTAATATTGTCGTAATTCCAAAAACTTTGCCAAGGTACTCTCCTGCAAGTACCCCTAAAATCAGAGCGATCAGCGGAATACCATACACGACAAACGACGCTCGCAACGCGCTCTCGGTCGGGATGGAGAGCTGCACCGTGTCGTTTTCATGCACCCCAATCGGGTCTGAAGCGTCAATCAGCATGACGCTTTTTCCGAGGTCGCAGACGCAGCCAGCGTGACAATCAGCGCATGCGCTACGCTTTTCAATTTCGACACAAACGTGTCCTTTGTTGACTTTTGCCACACGTCCTATTTCTGAAACCATCGTTATTTTCCTCCTTAAGGCATACTCGGCAACCTATCTGGGCTGCGACGTTTACCACAACCTCATTATAGACCGTCCTGAAAAAAAAGCAAGAGGTAGGGAAGAAAAAAAGTGAAAATTTTTTGTCATCGTCTCGGATGACTCAGATGAAGCCAGGACGCGCCCTCCGCCTTCCGCAAGCGAGCCAGGGTCGTGAAAACCCCTTCCCAATCCTCCGCGAAGGAGAGAGGACGGGGGTGAGGTCTCAGAACTTCACCGTCCTACCGCACACGGAAGAGATTCACCCACTTGTGCGGGGGAGAGAAGAGGGCAAGTTTTTTGTCGTGTACACAGCAAATGAAAGGATCGCAAATGAGCGTTTGCCTGTCACGGCTGCGTTGCAAGAGTCCAGCGCAGCCGTGCACTCCTCTCACTGTTTCAGATCATACCTGACAATCTGAATCGTGTTCATCGGACATTTTTCTACTACCACATCAGAGGGTGGACAGATCGCATGATCAATCGAAGCCAGATTGCCATTCATCACGATGCCATTTTCAACCGGACTATTTTTGACACACAGGCGGCAGGCGATGCAACCGACGCTGCACGCTTTTTTAACAGCCGGTCCTTTTTCTTGAGATTTGCAGAACACAAACATCGTATGGTTGACCGAATGGAGTTCAATAAGCTGGCGCGGACATGCCTCAACGCACTTTCCGCACGCCGTGCACTTCTGAGGATCAACGACAGGCAGCAAATTATCATTCATCGCAATCGCATCGAAGGGACAGGCGGCAACGCAGTCGCCGTACCCCAGGCAGCCATAAGAACACAATTTTCCGCCACCGCCAACGAATGTGGCCGCACGGCAAGTTTTCACGCCGTCATACACGGCGCTTCTGACAGCTTCTTTGGTTCCGCCATGACACAAAACGACTGCGACCTGTTTTTCCATGGACCCAACTTCCACGCCCATAATCACAGCAATTTTTTCAGCGGTTGCCTGACCTCCCGGAGCGCATCCGTTAATGCGAGCATCGCCTGCCACTACATGTTCTGCAAACGCAGAGCAGCCCGGAA
The DNA here is from genome assembly GCA_040772385.1 of Candidatus Vecturithrix sp. Lineage (GTDB taxonomy): Bacteria > Moduliflexota > Moduliflexia > Moduliflexales > Moduliflexaceae > Vecturithrix. The sequence continues at coordinate 5,566,586 of JAXGYF010000001.1, read as the reverse complement.
AACCACAGCCGCCGCAATTAACGCCTGGCAGGGCAGCGAGCACCTTTTCCACACGCGGATCTTGTTCAACCCGTAATTTTTTATCTGCACCTGCTAATAAAAATGACAGAAGGGCGCACAAGCCCCCCATACTCAGAACAGCTAAAATTATCGTCGTCATAATTAAATGATACCAGCGAATCCCATGAACGCCAGAGCTAACAATCCGGCGGTGATCAAGGTAATTCCCGCTCCTTGCAACGGAATCGGGACATCCGCTAGTTCCAATTCTTCGCGTATCCCTGCCATAATAATTAACGCCAACGTAAAACCAACACCGGCTCCGACCCCGAAAAATAAATTTTCTACCAGCGTATATTCTCGCAGCACGCCCAATAATGCCAGCCCTAAAATGGCGCAGTTGGTCGTAATTAATGGCAAATAGATCCCCAGGGCCTGGTAAAGGGCCGGCGCAGTCTTTTTGATAAACATTTCAACTAACTGGACCAGCGAAGCAATCACAAGAATAAAGGCCGCATATTCCAGAAAGGGGAGATTTAACCCGATCAGGATAAAATGATTAATGAGCCAGCTGATACATGCGGTCAGCGACATGACAAAGGTGACCGCCATGCCCATGCCCAGAGCCGAATCTATTTTATTTGATACGCCAATAAACGGGCAAATTCCCAGGAAATACGAGAGGACGAAATTATTCACCACTGAGGCTGAAATAAAAATTGTCAGATATTTCATAGGATGTTTATGCTTTTTTCCTGGCAAGGTGATTCACAATGCCCAGGCCAATACCTAACGACAGAAAGGCTCCGGCCGGCAGTATCATCACGACCCAGGGTTTGAACCACTCTCCCAGAATTTGAATTCCCAAAATCGATCCTGATCCCAACAGTTCCCGCACGATACCCAGACAGAGGACCGTCGTAATAAAGCCGCAACTCATCACAATGGCATCCACCAGAGACGCCTTCACAGGGTTCTTTGATGCAAAGGCTTCATGTCGCCCAAGAATAATGCAATTGACCACGATTAACGGGACAAAAGGCCCCAGATTTTTACTAATTGCCGGGAACATGGCTGCTAAAAATTGATCGGCAATCGTGACGAATGCTGCGATAATCACCGTAAATGTCGCAATCCGCACCTGTCCCGGAACCAATTTTCGAATCAGCGAAACAATGACGCTTGAGGTAATCAACACAAATGACGTGGCCAGTCCAATGCCAAGGCTATTTTTTACAGTATTCGTTACAGCCAGGGTGGGGCACGTCCCAAGAATTTGACGGAAAACAGGATTTTCGATCCAGACTCCGCGTTTTAATTCACGGAAAAAATCAATCCGTGTGGCTTGCTGTACTGCTTTTTCTGCCATGATGTACTCCTGCAACGCAAAAAAACGCTGTAGAACAAAACCTGTAGTTGTATTCTACACGAGCAATGTTTGAGTAATGTCAGTCCTTATTTGAATGGAGAATCTGTTTGAGCTTCAAAAGACTCTGATTCATAATACTCACCACAGCTTTTGAAGAGATGGTCGCGCCGGTAATCGCCTGAATTTCATTTGGTTCATCGGGCATTTCGTTTTTAACCGACTTAATGAAATTCGGGGTTTCCCCGGTTGTCGGGTGCTTTTGAGAACCGGTCGTCACGCTGTCCATTCCTTGTGCCTGTAGTCCGGCAAACTGTTCAAAAAAATCCTTCTTGTCGGTTTCCTCAGCAATTCTGGCGCCCAGACCCGGGGTCTCAACTTGCGCTAAGACCTTCATGGCAAATAATTGCGATAAGTCAGGGGAAATACCAACCATCATTTGAATGGCTCCCTGAAATCCGGGACCTTCAGCGACAAAGGCATAGCCAACCACCTCATTCGCGGCATCCAGACCTTTATAGACCCGCAGTTCTTCTGTGCCGATATTTTGGCACTCCTGTCCTCCTTCGCGTTCACACTCTTTGGCTTCAGGCAGGACGTCAAAAATCGCCTGCTGGAGTTCCTCGCGTTTGTGCTGCTCAATCAGTGGTTTTGTCAGGGTATGCGACGCTGCCATAAGCAAACTCGATACAACGCCGACAATGGTTAAAACAAGCACCATTTGTCTTGTGACGTTCATGATTATTGCCCTCCTTTTTGACTTCCAAAGACTTTCGGTTTGGTATAACGATTCAGTAAGGGGGTGATCGCATTCATCATTAAAATTGAATACATCACTCCTTCAGGAAGTCCGCCAAATAAGCGAATGATAGTCACCATGATGCCGGCCCCAACGCCAAAAATCCAACAGCCTAACGGAGTAACCGGCGAGGTCACCATATCAGTCGCCATAAAAAGTGCGCCCAGCATCAGGCCGCCGGCCAAAAGCTGGAAAATCGGATCAGGATATTTATTGGCATCTGCCAACCAGAATACGCTGCTAAAGACAAATACCGTGCCGAGATAGGCCGCCGGAATCCGCCATTCAATACAGTTTTTATACAGCAGGTACGCTCCGCCCAGCAGAATCGCCAGAGCTGAGGTTTCTCCCAAACATCCGCCGATGTACCCAAACAAAAGTTTCCAATACGCGGTTGATTGACCCTCAAATTTCAACAGAGACAACGGGGTAGCGGTTGTAATCGCATCCGGAGCACCCGCATAAAAAAACGGTTTGACCCAGGTCGTCATTGCCACCGGATAAGTGGCCTGTAAAAAGGCGCGGCCAATCAGAGCCGGATTAAACACATTATAACCTAACCCTCCAAATACTTGTTTTCCCAGCGCAATTGCGACAACAGATCCTAAGGCCGCGGAGAGAAGGGAGAATTTCGGAGGTAACACCAGGGCCAGTAAAATACCGGTAATAATCGCACTCCCATCAGTAATCGTGATCTCTTTTTTTCTGGCTCGTTGAAACACATATTCAGTCAGAACGCAAACAATCACGCAGGTTGCGATCAATAGAACCGCCCGAAATCCGAAAAAAATGACAGCGCAAAGCATGGCCGGAATCAGGGCGAGCACCACCGTGTACATGATCTTCGGGATCGTTTCTTCCGAGGTCACATGGGGCGCAGACGAAATCACAAAGAGTTGTTCTTCCATAACGTCTTTTTCCTATTTGATTTATTTTTTACGTGAACGAAGTACAGCTTTGCCAACTTTAATCCAGTGAACCATCGGTCGTTTTGCCGGGCACACGTACACGCAGCACCCACACTCCATACAGTCATTGACATTGTATTCCGGGAGCTTTTCATAGCGCGCGCGCTCGACCAACGCGCCAAGTTTTGACGGGATCAGGCCCATCGGGCAGGCATGGACGCATTTTCCACAGCGTATGCAGGCATGCGGTTTCAGGTCCGAGAGTTCTTCTGCTGTCAAAATCAGAATTCCCCCCGTCGCTTTAATCACTGGCACATCCAGCGTCGCCTGAGCAATCCCCATCATGGGGCCGCCCAAAATGATTTTTTTGGCTGATGGTGTCAGCCCGCCGCAGAATTCAACGACCTCTTTGATCGGTGTCCCGACTCTCACCAGCACATTTTTGGGGTCGCGAATACCTTTGCCGGTTACAGTCACAATCCGTTCCAGCACCGGCAATCCGTCGCGCACCGCTTTAGCAATGGCAACCGCGCCCGTCACATTATTCACATTGACTCCCACATCCATGGGAAGTCCGCCTGCTGGCACTTCACGGTTCACGGCCGCCTTAATCAGCATTTTTTCTGCTCCTTGCGGATATTTTACTTCAAAAGCAAGCACCTCAAGCTGTTTCTCCACAGAAAGTAGACGGCTGAATGCCTCAATCGCTTCAGGTTTATTCGCTTCGATCCCAATATACCCTTTTGTGGCGCCAACCGCTCTCATAATGAGCTGCGCTCCGTAAATAACCTCTTCAGGTTGCTCAAGCATCATACGGTGATCCGAGGTCAGATACGGCTCACACTCGGCAGCGTTAATCACCACCGTATCAATGGGCTTATCTTTGGGAGGGGTTAACTTGACATGTGTGGGAAAACCGGCGCCTCCTAATCCGACAAGACCGGCGTTTCTTACCGCAGTTCGGATCTCTTCAACTGAATAAGATGCGGCATCACGTTGTTCTTTTTTGGGAGGGAGTGATTGGTCTGTTTCATTCGCCTCGATGACCACAGAGTTGACCATTGTTCCGCCGGGATGCGGATACGGTTCAACTTTTTTGACAACTCCTGACATACTCGTGTGCACAGGACTTGAGACAAAGGCTTCAGAATTCCCGATAATCTCCCCAAGCTGAACCTCATCCTTCACCTGTACGGTCGGTTGGCACGGAACGCCAATGTGTTGTTGGAGCGGGATGATGATCTGTTTGGGAAGCGGCATGGGCACTGTTGCCAGGTCCTGTGTCAGTTCCTTATAGTACTCAGGATGAATCCCATGTTTAAACGTTTTGAGTTCCATTGTGTGCTCAACGATGTTAAAGAGTGAATTGCCAATGATCTGCCCCCCTCTGCTTATTGGGGTTGAAATGCAAATCCATTGGAAAAGAGAAATTCCCCGTCTGCCCGAACAATCATCCCTTCAATGCCCGGGTGTTCATTGAGAAATGCCAGGCCGCGTTCCGGTCCCATTACAAAAACCGCCGTCGCTAAAACATCGGCCTGTTCCGCTGTTTGAGCAACAATCGTCACGCTCTGACACTCTCGCGCAGGCATGCCGGTACCGGGATCAATGATGTGATGGTACCGGATGCCTTGTTGCAGAAAATACCGTTCATAGTCGCCTGACGTCGCAACTGCCGCATCACTAAGACTCACCACACCTGTAATCTCAGTTTTTTCCCTTGGATGCTGAATTCCGACCCGCCATGGCGTTCCATCAGCCTTTGTCCCAAGGCACCGGATATCGCCGCCGGCATTGACCAATGCCATTATCACGCCATGCTCTCGTAAAATCGCAATCGCCTGATCAATCGCATACCCTTTTGCTATGCCTCCTAAATCCAAAGCCATCCCAGGTTCAGGTAACCGAATACCCTGCTCAGACTCCATGACGATTTTCCTGTAATCTACCAGATGCAAGAGTTGGTGTAGTTCCGCTTGATCGGGAATGCGCTCACACGGCGTTCCGATGCCCCATGCATCAATGACCGGTCCAATCGTCAGATCAAAGAGGCCGTCCGTCATGACGGCATAATCCAGAGAACGCTGCACAATCGCAAACACCTCGTGCGCGACCGAGGGAAATTGCTCTTTTCCAGCAGACTGATTCACCAGAGAAATCTGGCTTTCCGGGGAATAACGACTCAGGAGTGATTCAATCCGACCGATTTCTGTGTATGCTGCTGAGATCGCCGTGTGCGCATCGTGCTCATCAGACGCAAACACCATGATTTCGATCAGCGTGTCTAACAGAAATTGCGATTGCCGATATAATTTTGGCGCAGCCTTTCCCTGCGAGAGCGCCCAATATCCAACCACGCTACTGAACACCAATCCAGCAAGCAGCACTCGTATCGTTTTTCCTCTGCCCACAGAGTCACTACCTCATCTACCTTCACTGACAATCCACTGAAATTATGAAGAAAAAATGACTTGCGCTTCTCCATATTCGCTATTTGAAATGAGAAAATTTGTCAAGATTCTTTCGCAGTATTTTAAAATCCTGTGATTCCTTCACCCCTCCCAACCATCAATGGCCGATCTCAAAGCTGAAACCCGCTGCTGACTTCCGGAGGATGCTTCTGTCTGTGCGTCGCCTCTGTCTGCACAGGCAGGCGCAGACAGGTCAGCGTCCTTCCGTTTTGAAAGTGAAACTTCTTTTTTACCCGTTCCATAACTCAAGAAAAATCCGTGCGAGTTCTAAGTTCCAAAAGATATTGCTTGACATCACGATTTAAAGTCCATACACATTATAAAATTTTGTATGCAGTTTTACTGATTCATGCTATGCAACCTTCCACATGTGTAACATGAATGAATGTTTACGGTACTGATCTTTCCTGATTCCGAGGGCAGGTAGCCGTGCATAGTTTTCTTCAATGAAAAATTCAACGGCAATCATTGCCCACTGAAAGGCATGAAGTTACATTTCCATTGGGGTATTACCACAAAACTTTTACTCATGAATATCGTTATTTTTCTGATCATAGGCGTCATTATTTTTGTTGTAAACGCATCCTTCGAAAGAATCGATCGTTCGCTTTCGATCATTATTCATGAAGATATCAACCAGGTCATTGAAAATACTCAGTTGAGTCGAGGACTTCATTACCTTTTTACTAGAACAACGTTATTTCTCGGCACAATCCACAACGAAGAAGAATTTTTTCGAAAAAATGGACAGGAATTGCTCAGTATCGGTCAAAACCTGATTTCACCAACGATGGATGAACGTTTACATACCCAATTTCTGAAATTTTTAGAGATCTTACAATCCCTGATTGAACAGGAAATAGCCGTGCTCACTGAATGGCAGCAGATACAGGCCGATAACGACGCGCTGATAGGCATGCTGCCCCGATTGGAAGAAATACCAGGGGAGGATCGCACGACATCACGCTTAACTTCTGTCCGCGATCTCATTTCGGAACATCGTGATCTTTTGCGTCAAATAATGATTATCCTTGTCAATATCCGCCAGGAATCTTCAGGAAGCCAGGGGATATTGCCCCAGCAGGAGCTTCGTATGCTTGAAAAAGCCTATCCGGCCCTCCCTGAGCTGTTTCAAACCCTTCAACAACAATTGCAATTTCTCCTTACAGCAGACCAGAATATTGCGACCCATGCGGAACAGATCGCGGCCTCGGTACGCGCCTATGAAGCTCATGTGCTGAACTTTTATACAACACTTCAATCCGCCCGGCAAGACATGTTGATTCTGGCAGATATTCAGGCGGACATTCTCGCAATGGTACAGGCCAAAGACGCAGAAATTTCGCAGACCTCCGGAAAGCTCCAGCTTCATGTAGCCTCAGTGATTGGGAAGGCCAAACAAATTATTCTGACGTTAACCGCGACCATTCTTCTGGTCCTGCTGTTTGGGTGGTTATTGACACGTTGGATGACTCGCCCATTGCTCGACTTATCGCGCAGCGCCACCCAATTAGCCAACGGCGATATTAACTGTGTCATTCCGGAAATCCGGTACCGAGATGAAATAAGCGACCTCGCCCGGGCTTTTACTCGATTGATGACCTATTTTCAAGAAATGGCCGCAACAGCGACTCATATTTCACAAGGCCATGTTGATCTGGAAATCCAGCCTCGCTCTGAAAAAGATGTGTTTGGCAATCAATTTCAGCAGATGATTGTGTACTTGAAAAATATTGCCGATCTGGCTAAACGTGTTGCCCATGGCGATTTGCATCAGCCAATCGCATTGAGATCCGAACAGGATCAGCTCGGAAACGTATTTTTTCAGATGCAGCAAGGCCTGATCGCTTTAATTACCGAAATTCGCACTGGCGCGGCATATATCTCTTCTGTCAGCCAACAAATCTTCAGTACGGCCGCCGAAAATACCCAGGCACTCGAAAAAATCGGAAACGCGGCCGAGGTGACCTCTTCAGCAATGCGCGAAGTCAACGCGAGCGCGGAGGAAGTGCGCATGAACGCCGAACAATTGAGTTCTTCCGTTGAACAAACGACCTCTTCGATGAATCAGATGATTGCCTCGATCACGCATGTGGCCGAAAATTCTCGCAAACTCTCACAATTTACGGAAACAACCTCGGCCACAGTTGCGCAGATTGTCGAGTCGCTGGAAACAGTGGCGCAGCAAACCGAACATTCCAAGGCCCTTTCCGTCACCACGACAAATGATGCGGCCTCAGGCCAGCATGCGGTTGAGCAGGTGAGCGTAAAGATGCAGACGATTTTGCACATTACCCAAAATATCGCCGAAATTATTTTACGCTTAGAGCAACGTTCGGCAGATATCGGCCGTATTCTGGATGTCATTGATGAAGTCGCCGACCAGACCTCGATGCTCTCGCTGAATGCCTCAATTATTGCAGCCCAGGCCGGAATTCACGGACGAGGGTTTGCTGTGGTCGCAAATGAAATCAAAGAACTGGCGCAGCGTGTCGAAACCTCGACCAATGAAATTGCGAAAATCATTAAAAGCGTGCAACGCGACTCCTCTGAGGCAGCAAATGCCATTGCCCGGGGACAGCAAGAAGTTGACAGCGGCGTTGCAGTTGCTCAACAAGCGGGGGCGGCCTTGGAAAAGATCCGACAGAGCGCGCAGAATTCTTCTCAAGTTGCAGCAGAAATCGCTGTGCTCGTGCGCCAACAGACGACCGCAAGCACCCGGATTGCGGAATCGATCAACGATGTGGCCAATATGAGCGGTGAGATCACTCGAGCCACGCATGAGCAAGAAAAAAATTCCACGCAGCTCTTTGATGTGGTTGAAAATATGCGCGATCTGTCAATGCAAGTGTTTCGCGCAACACAAGAACAGCAGCAAAGCACCCGCCATGTCACGGAATTTATGGAAGACGTGATCGCGCTGGTTGAGCAAAGCATGCCAACCGTCAAACAACTGGCCCAAGCAGCAGATGAACTCACGGATCAAGCCGAAAACTTGACACGCCAGGTTGCACGTTTTACGATTCCTCACGACCCTGAACCGATATTACAAACGCACCAGCAGGACGCGCAGAGTGCTCTTCCTCCTCAACAATCTCAGCAAGTTCGCCTATTAAAAAAAATGTAAGAAATTTTTACTTTTCTCTCTCGTAAATTACCTTACTTAATATACAATCGTAGTATCCGAACGCTGATAACAACAAGTGTTCAGAATGGAGAAAATGACAATGAAGAGAAAAATACCATCTTCGCTTATTCTGATTTTATTTTTGTGTTCTGGCATAGTTTCCCTTCTGTTCCAGATTGTATGGCTCAAAAATCTGGTTTTAGTCTTTGGTAATACAGTCTGGGCGGTGAGTACGCTTCTGACCACGTTTATGGCCGGCCTGGCTATCGGAAGTTGGCTTTTCGGACGTATTGCCGATCGTGTCACATCTCCCCTGCGGTTATATGGAATATTAGCCGGGGGAACCGGTCTCTATGGCTTGTTAACGCCTTTGATTTTTGCATTTCTTCCGCGGCTGTACATTCCCATATATACGCTCAGCGGCGGTGACACCTTCATGATGGGCGTCTTCAAATTTGCGCTGGCATTTCTGATTCTCTGGCCTCCAACTCTGTTAATGGGAGGCACATTGCCGCTTCTGGCAAAACATTGTACGGCTGACGCCATGGCCGCGGGCGCGAGCATCGGCATCTTATATACCATTAATACTTTAGGGGCTGTGTTCGGCACCTTTCTGGCTGGTTTTGTGTTCATCCCTGCTTTTGGTTTGCGTATGACCGTGTTGATAGCTGTATTCCTGAGCATTCTGATTCTCTTGATGACATTGGGCCTGACCCGGGGCGAATCGGCGCGATTTCACATTCAGGGACTTTTCAGAATAGCTCGTACGCGCCATTCCCAATCATGGATGCTCGCTGTGTATTTCGTCTGTGGATTTGCCGCGCTTGCCTATGAGGTGCTCTGGAACCGGATTCTTGTCCTGCATTTAGGCAGCAGCGTCTATGCCTACAGCGTCCTGCTTGTCGTCTATCTGCTGGGCGTGACCCTCGGTTCCGCCATCATGAGTCACTATGTTCCCAAAATTCAGCACCCTCTCCTCGTGTTTGCAGGTATTCAACTCCTCCTGGCATTCGATGTAATCTTGGTCATTAACCAATTCGATCTGCTCTCAAGAGTTATGGCGTTAATACAAATTTTACTCGGAGTGCAGAGCCATGCCTCTCATGTTCTCTTACTGTTTTTCGGCGTCTTTCAAGTGCTGATTCTTCCGACGCTGTTATTTGGGGCAAGTTTTCCGTTAGCAATCGCTCTTTTTGTCGAACATTCCGGGGAAATCGGACGAGAGGCCGGACTGCTTTACGCCAGCAACACCTTTGGAAATATTCTTGGGTCTTTTTGTACGGGCTTTCTCATTCTCCCTCTGATTGGCGCACAGCACGGCTTGCTGCTGATCGCCTCTCTTAATCTGTTGGTCGGAATCTATCTGCTTACACGCAGCGCAGTGCCCCGGAGCCGACAGCTTGCGATAGGTGCCGCGTCGCTCATCGTATTTTACGGGGGATACACTTTCTTCACCTATCCGAATCAGGTAATTCTGACTGCCGGAGTGTTTCAAGAGACCGATCAAAACCAGGTGAACGTGATCGCCTTTGAAGAAGATATTTATGCGACTGTCTCGGTTGAAGAACATACGGATGTACGCGGAACCTGGCGGCAATTAAGCATGAATGGCACGAATGTGGCCGGCACCTCTTGTGAACTGTTCACCATTCAAAAATTACAAGGGCATCTCCCCCTGCTTTTACACCACGATCCGCAAAGCGTGCTGCACATCGGCTTTGGCAGCGGAGGAACGGCGCATGCTGTGTCGCGCTATCCGGTGAAACAGATTACGATTGCAGAAATCAGTAAAAGCGTGATTCAGAAAGCTGCCGATTATTTTCTTGATGTGAATCATCATGTGCTGGAAGATCCGCGCCTCAAAATTGAATTCACTGATGGCAGAAATAAAGTACTGGCCAGTCCGGAAAAATATGACGTCATCCTCTCAGACTCGATTCATCCTCGTTTCAGCGGCAATGGCAGTCTTTATACGCATGAATATTATCAACTCTTAAAAGAACGGCTCAACGCCGGGGGCGTGGTATCGCAATGGCTGCCGTTTTACAGCATCACTCCTGAAAATTTCAAAATGATTATCAGGAGTTTTTACGAAGTATTCCCAAACACCTCAGTCTGGTTTGTCAACAGCACGCTCAATTCCTATGTCATTGTGATTGGCACACTCGATCGCCCGCAGATTGATTACACGATCATGAAAGAAAAGCTCCAGATTCCGGAAGTCGCGGCGGATCTGCGCGAAATTCAAACTGATTCGCCCTATAAAATCCTGGACTATTTTCTGTTTGCCAACGAAGTTGTCGGGGAATATGTCAAAGGAGCACCATTACACACAGATGACAATATGGCGGTCGAATATATCTCGGGTCGAGCGGTCAACCGATGGCAAACCAGCTACGACAATTATGTGGAACTCTTAGCGCACCGCACCTCAGTGAAAGCTTATCTGACCCACGTAGATCGCGGTCATGACACGCCGGAAGACATTCTGGCAATCCTTGGCCGTTACGAGGCTGCTACCACCCATAACCTGATCGGGCAAAAATTGTTTTATGAGGGGAAACGCGCTGAAGCCTTTGCTGAATTTGAGAAGATTCCGCAGATCAATCCCGAAGATTTGGAACCGGTCGAATATTTTGGCGCGCCTTTTCAAGCAGCCTTTTTACGTAACGCTGCCATTCCCCAAAAATAGATTGATTGTGTTTGAGTGTTCAAGTGTTTTAGGGTTTAAGAGGCCTTCCAGATACGAAAACACTTCAACACCTGAACACTTCAACACTTAAATATGGCTATTATCATCCTGAAACCTCAGCGTGAAAAATCGCTGCTTCGCTGCCATCCCTGGGTTTTTACCGGGGCTGTTGCGCAGGTGCAAGGCAGCCCGCAAAGCGGAGAGACGGTTGAGGTTCTGTCTTCTCAAGGAGAACTGTTCGGACGCGGCGCGTACTCGCCGCACTCACAGATTGTGGTGCGAATGTGGTCCTTTGATCCGGACGAAGAGATTGCGCCCGCGTTTTTCCGAACGCGCTTGCAGCACGGCATTGCCGGACGCCAGGCCCTGATCGCGTCGGAACAGTTAACGGCATGCCGCCTGATCAATGCGGAATCAGACGGCTTACCGGGCCTGATCGTTGACCGGTACGATACGTTTCTGGTCTGTCAATTTCTCGCGGCCGGCGCCGAATATTGGAAACAGGAGATTGTCAGCCAACTGCAAGAGCTGTTTCCGTGTACCGGCATGTACGAACGTTCCGACGTAGATGTGCGCGCCAAAGAAGGGTTGCCGCTCTGTACGGGCTTGCTGGCAGGGGAAATGCCCCCTGAGGTTCTGCAGATCCAAGAAGGCGCGCTGCATTTTCTGGTCGAGATTCAGCAGGGGCATAAAACCGGCTTTTACCTCGACCAACGCGAAAATCGTCAATCTCTGGCGCAGTACGCGCAAGACAACGATGTCCTGAACTGTTTCGCTTATACCGGCGGATTCGGGATATACGCGCTGAAATACGGTGCGAAGAGCGTGGTGAATATTGACACCTCAGCCGCGGCTCTGCACTTACTGCAGCGTCAAATCGCACTCAATGATCTGGATGAGACCCGCTCAGAGCAGATTGAAGGCGATGTCTTTCAATGTCTGCGCCAATTTCGAGACGCCCGACGACAGTTTGACGTCATCATCCTTGATCCGCCGAAATTTGCCGAATCCCGCAGCCAACTGAACAGCGCGAGCCGCGGCTACAAAGACATCAATCTGCTTGCCATGAAATTGCTGCGGCCCGGAGGCGTTTTATTCACCTTCTCCTGTTCCGGCCTGATGGCCCCGGACCTGTTTCAAAAAATCGTGGCCGATGCCGCGCTCGACGCCAGGCGCGACGCGCAGATCTTATGCCGACTCTCGCAGGCCGCAGATCACCCGGTCGCCCTGAATTTCCCGGAAGGGCACTATCTCAAAGGACTGGTGTGTAAAATATGGTAAACATTTGATTTGGCATTGTAAGAGGAATTCGAGTTCCATCAGGGTTTTCTCGAAGCAGTGCAGGGCTGTTAAGTTCTTTGCTGTTCAGGAGTGCAAACGCAAGCCGAAGGAGAGGGGAGACTCACTCCCCAGAGAGTTGAGGATTGAAGGCGCAAGGTACAGGGCGAAAGGCACAGGGAATAAGGCAAAGGGCGAAAGGAAAGATGGCATACGACAAAATACTACAATTATTGACGCAACATCAGGTTCCATTCAAAATGCACGAACACGAGGCGGTACGAACCATTGAAGACGCTGAAGACAAGGCTCCTGGCCTGGTACGCAACCTGATCAAGACGATTGCGTTTCAGATCAAAGATGGCGAGTGGGTGCTGGCTGGCATGCGGAGTGGTGATCGCGTGGATTACCGCAAGCTCGCGGCCGTGTTGGGCGTTAATCGAAGGCAATTGCGCAGCCTTTCGCCGGAACAGGTTCAGGCGGAATTGGGCTTTGAAATCGGCGGCGTGGGGCCATTTCCTGTCAAAAAGGATGTGAAGGTCATCTTTGATCAGCATTTAAATACGCTCGACACCATTTACTGCGGGAGCGGCAAAAACACGAAAACGCTGGAACTTCGATTCGGCGATCTGCTCACATTGACCGATGGCGAAGTGCATGGCATAACCCGATGAAACAGGTTGAACTTTTAGCCCCGGCCAGAAATTGTGAGGCCGGAATTGCTGCGGTGAACTGCGGCGCGGATGCTGTCTATATCGGCGCCAGACAGTTTGGCGCGCGGGAAAATGCCGGCAACAGCGTGCAGGAGATTGAACGTCTGGCGCAATATGCCCATAAATACCGGGCGCGGGTGTATGTCACACTCAATACGCTGCTCTACGATCATGAATTGCCGGAGGCCGTCGCCCTGATTACCCAATTATATGAAGCCGGAATTGACGGTCTGATTATTCAGGACATGGGCTTGTTAGAGTGCGAACTGCCGCCGCTGCCGTTGATTGCCAGCACCCAGGCGCACAACAATACTCCGCAAAAAGTCGCCTTTCTGGAACAGATTGGGATTCAACGCGCTATCCTGGCGCGTGAACTGAATCTTGACCAGATCAGCGAGATTCGCCGCCAGACGTCTACGATCGAGTTAGAATGTTTTGTACACGGCGCATTGTGCGTGGGCTACAGCGGTCAATGCTACCTGAGTTATGCCATTGGCGGACGCAGCGGCAATCGCGGACAATGCGCGCAACCCTGTCGTAAAAAATACGCACTGAAAGATAACAACGGTAAGATTCTCAGTCGCCCTCGCTATCTGCTCTCGCTCAAAGACATGAATCGGGCGGATTATTTGCGCGACCTGCTTGAAGCTGGCATCACCTCGTTTAAAATCGAAGGGCGCTTGAAAGATGAGGCGTATGTGAAAAATATCGTCAGTTATTATCGCCAGCGCCTCGATGCTCTCTGTGCTGACAGCGATTGGCGCAAAAGTTCTTCCGGAATATCGTACATAAATTTCAGGCCGGATCCGGTCAAAACCTTTAACCGGGGTTATACAAGCTATTTTCTGTCAGGCCGGCAGGATGAACCGGTCGCCTCGATCGACACCCCCAAATCCATCGGGGAACAAATCGGGCAGGTTGTGACGGTTGATAAACGCTATTTCAGGCTTGATACACCGACTCTCTTACACAATGGCGATGGAATTTGTTTTTTCGATACGAGCCGGGAACTTCAAGGAACACAGGTGAATTCAGTGCAAGCGGAAAAAATTTTCCCGGGCAGTATGGAGGGAATTATCAGGGGAACGATGATATACCGCAACTACGATCATGAATTTATCACTCAACTCAACAACAGCCGCATTGAGCGCAAAATCGGAGTGCGCATGACATTTCGCGCCACGCCGCGCGGATTCCTTTTGAGCGCGATGGATGAAGACGGCAATCAGGCCGAGCATGAACTGGTATGTGAAAAAATACCGGCTCGGAATACGGAACAAGCCATCAACAGCCTGCGTAAACAGTTGACAAAATGCGGCGCAACGGAATTTGAGTGTACCAGTCTTGAAATTGAATTGTCAGAACCTTGTTTTTTACCGGTAGCGCAGAGCAATGCCTTACGCCGCGGGGCGCTGGAAAAACTCACAACCCTCCGCGCCCAACAGCGCCCCAGAATTCAGGGGAGCATTCTGAAAAATAGCGTTCCCTATCCTGAACAAGAACTCTCTTATCTCGGCAATGTGCTGAATCAACAGGCCGGGGCCTTTTACCGCCGCCATGGCGTGACTCGTATTGAACCGGCGGCCGAATCCGAACTCCTCGATTTGCGCGGCAAAAAGGTGATGACTACTCCATACTGTCTGCGCAGGCAACTCGGACTGTGCGCCAGAACCCCAGATCATTCGGCCAATTTCACCGAACCGCTTTATCTGGTTGACGAGCATGGACAGGAATATCAACTTCATTTTCATTGCCTGACCTGTCAGAGCGACATCTTTTTTGGCACAGAAGGATAAAGAAAAACAGCGGGAAAACCGAGTTTTTTTGAAAAACTCGGTTTTTGGTCTCAGTCGGGAAAAGGTAAGACTACTCTTGTTTGGCTTCGATTTTGGCCCAGGTGTCTTTTAACGAGACTGTCCGGTTAAATACCAATTTGTCTTTAGAATCAGGATCAATGCAAAAATAGCCCTGTCGTTCGAATTGATAGCGGCTGCCTGGTGCGGCGTCTTTGACAAAAGGCTCGACTTTGCAGGCCGTGAGCACCCGCAAGGAATCCGGATTCAAGCAGGTAAGAAAATCGTCGCCTTCATTCGGATTCGGCTGTAAAAAGAGCCGGTCGTACAGGCGTACCTCAGCGTCACACGCATGTTTTGCCGAAACCCAGTGTAAGGTCGCTTTGACTTTTCGCCCATCCGGGGCCCATCCGCCGCGGCTTTTCGGATCGTAGGTACAGCGCAGTTCTACCACAGCCCCCTGAGCATCTTTAATCACATCCACACATTTAATGTAATACCCATAGCGCAGCCGGACTTCCCGTCCCGGAGCCAGACGATAGAACTTTTTAGGCGGTTCTTCGCGGAAATCATCTTGTTCAATATACAAGACTTTTGAGAAAGGCACCTTACGCACTCCCATACTCTCGTCTTCCGGGTTGTTGATCGCATCCAGTTCTTCAACCATGTCCTCCGGGTAGTTCTCGATCACGACTTTCAGCGGGTTCAAGACAGCCATCACCCGCTGCGCGTGTTTATTCAGATCTTCACGGATGCAATATTCAAGCATTTCGACATCCACCACGCTATTGCGTTTAGCCAGACCAATACGGTCGCAAAAGTTTTTAATCGCCTCCGGCGTATAGCCCCGCCGGCGTAACCCGCAAATTGTCGGCATGCGCGGATCATCCCAACCGCTCACATAGCCTTCCTGCACCAGGCGCAGCAATTTGCGTTTACTCATAACCGTATAGGTCAGGTTCAACCGCGCAAATTCATACTGGCGAGAATGGAACACGTCAAGCTGATCCAGCACCCAATCATAAAGTTCGCGGTTATTTTCGAATTCCAGGGAACAGAGCGAGTGTGTGACCCCTTCGATGGAATCGGAGAGGCAATGGGTAAAATCGTAGAGCGGATAAATACACCATGCATCACCTGTACGATGGTGCGGCACTTTACGGATACGGTACAGCGTGGGATCGCGCATCACAATATTCGGCGATGCCATGTCAATTTTGGCACGTAATACCCGGCTGCCGTCCTCAAACTCGCCATTTCTCATACGCTCGAACAGATCCAGGTTCTCTTCTATCGAGCGATTACGGTACGGACTTTCTTTGCCTGGTTCCGTCAGAGTGCCGCGATAGGTTCGGATCTCATCCGCACTTAAATCATCCACATAAGCTTTGTCCATTTTAATAAGCTGTACCGCATATTCATACAACTGTTCAAAATAGTCTGAGGCGTAATACAGGTGTTCGCCCCAATCGAACCCCATCCAATGAATATCCTCCTGAATCGAGTCCACATATTCGACGTCCTCTTTGGTCGGATTGGTATCGTCAAAGCGTAAGTGACAGCGTCCGCCATATTCCTGCGCCACACCGAAGTTCAGCGTAAAGGCTTTAGCATGGCCGATGTGCAGATAGCCATTTGGTTCCGGAGGAAAGCGGGTGACAATTCCCTGGTGTTTACCGGTTCGCAGATCTTCTTCAATAATCGTTCGAATAAAATCTAGTGATGGTTTTGCTTCAGCAGGTTCTTCGTTTGGTTTTTTAGTACTTGTTGCATTCATGAATGTTTTTTGACCTGAACGATTGGGCATGTTCCTCACCCTTCATTCCAAACGCCCAGGAATTATCTCACAAAAAAATAATAACACAAACGTACACACAGAACTTTTCTCAGGGTAACGTAATCACGTCAAGCATTTCTCAAAAAAATTTTAATCTGCCATATTCCATGAGGCACGATAAGGATATCAGATTTTTTCTAAAAGCCTGGTTTCTCGTGTATACAATAGTTCGGACAATTTTCACGTTCTCTTCATTTATCTCCTCGTAAGACGGGGATTAAAGGGATATTGATTACCCAGATCGCACATAAGAGGTGTTTACTGCGGAGCAGACAATATCGAAAAATTTTTTGAGCAACATTGAACTTTGCGGTGTTTCGCGGCATTGGCGAAGCAACAGTACCGGATCATCGCCCTGTTCGCGCAAAACCGGAGTGCAAGCCCGAATATATGTCTGTACAGTTTCACGATCGAATTCCGGGTGAAATTGCACGCCCCAGGCGCAATCGCCAAGCACAAAAGCTTGATGCGCATCTCTGGCACTTGATGCCAATAAACGAGAACCTGGCGGCAGTCGCAGGACCGATTGGGTATGGCAGACATGAGCCGGAAATGACGTTGGTAAATTTTCAAATAAGAGATCCGCTTTCGCTTCAGCAGTCAATCGAATATCAACTGTCCCGAATTCCCGACCCTGAGGATTATCTGCGACCGTCCCGCCGCAAGCGTATGCTAACAGTTGATGTCCGTAACAAATTCCCAATATCGGAATGCAGCGTTCAACTGCCCCTGCCAGCCAGAGAGCCGCACGTTCATTCCAGGCATGGCCATCAGTCACCATATCGTGCGAACCAGTAATAACCACCCCGGAAATGGCAGAATAGGAAGGCAGCAGTTCTCCCGTGGTCACATCAACAAGAGAGGTATCTCGGCGTGTCAGTCCCATCCTCTGCAAAATCCAATCTTCAAAATCCCCCTTGAATGCGACAAGTTCCGGAAAAGTGCTGCCGGTTTTAAGAACGAGTAGCGTTGGCATAACGGAGTTAATAGGTTCTCCTATAAACACGAGATGTCAACGCGGACTTTCAACATCTCGCATATTTTCCAGACTTGGTTTTTATTCCCCAGAACGTTCAGATAGCTATTATTTCGCTATTCAGGATACAGTTATAAGAATGAGGGTAAGACAAGGATCCGTTTTTTCGGACCCACGTCGGAATCAGGATACGACAAGGTTCCGTTTTGTCAAGACCAAAACGGATCCAAAATCCGTTTTTCAGCCCAATTTCGGAACCTGGTTCCGCGTCGGTTCCGAAAAACGGATCCTGGCCGGAACCTGGTTCCGTCTTTTTCGAACGCCCGTTTTCCCATCGCTGCAAGGCGTTCCAGATTCGCGTCCAGACCAGTCGCCTTTCAGTCACAATCCCTTCCGTGAGGGAGCTCAGATTGTCACAATGCCTGGCCTCATGGTGTCTCCTCAGTGACATGCTCATCACGCGGCGAACAGGTCCTTCATGATACACGCCCCCTCCAGTCAGCATCCCTTGGTCGGCGATCCGCACAATTCCCCCCAAATAGCCCCCCCTCATCAGAAAGATCTTGCCAGGGGATTGCGACTGGGCGATGATGGAGAGAAACAACGCGATGTCAGCCTGAAAAGGAGGTTTCCTATGATACTCACACACTGTGTGTCTCATCTTCCCCACTTGGGGCGCCGGATCCTCCGGCGGCTCTTCTATCGGGATGTGTCGTTATCCCGTCCGTCGCTCTCCCTCCTGGCCGAGCACCCGGAGCACGTGCCCCAATGGATCCGTGATACGCCGCTGGCGATGCGCTATCTGCGCGTCCTGGCCCCCCTCGACTGGACGCGCATTCCCAGTCGAGCCCTGGCCCATGAGCCACCGATTGAGCCGCTGCCATCCCCCCCCTTTCTGGCCGCCTGTCTGGTGAAAATCGACCAACACATCCGCTCCATGTCCAGATTGCGCCAGTATCTGGTCGACCATCCGGCGTTGACCTGGGTGTTGGGCTTTCCACTGGTTCCGTCGTCCGGGTCACCCTGGGGGGTTGACGTGGAGGCCAGTCTCCCCTCACAACGGCATTTCGCCCGGATGCTTCGAACCATCCCAAACGAGATTCTCCAGGGCCTCCTGGACAGCAGGGTCACGCGGCTCCAGGAGGCCCTGCCTCCGGAGGTCCGATTCGGGGAGGCGATCTCTCTGGATACCAAGCATATTCTGGCCTGGGTCAAGGAGAATAATCCCAAAGCCTACGTGACGAATGACGACCGGTATGACAAGACGAAACAGCCTGCTGGCGATCCCGATTGCCGGTTGGGCTGCAAAAAACGTCGAAACCAGCAAACTGGCGCCCTGGACGCCTCGTTCACGCCCACCACCGACCCCGTGCCCGCCAGCACGGTGAAAGTGGGGACGTTCTATTGGGGCTACGCCAGCGGGGTGATCGCGACCAAAGTCCCAGGCTGGGGCGAATTCGTGCTGGCCGAAGACACCCAACCCTTCAATTGTCCGGATGTGTCGTACTTCTTCCCGTTAATGCAGGCCACCACTCGACGTCTCGGCGTCCATCCAAAGTACGGGGCCTTTGATGCCGCCTTTGACACCTGGTATGTCCATGCCGACTTTCACAGCAAAGAGCATGATGGGTTTGCCGCGGTGCCCTTTGCGGACAGAGGCAAACGCCGCTACACCTTTGATGAGCAGGGGCAGCCACACTGTCAGGCCGGATTGGCCATGCCGTTACGGTCAACCTTCTGGTCACAGACCTCACGTGTACCCCATGAAACAGGCCGCTATGGCTGTCCGTTGGCGGACTCCCAGGCCAAGGCGTGCCCGATTCAGCACAAAAACTGGGCCACAGGCGGCTGTACCACTACGCTGCCAACGAGCATCGGCGCCCGTCTGCGGCATCAATTGGATCGGGAGAGTCCCGCCTCCAAGGCCGTGTACAAGCAGCGCACGGCGACGGAACGAGTGAACTCCCAGGCCGTCGAATTGGGGATTGAGCACCCCAGATTACGTAATGGGAAGGCCATTGCGAACCACAATACGCTCATCTCTGTCGTGATCAATCTTCGAGCGCTGCACCGTGTCCGGGACAAAAAAATGACGATCACACGTCCTTCTGAGACGGGCAGCCAACAGTAACAATCCCTTGACCGTCAGACTGGCATCGCGTTGCCCGTGTTGAGGCGGATTCAGCCCTCCTCATTTGTTGATCGGAACCAGGTTCCGACTTGGTTCCGGTTTTTCGGAACCTGGTCCTACCCTCCTTGCAGGGTTTTATTAGCGTTTCGACTGGGCATAACTAAATAAAGTCTCGGCCCCAATTGTTGGTTTTAATCCCTTGCAGGGTTTTATTAGCGTTTCGACTACACAAAAACGGCCATTTGGACGCCTGCCAGTGGGAAGTTTTAATCCCTTGCAGGGTTTTATTAGCGTTTCGACAAAGAGACTGAGGTTTTATTATGGCAGATAAAGTTGTTTTAATCCCTTGCAGGGTTTTATTAGCGTTTCGACTGGAGTAAGGTACTATGCTTTATACAGTATTTGGATTTCGTTTTAATCCCTTGCAGGGTTTTATTAGCGTTTCGACTCGTTCGCCTGGGCGTCGGTTTCAATATCATCAAAGTTTTAATCCCTTGCAGGGTTTTATTAGCGTTTCGACCTTTGAACGGGCAGCTTCCCAGGATGCGCCCTGGACTGTGTTTTAATCCCTTGCAGGGTTTTATTAGCGTTTCGACGCCGCCGTCAATCCGGATCAGGGCAAAGCCAAAAGTGTTTTAATCCCTTGCAGGGTTTTATTAGCGTTTCGACTCGTGCTTGCCAATTCATGGAAATGGTTTGCACGGGCGTTTTAATCCCTTGCAGGGTTTTATTAGCGTTTCGACACAGCCTGGTGTGCTTTCTTAATGAGAGCAACATTGTTTTAATCCCTTGCAGGGTTTTATTAGCGTTTCGACTTGCCTCAATTAATAGAATATGCAGGTCAAGCCTGGCGTTTTAATCCCTTGCAGGGTTTTATTAGCGTTTCGACTTTTATCGGAGCGTCCAGTCTGCTTTTGTCTATAAAAGTTTTAATCCCTTGCAGGGTTTTATTAGCGTTTCGACCATGGCCTCCTTATTCAGTCCTTGCGCAATTTGATGGGTTTTAATCCCTTGCAGGGTTTTATTAGCGTTTCGACATGGAGTATGCACGATCTACTTTTTCATATATTGAATCAGTTTTAATCCCTTGCAGGGTTTTATTAGCGTTTCGACACGGCCATGCGATCTATGCTGCGCCCCTCAGCACGGGTTTTAATCCCTTGCAGGGTTTTATTAGCGTTTCGACCGACCATGATCACGGAAACTCTGATAGAGACGGAAAAAGTTTTAATCCCTTGCAGGGTTTTATTAGCGTTTCGACCATCCAGGCCATGCACAAAGTATGCGCCATAAGATGGTTTTAATCCCTTGCAGGGTTTTATTAGCGTTTCGACTTCTGGAAAGAGGGTAGTGGGAGAGTATCTCCAACGTGTTTTAATCCCTTGCAGGGTTTTATTAGCGTTTCGACGGTCGCGTCATCAACACGCAGCCAGTGCTCGCCGTGTTTTAATCCCTTGCAGGGTTTTATTAGCGTTTCGACAAGCGCACGAAATGTTTCAGAAAGCCTGGACCAACAAGTTTTAATCCCTTGCAGGGTTTTATTAGCGTTTCGACTCGCCACGCGGTCGTAACGCTCTTTCGCCAGCGTGTTAGTTTTAATCCCTTGCAGGGTTTTATTAGCGTTTCGACTCAGGCCCGGCCTTATTGGCTGGGCCTGAGCGTCAATGTTTTAATCCCTTGCAGGGTTTTATTAGCGTTTCGACCCACATTAAATCGTAGGGTCGAAAATCAAACCCAAAACGTTTTAATCCCTTGCAGGGTTTTATTAGCGTTTCGACCTAAGCCGGAGGAAAAGAGGGTGACGCCATGCAATTGTTTTAATCCCTTGCAGGGTTTTATTAGCGTTTCGACGGCTGCTGTCATGCGGGCCGTCACATTCGTGGCCGTTGTTTTAATCCCTTGCAGGGTTTTATTAGCGTTTCGACCCAATCCGGGACGATCAGCGGTCGCCCGGAGGATGAGTTTTAATCCCTTGCAGGGTTTTATTAGCGTTTCGACCGGGAAGTGATTCCGGATCGTCTCCGCTAACACTGACGGGTTTTAATCCCTTGCAGGGTTTTATTAGCGTTTCGACGGCGGCCAGTTCAAACCTGACCGTTGACCAGATCCTCGTTTTAATCCCTTGCAGGGTTTTATTAGCGTTTCGACGGCTGCGGCGCAGCAGGTACTCTTCTAAATTCCAGGCGTTTTAATCCCTTGCAGGGTTTTATTAGCGTTTCGACTCTATGGCGTCGTACCGCAGATATTCAATAATTGGCGCGTTTTAATCCCTTGCAGGGTTTTATTAGCGTTTCGACGTGGAATCCTGCTGGTAGAGGGCGATCTGTTTGGCGATGTTTTAATCCCTTGCAGGGTTTTATTAGCGTTTCGACAGGTGAAAATGTGTTTGATGTATTGCAGCCGGCCCAAAGTTTTAATCCCTTGCAGGGTTTTATTAGCGTTTCGACGGCGACTTTGGGATTCAGGGTCGTGCCTTTGTCCAGGTTTTAATCCCTTGCAGGGTTTTATTAGCGTTTCGACATTGACGCCACCGAGGGCGCAGGCAAAGAAGGCAAGACGTTTTAATCCCTTGCAGGGTTTTATTAGCGTTTCGACTCGGCGTCAAGGTAGCGTTCCTGGGCGCTTTCCAGGTCGGTTTTAATCCCTTGCAGGGTTTTATTAGCGTTTCGACGGTGGGCGTGGCGCGGGTCGGCGCGGCGCGCGTGGGCGCGTTTTAATCCCTTGCAGGGTTTTATTAGCGTTTCGACCTTGGCATACGGAGCGAGTATCTGTCGGAGTGCCCGGTTTTAATCCCTTGCAGGGTTTTATTAGCGTTTCGACGCTCAACTCCGCTTATGGGGCGTTAACGCTTTACAGCGTTTTAATCCCTTGCAGGGTTTTATTAGCGTTTCGACACCTAAAGAGGCAGGATTACAAGATAACGAGCAACGTTTTAATCCCTTGCAGGGTTTTATTAGCGTTTCGACCTGCGCCGCTGCCGCTGAGCAGCACGCTGCCCAGGTCGGTGTTTTAATCCCTTGCAGGGTTTTATTAGCGTTTCGACCCTGAAATCTCTCTTCGCAGCACACGCGCCGCTCTATGAGTTTTAATCCCTTGCAGGGTTTTATTAGCGTTTCGACGTTCCAGTTGCGCGATTCCGGCTATACCGAGCCGCCGTTTTAATCCCTTGCAGGGTTTTATTAGCGTTTCGACGAAACAGCCGAAACCCATGAGATTCAACCATATTGACGTTTTAATCCCTTGCAGGGTTTTATTAGCGTTTCGACATTGATAGGAAAGGCCAGCACTGTTGTAATCTGGCTGTTTTAATCCCTTGCAGGGTTTTATTAGCGTTTCGACGCAATCTGAGCAAAGCACTTCTTCATCATCATAGAGGTTTTAATCCCTTGCAGGGTTTTATTAGCGTTTCGACGAGCGGATGAATCACCATCGCGGGCCAAAAAAGAAATTTTGTTTTAATCCCTTGCAGGGTTTTATTAGCGTTTCGACCCGCACAGCCGTGTCCGGTTTTGCAAAAATAGCCTGCGTTTTAATCCCTTGCAGGGTTTTATTAGCGTTTCGACTTTCTACTTGGCATATCCTTTGCAGAAAGCAAAAGCACGTTTTAATCCCTTGCAGGGTTTTATTAGCGTTTCGACTGTCTCTAATCCCATGATTTATTCCTCAGGCTTATTAGTTTTAATCCCTTACAGGGTTTTATTAGCGTTTCGACCGAATTTGCTTGAGAAGCCATGTATTCAATGCCTTCAAGTTTTAATCCCTTGCAGGGTTTTATTAGCGTTTCGACGGGCATTTGCAAAAAAATCAGGGTGACAATTTTCGTGTTTTAATCCCTTGCAGGGTTTTATTAGCGTTTCGACAGAAAAGGCTGACGCTGAATTTAGAAATATGATGGGGAAGTTTTAATCCCTTGCAGGGTTTTATTAGCGTTTCGACACTTTTAACTTTTGAGGTGAATTTATGGATGAAGGGTTTTAATCCCTTGCAGGGTTTTATTAGCGTTTCGACGGCAATTGTAGGTTTTGCACGGGCGAATTAAAAAAAGTTTTAATCCCTTGCAGGGTTTTATTAGCGTTTCGACAAAAAGCAAGGAACCTTTCTGCCCTGTGTCATTATCCCGTTTTAATCCCTTGCAGGGTTTTATTAGCGTTTCGACAATATTTCTCTCTTAGATTCGAGAGTAGAAGATTTGGGTTTTAATCCCTTGCAGGGTTTTATTAGCGTTTCGACCCTCTTTGTACTTTAGGGGGCGAATTCCGCAATCGAGTTTTAATCCCTTGCAGGGTTTTATTAGCGTTTCGACACAAAGGCGATGGTATTCGGTACAATCGAATTTTCGTTTTAATCCCTTGCAGGGTTTTATTAGCGTTTCGACCTTCAAGAGAAACGCGAGAAACTTCCTGAACGCCAAGAGTTTTAATCCCTTGCAGGGTTTTATTAGCGTTTCGACATACAGGCAGCGTCGCCAACTCCTGGATCTGGTTTACAGTTTTAATCCCTTGCAGGGTTTTATTAGCGTTTCGACGCACATTGGTGAGCCGCTGGTTGTCAATCATGGTCTGGTTTTAATCCCTTGCAGGGTTTTATTAGCGTTTCGACCGCCCACCCGTGCGGGCAGGGTGCGCTTGCCGACCTGTTTTAATCCCTTGCAGGGTTTTATTAGCGTTTCGACTCATAAATGCCCTTGTACGAGCCGCGCATGTAATAAGTTTTAATCCCTTGCAGGGTTTTATTAGCGTTTCGACGGAGCGAAAAAATGGCATCAATTCCTTTATTGGTAGCCGTTTTAATCCCTTGCAGGGTTTTATTAGCGTTTCGACCTTTTTATAATGAAAAATTAGCCCATACGATTTTAGGTTTTAATCCCTTGCAGGGTTTTATTAGCGTTTCGACCGTATTGTGCTTGAGTTTATAGCCTCGTAATCGGCAAGTTTTAATCCCTTGCAGGGTTTTATTAGCGTTTCGACCGTCGGCCTTGAATTTATCCAGGAAACCTCAGCCTCAGTTTTAATCCCTTGCAGGGTTTTATTAGCGTTTCGACCTCTCGCACAATTGACCACGCTGGCGACCGCATTGCAGTTTTAATCCCTTGCAGGGTTTTATTAGCGTTTCGACCACGCACCCGTCACAACCTGTCACGCACCCGTCACAAGTTTTAATCCCTTGCAGGGTTTTATTAGCGTTTCGACCCAGGAGCAAGCGGGGGGTCATCTCTTCATTGTCATTGTTTTAATCCCTTGCAGGGTTTTATTAGCGTTTCGACCATCAGATGCTGCGACTGCCTCAGCGGTAGCGTATGAGTTTTAATCCCTTGCAGGGTTTTATTAGCGTTTCGACACAATTTGGGGCTTTCTCAGCTTGCAGTGATTGGTGTTTTAATCCCTTGCAGGGTTTTATTAGCGTTTCGACGCCGGTATTTGTCCAGGGAATGCGTAATTGATGTAGGTTTTAATCCCTTGCAGGGTTTTATTAGCGTTTCGACTAAGGTAACATTTCCATCGTCATCAATATCAATCTGGTTTTAATCCCTTGCAGGGTTTTATTAGCGTTTCGACATAGCGGTTAGTTGTTGCCGGAATGAACTCAGTATCGTTTTAATCCCTTGCAGGGTTTTATTAGCGTTTCGACTTCCGGTTTCGACAAATTTCCATACTTGTACCAGCCATGTTTTAATCCCTTGCAGGGTTTTATTAGCGTTTCGACTCACGAGACACAGCCCTTACCCCCGTAGTTCCATGTTTTAATCCCTTGCAGGGTTTTATTAGCGTTTCGACCTATGAGGAGCTTATAGGATGGATCCTCGAATGTGAAGTTTTAATCCCTTGCAGGGTTTTATTAGCGTTTCGACTGAGTAGTGTCGGAGTCTTGACGCTTGTCAATGGGGCGTTTTAATCCCTTGCAGGGTTTTATTAGCGTTTCGACTTAATATTCTATCTTTGGCATAGCGGACAGGGTTTGTTTTAATCCCTTGCAGGGTTTTATTAGCGTTTCGACTTCTGATTATATCCCTATTGACGAGTTCATTGAAGGTTTTAATCCCTTGCAGGGTTTTATTAGCGTTTCGACCCGAAAAGGGGCGGCAAGATAGAGGGAGCGAGTGAGTTTTAATCCCTTGCAGGGTTTTATTAGCGTTTCGACTTTCAATATGCCTCTGGACTTATCTTTGAATATTTAGGTTTTAATCCCTTGCAGGGTTTTATTAGCGTTTCGACACCATGTATAACGCAAGGAGAATCCTGCATTTTATCGTTTTAATCCCTTGCAGGGTTTTATTAGCGTTTCGACTTGTTAAGTCTTGTAAAGGCCATTATACCACCTCATTGTTTTAATCCCTTGCAGGGTTTTATTAGCGTTTCGACTTAGTCAAACCGCTTTCCGGTATCTGCAACAACATGCGTTTTAATCCCTTGCAGGGTTTTATTAGCGTTTCGACTGAACATCCCGGAGTCGAGGCATATATTCGGAATATGTTTTAATCCCTTGCAGGGTTTTATTAGCGTTTCGACTCTCCTTGAAACGAGTGAAGATGTTTGGGAAACTGAGTTTTAATCCCTTGCAGGGTTTTATTAGCGTTTCGACCGTCCAAGTGGGCTGTTGAAATGGTGTTGAGAAGCCCGTTTTAATCCCTTGCAGGGTTTTATTAGCGTTTCGACCCATATTTCCGGAGTGAATCGGTTTCTGTCTCATCAGTTTTAATCCCTTGCAGGGTTTTATTAGCGTTTCGACTCAATCACGCGGATGCGCCGCCACGCGCCGGAAATCTCGTTTTAATCCCTTGCAGGGTTTTATTAGCGTTTCGACAGGTATGGAATGAGTGATGTCTTAAAAAGCTTATTAGGTTTTAATCCCTTGCAGGGTTTTATTAGCGTTTCGACTCGTGCTTGTCGGTAGTGTCATACGATGTTGAGCACTTGTTTTAATCCCTTGCAGGGTTTTATTAGCGTTTCGACCAAACAATATCGGGACAGGCATAAACTTTATTCAGGAGTTTTAATCCCTTGCAGGGTTTTATTAGCGTTTCGACTTACCAGCAGGCATCTATCGCAAAAAGCATATTTATAGGTTTTAATCCCTTGCAGGGTTTTATTAGCGTTTCGACGAGTGATGTCTTGAAAAGCCTATTAACAGCATATAAGTTTTAATCCCTTGCAGGGTTTTATTAGCGTTTCGACATTGGTCAAGCACATCTTCTATGATTTGCCTGTCTAAAGTTTTAATCCCTTGCAGGGTTTTATTAGCGTTTCGACCAAGAAGCATAACGGGGCGGCAACGCCCCATCACATGTTTTAATCCCTTGCAGGGTTTTATTAGCGTTTCGACGTAAAGTCATTGTTGAGGTGAAATCGTCCAGGTTAATGTTTTAATCCCTTGCAGGGTTTTATTAGCGTTTCGACTCGTCAAGAGTGTTCCAGTTCCATCGCCATCGGAATGTTTTAATCCCTTGCAGGGTTTTATTAGCGTTTCGACGAGGGTGAATTATCTGAAGAGGATAAAGCTCGCCTGGTTTTAATCCCTTGCAGGGTTTTATTAGCGTTTCGACCGGACTCATCACAGATGCCGCCGATACAAGCCTAGTTGTTTTAATCCCTTGCAGGGTTTTATTAGCGTTTCGACTGTAGGCGAATTAGTTGCGCTTGTCCCCACTAAGATGTTTTAATCCCTTGCAGGGTTTTATTAGCGTTTCGACCGGATATGTCAGATCAGAAAAAGGCAGAAAATTTAGTTTTAATCCCTTGCAGGGTTTTATTAGCGTTTCGACATCGGATATGTCAGATCAGAAAAAGGCAGAAAATTTAGTTTTAATCCCTTGCAGGGTTTTATTAGCGTTTCGACACAACAGTGATGTCAATGTCTGAAATAATATCCAGAGTTTTAATCCCTTGCAGGGTTTTATTAGCGTTTCGACAATGGAGAGATGAGGGGTGCGGATACAAGCCCGCAGCCGTTTTAATCCCTTGCAGGGTTTTATTAGCGTTTCGACGAGTCATTACACCTTGCTCTCTCAGAATACTATCAGAGTTTTAATCCCTTGCAGGGTTTTATTAGCGTTTCGACTCTTATGGCATGGTATAGGGGTGGATGGGGTTCACTGTTTTAATCCCTTGCAGGGTTTTATTAGCGTTTCGACCTCTTACACCAGATGCCACGCCGCCAGGCGTATTTGAAGTTTTAATCCCTTGCAGGGTTTTATTAGCGTTTCGACCGGGTGGGCAGTATGTGATTCCGACCGAGACCGCAGAGTTTTAATCCCTTGCAGGGTTTTATTAGCGTTTCGACTTATGAGCGAGGATCCCTTGTACAAGGACCGCCTCATCGTTTTAATCCCTTGCAGGGTTTTATTAGCGTTTCGACGCGCCGAAATCCACGATGTTTGACCTCGTGTCGTCTAAGTTTTAATCCCTTGCAGGGTTTTATTAGCGTTTCGACTTAAGGAGGATATACCATGAAAAAAGCGGTTTCAGCTATGTTTTAATCCCTTGCAGGGTTTTATTAGCGTTTCGACTGGTTACCATACGACTTGTCTTTCAATGGAAAGAAGTTTTAATCCCTTGCAGGGTTTTATTAGCGTTTCGACCAATCAGCGTCATCAACACTCCTCTCATGGAAAAATGGTTTTAATCCCTTGCAGGGTTTTATTAGCGTTTCGACGTCGGCGTAACCGGTCATAGCGGTACATCGCAAAGCCTTGTTTTAATCCCTTGCAGGGTTTTATTAGCGTTTCGACTGTCTGCCTCTAACTTATTGTTTTTCGAGGGGTTTCAGCTTTTTCCCCGACCACCCCTGCGAATGAAAATACTTTTTCATATTTTCCCATTCTTTGTCAAGCATTTCTTTACTCAAACTCCTTATTTTTTCACGATTTCGGATTTCCGACCATCTCTGTTTGTACATTTTCTTCTAACTAATGATAAGTCAATATGTTATCAGCCTTGTGAAAAATAGCGCGGATGACACCTTCCTCTGGTCGGAAAATAGTCTCCAACCATCGAAAAAGAGCGACCCATAAAGTATACGAGGAATATGCCTGCCCACAGAACACACGAAAAGACACGGAAAAACTACAAGAATGATAGATACACCATTATTCACCAGGATTGACCATCTTCACAGAAGTGCCAAAGCTCGGCTTTGACAAGCCAAAGACGAACTTTGACACTCTTGCTTCTGAGGTGAATTCAACTGCATAATACTGTAAGCAAAAATACAGTACTGACATGAATGGAATCAAATTCTTGTTTATGTTTCATTAATTTTATTACAGAAAGATCGAGCCATTTTCCGGAGGCGTTATGCCGCCGATACGCTCGATCTTCCGTTTGCACTCTTCACACAAGAAGTAATAGCGCACACTGTCCTCATCATCCGGGCAAATCAATTGTTCCAGACGATGTTTCAAGCGCAGATATTCCTTTTTCTCAATATCACATTCAAATACGCTGAATTGAATCCAGGAACCGTAGCTTTTCAAGGCTTTGTGAATCTTTGTGCGACGTCGGTCGCTCTTAATATCATACGAAATCACCAGGTACATGAAGATTACTACCCACAGAACACACGAAAAAACACGGATTTTTTATTGAACTACAACGAATGTAAGAAAGTAACGAATTAGTGAAGGAATTCGATCTATTTCTCAATTCGTTGTCGTATTTTTCTTTTTTCCGTGTTTTTCCGTGTGTTCTGTGGGCAAACCATTCTTCTTATTTGATCAAAAACGGCGGATAGTCGTCAAGCTCGCCCTGGAGGGTTTTGGCCAGGAAACGGGCTTGCTGTTCAAAGCCGTGTTGATACGTCATTTTCTGTTGCAACACCGGATGTTTGAATTCGGTGGTCTTGCGTTCTTCATACAATCGCAAAAATTTAAGACGCCCTTCAGGCGTTAACCGAAACACGCTGCCCAGTTCTTCCTGAAAATCCTGGCGGGTCAAATCGCCTTTATTAATCGCTGTCACAACGACCGAATCCACAATGACCGGTCGGAATTCTTCCATCAAATCCAGCGGCAGGGAAGGACGGCCGTAATGATCAGCATGAAGATAGCCGATGTAGGGGTCGAACCCTACAATTTTCACGGCCGAGGCGATGTCATTCATTAACAGCGTATATCCGAAACTGAGCAGACTGTTGACCGGATCAGTCGGCGGACGGCGCACACGCTTTTCAAAACTGAATTCCTCAGATTTAAGCAGGTCATTGAAGACCGCAAAGTAGGCCGCCGAGCCTTCGCCTTCATGCCCGCGCACTTGATCCAATGTGCTGGCGCTGTCAAGCGCATCGCAGGCTAATTTGATGCGATTGGCCGCGTGTTCAAGGGCGGCCGAGGACGCATCCAATTTGCGGTTCAGGCGCATAATCCAGGTACGCATATTGCGCAGTTTGCCATCTACAAACTGTCTGGCCAATCGCAGACGCCGGGTCTCATCCGAGGCCGCCCGATGCTGTTCGCGCCGCAGCAGCGCATTTTTGGAAAAATCCGGTTCCAAACGCCCTAAAAACTTACCATGCTGGGTCAAGTAACACAGATCAATCTGACGTTCCAGTAATGCTTCCACCGTGGCAGCCGTCACGGTGACACGGCCATACAGCACCACCTGCGAGACCTTGATCATGGGCACATCCAGAATTTGATCTTTCTGCACCGTCACTTTCAAGCGCTCATCCACCTTGCGTAACACTGCATCTTGTTGACTAATGTATAATGTTGACATGATTTTTTGTCCACAGAACAACCGAAGAAGATCTTGCTGCCCACAGAACACACGGAAAGGCACGGAAAAAAGAAAAAGGCGACAATGAATTGAGAAATAAAACGAACTTCTTTTCCAATCCGTTGATTTATCAAATCTGTTGTTGTTCCTAAAAATTCCGTGTTTTTCCGCGTGTTCTGTGGGCCAAAACATTCCTCGTGTGTTCTGTGGGCTCAAACACCTTCTTTGGTTGTTTCAGGGGTACTCTCTTCAATTTCTCAGTTTCTTTCGGCAAACAGACCGGATACAGGCTGCACCCGCGACAACGGGGACTGTAATGCGCTTCCGGCCGGGTTTGGGTTTCAATCAAAGTTCTGACTGCCTCAATCGTACGCAGGGTGTAGGCGCGTAAGTCCTCATCCAGCAGTACCTCGTGGCGTTGGGTCGTCGCAGCGTAATACAGAAAGGCGCGCGGAATCGGCTGCGGCAAGTGCAGCATCTCTTCCAGACACAGAGCCTGGGCGCACAACTGTAACTGGTCATTTTTCCATTCCCCTTTGCGCCCTTTTTTGTATTCGACCGGATAAATTGCTCCCTGTTTCTCCTCGATGACATCAGCAATGCCGGTCAACCCGCAGCGTGTGGAATACAAATAGACCGTCCGGGTCTGAATCAGACCGTTGCGCTCCGTGCGCTCCGAGGAATCCGCGCGTTCGTGCAACAGTGATCCTTCGACCGTATGCGCATTTTCCACAAAATCAAAAGTCACAAACATATACCAGGCCCGCTTCGGGCAGTAATCGTAATGATTTAAGCTCGCAATCGGAATGAAATCCATGGTTTTTAGGCCCACGAAACACACAAGGAATATTTTGCCCACAGAACACACGAGGAATGTTTTGGCCCACGAAACACACGGAATACACGGAAAAAAGAAAAAAATACTACTAATGAATTGAGAAATAAATCGAATTTTTTCAACAATCCGTTGATTTCTTAAATTTGTTTTAGTTCAAAGAATTTCCGTGTATTCCGTGTGTTCTGTGGGCAAAATATTCCTTGTGTGTTTCGTGGGCAAAATATTCTTCATAACACAAACCGTTTGTATTCAAGTTTGGGGTAATGACCGAAATTGATTAAGAAACCTAACCGAAAATTTGCTGCATGAAGGTAATTGAGAATTTGTGCGCGATGTTCGTCAGTCAGCTTTGACACAGCCTTCAGTTCCACGATGATCTTCTCGTAACAGATAAAATCGGGAATGTATTTTTGCGTGAGTTCTTCTTCCTTATAATGTAATTGAAGGACTTTTTGCGATTCGTAAGGGATTTTCTGCAAGTTCAATTCAATTTCCAAACACTCCTGATACACCGCTTCCAAAAATCCGCATCCCATTGTTTTATAGACTTCGAAACAGGCGCCAATTATGGCGTAACTTTCTTGCGAATACAACAGTTCCTCCATGTTCATAACATCCTTGATAAGAATTTTAGCCCACGGAACACACGGAAAGACACAGAAAAAAGAAAGAACACAAAACTTCTTCAAAATTTTCCGTGTCTTTCCGTGTGTTCCGTGGGCAAAACAATCTTCGTGGGCTAAAACACTCTCCTTGTTTGTCCCATGCCGACGGTGGTTTTGCGGCCGGTACCGCAGAAAAAAGCGTAATCCGCCAGGAGATGCATTTGAAAGAGCAGGTCGGCCGGGGCTTTGGGGCTGACTTCAAACCCGACTTCACCTACAAAACCGGTCAACCGGGTATTCTTGGCGGCGAGAGTATCGGTGCGCACGCCTTTTTGACTGGAAATGCCGGTATATTGATCCACTAATTCAGCAAAATCCGGCAAAAATTCGACCTGATAAAATTCTGTAAAGCGTTTCTGAAAACTCTGAAACACCAGACGCGGCAGGGGCAGCGGCAAATCCACATCTCCTTTGCGGAACGTGGTCGGCGTCACAAAGTGCAATTTAATGCGCCGTTCGCGCCGCTGCAAGGCGCGGTCAATCAATTGGGCATAGCTGAGGTACTGGCTCCAGGGATTTTCATTCTCCGGCGTGGCGAGCACATCGGTCACGGTAAACTCGGTGTCCCCCAGGCGAAATTCTGGCTGCGCGCGCATTAGAAAATAGCGGCTGAACGTGGGAAACAACCCGTCTTCCAGCAGCGTCACTCTCACATAACAAGGCGTCCCCGCTGGCAGCACCTGTTCCCGCGGCAGTCGAAATCCCTGAAAACCTCTATTTCCCTCCTGGGAGGGGCCAGGGGTGGGTTTCCACTCCTGATGTATTCCTAACGGCGATAATGTATACGGCCGATAGCGGCTGTCATCATGCAAACGCGCCGCCGTGTCCGGATCAACATCCGTAATCAAATGCAAAAACATCCCTTGCAGGGCCGGCCCCTGAATATGCGTTACCGGGACCGAAGTTTTCGGAAATCCGTTGATAATAATGCTAAATGGCATTTTTTTGGGCCCACGAAATACCCGAAGAAATTTCTGCCCACAGAACACACGAAAAAACACAGAAAAAAGAAAAAATACAACTCTTTTCCAGAATTTTCCGTGTCTTTCTGTGTGTTTCGTGGGCCAAACATTCTTCGTGTATTTCGCAGGCAATCCCCAAAGTCAATCCTTGTGGCAGATTTCTCAAGGGAAGCTTCTTTGCCCTGAAAGGGCTTCATGCATTAGCCCAGGGTCAGGAACACCACCCTGGGGAAAAAGAAACCCCCACACCATTTTTCCCTGAAAGGGATAGACAACTTTTACACAATCCAATATTCCGGTTCTTGTTTGGCTTTCATACGGAAATAGCTATATAGTTCGGCATAGACGAAAAATGCAGCCGTGCCGAGCACAACCGGATATTCGAGCGGAGTTCCTGAATCGTCAACAGATACAAATAATTTTCGATAAAAGATTGATTTCTTTTTGAGTAAAGCAAAGAGCCTTCCTCGATCTTCGCGCTTCACAATCAAACACGGAACATAAAGTTTTTCAAGGGCAGCGCTAATTTCAGGATGAATAGGGAGAATGGCCTGATTCTGTAACATCCCGATTTTTAGCGTATGCATAATTGTCGGTTCATTACAGAATTGACGCTCGAAATCTTTTTGGGTAAGCTCGGCTTCGTATATGAGGGTCAAACTCCGTCCCTTTTCAAAATCTGTCAATTCCAGATAAAAGTCAGACTGCGCCGCATCGCATCCGGCTAATTCGATAAACCGTTTCCTCTCGTGCAGATGATAATGAAAATGTAAAATCAGATGAAAGAGATCATACCTCGTGACGCTGTTTTCAGAAAGAAGATGTTTGGGATCAAACACCACCGCCGTTGGCCCCTGAAAGGATTCTCTGAAATGAAATAAGGCCCGGGTGATGAGGTAACGTTTACGAATAAATGTGATCACTTTTTCCTGCAATTGCCCGTCTGCCATCATGAAATTATGCAACTGATCCAGCAGCGACGGGGAAACCGAGTCTTGTCCTTGTTCCTGGACATACAGCGCAAGCTCTTCGCGGAGCAGCTTTTCCTGCGCGGCGTTGTCTGTAAGAATCTTCTTATGACGGTCATAATTGAACACAAGTTGTTTTCTGGTTTCATAACTCTGAATAAGCTGCCTCATCTGCCAGAATTGTTTCGTACTGCCAGGAGCAAAGACTTTTTTAACAGAATCGAACAATTCCTGAAGCAAATGTTCCAAATGCGGCGGCATGACGCGGTTAACCTGATAAATCGGATAAAAAGCTTCGAGGATCGCATAAGAGTTGATGTATTTTTCAAGCTCGTTTTTTTGAGGGAATTTTTCGGCTAAACTTCGTAACAATTCTGCAAGTTCACGTCGTTCGTATTGCTGTTGTTCTCGTTGCGCTAAGGTTTGCATGACGACCGGATCTGTGAGAGCATACGCATAACTTTTTTGATCTGTGATCGTTTTGCCTAACGTTCTGCCAACCCGGCCTAAGCGTTGCAGAAAATCGTCCTGAAAATAGCCGTCAAAAAAGAGAAAATCAATGTTCTGCCGCTCTTTGCGTCGTTTTTGAAAATTGAATCCGATGTCAACGGTTGGAGTCGCAAGAATCAGCGGTTGATATTGGGCTGAAGTCCGGCTCTCTCTGGTTTCCGCGCCGGTAATGCGCCCTTTGTCAGGGATATTTGACAACACGGAATTGATTTCATTGATTTTCCAAAGCGCGCTGCTGATGATTGCTCCATCAAGATGATCTTCATAAATATATTTCCGAATCAGGGCAGCATGTTCTTGCACCAACTTCGTCAAGTACTCCTGCTCATGAATCTGCAATTCAATGGTTCCCAGGGTTTGGATTTTGGGATAGTCCTTTGTTTCTGCTGGTTCATTTTCTGAGTGCAGAAGTTCATACTTGAGGCCAAGTCGTTCCAGAAACCTCAAAACTTGCGGGTTGGGCGTGGCCGAGAGCAGGCAAATTTTGCGAGTTCCATCCAAATAACCGAATTGCTGGCTGATGATGAAAAAGAACAGAAAATTGGCGAGTTGTTTGATGTTATAGTAATGGAATTCGTCAATCACAATGTAGTTGAATTCGGTGAAAAACGCCTCAAACACGTTCCGTTGATCTACCGGCTTGTAGAAAAAATACATGCCGTAGTAGAAAATATCAGGATTCACCACCATGATGATGGATTTCGGTTGAGACCAGGAAGAATCAAGATGGAGTTTCTCGGCAAAGGTTAAGGGATTTTTGACTAATTGGTGCAGAAGTTCCCCATTCCTGGAGGTTTCGCGATCAAGCCCCAATTCCTGCAATAGCGCGGCATTTACTTCAAGCACATGAAAATTGAGGCGTTCTTTTTCTACAAAGCGGCGAATGTCCTCGACATGCTGGCGGATGAGTTCATTGGTCGGAGCGATAAAGAGCACGTTTGTATTTGTTATATCGCGCAAATACAACAAGGATGCCCGGGTTTTCCCTGTGCCTGTCGTGTACGCGTTAATCACCAGATCCTGTGTTTTGAGCGCGTGATACGTTCGCATCTGATGATACAACCAATTCGGGTCATCCGGCCAGACTTTTTCATATTGCGGCGCTAAGGTGATTGTGATCATAATTTTCCTCTATTTTACCCCAGACATCAATGCCCGGGCTGATAGCTCAAGTACACTAAAGCACATTCTTCCAGCGGGTTTATGAACATTAAATAATGAATTCGGTCACGTTCTTTGCCCTGAAAGGGCAGGGGGATACAGCCAGAGGTTTCAACCTCTGGACACAGGCAACACCCCATTGTCCGCCCTGAAGGGGCGACGGATTCCTCGCGCCGGCCGCCTGTGCGCGCCATCGCCCTTTCAGGGCGAGAAGAGGGAGATGCCCCCCGTTCCAGAGGTTGAAACCTCTGGCTCTATTCCGCTGCCCTTTCAGGGCGAAGAGCGTTGCCGAATTATTTTCTTAATCTTCATTAGCCTGCTTTAGCTTTGAGCCTGACGATTGATCGTCAGCTATAATTGGTCAACGCCAAATTTCATGCCGACCGGCAGAAACACATCGTCGGGCAGTTCATAAAACCTTCCGGTTACTTCGACATTTTTCAGGAATGTGGTCGGATGAATGTTCACAATGTCAAATCGTCGCAACTGCAAGGTATCAGGCAGATCAACCGGATTGAGCATGACGCTGCTGACAACCGTTCTCTCCTGACCAGGCTCGCAGGTCTGGCGTTTGATCGTCACTTTGGCTTTACTCATAAATTTGCCAAGACGAATGTAGGATGGAATATCCGCATCGATCCTCTCCTGACTCACAATATAGCAGGTTGCGCTATTGTTTAACGCCAGCATTTTAATTCTTCCTGTTTGAGGACGATTGATAGCTCTTGCTTTTTGCTGCTTATCCACTGCAATTGCGTTTTGATCAAATCTGTACCAGTACGTATCGGTTTGCGCATTGAATTGCGTGAGACTAAATTTCGGGTCCCCTTCGATTTTCGCAGGCGTCACGTAAATCTTGCGTTGGTTCAATTGACTCAAGTGTTCTTTGTACAGCGGGACACCATTCGTATGATATGGTCCATGACAGAATCCCAGAGCATAGCAGAGCGCGTAATTCCCAATCAATGGTTCTGTTTGATAAAACGCATTGATTTCTCTGCTGCTGAAAAATGTATGCTCCAGGAGCTGCATCGTACACGTGTAGATGTGCATAGCGCGATCTCCATAGTTTTTATAGGTTGTTTCGGGAATTTCATGCCTTTTTCCCGAAACAACGACATCAAATATACGTGTTATTGCGCCGATTTATACATCGCGGTGACATCTTCCAGGAGTTTTTTGGCGTTTCCAGCGTCACGAAACAGTTCGATGATCTCGGCGTAAACTCCCTGTATCTCTTCAGGACTCAAAATAACTGCTCCTGTCGGAATCTCGCCCATAAGTGCCTGCATCGCTTCCTGGACAGCAGCAATGACATCATCATCTTTGAGCGGAAAATTCAACTGCGGGTCTTTCTGCTTTACCAAATCATAGGTTTTTTGCGTTAATTCTAAATTGCTGAAAATCTCACAGTTGCTAAAAATGACGCCCACCAGCGTATTTTTCACTTTGCCGGCCCGTGAGGAAATCGCTCCATAGCGCCTGGTGCGCAGCACATTACCCAGCACATATTTGAGCTCTCCAAGAGTGGCATCTTTTAAGGTCTCAATATCCAGAAAATGTGTTTCCGGCTTGACATATTCTTCTTCATAAATACTGGATGAAGCTTTCCCCTCTACTGGATCACGCATTGTTTCGTTATCATATAGCGCATTTGAAAGTCTTTTCCCTGTAATAGTAGAAATTGATAATAGACTGAAGGCATCTTCTGTGATTACACGAGATTTTTGTGCTCCAATTTCATCGCCTTTTCCGACCGCATATCCATATACCATACAATCAATACATCTTCCACAGGGATTATTGCGATTCAATGCACACATATCCTCTTCTTTCCCACTATCTTTTTTGAAGAATAGCAAACTATGTTCTCTTAATAATTCCCTCCCTTTTCGCCTTTCAGCAGCAACCTGTTTACGTTTACTGATAATGACTCGCTGAATGACTTCTTGATTCTTCATGCCCTCCCTGACAAATTCTTTTGTCAGACCTTCTCCACTTCCTTCAGTGCGGAAGATAGTTTCTGATTCAGTTTTACGAATGAAAATTAGCGTCACATACTTTCCTTTCGGAAACTTGTTATATTGCGACAAAAGGTGATCCTTATATCTTTCTAATACACTCATAATAAGCTCCTTATTTTATGAATTGTAATTTCGGTTGACACTTGAATTTTCGACATTATTCATCTTCTTCTACTTGCTTACTTGAGATCTGATCTCTAACATAAAACAAATACGCTGATTTCAGGATTTTTTCATCGGCTAAGAGTTTATTGACATTCCCCTTATAAATGTCTTGAAGTAAACCTGAAAAAAACGTATTTACAAATGCCTTAACGATATTTCGCCTTTCTTCTATCTTTACTGTACGCTTAGGCTTAAATTTCTCTTCTGTAGTACGATCAAGATAGGCAGAAATATCTTCTACTAAAGCCGCTTGAACTGTTTCCATGTCAATAAAATCACTTTTTCGCTGGAGCTTGTCGAACACCAAATCAAACGGCATCATCAACGAATTCTTCTTCAACGACTGACCTTTCAATCTACCTTCCCAGGCAATTTTAGCCAACATCCTTAGTTGTTCCATTTTCTCACCCCTTTCAATGATTAGTTGAATTAACGCAGAAACCTGTTTGGAAAGTACAATTTCTTGCCAACTACTTTTAGGCTTCTTTTTGAGTCTTTTACTATCGTTGTTGACTTTTTTAAGCAACAATCGTTCACACATATAATACAGTTTATATTCATCCTCTGTTAGCGCACTGATTAATTCCGAAAGCTCTTCTCGCTCAAATTCGAGCACATCTTTTATCTTGTAGAGCATTATCAGCATATTCCAGGTAACTTCTAAATTTTTGACCGTCAAATTCTGAGATCGCAATAACCCAGTAAAACCTACAGGCATATTATCAATATACAAGTCTGCCAATTCTTCCTTTTCCAAAAAGCTAACGGCTGAATCCGTTAACATCACTTTACAGCCCATAAATTTTTGGATCAATAAGGCATTCTCAACAGCATACAGAAATCGTTCAGACTCATTCTTTCCTATGCAATTGAGTGGAAAAAATAGGATATTTCCCTCCATTTCCGAAAATTTTGGTACAATTACTCCTGCTTGTTTTGCTATGCCTTTTTGAGGTTTTCCTTTCGTTTCAATCAGTCGCAAGTTTATTTTCCCTTCCATAAGTTCATGAATCGAGCCTTCTGTATCAAATGCTTGAATCTCGATTTTTGTGTATTGAATTCTATTGAGTTTGGTTCGTATCGCTCGTAAGAAAATCTCTGTATAGAAGGAATATGGAAATAAATGTAGGTAATAAGTTGTAAATTCTTTATTTTTTCCTTGCTTTTGAAACTTGACGATTCTCCCTGGGCATTCACCGGAATAGGCCAATTTATGTAATCGAAATTGAATTTTACAGATTTCACAAATCTGCCTAACAGGTTCCAATTTTCCTCCTTGTAATTTATTAGAAAAATATTGGATCCTCATTTCTTCTGTCACATCATTCTTACCCCAATCAGTCGTAGGTAAATCAGAACTACAGTAACAGCATTGAGTGTACTCATTTTCTATATATCGTTTTAAATTTTCGATAAATTGAGCTTTTTGAGGAGGTAAGAAACTAAAATTGACATATTTACGAATATATCGCTCAAAAAGATTTTGGGATTGAGTTTCTCCTTTCGATGGCTGAACTGCATTATTGGGAAATTTTATGAATAATTCTGTTCCATCAGCAATAATCCAATTAAACGTTTCGTTAAAAGACATATCTAAATCGTTTGCAAACACAAATGGACGATCTCGTCTTGGCTCAAAGTATGCATAAAATGTTTTGCGATCATCTGGAATAGCTCTTAAATTGTAGATATATTCCCAAGCATCAGGAATCAATTTTAGATTTTCATAATGGTCTTTCAAAAAGATATAGTAAGCTCTTAACAGTTCGCCTGCTTTCAT
This sequence comes from Candidatus Vecturithrix sp., assembly GCA_040772385.1. Taxonomy (GTDB): domain Bacteria; phylum Moduliflexota; class Moduliflexia; order Moduliflexales; family Moduliflexaceae; genus Vecturithrix. The sequence goes on along the minus strand of JAXGYF010000001.1, from coordinate 5,526,713 downwards.
TCCATCATCATTTGTAGGCATGATATGTGGATTTTGAGAAATCTCTGTTGCAACCCGTAAAATCCTATCTTTTTCAGGTTGGTTTTTAATTTTTTTAGCTTTTTGCAAGGCAAGCATAATCACTTTATCTCTTGTTTTCTGAGCGGCATTTTCAAGATTTTTTTCATAGTTCAAAGAAGTAATTCTGTTATAAATTTCAGTGAAGATCGCTTCAAAGTTCAAATTTGTATTTCGGAAAATTTGATTCACCTTAAAACCATCATTTCGGGGTTTATTGATAAAATTCGTTGAAAATTTTGATTCGTTCATCCCTGAAATCGCCCCAGAAATCGATTGTCCTATAGCTTTCAGATCAGCATCCGTAAATGGAATCTCTCTGTCTTTTTCCACCAGATAAGCCACGCCATCAGGATAAAAAAGTAATGGGATGCACGCACAATGAGTTTCGAGATATTCAGCGATGCGATTATGAATAATATTGGTTAAAATGCCTCTATTTTCAGAAACCTGATGCCACTGAAATTCATACTGTTTTACAGGCGTCTGTTTGCTGAGAAAGGTATTCAGTTCAAATAAGAACGCATCTTTTTTGGGGCGTTCTTCCAGTGTATGTGAAAGATCAATCACATCCATCGCCCGTAAAATATGGCGTAAATCCTCTATGCGTTCTCGGCCTAATTGATACGGGTTATGCGATTTTACCCAGAGTTCGCCAACTGTATGAAGGTGCGCCGAATGTGAACGAGCTAAAGTGGTGATGTCTTCCAGATAGTCATGGTATTCCGGGAAAAACGCCTGGAATCCGATTCTTTCAAGTTCTTCTGCAAAATTTTCTTTCACGCCGATTGGATTATATGACCGATAGTGCGCAAATTGCTCTAATTTATTCAGATCATGCACGGAATAGACGGTCATAATCACCTTTGCCTCTATCTCCGAAAGATTGAGAAGCGGGCGCAGGCGCTCAAACACAAAAATTCCGTTGAGTACATGCGTATAAAGGCTCTCCCCTTCTTTTTTTCCGGTCTGAATAATACGCTTATAGCTAGTCAGCCCTTTATTGGCAACGATGCTGATATAGTCGTTGATCAGGCTTTTCTTCCCGCATCCAAGTTGAAACAGCAGGTCTTTTAAAGCATCTTCCATAATTTGGTCTCCTTGTAAGTAAAATCCTACAATACTCTAACCGCTACGCGGTAAAGAAGAAGAATGTTGTACCATGATTCTACAATACTGCATCGCCTACAGCGAAAAAGCGGTACATTCGTGTTATTCGTGTCATTCGATGACTTCTTCATATACTTTCCCCCAGGCTTGAAGCTCGGTTTTTATGCGGTCGCGCAGGGCTTCGGGTTCGATGACCTGGGCGTATCGGCCGTAGCGCAGCAGATCGTAGAAGACTTCATTCAAATGTCTGACGATTTTGCGGACGTGCAGGTACCCGCCGGGGAGAGGTTCGATATATTCAGCGGGTTCGCGTTCGCGCACTAATTGGGCGACTTCGGGTCGGAAGCGGATGAGCACCTCCTGTTCTTGTGCGCCGCTCCATACGCCGGTTTGCATTTCTTCCTGAATCGAGAAATTCGGCGGATAGCTGAAGGTCAATCCGCGAAAGCTGAGTTCCTGAATGCGGCAGAGTTTGAAGCGCCGGATCTGCTGGTATGTTCCGTAAGAATAGCCGACCATGTACGAGCGGGCGCGATCTTTGATGTAAATGCCGTAGGGGTCAACGTCGTGCTCTTCGTCCTGATGGGTAGAAAAGGCCTGATAGCGGATATGGATGGAGCGGCATTCCGACACGGCGCGATAGACATTGAATAGAATATTTGTATCCCCCAAATCGCCGCCAGGCGCGATAAACACGCGATTAGTCAGATTGCGTAAAAATGCGATGGCCTCATCGGTCAGCGCGGAAAACATATTGTGCAGGGCTTGTTCCGCTTTCTGTTCCAGCGGCGTCAGCAGCAGCAATTGCGAGGCGATGAACAAGGCTAAAATCTGTTCTTCATTCAGCGGCAGGGGCGGAATTTTCAGGTCTGCGGGCGAAAGCGTGTATTCGCCGCGTTCATAGCGGATGCCAAACCCGATCTCGCGCAGCAGGGCAATATCTTCCGCAATCGTGCGCACTGAGCAGCCGAATTCTTCAGCTAAAACCGTGCGGTTGACCCCTTTACGGGACAGCACCGTTGTCAGAATGCTCAGGCAGCGTTGAATGCGTTTTTTCAGTTTTTCGTCAGCCATGTCATAAACATAAAGAAGGGTACTGAATTTGTCAAAGAAATAGTTCAGGGGGTGTGCAGAAGAGGGATCACAGCAGGACATTTTACAACAATGGATGAAAGACAACAACGGATTAGAGAAAATAACGAATTTATAGGAAAATTGGGTCACAATCCGTTACTTTCTTCAATCCGTTGTTGTCTTTCATCCGTTGTAGCGGACTATATCTTCCAGGTCTGCTTCTGGTCTAACAGGACAATTTTGACACTTTTCGGGTCAAGGGCTTTGCGAAAGTCTTCGGTGGATGGCGTTTGCATCATCAATTTGCTGGCTTGCTTGACCTGTTCCAACGATTCCCAGTGCATCACCATGGCCCATTGTCCGTCTTTGCCTTTGGCGAGTTCCGAATCAATATAGCCTGGCAGGGTTTTGTGAAAGTTTTCCTCCAACTTGTGTACGCACTGCACAAAGCCTTCATCCGTGATTCCGGGTGTAATCGTAAAATTCACAACTTCAGTCACAATCTGCGTGTTCATAGCTTTTCCTCCATGAAAAATGTGTTTGGCTTGTCAGGAGTACGAAAGCTCTGCTTTCGCTGTCAAAGCAGAGCTTTGACACTCCGGAACTCTACTGCTGTCATGGTAGGAGGCCGGCCGGTTTTTGTATTGTAAAAAAACGACATTTGTTACAGGATGGTCATAATCTGTTTCACGGAGAGGGCTTCCTGGAGAAATTGTGAGGGGGAACAGCCGCTAAACGCGATGAAATCTTTGATGCAGTGGGCTTGATCATAATAGTCATGCTCATGCGCGATAGTGGTGAAGCGGGGAGTGTTCGTCCGTACCATCTGATTCAGTGTGCGTTGAAAGCGGGATACACGCTGAAAAAATTTGGGGCTGACGCCAATGTGCTTTTGAAACAGCCGTTCGAAGGTGCGCGGATGAACGCCGTACGTGTCGCAAAATTGCTGAATCGAGACGGTTTCGATCTGGGCAGAAAAGGCGTGAAACGCCTGAATATGCTCTTTGGGAGGCAGCAATTCCGGATCGAGAATCTGTAGCAGTTCAGCTTCGAGCACACGAAGTTTCTCAGCAATGGAACGGGCGTACGCCAGGCGATCTTGCACGCGCACTGTGAAATTCTTGAGCAGTAAATCCAAATCAACCGTCCTGTTGGTCAATTCAGATAAAGGGATTTTGAGAAAGGGATAGATTCTCATTGGGAAAAAGGCGATTCCGATCAAATCTAAGGTCCCGATCTGCTCAATCAGCGCGTAACGCTGGCGTATGCCGGTCAGATGAAAGCCCGACGCGTATATTTCTTGCCTCTGGGCAGGCAGATACGTCATCGGCGCGGAACAGTTCAACACCATATCAATATTGCCGACCGGCAACAGTTTATGACGAATACTCACCTCATGCTCGCTCCGCATTACCCAGAAATACTTGATAAATGCTTTGAGCAGCGGATGCTTGACAGGATATCTCGTGATCTGTAATTGAGGCATCAGTGTTACTTTTTCCTGCATATAAAGGTCTGAAAATTTCTTCCTGGTTTACCTTGTCACTATTCTTGCCCATATTGGTGAAAATATTGCAGATTGGCAAGAAATATTTTTCGTTGTAGGCGTGAAGCGTTGCAACTATTTACAACGTTACGTAGGACTTTGCCGATTGATAGGGTCATCGAGATTTATTGTGAAGGTTGCCAGGCGTTCCTTGAATATCCGCCAAATGAGTCGTGGAACGGAATTACCCGCTTACGAGAAAAATAACAGGGGGAATGAAGATGAGTAAAAAAGTGCTGATCGTGGACGATGAAGTGCATATTCGCGCGCTCCTTGAACGGGCGTTGGAAGATCTGGAAGATGAAAATGTCGAAATTCTCCTGGCAGAAAACGGAGAAGAAGGGTTGGAATTAGCGATTAAAGAGAAACCGGATCTGATGTTTCTCGATATTATGATGCCGAAAATGAACGGTTATGAAGTGTGCGCACAGATTAAACAGAATCCTGAACTTCAAAATATTTACATTATCATGCTCACTGCCAAAGGGCAAACCATTGATAAAGTCAAGGCAGAAAGCGTTGAGGCCGACGAATATGTGACCAAGCCCTTTAATCCGAACCTTCTCCTTGAAAAAGCTTGTAATATTTTAGGCATTGAGTTGTAAAAGAGCATAAATGAAGCCCTTCTCATTTCTACATTTCAGATCAAAATTATGTTGACAGGTTGTCTGTTTTCTGACAAATTATAAGGTACTTTCACGAACACGATGCAAGGAGAAGTGATATGGTAGAGAACACGGCTGTTCAAAAAATCGCTCTGATCTTAGCCGGAGGAGTCTCTTTAGGGAGTTATGAAGCAGGGGTGCTGACAGAATTGCTGTATGCGTTGGAAACCCTGAATGCCACGGCGCAGCAGGAAGGACGCCCGCGGTATGTGCTTGATGTCATGACCGGAGGCTCGGCCGGCGGATTAACGGCGGCGTTGGTGGCACAAATTATGTTGTACGATCTGGCCGGACGTAAGGGGGATCTGTATCGAGCCTGGGTCAAAGATATTGATCTTGTCAAACTCCTTGACAAGACGGATATGCCGTTGAACGCGCTCTTTTCAAAAAAAGCTGTGCAAGATATTGTGTATCAATATGTGGTGCACAAGGCGTCCGCGGAGCCGAAAAACCCGGCGTCTTTTGCGCCGAGTGTCCTGCGGCTCAGCCTTTCATTAAGCAACATGCACGGCATTGACTACCGCATTCCATATTTTTCTTCTACCAGCCAGGAACAAAAGTATCTGTTATCCACATTTTTTTCAGATATGGCGCGCTTTACGATTCATGCCGCGCAACTTCCTTCTCAGGCCGAGTGGCAAAACATCGGGGAAGCCGCTATTGCCAGCGGCACATTCCCTTTTGCGTTTCAGCCGCACCAACTCCACCGAAATGCGTCAGACTATCCTGGTTCCATCTATGAAGAGCAGCCTGAATTAGTACATGAAAAACTATGTTTTATTGATGGAGGACTATTTGACAATGAACCTCTGGGTGAAGCTATCAGTCAGGCAAAAGAAGCAGATGGGGGCGTACTTGAGCCTACACGACTGTTTATTCTGGTCGATCCGAATTTAAATACCTCGCTGCAGCAGCAGTCGATCGCTCCGGAAGATAGCCTGCAGAACCAGCTAAAACGCATATTGATTATGGTTCAAGGAGAAAGTACGGCGCGTGATTGGTTTCGAGCGCATCGCACCAATACGGAGTTGGAATGGCGCGATCAGTTCGTGCAGATTTTAGCGCAAATAATAGAGACCATTCCACCATCTCAGGCACAACAGATTGCCGCGTCTCTTACAAATCTGACAAAGACTATTATTAAAGGAAAACGTTCCCTGATCGGAGAGCAGGAGTACCCTGACAATTCTGTCCAGAAGGCTCTGGGACGGACCCTCGCCCAGCATCCCCTTCAAGATCTTTATCGGACAGTGAAAAATCGGACAGATTCAGAGATTCAACAGGAGATATTCCGCAATATGGTTTTCGTCCTGAATAATATCTGTGACCTGCAAAATAAAGCAGAACTCCGACTTGCGCTGATCGGGGCGGAAAAATCCGAATTGATCGGGGATCAACTCTATGGTTTCGGAGGTTTTTTCGACGAAACGTGGCGCGTCTATGACTTTCGGATCGGACGTGAAAAAGCCCACGAACTGCTCCCTCATATTTTAAGCCTTGCCGGCGAATATCCCAAAGAAACTGACGAAAACGGGCAACTGCACGCTGATTATATCATTCCGCAGGAATGGCGCGACACCTTTCCGAACATGACCATCAAACATGTCAACAGAGATGTGCTGGACGCTCTGCGCCAACGCGTTCTAGAGCGCGCCGACTATCTATTGGAAGAATTACATGTTGCCCGACCTGTGCGTTGGCTGCTCAAACGGTTTTACATCAAGAACAAGCTCGAGGCGTTTTTAGAACAGTCCTCCGTGCGGCTTTAAATTTATGAGGAGTGCCAAAGCTCGTCTTTGGCTGCCAACGGTGAGCCTTGACACCCCTGCTTCTGACGCTGATTCAAGAGTGCTCAAGCACCGTGATAATGCGTAACAGTGTTTGATTCACTGGCGTGGGAACGCCATAGGTTTTGCCCAGTTCGACCACTTTACCACCAAACATTTCCACCTCGGTTTTGCGTCCGGCCTCCAGATCTTGCAGCATCGAGGTCTTACCGTTGGGCGAGAGCGTAAAGAGATACTGGTACCAGTTCTTGATGTCCTGTTCAGCAAGGTTCACCTTGGCGGCCTGCGCCAGATTTACTACTTCCTGCATGGCAGCTTCCATTAAGGCTCTGGCGTCTTCAGATTGGTGAAACACGCCAAAAGGGGCACGCAACACGGCAGAAGACTGGTTGACACCCACATTAATCATAAATTTCCACCACAGCATCCGAATCATATCCTGCGGCGTTTCACAAATGATTCCGGCCCGCTCAAAAATTTGCTGCACCCGGACGACTCGTTCGGTCAGCCTCGAATTCTCAGTATTGCCAAAAAAAATTTTTCCCTGATTGGTATAGACGACATTGTTGTTTTCGCGCAATGCGTCTATTCCGACAGCGATGGCATATAACACCTTTTCCGGGCCATACATAGCGCTGATCGTGGCCTCACTATCCAGCCCGTTCATAACTGATAGAAAGGTAGTATTGTCACTAACGCGATGTGCCAGATCCGGCAAGGCCTCCTGGAGGTCGTGGTGTTTCAAGGCAACGATAATCAAATCCGACGGCGGGGACATATCGTCCGGCGTCACAACCGGAATGGCGTAACGTTTGTCGTTGACGACAATTCCCTGGGCTTGAAGCCGTTCGGCGCGTTCTCCTTTTGCCATAAAGCTCACACCAGCGGGATTCATTTCAAAAAACAGGCTGGCATAGACTGAACCCATTGCGCCAGCACCAAGAATCGTCACATGTGGTATTGGCTGCATGTTTTTATCTCCCATATAAAGTTTTTTCAAAGACTCTTACTATAAGAAGTTTTCACAAACAGGGCTTGTCGGGCCTGTCTGACTTGTCCGACAAGGTCAGACAAGTTTTGCTAGTAAAAACATCTGTCCCAAAGCATTATTTTGCGCACCTGTGCTATTGTTTTTTTGTGGCTAACACAATTCCTGACAAAATTAACATGATTCCGGCCGCATGAAACCATCTGAACTGTTCACCGAGAAACAGCATAGCCATGAGGCTGCCAAAAACCGGCATTAAATGCAAGAATAATCCGGCTCGATTCGCGCCAAGCAGTTCGACCCCGCGATTAAAGCAGAGATAGGCGAAAATCGAAGGAAAGATCGCCACATACCCGACCGCCAGGACTGTGATGCGATTCAAAGGCATTGCTTGCAGAAAAACCTGTTCCCAGATGTAAAAAGGGAAAAGCAGCACTGTTCCGATGACAAATGTCGTCAGTAAAAAGCTCAGCGGATGCATAGACGGGCGCTGGCGCAGCAGCACAGAATACAAGGCATAACAGGTAATTGCGATTAAGATCACGATGTCGCCGGGATTCAGAGAAAGCGTCATCAACGCGCTCAGGTTGCCCTGAGTGATAATTGTGGCGACTCCGCTCAATGAGAGCAGGATACCTGCGATTTGCAGCAGCGTGATGGTCTCACGAAAAAAAAGATATGACATCACAATAATAATCACCGGCATGGCTGATTGCATCAACACGCCATTCATCGCTGTAGTAGATCGTAAGCCCATATACGCAAGCACATTGAAGGTCGCGATACCAAAAAAGGACAACAGTCCGATAATCTTCCAATGTTGTCGAATAATCGGCCAATCGCGTTTAATATGCGGCCAGGCAGCAACGCTTATCACCAGCGATGCTGTCAGCCAGCGCCAAAACGCTAATCCCACAGGCGGCAGCGCGGTGCGTACCGCTCGTCCCAGGATAAAATTCCCGGACCAGAACAGGGGTGCCAGAGGCAGCAAAAAATAGGGTAAGTTAAAGAGACGCCGCCAAAATTCGACAGACGCTGAAGTTTCCATGAATGTTTCCTTTTCAATAAATACCGGTAGAGTTGATCCGATGTCAATGACTATTTTTTTATTGACCATAGATAAGCAGGCATTTATAGCATTCTGATTCAGATAGATTTAAGTCAACCAAATTATGAAAAAATACAAAGAAAGCAAAGGTGGATTCTATGGGAGTCAATGAAATTCTGGCGCGCAGTATTCTACAAAAAAGCGGAATTCCGGGGGCAAGTTTTGTCATTAACCCGTACACCGGCTGCGTGCATGGTTGTGTCTATTGTTACGCTCGATTCATGAAACGTTTTAGCGGGCACACAGAACCCTGGGGCACATTTCTGGATGCGAAGATTAATGCCCCGGCCCTCTTGCAACGCCAACTGGAAAATCGAAAAACTCCTCTCACAGGAGAAATCTTTCTTTCCAGCGTAACCGATCCTTATCTTCCCGCGGAAAGGCAATATCAGCTTACACGACGCATATTGGAAGTACTGCTGGAACATCAAACGCCGATCTCAATTCTTACTAAATCCGATCTGGTGCTTAGAGACACTGATCTGCTCCGTCAATTTACGCAGTGTTCCGTGGGACTCAGCATGATGACGGTTGATGATGTCCTGGCGTCGCACTTTGAACCCCGCGCTTCCTTGCCGTCCCAGCGAATTCGGGCGCTGAAGACCCTCAAAGCAAGCGGCATCTACACCTATGCGTTTATTAGTCCGTATCTACCACGGTTATCAAACCTGGAACGCCTCTTTGAAGCGCTTCAAGGCGCAATTGATGAAATCGGCATCGAAGCGCTGAATGTGCGCGCTTGCAACTGGACTGGGGTCGAGCAGACCCTCAGAGAATTTTTTCCGCAACTTCTGCCCGGCTACAAACAGCTTGCCAGAGATGATTTGTACTGGGACGATCTTGAACAACAAGCTCGCAGTCTTGTAGAGCGAGATCGCCTGGCTTTCATGGGATTTTTTCGCCATTGAGACGCTTGATAAAAAAATATGAAAAAAGCTAAAAAAATGAGAGAAAACACTCTATTTTCTTTAAAATCGTGATTTATGACACTATATTCTTTCCCATTGGACTTGATTTTTTTCGATAGGAATCTATTATACTGTTAGCACTCAAAAGAATTGAGTGCTAACAGTTTGAGACATTTCTGATTTAGTTGTGCTGCGACAATTTGTTTCGCAGGCGCGAGCACCAATTTCGCGCTGCCCTTTACTTTACAAAGGAGGAATTACGTATGAAAATCCGTCCGTTACAAGATCGTGTCATTGTCAAACGACTTGAAGCAAAAGATGTCGTCAAAGGCGGCATTATTATCCCTGATACGGCCAAAGAAAAACCTCAGGAAGGGGAAGTGATGGCTGTTGGCCCCGGCAAAGTTTCAAAAGAAGGAACCCTGCAGCCCATGAACGTAAAAGTCGGCGACAAAATCCTGTTTGGAAAATATTCCGGAACCGATGTGAAAATTGATGATGAAGATTATATCATCATGCGTGAAGATGACATTCTTGGTATTTTGGAATAACCTCAGAGAGCAAACAACGCAGAGACTGTCCTGCCTTCGCGTGAGCCGCATTGAAAAGCTCACGCGCAAGGATGAGGCAAGGTAAATATGGCAAAGCAATTAAAGTTCGGAGAAGAAGCCCGCGCAGCCGCGTTGAAAGGCTTGAATCAGTTAGCAGACGCCGTGAAAATTACCCTTGGCCCCAAAGGCCGCAATGTGGTGCTCGATAAAAAATTCGGCGCCCCGACCAGCACCAAAGACGGGGTGACCGTCTCCAAAGAAATCGAATTAGAGGATCCCTATGAAAATATGGGCGCGCGCCTGGTGAATGAAGTCGCCAGCAAGACCAGCGACATCGCTGGCGACGGCACCACGACCGCGACCGTGCTGGCTCAGGCCATTTTCCGTGAAGGCTGCAAAAATGTGACCGCTGGCGCCAATCCGATGGATCTGAAACGCGGCATTGAGCGCGCCGTGGGCGTGGTCGTGGATCACCTCAAAGCGATCAGCAAACCCGTGGGAGGCCGTTTAGAAATCGAACAAGTCGGCACCATCTCCGCCAATAACGACCACACCATCGGCGGCATTATTGCCGAAGCCATGGAGAAAGTGGGCAAAGACGGCGTGATCACGGTCGAAGAAGCCAAGAGCATGGAGACCTCGCTGGAGATCGTGGAAGGCATGCAGTTTGATCGCGGGTATGTGTCGCCCTATTTTGTGACCGATGCGGAACGCATGGAAGCCGTGCTGGACGACCCCTACATCTTGATTCATGAGAAAAAGATCAGCAACATGAAAGACCTGCTGCCGATTTTGGAACAAGTGGCGCGCATGGGCAAACCCTTTCTGATTTTGGCGGAAGACGTGGAAGGCGAAGCCTTAGCGACCCTGGTGGTGAACAAACTGCGCGGCACCTTACAATGCGCGGCCGTGAAAGCGCCGGGCTTTGGGGATCGGCGCAAAGCCATGCTGCAAGACATTGCGATTCTCACGAACGGCCAGGTGATTTCCGACGACCTGGGGATCAAACTGGAAAACATTACGCTGAATGATTTAGGCAAAGCCAAACGCATCACGATTGACAAAGACACCACCACGATCGTGGAAGGCGCGGGCGCGACCGACAAGATTCAGGGGCGCATCAAACAGATCAAGGCCCAGATTGAGGACACGACGTCAGACTATGATCGCGAGAAATTGCAGGAACGCTTAGCGAAGTTAGCGGGCGGGGTGGCCGTGATCAAAGTGGGGGCGGCGACCGAGACCGAGATGAAAGAGAAGAAAGCGCGCGTGGAAGACGCGATGCACGCGACCCGCGCGGCCGTGGAAGAAGGGATTGTGCCGGGCGGCGGCGTGGCCTTGCTGCGCGCGATTCCGGAGCTGGAGAAGTTAGATGTCTCTGGCGACCAGAAGATTGGCGTCACGATCATCAAACGCGCGTTGGAAGAACCGATTCGACAGATTGCGAACAACGCCGGCCATGAAGGCTCGGTCGTGGTGCAGAAAGTGAAAGAGATGAAAACCAATGAAGGCTTTAACGCGGATGCGGAAACTTACGAAGACATGCTGAAAGCCGGGATTATTGACCCGACCAAAGTGACCCGCACCGCGTTGCAGAACGCTGCCAGTATCTCCGGTCTGATGCTGACCACCGAGGCCTTGATTACGGATATGCCTGAGAAGAAAGAAAAACATCCGCCCATGCCGCCGGAATATTAAGCCGCTAAACATCGTAAAAACCGGGTTTTTTCAAAAAACCCGGTTTGTTTGTTATAACACTTTCACATAGATCACTTTACCATCGCCTGGCGCGTAAAAATCTTCTAAAATGGCTTCCTCTCGATACCCGCAAGCGAGGTAAAATCCGCGCGTCGGTTGATATTGCTCGCGCGAGGCGGTCTCGATGTACACCCGCTTTCCTCCGCGGACAGCAATGCAGGCTTCACTTTGCGCCAGCAATTGTTTGCCAATGCCCTGGCCCCGCGCCTCATGGTGCACCGCAATCCAATACAGGTCATAACTTGCCAGAGTACAGGCAATTGGACCAAAGCAGGTATAACCCACGACGTTTCCATCCTGTTCCGCAAAAACAAAAAAATACTCGCTGGTCAACCCTTTGGCCAAACGCTCCTGTACTAATTCCACCGCCACTTCGACTTCAGCCTCAGAGAAAAACCCGGTTGAGGCCACAATGCTGCGGACATGCTCGACATCCGCCGGAAACACGTCTTCGCGGAAAATAAGTGTATCTGTTTTCATAAATTTTTTATGGTTTGTTAGAAGAAGACCCCGGGTTTTTGTCAAAAACCCGGATTCTCTACCTGCTTCATATTGCTTTAGAATGAATCATGCGCGCCTGACCAGAGTCCCAGAAAAAAGTGACGGGCATTGGTCCCAAGCGAACGAATACGGTAGCCGCCTTCCTGAATCACGACTGCCGGCAGATGGATCGCTCCGATCATGCGGCCATTTTCAAAGAAATCGTCAGCCCGCAGGCTCCAACTGCCAGTCGGATCGTCTTTGGCCGGATCAAGGCCGAACGGCACAATCAGAAATTGTGGTCGAAACCGTTGTATCTGCTTTAAGGCTTTACGCAAGGCAACGCGGTATTGTTCCCCATTTTGCTGCTCCGGTAAAGGATAATTTACATTGTAGCCTTCTCCTGCCCCGCTTCCTCTTTCATCGTCAAATCCGCTGAAATACGGGTAAGCAAAACGCGGATGGCCATGAATGGAAATGGTCAGCACATCGGTGCGTTCGTAAAAAATATCCTGTGCGCCGTTGCCATGGTGATAATCAATATCCAGCATTGCCACTTTTCCATACTGGCTCAAATATTGGGCGGCAATAGCAGCCGAATTAAAATAACAAAAACCGCCGAACACCCGTCGTTCGGCATGATGCCCTGGGGGGCGAACCAGGGCATACGCCAGACGATGCCCGTCAAGAATGGCTTTAGCAGCGGTCAGAGCGCAATCAACCGCGCGTCTAGCGGCGGTATAGGCATTCCGGTTCAAAGGGGTAAACGTATCAATGCAATAATACCCGGCTCGCACAGGCAGATCTTTCGGGGAACGAGCGGCATTTCGAATCGGAAAGACGTAAGGGTACACTGATTTTCCTGGTTCGACATTGGCGCAAACCGCTTTGAGGTATTCGACAAATTTGCGATCATGAACCGCAAGAAGATGCTTATCGGAAAAATGTTGGATTTTCAACCGGGAAAAGAGAGTCATGTGCTCCAATTCTTTGAGAATCGCTTGCATTCTGACCGGCGCTTCCACATATCCGCGTTCGCGCACATGATGAATATCATGCTGCTCATTGACGATCAGAGCAATGCTTTGATCGACAGTCTGGATCGTCGGGCTTTTACGGGAGGTTTCCGAGGTCTTATATTTGGGCGGACGAATCCGAACGGCATCGTCGCGAAAAGATGCGACGACCATGTCAATGTACCCTGGCGGACATTTATCGCCATATTTACGTTCGAGAATGGCGCGGACAATAGCACGGGCCGTATCACATACAAGCGGCTCAGAGCGACCGAGAGCATCGTAGACCAGATAGGGCGGACAATCATCGCCAGGAGCCAGCGGCGTTTCGTACGCGGTGTTGATGATGGGGCGTGCGCCAGAACGTTCATAAAACCGCAATCTGGCTTTGTTCTGTTTTAATATCGCCGGATCGCGGCATAATTGCGGATCGTCAGGAAGACATTCAAAAAAGACGCCAAGACAATTCAGTTGACGCGCTTCGTCGCACACCCTTTCATATAAGGCGCCGCCAATGCCGCCGCCCACATTTTTCGGATCTGCGGCGATAAAATCCAGATAGCAAAAATGCAGATCCGGCGCGTACATGGTCAAGGCGAAGCCTTTGACTTTATGACGCGCCCCTTCGGCGACAAACAGCAAAGATCGAAACTGATATTTTAAGGGGTTGCGCAATTTTTTCGGAAGCTGCAATATCTCTTTTTCGTTTAGCCCCGAAAATTGAGCGCGTAAAATGTTCTGCACCTGGCGAATAGCGTCCTGGTGCATGGGGGGAATATCATCGTAAATTCGATAAATACGTAACATCTTTTTCACCACGACACGTACTTGATTTTATACATCATTAAGAATCCGTTCAATCACCTGCGGCATTGTCAACCCGGCTTGTGCGGCAGCGGCCATAAATCCGGCATCCGGCGAAAGACAGGGGTTCGCATTGACTTCCAAAATCCAGGGGCGGTTGTCCTGATCAACGCGAAAATCCACACGAGCGTAACCCCGCAATTCAAACAAATCCCAGCACCGCTGCGCTAATGTTTTCAGATTTTCCAGGAGATCATCATCCTCAGGAGTAAAGGTAAAGCGGCGCGGAGTGTTTTGATATTCAAAGGATTTTTCTTCCCATTTCGCACGATAATCCACAATGCGGAGTTTCCCAACAGGATAGGTATCAAAAGAAATCTCGGCCGGAGGAAGGACTTCGACGCCATGCTTTCCGGCGAGGACCGACAGATTCAATTCGCGTCCCTCAATATAGGCTTCAAAGAAGCTTTCACCACGGTGCTGTGTGCTGTGTGTGAAGAGAAAATCGCGTAATTCAGCGGCGGAATTCGTTTCAAGCGTGGCGGCTTCAGACAATCCGATGGACGCATGTTCCCATACGGATTTTAAGATATAGCGGTTTTGTGTCACGATCGGATTGTTTTGCAGGCTTTTCGCTGAAAACCATGTGGGCGTCGGAAGTCCGGCACACACAAGCTGCTGTTTGGCGAGCAATTTATTCGATGTCAAAAACATGGCATTTGTCCCTGCTCCGGTATAAGGTAATTGTAACGCATCAAGCAGCGATGGCGCGACATGAATCAGCCGTCCGTGCGTTGCGATGGATTCGACTAGATTGAATACAAGATCCGGCGCATGGTGTGCGAAAGCCTCAATCGTTTCTTGTAAATTGAAAGAAAGGGGAATGGAAACAGGCGTATGGCCTGATCGATGAAGGATTTCAGCAACCGTTTCAACTTGAACCAACGTATCTTGCTCGTCTTTTCCGGCTCCTTCAGCAGGTTTTCCATAAAAAATGGCGATCTTCATTTTTTCCTCAGTAGGTTTTTTCATCAAATTCTCTAAGTGAGGATCAATAAATTTTTGTCAGTGTCAGCTGACTGAGCAACCGGGTTTTTTCGAAAAACCCGGTTTCTGGTGGATACAAAAACTATTTATCATTACATAAAGCTTGAACATAAAAATATGTTGTCAAGAAATTATTTCAGTTTTTCTGCTGATCCTCCGATCCACTGTTGAGTTTAACAACCTGCCACCGTTACTTAACAGCTCATGTTACGCAGCCCCCTTGTTCCCCCCGCTTGCGGGGGGATTCAATACTATTGACTTAACCCCAGCCATCAATGGCCGGTCTCAAAACTGAAGGACGCTGAAGCGCCCTGTTTGTGAGCTTTTAGCGGGCTTTAGCCTGCTTCAGCTTTGAGACTGGGCATTGATGCCCAGGGCTTAAGTCAACAGTATTAGCGGGGGGATTGAGGGGGGGTAGTGCGTAACATGAGTTAACAGATTTAAAAATATGGAGTTATCAAAAATTACTTGACGGAAATCAAAGACAGATTGCAGGGTTAGGCTGTCAAATTTACAATGCTTCAAAAGCAGAACGCCACAGTTTTTCGTCGTTTGACGAGAAAGGGATAGAAAAGGGATGATGAAAAAGATCAAACGCGGCTTTATTCTGCCCAGTGCCGCTTTTACCATAAAAGAGAAACAGGTTAAATACTATGATACGATCGTGAAAACCCCAGAACCCGGTGATGTAGTATATGGTACTGTGTCTCGCATCGGGCAGCATTCTTCGCTGGAAAATTCCTCTGGCCGAATCCACCAGATTCATAACGGCACTCGGGCGATTTTTGTGTTTGGTAACCGCTATGCGCCAGATTATTATGAAGGCGTTGTTCCTGATGTCATGGAAGAAGAAATGGATCTTCTGGCACGGTCCGGCATGATCGGCACAGTCAAAACTAAAAACGCCATGATCAAAGACCCGACGCGTATCAAAATTCTGGGATATATCTGTCATGAAGACGGAGCAGTGCTGAATACCCGCAATTTCGCCTTGATTAATCCCAAAAGCACCGTCAAAAAACTTCCCCGCGCTCCGATGATTCTTGTTTGCGGCACTTCGATGAATTCCGGCAAAAGTCTGGCCGCCGCCGCCTGCTGTTGGGCTTTCACTGCGATGGGACATGAGGTGCGCGGAGCCAAAGTGACAGGTACGGCCAGTTTGAAAGATATTCTGCACATGAACGACGCCGGAGCCAGCCTGTATGCTGATTTTACCTATCTGGGCTATCCTTCAACGTATCTGTTATCCGAACAAGAACTGTTGAGCGTATTTAACCGGCTCGATTTGAAGTATGCCAACAATCCTAAAAATTTCTGGGTGGTCGAATTTGCCGATGGAATTATCCAGCGAGAAACGGTCATGCTGCTGCAATCACCGGAGGTCATTTCCCGGATTCACAAATTTATTTTTTGCGCCAGCGACGCCTTTGGGGCCATTGGCGGCTTGCGCATTTTGAAAGAACGCTTTAATCTTGTTCCGGATGCTCTGTCAGGGGTGTGTTCAAGCTCGCCTTTATCCATGCGTGAACTTGCGGAATTCACCAATATTCCTGTGTTCAACAGTGCGAATCCGAGCCTGCACCAGCTTGCTGAGATTCTGTTTGCCCCGAAACAGTGAGGGCCGTTCTGGTTCGTAGTAAACGCTTTAGCGGTCAAAGAGCCGCTGAAGCGGCTACTACGAACCAGTCTTCAGATCACTTTTCGGCGATAATGTTCGTCCGGGCGATTTTCAATGCGGTTCACATTGGCGTCGGAGAAGAAATTCGGGCCCCCGAGCAGATAGGTTCCCAGGGTAACTTTTGCAGTTTTCACGGCCATTTGCGTGATATTCAACACGTCTTTATCGCTCGCTCCCACTGCAATAAAGCCGTGGTTTTGCATATAGACTACTTTCGGGGCCTTGCCAAAGTGTGCGATATATTGGTGGAATTTTTGGTAAATCACTTTGGCAAGCACAAACCCCGGATCAGTATAGGGAATATAGAGCGGATCGGATCCCAATACTACGATTTGATCAGGAAAAAGACTGCCATTCACAGCTTCTTCAGCTTTGTTTGAACAGAGAATACTGTTAATGGCGGTCGGATGGGTGTGTCCTGCATAGTTGCCCCCCTCGTGCGATAAGATAATCGCGTGTAAAAACGTCTCGACTGAAGGAACCCTCTGGTCGGGGTTATCAACTGTTGCTCCTACCAGGATTTGCTTGACTTCCTGATCGCTGAGAGCTTCGCGTTCAAGTGCGCGGAGAATCGGCGCGAATCGGACTTTCAAAAAGCCCTGTTCCGTAATCGTGCGCAATTGAGTACCGGAAGCCTTCACGAAAAAAAATTCCTGATTGATCTTGGCCGAGGTGTTTCCTTCCCCAAGAATTGCGCAATCATAGGCGTCAGATCCTAAAATATTTGACATTGTGACAAGTCGCTGTAAGATCTCTTGCATTATTTTGGAAAGTGACTAAGTGCAGGAGTGCGAACGCTCTGCTTTCGCTGTCAAAGCAGAGCGTTGACACTCCTGAATTCACTCAAACACTCAAATCCTTATCTTTGAGAAAGCACATCGTTTTCGTATTGTTTCACAACATCCAGCCAGGCATAGCCGGCCGGAACGTCATGCTTCAGACAGTAATAATCCCACACTGCGCCAAAGGGCAGGGTTTTCAACTCTTCGAGCAGAGCCAGACGGCTGGTGAAATCACCCTCCAGTTCATATTTTTGTAAGGTCGCCGTCGGTTCTAAAAGGGCCAGCAGCAGAGCTTTAATCATATTACGCGTGCCAATAACCCAGGCTGCGACACGATTGATACTGGCGTCAAAGAAGTCAAGCCCAATATGCACCCGCTTCAAATAATCGCCGCGTACCAGTTCCTGTGCCAAAGCTCTGAGTTCATCCGAGAGCGTCACCACATGATCGCTGTCCCAGCGCACACCGCGGCTGACGTGTAACAACACTTCATCCAAAAAGGTCAAGACTGCTGAAATCTTATCCGACACCACTTCGGTCGGATGAAAATGACCGGTATCGAGGCAGAGTAACGTTTTTCTACTCAGAGCATAACCCATATAAAATTCATGGGATCCGACCACATAGCTTTCCGAGCCGATACCGAACAGTTTACATTCAACTGCGTCGCGGATATATTGCGCGTCAAATTTCTCCGCCAGGATCGTATCGAGCGCGTCGCGTAAGCGTTCACGCGGCGTTTTGCGGTCTGCTGGCAGATCTTTATACCCATCGGGAATCCAGATATTATGCACACACGGCGTTCCCAACGATTTACCAAACGCCTCGCTAATCTTACGACAGGCAATGGCATGTTCGATCCAGAATTGACGAATTCCCTGATCCGCGCTGCTGAGCGTGAATCCGTCATCAGCTTTGGGGTGCGAAAAAAAGGTCGGATTAAAGTCGAAACCCAGCTTGCGTTCCTTGCCCCACTCAATCCATTGGCTGAAATGTTCCGGACGGATTTCGTTCCGATCGACGTTTTTCCCGCCGAAATCGCCATAAGTGGCGTGTAAATTCAAACGATGGGTTCCGGGTATCAGGCTGAGAGCTTTATCAATATCTGCGCGTAATTCATCAGGTGTACGGGCTTTGCCCGGATAATTGCCGGTGGCTTGAATACCGCCGCCGCTTAACACCGCATCCGGAGTTTCGAATCCGCCGACGTCATCCCCCTGCCAGCAGTGCAGAGAAATAGGGATCGAGGCTAAGGTTTGCATAGCCGCATTAGTATCAACGCCTAATGCAGCGTAATGCTCTTTGGCAAGAGTATAATTTGTTTCAATCTGTTGGTTCGTCATAATATCCTCCCTGATAATTCGTAAAATTGTGTACATGAAACGACTGACATTCGCTGTGTGGCATGAGTTAACAGCAGTTCTATGTGCAGGGCGCGTTTATCAATCCTGTAAATCGCCCAGGGGTGAAAACAGGGGATGTAGGTATGCAAATTGTTCGCCGCGACATATTCAATGCCTGGCGCATAAGCGGCATACATTTCATCGGCTGTTTGCGGGACTTTCGCTGGATAGCCCCAGGGCAGGATCGGGGGCCAGTGTATGGCGAAGGGCTGCCCTGACAGGACATTATCATGCCAGGCGTGCAAGCCGAGTTCTAAAAGATCAGGATAACCGTCATCAGCATACCAAAATGGCTGGGTTAAAGGAGCGGGAATCGTGTGAAACGGGCCCATGCCAACGCTGCGGATATAACGGTAGCCAGCCTCCCAAAATTTCTGTAAAAGTCGCGGCTGTCCCACTAATCCGATAGGAAAGCCGGCTGGCGTCGTAAAGCCGATCACCTCGCGACCAAAAGTATCTTCAATTAAATGTTTTGCATCGCACAATTCGCGTTTCAACGCGTTCTCATCATCAACAATCTGGATCACATCCGCATGAGTATAACTATGGGACTGAAGATCAAAGAGATCGTCATCCAGGATCGCACGTAATTCTGACGCTGCATGTTCAACAAGTTGTCCGACCAAAAAGAATGTCGCCGGCAGGTTTTTTTGGCGATGAACGTCAGCGACCGCAGAGATTCCGTCAAGACACTCCTTTAAGCGTTTCCCGCTATATGAAATACTTTGTTGATACAAGTCCGCCGAATATTTTTGATCGCCTAATTCCCACCAGGGATAAATGGCTTCAACATCATAAGCAGCTAGATAGTATGACATGATAAGAAAAAACAGAGTTATTATGTTCGTAGTTCTGCCTTTAGGCAGCCCGCTGAAGCGGAAATTACGAACACAAACCCATCATGAAAATTTCATTTTTATAGAAGGGAAGGACAGAACTTGTCCTTCCCTCTTTGCTTTTGCGTGTTAAAAAATTTGGCTGAATTCTTCGATATTATCCTTATTAAATTTGTAAAGGCCGCCCAGATAGACCAGTCCGTTTTCCACGCCTTCCTGGGCTTCAATCGCGTAATGTCCCAGTTGTCCGGCGTCAAATTCTTCGCCGGGTTTGCCGGTGATTTCTTTTGTGGCAAGCCGGTAGGCAACATACGCGTTTAAATAGCCCAGATCAATCGGATTCCAAATCCCAAATACCGGGCTGGCTCCATTTAACACGTATTCTTTCATTTCGCTCGGCATGCCCAAACCAGTGACCATCACCTTGCCGATCAACCCTTGATCTGTCACCGCCCGCGCAGTAGCAGCAATGCCGACCGTCGTCGGACTGATGATCCCTTTCAAATCCGGGTACGATTTGAACAAGCCCAGGGCTTCATTGTAGCTTTTTTCTCTGAGATCGTCTCCGTACACCACACCAACCAGTTCAAGTTCCTTGTATTCCGGTTTTTCGAGTTCTTCCTTCATGTATTTGATCCAGGTATTCTGGTTGCCCATCGTGGCAGCCGCGCTCAGGATCGCAATCTGTCCCTTTCCCCCGATGAGTTCCGAGATAATTTTGATCTGATCTGCGCCAATGGCCTGAGCTGAGGCTGGCTCTACAGAAATATTGCGGCTCTCCGCAACAATTGACGATTCCCACCCGATGATCGGAATTCCGCGCTTCATCGCTTTTTGCGAGACATTCACCAGCGATTGGGGGTCGTTGGCGGCGTAAGTAATGCTGTCCACCCCCTGAGCAATCAACGATTCGATAATTTCAATCTGCCCCTCCGGGGTCGGCTGCTCCGGGCCGCGGAAGATCGATTCTGCGCCCAACTCTTCACAGGCCGCATCCCAGCCTTTACGAATAGCGTCATACCAGGGATTGCCAATATTTTTCACGACCATCGCCAGACGTTTTTGTTCGGCGGCTTCTCCCGTTCCACTGCCAATGAGGGCAAGCAAGAATACAGCAATGAATCCAAACACAACATATTTTCTCATGATCGTCTCTCCTTTTGAAGCTACAGGAATTGAGAATAAGCAAGCATGCTCAATCCCTTTCAAATTGCTTATTTTCTCTGAAAACCTCAATACACACACTCAATCCCCCATCCATCGCAAAAATTTGTAAAAAAATTGCTGCTCATTTTCACAAATTTATGCAGGCTCAAGTAAAGAAACTCACCTCCTTTATTCAGGACTTGTGATAGATTCGTAGTTCGCGCTAAAGCGCGAACTACGAACCTTTTCAAAATTCGGTATCAGTTTCCTCAGCATTCACCGCAAACGATTTGGTTTCGATATATTGCTTGATCAAATTATTAACCAAAATCGAGAGAATCAGCAGAGAACCGGCAATGATCAGCATAAATTGTCCGGGAACATTGTGCAGGCCTAATCCATATCTGATTGTGCCGATCAGAAAAATTGACAACACCACGCCCCACATTTTCCCGACTCCTCCCGTAATCATCACGCCTCCCAGAATCACAATCGTAATAATTTCCAACTCAAATCCGGTGGCAATATTCGGACGGGTGTTCCCGATTCTGGAAGTCAAAAACATGCTTGATACCGAAGCAAATAATCCGGAAAGGGTAAACAAAAGGAGTTTGATTTTTTTCACCGGGATACCGGAAGCGTAACAGGTTTGTTCATTCCAGCCCATGGCATACAGCATTCTGCCAAAACGAGTTTTATGCAGAACGAGACCCATGATGAGCGCCAGCGCAAGGAAGATGACCAGGACAAACGGCACAGGGGTGTCGCCAATATATCCGCATCCCAGATAGGAAAAAGATTGCGGAAAGCCGCTGACCGCCTGATCGCCTAAAATGACGTAGGCGATCCCCCGGTAAAACGAAAAAGTCGCTAAGGTGATGATAATGGCAGGCAGTTCAAGCCTGGTAATGATAAACCCATTCAAAAATCCGCACAATACGCCAATAGCGACTCCCAGGAATGACGCAAGCCAAACATTCATACCTGCTTCAAAGGAGGCTGCCATCGTCACCGAAGATAACCCCATCATAGATGCCACGGAAAGATCGATGTTTCCGGTAATAATGATGAACGTCATAATCAGGGCAACAATCGCCTTTTCCGTAAAAATAAACGTCATATCGAAAATGTTCCAGACATTCAGATAATTGCGGGTTGTCAGGCTCATGGCAATATTGAAAACAAGGAAAATCACCAGGAGCAAAAATTCCCATTGCATGCACAAAGATTTCAGGTTGAGTCGCGTTCTGACAGGTGTGTTCATTCGTTTAAAAATCTCATGCGCGCTACGCAGTACGTATCGCTCGTGTTAAATATTAGACATTATCGGAAATAATAGAACACTAATTGAACTGTTCATTGCCATAATCCTGCCAGACCTGGAAAATCAGGAAAAATCAGTCTCATCAGTCCAATCAGTGTTCTATTTCCGATAAATTCTATTATATATTCCGTCGTTCTAATAACACGGCATTCATTTTGCGAGAAATCAGTTTGTCAACCATCACAGCCAGCAAAATAATGAAGCCGTTAATCGCTAATTTCCAGAATGGAGAAATGCGTACCAAATTCAGTGCGTTATTGATCACTCCGATCAGCAAAGCCCCAAACAAGACCCCGAAGATGGATCCTGAACCGCCGGTCACATTCACCCCCCCTAACACCACGGCCGTGATCGCCATGAATTCAAATCCCTGGGCCGAATCTGTCTGCGCCGAGGTATAACGCGAGACCCACAACACACCGCCTGTTCCGACCAGCATCCCTGTAAAAAAGTAGGGGAGGAACGTAATCTTGTCCACGTTGATCCCTACAAATCGAGCGCCTTCCGGGTTTCCGCCGACCGCATAAATTTTCCTGCCGGTCATTGTGTGATTGAGCAGATAGTAGAAAATTGCATAGACTATCACGGTAATGAACAGTAAATTTGGAATAAACAGGAACTTCCCTCTGGCAAAATCCTTGAACGGTCCGGAAAATTTATCGGCGGCCACCCATTGCCCCTGATTAACCGCATAATTGATAATAAAGGTCAGGCCGCGAAACACGCTCATTGTACCGAGCGTGGTAATGACCGGGGGAATCTTGCACTTCACCACCAGCAGGCCGTTGAATGCGCCAAGCATCGCTCCGATGATCGTTCCCATTCCGACTGCGGCCATTGGAGGAATACCCCAGTGATCTTTAATAATCAGCGCCACAATCATGCCTGATAAGCCGATGCCGGACCCTAAAGAAATATCAATGCCGCCGGTGAGAATCACCATCATTTCCCCCACAGCGACAATCGCCAGAATGGCGGAATCCAGGGTAATGTCATACCAATTACTCCATGTGAGAAAGACAGGACTTCGTAAAGAAATGACAATGATTAGCAATAACAGAAAGAGAAAAATTCCCATTTCCCGAATCCCTGCTGCCCGGAGTAACAACCTGTTTCCGTTTTGTGTTGCCATAGCTCTCTTCTTCGTGTAAGCGCGCTCAGGCGTTGTCAGCAAGCGCAGTCGTTAATATATCTTCCTGGGTCGCGTTTTTGCGAGCAAAATACCCTTTTACCAGACCTTCGTGCATGACCAGAATGTTATCTGACATTCCCAGAATTTCAGGCAGTTCAGAAGAGATCATCACGATAGCATACCCTTTAGCGGCCAGTTCACTGATAAACCGGTGGACCGACGATTTTGTGCCAATATCAATCCCTTTAGTAGGTTCATCGAACAGCAGAATCTTTGCTTGCGAGGCCAGCCATTTGGCGAGTGACACTTTCTGCTTGTTCCCCCCTGATAATCCGATCACATACTGATGCACTCCGGCGGATTTCACATCTAACATATTGGCGTATTCTTCCGCGGTCATTTGTTCGCCTGTGTTATCAAGCCAGCCCAGTTTGCTGAATTGCTGTAGAATTGGCAGCGTGATATTGCTGGTGATGGCCATATTCAGAATAATTCCCTCTTTGTCACGATCTTCAGGCACATAAGCGATGCCCCTGGCAATCGCTTCCTGCGGCTTTCGAATCGTCACAGGTTCGCCGTAAATAGAAATTGTGCCCCGATCAGGCGGCGTCATGCCAAAGATCGTTTTAGCAACTTCAGTTCGCCCGGCTCCTACCAGTCCATACAGGCCAAGAATTTCGCCCTCATGTACCCGGAAAGACACGTCTCGGAATTCCCCTTTGCGAGAAAGGCGTTCTACGCAAAGTACTTCGCGTCCTTGTTCCACCGATACTTTAGGAAACAGATTCTTGACTTCCCGCCCAACCATCATCTGCACTAATCCATCTAACGTCACTTCTCCGATATTGCGAGTACCCACATGTGTTCCGTCACGCAGAGCCGTTACTCGATCAGCCGCTTGAAAAATATCTTCAAGGCGATGGGAGATAAAAATCACCGAGACGCCGTGACGCTTTAACTCCGCAATAATCCGGAAAAGTTCTTTGGATTCCGAAATACTCAAGGCTGAGGTGGGTTCATCCATAATCACGATTTTCGCGTGAATAGAAAGGGCTTTGGCAATTTCAACCAATTGCCGTTCAGCGATGCTTAATCCTCTGATTTTATCAGTTGCCCTAATGTGGACATTGAGCGACTGCATGAGTTCTTCGGTTTTCAGATACAACTGGCGCCAATAAATTTTGCGCGTGGTTGTGTGATGAGGCTGGTGCCCCATAAAAATATTTTCAGCCACATTTAAATCGGGAAAGATGGCCGGATCCTGATAAATTGCCGCAATTCCGCGTTGAATGGAATCCCGAGCGTCATGCCACACGACTGGTTCGCCCTCATATACGATCTCGCCCTGCGTGGATTGCAGCACCCCGGTGATGATCTTCACCAGTGTTGATTTTCCTGCCCCATTTTCGCCGACAAGCGCATGAACTTCCCCCGGTCGTAATTGAAAATCCACGTCTTTAAGCGCGGTGACTCCCGGAAATTGTTTGGTAATGTTTCGTAATTCAAGAATAGTCATGATGTATGTGCCAACGGATAGAATTGATCGATATTCTCCCTGGTAATGACTTGATTTTCAACAAACAGGTGTGATGGCACCGGCGCGCCTTCCAGCAGCGCGCAGGCCGCCGGGATGAGGTATTCGCCGTATTTTTCAGGGAAAAATGCGACGCCGGCGTCGCTTAAACCTTCGCGCAATTGAGTTTTGCCCAGATCATCCACCCCTAAGGTAATAATAATCAGATCTTCGCGCTGCCAGCGGCCAGCTTCCTGAATGGCGGCGATCACGCCCTGCATGGTTTCTTCATTCACGGAAGTCACTGCAATTTTTTTGGCTGCGGGATGGGCGCGCAAGACGTTGACCATGGCGTGATGAGCTTGTGCTATCGTTCCCAGGCCGCCGTCAACCCGCACGATCTTTCCTGCGACTTCAGACCCGAATTCATCGCTCAAGGCTGTTGCAAACCCTTCCGATCGTAACATCGTCACATCGCCACCGGCCGGATTCTGGAGCAAAACTACCATATCCACCATGCCCCACCCACCCCATTTTCTTTTAATAAGGGCCGCCATGGCTTTTCCGCCTACTGTTGCAACATACCAGTTATCAATGCCCATAAAGGGAGCGCCAGGCACAGGAACATCAACCGCAATGAGAGGGATACCGGCCGCTTTAAATTTGGCGGCAACAATACTATTCACTCGCACATCAGCCTGATGTTCAATGAACAGATCCGGTTTGAGAGACAGCATGATTTCTGCATTACGCAAACCGGCTTCAGCATCATACTCATTATCCAGTAGAAGAATATCCTTTTCGTTAATGCCGGCTAGTTTAGCCTGCTTGATGACATTTTGCTCGACTTCGGCGCAGAACGGCTGGGCGCGAAAAATGCTCGCCATACCCAGGCGTTTGCTTTTTCCCGGCAATCCGGGATAGGGGGTTTCGGTTTGTGCGTATTCACGATATTTTTCATAGACCGCATAGGTCGGAGGAAAAAGATCCGGCGTATTGTGCTGGCGCAGCCCTCTTGCGAGCAGATTGGGACGATAATTCAGCTTATGAATTGCTTCTTTTACTTTGCGGCGCGTACTTTCATCAACCGATGCTTTCTGGTTCACGACCCGCGACACTGTCATCACAGAAACCCCTGCAAGCCTGGCTACATCCTTCATTGAACTCATGATTTTCTCTATCCTTTCCTGGCAGCCGTCAGATGTTAAGCTTCACGTGAACGTTAACATCTTGTAAATTTTTGTCAAGTCTTTTTTGTGCAAATTGCCAGTTATTTCGATAAAATTTTCTTGACAAATCATCATGTTAACGTTCACGTAAAGTTTAAATGTTAGTGTAAAATTAGTGTCGCAAACATCATCACGAACGAAGATGATCAGTGACTGCGAGTCGTCGCTGAGCATCGCCCCGTTATTTCTGCTTATGGCAAGACATGCTTTTACAATGAAGTTAAAAAAGGGATTTGAGGCAGAGTATCAGAAACGTCACGATGAAATCTGGCCTGAATTGGCTGAAGTTTTGAGAAACGCCGGAGTGTCGGATTATTCAATTTATCTTGATGAGGACACGCTGACGTTGTTCGCCTTTCAAAAGTTAACAGACGACAGCAGGTCTGACGAACTTTCGCAAAACCCGATTGTCCGGAAATGGTGGGATTATATGGCCGCTATTATGGATGTCAATCCTGACAATTCGCCCGTGACCAAACCGCTGAAAGAAGTCTTTCATCTGGACTAAATTCAACTCCAGGAATTTCAAAGGAGGGAGGAGTATGGCAGGCAAAGAAATTCTGACATCACGTGAGCGAGTCATCAAAGCGCTCAACTTTGAAGAACCGGATCGAGTTCCCATTGATCTGGGAGGTTTTCAAACCGGCATTCACAAGCGCGCCTACGAGGATGTACTCGCCTATTTAGGGTTAGAGGAAGAACTTGAAATCCTCGATCCGGTGCAGCAACTGGTCAAACCGAGCGAAGACGTGCTCACCCGTTTTCATGTCGATACCCGCTACATCGTTGCTCATGCGCCGCAAAGTTTTCACGGGAGCATTGAACTGCATGAACGGGATGGCAGGCTGTGGCACGATTTGAAAGATGAATTTGGGGTTGTGTGGTCAATGCCGGATGATCAGCAATTGTATATGGATATCAGTCATCATCCTCTGGCCGACGCCACGCTTGATGACATACAAGACTATCCCTTTCCCAACGGCAATGATCCGACCCGCTTTACCGGCGTGCGTGAACAGGCCCTGGATATGCGGAACAACACGCCCTACGCCCTGTCAACCGGCATTTTCGGTGTTGTGTATGAAGTGTGCTGGTATATGCGCGGTCTGGAACGCTGGTTCATTGATATGATCGAAAATCCGGCGTTTTGTGAAGCGCTCTTAGATCAAACACTGAAATATTGCCTGGATTATGCGACGGGCTTTATGCAGGCTGTCGGCGATCTGGTGGATGTGGTGATGATAGGTGATGACCTTACCGGACAAAAAGGGCCATTGTTCTCGCCGAAATTTTATCGGCAGGTGGTCAAGCCGCGCCAGAAAAAACTGGTACAACACCTGAAATCCCTTACTAATGCGAAAATCTGGTATCATACCTGCGGCGCATGCACAATCTATATCCCCGATTTGCTCGATAATGGCATAGACATTCTCAACCCCGTTCAGATCAGTGCGAAGAATATGGAACCGGCGCGCTTAAAGCGCGAGTTCGGCGACCGACTCGTATTCTGGGGCGGCGGGATCGATGCGCAGCATGTGCTTCCCTTTGCTGCGCCGGAAGAAATACGCCAGCACGTCAAAAGAAACCTGGAGATCTTCAAACCCGGCGGCGGATACGTATTCAACAACGTTCACAACATCCAATACGGCGTCCCGGCCCAAAACACGGTCGCCCTGTTTGATGCAGCGTATGAATACGGGTTTTATAAAGAATGCTGTTAAGTTCTAACGATCAATCGCCAGTCTCAAAGCTCAAGGACGCTGAAGCGCCCTCCGGAACTCAGCAGTGTTCAGCCTGCTTGCGCTTTGAGACCGGTCATTGATGGCCGGGCGGACTTAATCGAGCGGATAGAATTGCGCGATATTTTCCCTGGTAATAATCGTATTTTCAACGTACATGTGTGAAGGCACGGGGGCATCTTCCAGGATGGCGCAGACGGCCGGGAGAATATACTCGCCGTATTTTTCCGGAAAAAAGGCTACCCCGGCGTCACTCAACCCTTCGCGGATTTGCGTTTTTCCCAGATCATCAACCCCTGTAGTAATCACAATCAAATTGTCGCGCTGCCAGCGTCCGGTCTCTTTTAACGCGAAAATCACCCCTTCCATCATTTCTTCATTCAACGTAGTCACAGCAATTTTCCGGGCCTCAGGATACGCTGTCAATATTTCGATCATGGCGGCCCTGCCTTGTTCCATCCGTCCGATTCCCCCGTCTTTACGTACAATTTTGGCTTCGACCTGTTCTCCAAAAATTTCGACCAGGGCAGTGGCAAATCCTTCGGAACGCAACATATTGACTTCGCCGCCGGTCGGACATTGCAGCAAGATAACCAGATCAACCGCATGCCACCCTCCCCAGCGTTCCATCAATAATTTTGCCATATACTTCCCGCCCATTGTCGCCACCTGCCAGTTATTCACTCCCACAAACGGTGCGCCCGGCACGGGCACATCTACAGCAATAAGAGGGATGCCAGCCTCAAGAAACCTGGCAGCCACAATATTATTGATTTTGATGTCAGCCTGATATTCTATGAAAATATCCGGTCGTTGCGAAAGAATAATTTCGGCATTCTGTAAGCCCACATCCGGATCATATTGATTATCTAACACAAAAATGTCGCGTCTGTCAAATCCGGCGAGAGCGGCCTGTTTTAAGACGCTCTGTTCAACTTCGATACAGAAGGGCTGGATGCCGAAAATCGCGGCAAACCCCATTCGTTTCCCTCTCCCCGGTCCCCCCGGATACAGTTCTTCGCGTTGTGCGTATTCACGGTATTTTTCATAGATGCCATATTTTCCGCTGCGCGACTGAACATGTTGCTGACGCAGGCCTCTTGCCAGAAGATTGGGACGATAATGCAGTTTTTTAATAGCTTCATTGACTTTGTGTCGGGTGTGTTCATCAACAAGCGCGGCTTGATTGACCACACGCGACACCGTTGCTACGGAAACGCCTGCCAGCTTTGCGACATCTTTCATTGAACTCATATCCACTTGACTCCCGGGCTGCATCTACGCTCTACTCCCGGAGTGTCGGAGATGCCGGGAGCCTTGTTACACTTCTTCCTCTGCAAAACCTTCAGAAGTATCAAAGCCTAGCTTTGACATTTTGTGTAAACGTTATCATTGATAAGAAAAATCTGTCAAGATTTTTAATCGAAAAATACACAACTTCTCATAATTGTGTATATAAGATTGCCTATAAAATCGAAAAAGAAACATCATCTATTGAATTTATTGAAATTTTTCTTGACATCTTCTTGTGATATGATAACGTTTACATCATGATACGGTATTACTTTCTGTTTCAAGCGTTTTCGCCATCAAACACGTTTGTGTAGGAACAAAGGCAGGGTTTCGCATGATGAACGTACCTGAGCAGCAGCCAATTTTGCAGTTGGAACATATTTTTAAATCTTTTTCCGGAGTTC
The DNA here is from genome assembly GCA_040772385.1 of Candidatus Vecturithrix sp. Classification (GTDB taxonomy): domain Bacteria; phylum Moduliflexota; class Moduliflexia; order Moduliflexales; family Moduliflexaceae; genus Vecturithrix. The sequence goes on along the minus strand of JAXGYF010000001.1, from coordinate 5,497,335 downwards.
ATGCCTTAAACGATGTGTCTTTTTCTCTGGTTTCCGGTGAAATTCATGCTTTAGTCGGTGAAAATGGGGCCGGGAAATCCACGCTTGTCAAAATTATTACCGGCGTCTATCAGCCTAATGAGGGGCGCATTCTCTTCCAGGGGACCCCAACCTCCTTCCCGAATACCCTCGCAGCCCACCAGCATGGTATTGCGGCGATTTATCAGGATTTGAATCTGTTTCCTGATCTGAATATCGCCGAAAATATTTTTATGGGACACATGCCAATCAACCCCAAAAATAAAGCAATTGATTGGAAGATGATGTACCAGCGCGCGGCCGAGATCTTACACTCCCTCGGAGTAAACCTGAATCCGAAAAGCCGGGTGTTGGGCCTGAGCATTGCGGAACAACAGATGGTTGAAATTGCAAAGGCTCTTTCAGTTAATGCCAAAGTCCTGCTTATGGATGAACCGACGTCTACTCTGACATTGCGAGAGACCGAAGAATTATTCCGTATTGTCAGACAATTGCGAAAATCCGGAACGGCGATTATTTTCATTTCCCATCGTTTAGAAGAGTTGTTTGAAATCGCGGATCGAGTGACAGTACTGCGCGATGGACAATATGTGGGGACACGAAACGTTAAGGAGATTACGGAAGGCGAGTTGATTCAAATGATGGTCGGCCGATCACTGGATGCGCTTTTCCCGAAAGAGAATGCTGAAATTCGCAATGTCGTCTTGCGTGTGCAAAACTTGCGCAAAGAAGGGGTGTTTGAAGATATTTCTTTTGAATTGCATGCCGGAGAAATTCTGGGATTGGCTGGATTGGTTGGTGCGCGTCGCACAGAAGTGGCGCGGGCGATTTTCGGAATCGAGCCGGCCGATGGAGGAAGTATACAGGTAGGAGCCGAATCGGTCAACATCCAAAGCGCCAAGGACGCCCTACAATTCGGGATTGCCTACATCCCCGAAGATCGGCAGCAGCATGGGTTAGTGCTTCAGATGGATCTGACTCAGAATATGACACTGCCGCTGCTTGATCGGTTTAGTACTCATACCTGGCTCGATCAGGATGCGGAACGGAAAACCGCGCAGGAATATGCCCGACAAATGGAAGTAAAAGCCGCCGGATTATGGCAAAAAGCCCAGGAGCTTTCCGGAGGAAATCAGCAAAAAGTTGTATTGGGGAAATGGCTGGCGACAAAGCCGCGTATTTTGATTTTAGATGAACCGACTCATGGCATTGATGTTGGCACCAAATCGAATATTCATCAGCTTATGAGCCAGCTTGCCGGACAGGGGATGGCAATTTTGATGATTTCCTCGGAATTGCCGGAAATTTTGGGAATGAGCGATCGCATTCTCGTGATGAGCGAAGGCCGTATGACCGGAGAATTCAAACGCGGAGAAGCCACGCAGGAGCAAATCATGACCGCAGCCGTGGCGCGATCAGCGTAAAAAAACAAAACCTTTTTGACATCAATGTCAAGGCTCAAGGCTAAAAGCCGCGATTGGGTGCTTTAGCGTTGAGTCGGACAATTGATCGCCAGATTATGGCACCAGATACGCCCAGGGATTTCAAGCAACAAGTATTTCTCTTCTTTGCCAGTCATCGTGAAAGCGGAATTTTTCTTGTGGTTATTCTCCTCTCACTTCTGATCACGCTGCGCGCCCCGGTCTTTTTTAGTTTGGAAAACATGCGCGACATTGGCATGGATATTTCGGCGCTGACGATTGTCGCCATTGCCCAGACGATGGTGGTTATTACCGGCGGCATCGATCTCTCCGTTGCTTCAACATTGGCTTTGTGCGCTATGACGGCCGGGACAACTGTACGAGCTTATCCCAATACACCAGTGTTGCTCTTGATCTGCCTGGGAATGGGCCTGGGGGCATTACTTGGCCTGGTGAACGGCCTGTTGGTCAGCGTGGGAAAAGTGCCGGCGATTATTGTGACCATTGGAACCATGAACATGTATCGCGGGCTGGTTTTCGTGGTAAGTAAAGGAAGCTGGGTCGCGCCTTCGGATGTGCCTGAACGATTGCGCCATCTGGCATGGTTCAGGCTTGCAAACATTCCCATGCTCATTCTGTGGGCCGTGTTGGCGGTTATTATTTTTGCCTATTTTATGAAATATACACGCAGCGGTCGTCAAATTTACGCTATCGGCAGCAACTTGAAAGCGGCCCTGGTATCAGGGTTTCATGTCGAGCGCACGCGCTTTCTGGTCTATGTGATCTCCGGAGCATTGGCCGGATTTGCCGGAATTTTATGGCTTGCTCGTTTTTCAGTCGTCCAAAATAACACAGCCTTAGGATTTGAACTCCAAACCGTGGCCTCGGCCGTAGTGGGGGGAACGAGTATCTACGGTGGTTCCGGAACTATTTTGGGAACCCTTCTGGGGGCATTATTTATCGGAATTCTAGCCAATGGATTAACTCTGGTGCACATTTCCGAATTCTGGCAGCTTGCGGTTCAGGGACTGGTCATTCTGGGCGCAGTCATTATTAACGCGTTGATCGCCCGTCGTTTGCAGCGTCTTATGACCCTACGTCGAATTTGATGCGGAGGAACAGAGACATGAATACTATGACGACCTCTCAAACACCTAAAAAAAACACGATTCAAGCTCGCAAGCCGTTTTCTTTCGCCACGATGTTTTTGCGCTGGGAATGGTTACTGGTTATTTTGATCTTGCTCGTCGGAATCATTAACACCAATATTTCTCCTTATTTTCTCAACGTGGCCAATCTCTTTGATATGACTTTTAATTTCATGGAAAAAGGCTTGATGGCATTGCCGATGACGATGATTATCATTACTTCCGGTATCGATCTGTCGGTTGCCTCGACTTTAGCCATGTGTTCCGCTACGATGGCTCTGTTATTTAAACATGGCGTTCCGATTTGGATTGGCGCCCTGGCAGCGTTAGCAGTCGGAATCGTTGGTGGATGGGTGAACGGAAAGTGTATTACCAAAATTAAACTGCCGCCCTTAGCGGTCACGCTGGGAACCTATGCGTTGTATCGCGGCATGGCTTTCGCCATGTTGGGCGATATCCCGGTCAAAGGCTATCCGGCCTGGTTTACGACAATCGGGCAGGGCTATATCGGCAGCACACCAATTCCGATTTCGCTGATCATTTTTTTGATCTTTGCAATTGTGTTTGGTCTGCTGCTGCATCGCACCAGTCTGGGGCGCGCCGTGTTTGCGATTGGTAATAACGAAGAGGCCTGCCGGTATTCCGGTATTGCCGTTGATCGCATTAAAATTAAACTCTATATGCTGTCAGGCTGTATGGCGGCCCTGGCAGCCCTGGTAATGGCCGCCCGTTTCGGAAGCACCCGCACGGATGTTGCTACCGGCTATGAAATGCATGCAATTACGGCGGTCGTCCTCGGCGGGACAGATATTGGTGGTGGTAAAGGCACAATGCTTGGCACGGCCCTGGCCCTGTTCCTGCTTGGGATTATCGAATGGGGCATGAGCTTAAAAATGATTCCAGGACAGGTACAACAGATTGTAAGCGGCGCAGTACTGATTATCGCCATTTTACTGCCGAATTTATTAGGGAAATTTATGAAACATTAATCAAGAGACAGGAAAAAAACCAGGTTTTTTCAAAAACCTGGTTTTTGATCTCAATTTTACCAAAAGGAGGTGATGTTGTTCCAGTCGTAAATATGTCGCGGTATTTACTCTCTGTGGGTCAAAACTGAAGTTTCGACAAACGAAAAGAAATGTTAGTCTACATGAAGGAGGAAAATCTCATGAAAAGAATTGCGTTAGTGTTGTTGTGTGTTGCTGTTGTATTAACCGGAACACTCGCTGAGGCCGGTTATAAAATTGTGAATATGCCCAAAAACCTGGGCAACCCGTATTTTGATGCGTGTAACCAGGGCGCGCAGGAAGCGGCGGCTGAATTAGGCGATGAAGTGATTTATCAGGCCCCATCGGACGCGGACGCCACCAAACAGATTCAGATGATTAATGCCTTGATCGCTCAGAAAATTGACGCGATTATGATATCAGCCAATGATCCGGACGCTTTAGTACCAGCCGGGAAAAAAGCACTTGAAGCCGGTATCGTAATTACGAGCTATGACGCTGCGATCGGTGAGGGTGGACGCCAGCTATTTGCACTTCAGGCTGACGCTGAAGGCATTGGTCGGAAACAGGTCCAGATTATTGCAGAACTGATCAACTACGAAGGCGAAATCGCGATCCTCAGCGCGGCTGCCGGAATGCCGAATCAGACCGAATGGATCGAGTGGATGCTGGAAGAGCTGAAAGACCCGAAATACGCGAATGTCAAACTGGTTGATACCGTGTATGGCGACGATGACGATACCAAGAGCTATCAGAAAATGCAAGGCTTGATGAAATCCTATCCGAATCTGAAAGGCGTAATTTCACCGACCACCGTGGGGCTTGCTGCGGGCGCCAGAGCAATCCGCGACGCCGGCAAGAGCGGACAAATTCTGATTACGGGTCTGGGCATTCCGAGCCAGATGCGCGAATACATCAAAGACGGCACGGCCCCGCAAGTCGCCCTCTGGAATCCGGTTGACCTGGGCTACTTAGTCACTCATATCACCCATCATCTGTTGGCGGGCGATATTAAAGGCGAAGCCGGCGAAAAATTCACAGCCGGACGCCTGGGCGAATACACGATTGGCGACAATGGCGTGGTGCTGCTTGGCCCACCCTTTGTGTTCACCAAAGACAACGTGGATAACTTCAGTTTCTAAGCTGCCCCGCCTCCGCACAAAGCCGGGTTTTTTCCTAAAAACCCGGCTTTTTTATTGACGCAAGGCAATTCTTTTGTTGGAACTACAAGGATTTCACATAAGCAAGGATGTGTTATCCTTGCTTATGTGAAATCCTTGTAGTTCCAAAGGAGGTTTTACCATGCAATATCATCTTGCGCTTGCGCCGGAATTTGAAATCAGCGCGGCGGACTTTGCCGCAGTCTGGAACGCTGATCCCGAAAGCCGCAAGCGGGGGGAATTAAGGCAATGTTCCTGTTTGTCGTTTCCCCTCGCTTGCGAGGGGAACAAGGGGGGGGGACATTTTTGTCGTGTACTGAGCGCGGGCACACACGCCTGTCTGCGCAGGCAGGCACGGGATAAAAATCAAAAACGTACCCCGGACAGCCTTGTCCGGTGAGATGAACACGCCCGTCCGGGATACATAGCCGCCGATTTCGCAGGCGTCTCAGCTTGGGTTGGAAACGGACGCGCTCATCTGAGAAATCTGGGTCATCGGTGGTGCATGTCCATGACCGTGATTACCATACGTCAGACCGGGGACTGGGAAGCCAGCCCGAACGCGACGGTCAGTTTCGACGATGCGGCGCAACCCCTGTGACGATCCGCGATCCCTTTGCCGAGGGGGAAGAGTCGCTGTTAGACCAGAAGACATAAGAAAGATGAGCGCCTCGATCTCCCATCAGTTGGACATGGTGGCTCAGGCGCAGCGCCAGCGGGCGCGGGAGTATTTTCTGAAAGATTTAGAGATTTCGGCTGAATTTCAAGATGAATATGGAATGGGAATCACATTACGCAGTCTTGCCCGCCTGCACCAGGCCAGCGGCGACGCAGACCTGCCGGCCGCCGCAGCAAAGATCCTGGGCCTGTCGCCGGCCGAAGTGACGGAAATGTGGCAGCCGGCCGGGGATGAGGCAGAGGGCAGCTAAACCGGCGAGAGGCCGCCTTGAAGGCAGCCTCCCGCCGGGGGTACACGTCAGGGTTGGGTCAACCCATACTCTTCTTTAGGCGGACGTATCGGCGGCAGCGGGAGAGACCCTCCCGCCACGTGATCCAAATCCTGATCCGACAGTGCCCCGGTCTGGAGCGGCGGGAGCACAATCGTCACGTCCGCCGCCTCAACCACTTGCACGCTCATCCCCTCCGGCAGGGCTTTGCCTGCGATTGCCCGAATTGCGGCGTTCGGATTGACCAGCACCTGCTGTCGGAATTGCGGGTCCGCCGCAGCTTTCGCGCGTACCTCCTGAATCATCTGCTGTAATTCTTCGTTCGTCCATGCTGCCATAAATTTTTTTCCTCCTCGTGTTCCAGCGCATGTTTCCATCGCTGAAAAATTATTTCATGTTCCTGATACGAACTTCAATGCCTGACTCAGCTTTGAGCAGTTCCACCAGTTTGGCCGCATCCGTATCGCCGTAATGATAAGGATACAGAATCGCGGGTTTGAAGGCTTTGGCCGCATCCGCGACCATCTCCGGCGTCATGGTGTAGGGCAGATTCATCGGTAAAAAGGCGCAGTCAATCGCGGTCAACGCCTTCATTTCCGGTGTATTTTCGGTGTCGGCCGCAACATACACGCGTTTATCGCCGAAGGTCAGGATATAGCCATTTCCGATGCCTTTGGGATGAAAGGGCTGGCCGTCGTCGCGCTTGTGCTCGATGTTATAGGCCGGCACCGCTTCAATCTTGATCCCATCAACCGTCCGGGTGTCTCCATTGTGCATCACAATGCCGCCTTTGACCTTTGGAGTACAACTTTCAGTGAGAATTAACACCGTGTCTTCCTGACGGATTTGTTCTAACGCCTTTGGATCAAGGTGATCTCCATGTTCGTGAGTCAGCAGAATCAGATCCGCGTCGGGCAATGTCGTATAATCCGCCAATTGACTGTAGGGATCAACATGAATGACCTTTCCGCCAAAAGTGAACATCAGCGTACCGTGTCCGATAAACGTGATTTCCAGGTCGCCGGCCGATGTAGGCAGGACATCTTTTTCAAATTGCTCCTGCGCATTGGCAAAATTTGCCAGACCGAGCACAACAAACAATATCAAAACTCCTAGCTTCGTCATAATTTTTCCCTCCTCTGAAACTACAAGGATTCCTCATAAACAAGGATTTTTTATCCCTGGTGATGTGAAATCCCTGGAGTTTCATAATGCCGGGTTGAGCGCAAGCTCATATTAACTCCTTTAACTATGCGTGCGCGAAACGTTCATTTTACCTGCTGCAATTTACGTAGGATTGTTAAAACGATTTGTCAAGGAAAAGAGAGGAGAGCATGAAAAAAATGGGAATACGAAAAAACGACGAGCAGGATGACAATAAACGAAGGTTTCATTCCTTTCCTCCTTGTATTTTTAACGTATGGAAGTAACGATTTTCATCACCCCGGCTTTCAACCGGGAATTCCGGGCATCAATGTCCAGGCTTAACTATAATGATGATATATCCCTTTCAGGGCAAAGAAAAACATATCATACGCTTTTGCGTGATGTGTATGAAAATCCGATAGGACTTCCCTCATTACGCTATTTAGCTTTCGAAACGATAATTTTGGCTAGGCAAATAACTTCTTCATCAAGAATCCCTCCAAAACTGAGTTCCCATATACTCTCTAAAAGATATTCTCCTTGATGTGATGTTTCTAACGCTTCAAGATCAATTATTGTTGAGGCTGCTAAAAGAAAAGATGCTCATATCTGTCCTTTCCTGATAATTTGAACGATAACATCAGAGCCATACTGAGTTAATTTGATGCTAGTAGTCATTTATCCTGTAAATCTGTAACTTCTTGCAATAATTTTTCGTATAAGCGGCCATTCGACGCCAGCAGAAAGGCATTGTGCCGATCCCAATGCCGGCCGTTCCAATCGGAGACTTTGCCGCCGGCTTCTTCCACCAATACAATGCCGGCCGCGTAATCCCAGAGTTCGTCGCCGGAGCAGAGAAAGCCCTCGGCGCAGCCGCGCGCCAGATAGGTCAGCTCCAACGCGGTTGCGCCTAACGCCCTGATCGAATACTGACCGATCAAGCGCTCCGACAGCCGGGCAAAACGCTGCTTATCAATCGCATGAGAGCCATGGTTCAGGAACAATACGGTTGCTTCTGGATCGGTTGTCTCAGAAACGTGCAAGGGCTGCCCGTTCAGATACGCGCCTTTGCCGCGTTCCGCGTAAAAGCACTCATCCGTCAGCGGATGATAAATCACGCCCAGAATCGCCTCTTGATCCTCAATCAGTCCGATTGAGGTGACAAATAAGGGAATCTGCCGCGCAAAATTCGAAGTGCCGTCCAGAGGGTCAATAATCCAGGAACGCCCGGCCGGCGGTTCGTGCGGCGCGCTTTCTTCGCTGATGATGGCATAGGGCGAATTCGCCAGCAACAGGTCAATAATCGCACGTTCAGCGGCTTTATCCGTTTCCGTCACTAATCCTTTGCCGTCAGGCTTCACCGCAAAGGCTCTGGTGCTTTCGTACTGTCCGGCAATCACCGCGCCGGCCCGCCGGGCGGCTTCGATTGCCAGCTCAAGGTCAGAAGATATATGAGCAGAGGTAAATTGCATGATGTTTTAGAACCTGGCTCTTCCGTAAACTTTGTAATAAATAAATTGTAACTCTTTACGTACCGGTGAACAGCCTTGTTCACCGAAAGAAACGGTGCTGGCGGCACACGGTTTTCGTCCAACACGGCTGTTGGACGGTACAATGGGTTCAAGAGTTACAAAAATACGCGTCACATAAAATTTCTATTGACATTTCAAACAAGTTTTCTCATAAGGGTTGAAGTGTCATTGAGAAAGATTTGAAAATTTGGCAAGAGAATTCTGTTATGAAAATGGATTTACAACATACGCGTGTGAAGATGCTGACTCCTAACTGGCGGCGGCCCTGGTTGCTGACCGGGTAGTCGCTCCATCAGTGATGTATAATCACGTTGATTTCTCAAAGGCTGTGGAGGGCAACCCTCCCCAGCCTTTTTTGTGCCGATCTCTTTCTCAAAAAAGGCTGTTCTCAAAACGAGGCAGCCTTTTCTATTGTTTGCAGAGGGTTTCAGCCTTTTACCAGGAAGGAAAACTACAAAGATTTCTCATAACAAAGGATTTCTGAATATTGCCTGAAAACGAATTGTTTTCCCCAGTTAATTGATACTTACTTAAAGCAATGAAAATATCATCCCTTCTTATGAGAAATCCTTGTAATTATCATTATGTCTCTTTTTGAATTTGCACCACGGCGAGCAGGATATTACGGAGAATTCGGCGGGGCTTTTGTGCCTGAAATTCTCCACAGCACGATTCAAGAACTTCAGAACGCCTTTGAACAGGCGAAAAACGATCCGGCGTTCTGGCAGGAATATGAAACCCTGATGCAGACCTATTCGTGCCGTCCGACGCCGATTACCTTTTTGAAAAATCTGACGCACGAATTCGGCGGGGCACAGTTCTATGTGAAGCGCGAAGACCTGAATCATACAGGCGCGCATAAAGCCAATAATGTCATGGGGCAGGGCTTACTCACGCAGCGTCTGGGCAAAACCCGCGTGATTGCTGAGACCGGGGCCGGGCAGCATGGCGTGGCAACTGCCACAATGGCCGCCAAATTTGGGTTCGAATGCGTCATTTACATGGGCGAGGAAGATGTGCAGCGTCAGCGTCCCAATGTGTTCTGGATGGAGCAATTGGGCGCGACGGTTGTGCCGGTCACAGACGGGTCGCGTATTTTAAAAGATGCGATTAATGCAGCTTTACGCGATTGGGTCACTAATTTTGATACGACCCATTACGTCCTGGGGACCGCCTGCGGACCGCATCCTTTTCCGGAAATGGTAGCCTGGTTCCAATCAATTATTGGCCGCGAAGCCCGGCAGCAGATACTTGCTCTCAGCGGGCGATTGCCGGATCGGGTCTATGCCTGCGTCGGCGGCGGTTCGAATGCCCTGGGCATATTCCAGGGATTTTTAGACGACGATATCCAACTGATCGGCGTTGAAGCCGGCGGTAAAGGTCTGGATTCCGGGAAACACGCTGCCAGGTTAGTCGGAAATCAGGGATCGCCCGGTGTGGCGCAAGGCTATAAAACCTATTTTCTTCAGGATCAGGATGGCCAGATGCTGACCACCCATTCGGTGGCAGCCGGCCTGGATTACATCGGCGTCAGTCCGATTTTAAGCTACCTTGCGCAAACCGGCCGGGCGCAGTTTGAAGCCGCGACCGACGAGGAAGTCTTGAATGCCGCTCGACTCCTGATCCGGAAAGAAGGGATTATCCCGGCTCTGGAAAGCGCGCATGCTTTTGCCGCAGCTTTCAAAGCTGCGCCGCAGTTGAGCCGGAAACAGGTCATCCTGATCAATTTATCCGGTCGCGGCGACAAGGACATTTTCACCATCGCCGATGCCTTTGGCGATCAGAAATGGCAGGAATTTATTCGGCAGAAGGCCCGAAATTATTAATTAGGAGCGCAAAGTAGCCTTTGCTGCAAACGCTAGTTTGCACTCCTGCTGCAAACGCTAGTTTGCACTCCTGAAGCAGACGATGAAAAACGTATGTTCCAGATCGTTGGCGTTTGTATGTAACGACTACGTTACACTTCTACTCGCCAACCAACTATTGATAAAGAATATTGTAATAATCACTTTGTCGAGGAAATTATGCAATTAGAACAGTATATTCGTACCCGCTTAGAAACCAAACCGATTTGCCTGATGACGCATGTCATCGCCGGCTATCCCTCATATAGCGACAATTTGCGAGAATTAGAAATCATGGCACACCACAACGTGGATCTGGTCGAGGTTCAAATGCCCTTTTCCGAACCGATTGCCGATGGCCCGCTGTTTACCAAAGCAAATCAAGAAGCGCTCAAACGCGGCGCTACTGTCAATCGTTATTTTGAATTTTTCAAACAGGCCGCCGCGCAATTTGATTTTCCGCTGCTGATGATGGGCTATTACAATCCTGTGCTTCGGATGGGAGAAATGCGGTTTCTCGAACGCCTGCGCGAAGCCGGTGGTCAAGGGTTCATTCTTCCGGATTTACCCATCGAAGAGGGACATTCGCTTTATGAACGCGCCAAACAGCAGCAGCTCGCGCCAATCTCATTTATGACACCCACGACGTCGGACGATCGTCTTCAGCAATTAGGAAAGGCGGGGAGCGGATTCCTCTATGTGGTGGCTCGTAGAGGCGTCACCGGCCAGCATACCAGTTTTGGCGAGAGCTTTCACACCTACATGCAGCGCTGTCGCCAGGCGACTTCGCTGCCATTGGCCGTCGGATTCGGCATTGCAAAGAAAGAAGATATAGATTTTCTGATCGGACAGGCGGAAATCGCTGTTATCGGAACGGCTGTGCTTAAAATCTGGGAAAGTGATGGGGCAGACGGACTGAAAAAATTTCTTCAAGCTTTACGAGGGTAATTTTGGGAAAACATGAACATTTTATTTTCGCCAGGAGAATACGTATGAAAGTGACTGTGTGTGAACTAAGAAATGATGTGGATGCATTGAAAGAAGATTGGCAAGCGTTAGTCGGTCATGTCAAGAAAACTGGCAGTGAATTTGTGCTATTGCCAGAAATGCCATTTTTTCATTGGTTAGCCCGGACCCGGCAAGTAAATTCTGCGCAGTGGGAAGAGTCTGTTAACGCTCATGATACCTGGCTATCAAGGCTAACGGAACTTGCTCCGGCTGGCGTCGCGGGAACCCGGCCGGTGCTCAAAGATGGGAAACGCTTGAATGAAGCCTTTGTCTGGCAGAAAACAACTGGCTGCGCAGGAGTGCATACCAAATATTATCTTCCCAATGAACCCGAATTTTGGGAAGCTTCCTGGTACGAACGCGGCTCAGGAGACTTTGCGGCGGCAGCGATCAAGAACACTCAAGTCGGCTTTTTAATCTGTACGGAACTCTGGTTTAACAAACATGCTCGTGAATATTCGCAGCAGGGGGTTCATTTGCTGCTTTGTCCGAGAGCTACACCCAAAAGCACGGTTGACAAATGGATTGCCGGCGGACGAACTGCTGCTGTGGTATCAGGAGCGTTTTGCCTCTCCTCAAATCTTGGCGGTTCTACTGTAAGCGGAGCCGAATATGGCGGAACCGGCTGGATTATTGAGCCGGAAGAAGGCGCTGTGTTAGGAGTCACTTCTCAACAACAGCCGTTTTTGACGTTAGATATTAACCTGTGCGTCGCTGAGAGTGCCAAACACACGTATCCGCGTTATGTCCCCGATTAAGACATAACGCGGATCAAAAAAAGCCTACACGTCCAGTTGAAAGATAACTTCCCATCAGAAAGAGCATTTCTGTTTTTTTACTGAACGTTTGTTAGTATCCCCGCTGGAACTTTCTCCTGAAAATCCTTGCTATGTCAATGCCTCCTTCTGGATGCTCTCTCAAAATCATGCCTCGCTGAATGTTGGCACAACCCTTGCGAAAGAAAAGGGTAATAACATAAATGACAATTTTTCGATTTACATACCGCTGAATAGTCTTGTTCACCGTAAGAAACAGTGTCAGCGACACACGCTTTTCGCCCAACAAGGCTGTTGGACGGTGTAATGTGCCAAATAGTTATAAAGGGAGAATTCAATGCGAAAATTTCAGCATAGAATCATTTGGTTGGCTTTGATCGCAATCAGCGTTGGATTGTGGGGATGCTCGCACGACAAGGATACGGTAACTGCTCCTGTGACAGACTCCAACGCATTAAACCTGGTAATAGGAGCCGCAAATCTCTCCTGTATGGAGTATAATAATCCGGCGGTGGCTTCAAACGATCAGTTTCAGATTGAACTGACCAAAGTAACGCCGCATGAAAATCTGCTTACCTTTACCTATCAAGTTTGCAAACTTGGAACCAGCTCGGAAGTCCAGGATTTGCGATATTGGGTCCTGGGATTGGATCAGTTTTTTCCTTATCTGGCTGAAAATATGACCATGTCTGATGTGTACGTGAATTGTGGTATTCTGGATACGGCTGGCAACGAAACCTGTGGATTGACCGTGTTAGATCCAGCCACGCAGATCATGGGAGTGAAATTTGATGCGCTAAGACTGGGGGATGGCGAATGCCAGAATTATCTTGTGACACTTGATAATACAGCCCTGGCAGAAGGATTCCAAATCGGAACCGGCTCAGTAGTCGTTGCGGCAAAAGCCGGAAACCAGAATCCGACCGTTCCTGACGGAACATCTTCCGGCTTTGCCTGTGCAGCAGGGCCGGAAGTACAAGAAAAATTGTAACCTGCGCGATAGACTCCCGGAGTCTCAAAGGCCCCGGGAGTTTTAACTTGTCTAAGGCCCGCCGACATAGCTGATTTCAAAAATGACCGTGCCGCCGTCAGTGTATGAAGCAACATCAGGACATTGAATGTATGCGCTGGTCGTGTTTGCTTTTCCCGCCAGGCCCCTGATTTCAATCACTTTTACCAGGAAATGCATTTTGCTTTTTCCTTATAAAGGATAGAAGAAATGCTGATAGGCGAGCATTCGAATACCTTGGATAGAGAAATGCGCAAAAGACCATACGGTCTTTTGCGCATTATATTGACGGGGATTTAGAGGTCGAGGCGGATGCCGCCGTAGAAACCGCGTCCCGGAGCTTCGTAGCCGCTGACTGTGTATTCTTCGTCGAACAGATTTTCGACCCGACCCCAGATTTTCCAACTGTCGCTCAGTTGATAATCCATTGCCAGATTCACGGTCATATATCCATCGTTTTCATAGCGTTCCGAGAGAAATGTCGTGGAATCGAACAAGGGAATATCTTCTTTGCTGCGCACGATGAGGCCGACATGTGCATTCAAGCGGTCCATCATGCGATAATTGGCGTTCACGCCGATTTGATGCTCTGGCACGCCATAAAATTTATCGCCGTTCGCATCTTCGGTTTTCGTGTAGGTATAAGCCCCGCGCAGGGAGAAATTGTCAGTAAGAGCATAAGACGCCTCGACTTCGATCCCCTTTGATTCACCGCCATCAATATTTTCATAGCCAACAGTTCCGAAACCGATGATCTGGTCGAAATCGTTCATAAAATACGTGATGTCAAAACGGGCTTTGCCTTCTAAGGCTTTCATTTCAAGACCGATATCCCAACCCAGGCTTTCTTCCGGATCAAGGTCTTCGTTGCCGAATTGATAGATTTGTCCGCTAAACACCGAAGCGCCATACAATTCATACAGCGATGGAGCGCGAAATCCGGTGCCCACATGTCCGTGGAAGCGCACGCCTGATTCTCCGACCAGATACGATGTGCTGATTTCCCAATCAACGCGATCTCCGGCCTGATCGTGATCCATGTAGCGCACCCCGGGCGTCAGCGTGAAGTGCTCGTCCATAAAAGAGAGTGAATCTTGGAGATATACAGCCTGCTGGGCGGCATCCGGGGTGTCTTTACGGTCGCCCAAATCCTGTTCGAATTCTTCGGTTTCATACTCATACCCCATAGTGATCAGGTGCATCTCATTGAGGCGATAATTGACCTGGGTTTCGCCATTCAGGATATTGCCGGAGTATTCAACTTCAGACCCGAAACCGAATTCATTCCCTTCAGGACCAAAGGTCAATTGACTTTCGACATCCACATATCCAAGTTTCAGGGTATAATCAAGGTTTTCCGAGAATTGGCCGGTCAAAACCACGCCTCCGCTCAACAAAGTTTTTTCTTTGGAATCATCAGGATCATCTTCATCTTTAACGATAATCCCGCCGGCGATCTCAGGGCTTTCGTTCAGGTCGAGTTCGGTATCCGTATATTTCAATTGAATATTCAATGACGTTTGCGGAGAAAACTCGACGCCGATCTGTCCGGCAAGCGCGGTCGCGCTGTATTCGTCGTGATCACCTATGCCATCGCTGTCAACCCGCTTACCGGTCAACGCATAGTTCACTGCCCCGGCTTTGCCGCGTACCCCGGCAGTTTCACAATAGGTGGACAGGCTGCCGCCTTCGAAGAGCGCAAAGAGTTCAGGGATTTCAGTTCCTTTTTTGGTGATGATATTGATGGTGCCGCCGACCGAATCAGAACCGTACAGGGTGCTGGATGCGCCGCGTACAATCTCGATGCGCTCGATATGTTCGATCAAGATATCATCCATAAACTCAACCGCCGATCCCTGCGTATCCGATGGATTACGCACCGGTAGTCCATTAATCAAGATCTGCGTATATTCAGTATCAAGACCGCGAATTTTAAGCGACACCATCCCGCCAGGTCCACCCTGCTGGCTGACGAGCAGTCCGGGAACTGCCTGAAGCGCCTCAGCCAGTGTCGTGACGTTTGGCTGCTCAATCTCCTGCTCGGAAATCAGGGTTGTAGCTTTGCCCACATGGGTCAGGGGAATTTCAATGCGAGTCGCAGTGACAACAATAGGTTCCAGCGTGATTTCGGTCGTATTTTGGGCCATTACAGACGCTGAAAGGCAGAAAAACATCAGAATAATACAGAATTTTTTGAACATAATCTCACCTCGTACACGTGATGTTTACGATGAGTGAAAAAGGTCAAACGGCGGAGAGAAAAAGATGGTAGGCAAAATACACTCAGGGTCGGCATCATCGTTTTAAACCCACCCCTTCCCCCTTCCAGGAGGGGGAATTGATTGACAATTATCGAATCTCTTCCTTCTCACACGTTTTTCCTCCACACCCGAAGGACGAAACGCAGATCTTCTACAGGCAGGTTTCCTGACTGACGGATCATTCTCCCCCCATCCCTTCCCACCTGGATATTCTAGCGTCAGTAATCAGCAGTCAGAGATCAGTGTATTGCTTGCTTCCTACTCCCTACTTCTTACTCCCTATTCCCTGCCAGGCAGTGGTTTTCCTGAGGTTCGTCCCCGATTACAGTGGCGGGTCCGTGATGGATTTGCACCATCTTCCCATTTTACGCTATTGCGTTACGCAACCTGTAGAACGCGCCGGAGCTTTTCTCCGACACACGAGACCTCTATAAAGAAGAAGATTTTTGTGTCAAGAGAAATTCTCAAAATTCGGTGTTGCAGAAATAAAATGTTAAATATTCCCTGAAATCCTCTTGACAACACGATGGAATACAGGAATGTTAGATAGCATAATTCCAATTCTCGCAACGAATGGATATTCAAGACTTTGCGTCTTTGCGGGCTTTGCGAGAGAAATCAAACATTTGCGAATTGACAATTGTGAATTCTACCATATTTATGCACAGCATACATGCAAAAACTGCCCTCATAACGGGAGCGGCCAAACGAATAGGCCGAGCTATTGCCCTGAAGCTTGCTCAACAGGGCGCACATGTCGTCATTCATTATCAAACCTCTCAGTCAGAGGCGCAAAGTACTGCTGAGGAAGCGCGATCGTATGGCGTTAAGGCCTGGACCATCCAGGCCGATCTGAGTGATTTAGCGCAAGCTGAAACCATGCTCTCGAAAATGCCAGCAGAGATAAAAAAGCTTGACATCCTTATCAATTCAGCCTCCATTTTCCCAAAAGATCGGGTGCTGGACTTTAGCGCGGCCGCATTTCAGCAGAATATAACGGTGAATGCGCTTGCGCCCTTATGGTTAGCACGGGCTTTTGCACGCCAAACTCAGGCAGGGGACATCATCAATTTTCTGGATACACGCATACTTGATTACGATGAGAAACATGCGGCCTATCATCTGAGTAAACGAACGCTGTTCAGCGTCACCAGAATGCTCAGCCGGGAATTAGCTCCCGGCATCAGAGTCAATGGTGTGGCTCCCGGCCTTATCCTCCCTCCGCCGGGGGAAAATAAAGATTACCTGGAGCAATTGAAGCATTCAAACCTGTTACAGCGCATCGGAACGCTCGATGATATTACCGAGGCCGTGCTCTTTTTGTTGCGTAGCGATTTTATTACCGGGCAAATCATTTATGTGGATGGCGGACAGCATCTCAAAGGAGCTATGTATGGAGCATAAATACGACCGTGTAGATCGCATCCATATCCGTGATCTGTTTCTGCGCGGCATTATCGGAATCAATCCGGAAGAGCGGGCAAAACAGCAGGATATCCTGATAAATATCACCCTGTTTGCTGATCTGTCGGTCGCTGGTCAAAGCGATCGGATCGAAGATGCCGTGAATTATAAAGACGTGAAAAATCGAGTGGTCGAGATGGTAGAACATTCCTCGTATTTTCTACTCGAACGCCTGGCGGAAAGAATCGCCGAACTTTGTTTGGAAAACCCGGCGATTCACCACGTGCACGTGTTGGTTGAAAAACCCGGGGCATTACGGTTTGCCCGCTCGGTCGGAGTGGAAATTTTTCGTTCACGCGAACAAAGAAATGGTCAATCATGATTGAGGCCTATATCGGAGTTGGGTCGAATATCGATCCTGAACAGCACCTTGTGCAGGGGTTGCAGCATCTCCGGCAATGGGTGGAGGTGACGGCGATTTCCACCGTCTATCAGACAAAACCGCTTGAGCGGCCTGAGCAATCGGCCTACCTGAATGCCGTATGGCGCATCAAGACTACCTTTGCGGCCCGTGTTCTCAAATTCGAAGTATTACGCCAGATCGAATCCATTTTAGGTCGGGTCCGTACTGGCGATCCTTATCAGGCCAGAACGCTTGATTTTGATCTTTTGCTGTACGGCGATCAGATGATCCAGGAACCGGACCTGCTGATCCCGGATCCTGATATTCGTAAGCGGACCTTCATCGCGGTTCCGCTTGCAGAACTTAATCCATCGTTAAGACTTCCTGGAACTCATGAACCTATCACTCGGATAATTTCAGGAATGGACGCCTCAGATTTAACGCCTGTTCCTTTTATTACCCAACGTTTACAAAGGATGCTGGCATCATGAATGAAGCGCGTGTTCAAGACTTGATTCGTCAATTACTGATTGAAATCGGCGAAGACCCGGAACGTGAAGGTTTGCAAAAAACCCCGGAGCGCGTTGCGAAATCCTATGCATTTTTGACAAAAGGCTATCGCACTGATCCGGCAGAGGTGATTAATAATGCCGTCTTTCAATCCGAAGCGAATAACATGATTATCGCTCGCGACATTGAAGTTTACAGCTTATGTGAACATCACCTGCTTCCTTTTTATGGGGTCTGTCATATCGGATATGTTGCTAAAAAACATGTTCTGGGACTTAGCAAGCTGTCACGGATTGTGGAGCTATATTCGCGACGCCTGCAAATTCAGGAGCGATTAACCTCGCAAATTGCCCGGGCAATTATGGATGCCATTGATGCGGAAGGGGTGGGGGTCGTTATGGAATGCAAGCATCTGTGCATGATGATGCGCGGCGTGGAAAAGCAACACTCCAGTATGACGACGTCATCAGTGCTCGGAAGCTTTCATCATAGCCAGTCCACTCGCCTGGAATTTCTGAGTTTGATTGGAAAATAGGCTGAAGCACGCCCCCCTGGGGGCACTTTAGCGTACTTGTAGCTCCCAGTCCAGACATTGATAAAGGAATTTTTGTAATCCTGAAAAATCTCACATAAACGGCGTTTCCGAGGCAAGACAAATTCTCGATACAACCCCAAAAAACCGGGTTTCTTGAAGAAACCCGGTTTTTCATTGGAAGGTTCCGTTGGCGGTAATACGGATCGTGCGTGTCGCATGAGCCTTCATAAACTCCTGTTCATGGCTGATCAGAATCATGGTTTGCGGCAGAGTGTAGAGCACGTCGCTCAAACGATGTTTTGAGCGATCATCAAGGCCGTTAGTCGGTTCGTCGAGCAGCAGCATGTCGGGTTGCATGGCAAGCACGGCAGCAAGGGCGACCAGGCGTTTTTCGCCGTAGGAGAGTTTATAGGTAATCCGTCCCGCAAAGTCTTCTATGCCGAGCATGGCGAGAGTTTGCAAGGCGATTTCTCGAGCTTTTCCGGTGGTTTTTCCGAGATTCAAGGGGCCAAAGGCCACATCGTCGAGCACGGTCGGACAAAACAATTGATCATTCGCATCCTGAAACACGAGCCCGGCGCGGATGCGCACTTCATAGAAATCCTGTTCGCGGCGACGGTCTTTGCCGAACGCCCAAATCGTCCCTTTTGTGGGTTTGAGCAGTCCGACCAGGAGGTGTAAAAACGTTGTTTTGCCCGAACCGTTCGGCCCGATAATTCCGAGGCGTTCATCAGGAAATACGCACACATTCAGGTCGGAAAAGACCTGACGTTCAGGAGTATAAGTAAAACTGACCTGTTCGAATTCGATCAAGGCTGAAGGCGTCATAGCGTCAAAACCATTCCAGAGAGATCAGCAAGAGGATCAGCGCGCCGTAAACAACGCTCAATGCGCGATCTTGCCGGGTGAAGTGTAAGGGCGTGAGCGACAAAAAACGATTACGAAAGCCGCGGCATTTCATAGCTTGTACAACACGTTCGGCGCGATCAAGGCTTTTGACTAATAACATGCCGATTAGATAGCCGTAGGTGGTGAAGGTATGGCGATTGTATCCGGGGTAAAATCCGCGCAGTTTCATGGCTTTTGTAAGTTGTCGATATTCATCCTGAATCACATCCAGATACCGGATGGTAAAGAACAGCATCGTCGAGAGTTTTGCAGGGCATCCAAGCCGCTGCAGCGCCAGCCCGAATTGCACCGGTTCCATTGACATAATCAGGGTCATGAACATAAGCATAATCGCGTTGACTTTCAGGGCAATGGCGGCGGCCCTGAGCAGTCCTGCATAACTCCACACCCATCCGCTGATGCGGAACGCAGGAGTTCCCGGAAGAGACAGGGGCAGAAAAATAAAGAGCAAGAGGACAAACAGATTGATTTCGAGCAAGATGTGCCAGGTTTGGCGATTAAATCTGCGAACGAGAAGCAGACTGCCCAGCGAGACGAACAACCCTATCCATAAGGTCAAAAATTGGTCGCTGAAGGCAATCACCAACGCATACGCGAAAGCCGCAGTCACCCTCACACGCGGGTCATATCGAGATATATTCACAGGAGGTTCTCCGGCTGGAACTACAGGAATTAAGAATAAGCAGGAATAGTCGCGGTTGCCTTGTGGATCGCCTACAGCGAATTCAGGATGGGGGTTCCCTCGTTTCTACAATACCATATCGCCTACGGCGAAAAAAGGAAACTCTCTAGTAATGAATTCCTTATTCTTGCTTATTCCTCATTCATGTAGTTTTTCAATGACGCTTTTTCCGCGCCCCTAAAAAGTATCCTAAGCCCATCAGACCGAGGATATAGCCAATACCGCCCAGAATATCGTGCAGGCGGACTTTTGCTTCATATTGGTCTAATTGCTCACGTAAAGGACGTATCTGTTTTGCAACCGCTTTGTCAACAATTTTTTCCAATTCTTCAGCAGAAATCTGCGGATTGGTTGGACTGATTGGCGATGTTTTTTCTGTTTCAGAAGAAGCTTGTTGCGCCATTTCAGGCATTGGTTGCTCCTGCATCTCAGATGAGGTCTTTGATTCAGATGATGGCAGGACATCTGAAAGTTCTTCGGCTTTGACTGTAAAGCTGGCGCGATGTCCGTCCGCCAGGTCCAGTACAAACACGTAATCCTGCTGAGCCTCTGTGGTGTAGGTAAATTCTCCCTGTTCATCGGCTGTGATTTCTGCCAGCAGATTGCCGGCGTGATCCTGCACAAGTACGGTCGCATTTTTCGGTTTGCCGCCAGTGGTGTAATACACATAGCCGGTAATCACATTTCCTTCAGCGGACGCAAACATTTTCACTTTATGCGCTTCGCACCACAGGCCGGAACTGAGGAGGATCAAAGCACTCAACAAGAAAACCGCGAAACTTTGTTTCGTGGTACATTTCTCAGGCATAGATTTTTTCCTCCTGTGGGGTCTGAATAACGGGAGTTGTCAGAAGTTCAGGCCGTACTTTGTATAAGAAGACCATCACAAAGCCGGTGACAAATCCTTCAATCACCATGATTGGAATATGCGCAAGCACAATGGCCATGACTGCGCTCATGAATTCTTTGCCGCTTGCCAGCAAGGTCAATGACCCGCAGAGACAGGTCAGCAGAATTGACAGCACTCCGGCCAGGCAGGCGACGCCAAATACTTTTTTCTGCGAAGCCGCAGGCGTCATAAATGATGCAAACAGCAGATAGGTGAGAATCGCCGGAAGCCCCATGTTGAATACATTCGCTCCTAGAGAGGTAATTCCGCCAAAGCCGAAAAACAGCGATTGAAGCAACAAAGCGATCAATAAGGCCGGAAATGCGGCCCAGCCGATTAACAATCCCATTAATCCATTTAGTAATAAATGCGAGCTAGCCGGTCCAATCGGCACATGAATTAAGGATGCCACAAAAAATACGGCGGCCAACAGCGCGGCTTTGGGAATACATTCGTCATCAATTTTCTTCAAGCCATAGGCCACCCCGGCTGCCGATAATGCGCCGGTCGTAACTAACACCGGCGTTGATAATACACCATCAGGAATGTGCATAATAATATTACTGCTCTGGAACAGAAAGTTTTTACTACTTCGGAAATTCCTTTCTATAGAGGCTTTGTCGGACAATTCAGACTCGTCCGATAATGTCCGACAATCTCTGTTCGTAAGAACTTCTATCCCCAAACACTACTCCATATCAACGGTTTTCACCCAAATTAACGCGCCGAGTTCTACGCCGACCTCTTCCCCTTCAGGATTTTTCATGGTGTCATCCCCTTCTAATAGAGCCGCAAACCCCCACCATCCGACTTTGGGCATCACATAGGAGAACACGCCGTTAGCATCAGCTTTAATTACCTGCGTAATAAATGGGTCGGCCGGAATAGCGACAGCCCCGCCTTCATTGTAATATTCGACTTCAATTTCAGCAAAAGGCACGGGTTCGCCATTTTTCCTCACAATCCCGCGAAAGGCGTTGCCGGTCCATAAACCATACGGGCGCACCAACGGTTCGATTTCGACCGGAAACCCGACCATCGCATCCCAACCTTCTTCAGCCCCCATCGCATTGACCACAACTTTAGTGTAATGCACGATCATCACTTCTTCAGCCGGTTCCCAGTATGGAGCCGGTTCGATGTAAAAAACATGATCACCCGGAGCTTTGCACGTGTATGCGGCGTGATAGGCGGTATTGCCTTCAACTTCTTTAGCCTCAAGAGCGTTACTGATATCCTGTTTCTCACCCATCACCATGACGCCAAATTGCGCAGGAGTTCCCATAGTCATGACCGGTCCCTGTTCCATCGGATGCGTAAACAGAATGTTCAAGTCAACGGCACGTGTTCCTTCGGCCGTCACGATATCTGTAGAGGGCAGCAAGACCTGAAAATGAGCCGACGCTGACGATATGAAACTCACACAAAAAAACGATAAACACCCGGCTATCCACAATTTTTTATTGAAAAATTGCATGTCAACCTCCTTTATACAGGTTAGATTCTTATGCCACACAAAATTATCCAATGAACTTTTCAAAGATTGTTGTGCATAATGTGTATAAAAATGTCAAGTTTTGTAGCACGATAAAAACAAAAAATATGAAACTATTGAGGACAGCGTACTGTCCGACAGCCTTGAGTGAACAAAGCTGTTTATCGCTGCGGAAATAATACGAGTTCGGGAGAAGCTGTGACCCCCCTTGTATTCCTCCCGCAAGCGGGCTGACAGGGGTAGGTATCACGTGTGGGGCAAACTCGTGTGCCCTGTCTCCTGGCGATCAATCGCCAGTCTCAACGTTGAAGGACGCTGAAGCGCCCTGTGGAATTTGGGAGCGGGCTTCAGCCTGCTTCAGCTTTGAGACCGGCCATTGATGGCTGGGCAGACGAGGCATCAGCACAACATACCTCCCCCTGTCAGCCGCAAGCGGGGGGAAACGGATCGACCTCCTCCGCTTGCAGGGGATAAAAAAGGGGGGGGGTTCGTAAGTCCTGGGTAAAATAGTTACTCAGTGGGCTGTTAGAAGAAGAACTTCGCTAGCTTCAAAGCTCCTTGCTGCCAGGGCGTTCTGTGAGTCACCCCTGATGATTCTCCAAATTTTACTACGTTGTCCAGATACCAGCGATAGTTCCGAAGCAGGGCGTCGCGGTTTGAATATTTCGGCGTGAATCCCAGGATACGTTCTGCTTTTTCAATTGACACAAACGACTCTTTTCCGACAGTTTCATAAATCCATTTGTACAGCGGAGAAAGTCCTAATCGTTCCAATACGCGTAAAATCAAGATAACCGGGGTTTGCGGCAGGGAAATTATGTGTTTGCCATGACCGGCATAGTCCAGAACCGCTTGAAAATCCGATCTCGGCGTGCCAAATTCCTTTGCGCCGATATTAAAGGTATCATTGACTTCTTCACAAGGTAATGTAGCACACAGCCAGATAGCCTCGCATAAATCTTCAACATCAAGATATTGATACCGATTTTCTCCTTTGCCCAATACTGGAAAGTGTTTACCATCCTTCGCCCATTCGTACAGCATGGCAAACACTCCCAAACGTTCAGGCCCGATAAATGATTTTGGGCGCACAATCGGAAGACACAGTCCTTTTTCACGAAATTCAGCACAAATTTTTTCAACCCCCACTTTGGATTCTCCATAAGGGCCAACTCCATGAAGAGCATCGGTTTCATACAAGGGATGATGATCCGGGATGCCATAGACAGCGGTTGTTGAGACATGCACGACACGTTCGATTTTTTTCAAACAGGCCTGTTGCAGCACATACCGTGTGCCATCTACATTTGTCGAGAAAATATCGTGCGCGGTATAAAGAGGCAGGGCGGCAGCGGCATGGATCACAACATCAATTCCGTTTAAGGCTGCCCCAATCGCCCGTTCGTTTCTGACGTCGCCTGTGATGATATGCACGTTGTCTTTGACATCATCATAATTGAACGGAGCTATGTCAAACGATGTTACTCGCTGCCCTTTCAAAAGAAGATGTCGAATAAGATTGATCCCCAAAAAACCTGCTCCACCTGTGACCAAATAGGATTGCGACATGTTTTCTCTCCTTCAGCCAACCAGTCAACACGCTAAAGCGCGAACTACGAACCTTGTGATGATTATATAATATTATCTGATTTTATGATAGAGGGCATTGATGGTCACCCGATGTCCTTCATCGGTCTTGACAAACACGGTTTGGGTGGCAATGACCGGAGCAAACCTGACTCGAGCCATTTCAGTATCCAGATCCGCAGCATCGAGCAGCCACATCGGACCGGCGCCAAAACCTTCATAGACATGGGTTTCTCCGGGCGTCAGATGTAATCCTGTGCCCCGAGGATCCGATTGAGGACTGAACAGTGAGACTAATACTAATCCATCAGGTTTCAAGACGCGGGCGGTTTCATTCAGGCTGCGCTCCCATTCCTGCTGGCTTGCGGCGTTATGATAAATCCCCAGAGCCACAATCAGGTCAAAGCATCCTGAGCCAAAAGGATATAACTCTGACATCTTCCCTGTACGAACTCGCCTTTCAGCTTCAGAAACCCCAAGAATCGCCGCCGCACGTTCACGCGTTTTGGCGACCATCGCATGCGAGGCGTCGAGCGCATAGACGTCAAAGCCCTGTTCAGCCAATAATACCGTATTCCTGCCGCCGGCGCACCCGAGATCAAGCACACAAATATCAGCAGGATGAGGATATAAAGTAATTAGTGCCGAGAGCCGTTTGTCAGCATCCCTCGCTGCAAAGCGCTCGACCTGCTCGGGCTGTTCCCAAAACTCCTGCGCAGCGGCCATCAATACAGCTCCTTGCCGGTTGTGCTCATCGTAAGTTTGCCGTGTTTCACGCCTTTTGTACCAATCAGTTTATCGGCCAGGCTTTTCAGGGTTTTGCTTTCCCCGCGCATGACCAGCACTTCCAGACAATTATGTTCATCCAGATGAACATGCAAAGTCGAGATAATCGCAGAATGATGCTGGTGCTGCAATTTGGTTAATTTATCGCTCAAATCTCCGGATTCATGGTTATAGACCAGCGTTAGGGTGCCAACGACCTCTTCCTGACTTTTTGTCCAGGCAAATTCAACCAATTGATCGCGAATCAGATCGCGAATCGCTTCAGAGCGATTCGCATAACATTTTTCCGCTATCATTTCATCAAATTTTTCGAGCAATCTGACGTCGGCTGATACGCCAAAACGAATGACATGACCGGCATCCATCGCCATGGCAGTTCCATCTTCTTCAATCTGTTTTCTATGGTCGTGCATATCGATCGCCCTCCTTGAGAACCTCTGCAATATCTTACATCATCTCGTCAAGTTTTTAAAAGTTTTTCAAATAGATAATGTTCCATGTTCAATCATTGCAGAAAGGAGCCTTCAAAAATCCCGAAATAAACTGCCATTCGGACAAGTAGAGAAGCTATTCGAACAGTTGGCCTGAAAGAAAAGTTTTCTTTGAGACAAATTTTTATTGACTAATAAAAGGAAGCTTATAGCTTTTGACAAGCCATGGATTTATAGGAAGCCATGCAAGCTCGACAATATTAAATTATTCGTGTTGCACAGCCCCTTGTTCCCCTTGCAGACGCAGGGCTGTTAAGTTCTCGCAGGGGAAAAACTGTCCCCCCTTTTTATTCCCCCCGCAAGCGGGGGGAAATGGATTAACTTCCCCCGCTTGCGGGGGACTGCGGGGGTAGAACTTCACAGTCCTGCCTCGCAGACGGGAGGGGGAGACATTCAATGGGATACTACGCTGCTCACGTTGGGCTTCCCCCACTTGCGGGGGAATTGAGGGGAGTAGTGCGTAGCATGAATTAAATTCACTGTGTTTCGGCATTAAAACGTCGCGGAATTCCTAGCATACACTCAAATAGGGAATTCAGCATTACCAAACGAGTTAACGTGATTTTATCACAAAGGTTTTTGCTATGCAAGAAGATGTGATTCGTCAAGTGAAAACTGCTGAAGATCAGGCCGAAGAGAAAATTCGTCAGGCCAAAGCGCAGGCTGAAAAAATTTTACATGACGCTCGTCACCAGGCGGTGGAAGTCCGCATGGAGATTGTCGAAAAGGCCAGACATAAGGCGAAAGAACTCTACGAACAGGGATTGAAAGAGTTTGAGCCGGATATAGAGCGCGTGCGTCAACAATTCCAGCGTGAAATCGAGCAGGATTCAGCGCAAGCGCAGCAAAAGTTTCAAGATGTGATTCATTTTGTAGTTAACACATTTCAAGCGCAATTAGGGGGAGCGTAAGGTTATGGCTGTTGCTCCGATGACAAAAGCGCAGGTGGTAATTCACGGCGCAGCGAGTGCGGAGGTTGTCCAACAGATTTATGAGCTTGGGATCATTCAGGCGATAGAAGTTGTTGAGGCGGCAGAACAAGCAGAGCAAATTTCGCTTTCCACTGCGGAACTGGAATCGCAGTTGCGAGAAGTGACGCGGTCGCTGGAAATTCTGGCCCTCTATGACGACACAAAACGCGAGATCGTCGAAAATTTTATCACCCTGAAACACCGACTCCCGCGCAGTAAATTTGCAACCATCCGTCAAAATTTTGATTTTCTCGGCAGTTCCAGACAAATTGCAGAACTCGCCGAACAGTTAAAACACCTTGAAGAGCAGGGCAAATGGCGTCAGGATGACATCGAATTATTGAGCACCCTCTCCAATCTTCCGTTTCCTTTAGAAGATCTGCATTCAACCCGTCAGGTGAAAACTCTAGTGGGAAGAATTCGACGGGAAGCGCAAGAGGCGTTATCGCATGATCTGTCTGAGGATGAAAAATCGGTTTTCTGGGAAGAAGTCGGGGATGACGGACAATTTGTCTATCTGCTCGTACTCTATTATCCCACAGAGAGAGATGTTCATGCGCTGCTCGAACGCCAGGGATTCGACGTTCTTGATCTTTCCAAATATTCCCGGAAAATTCCTGAGGAAATTCAACGTTTAACGCAAGAACGCGAACAACTTCAACGCCAAATCGCTGAGGTCAAAGAGTCGCTTACGCGGTTTGTGCAAGAGAAAGAAGCGTTTCAGATTATTGAAGATGCGCTGGTCAATCAGATCCAGCAGCAGAAAGATTTGCAGAATTTCGCCAGAACCCAAAAAGTTTATTTCGTTGAAGGTTGGATGAAACAAGCGGATAAAGCCCGGCTGGAACAAGGATTAACGGATTACAAAGACTCGATTGAAATTTTGTATGAAGACCCGGCCGAAGATGACGAGACGGTTCCGGTTATTTTAGAAAATACCCCTTACATTCAACCCTTTGAAATCATCACACGCATGTATGGGATGCCCAAGTATAATGAGCCGGATCCGACTCCGATGCTTGCGCCATTTTTTTTCTTATTTTTTGGGCTATGTTTAACTGACGCTGGCTATGGTATTCTCCTTTCTCTGTTTATGGTCTGGCTGATGCGAACATACGTGTTGGATGCCGGTACAACCCAATTAGCCCGCTTGTTATACTATGGTGGATTCTCGACCCTGATATGCGGAGCCTTTACCGGCGGTTGGTTTGGCAATATTATTGATTCCCTGCCGGCCGCCCTGACATCGGTGAAAACCATTAAAGACGCTCTGATCATCATCGATCCAATGCAGGAACCGATTGCATTTCTGATCTTATCGCTGGTTTTAGGCTATATTCAGGTATGCTACGGTATTTTTCTCAAAATGAGACATCGCTGGCGCCAGGGAGATCCGAACGGGGCCTTATTAGATCAAGGCATCTGGCTGGTATTTATCAACAGCCTGTTTTTCTGGGTCATTCTGCTTGCCTCAGGGGTTGGAGATTCGCTGATCGGACAGGGCTTGAGCAATCTTGTTATGGGACTGGCGTTGTTAAGCGGCGCTGCCAGAGTGTGGCTGCACGATCGCGACAATCCCAAACTCGTAATGCGTATTCTGGCCGGCCTTTACAGCCTGTACGACATTGTCGGAATTTTCAGCGACGTACTCTCGTACTCACGGCTCTTAGCGTTAGGCCTGGCAACCGGCGTCATCGCTATGATTATTGATATGCTCACCCTGATGACGACAGGAATTCCCGGAATCGGATTCTTGATCGGCATCATCATTTTTGTCTTTGGACATACTTTTAACCTGGTCATTAATACACTGGGATCATTCATTCATTCAGGCCGCCTCCAATTTGTCGAATTTTTCTCAAAATTCTTTGAAGCCGGAGGTAAAAAATATAAACCCTTTAAATTCGAAAGTCGTCACTTTGAACTCACAGAATAGGAGTAAAAAAGATTGAAGATTGAAAATTGAATAACGAATTCAATGATTCTATCTTCAATCACGAAAGATTTATGACAGGAATTTATTTAGCCATTCTTGGTGCAGCACTGGCAGTAGGGTTAGCAGGAACAGGTTCAGCGTTAGGAATCGGAATCGCCGGACAGGCCGCCGCAGGCGTGATTACGGAAGATCCTGAAAAATTCGGAAAAGTGCTGTTATTGCAGGCGCTTCCAGGAACGCAGGGCATCTATGGATTTTTAGCCGGATTCTGGGTTATGCTGAAAATCGGCTTGTTAGGAGGCACTTTGGCAGTGGTCAGCCCGGAAGTCGGATTGCAGATTTTGGGGGCCTGCCTCCCCATTGCAATTGCAGGGTTAAGCTCAGGGATTTATCAGGGAAAAGTGTCAGCTTCAGGCATTTTTATGACCGCCAAACGCCCGGAAGAATCAGGCAAAGGCTTGATTCTGGCGGCAATGGTGGAAACCTATGCTGTCCTAGGTTTACTGGCGACAATTCTTCTGCTGAATGGAATCCAGGTGGGCTGAAGTGAAGCAATGTGACTGAAGTGACGAAAGTGAACTACAGTCACGAAAGTGAGAAGCAATTCAACTTTCGTTCGCTTTAGCCGCTTTCACTTTTAGTCCCTTTAGTCTCTTTGGTCTCTTTAGTCATTTGTTATGTCATTAGCGACGATTATAAAAAAGATAGACGAAGAAGCCGGCGTGCAATGTCAAGAATTGATTGCACAAGCCCGGGTAGAAGATGAACAAATCGTAACCTATGCCAGAGTGAAAGCCCAGGAAGAAGCCGTGAATATCCTTCGCCATGCTGAAGAAGAACTTCAAACCACCAAAAACAAACACATGGGAACCACTCTGTTACACTTGCGTAAAGAAAAACTCGATAACCGCCAGCGCATTCTGCAAGAGGTGTTTGCGGAAACGTTACGCCAGGTAGCAGCCCTTACTCCGGATCAACGCCGCGCGATGATCAAAACGATCCTGCTTTCCGTAAAGGAAGAACGACAGGGAACGATCTTGCCGTCAGCCGCAGATCAAGCGCTGATCGATCAAGCATTTTTACAAGAAATCAATGATGAGTTAGCGCAGCAGAACCGTTCATTATGTTTTACCTTGTCAGAGCGCACTGCCGAAATTGATCAGGGATTTATCGTGGATTTTGAAGACTTCGATGTGAATTATTCCATAGAAAAAGTGCTGACTGTGTTGTGGGAAGACATGAAAGGCGACGTTTCGAAACGATTATTTGAGAGTTGAGACTTGGCAATTGACAATTGACAAGTGGCAATTGAGCATTGACAATAGACATGGCAACTATTGATAAAAATTATCTCTATAGCATCGGTCGGGTGAAAGAACTTGAAAAGGGATTGCTCGTTCAGACTCACCTGATTCGCATCCTGGAAGCGGATGATCCGCTTGCGGTATTGAGAAGCCTTGGATTTTTCAAAACCTCTGACGATCATGAACGTCAGGAGAGCCTTGATGAGATTTTTGAGCGCGAACGGAAGCAAAACCGCACACTTCTGCACGAACTGATTGCTGATTCTCCACTGGAAGACGTGTTTCTCCTGCCCTTCGATTTTGAAAATATTAAGCTTTACCTCAAAGCCAAACTTACGGGAAACGCTGGTATCAAAGATCTTGCGCTTGAAGAGGGGAAATTTTCGAAACGCCAGGTGTTTCAGGCGATTTTTGAAAATGCCTCGACTGATCTTCCGACTGCCATCATGGATGATATCAAGGTCATTCTAGAAGAATTTCATGAAAATCAGCGTTTTGCCCTGGTTGACGCTTATCTGCACCGACGGTTACGAACACGGCAACTCGATCTGGTCCGACGAGAAAAAAGCGCATTTCTGGTAGAGTATTTTCAGCGGCTTTCAGACACGCAGAATATTTCCACAACGCTCCGCCACAAATTTCATCAACTTGGGCGGGAGACTCTGACAGCCTTGCTGCTCGATACCGGCACGCTTGTTCCGGGATTTTTCGAACGCGTGTATGATGGGGGCTGGGAAAGCCTGGCCGCAGCTTTTAAACCAACCCCTTACGGCGAACTGGCAGCCGCAGCGATTGCAGATCTGCGGCCCGAAATCTTTCTCCCGACTCTTGATGTGCTCTGCGCAAATTTCATGCTTGATTTTCTGCGCACAACGAAACAGATGAGCACGGGCATTGAACCGATTCTGGCGTACTATCTGGCCCGAGATTTGGAATTGCGCGTGGTTCACACGATTCTGGCCGGAAAACGTTTTGGCTATGCCCAAGAGAACATCCAACAACGTATACGGGAATTATATTCATAATGGCAAAGATTGCATTTATCGGAAAAGAACGAATTCTACGAGCGTTGACCTATTTTGGAACCTCTGTGTTCCAGGTAGCAACGCCCCAGGAAGCTGAAGCGAAATTGCAGGAACTGGTCGAAGATCAGGAACACCCATGGGGAATCGTGTATATTGAAGAGCCATTAGCAGAACCCCTGTTAGACCATATTGCTCAACTCAATCGGCGACCGTTGCCTGTCATTTCCATCTTTCCGTCCACCGGAGAGAAAAAAGGACTTTCGGGTCAAATATTGAATAACCTTGTCCGTAAAGTTACGGGCGTTGAAATACGATTTGACTAACATGGAGGAATAAAGCCTTGAAAGAAGGGAAAGTTGTAAAAGTTTCAGGCCCGTTAGTGGTAGCCGACGGCATGCAAGGCGTTGAGATGTACGAACTGGTGCGTGTCGGGGAACAGCAGTTAATCGGGGAGGTCATTGAACTGCGCGGAACGACCGCCTCGATCCAGGTCTACGAAGCTACCGAAGGTCTTGGACCTGGCGCGCCGGTGTATGCGACCGGCAGTCCGCTTGTTGTCCAATTAGGTCCGGGATTAATTGGATCGATTTATGACGGCATTCAACGACCGCTGAATGTGATTCAGGAAAAAGCCGGCGACTATATTGATCGCGGTATTCAAGCTGATGGGATTGATCGCACAAAAAAATGGCGATTTACCCCTACAGTTGAGGTCGGTGCAGAGGTTCAAACTGGTGATGTACTTGGCGAAGTGCAGGAGACGCCGATTATTGTGCACCGGATTATGACCCCAGTCAACGTCACCGGAAAGGTCACGAAAATAGAGAAAGGAACCTTTGCTGTTGAAGAAGTAGTTGCTCAAATTACGACAGAAGCGGGTGAAACCGTTGACGTGACCATGATGAGCAAGTGGGAAGTGCGAAAAGGACGCCCGTATCAGAAAAAGCTGCCGCCGAACCGTCCGTTAATTACCGGACAGCGCGTGATCGACACGTTTTTCCCTATTGCGAAAGGCGGTACGGCCAGTATTCCCGGTCCCTTCGGCAGTGGAAAAACTGTGGTTCAGCACCAGTTGGCAAAATGGGCGGACGCGAGCGTGATTATTTTCATCGGCTGCGGCGAACGCGGTAATGAAATGACTGATGTACTCTACGAATTTCCCGAACTGGTTGATCCTCAAACCGGACGCCCGTTGATGGAACGCACAATCTTAATCGCCAACACCTCGAATATGCCGGTTGCCGCTCGTGAAGCTTCTGTTTATACCGGGATCACCCTGGCCGAATATTATCGGGATATGGGGTACGATGTGGCCTTGATGGCGGATTCGACCTCCCGATGGGCCGAAGCGATGCGCGAAATTTCCGGACGACTCGAAGAAATGCCTGGTGAAGAAGGCTATCCGGCTTACCTGGCGTCACGGCTGGCGAGTTTTTATGAACGCGCCGGTCGGGTCGTGTGCCTCGGCTCGGAAGGAAAAGAAGCCACTCTCAGCGTGATCGGCGCAGTCTCACCTCCGGGCGGCGATCTGTCTGAACCCGTCGCGCAGAATACGATGCGCATCGTCAAAGTGTTCTGGGGCCTGGATGCGAATTTAGCGTACCAACGGCATTTCCCGGCGATTAACTGGCTCAACAGTTACTCCTTATATACGGATCAGATCGCAGAATTTATTGAAGACAAAATCGAAGGCAACTGGCTGGAACGTCGCAATGAAGCCATGAAACTGCTGAATGACAATGAAGAATTACAAGAAATCGTGAGCTTAGTCGGCGCAGAAGCTCTGACCGCCGATCAACAACTCACGCTGCGCATGGCGCGTTCGATGATCGAAGATTTCCTGATGCAAAATGCCTTCAGCGATGTTGATTCTTATTGTTCCAGCGAAAAACAATACATCATGCTCTGCATGATTCTGGACTTTTACCGAGGTGCACGTGAACGCCTGCACAAAGGAGAAGATTTGCAAACGATCTTGCAGTCAGAACATTTGGAATTCTTCGGAAAAGCCAGGTATATACCGCAAGAAGAGATTGAAACCATCCGCCAGACGTGGATCCGTATTCAGGAAGATTGGCTGGTAGAATAGAAGAAGTGAACGAAAGTGAGCTAAAGTGACCTGACGTGACCTGACGTTGTAAAAGAATACGCTCAACGCAGGTTGTTTAAGTTTCTTTAGTCCTTTACGTCCCTTTTCATCCATGGAATTGAATAAATTTAAAGAATACAAAACGATTTCTGAGATCAGCGGCCCATTAATGCTTGTGAATAAAGTTTCTGGCGTCACTTACGGAGAGCTGGTTGAAATCACGATAGCAAGCGGAGAAATACGGCGTGGCCAGGTCCTGGAAATTGATGAAGATAAGGCCCTGGTACAGTTGTTTGAAAGTACGATCGGGGTTGGCATGCAAGGCAGTAAAGCTAAATTCTTAGGTAAAGGGATTGAATTTGGCCTGTCCGAAGAAATCATGGGACGCGTGTTTGACGGCTTTGGCCGTCCGATTGATGATGGCCCTGACATTCTACCCGAAATCACGATGGATGTGAACGGCAAACCGATTAACCCAAGCGCCCGTGAACACCCGGAAGATTTTATTCAAACCGGATTCTCCTGTATTGATGCGTTATATACCCTGGTACGCGGGCAAAAACTGCCGATCTTTTCCGGCTCCGGGTTCCCGCATATGCAGATGGCGGCTCAGATTACGCGCCAGGCCCAGGTTATCGGAGAAGGCCAAGAATTTGTGGTGATCTTCGCTGCGCTCGGGATTACTTTTGAAGAGGCTGATTACTTTATTTCGAACCTGCGCCAGACCGGGGCTTTGGAACGTTCCGTGCTGTTTGTAAACCTCGCGAACGACCCGGTAATCGAGCGCATTGCAACCCCGCGCTTTGCATTAACCGCCGCAGAATACCTGGCGTTTCAGAAAGGAATGCAAGTGCTGGTTATCCTGGCGGATCTCACAAATTACTGCGAAGCCTTGCGTGAAGTCAGCGCAGCCCGCAAAGAAGTTCCGGGTCGGCGGGGCTACCCAGGCTATATGTATACTGATCTCTCGACCATTTATGAACGCGCCGGGAAAATTAAAGGCAAAAAAGGCTCTATCACTCAGATCCCGGTGTTAACCCTGCCGAGCGATGATATTACACATCCGATTCCCGATCTGACCGGGTACATCACAGAAGGGCAAATTGTGCTCAGCCGTCCGCTCCATCGCGAAGGTGTGTATCCACCGGCTGATATTCTTCCATCCCTGTCGCGGCTGATGCAAAAAGGGATCGGACAGGGCAAAACCCGCGAAGATCATGCTGATGTCGCCAATCAGTTGTACGCCGCGTATGCGCGTGGACGCCAGGCCAAAGAATTGGCGTTGATTCTTGGCGAAGACGCTCTGACGGAAAGCGACAAAAATTTCTATGACTTTGTAGATAATATGGAACGCCGCTTTATTCAACAGAATGAAAGTGAAAACCGCAGCATCGAGCAAACCCTTGATTTAGGATGGGAACTCTTAGCTGCTCTTCCGGAAAACGAATTGAAACGCATTCGTCCGGCCTTTGTCGAAAAATATCTGCGTCCCTTTCAAGCAAAGCTCAAAAAAGCGGATTGAAGATTGAATGAGAGTGTTCCAGTTTTCAACAATCACTAATCAATTTTCAATACAGAAAGACTATGGCGAAACAACAACAAATCAAACCGAACCGTATGGAACTCTTGAAGTTGCGGAAGCGGTTGAAAATTGCCAGACGCGGGCATAAATTGCTCAAAGATAAGCAAGATAAGCTGATCCAGGAATTAATGGCAATCACGAAAGAAGAACGGAAACTGCGAATCGAAACAGAAGATACGTTCAAACAGTGTCTAGGGTTGTTTGCCATGACCGAAGCGGAAATGCCAACCAGTTCGTTCGAGAGCATCATTCAATTTCCGGTCCTCTCAACCGAGATTGAGACGTCAAGTCAACAAATCCTCAATCTCAAAGTACCGAAGTTTCACGTGAAAACCAACGGAGAGAATCCTTTTGATTATGGCTTCACGTCAACGCCGGCCGACCTTGATCTGGCAGTCAGTCAAACGAAAGAGGCCCTGAAACAGCTTGCCGTTCTGTCCGAAAAAGAAAAAGCCATTACGTTACTCGCCTATGAGATCGAAACGACCCGCCGGCGGGTGAACGTGCTCGAATATATGCTGATTCCCCAATTAGAAGAGAGCGAACGCGATATTATGATGAAACTGGCCCTGGCCGAAATGGAAAACACCAGCCGCTTGCAGCGTGTCAAAGAAATTATCCGCCAGCACTAAAGACAGGAGTGTCAAAGCTCGTCTTTGACCTGCTTGTGACAAAAAAACCGGGTTTTTTCAAAAAACCCGGTTTTTTACGTTTATGACGCTGTTTCCCGATTTACCAGCACCAGCCATTGTTTAAGCGTGGCCGCATCTTGCAGAAAGATTTCAGGCTCGTCGCCTTTCACAAATTCAAGCATTGTAAAATGCTTGCGGCCGGTAGTATTTATTTCCCTGAGATAACGCAGCCAGCTTGCTTCTGCCTCTGCCAGTAACAGCCGTTCGCCAGTTTTGATCTGCCAGTTGAACACATGCACATGCTGCAGCCAGGGCAACACCGCCGCAATACCTGCCAGATTGTACTCAACTGTCGAATAACGCGGCGGCTGCCAGTATGAGGCGATATTCTCATGCACCACAGTGCTGAGGAGTTTGCGAGCAGCTTCATTTGTATCTGTCAGCGTATCCGCGTGAAATTCGTAGGCGATTCTGATTCCGGCCTGCGCTGCTAATTCTGCGATACGCCGGGAATCCTCAACAACCCGGTGAAAATACGCCGCATCTGCCCTATCTGTTCCTTGAATTCCGGCCCAGACCCGAATCAGCGGAGCTTCCAATTCCAACGCCGTTTCCAGCACCGCCTCAAACGGTCCGGAATCTTCATGCCCAACGCGATAATAGGAACCGTAAGCCGCGATGCGCAGGTCGGCCTCAGCGCTCATGCGGCGTGCTTCCCGCGCCCGGAAGAAATCGCCAGACGGGATGTGAATGTCCCCACCCCACTCAATCCCCTCTAAGCCTGCTTGCACGACCAGCCTGATAATTTCTCGCGGCGATAAGTGACGAAAAGTAATCGAAACAAGTCCCGAGTGCAGCATAAACAACCTTTTTGTTTTAAAGTAAATTCATATTAATAAAAGTGCAAATTCTCTACTATTTTAACGAACAACAAAGGCAAGAAATTTTTGCGCGTCCTATTCAAAATTATTGACAACAGATTGATTGTTGTTTATTCATTAACTGGAAGGTGTCTGGTTTCCTGATGGATTTCACGGAGCCATGACTGAATGATTCTGCGCCATTGAAGAGCACAGGGAGCCAGAGCACAGCAAGCTGCGCTAACGAGCCCTCTGAGGTGTACCGTCAAGAAAAAAATGCATGTTTGTGAACAAGGTGAAGGTCCATCGTCGTCGTCCTCCTGTTTTTCATGGTTGACGGAAGGTGTGAGTGTTTCCCGAACACCTGATCGCTCTTTGACACATAAGGACGCATGGCGCTGTTGGCGTGATCGCAGATACCGGAGTTCATCATACGGCTGATGGACCTGCCAACAGGCGAAGATCACCCGAATCCATTGAAAGGCCAGAGCTCGCACCGCGGCCTGATGTTCCTTGTCGCGCTCTCGCTGCCTTTGGTCATAGGCTCGCGCCCAGATCGAATGGCGGATCGAGTCGTTGGCATATTCTTGAACGCTCTGGCGGAGAAACTTGGAACAGGCCGGTCGCCAATGCACGACGCGCATCGTGCCGCTGGCAGCCGTCACCGGCGAGATGCCGGCCGTGTTTTGCACTTGCGCCGCGGAGTCAATCCGGGTACGGTTCGCGCCAAACGCGGCGAGCAGACGGGGCGCGAACACGCCCCCCGCGCCGGGCAAACTGGTAAAGATGGCGGCATCGGGATGCGTGGGGAACCACGCGGCAAGGGCCCGGTCACAGGCGGCGATGTGGTCGCTCACCGTCCCCAGCAGCTCGGCGAGCATCGTGGCGTCCAGAACGGCGGGTTGGATGATGGCCGCATCGGTGGTGAGCGGTTCGGCGTCACGGATGACCTGGAGGCGGTGGGCGATCACGGCGGGTTTCCAACGGCCGTGAGAGAGGTAGCATTGGCGCAGCGTGTCCGAGTCAGCGTGTTTCAGGGCGTCGAACGACGGGTAGGCCTGCAACAGCGTGCACGCCATTGGGGCAACCAGATCCTCGCCGCAGCTTCGACGAGCAGGTTGAGCAGACTCCCGGTTTTGTGTTCCAACGCCACTGCCAGTTGTCGTCCGGGGAATCGCCGATGCAGACTGGCGAGCCAGGCATGCAGAACGGCGGGGGATCATGAGCGATGGACTGCGAGGTCCGTTGTTGGGTCGCTGGATCGAAGAGACAGAGGTCAGGATGGTCATCGGCCCAATCAATGCCGATGAAGAGCGCGTCGTGCGGGACGTCTCCCGGGCGAGCTGGCGACGGGGGAGTCACAGCCCGTCTCGTGGGGGCAGGCGTTGGAACGACGGTGGGAGGGTGAGGAGAGAACCGTTGGTTCTCGTCCGGGAGTGCCTGGGTGAGGTCGGCCAGGATGTCACCGAGAGCGAGAGGGGGGCTGATGGGGCTGGTGGTCTTCATAGAAAGTCTCCTCCTTCTTGTGATTGCAACGTGATCCGGATCGCCGCCGGCCAGTGCCGCGAAAGACTTATCGTCGTGAGCCTTGCCCTCAGGGCAATCTCACGCTGAACACGGTGTCGTTATCGTTCTTGTTGATAAGGAACGTTCGATCCTTTCACTGTTGTCGTCGAATTCGATTTTTTACAACTATTTTTTATCATTGTATTCCTGGTACACCTATAATGCGCATGAACGGCGACCAAGAAAGGCGGGCGGAAATGTTGGTTGCCAAACCTCAAGCGCAGTAACGCCCGCCTTTCTTGGCGCGTTATGCGCGGCGTTGCCCTCAATAAGCCTTTCTGTAGAGATAACTTCTTCCGCAAAGAATACGAGAAAAATAAGCAATGGCACGAAAAAAGAGAGTATATAATATGATGAGTCTTGTCACGACATGATGAGGCGTTCTTGTTCGTGAATCTTGACAGAAAAACATTGACAGGAATCACATATCTGATATGCTCAAAGAGTCGAGTTGAACAGAAATGACGATTTTATAACCTCCCAGACATAAAGGAATGTATGGAAAAAGTGATTCATATTGTCCGAACCGACGAGGCTCCACGTGATGTAACGTATTGGAAGACGCAATCACATACCCAGCGCCTTGCTACCCTTGAAGCGATTCGGCAAGAATACATTGCCTGGAAATATGATCATCAGCCCAGATTTCAAAGAATTTATCGAATTATTAAACACCCATAATGTGCAGTATCTTGTCGTGGGAGGGTATGCTGTCGCCTTTCATGGGTATCCTCGCTATACAAAAGATATTGATATTTGGATCAATCGAACACCATCGAACGCCCAGAAACTGTTGCAGGTTTTACATGACTTCGGTTTTGGCGCATTAGACATCAGTGCCGATGATTTTTTACGCCCAGAATATACCATTCAGTTAGGCTATCCTCCCAATCGAATTGACGTACTCACGAGTCTCAAAGGCGTTGAGTTTGAAATGTGTTACGCCAACAAAGAGGAAGACATCATTGACGGAGTGTGTCTTCCCTTTATTGATGTCGAACACTTGAAAATCAATAAACGACTTGCCGGACGATACCAGGATCTCGCTGATGTCGAGAACCTCAGTGCATGAAACGAGCTGATGAGATGGCACAAGAAAGGCAGCCATAGAAGAACAACAAAAAGGAGTACGTCTCAAAAAGAGTGAGTAGAACGTCGCATGGCAGGAATCAAACATGACGCGAGAAAAAAAGAGGTAAACTGGATGAAAAGGGCGTTAACAATCCAACTGAAACGGACTGAATGCCCGCGTGGTCTTGTTACGTAAATTGCCCGTCGTCAAGGTGTTGTGGTGGCTCTTGCTTGGTTGCTCTCGGTCAAGGGCGGGCATTCAGCCGCTTAGTTGGGCGTTAGGTATGCCCGATAACAGCAGGTGATAAGAAAAATTATTGATATGTGCATTTTTCACTTGATGATAATATCATGTGATACTATCATGGTTGTATGAGACCACCGTATGAACTCTCCAATAGAATATTAGAGATCTATGGGCACATCAATGAGGCCCTGGGACAATGTAACAGCCTGCGATTAATCAAACCTGAAGCGACATTACGGAAACAAAATCGGATCAAAACGATTCATTCGTCATTAGCGATTGAGGGCAATACGCTCGATATTGAGCAAATTACGGCCATTATTAATCATGTCCACGTCATCGGGCGGAAAAGAGATATTCTTGAAGTCCAAAATGCGATCAAAGCCTATGAGATGTTACCAGAAATTGATGCGTTTTCACTCCAGGATTTTCTCACGGTTCACGGCATTTTGATGTCAGGGTTAATCGAGCGACCGGGACAGTTTCGAATGACGCACGTTGGCATCACGAATGGCGTCGAAGTGAAGCATATTGCTCCGAGTTTTACAATGGTACCAACGCTCATGCAGGATGTGTTTACGTATCTTCGCGATGATCATGATGTCGTGCTCATTAAAAGCTGCGTGTTTCATTATGAAATGGAGTTTATCCATCCGTTTGAAGATGGGAATGGGCGCATGGGCAGATATTGGCAAACCCGCTTACTCATGGAAGCGCATCCGATCTTTGAATATATCCCGGTCGAAGACACGATAAAACAACGTCAAGCCGAATACTACCATGTCCTCGCCGAGGCTGATCGTTCGGGAACCTCGACGGTATTTATCGAATATATGCTCAATGCGATTCATGAATCATTACGAGCTACGCTCAATGCTGCCAAAATTCCAACGAATGACGTCACACAACGAGCAGAATATGCCTTGAGATCCTTCAAGGAATGGTTTGATAGAAAAGATTATATGAGAATCAACAAAGGCATCTCATCAGCAACAGCCAGTCGAGATTTACAATACTTGGTCAAAGAAAGTATCCTTGAGGTACGAGGAAAAGGCAGAATGACCCAATATCGGAAAAAATGAGTACATACCTAACGAGGCGTTCGTTCCGTTCATTGTTGTCATCGAATCTGAATTTTGACAAATACTTTTTATTTATGTTATTCCTGGTACACCTATAAGGCGCATGAACGGCGACCAGGACGAGCGGGCGGGAAAATTGGTCGCTATTCTGTCAGGTTGTGTTGCGCCCGTTCTTTGTGGCGCGTTATGCGCGGCGTTGGGCGGCAAAAGCATGGACAATTCGATCGAGGAGCAGGCAATGAAGCCAGATGACTATTTCCAAAAAGCGCAGTTCTACTTGGGGATATTGTGCAGGGTGAAACCAAACAGACGAACGGGATCTTCAGGAAACCGAGAAGCAACGGATTTCTTTGCAGACAATATTCGACTGCATGGATATGAAATTGATGTTACTCCTTTTCAGTGTCTGGACTACATCTGCAACGGAGTAGCGCTAACAAATGATGAAAAAGCCTTCGAAGTCTATGCCAGTCCCTATACTTTGGGATGCGATGTCTCGGCTGAACTGATCACTGTCCCAACTCTAGAGGAACTAAAAAGTATTAACTGTAAGGGCAAGATTCTGTTAATGAAAGGAATGATATGCTCCGAGCAGTTGATGCCCAAGAATTTTGTTTTTTACAATCCGGAGCATCACCAGAAGATAATTGCTCTGTTGGAGAGCCATAAGCCGGCAGGGGTAATCACAGCTACAGAGAGAAAGCCGGAACAAGTTGGGGCGTTATACCCATTTCCCCTGATTGTGGACGGGGATTTCGATATCCCAAGTGTTTACTGTCGGGATACTGTTGGCGATGTCCTGGCGGCCAGACAGGGCGCTTCATTTCATTTGAAGATAGACGCCAGCCGACTTCCGTCGAGTGCAACAAACATCATTGCCAGATTGAACGTGAGTGCAGCCAGAAAGATCGTCATCACTGCACACATCGATGCCTACGAAAGCGCTCCTGGTGCTTCAGACAACGCTTCTGGCATAGCCGTTTTGCTTCTTTGCGCTGAGATGCTGTCCAACTACCGCGGAGAGAATTGCATTGAAATTGCTGCTCTTAATGGTGAAGACCATTATAGCGCAGGTGGTCAAATGGATTACCTTAAGCGATACGGGGATGAATTCCCCAGCGTGTTGCTTGCCGTGAACATCGATGACGTAGGTTATAAGAGAGGGAGGTCAGCATACTCGTTTTATGAATGCCCTCTTCCTCTTGAGAAGAAATCCAAAGATGTCTTTCGGGGTTTTGACGGTCTAGTGCCTGGCAAACCATGGTTCAATGGGGATCATATGATTTTTGTGCAGAGCCGGATTCCATCCGTGGCCTTCACATCCGAATGTATGCCCGAGCTAATGGAGACTGTGACTCATACATCCGCAGATACGCCCGATATCATTGACTGCCAGAAGCTCGTTGCGATCGCAGAATCATTGAATGCTCTGGTGCGGTCATTATAGAGCGCACGCCATTTGATGCCCACCACACCAGAGATTGCATCTTGATCCGACCTCTTTGGCTGCGAAGTTGCCATCGGAAATCCTTGTAGAGGTAAAGTACAGCAACGCCGATCCGTTTTCTCGCCGGGGGAAACGACGAATACAAATTGGATAGAGCTTAGATTTCGCTAGTTGCGAACTTGAATTTTTATATGAAATCGATTAGCTATTTATCTAAGAACTGCTTTAACCTGTCAGGGTCTTTTATACTTGAAGAAACCGTGTGAGGAGGTAGATATGCGAAGCCGTAAACTGAATCGAAGAATTCTTCTGACGCTTTTTTGTGTATGTCTGCTGCCGTCTTTTGGCAGCGATGTTGATGCTGCGCAAACGACGTTTAACCTGGCGATTCTTCCTTGCAGCGATATCGTCACCTCCTTTAAAAAATTTCACCCACTCATCGCCTATCTCGAACAGGAGACCGGTTTCAACTTTCAACTTCTTGTCCCGGCAGATTTTGCTGAGTTTGAACGTTCGATGACCAATGGGGAGATAGATTTTGTCTTCCAGGACCCGCATACTTATGTGAGATTGGCCAACTTGTATGACCAAAACGCTCTTCTTCAGGCGCTTACTCGAGAGGGCGCCACCATCCAGGCAGGGGTGGTTGTTGTCAGGAAAGAAAGCGGGATACAGAGCATGGAGGATTTGCGCGGCAAGAATGTGATGTTTGGACCAAAACTCTCGGCGGCGAAATGGCTGGCAGCCAGATTATTGTTTGAAGAGCACGGGATCAATATTGATCACGACCTGAGAGCCTATTCCAATGGAGGCTGTTGTGAAGATATTGCGTTTCACGTCTATCTGAAAACCGTTGATGCCGGAGTCGTATGTCACCATTTTCTTGAAACCCACCTCAACAAACAGCAGGAACTTGGATTTGAAGCCAGTCAACTGATGATTATCGCGCGAACCGATGATGTCCCTACGAGGGTCTTTGCTGCTCGTAAAGCATTAGAGCCGGATATTGTAAGCGAGGTAAACCGCGCATTACTGCGGCTGGATAACCAGCACCCTGCGCATGTCCAGATTTTGCAGAATGCTGAAATAGGCGGATTTCGGAGATCTTCTGATGCGGATTATAATGGCATACGGGCGCTTATAGGACACATACAAGAATAGTAGGAAATTCGATGAAATTCTTACCTCAGGGAATACGATTTGGGTTACGGACAAAGTTAACTATCTTAATTGAGACGTTAATTGTGTTACTTGTCCTTGTAACAGGCATCATCACCACCATGCGCGAAAAAGAAACCCTGGAGGCTGAGCTTCGTAAAAGAGGTCTTGCTGTGGCTGCTGACTTAGCCACGTTTACTGTGCGACCGTTGCTGCTGAACGATTTACCCTCGCTCCGACGTTTTATCAATCACTCGATGGAGCAGGATTATGTTCGTTATCTGATGATCATCGATCCTCACGGCCGGGTGATTATGCACAGCGACCTGGATGAGGTTGGCCAGACATATCAGGATCAATTAAGTCTTGCCGCCATACACTCAGAGATCCCCGGTTATAGCCCACCCTCTGTCCTCAAGCAAAGAGAACACTGCTATGATTTATTTGTCCCTGTTCGAGTGTCAGGTGTCCGGCTGGGAACGGTTCGATTAGGATACTCGTATATGGCTGTGGAGCAGGAAGTGGCAAAAGCTCAGCAACAAATCTTGTTTATCGGCCTTGTGACTACTATGATCGGCGTTATATTGGCCTATCTTTTAGCGACGTTTATCGCATCACCGATTAAACAAATTACCAGGGCGATTGGGAACGTCGCAAACGGCAATCTCGATACCCGCCTGATGATCAAAAGAAATGACGAGATCGGGACGTTAGCTGATTCATTCAATAAGATGACTGAGGACTTACGGAGAACGACGATCTCGAAGGATTATGTTGATAGTATTATCGGAAGTATGAATGATACGCTGCTTGTGATTGCGCCGGACCTGAAAATTCAAAGTGTCAATCGGACAACTTGCGAACTTTTGGGGTATCGGGAAGATGAGCTGATTGGGAATGATATCCATCTTTTAATATCGCAGGAAGAGCGAATCTTTCGTCGCGAAGGATTCCAAAGGTTACTTGCTGAAGGCTCGATTGTCAATTATGAGATGGATTACATCACCAAAAAAGGGAAACGGATTCCAGTGTTGTTTTCCGCAGCGGTGCTGAAAGATAAGAATGGAATGGATATTGGCGTGGTGGGAATCGCCAGAGATATTACCGAACGTAAGTTGACAGAGGAAGCGCTGCGAGAGTCGGAGCGAGAGCTTCATTTTCTCTCTTCCCAATTACTAAAAGCGCAGGAAGAAGAACGTCGGCGACTTTCCAGA
Organism: Candidatus Vecturithrix sp.; assembly: GCA_040772385.1. Lineage (GTDB taxonomy): Bacteria > Moduliflexota > Moduliflexia > Moduliflexales > Moduliflexaceae > Vecturithrix. The sequence continues at coordinate 5,454,183 of JAXGYF010000001.1, read as the reverse complement.
GAACTGCATGACGAACTGGGACAATCCCTCATGGTCTTAAAGCTGAAATTGCGATCCATCCGAACCGGACTATCACCAGAGCAGGTCAAGTTACAAAAAGATTGCGATGAAATCCTCAGTTACATCAATGAGGTGACTGAAAATGTTCGCCGGCTTTCCCGCGATTTAAGCCCATCTATTCTTGAGGACTTAGGACTTTCGGCTGCGATTCGGTGGCTGGTTGAGACCACCACGCAATATTACCCTATTCAGAGTTCCCTTGATATGGCAGATGTTGAACAGGTCTTTTCACAGAACAGCAAAATCATGCTGTATAGACTGATTCAAGAGTCCCTGACAAACATTGTCAAGCATGCCCAGGCGAGCCGTATGTCCATTGTGATCAGTAAATCAAGTGATCATGTGATGTGTTGTATCGAAGATGATGGTAAAGGATTTGATGCGAAAAAGATGATCCACAACAATTTCAATAAAAAGGGACTGGGATTGGTAGCTATGTATGAACGCACGCGAATGATGGGAGGAACTCTGGATATTTGGAGTCAACGCGAGACAGGAACCAGAATTACCGTCACGATTCCCATGAATCAAGGAGAAATGCAAGTATGAACTCATATCGGATTGTGCTCGTAGATGATCACGTGATGTTTCGTCAGGGTATCAAGCACATTCTTGAAGACACGACTGATCTGGAAGTTGTTGGAGAGGTTGATGATGGTCTTCAACTCCTTGAATGTCTCAAAACCATTCCTACCGATATGGTGATTTTAGATATATCTATGCCGAATCTCAGGGGCATTGAAGTGACTCGGGAAATTAAGATCATGTTGCCGGATGTGAAAATTTTGATCCTGACCATGCACAAAAACAAGGAGTATGTGTACCATGCTATCGCATCTGGCGCCGAGGGTTACCTGCTCAAAGAGGATGCCGATACAGAATTGTTTGCCGCCATAGACACGATTCGGCAGGGGGGACACTACATTTCACCGCTATTGTCTGGGGAGTTGGCCCATGAATTCATCCAGGCGCACCATAAGGGCTATACGGCATTGCAATCTAATCCTTTAACGATACGTGAACGAGAAGTACTCAAGCTCATTGCCGAAGGATTACCGAATAAAGAGATTGCAGATGTCCTGTGTATAAGCGTCCGAACCGTAGAACATCATCGTACCAATATTATGAAAAAGCTGAATATCAAGCATACCGCTAACCTGGTAAAATACGCCATCCAGGAGGGTTATACCTCCTCCCATCCAGCATGATTCCCCTGACCCTCAGGTATATAGGCAGTATTACCTATACATCAATGGGCATCACTGCCCATTGATTTTTGAGATGATAGGTGTTTTATTATACGCGAGAAGGTGAGCAAATAGTGACAGCTTAAATACTTCGGGCATGTTTCTATTTTTAACCTTTTTCGCGTTGGTAGAAACAACCATATAAAATATCGTAACAAGGGTGTGTCATGGGTGGTGACATATACTTCTGCACGTGATGAGCATTCCGAATCACGAGAATTTTGTATTTCTCAATACGTTCTGATCGTCATACTCATGAATCATTCGCAAACGGAGGTAATATCATGACAAAAGTGCTGAAATGTGGGGTTGTGTTCTTGCTGGTGATTTTGTTGAGCGTCAGTTCTGCTCTTGCTAAGGACCGGAATCGAGACCAGAAGCGATCAAAAGATGGCTCTTGCCAGAGTAGTGCATCCCAGGATCGAGATCAAAACAAAGACCAGGATCAGGACAAAGACCAAGATCAGGACAAAGACCAGGATCAGGACAAAAACCAGGATCGCGACAGATTGCAAGATGGTTCCTGTTTGCTCCTCCAGACTCAAGACCAGGATCGGGATCAGGATCAGAGCAAAGATAAAGACCAGGATCAGGATCGTGACAGATTGCAAGATGGCTCCTGTCTGAACTAAGACACCATTATCCAGAAATATTCAAATGGATGCAGCCGCCACAAAGGTGGCTGCATTTTCCGCCAGTACGCCCCTAATGCGGACAATTTTCGCAACTCCATATCCAGGGAAACACGGCAAGATCATGCCAATCTGCGGCGCGTTCAAGACGATCTTTCCAGCTAGTGGGAGCGATCACCAGTAAATTGAAGGTTCGCAACAAAATCGCCTTGATATTGGGATTTGAGTATTCGCCAAACATATAGCCGATATCCAACACCTCATTCTGAATTTCCTCTATGACCTCCCATGAAGGGCGTTGCAGCAGATGAAATTCCAGTTGGGGATACTGTTCAGCCATCACCGAAAAAAAATCGCCGATTTTGAGAAATTCCGGGTCCGCATTCAGCCCGATTTTGATGACTCCGGCTAATTCGTTCTGCATTCGTTTGGCTTGCTGAAACAGTTCATTGATTGCGTTCAAAGAGGTTTCGGCTTGCACCTTTAAGATCTGACCTTCTTTCGTCAATAGCATCCCCTGCGGCGTTCGGGTAAAGAGCGTAACGCCTAACTCTTCTTCGAGCAGTTTGATATGTGCGCTCACCGCAGGTTGGCTGATGAATAAGCGTCTGGCCGCACGCGTGAGATGTCCTTCCTTCGCGACAGCGACAAAGCTGCGTAATTGATCCAGTTCCATAAATGCGTTCTGTTGCCCTTTATAAGCAAGATACTTGCGATACAATGCTGTTGTCAGGCGTTGTTAGGAAAAAAGCAGTAAATGTTCTTGACAAGGCATAACGTTGAAACGACCATACGAAACGGTAGATGTCAAGAAAATGTCTCAAAAAAATGGCGACTTATGACACGTTCACCTGGATAGCATGACAAAAAGCATGTTATCCAGAACTGGATAATATCATTGTTGCACGAAGCTGCGCAAACGCGTAAAAGAGGCCACAAAGAGCAATCTCCATAAGCAAGAATCGTGCCAACGGGCAAGATGTTCAACACACGAGATGGAGACCGCCATCACAGCCCCGCAGGTGGCGGTAAGAGAGGCAACATCGACGACGTGAGGCGGCAGGGGCGGGGCTGATGCTGCTCATCTCTTCAGTTAGGGCGTATCGCTTGTAAGTCAAAAATATGAAATTCAAATTCGTATAAAGAATGAGCTTGTAGAACGGGGCTGTCGTGGTGAGAGACTTCCAGCAATCACAACAGCTCTTGCTAAAGCTGGTTATTGGGAGGATGCCTTGTTTATTGTAGAAAATCATTTATATCCATCAGACGAACTCAGTTATCTGGCACTTGTTGCGGCAACACTGGGCGATACAGAACGTGCGATGAGACTTGCAAACACCGCATTTGAGGCCACCGATTCCATGTTTGAAATAGGTATTCTTGCTCAGGTAGCTGTCAAACTACAGGATTATGATTTCGTTATCAAATGTATCGAGTCTGCCACAGTACGATTAGAAAAGTTATATGATGCTCAGGAAATAGGGATGCTTGTTCTCGATTTTTTTATTCTAATGGATATATTGCAGACCATCACAGATGATGCGTCTATTATTGGAGAGAGTCAACGAATCGTCCCATATCTTCACCGCATGATGCATATTTTAGAGCAACTTCAATTTGGTTCAAATTGTCGTACAAGCAGCAAAGAAGAGGTGGCGGCAATATTTGGTAAACTTGGAGAATTTGATACAGCCATGCATTTTGTTACGACCGTGATCCATCCTCACTGTCAAGCAGGGGCAAGGGTTGACATTGCGATTGCCTCTCTCCGTTTTGGACAGGTTGACAAGATGATGGCAGTATTTCAAACTGTATTAGACGCCATCACGGAAGAGAACGCATCAATGAAAGCCTGGTATTTGACAAAATTTGCACGGGGATTAGTCGTAATAGGAAAGGTTGAGAAGGCAAAACGATACTTTGAGGAAGCCCTCCAATCTCCAGGAATGAATGATTGGCTTCTTTTGAGTATTGTTGAGGAATTTGTGGCATTAGGCGAGCAAAACAGGGCGACCCAAATTCTTGAGAAAGCCATTCAAACAGAGAATTACTCGTATGATACACTTCCTCAAGTAACTGATATGTATGTAAAACTTGGGCAGCCTGAAAAAGTCTTACACGTCATAGAAAAGATGGTTCAACGTACAGAGCAAGAACACGATCCTGTTTCCAGAGCCGCTATGTTACAAAGCCTTGCAGAAAGCTATGCCGAACTTCATGATTTTGACCAGACTATACAATGCCTTACTCAACTCAACGCTATTGATCCTTGTCAATTTATCGATTGCGAAGAAGATTTTCAAGAACAAGCATTCGTGACGATTGCTCAGACATATGCAACACAAGAAAGATGGCAAGATGCCTATACAATCGGGAAGATGGTTCTGAACGAACACTATAAAACCAAAGCCTTAGCTACGATCCTATCTGTGTGGGCAGAACAGCACTATCCAGAACTAAAAGAAGTCATCATAAAAAGCATTCCAGATGAGAGAGACTTATTATAATTGTCGGGATAGTGGGAGAAAAGCCCTAACGAGCCCTCTGAGGTGTACCGTCAAGAAAAAAATGCATGTTTGTGAACAAGGTGAAGGTCCATCGTCGTCGTCCTCCTGTTTTTCATGGCTGACGGAAGGTGTGAGTGTTTCCCGAACACCTGGTCGCTCTTTGATACATAGTCCAGCAACGGCGCATGGCGCTATTGGAGGGCTTTCATGTAGTGGGGTTCGTCATAGGGTTGATGGGCCTGCCAACAGGCGAAGATCACCCGAATCCACGTGAACGCGAAGGCCCGCACCGCGGCCTGATGTCCTTTCCCGCGATCCCGTTGCCTCTGATCATAGGCCCGCGCCCAGATCGAGTGGCGGATCGAGTCATTGGCGTATTCCTGGAAGCTCTGGCGGAGAAACGTCGAGCACGCTGGGCGCCAGTGCACGACCCGCGTCGCACGGCTGGCGACGGGGACGGGCGAGATGCTGGCCGTGGTCTGCCCCTGCCTCGCCGAGTCGAAGCGCGTCCGATCTGTGCCGAAGGCGGCTCACAGCCGAGGCGCGAAGACCGCGCCTGCGCCGGGCAGGCGCGTAACAATGGCGGCATCGGGGTGGATCGGGACCAGGTCGCGATGTGGTCGCCCACGGTCAGCAGGAGGTCGGCGAGCATCGTGACGTCCAGGATGGCAGGCTGGATGATCGCGGCAGCCGTGGTGAGCGGTTCGGCGTCGAGGATGACCTGGAGACGCTGGGCGATCACCGCGGGTTTCCAACAGCCGTGGGAGACGTAAAACTGGCGCAACGTGTCTGGGGTCGCCTGTTTCAGCGCGTCGAACGAGGGATAGTCGCGCAGCAACCGGCAGGCCAGGGGCGCAACGAGATCTTCCCCGCAGCCCTGCAAAAACAGCGGGACGTCTTGCTTCAACAGGTCGTTCAGCCAAGTGGAGAACTGGGTGCGCAGGTTCACGGCGTCGCGACGTTTCCGGGTGAGGATGCGGATCTGGCGGGGAAGGGGGTCGTCGGGTCGTAACCCCGTCAATGTGTCGCGGGGCAGGGTGAGCAGACTCCCGGTCTGTTGTTCCAAGGCCACCGCGAGCTGTCGTCCGGGGAATCGCCGGTGCAGGTCGGCCAGCCAGGCGTGGAGGGCCGTGGGATTGTGCTCCAGCCGTTGCTGGGGGCGCTGCTGGGTGACGGGATCCAGGACGCAGACGTCATGCTGGTCATCGGCCCAATCAAGAGCGATGAACAAGGCATACGCTGGCGCGTCCTGAGCCGGAGGGGTGGCCGGGGTTGGCGGGGTCGAGAGGTCAGGGATCGGGGCGACGGGTGACGGCCAAGGAGGGGCCGGGTGGTGTCCATCGTCCGGAAGCGCCTGGGTGATGGGAGTCAGGATGTCGCCGAGGGGGATGGGGGGACTGATGGGGCTGTTGGTCGTCATGAAGCTCGCCGCCGGGCGGTGCCGCGAAAGACTTAGAGGACTGAGTCCTGCGTCATAGACCTCCTCTGAGGATTCGTTGCGCACCGACTGGAACCGCGGGGCGTCGAAGCGCTCGTGAGAAACATCACGTGTGCGCGCAGGCGATTCGTCCGCTCCGCGGGGCGACCTTACGCGACATCTTGTTGTGGCATAGTTCTTGTTGACACGAGACGTTCGTTCCGTTCATTGTGGTGATCGAATCTGAATGTTGACAAATACTTTTTATTTATGTTATTCCTGGTACACCTATAAGGCGCATGAACGGCGAGTGCGCCGTTTCACGGCGTGAGTGAATTGTTTCCAAAGGAAACACGGGGCAACTTCCAAGAGTCCCCCGTAGCCCACCCTGATGACTCGAAATGAGGCGAAAGCCCACGAGGACACAGAGCAGGCAGGGAAAGCGGGATGGCCTACGGGACGCGAGTCCTACGGTCACGGAGTCCCAAGAGGAGTCAGCGGTTGGGAAAGCCAACGACAAGGCGAAGTGGGACAGACTGGCACGTGTCCTGTGAACGACGCCGGAGACATGCGACATGCGGTTGATGATGGTGGTCAAGTACCAGGGCACAGGAGAGGATGCCGTAAGGCGACCTCGAACTCAAGCCACTGGAGAGCCGGATGCCGTGAAAGTGGCATGTCCGGTTCGATGGCTAACAGGGGTAGGTATGGTGTGCTGATGCCTCGTCCGCCCAGCCATCAATGGCCGGTCTCAAAGCTGAAGCAGGCTGAAGCCCGCTGCTGAATGTCAGAGGGCGCTTCAGCGTCCTTTCGCTTTGAGACTGGCGATTGATCGCCAGGAGACAGGGCACACGAGCTTGTCTCTCACGTTATACCTACCCCTGTCAGCGGTTCGGTGGGGGTAGTTGGAAAAGTACCGGCTTGACCGGTAACTCGCTGGCTACCTACCCGACCACAACAGCGGGCTGGAAAATTAGTCGGTGTTCTGTCGGGTTGGGCAGCGCCCGTTGTTGTGCGCCGGTGAAGCGGGGCGTTGGACTGCAAACGAAATAGAATACCCAGATTATGACATCAGAAAGACGAAAAATAACGATAACAATTCCCACATATTTGATCGCGCCTTGTGGAATGAACTGCCGTCTTTGCTTGGGGCACGTTCGAGAAAAAAATACCTGTCCAGGTTGCCGAAAGATCGGCGAGCAAGACAGTAAAAAATCAGAATACCGTAACAGGTGCAGAATTAGAAATTGCGAACAACTTGCAAATGGCAAAATAAAGTATTGTTCTGAGACTTGTGGTAAATTTCCTTGCGCCCGGTTGAAGCAGTTGGATAAGCGCTACAGAACAAATTATGGAATGAGCATGATCGACAATCTTAAAACGATAAATGAATTTGGGCTCAGACATTTCATCCAAAATGAAACTAAGAAATGGTTTTGTCCAGAATGTGGTGAAATGCTTTGTGTGCATAAGCCGGTATGCCTTTCTTGTGGGTATAAATGGCATTAAGGCAAAAAAAGTCCAACCATTCACTGGTGCGGACCCGGCCAAAAAACGGCCGGACTGCACAGTTCAACCGTTAGCACCTCTTTCTTCAAGCTGGCATTAGAATTTCTGTCAATAGGAATGCAAAAGTGTACCAAAAATCGGAATGAACAATGTACCAGATTGTGAAAAACGTGCGGAACTCTTCTGAGAAAAACGGAGGAGTGACTCATGATTACCCTGGAGGTTTGTATGGACATTTTTGCATTACATCGGCAAGGCCTCAGCGTTCGGTCCATTGCCAGAAAATTGGGAAGACATCGCAATACGGTCACACGCTACCTTGAACGAGGGGAGTTGCCCGCGTACACGAAAGGGCAACGGCAAGGCTCCATTCTGGATCCCTATAAACAGCTGATTGAGGATCTGTTGGACGAAGAGGCCTATCAAGCCACCTGGCTCTTTGACCGGATTCGTCCGTTGGGCTATCCCGGCGGCTATGATCCCGTCCGGCACTACGTTCAGGGGATGAAGGCCGAGAAGAGGCGTTTGGCCTATATTCGGTTTGAAACGGCACCTGGCCGTCAAGCGCAGATGGATTGGGGCGAGTTTCAGGTGGAGACGGCACAGGGAGGCCCCCAGCGGTTCTTTCTGTTTGTGGTGCTGTTAGGGTATTCTCGGGCCATGTATGCCGAATTGGTCCCGCGTTGTCCCCTTGAAACGTTTCTGGATGCGCATATTCGAGCGTTTCAGGATCTTGGTGGCGTACCGCAGGAAATGCTGTATGATAATATGAAACATGTGGTCATGACTCGACGTGGCGGGCAGGTGACCTTGAAGACGGAATGGCTGTACTTTGCGCATCATTATGGAGGTACTCCAGAGGTCTGTCCGCCATATAGTCCGTGGGTCAAAGGCAAGGTGGAACGGCCGATGCCCTCTATTCGGGAACGGTTTTGGCGCGGCTATGCCTTTGATTCGGGGGCCCGAGCGAATCGCGATCTGCTGACGGGGTTGCATGAGCCGGCCAATCAGCGGATTCATGGCACCCATCGACAGCCAGTGCCGCAGCGATGGCAGGAGGAGCAGGCCCAGTTGGGGACACGCCCTCAGGTGGAGTATGCCACCTCGATCAAAGTCGTTCGGAAGGTGTATAAAGATTGTCAGGTGTCGTACAACGGGAATCGCTACGTGGTGCCCCATCATGTCGTTGGAAAGAACATTCTTTTGAAGATGAAAGCTGGCACGATCCGCGTCTATGACGATCAGGAACTCCTGGTCACGTATCAAGAATCCCAGAAGAAGGGCAGCACAATCGGCCAGCCCGGCTTATACGAAAAGCTCGTGGCAGGATCTTGCCCAACGTCGCCGGAAGTATCAGCAGAGCCAGGGGAAAGGCAAAGCCACGCAAGGGTTGAAGACAGGCAGCCTCTTTCCGCAGGTGGCCTATCGGCCGCTGGCGGATTATGACCGGCTGGTGTCAGGAGGTGGCGTATGGACCAACTAATTTCTGAACGGCTGCGTGAGAATTTGAATCGCCTGAAACTGACCCGAGCGACTGAGGTGTTGCAAACCAGTGTGGATACGGCTGAGCAGGAGAAGAGTTCCTCTCTGAGCTTTTTGGATCATCTGCTGGAAGAAGAGGGAGCGGCCAAAGAGCAGCGCCGGATCCAGACGGCCATGAAAACGGCGGGTTTGCCGGCGGCAAAGACGGTTGAAGAGTATGATTTTTCGTTTCATCCGCATCTCAATAAGCAGGAGGTGATGACGCTTTTTGACTTGGAATTTATCCGAAACCAGGAAAATGTGCTGTTTCTCGAACCACCCGGAGTCGGGAAAACGCATCTGGCCATCTCGCTGGCCACCAAGGCTTGCTATCATGGCTTTAAGGTCTATTTCATGACGATGGACAGCCTGATGCGGAAACTCAAAGAGCCGCAAACCCGGCACAAGGCGTACCTCACCTCAAGCTTAGTGGTGGTGGATGAAGTCGGATATCTGCCGATTGACAGCCAGAAAGCCTATCTTTTCTTTCAGTTTGTGTCGTATCGCTATGAGAAGAGTTCAACGATTCTGACCTCAAATACGAGCTTTGGGGATTGGCAGGAACTGTTTGGGGATGCGGTCATTGCAACCGCTATCCTCGATCGCTTATTGCATCATTGTAAAGTCGTGAACATCAAAGGCCACAGCTATCGACTTCGCCAACATGTGTTTGCAAAACAATCGTTAATTAAGGAGGCGAAGGTGGAGGTGTCAGAATGACTGTCAACATCATTTTTCAGAGGCGAGGTGGTACACTTTTATCTTCCGATTTTTGGTACAAAATTAAATTCTTATTGACACCATTGACGTTGCCAATCACCCCATTGGCATAGAGGAATGCTAAATCCGGGTCATTCACGTTAAATTCTCTGGGGATATCGGTAAACAACAGTCGCAGCATGACATCGCGTTTGATACGGGCTTTTTGCACCACATTCGTAATATTCTTATCAATCCGTTCCGTGGTAAAATGCTTGAGCGTCCGATAAAAATCCGGCATGGCGACCGGCCGCTGCCGGTCCGTTGCGACCTGTTCCACCAGGTATTGACAGAGCGCGCAGACTAATCCCGGCTGCCCCCGGGTATTCTCATAGATCTTGCTAATGACTTCTGCTTCGAACGCCTGTCCGGATTCCGTGACATATTGCTGGATCAATTCCTGCACTTCCGCCAGGCTGAAATAGGGAATCTGAATATCATCCACCACATTAAACGGCGACGCCGTGGAGACGACTAATTCCGCGAGCGTGCTCACACCGACCAGGATCACAGCTTGCAGCCCGTGAAATTCGCGTTGGTGATACAATTTGCGGAAGGTGTGCATGATTTCACTGAGCACACAGTCCGGAATGCCCTCGAATTCATCAATCACCAGCACAATACGTTGCGCTTGAGATCGGACATCTCCAAAAAAAATTTCCAGATCAATCTGACTGGTCATCGCTGTATTCACAGGGATCCCATATTTGGCCAGGTATTGGCGGAATTGAATCGTAAGGCTTTTATAAAATTCTTCTCTAGTCGCGGTTTTCAGGTTTTCAAAACTAATCCAGATCGGCGTGTAGATCTGTTCAGCCTCCAATGCCCGTAAGAGCAATTGAAAGTAGGTGGTTTTCCCGGCCTGGCGCGGCGCGAAAATGGTGAAATAGCGTCCTTGCGCCACCATTTCCCGCCCTTTGGCGATCAGGTTCTCGCGCAGAACCGTATAGTGCTTTTCCGGCTGGCATGGCCCGGAAGTATTAAAATAGCGCATGGCTGTCTCTCCTTTTCAGCAGGCAGTGAAATTGGAATTTCACACTTCTCAGAATGTATGTGACATTGCACGCCTGTTTTGTCAAGGAAGAAGTACATTCTGAATTTTTCAACGCGATGGCATTCGCGGTCTCATTTATTCAGCCGCGCTGAATGTATCGTATGAGGAGGCTCGTCAGGCATCTTCTCCCCATACAAATTATATTACAAAAAACTTGACAATTGGAACTTTCTTATGACATATAAGAGACATGCGAGAAAGACGACGATGTCCTCGGCATCCTGGTTATATCTTAAAAACACTCTATTTACATCCCCTTTCGCTCACAATCAGCAAACTCGCGAAGATTCTCAGGGTTTCGCGCAAAGCGGTCTCGGCCATTGTGAATGAACGAAAGTCGGTCACTCCCGAGATGGCCTTACGCTTATCCCGGGCTTTTCCGAATACCACGCCGGAAAGTTGGCTCACTCTACAGCGAAACTATGACTTATGGCAAAGCGTCCATACATCCTCTGACTGGAAATTAGTTCAGGCCGTAGGAGAAGAGAGTGTATAGACATCAACTTCAAGTCAAGCAACCCCTGTGGAATAATATTATATGCGATTCATGATGCCAATCTGTAAGAAATGGATCTGGATCGTATATACTCAAACGTCATGTGCAACTTTTAGTCACAAACGAGTGTTTCCAACTGAGTCGGAGGATAGCCGTACTTCAGATTGGTAAAGACACAGAGTGTATGCGCTAAGATCTTCCGGAACCATTTGGCAGCCAGCGTCCAGCCCTTTCTGACCCGAAGTGACTGGACGTGGAATCGTTGCGTCAGTTGGCCATTCACCGTTTCAATAAGGCGCCGGAGACGGTTGCCAATGGGATGGAGGCGAAACTGTGGTCGATCGGTCATATTGCGTTTGAGGGGTGTTTGCACGAGAATCCCCCAGGCCTCCGTGAGGTGCTGTTGGGTGATGAGATCGATGAAGCCTTTATCGCCCAAAATGGTCGTCCCCTCAGGCACATTAAGGAGGAGGCTGTCCAGGAGGTCAAGGTCATGCGGACTGGCCGGGAGCAAGGGGGCGGCGACGATCATGCCGGTACTGGCAAGCCGTAAGCCTCCTTTCATGCCAAAATAATGCCAGTCTTTGGCGGCACAAGAGCCATAGGAGGGCTGATACATCGGATCATCCAGGAAGACACGCCGCTGGCGAGCCCGTTTGGGATGACACACGGGAACGGGAAGGGTATCAATGAGTTGAATGGGATCCGCCCATGCCCCGCTGTCGCGGACAATGGCTTGCCAGATCATCTGTTTCACGCGCCAGAGGTTCTGCCATTGGCGAACCAGGGTCGGGCGGCTGGGTAAACGCGTAAACCATGCCCGGTAATGCTTTCGGAAGTAGCGATAGATCTGCTTATCGGTGTCCAGGCCGAGGTATTCACCGACAATTTCCAGGGTCAGGGCTTCTTCATCACTGAATTTCGGCGAAAACCCAGCCTGACGCAATTTGATCGGAAGGAGACGTTGGTAATACTGGACAATGAAACAATACACGTAAATGATGAACTCATCTCTTGTGAACATAGCCGTACCTCCTTGGTGAATGGTGACGTGGGTTCTTGGTCGTCCCACGTATACACATTCAGTGCTATGTTCACAAGGAAATCTTTGTAGAATTAAAGTTGCACATGACGTACTCAAATGTTCTTATACGTAATTTGTGTTTAGACTACAAGTATGTAGCCTAAATCCTGTTGTCAGATAATGTTGTAATCATATTAAATAGGTATTCATAAAGTAAGATAGCTACCTATGGGAGCCTGAAACTATTTAAGATGAAAGCTGTTATTGCTACGATAAAACCACTACCGTTCCATCTATTATCTCCTGAAGAATTTGAACGAATGACCCTTTGGCTAATCAAGAAAAGGGGATATTTGCGTCCCCAGCATTTAGGAGAAGGGGGAAATGAGCAAGGGCGCGATATAGTTGCATATAAACCAACAGAATCTGGTGAAGAACTGTGGTATTTTCAATGCAAGCGGTATCAAAAAATAGGGGCTTCTACTTTACAGGCTGAAATAGATAAATATAATCAATTGGCTTTAAATGCCCCTCAAAGAAAACCTGTAGGAGTAGTGTTTGTTACTAATGCAGTTCTTACGGCGTCAAACGAAAAAACTGTATCAGGTTATTGTGAAAAATATGGATACGCTTATGAATTTTGGCCTCATTCTGTGTTAGACATGTATGTCAAAGAGCATTCTGATATTATTAACGAATTTTTTGGCCCTTATCTGAACAGTCAACTCACCCCTCCATTGCTTCATCAACTTCCATCCTCCCTTAGAGATTTTACTGGGAGGCAGAATGAATTGAAAGAACTTCATAATGTTCTCAAATATGATGAGGTAACTATGATTGGGCTATTTGGTGAAGCAGGAGTAGGAAAAACATCTCTGGCTCTTAAGTTTGCTGAACAAGTTTTCGCTTTCTACCCGGATGCCCAACTATTCATAAATTTAAAAGGGACAAGTCTTTACCCCCTGACCGATAATGAAGTAATACGACAGATTATTCATTCGTATCATCCGACAATCGACCTTCCAGAAACTCAAAGCGAATTACTTACCTTATATCGCTCTATTTTGTATCAACAAAAAACAATTATATTCCTCGATGATGTTGCTAATGCAGAACAGATTGCTTCGATTATTCCTCCTGAGAGTTGCCTTCTCATTCTAACATCACGTCATAGGTTTGTTCTTCCTGGCTTATATCAAAAACACGTCCGCAGATTGTCTGTAGATGATGCAGAAGCTCTTCTCTTAAAAATTTCTAACCGTATTGAGGAACACGTCAGTGAAATTGCCAAACTTTGTGAATATTTACCAATAGCATTACGTTTAGCAGCAAGTGCTTTAGTTGAACGGATTGACCTTTCGCCTTCAATCTATATTCAACGTTTAACTAATGCTCAACAACGACTCGCTTTAATCGATGCATCTCTAAGTTTAAGTTACGATTTACTCGATGATGATCTAAAACTATATTGGTGTAGTTTAGCAATATTTCCAGGTAGTTTTGATCTTTTGGCTGTCGCAGAAGTATTGGACGTTAATGAAGATACTGCCCAAGACATTATGAGCGTATTAGTCTCATACAATTTAGTCGTGTGGGATTCTGCGCAATCTCGATACTATCTGCATGAATTAACTCGTATCTTCATTGATGCACGTCTGCCTCAATCTGTTCGAGAAACCAGCCATAAGCGTTTTGCCATATATTATTTACAGGTACTTGGTGAAGCGAATGACCTGTATCAAGAAGGTAAAGAGAATATCCTTAAAGGAATAGAAATCTTTAATAGGGAATGGGATAATTTACGGATGGGACAATCTTGGGCGGCTACATGCGCAGAGAATGATAATGAGGCAACTGAATTATGCAGTGATTATCCTCAGTATGGTTCCTTGCTACTCGATCTATGTAGACACCCTAAAGAACATATTCAATGGATAGAAGCCGGAATAAAGGCTGCTAAGATTTTGAATAACGGTCTCGCTGAAGAAAGTCTTTTGTGTAACCTGGGATCGGCATATATGCGGTTAGGTGGTGCGCAGTATGCTATTGACTTTTTTCAGCAATCCCTTACTATGGCGAAGGCAAGGAACGATTTGGATAAAATCACGTTATTACTGATAAATCTTACTTCTGCTTATTTGCAAATGGGAGATGTTTTGCCTGCTATTTCTATCTATCATGAGATTCTCGATCTCCAACCTGAAATTACCGATCAAATCTCTATCAAAGGATTTCTTAATAATCTGGGGGGAGTACATTGTATGATGGGGAATAATCAGGAGGGAATTCACACGTACAAAATACTCTTAGATCTTGTCCGCGAACAAAGCGATTGGAGAGTAGAAGGAACAGTGCTCACGAACTTAAGTAATGCGTATGCTAATATGGGGGAAACCATACAGGCTATTGAATACCTTGATGAAGCATTAGATATTGCAAGAACAATAGGAGCTAAAGATTTGGAGTGTGATGCACTCGGCAAGCTCAGTTTGTTTTATATAGAGAATGAACCTGAAAAAGCAATAGAACTCCTTGAAAAGGCATTAGTCATCGCACAAAATATAGGGGACAAATCTACTGAAGCGGAGAATTTGGGACGATTAGGCAATGCTTATCGAATACGAGGAGAAATGGAAATGGCAAAAGATTTTTGTAATCAAGCACTTTTGATTGCTCGCGAAATTGATGACAAGGAGACAGAATCTAACGTTCATGCCATTCTTGCTGCAGTCTATCATCAAAGCGGTGACTTTAGGCGCTCTATATTCGCAGTAAAAATGGCCTGGGACTATAGAAATCAAATTGGTCATAATGATGCACAACAAGGGCGCATCATTATTGAAGAGTCTACTATAAGAAGTGAGGCCGAAGGGCTTGGAGAGTTAAGTACTGACTACTTTAAAGTGGGAAATTACGCCTACGCTGTTAGCTTTGCGAAAAGAGGATTAGAACTTTACCGAAGAATTAAGGACAAAGATGGCGAATGTCTATTACTTGGGGTTATTGCTGAATCTTATATCGGTGCGAACAAAACTCGTCATGCGATTCAATACTTTGAACAAAGTCTTGCTATTGCCCAAGAGAGCCATAACCATAAATTAGAGGCTTTACTTACTTGTAGTTTAGGAACCCTTTATCATAGACAAGGCAGTTTGTCTCAAGCTATGGTTGATGCTATGCACAAAAGCATCGGTTATCTGAAAGAGATTAATCACCCTAAAGCAAAAATTCTTGCCCCTGAAATAAAAGAAATTCAAGTAAAATTTGAAGCTAATGACTCATCATTCGCTTTATTTTGACAGGTAAAATTTAATTTGCGCAATATGCCCCTCTGTGAGGCGATGATAGAAAAAAATCACAGGAGGTATAGAGGCGTATGTTAACAAAAGAGCACGTTGAGTCAAGAAAAGACTTCGAGATTCGCTCAGAGCGGGTCGATGATATTGTGTTAATCATTGGAGTGCTGGTTCAGATGGGCTTACCTGAGGTTCTCGACAACCATATTCCGGTCCATTGGAAACAGCGTGAATTAAGCTGGGGCTGGACAGCGGTGATCTGGTTAGCCTATATTCTTTCTGAGGGCGATCATCGAAAAGTCGTCGTCAGGCAGTATGTGAAGAACCTGGAGCAGACGTTGAGCACGGTGAGTGGCCAAACTGTCAGGGAGCTTGATTTTACGGATGACCGCCTGGGTATTTTGCTGAAGAACTTGAGCAAGCCGTCGTATTGGGAACCGATCGAGGCCGAGCTAAATCAGAAGAGCATCCGTGCCTATGATTTAGAAACGGATGTCGTTAGGTGTGACGCGACGACGGTTTCGGGCTACCATGAGGTGAGGGAGGGAGGTCTTTTTCAATTCGGTCATAGTAAAGACGACCCGAGTTTACCTCACATCAAGCTCATGACAGGGGCACTTGATCCGCTTGGTATGCCGCTAGCGACCGATGTCGTGTCAGGCGAGCGTGCGGATGACGGCTTATATGTTCCGGTGATTAATCGCATTCATGCCGTCCTTGAGAGACAGGGCGTTCTCTATGTTGGCGATTGCAAGCTCAGTGCCATTGAGACGCGTTTGCATATTAAAGGGCTGGGCGGTCATTATCTTTGCCCTCTGCCTCAAACCGGGAAGACGCCGGAAGTGATGGCAGAGTGGGTTCGAGACGGTATTGCCCTGGAAAAGGAGAAAGCCCTTCAACCTGTGGTGGTCACAGATGCCAACGGTGAAGAGGCCATCGTGGCCGCAGGGTATGAGGTTGAACGTCGGTGCTCCGGGGTGGTCAACGGCCAGACGCTTGAATGGACTGAACGGGTGTTGGTCGTCAAGTCCTTCAATCATGCCGGGCAGCAGGAACGTGGGTTCGATACCCGTTTGGACCAGGCCGAGCAGAAACTGTATGCCCTTACCCCGCCGCGTGGCCGAGGGAAAAAACAGATAACCGATGAGCAGAGTTTGAAGGCTGCCATTGAGGCGATTGAGAAGCAGCATCGGGTTGACGGTCTGCTTCGTGTTGAGTATGAACGCGAAGTTGAGCGTACAACGAAATACAGGGGCCGAGGCCGAGGAGGGGCGAATCGTCAACAAGAGGTGGTCGAAAGCATTCGCTATCACATCACGGCTGTTACCCGGGATGCCGCGAAGATTGAGCACGTCAAGGAGCCGTTCGGGTGGAGAGCCTACGTGACTGATACGTCCGGTGACAGGTGATGTTTGGAAGATGCGGTACGATTATACCGGCAAGAATGTCGAATTGAACGGCTCTTCGATCGTCTCAAAAACCGTTTGAATATTGCTCCGATGTATGTGACGGAACCGGATCAAGTCAAAGGCTTAAACCACTTATTGACATTGGGAGTTCGAACGTTAACGCGTATCGAGTTTGTTGTAAGACGTTCATTAGAGCGGGAAAAGAAGGCTTTCCCAGGATTGCATCCTGAGAATATACGAAAGACCACTAACAGGCCGACCAGCGAACGGTTGCTGAAGGCATTTGAGGGGATTACCCTGACAATTATTCATCTGAAGGATCACATAATCCGTCATCTTACGCCTCTATCAGAACTCCAAAAAGAGATCTTGAACAGATTAGGATTGGATGATGTTTTGTATCAAAATCTTGAAATTCACCATTATTAGATTTTATTAAGCGAATGGTAAGTAATGAATTTATGGAAAAAGGAAATTTTTATGCACAATCCAATTAAACCGATCTTGCTGTAGATTTTTTTAAGAAAGCATTAAATAAGTATCATGAATTTGGAACAACAGATCGCCTAATAATGGCTCCATTGCTGAAGTTAATAGAGAGTTATGACAAGAAAAATCAGTTACCATTGGC
Source organism: Candidatus Vecturithrix sp. (assembly GCA_040772385.1). Taxonomy (GTDB): domain Bacteria; phylum Moduliflexota; class Moduliflexia; order Moduliflexales; family Moduliflexaceae; genus Vecturithrix. The sequence goes on along the minus strand of JAXGYF010000001.1, from coordinate 5,436,621 downwards.
TATTGGTTATATCGAAGAATTTATCGAGATTTCCTACCATGCTGGCGATTATGACTTTGAAGCGGGGATGAGTTGGTTGCTTGGTGAAATTTATCAGAAAGAAGGGCAGATAGATAAGGCTATCTTGGCTATGCAAGTTAGCGTAGATTATAACTATAAAATTGGGCAGCTTGAAAAAGCACAACAACAAGCATTTTATATCTCAAGATTGAGGAATGGCTTAAATCATAAAACTCCGTAAAAAGAAATAGAATGTGTTGAAATAGGTATCCTACTGATTCTTGGTTGAAGCGGGTTTCGGCCTGCTCGTAGAATTGAGCATGGTTCTCGTTTTAGGTTTTGTTGCAGTTGTCAGCTTTCCTACTTTCGATCAAGGTCAGGTAAAATCGTTTAGTTGAATCGTTCGGCCATAGGTACTATGCAAAAAACAAACATAAAGTATTAGGGGGAAGATATTGGCAGCGATCAAGCGAAGATTAGAAAAATTTCTCAAAAGAATTCTTCGAAGCAAACCAGCTAAGATGACACCCGAGTCATTCTCAAAAGGCTTCATAGGAAAAGGTATTCCAGGAGAATTACTTGAACCTGAAGATGATGATTCGTCTCTCCTTTCACTTTATCTCTTTGGTGAAGATGCTCAGGAGTTCCGACAAATTCTTACTGAATTGCGAAATGATAGGACAACAGAATATTTGAAAGATAAGGAACTTGAAGCGCGTTTGTGGTTTCTCTGTTGTGATATACTTCTGAATAAGCCTATTTATAATGAAGGAGGGAAACTCAAGGCAAGGGTTCAAACATTTTTTCAGGAGTTATGTCTCCCACTTCAAGAATATGAGGTGTTAATCGCTATTTTACATTTTGACATACAAAAACCACCTCTCCACGTATGGGATTTCACGATTACAAAATTTACTCGCGAAGAACTCCTGAAGATAGTCGCCAAATTTCCTGAGGAATTCAAAGAGCACATTGTGCAGGATTTCACTGAACAACCAGTGATGATTTTTCGAGAACATGGAAACAATAAAAAGCTTATTGTAGACCGGGCACGAGAAAAAGCCCGTTTTAACCTCAAAGTTCTCCAAACATATTTTAGTGCCTCGTTAAGTATTCATGATCAACAGATTCTTTTTGATATTTCAGAGGGAACACTTCTTAAAAATATCAATAATCCTGGTGATATAGGAGCACGTTGGATTAAGAACAGAGTTCCATATGGACTAACGTATACTCCACATCTTGAAGACTATATTTCACTGTCAAATAGTCATTTTACCGCCATTCAATCTGTTTCTCAGAAAATTAAGTTCGCCATCGAACGTGCCATCTATTGGATTGGAACGGCGATTGAAGAACCGGAATATGATCAAAAAATCATCGCATTATGTACGGCGATCGAGGCATTCTTAACAACAAAAGACGATAAACAGAAAGGCGAAACACTCACCTATCGAATGATTTTACTCAGCACATTTTTTAGCGAGGGTTTTCCTGACCCGTTCAAATTTTTATGGTTGTATGAATCACGTTCAATGGTTGTGCATGGTTCGCATGTATCAGTCTGTACATACCATGATTATGCCAATCTTCTGTGGACAGTGCGAGAGACGCTGAAATATTTTATTCAATTTGTTACACAAGAGAAGTGTAAAAACGTCGCTGAGGTTGCCAAATTACTTGAACATTCACCGAAAGTACCACAGCTCCTTGAATGGCTTGAGCAACGTGCTCACTATGACAAAGTAGGTTATCATCAGTCAATTCGAGCCGCATTAAATAAAAGCCGTTTCAGGGAATGGTAGCGATTAGACGAATGAGGCCCGAACAATACAATGCAAGGCAAGCGACTTCTGCCCGCTTTCGTCAATTTTCGCATATTCCTCTCGCATATTCTGTTATTACCACATTGTGGTTTGTTGCCCGTCATGAGGAGCGGACAGAGGTCGAGTATTGCTGGCGTTAGGGGGAAGAGAGTTTACGAAAGATGCCCCAATCATACATCTGTTGTGTCAACAAAGAAAATAATTCTTGAAAGAAGATTGTTCTTGACGACAAGATCGATTTTCCTCATACTTGGTTCTCTTATGATTTGCATTTCATGCCATCAGGCACTTAACTATATGGAGATTCTAGCGTGCACATCATTATCGAACAACAGATACTTAGTTGGAAAGATAAGTATAAAACACGAATTGATGAAGATTTAACAAACCTGTTTCCTAAGTTGGAACTCAGTTTACGAGAACAGGTTGAGAAGCATGCGTTAAAGATCCTCACGGGGCACCCTCAAAAATTTACTCGTACAATATTAGAACCAGAAATTACAAAATGGGTTGATCAATATGCTCTTCCAATAGTGAAAGAAGCTCAAAAAGAGCTTTCGGCTATCATTGCACATACTCTTGAGCAAAATATGCAGATTCCCAATAACACTAACAGGCATAATTGGCATGGCGGACTGACGACTATTGGAATCGATGTTGTTGCGCCTATTGCCTCTATCGTGGCTGGAATTGGGATAATGGCTGCGAGTGTCGTGCTTGCCATTACAACATCCTTCTGGGGTTTCACAACCATTAACTGGCCGCTTTTAGTCTGTGGGTTAGTTGGAGGAACTCTCCTTAATGTTACTGGAATTGTTAAACTCTCTCAACTGAAACGACGATTGCTCTCTCGATTTTCAAAGATATTTATTCCCCAGGTGGCAACTGCCCTTATAGGCGAAGGATATAAACACAAGGGGCAACATTATGATTCTCTTAAAAGGCAGATGCAAAATGGCATTGAAGAGGCGACCCAGAAAATCCTTGCGGAGATACGAAAATGAATAACATCATTCCCTTTATCATCCCAGATAAATTTGCCGCTGATATCGCAAATGGAACAATAAAACGTTTTGGCACACTCCTTATCGAAGGGAACAAGATTCGCGGGCATGTTCAAGAAGCATCACTTCTCCAACAGATATTGTTTTCAATAAACCCATCAGCCTTTTTTTTCGGATCAGGGAATCTTGCCTCATCAATTGGGGCGAATGTCCAATTGTCGCAAATTAAGGGCATGCTCTCCGTTCTCAAATTGTTGCCAGCTTCTGTATTTCTGGATTCTACAAACCTTGTCTCGTCTGTAGCTGCAAATGTTCAATTACAGCAAATTAAAAACATGTTGGGTGGATTGCAATTACTTGGTAGCGCGACTCTTGCGGCATCAGTGGCCGGGATTGGTATTAGCGCGGTGGGTTTTGCGTTAGTCAACAAAAAACTTAATTTTCTCCAGCAAAAAATCACCACAATAGAGTCAGCAATTCAACAGGCAAATATTTCTCTCAAATATCTTGCAGTTCGTCAAAAAAGCAGGGATTTTGCCAAACTACAAGCCTTGCTGGCACAAGGAGAAGAAGCATGGAGTCGTTCAGATAAATTCTCTATATGGAAGAAATTAGCCTATCATCTTATGGAAGAAGATCAATACTATCGGCTCTTACTTGGAGATTCACAGGTAGGGAGAAGTCTTCTTTTAGAAGACACATTTCCTCTTGAAGAAAGCGTTGCCCTTTTTGATGCTTTTTTGGCCGTGACCTCATCTCGTCTTCAAGCATTATTGCTCATTAATGAATGTGAAGCAGCAAAGCATTATGCTGAAGATGTTGACAGATGGTATAGAAAAGCATTCGATCATATTTCCCCTATTGATATTGTTTCATGCAAAGCACCTTTTGAAAGTCGACAAACAAAACGTAAATTAGAAGATGTCAAGCACGAAATGCTTCAAAAAACAAAGCCATTTATGGGGACTGTTCGGGAAATTCAACTGAACACGGCAACTCGTCCTCAACTGATTCAAGCGTTAAGTGAACAAAATATCGATGGATATGCATATATTCGCGCATTACGTCAAGAAACAGCATCACCTATTCTCATTCTACCTGATGATCGATTGGTCGCATAATTGGGGAAATGATATGGTGATGTTTATCGAGAGATTGCCCCTGGTAATTTGGTTTACTTATATTCTGAAATAGGAATTAGAAAATATGAAATTGATTACACGCATTCTACTGTGGCTTCTCAGCAAGGTTGCCGTCGTAGCAGTTACTATTTTGTTCATCGTCATTTTCTACTTTGCGAAAGATACGATCTTGCCTGTCATATGGAATTGGTTGCGAGATGCTGAAACAGAAATGCAAATCCAAAAAATTCAGGCAGAAGCTGATAAACTTAAAGGAGACGTTTCGAGGATTGCTCAAGAAATTACAGCAAAAGAAGACCGTTTAATGGGTATCAAAACGTATATAAAAGACCTTAAGCAACAATTAGCGGAAGAATGCGACCTGCCAGCATGGTATCATCCAATAGATCGTTATATCAAAAAGAAAGAATGTGAAGCGAGAAGTAAAATACAGGAGGAGATTAATAAGCGGCAAAACCTTCATCATGAAATTCTTGCAGAACTTAATGCGAAAAAAGAGAATCAGCAAATTTTTCAGAAGCAGCTACAAGGTAAAGAAGATGACCTGGCTAGATTAAAGAAAGGTGCCGGGGGATATTTGGCAATATTTATCAGAACGTTTCTGCAAAAATGGCACTATATTTGGCCGATTATTTTGTTGGTGTTCGGAGGACCACCCCTTGTAAAAATCCTATGGTATTATGGATTTGCGCATTTTGCAGAAAAAGCGAAACCTATTCAATTAAGTCCTCCTGATAGTTCTGGTGAAATTCGGGTAATCTCTTCAGCTAAAAACTTGACGGTCTCAGTAAAACAAGGGTATCCATTATTTATGCGAATGCACTACATAAGCCAACATGATGGAAACCTGAAAAAACGTAATCGTTTTTTTTGGAAATGGCGAGCTCCTTTCATCAGTTATGCAGCGGGATTGTTTGAATTAACACAATTCTCTGTGAAAACAGCTTCAGAAGAGGGACGAGTAGTGTTGTCATCAGGCACTCAGGGAACCTATCTTACTGAAATTGACTTAAAAGAGCATCCTGGATTTGTGGTGCATCCCATGCAGATTGTCGGAATTTCAGGCAATCTTAACGTAAAAACGAAATGGGAGCTTACTCGTCTCCATAGCTGGTTAACAGGACAATTTCGCTATATTATTTTCTATGGGACAGGCAAACTGTATTTAGAGGGACATGGAGGAATCGAAGCTGCTGAACCACATTCTTCATCTACAAAAGTTGAAGAACATCTTGTTGTTGGCTTTGATACTCGATTAGCATATGCGACCTCTCGTACAGAGACATTTTGGCCGTATTTCCGAAATAAGGCTCTGCTGATTGATGATCGCTTTAGTGGAAGTGGGATATTTTTGCGACATGTCCAGGGAAATACCTCCCAAAAACAAACAGAACTTGAAAAGAAATTTAACTTTTTAGCGAACATGCTCAGTCTTATTGGAAAGTTTTTTGGTTTTTGAACCTCACTGATGAAATTGATGAGTACACAGCAGAATTGGATAGGTGTAAGTCTACCAAGGCTTGCACTTGGTACGCAGTGTCACGGCGTGATGAATTTCTCCCACAAAAAGACAAGGGATATGATCAGGAAGTTCCCCTGAGTTCGTCCAACGGAGACTTCTATGAAAACACAATCGCACAAAATTTCGTCTCTGAAGCTCGTCATGACATTGAATGATGACTGCTATTTGGGAAAATACAGGGTGTTTCGGGACGCTTGAAGTTACAGGGGGGAACTTACCATGAATTTTTATACAACCATTTTTCGCCAAAGCAGCGGGTATTGGGTGGGGCTGTGCCTGGAAAATGGCATTGTTGGCCAGGGACGCAGCAAAGATGAGGCTCTGGCTAACCTGCAAGATGCCTACCGCCTCGTTTGATGAGGCATTTGCTCAGGATGAGGATGTGTATAGTGCGCCTGTGGCGATTAAAGAACTGCACGAATTTTTAATGGCTGCCGAAGCCCAGCCTGTCTTGGAAGTCTATGAACTGAGAACTGTGTATGCGCGTAAACAGACTCCATCCTTCGGCAATGTGTCGCTTTGAAAACAAGATGAACCATCCCTCCCAATTCTCCTATGTAACGTAAATAGCCTTGTTTGCTCTCTGTCCGATTATGAGGTGGTTCAGTGCGTATGCAAACAAGGCTGTTTGCATGTACGAGTCATTCAGCCGCTTTGAATTTGGCGCATAGGGAAGCGCGCCAGACGACGCCAATATTTTTCGACCACCTGCTGGTTATGGGCGTCGCCCTCCGGGACGTTCGCGCTGATAAACACCGGCGGCGTTATTCCCAATTTCACCAGATTCTGCGCGGTTTGCGCGACAATCGCGTTCAACATGGCCACGCTGATAATCGTTGAGATGGGGGAGGTACGCCAGCCAGATTCCGGCAGTTCAACCACAGCATCTCCTTTGGGAACCATGGTATCGAGCACAAGATCTGCCACTTCATACAGCTTTCGGCCGGAAGAATGCCGCGCAGGGGTAGATTGCGAATGCGTCAGACTGGTGACGGCGATCACAGTTGCCCCCATCTGCTTGCCTTCGAGCGCGGCTTCAATCGGTACCGGGTTAATCCCGGACTGCGAGGCAATCACTAAGGCGTCTCCCGGCTGAATATCATATTTTCCCATGAAATTCGCCGCATAACCCTCAACGCGCTCGGCAAGGCCTGCAGTAGGGTCGTCAATCAGCATAATCGCGCCCAGTCCGCCGGCCCGAAAAAACAGTTCTCCGGCAATATAGCGGGAATGACCGCTGCCAAAGACATAGATGAGATGATCCTGTTGAATGGCCTCAGTCCACACATCGGCCACACGCGCCATTATCTGCCGCTGCGAAACTAAGACAGTCTCCAAGTGTTGGGTGACCATTGTAAAATATTGGTCAATTCCGGTTAAGAAATCATGACTATGGTGATCCATCAGGTTGTCTCCAGTGCAACTACACGAATTGATATATAAGCAAGAATACATGTCCGACAGGGCTGACATCGAATTCTTGCTTATATATCAATTCCTGTAGTTGGCATGCAATTGCCAGGAAGCACATAAATCGCTGCGCAGCTGGCGATAGGTGGCATACACCGCATCATACACTGCTTTCACGTCAGGATTCGGCTGATACGTCCGGCCGATCGATACGGTCGCCCGGGCGGCCTCTGCAATGTTGTCAAACCAGTGCAATCCCACGGCTGCCAGCAAGGCCGCGCCTTTGGCTCCAAATTCGCTGCCCTTCGGAATCACGATCCGGCTGCCCGTACAATCTGCGATGATCTGGCACCAGAACTCGCTTTGCGCGCCTCCTCCAACCAGACGAATTTCCTCTGGCATGCCAATCGCGTCATAACAATCACGAATCGCCAGAGCCACGCCTTCATACACCGCCCGCAACAGGTCAGCGCGGGTATGTGCATTGGTAATTCCGAAAAATTGCGCTCTGGCGGCCGGTTCGACAAAGGGCGCGATCACGCCCACAGGATTCAAATAGGGATGATAAATCACGCCATTGGCTCCCGGCGGGCTGTGCTGCGCCAGCCTTTGCACGCTGTCAAACAATTCACGGCGCGATGCTGTTCGAGAGGCTTCCAGGCCGCAAAATTGCTCGATAGCCCAATCGAGATTGGGAGTGCCGGTTAAATTCACCATGGTCCTTAACCAGGACGATTCCGGCAGCGCAAATAACAAACCGACATCCGGCGGCTCAAAGCTCGGCTGCGGAATCACGACACTATTATGGCAGGTCGTGCCCAGCACTGTACAGGCCATCCCTGGCTCAACCGCGCCAGCGCCGATGGTTGATGAGGGAACGTCGCCGGCGCCGGCGCTCACGGGCGTCCCGGCGCACAATCCGGCAGCTTCTGCGGCTTGCGGTGTGACCTGACCAACAATCTGCTCTGACGCGACCACACGCGGCAAGAGATCCCGCCACTGCGAAATCCCCAACAGGTCGAACAGGGGTTCGCTGTATGTGCGTTTACGATTATCTCCGGGCAACACGGACGCTTCAGTATAATCCAGATGGATGGAACCGGTCAACTGGTAACACAACCAATCTTTACAGCAGAACACGGCCTGAGCCTTGTGTAAAGAATCCGGTTCATGGTCGGCCAGCCAGCGTATAAGCGGCAAGGTGCAGCCAAATTCCATTACACAGCCGGAAGAACAATAGATGCGGTGTAAAATGTCCGGCTGCTGTCGGGTAAGCTGCTCGAAAAGGGGGCGGGTGCGAGTATCGCACACCAGAATCGCGTTGCGGACAGGGCGTCCCTGTTCGTCAATCAGCCACACGCCCACCATGTTGCCGGTTACGCCAATTCCGGCAATCTGAGCACTGTTGATCCCGGTCAACGCCAGCAATTCTCGTATGGCGGCGGCCGTCATCTCCCACATTTCCGTCATGCTGACTTCAGCCCAACCTGGCTGAGGGCTGAGCAACGTGGTTTTGCGGCTCACAGCCTGGATTTCCGCGCCGCTGCTGTCAAAAAGAGCGGCTTTGGTGACGCTGATGCCGGCGTCCACTCCGAGCAAGTATGCTTGTTCTCTCATGATTTCACCGCCCCGGTAGTCAATCCTTCGACAAAATGGCGTCCGACAAAGCTGAACAGCAGAATAACCGGCAGCGTGGTCAACGTGGCTCCGGCTAACAACAACCCCCAATCAATTTGATATTGACCGATAATCCCGGCCAGGCCGACCGGCAGCGTGCGCGAGGCTTCACTATTCACCAGAATAGACGCAAACATATATTCAGTCCACGACATAATAAACGCAAAAATAGCAATACTGGCAATTCCCGGCGCGGAGAGGGGCAGCATAATCTTGAGTAGGATTTGCAACAGCGTTGCGCCATCAAGCCGGGCCGCCTCTTCCAGGTCAATGGGGATCGTCCGAAAGAACGCTTGCAGCATCCAGACCGCAAAGGGAGCGGCAAAGGTGACATTGACGATTACGAGCGCGGCCAGACGGTCAATCAGGCCAATCGCGCTCATGAAACTATATAAGGGAATCAGCAGCAGCACACCGGGAAAGGCGTAAGTTGCCAGGATGATGCGAAAAATGGCCTGACGTCCCGGAAATTTGATGCGGTACAGGCCATACGCTGCTAAGGTTGATAAGACTACTGTGATGCTCATTGTCCAAAGAGCCACAAGGATGCTGTTCCGCAAATAGGTGGGATAATCTGACGAACGCAGCAGTTTATCGTAGTGCTGCAATGTAAAGGAGTGCGGAAACAAAGTTGGCACTCGATGAATAATTTCCTGGGGCGATTTAATCGAGGCGGAAAAAATCCAATAAAAGGGCGCAAATACCAGCAAAAAGAGAAACAGTAAGGATAGGATGATGAGCAGACGGCGTTTCAAGTGTATGGACATGTTACATCTTCTCCTCTTCCAAAGATGGAGCCATATAATGAATGAACAGTGCGGCAAAAATCAACAAGAAGACGCCGACAATCACGGACATGGCGGCCGCCTGACTTAAACGATATTTTTTAAAGGCCGTATCGTAAATCAGAACCGGCAGGGTTGTCGTGCCTGAAGCCGGCCCGCCGCCGGTGAGCAGCCAGATAATATCAAAAACATTAAAAGAAAGTAAGGTGCCCACCAATCCCATCACAAAGAGTACAGGCTGCAATCCTGGCAGCGTGATATGGAGAAATTTCTGCCAGCGCGACGCGCCATCCACGCCGGCCGCCTCATATAATTCATTGGGAATACGCACCAGAGCCGCCAATAAAATCACGGTCACAAAGGGAAACCAGCGCCACGAGTTAATGACAATCACAGAAAGAAAGGCCTGTCCGCCGGTGCTGAAAAATCCGATTGGCTGGTTGACCAGTTTGAACGCGAGCAGCAGATAATTGATAATTCCGCCGGAGGCGGTCAACAGCCAGCGCCAAATGACGACAACGACGACCGTCGGCACAATCCACGGCAAAATCACCCAGATACGCACAAAATTGCGCCCTCTGAATTGCTGCTGCAAAATGAGTGCGATGGCAAAAGCCAGCAAGGTTTGCAAGAGCGCGTTGCCCACAACCCATAGCAGACTCCGCCATGAAGCAGTCCAGAATTGGGATGAACTCAGGATACGCAGATAATTTTCAAATCCGACAAAATTTCCGCTGCTGCCGATAATCTTGATGTTCAGCAGACTGAGATACACAGTTGAGAACAAGGGATACAGAATCGTTCCTGCTAACCACAGCAAGAGCGGCAGGACAAACAGATACCCAAGAACTATTTGACGACACTGTAACGGATCGTAAAGCTTCTGCTGTTGTGTTACATATTTATCATAGTTCATAATTTTGCAGGCAGAAAAACCGGGTTTTTTGAAAAAACCCGGTTTTTAGAGTGTATTGCTTACTCAATCGCTTCTTCCATCAATTTTTGACCGGCGGCGATGGCTTCTTCAGCGGGCTGCCCTTCAATAACGACTAACTGCAAGGTTTGCGCCAGTAAGTTTTGCCCTGAAATCGCGGCGATGCTGGGGAAGGTGTTGCCGCCTGTAAATCCGAATAAACGACCTCTGGTCGAATTCTCGACCATGGTTTCGACCTGAGCTTTGTACTTCACGACCAGCGGATCTTCCCAGAAACTCTTGGACTGACTGCCATCTTCCGTGACCGGCAAAAAGAGACCCGGTTCCATGTTGAGGAAGCGTCCATAGTTTTCCGGTTCCAGAATGAAGGCCAGGAATTTTTTCGCGGCCTCCTGTTTGGCCGGATCTTCGGTGAGAACCATGACCCCATTCACATAAGAAATCGTGCCGGGATTTTCAACCCCTTCTTTATAGGGAATCGCCATCACTCCCAAATCCGCGGCATCACCCTCGGCCTGGGTATCGTAGGTCGTGATCACCGTAAATTGCAGAATCATAGCGCAACTGCGATTGCCGAAACAGGCCTCGGCTTCGCCCCAGGTCCAGTTGGGGCTGTCGGGCGGCGAATATTGGTATAACTGTTTATAAAAATCGTACGCGGCAACGGTTTGCGGGTTGTTGAACCGCAAGGTGCCGTCCGAATTATAGATTTCATCAGCCCCGGCGTTAATCATGAAATCATAAACAGTTTGATCCGTATAAAGCTGGCGGTTGGCAGGCAATCCGATACCGTATTGATTATCAGCCGTTAATTTTTTGACCGCCTCCAGCCATTCATCCCAGGTCGTTGGCGGCGTGACTTCGGCTTTTTCAAATACGCTCTTGCGATACCAGAGCGACTGAGACATATTGTAGAGCGGCACGGCCCACACCGCCCCATCATAGTTATACGGAGCAATCGCTGCATCGTAATAACCGTGCAGCTTATCCATCTCAGCCACAAAATCGTCCATCGGCTGGACCTTGCCGAGGTCTTTTAAGATCGGCGTAAAATCAGGAATGGCAAATAGGAGTTCCGGCGCGTTCCCGGCCGCGATGGCAGCCGGAGCTTTAGCATACACCTCACCCCAGCTTTGCGGTTCTTGTTTTACAATAATGTCAGGATTGGCCGCATTAAATTCGTCAATCAATTCCTGGACGCGCGCCACGCGATGAGGCGGCTGCTCCATGTGCCAGAGAGTGATCGTGACAGGTTCGCTTCCGGCCATGCTGCTTGAAAGCAAAACCAGGCAAAGCGTCAACACCCACAGTATGTGAAAAACTTTCATAATCGAACCTCCTATTGACCCCACCTTCGGCCTCTCCCCAAAGTCTCCTGGCGATCAATCGCCAGTCTCAAAGCTGAAGGACGCTGAAGCGTCCTCTGAAATTCAGCAGCGGGCTTCAGCCTGCTTTGGCTTTGAGACCGGTCATTGATGGCCGGGATCACGAGACGTCCGAGCAGCATACCTACCTTTGTCAGCCTCTCCTTTGGGGAAGGACCAGGAGTGGGATTTCAGAAAATATAAGAAATTTGTTCATTTCAAAGACTCATTCCCGACATAACCAACAATTTACGCACGATAATGCTGGCATCACCTCCCCGTGTTCATGAACTACCGCTTCAGGCGGATGGTGTATTGATACAGATCAGCCCGATATTGAGCTTTGCCATACTCAATAAATTCCCCGGAACTATTCCAGGAGAATCGGGTGGTTTGGAGAAGCGGGTCCCCGACCTGCACCCCTGGTATAAGATCCGCAAAATATCTGGCTGCGGCGACAGCTTCGATGGTTTCTTCACCCTCTTTGATCTGAATGCCGCGCGCTTCAAGCAGTTTATACAACGACTGATGCCTCTCCAGTTCCTCTCGTTCAATAGGGATTTCACGCAAATAGACCGAATGTATCCCCACCGGCTTGTCGTCAAACAGCCGTATGCGCTGAATGTGCGTCATCATTACTCTGTCCGGCAGCTCAACCCGCGCCAGAACTTCCGGCGGAGGCGGAACCGTTTCGATCAGCAGAATCCGCGACCCCGGCGTCATCTTACGCTCTGCAATATCTTCCGAAAAACTCGTTAAGCGTTCAAGTTTGTGTTTGACAGGTCGTTCAGCAACATAGGTTCCGCGTCCTTTTTCGCGATAGATATAGCCGGCGTTAACCAGATCCGCCATGGCCTGTCGGACAGTCATCGGACTGATCTTATACTCCCGCGCCAATTCGTTCTCCGAGGGCAGGCAGGTCCCGCGTTCAAGCTCGCCCGCTTTGATGAGTTCGATGATCCCCTGTTTTAATTGGTGATACATCGGCAACGGGCTGTTTTTATCAATGGTAATTGGTAAAAGGCTCATACGATTTTTCCAATATATGTCGCTGACGGCTGATACAGCATTATTCATAATGATTGACACAGCTAAAAACCAGATTTCTTGAAGAAACCTGGTTTTTTTGACAGGTATCAGGTCAACGGTTTTGCATAATGCTGGATGTGTTCCACAGACAGCCTTGCCCCCACAACAATAATTTAACAAAATAATAAGTTCTATAGAGAACCAGAGTTATAATAAAAATATTGTCAAGTTTTTTCTGTGAGGTGTGTCAACCTTTTTCCACAATTTCAATCTCTTCCCCCGTCAAGCTGTACAACGCATACACCAGCCGGTCAATCTGCCGGTCGGCGGCGTCGATCTGGCGTTGCAAGAGGGCTTGTGTCGAGAGCATCCCAATCAGGCACATCCCGATCCGGAACCCGATCTAACATCGCGCTGACTTTGGTTTTTAAATCAGGGAGAGATTGTTGTTTTTGATGCCGTTTTGCCTGTTCATAGAGTTCCTCGGTTGTCAGTTCTTCGAACAATTCATCCTGGATCATCATATAATCTCGTATCTTCTGAGTTCTTTCCTGAGCAAATACAACGTTCTCACAAGGTCAAGAAACCGTCACAAGATTCTTGCTGTCCCTGCAGTGCCCCTGTTGAAAGGAGACAAGAGATCGCATTTCACTGGGGTGACACCACAGATATTCTCGCACCTCTAAGTTCATGCGATCCAGTTCTGCCAGGTACCCGCTCACAGACAGGTGATAATTCGCCGGATTCGTTTCAACCTGACGCAATTGCGCGACCTGTCGTTGGAAATATGCGATCCGTTCTAACGTTACCTGAAGCTCTTGATCTGTTGTAATCATGATGATATCACCTCGATAATTCCTCGTGTTGTTCCGTCTCGCTTTATCTGCCAGTGTTCTATGGCAGCGTCCTCGCCTTCAAGCGCAGCCAAACGGCGTATCCAAAAGATACTGGCGCCCTCGTAGTTTTGGGCGTGTAGATGGTTAAATATAATGGTTATTTCACCAGACAATTGACTCACATCAAAGGTATCTTCCATCAACAGGAAAATATCCACATCTCCAGGTTCAGCTTTCGCCGTGATAAATGATCCGAAAAGAATAAAGCGCCTCAAATGCCCGGTCTTCATCGCCAAAGAATATATACGTTCTACGCGTTGAGCCATCATAATCCGCCGGGGAGTTCCGCGGCCAAAACGCTCGATCACTTCTGCCAGCGTTCCTTGATAAATACCAGGAGGCAGATCTCCGTGCTCATTAAAATCTGGAAACGCATTCATCATAAAAATTTTCCTTTTTATGTTTTTTCAATAATCTCAATCTCTTCCTCCGTCAAGCCGTACAACGCATACACCAGCCGGTCAACCTGCCGGTCGGTCGCCTCGATTTGGCGTTTCAGGAGGGTTTGCGCCTGCGGGAGTTTGGCGGCGTGCAATTGCTTGTGCAAATCGAGTATTGTGGTAACAAGCTGCGTCATATTATCACACTGGTTTGCATTATAAGCAGGCAGGCGGATTGACGCCAAAGCGCGAATAAAGACCTGGGGAAAATCATCTTTTTGAGCAATCATCGAGGTGTTGACATAAGTCCATGAAATAAACCTGGAGTTTAGTATTCCAAGCGTAAATTCAACAGGGACATTTTTAGCTTGTGGAACCAAATTGAGTACATTGTCAGTTGTAATCATAGTTTCTGTCGCTAAACTGGCTTGTAGCCTGAATTTTCTGGTAAGAAGGCGGCGTAGAGCAATTCGCTTGCCTTCGAACATCTTCATTGGACGAATAGATGCAATTTCATCGCTATATTTCAGGTAAGACGTTCTTTCGGGATAAATAAAATAGCGTGAAAGTTCATTGCCCTGTAATTCAGGTAAATAATCTTGACTTTCCTGAAAATCGGCATGTAAAAACCGTTTTTTAATCTGCTCCTCCGCGTGTTTTTTTCGGCTGTACGGTTGTACTCCGCGTGAAATCTTAAACCAATCTCCTAATTGAGTTGGTGATGAATGAATTTTCTGAAAAATAGAAGCAGATTCTTTTGAGAAAATGATAGAGAAACGATTATATTCATCTTGACGAATAGATTTGATAGGTACCTGACTGCCGACATCATCAGGAATAGAAGCTAACTTTTCCCGTTTTGGAAAAAAGTGAATCACACAATTTTGAATCTGAGCAGAGGATAAAACAACAATAGCTGTGTCAATATAGGCATCTTTAAAGACATCGAATGGAAGCGCATACGCGACGGCCGGATATAATTCCGTAATAAGCTTCTGACGTGATGCTGCATATTTTTCACCCGTCAACCAGGATGATGGGATAATCATTGAAAGCCAACCGTTCTTATTAAGAATTCCTGTTGATTTCAGCAAAAATAATTCGTAGCTATCCAGAGCTTTCGATTCATCTTTAAACATGCTTTGGAGATAAGAACGTTGCTCACCTGATAATGCAGCTCCATACGGCGGATTCCCGATCACCGCATCAAACCCGCCCTTCTGCATAATTTCAGGGAACTCTTTGTCCCAATCAAACGCGTTCACCCGGTACATTTCTTCTTCGTCGAGCAGCATGAGTTGTTGTCCTTGATAAAATTCGCTCCCAATCAGCGAGTTGCCGCACTTGATATTGTTGGAGAGATCGGGCAGCACGCGCTTGTGGAACAGGGTCATCTGGCTGTTGAGGGTTTGCTCGTCTTCCCCTTCCAACACTTTGAGCAGCAGGGAGAGTTTGGTCACTTCCACGGCCTGCGAGTCAATATCCACGCCATAAATGTTGTGCAGCAGAATGCGCTTGCGTTCCTCAATCGTGAGTTTCCATTCGCCCCGGTCGCTTTGATACAGGCGCGGCTGGCGGCCTTTGCTCCATTTTTGAGGATCATCCTTCAGATACGCGTCACGATGCCAGTCGAGCAGATATTGGTACGCGCCTAACAAAAAGGAACCGGACCCGCAGGCCGGGTCAAGGATCGTGAGTTTCTCAGCCTGTTTCGGGCTTTTTCCCTTGAGCAGCTCGCCGACCGTGTGCGTGACAATATATTCGACAATATAGGTCGGCGTGTAGAATACTCCGCCGGCTTTCTTGACTTCCGGCTTTTCCTCCACTTTGGCCTGATGTCCGGCGGTCAGGCGGATGACTTTGCCTAAAAACTGTTCATACACCTGCCCTAAAATATCGGCCGGCAGCACTGAAAATTCATACGGGCTGTCAGGATAGTAGAGATTCTTGAGGATGTCTTTCAAAACCGCATCATCAATTATCAGTTCCGGGGTCAGCGCGTCGGGCGCTTCGGCGCGTTCTTTTTCGGTTTTGAAATGGAAAATGCCGGAATTATAGCGGTCGTCGGCCTGATAAAAGAGCTTGAGCAGACGGGGATAGACCTGCGTCCCATTCTGCAAGGCCATCAGCCGGCCGTATTCTTCAATGCCGCGATCCTCACAGATGCGTAAGAAGATCAGACGGTCAATCGTGCGCTGCACCGCAAAATTCAGTTCGCGCCGGGTCAGACGCGGATTGCGCAGGGCGATGTTGCGCGCCAGCAGCTCGCGCCAGCGTTCGATTTCGTGTAAAAAGGCCACATCCACCTCGGCCGTGCCTTTTTTGGCTTTGTTGGATTCCGCATACTTGTCGAACGAGCCTTTCAGGATCGCCTCTTTGGAAAACGTATCAACCAGCGTGTCCCACTGCTGCGGGTACTCGCGATAGGTCAGATACATGACCCGCGCTTTAGAGGCGTTATCGCTTTTCTCCGGCTTGACGCGGCAGTCATAGACCGCAAATTCCTCAAAGTCCGTCACAATGCTGAGCGGCAGCTTTGCGCTCCAGGCGTAACGCCGCAACTGGTAGGCCGGCGAAGGGTCGTCTTTGATGTCTACCGACGGTTTTTTGGCCTCCACAAAAAATTTGCGCACCCCGCCGATGCGAAAGCTGTAATCCGGAGCTTTGGTGGCGCGTCCGACCTTGATGGCGTCCTCATGCACCACGTCTTTATAGGCTTCGGCATAACCCTGTTCATTGTCCATATCCCAGCCCAGTAATTTGAACAAGGGGTCAATAAACTCCTGGCGCGCCTGCGCCTCGTTATAGCGACTGTGGGTATAGGCCTCGACATTGCGGTCGAAGCGCTCAACCAATTGCAACATCTTATCCGGTACCGGCATAATATCCCTCTCGTACACATTCAGGAGTGCAAACGAGCGTTTGCAGCGGTATCTTCGATTCCGCCATTTCACCGCTTCGCGTTGACGCAAAGGCTCCTTTGCGCTCCTATCTCACATGTGTCATTCTTCCTGAAACGCTGTACTAGCTATATCTTCATGCGGTTATTCAGCCAACACCCCGAAATCTCTGCTTATTCTTCTTGACAAACTATGGCATGATCGCTCTTTTTCGTCAATCTATTTTTTCGCGATGCCATGCTCGTCACATCTGCGCTGGTTGTTCTAAAAAATAGCGATTTCTTGTTGACAGATTAGTACACAATTTCAAAATAAGTATACACCGTTTAGTTCCTTACAGGAGGACGACAGCGGAGATGAGGAATCTTCATCTGTTAATTCCTCATCTCCGCTGTCGTCTTACATTGATGTGAAGATCGCGTTTCAGGATGAAGGGAAACGCTGGATTAGTTACATTACAGCATTATGCAGAACCTTTAACCTGGCAAAAACCAGGTTTCTTCAAGAGGCCTGGTTTTTAGCTGTAGTAAAAAAGAAATTCATTTTGCAAGTTAAACAATATTTATGGAGCATAATTTTCGATGGTTATTCATCCGACCGCTTTAGAAAAACGTATAAAACGACATGTCCGCTCCCAGCAGCAGCAATTCTATGTCATCGTACCGCCGGGCTTTGAGGCGACGGCCTGCCGGGAACTGGCTGCATACAGTATTTCCGCTACTCAGGAAGATCGAGGCGGCGTTGCGTTTAGCGGTTCCTGGGAGGAGTGCTGGAAAGCGCATCATCGCGCCAGAGTCCCTGCCAGAATATTGGTACGTTTGACTCAATTTGCCTGCACTCGCTTTGAGCAGTTAGAACGTCACCTTGAGGCCTTTCCCTGGGAATTGTGGCTTCAGCCGCATCAACCAGTGGCATTTCAGGTGGACGCCCATCAGTCCGTGCTCTATCATGAAGGCGCGATCCAGGAACGCGCCGAACGCTGCGTGGAACGACGCTTACACCCCTGGCAGGCGATTTCAGCCCAGACCGATTTCGGAAATAGCGTGCAGACCATTTATCTGCGCAATGTTCGCAACCAGATAACCATCAGTCTGGATTGCAGCGGAGAATTACTGTACAAACGCGGCTACGACAAACATGTCGCCGACGCGCCGCTGCGCGACAATATAGCGGCCGCTATCCTGCAAGAAGCGAATTTCTCCGGGTTTGACACGCTCGTAGACCCGATGGCCGGCAGCGGCACCTTCGGATTAGAAGCGTTATTAGCGCTTACAGAGCGCGGCGCGGGACATATTCGCCACTTTGCGTTCGAACATTTTCCGGCCTTTCGGCCGGCTGCCTATCGCTACTTTCTCAATACCGATATTCCTTCCGGCCCTGAACGCCCAACACTTCAAACGATTGTGTTATGCGACGCTCATGACCGTCCGCTCACGATCATCCGTCATAATCTGCAACAACTCGCAGCGCTGGACGTGGACACGACGCAGGTGCGTGTGGAACAAGCCGACTTTTTTAACATGGGGGCGGAATTCATCTCCGGCAACACCCTTGTCGTGCTGAATCCGCCGTACGGGACGCGGCTCAAAAGCGCACAAAATACACGATCCTTTTTCGGGAAACTGGGACAGCAATTGCGCCGCAACTGGCGCGGATGCTCGTTCGCAATCCTTGCCCCCGGACAGGAAGCCGAACGCGCGCTTGCCCTGTCGATCGCTCGAAAAATCGTCTTTTCAAACGGAGGGATTTCCACCGCCCTGCTCATAGGCAAAATTTAAGCAGCTTTTTAGCGCGGTATTCAGCACAAATGGTTCGGGTAGTTTTGCATTTCCCCTTCAATCTCTTCACAAACGGGGGTTGTTATATTTTTTTGGGGGGCAGAATCAGTAATTCTATTTCCGTCATTCTTCTTCTGATACAATAGTTCGGACAGTTTTCGTGTGACTCCCCTTTATCCCCCCGTAAACGGGGGAAATGAGAAATAGGACGTCTCTTATGTGTTTCCCCCCGCTTGCGGGGGGATTGAGGGGGGTGAAATCAAAACTGTCCGGAGTATTGTTCTGATAAAAAGTTGTATATAATCTTTGACAAATTTCTTACGTGAGTATAAATAAATCTTTGTCAGTTTTGATTATCTGAAAACCCGGGTTTTTCGAAAAACCCGATTTATAGTGACCTTTTTTAATGCAGAGGATTACCGGGATAATATAAACGTTTATTGCTGAATGGAGCAAGAGGTTGTCCTGTGACAAAATTTATTTCTTATTTGATCGGATTGCTGCTTGGCGCGGTTGTGTTGTTGGGGGTATCGTTATGGCTCTTTCTCGCGCCCTTGTTTCAGGCCGATGAAATGCTGGCTCAAATTCGCGTGGAAAATGTGATTGATGACCGCTGTTATTTTGTTTCTTTAGAAGTGCTGCCGGATCAGGATGAAACGCAGCGCGAAGAAGTACTGGCGCGTACTTCGATCTGCGGCGATTTTCTGGGGCTGGGCTATGAATTCACACTGCCGGAAAAAGCTTTTCTCTTGATGAAAAAACCAGGGATTGTGATTACCAATCTGATTGCAATTGATCGCAAGGGATATAATCAAACCGGCAATGTTTCCGTCGGGCGCTATGAAATGGAAATCATGGAATCGCTTCGCGGATTGATCTCTGATCTGCTAAAAAAGACGCCCGTTGTCAAAAATATTACCTACGATACTAAAACCCTGTTGAAAAAACCACGACAGGGGGCAATCATTATCTATAAACTTGAGCCTCTGCGTCAGCAAGTGGTGGTAGAGTGCCAGGGGTGTGCGGAGTAGGCATCATCATCTCCACCAGTGTGTACTGGATGGTTTCAGAAAGAATTCTACACGAGAAACCAGGTTTTTAGGAAAAAACCTGGTTTCTTCGTCGTACCTGATGCAGATGTATTCCCGAAACTCTGTACGAAAGATTCAAGTTCGTTTTCTGTAGGCCATTCCCTGGAAAATCGCGATGATTTCTTCCTGATCATTCCTGATATCTACTGTGTAGGTTGCTAATTTTGCGCCCAGGGAGGTCTCTCTGGCTTCAGCGATTAATGTCCCCTCGGCGATGGCTTTGATGTAGGAGATATGCGCATTAATCGCCACTGCCGTCAGGCCATGGGCATTCGCTGCAACCGCAAAAGCAAAATCAGCCAGCGTAAAAATAACACCGCCATGCACGGTATGTACCGCATTCAAATGCTTTTCAGTAATCGTCAATCGCACACGGGCACGTCCTGCTGAGGCTTCTAAAAGCTCAATGCCTAATTGCTGGGCAAACGCATCGTGCTGGGCAAAGTGTTGAATGGATCGCAGATCGTCCTGGTAACTATTTTTTGTGCTCATTTACGGTTCAGATCAACACATCAGCTTACATTACAGAAGAACTTTGTATTCGCAAGCCGGTTTCTTTGTCAAATAGATGATAGTTTTTAAAACGAATGCACACTTCCTCCTGAAGCGTAATCCGGTTATTAAACGGAAGGCTGGCATACATTTCATCCTGGCCTGTTTTGACGCCCAGAATTGTCACGTTTTTAATCGGATTATGACGAATATCAGTCACCCGGGCTGTCAAAAACTCCTGATCCCTGTCTTCTCTGTCGCATACGTCAATCTCTTCAGAGCGCACGCCGATCACCACCCCTCGTAATTCCGGAGCAATCGAGGTCCCGTCCAGGAAATTAATCGCCGGTGTTTCGTTGTCAAAATTGAGAAACCCGGCCACAAACATGCTGTTTGGCCGCTGATAAATTTCTTCAGGCGTTCCGATCTGTTCGATCCGGCCGATATTCATGATCGCCAGAAGATCTGCCAGCAGCATTGCTTCCTGCTGATCATGGGTCACATAAATCGTCGTGATCTGAAAATGACGCAGGAGTCTTTTCAGATGTAAACGGTACTTTTCACGCAACGGCTGATCAAGGTTGGAAAACGGTTCATCCAATAAAAACAACTTCGGATCGCGGGTAATACACCGCCCGATAGCCACGCGTTGTTTTTCACCTCCAGAGAGGTGCGTCGGCTTTTTATCCAGCAAATAATCAATATCAACCCCCAGGAGTTCACTGGTCTTCCGATATTTTTCCTGTGCAGCCAGATCGAGTTCCGGCGTATGTTTCCGAAAACGAAAATAGGACAAAATATTGTTTTTCACCGTAAAATGCGGATATAATGCGTAATTCTGGAACACCATGCCGATCTGCCTGTCTCCGGGCGGAAGATCTCTGACATCAACGCCATCATACAACACCAGGCCGCTTTCCGGCCGCAGGAGTCCGGCGATAATCCGCAGCAGCGTGGTCTTGCCGCATCCGCTTGGTCCCAGAATGACCAGGGTTTTACCATCCGGAACCCTCAGATTCAGATTGTCTATTGCAAACGTCTTTTTAGAGACATTGCTTGTCATTTCGCTTTGCCCCTTTTTTACCAGACGGGCAATGGTAGCAAACGGATTGATCACTTCTTCAACATGCGCCCTGGCATTACGTTCAAAATGTTGGCAGATATTTTGTAATTCAATGGTTGCCATGATCTGCTCCTTTCTGAAAGGAGGCCGCCCTTTTGTGTAAGAACCTGTTTGCACGTCAAACAGAAAAGTGGCGCAGCTCGGCTTTGGCGGTCACAGACAAACCGGGTCTTTTCGAAAAACCCGGTTGCTGTATTTGACTCCTTATTTGTTCACAACGACATCTGAGAAAAAGACCTTTTTCTCTACTAGCTGCGGAGATTTGCCACGGATAACAAATTCTCCCGTAAGACGAATATCTTCAGCAGAAGAACCGATCAGAACCTCTACCTTCCCCGGATTGAGCACGAGTTGCAAATCTTCTTGATAAAACGCCAGTTGCTGGGCGTAGAGCGTAAAGGTCAAGTGCGCGGCTGCTCCTGCTTGTAAATGGACACGCGCGAAGCCTTTCAGTTCCTTGATTGGACGGGTAAGAATGCTTTGTTCAGGGATATAGTGGACATAGAGCTGCACCACTTCATCCCCGGCGCACGCGCCGCTGTTACACAAATCCATTTCGATTTGCACACTGCCGTCCTGCGAGATCGTCGTCTGGTCAATGTGCACATTTTCGTAACGAAACGTGGTATAACTCAGCCCATGTCCGAAGGGATAGAGCGGTTTGGGGCTCATTTCCACATAATTGCCAAGCCAGTGCGAACGTCCGCCGGAAGGTTTATGTCCGTAAAACACCGGAATCTGGCCCACAGCTTGCGGAAAGGAAATTGGCAGCTTGCCGCCGGGATTCACCTTTCCGAACAAGGCATCTGCAACTGCATTACCGCCTTCTTCTCCGGGCAGCCAGGCTGCCAGCATGGCGCGGGCATGGGCGTTTTCCCAGGTCAGCGCATGTGGACGTCCCTGCACCAGCACCACAATAACTGGCGTTCCGGTTGCACAGACAGCCTGAATTAATTCTTTCTGCACACCCGGAAGTTCTAGGGTCGCCCGGTCACGGGCTTCGCCGCTTGTGCAGCCCTCAACCAATCCGGCCCGGTCGCCAACGACAACCACGGCTGCCTGAGCTTTTTTCGCGGCCTCAACCGCGTCTGTAAATCCATTTTGGGCCTCACCAAGCACGTCGCAGCCTTGAGCAAAATACAGTTGCGTGTCAGGCGATACGCGCGCTTTGATGGCTTCAAAAATCGTGACCACGTTCAGGGCGTCGCTGATATCATCAAGGTCGTCCGGAATCGGCGTGCCAAAAGGACTTTCGCCGTTGTGCATATCTTTTTTCAGGGTTTCGATATGGCAGGGATAGGCATAATCACCGATCATATTCCGCCAGCTATCCGCATTCGGGCCGATGATTGCTAATGACTTGATTTCAGATGATAATGGCAGCAAATCATCATTTTTGAGCAGCACTAATGATTCGGAGGCCAGGGTGTATGCTAATTGCCGCTGTTCCGCTGTTTCAAACACCAATTCGGCGTCCTCGCTTTTTACATAGGGGTGGTCAAAGATTCCAAGAGTGAATTTCATCGCCAGAATGCGCGAGACCACCGCATCAAGGTCATCCATGCTGATCACCCCATCTTCCAGAGCCTTACGCAACGGTTCGCCATAACAATCGGTCGAAGGGAGTTCCACGTCAATCCCGGCCAGAAGAGCCTGATTGGCAGCTTCTTCTTTCGTGCGGGCAATTCTGTGATATTCGTACAGCATATTGATCGCAAAATAATCTGAAACCACGAGTCCATCGAATTGCCAGGTATCTCTCAAAATCTCGCGCAGCAGTTTTTTGGATGCGCAGCAAGGGATACCATCGAGTTCGCTGTAAGAATTCATGATTGAGGCCAGGCCGGCTTCTTTAACAGCCGCTTCAAAAGGATAGAGAAATACCTCACGTAATTCTCGTTCAGGAATATGACAAGGCGACCAGTTCATGCCGCCTTCGCTATTGCCATAGCCGACAAAATGCTTGCCGGTTGCCACAGCGACCAGCTTTTCCTCTTTTTCCTGCAAGCCGCGCACATAGGCGCAACCCATCCTGGCAACCAGATAGGGATCTTCCCCCATTGTTTCCTCGGTACGTCCCCAACGCGGATCGCGGGTGACATCGAGCACTGGCGCCAGGCCCTGATGCGCGCCGATAGCTCGCATTTGATCGCGAATCACATTGGTCATTTTCTGCGCCAGGTCAGGGTTCCAGGTGGCGGCCACGCCCAGGGCTTGTGGAAAGAGCGTTGAGCCGCGCGTCATCAGCCCGCTGCAGCACTCTTCATGGAGCATGGCCGGAATGCCCAATCGAGTCTGTTCGAGCAGATATTTTTGAATCGCATTAGCCATGTTCGCCGCTTCTTTGGGATGAAACGTTGACGCTCCACCGATGCGGGTGATCTGTCCGATGCCATGTTGCAATAATTTTTCAGCTCTGTGCGCTGAAAATGCGAAGTTCTCCAACAATTCAAAGACCCAATAACTGCCCAATTGTGCACATTTTTCCTCGACTGTCATACGGGTCAGGAGATCGTTCACACGACGGTCAAGCGATTGTGAAGCATCTTGATATACTGTCTGTTCTTGTTTCATTACAATATCTCCATCAATTTGGCACATTCAGACGTCTATGGGAACAAGGCGACTGTTCACATGGACGGCTCTTCTAGATTCTGGTGAATTTCTATTTTCGTGCTTGTACGTATAAGATTGGTTTACTTGATATGTCAATGAAAAAATAGAGTTTTTTTCTTGTTGTATGCTATTCATGTAAAATTCCCTGAGGTTAATGTATAAAAAGAAATATTATGATAAAAAAACACTTGACCAGAAAAAGAAAAGAACATATAAATAGTTAAGTTGTACGAACAAGTATGAACGCTTTAATAAATTGATGGAACTCCACGGTGTCAAAACTGAGAGAAAAGACAACCATTATGAAGATTGACGTTGAAAAGTCCATGCCAAAGTACCTCCAATTAAAGGAGATTATCAAGCAGCACTTTGAAAAAGAACACTACCAGCCGGATCAAAAAATTCCTTCTGAAAATGCGTTAATCAGGCAATTTGCGATTAGCCGCAGCACTGTGCGTCAAACATTAAATGAACTGGCCAATGAAGGGATTATTTATAAAAAACAGGGGGCCGGCAGCTTTTTTTCAGGCAACCGGAAGACGCAGACACGGCGCAGTTATTTGATCGGAGTGATTGTACCCAGGCTTTCGTTCTACATTTATCCACAGATTATTCGGGGAATTCATGACGTCGTTCATCAACAGCGATATAACATCGTATTGGGAAGTTCTGACGTCCAGCCGGACAAAGAGCTTGCCTGTTTGAAGCAATTGCTTGAAAAACGCATTGACGGCATCCTGATCGAGCCTTCCGGTGGATTTCTGCGTTTTGAAAATTCTTCAAACTTTCAGGTTCTAAAAGCGTTAACGATTCCGGTTGTCTTTATGGACTGGGCTCTTTCCGATCCCACGATTTCCTATGTCGCGCCTGATGATGTGGAGGGAGGCTTACGAGCGACAGAATATTTGATCGAAGCCGGACACCGTCGGATCGCTTGCGTTTACCCAAACGATACTCTGCCCGGTCTCCAAAGGTATCAGGGCTACCGCAAAGCCCTTGAAACTCATAAGATTCCTTATGATCCCGGCCTGAATCGAGCCATATCAATTGCTCAATGGAATGAACCAGGAAATATTGCTCTGCTTGTACGGGATTTGCTTCAATCAGGAATTGATAAACCCACTGCCATTTTCTTCTTTAATGATGATGGTGCGCTGCGGGGTTATAGAGCGATCCGCGAGGCGGGGCTGAGGGTACCGGAGGATATTTCAATTATGGGTTTTGACGACTCCGATTTTGCGACTGTACCGGATGTTCCGCTCACAACGATGATTCACCCTACATATCAATTAGGCAAATGGGCGGCTGAAATCTTGTTCGAACACCTCGAGCATCCGACGCAAAGAATTCCGCGGCAAATGCTCCTCAAACCCCCCATTGCCGTGCGGAATTCGGTGAAAAGGCTTATGATTCGGTCCTGACCACTTGAATCTGAGTCAACACCGAATTTTTCTTCGTTCATGAGTCTTGCAGAAGTTAACGTCGTCTCAATTGCCAGAGCGATTGAGTATATTGAACAGAATTTGCGCGAGGCGATCACTATGGCGCAGATTGCGGAGGCGGCCTGCTATTCGCTCTATCACTTCTGTCGTATGTTTAACAGCATCACTCACCACACGCCGTATGAATATCTGATGCGCCGCCGTCTCTCTGAGGCGGCCAGAGACCTGCTTGACACGGACAAAAAGATTATTGAAATTGCGTTTGATTACGAATTCAACAGCCCTGAAACTTTTGCTCGCGCCTTCAAACGCATGTTCGGGGTACAGCCAAGCCAATGGCGCAAACAGGGGAGAATCCCTCCTCGACTGCTGATGCCGCCATTGACAGAGGACTATCTTCGACATCTCAACCAGGATGATGCCTTAAAGCCTGTCATCATTAAAAAACAGGCGTTTCAGATTGTCGGATTGGTGACTCTGGTTCAGCACGATCTATCAATCGTTTCTGAATTATGGGCGATGGTACGTCAGGAATTGATTCAAACAGCTTGTTCAGAGAATGCGGGGAAGTATTATGGCATTGTCTGGTATTCTGAAAATAGGGAGCCTGAGGGGTTCTTTTACATGGCGGGCCGGGAAAGCGATTCGCAAAAGATAAACTGCCCAGTGTTGGTGTGGAAAATGATTCCGGCAGGGCAATACGTTCAGGTCCTGCACAAAGGTCCCTGGCGTGACCGCCGCCTGAGTCTCGATTATCTGTATCATACCTGGCTGCCGAAATCAGGCAAACATCTCAATTTTCCGCTGGAAATGGAAGTGTATGACCCCAAGAGTGAAGAGTGGAAACAAGAAGATTTTGCCCTGCTGCTGCCTCTGGCCATTCCATGAACTCAATACTCACTCATGTTACGCACTACCCCTTTAATTTCCCGCAAGCAGCAGGGTGTAACATGAGTACTTAAGAAACGTCTTTATGTTCAGTTATGACGACCATTAATTTACACAACTTTATAGCGCGGTCAACTGAAAACGGCCCGGGCGTGCGGGCAGTGATCTGGGTACAGGGATGTTCCTTGCATTGTCCGGGGTGCTTTAATCCTGATACGCATGATCAGACTATTCGTCAACTTGTGTCAGTCGAAGCGCTGGCTGAACGTATCCTGAGTGTTTCCGAGATTGAAGGCATAACGATCAGCGGAGGCGAACCCTTTCTGCAAGCCGCCGCTCTGGCGGAATTGTGCAGGGGACTGCACGAGCGCAATTTAGGAATTGTTGTGTTTAGCGGTTTCACATTTGAACAACTGACTCAAACGGATAACACGAATTGGAAAGCTTTGCTTGGACTCACAGATCTGCTCATTGCCGGACCTTTCGTGCAAGAACTTCGCTGTGACCTGGCGTTACGCGGCAGCCAGAATCAAACCTTACATTTCCTTTCGGAACGTTACCTGGCCCTGAAGACCCGACTCGAACACGACTCGAACAGCGTGGAGCTATTTATTGATGCTTCGGGGCATATCACGGTAACCGGATTTCCGGGGCAGGAATGGTTCACGGCTTGAAAGGATTAATTTCTATTTTTTTTCTTGACAAAAACCCCCCTCATTCCTACATCTTTTCCCACATAAAGAAGATGTGATGACTGTAAAGAGGGCTGAGATTCTTTATGGTGATTCTTCATAGAATTGGCGGTGTAGCTCAGGTGGTCAGAGCATGCGGCTCATATCCGCAGTGTCCGGGGTTCGAATCCCTGCACCGCCATTTATATTATTCTTCCAGCTTATTCCTCATCATGTTTCTTGTCGATCAGATTGCCTTTTTTCATGGAAAAAATGATGATTTTCCATGCTACGCGAAGAAATAAGACATGTCTATTGATTCCAGGCGATTCTATGCCCATATTTTACACACGATCGACCATTATCAGATGATCGATCCCGGAGATCTTATTGTGGTTGGCGTTTCCGGCGGGATTGATTCAGTTGTTTTATTACATGTTTTAGCGCAACTCCGGGAACGCCTCAAGATTCAACTGCACATTGCCCACCTGAATCACCAATTTCGAGGAGAAGAAGCTGCCCGCGACGCTGATTTTGTTCGGCACTTAGCCCGACAGCTGCAGATTCCCTGCACCATTGAAACCCGCAACGTACCTGAACGAATCCGACAGGACAAACTTTCTCCTCAGGATGCCGCTCGTCAGGTACGCTATGAATTTTTCGAAACACTGTCAACCCATCTGAACGCGCGTAAAATTGCCACGGCTCACAACGCCGACGATCAGGCAGAAACGCTCTTACTTGGTCTCATTCGCGGGGTGGGACTTCACGGCCTGGGGGGAATCCGCCCTGTTCTTCAAGGAAAAATTATTCGCCCGTTATTACAGACACCGCGCGACCAGATCGATGCCTTTGCCCGGGCAAGCGGAATCCAATATGTCTTTGATAGTTCAAACGCCAGTCGGAAATATGTGCGTAATGCAATCCGCCTTGATCTGCTGCCATTTTTGAAGCAGAGGTTTAATCCGGCGATTGTTAAACGTTTGACATCATACACGCAATTATTTCAAGAAGATGCTTTCTTCATTGACAAAATTGCGCAAGAGCGTTATATACAATTGTGTAAACAGGTTGAGCAGGGAATCACAATTCGATTAGATCTTTTTGCTCGCCAGGAGACGACAATTCAGCGTGCGATTATCTATCGAGCCTATCAGGAGATCACGGGGGGCCGCCACAAATTGGAGACAGAGCATGCCCGCGCCGTGATACGGTTATTTACCCAAAAACCACCGGGAAAACGAATCTGTTTACCGGGTCAGATGTGGGCCGTACGGGATGTAGAATGGGGGTATCTCCAACACAAGCGCGTTTTTACTCCGTTGCGAGGGATTTCTCCGCAAAATGTCGCCATTCCCGGACAGACAATTTTGGGCAATTTTTTAATTGAATCCGAGGTGATTCACACTGAAACGCCGAAAGATGACGTCTGCCATGAACAAAATACGCCCGATGTGATCGTCCAGTCTCTGGATTATGATCGCATGGTTGTTCCTGTCATTGCTCGTTTTCGTCGTCCGGGCGACGTCTTCCGTCCATTAGGAATGCATGGAAGCAAAAGCGTCAAAAAATTTTTTATTGACAGAAAAGTCTCACAGAATAAACGGGATAATATCCCTTTACTGATTGACAATAATGGAATTATTTGGATTATTGGGTATAGTATAGCTGATTGCGTCAAGGTGACAACACAGACACGTCAGATTGTTACTTTTCGAGTATATCAACGCCAGGGAAATTTAACGACCAGTTAGAAGTCCCCCCAGATATACACATTAACTTTTCATGCTTTTGTAGGAGGTTCTATCATTGAATCCGTTTTATAAAAATATCGCCTTATGGCTGGTCATCGGCATTATTGTTGTGCTTATTTTTGATCTCATGAGTACCAACAAAGAGACAAAACTCAATGAGCTTCCCTTTAGTGATTTCATGCAGAAAGTGGAACGGAATGAAATTCGAGAAATCGCGATTGTCACCGGAGAACAGATGCTCAAAGGAAAAAGTATCGATGGGAAAGAGTTTAAAACTTACATTATCGTTGATTCCTTTGACTCATCATTGCTTGAACAATTTCGAGCAAAGGGGATTCGTATCAAAGTGGAACCGGGCACGCAAAACCCGTGGTATGGCTACGTATTAACCTGGCTTCCCATGCTGATTTTTATCGGCATCTGGATTTTCTTTATGCGGCAGATGCAGATGGGAGGCAATAAAGCCCTTTCATTTGGGAAAAGTCGGGCAAGGCTGCTGACCGAAGATCATCGCAAAGTGACGTTTAAGGATGTCGCCGGAGTGGACGAAGCGCAAGAAGAATTGCAGGAAATTATCGAATTTTTACGCGATCCGCAGAAATTTCAAAAACTTGGCGGAAGAATTCCCAAAGGGGTTTTATTGGTTGGCCCTCCTGGCACAGGCAAAACCTTATTGGCCAAGGCGATCGCCGGCGAGGCCGATGTGCCGTTTCTGAGTATCAGCGGTTCGGATTTTGTGGAAATGTTTGTGGGCGTTGGCGCGTCACGGGTACGCGATTTGTTTGAACAAGGCAAGAAAAACGCTCCGTGTATCATCTTTATTGATGAAATGGATGCGGTCGGTCGGCATCGCGGGGCAGGTTTGGGCGGCGGTCACGACGAGCGCGAGCAGACCTTAAATCAGTTATTGGTAGAAATGGATGGGTTTGAATCGAATGAAGGCGTGATTATGATTGCTGCCACAAACCGTCCGGATGTGCTCGATCCGGCTCTGCTGCGTCCGGGCCGCTTTGATCGCCAGGTCGTGGTGCCTCGTCCAGACGTGCGCGGTCGAGAAGGCATTTTAGCCGTCCATACCCGTAATATTCCTTTAGCTGATAATGTCGATATTAAAGTAGTCGCCCGGGGAACTCCCGGATTTTCAGGAGCAGACCTGGCAAACCTGGTGAATGAAGCGGCATTATTAGCTGCTCGTAAAAATAAACCTGCGGTTGAGATGCCTGATATGGAAGAGGCGAAAGATAAAGTCCTGATGGGAAAAGAGCGCAGAAGCATTATTATTACGGATCAGGAAAAACGGGTCACGGCCTATCATGAAGCCGGACACGCGCTTATCGGGAAACTCGTCCCGGAGGCCGATCCGGTTCATAAAGTCACTATCATTCCCCGTGGACGCGCTCTGGGCTTAACGCAATATTTACCAATCGATGAAAAATATAATATGACCAAAACCTATTGTCTGAGTAATATTGCGATGATGCTGGCCGGCCGGGTGGCCGAAGAAATCGTGTTTCAGGATATTACCACAGGCGCGGCCAACGATCTGGAACGCGCGACTGAGCTTGCGCGAAAAATGGTCTGTGAGTGGGGCATGAGCGACAAAATGGGGCCACTGGTGTACGGCAAACGAGAAGAACAGATTTTTCTGGGGCGCGAGATTGATCGCCATCAGGATTATAGTGAAGCGACTGCCGTGAGCATTGACGAAGAGATTCAGAAAGTGGTCTTTGACCGCCTTACAGAGGTCCGCCATCTTTTAAACGAGCACCGTAATGCCCTTCATGCCCTGGCCCAGTCGCTGTTGGAAAAAGAAGTCCTGGATGGCATGGAAATTGATGAGATTATCGCGACTTCAATGGCAAATCCGCCTCAAACGGAGATAGTTGAGCAGGCAGCTCTGCAATCGGTAGCATAAACTTACTCGAGGCAAGCCAGAATATCAGAGCAGATCATTATTTCCTGTAAATAATGCTGTGATTGTTGGCTGGAGTGCAAAAGTTCTGCTTTCATACGCGAGATTTCCTGAAAAATGGACACGCAGCAGCACGTTTGCCCTCCAATACAACATTGTTTATGGTAACAATCATAATGGGTTAACCTTTCGACAAGAACATGAATTGAAGAATAGGGCATGAATACCTTTTTGAATCCTCTTGAATGGTTCGAAATACTCCGGTGGCAGGATATTGTTGATATTCTGATTGTTGCCTATTTAATCTATCGTATTCTTTTGATGATCCGAGGGACGCGCACAGTCCAAATGATGCTCGGATTATTCGTGATTGCCGGGGCCTATTATGTGGCTCAACGGTTTGAGTTGTATATTATTAGTTGGGTTATCCGAAATTTATTAGGCTATTTAGCTCTGGCGATTTTAGTGATTTTTCATCCTGAATTACGCAGGATGCTGGCTCAGGTGGGACAAAATACGTTTTTTCGGCATTTTTACGGTGTCGAACAATCTCAACTCATTGATGAGATTGTTCGTTCAACCGAATGGCTCTCCAGTCGAAGGATCGGAGCGTTGATCGTTGTTGAACGAACGATCGGACTGAAAAATTTTATTGATTCCGGTGTTAATGTTGACGCTGAAGTCTCTAAAGAGCTGCTGAGCAGTATTTTTATTTCCGGCGCCCCTCTGCATGATGGAGCCGTCATTATCAAAGATAATCGCCTGACTGCGGCCGCCTGCTTTCTGCCGTTAACGCTCTCGAACGACATTAGTAAAGAACTTGGAACCCGACACCGGGCTGCTATAGGTATTACTGAGGAAACGGACGCTGTGGTGGTCATTGTGTCTGAAGAAACCGGGTCGGTGTCCATTGCTGTTGGCGGAGAGATCACGCGTCATTTGACCTCGCCTGAATTGAAACGCGTACTTAAAAGCTTATTAGGCTCTGGTTCCCAACAAAAATCATCGCGCTTTTCAAAAGGGAAGAAAGCGGCGCGTGTGGCAAAACCATGATGCAATTGCACCCGTTTAAAAATTTGACCTTAAAGTTAGTCGCTCTGATATTAGCTATTATCATCTGGTTCCTGGTAGTCGGAGAACAGAAATCTGAAGTGCGGCTCACAGTTCCTCTTGAGCTTCGCAATTTACCAACAGATCTTGAAATTACTCAAAGTGTCAGCCAGGTCGAAATCACGCTGCGAGGATTTTCAAGTTTTGTCAAACGCCTCACTCCGAGAGATATTGATGTCTATATTGATTTGAGCAATGTGGTTCAGGGAACCAATTCCTTTATTCTTTCGCCGGAAGAAATTGTTGTGCCAATCGGAGCCACTGTCATACAGGTCAGCCCTTCCAATCTCGAGGTATTTTTAGATGCAACGGTCCGGAAAACCCTTACGGTTGATCCTGTTCTGCGAGGACAACCCGCGGATGGCTATATACTGGGCAAAATGACGGCCATACCTGAGACGATCAAAGTGGCAGGCGCCCAAACTCTTCTTAAAACCTTATCCAAAGTTGAAACAGAGGTAATTTCCCTGGATGGGATCAAAGAAAATATTACCAAAAAAGTCAAAGTCAAACTTCCCAATAGTTCCCTGCGAATTGAAAAAGAAGAAGAACGAGTCGTCGAGGTGCAGGTGAACATTGAGCCGGAAATGATCGATCGTTTTTTCGAAGATATTCCTTTGCTTGTTCAAAAAGAAGAAACCCGTCCCTTTAAACTCTCACCGGAATCAATCACAGCGTTGGTATATGGTCCTAAATTAACGCTTCTACAAATGAAATCAGCCGATATTCCCGCTATAATCGAAACAATAGACCTTCCTGAAGGACAATCCGTTGTTCAAGTGCATTTTGATCTGCCTGATGCCATGAAGGTCAAAATTTACTATCCTAAAACAATTACGATCACGATTACAGAAAAACACTAGTACATGATTTCGGAAATAACTCTACACGAGAAACCAGGTTTTTTCCGAAAAACCTGGTTTCTTCGCCGTGCCTCATATATCCTTATTTCCGAAACTCTGGACTATCTGTGAAGACTAAATTATGAGTTTCCCTTGACAAGACTCCAGAGACTCACTATACGTGATGTATAAGGAATTATCAGAGTTCTCATAAGTAAAAATTACAAAACTTTTGTTTGACGTCAGCATTTTCGCCAAACAAAAGTCAAAAATTATTTGGGCGTTTCAGGCATTTTGAAGATTGACCTGTCTGCCCTCAGGCAGATTCCCGAAACAACAAAAAGGACCAGATAAAAAGTAACTTTTTATAGAATTTTCTGTCTTTTTGAGAAAGCGAGAACTTCATGTTGTTATCATCATTATGGTGTGGTATTTTCCCGTGCCTTGAGACGACTTTCAGACTTCAGTAAAGAATTATGACCGGGAAAGAATTCAAAGAAGAACGATCCAAAATTCGGGAATTACGCTGTCAATCTCATTATAACCAGGCTCGTGCCTTGACGTTTGCGCTCATTGATCGGTTGTTTGTTGAGCAAAAATTCGATAGAATTGTAGAATTGTATCATTCGGAAATTTGCGAGCCTCGAGAAAGTTTCTATGCCTTCGAAATTGCGTATGCGTTAAGTGAAACCGACCACCTTGATGAAGCGGAAGTCATTTATGAATATTTATTGAAATATGAGACCAATAACACAGCCATCCTGAACAATCTTTCTCATATTAAACACGCCAGAAAACAACTGCCGGAAGCATTTGAGTTAATTCGACGCGCGTATGAATTGATCCCCCACGATCAGATTATCACCAGTAATTACCATCATTTGCTCGCCCTCACTCAAGAACAAGACGCGATTCAGAAACTCTATAAAGACGCCCTCTCCTATCTCGTCAATGAAAACGATCTGATGATCGAGAAACTGCGAACCTTTCTCGCAAACGTCTCACGAGAACCTGAATTCTCGAACAATCGCGCGCCAATTCCGACATGGAGATTTGGTTTTCTTCTTGAAATTCCCCAGGAACACGCCGAACTGGTACTGGAAGATTGGATAAAAAAAGGATTCATCCGCCATACCAGAGAACGAAATAAACAACTTGCCCCAATTTATGAAATCAACCCCTATTTGGCAAAGGAGTTGGAGAATATTGAATGTAAGCATATTCCCGGAAAATGGATCTCGGGTCTGGAAGAACTCACTGTCGAAAATTTAGAACGCTTCTCCTATTTTTCTCTGCTGCATAAAATTCAAAAAATTGATGAGAAATATCGCGAGATTGCGAAACGCGACCTGAATGAATTATTTTTCAATTACCTGATGAAAAATGAAAAATCCGTGATCGTCCTGGCCGGGTCCCTTGTAGAAGTTGTGCTATTACACTATTGTGAAAAAAAGAATATTACCATCCTCTATCTTCAGCGTAAAAACAATCGGACTGAAAAGCGCAATCTATATGAATGCGATTTGGCAGAAATTCTGTACTATTTACAAGAAAAAAAGATGTTAGGTGATATTTTCGTACATGTCGGGAATATTTCCAGAATTTATCGTAATTATATCCACCCTGGCAAGGAACTACGCGAATCCGAGCTTCTTGGACAATCCAAGTCCGATTTATGTTTTGTCAGCACCATCGAAATTCTGAATGCTCTCCTTTAGCGATCTTGTTAGAAAAAAATATTTCTACATCTTTCCATATTTGTATAAAAATTTTCTACAAAATAGCTTGACAAATATCGGCGGCACCATAATGCGATGAGGCAACGTGTACTTCTTTTGGCCCCATTAATAATTTCGATGAGGAAAGGTCAACCGGCGGCATGGCTTTTCCTCACTGTTTCAATTTCATGGGAATCACAATGGACAATAACACACGGGGCAGGCCTTTGCTTTCAATGATAAAAAGCCATTATCCTTCCCTTTTTACGGCCGAGAAAAAAGTCGCCGATTATATACTTGTGTATGGGGAAGATGTGACAAAATATACGATTACCGAGCTTGCGGAAAAAAGCGGCGTGAGCGACGCGACAGTCGTGCGGTTTTGCCAAAAAATCGGCTACAAGGGGTTTTATCAAATGAAAATCGCCCTGGCTCAGGATGTGGTTCATCCCATGAGCAGCTTTAATCCAACGATTTCCTATAATAAAATTGCAGAGTCAGTTCAACAGATCTTTCGGTTGACCATCAATAATTTACAAGAGACAGCTTTTTCGATCCACTCCGGTGATATTGAACAGTGCGTGCAGTTCATCAATACCTGTCAAACCCTCTATATCTTTGCCGCTGGCAATTCGTGTCCGATTGCCGCAGATGCCGCCTATAAATTTACCAAAATCGGTATTCGAGTCATGAATTCCAATGCGCCGGAGATGCAAATGTCATCAGCCCATTTAATAACCGAACAAGATGTTGCCTTAGGAATCTCCCACTCCGGCAGTTCCAAACTGGTGCTTGCATGTATGGAGATCGCCAAAGAGCAAAAAGCTAAAACGATTTGCATTACCAATTTCATTACTTCGCCCATCGGCAAGATTTCGGATTACCATCTCACAACCAATGCGCATGATACGGTCTTCCATGACGACTCAGTAATCACCCGCATTTGCGAGATGGCCGTGATTGACACCTTATTTTTTTTATTGGCTGATTTGCGCATTCATGATTCTCTTGAACGCTTCAAACGTACAGAAGAAGCTCTGGCAGATTATCGCTTATGAAAAATTTTCAAACAAATTCTTCAAGGTTGAACCGCCGGGGCAATGAAAAGATGGCATGTATGAAACACCGCAATTGGACGCAATACCTTGAACCGCTGCTCCAGCAACGATTACAACGCAATGCCTGGTATTGTTTAGGGTTAGGAAATAATGTGGATCAAGAAATTGTCTGGGACAGTGCTATTATAGATCGGTTATTCACAGAGTATCCGATCAATGGTGACAGTCAAACACAAAATTTTTCAGAAGGGATTGCGACACCGCCCCAATTTCTTTGCCTGCTCCTTAATCTCTTTCGTCAGGGGAAAGGCGGAGAATATCCCCTGGCCAATGAACAAATTTGTCGCTTTCTTGAAAGCCATTTTGACTGTCAGGCGACGCTTGGCGGCACTGGTGCCAGAGGCGGGCGGGCCTTAGCGCACCTGGGGTTTCTGGTCTTACTGCATTTGAATATTCTCTCACAAACTGTCCAGGACCTGTTAGCCTCGCCTCTCATCCACACCACGATTCCAGGCGGCATTACCAGAGTTCGGGATCTTGGGGAATGCGGGAGGGGAGAGTACGCCCCGCATTTTATCGTCCAATATAATCGCGGCGACACCATTCACGCGGCGCGTCAGAGAATCGAGTGTCCGCAAGCAAACCGGATCATTCTGCCCTTTGATGAGATTAATAAGACGCTGCCGCTGTACGATCATTTTTTTCGTGCGATGCTCGAAACGAGCGATCGCATTGCTTCTGTGGTGATTTCCGGTTTTAACGCCATGACGGATGAAGCGCTGCTTCTGCAACGTCTGACGCGTTTAAAGACCGCACTCTTATTGATCCATTCGAAACATATTCCCATCTATTTTGAAGATGGTGGCTATCACGTCCCGCGCTACAAAGAACATGTTTTCCGTGCACTGGGACCGCTGATTGATGTGTGTGGAATGAATGAAGATGAATTTTTTGACATCCTGCATCTTCATCACCACACTGTCAATATGAGTGATCTTCACTCAATTGTGGCAGGACTGGAGGCAATCCTGACCACGTATGATTTCAAGAGCGTGGTGTTACACACCAAAGATTACGCGTTGTTCTATGGGGCACGCTTCAATGAGAGCATTGAAGCCGGCCTGGAGTTTGCCAATCTACTGGCGGCTACCCGCGCGCGAATCGGAAAAGATGGGAATCTCAGGGATGTCGAGGATACATACTGTTTACCAGATAGTGAACAAGGAATAACCTTTCAACAACAGAGTCAAAACAGCGTTATGAATCGGTATCTCGTGGTCTCCCCGGCCAAATATCTGTCGAATCCGGCATGTACGATCGGGCTTGGAGATACGTTTGTTGCCGGATTTCAAATCTGTTTTTAACAACATGCTATGATGCAGATTGTCAATTCATTAGAACTTTTACAAGATGCGAAGAAAAATGGATACGCCGTAGGTGCGTTTAACGTGAGTAACATGGAAAATATTCAGTGCGTTCTGGAAGCAGCCGAAGAATTACAATCGCCGGTTCTGGTGCAGGGCGCGCAGAGTGAAGTCGACTATGCTGACGGCGAATGTTTTGTCGAGATGATTAAAGCGATTGCTCAACACAAAAAAGGAGCGATTGGCATTCATCTCGATCACTGCGCGCATATAGATTTTGAAATCAAGTGTATTCGCTACGGTTTTACTTCAGTGATGTTCGACGGTTCGTTACTGAGCTTTGAAGAAAACGTGGCAAAAACCAAAAAAGTGATCGAAATTGCCCATGCGGTTGGTGTTTCCGTTGAAGCCGAACTTGGCACCATCGGACAAACCAGTGAATATGGAGAAAAAATTTCTGGAAGCGGCTTAACGAAACCGGAAGATGCCGCGAAATTTGTGGCCGAAACCGGCGTTGATTTCTTAGCCACTTCCTTTGGCACCGCTCATGGTCTTTACAAAGCTGAACCCAAACTTGATCTTGCCCGACTGGAAAGAATCGCCGCGCTCACCAATATTCCGCTGGTGATGCACGGTGGCACTGGCGTGCCCGAAGAGCAGATCAAAAAGTCGATCAGCCTGGGCATCTGCAAAATCAATTTCAGCACCATTCTGCGCAAATCCTTCATTGATAAAATCAAGGAATACATGGCCACTCATCCTGATGATTTGATGACCATGAACATCATCGGAGAAGGCTCAAAAGCCATGAAACAAAGCGTCAAAGAGATGATCGAAATGTGCGGTTCGGTCGGAAAAGTGTAAAAAGATTATCTTTCCTGTCAGGGTTTTAAACCCTGACAGGATTGAAGCTATGAAGCGGAATATACAGATCCAGCACCGACTGATCAAGGTGATCAAGCCCCTGAAAACGTTCATCATATAATTGGAAAGCATAAGGATATGCGCAGCGATAGCCTGAGCCAGGCAGCCAGTGTTGATAAATTTCCCTGGACCAGTCAGACAAAATTTGTTGACCGCGCAGCGTAAACACGGCGTAGGTCGAGGCCGGCAGAATTTTGACAAGCAGTTCTATCGGCACCTCTTCGAGCTGCGTCACTTCCACGCCCACAAACACCTCAAAATAGCCCTTCAAGGTCGTTTCTTCATGTTCGACATGCACTTCATACGCAATTTTGGAGTTGGCGACATGTTTAATACTGTGCGGATGTTTGCGCATATATGCGAAAAGACGATTCCATAAACGTCCGATTTCATTCTCTTCGCTCCATTCCGCATTTATGCTGAAAGGATCGCCAAAAAAGCTCACTCCTACAAGGAGTATTCCAGGTTTTTCCAAAATACGGGTTGGTTCCATAGAGGTTCATCACCAAATAGATTTTGAGAAGTGACACCAGGAGCGCAAACGAACCTGTACAGTTTACGCTCCTGCGCACTTGTTGAAATTAATCTGGTCATATAATCGGTTTTCTCACGACTTGCTGTAAAAACCGTCCGGTACAACTTGCCGGGATCTGCGCGACTTGTTCGGGCGTGCCTTCAGCAACGATCTCCCCCCCGGCCTCACCGCCTTCGGGACCCAGGTCAATCACCCAATCCGCAGCGTTGATCACGTCAAGATTATGTTCGATCATAATCACCGTATTCCCGGCGTCTGTCAAACGCTGCAGGACATCTAATAATTTTTGGATGTCAGCAAAGTGTAAACCGGTTGTCGGTTCGTCCAGAATATAAACAGTGCGGCCAGTCTCCGTGCGACTCAGTTCTCTTGCTAATTGAATACGTTGCGCTTCCCCGCCACTCAGGGTAAGTGCGCTTTGTCCGAGTTTGATGTAATCCAGCCCGACATCCTGTAATGTCCTGAGCATCCGCATAATCTTCGGATGATCTCTAAACAAATCCAGGGCTTCTTGCACGTCCATGGCAAGGACCTCAGCCACGGACCTGCCCCGGTAAGTAATTTCCAGAGTATCTTGCTGAAAACGTTGTCCCTGACATTCGCTGCACACAACCCATACATCAGGGAGAAAGTGCATTTCTATCCGTTTGCGCCCCTCCCCTCGGCAGGCTTCGCAGCGTCCGCCTTTGGCGTTGAAACTGAAGTGGCCGGCCTGATACCCACGCGCTTTCGCTGCCGGAGTACTGGCAAATACCTTGCGAATTTCATCAAAAACGCCGATGTAGGTTGCCGGATTCGAGCGCGGCGTTCGGCCAATAGGCGTCTGAGTAATCGTGATCACCTTGTCAAGGTGTTCCAAACCTTCAATGCAGTCGTAAGGACCGGGCGCACCTTGTGCTCCGTTGCGCGATTGCGCCAGCGCAGGCGCGAGGGTTTGGGCAACCAGGCTGCTTTTGCCGGAACCGCTGACGCCGGTAACGCACGTGATGCAACCAAGGGGAAAACGCACATCAAGATTTTTCAGATTGTGCAGACGTGCGTTGATTACACGCAGCCACTTCTGAGCCGTGCGGCGCATTGCGCCGTTCGACGAAAACACCTGTAAAGCGCCACATAAATATTGACCGGTCAGCGAATTGGGAGCGGCCATCACGGCTTGCGGCGTTCCGGCTGCGACGAGTTCGCCTCCCAGGATACCTGCACCGGGGCCAAGATCGATCAACCAGTCTGCAGCGCGCATCGTGTCAGCGTCATGTTCAACGACCAGCATCGTGTTACCCGCTTCTTGTAATTGGCGCATGATGGCTAATAAGGCTTGATGATCGCGCGGATGCAAGCCGATTGACGGTTCATCAAGCACGTAAAACAACCCTGAAAGCCCGCACCCCAGCCGGGTTGCCAGACGTAACCGCTGTCCTTCGCCGCCGGAAAGGGTTGGGGCAGGACGATCGAGGGTCAGATACTGTAACCCAACCTGTAAGAGCGAGTGCAAACGGTTTTGGACTGTGGCGAGCATGGCATGGGCGATGCTCGCTTGCGTCGGTTCCAACCGTTCCGGCAGGCTGGAAATCCACTGCTGTGCCTGAGTGAGATTCATAGAAGCGACCTCAGGGTAACGTGTGCCTCCGAGGGTGACAAAGCGGGCTTCAGCGCAGAGTTTTTCCCCCTGGCAGACCGGACAGGACTGTTCGCGCATAAACCGCAGATATCCCTCTGTTCCGCCTTTGCTTTCTAAAAACAGGCGCGTGATGTGATTTACCGCGCCCTGGACCGGTCGCTCGATTTCACCGGATCGTCCGCGTTTTTCAGAATGATAACTGAAACGAAACATTTCATCGCCAGCCCCGTATAACACAGCATTCTGAAACGCTGCAGGAAGGGCTTTCCAGGGCAGTTCCAGATCAATCTGCCACTGTTCGGCTAATGCGAACACTTCGTTACGCATCCAATTCGCCGTCGGTTTTTGACGATATTGGCGTAAATCGCCATACCAGGGCGACGCGCCATCCAGTAATGATACATGAGGGTCCGCAATAATGGCCTCCGGATCAACAGACAGTTTCACACCCAGCCCATGGCACTCCGGGCACATCCCTTCCGGGCTGTTGTAACTGAAAAGCGTCGGATGCAGATCGAAAAATACTCGGTTACAATACGCACAGGCGTTATACTCGTTCAGAACAAATTCTTCTCCTTCTTCCAATACTACCCGCAGAACGCCATTGTCAGCTTTCAGCGTTTTTTCGATTGTCTCAAGTAATTGCTGACGAAACTCGTTCGTTTCCGTTTCAGGCGCAATCAAGGTGTTGTCGGCAATCCGAAACCGGGTTCCGGCTCCCAGGGAAATAAGTTGGTTCGCCATCTGCACGGCTGTCTGCGGAGTAATTGCACGACCGCATTGCGGACAATGGCGGGTACCGAGGCGGGCAAATAGCACACGTAAGTAATCATAGATCTCTGTAACTGTGCCGACCGTAGAACGCGGATTACGGCTGAGAGTTTTCTGCTCGATTGCCACCGTCGGATGAAGACCCGTAATTTGATCGACCTGGGGTTTTTCCATCTGATCCAGGAATTGCCGCGCCAGAGGCGAAAGACTATCCATATAACGCCGCTGCCCTTCAGCGTGAATGGTATCAAAAACCAGCGACGATTTCCCACTGCCGCTGACCCCGGTAACCACAGTAAGCGAATTATGTGGAATCGTGATATCAAGGTGTTTCAAATTATGCTGCCGCGCCCCGCGAATGACAAGGGTATTGGCGAAACTCTCATGAGGCGAAAAAGCCTGAAATGTTTGCGCCTCAAAGATTTCTGCCGCCGGTACGCTTTCAATAGATCTTTCGGGACTCGGAATTAACGCTGCCAGACGTTCGTTGTCAGAAGGACATAATCTGTCAGGTGTGACGACCTCAATCTCATCCGCCTCCGGCATCCATTCCGGCCAATGACGCACCCATTCCGGAACCCTGAATGTGTTCACCCGATCGCAGCAGGGAATATAGGGTTTAATATCAATAAGCGGTGTGTGTTCATAGGCGTCAATCCCCGCAATTTCTATCGTCCCTTGCGCCTGATTCACCTCAAGTACTTTAGCTACCGTAAAACCAATCGGATTAGGACGTACTGGCGAACGCGAGGCAAAAACCCCGGTACGAGGCGCATTCTGATAGGGCGGATGACATTGGGTGATTTTACGAAAACGATCGTCCTGAAAGCGATGAAACCACCAGAATATCCGGATATGGCTGAAATGTTCAATTTGTTTTAACGCTGGAATGCAGGCAGGTTCAATCTGTAACACAGTTGTCCCGCACTTTTTTCGAATGACACCGATAGGAATAAGATCGAATTGTTCCGGCGCAGGCTTCTCACTTACGCGTGTTTGCTCAGGGGCTTGCAGGCAGCTACTCTCATCAGATAA
This sequence comes from Candidatus Vecturithrix sp., assembly GCA_040772385.1. Taxonomy (GTDB): domain Bacteria; phylum Moduliflexota; class Moduliflexia; order Moduliflexales; family Moduliflexaceae; genus Vecturithrix. Next base: position 5,395,010 of record JAXGYF010000001.1, on the reverse strand, counting down.
CCATTCAGGCCATCGAATCATCCAGGGGGGCACTCTGACGTTTTTGACCCGATCCTCAATGGGAAAATGGGCTTTTAAATCAATAATCGAGGCTTGATGATAAGCGTCAATATTGGTGATTTCAATCAACCCTTGCTGTTGATCGATGTGAAGAATCGGAACCGTCGTCAGAGCGATCGGGTTCGGGCGTACTGGCGAGCGCGAGGCAAAAACCCCGCTTAGCGGCGCTCCGTGATATGGCGGTTGATTTTGAGTAACAATGCGATATTCCTGGGCCTCGAATTCATTACACCACCAGAGCACGTGAATATGGCTGAATTTCTCGATATGCTTTAAAGCCGGAATATACAGTTTCTTGATCTGTAGAAAAGTCTTGTGCTGTTCACGTTGCACAGAACCGATTGGAAAAATAGTCAATGTATTCATAATCAGATGTTATTTTAGTGTCTGAACGAATTTTCCAAATTTACCTTCGTTCATGAGTTCATGAGTAACAAACTTACCGTTATAGAAGGTCCTGAATAAAGCAGAGACAGAGGGAATATTCTGCGCTTCTTTGCAGGTACCAATGTGAATTTTCTGTGCAGGAATCCCATGTTTTTCTGCCATATTTTCTCCCCTGAAAATAGAATTTTCATGCGCCGTGGCGTGTTTGCCAAAACACATGAATAACTCCTGTAAAAAGAGTTGTACCGGCGAACAGCCTGTCCGTCAAAATCCGTGGTAGACAGAGAGAAAAGATATATAGATATCTGCGAAACGATCTCGCCTATAAAATCGCTTCTACAATGAAAAACGATAACAGGTTCAATCAGTTCCTGTTCCAATAAATACCGTATCGAAAAATTTGTCTTGATCTTGCTTGCGCAATTTCGAACAAAAAATAAGCATAAATTGAACACTCTTGATCTCTATTGCTAAAGCCTCAAAGCGGAAGGACACTGACCTGTCTGCGCGCGAACATGCACAGGCAGGAGCCTTCGGAATGCAGGAGCGGACTTCTGCCCATTTACAGAGGGATAAAAAGGGGGAAGGTGATGCGAAAATTGTCAGAGACTATTGTGCTTCACAGAGTAATGTGAAATTACTTGACAGTGTGAAATGGCTTTTGTTAATGTTAAATATTCCCAATAAATTCGAGTGAAAAAAACCTTCACCCTAAAAAAATACGTTCTCAGGCGAAAAATCAGGTTCCTTACACAAACGAATGAAAATTTCATTTTCACGGGAGAGCTCATGAACTGACGTTCTCCCGGCGCAATGAAACGACCAGGATTTCACATAACCAGAGATAACAAATCCTTGCTTATGAGGAATCCTTGTCGTTTCACAGGAGGACTCATGAAGAAAAAACAGATACGCACAGGACTGATTGGCTCCGGGTTTGCGGCAGCTTTTCATTTTAAATCCTTACAAAAAGTGTATGGCACAGATATCGAAGTTGTGGGGGTCTTTTCCGCCACGCCTGAACATCGAGAAAAGTTTGCGCGTAAACGGGAGATTCAGGCGTTTTCAAGTCTTGAGCAAGTATTTGACACCTGCGACGTGGTACATATCTGCACCCCGGCCTATACCCATGTGGATATTGCCATTGAAGCCTTGCAGCGCGACAAATTTGCGATTGTCGAAAAACCGTTAACCGGTTATTTCGGCGACGGTTCCGAAGACTTTCACGGCGACCGGTTTCCCAAAACTCTGGCCTGCGAGGCGGCGTATCAAAATATCGCGCGTTTGATGGAAGTCGAGCAAGCCAGTAAAGCCCGCGTATGTTATGCGGAAAACTGGGTCTATGCGCCTTCCATTCAAAAAGAGCGTGAAATTATTGAAAAAACCGGAGCGCAAATTCTTTGGATTCACGGCGAAGAAGCGCATTCAGGCTCGCATTCTCCGTATTATGGCTACTGGAAATACTCCGGCGGCGGTGTGATGCTTGGTAAAGGCTGTCATCCGCTGACCGCCGCCCTGTATCTCAAGCGCGTTGAGGGACGCGCCCAGGGAGGCAGCCCTATTCGACCGGTTGCGGTCTCAGCCCGCACTCATGCTATCACGCGCATGGAAAATTTTAGAAACCATGGACAGCATATTCGTCAGGATTACTATGACATTGACGACTTTTCCCTGATGCACGTCCAGTTTGAGGATGGCACGCTTGCCGACATCTTTGCCTCGGATATTATTCTGGGCGGCATTCACAACTGGTTAGAAGTAGCCGCCAACAACCATCGCAGCGTGTGCAACATTAATCCAAATACGGCCATGCAGACTTACAATCCGGTTGACGCTTACTTTCAGGATATTTATGTGGTCGAGAAAATCGGCACCAAACAAGGCTGGTCCAACCCGTCGCCGGACGAAGACTGGTTTACCGGTTATCCCGAAGAAATGGAAGCCTTTTATCGCACGATTGCCTACGGCGACCCATTGGAAAGCGATACGTCTCTGGCGGCCGATGCAATCTCCACCATTTACAACGCGTACGTCTCTGCCGAACAAAAAGGGGCTGAGACAGAGATCAAAACCTTTTAAACTAAAAACCCCCACCCCCGGTCCCCCTCCAAAGGAGAGGCAAGGCTGTTAAGTTCTACCCCCTCCGTCCCCCGCAAGCGGGGGACGGCGATCCATTTCCCCCCGCTTACGGGGGGAATAAGGGGGGTACACAAGTTCTCTCTGCGAGAACGTAACAGCCCTCCCCAAAGGAGAGGAGAGGGGCCGGGGGTGCGGTTAAAACAAGGATTGTATGCAAGCTTTTTTACGATATGCTACGCCAATTTATAACATTCTTGACACACTGAGAAATATCCTGATTGTGCTGATCTTCGGGTTCATTATTGCGTCCGGCGCGCTCGCGATTTTTCTGCGCTATACGCCCAACCTGCGCGGACTTTCGTGGACAGATGAAGTGTTACGCTATCTCAATATCTGGGTGGTGTTCCTGGGCGCGAGCGTCGCTATCAAAAACAATAATCATCTGAGCGTTGATTTTTTTATCAAAAAATTCTTTTCTGCCAGAACAGTGAACATCATCAAAAAATTGACGCTGATCATTATTCTGATCTGTCTGAGCATGTTGATCGGCGCGAGCACCAAAAAGTTTCTGAGTTCCCTGAATGTGGTCATCCAGGCCGCGCCGATTTCGATTGCCGTATTTTATCTGGCCGTTCCGGTTGGCTGTCTGCTGATGTTTCTTGATTATCTGCTGATCCTGATATTCGGTGAACATCCGTTCAAAACCCCTGATCCTGAAGAAGATGGGAGGTAATTCATGGGATACGTCGCGCTCTTATTTGGCCTGTTGATCGCACTGATTTTTTTCGGATTTCCGATCTATCTGGCGATTTGCATTTCCTCGCTGGTGCTGGTCTGGCTCCTAAATTATCCCCTATCCCTGGTCATTATCAAAATTTTCGGCGGAATTGATTCTTTCAGCCTGATGGCGATTCCGTTTTTTATCCTGGCCGGAAATATCATGATGGAATCCAAGATTACCGACCGGATTGTTAATTTTTCTGACGCCCTTGTGGGTCGTTTTAAAGGCGGCTTAGGGCATGTCAATATTCTCAGTTCCATGTTTTTTGCCGGAATTCAGGGATCGGGCGTCGCTGATGCCTCAGCTATTGGTATGGTCATGATCCCGCCCATGGTCAAACAAGGTTATGACAAAGACTACGCTGTCGCTGTCACGGCCTCGTCCTCAACCATCGGGCCGATTATTCCACCCAGTATCGCCATGATCATGTTTGCCTATTATACCGAACTTTCCGTTGGCAAGCTCTTTTTAGGCGGACTGATCCCAGGGATTCTGATTGGCGTGGGATTGATGCTTGTCAACGCCGTGATGTTTCGCTGGCGCGGCTACCAGTTTCAAAGTCGAAAACATACTATTAAAGAAATATTCAGCACTGGTTTTCGGTCGATCGGCGCGCTCATGATGCCGTTCATTATCATTTTCGGCATTACGTCCGGAGTATTCACTCCAACCGAGTCAGGCATTGCGGCGACTGTATATGGTCTGGTGTATGGCCTTCTAATCTCGCGCCAACTCAAATTGCGGCGCCTGCCAAAAGTCATCATTGACGCCGCCAATACCACCGCGGTCGTGATGATTATCCTGGCCATGGCCGGCATTTTTTCCAATATCCTCACTCGTTTGCACTTTCAAGAGATCCTGATTCAATCGGTGATCCTGGCGATCCCCAACAGGTATCTGGCGACGCTTACGATTATGGGGTTGTTAATTTTGCTGGGCTTATTTATCGATCCGGCCGTGCTGATCGTCATGTTCGCCTCAACAATTTATGCGGCTGGTAATGTGCTCGGCTTTGATCCGATTCATTTCGGGGTGTTGATGGTGATTACGATGCTCATGGGCGCTGTGACCCCGCCGGTGGGTTCCATGCTCTTTATTTCCTGCTCGATTGCCAACATTCAATTGGAAGAAAGCGTAAAAATCTTGCTGCCCTTTATTCTGGTATTGCTCGTGGTCACTCTTGCGATCTTATTCATTCCAGGATTAGCCCTGTGGGTCAATCACCTGGTTTTTTAAGGAACTCATGCGAGCTGACGCTTATCCAGCATAATAAAACTACAAGGATGTTGTGTAGGAAGGATTCCTGACGACGAATTGGGTCGGCGTGACACCGAACACCATGCCTCTGAGAATCCTTCCTACACAGCATCCTTGTAGTTTCTCAGGAGGTGATGCTGCGGAAAAGAATGACCGGTTTTCGTCGTAAACTACAATGTACATACAATCCCCAAAAAAGGAGGAACGCCTATGTCAGGCAAAAAAATCGTCAGTCTGTTCTGTATCGTCATGCTATTCACGGCTTTTGCGGGTGTAGAAGCGTTTGCCCAAAAAACGTATGAGATGCGTTTAGCCACGCCGTTGTCGAAAAATGGATCCGTAGGCAAGGGCCTGGATAAGTTTGCTGCACTGGTGGAAGAGAAAAGCGCGGGCAACATAAAAACCTCAGTGAGTTATGCCGGAGAATTGGGTACGCAGCGCGAACAAGTCGAAATGCTGCACGACGGCGCGCTGGAAGTCGTGACCACGCTGGCTTCCGGCACTGCCCGTTATGTCCCGCAACTAGGACTTTTTGAGTTTCCCTATATTTACAAAGATGAAGCCCATCTGGTGCGGGTATTGGATGCACTGGAAGGCGAAGTGTCGCGCTTGCTGGCACCCCATAATTTCATCGCCATTGGCGGCCAGAATATGGGCTTCCGCTATATGCTTAACAAACAAAAGCCGATTTACGTGGTTGCCGACCTGAAAGGACTCAAAATGCGCGGCCCGAATCCCGTGTATGTCGGTATGTTTGAGGCTCTAGGCGCAACCGGCACCACAACGGACTGGAGTGAAATCTATAACGCCATGCAAACCGGCGTAATTGACGGCATGGAAGCTTCACCGGACATGATTTACTCCATGAAATTTCATGAAGTGGCGAAATACCTGAGCAAAACCAACCATATCGCCGCCTGCGTGTATTATATGATCAGGAAAGACTGGTTTGAAGAACTGTCGCCGGAACTTCAGGAAATCGTGGTATCCAGCGCGCGTGAAGCGGCCGCTTATCAAAACGCGCTTGACATCGAAGTGCAGGAACAATCCCTGCAAAAGATGGTTGACGAAGGGCTTCAGGTGAATGAGGTCAAAGATATCAATGAGTTCATGACGACCCTGCAAGACTTCAAGGCCAACTACGTCAAAGAAAAAGGCCCGGAGTGGGAAGATCTGTTTAGCAAAATCCAGGCCGTGGAGTAATTCGCCTCTTGTTCTCACCAGCAGGAGGCCAGCCAGCATCTGCCTCCTGCTGTTTTTTACCAACCTTGAGTTTATCGGGAAAATTTTTCAGTCCCCCCTGAGAGTCTTTTTCTGGACAAAGTTTGCCCTATGAGCAATACGATATCTACAGCACTATTCAATTGAATTGACGCCAAAGACGAGCTTTGGCACTCCTATGAAGGAGTCATAATGTGCCCGGCACTTGGGTACACACGCAATGAAAAAGTGCCGGGCACATTTACATTGAAGGAACAAAAACATGACGACGCCACCTCTGACATTTTCACAAGCCTTTGATCTTTCAGATGAATTGGTTCTGATCACCGGCGGCGGAACCGGCTTAGGATTCAGTATGGCGCAGTGCATGATCGCGGCCGGCGCCAGAGTCATAATTACCGGACGACGCGAATCCGTGCTGCAAGAGGCTGTCAGCCAACTCGGATCATCGGCGGAGTACCGGGTGCAGGATGTCGCCGATCTCCGGGCCGCGCCGCAGATCATTGCCGAGGTCGAAGCTCAGGAAGGACAAATCACAACATTGATTAATAACGCCGGACAGCATGTCAAGGCTCTAGTTGAAGACACGCCGGCCGAAGATTTCGAACGGCTGTTCCGGGTGCATGTGACCGGCGCTATTGAACTGAGTAAAGCGGTTATTCCAGGTATGAAAGCCAGAGGAAAGGGGAATATCCTGTTCATCACCTCAATGGCCTCGCTGTTCGGGGTTCCGCAGGTAACCGCCTATTCAGCAGCCAAATCGGCCTTACTCGGAGTGGTACGCACCATGGCGGTCGAACTTTCGCCGCTTGGAATTCGGGTCAATACCATTGCTCCGGGCTGGATACAAACTGAGATCTTTACAAACACCGTTGCAAACGATCCTGAACGCAAGCAGAAAATTCTGGCGCGAACCCCTCTGCGCGAATTCGGACAGGAGCGCGATGTTGGCTGGGCCGCTGTGTACCTTTGTTCCCCGGCCGCCCGCTTCATTACCGGCGTCTGTCTGCCTGTTGACGGAGGGGTTTCAATCGGATTTTAGGAGGAAGCATGTATGAAATTAGGATTAGGACTCTATCGTGATTCGCTGACCAAAGACAATTTCCAATTTGCCAGACAGGCCGGAGTCACTCATCTGGTCGTGCACCTGGTAGATTATTTTCGGGGCAAGCATCCCCATTTGACCAGCGGAGAGCCTGAAACGGGCTGGGGAATCGCCAGCGGCAAACCCTGGACATATCAAGAATTACGCGACATCAAGGCCATGATTAACGCCCACGGCCTGGAATGGGAAGCCATTGAGAATTTTGATCCGGCGCACTGGTACGATGTCTTGCTCGATGGCCCTCAAAAAAAGCAACAGCTGGAAAATCTCAAACAGATCATCCGCAACATTGGCAAAGCCGGCATTCCGATTATGGGGTATAATTTTAGTATTGCCGGCGTCTGGGGTTGGACGCACAAGCCATTGGCGAGAGGGAACGCCATGACGATGGTGTTTGATACACAGGAGATTGACACGCAAACCCCCATTCCGAACGGCATGGTCTGGAACATGATTTACGACCCCGATGCCCCACCAGGAACTGTCCCACAGGTCAGTAATGAGGAACTGTGGCAGCGTTTGGAGGAGTTTCTGCGCACCCTTCTGCCGGTCGCCGAAGAATGCGGCGTGCGTTTGGCTCTACACCCGGACGATCCGCCCGTTGAATCTTTACGCGGCGCGGCGCGTCTGGTGAATCATCCGCACAAATATCAAAAATTGATCGAGCTTGTGCCCAGTCCCGCAAACGGGGTTGAATTGTGCATGGGTTCGATTCAGGAAATGGCGGATGGGGATATTTACGAGACCCTGGACAGCCTGAGCCGACAGCACAAAATCTGTTATGTGCATTTTCGCAATGTGAAAGGCAAAGTCCCGTATTATTATGAAGTGTTTGTTGACGAAGGGGACATTGATATGATCAGAGCGTTGCGTGTCCTTCAGCGCAATGGATATGACGGGGTGCTCGTGCCTGACCACACGCCCGAAATGAGCACCGAGGCCCCCTGGCATACCGGCATGGCCTACGCCCTCGGCTACATGCGCGGCGCGTTACAGGCGCTTGAACGGTCGGACGAATGATATGGGTTCAATAATTATGGCTTTTCCGTATCAGTCCAACCCTGGCAGGGTGAAAACACCCTGGCAGGGTTCTCTTTTTCAGCCTTGAGGGTTAGCGGATAGCGTAATATTTTTCCGGCACTTCTAACTCGGTGGTGCCCAGATAGCCCTTGCCGAAAACATAAATATCCTGATACAGGAGATAATGGTTCTCGGCCGGCACCTCGGTATTGGAGTCCGTATATTGCGTGCCGTTCCACTTGCAGCCAGGGGTGAATTTCCCAAAAGCGGCCAGCAGCGCGTCAAAATCCTTTATGTCGGCTTCCCCGTCTAACACGCGCCGCGCAAATTCTCCTAAACCCGCCGTCGTGGAAACGCCCATCGAATACGCCCAGGTTCCGAAGCGATTTTTGCCGCCTTTAGCAATCACGATCTCTTCGAGCTTTTTGACGATCAGGCTAAAATCCTTGTGCGTATCAGACAGATCTGCGCCTAACGCGCCCGGATAGCCTCGCAGCGGCGAATCCGAATCCGGGTACATCGCGCCATAAGCCAGAACCTGTTTAATCAACGGTTCAGCCTGGGCGTCATTGGTGGTGAAAAAGGCCGTGTCTTTGCCATATTTCTCAATCCAGGCCGGCACTTTTTCCAGAATAAACTGCTGCGCTCCGGCAATGCCTACGTCGCTGGTGGGATCAGGGGCGGATTCAAACACAAAGGTCACGCCGAGGTCTTTACAGGCTTCCTCCATGATCAAGCGTCGTCTCAGCAGGAGTTCATAACTCATGTGGCGCGGAAAAGACACATGTACAAAAGTTTTCGCGCCGATCTGTTTCGCAGCCCAGATAATCAGGTAGCCGCGCGACACAAAATCGGAATTCACCGCCATATCTGCGGCGGACTCGATTAACAACGGATCTTCGCCGGGTTCTCCGGCCAGCAGCAGAATATCCGGCCGCCGTTCTTTCACTCGTCTAAACCCTTCGGTCGTGCCAGGCACCCCCTGATTTACCACAATCGCTTTCATGAGCGGATCGTCAGACAGCGCGACAATCTGGGAAATGGTGGTTTCCATTTCATTCATGAAATTATCCGGGTAGGTGACATGCTGAATAAGGCCGCCGTTCGCTACTGCGCCGTATTCTTCCATCAAGCGTTCGGCCCCGCGTAAATCATCTTCAGCTTGCGACACCGTGCCCGTGACCACGCCGATGTGGTAATCCCGCGTTTGAGCCTGAGCAAACCCTGTCAGGCCAGCCATCATCACAAAAGCCATCAACAGCGCAACTATCCATTGCTTACGTTCCATCATCGTTGCCCTCCTTGAAATACAGTGATTATATGCTATCCTGGTGTGTTCAACTCCGTCGCTGCTATCTTGTGCAGTCCTCGTCTTTTGTCAATGAATTAATCTTCCAAAAACCGGCGCAAATTCGCTGAAATTTTGATACTGTTCTTACCTAATTCTCCTAATACCGGTGGTTCGTGAAATATCCATACGAAAAAAGTGAAGAATTTCTGAAATACTGGAACAAGAAGGTGACTTGACATGGACCAATGAACCGAAAGGCCATCAGCTGAAAAGGTGTCGAAGGAAAGAAACAAAAGGGCAGCAGAGAAAAATATTGCCGAAACACAAGACTGCGCCATACCGTGCTCCGTAGCGATAGTGGAGTCAGTATGGTCACCAACTCAACAAGGAGGTATAGTATGGCGCAGATACACGTAGAATTCACGGATACGACGATGCGTATCCAAAGTCAAGCATTTTCGTGTGAATTTCCGGAGGTGGAGAAAAATAGGAAGGCGATTCTGGTCTTTCTTCGAAGTCTCTGCTCTCCAGAAACCGGCAACCCGTTGTTCACGTATCAACAACTCGCCGACGCCTTCGGGTATAAAGCTCGGCAACATGTGGAACACTTTGTGGCGGAGTTTCGGGCCAGCGAGCAAAGTTTTCTGCAGTTTCTCACGCGGGTCAACACCAAGTATGATCGTCTGTTTCCCCTGGTGGAGGCTCAACTTTTAAGCAGCGTGTTCTTGTCCCTGCATCAGCATTATGTGGGGTTTTGTGAGGCGTATCCTCAGGAGAAGCTGAGTGAAGCGACGTTCCGCGAGTATGTGAAGGACATTGATGGGGGCAAGATCCTACAGCGTGTTCGTCAGGTGGTCTCGAAGACCGAGTTGAGCCTTGATGTCCAGGGCTATCTTCAGGAGCTTCTCGACCTCAAAGAGATTCCTCCAGTCACACGCAAAGAGATCATGGAGGTGCTTCCTGTCGTGGACGCTTCGCCCTCGGGGATCCGGAACGCGTCCGGTGTCGACCTGAAGACTCCGACGGCGTCCCGGAAACTCCTCGTCGTCTTGCTGTATGTGTATAACGTGCCGCAGGAGGTGCTCGCCCTGCTGTTTGGCGTCGGCAAAACCAGGATCCATACCTGGATTTATGCCGTCTGCGGTGAAGAGGTGGAGTGGCAGATCCTCCGGGAGATTGTGGGCTGGAGTGGGCAGGTGAGCTTTGATGAGAAGTGGGTCAAGATCAAGAGCCAGTGGTATTTTGTGTTGTGTGCGGTGGATTCCGTGAGCGGATTTCCCCTGCTCATCGATCTGTATCCGACCCTGGATACAGTGAGTTGGACGCTCTTTTTCAAGCGGTTTCACGGGCTCTATGGCCGACCGAAGCTGATTCAATCAGATGGCTCGCGATCGCTCGCGGCAGCGCGTGAGAAGGTGTTTTCCGGCGTGCGGTATCAGCTCTGCACCTTCCATACACTGCGGAATCTCATGAAACGCCTCCGGCAGCACATTCATGATCCGAAGCTCCTGAAGCGATGTGTCCGATTGGCAAAGCACATCTTTTCCAATACCTGGGTCAGTAGCCGAAAATACGCCGTAAAGACCTTACAGAGCCTTGCCGGAGAGGAGGTCTCAGCAGACTATCTTGCGGCCCATATTCTCGATGTGTGGCGTCACCTGACGCAGTCATTGACCAATAATGCCGCAGAACGCTTCAATCGGAAGATCGAAAAATGTCTGTCCGGACGCTATGGGTTCTCCTCCACAACCAGTGTGGAGGGGCTGTTGCGGGGACTCTGGCTGAAAGAACTCGTGCTCAATGGGCGCAAACATGTGGCCGCAACATCCCCGATAGTGGAACTTGATTTGGCCGAAATCTGTCAAGAATCCCTCAATGTGCACAAAATTCTTCACAATTTCGATGATTATGCGCTGTCACGGAGTGAAAAGCTGGCGTAAGGTTGCGACGAGTATCGTTGTCCTCTGTCATAATTTCACCAGCTTTTTTCTTGACTATACTTTCGCAAAAATTTAGTTAAAAACTCAATGCTCACCGTTTTCATCTTCCCGATTATGCGGCAATTTGAAACAGTGGTTTCCATTCATCCTGGAGTTTCTCACATTCCGCCTGTGACGGGAACTTTGAGAAAATCAATTGTTTGAGCCCAAAACAGCGGAGTCCCCTTCGCAACCGGGCAAAACTGAACCCTATTTCCTTCACCGGCGCTCCCGAAATATCTTCAAGCCACGCCTCAACATGATTCCCCTGCAAGAGTAACCGCCCCAGGCACAACGCCACACAACTGAGCAGCACAAAGCGACAACAGGCCAACGGCGTGGTGGATTGATACTCTCCCAATCCCACGAAGCCCTTCAGATCTCGAATGGCCAGTTCCAGCGAAAAACGAGCAGCATAGCGTTCAAGGATCTGAGCAGCAGGCATGCTCAGATCCGTACATGCCAGCAGGACAGGGCGTTGTCCCCCTTCTACGATGACCACCCTGACCTTGTCAGACACATCCCGCAGCCAGACATCCCGAACCACCCCGGCGACCTCCACGACTTTGCCATACAGATGAGCGGTGATGGTTTCATGGGGCTCTGTCTTCCACAACTGAGCCAATTTCCATTTTTTGCCTCGCTCAGGCGGGCGCCCTCGCCCACAATAGGCCCCCGGATCATCCCAGCCAACCGCATCATGCCGTAACCGGGTGAGCAGGGTAATCTTCTCCGCAATTAACGGATTCAACAGACAGGCTTTCGCAAAGTACGCATCCATCACCACGCACAGGGGAGCTCCTGGCAACATTGACGACGCCTGCAAGACCATTGCAAGAGCCGTCTCCCAAATGCTCATGGGGTGCGCCTGTCCTGTCGAGGACACGACAAAGTGGGACGGATGCTGTTTGCCGGACACCAGACGTGACCAGAGCGGAAAACAGCGCCACCGCTCGCCTAACTTGGTCAGCAGACCGCCTAACGAGACTGTCGAAAAAGTCCCAAAATGATGTTTTTGCTCAAATTTTCCAGCATTTTTGTCGTTTCTCTGCATCCTGCTCGTAAAGGATGAAAAAGTCCAGAAAAAAGCATTTAAACAGCCAAAAAATACTGGACAAAGCCGGCTTCTTTTGCTATAATATAGGGCAATTCAGTCGATTTGACCGCTGTTTGTTTAAGCATTTCAGACAAATTTTCGGGCATCATCCAAAGCCAGGTTGACTTTGTGGTGCAAAAGCCCTTCAAAAACCGATGGCCCGCTATAAAACGTATGATTATGACCAGACGCACTTAATTCCGGTGTGTTTAGAAGACCAACTCTTAGAGGGGAGTTTAGAGCATGCGATCCATGTGCTTGTCGAGAACAAAATGGACATGCGCATGTTTGATTGTCGCTACCACAACGATGAAACCGGCTGTCCTGCCTACGATCCGAAGATCCTGTTGAAGGCGATTCTGTTTGCGTATTCACATGGATTTGTGGGGTCACGGCGAATCGAGTGGTTGTGCCGCCAGCATGTCACCTGCATGGCCCTATCTTGCATGCAGCATCCGGATCACAGCAGCATTGCGTCATTTGTCGCATCGATGGCGGCTGAGATTTTGTCGTTATGTCGTGATATCCTGCTGGTTTGCGAAGAGCAACAGTTGCTTGGTGGCACGGTGTTTGCGCTGGATGGTCTGAAGCTTCCTTCGAATGCGTCCAAAAGATGGAGTGGTACACTTGAGGAGTTGAAGCACATGCAAGAGAAGCTGGAAGCCAGGATTCAGCAGTTACTCCCAGAGCATCAGCAGGTCGATGCCGGGCAAGCCAAAGAAGAAGCCTCAACTCCGGAGTCCTGTGTATCGAGTGAAGTAGAGTGTGACGGTATCGTTTCTGAGAGTGGCTCTTGTAAAGACTCTGTGACAGCTACTGAACAATCTGCCCAGCAAGCCGGCGATGTTCAGCAGGCGTCGGCGTCTCACATTGCCGGCACCGTCAATATTGAAGTGCTGGGCGATGAAGAGACACAGAGATTCAAAGCCCCATCCCAGGCACGTGGAGTGAGAGATTTGGGTTTACAAGAGCAACGGAGTCGGACCAAAGGGGGTAAAGCCGGGAGCACCGGCAAGAGATGTCAAGCTCGCAAGCCCAACAGCCGCAAGCACCCCAGGAAGCAGTCGAAGGGCGATAAACACACCCGTGCTGAACGTGTAAAGCGCTTACGCCGTCATGCCGAGCGGCTCAAGACTTGGCTTGCACACAATGAGAAGAAGATTGGCCGTCAGGGCAAAGAGATGAAGAGTAATATCACCGATAATGAGTCCGCCAACATGTCGACTTCGCATGGCGTGATTCAGGGCTTTAACGCCCAGGCCGTTGTGGACGACAAGCATCAGGTGATTGTGGCTGCCGAAGCGTTTGGTGACGGTCAGGATGGGCGGCATCTGAGTTTGATGATGCCACAATTGAAGGACAATATGAAGGCGATTGGTTTTGGCGGGGACTTTTTTGAGGGCAAGCAGTTTCTGTTGGATAGCCATTATTTCAGTGATACGAACCTCAAGACCTGCGAGGATGAGCAGCTTGACGCCTCCATCCCGGACGGCAACTTCCGCAAGCGTGATCCCCGGTTCGCTGACCAGACGCGCTACAAACCAACGAAGAAAAAGAAGAAGAAACGGTTTGGGGTGGAGGATTTTACCTCTGACGAGGTCACAGAGTGTGACAGGTGTCCCAACGGGAAATTGTTGCGTCTCAGGGTACACGAGCATCGTGTAAGGCATCGCATCTAGCGTCGCTATGGAGCGGATGAGGAGGATTGCCGGGATTGTCCTTTTCGCCGCAAGTGTCTTTCTCAGAAGAAGACGAAGCGTAAACATTTGGGCATTCCGGTCGATGAGCCCGAGACGAAACCGAAGAGCCGCTGTCAACAGATGATCGAGAAGATCGATACTGCCGATGGCAAGAAGCAGTATAGCCGGCGTCTGGAGCTTGTCGAGCCGGTGTTTGCGAATATCCGCACGCAGAAAGGGCTGGACCATTTTACGCTGCGGGGCAAGCAGAAGGTGGATATTCAGTGGATGCTCTCTGCCATGGGGCATAATATTGAGAAAATCGCCAACTCTGGTGAGATAGCCTGAAAGGGAGAAGGAGGGATAAAGAGACAACAGAAGACGACGTTTCCGGGGGGGGATGCCTGCAAACAGGGGCTATTCGACGCGAATATGAGGGAAACAGCGACCTATCATGAAATATGGCCAATAATGGCTATGAGCGTGTTGTGGAAATATGTTTTGTTGCCTGGCCGTTCAAAATTTTTCAAAACGATTTTGGACGAGGATAAGGATGTCAGAAAAAGGGTTTTTCGACAGTTTCGTTAGAAACCTTGCTGAATATCAAGTGAGGCCAAAAGGGCAAAGCTCTTTGTCTTCATCCTCGATAGATTCCCCGTTGATTCCAGAGAATCATATCACGTTCCCATCCAACTTTTCCGTGCTTGAGACAAGACATCTCGAAGCTTCGCGTAGGGCGCTATCGCGCCCAACGCGAAAAGACGGATCTTGCCGGACAAAAAGCAGAGCTTCGCACCTGGTTCGCAGGCTCACCACGTGCTGTGGCGTTCCTTTGTGGTCGGGTGCTTCAAGCACACGAAATGTCTGCTGAGACCCCGAGATCATGATTCCCTTCCACAAAAAGATTGACATCGTCTTGCGTCTGTGATTCTTTGGAATAGACGAGATGATGCATCAACGGAAATATGATTATGTGGAATGTGTCAACCAAACGTGATGGGCAGAGGTGACAGGAGCGAATGAGCGAACCGGAAAGGGTGACTCGAAAAAAGGACAGACGATGATGAAGACGATCACAACGCTGTATCTTGATGTGTGTACGCTGTGTCGGCCATTTGACGATCAGAATCAGATGCGCATTCGGCTGGAAACCGATGCCTGGTATTTGATTCTCAACGCCATCAAACACGGCGACTACGAAATGGCGGTGTCCCCCGTGCATCGACAGGAAATCTCGGCCATCAGTGACGCGCAGGAACGCTGCGAATTGCTGGCATTGTTGGACCGCTACGGCCACACAAAAACCTGCGACCGTAAAGCCGCGCGAAAGCGGGCCGAGGACTTGCATAATCTGCGCTTTGGAGTGGCAGACGCCGCCCATGTGGCCTATGCCGAACTCATAGCCGATGCCTTTATTTCGTGCGACGACAAGTTGTTGAAAAAATGCTGGGCACACAATGTCGTCATCCCGGCCATAACTCCGATTGAATTTTGCACCCAGGAGAGTGTCACATGAAAACAAGTACCTTTATTCCGGAAGACCAACTCATCAGCCGCGCCATCGACGCACTGATCGAACGCTTAGGCCCGGTAGAGACCAGCCGGTTTCTGACCTTACCACGCCAGCAGCGGCTGGAATCGGTAAAACGCCATCATCAGTGGCAAGCGACCTTACTAAAAGATGAGTTCTTTGACACGGTATTTGGTGAGCAATAAACCTTAGAGGCTGTAATCCATGATCGCAATACAATATGGGAAGTTACCAATACACAAATACTCACATAAGGTCGGTTTCTAACAAACAAATGGTGCTGACCCTACCCGCGCGCGGTAATTTTCGCATAATTGCCCGCCATAAAGGTTGGGTGGCAATTCAGACTTTGTTCTGCCGCTCAGGGCGCGGGTGGGCCGCACATTTGAGGCGGTCAGCTTCTTGTGGTAAACACGATTGAGCTTCTTCTTGCTTCTGGATGAAGAACAACAATATTGACGAAAGATGTGCTCTCTGCCAGCGAAGAAGAGGTGGGAGAAAACATACTCATGAAAGCAGAACAACAGTAAAAGAGAAAACTTACCAATAAGGATATGATCATGATAAGAGTGACGGCATTTATTGGAAGCATGCGGAAGAAGCATACGTATCATGCTGCTGAAAGATTTTTACAAAACTTACAAGCACTTGGAAATATAGACTATGAAATCGTTCAGTTAAGCGATTATCATGTGGAAACATGTACAGGCTGCATCGTCTGTTTCGATAAGGGCGAAGAATTCTGTCCATTACATGACGAGAGAGATGCGTTACTTGAAAAAATGATCAATTCTGATGGTGTCATCTTTGCCTCTCCGAATTACTCCTTTCACGTCTCAGCCGTCATGAAAATATTTCTTGATAGACTTGGATTCGTGTTTCATCGCCCACGATTTTTTGGAAAAACCTTTACAAGTATCGTTGCCCAAGGCATCTATGGCGGCAACAATATCGTCAAATATTTCAACTTCATTGGAAATGCACTCGGCTTCAATGTGGTGAAAGGGTCGTACATCACAACACGTGAACCGATGACAGAACAAGATCAGAGAAAAAATGACAGGACACTTGAGAGGCAGAGTAAACGGTTTTATGCCCAATTGATCAAAAACGCCTATCCAACACCATCCATCTTTGCGTTAATGATTTTTAGGCTGTCACGCTCAAGTATAAAAATACACCTGAATGAGAGCTATCGGGATTATACCTATTTTAAAGCACAAGGATGGTTTGACTCAGAGTTCTATTATCCAGTCACATTGAACCCAGTAAAGAAATTGACAGGTAATGTATTCGATATGATAGCAACGCACATGGCAAGGAGTAACACACAGAAGAACACGTGAAAACGTGGCTTTCATGTTGGAGAACATGTTGAAAGACAGCGAGCAAGATTTAAATAATATTCTGTTTGTAATGCCTCCCTCAAGTTTTCTTCCATTTTTCCCCCTTTATCATGTAGTGTTGTAACGACCCGACGCGGTAGGAAAGCCGGTCGCCCGGCTCCCCCCGCACAGATCCCTGCGTGAAGTGTTCCCTCAGAAGGCTCCTCGGTTGGACTCGCTTCCGTGTCAGACAAGTCACTTCATTTCCTGATGTGCTCTTCCCCGCAGTGAGGTTGGCTCCTGGTCTCCGACCCTGCATGTCCGGCAGACGTTTCCTGTACGGCTACGTCCTCCCGTGCCCCCCTTTCCCATGGAGCGGTCTTTCTCCTCCTCGGAGTACGACGAGGGCATCCGCCACCTCGGAGCAGACGCTTTCCCGGTGAGGGACTCCACGTCTGTTCTCACGTTGGAATGTGAGACAATCTCGGGGGCTTCCCACGTGCTTGTCTGTATCTCTTCATCCATACCACCGTTTCCAGTGAACTCCGCCAGTCCGCCACATCCTCGCCTGAAGGGTCGCCTCAGCGGTGGCCTTCCTCTCATGACGGATGCTGCGTGTGGTCTTCGGTATGCGTGACCTCCCTCGACGACTGAGACAGCGATTTCGGAGCGATGTCAACGTTCAGGGAACACGGTGTCCCCTACGGCCTGCACGATTCGCTGTGGACGCTTCGTCTGTCTTGTTCGTCAATGATTCATGACTCCGCCACAGACGCAACACTCGCTACGGGTGGGTGGCTAGCCCTTTCCCGACGGGGACTTACACCCCGCAAGACACGCCAAGCTTCGCTTGGCGCACGAACGCCCCGCTTCACCGGCGACAAACAGCGGGCGCTACCCAACCCGAAAGAATACCGACCAATTTTCCCGCCCGCTGTTTGGGTCGGGTAGGCAGCCAGCGAGTTGCCATTTCTGGTACTTTTCCAACTGTCCCTCGCCGAACCGGACGTGCGACTTTCACCGCATCCGGCTCTCCAGTGGCTTGAGGTCGAGGTCGTCTTACAACTTTCTCTCCTGTGTCCTGGTACTTGACCCAATCACCGACAGCATTTCGCATGTTTCCGGCGTCGTTCGCCGGACACTCGCCAACCTCTCCCACTTCCCCATGTAAAAGACTTTCCCGTTCTCCGAGTACTATTGGGAGTCCGTCACCATGAGTCTCTCGACTTTGAGGCAATCCCGTCTTCCGTGCGTGATGAACGTCATAGATACGCTTAGGTTTCTATGTTGTCGGCGGTCTCAGGGACACGTCACCGCTCACAACCGGGAGACTTGGTCACCCGGCTCTCCCTCACTGCGTGACCGGGAATGTTCGACAAGGAGTAGACAGACCTCCCAGGTTCCTGAATCAACCCTATGTATACATGCCCTGCTCTCAGACCCCGGCTGGCTCGACGTACCACCGTCACTGAGTACCGTCGAGTGCTGCCTTCCGCGTGCGTGCATCGCGTCGGCTTCCCACGACTCTACAACTTTTCAGGATTCAATGACGCGGCCTGCGTACTCGCTCTTCCTGTGCTTCACGGTGCGCCTGCGCGGCCTCCCGCGCAGAATTCGCTACCAGCCTGCTGACGGACTTTGGCTGGGTGGGACTTCACCCACGGGTTGATCATAACCAATTTCACGGGAGCGACCCTTGCTCCCGATTCCGAGGTTTCAGTAGTAAATTTCTTCCTGGCACACACAAGCCGATTGTTAGCGAATCTGCTTCTATTAAGGCAATTTCAACCTTTTATATTTCTTCATCAGTTCTTTACAGCACAAAGACGTTACTCTCTTACAAGATGTATCGAAATCGACATTACCACGAAGACAGAACCCTCATAAGCGTTGATGAGAGGGTATCTTATATGAAATGAATTCGAAGTCTTTTTCCTAACGCTAACGCCGCTCGTTCTAATGTCTGAAGCGTGACAGATTCATTGGTGGGATCAAGCAAGCGATCAATGGAAGAACGACTGGTGTTCATGCGTTTCGCCATGGCCGTTTTTGAAAGACGACGAGCTTTCATGAATTCGTCGATCTGGAAGGCGATCACTCGTTTTATTGCCGTCGCCTCAACTTCGGCAAACAAGCCTTCTTCCTCAAGAAAATCATCAAAGTTACTTCCAATATATGTTGTATTTATCATAGTTGACTCCTCACGTCTGTTGCTCGTTTTTTCGCTAACGTGATATCATCTTTGGGTGTTTTTTGAGACTGTTTGATAAACCCATGAAGGAGTATCATACGATCAGTGATAATCGTAAATAACACTCGGGCAATTCGGTTCTGTAAATGACTCCGAACTTCCCATATATCTGGCTCTAATTTCCGAATAAGGGGCATTCCTAACGGCCACCCAAACTGAACCGTTTTAATATCTTCACCAATGATTTTCTTTTCTGCATGAGATAACTGTTTGAGCCACTCCCTGACGGGTTCATTTCCTAAAGGCGTTCTGTAGAAAACAACGTGTAAACGAAAGTTCGTATCCATCGTGTCAATGTACCTATTTTGGTTCATTTTGTCAACAATTTTGACAAGAACTTTTTCTTTTCCTCACATGTTTTCTCACGAGAATCGCTTATTCCCTGATGCTTTTCACTCTCCTTTTATGCCTCCACACGCGTTAAGGTAGGACGGCCAGTTACCTGACCGCCCCCTCACAGATCCCGGCGTGCGGAATTGCCGCACCGGGCTCTTCATCGTGACTCGCTTCCGCCCCGACACATGAGGCTCACCTACTCGACGACTTAGTTCTGGACAATGTGGGGTTGTGGAACGTGAAAGTGTTCCAGCAGGTCATGAAATCCTTCCCACGTATAGCTCCGCTTCTGACTGCGCCGATTCAACCATTTCCAGAGTATCTCCATCGCTCGATGAAAGAATACCTGAAGTCGGGCGGAGTTGCCTCGTATCCCGTAATAGTTGTTATATCCTCGCAGTTTGACTTTCAACTCTTCAAACACGTCTTTCAACCGACGATGCCGTTGACCTCGACACCACACCGTGAAATTCGTCAGGGCTTTCTTCAGTCTCTTGAGCGAAGTTTGCTTCATCAGAATCACCTTTCCGGTACGACTCTTCTTCCATTGGAACTCAAACCCCAGAAACTCAAACCTTGCCCCCTCTTCCCAGTGTTGTCGGCTAAACCGAAGCAGGCGGGTCTTCTCCTCCGCCATTTGCAACCCGTATTTGTCCAAACGCTGCCCTAAGACCCGATAAAAGCGTTCCGCATCGTCCAGATATTGGAACGCACAGACGAAGTCATCCGCATAGCGTATCACATACGCTTCCCCGCGACAATACCGCTTCACCACGTCCTCAAACCATTCGTCCAGGACATAATGCAGATAGATATTGGCGAGAATGGGAGAGACAATACCCCCTTGCGGCGTCCCCGTCACCGGCTGAGTCACCTGTCCGTCCGTCTCAAGAATCCCCGCCTTCAGCCATTTCTGGATCAACCGAAGAAACGGTTTGTCCTCGATGCGACGCTGTAACATCTCCATCAGCAAGTCATGGCGAATGTGGTCGAAATACCCTTTAATGTCCGCTTCAACCACATAATGTATCGGATGATAGTAGAGCCACAAGGATAACTGTTTCACCGCTTCTCGTGCGCCGATACCCGCCCGGTAGCCATAGCTACACGGCAAAAAGTCTGCCTCGTAAATCGCGGTCAGAATTTGTGCCACAGCCGTTTGCAGCAGTTTATCTTCCGTGACCGGCAACCCTAATGGTCGCCATTTGCCCTCGCCTTTCGGAATATATCGCCGCAGAATCAACCGCGCCCGATAGATTCCGGCCTTGACTCGACCTACCAATGCGGTGACATGCCCAGCCAGGTCTTTCCCGTACATTCGAGCCGTTGTTCGGTCTATGCCGGGGGCAGCCCGTTTGTTCAGCTTCGACCAGCACCAGATGAGATTCGTGATGGTCAACAGTCCAAACAAATTCCGAAATCGGTACGTCTTCTCCTGTGCCGCTTTATGTGCTATTCCTTGCAGTGAGGTTTGCATGAATACTCCAGTCCTTCACGTCCGGTTCATGTTTCCTGTACAAGCTACGTCACCATGCTCACCCCTTCCCCCTGTGACCGGCTTTCCCGTCTCCGAGTACTATGAGTGAGTCCGACTCCCTCTCCTTCATCAGTCATCCTTTGCGCAATTGGGGAGACTTACCTATTTTCTTTTTTTTAGGAAAGGAGAGGGTCTCCCAGGTTCTTTGACACCCCTCGCTGAACATGCCACGCCCTGTGGACTCCGGCAGACCCTCGGCCTCTCGCCTGTATCGAGACCCCTGTATAGACTTCTGTGGCGTTAATCACATCGTCATCTGCATCATTGCGGTTCACGGAGCTGTACCAGACTTCAGGAGCGACGGTGCTCCTTGTGGCCTATTCAGTTCGCTGTGTACGCTTCGTCAGGATTGTTCGTCTCACGACTCCGCACCTCACGCAACACTCGCTACCGATGGCTGGCTAAGCCTTATCGTGCAGGGACTTGCACCCTGCCAGGTGTGCCAAGCTTATCCTGGCGCGCTAACGACCCGCTTCACCGGCGCAAAACAGCGGGTGCTACCCAACTTGACAGGACACCGATCAATTTTCCCGCCCGCTGTTTTGGTAGGGTAGCAAGCCAGCGAGTTACTTACTTTCATAAGCACTTTTCCAACAAGCCCCCTCCGAACCGGACGTGCAAGTTTCCAAGCATCCGGCTCTCCAGTAGGTATTATGTAAGCGATATTCCATCATACGTGCCATTGTGTATTTTATGGTGGCACTCTTTACAGACAAATAGTAGCTTACGTCTTATGGCTATCATCTATTTCCCCCACGCCGGAATGTCTTTCTTTCCTCTCCGTGACTTTTTTAGGTCTTTGAGTTTTCTGACATGGTGTCCGTAGACTTTTTCTCCTACTTTTCCGCAGAGTTCACAACTTTCCGCTAACAGTCTTCGTATTAATTCTGTTCTTTCCGTATTCACTTTTGAGATTTTATCTACGATGATGGTTCTCTTTTGGGTATGAATTGGCTTTTTCCCGAACACGGCTTTTAGGAGTTGCTTTCCTTCTCTTGGAATAATAACCCCAATGACCTTCTTTCCATCTCCGGTATACACGGTGAATTTTCTCATGATGTCACGGCAACTGGTTTTGAGTTTTAAGGTCAATATTTTTATCAGTGACCTTTTATAATCGTATCGTAACCGATACATCTCTTTTGATACATTTTGGGCTAATGTATAGTAATTAATTAGCCCTTGTAACTGTGTTTCATAGAGACTGATTATGTCGTATTCACTGAGGTTCATGAGTTCGGTTCGCTGTTGAACCTTATTCTCTTTTACCACATGAGCTTTCCACTTCTGAGTTACATCTTTTGGAATGGACAATCGAATTCCTCCGTTGAGAGACCGCCGGGATGTTCTCATGTTTCCGATTTCCATTGGTGTCCTTCCCTCATCGTCTCGTAGGATTCCGATTTCATAATTCAGAAATCTGGCTTTTCCTGTGACGGCATGGGTAATGAGCGTCTTTTCTTCTGCCATCTCTCATCCTACCGTTTCCAAGTAGTTCTTGATTTCCTGTTTTATGGCCTCGGCTTCCTTCTTCGTTCCGATGAGTCCTAAGAGAAAATCGTCTGCATATCGAACATATCTTAATCGTCTATAATTGGGGTCTCTGGTCTGAGTTGATGGAATACGGGTATATTCTTGATGTAACTTTGTTGCCTCTTGATAGTTACCCTTTTTCCTCAATTCCCATGCTTTTACCCTTAGCCGCCGATTCTCTGGATTTTCTTGACGTTTCTTTCCTTTCGTGTATTGCGGAATAAGCTGCTCCTCTATGAACTCGTCCATTTCATGTAACATGATGTTGGCGAGCAGGGGGCTAATGATTCCTCCTTGAGGTGTGCCTGAATATGTTTCATAATACTTCCAATCTTCAACATATCCTTTAATAGGTGAATGAACTTTCCGTCCTTGATACTCCTTCCTATGACTTCTAAGAGTTTCGCATGGTGAATATTGTCAAAACATCCCTTGATGTCACCTTCGATAAACCAGTTTGTTCCTGTCCAGTTTCTTTTGATTTCCATTAAGGCTGTGTGACATCCTCGCTGGGGTCTAAAGCCGTGAGAATTGTCCTTAAATTGCGGCTCATAGTATGCCTCTAACACTAATCGGATAACCTCCTGTAGGAGTTTATCTTCCCACCCTGGAATCCCCAAAGGGTGTTGACTTTTTCCGCCCCTTTTGAGAATATAGGTTCTTCTGGCGGGTTTCCATTGATATTCTCTTCTTTTTAGTCATTCGATAATTGTGTCTATTTTCTCTTCCGACATACCATCAGCCGTGTCTAACGGGTCAATTCCTGGGGTCACTGCTCCATCATTCGCATAAAGATTATTGTACGCCATATAAAACAGCCCTTTATGTTTTATGATATTGGAGTAGACCCTTTTCAGGTTGCCTTTTTCTTCTCCACGTCTCCTTACAATCTCTAAATATTTTTGAGCTTCAGACAGTAGCATTTCGCATACCTCATTCATGATATTTTGTGATGTTCCACTTTGCCTTGTAAACGGCTTTCCCGTTCGCTGACTACTATTGGAACTCCGTCACCATGCGGGTCTCCCCGTTTAGGTAATCCCGTGTTTCGTATGCAATGAACGTAGAGAGCGTCTTAGGTGTCCCACTCATGTCCTTGCTTCTCTTCCTGAGAGAATCCCCCTGGCAGCGACATAACCACGAACCGGACTCCTTTTCGTGGTTTATTCGTGGAATACGGAGCAATTATTCCTCTCCTATCCAGGGCGTCGGTATTCACCACGTTTTCCGACGAGCGATGCATTGCACCGGTGGGCATTGGGATTCAAGCAATTCAGTTTTCACCATCTCACCATCACCATCAGCACTTGCGGTATCCTCTTGACTACTCGTGGTTCGTCTCAACCCGCTTTCCTGAGATGCTGTGTTTTGCGTCCGGTTTCCCGTCCGCATAACTCAGGTGTGCTACAAGGGATTCCTGTAGCTTCCTTGTACCCTCTAAGAGGGCGATTCATTGCACCGCTTCACGGCGCACTGTATGAAGTAGGCAGCCAGCGAGTTATCATTGCTGACACTTTTCCAACTGCCCCTTCCCGAACCGGACGGACACCTTTCAGCGTATCCGGCTCTCCACTGGCTTGCGGTCTGGCTTCTCTTGCGAGTTACCTCCTGCCTTCCCGTCACTTGGGGTCAACGATGGCATTTCGCTTCTCTCACCCTTGCTTTTCAGGTTGACTCACCAGCTCTTCCCCCTTTGCCTTGTAGTTGGCTTTCCCAACCGCTGACTACTATGAGGATTCTGTGACCATGCGGCTCTCGCCGGTTAGGTCATCCCGTGTTCCGCACATGATGAACAACAGACTGTCGTAGGGACTCCATTCATGTCCTTCCTTCTATCCGCGATAGAATGTTCCTGACCATGCTCATTCTGGGTTTTCACCGGACAAATACCCATACAATCAGGACGGGGGTATTCAGACTTCCCGTGCCAAGACCTCCATTCGGAGGGGAACTCACGGTACTTAGGCTTTCCCACCGAGTCCGCTTTAAACCACTGGACATTGGAGTTCAAGCAGTGTAGCTTTTCCCATCACAGTCAGCCCTTGCGGACGCGTCTTGCATAGCCTACTTCTGCTCACGCCGCTTCTCCTACAGGCTATGTGTCCTCTTGGGCTTTCGCCTCATTTCGAGTAAGTAGGATGGGCTACGGGGTATTCTTGAGCATTTCCCCGTGTTCTTTCAAAGAACGATTCATCATGCCGTGACACGGCGCACCCGGTGCAAGCGATCGTTCGGTTCTTTTCTAACTCAACATCTTATCATTATGCACTACCTTGTAATCCTTGGATTGTAAAAATAGCCATTTTTGTGTAAATGACAACGCAAAATTGATCGCCAGAGATGAGCAGCAAAAAGGATGACTTGACGACGGGCAGAAGACGTGGGGGCGGCGACGCTCTTGACCGAGAGGACGCTCGTACAGACGAAGATCATCCTTTTTGCTGCTCATCTCTGGCGTTATGGCTGGCAGAGAATTTAAGGTAATACGCGGTCGTGATACCGTGTTGGAAATTTTTAAATTAATGGTTCCTTTGTCACTATATTTCAGGGATATTTTCTGTCACAAAAAAATCGACATCATAAAAATTTAAAAAATACTTGACAGTACTGATTAATAGTACTATTTTAGTTATGGTTCTTTGAGAAAAGAGAGTCTGTTTGTATTGTAAGGGAAAACTCCATTGGGAGGAGAAGCGATATTCTCCTTTAATTATCAGACATTCTGGAGAATAACTCATACTATCGTGGATTATATTCACAGCGAGTAATCGCGCAACCAAAGGGAGATTACATGAACCTGAACAGCAAACAACGACGAACCCTGGAAATGGTGTTTGAGAAACCGACTCGTTCGGACATTCGGTGGACGGCTATTGTGAATTTGTTTGAAGTTTGTGGTGCTGAAGTCCTTCAAGGGCGGGGTTCACGTGTTAGAGTCATCTTTATATGCGAAGATGATGAAATTCAAGCGACATTTCACACACCGCATCCTCAAAAGGAGACGGTAAAAGGGGCAGTCGTTGCCGTAAGAGATTTGCTCACGGCAGCCGGAATAACTCCTGATTCTTTCTCAAGATAACCGAAAAAAGAGGCTTGCCTTGCCCCGTTTTCAGGGCAAGCCTCTTCACAATTTTTTCTCAAAAACCATGTATGGAGGTAGACCCTAATTTATGAACGGGGAATAAAGGCGGGTCTGCCTCATATCAAGAGATCATAGATAAATCGATCTGTGTGTATTGCTTCGTACAATACTATTCACACTTTATTCTTGTCGAAGGAGTGAACATATTATGTTGACCTATAAGGGATTTGTTGGGAAAGTCGAGTATGATGATGAGGCGAAAGTCCTTTTTGGTCGAGTCATCAATACTCGTGATATTATTACATTTCAAGCAAATTCAGCAGAAGGGATAGAGTATGAATTCAGAGAGTCAGTAGAGGATTATCTGGACATGTGTCTAGAACGAGGAAAAGAACCAGAAAAACCATATTCTGGAAAATTTGTCCTACGGCTTTCTCCAGAAGAACATCGTAAAGTCTCACTTGCAGCTCAACTGTCGAGTAAAAGTCTCAATGCTTGGATTACAGAACAGATTGTTGAACAAGCAGATATGGCATTAGGAAAGTAGGTCACGTCACAACGATACGTGTTTACAGAGCGTACTTTCGAAAGAGTACGCTCTTTTCATTTATTTTCCAAAATTACCTCAATTAAAGAGAATAGATGATAGTAAGCATATTCCATAACAATCGGCATGGAGGGCGATTCAAGCCCGCGTGGCAATGTCATCGAAGTTGCCCGTCGTCAAGGTCTTGTGGTGGTATTCAGTTGGTTGCCCGTCGTCATGGCGCGCTTTCGTCTGCTGAAGGCTAGCGTTAGTTGCGACACGATGTCGTATATGTAACTGTAGAAAAAATAAGGAGTTATCACGTATTTAGTCTACCTGGTGTGTTCCCACCAGACGCTAGGATGGCATGCTGCCGTTGCGCTGATGACGGGGTGTGAAGCCCATCCGACAATGTACCGATACGGGAAGAGACCGCGAGGTCGATGCCCATCCGGAAGTCCCGTCCGGTGAAGGGCTAGCGTCGAGCACGAGGGTGAAACTAATTAAAGGGCCGCACGCGCCGTCAGGCGAGCGACAGACCTACCGGGACTACCAGGTCGAAGCGTACTGCTCTGTGTTTGTACGAGTGGTCAGGTTACAGGTGTCTAACGTACCTGTACGGAACTGATGTACCACCGGCGTCCAGGCTCCACCTCCGGTGTTCATGATGGTGACATATGCGGAACGTGGAAAGGCTGTCCCTCCGCCACGCGCAAGGCATGGCAGGCAAACCGCAAGGCATGCTGTGGGAGTGGCAGCATTGAGAATTCGGAAGAAGCACAGGCCGTCTTGGGATGAGACGGATAGAGTCTGCAACATGGCTCATCTGAAAATCGGGACTCGTCGATGCCCGAGAAGGAGGAGCCTACGTCCGAACGGTGGTTCGTCGCGAGAGAGTTTGGAGAATCTTTGGAGATGGGAAAGCAAAGGACGGTTGACACACCTGGGGCACCCGGAGACATCACGACAGGGTGGCGTGCCCTCGACTGGCAGACCGCCCGCCGAGAGGGAAGAAGCCTGCACATGCGTATCGCGAAGGCAATAAAGGAAGGCAAATACGGCAAGGTGAACGCCTTGCAGTGGATACTGACCCACTCGTTCTCCGCCAAGGCACTGGCTGTGAAACGAGTGCCCTCGAACAAGGGGAAAAAGACCCCTGGCATTGATGGCGTGTTATGGGAGACCGCCGGAGCCAACATGCAAGCGATTCATCGCTTGCGCCAACACGGCGATACAGCCCAACCATTACGCAGAATCTACATACGCAAGAAATCGGGGGAACTCCGGCCGCTCTCCATCCCAACCATGTTCGATAGGGCGATGCAAGCCTTGTACAAGCTCGTGCTGGCTCCGGTCGCGGAAACCACCGCCGACCGAAATTCTTACGGATTTCGGGAAGGCAGACGGTGGGCGGACGCGGTGGCAGTGGCCTTTAACGCGCTGTCAAAGCCGAACTCGGCCACCTGGGTCTGGGAAGCGGACATTTCCGGGTGCTTCGACAACATTTCGCACTCGTGGGTGTTGGAGCACATCCCGATGGAAACGCGAATCCTCAAACAATGGTTGGAGGCCGGGTATCTCGAAGAGAACACGGGATACCCGACACGCAAGGGAACCCCGCAGGGCGGGATTATCAGCCCCACGGTGTGTAATATGACACTCGACGGTTTGGAAGAGGTGATACGACGTGCCGTTCCTCGCCGTTCACGGGTCAATGTGATTCGCTACGCGGATGACGTCATTGTGACCGCCAAATCCCGGCGGTTGCTTGAGAAAGACATCATTCCGGCGGTCATCCAATTCCTTGCTGAACGCGGTCTGACGCTGTCAGAAGAACAGAGTCAGATTGTGTATATTCGAGATGGATTGACGTTCCTCGGCCAAACCTTTCGCAAGCACGGCAACACGTTACACAGCACGCCGTCCAAAGAGGGAGTCCTCGCCCTTTTGCGCAAGGTGGAAACGCTCATTCGTCAATACGTGAGTGCTCCGGTGGAAGCCCTGATGAAGAAGGTGAACCAAACGCTTCGGGGATGGGCAAACTACCACAGACATGTGGTGGCCTCGGAGGCATTCAGCCGTGGGGATACATAGGTGTATGAGCACCTGTGGAGAATGAGCCGCCGGAAACATCCTGAGAAGTCCAAAGGCTGGCTCATCAAGCGATACTGGATGGCATCAGGGAGGACGTGGCGATTTTCGGTGATTCGTAAGACCAAGAAGGGACTGTTCAAGCTGTACCAGGTGGTGCAGGTTGGCTCCATTGGGATGAAACGACATAGTAAAATCAAAGCGGATGCCAATCCCTATCTGGCAGAATATGCGCGATACTTTGCGAACAGACGCCAGAACACGGGAGCGTGTCTGATGAGAGCATTGTCGGCTCGTGCCATGCGGAAAGCGAGTTAAGAGGTAACATTGCCAGGGTGTTCCATAAGAGCACCCTGCCGAAATGCTTGAGCTGTATGAGGGGAACCTCTCACGTACAGTTCTGAGGAGGCTTGGGGCTGGTAACAGCCCCCGGCTATCCGGTAAAAATCGTTAGTACAGCTTGAGTGAGACATGTGTAAAAAAGTTGACAGATTTTCAATCCTCAGGCATGAAAGTAACATCCTGATAATTGAGAGAGAAGGTTATTGTAGAAAACGGACAGCGAGCAATGTGAAGGGATTGATGACATGGGGCAAAAGGATGGATTTTGAATAGTGTGATGAATCGGTTTCAACTCAATTTCAAACGCAATGTTGGAGCGGTTTTTCAGAAGCTATTCGGCAATATGCCCCCAAAGACGTTCAGGAATGGGAGGAGTTCTATTTTACGCACGTCAGAGAGAAAGCGCACCTTTGTGCTTGAGGACATTCAGGCGAAAATCCGCCGACTATCCAAGGTATCATAGAGGCGAACACCATGCAGACCACACACTATCTCTTTTTTCACGATGCTCGTCACTTATCTGGTATTGATGATCAGTCCATTGATCTGGTGGTCACCTCTCCCCCTTACCCCATGATTGAAATGTGGGATGATGTCTTTACGCAATTAAACCCGACAATAGGGCAGTTACTCACAGAAGCACGTGGTCGTGACGCGTTTGAGTGCATGCATCAAGAACTCGATCATGTGTGGCGTGAACTCTGGCGTGTGCTCAAACCAGGTGGTTTTGTGTGTATCAATATCGGGGATGCCACACGAACTATAGGGACTGAATTTCAACTCTATTCCAATCATTCCAGAATCACGCAGACATTCACACAGCTTTCCTTTCAGGTCCTGCCGCTCATTTTGTGGCGGAAAACCACAAACGCGCCAAACAAGTTTATGGGATCGGGGATGCTTCCTGCGGGAGCGTATGTCACATTGGAGCATGAATATATTCTCATTTTCAGAAAAGGCGGAAAACGGAGTTTTCTCGGAGAGCATGCAACATCTGTCCGTCAAAAAAGTGCGATCTTCTGGGAAGAGCGCAATGTCTGGTTTTCAGATATCTGGGCGATACAAGGCGTTCGTCAGAGTACCAATAGCACCATAATACGAGAACGAAGCGCCGCCTATCCCTTTGAGCTTGCGTATCGACTTATTCATATGTATTCAGTGAAAGGGGATATCGTGCTCGATCCATTTTTGGGAACAGGAACCACCATCTTTGCCGCGATTGCTGCCGCACGAAAAAGCATCGGAATAGATATTGATGAACATTTCAGCGACGTTATTCGAGAGGATTTGCCGTCTATTCAAGAACGAGCCAATACCAGGATACAGGATCGGCTTTTACAGCATAAAGCCTTTGTACAGGCACGGATCGAATCACAGAATGGACTCAAATATACCAATCGACATCATCGTTTTCCGGTTATGACACGCCAAGAGCAAGGATTGGAAGTCGAATATGTCGAACGTATCATGTGGGATGAGAATCTCTGCATTCAAGTCGAGTATCATCCGGTTGGAATTCTTCAAGAATTTGTTGAGAATCCTCTGGCAATGGGAAGTATCGTACCATCACAACACGAACAGATCGCGATGTTTTGAACGATAGCAGCCAGATAAATAAGGAGTGTTTCTAACAAAGCCTTGCACCGGAGCGTGCGCCGTTTCACGGCGTGATGAATTTTTCTTAGTAGAGAGAAAAAAGGGGGAAGCTGCCATTATCCCCCCTAGCCCATCTCACTGACCCGAAATGAACCGAAAGGTCACGGGGACATACAGCCGGTGAAAAAAGCGGAGAACGGCAGAAGTAGGCTATGCTAGGTGGCTCTGCAAGGGCTGTTTGAATGGTCACGGAGTCCCAATAGTAATCGTGGGAGTAACGCCCCACCAGGGAGACGATAACACTGGTCACAGGGCGAAGCAGGACAGGTTAGGGCATGGTCAAGCAAGTATGAGTGAGGAAATGCGAGACGCCACCGATGAAGCTCAGAAATACCGTGATACGGTGAGAGCACGTGGAAAGGCTCACGCCGCGTTCTATCGGGTGTATGATGAGATTGCCTCAAATCGAGGATTGTCTCTCCAAGCCTATGCCAACCTGTATGCGAATGCAGGGCATTAACACCCGGTGGAGGACGCGAGTCTCTACCATTCGTCGAAAGTACACGATATGGCTGATGGACGAAAAGTCATTGCCGTGGAGATTCAACGTGACGGAAAGGAAGCCCTTACGAGCAATATTTGGGCGAAAGCCAATCCAACGGAAAACGTCTGTCAAGACGATTCAAGACAAGATTGTTTGCATGTACACAACGAGAAATGAACTCATCACACGACTGCTATCAGGAACATGTGAACTGTGTGGAAGCACGACTGAGGTCGAAGGACACCATATCAGGAAACTCAAAGACCTGAAGAAGCGATGGAAGGGTCGAAAGAAGAAGCCTGCCTGGGTGAGGCGAATGATTGCGCTCAACCGCAAGTCCTTATTTGTCTGTAAGACGTGCCATCAGAACATCCATAACGGCACATATGACGGACGGAAACTTACTCAAGCCTAACTGGAGAGCCTTGTTCTGGGAAACTGGGACGCAGGGTTCGGAGGGGAGGCGTTGGAAAAGTGCTGCATGACAGTAACTCGCTGGCGTCTTACCCTACGTCAAAGGGGCGCGGGGAAAAATCGTGCTGTTCCCTACGTGCAGTGGCCGCGTCCCTTTGTCGCCGGTGAAGCAGGGCGTTAAATAGGAAAAAAATATGCCATATGCAATCGAATGTTATTTAGATGAAAAAAGTTCAGAAATAATAAGGAATATCTGGACTCAATTAGAATTAAATCATATTAATACCGATAAAGGTGTCAAGCCACATGTGTCTTTAATGATATACGAGGAAATTCCAATAGAAAATTTTAAAGAAAAATTGTTAGAGTTCAGTAAAAATATAAAACCAATAAACATTTTACTTTCAAGTTTAGGATTATTTTGTATTAATAGCCCAGTTCTTTTTCTATCTCCTGTTGTAAGTCATGATTTATTAGAACTGCATAGTTTTTTTAATAATTTTTTTAAAGAATATAAAGATCATGCCTGGCAATATTATTTGCCTGGAAAATGGGTTCCGCATTGTACATTAGCTTTAGACATTACATGGGATGACGTGAAAAAAGCAATGGAAATTTGCAAAAAGATAACATTACCATTGCAAGTAACACTAAATCGAATTGGAATATTGGAATTTAGACCAAATAAACAATTAGTAGAGTATGGTTTTTTATAATATTTACATGGGATAGTGATTTAATACAAAAAAATATTTAACAAAGAATTGGAGTGGACAAAACCTGTTAGCGAAATCACGAAAAATTATTGCTCTTGGGTAGAAACTTCAATATTCTAAACTAAAGCAAGAAGCCGGTTTTGCCGCTCAATTCAATCGTTAGCGCTATTGCTAATGTCATAATAGCAAAAGGCTTACTCAAAACAGAGGACGGGAGCCTCCTTGAAATCTGCTGGGAACTGAAAATACCTATATTCCAGGAGATGACTGATACACGAGATCCAGCATCCCTACGTTCAAGGTGCTCATCATGACGCATCTTTGTTCCAATTCCCCAACAAAATATTCACGAAAGCGCCCCCCATCCAGATTCGAATCAGTACCTGACGCTCGCTCAGAACTGGCTCGCAAAGGTATAGAAAAATGTCAGCCATTCTTCCGAAGGGATGCCATACTCAATACCATTGCGAACAATAACAAGGTTTTTCTGAGGAGAAATATAAATGAATTGGCCTTTATCGCCTTCCGCTGAGAAGTCGAAGGTTCCTCCTTCTCGTGCCATGCCCCACCACATATATGTGTAATACCCTTTTCCGGGGAGTGATGCAAACCATTCAGGGTAATACTCAGAGTTTTGTGGAAGAAATGGCCGCGTTGATTCGTTGATCCACGCAGTAGAAATTACTTGGTTGCTTTGCCAACTGCCACCATGTAACATCAGCACGCCAAATTTCGCAAAATCTATGGCACGGGCATTCAGACCCGTTTCCATCTTCTCAAAATTGCTGGATTGACTATCGAGAGACCACGAACCACCAAATTCCATACCGATCATATCCCAGATTTTGGTTTGCAGATACTCGGTCACGGATACACCTGTCGTGCGTTCAAGAATCATCCCTAGTAACTGAGGATGATATTTGTTATACTGAAAATATTGTCCCGGTGGATCGAGAATACGGGTATTTTCAAGCGTGATTTTGCGCTGATCAGGAAAATACGTGGTCAGAATGTCGTCACTATTTAAGAGTAAAGGACGAAATGCCTCATATTCTAACCCCGATGCCATCAACAGTAAATGACGGATGCGAATTTCTTTGAAACGCGCATCCCGTTGCGCGAGTTCGGGAAGGTACACGGTGATAGGATCGTCCACACTTTTGATATAGCCTTCCTGAAGTGCGATGCCAACCAAGGCAGAGCCAAAGGACTTCGCGACCGAGAATGAGGTGACGATGGAATCGCGCTGTGTGTTATTGAAATACTCCTCATAGACAATGACATCATCCTGCATCACAATGAATGCTTGCGTATGATTCGTTTCCAGGAAGCTCTTCCAATCATCCGTGCCAGACACATGTTCGAAGAGTTCCTCGACTCGCGGATTGAGTGCGACATCGAAATGATGGGCTCTTGGAGCCGCACTGAGTGGGCGCGATGGGAATTTTTGCCAGTCGAACGCATCCGATTCCTGCCACACCATTGCCCGGTAAACATAGACAGGCGGATAGAGCAGCAGCGCCACGCTAATAGGAAGGACGAGCAACCCGACGATGACGATGGCGATATTGCGGAATCTTTTCGTGATGTTCATATTCAATCTCCTTGTAAATAGGATCTTCTATCCGAAATGCTTCAGACGCTGCCATAATGCGGGCCATGGCTGGCGCGGCTCCCGGCAGAGGAAGATTGTCGGATGGACTTTGGTTTCCTCATTTTCAATATTGTATTGATTGGTAATGCGACCAGCCGCCTCGCATTGCTCAAAGAAGCTTACAGCATAGTCACGAGGATATCCCACGACAATTATGGTCTGTGGCGGCGAATCGCCAAAGCCCCGTAGCCAGTAGGAGTTCATGCCGCTGATGGCTTCCGGCAGGCCGTATGCCGGTCCATACAGATTAATGGCCCCGGCCTCGCCAACATTACCCGTCAGAATGCCTGTTTGAGGCTGTTCTGACGCAGGCAGTGCAGTATACATTTCGGCGACCGTGTTAACCAATTCCGACCAGCCAATCTCCTCGACAAAATTATCGTGGACCTTGCTGGTCGCGTACCACCAGGCCGAGTTCACCGGCGCGACAGGCAGCATCAACGCGCCGCCGACAATTGCGCCAATCGCCAATGATCCCCAGATACTCCTGTGAACGAAGTGAGCCATTCTGGCGGTTCGCGAAGCTAACCACTGTTCGCAGGTAACAGCCCCGGCCGCCACAAGCATCGGGTAGGCCGGTGCCAGGTAGTAGGAACGGCCTTGCAAAATCAGAAATTCGGCAAACGCGATCACAAACATCCATCCGACCATACGATAACGTGCGCCAGATCTGGTGAACAGATACGAATACAGGCCGGCTACCCACAGCGGAATTGTGAACACGTTAGTCGCCACAAAAAACTGCTCGGGCAGAAATCCCTGCGTGCGGCCAATTTGAATATCGCGGGCATGGATACTCTTCAAAAAATCCAGGCTGATAAAATTGTGCCGGATTTGCCAGATCAAATTGGGCAGAAAGATGAGCAGCGCAAGACCGGCGCCTGCCCAGAGCCACGGACTGCTCATGTACCGTCGCGCACGGGTGAGCATCATTCCGCCAACCATGCCCGCCACGAAAAACGCCATCGTGTACTTGGTCATCATTCCGAGGCCTGCCGCCGCGCCAATGCCGAGCCACCAGCGCGGATTGTCCGATTTCAGCAGCCGGATAACGAAGTAGGCCATGACGACCCACCACAGATAATCGAATGAGACATATTGAAAAAGTGCGCCCTGCACGAGCGAGATGGGCGCAATAGCCACTGCGAGCGCTGTTACCGCCTGAGTCTGGCGCGAACCGCCCAACTCACTAGCCATCAGCCCGGTCATCGTCATAGCCGCACATTGCGCCAGAGCTGAAAACACACGTACTCCAATAAGCGACGGCCCGAACAATTCAATCGCTATCCGCGCAATGAAGGGCGTCAGCGGCGGATAGGCCACATACCCCCAATCCAGGTAGCGGGCATGATCAAGCACGGCGAGCTCGTCGCGGTGAAATCCATACTGTCCATTAGTCAGCAGGTGCAATAAAAATCGTGCAAGCGCCAACAGAATCAACAGGTTCAGATCATTGAATAGGTTCTGAATTCGTGGCGTTTTCATATCTATTTCTCCTTGCAAATTTAAAGTACCTGAAGTGACCTGATATTGAAAATTCTCCGGCATTTCAGGCATTGTTCCTATGAATTGTTCTTTTTAAGCGGTTTCAGGCCAAACAGAAACCTGGTGACAGAAAATCGTTTAATGATTCCCTCGTATAGTCCCAGAATCACGACAAATGAGGTGATCCACAAGCGCAGGTACTTCACTGTAATGCCAACCTGCCAGTCTATCATAGAAAAAGCGATAATCACAATCACCGTTTGATGCAGAATGTAAAAAGGCAACATCGCTTCATTGGCGTATAGTAGAAATGCATTCTTGCGGTTGAGATAATGCCTCCCAAATCCCAGAATAGCGACCAGCCAACACCAGGAATGCAGGCCCCGATAGATAGATTCTTGATAGGATGACATCGGAAATCCCCCGAAAGAGTCTCTTCCCCCAAAACCTATCACCAGGAACACAAGCACCGCAAGCAGCGATGGAAACCTGTGGGCTTCGGCAGCATTCAGAAATGCATCATCTGTCGTCAGCAGGTAGCCAATGATAAAAAACACCAAGTACGTGAAAGGACTCCAGCCCCCGAATTCTCGTATTCCAACCCCGTCTCGTTGCAAATTGACGAGCGATTCCATCACCACAAGCGGCACAGCCAAAAGAAAGATAGCAGCCGGTTTTTTGAAGAACTCAGCAAATCGGGAAAGTGTCAGTTTTCGTATCAGCAAAAAGATAGGCAAGGTGAGCAACGACCACAGAAACAACATTTCCAGATACCATAAGTGTAGGCCCATCCACGCAAAATTTCCGCCAAAGGCATACCATCCGTCGAAATAGTGCGGCCAGAATGCCAGCAATGAACCATCAAAGTCGCCATGACTGACTCGTTCAATCCACACCTGGGGTGGGATAAGAACAAACGTCCCAAACAAAAACGGAAGCAGCAATCGTTTAACGCGCCCACCAAGATAGGCTCCGCTTCCACGGCGCAAGGCGTAAAAGGAGGCGATGCCGGAGAGCACAAAAAAGAGTGGCATCATCCACATTACCAATATCTGAACAAAAAGTGTCATGCCCGACGATAACTGGGTATTTTTAACATGCCAGCCGCCGAAATCGAAAAATCGAGCACAGTGAAAACAAAAAACTATTAACATCCCTAACACTTTCAGCCAATCAGTCTCATCGGAACGAGTCAGTTGTTCTGTTGCCAGGGTTGAATGTTCTGTCTGTACCGTGACTCTATTTCTCTCTGTGAATATAGTTTTCATACAGGCTCTCCTTCTTTATCTTTCATGTGAATAATCAAGACGAAATCAGCTATTCGGGCATCAAGGTAGTGTATTCTGGAAAATTGTCAATCGCCTTTCATGGTGGTTTTTGGGAGAAAATGTTGCTACTTTTGTAGTTCACCCTTTGGTAGTAGAAGCGACTCTCCTGAAGAATAGGAGAATGTAAGGTGAAGGAGCCAGAACGACTGAACAAGCGACTACATGCTTTGGAGAAGATCGTGTGAGGTGTCGTGTGGATGCTTAAGAAGGGTCATCAGTTCATAACGACTTTTGACGCCGAATTTCGGATAAATATTCCGGACGTGAGTTTTGACCGTATTGACGGAAATGTATAATTCTTCGGCAATTTCTTGATACCGGTATCCTTGTAAGAGGAGGTGGATAATGTCTTGTTCCCGTAAAGAGATATTGTAATGTTGGAATAATTTTTCATACGAGAAATGCTGCGTAGCAGAATTCGGGGAAGTCTCTTCGGACTGATGGAATATATAGTGTTGAAGAAAATGCAAGGTAAACAGAACGCTTAATCCACAGTACAACAACGGGAAAAGTCGAATTGGAGAGGACTCGCTAAAAAACGTATCGTTGATAAGACCAGGTAAAAACAGACCGAAAAGAAGAAGAAACCGTTTTGAAAAGCCCTGTTCGTTGTGAGCAGCCCCTTTGTTTGTATAATAGATTCCAATCCCTAAGCTATAGACCATAACGGCAAAAAAGATTACATCTACGAGAAACTCTCCAAAGAATCGCAATTGCCTGTTGTCATGGGCGATCAGGTCAAAAAGATGATGGGCGGAAAAAAGGATGCCTGTGAGTCCCGCAACAATGACATCTCTTCGGGGGGCCAGGGGAATCGAGAAGAGGTGATGGATAAAGATGGGAACCGTCAACATCACCAGATAAATGGCGATCGACGATTCAAAGTAGTCAAAGATTTCAAACATGGTGGGGTTAAACATCGGGATGTTGGAACGAATATAGACTAAAAAGGTGTTGAGCACCACAAGCAAGGTGAACGGAATATAAAAATAGAAATAATACCGTAAAAATGCATTCTTCGCCTTTCTGTAAGCAACTATTCCCATTGTCAGGGAAATAACACCTGCCAGAAATGTAATGATGAAGTAGAGAAAATATACATGTTTCATATTTCATATCAATACTTCGGACAGTTTTCGCATGCCCCCCCTTTATCCCCCCGTAAACGGGCAGGGCTGTTAAGTTCTGTGAAAAATATACCTGGGTCATTCGTAAAATAGGGGCTTGATAGCAAAAATTTCTTGACATCCCCGAAGGCATTTCAGAAACCTTCTATTCTTCGAGTCTTCGAGAAAAATGCCTCCGTTGTCCCCTGAAGATCCCCAGGAGAAACAAGCGATGACGCTTATCGAGAGTTGACAAACGATTCCAGATGTTCGTCGGAAACAAGGTCAGCGTTATCCGCTGATTGCTGTCCTCCTCATCACGATCATGAGCATCATGCGTGGACGCTGCCGCTATCGCGAGATTGCCGCTTTGGCCAAGGCCAATCGGAAAGAATTGTTACAATGTTGTCACCTCAAGAAGCGAACGCGGCTTCCCTCTCATGTCACCTTTCGCGAAGTGCTGAAAGGAGTTCCGTGTGATGACGTCCTGACCGCTTTCAATGACTGGGCGGAACAGCATGTGCCCCTTGAAGAAGAGGAGTGGATGGCGCTTGATGGCAAAGCGTTGGCGTCGACAGTGACGGATGAGGCGTCCTCATCTCAGCATTTTGTCTCATTGGTCAGCGTGTTTTCTCATACACGCGGCCAGGTGCTGGACGCCGCCAAATGAGCACATCAAAAACGGAGTGAGATTCCGCCCGTCCGCGAGTTCATTGAGGCCTTCGACTTAGACGGCGTGGTGTTCACCCTGGATGCGGTGCATTGCCAAAAAAAACCGTCGAAACCATCATCGACAGGGGCAATGACTACGTCATGCAAGTGAAGGCGAATCAACCCACGCGTTTTCAAGCGCTCACAGAGGCGTTTGAGAGCCAGGAGCCCTTGTCCTCTGTGCCCCATGATGAACAGGCACGGGGACGACATGAACGACGGACAACACGTATCCGTGGTCCCCCTGAAGACCTCGCTGAGGAGTGGACAGGACTTCAACGGGTCATTGATGTCAACCGCCACGTCGTTCGAGAAGGGCAAGGCACCCTGGCCCATCACGATTCCATCAGTAGGCTCGCTTCAGATGATGCGGAGATGTTTGCCACGGGCATTCGTGGCCAGTGGTCCATCGAAAACCGCCTGCAGTGGGTCAAAGATGTGATGCAACAGGAAGATGATTCCGGCATTCAAAAAGGGAATGGCGTCGAAACATGATCCATGTTAAAGAATGTGGCAAGTAACATCAGCCGTGAACTTGGCTTTGATTCTATTAAAGGCGCCGCAATTCATTTTGCGAGTAATGTCAAAGAACTTTGTCCCTATTTTAGAACTTAACAGCCCTGCCGTAAACGGGGGGAAATTGGAAGGAAACCTTCTCCTGTCTACTTCCCCCCGCTTGCGGGGGGATTGAGGGGGGGCGAATCAAAACTGTCCGAAGTATTGTTCATATATCAGTACAGTATTTAGGAATAGATCCGCCAACCACCACAACACCAGAAATCATCTAAACCAGAATTTCATTGTTCTACAGTTATATTCTTCCGAAGCCATAAATCAACGTCACAGACAGTAAAGTCAATGATTAAAACTGTCAAGAGAATTATGGGAGTTTGGTAGAATTCATGGGAGAATCGCGAAAAGCATGGTGTGTCACAGCCAGGACAAGATAGTCAGAGATCTTACGCTCGACAGTGGGCATGTTGTTGAGCGTGTCGTAGCCGCTTTTCGCCCCCGCTCTGTCGCATTTGGGAAATAACATCAGGTGAATACATGTCGCGGCGGCAAGCGGAGGCATGTGAGGTGCTTACCTCAACATCGGAGATTTTGCGCATCGCTGTATCGCGAAGCGCGAGGCATATCTGAGCGTCATGCTCTGAAAAGAGCGTGTGGATTACTTTAACGGATGGGAGAGCCAGGATGAACATGATTTGCAGAGATTGCTCAAACAGTGTCCGGCACAGTTTATTCTTTCACCAGCGAAGGAAACGAATCGAAACTCCATGGTCGAGGCGTTAGTCATCAACTTTTCTCCACAACATACTCAGCAATACCAGGAAGTCACTCATGAGCAACTCTTGTTATTAGAAAAAATTTGACTTACAGTGGAGATGGCATTAACAAGCCCTCTGAGGTGTTCCTTCAAAAGTAATCCTGTTGTTGAGAGCATGCCTATCAGCGATACCCCCGAAATACCGTCAGGAAATGAGCAGAGAAGAAAAGAGTCGTATTCTTCCTTGTTTTTGCCTTGACGGAGAACGAGAGAGGGATTATCGTTGAGATGATCACTCTACATAACAAGACATCGAACAAGCGATTTTACAACTTCCCAAACCTGATTTGCGAGCATTACGACAATGACAGGACTTACGTAATAGCCCTCTCAGTCTCCCCGTAAACGGCAGGGCTGTTACGTTCTCGCAGAGAGGATCTGTGTACCTCCCTTATTCCCCCCCGCTTGCGGGGCTGACAAGGGTAGGTATCACGTGAGGGGCAAACTCGTATGCCCTGTCTCCTGGCGATCAATCGCCAGTCTCAACGTTGAAGGACGCTGAAGCGCCCTGTGGAATTTGGGAGCGGGCTTCAGCCTGCTTCAGCTTTGAGACCGGCCATTGATGGCTGGACGGACGAGGCATCAGCACAACATACCGACCCCTGTCAGCGCTTGCGGGGGACTGAGGGGGGAGAACTTCACAGCCCTGCCCGTAAACGGCGGGAAACTTGTAAAAGAGCGTCACCTCTCTTCCCCCCGCTTGCGGGCAGGACTGTGAAGTTCTTGTTCTTACGCTTCTGTCTAGGAGCGAGTCGTGTTGGGTACAGAGTGTTCAGGAGGGCAAACGAGTGTTTGCTTCGCGGCTGTGCCGCGACAATTTACCAGGGCTTCGCCCTGGTGCAAACGCGCGTTTGCCCTCCTGATGCGCGGTAGGGAGTAATAAAGGCAGAAGGAGGAAGCATTATGATAGAAAAAAAATATTTTCAGCGGCTTTTCGTCACGTTCGGATTTATGGTTGTTTTATCTGATGGTGTTCAGGCACAAAATCAAGCTAAACCGATTGACGACATAACAAACAATAACTGCAAATCATCTTCAATGACGAGCAATTCAAAGACAAAAGCAGCCAAAACCCTCAACTTCGGCGATCATACCATCTATTACGAAGTCCGGGGAGATGCCGAAAATACTCTGGTGTTTATCCACGGCTGGACATCGAGCATCGAATCGTGGAAATTCCAGCTTGATGCGTTTTCCGATTACAAGGTGATCGCTATTGATTTACCGGGAAATGGGAAAAGTAGTAAGCATGAAGAGTCCGACTATACCATGGAACTGTTTGCCGACTCCGTAAATGCCGTCTTAACGGAAGAAAAGGTGGCGAAAGCCTTTTTCTTCGGTCATAGCATGGGGTTTTCTGTAGTCGAGGTTGTGGCTCAAAAATATCCAGATCTGTGTGTCGGGATTGGGAGTATTGACGGCGCACATTTCGAGCTGCCAGATGACGAGCGTGCCAGAAAAGAATGGGTAGAATTCAACAGAAGTTTTGCTGAGAGCCTCACAGAAGAAAAAGGACGTGATGAATTTATTAACGCGCTTTTCCTTCCTGACACACCCAATCTCTTAAAAGAAGAAGTGTTTGAAATGAGCCGGCAAGTGCCATTGATCATTGGCAGATCTATGATCACTGGAGTGGAAAAAGACATGAAGTATTGGGCCAAAAGAACTATGGATATTCCCTGTTTAGCCATTCACTCTCCTGTCTATCAACTGACCGAAGAGTATAAAAAGGATTTTAAGGCAATGTATCCTCAGGTTGAGTATCACGAAATAGACAATGTCAGTCATTTTCTTATGCTTGAAATTCCTTACAAAATCAATCAAATCATCCATGATTATCTCAAAAAGAAATAAACGATTATGGGGGTAAAGGCAACAAGATGAGAAAAGTATCTGTATTCCATTGGG
The DNA here is from genome assembly GCA_040772385.1 of Candidatus Vecturithrix sp. Taxonomy (GTDB): domain Bacteria; phylum Moduliflexota; class Moduliflexia; order Moduliflexales; family Moduliflexaceae; genus Vecturithrix. The sequence goes on along the minus strand of JAXGYF010000001.1, from coordinate 5,353,709 downwards.
GGTCCTTCTGGCGTCAGCAGCATTCTTAGCAAAGATGGCAAGTGTACTCAGCAATAGGATCTATGGTTAAACAAGAAAAGATTCAACACAACCAGGTCCCTTAAAGAAACCTGGTTGTGAACTAGTGACGTCATAACGTCTTTGCTTAGGCTTTCAAGTACTTATCAAACCAGCGGACAATGTGGTTCAAGCGGGCGATGCGACGGTCAGTGCGGCCGGAACGCGAAAGTCCGTGCGGTTCGTCGGGGAAGCGCACAAACTCTGTCTCAACTCCCAGAACTTTCAGCGCGACATACACCTGTTCTCCTTGTTCTATCGCGCAGCGCAAATCATTTTCGCTATGAATGACCAGGGTTGGAGTGGTGGCGTTTTTGATATATTTCATCGGTGATTGCCGCCAATAGTTGTGTACGCTGTCGTCATCTTCCCACGGTGGTTGTTTGCCAAGCTCCATCTGAAAATACCAATTAAAGTCGCTGGACCCAAGCATGCTGATCAGGTTGCTGACGCTGCGCTGGGTCACGGCGGCTTTGAAACGGTTGGTATGACCGATAATCCAATTCGTCATATACCCTCCGTAACTCCCGCCTGTGACGCCCATGCGGTTCGGATCGATATAGGGCTGCCGGGCCATATAATCTGTCCAGGCCATGATATCCTCATAATCTGCCGTTCCCCAATTGTTGTCAATCGCTTTGGCATGAGCCTCGCCATAGCCGTCACTGCCGCGCGGATTGCAGAAAAAGACCACGTATCCTTGCGCGGCCAGATAATAAAATTCGTGCATGAACAGATTTCCGTATTGTACCACCGGCCCTCCATGAATTTCTAGAATGGAGGGATATTTTTGCGAAGCTTCGAATTCCGGCGGTGTAAGAATCCAGCCTTGCAAATCATTGCCAGCCGCACCTTTGAACCAGACCTCTTCCATTGTTCCGAGATCGATATTGCGTAACAGAGCTTCGTTAAAGTGCGTGACTTTGTGCAGTGAACCGCTTTTTACATTTTTAATCCAGATCTGCCCAAAATTCGTCATATCAGCATGAAAGAACGCTAGCACAGTCTGTCCCATATCAAACGTATAGTGTCCGACCACGCCTTCATCATCCACAAGGTCTGTCACCACCGGTTCATGGCCGCCAACAGTCACTGCCTTGAGTAAGGTGTTTCCATGTTGTGCTACCAGAAAAAAGATTTGAGATCCATCCTGTGCCCAGGTTACTGGAATCGGCGGAATCTGGTTCAGATCGTTAATGGTACAGCCGGCCGCATCGAAATCATATTTTGCCGTCAAGTTTCGGGCAGGAATACTGCCATCGGCCGAAACGAGCCAGACCCCTTTCTGCCGCCATGCTTCGCCGCGTCCTTCATAGCCGATATAAGCAATCCATTGTCCATCCGGCGAAAAACTCGCACCAAATTTTTCCCCCACAGGCACGTCAATCTTGCGTAGTTCACCCCCTTGAGCAGAGATGAGATACAGATCAACCGCTTCAGGGTCGAGATCAGGATCTTTGCTGCGATTTGAGAAAAACAGGATTTCACGGCTATCAGGTGACCAGTGCGGTTCCCATTCGTCAAAGATTTCACTGTCCGTTAATTGTGCGGCTTTTCCGGTTTTTACGTCAATTGTCCACAAATGTTTGCGTTCTTTGGACAGGAATCCGATCCCGTCCATTTTATAAAACACCCGGGTAATATGCCGCGCTGTCATACCCAACTTTTTTTTCTGCTCATCCGCTTCTTGCTCAAGTTCTTCCCGATCCTTTTTCGTAAATTCGCAGACAAGAGTTGAGCCATCAGGCGACCATGCAAAACAGCCAAACTCTCCTTTCAAATCAGTTAACGGCCTGGCCTCGCCGCCATCAACGGGGATTATATAAATTTGCGCCTGTTTTTCATCCCTACGATTGGAAAGAAAGGCAAGTTGTGATCCATCGGGTGACCATTTCGGCGACGAATCAACCCATTCGCCCCAGGTAAATTGTTTCGGACGTCCGCCTTTGGTTGGGACGATCCAGAGGTTCGCATATTTTTTTTCGCTCTTTTTCTCGACGCGCTGAACAGCAAAAGCAGTCTGTTGTCCATCAGGAGATATTTCACAGCCATGAATGATTTCAAAATTGTACAAATCTTCTGCACTGATTGTTCGTTTTTTTCTGGGCATAACACACCTCTCCCACAAAGGCGCAAAATTGCACTATGAAGCCTGCAGTTTTACGCCTTCAAAGCAACATGGAAATGAAGGATCTGCTTCAATTCGTAACGATAACCATCATAACCAGCTTCGCTGATAATTCTCAAGTTTTAAGTGATCGTATTTTCTCATATTCATGAGACACGAATCATTCCAGCGGGAGTAAGGATACGGTGAATGAGCGGAAATACTGGCAAATTTTCCCAGGCTGACGTGGGAGATTAAAGGCAGTGCTGAAAGAAAAAGAACTTGACATGAATTCTTGCTTCTTACAACATTCTCTTTTTCGATAAAAACGTATTCTATCTTTTATTCAACGTTATGGCGGTGTCAAATGATGAATTTTAACGAACCTCTAAGCGCAAGCCTGGAGGATTATTTGGAAGCTATTTTTCATATTGAACAAGAAAAACATGCTGCACGAGCCAAGGATATTACCGAGCGCTTGCAAGTGAGCGGGGCGTCTGTGACAGCGGCCTTACGTACCCTTGCTGAGAAAAAGCTTATTAATTACGCCCCCTATGATTTGATTACTCTCACAACAGTAGGTAAAGCGATTGCAGAAGATGTTGTTCATCGTCATGCGACCCTTCGCGAGTTTTTCATTAAAGTGCTTGCTATTGAAGAAAAAGAAGCCGAAGAGGTGGCATGCAAAATGGAACATGCCATGTCGGAAAATGTACTGGAGCGACTCGCCCAATTCATCATCTTTTTAGAAACCTGCCCACGTGGAGGCGTGGACTGGCTCAAAGGCTTTGCCAGCTATTGCGAACACGGCAAAAATCACGCTCAATGCGAACAATGTCTGTTGCAATGTCTGGAAACTCTCAAGCAGCAATGGTGGAAAAATTCATAAGCATCGTTTGTTTGAGTTTCTATTTCGACAGTCAATTTGGAACTTCTGATGATGTAAGCGTGTCTAAGTAACAACAAAGATGTCTCATAAGCAAGAAATTTCTGTGACAGTGTGTAATCGTTAATCAGATTCATGATAAGGAGTGCTAAGGTCAGGCTTTGACACTTCTGAACAGATCATCTGGATTAAGGAGCAGCAGCAATGAAATATTGGATCTTGTCGCTCATCATCATCTTAGGAGCAATGGTTGTCTGGATGCCGAAAAGCAGCGCCGGCCAGGAATTTTCGATTCTTCCTGCGAAAATCCGGGCCATTATCAGTGAAAAAACGATTGAAGTCATCTTGCCGGTCACAGCCCACCATGCCGAGTCGTCCGTATACGATCTGTACGTCAGCATTGAAGATCTGCGTGGAAATAGCTTAGGAACAAGTACGGCCCAATTTGAAATTTCAAAAATGACTCCGGAAGTATCCGTAATTGTCAATACGCAGATTGATCAACAGCAACTTGCCGCATATCTTCTGCATTATACTGTGAAACGAGGGGACCAGCAAGTAGAAGGCAAAAAAAGCTTATTTTATGCAGTGCCGCAGCTTGCTACCCATCTGCTGATGCAACGGCGGTTCTATGCCGCCAGCCAAACGGCTGTCCGCGTGGTTGTGACTGATCCCGTGTCACAACACCCTGTGCATGACGCTGAGGTCAGCATTGCTCTGGATAGCAATGAAGTATGCCAGGGCAAAACGAACGACCGTGGAACTCTTGATGCTTTTTTTACCCTGCCAGCCGGCATGACGGGAGAACATCAACTTCAGGTCCGCGTACAAAAAGACGACGCCAGAGATCAGATTCAACAACCGATTCAGATCCAGGATGTGTATAAAATTCTCCTGACTACCGATAAACCTCTGTATCAACCGGGACAGATCATCCATATCCGCAGCCTGGCCTTACGCAAACCCGATCTGATTCCGGCAGGAAACGAGGAGATGATTCTGGAAGTCGAAGATTCTAAAGGGAATAAAGTCTTTAAACGGACTCACCTCACCAATGAGTTCGGTATTAGTGCCGCAGAATTTCAATTAGCTCACGAACTCAATGAAGGCCTGTACAAAATTCGCGCGATTTTTGGCGAGAATACCCAGGAAAAAACCGTGACGGTCGAACGCTACGTTTTGCCGAAATTCAACCTGGTGCTTGACACAGATACCCGTTATTATCAGCCGGGTCAAACTTTGAAAGGCGACCTGCAAGTTGATTACTTTTTCGGTAAACCGGTATCCGGTGGAACCGTGGTTGTTACGTTTTCCAAATTTGACACGGAGTTCGAGAAATTTGCCGAAATCAAAGGGAAAACCGATGATAACGGCCATTATGAATTCGAGACTGCTTTGCCTGAATATTTTGTGGGACAGCCCTTGGAACAAGGCAATGCTTTTGTGAAAATTGATGTCTCTGTTATTGACACCGCTGACCATGAAGAAAAGAAAACGATGACACGCAGCATTGCTGCTGATGTGCTCAACATTGCCGTGATTCCTGAAAGCGGTACGATTGTCCCGAACATCGAGAATATTTTTTATCTTGCGGCCAGTTATCCTGACGGAACTCCGGCCGAAGTGACATTCATGGTAAGCGTTGACAGCGGTAATGCGACAACCTTGAAAACCGATGCCTCTGGCATTGCTGAAATGTCCGTAACGCCGCGGGAACAGGCATGCATGTTTTCAGTAACAGCCAAAGATACCTCCGGTCATGCCGTTTCAAAGAGCTTCCAATTCAATGCGGACGGACACCGCGAACAGATTCTGATGCGGACCAATAAAGCCCTGTATAAGATCGGTGAAACAATCGCGATTGATCTTTTCTCCAGTACCCCCCAGGGGAGTGTGTACATTGATCTGATTAAAGACGGACAGACCTTTTTGACAAGATCTGTGGAGATGGACCACGGCAGAGTTATGCTTGATCTTGAAGCCGCTGTTGCAGGATCGATTCAGTTGCATGCGTATCAGATCCTCTCTTCTTCCGATATGATTCGCGATACAAAACTTGTATATGTCGAAGCTGCGGATGAATTGCAGATTGGCATAACGACTGTGAAACCGACCTTTTTGCCCGGTGAAGAGGCTCAGATTGATTTTCAGGTCACAAATCGGCAGGGACATCCGGTCTTAGCGGCCCTGGGCGTGAATATTGTTGATGAAAGCGTATTCGCCTTACAGGAAATGCAACCGGGGTTGGAAAAAATTTATTTCATGCTGGAACAGGAAATCATGACCCCGCGTTATGAAATCCACGCCTACAGTATGGAAGGGGTGATCATGGATACGCCTTTTATCAAGGAAGATCAGACACAGCATGAACAGATCAGGCAGAAAGCCGCGCAAGTGCTTCTGGCTTCGGCGGAAAATTTGGTAGAATATGCTGTGAACATCAACACCTTTAAGAATAAAACGCAAAATATTCAGTCTGTTATTTGGGAACCGGTCATGGAAGATTTCAGAAAAATCTATCAGGCGATCCAGAACTATTCTGCAAAGCATTCACGAATACTCACAGCCAAAGAAGGCCTGGAAAAATTGATGCAAGAAGGCTTTCTGGCAACAGAAGATCTGCTCGATCCCTGGGGCAATGTGTATCAGGTAAAGCCGAATAACAGCGATTTCAGGTCTATGCGTTTTTATTGCCTGGGACCGGATGGACTTGAAAATAGCGCTGATGATCTGTGGTTTGACGCCTATCTCGATGTTCACAATAAAGATCGCTCGTTCTTTGACTGGTTGTTCGGGCGAAGGAATGACGATGTAGACTTCGCGGTGAACGACATGGTGGTGAGACAAGCCTTGCCGCCTTTGGCAGCTCCAGGGATGGTATTTGAGAAAGAGGCAATGGCGATAGACATGGCGACTTCGGTCGAAGCCGAAACTGGCGGCACTGCGAGCGGTGATGCCGGCCCCCGTATTCGTGCATATTTTCCGGAAACCCTTTACACCAATCCGGCGATTCTAACGGACGAACAGGGGAAAGCCTCCATTCAACTCTCCATGGCTGATTCAATTACGACCTGGCGGCTTACCAGTATGGCCTCTTCTCTCACAGGAACCCTGGGCAGCGCGACCTCAGCCATTACCGTGTTTCAGGATTTTTTTGCGGATATTGATCTCCCGGTTACACTAACTCAAAACGATCAGGTTTCGATTCCGATAGCGATTTATAATTACCTGCCCGGAAATCAGAATGTACGCTTGAAACTAAGCGAAGAACCCTGGTTTGAGCTGATCAGCGATATTCCGGAAAAGACAATCACGCTCAACAGCGGACAGGTAGATGTGGTCTATTTCACACTCAAAGTCAAAGAAATCGGTTGGCATAAGCTCACAGTTCAGGCTTACGGTTCGGAAATGAGTGACGCCATCGCGCGCGCGATTGAAGTCCTGCCTGACGGCGAACGGATTGAGTTGACCTGGAACGGCAGGTTAAGTGAAGATATTGATCAGATGGTTACCATTCCAACGGAAGCAATTGAGAACGCCAGCAAAATTATCGTCAAAGTCTATCCCGGCATCTTTAGCCAGATTGTAGAAGGATTAGATTCAATTTTGCGTATGCCTTCCGGTTGTTTTGAACAGACTTCATCCGCCACCTATCCGAACATTTTGGTACTGGATTATATGAAGCAGGTCGGACAAATTACGCCGGAAATTCAGATGAAAGCCGAGAGTTATATCAATACCGGTTATCAACGTCTGCTCAGTTATGAAGTTCAGGGCGGCGGATTTGAATGGTTCGGACGCGCGCCAGCGCACAAAATCCTTACCGCTTACGGTTTGATGGAGTTTTACGATATGGCGCAAGTGCACGAGATTGATCCGAACGTAATTGCCAGAACCCAGCAATGGCTGGCAGCGCAGCAGGAAAATGACGGCTCCTGGAAACCAACGCAGGAGTATCTTGATGAAGTCGCCGGAAAATTCACCAATGACGTGATGCGTAACACCGCCTATATTACCTGGGCTTTGTTGTCCAGCGGGTATCGCAGTGAAGTCATCACAAAAGCGATTACGTATATCCAGGATCATCTTGACGAAATTCAAGATACTTACACACTGGCACTGGCGGCGAATGCGCTGGTGTTGAATACCCCTGAAGATGCGGCGACGGTTAAACTTCTGGAAACCCTGCTAAACAAGAAAACAGAAGAACATAGCAAGGTCTGGTGGGAAGCGGACACTTCAACGTCAACCAACGCCTCGGGCATTTCCGCCAATATTGAAACGACTGCTTTGACAGCCCTGGCTTTTATGCAAGCTGGAAAATATTATGAGGTCGTAAGCAAAATTCTCACTTATCTGATTGAATCGAAAGACAGCTATGGCACCTGGCATTCTACCCAGGCCACAATCCTGGCGATGAAAGCGTTGCTGCTCTCAATGAAAAACGCCACCGACCAGACCGATGCCGAAGTTGCAGTGCTGATAAACGGCAAGGTTGTGGAAGAATTTGCGCTTACGCCGGAAGACAATGATGTCATGCGATTATTCGACTTGCAAGACGCCACCGAAAAAGGGAAAAATCGGGTTCAACTTCGGTTTGGAGGTGAAGGCAGCGCGTTATTCCAGATTGTCGGACGTTTTTATCTGCCCTGGCAAAAGAAACCAGCGACAGCCACCGAGCTGATGAGTATTACGGTAAATTACGATAAAACCGAATTAGTGAAAGATGATGTGTTAACCGCCAATGTCAGAGTCACAAATAATCGGCCGGAACGAGCGAATATGATTATTGTCGATCTGGGATTACCGCCAGGATTTGAAATCATGTCTGACGACCTGGCCAAACTGGTGAATGACAATACGATCACGAAATTCAACCTGACCGGACGCCAGATTATTGTGTATCTGGATCATGTGGATCAAAACCAGCCGGTTGCATTTTCCTACCGCTTGAAAGCCAAATTCCCGGTTAAAGCTAAAACTCCGGTTTCAACGGTATATGAATATTATAACCCGGACGTGAAGAATGAAGCTCTGCCGCAGGAAATTACTGTAAGCGAAGCAGCTCCCGCCTCATAAGAGACAAAGAGGGGGGGCTCACTTCATGCGCCTACACCAAGATCGAGGTTGACAAGACAGGCTGTGAAGTTCTCCCCCCCCTCAGTCCCCCTTGACAGGGGTAGGTATGTTGTGCTGATGTCTCGTCCGCCCAGCCATCAATGGCCGATCTCAAAGCTGAAGCAGGCTGAAGCCCGCTCCCAAATTCCACAGGGCGCTTCAGCGTCCTTCAACGTTGAGACTGACGATTGATCGCCAGGAGACAGGGCACTACCCCTGTCAGCTCAGTCCCCCGCAAGCGGGGGAAGTCGATCCGTTTCCCTCCGCTTGCGGGGGGAATAAAAGGGGGTCACAGCTTTTCCCCACGAGAACTTAACAGCCTCGAAGGAACAGCGGGGAGACTCTCTCCCAGCCATTCAAGACGAAAAAACCAAACCTGCAAGGGCTTTACGTTTTATCCTGGTCTTTTCCCCCTGGCTTTATTGGCCGCGTAAAAGCCGTTCGGCTTCATCTACGCTGAGTTCGCCTAACCGCACTCGTGCCAGAATCGAGACTGGATCGCGAGAAACCGGTTCGTTCTGACTCAATTTACGAAACATATCCTCAATTCTCAGGCGTACCGTCGGATACGACAATCCTAATTCACGTTGTACCTGTTTCAGATTTCCGCGCGCCTTAATGAATAGATCGTATAATTTCTTTAGCTCCCCATCCAGACGGCATACCGGACATAGCTCGAATTCCCCGACGACTTCGGCGCCGCACTGCGAACATTCCAGGCGCACAACTTTCATGATTCCTCCGCAGGAGGGACAGGAAGCCGGAAGATGTGGTTTATTTTTCATCATAGATTTTCTTCAACTCGATGTTGCCTCCCATCGCTTTCAGGGCGACGACAGATTCGGATGCATGCTCGCCAATCTGAACATTGATCGTATTTTTGCCAGGAAAGGTCTGCTTACTTTCCGGGCGGCCAAAGTGTTCATCTATTTGAATTGCGCCGCCGATGGTTGATGAATTGACCGTGAGGTCTATCTTTTCAGGGATCGCCAAAAAAATATTACCTCCGGCTGTATTGGCTCGACCAGTTCCATGCCAGGTGGGCGACAGGTGCAGCGCAATGTTCCCGCCCATCGTTTTGGCTTTAAAATCTTTCGGCACGTCAAGCAACTCCAGATCTCCGCCGAGAGTTTTGACATTTAAGGGACAGGTCGGTTGTTTGAGATATATATTGCTGCCTGTGGAGCGGACTTTCAGACTGCTGACAACTGCGGGGACTTCGATTTTCAGAGGCCCGCCCGCCCATTGAATTACAAAATGGACGGCATCCTGTCTTACCCTGATTTGTTTGGCATTATCGCAATCAATGCGGCAGGCATCACCGGGAACGCCCTGAATCACGAGATTACCTTTGGCATGACCGGTTTTCCAGGTATTCATGATAATCATCTGCGTACCTGTTGTCAGCGTATATTGCCCTGACACCGGCTCGACGTCTGTGAGTTCTTCTTCATCGAACTCCACCAGATCATCACCTAATAAGCCGGTCAGCACATCTTCCATTGTATTTTTTACCATAGGGCCGATTTCAGAGAGAGTCTCTCCGATGGATTCAAATACCGCACCGATGTCAGGAAAACCGATACCATGGCCTGATCGTTCACGGGATTTCGACTCTTCTTTACGGGTTTCTGCTTCATCCAGGGCTTTTAAAAGCCTCTCGGCCTGATCAACCGTAATAATGTGATCAGAGAGCATCCTGAGAATTTCTTTTTGTGCATCACTCATGATGATTACCTCCTCTATCCATCAGGAGCGCAAATCAGCGTTTGCCTTCTTTGTAAAGACAACTTCGCGCTCCGGTTTTTCTTGTGCAAAAATATTTCTTGACAATACGCTTTCTATACAATAATACGCATTTTATAATTTGTCAAATTTATTTTATAATTTGTTAATTTTATTGTTTCAGAAATAAAGTACAGCGATTTCCCGAAACAATTGCAAGAAAGAAGGTAACCCATGCTGAGTATCTCAGACACCTGGAAAACCACGTATCCCGAAGCTTTTGTCGGACTGCTGGCGATGGATAACGTCGTGAACCCCCAACACCATCCGGAACTGGAAGCGCTCAAAACAGACATCGAAGTGCAGCTTCGCTCACAATTTGTCAATTTTGAGCGGGCAGACCTGAAAGCACTGCCAATTTTACGGGCATACAATACGTATTACAAGCAGTTCAAAAAAAGTTATCATGTGCAGGCGCAGATTGAATCCGTTGTGTGGAAGGGAAAACCCATTCCATCGGTAGCTGCTCTGGTTGAAGCCATGTTTATGGCCGAATTGAAAAATATGCTGCTCACCGCCGGCCATGATCTTGAAAAACTGCAACTCCCAGTGAAAATTGACGTTGCGGTCGGAGATGAACACTATCTTAAAATGAACGGGCAGGAACAAGTGTTAAAAGCCGGCGATATGTACATTGCCGATGGGCAAGGCATTCTGTCGAGCATCCTGTATGGCCCCGATCGGCGCGCGCAAATCAGCCCGGCAACCGCGAAGGTGCTTTTTACAATCTATGCCCCGCCTGGAATTGAACCGCAAACCGTGCGGCAGCACCTGGAAGATATTCGGAACTATGTGCGCATTGTCGCCCCACAGGCTGACGTCACATTGCTGGAAGTCTATGGAACAAAGTGAGCACATATTTCCCCCCGTTTACGGGGGGATAAAGGGGGGTATGCGAAAACTGTCCGAAGTATTGATAACAATTGACACGGCTAAAAACCAGGTTTCTTCAAGAAACCTGATTTTTTGTCACAGGTCTCAGGTTAACGGTTCTGCATAATTATGAAAAAGGTTCTCGGCATTGTAGGAAGTCCTCGTAAAAATGGCAATACCCATCTCCTGGTTGCGAAAGTTCTGGAAGGCGCAAGGGAAAAAGGCGCGCAGGTCGAGCTTGTGACCCTGGACGCGCTTCACATTCATGAGTGCAACGGTTGTCATGCATGCTGGCGCGAGAAAGAGTGCAGCAAACAGGATGATATGAACAGGCTCTATCCCAAAATCGCAGAAAGCGATGTACTCATCTTTGGCACTCCGGTCTATTGGTACGGCCCTACCGCGCTGATGAAGGCGTTTATTGATCGCTTTGTGTATTTTAATTGCTCCGCTAACAAGAGCAAAATCCAGGGGAAATCCGCTGCGCTGGTCATCCCGTTTGAAGAAAATGATCCGGAAACGGTCGCCCCTGTTCTCAACTTTTTTGAAAGATGTTTCCAATATTTGCAGGTGCAATGCGTGGCAAAACTGATTGCGCCGGGCGTGACGAAAAAAGGGGAAGTGCGCGATAGACCGGAGTATCTGGCTGAAGCGTTTCGGATTGGGCAAAGCCTGGCGTAATGAACATGAAGAAACTATAATTCGATAGCCTCCTGGCGATCAATCGCCAGTCTCAAAACGGAAGGACGCTGAAGCGCCCTCCAGAATTCAGCAGCGGGCTTCAGCCTGCTTCAGCTTTGAGACCAGCCATTGATGGCTGGGCAGGCTACGAACCTTTTTGTAAATGACCGTTTTTTAGACTTGACAAAATGTTCGTAAGACCTTTTAAAGGATATTATGCTTGTAAATCTCATGCATAGAGCTTGTTCACCCGGAATCTTCCCGGATTCCGGGTATTTTTTTGACATGTATTCTGTTGACACCCGGCGGATGAATACGCCGGGTGTTTTTTTGTCTGGCGGAATCACCTAAAATAGAAAGGAGGAACCTATGTATTTAGGATTGGATTTTGGCACGTCCAATACAAGCGCCGCCATCTATGACGGCAGACAGGTCAGGCATATTCCTTTAGATCCGTTCAATAAAGAAGATGTGAATATTCTAAGCTCAATGCTGTATATCACCAGCACGAACCAGCGATTCTACGGACAGAAAGCGATTCACGAATATATCGAGCAGATGCTCGGCACTCTGATTCAATTTGAACGCGAAGAATTCGGCGAGATCGAAATGACCTTCGGGGATATGACCTACGTGGCGCAGAGTCATTATCTGGTTGAAAAAAACGTGCCTGGCCGCTTGTTTCAATATCTCAAAAAATATCTGAACGCCGATTTTCAAACCAATGTGTTCGGAACTTATTATAAACCGTACCAGTTAATCACCTTTCTACTGAAGCACATCAAAACCGTTGCTGAAGAATACCTTGATCAGGAGCTTGAGGGCGTGATTTTGGGCCGGCCGGTGAAATTTTCCGAGGATGAGCGGACCGATCGAGATTTTGCCAGCAATCTCGAACTCGCCAGTCATCGAGCCGGATTCGCACAGGTTGACTTTCAGTATGAACCCGTGGCTGCAGCTTTCAATTATGCGTTAACAGCCCGGCAGGCGGAAAATATCCTCATCTTCGATTTTGGCGGCGGCACCTTCGATGTTACGGTTGTGCGGGTAGAACATGACACATCTAACGTGCTTGGTTTGGGCGGTGTGCCGGTCGGCGGCAGCGACTTTGACCGCGCCATTATGCACGAGAAAATCACACCTCTCTTTGGCCGGGGAACGCAGGTGGATGGTTTACCGGTGTCCAATGGGCCATATATTGAATTATTAAACTGGCAATCCATCATGCAATTGAACCGGGACCGGCATTTCTTGAAGATTTTAGACGATTGGATTTATTACGCTGACGATCCCAGCCCATTTAAATCGTTACGACGCTTAATTAAAGAAAATCACGGCTTTGCCATTTTTCGCGAAATTGAACGGGCCAAGAAGGCCCTCTCGGCTGCGCCGCAGGCCACAGTGACCTATAAAGTGCCGGAAGTGTTTGAAGAGGAAGGCGAAATTCTGATTGACCAGCCGATCACGCGCCAGGAATTTCAGGAACTACTCGTCAATTTCTCCGAGAAGGTGTTTCGCGCTATTGACGCCGCTTTGCAAGACGCCAATTTAAGCTACAACCAGATTGATCGCGTGATTCGGGTCGGGGGTTCGTCAAAAATCCCCTTCTTTTATCAGAAGTTGCTGCAAACCTTTGGCGAAGACAAACTGCTGATGAAAGATGAATTCAAAAATGTCTCAGCCGGATTAGCGGTCGCAGCGTTTGAGAAATAATGTTAATGAGAATCTGGCGAGGAATCCAGATTTTTTCACATTTCTCATTCCGGGTAGCTGTGGACATCGCCGGTCTGGAGAATGCCGCAGAACATGCCGTCAGGTACTTGCGGATACGCGTCGTAATGATAGAGCAGGCACTTTTTCTGAATTTCCGGGGCCATACGATTCACCAGGTCAGAAATATGCGGATGCACGCCGGACGGAAATTCCGAAGTTTCGCAATCCATGTAAATCCGGTCAGCGCGGCGATAATGGGCTTCCAACTGCGGCGGCATCATGTGTTGCGTGTCGGTCGGCATCAACACGTTATAGCCGCTCGAATGTTCCAGACTCAGCCCGTAACTCGCCATCTCTTCGGAACTGGAAATCACATGCATGGCAAACACGGGCTTCAACACCCAATACCCATCGCCATCCTGAAACTCGTGGGTTTTCAGTTCGCCATTGTCCTGTTTGCCGATCAGGTGCAGATCAAAATAGGTTTCCAGTCCTACATTCGGCACGCCCTGCACGGTATCCAGGCCAGGCCCCAGCGCGCGTTTAATCGGTTCAAGCACTTTGCGGTGAATAAACAGATCCGGCTTGGTATTTTCCGGCGGTTTCGGCCACCAGTAGTGTTCAAAAAAGAGTTTATCCGCAATGAACTGCTCTCCCAGCCATTCTTTTTTGGAAGGGGTATAAAACGGATTGAACAGGGTGGTGAGGCCCAGATATTCCATGCCGCCGATATGATCGCTGTGCGGGTGCGAAAGATAAACACCATCAATGTCGTTGGAGGTAAAACCCGTCTGTTTCAACGCATGGCGCACATCGGCCCCTGCGTCGATCAGCAGGCGATAGGGAGGCTTCCCTTTCTTGCCAGGCATGTCAAATTCAATCAAAAAATTGGATTGCCATCTGGGAACATACATGCGGCGGCTGATCTTCTGAACTTCCCGTGAAATGATCTCTTCCGAAAGCTCTTTGGTTTTCTGAACGTGCAGTAAACGTTTTACCATATCAACAGTCTGTTGAATGGTCAGTGCCTGTTCATATTCCCCGGTTGCAAATGCTGAATTGACGCCAAGCGCTGTTATTTTCATAGAAGTTTCTTCCTTTGAACTACAAGGGTTCCTCATAAGCAAAGATTTTTTATCTCTGGCTATGTGAAAATCTCTGTAGTTTCATGATGTCGAGAGTTCGGCAGGCATAGAAGTCGGGTTTTTTCAAAAACCGGACTTCTATGCCTGACTCCTTTGAAACCACCCGTACCGGCGAACATCGCTATCCGCCGATACGATAAGGGATACTCTTCTGGAATGCAATGTGCATACCAAGAGAATGAGAGAAGAGAAAAATCTCGAATATTGTGCCAATTATCAGGGGAAAACAGATTTTTAGCGTATTTGACAACGTGTTCTCGATCGTAAACACTGTTGACAAACAGGTGGACATGACATATTCTAAAATCATTGTCTTACAAGAGTGTTCAGGAGATTGTCAACAGTGTTTCCGATCATGTTAACACTGTTTTCTATAGGAGATTCCTTGATGGAAAAAGGACCTGAGTTGATTCGCCAGCGTTTGACCGAGTTGAAATTTCGACTGGAACAGGTGATTCACGCCTGGACGGTTGATGATTACTGGGCGTTGCTGGAATTTTACGTGAATATTCTGCCAGTGATTGTGCCGGCCGAACGCTGTACCATTTTTGTGCTCGAAATTGGCACGGAAAAAATCTGTTCGATTATTGGCACAGGTCTGCAAAAAATGCAGATCGAACCGCCCAAAGATAAGAGTATTGTCGGCAAAGCGATTTCCTCTGGTCAGGCGATCATTGCTAATGACCTGGAAGTCCGGCGCGGCTATCATTCCGAGGTTGACGCCATGACTGGCTTTGTAACCCGCAATATGGTATGCGCGCCGATTAAAAGTCTGACCGGTCATAGTGTGACCGGGGCTATTCAAGTGCTCAATTGCAAAAGTCGGGATGGCTTCAAGGCTCAGGATTTGCGGCAAGTCAGCGATATTGCCGGCCATCTTTCGATTTCGATTGAAAGCATTTTGCTGAATCGTGAAATTTTGCGGATTTCCAGCCAGCTAAATCGTGAAGTTGAGCGCGTTGATACCGGTTACTTTCGCGACATCCCTTTTATTGCTGAAAGTCCGTCTATGCAGGACGTGCTGACCCAGGTGCATCTGGTCAGTTCAACGCCTGTAAATGTGTTGATTCAGGGTGAAAATGGCACGGGCAAAGAATTAATCGCCCGCATGATTCACGAAGAATCAGGACGGCGCAGCCAACCCTTTGTCGCCGTGAATTGCGCGGCTATCCCTGAGAACCTGGTGGAGAGTGAATTTTTTGGTTATGAAAAAGGCGCATTCACCGGCGCGGAAATCGGTCGTAGAGGGTATTTTGAAGAAGCCAGCGGCGGAACACTCTTTTTAGATGAGGTCGCCGACATGCCGCTGAATATTCAACCGAAATTTCTGCGGGCTATCCAGGAAGGAGAAGGCTATCGTTTGGGCAGCAACCGCCTGCAAAAATACGATCTGCGTATTCTCAGTGCCACCAATAAGCCATTGAGCCAGGAAGTGCAGTCCAATCGTTTTCGTGAAGATCTGTTTTTTCGCTTATTTTCGGTAGAAATCCATCTCCCTCCGCTCAGAGAGCGCAGAGAAGATATTGCCCCTCTGGCGTTCACCTTTCTGGACGAAGTCTGCCAACGCTTTAACAAGCAGGTTGCTGGTTTCGCCTCTGAGGTCATCAATCTGTTCGAAGACTATGCCTGGCCTGGCAATGTGCGCCAGCTCCGACGCGAAATCGAACGTATGGTCGCTCTAACCCCGATCAATCAGCAGATTACACTCGATAAATGCTCTCGCGATCTGATGCCCTTGGCTGTTGTTCGCGCTCCGCAATCCGGCTCACTGCTTGATCTGTCCCTGCCGGCTCAGGTGCAGAACCTTGAGATCGAGTTGATTCGAAAAGCATTGAAGCACGCCAGAGGCAATCGAACTCAGGCGGCCGACCTGCTTGGCATTACGCGTCAGGGCTTGCACAAAAAAATCAACCGTTATGGATTATCAACAGAATTTTGAAGACCAACCAGGAGTGCTCTGTTTGTCATGGAAAAGGAGGCGCAGGATTTAGTATAGTCAGATGCAATTTATATGGCAATTTTTTTTAACAGATGAGGGGTAGTCAGGGTTTTGCCTGCACCGTTTGCTACCGAGGTCAAAGAATCATCGCTCAGGGAAACAGGCAGCCCGGTGACTTCCTTAACTTTGTAATCTAAATTCTTGAGCAAGGCCCCTCCTCCTGTAAGCAGAATCCCTCGTTCGATAATATCGTCGGCTAAATCTGGCGGAGTGTTTTCCAAGGTCATCATCACTGCTTCCACAATAGTTTCCACTGTTTTTGTGAGAGCTTCTCGAACCTCTTCACTACTAATTTCTACTGTTCTAAACAGTCCTCCGGCCACGTCCCGTCCACAAATTTTTGTGCGTTGTTCTCGCGTTCCATTGAGCGAATAGGCAGATCCGATGGTCTGTTTCACCAACTCAGCCGTACGCAGGCCAATCAACAAATTATATTTCTGCCTGACATACTGAATAATTGCGTCATCCATTTCGTCACCGGCGGTTCTGATACAACAACCGGCAATAATTTCGCTCATCGCAATTACAGCAACATCGGTCGTTCCGCCGCCAACATCTATAATCATGCTGCCAATCGGTTCCTCGATCGGTAAATCCGCTCCTAAGGCTGCTGCCATCGGTTCCAAAATAATCGTCACCTTACTTGCCCCGGCCTGGCACGCCGAGTCTCGTACGGCTTTTTTCTCTACGTCAGTAATTCCAAAGGGCACGGCAATCACAATGTGTGGAGGTAAAAATCGAAAACGTTTGGCAGTTTTCCGAATAAAGTATTGAAGCATCGCCTTTGTCATTTTAAAATCGGCAATCACCCCATCTTTCAACGGACGCATAATGACGATATGCTGAGGAGTTTTCCCAATCATCGCTTTGGCGTCCTGGCCAACTGCCAGGATATGATCATTACGAATATCAAAGGCCACCATTGAAGGTTCATTAAGAACGATCCCTTTAAAAGGCACATAGACCAGGGTATTGGCGGTGCCAAGATCAATCGCTAAATTTTTTGTGTATTTAAGGAGCTGAAACATATTTTGCCGTCTGGATAAATAGTTTCTGTTAATTCAGAGGTTTTTCTGTTTAGGTTGACGGCAAAACTCTAAAAAAGATACATTCGAAGAGCAAAAAACTACTCGAAAAAACACAACAGAATCGTCAAACAGAATATTCGAGTTGTTTGACGCTGGTTTTTTCTTTACCGAAACTCTTCAATCGCCTCAAACATGGCGACTACGTTTTGCGGAGGCACATCCGGCAAAATATTATGGATTGGATTAAATACAAAACCGCCGCCGGGTGAGAAAATTTCTAAACGGCGTTGCACATGGGCCTTTACCTCCTGTGGTGCAGCGCGATTCAGAATAGCGCGGGTATCTGCGCCGCCGCCCCAAAAGGTCAGATCTTTCCCAAATTCCCGCTTCAGGCGTTCCGGCTCCATGTCTTTCACATTGGTCTGCACCGGATTCATAATCTCGAATCCAGCCTCAATCAGATCGGGCAGCAACTTGTAAATTGATCCGCAGGAGTGCAGGAAGGTATGCATCTGGCTATGGTGCTTAATGTAATCGCACACAATAGTATGGCGCGGCTTGAAGAGTTTTCGATAGATATCAGGGCGCATAAACGGGCCGCTATCCATACCGAGATCATCGCCTAAACGCGCAATGTCCGCAATATCGCCCACCGCCTGGCAGACGTTTGCGAGAAATGCCAGATGTTGTTCCATGAGCGCATCCAGCAAGCGTTCCACATCGCGCTGATTCAGCACCAGATCCATCAGAAAATTATCAATGCGGCGCAGAAAGGTGCCCCATTCAAACAAGTTACATCCCACAACAATCATAATCGCCCGGTCGCTATTGGCTCGCAGCCATAGCGCCTTTTCACGCAGCGTCTGCCAGAAATCGGGAGTATTGGCGTTATCCCAGGGGCTATGTACCAGCGCGGACCAATGTATCTTGCTCATAGCCTGCGACAGATCACGAAAATCGGACGGATAGCCATCCAGATAAGGAAAACATACACCGTCAAAAAATGTGGCTCCTACCGGCATTGTGGCGATAAAGGTGCCATCTTCCAGGTACACGTTCCACTTGCCGTCTTCCTGCTGAGAGGGATGAAACCAGACCGGATATTGCGCCTGACTGCCGTCAGAGACGGTGATGTCGTACCAATCGCTGTCCTTTGTGTTAAAGGTTCGTCCCAAATCAATCACATCGATCTGAAAGCGGTCAAGCAGCTCATCTTCCGGCTGCGCGAGTTGTTGCACAACGTCATAAACACGAGTATGTCCGCCCTGAATGCCCAAATGTTTTTTCAAATTGTTGTAAGCAATGACGGAAATGCCGGAACTCGGAGTTGCGCCCAGATCTACGGGGACCCGGTCGGGTTCCTGATGAGCGATGGCTGCAAGTACACGTTCGCGTGCTGTCATTGTGACCTCCTTGTTATGATTTATTCAATATGAAACACTTCCTCCATTTCGGCCCACCATTCGCCTTTTTTACGGGTTGTCAGCGGCTCTTGCATCGGGCCGACCACCGCCCACCATTCCTGGGTTGTGGGGTCAGCGGCCATTTTAGCCATATCAGCCTTGAAATCATTCCCCACATATTCGAAATAACTGAACATATACCCGTCTTTATGGTAAATCGAGTAATTGCGAATGTTGCACTCAGCGATCATTTTAAGCACATCCGGCCAAACATCGGCATGAAGGCGTTTGTATTCTTCAAAATGTTCCGGTCTGACTTTAATGACTGATCCATGTCTTTCCATACGTTCTCTCCTGTGAAACTACATGGATTTCACATAAACAAGGATTTTTTATCCCTGCTTATGGGAACTCCGTATAGTTTTATTGTGCCGGGTGAGTGTACACTCATGTTGACTTCTTTGAAACTAGAAGGAGTTCCCATAAGCAAGAATGTGTTATCCTTGATTATGGGAACTCCTTGTAGTTTCTCCCTTGCTTTTCGTCCTACACCTCTCTTGTTATTCGTCGGCACGACCCGCGTTCAACAAGCTGTTGATTGACTTTTAAGCCGTGTAATTCTCCCGCCTGAGTTTGTAATCGTTCCAGAATCATCTCTCCGGCCAGTTTTCCCATCAACTCGTTATTGATCCGCATGGTCGTAATTTGAGGGATGTAAGGCTGATCGTAATCAAGCGTGTCACCAGGAGCGATCAGCGATACATCTTCAGGAATCCGCAGACGCATACTTTTGAGCACAACGACAACACGCGCAGCCAGAAAATCGTCGTGGGCAAAAATGGCGGTCGGCGCCTCGTCTTTCTGAAACAGGCCTTGTAATGCCCGGGTCAATTCATCCATGTTGTAGAGGTTAACAGAGATACGATTTTCTTGCGGGAAGACGATCTGCTTTTCATCCAGGGCTTTTTTAAATCCGATAAAACGATCATGAATCAGGGAAGGCATGTCAGGCCGATGATATTCAAGATAGGCTAATTGCCGATGCCCGAGATCCAGTAAATATTTTGCACCTTCGCAGGCCCCATGAAAATCATCAACGCACACAGAGCAGAATTGACGCTGGAAACCGGCATTATTAATCACGACCACCGGAACGCCCTGATCTTCAAGCTGACGAAACAGGGTTTGATTGCCATAATCAATCGAGAAGAGTCCGCCTGCCCGTGACAACACGACTTTTTCAAAAATGTCGTATGTTTTTTCTTCAAGGCTCACCGGAATAATCACCGGATAGTAGCGTTCTTTGGAAATGATCGCTTCTAGCTGAATAATAATTCGTCTGAAGAAGTTCCATATAAACGCTTTTTCGTAATCTTCATATACAAGAATCGCGATATGACTGCTGGGTTTGGCAGCAATTGACGGCATATACACCGGTTTAATATAGTCAAGTTTTTTGGCCGCTTCGTACACCCGGTCGCGAACATCCTGGGAAAGCTGACCTTTGCCGTTCAGCACTAAAGATGCCGTTGAGGGGGACACCCCGGCCGCGAGGGCAACATCTTTCAAGGTGACAGTATTCATCATGACCTAGTCTCTCTGAATAGATAGTCCAATATTGACGGAATGTTATTCTTTTTACACTGTCGTTTTATGAAATCTTGTCAAGAAATTTAATAAACAATTTATGAAATGCGAAATATGACGCAATCCAAGTATATTCAACGGAAAGCAGATTCATCGTTTCAGGAATTCGCCTGAGCAGCGGCTTCGTCGGACAACTCAGACTTGCCCGGCAAGTCCGACATAGTCTGATAGTAAAAACTTCTCTCCCAGAGGAGTAATTATGAATGCCTATTTTCTCTCATAAAAAAACTTGACAAGAAATTAAATTCTTTATTAAAGCAATGTAACATTTTATTAAACATATATCCCTCTACTTATCATCGCAGAAGGAACAAGGTATGAACACAGTGTTTATTGCAAATCTCTTAAAACACAAAGAGACCGGCATTGTTCTGGCTGCTTTCATTCTTTTCACGATCTTTTCAGTCACTTCGGAAAGTTTTCTGACCGCTTATAACATTTTCAATATTTCACGCACGCTTTCCCTCTATATTTTCATCGCGCTGGCGCAGGCCATGGTAATTGTTGTGGGCGGAATGAACATTTCAGTCGGGGCGATTGGTGGTTTGGCGACCATTACCGTCGGCTATTTTCTTGATGTCACAGGGTTTTCCGGTTGGATCGCAGTGCCGCTGGCAATGCTGGTAGGGTTATTGGCGGGCGCGATTAACGGGTTTTTTATCACCAAAATCGGAATTAATTCCTTTGTCGTCACTCTTTCCACCTTATTTGTGTACGAAGGACTGGTGAGCGGGATCTCCAAAGGCTATTCATACACCAACATTCCGAAAACGTTCACAGTAATTGGACGGAAGGGGCTGTTTGGAATGCCGTATTTATTGTGGATTGCGGTCGGAGCGCTTCTGGTGATTTTCTATATCTTCCGTTTTACAGTGTTTGGAAGAAGATTACTGGCGACCGGCGGAAATTTAGATGCAGCCCGGCTTTCAGGAATCAATACCAACCGCATTATTTTTGCGGCGAATATTTTATCCGGGTTTTTTTCTTCGATTGCTGCGATTCTCTGGGTCTCACGCATGGGATCGGCACAGCCTTCAACGGGTCAGGATTGGCTGATTATCTCATTTGCTGTCGCCATTATCGGCGGCACCGCCCTCAAAGGAGGCAGTATTACCGCATTGGGACTGCTGATGGGCGGGATTATCATGGTGTTAATCAAAAATGGATTGGTCATCCTGGGCGCCAATATTTATTTCGAGCGCACGTTTTATGGCTTAATCATCCTGTTAGCGGTCATTGTTGACCGGATTCGCGCCATCTACAGCGCCCGGTCTAAATAATCAGAACGCTCAAGGAGGTGGTGGCGAGTAGGAGAAATCACAAAAAAATTGGAAGTGGATTGGCTTGGAGTAAAAATCTGTAAGGCTCGTAGTTTTGGCTTTAGCCAGTCATTCCCATTAAAGCGGCAACTGCGAATGTGACTGAAGCACGGAATGAACATCAGGTATAAGGGAGCAAAGAAGCCTGTCATTTCGAGCGAAGCGAGAAATTTTTGCTCGTTGACAGGGCGAATCCGCTTATAGCTATCTAATCATTTACATGGGAGGAAGATCATGAAAAAATGTGCACTATGTTGTTTATGTCTCATGTTTGCTGCAACACTCCTCACGTTTCAAGCGGCGTCGGCGGCCGACTATCAAATCGCCTGGTATGCCCCGATGGTTCACCCCTATTTTGATGCAGTCAAAAAAGGCGTAGAAGCCTTTGAGAAAGATACTGGGATTGAAGTGTTGAAACAGATCGGACAGGAATGGACTCAGGACAATCAAAATCAGAATGTGGAAGCTCTGGCGGCCAAAGGGTATAACGCCTTCAGTATCTATCCGGTGGATGCCAGTGCGACGAACGGCTTATATGAAGAACTCACGGATCGAGGGATGTATGTGGTGAATTTCGGGACCTCCACTGCTCAGCCGACCACCGCATCTTTTGCCGTGGCAACCGATGTCAAAGATGCGGCAATGGTTGCGACGGAAAAGCTGATCGACTTGATGGGCGGCAAAGGCAATATTTTGAACGTGCTGGAAGTTGTGGAAGATGCCAACACCCTTTTGCGAAAAGAAGGAATTGAAGAAGTGGTGGCAAAATATCCTGACGTACACATTATTCAGGAAGTGGCCGGGATTAAAACCGTTGAAGAAGGGACAGAAAAAATCCAAAATGCCATTGCTGCCCGTATCAATGAAATTGATGGGGTCGTTTGTACCGGTTATGTGATTACTGTCGCAGCTACGACTATCTTAAAGGAACTGCACGACTCCGGCGGTAAACACATCCACTTCGTTGGCATTGATGATGATCCCCTGGTATTAGATGCCATTCGCACTGGACAGATTGATGCAACGATCTCCCAAAACCCCTATGGGCACGGCTATATCACTTGTACCCTGTTGAAATACCTGCTCGATGGATGGAAGCCCAAAGAAGATGTCTATTTTGTCAACGCTGGTATTGCCATCGTAACAAAGGAAAATGTGGACACCTATTTTGATGATATTTTGGATGTAACACAAGAGATCCTTGATTCATTGGAAGAGAAATATTTAACGAAATAGATCTTGTGCATCGTGGAGTCCACCTGAGAGGTGGCCTCCACAGAGTTTTTATCAACGTAAATTTGGTTGTTCGCCCAGCATAATGAAACTATGTGGATTGCATGTAGAGAGAATGGTGTTTACAATGTACCGATAGGGTCAACAAAGGAGCACGTCAATGCTTGAATTGCGCGGCATTACAAAGGATTTTCCGGGAGTCCGGGCGCTCGATAACGTGTCTGTCCAATTTCATACAGGGGAAATTCACGCCCTCTTAGGAGAGAATGGAGCTGGCAAGAGTACGCTGATTAAAATCATTAGCGGCATCTATCAGCCGGATGCCGGGGAGATCGTGTATGATGGAGAACAACTGCATTGTCATAATTTTCGTGATGGTCTTCAGGCTGGAATCAGTATTGTGAATCAGGAGATTCAGGTGATCCCGGAGAGCAGTATTGCCGAAAATATTATGCTCGATAAAATGATCACTTACGGCAAAACCGGCATCGTCAATTGGAAGCGCATTAATGAAGTCGCTCAAACCTATCTTGAAATGGTCGGCCTGGATCTTCCTCCTGCCACTGTCACTCGCGATTTGAGCGTGGCGCACAAGCAACTTGTGCAGATCGCCAAAGCCCTGGCCTCGAACGCCAAAATTCTGTTGCTCGATGAACCCACTTCATCTATTACCGAACACGAAGTTGACACCCTTTTCCATCTGTTGCGGAATTTACAAACCAATGGGGTGATTATTATTTTTGTCACTCACAAACTCGAAGAAGTTTTTGCTTTATGTGACAAGATTACTGTACTGCGCGATGGACAATGCGTCGGCACTGTTCAGAGCACAAACGTGGACACTCATGCGCTTGTTACCATGATGATCGGGCGTGAGACCAACGATGAATCCTACGGCATACTTGAAGTTGATGATCAGAGCATTGTGCTAGAAGCGAAACATCTGTATAAAAAAAAGAAGGCCCATGATATCAATTTTCAATTATACAAAGGGGAAATTCTCGGATTTTATGGTCTCGTCGGGGCCGGGCGCACTGAAACCGCGCGCTTGTTGATTGGCGAAGATACACTGACCAGCGGCGAAATTGTCATTCAAGGAGCACGCGCTCGCATCACGTCCGTCGCTGACAGTCTTTACCGTTATAACATGGGTTATATTACCGAAAATAGAAAAGAGGAAGGCTTGTTATTAGAAGCTCCGGTCAAAACCAATATTGCGATCACGATCTGGAACAAAATTGTGCACCCACTCTTTCAAGCGATCAGCCCGACCAAAGAAACTCAATACGCTCAAAAAATGGTTGACGCTCTGGCGATTAAAGTCACCGGGGTCAATCAAATTACCGAGACTCTCAGCGGCGGCAATCAGCAAAAGGTCAGCATCTCCAAATGGCTTGCGGCCGGCTGCGATATTCTGATCATTGATGAACCGACCGTCGGAGTTGATGTGGGCGCCAAAGAATATATTCATAAATTGATCTGGGATCTCGCCAGTCAGGACAAAAAATCCATCATTCTGATCTCCTCCGACATGCCGGAAATCATCAAACTCGCCAGCCGCATTCTGGTGTTTAAAAACAAACACCTGGTCGGCGAAGTGACCGGCCTCAACACGCCTGTCAGAGATTATGACTACATCAGCAGACAAATCGGCCATTATCTGGCCTGAAACTCATTCCTCATTGACAGATTCGTAGCTCCGCGAAGAACTCGCTAAAGCGAGGACTACGACCCTATCAAAACTTACGCTACCCAGTATTAGCTTAGCAGAGGGATGAGATACTTCATCGAGGTTTTGACATCCTCAATAAAACTGACGTTAAGATTCCCCTCAATCGCCAGACGTCCCTGATAATTGCGAGCTTTCAGGAACTGAATCAGCTCACCGAATTTAATCGCGCCCAGTCCCGGGAAATAACGGTTATTATCGGAAATGTGCAGCGAATCATAATAACCGGCATACGTTGCTAAGGTCCCGAATTCATCGGCTTCTTCGATATTCATATGAAAGGTGTCCGGCAGAATGCGCAGGTAAGGATTGTGGAAATCTTTGATCAATTCAACCGCATCTTCAAGAGTGTTTGCTACGGACGATTCATAACGATTGGTCGCTTCAATCAGGACCGGAACCTGCTTTTCGGCAATATCCGGGTTAAGTTGTACAAGAGATTCGGAAAAATGTGCTTTTGCCAGTTCTTTCTCCTTCACAGCCTCGCCTTTAAGAAATCCAATGATGATCCCGGCTCCGCTGCCTTTCACAAAATCAAGCATGTCCCGACATCTTTCCACAGAGCGCTGCCGCACTTCCGGATCTCGGCTTGACAGCGACAACCCATACGTTTTAGCGGTCAGGCCCGAAGCGAACATGGTCAGTTGAAGATCAAAAGTTTGCAGAAAATTCTGCACATCTGCCAGGTCAATTCTGTCAGGATGGGCCATATTCAACTCAATTCCGCTGAATCCAAATTCCTGAAGGGTGTGTAAATTTTTGTAAAATTCTGCATTCTTGCGATAATTTTCAGGCAGAACCGTCTGAATGCCTAGAGGAAAACAGTATTTTGGCGTTTTCATATTCTTTTGAGAGGTTGATATGTGCCACACAGTTTGTGCTCGTATGTGACGCATGAGTTGCGAAAACACCGAGCACCCCAATTTCTATGCGACATATAGTTCATTGCGTTTAACAGGGATTCTCTCCTGTCAGAATTCGATCACAACAGGCTGTTTTATGCCAGCGGATTTTGTGGCTGCAAGCGCGATTTTAAAGGCTTGCACAGCGTCAGTTTCATTCACGCAGGGAGCTTTATGTTCAATAACGCACTCCACAAAAGCTTGCATTTCTCGCTCATAGGCTTCTTTAAAGCGGAGCATGAAATGCGGCAGTTTGCCCTGAGGCTGAAACGTCGCGGGCTTCGTAATTCCCTTTTCCACGGAACAGAACGTTAATTCCGTGCGGTTCAGTCCGCCGAGAATCAAATTCCCCTTTTCGCCATACACTTCGCTGCGCACATCATAGCCATAGCCAGCGTGCATACTGGCATGAGCCGTACCGAGCGCGCCGTTTCGAAAGCGATAACTGACGGTCACATTATCGGCAAAGCGTTCGATACCTTCACTATTCACCACTAAATTGGTTTCGTCTCCGAAAATAGAAACCACTTCATCTTGCATCAAAAATCGCGCCAGATCAAAATCGTGAATGAGCATATCAATGAATAGGCCCCCGCCTTTATTCGGATCGCATGCCCAGGGCGGCGGCGGAAACGGATCGCGGGAAAAGGAAGAAATATAGACCGGTTTGCCGATCCGTCCTGTCTGAATCATGTGCGCCGCTTCCGCGCACGGCGGGTCAAAACGCCGTTGAAAGCCCATCTGACAGATGATCCCGGCGTCTTGAATCATCTTTGCCAGGCGTAAGGTGTCGTCCAGGTTATCTGCCAGAGGTTTCTCGCAGAAAAGCGGCTTTTTCGCTTCTACAACCGCCTTGACGGGATCAACATGGTATGCGGTCGGCGTGGCGACACACACCGCATCAATCTCCGGATTTTCAAGCATATTACGAACATCGGGATAACAGGCGCACCCAAATTCAGATGCGGTTTTTTGGGCAAGTTCTGCCTGCATGTCGCACACCGCTATCAGGCGCGCGCATGGGGTATGCGCAATATTCAGGGCATGGACATATCCGAGGCGCCCCAGACCAACAACAGCCATTCCAAGCTCGTGCACGCTGTACCTCCTTTGAAAATACCTGCACCCCGGACAGGGATGTCCGGGGTAGGGCTTTGGCAAACCAAGAAACCTGGTTTTTTGAAAAAACCCGGTTTCTGATGTTCGAATAAATTATGTAGTCATGTTACGCACTACCCCCCTCAATTCCCCCGCAAGCGGGGGAGGTTGATCCGTTTCCCCCCGCTTGCGGGGGGAAGAAGGGGGGCTGCGTAACATGAGTTATGTATTACTTCACTTGAATATGTCCTGTCAAGTGAAATCATGGCTTAAAAACATTCAACCGCAACTGCGCAAATATTGCCCTCCGTCTATGTTTCCCTGCGCAATATTTGCCCAAATTCTCTATTCTGAAGATTGTTTGTAAAATTACAGAAAGATGAAATACGTAAGAGTCATTAAATTTAATCATGCTAACTCTTTATTTTTACAATAGATATCATAATCTATCAGAAATAATCATTCCTGTCTTCGTCGTTTTTCAAAAAGTTGGCATGGTCTGTGCTATTATAGAAGAGCGTAGAAAAAGCACAGGATACATTGAACAATTAAAACACTGAAAAATTATATACCGAACGTTACGCGACTGAGGAATGGATGAAAACTTTCCCCAACATGGCATAACGCTCAGGAGGATACACATATGAAACGTGTTATTTCAACTCTTGTTATCGCTGCCAGTCTTTTCACATTTGCCGGAGCCGGGTTGGCGCAGCAGCTTGATGCCAA
The DNA here is from genome assembly GCA_040772385.1 of Candidatus Vecturithrix sp. GTDB lineage: Bacteria > Moduliflexota > Moduliflexia > Moduliflexales > Moduliflexaceae > Vecturithrix. The sequence goes on along the minus strand of JAXGYF010000001.1, from coordinate 5,326,257 downwards.
AACCCAGCAAGCCTTGCTTGATGCCTTGAATGATGAATACAAAGCTTTAGCCACGTATCAGCAAGTGATCGAACAGTTTGGCGACATCAGGCCGTTTACAAATATTATGAAAGCCGAACAAACGCACGTTGAAGAATTGCTGCCGCTCTTTGAAAAATATGGCGTTGCTGTGCCGAAAAACGAGTGGATCGGCAAAATCCCGGCCTTTGATTCAATCGAAGATGCTTTAAAAGCCGGAATGCAGGCCGAAATTGAAAACGCGCAGATGTACGACGAATTTTTCACTTTTGTCCAGGAACAGGATATTCTTCAGGTGTTCACACAACTACGAGACGCTTCACAGGAAAAACACTTACCGGCCTTCCAGCGCGGAGCAGAACGCGGCGCCGGTCTGGGCAGCGGCCGCGCTGCCCAGGGACAAGGACAGGGTCGCGGACAGAATTCTCAAGGCCAGGGTCAGGGACAAGACCAGGGTAATGGCCGCGAACAAGGCCAGGGCCAGGGTAATGGAAATGGACAAGGACAGGGCAAGGGCAGAAACTAAGTACATTCAGAATAGAAACCGGGTTTTTGACAAAAACTCGGTTTCTATAGAAAGATAGATGGGAGGGTACACTATGAAAAAATTATTTTTTGCGTGTTTTGTCACATGTATTGCTCTTATTGGCATGGGAGCAGGCGAGAGCTTCGCCTGCCACATTACCTTTACGCCAGCAAATCTTCAAGCGGTTCAGGTTGGCGGAATTGTGAAAGTCGAAGCCATTGTGACATTAGAACATCGCCGCTGCGAATTGAACGATGATGACGTTCAGATCGACCTCTCTGAGAATATGAAAGTCATGAGTGACACGGGGTGGAAAAAAGTCGGGACAAATGAAATTCGCAATACCTTTGAACTTGAGGTACTCGAGCCTGGCGAAGTCGTGTTCAGAGTATATCGGGAATGTTCAAAAAAAGGCGTGTCTGAAGGATTTCTGACCTTTCAAGCCGTGAAGTAAACAAATAAAAACCGGGTTTTTTGAAAAAACCCGGTTTTGGGCACTTTTCAAAATGCATTCATAGTGATCGCTTCAGCGACTTTTTTAAACGCTGAAGCGTTTACTACGAACCAGCACACCATGTTCGACGCAATTTTTGTTGAAGGCAATATTATTTATCTGGTGTTTCTTGGCGTTGCCATCATCGCTTTTCATTTTAAGAAAGTGTGGCTGCGTTACCCGATCATGCTGCTGTCGCTGGCGATGATCGGCTTTCTGCAAATGGGCTGCCCGAGTCCGGTGCGCGCGCTCCAAAATGTTGCTGGAAACCTCACGCAATTGGATACGGTGATCCCCTTTGCAGCTAAAGTGGCGATTGTGGTCATTTCAGCCCTGTTCTTCGGGAAAATTTTCTGCGGCTGGGTCTGCCCTAAAGGCGTGATTCAGGAATTTCTCTTTCAAAAGAAATTGCGATGGCAAGTGCCGCTAATCTGGGATCGCTGGCTGCGGAAATTGAAGTATGTGATGCTCGTTCTGGTAATCGCGTTACCCTTGTTCTGGCATTACAAACCGTTTAATTCCGAGACGTCGCCTTTTGCGGCCTTGTTTAATCTGGGCGGCGGAACAATCGCGCTTGCGATCCTGGCAGTCACGCTAGTTTCTTCGCTTTTCATCTATCGTCCGTTTTGCCGCTATGTGTGTCCGACCGGTGCGCTGCTCGGTCTGGCTGCGTATCTCAGCCGGGTGAAGTTTCTGACCAGCCATTGCACCGCTTGTCAGCGCGCCAGTACGCAGTGTGAAATCGGCGCGTTCCATTGTCCGGCAAAAGATGGGACCGAAGACTGCCTATCCGTTGATAAAGGCGAATGCATCATGTGCGGCGAATGCCGCAGCAATTGTCCGCAAGGCGTAGCAATAAAAGCGTTGTGAGCTGTTCACTGCTATTCAGCTAAACATGCAGAGGAGGAGGTGTCATGAGCGCGCCGCTCATCTGGCACAATCAAACTACTACACGTTTTCGTAAATAATTACACATTCAGGAGGGCAAACTAACGTTTGCAGCGGAATCTTCGATTCCGCCATTTCAACGCTTCGCGTTGACGCAAACGCTAGTTTGCGCTCCTGTCTCACTTGGGTACGTATTTCCAAAACACTGTACTACCAGGATTTCCTGTAGTTTCAAAGGAGTATCTCATAGCAAAAAATATGTTTTTCTATTGACAAAGGCATGTGCAGGAGATGTATTCTCTGTTACAGAAATAACTTACAAAAGAGTGTGTGGCAGAGAAACCGAGTTTTTATCAAAAACTCGGTTTCTTGCCTACACATATAAACAGTTCCTTTCCATAGGAAAAAGGAGGGGTGTGTATGAAACGATATATGACCCGTAAAATTCGGCTGGCTGTGCAAATTTTTTTCCTGCTCTTGATCGTGCTGTTCAGCGTGAATCATTATCGCGCAGAACAAGGGTTGGAACCGATCTTAGTGGGCAGTGCGAGCCTTCATGCAGTCTGTCCGTTCGGCGGGGTGGTGTCAATCTATACCTATTTTTCGACAGGGGTATTTGTGAAAAAAACCCATGCCTCGTCATTTATCTTAATGTGGATCGTCTTGATTCTCAGTCTGGGCCTGGGGGCGGTATTTTGCGGTTGGGTCTGTCCATTTGGCACTGTTCAGGAGTTAATCGGTAAAATCGGCAGAAAGTTGTTCAAACGCCGCTATAATCAGATGATTCCGGCGCAAATTGACCGCTATCTTCGTTATCTCAGGTATGTCATACTGGCGATTATCATCTACCTGACAGCAACAGCAGGAACACTCATTTTTGCAGAGTATGATCCGTATTTCGCTCTGTTCAATATCTGGTCCGATGAAGTGGTCTGGACTGCCCTTGCTATTCTGATCTTGACGCTTGCCGGCGCATTATTGATCGAGCGTCCCTGGTGTAAGTATGCCTGTCCCTATGGCGCGTTATTAGGCATCTTCAACCTGTTCAAACTCGTCAAACTTTCCAGAAATCCGCAGACTTGCATCAATTGTCATCGCTGCGACCGCGTGTGTCCGATGAACATTACTCCGTCGGACGATGGAAATGTGCGCAATCATCAGTGTATTGTATGTCTGGAGTGTACAAGTGAAAATGTCTGTCCGGTGGATGATGCGCTGCTGCTTAAAATCCGACCGGAGGCAACAACGGAGGTGGCATCATGAAAAAGACAATTGTCGTTCAGGGATGGATGGTGGCTGTCAGCGTGGTTGTGTTGCTTTTCGGAGGAATTTATCTCACTATTGGCACTGGTCATTGGGCGACAGATCGGTCAGCCGAACCGGTCAAACTTCAAAGCGGCGATTACGATCCGGCTGATATTCGAGGCTCTTACACGTTTGCGGAAGTTGAAGAATTCTTTGGCGTGCCTGCGAATCTGCTTTTTGAAGCATTTGGGATTCCGGAAGAGAAACGGACAGAAACGTTCAAAATCAAAGATATGGAAGGGCTTTTTGAGCCGGTGATTCTGGAAGGCGCGGAAGTTGAAGTCGGTACGGATCTGGTGCGTGTGTTTACCTCGCTTTACTCTGGCCTTCCATATCAATCGGATGAAACGACGCATTTGCCCGAAGATTTGGTGAAGACGCTGATTCAAGAACAGAAACTTTCTGAGGGCCAAAAAGCCTACTGGGAAACGCATACGTTTCCTCTGATATTGGCTGGCTCGGCTCCGACCCAGGAAGAAATACAGACGACAATTTCGACGGAGCAACCGCAGGCCGAACATTCACCGGCAGCAGAATCGGCGGCGGTGGACATTAAAGGTCGAACCACAATGAAGGAATTGCTCGATTTTGGATTGACCAAAGAGCAATTCAAGGAACTGACCGGAATTGGGATGCCAGGGGATGCCGTGAAAATGAAGGACTTCGTTGACGCCAATGGGCTTGATATGGAGGCGATCAAAACGAAGATCCTTGAGGTGTTAGCTCCGATAGAAGCCGCTCCTGCTGAGGAACCTGCTCCTGTAGAAGAGACTCCGGCAGCGGCAACCCCAGCGCCGGAAGCCCAGGCAACTGAGGGGGAGGCTTCCACCGAAGCGCCTCCGATTGAAATTCTGGGAAACACAACGCTCGGCGCGTTGCTCGATCTTGGCCTGACAAAAGAACATTTTGAGGAAATTGCCGGAGTTGACATGCCGGAAGATCTCACAATGAAATTGAAAGATTTCGCTGAGGTCAATGGGCTGGATATGGAAACCTTCAAAACCCAATTGCTTGAAGCGCTGCAACAACAATAATAACAATGATTACTTTATTTATAACAGCAGAAGCAGAGAACATACCCTCTTTTTCTGCTGTTCCAATGTATGCTGAATGAAAGAACAACAGCCAGAATTTTTCAGTATGGAACGAGAGCGTTTGTGTTGATTTTAGCAACGTACCTTGCGGTATTGCATCAGATAAAAGGCGTCTTAGGGGCGGCGAATGCGCATGTGTATTGTCCCTTTGGCGGACTTGAATCGTTGTATCAATTCCTTGCGGCCGGAGGCTATATTCCCAAAATCATGCCAGCCACAATGATTTTGCTGCTGGTGACAGTGATTCTGGCGATTGTTTTGAATCGCGCATTTTGCGGCTGGATTTGTCCATTAGGGACTTTGCAAATGATTTTTGACCGAATTGGCCGGTTTTTCCGGATTAAAAAAGTCCGTGTCCCAGATCAGGTTGAAAAATATCTCCATTACCTCAAGTATGTGGGTCTGGTGATCATTCTGTATTTTTCCTGGAAGATCGGCGATCTGGTGTATAGTTCCTATGATCCCTGGGCTGCTTATGCGCATATTTCCGCCGGATTTGAGGAATTATATGCCGAATTTTTGATCGGTTCGATTTTCCTGCTGCTTGCCTTAATTGGTTCGTTGTGGCTGCCGAATAATTTCTGTCGCTACTTCTGCCCGATGGGAGCGATCCTGGCGATTTTAGCGAAACTCTCGCCTACCAGAATTCATCGTAACGCCACTAGTTGCATTAACTGTAAACGCTGTGATCGCGTGTGTCCGGTGCAGATTGAAATTTCAACCCAACCGTATGTTAAAACAACAGAGTGCCTGTCCTGCGGCGATTGCGTCGCTATCTGTCCGGTCGAGAATACGCTATTTTACAGCATCCGTGGGAAAACTCGCATAAAATCGTTGGTGTATGGCGTCGCCACGCTGGGGATCTTTTTTGGCTCAGTGTTTGTGACCCAACAACTCGGAATTTGGAAAACCAGCTATTCCAGCGCATCGGAAGCGCTCATAGATGCCAGCGGCGAAAAGAATCCTGCCAATATTAAAGGCAGTCTGACTCTTGAAGTGGTCTCACAGGAATTCAACGTGCCGATCGATGCCTTTATCAGACGCTTTAACCTTCCAGCGGATGTGAATCCGGCTGCGATGCTTAAAGACATTGCCCATCCTCTGAATTTGGAAACCGAAGATTTCAGGCTTTTTATAGAGGAATATTTAGAAAAAGGAGACGCGGCGGTGGTCACGCCAACGCCAGAAGTGGAAACACAGCCAACGGCAGAACAACCAGCGGTCGAACCGACTGCGTCAACGCCAGCCGAAACGCCAACAATTGTCCAGGAAATACCGACAGAACAACAACAGCTTGACATCAGAGGCAAAACCACAATTGGCGAATTGCTGAATTATGGCATGAGCAAAGAACAATTCAAGGAAATTACCGGGGTTGATATGCCTGAGGATCAGGCCATGCTCTTGAAAGATTTTGCCAGTGCGAATGGATTGGATATGGAAATCCTGAAAGAACAATTGATTAAAGCCCTGCAACCATAGGGAATGGAAAAAGAAAAGATTGAATTGACGGGTTGAGACTTCCGAAGTCTGCGAGACATTGGAAGTCTGCCTTCAAAACATGACATTTACAGGATTCTTCACTTGAATTGATATGCCTTTGAACAGACCTGTACCCCGGATATCCCTGTCCGGTCTATTTGCAGCCCGAACAGGGGTGTCCGGGGTACAATAAAGAAGGTCAATACTAACTCGACAATGTTAAATTTCCCATTTCAGGTTGTTTCGGGAATGGAGTGCAACGGAATTCCCGAAACGTATTCGCCATGAAACACCCTGGTTTCGGGAATTCCACTCCGCTTCATTCCCGAAACAACATTAATTTAACATTGTCGAGCTAATGAATAACGCTGTACAGGGGAATCGTCATGCGTTGTGGAAATGTACCATAACGCATGAAAATTCTACGTTCACGGGATTAAATATGGCTCACTCAGAGCAATCACAAGTCTATCCGGCGGTGTTATTAGCTGATAATGATATTCAGGCTTTACGGGAATATGAAATGCAATTGTGGGGCGAGGGCATTACGAACTGTGTGTTCAGTATGAACGAACAACAGACGTATGACATTCTTGCCAGTCAGGAGGTTTCACTAATTGTGCTGGACTTACGGATTGCTAAATCCTCGGGCGCATATTTTTTGACCGCTCTGATTCGCAAATATCCGCAACTCCCGATTCTTGTGATCACTTCGATTGATGACGTTGAAATCGCGGTACAATGTATGCGCGCCGGGGCTTTTAATTATCTTGTGAAACCCGTCAATCGTTCGCGCTTTGGCATCGAGGTCAATCGCGCGTTAGAATTTTGGGAACTGCGCCATGAGAACATCCGTCTGCGCGAAAGCGTTTTGGAGCAGCAGATTTATCACCCTGAAGCCTTCGCGAAGATTGTCACCCGCAGTCCGAAAATGTACGCGATTTTCCGCTATATCGAATCAATTGCGCCTTCCTCCCAGCCCGTGCTTGTGACCGGCGAAACCGGCGCAGGAAAAGAGATGATCGTGCAGGCCATTCATACGCTGAGCCAACGCAAAGGCGCGTTCATTGCCGTGAATGTGGCCGGATTAGATGACAGCACTTTTTCCGACGCGCTTTTTGGACATAAACGCGGCGCGTTTACCGGAGCGAATCTGGAACGCGCCGGATTTGTAGAACGCGCCGCGAAAGGCACGTTATTTTTAGACGAAATCGGCGATCTGCCCTGTCCGTCGCAGGTCAAACTGCTGCGGCTGTTACAGGAACGCGAATATTATCCATTGGGTTCAGATACGCCCAAACCGACTACCGCCAGAGTCGTGGTCGCCACGAATTGCGATCTCCTGGCTTTGCAGGAATCCGGCAAATTCCGGCCGGATTTGTATTATCGTCTGACGCTGCACCGCATCCATGTTCCGCCGCTGCGCGAACGGCGCGAGGATATTCCGCTGCTGGTTGACGCTTTTTTGGCAGAAGCGGCGCAGGAACTCCAAAAATCCAAACCCACGCCCCCGCCGGAACTGTTCACACTCCTCGCAGTGTATCCTTTTCCCGGCAATATCCGCGAACTGCGCTCCATGGTTTTTGACGCGGTCAGCCGCCATCGCTCCGGGACCCTGTCTCTGGCGAGTTTTAAGGAAGCGACCCGATATCATCCTCTGATGGAAACCAATCCGGTCAATTCTGGTTCTGCTATGACCAGTGGCACCAGCATAAAAACGCTGCGCAACGCCTATGCTGCCCTGGATTATACTCCCACCCTCGATGAAGCTGCAAATGTGCTGATTGAGGAGACCCTGAAACGTACAGACGGCAATCTAAGCTTAACCGCCTCGCTGTTAGGCGTCACGCGCCAGACCCTCCGACGTCGGATGCGTATGAACAAGACAGCATAGATAAATATTTATCCATGTAACAGGTAATATAAATAGGCGATATAACCGATCAAGAGGGCGCATCCCTCTTTTCGATCCAATAAAAAATCCGTTTTTAAAATCGGCAGTAACGCCACAGCTGCAACGAGCATGACATACACATCAATCATGCTGATCCCGGTACCGGTTATAGGTCTTATGAGAGACGCTGTTCCGAGGATGCATAAGATATTGAAGATATTGGAACCAACAATATTTCCGATCGCAATATCCGACTCTTTTTTCAGAGCTGCCACGACGGAAGTCGCCAATTCAGGCAAACTGGTTCCGGCAGCGACAATCGTCAGACCAATCACTGCTTCGCTGATGCCGAGCAATCTGGCGAATGTGACCGCTCCTTCCACAAGAAAATTTGCGCCCAAAATAAGTAACCCAAACCCTGCTGCAATAAAAAGTAGATCTGCGCCAAGGTTTCCGGAATGTTTTGGAGAAGCCTCATTCAATTTTTCCTGGGCTTTTTTCGCTGATTCTCTTCGAGCAAGATAAAGATTGCCGATCGTGTATGTCAGAACACCAATGAATAGGATTCCTCCTTCAATACGACTCACAGCGAGATCCCGGAAAAAGAACAAGAACAGAAACGACACCAAAATCATCACCGGCGTATCAAGGCGGACAAGCTGGCGCTGAACCTTCATCGGATAGATAAGCGCGGCGATACCCAGGATCACGGCAATATTAAAGATATTCGAGCCGACCACATTACCAATTGAAATCGCCCCTTGCCCGAGCAGCACAGCCTTAATGCTGACGACAAGCTCAGGCATACTGGTACCATAGGCGACCACCGTGAGGCCGATCACCAACGGGCTGATCCCAAGCCGCAATGCCAGCGAAGAACTGCCGCGCACAAGTCCTTCAGCCCCAAAATACAATAATACAAGTCCGGCCAACATTGCAAGAAGACTCATTCCCATATCATTACATTCCTTCCATGTAAATACAATTTTTATCTGTACATGTAAAAACCAGGTTTTTTCGAAAAAACCTGGTTTTTCAATGTTAACTCAACTTCTGAGGACTGAAAATTCCGATAGCAAAATCTTGTGTCGAATTCTTGAGTTTCTAAGTAATGCAGAAAATATGCCATGTACTCTGTTTAGTGAACCACGTTTTATCAATAAGCCATTCGAAAAATTTTAAAAAAATGCAATAAAAAATATGAGTTTGTTTGACTCAAATTGTCCGTTTTTGACACACCATTTCCCTTATCTCATGTTTCCAGGGCAGGCAGTTCCTTTTCTCTTCTGACTGTGCCATTATGTTACATTGCCCCCATTCTCTTTTAAGGATAACTTCCCGTAGTTCCTCAAGATAAAACAGGTTTCACTTCTCGTAAATATCCAGGTCTGCCCAACTGTCCCAAGAGAATTCGGCTATATGTATGATGAAAGTTTTATCCACGACTTGGAAGAATCGTGAATGTTTCATCTTGACAAGAAGCATGATTGTATGCTGTAATTGCCCGTATTGTTGAGAACAGGAGCGCAAACTAGCGTTTGCTTCGCGGCTCCGCCGCGATAATCTTGCCAGGGCTTCGCCCTGGTGCAAACGCTCGTTTGCACTCCTGGGCGTTGCTTGCGCAACGATGCAAACGCTGGTTTGCACTCCTGAGGAGACGCTGGTTTGCGCTCTTTATTGTTTATACTGAATTACGTGAGGCAGGGGACACGGTGAGTACTGATTTAACCTTTATTACAAACGAACAAGGGCAGAATCTCAAAAACCGGTTTGAAACATTAATCAAAGATACACGCTTCTTTGACTGTCTGGTCGGCTATTTCTATGCCAGTGGATTCTTCAATCTCTATCCATCCCTTGAGAATACAGAGAAAACCCGGATCTTAATCGGTATCAGCACGGATACACGCACGTTTGACTTGCTGCAACGGGCAAATACACCTGAACAACCGGAATTGCAGTTTTCTCACGGTCAGACTAAGCAGAAAATTGCCGAAGACATCGAGAAAGAGTTCGAGTTTTCGGATGACTCGCAATCTGTCGAGCGGGGCGTCGAGACATTTATTCAATGGATTCACCAGCAAAAACTAGAGATTCGCGCCTATCCGTCCGAACGCATTCATGCCAAAGTGTACATCATGACCTTTGTCGAAGGCGATCGTGACATCGGGCGCGTTATCACCGGTTCAAGCAATTTCACGCAGGCCGGTTTAGTGGAGAATCTTGAATTTAACGTTGAATTGAAAAATCGCTCGGATTATGCGTTCGCCTTGCGAAAATTCAACGAACTCTGGCAGCAGAGCGTGGAAGTCAGTGAAAAGTATGTTGAAACCATTCGCACGAAAACCTGGCTGAATCCCACGATTTCACCCTATCAATTGTACCTGAAGTTTTTGTATGAATACTTCAAAGATGAACTTGGTCAGGCTGATGAAGTGTTTGTCCGCTATCTGCCGGAAGAATTTAAAAAACTTGAATATCAGGAACAGGCGGTCCTGAACGCCAAAAAGATTCTGGAGGAATACGGCGGGGTCTTTATTTCGGATGTGGTTGGACTTGGAAAAACCTATATTTCAGCCATGTTAGCCGGGCAGCTTGACGGCCGATCACTCGTTATCGCCCCGCCGATGCTGTTGAGCCGAGGCAATCCGGGATCATGGCCGAATGTGTTTTCAGATTTCCGGGTCCCGGCTGACTTTGAATCGCTCGGGAAACTGGACGATATTCTGGATAGAGGCGTTGAAAAGTACACGAACATCATTATTGATGAAGCCCACCGTTTCCGGACGGAAACCACCGCCACCTATGAGAAATTGGCGGAAATCTGCCGGGGAAAGCGCGTGGTGTTGGTCACAGCAACCCCCTACAATAATTCGCCTCAGGATATTCTCAGCCAACTCAAGCTGTTCCAAAACTCAAAGAAAAGCGCTATTCCCAATCTTCCAAATCTGGAAGCCTTTTTTGGAGACTTACAGGCGAAATTCAAGGAGCTTGACCGCCAGCGCGATCGGGCGGAATATCTTCGCGTCAGTAAAGAGAATGCAAGGGCGATTCGTGAATACGTTCTGAAACATGTGATGGTGCGGCGCACGCGCACAGAGATCGTGAAGTACTTCTCGCAAGATTTACAGAAACAATCCTTACGGTTTCCGGATGTGGAATCGCCTGTTCCCCTGTTCTATGAATTGAACGAGCATGAAGACGCTGTGTTTACACGCACGATCCATTTAAGTACGCAGGATTTTTCGTATGCCCGCTATACCCCGTTGCTCTATTATACCGGCAAGATCGATCAGCTTGAAACCCAATCCCAGCGGAATATGGGCAAATTTATGAAAATCCTGTTGGTCAAACGTCTGGAAAGCAGTTTTCATGCGTTTAAGAACTCCGTAAACCGGTTTATCCAATCGTATGAGCAATTTCTCCGCGAATATGACAGGGGCTATGTCTATATCAGCAAAAAATATTCGCGCAAGATGTTCGACTTGCTGGAACAGGATGACGACGAGGCCATCCAGCAATTTTTACAGGATGGAAAAGCGCAAAAATACCCTGCAGCCGATTTTCGGGAGGAGTTTCGACGGGATCTGCAGCGGGATCTTGATTTATTACGCGAGATTCAGCAGGCATGGACAACCGTCGAACGCGACCCCAAACTGCTGGCGCTGCGTGCAGAATTACACAATCACCCGATTCTCAAAAAGAACAAACTCATCATTTTTACCGAATCCAAAGAAACGGCGGAATATCTGGTGAAGCATCTTGACGCAGCCTGCCAGGGCAAGGTGTTGGGCTATAGCGGGTCATCCGGCGAAAACGTGCGTGAGAAAGTGATCGAAAATTTTGACGCCAACGCCCGGCGTCAAAAAGACGACTATCGTATTCTGGTCACGACCGAGGTGCTTTCCGAGGGAGTCAATCTCCATCGTTCCAATGTGGTGATGAATTACGACATCCCCTGGAATCCGACGCGCATGATGCAGCGGGTCGGGCGGGTTAATCGCGTGGATACGCCGTTCAACAAGATTTATACCTTTAATTTCTTCCCAACCCAGCAATCAAACGATCAGATTTTCCTGAAAGAAGCGGCCGAAGCCAAGATTAACGCCTTTCTCACCTTACTCGGCGGCGATGCCGAATTGCTGACCGAAGGCGAGCCGGTCGCATCGCACGAGCTCTTCAATCGTTTGTCCAATGTGGCGACCATTACGGGCGAAGACGAGGCCGAAGACAGTGAATTGAAATACCTGAACCACATCAAACAGATTCGCGACGAGCAGCCGGAACTGTTTGACGCGATCAAACGGCTTCCGAAGAAGGCGAGAACAGCCAGAGCAAAGAGTTTGCAAACGCTAGTTTGCGCTCCTGGGTCGCAAACGCTGGTTTGCGCTCCTGATTCGCAAACGCTGGTTTGCGCTCCTGATTCGCAAACGCTAGTTTGCGCTCCTGAGACGGAATTGCTGACGTATTTTCGGCGCGGCAAACTGCAAAAGTTCTTCCTGGCAGGACAGCATTCGAAGGCGCGCGAAGTGGAGTTCCTCACGGTGGCCAAATTGCTGGAGGCCCAACCGGACACCCCTCGAAGTCGTTTGGATAAGGACTTTTATTCGCTGTTAGACCGAAACAAGGCCGCCTTTCTGTTTGTCACCGCTGACGATATGCCGGAGCCGCCGAAACGACGAGGACGAGACAGCGCCGCGCAGGTGCTGCGAATTCTCAAAACCGTCATGCGGGACCGGCGGCAATTGACCGAAGATCAGGAAGACTATCTGAAAATCGTGATTCGCCGGTTGGAAGAAGGCGCGTTGCCGAAGCCAACCGCTAAAAAAGCTTTGCAGTCGCTGAATCAACTCAAAGAATCCCTGACCAATCCGCTTAAGGTGCTGGCGGCGCTGCAAATTTCTATTCCATCAAGACTCTTGCAAGAGCACGCTGCGGAACACACCGGAATGCGAACCGGACGACGAGAAGTCATTCTCTCAGAATATTTTCCCGAATTGGAGGTGTAAACTCAGGAGCGTAAAAATAGGAGTGCAAACGCAGGAGCGCAAACAACTCCAGGAGCGCAAACTAGCGTTTGCACCAGGGCGAAGCCCTGGCAAGATTGTCGCGGCGGAGCCGCGAAACAAACGCTGGTTTGCGCTCCTGGGCGTTGCTGCGCAACGAATGTAAACGCAGGAGCGCAAACCAGCGTTTGCGTAAGGGCTGAAAGCCCTTCAACGTCGTTGCTGCGCAACGATGCAAACGCTAGTTTGCGCTCCTGAGTTTGCACCCTGATAAGTTATGTTAAAAAAATACGAACATAATCCGGCGCATCTGTTTCTTGATGATACATTATACTTTATCACCGCGGCTATTCATGAAAAACGCCCGCTTCTGGCAGGTCACGAACGTAAAAGCATGTTGCGAGATACATTAGCCAAGGTCTTTCAAGAATATCACTGGCAGTTGCATCATTGGGTGATTTTAGATAATCATTATCATTTGTTAGGTCAAAGCCGACGCGGAAAAGATCTGTCGCGACTCATGCACGACGTTCATTTCGCGTCTGCTGCCGCTATCCAGGAAGGTGTGCAGCAGAGGGAACGGGTTTGGTGGAATTATTGGGATTATTGCCCCCGAAATCATCACGATTACATGATTCGGCAGAACTATTTACTGTACAATCCGGTGAAACATGGATATGTGACAGACCTGAAGGAATATCCGTCTTCGAGTTTTCACGAGGCATTTGCGCAATTAGGACGTGAACGGCTAGTCGAACAATTTCGCACGTATCCGGAGTATACAACCTTACACATCACCGAAGCTCTGAATGATGACTTTTAGGAACGCAGAATCAGGAGCACAAAAACAGGAGCGCAAACCAGCGTTTGCGTAAGGGCTGAAAGCCCTTCAATGTCGTTGCTTCGCAACGAATGCAAACGCTAGTTTGCACTCCTGGTCGTTGCTGTGCAACGATGTAAACACTCGTTTGCACTCCTGAGTAAACGCTAGTTTGCGCTCCTGTTTCTGCACTCTTGAAGCTTATGAATAGAGAACAAGCAATAGAATTAGTACGGACAACATTTCAGAATACCTTTGATAAGGCGCGGTTTACGTATTTCTTGAAAAACCTGCTGAATCAGTACGATGAATCAAAAGCCTTTGCTCCGATTGCGGGAACCTATATCAAAGAAATGTATCGCGAGTATATCGCTTCGTACGAACGGTTGGGAACCTATACCGATGCCGCCGAACAGAAGGTTGATTTGCTGATTGTGCATCTCAAAAAAACCTCGTCGCTGGAACGCGCCCGCACAACCCAACGCAATTTTGTGGCGACCTATTTGAAAGATCGCGGTGAAAAGGATGCGGCCCTGGCGGCGTTTGTGTCGCCGGATCCGGAGGATTGGCGATTCTCGTTGATTACAATGGAGTATCGCTTTGAACAAGGCGTGCAAGGGCGTATGAAGGTCAAGGAAGACTTTACCCCGGCCCGGCGCTGGTCGTTTTTAGTCGGGACGCATGAAAACAGCCACACGGCGCAAAGCCGCTTTGCGCCCATTCTTCAGGAAGATCGGTACAACCCCACCCTGGTCGAGCTTGGCGAAGCCTTTAATATTGAAAGAGTCACTAAAGAATTTTTCGAGAAATATCGCGATCTGTTCTTCCGGGTGAATGACGAACTGGATCGCTTGCGTCAACAGTATCCGGCGATCCGCCAGGAGTTTGAACGAAAACAGATCCGCACCGCCGATTTTGCCAAAAAACTCCTGGGACAGATTGTCTTTCTGTATTTCCTTCAGAAAAAAGGATGGTTCGGCGTTCATCGCGATAAGGAGTGGGGCAGCGGGTCCCGCCATTTTCTGCGAGAATTGTTTGAGAAAAAACACACGGACTATCGCAATTTCTTTAATGATGTGTTGGAACCCTTGTTTTATGAAGCCTTGCGCCTGGATCGCAGCCACGCTGACGATTATTACCGGATGCTCAACTGCCGCATTCCCTTTTTGAACGGCGGCCTGTTTGACCCGATTAACAATTATGATTGGGTACATACTGACCTGCTGCTTCCGAACGACCTCTTTTCCGATACGACCAAAACTCGCGAAGGCGACACCGGCGCCGGCATTCTCGATATTTTCGACCGCTATAACTTTACGGTCAAAGAAGATGAGCCGTTAGAAAAAGATGTGGCGGTTGATCCAGAAATGTTGGGGAAGGTGTTTGAGAATCTGCTTGAAGTCAAAGATCGCAAATCCAAAGGCACGTATTACACTCCGCGCGAAATTGTGCATTATATATGTCAGCAAAGTCTGATTCAATACCTTGATACCACCCTGAATCCGATTCCTCCTGCATACCAGGATCTTGATTCAAACCAGACCGGTCTGTTTGGCAATACGGGCCGCTCAGGGCAGCTCAAATTGGAAGTGCGGCACGACAACATGACCGTTCCCAGAGAAGATCTGGAGTTTCTGGTGCGTTTTGGCGAAAGTGTCAGCGAGAATGAGGCGCGGGTGATGAATGTTGGCCGCGAAACAAGCACGTACTCGTTCAAATTGCCGCAAAGCATCCGCACTCATGCCAGACAGATTGATGAAAAACTGGCAAATATCAAAATTTGCGACCCGGCAATCGGTTCCGGCGCATTTCCGGTGGGCATGATGAGCGAAATTGTGCGGGCGCGGCAAACCCTGTCCAGCTATCTTGACGCCCCTGACCGCACTCCGTACAACTTTAAACGCGATTGCATCCAGCACGCGCTGTACGGCGTGGATATTGACCCCGGCGCGGTGGAAATTGCCAAACTCCGGCTGTGGCTCTCGCTGGTCGTGGATGAAGACGACATCCGGCAGATCAAGCCGCTGCCCAACCTGGATTATAAAATCCTGTGCGGCAATTCCTTATTGAGCGTGGAGAAAAACCTGTTCAATAATGAACTGTTCAAAGAGTTGGAGCGTCTGAAACCGTTGCTGTTCGATGAAACCCGCCCGCGCCAGAAAGCTGAATACAAACAGCAGATCGACCGCTTGATCGAGCAGATCACGAACGGACACGCAGAATTTGATTTTGAGGTCTATTTCTCCGAAGTCTTCCACGAAAAGGGCGGCTTTGATGTGGTCATCGGCAATCCGCCGTATGTGGCTTTGTCAAAGCTGAAATCGCAGGCCGAAGCCCTGAAAAAACAGGGGTATGAAACCTATTCAAAAACATCGGATGTGTACTGCCTGTTTTATGAGAAAGGCGTTCAAATCCTCAAAAAGCGGGGCGCATTGTGCTATATTACCTCAAATTCCTGGATGCGCACGAAATACGGCGAATCATTACGGAAATACTTTGCTGAACAAACCAATCCGCTCATCCTGATCAACTTTGAGAATACGCAGATTTTTGATGAGGCCATAGTGGAAAGCAGTATTCTGCTGACTCAAAAAGCGCCGTTCCGGCACAACCTGAAGGCCGCCCTGTTTAAAAGCGAGTTTGACAAACACAGGTCATCTATTGCCGGGCATTTTGCGCAAAAGCATCTTGTCCTGCAAAAATTCCATTCTGATGGGTGGATTGTCGGTAATCAAACGACCATCGCTCTTAAACAAAAAGTTGAAGAAGGATCCATACTATTGGGAAATTCTGGTGTTACTATTAATTATGGGATAAAAACAGGCTACAACAAGGCATTTGTTATAGACAATGAAACTAAAAATGATATAACTAATCAGAATATTACCAATTTAGAAATATTCAAACGCCTTTTACGTGGAAGAGATATAGAGAAATACTCTTATCATTGGTCAGGGCTCTGGCTGATAAATTCTCATAATGGATTAAAAAGTAAAAACATACCACCTGTAGATGTTAAAAAGGATTATCCTGACATCTACACACATTTATCTAAATTTGAAAAGCAATTAGAAAAACGTACAGATCAAGGAAAACATTGGTCAAATTTGAGAGATTGTGCATATTTAAAAGAGCTTGAAAAACCGAAAATCATTTGGGGCGAATTATCTGATGAACCCAAATTTGCGTATGATGACGGCGGCCATTTCTTAAATAATACGGTCTTTATGATGACAGGAAATCACCTCAAATATTTGCTCGCTATCTTGAATTCGCGCCTGTCCAAATGGTATTTCGAGCAGATCTCCACCACGTCAGGCATGGGAACAAACCGATGGCTCAAATATAAAATCGAACAGATGCCTATCAAGCCTATCCCGCCGACTAATCCGCGTCCGTTTGAAATTTTAGTTGATTATGTGACCTTCCTCAAGTGTATCAGCCCCACGCTTACGTCAGGAAAAGAGCGCACCATGTTCGCGTTTTTCGAACATGTGATTGATGGCTGCGTCTATGAACTCTATTTTGAAGAAACTATGAAGCAGTCGAAAAAAGATATTTTACAATTCTTACAGGATTTACCTGAAATTCGTTCAGACATGACGGATGAGGAGAAAATGTCTGTGATCAGGCCGGTGTTTACTGAATTGTTTAAACCAGATTATCCGGTCAGCCAGCGATTGACCTCTTTGGATAGCCTCCGAGAAGTACGGATTATCAATGGATTGGAGCTGTAAACCCAGGAGCGCAAACCAGCGTTTGCTTCGTTGCGCAGCAACGACCCAGGAGTGCAAACCAGCGTTTGCATTCGCTGCGAAGCAGCGACATTGAAGGGCTTTCAGCCCTTACGCAAACGCTGGTTTGCGCTCCTGGGGTGTGCGCTCCTGGGTTATGCCAGCAAGCGGCGTTTGTTTCTTCTTTTTTCTTGACTTTATCATTCTTGCATTCCAGATTAAGCATTGGTGTTGTTATGAATTCAAGAATACGCTATTTCTCATTGAGAGGGATATTCTCATGTAAAGGCAATAAGTATGAACACATATCAAACAACGTATATAGAGCAATTGAATAGAGAGATTAACGCTACACCGGACGAATATTTGCCGATGCTATTGCAGATTGTCCAGGTGTTTCGACAGAGTATCTCCTTACGACCGGCAGAAGACAGTTTTCGCCAAGGATGGCAGGAGGCGATGGCTGGCGAAACCAGGCCAATTGATGATTTATGGGTAGGGATTGATGAACAGTAAACCAACCAAACCGATCAAGATAAGTTATACTCCAGAGTTCAAACGGAATCTGAGAGTAGTGGCCAAAAAGTATCGCCATATTCGTTCGGATGTCGAACCGATTATCGAACAAATTACAGCAGGTGATTTTGTTGGCGATCAGATCCCCGGAACAGGATACACCATGTATAAAGTCCGCATTCGAAATAGCGATCTTCAGAAAGGCAAGCGTTCGGGGTATCGTATGATCTATTATCTGAAAACACAAACAGATGTGGTGTTGATCACAATTTACTCAAAATCAGAACAAGCCGACATTTCGGCCCAGCAGATTAGACGTATCGTGCAAGAATTTGAAATGTTCTAAAGCTGCGTCATGTGTAACTTCAGGTGTGGAGCAGAATACCAGGGGTCATGCCCCTCCCCTGATAGAAGTTTAAAAGCGGAGCTTTTGGCGTCAACGGGTACTCCAAAAGCTCCGCTTTTGGACTCCAGCGTGTGAAGAGTGTTCTTCAACGATGTACCCAGGAATGCAAACTAGCGATTGTATTCGTTGCGCAGCAACGACTCAGGAGTGCAAACTAGCGTTTGCATCGCTGCGCAGCAGCGACATTGCCGGGCTTCGCCCGGATGCAAACGCTAGTTTGCACTCCTGGGGTTTGCACTCCTGGGGTTTGCACTCCTGGGGTTTGCGCTCACCGACATCTTTATTGGGCGGCGGGATATTTTTTGCGGGCGAAATATTCGGTGTGCAGGAGTTCATGGGCTTTGTGGCTGCCAGGTTCGCCCAAAAATTCGTCATAGAGTTTTTTGACCGAGGCGTTTTCATGCGATTTTCTGTTGGTCTTGCGAGAATCTTCGGCATACAGAGCCTTCATGCGGGCTTCAATCTTGCTGTAATCGCCGTGCACAAAGGGTTGGCCGCCGCCGTTGATACAACCGCCGGGGCAGGCCATAATTTCTATCGCATGATATTTTGACGTGCCCTCTTCGATTTTTTCCAGCACCTTGCGGGCGTTGCCCAATCCTGAAGTCACAGCCACATTCAGAGTTTTCCCGCCAATGGTGACGCTGGCTTCTTTGATGCCTTCCATGCCGCGTACAGCGGTAAAATTCACATCTTCGAGAGTTTTGCCGGTCACTTTCTCATACGCGGTGCGCAGCGCGGCTTCCAGCACGCCGCCGCTGACGCCGAAAATATCGGCCGCGCCGGTTGATTCGCCTAACGGATCGTCGTAGCCTTCATCATCCAGATGATTCAAGTCAATTCCGGCTTCTTTGAACATTTTTGCTAATTCACGCGTGGTTAAGACGTAATCCACATCGCGGACGCCGTTCGTACCATGCTCGGGACGGGCAGCTTCGTATTTTTTCGCCAGACAGGGCATAACCGCCACAACTACTAAATCTTCCGGTTTCACCCCGATTTTTTCGGCGTAATAGGTTTTAGCGACCGCGCCGAACATCTGCTGCGGCGATTTACAGGACGATGGAATATTAATCAAATCCGGGAACTGATATTCCAGGAAATTGATCCAGCCCGGGCAGCAGGAGGTCAGGATCGGCAGATTTTCCCCTGATTCCAGGCGTCCCAATAACTCATGCGCTTCTTCCATAATGGTCAAATCTGCGCCAAAGTTAGTGTCAAATACGCCATCAAAGCCTAAGCGGCGCAGACCGGCAGCCAGTTTACCGGTCACTGGTTCGCCCGGAGTTAAGCCGAACTCTTCGCCAATCGCGGCGCGAATAGCTGGCGCGGTTTGGACGATGACGGTTTTGGTTTCATCAAAAATGGCTTTCCAGACATCTTGATGATATTCAATCCCGATCAACGCGGCGGTCGGGCAGACGCTGACACACTGTCCGCAATACGTGCAAATTGATTCCGCCAGGGGTTTCATTTCCGCCGGGGCCACGACCGCTTCAAAACCGCGTCCGTAGCCGGTTAAAGCGTGAACAGTCTGCACTTCGTTACACATCGTTTCGCAGCGGCGGCACATAATACATTTGTTCAAATCTCGTTTAATCGCGCTGCTCGAGGTATCCACCACATAAGTTGACATTTCGCCGCCTTCGTAGGGGCGGGTATTAATGCCAAAATTGTTGGCTAGCGTTTGTAACTCGCAATCTGTTGACTTATAGCAGCTCAAGCAGTCAAAGGGATGATCGGAAAGAAAAAGTTCCAGGACTTTGCGTCTGGCACGCAGCACCCGTTTCGAATTTGTGCGGACCACCATGCCTTCCGCCACTGGCGTGGCGCACGAAGGCGCCAGATTGCGGCGGCCTTCCACTTCAACCACACAGATGCGGCATGAGGCGGATTGATTGACATATTTCAGCTCACCCATGTCCAGATGACAGAGCGTGGGAATATAAATATTCAACTGTTTCGCGGCCTCTAAAATGGTGGCTTGTGTGTCAGCAGACACCTTGCGTCCGTCAATTGTCAAATTTACCGTTGCCATGATAGAAATTCCTCTGCACGATTCGTCGCATATCGTCCTTGCTGATACCGTCTATACAACGAATCATGGCATTCATTACGTGATGGTTAATGTCTTGAAATCGCGTTAAATTTACATTTTTGAATACAGGTTCCGCACTTCACGCACTTACTCTGATCGATGACATGCGGTTTTTTCACTGAGCCGGAAATACAGTTTACCGGGCAGGCCCGAGCGCAGGCGGTACAGCCGATACATTTTTCCGGATCAATCGTGTATTGCAGCAGAGCCTGACACACTCCTGCGGGACAGCGTTTTTCTTTGACATGGGCTTCATATTCATCCCGGAAATATTTCAAGGTGCTGAGCACCGGGTTGGGAGCGGTCTGCCCTAAGCCGCACAAGGAGGTATCTTTAATGACTTCCGAGAGTTCGTCGAGTTCTCTTAGATCATCTTCAGTCCCTTTGCCCTGGGTGATTTTGGTCAGGATTTCCAGCAGGCGTTTGTTTCCGACCCGACACGGCGTACATTTGCCGCAAGATTCATCCACCGTAAATTCCAGATAAAACTTCGCCAGATTGACCATACAGTCGCGGTCGCTCATGACAATCATGCCGCCGGAGCCCATCATTGAACCAATACTGTTCAGAGATTCATAATCAATCGGGGTATCCAAATGTTGTTTCGTGATACACCCGCCTGAAGGTCCGCCGGTCTGCACCGCTTTAAAATCGCGTCCGCCGCTGATGCCGCCGCCGATGTCATAGATGATTTCCCGTAATTTCGTGCCCATCGGCACTTCCACCAGCCCCACGTTATTGATCTGGCCGGCCAGGGCGAACACTTTCGTGCCTTTCGAGGTCTGCGTGCCAATTGAACTATACCATTCTGCGCCATTCAAGATGATTTGGGGAATATTGGCGTAGGTTTCCACATTGTTCACGCAGGTCGGTTTTTCCCATACGCCGCTTTGCGCCGGAAAGGGCGGTTTGGTCGTCGGCTCGCCGCGTTTGCCTTCAATCGAATGGATCAACGCGGTTTCCTCGCCGCAGATAAACGCGCCAGCGCCGTATTTAATGGTAATCTCAAAATTAAAGCCCGTACCGAGGATATTTTGGCCCAGTAATCCTAATTCTCTGGCCTGTTGCAGGGCAATTTCCAGGCGTTTGATAGCTAAGGGATATTCAGCGCGGATGTAAATATAGCCATGCTGCGCTCCGACTGCATAAGCGGCAATCGCCATGGCTTCAATCACGCTGTGGGAATCGCCTTCCATGATTGAGCGGTCCATAAACGCGCCGGGATCGCCTTCATCGGCGTTACAAATCACAAATTTTTCGTCAGCCTGGCTCTGTTTGGTAAATTCCCATTTTTTGCCGGTCGGGAACCCGCCGCCGCCGCGACCACGCAAGCCGGAGCGTTTCATGAGATCGATCACCTGATCCTGAGTCATTGAGGTCAACACCTTCGCTAAGGCCTGATAGCCTTTGTTGGCGATATATTCCTGAATATCTTCCGGGTCGATCAATCCGCAGTTGCGCAGGGCAATACGTTTTTGTTTTTGATAAAACGACATTTCATGCTGAGTGCGCACTTTTTCTTTGATTGTGGGTTCGACATAGAGTAACCGGCTGACTTCAATGCCGCATTGCAGATGCCGCTCCACAATTTCACGTGCATCTTCCGGTTTCACCTGGGCGTAAAAGACATCATCCGGGAAGATCTTGACAATCGGACCTTTTTCGCAAAATCCGAAACAGCCGGTAGCAGACACATCAACCACATCCTCTAATTTCTTTTCTTGCAAGAGCTTTTTGAATTCTGCTATAATTTTCTGACTATCGGAGGCCTGGCAGCCTGTACCGCCGCATACCAGGACTTTGCGGCGTTCTTTGCGCGCGCCGATCAGATCAACTTCTGCGGCCCCTTTCAAATTCAGCCGGTTATTCAGCAGAGGACGAACCCGATCATAGAGTTGGATCAATTCCGCATACGAACGAATTTTGTTCATGCGTTAACCTCCTTGCGTTCAATTTCAATAAAATACTGTTCCAAGATGCCGCGCACCTGTTCCGCTTTGACTTTGCCATAAACTTTATCATTAATCATGACGACCGGCGCCAGCCCGCAAGCTCCTACACAACGCAGGCTTTCTATCGAAAAACTTAAATCTTCGGTGACTTCCCCGGATTTGATGCCCAGCACCCGCTCAAATTCTTGTAACACCGTCTCCGCGCCTTTGACGTAGCATGCGGTTCCCATACACACATTAATACGGTATTTGCCTTTGGGTTTGGTGGTGAAGTAATTGTAAAAACTGATTACGCCTGAGACTTCGGCATGGTGAATGAACAGCTTGTTGGCGACATGAATTTGTACTTCTTCAGGAAGGTAGCCGAAAATCTCCTGAGCTTTGTGCAGCGATTGAATTAAAAATTCTTTTTTTCGAGGGTCTTTCTCCTGGATCCCCAAATGATCAATATAAGCGTCTAACTTTCCGTAAAATTCCGCCGGGAGAATTTTTTCTTTTGGTTCTGGATTTAATATCTTCAACATGAGTGTCTCTTCCTCTCTTTATCCACAATGTTAAGGAATGATCTCTTCACACGACATCTGTTTTAATGGTTTCCTTGTCCACCTTCTTTCTATATCAAACTTCATGCCAACTTCACGGAATGATACATTTTTCAGCCCGCGAAAGACGCGAAAGGTTGAGGTTAACTGGCGATCAATCGCCAGTCTCAAAGCTGAAGGACGCTGAAGCGCCCTCCAGAATTCAGCAGCGGGCTTCAGCCTGCTTCAGCTTTGAGACCGGTCATTGATGGCTGGGCGGACTTTGAATATCGAGTAAAAAGAAATTTTTCGTGTATTTCTTGTGTTTCGTGGGCGCAGAAATTCTTAAAAGGGGTGGGTGATTTTTTACCACTGGTAAAAAATCACCCGGTAGAAATGTGCCACTCTTCAGTCAGCAATATTCGATCGTTACTTCTTTATCGAGGTCGCGGAGCGTATGGGCTAACTGCTCGATGAGGTTTTTACGGATCGAAATACTGGTAGGCAGCAGCGGATTTTGATAAAACGGGTTGATCTGCTGACCGACCAGAAAATGAACGGCGTCGGCATACAGTACCTCTAACGCTAACATGGCCGCACCATTAATATCGGTGGGAAGCCGGGTATATTCCCCATTGGCCCTTTGAATATATTCCATCGTTTTGGAGAGCGTTAAAATCCCTTCTGTGAGCAGATGAACGCCCTCCAAACGGCCTATCGGCGGAACATCTTCTTTGATCGTCATAATATCCACTTCTATTTCCTGCTTTAATTCACGCGCCACAATATTTCCGGTGGTTCCGCCGCAGACAATACGGCGTCCGTCAAATTCCATCAATTTTTTCACATAGGCGGCGTCATCCTCCTGTCGTAAGGGTGGGCCGGTAAAAATTATGGCGGCATGGCGCTGGCGCAGATACAAGCCAACCAGGGTCGCGTCGTCCCCAGGTTTGCCGCCATACAGGGTATCGGTTTGACGAACCACCTTCTCGACAACGGTCTGGGCGGTATTCACATGCTGATGGAGAATGTTGGACATGAATTGCGCGATATTGTCCCAGCCCCATCCAAAATTGAAAGTCTGACCTAAACCGGCATACCAGATGCCATCGCTCATCACAGCGAGAAAATCTCCCTGGTCCAACTGTCCTTCGCTGATGGTCACCTGTTTATCAAAAAACTGTCGCGTATATTGTTTCAGATTCGTGAGTTGTCCCTGTTTTTTGAAATAAAAAATCGGGGGATTATCAAAATTAATGGCCTTAAAGCGATAATCTTCATGATTAATTTCGATCACCGTAAAGGTCGCATACGCGATTTTGCGCACCTGGCATTCGGGCAGCGTATCAATAATCGTTTCAATCACATCCCTGAGCGCGGCGTTCTCTCTCAACATCGTGATGATAATCTGTGAAGTCATGGTTGCCAGAATACTGGCTTTCACGCCGCTTCCCAGCCCATCTGAAAGCACCATCCAGGTTTTCTGTTCGGTCCGCAGCACTTTCACCCGATCGCCGCATAATTCCTCGCCAAATTTATTAACGCTCAATTGGGCAATATCTAAAAAATAGTTCATGCTACATGATCTCCTGTTCGAGCATTTCACGCAGTTTGAGCAAACTGACCTTTGTTTCTGCGGTCGTTTCTCCTAACAACCCGGCGATTTCCTGAGCCACGTGCATTTGTTTATTGACGACCTCGTTAACCTGCTCAAGGGTTTCGCGTTTAATGCGCAGCATTTCGTTCCGCTGATGCCATTCATGCGACAGATCGACCATAATGCAGGCAACCAGCCCCTCATTCTTAATTGGGAAAATGACCTTGCGTACATACAAATCGTATTTCGGATATTGCTTTTCACGACTTTTAAACACACGATTCTCTTCCCAGGCCACCTGGAAGTCTTTCACGTCGCCCAGCACATCTCTGGCATGTTTGTAGAGCAACTGCTCTTTCGTCGTTTTAAACATGGCGCAGAAAGCGGGATTGACGAGCGTAATGATCATATTTTCATTCACCACGACCAGCCCATTCGGGTCATAATCCCAGAGTAGTTTCCATAAGAGTTGTGATTGTGATTGATTACCCATCAGATAGCCTCCTTTGAGGGTAAAATATGAGGCAAAATTTCTTGCTGGAACTTTTCTTCGACATTGTCTGGTCGAATGTGTTTAAACAGCGTTTCGCCGTATTTCATGATAATCCCATCCGCACATGGTCCCAGGCAAAACGAGCCTTTTAACTCGACATTGACCTCTAAATTATAGCGCTGTAATAATTCCTGGATTTTGGGCAATACCTTAATAACTCCCATTTGATGACATGCTGACCCCATACAGAGGTATAAACAGGGTTTTTGTTCTTTTGTTTTCATGACGACTCCTTTGTTTCAGGTAACAAGTAATAGGGCAGACTTCTCAGAATAATAAAGCAAAACTTATGCCAACAGGCAGCGATTATTTCGTCTTTTTTCTTGACTTCATAAAAACCATGTCATTAATTCTTTAAGCAAAAGATAAATCCAGCTTCATGTTTTATTCTTTAAGGACGTCGCCATGAGTATTACAGCAAAATATCAACAACTTCGAGCAGAGATTCCTGAATATGTGACCATCGTGCTGGCGGCGAAAACTCGCACAGTGGAAGAAGTAGCTGAAGCGATTGCGGCCGGCGCAACAGACATCGGTCAAAATTACGTGCAGGAAGCCGAAACAATCTATCATGCTTTAGGGGCACAAGCAAAGCGCGTACGCTGGCATAGTATCGGCGCGATTCAGACAAATAAAATCAATAAAGCCCTGGAGATTTTTGATGTATTTCAAACGGTGGACTCTCTTAAACATGCCAGAGCATTGAACACTCGTGCCGCCCGGATTAAGAAAGTGCTGCCGGTGTATATTGAAGTCAATATCGGCGCGGAATCATCAAAAGCCGGCCTGCCGCCGGAATACGACGAGATTGAACGTTTGGTGCGCGAAATGGCGCAATTAGAGTACGTGAAGGTTGAAGGTCTTATGACTATGGGGCCTTTATCTGACGATCCTGAAACAAGTCGCCCCTATTTTCATGAAACTAAAAAAATATTCGATCAACTTCGTGCTCTGAACATCCCCAACGTCAATCTGCACGTGCTTTCGATGGGAATGTCCGCATCCTATCGGGTCGCGATTGAAGAAGGCGCGACAATGGTGCGATTGGGGACGGTTGTCTTTGGGGAACGGCATTACATGTGAGACAGTGCAGCGCTAAAAACCGGGTTTCTTCAAGAAACCCGGTTTTTATTCGGATTTCGTCGTAAAAAAGGCAATCGCGCTTTGGAGCAGATTCGCTTCTTTTGTCAGTTCTTCTGCGGTTGCAGAAAGTTCAGCAGAGGTTGTCGAGTTTTGCTGAGTCACCTGATCGAGCTGCTGCATGGCTTCATTGATTTGTTCCGCGCCGGAATTCTGTTCTTTACTTGCAGCGCTGATTTCTTCGATGAGTTGAGCTGTTTTTTGAATATCAGGTACGAGGGTGGCCAGCATCGCTCCGGCTTTTTCTGCAATTTTCATAGAGGAGTGGATCAAACGACGGATTTCGGTCGCCGCAGTTTGACTTTTTTCTGCCAGTGCGCGCACTTCAGCGGCTACAACGGCAAACCCGCGCCCGGATTCTTGCGCGCGCGCGGCTTCAATCGTCGCATTAAGAGAAAGCATCCGGGTCTGACTGCCAATATCCTCGATCAAAGCAACTTTTTTTGCAATCTCTTGCATGGCTGCCACTGTGTCTTTTACAATCCGTCCACTCTCCAGAGCCTCGGCAGAGACCTTGATCGCAATCTGCTCGGTTTGGAGTGTATTCTCCATATTTTGTCGGATATTAGCCGCCATTTCTTGCATAGACGACGAGGTTTCCTCAGCAGCCTCCGCTTGCTGCATGGCTCCCCGTGACATAACGATGGCGTTGACTCTCATGCTCTGGCTGCCCGAGGCGGCATGTTCTGCGGCATTCTGAACCTGTGTGATAATCTCCGCCAGTTTGTCTACCATAAGCTGCATTGCGGAGAATAGATGACCAATTTCGTCTGTTCGAGAAGTTTCAATCTTCTGGGCTAAATTTCCTGCGGCAATATGATCAAATGCCAGCGTCAATGCCCTGACTGGTCTGATCACCAATCTGGTGGTGACAAGAGAGATTGCCCAAAACGCGACCCCCCAAAAGAGGCATAATATCGCAATGGCTTTGAGGAGAATCGTATAAACGGCTTCATCGCGAACACGCTTGAATACGCCAATATCTATGGTTGCCAGATGTTCCTGCTGGGCAGTAAAGACCGGGATCAGAGTATGATAAATTCCATCATCTCGGAAAGTGAGCACTTTCTGCTGCTGAAACGCGGTCACTAATGCTGGCTCGATAATCGGCTGTTTCCACAAGTCTTTATTATTGTGGGCTGAAATGATGCCGGAAGAATTTATGACGGCAAAGTGGGAAAAATTTTTTTCTTGATTGAACTCATAGAGCTTGATACACTGTAAAGAAAGTGTACTTAACATAATCTCGAGGGTTGAAGAGTTAAACCCCTGAATTTTTTCGATAAGCGGCTGGGCCAGGGCTTCAGAGCTCTTTTCGATTGAATCAAGATAATTCTGAGTCAAATCTTGAATGTAAATAAACGTGCTTGTCCCAAACATAATAAACATGATGATCCCTACCGGAACCATGAATTTTGTTCGCAAACTTGATTTCATGTGCTCTCAAGTAAACAATCGTCAGGAGTCAGTCAGAACGCTGACTCCTGACGACTGCTCACTGATCACTGACGATCCAGTCCATGATTCCAGAAATACCGATCCACGAGTAACCGGGTTTGTTAGGAAACAACCTGGTTACTTCGTCGTCCCTCGGGGAGACGTATTTCCGAAACTCTGGGTTCTAGTGTATCAGTGCTGGCAGCCAGAGCGAAAGCCCCGGGAAATAGGTAATAAGCAGTAAGGCGATTATCATACCGATAAAATATGGGACAAATCCCCTGAGAATCTCACTCATGTTCACTTCGGCAATCGAACAACTCACAAAAAGACAAGAACCTACCGGAGGGGTAAACAGACCGATTCCCAGATTGGTGACGGCAATGACCCCAAAATGGATTAAATCGACCCCCACATGCCTGGCAAGAGGCGCAAGCACCGGAATGAAAATAATCATGGCCGGCGTTAAGTCGAGAATAGCCCCTGCTCCAAGTAAAACGAGATTAAAGATCAATAATAAGAGGAAACGATTCTGCGTCATACTCATCAGAAAATCACCAATGAGCTGGGGAATCTGCTGGCTCGTAATAATCCAGCTAAAGATTGTTGCCGCAGAGACCATTAACATAACAACACCGTTTAAAAGAATCGTTTCTAATAAAAGACGAGGAAGCATGGCCAAGGTTAATGAGCGATAGACAAAAAAACCGAGAAAAAACGCATAAAACACAGCAAGCACCGCCGCTTCTGTCGGCGTAACAATGCCCCAGATAATGCCTCCGAGCACGATAACAATCGTAAACATCGGCAAGATGCCCTCGATAAAAATCTTGATGCTCTCCTGGAAATTGTACGGCGGTTCTTTAGGATACCCTCGTTTTTTTGCAAGCAAAAAACTCACGGCCATCAGGATCAACCCAACCAGTACGCCGGGGATTGCTCCTGCAATAAAAAGACGTCCGATCGATTGATCCATCAAAATTCCGTAGATCACCATCGGGATGCTGGGGGGAATAAGAATACCGATCGTGGATGATGTGGCTGTGACAGCTACCGTCACATCTTTATCGTAGCCCCGTTTGATCATAGAAGGAATAAGCACCCCTCCGATCGAGGAGGAATCTGCGGTTGCCGATCCTGTGATTCCGGCAAAAAACATACTCGCCACAATGTTCACATACGCCAGTCCGCCTTTAAATCGCCCGACCAATACTAACGCCACTTTGATTAAGCGATCAGAGGTTCCTCCGACAGCCATGAATTTTCCGGCCAAAATAAAAAACGGAATCGCGATCAACGGAAAACTATCCAATCCGGTATACATCCGCTGCGGGATAAGAATAAACGGCACAGCCTCGGTCAGCCAGATCCAGAAAGCTGCCGCAAGACCAAGCGCATAAGCCACAGGAACGGTGAAAACAATCAACGCAAGAAAGAACAGCAAAAGAACGACAATCATTGCTCCCTCCTTGCTTGTAAGAATTGCTGAACTCTTAAAACGAAATATCGAATAGCATAGCAGCCCATAAACAAGGCTGAAATCGGCACGATTAAATACATGTACGCCATCGGAATCCGGGAAACCGGCGCGATTTGCCGCGTTGTGGCCCCGCTCAATTTGATGCCTTGAACCATTACTAACGCGCTGAAACCTGAAATCAACAGGAAAACAATGGCATCGAAAAGATGGCGGAACAGGGGGCGCATTCTTCCCTGAAACAAGTCAAGACGGATATGCTTATCATGTTTCATTGCGATCGCTGCCCCCAGTAAGGACATCCAAATAAATAAAAATCGCCCCATTTCCTCACTAAAAGTAATCGGGGTCTGAAAAATATAGCGCGAACACACTTGAAAAAATGTCAAAAAAATAAGCACAATGAACACGAGAACTGCAAACACTTCAAGAACATGATCGGAAAAGATTTTGAGAAATTTCATACGCTTTACTCCGCTAGACATCTCGAGTGCAAACTCCGGGTTGCTGAATGGGAAATTGAACTTCACCTTTCAGCATAAGAGTGGCAGAGCCATTTTCATATTCCGGTTTCCCAGGTTTTTTCGCCATACGCATTTTTCCAATCGGCAACAAACGCATTCCAGCGATTTTTAGTATGGGCGTGATCTAAGAACAGGGTCCAAATTTTGTATGAGCAGGTCATCTCATCCGCTCCGGCAATAGCAGCCTCAACTAATTGATTCAAGCTCCTGACAGCCGCCATGATTTGGGTCGAACTCCCACTCTTGTCATAAATTGTGCGAAGTGTGGTAATCAGGTCGCTTGTTGAATGTTCGTCAACTTCTCCAAGCAGGCCGATAAAAATCGCGACATGATCAACTCCTGTTCGTTCGACCGCGATACCTTCGATGGCTGAATGAACGGCCGTTGCACAGACTTTCACTCCCGCAGCTTTTAATGCGCGCATTCCCTGAAGTCCTTCAACGTTTGTATGGACCTTGACCACGATTTTATCATCAATACTTGCAAGGGCTTTCCCTTCTTTTACGATATCGGCAGCGGTTGACGAGACAACCTGAGCAAGCACCGGAATATCGCCAACAATTCGACAGATCTCACGTAAGTTTTTAATAAAATCGGTTTTTAAGGCGGCCACCATCGTCGGATTCATCGTAATGCCATCCAAAATGCCCCAGGCCGCAATTTCTCGGATTTCTTCGAGGTTGCAAGAATTTAGAAATAATTTCATTGTACGTTCCTTTTCCCTTTCAAGCGGAAAAACCGGGTTTTTTCAAGAAACCCGGTATTTAAACACAATGGAGTCTTCTTTGTTAACGATACGAAAGAACAGTCTCAATAAAATCTGCTCCTCCAACCTTCTCTCTATTCTTTTCAAGAATAGCTTCTGCGGCTTTTTGGAAAGGTCCCAGATCGAGCGTATTGACTTCCATTCCCTCGGCTTTCAACTTATCAATAATTCCATCTTCATATTCTTTCCAGAGTTTCCTTTCATACGCCTGGGTTTCCTGGCCGGCTTCAATCACCGCTTGTTGATGCTCTGGGGATAATTTATCAAAAAAGATTTTGCCCATAACCACCACATTCAGATCATAGAAATGATTGGTGAACGAAAAATATTTTGCCACCTCATAAAATTTCATCGAATAGAGCGCGACCGGAGGCTGCTCGGCTCCGTCAACCACGCCCTGCTGCAATGCGGTGTATAATTCGCCATACGCCAGAGGCGTTGCCAGTGCAGTCAGGGTATTGATTGTATCAATCATGATCGGATCATTCATTACTCGGATTTTCAACCCTTTTATGTCTTCGAGAGTATTAATCGGTCTTTTTTGGTTAAAGATGCTCCGAAATCCGGTATCATAATAGGCGATAAGTTTAAATCCGCTCCCTTCGAGTTTTTGCGATAGGATCTCTCCGACTTTGCCGTCCAGGGCGGCAAATACCTGTTCACGATCGGTGAAAACATAGGGCAGGCTGAATACACTGAATTCAGGCACAAACGTACTCAGAGACCCGGCAGCGGCTTTGGTCATTTCAACCGTGCCGATTAATGCGCCTTCAAGCGTTTCACGCACATCTCCGAGCTGACTGTTCGGGAACACTTTGACTTCAATCGCCCCCTTCGTTTTTTCAGCAATGCGTTCGGCAAAATAGACATTCGCAGCATAATGAGGATTATCTTCACTGACTTGATCGCTGAGTTTCATGGTTATTTCGGCAGCGTTAGCGTGAAAATCGCCAACCATCCAACAAGAGATGCCTACGATCATAATACACCAGAAACAAACACCTTTTCTTTTCATAGTATCCTCCTTACCTTAAATTGGGTTATCAGGACTTCTTCAAGGGTTGCTCAACTTTTCCGACAGCGACAAGCCTGATTCTAAAATAGTTCTTTGTCAATCATTTTCTCTCTGTGTTCATGGATCAGTGTCGAAAATTATTTTTGATGAGAATTTTTATTGCGTTGTTCTCCGAAGGAGCCTCAGAACGCAATTGGGCACAAAGGCATTAGAAAAGACGTTATGTGACAGCGTTTCTGCCAGACTTTCCTGGAGAGTTCATGACTCTTTTCATGAATCCTTTACGAGGCAATCTCTATTCTGCGGAGTTATATCAGTTCTTGCGCTAACTCTTCCATGGCAAGCTGCTCGCTTGCCTGTCGGAGTTCGTTCTGTCGAATCCATTCCCTTTTATATCGTTCGGAAATGGTGATTTTCAATTCCGCCAATCGGTGTTCCGAAACCTTTTGATTATCTGAATCTACAATAAAATAGGCTTCCATGACATTCTGGATAAGACGCAAGATGATATCATTAAACGCACAATAGGTCGTGCTCTCCACAATAAAGTCTGTTTCTTTATAAATATCAACGAAATTGTATTTTTCCTGGGATGTCTCATAGGTTCGAATTGCGTCTTCGATCAATTCAACGGCCGTATAATATTCAGCAGAATCGCGAATTCCTTGTACTTCAGAATCTCTCAACCGATGCTGCTCTAAATCATTCAACATTTTTTCCGTCGATTTCAGGATCCCGACAGGATATTTTCGTAATATTTCGACCGAAAATTTCGACAGGTAGTCACACAAACCATAGAGCGAAAGCTTAATAAGTTCTCTGGCTTGTTCAGTCAGCGTAAGGCTTTTGAATTTTTCCATCTGTACCTGAAGCGCATTTTCTTCATTTTTCACATAATACAACCCCTGAATATCTTTCAGCGTCACTTTCGCCAGTTCCTGTTTGCGTTGAGTCTGAGTCGCTTCAGCAATTGTCAAATTTGTAATAATTTTATAGAGCTCTCCAAGTAACGCAGCGTCTTCAGTACAGTCAATGAGCAATCCGACCAGCTTACGATTATGTTTAATCACATCAAAGTTCCAGTGATCCGCAATATATTCCGGAAGCATATCAGCGAAACGATCACCCACTTTTTGCCCAAAATCAAGCTCAAGCCCTCCAAGCAATTCTTCAAGCTTTCTCAGTATTTCTCCGTATTCTGCCCGGCTCGACGGTTGATGATGCTGCAAAATTCTGACCCCCATGGCCTCAAGAATTTTAAAGAGCGTTTCTTTCAATTGATGAATTTGACTCGGCTTGACCGGAATATGACTGCGCGTCATCGCTAAGGCATCTTCTAAAAAATTTCTGTATTCTTCCAGAACCTCTTGGGGATACTCATTTTCTCGCTCAGCGAGAACCTCAAACCCTAGCTGGATCAGAGCTTTATGAATTTCCAGTCCCTTATTAAAACGAAATTTCAAGGTTTTGATGAACTTACGCATCGCCGCCTTGTAGTCATCCGTCGAAATTTCAGATGAATGCGAGACATCCTTCATCAAATCAATGTGCGCCAGAATTTCCTGGGTCGGTGAATTCTCTAACGAAAAATCAGAAATATCAAATTCATTACTGCCTAAAAGAGAATCTATAATGCTGTTCACATAATCAATGCGCGTTGAAATAACACTGTGAATTTTCGTAATCGTGCGGGCATAGTCGTCTTTAAGAGAAGGATCGCCCCTGCCATTATTCAATGCGCCTTCTAACGCCGTAACGACATCATGAAGGGCAGTCAAAGGATATTGCTCACTTTCAAGAATATATTCCATAATATCAGGAATATTTTGAAAGTGTTCTACAATTTGATTCTCATCGTTAACGTCGAGTTGATGAATAAAAGAAACCATGATATTTCAATGTTGTGCATCCAATCTTCTCAAAGCTTTTTACGATCCTTTGCGTATACAGCATTCTTCATAACAAATTGACACGGCTAAAAACCAGGTTGCTTGAAGCAACCTGGTTTTTTTGACAGATATCAGGTTAACGGTTCTGTATAATGCTATAGGCAAGCATCATTATACGCCAACAGGTTGTTAACTACCATTATGCTGTGGATAACAAGTTGTCAAGAGTTATCTCGTATGAAACATCTCTTTCTTAAAATTCTGTATTAGAAAAATGAAATAAAACGCAACAAAAAAAAGAGGGAATTCACGATAAAGCAGAATTCAAGGAAGGTTAGGAGCAGGACAAGACTTCAAAATCTCAGTTTATACTCATGTGGAATATTCCCGGCAAGACGCTCTGACAATCAGTTCCGGTTGGAGCAAGATCTTTTTTGGTCCTTCCTGGCCCCATCCCTGGATTAATTGAATAATAAGCTGAGCAGCTTCTTTTCCAATTTCCAATACCGGTTGGGCGACAACTGTCAGAGGCGGATCCACCAATCGGGTCCACATATAATCATCAAAGCTGACCAGGGAAAGATCCTGTGGTAGTTTCATGCCACGATTCTGAATTTCTTGTAAGGCTCCCATTGTCATTAATGAAGCGCTTGAGAAAATTGCAGAAGGAGGATCTGGTAAATCCAACAACTCCGCCATGGCCTGCTGCCCGCCTTCGATGGTAAAATACCCGTCACGCAGCAGGTGTTCATCGAGTTCAATCTGATGATCCGCTAATGCTTTCGTGTAACCAAGCAGCCGTTCTTTTCCGGTGGTCACTTCTCTACGACCATTGATGATGCCGATACGGCGGTGTCCCAGTTGAATCAAATATTCAACTGCCATATAGGTACCTTTGACGTTATCAAGCAGGACAGCATGTGCCCTGACATTTTCCAGACAGCGGTCAACAAATACAACGGGAATATCACGTTTTAAAAATTCCAACAAATACTCGCTGTTATCTTCGGCAGGCGCAATAATCAATCCGTCAACCCGCCGCCGCCAAAGCACTTCCAGGTATTCTAATTCCTTGTCCGAATTTTTTTTGGTATTACACAGAATGATGTTATAGCCGTAACGACTAGCGACATCCTCGATCACGGCCGCTAATTCGGTAAAAAACGGATTAGTAATATCGGTAATCACCAGTGCAATCGTTGGCGGAATCTGTTGCGGAAGCGGAAGAGGTTGAGTTATATTTTTTGCCATCCGCTGCGCCGTTTTTCCGGGTTGATACCCTAGCTCCTGTGCGGCTTCCAGAATGCGTTCTCTGGTCGCCTGGCTGATACGGCTCTGGCTCCCCTGATTAAAAACCAGAGAAACCGTCGTAGGCGACACCCCTGCCTTTCTGGCAACATCTTTCAGCTTCACGGCCATAATTACTGTTCTCCGTTCAAGAGCATATTAACCATCGCACGACGCCATGTGCAGATTTTTCATGGCTCCTCCGAAATGAATGGCTCTTTCCGCCCTGCCAGGGCAAACACCTCCGTCCCTGCCACCTGTCTGCCACAAGCAGGAAAGTTGCACATGACGTCGTAATCTCAATCACTCTCCGCAGAAGGAAAGATTTATCAAGTAAATTTACTAAATAGTCAGTTAATTTAGTAAATTTCAGTATAATAAAAAACAATTCTGAAATAAGTGGATCTATTCCCCGGATTTCCGTTTTCGCCATTGATCAACTGCCACCGTAACCACAAGGATAGCCCCGACAATGATTCGAGTCCAGAAAGGGTTCACTTTCAAGAGCACGGCGCCATTGTAAATTGTTGTCATGATTAATGCTCCGATAAATGCGCCGGCCGGAGTTCCCTCAGCTCCCATTAAGCTGGTTCCGCCCAATACGGCCGCCGCAATCGCATCAAGTTCATATCCGGTCCCCGTGGAAGGCACTCCCATCCAGAGTCGGGAGGTTTCCATAATTCCGGCAATACCGACAAGAAATGAGGCCAGGGTATAGACGCCATACGTCACCAGTTTCGTATTCACTCCGGAAAGGCGGGCAGCTTCCGGGTTACTTCCTAAAGCATAAACATAACGGCCAAAGCTGGTTCTGCGTAAGACGATTTCGATACTTACCGCCACCAGAATTAATAACCAGAATAAAAGCGGAAGTCCTAAAAAATTTGACGAGGCAAAATTCGCCACGCTGCGCGGCAGGCCAAAAACATTGCTTCCGCCAGACATCAGGAGTAACACCCCGCGTAAAATGGTCATCATACCAAGCGTAGCGATAAAAGGGGGCAGGCGAAAATTGAACACCATAATCCCATTCAGCAACCCAATGAACGCCGAAAACAGCAAACAGACAAAGATGATTACCGGAATGGGAAGAATCGGAATCGTTAAGCCGCCAAACTTTCCGATCAACATTTGCGACATGACAATATTCACGAAAGCGACGAGCGACCCGACCGAAAGATCAATCCCTGCGGTGAGAATCACAAGCACAGCTGCAACCCCAAGGACCCCTTGAATTGCCATCTGACGCATAATGTTCTGAATATTCATACCTGAGAGAAAGCTCTTGCTGCCCAGGCTTAAGAGAATCCACATGACCACCGCCACAATGAACACGACGGTCTGGGTATTTAATGTGAGTTTTTTAGATGCCATAACTTTTTCCTCCAGTCGCAGGTGTTTGCTTGATAGCAAGGCTTAAGATCATCTCTTCATCAAAATTTTGACGTTCAATATCTGCCACAATCGTCCCATTGCGCATAATCAAGATGCGATCACAAATGCCCATCAATTCCGTCATATACGAAGAAATCATTAAAATCGCTGACCCTTCTCTGGCAAGGGTATTAATCAGATTATAGATCTCTTCTTTCGCTCCCACATCAATTCCGTTCGTTGGTTCATCCATGATAAACACACTGGATTTTGCGGCAAGCCACTTGCCGACCACGACTTTCTGCTGGTTTCCGCCGCTTAGATTTCGCACAATTTGATTTGGGGATGGGGTTTTAATAGCAAGAGCCTGAATAAACTGAGCACAGGTCTCTTTTTCTTTGACCGTATTGATAATCCCTGCGGTGCCAATGCGAGGATAAATCGGCATGTTAATATTGTGCTTCACAGACAAACTCTGGGCTAATCCTTGTCTCCGCCGATCTTCGGGAAGTAACCCCATCTTATGATCAATGGCCTTACGAGGATCTACATTGTGAAGTAATTCGCCTTTGACATATACGGCCCCTTGAGCAATCGGATCGGCTCCGAATAAAGCGCGTGAGAGTTCTGTCCGGCCAGAACCGACCAGTCCATACAAACCGACAATTTCGCCTTTTCGAATGCGCAGCGAACAGTTGCTGACGCGCGCATTACTAAGGTCTTCAACGCGTAACATTTCCTCTCCGATTGTACGCGAGGGATCGTAATGATCCTGGGAGAGGTCACGCCCAACCATCATGGCGATAAGTTCATCTTCGTTACTCTCTGAAACAATTCTTTCTCCGACATATTTGCCGTCTTTCATCACGCACACGGTATCGCACAGTTTAAAAATCTCTTCCAGGCGGTGCGAAATATAAATGATAGAGATATTTTGCCCTCGCAACCAGCGAATCACGCGGAACAATTCCTCAACCTCCCGCGCCGCAAGCACTGCGGTCGGTTCATCAAAAATAATAATTTTCGCATTACGCGAGAGCGCGCGAACAATTGCCACCATCCCTTGTTGCGAGGCGCTCAGGTTGCCTACTTTCTCTGTCGGTTGAATCGCCTCGGCATAGTCAATCCGCTCAAGAATTTCCTGGGTCTTTTGCGCCAATAACTTTTTATCCAGAAACCCCAAACGCGTCGGCAGCGAGCCCATCATCACATTTTCTGCCACAGTGAGGTGATTAGCTAGCACCAGGTTTTGATACACGGCAGCAATCCCGAGTTGTTCCGAAATGATCGGCGTCATTTTTTCCACTTTGTGCCCATGGATATAAATTTCCCCTTTCTCCAGGGAATACGCGCCAGTAAGAATTTTAATGAGCGTGGATTTCCCTGCGCCATTTTCACCAACCAGGGCCTTCACTTCCCCTGCTTTTACCCCAAAGGTGACATCTTCTAACGCTTTCACTCCGGGAAATTCCTTACTGATGTTCTGCATCAGTACCGTATAGGTTTCCTCAGCCACGAGATCCCCCCCTTATCGCAGGGTTGTTCAGTTCTCCCCCCTCAGTCCCCCGCAAGCGGGGGAGGTCATTCGTCCCCCCGCTTGCGGAGGGGGGAACAAGGGGGGTGACAGGTTCACTCTGCGAGAACTGAACAGCCCTGCCCCCTTATCGTTAGTGCACGAAAAAGAGGGGCACGCCCTAAGCGCACCCCTCCTTTGAAAATACCCGTCCCGACCGGGTCGCTATTTTTTCTTGTGAAATGCAACAGGATCCAGAAACTCTTCCGCTTCGCCAGATGCCATCATTTCAGGCGTAATTGCCACAACTCCGGTATCAATGAACTTTTCGAGTTGTTCACCCTTAATGGCTTTTAGAGCATATTCAACACCCATATAGCCCATTTTCCAGGGTTGCTGCACAATCATGAAATCCGTTAATCCGGTTTTCAACCCATCAACTTCCAGAGGACCAGCATCAACAACAACCGTTGCGATTTCTTCGTCTTTCTTGCCAGCCATATCAAGAGCGCGGATAGTCTCATCGCCCGTGTACTGGTTATTGGCATAAATCCCTTTCAGATCAGGATATGTTGTCAGGTAGTTCTGTACGATGGCCAGTGTCTGTCCCTGTTTTCCTTGAGCGTCCTGAAAATCGACCACTTCGATATCCGGGTAATTTTTAATCTGTTCCATAAAGCCTTGTTTTCGTCTTTCCAGGGAGCCAACGCCAGACATAAAGGTAATGCCCGCAACTTGGCCTTTCGCTTCGCCAAAGTCAGCGATCATCGCTTCCGCAAGCTTGTCAGCCGCGATACGCCCAATGGTAACGTTATCGGAGGCCAGGAATGCCACATGCTTATCCGTTCTGGCTTCACTATCAATCACAATCACGGGAATCCCTTGTGCTGCCGCTTGTTCAATCCCGGGCACCAGAGCGTCCTCAACGGTCGGCGCCAATACAATGCCGTTCGGTTTGTCACCAATAGCGGTTTCGAGAATGGCAACCTGTTTAGCCACATCGGCTTCTGTCGGAGCAGCTTCAGCAATAAACTCGACTTTAAATTCTTCGCCAGCCGTTCTCCCGCCATCAATCACAATTTGCCAGAAATCAGATTCCGTGGCTTTCACGATAAAATAAATTTTTTCGCCTTCTGCGGAAGCGGTGCCAACCAGGGCAACCAGCATCGCAGCAACTAACACGACGGATATAAACGTTTTACGCATAACCATACCTCCTGTAAAGTTTGTTGATAGATGTTGACATCACACCTCTGAATACGGCAACGCTCTCTTTATAAACCTCTGAAA
The DNA here is from genome assembly GCA_040772385.1 of Candidatus Vecturithrix sp. Lineage (GTDB taxonomy): Bacteria > Moduliflexota > Moduliflexia > Moduliflexales > Moduliflexaceae > Vecturithrix. The sequence continues at coordinate 5,287,641 of JAXGYF010000001.1, read as the reverse complement.
ATAAGGTAAAGTCCCTGCTGCACACATGCTTTGACCCAATTTTTCCCCCTCTGTTTTCGATTTTTATAAAGAGATATAACCACTAAAACCAGGCAGAAATTTTTGGCAAGAAAAAAAAGATGACAATTAAAATTTTATTAAATTTTACTAAAATAACATAACTTCATGTATAACGACTTACATTGAGAGCCTATGAAGGCAGCCACCTTGCCATTTAAAACATGTCCGAACTGTTGTTAGTAAAGTGTAAAAAAAGAACTTTCGCTTTTGCCAAACTCAAGCAATCGGGTTTTTCGGAAAAAACCTGGTTTCTCAGGAAAACGTGAGAAATTATTTGACACAAAAGAAAATAGTCACTACAACAGATCTACAAAACGAGTTTTCGCTGGGAACTTTCAAAAAACACAGGCCGCAACAACCTGATACAAACCTATAAACACCACGAGTAGAGGTGAAGCATGAAAAATGAACGCGTCAATAGAAAAACGTTCTTGGTTATGAATATCAAAATCCTATGGGGAATTGGCTTTCTCTTGGTGCTGACAAGCTGCGCTCCTTATCCTGAAACCCCGGGCCGCCGTCCTGAAACCCTACCAACGCGCCCGACAGAGCGTCAAATACAAGAGGAATTGGAACGCTCAACAGCAGAGTGGGCGTATCAACAAGGATTACAAGCCTTCAAGCGTGAAGCCCTGGAGGAAGCGATTCAATATTTTGATCTGGCAATTCAACGCGATACGATGCACTTGCGTTCGTATCTGAGTTTAGGAGATGTCTATAATATGCGAGGCGAATACATGGTCGCCGAAACGTATTACAATAAAGTGCTCTACTACGATCCTTATTCTGTGCCGGCCTATACCGCCTTAGCCGATATGAATGCGAAGATGGGGAACTATCGAGAAGCTTTGAGTGTGTATCGCAAAGTATTGGAATTAGATCCTGCCAATCAATATGCCCGCGAACAAAGTGAACGTGTTGTGCAAGAGTTATTCACTTCCTATTATACCCAGGGGATGACCTATAAAAACGCTGGCGATCTTGAGCGTGCGGTGATTGAACTGCAAAAGGCCTATTCAGTCGCTCCTAATCTTGAACTTGCCGGCGAGATCGGCGATCTGTATCTGCAATCTCGCGATTACATGATGGCAGACGGCTATTTTCAACAAGCCCTGTCGCAGGATCCCGAATACTTGCCGGCGCTTATCGGCGCCGGAAAGGTACAAATGGCGCTCGATCACTATCATGAAGCCATGAATTATTTCAAACAGGGTTTACAAACCCAGCCGGCCAATCAAGAAGTTCAGACCTTATTAGACCAGGCTCAGACCAAAAACGTACGAACTAATCTCCCCCCCCAATACACGCAAATTTTTTCCGCCGAGCAGGTCACTCGAGGGGATGTGGCGGCGCTGCTCATGGTGGATCTAAATCTCGAACATCAGCTTTCGTCGCCGTCACGCATGGTGATTATTTCAGATATTACGACCCATTGGGCCAAACCCTATATCATCCAGGCCGTCCAATTCGACGTAATGAAACTCCCTCCTGATCGCTATTTCCGCCCTGAGGAACCGATCGTAAAGGGGGAACTGGCCTTTGTGCTTGACAGCCTCTTAGGGCAACTCGGATCGCGGCTGCCGGCCGCCGGAGTCGTGCAATTTCACGACGTCTCACCCGATAATTATTGGTATGACGCTATTCGTCGAACCTATGCGGCTGGGCTGATTCCGGCTAACTCCGACGCCGAGTTCGGTGTGAATGATCCGATTTCCGGCCAGGATATGCGAGAAATCCTGACAAAAACCAAAAAGATGCTCTAATGCTCTGGGACACAAGTTTGTACGAGTTTGTAGTTCCGCCTTCAGGCGGAAAACGCGCTAAAGCGCGAACGACGAACTTCTAAAAACTTCTGTTCCAACGCATTAGAAGCGTAAGATGCAACATCCGCTCATCAGCATCATCATCCCCACCTATAACCGGGCAGCCTGGCTCAGGGAAGCGATTGATTCGGTTTTGAGCCAGTCTGCCCGAATGTTTGAACTCATTATCGTAGATGATGGTTCTACTGACCAGACTCGCGAATTCATCACCGAATATGGAGATCAGGTCCATTATCTGTATCAGACTAATCAGGGCGTGAGCAGCGCGCGCAATCTTGGCATTCATTCTTCACACGGCAAATATATTGCCTTGCTGGATTCCGATGATCTCTGGCTGCCCGACAAACTGGCCCGCCAGATTGCGATCATGGAACAACAACCCGATGTGCAAGTGTGCCATACTGAAGAAATCTGGATCCGACGCGGAGTGCGGGTGAATCCGAAAAAAAAGCATCAAAAGTACGGAGGCTATATTTTTCCTTACTGCCTGCCCCTATGCGTGATCAGTCCTTCCTCGGTCATGATGCGCCGCTCACTGTTTGATGAAGTCGGGTATTTTGATGAAACTCTGCCCGCGTGCGAGGATTACGATTTGTGGCTGCGTATCACTAAAACTTATCCGGTGTACTTCATCGAAACGCCGCTGATAATGAAACGCGGCGGGCATAATGACCAATTGTCGCAAAAATACTGGGGCATTGATCGTTTTCGCATTCAGGCTCTGGAAAAATTGCTGCGATCCGGGGAACTCACGCCAGAACAATATCAACAAACCCTGCAAGAATTACAGCGGAAATGCGAGATTATGGCGGCCGGCTGTGCCAAACGTCAGAAAATGCAGGAATCCGAATACTATCGCCAGCTTCCGCGCCGATATGCCTGAACCATGAATACGCCACGATCTGCTGCAGCATCCGGGCCGGCAATCTGCCGGTCTGGATGCTGTTGACATCATGGATTGGCGCCGGGCCGCTTCCTAAATATTCCGGGAATGGCTTCCAGCTTTTCAATTATCGCTATCACACGATTGAATTACCTGGTTTTTCGGGATAGCTGGTCTTCCGGAAAAAAGGTGCTGAGTATGAAGGTACTGATAAAGGCGACGATCACGGAGATATAGGTTTCGGTCAGTATTGGATGAATCGGATAATGGCCGGTAATTTTTTTAAAGAGGATCCAGAGAAACCCGGTAAAGGCAGTGAGCAGCATTGCCCAGATCGCTCCTTTTGTGGAAGTTTTTTTCCAGTAGATTGCAAATAATAGTACGACGAACAGCGATCCTCGCAACGTATAGGCAAAGTACACGATATCCAGGATCGCCGTACTGCCATACAAAACCAGGGACAGAAGTATACAGATACCTCCTGCCAGGCCGGTCGTGAGGCGCGAGATCTTCAGCATTTGGGTATCAGTGGCTGATGGATTGATCAATTTTTGATAGATATCTTTTGTAAACATTGTGCCACAGGCCAAAATAATAGGTGAGACAGTTGATAAAATTGCGGCCAGAATCGTTGAAAGCACAATACCGCCAATAATGGGAGGCAAGTTCATCAACAGGGTAGGCAGGGCGAGTTTCGCGTTTGCCAGAGCATCAAATTTGATTTTCGCAGCCATGCCCAGAAGCGCTGTAAATATGCCAAACGGCGCGACGACACACGCTGTAATAATCGCCGATTTTTTAGCAACATGCACGTCTTTAGCCGCGAGAATCGGCTGGATGCCTGCCTGAGCCGTACAGGCTCCCAGAATCGAAGCAATCAGCCATGATGAGACTTTGGGTATACCTATTGTCGTAAAACTGAAATAACTGGCGGGCAATTGCTGATGGACCTGCTGAAAGCCGCCAGCCTTTGAGATAACATACATGACAGCAAAAAATACACCGCCATACATGGCGCATAAATGCATGATATTGGTATATCCCACAGCAGTCATGCCGCCTGCCAGCGTGTAGAGAATAAATCCGATCCCAAGCGCAATGACAGAAAGAGTAAAATTCAGTCTAAGCACCGTAACCCCCAGAGTTCCCGCTGCAATAATTTGCGCGGTGCCGACGGCGATCATGACGAAAATCAATAAAATACTGGCAACCGTTCGAGCCTGTTGTCCGACAAAACTGCCCAATACTCCCGGAACTGTGACAGTATCCAGGCTTCTATAGAGTTTTGCAAAAAACAGTCCGAGAACCATCACTCCGAGACCATTGGCAATCGTGTACCAGGCCCCGGATATACCAAACATATATCCATATTCAGAAACACCCGTGGTAGATGTTCCTCCTAACCACTCACCAGTTCCGGCAGCCACACACATCAGCACTCCTAAGCCTGCTCCATGAAAAGCATCTGAACTGACCGATTTTTTCTTGGCATAAACGCCGATCCCAATCGTTGCAAGAAGATACAGAAGAATAATAATCAGTTGAATTGACATATCGGTTTTTCCTTAAAAGTTCTCCTATTACAAATACAGCTTTCATAATCATCTATCTGTAACAGGAGGGAAAAGTTATACAACAGGCATTTCACATCGAACTGACGTCCAAAAAGGTCGGTTTCATCAGAACTGCCCCCTGGATTTCTGGCCCGAAGAATAATATCGAAAGTCATACCATTAGAATTCATAGGTGGTCATCAAACCAAAATAAGTTTGGCTACCCTCGATCTTCAAATCAATACCGGTATAAATCGTTCCTGCCGGTGGATTTGTTCCGGCGTAAAAATATTGCTGCTGTTCGCCGCTTAAATCATAGTGGGTATAAGTAACATTACTGACGACAGACCAGGATCTGTTGATTTTCCAGCGCAGATTCCCCCCCAATGACAGAAACGAACCATCCGTCTCACCCAAAATGAACTTTGAGCGAAAAACATGGTCGTCCTCATCATCGCACTGGGCAAGTGGACTATACAGCGCATACACATGAAAGTCAAGAGCAAGGGATGGCCTCAAACCCGACAGAGCAAGCCCGATATACGGTACGTATAATTCCTGTTGATACAATACTCCACCAGCTTCCAGGGGGCCGCTATAAAAGGTAAAAGGATCAATGCTTGTCTGGTACCCGGTTCGCGTCTCCCAGTCCCATTTAGTATAGGAAAAACCGACGATAGGACTGAGAACCAATCCCTCCTTCAGTATAACATGATAGCAGAAATTCAGGTTAACGTGCAATCCGTCAGTTTCCGTCCCTGAATTCGAGTGAACTACTCTGGAATTTCCATAGATTCCATAAAACCAATCATCATCTTTCAGTGTTCCGTCCCCTCTGGCAACAGATTTCCAGAAGCCCGTCGTCAATTCGTATTGTCCGAGAAATCGAGCTGAAGCAACGCCGCCAAGGTAAATCAGTTTATCCAGGCTCCATTCCAGGCGGCTTTTCCAGCCTCCATTCTCCGGGCCTTGAATGGTAGAGGTCATATTTCCGGTTTCTATTTGCAATGACGGCCCTAACACGATGTGAAAATCGTTATTCTGACTGTCAAAAATCGTTATTCCCGGAACATTCGAAGCAACCATCCCCCAACCAGCCACAGGAATGAATAGCATGATACTTCCGATCCAGAACATAGCGAACCATCTTCGTATATAGTATCTATTTTTCATAGGATCTTCTCCGGTAAAGTATTGCATCACTCAGGACAAATGGGGACAAGTGCCCTGCTTGCTCGATATTTCTTTACGGAAAATTTGTCAAGAAAAAGCACAATGTAGAGAATCCAGGAGTAGCAAAGCACTCTCTGTTGTTTTCTTTCTTTATTTGTAACTCCTTACAACTAATAAAAAAATAAATTTTTTTATTGACTATAACGTATAGAGGACAACATTATTATTTTATATTGTCGTAAACGCCTGATTAGAGAAAAATTGATTTATTTTGGATGAGAAAGGCATCCTTCAAAATTCATCAGAAATGATGCTTTTTGAAAATATGGCATTATATGAAACAGTCTATTCGCAAGAGTGTATTTATTCTATTTATACTTCTTCTAATCACCAATATAGGCTTTGCTCAGGAACGCCTGAAAATGTCTACTACGACCAGCACAGAAAATTCCGGCTTACTGGGGGTCTTATTGCCACCCTTTGAAGAAAAATTCAATGTAAAAGTTGACGTTGTCGCTGTTGGGACAGGAAAAGCCTTGGCATTAGGGGCAAATGGCGATGTAGATGTTGTTTTTGTGCATGCCCGTGCAGCGGAAGATAAATTCGTTGCAGAAGAGAATGGGGTGAATCGGCGCGATGTGATGTATAATGACTTTATCATTCTCGGCCCTGAAGCTGATCCTGCCGGAATAAAAGAAGCCAAAAGCGCAGCAGATGTTCTGAAAAAAATTGCTGAGGCCCAGGCGGAATTTATCTCGCGCGGCGATGATTCAGGAACTCATCAAAAAGAGTTAGAAGTCTGGAAAAGCGCAGGGATCAATCCGGAAGGCAAGTGGTATATGGAAGCCGGCCAGGGGATGGGCGCGGTTTTGACAATGGCGAATGACAAGCAAGCCTATACCTTATCAGATCGGGGAACGTATCTGGCATTTACGGAAAAAATGGATCTCAACATCCTTTTTGAGGGCGATCCAATCCTTTACAACCCCTATGGGGTAATTGCCGTAAACCCGGCCAAATTCCCGCACGTCAATTATCTGAAAGCCATGGCCTTTATCGGCTGGGTCACTTCACCGGAAGGACAGGCGATTATTAAAGAATATGGCAAAGATACCTTTGGGGAACCGTTGTTTTATCCAATGGTGATCAAATAACTGATCTTGTGGATGGGTAAAAACCAGGTTTCACAACGAAACCTGGTTTTTTTCTTGTTATGGGAATTCAAACCAAAACCGGGCTTAAAAAAACCCGGTTTTTAGCATATTCAACAATTACGTATGGGATATTTTGGACAGGCTTTCGCAGAAGCAGTACGATTGATTATCAGCCTTGATAGCGAGGTGTTAAGGATTACCCTGACATCCATCAAAGTCTCAGCCGCAGCGATTTTTTTTGCCTCGCTTTCAGGAGTCCCGATAGGGTTTGTGATCGGGATTTCTATGTTTAAAGGCCGTGGTTTCATTATCACATTACTGAACACCCTGATGGCTTTGCCAACAGTGGTCATCGGCCTGTTTGGTTATGGTCTGATCTCTCGCCAGGGGCTCTTTGGATCATTTGAACTGCTCTTTACGCCGACAGCTATGGTGCTGGGACAGTATATTTTGGCGATGCCGACTATTATTGCGTTGACAATTTCCGCTTCCCAGGGTGTCGATCCTCGCATCCGACGCACAGCTATTGTCCTGGGCGCCGGCCCATTTCGTTCAGCCATGACCATGTTGTCAGAGGCGCGATTTGCGGTCATCGCGGCGATTGTTACCGGCTTTGGCCGGGTGATCGGAGAAGTAGGCGCGGCCATGATGTTGGGAGGGAATATTAAGGGGTATACGCGTAATCTCTCAACAGCAATTGCCCTGGAAACCAGCAAAGGAGAGTTCGGGTTTGGCCTGGCTCTCGGAATTATTCTCATGAGTGTCGCCTTAGGCGTAAATTTTTTCTTGCGTTTTTTACAGCGTAAACGGTAACGCGGTGCTTGATAAGTCCAGCGGAATGTCAAGATATTCCCATTCTCTGATGTTCCCTCAACTGCATCAGCCATATAATACATTATGATGCCATCAACTTCATCAAATGCAATTTTTGAAATTCACCAGTTAACCCAACGGTTTGGTGAGACCCTCGTGCTCAATATTGAGCACCTGATCCTTCAGAAAGGGAAGATTTACTGTCTCTACGGTCCGAATGGGGCTGGCAAAACCACGTTATTTGAAGCCTTGATCTTGCTCAGAAAAGCCACGACAGGCAAAATCGTGTTCAACGGCCGAGAAATTTTCCCTGCTGAAGACGGCCTTGCAGAATTACGGTCTTCGGCCACGCTGGTCCACCAGGATCCGTTATTATTTGATACCAGCGTGGAAAAAAACGTGGACTATGGCTTGCGAATTCGTAAAATCGATCATGAAACGCGTCGAAAACGCGTTAAAGAATGTTTGCAGCTTGTCGGCTTAGATGGGTTTCAAAAGCGCAAAGCCCGGCAGCTTTCCGGCGGAGAAACGCAACGGGTCGCCATTGCCCGGGCCCTCTCCATTCGACCTGCCGTCATATTTCTAGATGAATTTTCAGCGAATGTCGATCAAAAACATCGAGCGATTTTGGAAAACATTATTTACAATATTCGCGATCAATATGGCACAACCGTGGTTTTTACCACGCACTACCAGGATCAAGCGTATCGGATTGCCGACGAAGTCATTCATCTTTTCCGGGGGCGTCCGGTCAAATCGCCGCTCAACAATATTTTTCATGGAACGATTACCCGGAACAATGATCTCTGCTGTTTTACAACGCCGCTTGTACAATTTGAAGTGATTGCCTCGCATGAAGGTCATGCGACTGTTGCTATTGCTTCCCAGAATATCACGCTTTCTAAACACCCTTTTGAATCGAGCATGCGCAATACTATGCACGGTCATATTACGCATATCATTGACGCCGGCGATCACGTCGCTTTAAAAGTGCAGGCCGGCGAGAGCTTTGAAGTTAAAATTACCAGAGATTCCTATCATGAGATGGAACTTCATCCCGGAATGCCGGTCTATCTGCATTTCAAAGCCACCGCAGTAGAAGTCTTTTAATCAGGGCAGAGCTTTTATCATAAAGCCTATACAGGCACGGCTCGCCGCAGATCCGATTCATGCGCGAGAAGAGCATATATCTGCGACAATGGCTTCAGGTGTCAAGAAAGTCGAGTGAATAGGGTAACCGTGCGCGAGTAATGCGCCCCGCAACACGATCATATCCGGTGGTGTTAAACCAATTTTCTCGAACAATGCGGGGCTATTCCACAACGTCGTCGGATGGTATTCTCCGGCGATCTTGCCGTGTGACAGCAGTAGAATCCTTTGCGCCAGCGACAATTCTTCAGGAGAACTCGACAGATACACAATCGTTTTGCCAGATGCATGAATCGTTTGCAGCAGGGCGAGTATCTCCTGACGACTCGCGTTATCGAGAAAAGTTAGCGGTTCATTGAAAACAAGGCCGTCAGGTTCCATGGCCAGGATGCCAGCAATACATAATTTCTGCTGTTCACCGCCCGAAAGTTTATGCGGTGAACGTGCGGCATAGCCATCCAACCCGACCTGTTTCAGATAGAATGCGACCCGCCGGCGAATTTCCGCCGAGGGAAGCCCCAGATTCCCCAAACCAAAGGCCACATCTTCTTCGACTGTCGTGCCAACAATCTGATTTTCCGGGTCAGCAAATACCACTCCGACCTTTTGACGAACCTGATACAGAATCTGCTGTTGCTGCGAAGCTGGTAATGTTTTCAGATTAGCGTCAAACTGCCAGGCGGCAATGGTTATGGTTCCCGTTGAAGGCAGACATAAACCATTAGTCAATTTAGCCAGCGTTGATTTACCGGAATCATCCGCTCCGAGAATGCCGAGAAATTCCCCGTGCTGTAAGCAAAATGAGACCTCTGTCAGCACATGTTCATTTTGAGCAGGATATTGATAACTCACCTGATCAAACTGCATAAACGGGCACATACAATCATTGTTCAGAACTTACGCATACCCCTTCCCCCTCCGCAAGCGGCAGGACTGTTAAGTTCTCGCAGGGGAAAAACTGTCCCCCCCCCTTTTTATTCCCCCCCCTCGCCGCAAGCGGGGGGGAAACGGATTGACTTCCCCCGCTTGCGGGGGACTGAGGGGGTAGAACTTCACGGCCCTGCCATGTACGGAGGCTGATGGGGGGTACTGCATAAGTCCAATTGTTTTTTCCTTATTATTATACGACAAGAGGCACAATCCAATAGAGTAAAAGGAAACGCACGTCAAGCAAAAAGATGATAAAATCAGCAATTTTCGCGTGCACTTCAGAGAAAACCACTGTGTCAAAACCCTAGCTTTTGTCCGCCGGGGCATTAGCCCGCCTGAATGCCTTCCCCAGCCTGTACATCGCCAATAACAACGCAGACGTGTCCGGCTTCAGCAAATCGGGCAGTCAGGTGAGCAGCCTGTTCAGGAGGAACGGCGACCAGTAACCCGCCGGAGGTTTCGGGGGTAAACAACAATAACTGCATTTCATCCGAGATACCTGGCGCAAAGTGAACGCTTTCTTGATAACAACGTTGATTTTTACAGGACCCGCCCGGAAACAACCAATCTTCCGCATATTGTCTGGCCCCTTCCAGAAACGGAATCTGTTCCACAAAGAAGCGCAGTTGCACGCCGCTTTTCTCTGCCATTTCAGCGCCATGTCCCAGCAGCGAAAAACCGGTAATATCGGTGCAGGCATGAACCCCGACCTCTTGAATCAGGCGCGTGGCTTCACGGTTCAATTGTTTCATACTGGTTATCGCAGGCGCAATATGCTGCGGCTCGGCCACATCCGCCTTTAAGGCGGTCGTGATCATACCCACGCCCAGCGATTTAGTGAGCACTAACACATCACCGACTTTTGCGCCAGCTTTGGTCAGCAGTTTGTCAGGGTGAATCAGCCCCATCACTGACAGGCCGTACTTGGGTTCTTTATCATCCACCGTATGCCCGCCGACCAGCACGCCTCCGGCTTCAGCGACTTTTTCGGCTCCACCGCGCAAGATTTCGGCAATCATCTCCTGCGGCAAATCCGGCGGAAAGCCGCAGATATTCATGGCCAGCGCCACTTCGCCGCCCATGGCATAAATGTCGCTCATGGCGTTCGCAGCCGCAATCGCGCCGTAATCGTAAGGATCATCCACAATCGGCGTGAAAAAATCTACAGTTTGAATCACAGCAATGTCGTCAGTAATTCTATACACAGCCGCATCGTCGCTGACGTGCAGCCCGACCAGCACATTCGGATGTTGCGCGGCTGGAAATAAGCCTTGTAACGGACGCAGCACCTGCGCCAGGACCATCGGGTCCATTTTCGCCGCTCAGCCAGCCGCTGTGGTTAACGCTGTCAATCGAATTTTTTGATTCTCCATTGTTTTATAGCGAATTAGCCCACGAAACACACGAAATACACAAAAAAAGCACACAAACTTATTCATTCTGCTTACGAGAGATTCCCTAGCATGACAGCAAGTAACATGCACACAAGGGAACACAGCATGCAATGTTTTCGTGTGTTTCGTGGGCAATAATAGCTTATAAACTCACTACCTTGCCTGCGTTGAGCATGGTTTCGGCAATGGTGTACATGTTCGAAATTTCGCCGATTTTTACCTGGTCTTTCAGGCCATAATGCCCCAGGCAGGTGCCGCAGGCCAGCATAGTGATTCCCTGGCCCTTGAGAAGGTGTAAATCATCCAGCACTTTTGAGCCTTCAACTACGAGCTTGACGCCGCTGTTGAAAAAAATGATGGTGTCAGGTAAGGGCTGGATTTCTCCCAGAGTATGAAAAAAGGCGCGAATGAGAATGCCGCCCAGTTCAGGGTCGCCACGCCCCATGAATTCGTCAGGAATCACCAATACCAGCGGCCCCGCGGCCTGAACGCTTCCGGCAGGATGCGGATGAACTTCCGACTCTGCATCTTCGCCTTTACTGATCTGCAAATAAATGCCATCCGCTTTGGCTTCAGCCACCACCGTACACCCCATCTTTTCCGCCATCCTCGTGACGTTATTTTGCGAGGTTTCGTTGTCCACTATCGTAATGACGTTCACGTCTTCCTGTAACGCATTGCGCGTTTGAATGACCGGCTGTGGACAGGCCAGTCCACGCGCATCAACGGTTTTTGCCATATTGTCTCCCCAAGCATATAGAAACCGAATTTTTTGAAAAAACCCGGTTTTTTGGCAATACTGTTTTATAGAATTCTGGAGGCTGGGTTCGGAATCGAACCGAACAGATCGTCTGTTCAGCGATCTCAGACGGGTTTGCAGCCCGCGGGGAACACCAGTTCCCTGAACCAGCCTTGCAGGTTTTATACATCATGAACTCCAGTCATTTCAACTTTTGCAGCCCTCAAAAGAGGAATTGCACGGTCTTTATCGGCCTGGAAAATCCGAATGCAGGAACCGCAGTCCGAGCTTAAATGTCGCGGTACCGGAATAAGCTTACAAGGAATATCCGCTTCTTCTAACACTTTTTCCGCCCGTAGAGCGTGGCTGGTTGAATAAACCAGAATTACCGCATATTCTGTTGTGTTCATCCTCTTTCTCCGGCAAGAGAAACCGGGTTTTTCAAAAAACCCGGTTTCTTAGCTGGGTTCATACGGTTTTTCCGGCAAGTGTGTCAACGGCGGTCAAAGCCCGCGCCACTTCTTCCGGCGTATTGAACGCGCCTAAGCCAAAACGCACGGTTCCCACCGGAAAGGTATTCATCGTCTTATGCGCCGCTGGCGCGCAGTGCAGCCCCACCCGGCACAGGATGCCAAACTCATCATCCAGGCACAAGCCAACGTCTGACGGTTCTACTCCGGCAATATTGAACGAGACGGTTGCGGTTTGGCGCGCGACCTCTCGGATTCCATAGACAGTAACACCTGTAATACTCTGTAACCCATCGAGCAATTGTTGTGTGAGCAACATTTCATGCTGGCGAATCTGCGCGACGCCTCGAGCCTTGATCCACTTCAAACTGGTGAGTAATCCGGCTAATCCGACCGCGTTGCACGTGCCGCTTTCAGCCATATCCGGCAAAAAACAGGGTTGTTCCTCTTCTTCGGAACGACTGCCGGTGCCGCCGCGTTTTAACGGTCGTAACTGCTCGATCCGGACTCGTTCCCCAAGAATTAATCCGCCGGTACCGGTCGGACCGTACAAGGATTTATGCCCAGTAAATCCAAGCAAATCAATGCCTTCTGCCTGCACATCGATCGGATAGGCTCCCGCAGTTTGGGCCGCATCAAGCAGGAAGAGCAGATCATGCTGTCGGGCAATCACGCCGATTTCTGCTGTCGGCTGAATCGTGCCAACCACGTTTGAGGCGTGATTCAGCGCGATCATTCTGGTCTTCGAACGAATTGCAGCCTTGACGTCATCAGGGTCCAACAACCCTGCATCAGAGCTGCGCACGATCGACAATTCTACCCCATGTCGCTCTAATTCCCGCAAGGGCCGCATCATGGAATTATGTTCCATGCTGCTGGTGATCACATGATCGCCCGGACGCAGCAGCCCGGTTAACGCCAGGTTCAGCGACTCCGTGACGTTATGTGAAAAGACCACGCGCAACGGATCGGGCGCATGAAATAACTCCGCCAGAACTTCGCGTGTTTGATAGACCATGCGCCCCGCTTCTAGCGCCAGACGATGCCCTGAACGTCCAGGGCTGGCGCCGATGTGAGTCAAAAAATGCGTCATCGCTTCCGCTACCTCCGGCGGTTTAGGCCAGGAGGTAGCAGCATTGTCAAAATAGATTAAAGTCTCCATTGTCTTCATTTTGTCAGGATTAATTTATATTCATCACCCAGATCTTCGATTTCCACGCGACATCCGGCTTTTTCGGACATTCTGCGCACATTTTCGCGCGAGGTGACGGTTTCAACCAGCACTTCTATCGGAAAAACCCCTTTCTGAATCGCATTCCGGGTTAAAATCACCGGCTGGGGGCAAGATAATCCGCGTGCATCAACTTGTGTCGCCATATTTTTTTCCTCCTCTAAAACTACAAGGATGACTCATAAGCAAGGATTTTTATCCCTGATTATGTGAAATCCTTGTAGTTTCATCATATCGGGTGAGCATACGCTCATGTTCACTCTTTTGTCAATCAACCACAGATTTCCCAGATTCACTTCACTTTTCTCACTTCTGATTTGTCTGAGATGTGGGTGTCGAAACTTATGAAAGTTTTTCACGCATGGTCAAGCCGATGACCAGGCAGACGGCAAAGCCGAAGATCACGGCCAGCATACCGGCGGAGCTAATACCTCCGACCTGAAGCACGCCTTCTACAAGCGCATCCGCTTTCCCGGCCAGCATAAAGTTATGCGAAATCCCGGCCCCGACAATCATGCCAAGCACAAACACGCCGGAATCTCCATCGCCTTCGCCTGCTAAAAACAGTTGTCTTCCAGGACATCCTCCGGCTAATGTAAAGGCCAGGCCAGACAAGGCCATACCTAAAAAATTCCAGAGATGACTACTGTGAGCCACGGGCTGCGGAGCAAAGCCGAACGTTACCTGACCCAGGATAAGATTAACGACAAAGGCCGTCACAAGGAGTGTCCCGACCCCACTGATCAAATGAGTATCACCCATCAAGATGACGTCTCGAATCGAACCCATTGTACAAAAACGGGTACGCTGCGCTAAAAAGCCGATCAGGAGTCCGGCTACAAGCGAAATGAGCAGCGGAGCATACAGGGATCCCGGCCCGCTCTCGCTGAAAAAAATCGCCGCCCCCTCGCCAAACTTCGGCCGGACAAGTCGGAAAAGGAGCAGGAGAATCATCAAGCCTGGCATCAGCCAGCCGACCACAGGATAAGTTTTGTGGGCGCGTCCTAAATTGTAGCCGGACTTAAGAAACTGCACGCCGAGAATAATGCCGACGGTTAAACCAGCCAGGCCTGTAATGGCATTCAGGTCGCCTCCGGCCAGTCGCAGCAAAGCGCGCCAGGGACATCCTAAGAAGACTAATGCGCCAATAATGGCGAAGATGCCGAGAAAAAAACGGACAAGCGGAGCAGACCCACTACGAGCCTTAAATTCGCCAAATGATAACGCTGCAATCGTCGCCCCCAGCACAAACCCCATGATTTCGGGGCGCAAATATTGTACCACAGCCGCCCGGTGCAAACCGAGCGCTCCGGCAATATCGCGTTCAAAACAGGCGACACAGATGCCCATATTCGGGGGGTTGCCAAATTTTTGTAAGAGCGACGCGAACAGGCCAATCACTGCTCCGGCGAGGATAATTCCTTTGCGGGATGCAAAAAAACGACTGAGTCCTTCGTATTGGTGAGACATGCGTAAACCTCCTTTGTTGTGCGTGGCGTTCATCTCAAACGAAACCACGCGCCGGTTACTGCCTGCACAGACCGGCAGTAACAACGGAGGACGCACATATTATGGCAAGAAAAATAATGCTGCGCTCCGATTACGCCCGGATATGCACAGGCTGACCATTAAGCGCCGCCCGGCGCTCCAGGTCAATGTTCAAATTCGGAAATAATATACAGCAAACATCGCAGCGTCTGTAGTATGGGTATCGGAAAACAAGATCATTAATTCCTTCAATCCCCTCCTGGGAAGGGCAATACTATTGACTTAACCCCAGCCATCAATGGCCGGTCTCAAAACTGAAGGACGCTGAAGCGCCCTGTTTGTGAGCTTTTAGCGGGCTTTAGCCTGCTTCAGCTTTGAGACTGGGCATTGATGCCCAGGGCTTAAGTCAACAGTATTACCTGGGAGGGGCAGGGGTGGGTAAACCCTCTTTCCGATACGCGTTGATTATCACTCGTTCATCCTCAAAAACCGGCATGAACGAAAAATTACAACTTCTGAAAGACTACTATTGAACTTCTTTGATTCTTGACAAGTAATTTTTCGGAAAATTGTGAAAAATCATATAGTTCCCTCGAACAAGGCAGTTCGCCAGTACACTTGAATAATTACGATCAAAATTACATTGACATTGCAAACGCCATGCGGTACTCCGCTAACATGACTGCTTACAAACTTCTTTTGCTGCAACCTCCGGTGCAGGACTTTTATGATACGGCGATTCGCTTACAACCGATAGGGTTATGTTATCTCAAGGCGGCCGTGCAGAAGTTCCTGCCTGACTTTCAGGTCGTGGTGAAAGATTACCACCAGGGTTGGGGCCGGCGCACGCTTCCGCTGCCAAAGGAGCTCGCGTATCTCAAAGATTATTACGCCTATCCTGATAAAAGTCCGTTTTCCTCATTTTATCACTATTACCACTTTGGGGCCTCTTTTGAAGACCTTGTCGCAGATGTTGCGGCCGAACAGCCTGATCTGGTCGGAATTTCATCCTTATTTTCGCCTTATTACCGCGAAGTGCTGCGCTGCGCTGAGGCGATCAAACAACGCTGGAACGCGCCGATCATTGTCGGTGGGGCGCATGTCTCGGCGGAGCCGGAACACATGCTGCGACATGAATGCATTGATTTTGTGGTTCGCGGCGAAGGCGAGCGGCCGCTGGTAGAATTTCTGAGAGCCTGGATGCAGCAATCAGACTACAACCACGTATCGAATTTAGGCTTCAAACAACAGGGAAAGCTGCGATTAAATCCGCTTGCTCCGAATTATGAGATTGATGACATCCCTGTGCCTGATTTTTCCGATTTTCCTGCGAATCGCTATTTGTTCGAACAGCGACCTCTGAGTTTCGTCATTACGTCGCGCGGTTGTCCGCACCGCTGCGCGTTCTGTTCAGTACACCTCACTTTTGGACATCGTTACCGCCGCCGCTCAAACAAGGCGATTCTGCACGAACTCCGCCAGCGCTATGAGGCCGGCTATCGTATCTTTGATTTTGAAGATGATAACCTGACTTTTGATCGTCAAGCCATGATAGAGCTTTGTGAAAAAATTATTGAAGTCTTTCCCAACAACGATCTTCAATTTCTGGCCATGAACGGTCTGTCGTATCATAGTCTGGATGACGAATTACTGAATACAATGAAGCGTGCCGGATTCACGCATCTGAACCTGTCGCTGGTCAGCGCGAACCATGCTGTTCGCAGCCAGGCGCATCGCCCGCATTCGCTGGAACATTATTTCAACATTGTCCATAAAGCCACACAACTCGGATTTCAGATTGTGTCCTATCAAATTCTCGGCTTGCCGGAGGAATCCTTAAATTCGATGATTGCAACCCTGGTGATCAACGCTCAATTACCGGTGCTTCTTGGAGCTTCCATTTTTTATTTGACACCCGGCTCACCGCTTGCACAAGCATTTCCACCATTGACCGAAGCTGACGTATTTAAAGCGCGTTTGACCGCTATGGCAATCGAAACGCCGCATGTCACACGAGATAATCTCTTCACCTTGTTTGTGACAATTCGTATTCTGAATTTTCTGAAAGGACTGGACCTGCCTGAAAAGTCAATGCCGTTGGCTGAAGTGTTGCATGAAGCCGAACAGCAGGGAGGACGGACGACATTGGGAGTTATGATTTTACGCAAACTGTTTGAACAGCGTATGTTGTATGCTGTGGGAGGAAATGACCTGAAACCCGTGCGCCGCTTTCAGGCTGACCTGTTTGTTCGCGTCTGGAACCAGCTTGAGCAAATATGCACACAGCAAGGCAGGCATATCACCCATCTTGCAAGTTTTTCAGGAAATCTTCCCAACGGATAAAAGAACACAACGAAAAAAAATATCCGTTGTGTTCTTTTATCCGTTGGGAAAATACAAAACGCAGAATCTACTGCTTTGGGACAGAAATTTTTAGTACTTCGGAAATCCCTGGGTGGGGTGGCCTTGTCGGACAACTCAGACGTGTCTGCCAAGGTCCGACCAGTCTTGATAGTAAAAACTTCTTGCCTAAAGCATCACTCTTCAGCGGATTTTCCTTTTTTCAATGTGGCCTGGTGCTGGAAAACCATTTTTCCACAGACACTTAAATCATATCCGTTCAGTTCCTGGGCAAGTTTTTTCACGGCATTTTCGTGCAGTAAATTTAAAAAGAGCTGGACTCCTTCTTCAAAAAAACGATTTTTTGAGATCAGCAAATCATAGCGTTCCCAGCGCAGCGGCAGAAAATCCAATTCAAACAAATCAGCGACGGCTCTAATCGCAGGAGCGGCGTCTGCCCGGCCCGTATGCACTTCCAGCGCGACATCCCAATGGCTGCGAAATTCGTGTTGATACCCGTGAATATCAAGCCCGTTTAAGCCCTCTTTTTGCAATTCCCGGTCGAACAATAAACGTGTTCCGGTGCCGACAGGACGATTTGCGACCGTCACATCCGGTTTCGCTAAGTCAGTAATTCGATCGATCCCTTTTGGATTCCCTTTCGCGATGAGTAAGCCCTGTTCTCGTCGGCAAAAATTGACAACCGCCGCAAGTTCTCCGCCGAGTTCCTGGTTGGCAAAATCAAAATTATACTCTTCTTCATCTTCTTGCAATAAATGGCTGGCCGCAATATGGCACAGTCCGCGGCTGAGGGCTTTTAAGCCTCCCAAACTCCCAACATTGCCAAACACCGCCAGGTGTTCAGGATACATCTGGTTAAATAACCCGATCGTGCGCTCCATCAAAACATCATGACTGCCCACAACAATCAACATGCCTTGCGACGAAGGAATATAGGCCGATTTCGGATAATTGATGATATGATTTTCCAGCCATTGTTCAACTAAACGGCGCGGAAACAGCCATTTCCCGGTGATTTTCGTGGCTGGCAAGCCTTTATCAGATACCAGGGAATAGACCATTTTTTCATTGACATCTAAAAATTGAGCGACTTCTTTTGTGCTCAGAAATGGTTTCTCAAACATATTTTCTCCTCTGAAAATCCCCGTTTGTCGTAAACGCTTTAGCGTTGTTTCACATTGTTTCTCAACCAGTCAACCCTCTATTTCAGCATACTTTGTATTGTTATGCTTCTCTTGGGCATTGTCAAGAGTTTTACCGTTCTTCAATATTTTTTTATTGATAAATATCTCACGTTAGAAATGAATGCCTTGTGTCTTGTAAAAAAATTGAGTAATGCATAATTGAAGGAAGAAAAATATGATTTCGATTTTGTTCGAAAATGATGATTTGCTTGTGGTAGAAAAACCCGAGGGGATTGCAACAATTCCTGAACGCCAGAAAGAAAAAGAGTGTCTGCTTGGCCTGATATCAGCGTCTGTTGCTCATAAACTGTATATTGTCCACCGACTCGATAAAGAAGTGAGCGGTGTACTGGTGTTTGCGAAACACGCTGCTGCGCATAAAAACCTTAACGAGCAATTTAACCAACGCAAGATTCAGAAAACCTATATGGCTGTGACCCATGGGGTGATCGAGCGAGCGATCCACAAAATTGACACCCCGATCCGGCAATTTGGCTCAGGGCGCATGGGGATCGATCTCAAACAGGGGAAACCCTGTATTACAGAGTTTTCCGTAACTCAGCGATTTGAAGCCTATACGCTCGTCAAGATTCATCCGCTCACCGGACGCCGTCATCAAATTCGCGTACATTTTTACAGCATCGGGCATCCGCTTGTCGGCGATTCCCGTTACGGCGAAAAATCAATCCAGGCTCAATTTCCCCGTTTACTGCTGCACGCGCATCAACTTACCTGCCGGCTGCTCTCAGGGGAAGAAATGACGTTTACATCTCCTTTACCCCCGTCCTTCAGGCAGGTGATGGAGACCATGGTTCAATAAGAAACTTCCGGAAAAAACCGAGTTTTTCGAAAAAACTCGGTTTTTGTACTAAACATGTATGCAACAACCTATTCAGGAACAGAGAATCTCTGCGAATATTGAGGAATATGGCGCACAATGCCAGCAATTAACCTGGCTGTCACCAGACCAGGCAAAGAAAGCTTCCGAACAACGGGCGGCACTTTTGCATGCCCTGGAGGATGCCGTTCAATTTGGGTATAACCACACCAAGCTGGATTGTCGGACACTTTCACCAGGATGCACATGTTGCGGCGAAGGAACCTGGTCGTGTTTATTTATCAACGGCAAATGTCCGTGCGGCTGCTTTTATTGCCCAACTGAACAGACCAAAATTGACGTGCCAATGACACATTTCGTGCCGTTCCACAAACCGGCCGAATACGTCAGCTATCTTGAAAAATTTCAATTCAAAGGCGCGAGCATCAGCGGGGGAGAACCGTTTCTTACTTTTGATAAATCCGTCAGCTTTGTCAGCGCCATCAAAAAAAAATTGGGCGATGCCGTGTATGTGTGGCTCTATACAAGTGGACGCTTCGTCAATATGGATAATCTGAAAAGATTACGTGACGCCGGACTCGATGAAATCCGTTTCAATATCGGCGCAACGAACTATCAGTTAGATTCTGCCCAAAAAGCGGCCGGCGTTATCAAACACGTGACGGTAGAAATTCCGGCTATCCCGGAAGAACTGGAAACCATGAAATCCAGGCTGCACGAAATGCAGGGCAGCGGCGTCAATTACCTGAACCTGCATCAATTACGTTTGACCCCCCATAATTATCAATATTTGAGTCAAAAAAATTATACCTTTTTGCACGGTGAAAAGGTGACAGTACTGGAATCGGAACTCGCGGCGTTGCAATTGATCAAATATGCGCTTGATAATGCTCTTGAACTTCCGATTAATTACTGTTCCTTTGTGTATAAACACCGGTTTCAACTCGCGGCCTTTCGCAAACGCAATGCGAATCAGGTGAAAAAAGCGTATGAAGATACGACAGAAAGCGGCTACATTCGCACGCTTTGGATCACAGGAACGCCGGAATCGCTGGGGCGGCAGGTCGAACAATTTGAACAACAAGGAAAAGACGCTGGTGCATGGCAGCTTGTTCCTGCAAAAGAGAGATTATACCTCAACCAATCTTTATGGGATTCCCTGACATTCGCGCGATTTCGGATTTTTGTCAGTTACAGCGAGGCGAAAATTCTTCCGGCGATTTCTTATCGTCGTCCCTTTCTTGAAATACCCTTAACACGTAATAAACAAGTTTTTATTGAACGAATGCAGGTTCAGGAGAACCTCGAAATGACGCCCCAGGTGATGCAACTCATGATGGCACCGGGGAAACCTGATATTTCAGACGATCAGGCACAGGCTCTCTGGGAGATGATTCAACCCTATGAAATCATCCAGTCAGGCTTGCAGGACTATTTTTAAACCGATAGAGAAACCGGGTTTTTGGACACGCACAAGGGATAAGAAATCCTTGCTTATGGGAAATCCATGTAGTTTCAAAGGAGCATAGAGTATGACTCGCAAATTATATCATCACAATCAGTATCAACGCACTTTTTCGTCAGTCGTGGTTGAAGCCAGAGAGATTGACGGGAAATTCGGCGTCATCCTTGAACAGACCGCGTTTTATCCGACCTCCGGCGGGCAGCCCCATGATACCGGCACGCTGAATGGCGTGCCGGTGATTGATGTGATTGAAGACGACCAGCAGCAGATCATCCATCTTCTGGCGCAGCCCCTTCGAACCGGCAGCGTGGAGGGTCAAATCAATTGGGAACGACGCTTTGATCATATCCAGCAGCACACCGGGCAGCATCTGTTGTCGCAAGCCTTCATGCAGACCTGCAACGCTGAAACCGTATCTTTTCATTTAGGAGAAGAAAGTTCAACCATTGACCTCAATGTGCCGGGAATCGAACCGGAAACGCTGATCGCAGTTGAAGGTCTTGCCAATCGAATTATTTATGAAAATCGCGATGTGCTGGCCCATGTTGTTACAAAAGATGAACTGGAGCGTTTCCCGGTTCGTAAACCGCCAACCGTTGATGAGAATATTCGTATCCTGGAAATCAAAGACTTCGATTACTCGCCCTGCGGCGGAACGCACTGTTCTAAAACTGGTGAAATCGGCGTCATCAAAATCACAAAAGCGGAAAATTATAAAGGCGGTCTTCGTATCCATTTTCTCTGTGGAGCGAGGGCCTTACGCGATTATCAGCAAAAAACAATCGTTGTCAAACAACTCTCCGAAATCATGAGTTCCGGCGAAGCCGATCTGCCTGCTAATGTAGAGAAACTTCAAGAAGACGCGAAAAACTTGCGCCGCGAGTATCATCATCTGACGCAGCAATTACTCGAATATGAAGCCAATACTCTGGCGGCTGAACGCGAACGCTGCGGCGAGATATGGGTGCTGACCAGGCTCTTTGAGGATCGCAATCCGAAAGATCTAAAAATTCTGGCCGCCAAAATTCTTGAGCAATCGCCTGAAACGGTGGTGCTTTTTGGCGCAACATTCGAGGGCAAAGCCACCTTGATTTTTCAACGATCCCCGGAACTCTCTTTGCATATCGGCCAGTTAATGCAAACGGCCTGTCACATCATCAATGGACGCGGCGGCGGACAGCCGCAGCAAGCCCAGGGCGGAGGAACCGACACCAGTAAATTGGAAGAGGCTTTGCGTCATGCAAAGGAGAGCTTGATCGCCTCAACATCACTGCATTAAAAAATCTGTTGGTTCTCTTTGGAAACAACTTGACAAAAAGAAAAATGTCTATTGAAATTGAAACTTCGATAGTTATCTTGGATGAAAATATGGACTGTTTATGAGCGAAATGACAATTTCGCTTTACATTTTCACAGGAGTTAACATGAGCAGGCTGCTCACCCGGTATGATGAAACCGAATTCAGCAATCCTTGCTTATGTGTAATCCTTGTAGTTTCAGAGGAGAAGAAGCAGATGATGAAAAAACGATCTCTCTGGTTGTGTTTGATGTTGCTTGGAATTGGTCTGTTGCTAGTATCATGCGGAGACGACGATGATGACGACCTGGCGCCAGGATCCGTACAGGGAAAAACCTATCAGATGATTGTTACGGCAGGAACAGCCCCGTTAGCCAGTACCGGCACAGCCACAGTTGCTTTTACTGCGGAGGGGACTTATATAGTGACAGGTGACGCTAATATTGCGAATGATCAAGGCACCTATACCTATAATAAGGTTACTGATGACAGCGGAGAACTCACATTGACCAGTACGCAGATTGCAGGGTTGCAAATTAACTACACTTTTACTTTCACGCAGAAAAAGGTCGGGAACTTTACCGGAAGCCTGGCCAGTAATCCTGCGCTTACTCAGCAAGGCACTTTTACGCAGTTGTAACAGTTCACGCCGCACAGGAGGGCCTGGGGAAGGCTGTCTGACTTCTCCAACCTCCTGTAGTTTTACCACATAGACAGGATTCCAGGACGTCAACGCATGAGGCAACCAGATGAACAATATTGCATTTTATTGGAAAACCATTCATCCCGATGGCTCCGATTTTCCGAGTGATGTCCATCCTGCTATGATTGCGTTGAAAACTGGCCGTCCCATTCAAAATGTTATGATGGGAGTATTTCATCCTCAAGAACAAGCGTACCACTGGATTCTGGTAAGCGCTATCCCTCAATTCAAGCCAGGAGACCCTACGCCATACCAGGTATATACCACATTTTCTGATATTACCGAACTCAAACAGGCCGAGAGCAAACTGTACCAACAGCATGAAGTTTTACAAACTATTTTGGATAATATCCCGGTAATGATCGCATTTTTCGATCAACAAGGAAATTATAAATGGGTAAATCGTTGTTGGGAACAGACCCTGGGCTGGTCATTACAAGAGGTTCAGACGCAAAATGTTCTGGAAGAATTGTATCCTGATCCTGAATACCGTCAGTATGTCGTTAATTTTATCTATAAGTCCGAACGGATTTGGGGAGATTTTATAACCCGCGTACGAGACGGCAGAATGCTCAATACAACCTGGACCAATGTCGCCTTTTCGGACGGTTCCCATATCGGCATTGGACTGGACATTACCGAGCATAAACGTGTGGAACAGAAAATTCGACAACTCAAAGGCAAAGAGGTTTTGAACGTGATTACGGGAAGCGTCCGCAGAATGCAAGGTATGATTGATGCTCTCCTGGCATTTTCTCGCTCAGGTCGCAAAGCCATTAGGAAAACCGCAGTTGATATGACGAAGCTGGTTCATCAGGTATTTGAAGAAGTGAAACCGCAGGATAGAGAAATTCGTTTCATACTTCATCCTCTGCCGAGCGTTGTGGGAGATCTGGCGATGCTGCACCAGGTCTGGCTCAATTTGTTAACAAATGCGATCAAATTCTCGGTTCATCAGGATAGCCCCTGCATTGAAATCGGCAGTAAGGGAGAACAGAACGAAAAGATCTTTTTTATTCAGGATAACGGCGTGGGTTTTGATATGCAACATGTTGGGAAAATTTTCGATGTTTTTCAACGCTTGCACAGTTCTCGGGACTTTGAAGGCAATGGCGTGGGTTTGGCCATTGTACAGCGTATCATTGAACGACATGGGGGGCGGGTATGGGCTCAGGGACAAGTCAACCAAGGAGCGACATTTTATTTTACGCTTTCTGCTCAGGAAACACATTCAGAAGAGTGAAAACAGTAAAGAGAAGGAGAGGCGAATTATGAGCCGCCCATTACACATCTTGTTCCTTGAAGATTCAGTGTATGATCTGAAATTGATGGAGCGAGAGCTTATATACGATGGTCTTGTCTATCTTGCGCGCCGCGTTGAAACTCGTGCTGATTTTCTCCAACAGCTTACGGAGTTCTCGCCAGATTTGATTCTGGCGGATTATCACCTTCCTCAATTTGACGGAGTTAGCGCATTGCTGTTGACTCAAGAATTGGCGCCTCTGGCTCCAGTGATCATTGTAACCGGAGGCCTCAATGAAGAAATTGCCGTGAATTGCATGAAAATGGGGGCCGCCGATTATGTCCTGAAGGAGCATCTCTCTCGCCTGGTTCCCTCCATAAACAGCGCATTAGAAAAGAAGCATATTCTGGTCGAAAAACGGCAGGCAGAAGCCACGTTACGACAGAGTGAACAACAATATCGTTTTCTGGTGGAACATATTGCAGATGGGATCGGAATCCTGCAGCATGGGAAATTGGTCTTTGTGAATGACGCGCTTGCTGCTATGCTTGGCATTAAGGCCGAGCATCTTATGGGAAAATCTCCCCTTGAGATTCTTCGACAAGATTATCAGGCCGAATTCGAAGATATGCTGGCCCACTTTACTCACGAGCAAAGCAATCTCAAACCTCGTTCAATATTACAATGCCTGGTCACGTCGGAAAAACGGGAAATCTGGATAGAGGGCTACTATAGCGTGATCATCTGGCAAGGCGCACCGGCCTTGTTGGTTAATCTGCACGATATTACTAAACACAAAGTACGAGGGATCACGATCCAACAAGAACGAGATCGGCTGTTGCACGAAAACCTGACTCTGCGGGCAACGATGAAAGATCGCTACCGGCTTGGCGAGATTATCGGCCGAAGCCCGGCGATGCAAACCGTGTATGAGATGATCATAAAAGCAGCAGCTTCTGAAAAAGATGTAGTCATCTGCGGCGAATCCGGAACCGGGAAAGAATTGGTGGCCCATACGATTCACCAACTCAGTTCGCGACAACAACAAGCCTTTGTGCCGGTCAACTGCGGGGCCGTACCTGAGCCGTTATTTGAAAGCGAATTTTTTGGATATTGTAAGGGAGCGTTTACAGGCGCAGATCGAAATAAACAGGGCCTCTTTGCCGCAGCGCATAAAGGAACCTTGTTCCTGGATGAGGTTGAAGAATTGACACCCACAATGCAGGTCAAGCTTTTACGTGTGCTTGAAAACGGAGAATACACCCCTGTTGGCGAACGGATGCCTCGTAAAGCCAATGCACGCATCATTGCCGCCACAAATCACCCTCTACACGAATTGGTAGAACAGGGATTGATGCGCGAAGATTTCTTTTACCGGATTCATGTGATTGTGATCACAGTGCCACCCTTGCGAGAGCGTCGAGAGGATATTCCCCTGTTGCTTGAACATTTCCTCGCTCAATTCAACCCGGAAAACCCTCCTTCGGCGATTCCAGGTAATATCTTAGACAGCTTGTACCATCATGATTGGCCTGGAAATATCCGTCAACTGCGCAATACGCTCTATCGCTATTTGACCGTTGGCGCAACGGATTTCATCGGTTTTCGCCTCCGAGAAATTGAAGAGAAAAAGAAACAGAGGGCCATTCAGAACGGACAGGGACTCCGGGATGTCGTCGCAGGGGTTGAGAAAGAAATGATTTTACAAACTCTGGAGCTTTGCCGTTGGAACCGGGGCCAGACTGCAGAGGTATTACACATTGATCCCAAAACGCTCTATCGCAAGCTAAAACAGTATAATGTAACTTAGCCTGAAAATCGGGCACTTATGCCCGATTTAATTTATGTCTTTATTTTTCAAAGAATTACACGATATTTTCTTGTATCATCAGGCATAACTGCCTGATTTTATTTTTCGCATATCCTCCCGGATGAGTCTTTTCTCGTTCTTCTAAACAAAGGATTTCAGCCTACAAAACATTTCCTGGCATAATGTTTGCTTTCCCTCATATATGAATGTAGGATCAGCAGAGGAGGTGAGCTTCGTGCTATCTCAGAACAAAGGATTTGAATTTTTGTTTGACATTGAACAACAGACTTTACGAATCAAAGCCTGGGGAAGATGGAATACGGAATTTGCAAAAAAATTTCATCAGACTTTTATGGAGAAGATCGAAGAACTCGAAACAGAAGGGAAAGAGTGGACACTGAGTGTAGATTTCTCCAATTTAACCGTTCAGTCACAAGAAGCCAGAGAAACGTTGTTGCAACCGATCTCTCATGCGAAAAACAGAAAGTAAATGTGCGGGTAACTTCTGATGGCACACCGGCGATAGGGGAACAATTTCAGGCACGAAATAACAATTTCGTGCGATCTTAACAGAGGAGAAAAATATGACTTTTAAAGGGATGACACTAAAAACCAAAATGATCCTGGGATATGCAGCTATTCTGGCGCTCACCTGTGTATTGGGGATTCTTGCACTGATGTTGATGGCGCGTGTCAACCAGGCGTCAACTATTATCGTTGAGAAGCGTCTGCCATCGGTTCTTTTCACCTCAGATATCAAGACCGCGACCGCAGATTTTCGCGTGGCGGAATTGGAACATATTCTGGCTGTATCTGAGGAAAGCCAAAAGCAATATGAACAGGTCATGCAAGAAATCTTACAATCCATTGCAGAACGACAAACGAATTACAAACCCCTCATTAGTTCAGCGGAGGCAAACCATACGTATGAAAATTTTGTCGCCAGTTGGGAACGGTATCTGGTTGAACATGAAAAGATCCTCGCTCTTTCGAGACAGAACCGTAGTGAAGAAGCAAAATTGCTGGTTCGCGGAGAATCACAGCAGATATATGAGGAAGCCTCCAGTCGGCTGCTTGAACTGGTCAATCTGAATGTTAGCGCAGCAAATCAGGCAAGTTTGGAGGGAGATCAACTCTATGCGTTCTCGCAAAAATTCGTGATCGGCATCATTCTTGTCAGCCTTCTCAGCGCAGGAACAATCGCGTTTTTGCAAATCCGCAGTATTTTGACCCAGGTCGGAGGAGAGCCGGCAGTGATTGCCGAACTCGCGACAAAAATTGCCAGAGGAGAGTTTAGTGTGCAATCGGCGGAAAGCGGTAAACAGGAGACCGGAATCTTTGCCGCTGTCACAAACATGTCGTCCCAAATTCAATCGATTCTCCAGGAAATAAATTTCCTCATCGGTGCCATTCAAGATGGAAAATTAGACACCCGCGGTGATGCGCAGGCGTTCAATGGAGGATGGCAAGAATTGGTTATGGGCATTAATAGCGTCATTGATGCCTTCATGGGGCCCTTTAATCAAACCGCAGAATACATTGAACGGATCGCCAGAGGTGATATCCCTCATCAAATCACGGAAGAAGCTCGTGGAGATTTTAACGAAGTCAAACGGAATATGAATATGTTGATTGACGCCATGAATACAATCACGACTATAGCAGAAGAGATTTCAAACGGAAACCTGACAGGAGACGTACAAGCACGTTCTGAGCATGACCAGCTTATGAAAGCCATGAATGCCATGATCCAGCGATTGAAAGCCGTGCTGCACGAAACAGAGGCTCTGACTGTTGCTATTCAGGAGGGGAAATTGGACACACGCGGTAATACGACCCAATTCATCGGAACCTGGCGTGATATGGTGACTGGCATCAATAATGTGGTTGATGCGTTTATGGCGCCTTTTAACCTGACCACAGAGTATGTTGAACGGATTGCCAAAGGCGACATTCCCGGCGAAATTACAAAAGATGTGCAAGGAGATTTCAATGAACTGAAACAAAACTTGAATCTGCTGATTGACGCTATGAATTCGATTACCCTGGCAGCAGAAGAGATTTCAGACGGCAACCTGACCAGAGCGTTACAAGAGCGATCAGATCACGATCGTCTTATACAAGCCATGAATACCATGGTACAACGTTTGAAAACGGTCTTAAATGAAACAGGCTCTTTGACTATCGCTATCCAGGACGGCAAATTGGAAACCCGCGGCAATACGGATCAATTCACCGGAACCTGGCGCGACATGATGACTGGCATTAACAAAGTCATTGATGCCTTTGTAGCTCCGTTTAATGTGACGGCCGAATACCTGGAACGGATTGCCAAGGGCGATATTCCGAAAAAAATCGAGGAAGAATATCGGGGCGATTTTAATGAGATCAAAAACAATATCAATCTATTAATTGATGCCATGAATGAAATCACAGCGTTAGCTGAACAGATCGCTGCCGGCAACGTGGAACTGGAGGTCAAACAACGCTCGGATCAGGATCAGTTAATGAAGGCCCTTGACACCATGCTTCAGCGGCTGAATGCGATCTTACAGGAAATGAATAAACTAATTCTGGCTGCCCAGGATGGGGTTTTGAACACCAGGGGGAATGCTGACATATTTATCGGCGCCTGGCGCGATCAGATCATAAAAATGAATAACTTGATCGAAGCCTTCATGAAACCGATTGATGCGAGTGCCGAAATAATTGATCGCATTGCCAAAGGCGATATTCCCGAAAAAATCACTGATGAATACCGGGGAGATTTTAATAAAATCAAGAAAAATCTGAATATCCTGATTGACGCTATGAATACGATTACCAGGCTGGCAAAACAGATGGCAGAAGGCGATTTGACGGTTGAAGTGCAAGAACGCTCCGAACAGGATGAACTCATGAAGGCGTTAAATAACATGATTCAGCGTTTGAATGAAGTGTTGACAAATGTCAAACTGACGACAAATAATGTAGCGACCAGCAGTCAGCAGATGAGTTTCAATTCTGAACAAATGTCGCAGGGAGCTACGGAACAAGCGGCTTCAGCCGAAGAAGCTTCGGCCTCAATGGAACAGATGGTGGCCAATATTCAACAAAATACAGAGAATGCTTCTCAAACAGAAAAGATTGCTGTAAAGGCGGCTGAAGATGCGCGCGAAAGCGGACGGGCTGCTTCAGAAACGGTGGAGGCTATGCAAGAAATTGCGAAAAGGATTTCGGTTGTGGAAGATATCGCGCGTCAAACACGTTTACTCTCCTTGAACGCGACGATTGAAGCTGCTAAGGCCCAGGAACATGGCCGAGGGTTTGCCGTTGTCGCATCCGAAGTGCGGTCTCTGGCAGAACGCACTCAGGAAACGGCAAAAGAAATTAATGCGCTTGCCAATTCAAGCCTTAAGATCGCCGGAAATGCAGGGGAAATGCTGGCCAAACTTGTTCCGAATATTCAAAAAACTGCGGAATTGGTGCAGGAAATCAGCGCAGCCAGCAAAGAACAAAACACAGGCGCAAGTCAGATCAATCAGGCGATCCAACAATTAGATTCGGTCATTCAACAGAACTCTTCGACCTCTGAAGACCTGGCTTCGACCTCAGAAGAACTGGCGACTCAGGCTCAGCAACTTCTCTCCACCATTCAATTCTTCAAGGTGCAAGAAGACGACTACACTTCATCCGAACCAATGAAACTTACCAATGAAAAAAAAGCGAAACAACTTGAAGAAACTCCTCTTCCCAAAACTCCACATTTCCCGGCTGCCATTCAGAAAAAGAAAGGCAAAAACAAGAAACAGACTGCAACCATAAAAACTCAATCTGAAATTGAAGATGACATCAACGATAGCCAATTTGAACGATTTTAAGACATCCCTCCTCTCAATCCATCCGCCTATACAACACGAGAAACCAGATTTTTAGGAAAAAACCTGGTTTCTTCGCCGTACCCATGTATACGTATTTTCGAAGCTCTGTCCCAGGGTTTTGACTTTCAGGTCTGAATTTTACACAAGTAAACGTTTCAACAAGCATTCACGCTGAAACGTTTCCTACCACCTCATCGAGCCTTGCCTTATGCCTTATGACACAAGAAGTGTCACATAGACAGGTTGGCTGGAATTTCCGGCTAAATCGACAACATAAATCGTAAAGAGCAATTCTCCAGATCTGACCAGAGTACTGAGCCAAATAGAGGTGACCAATACCCCTGAGGTGCCTTCGGCGTTTGACACCAGTCCTGTATAATTATTGCCCTGGTTATCCGTGATAACAGCGGTACCGCCATTCAAATCCCCAGGGACATCAACAAAACCGATTTCAAAAATCAGGGTTGCGCCGGGATTGGCGGGATTCGGACGCACAGTCGGATTAGATAGAATGGGAGCGTTCGTCGGGCCGGTTGGTCCGCCGCCACCGCTATCGCAGCCTGAAATTGTTAGCATTATGACAAAAAGGCCAATAAAGAAGATGTTCTTTTTCATCATATTCTCTGAGATCTACGGACGAGGTGAAAAGAGGCAGCGCCTCGCAATCCTCATCTCCTTAATCTCTGCTTGTCGTTTGTGCAAGAAACCGGGCTTTTTCGAAAAAACCCGATTTCTATGGTTTCTATTGCTGACTCTTTTCAATTTCTGCCTGTTGGTTCTTTGAGATCGCAGACACAACGAAAACCGATAAAATTACTCCTATTCTCAGGCGGCGCATATAACCTGGTCGCACAGGAGTAATGCTGTCCGGGATGAATCCAGGAAGCTCCGCGAAGTACGATAAACTGTTCCTGATAATCCGGGCTGTCATCCAGGCTTCCCGGGTAGGGCTGGTACTGATCCGCTGTCCATTCAAGCACATTACCGAACAGATCGTACACCCCAAAGGAACTTCTGCCGTCCGAATAGTGATTTACGGAGGTCAATGTTCGCATTCCGGCTTCCTGGGTGTTACAGAGGGCAATATCAAACTCCGGTCCCCAGGGATACACATTCCCTTCCGGCCCTCGTGCAGCTTTTTCCCATTCCGCTTCGGTTGGCAGGCGTTTTCCAATCCATTCAGCATACGCACTCGCCTGTTCCCACGTGACATTGACCACAGGATACCACTCCAGTCCCTGGGGATACCGGTGTTCAGCATCGAATTGTTTGTATTGATAATTTGTGACTTCATAGACATCAATCAAAAACCCTTCAAGGAAGACGCTATGGGCGGGCCTGGCGTTCTCGGGGCCAGCGTCATCACCCATCAGAAATTCTCCGGACGGAATATAAATCATGTTGGCATAAGGATCTTCAGAGCGATACTCCAGACGCAGCAGCGGCTGCCTCCGGGGTTCTGCGACGATATCAAAAGAACGTAAGACATTTCTGGCCGCCTCTCTGATCAATACATTCCGATCTCTTTCCATCCAGGTTAAAACCGGCAGAAGATTCACGGTCCCTATTTTCCCGAGCGCATAGGCAGCTTTCCAGTGCACCATCCACTCTTCATCGTGTAAAGCGTCAAGCAGCGCGCGAACTGCCCGCTCGGTTCCAATCTGCCAGAGGGCTGAAAGGACCATACTGCGCACACGCCAGTTCGGATCCTGAAGCGAACTTATTAACGCCTTAACAGATTTTTCTGACCGGAGTTTTGCCAACGCTTTGGCCGCGCTTTCACGGACATGCCAGACATCATCTCGTAAACAGGCGAGAATTCCTCCTAATGCCCGGTTCGAACGCAAATCGCCTAAGGCCTGAACTGCCCGTTGACGTACCTGCCAATTTTCATCATCCAGGGCGAACATCAAGGCCCGAGTCACCTTATCAGATTGGAGGCGCCTCAGAGCTTCAATCGCCTGATAACGAACATGCCAGACATTATCCCGCAAACATTTGGACATTTCACGAACAGCGTGGTCACTGCCATTCTTACTTAACACCTCTAACGCCGTACAGCGGACATGCCAGACATCATCTTTTAAAGCCTTGATAATATGACGCAGGATACTATCTGAGGGGACTGCACTTAATTCAATAATTGCATGCTCCCGAATCGTCCAATCCTTATCTTCCAACGCACGTGTCAATTCTCCCACTGAGCGTTTGAGCGTGATCGAGGTGGTCGCAAGCATCTGCCTTGAAGAGGCCATATCAGAAACAGCCTGTGTCTCCTGTTGCACAGCCTGGCGCGCAGAAGATAATCTGCCAATCGATGGAAACTTTTCAGGAGACACCGAGCCAGTGCGTTTCGACCTGAGTACTGTGCCCATCACGCTTGCAGAAGCGACTTGAGAAGCAACATGCTGAAGTCCGGTATCGCTCGGAAAAGAATGCGACGAGTTTGTATGACTTCGGATGGCGACATTCGCCCCGATCTGACCCAGGTATTGCCGTAGTTTTTTGGAAGCACTGCCGGAAATATTGGTCGCAATAATACAGGGACATGATTTGACAATGATTTCCGGAGAAAGTGATAACCCCTTAATACGGAGCAGTAATTTTTCCAACAAACCCTTATCATATCCTGTGTTAAGAAGTTCTACATCAAAACGTAAACCTGGATCTGTTTTCACGAACACCTCTATTCATGACCTGTTCTTATGGAACGTACAAAAATCAATTCTCAGGCGAAAACCCAGGGTTTTCGGAAAAAACCTGAGTTCTTCTGGTCTATAAAATTAGAAGCTTTTTTTGACATTTTTCTATGAGATTAGGAGAATACCTGGTAAATCATGCCAAAGCCGGGAAACCATGTCAAGAAAAAAGCATAACCCGATATTCTCTTGATCGCTTACTGTTGGGAATTTTCAAAAGGATAGGGGAGATCCCATTTCTTATAGATCGGCAGCAACTCTCCTGATACCGCCAGTTCTGCCATACGCTCATCATAAATCTGCCGCAATTGGCGTCCACGTTCATTCTCTGCAAATGCCAGGTGCACCGTAAGTCTCAAGAGAGTCTCGATCTGGAATGCATCAACATCAAGATAACCTTCCTGTAAGGCCTCTTGCAATTCAGCTTCCGTATCCAGAAAAAAATCCAAACGATCATGTTCTAACATTTTTAACCCGCTCTTACGCGTATCGACCTCATAAAATTTTATGTTCGTTATTGGTCGCGCGGGCATAAGGAACAATCTCAAACATGACGTGAATTCCTCGCGGATCATATACTTTGCGAAATAATTCCCAGCACAAACCTGTGCCATCCGCGTGAGGTCACATTTTCCCAGGCTTCGCTGACAAAATGTATTTCAGTAATTTCTTCAGCCATAACAGGCAATCCGAAAATACCCATATACGTAATCAAACCCCATAATACCCTATACCCGAATTTTTTCATTAGTGTCCTTCTCCTTGCAATTAACCCAGGGCAGATCTGTCCCTCGGCCGTAATTGTTTAGCTCGATGTACTGCCATCGGGCCACCTGAACAGTTACCCGAAAAAGATAATCATGCTACCTTTTCTTTACCAGAATTGACACGAAAAAGTTTAAAAAGTCATTTTGAAATTGTCAAGAATTATCCCATCACAACATTCCAGGCGACTGATTATCTCATTTAGGAACTTGACAAAATTCCGAACGGATTCAAAATATATAGAAGTTTACCGACAAATATGAAGACGCAACTTCTTGCTTCCAGGGAGGAAAAGCGTATGTTGTTACAATACAGAACTGAAAAAGATTCCATGGGTGACATTCAGGTTCCGGCAGAGCGCTTATGGGGTGCGCAAACTCAGCGCAGTTTCCAAAATTTCCGGATTGGAACCGAAGAGATGCCCAAAGAAATGATTGCCGCGTTTGCAATGCTCAAAAAGGCCGCTGCCCTTGTTAATCACGCCCTGAAAAAACTGGACGCTAAACGAACGGATGCGATTATCACAGTGTGCGATGAAATTTTAGAAGGGATGCATACTGAAGAATTTCCGCTCGTTGTCTGGCAAACCGGCAGTGGTACGCAGACAAATATGAATCTGAATGAAGTCATTGCCAACCGGGCCATGCAATTGATTGATGACCCTGTGCATCCGAACGATCATGTCAACATGTCACAAAGTTCGAATGATACTTTTCCGACCGCCATGCACATCGCCTCCGTAATCGAGATCGAAGATACGCTATTGCCCGCCCTGAAAACGCTTTCAGAGACATTGCAAAGCAAAGCAGAAGCCTTCCGCACAATTGTCAAAATCGGACGCACGCATTTACAAGATGCCACACCGATCACGCTCGGACAGGAATTCAGCGCCTACATCGCCATGCTTGAAACCAACGAACGACAAATTAAACAGGCTTTAGAGCATGTCCGCGCTCTGGCGATCGGCGGAACAGCGGTCGGCACAGGCCTGAACGCACCACTCGCTTTCGCAGAACGCATGGCCGCCAAAATATCAGATCTGACAGGTAAACATTTTTTGTCTGCGCCGAACAAATTTCAGGGGCTCACTTCACACGATGCTCTGCTCGGGTTAAGCGGCGCGCTAAAAGTTTTGGCCGCCAATCTGATGAAAATTGCCAACGACATTCGCTGGCTGGGTTCAGGGCCGCGTTGCGGTATTGGCGAATTACGCCTGCCTGAAAATGAACCCGGAAGCTCAATTATGCCTGGTAAGGTTAATCCGACGCAAGCCGAAGCCCTGACCATGGTGGTGTGTCAGGTGTTTGGCAACGATGCTGCCATTGCTTTTGCCGCTAGCCAGGGGAATTTTGAACTGAATGTCTTCAAGCCGGTCATTATTTATAATATCCTGCAATCAATCCGTCTGCTCAGCGATGCCATGCGTTCCTTTGCTATCAATTGTGTTGCGGGAATTGAAGCGAACCAGGAGGTCATCGAGATGTACCTTCGCACCTCGCTCATGCTCGTTACCGCGCTGACGCCATACATCGGCTATGATAACGCCGCCCTGATTGCCAAAAATGCTCATATTCATGGCACCACGCTGAAAGAAGAAGCGATCAAGCTTGGGTTTGTCACTGAAGAAGAATTCGACCGCTACGTACGGCCGGAAACGATGATTTCTCCCAAATAATTACAATCCCCTCCCCGAAGGGAAAAGGAATCTCCCCCTCTCCTTCGGAGAGGGGCCGGGCAGAATTTAACGGCCCGCTGACAGGGGGAGGGATAACTTGAGGGACAACCTCGTGTGCCCTGTCTCCTGACGATTGATGGCGGGGCGGACTGTCCGGCTCGTTGCATTTTTTCCGGATAGGGCTATCCGGGGTACGGGGATGTTTACAGGAGAGAGTGAATGGATATTATCAAGGTGTTGATGTTATTTGGAGTTGGAACGATTGCAGGATTGATGAATGTGATGGCCGGCGGAGGTTCGAGCCTGACCTTGCCAGCATTGATTTTTATGGGGCTGGATGGGGCCATGGCCAATGGCACAAACCGGATTGCCCTGGTGTTTCAGAATGTATCGGCGGTCATGTCGTTCCGGAAACGGAACTTTCAGCAATATCAGCGCAGCTTGCAACTGTCGCTCATGACGCTGCCGGGGGCCATTCTGGGCGCGTTGATTGCCATAAAAATCAGCGATATCTGGTTTCAACGAATTCTCTCGATTGTACTGATTGGCATCGTGATTTCCATGTTTTTCCCGACAAAAAAAGATCAATACGAGACATCGGCTGAAGGGCAGAAAACCTGGGTGATCTATCCCGTGATGTTCGGCATCGGTTTTTACGGCGGTTTTATTCAGGTTGGCGTGGGGTTTATCTTTATGGCCGCCCTCTATCACATCTTAAAATTGGATCTGGTCTATGTGAATATGCACAAAGTCTTTATCATCTTAATTTACATGATTCCAACCCTCCTCATTTTCCTCGCAACCGGCAATGTGAACTGGCTGTTTGGCTTGTGTCTGGCGGCCGGTAATGCGTTTGGAGGCTGGTGGGGCGCGCATTTTTCGGTTAAAGGCGGCGAAAAAATTATCCGCTCTACCCTGGCCGCCGCCATCTTGATCATGGCGTTGAAATTGCTCGGCCTTCTATAGTCTTTTCACGATAGTATCCGAGTCATTGGATATTTCCCGGGTTTCAGGCGGATAAAAATGGCATGAACAGAGAAACACACAGAATATCCAGAGTATACTAAGTATCAGTAAATCAGATTTTTTGAAGTGAAAGACAGAGAAAAATCCATCAGATTCCTCTATTTTTATTTAAACCCTTTTGTTAACAATTCCTCAAAATATTGACTACGACGTTGAATTCACGCGTTCAATTTTTCCCATAAGGTTTACAACCTGAATTTTAATCTTATTATCACCAATGCTTCCACGGGAGGAAATCATGATAGATGTCCATCATGATAACGATAACGTCAAACATAATCTTTTTCAGATCATTCTGCTGACTGTTCTTGTGGTGCTTTTCCACCGAGTGCTTGTACAGTGGATCGCCAGTATTAATATTATCTTTAGTGATCTATTTGAACGATATGGCATTACCCTGATTTTATCTGGTCTTACAGTTGGAATCTCCTATTTATGCATTCACATGCTTGAGAAGAACAAGCAGAAGGAGGAGCGATGGTGTCAATTGAATCAGGCGGTTGAAACCATGCAATTGGGTGTGACGATTACAGACTTGGACGGAAAAATTCTCTATACGAATCCTGCGGAAGCTCGTATGCATGGATATGCCGTACACGAACTGATCGGCAAAGATCTCGGTGTCTTTGCTCCTGTCGAATTTCGCAGGCCAATGACAATTGAACAGATGAATTCGATGAAACATTTACGAGAAAGTATTAATGTCAAAAGAGATGGCAGCACTTTTCCGGTCAGATTGATGTCCGATGTTATTCGGGATGTTACAGGAAACCCCTCGGCCATTATTACCACGTGCGAAGATATGAGCACGTACAAACGTACGGCCGAGAAACTGCGCCAGCATACCCGTGAATTAGCTCTACTGAATAAGTTAAGTGATAAAATCCAGCTCTGTGAACAAGAAACCGATACTTATGAAGTGATCGTCTATACCTGTCAAAAGCTGTTTCCGAAAGAATCAGGATGTTTGTGCATTCAGGATCTGGATACAGCCAGCATGAATGTTGTGGCTCACTGGGGTCAGCAAGATCGAGCGATTCAGCCAGAACGCCAGGATACACTATCCTCATGTCCGGATGTGTCCGAGCAAAGGTCTCAGAATCTGAGCGGATTCTGTCCGCACCAGCGCCATGGTTTGCAAACGGAATGCTTGAGTGTTCCGATCGTCGCCTCTGGTGAAATATTAGGATTGATTTCGTTGTGTTTATTGCAGGAATCGGTCAGGAATGAGAGAGGTCTTCAGCGAGAAATTACAGCTACGCGAATCGCGCTCAATAGAATTGCGAAACACTATGCGCTTGCTCTTGCCAACTTGCGATTACGGGAAAAACTGAGAATCGAATCTATCCATGATCCCTTAACGGGATTGTATAATCGCCGGTATATGGAAGAATCCTTAAAACGCGAAGCCTTTCGCGCCAAACGACATGCGTCGCAGGTGGGACTGATTATGCTCGATGTGGATCATTTTAAGCAATTTAATGATCTGCATGGACATGACGTCGGCGATAGTATCTTACAAACGTTAGGGGAATTTTTGCAGGCCCGAATTCGTGGAGAGGATATCGCTTGTCGGTATGGCGGGGAAGAATTTCTTCTGATTCTCCCTGAGACCTCTCTAGAAATTGCCCGGCAGCGTGCAGAAGAGTTACGGGTTGAGGTACAAAATCTCACGATCAGGGTACAGGGGAAATTATTTCACATTACCATTTCCCTGGGCGTGGTCGTTTTTCCAAATCAGCATTTCGAGATTATGCAAACCGTTCATGCGGCAGATAAAGCGCTGTATCAGGCGAAGACATCAGGGCGAAACCGGGTGGTGGCAGCTCCGTAAAAAAACCGGGTTTCTTGAAGAAACCCGGTTTTTCCTCAGTGTTAATCGAATTTTGTGACTGTAATCTTGCATTCTTCACGGTCAGTCTGCAGCATTTTCAAATTTGCGCCCACCTCATCCAGAGAAATTTTCTTTGTAATCAGAGGCGTCATATCCATCCCGGCTGCCATGGCGCTAATCACACGCGGGAATGTGCCATGGCCCGAGTGACCCTGTGAGCCAACGATATTGGCGCGGCGTACCTGGAAGACTTCGCCCGTTAAGGGGATTTTCGCGTCAGCTCGGGCGACAATGGCGACCGTGGCATTCAGGGTGCGGCCTTCCCAAATCACGCGTTCCACATCAGGCCAGACGACCGTTGGAAGTCCGGTGGCTTCCAAAATCAGATCCGCGCCCATACCGCCGGTAATTTCCAGCACTTTGCCCGGCATATCCTCTTTGGTTGGATCAATCGTTTCCGTTGCGCCAAGTTTGCGGGCGAGTTCGGCGCGACTGGCTGACGGTTCAGAGATGATCACGTGCGAAGCTCCAGCGCGGCGTAACACGGCGCACGCGGCTAATCCGATCGGGCCGCCGCCAAGAATCAACACATTGTCGCCGGGACGAATTCCGCCAGCGCGTTCAATTACGGCATTATAGGCTACAGAGGTTGGCTCAACTAAGCTGCCTGCCAGAAAAAGTTTTTCATCGCCATAGAATTTACGAAGGGTTTCTAAGCTCCAACAATATTTGGCTGGTACACGAACATATTTAGTATACGCTCCATCAGTACTAAACCCGATTTCTTGTAATGCTTCACAATGGTTCGGATAGCCATCGCAGCACGGACGGCATGTCCCGCACCAGAACATCTCTTCAGCGCACACCGGTTCGCCAATTTCATACAGCTTATTCGTGCGTTTATTCAGTGCCTTTTTCCCAACTTCAACCACTTTCCCGGAAAATTCATGGCCTAAGACTGCCGGAAACGCTGTCAAGCCCGGATACCAGATATAACCGTCATCATCTGCCTGTGCCATGTGCACGTCGCTGCCGCAGATTCCACAGGCTTGTACCTCAACCAGGACATCTTCCGGTCCAATCTCTGGTTTCGGTTTGTCAACAATTTCAACCTTAGGGTATCTCCAGACTTTACTGCCCAGATAGGTTAATTTTCCATCAATATCTTTGGCCCCTAATTTGAAACCCGGTTTGGGATCCCATTTTGCATTTAACTGTACAGCTTTCATAAAGTCTATCCTCACATAAAAGGAGCGTTAATAATCGTGACAGATTGTTACAGCATACTTTCAACAATGATATTAAAATGGTTGTATTTAATGTTAAAAAAATGAATTTTAATGTTAAGAGCTTTTTGTCAAGAACTTTTTTGCTGTAATTAGAAATTTTCTTCTGACACGCCCTATCTGAAAAGTTATCCATTTTGTCGTTTTGAAGTAGCAAAGGAAACATTCATGAAAAAACTTGACAAATTAATGTGAATAATAGTTAATGTGTGTTATAGTAATGGATATTGATAAATTCTTCTATGGATAAGTAAAGAAGGAAACTGGTGATGGGGAATTGCCGAAGATTTTGCATCACCTGCCCTCGGGGATGCTGTGAGAACAAAAAAGAAAACAGCCAGATTGCGAGATATTGCAAACAAAGCAGGAGTTTCTGTCAACACGGTGTCACGCGCCTTGCGCAATAAACCGGATGTCAGCGAACACACCCGAACGACCATCTTTCATTTAGCTGAAGAGCTTGGCTATGTGCTTCCGCAACAACCCCCAACTGAAAATGAGGTGTTGACGATCGGGGTACTCATTCAAGACATTCTCAATCCATATTACGCAGAAATTGTGCAGGGGATTGAACAAGTATTATGGCAGGAGCGGGCCAATTTCCTATTTGGATGCAGTTACCGGCAGGAATCGAGGGAAAAAGATGTGTTTACTTACTTTTGCCAGCAAGGTGTAGATGGCCTGTTGATCGGGTCTGTTGTGAACCCTGAGTATATTATTGCACAACTTGAAAACATCACACTTCCAACCATTGCGGTCTCACAACGATTTCAGGAGAGGAATATCGGCTACGTGGTGAATGACAATTACTATGGCGCGTTTCTGGCGACCGACCACTTACTCAAGTTAGGTCATACACGGATTGCCCATATTGCCGGACTTGATTCGCAATCAAGCGCGGGAGAGCGAATCCGCGGGTATCAGGATGCGTTAGCTGAAGCGGGGATCCCTTTTGATCCCAGGCTGCTGCGAACAAGTGATAATACCGTTGAGAGCGGCTATTATCTGGCAAAAGATCTGCTCCAATCCGTCAAAGATATATCGGCGATGTTTACCTATAATGATTTGCTGGCTTTGGGGGCATTTCGAGCCATTCGTGAGGCACAGCTTAAAGTGCCGACCGATATTTCTCTGGTTGGTTATGATGATATTGCGCTTGCTGAATTTTTTGAGGTTCCTTTGACCACAGTCCATCAACCGATGCTTGAAATTGGCAGAAAAGCCACGGAAATCCTTCTGGATAAAATCCGAAGAAATGAAGAGGCCTCCCAGCAAGTAGTGCTCAAACCCCGCTTAACCATCCGCAGCAGCACCTCTGTGTGTCCCTTAAAATAGCTGGTTCTTTTGCCAACTGTTCCGTTTTATCGGGAAGGCTTCTCTTTTTTTCATAAATCCCCGCTTGACTTTTTCTTTGCAAAAAATGCCTTGACAGGACTTTGAGAAAATAAAAATAGTAAAATAAATTCCTGTCAATTTTGACAGGCCGAGGAATCGGGTTTTTTCGAAAAACCCGATTTTTGATGTGCATAGGACTTACGCAATCCCCTCTCCTTACCCCCCCGTAAATGGCAGGGCTGTGAAGTTCTCGCGGGGAAAAGCTGTGCCCTCCCTTTTATTCCCCCCGCAAGCAGGGGGAAATGGATCGACCTCCCCCGCTTGCGGGGGATTGAGGGGGTGGAATCAAAACTGTCCGGAGTATTGGAACCTAATGTCAAAACAAATTACAGAAAAACGTTATCTTACGTTTAACCAACACCTGAAAGATACATTTGGAGAAAAAGTCTATAAAGTAACGATTGATGCCGGTTTTACCTGCCCAAATCGTGATGGAACCTGTGGGCTGGACGGCTGTATTTATTGCTATGGAGACCGGGAAGTTTCCCGGCTTGTTGATTGCGCCAGTATTCAGACGCAAATTCGAGAGGGGATGCTGGCCATTCATAAACGCTATCATGCCAACAAGTTTCTGGCTTATTTTCAATCATATACCAATACCTATGGTCCGGTCGCTCAATTAGCCCAGTTGTATCAAGCGGCTTTGGAGATCGAAGGTATTGTCGGCCTCTCCATTGGCACCAGACCAGATTGCGCGGATGATGATGTTCTGGAGCTTTTAGACTTTCTCGCGCAAACAACCTATCTCTGGGTCGAATATGGGTTGCAATCTGCGCACGACGCCACGTTAAAACGTATTCAGCGAGGGCACGATTTTGCGGCGTTTCTTGATGCCGTCCAGCGTACCCAAAAACGACCGCATATCAAAATTTGCGTCCATGTGATTTTGGGATTACCGGGCGAGACAAAAGATGAAATGCTTGAAACCGCCAGAGTACTTTCAGATCTGAATATTGATGGCGTGAAAATTCATTCGGCCCATGTGTTAAAACATACGCAATTGGCTGATATGTATCGTCAAGGAACGTATCAAGTACTTGAATTACCGGAATATATTGATCTTGTGTGTGATTTTCTTGAGCACCTTGCCCCGCATATTATTATTCACCGTCTGGTGGGAGATGCGCCCAGAGAACGGTATATTGCGCCGGAATGGTGTATGCAGAAATCCGAGGCGTTGCGACAAATTGAAGAGGAATTGGAACGCCGCAATTCATATCAAGGAAGCCGGGTGAGGTATGGGAATCTATAATAAAGAATACGATGTCATTGTTGTGGGCGCCGGTCATGCCGGATGTGAAGCTGCCCTGGTCAGCGCGCGGTTGGGCTGTACCACGTTGGTTTTTACGATTAATGCCGATAATATCGGCTTAATGCCGTGTAACCCCTCGGTTGGCGGTTTAGCCAAAAGCCATTTAGTGAAAGAAATTGACGCCCTCGGAGGAGAAATCGCTAAAAGTACGGATAAAAACGGCATTCAATATCGCACCCTGAACACCCGTAAAGGCCCTGCGGTCCAGGCGACCAGAGTTCAGGTTGATAAACAACTCTACCGCTTGACAATGAAAGAAATCCTGGAAAATCAGGAAAATTTGGATATAAAACAGGCAATTGTCGAGCAGATCCTGGTTAAAAACGGAAAAGCGCAGGGCGTGACAACTGATCTGGGCGTGCAATATCACGCACAGGCGGTCATTCTGGCGACCGGCACGTTTTTAAATGGGATCGTGTATATCGGGGAGAATACCTATCCGGCCGGACGCGCAGGTGAAGCCCCGGCAATCAAGCTGACTGAAAGTCTGCGAGCATTAGGCTTTCAGATTGGACGCTTAAAAACCGGAACGAATCCGCGATTGGACGCAAAAACGATTAATTTTTCCTGTTTGCAGCCGCAGCCGGGTGATGAATTCCCCCAGCCTTTATCCCTTTTCACTGACGCGATCGCCATGCCGCAAATTGAGTGTCACATTACTGCAACAAATTCAAACACTCATGCTATTATTCGGAACAATTTACAATATTGTCCACTCTATAATGGCACGATTACCGGCGTCAGCGCCAGATATTGTCCTTCCCTGGAAGATAAGGTGGTCAAATTTGCCGATCGGGAACAACATCGCATTTTTTTGGAGCCTGAGGGACTAACGACCAAGGAAATCTATACTAACGGCACCGGAAACA
This sequence comes from Candidatus Vecturithrix sp., assembly GCA_040772385.1. Classification (GTDB taxonomy): domain Bacteria; phylum Moduliflexota; class Moduliflexia; order Moduliflexales; family Moduliflexaceae; genus Vecturithrix. The sequence continues at coordinate 5,245,159 of JAXGYF010000001.1, read as the reverse complement.
GCCTGCCGCTCGATGTGCAGATCGAATTTTTGCGAACCATTGAGGGTTTGGAACAGGTTGAAATTATCCGACCGGGTTATGCGATAGAGTACGATTTCGTTCCTCCGACCCAATTAAAACTAACGTTGGAAACCAAATTGGTTGAAGGGCTGTATCACGCCGGCCAAATTAATGGCACCTCTGGTTATGAGGAAGCGGCAGCCCAGGGTCTGGCAGCCGGCATTAATGCGGTTCGAAAAATTCGAGGGGAAACTGCGTTCATCTTAGATCGTTCGGAAGCGTATATCGGCGTGATGATTGATGATTTAGTGACACGCGGCACACGCGAACCGTACCGGATGTTTACCTCTCGGGCTGAATATCGGTTACTGTTGCGCCAGGATAATGCAGACTTGCGTTTGATGGATAAAGGATACCAGCTTGGCCTGATTTCTGAGGCGCAATATGCCCAATTTCAGGAGAAAAAACAGAGGATCGCTGAAGAAAAAGCTCGATTGAAATCGGTGTGGATCAAGCCCTCAGTTCAACTCAATGACCTCTTACGCAGCCGAGGAACTCCTGAGCTTGATCAGCCGACCAACCTGGAACAATTGCTAAAACGCCCTGAGCTTTGTTATGACGATCTCAAAAAGCTCAACAGCGCGACGCCCGATCTGCCGCGAGCGGTAGAACAACAGGTAGAAGTGCAGGTCAAATATGAAGGCTATATCAAACGTCAGGGAGAACAGGTTGAGAAATTTAAAAAATTAGAACAAAAACGAATTCCTGAATATTTTAACTATGATGAGGTCCAAGGGCTTTCCAGGGAACTTCAAACACGTTTGAAAGAGGTACGCCCGGCGTCGTTAGGACAGGCCTCCCGCATTGATGGCATTACCCCTGCCGCGCTTTCAATTTTGGCCATCTGGTTAGAAAAGAAAAAACGGACAGCAGAATGACGAATGAGCGGCGATATGTACCTGCGGACAGCCTTGTCCGCAGGGGATTGCGACGGACATGGCTGTCCGTCTGCCTGTGCAGACAGATCGGTACGGGTATTTTTAAAGGAGAAAGGCATGGTAGAAATAGAACGGCTGATGAACGATCTGGTGATGATTGTGCTGGTAAACCATGAAGGATTAAACAAAATCGGAATTACTGACAACAATTTTTATGCGAAGATTGTCGGTTACGACCGAATCGGACTTTGGATTGAAAACCCAGAATTTACCACAACCCGCGTCCGCGATGATGATGGCAATATTATTCCCCCGGAAAAGCGCAAAAAGGAGATGTATCTGGCAAATATTTTAATTCCCTGGGGAAATATTCGTTCGATTGTCCAATTTCCTCACCGCAATGGTTTTGCCTACGAAGAGGATGGAATTGGGAGCCTGGGGCACGGGCAGTATTTATAAATTTTTCCTTAATACACGACAAAAATTTCTCCCCCGCAAGCGCAGGGCTGTTAAGGTCTCCCTCCTCAGTCCGTTGCAAGCGGGGGAAATGGTGAAGAAAAGATCTTATGAAGCGATGATGCCCAGTTCGCGCTGAATAGTCTCACGATTGAGCAGGTGAAATCCCAGTCCCTTCACGGTCACGATTTTGGAGGCAATATAATTCGCAAATTTACCGCAGTCGGCCAGAGGCTTCCCCTGGCAAAAGGCATAAAGAAATCCGCCGGCATACGAATCACCTGCGCCGGTCGAATCAATCGCCGCCACTGAAAATGCCGGGATTTTTTCGATAGTTTCTCCCAGGATAAACGACCCTTCTTTCCCGATTTTTACGGAAACAATGTCGCAATATTGTTGAAGCGTTTTACCTGCGTCCAGCGGAGAATCAATATCGGTTAACATCATCACTTCCTGGGCGTTTCCAAAAAGAATATCAATGTACTCTTTGATGATATACGGAAATTCGCCCCGATTGCGTTCGACCAGAAACGGGTCCGCCAGATCGAAACTGACTTTCACGCCAAAACGTTTCGCGTGTTCCATGGCATGAATGGCCGTGGCTTTCTGGTTATCTGTGTCCCACATATAGCCGGTTGTATGGAACACCTCTGAGGCCTTGAGCAAGTCGAGATCAATGTCGTTTTTTTCGAATTCCCGACACACTCCCAGATGGGTATTCATGGTGCGTTCCGCATCGGGCGTGGTAAGGATAATAGAACTTCCGGTCATCCCATGTTCAACCCATTTGGTCAATGTTTTCACACCATATTCGCTGAGTCGTCTTTCATAGATTTCTCCATAGCGATCTCGCGTAATCACTCCGGTATACAAGGGTTGTCCCCCTAGAAAAGCGATAGTACTGATAGTATTCGCGCAACACCCACCGGGAAGGATTGCAGTGGGAATATTTTCCAGACGGGCCAGGATCGAACGTGACCGTGCTTCATCTACCAGGTGCATAATGCCCTTGCTCATGCCAAGTTCTGCTAATAATTGATCGCTGACAAAGGCTTGAATATCGATCAGGGAATTTCCCATTCCAAACACATCATACGTTTTCATTGGTCATATTCTGCCACAAAGATATACAACGCTTCACGAAGATTTGTTTTCTTTGTGACGTTTCGTATACCTTCGCGGCTGATATACACAGTTATTTCAGATATTTTCCGACAAGCAGGTCAAGCTGCTGTTTTGTCTCTTCTGGAATGCTCTTGCGATCAGTAATCAGCGCATATTGCAAGGCGTTGGCGCAGATGCACGTCCGTTTCCCGGAAATTTTAGGAACCACGGCACAAATCACTTTTTGGGCAAGTTCGGCATTTTTCATTAAATTTTGAATAATCGCTTCGACGGTGACATCAGCTTCTTCTTCATGCCAACAGTCATAATCTGTGACCATCGCCATAGTAGCATAACAGATTTCGGCTTCCCGAGCGAGTTTGGCTTCTTGAAGATTTGTCATACCGATAATGTCCATTCCCCACTGACGATAGACCTTCGACTCAGCGCGGGTCGAAAACGCCGGCCCTTCCATACACAGGTAGGTTCCGCCTTTATGAACCGTCGCTCCCTGATCAACCGCTGCCTGATAAATTAATTCCGAGAGGACCGGACAGACCGGATCAGCAAAGGCGATATGCGCGACAATGCCATGACCAAAAAACGTACTGCGGCGTTCACGCGTGCGATCAAAAAATTGATCCGGCACAACCACATCAAGAGGGTGAATATGGTCTTTTAAGCTGCCAACCGCTGAAACAGACAGAATGTATTCTACTCCGAGTTGTTTGAACCCGTAAATGTTGGCTCGAAAATTTAATTCTGATGGGCTGATACGATGTCCTTGCCCATGCCGGGGAAGAAATGCCACGCGCACGCCTTCAAGCATACCGACGATATAGTCATCAGACGGGTCGCCAAACGGCGTATTCACTTGCATCCGTTCAATATCCGTTAAAGCTTCCATGTTATACAACCCACTTCCTCCAATAACACCTATCTGTACTTGAGACATATCTATTCTCCTTTGACACTCCATGGATTGCCCATAAGCAAAGACAGCACTGGCTCGACTGCATCATGCCGGGTGAATAATCCATTTATGTTCATACCTTTATGTTCGTGACGTTGCCTATATCTCTTACATCAACACAAAAACCACTTGTTTTCAAATGGTCACTAGTGACGGCGGTGAACAGCCTGTTGCAAGTATCTGGTTTTTGTGTCACTGATGCTTGAGTTGATCAATTTCCTGTAAAAACCGTTCGATTTTTGTCCGATAGAGTTCCTCCTTTCTTTGTGTTTGACGGTGAGAAGCTGTTTGTCTGGTATAGGCGAGATATTCCTGAAAGGTATTAATGGTTTTGCCTAAGGTAAATGCAATATCAATCGCTTTTCGTTCTAACGTTTCCGAGAAGGGCAGCGCCTGGTACGTCTCTCGTTGTTCAATTGCCCTGATAATATCAGCGAATTCGAAATAAATCTCTCCCGAATCATAATTGAGTTGGAGTTCAATGCGCTCCGGATCTTCGGCGGCCAGGTTCTTTAAGGTCTCAAGGGCACGTTCTTCGGTCCATGCGTGTTCGCGAGCTAAATCTGCCGGTTTCAGTCGTCCCTGATACCTGAAAGCCAGTTTTCTGACCATCTCTTTTTGAAGTTTGACCTTTAACAACTCTCGCTGAATCTTGCCGCGCCGAACCAGCCAGATCCCGCCGCCCAAAGGCGCCAGTCCAAAAATCGCAAAAAAGAAGAGGGAAGGGAGTCCGACCCCGACAACAGACCAGATTACGAGCGCAATAAGCATACAGACAGCGCCAAACCACAGCGCTGCAATTCCGGCCATATAATTCAATGCGATCCCAGCTCCTTCGGTTATCTTCTCTAAAAATTTCATTGGACACTTCTCCCAGGGAAATCAACCACAGATGTCACAGATCCGTTTCCAACCCAATCTGCGAAACCTGAAAAATCTGTGGTCAAGGTGCTCGCTACATTTCCTGTTCCTCCATACCTTCTTTACTCCTTTATTGTCAATACATTTCCTTTCTGAACTTACGATCTTTTCGCCGCCTTTCCCTGAACGCAGAAAATTAAAAAGGTGTATTTTTTCTTGACAAATGTCTTTAATAATGGTTATTTAAGCATTATGAATACGAAGCCACTTGAAATGCAGGAAGTCACGAATCAATCAGGGGAAAGATCCTTTCTTGACCTGTTTTTTAGCTTGAAATGGGCAGGAATTGTATTTTGCGCCGCGCTCATCACAAGCATTGTGGTACAGCAGATATGGTTTTTCATCCTGGGAGTATTGTTTACAATCGGGGTGGTCTTGAGTGATGAGCGTATCCAGGCGTACATTGTGAGACGGACGACCAGATTGCTCGATTCCGGCTATGATGAAATCGAAGAAACCTTCTCAGATATGAAACCTCAGCTTGGCCAACAGTATTTCCACTTACTCTCCCAGGCGATTGATATTTATCGAGAAATTAAAATGGCTATCCACGAACGCAGTGAGGTTTTTACGGAGTCGTTTGGAGATGTTTTCCCTGCTATTCAAACCTTGGTGGAAAAAATTATCTATCTTACTCGAAAGGCACAATTGATTGATAATGGCTTACGATGCCATGATGATATTGATCGCACCCGGATGGTGCTTGAACACTATCAACAAAAAATCGAACGTGATATTGCTGATGATTTTATTAAATCGGAATGGATTCGGACCCGAGATTCTCTTGTAAAACAATTAAAAAGTCAGGAGGAAATTTTACGAGGCAGAGAGTATGTCCAATCCAAGTTGACAAATATCATCACCTCGCTGCGAGAAGTTCATCTCTCAATCATCCGTTTGAGTTTTTCCGAAATTCATGAAGGAACTGATGATCTGAGCAGCGTCTTCCAAACAGTAATGAATTTAAGTGAAGCAATTGATGATACGGTAGAAACGCTCGATCGAATAACCTATCAGCAGGTATAGATATTATGATAAAGCAATTGCTCTCTTTTGCCTCTATCCTATTTGTCATCGTATGTATCGGAGCCATTATTGCTCAGTTTGTTCCTACCTTGTATACCGGGGCATCGGTGTGGGAACATGTCAAATCGCTCTTTGCCATGTTCAACAACGAAGGGAGTCTTGAAATTGAATCAACTCCTGCTGGCGCGGCAGTTTACATTGATAATCACTTTATTGGCCAGACACCGTTAAAAAAAGAGATAGAAGACGGTATCTATAACGTGAAGGTGATTCTTTCAGGGTATCAAACCTTTGCCCGACGGATTGCGGTTGAAAAAAACCAGCCTGCTGTTGTGCGGGCTACACTTTCCAAAGATTATGGAACGTTACAGATTACCAGCTCTCCTACCAATGCCGTGGTCTATCTTGATGGTAAACGCCAGGGGCAATTAACTCCCCTGGAAATCAAAATCACCCAGGGCAAATACCTGGTGAGAGTTGAAAAAGATGCCTATTATTTTTATGAAGAGGAAGTTCTTGTTGAACAAGGAAAGACACAAACCGTTGAAGCCGATTTGGTCAGGCAGGTAGGGCGCATGGTATTGGAATCGAACCCGCCAGGAGCAAAAGCCTATATTGGAAGCGATCTCATCGGAACGACCCCTCTGACTCAAGATAAGCCGGTAGGAAAATATGTCATTACCCTCAAGAAAAAAGAATTTCGGGATAAAGTGCTTGAAGTCAATATTGCTCCTGATGAAACATTAGAAGTTCAGGTTGATTTAACGGAGCGAGTCGGGGCCTTAAAGGTGACAACCAATCCGCCGGGAGCAGAAGTCCATATCAATGACGCATACCAGGGAGAATCGCCGTTACGCATCGAAAAGAGACCCGATGTGTATCGGATAACTATCGCCAAAAAGAATTATCGTGAAATCAGCGAAGAAATTGTGATTGAAGATAATATTACGAAAAATATTCATCGGGATTTAGATCCTGCCATTGGAGAATTTCGCATTGATTCTGATCCTCCACATGCCATGGTCTGGATTGATAGTGAAAATATCGGTTTTACCCCAATCACTATGAATAAACTCCCGGGAATTTATACGGTTCGGATTACCAAGCCAGGGTATAAGAACTATGTTGATGAGATTACCATTAAAGAAGGGGCGTTTGTTCAATTAAAGCCCGTCTTGGAAAAAGAAGAACAAAGCACTAACAGATAACCATTGATGAAGCACAGGGTTTCCGGCGCAGCTTTTATGCACAAAATCCATTATGGCTGTGCCGTTTTCTTTTGTGACAAATAGCGACAATGAAAATGCAGGCAGGTGTCATCTCAGTCGTCCTCTATGGACTTTTGTGCATCATGTTGGCCGGATGTGGAAGTTCCTCCATTGATATGATGGAAAATCAAACAGATACAGAAATTTTTGAGCAAGGGAAGCAGTATTATGAACAAGGCGACTATAAAAAAGCACTTCAATATTTTCTGTATGTCAAAGATCATTTCTTGCGCAGTTCGTATGCTGGAATGACCAGATTTTATGCGGGCGAATCCTGTTTTGCCCTCAAGAAATATGAAGATGCGATCATTGAATATAAGAGCTTTTTGTCATTTTTTCCTAACGACCCCTATGCGCCCGTAGCTCAGTATAAGCTCGGAGTCTGCTATTCCAAACAATCATTAGGACCGGAGCGCGATCAGAGCATGCTTCAGAAAGCAATCGCAACTTTTCAGGAATTGCAGCAAAAATATCCTGACAACCAGGAATATGTGCAGAAAGCCGGTGAGGAGATACAAAAAGTCAATCAGAAATTGGCCTTACATGAATATCTGGTAGCAGAATTTTACCGTAAAGAAAAACGCTACATCTCTTCTAATCATCGTTTGCAGTATTTGCTGGAACAGTTCCCGGAATCGCGAGTCAGCGGTGATGGTCTCTACTTGTTGGGACAAAATTACCTTGATTTAGACCAACCTGAGGAAGCAAAAGAACCATTGCTCCAATTCGTCCAACGCTATCCAAACCATGAACGCGTTTCAGAGGCTCACAAGTCCCTGGCGCAATTAGGAATAACCGAAATTCCGCAAGCCCCTCTGCCTCAACACATTGAAACACCGCAGATCGAACAACCATCACCATCAGCGACGCAGCCTGCGCAAACTATTCGATCCGAGGGGTATATCGTACTGATTCGAGAGAATACCGTTTTTACCGATCTGATTCGAACCGATGGAATTCGTGAGGGGATGACGCTGGAAGTCTATCGCGAAGAACAATTGATTGGCACGATTCGTCTTGTTGAAATTCATGAAGGCTTTTCAATCGCGGAAATTGAATCTTTAGCATCAGGAATGATGATCCAAGAAGAAGATAGGGTTGTCGTTCCCTCCGAATAAGCAGACGATAAAAGTAAGAAGACCGTCATTTTTCTATGGCAGGATTTAAGATTCTTTCTCTGTCAGTAAAAAAGCCAAACCTGTCCGTAAGGCAGGGACGGAAAGCCACGGGTCCCATTGAATAAACAGGAAAGCCGGGTTGCCTGAAAAAGGTAGCCCGGCTTTCTTGTTTTTGCTCGGAATTGAACAGGTGACGATGCAGGAATTTAGCATTGACGCAATAAGATCACTTGACTTTTCCTCGTAATCTTTTACATTAAAAATAAAAGCACATAGTTGCAAACTCATCGTTCACCGTGAATGAACAAAAAAGACGCCTTGGCCAGGCACGGCATCGCCTTCGGTGAAAAGCCTGGTTAAGGAATTGCTGAAATGAGACATGCCGATAAAGCATGACTCGTACAGGCGATATTTTTTGAGGTGTCGGCCATGTATGTCTATCGTATAAAAATATATGTGAGCCTATTTTTTTGTGTCATGGCGTGTTTGCCTGCGTTTTCCGCAGGTGCAGAAAATTGGTACGAGTATTACGCGCAAGCCCAGCGCGCGTTTCAGAGCAAGGATTGGAAGGCAGCGATTTCTCTCTACCAGAAAGCTATTGCGGCGGATCCGACGCCAGAGAGTCACAAAAGATATGGTGGCCGCACAGTGGCCTATTACCCCTACTTTGAGTTAGGGTTGGCGTATCTGGCGGCCGGGAATTTCGAAGCGGCGTATCAATCTTGCCAACAAGCCAAACAGTACGGCGCTGCTCCTCAAGATCAGGTCGAAGAAAAATGTCTGAAGATCGTGACGACTATTTTGGAAAAACTTCAGCGACCTCTGCCGCAGTCGCAGCCGCCTCGTGAACAGCGCCCGATTCCTCACATGCAGATTCTTTCCGCAATTCCGCCGCAAACCGATCAAACAGCCGTGATTGTCGAAGGAGCAGCGTCGTCTGAATATGGCATCAAAGAAATTCGACTCAGTGTAGAGAATTTAGGGGTTACGGGAACAACTACGTTCGTAATGCCTGGCAGAAACGAAGAATCCTTCAATATTCACGTGCCGTTAGAGATGGGGCGCAGCACTATTACGCTCTCGGCTTTAGATTCCCAGGGAAATAAGACCAGTCAGGAATTCATTATTGTCCGCCAGTCACCCGTTGTTGCTAGTTCCATAGCGCAGCCAATTGAACCGACTCCGACACCGGTCCCTACCCGCCTGCCGACCGATAGCCGCCCGATTATTACCCTGCTCTCGGAAATTCCCGCGACAACCAGTGAGGCGGCCATGCTCGTTAAAGGGATTGTCATAGACGATCAGGGTGTGGAGGATATCCGAGTAACGGTTCGCCAACCTGGCACAAAAGGACTTGCTATTGACCTTCCGGCCAAAAAAATTCAGGACATGTTTCAGACTTCGGTGGCATTGGAACCCGGACATAATGAGATTCTGATTGAAGCAAGCGATACTGGTGGTCAAATGGCGACTCTAACGCTCACGGTTTTCAGAACGTCTGCGTCAGCTTCGGATGCTCCTCTTGTTCAGCAGCCTGAGGAGGCCTCCGCTATCTCCCCTCAGCGTCCAGGCGATGTGTATGCCGTCATCATTGGTATCGGCGATTATCAGGACGATCGCATTCCGGATTTGCAATTTACCGTCAATGATGCACAGGGCTTGTACGATGTGTTGCTTGATCCGGAAATCGGAGGAGTTTCACCAGAACACATTCAACTCCTGTTAAATGAGAACGCAACCGATCGCGCCATCAAAGGAGCTATTGGCGGTTGGCTGAGCCGACAGGCCAAAAAAGAAGATACTGTGATTATCTATTATTCTGGCCATGGCGCGCCGGAGGGTCGAGATACCTACTGGGTCACCTATAACGCCAACATTGACGATCTGTATACGACTGCGCTCAATAACAACGACATCACCGAGATGTTGGCACGGATTGAATCCGAACGTGTCATTACTTTTCTGGATTCCTGTTATAGCGCTGCGACTGTCAACCGCAAAGATAGAACACGTACTGTTCAGACCGAGATCCCCTGGGAGAAATTTTCCGGGAAAGGACGTGTGGCAATCAGCGCCTCTGATGGCAAACAACTCTCATTGGAATTGGACGACTATAGACATGGCGTGTTTACATATTACCTGTTAGAGGGATTAAAAGGCAATGCCGATAAAAACCAGGATGGCATTGTGGATGTGGATGAAATCTGGAATTACGTAAAATCCCAGGTAACGGATACGGCCAGAAAAGCTGGCAATTCGCAAACCCCTGTGCTGCAAGGGAGTATAACAGCGGGCATTCCGCTCACCTTTAATATGCCTTTGCTGCGCGAACAACAGGCCCAATACCAGATAACCAAAAAGCAGGAGCAGCTCAAGCACTTTCTGATGAAGGGCGCAATAACGCTCACACAGTATAATTGTGCCTATAAGACCCTTAAGGCAGGAGAATCCAATATCTGGTTGGAAGGTCTTCTGTCAGGTCAGCTTGATCCGGAAGTGTTTCGCGAATCTTTTGAATGTCAATAATGCGGCAATACATTCTATTTGCAGAAAAACCGAGTTTTTTTCAAAAACTCGGTTTTTTTAGTATGTCCTCGCTATCGAATACTCAATGTCGTAAAATCTACGATGGTTCTGCCGCTGGCCCGACCTGAACAATAGTCTCCACTTTCATTTTCGTATTCCCAACTCACTTCAACTTGCTGCGTAAAAATATTATTAGCAAATAAATCTCCGATACTGCCAACAACTCCACTGGTAATGCGGATGTCGTTACTGCTGTTGCTAAAAAAATCCCCATATTTCTGCGACACGTAATAGACGTTATTTTGGGTGGTTGAGATCGAATAATCGTTGCCATCAATATCCATCGAATAAGGCACATCAACCTGCAAATCAAGTTCCGGGGCGTATAACGTCACACGAATTGTCAGTTTGATCGCATTGAGTAATTCCTTTGAGCCATTGAATACCACTAAAGCCCAGCCATCAATGTAATCGATCGATTGCAGAAAATCGCGTTCAACATGCGCATAATTGCCAATGGTGAACGTCCCCGTCAATTGAGAATCGCTTAATTGACAGAACATCGTTTTTGTCACAGTGGTTTCAACTGAACGTTCGAGTAAACTGCTCATTGTTCCTCGAGGATATAAGGGAAATTCCTGAAACAGGATCTCTTCATAAGAATATTGTTCAAATTCCTCATCATCGCCGCCACCTTGCGAGACAGTTGTAATGTATAATGTCGCTGTCCCTTTGCCATTATACGCATGGATTTGTATATACATCACAAAATCGGTCACATCCAGAAGAAGTCGTTCATCAACGTTTCCGGTTCGGGCGCTTCGTCCATTTCTCATTTCAACGAGGTTGGCATTATACGCAATGAGATCAAAATCACTATTTCCCGGTAAATTGACTAACTCAATTTCCAATCTTGCTGGCAGTTGGGAAATTTCGATCTTATACCAGTCAATATCGCCGGTACAATCCATGCTGACCATCGTGGGGTCTCCATCTGGCCTAAGAACAATCAGATTGGAATTATAAGGAGTTTCTCCATAATTATCACAGCCTTCATCTTTAGGAGAGGGGGTAGGTTCTTCAATTTCAGGCGTTACTGTAGGGTTTGGTTCAGGAGTTGGCGTGTCAATTGCCGGGGCTGTCGGGTTAATGTCTGCTCCCTTACATCCCCCTATACCAAGAAGAACTGCTCCTAACAGCATCAACAGAAAAACATGGAACATCGTCTTTCTGAAAATTGGCGTATAAAATGGACACGTACTACTCTGCCTTTTCATAATATTTCATAGTCCGATTAGCACCAGCGCACTGGGTGCTCCTCGGACATCCATCATATAGTATAGTACAGGTTCGGTTTTCCACCATGATTACCATCATCAATGTATTCTGGTAATGATATACATTGTACATCAGAAACCGGGTTTTTTGAAAAACCCGGTTTCTCGGCGCGTCAAAATTGGTAAAAATTTATTGATCATCGCTTGAAATATAACAATCTTGTGAAAGAAGTTTTGTCAAGCCCTAATTGAATTTTTTGTGCTGATTATTCGCTTTTACAGATAAACCCCAGAATGTCTCAATTCAAAATTGACAACGTAAATAATTGGATTCTTCGAAAATCCGATGGTTGCTGAATACAGAAATTCTTCATCGATTCTGTAAAAAGTAGAAAAGATTCTTGACAAGATTATTCTTTGTTTTTACGCCTTGCTTAAACTTGAACGGACGAGGGAAACTCCTCTCGTTAATATCATTTTTACAGGCGACGATACGTATGTTAGCAACAGATTTTGCTTGTGCCTTCGGAACATATATTGAATCTGGCGTTGTCGTTTTAGGGCGAGACACGCGTCGCTCCGGTGAACGCTTGCGATCATCGGTGATCGCGGGGATGTTAGCCACCGGGGTGGACGTATATGACATTGGGATTACACCTACTCCGGTATTGCAATATGCCTTAACCCAACTTAACAGTAAGGGAGGAATCTGCATTTCTGGATCGAATACAGGTTCTGAATGGAAGGCGTTACGATTTTTCAGCGCCGATGGCGCTCCACTCAATACGTATCAGAGTGAAGAGCTTTTAGATATTTTCCACAATGGCTCTTTCAGCTATGTCTCCTGGAACCAGGTCGGCAAGCTATCGTATTATCAATCAGCGCTTCAGAAATATACTGAACATCTTTTGGCATTTTTAGATGTCGAAGCGATTCGCGCCCGGCAATTTAAAATTGTGTTGGATTGCGGTAACGGAACAGCATCTCAATTTGTCGAATCATTACTCACAGCCTTCGGGTGCGAAGTGATTGCCATTAATAATCAACCATCTCCGGATGCTCTCTACACTCCTGTTCCAGGCGAAAAACATACACAATCGATTCGGCAACTGATCAAACCGCTCGAAGCAGATGCGGGGTTCTTTTTTAATCTAGATGCGTCGAGTATCGTGATCGTGTCCGATCAAGGGCAATCTTTGGGGGAAGAATATACATTTGCATTACTCACAGATTACATGCTTTCGCAACATCCGGGGAAACCGGTTGTGACCAATGTATCTACATCGAGTCTGATTGATATAATCGCGCAGAATCATGGTTCGCCAGTTGCACGATGCCGGATCGGACAACAATATATTATTGAGCGGATGCGTTCTATTTCTGCCATTATCGGGGGAGAAGGCAGCGGCAGCGCAGCATTTCCGGAATTTTTATATGGCTTTGATGGCATTGTTTCTACGGGCCTGATCCTGCAAATGCTGGCACAGCGCCAAACAACGCTCAGCGAGGTTGTCCAGACCTTTCCCCGCTATACCATCTATAAAGATGTTGTGCGTTGCCCGGTCTTTCTTTTTCATACGGTGCTGCGTCGGATTTCTGAGAATTTTTCCGGTGAACGACTGGATTTCACCGACGGGGTAAAAATTTTCTTTGATAGCGGCTGGCTGCATATCCGCCCGTCACATAATGACCCTCTGATGCGAGTAATTGCCGAAAGCCTTGAGCCGGAAGAAGCTGAACGCCTGTACCAGTTAGGAAAAACAGAAGTCAGAAAAGCTATTGTGGCATAGTTCGTAATTCGCACATAAGCGCGTTTTCCGACGGAGGCAGAACGACACACTTGAGGGGTTGTAAAACACCAATTTACCTTAAAGATACCTATGGCGCGTGTACATGCACTTAAAATCAGTATTAGCGGCGTTCGCGGTGTTGTCGGAGATTTTTTGACGCCGCAATTAATTGAAAGCTTTGCCAAAGCGTTTGGCACATTCACAGGCGAAGGCCGGATCACGGTCGGGAGAGATACCCGTACCTCTGGTGAAATGTTATTTCACGCGGTTTGTTCCGGTTTGCTGTCAACCGGCTGTATTCCCATAGATCTCGGAATTTGCCCGACACCATCGGCGCAAATCCGCACCAAAGAGACTGAGGCCATTGGGGGGATCATTATCACGGCCAGTCACAACCCGGCCCAGTGGAACGCCCTCAAATTTATTGGGAAAAACGGACGCTTCTTAGATGAATACGAATCGCGGTCGGTCGTGGAAATCTACCATGACCAGACCTTTCGACGCTGTCCGGACGAAGAGATTAATAAAGTGCGCTCTGATCCGCAGGCCATTGAATCGCACCTGAAAAAAGTGTTGGCGTATCTTGATGTCGAATTGATTCGACAACACCACTTCAAGGTGGCGTTCGATTGCTGCAATGGGGCCGGGTCGCTGATGACACCGCGTCTGCTTCAGGAACTCGGTTGTCAACTCATCCCAATTAATACCGAGCCAAACGGCATTTTCCCGCGTGAACCAGAGCCGACTCCGCAGCATTTAACCCAACTCTGTTCGACCACCAAACTTTCCGGGGCTGATGTTGGGTTTGCGCAAGATGCTGATGCTGACCGCTTAGCCATTGTCAATGACCATGGGGAAGCGATCGGCGAAGATTATACCTTAGCTCTGGCTGTGCAATTTGTCCTCTCAAAAACGCCGGGACCGGTTGTTGTCAACCTCTCAACTTCACGCGTGATTGAAGACATTGCCGCTCAATATCACTGCCCGGTCTATCGCACCAAAATCGGGGAAAGTAATGTTATTGATAAAATTCTGGAATGTCGGGCCATTGTCGGCGGCGAAGGAAATGGCGGCGTCATGATTCCAGCAATTCATCCCTGCCGTGACAGCTTTATCGGGATGGGTCTTGTTTTACAGTATATGGCGGAAACCGGAAAATCCATCTCAGCGCTAGTCGAAGCGATCCCGCGCTATTTCATGGTCAAGCGCAAAGTGATTCTCCCTTCTGATCACATTTTTGGGATTGTGGATACGCTCACGCAAAAATACGCCGGTACCCATATAGATATCACAGATGGCTTAAAAATCCTTTTAGATGATCAGAACGCCTGGATTCATATACGCCCTTCGAATACGGAACCGATTCTCCGTGTGGTCAGTGAAGCCACAAGCCAGGAAGAAGCGAAAAAACTGAACGATCTGATTCTCACAGAAGCCGGCCTCCAACGTAGCCTTTTATGACCCCAACACTCACAACGCCTGCTATCATGCGGAATGGCGGCAGGCTCTTATGGAGTAATAAACATCGTGACTATGCAGAAAAAAACCACTCTGGAAGATCTTGTCGAACTAATGGCGACCTTACGCAGTGAACAGGGCTGTCCCTGGGATCGAAAGCAGACCAAAGATACCATCAAACCCTATATTATTGAAGAAACATACGAAGTTGTCGAAGCCGTTGATGAACGTAACCCTGAAAAAATTCGTGAAGAATTAGGCGATCTGTTATTCCAAATTATCTTCTACGCCCAATTGCTTAACGAAGAGGATGATATTGATATTTATGACATCATAGAAACCGTCCATACCAAGATGATCCGACGCCATCCGCATGTGTTTGGCGAAGCCAAGGTCAACAATGCGGAGGAAGTGCTGATCAATTGGGAACAGATTAAGAAAGAAGAAAAAGCCGAACGAAAATCTATACTGGACGGTGTTCCCAAACATTTGCCGTCTTTGTTACGCGCTCACCGGGTTCAGTCAAAAGCCTCGCATGTCGGGTTTGAATGGGAAAACTTTCATCAGGTATTAGAAAAATTGGATGAAGAATTTTCCGAACTTCGCCAGGCCTATAAGCATGGAAATTTCGAAGAGATTGAAGATGAGTTCGGAGATTTGCTCTTTGTGTTAGTGAGTATTGCTCGATTTCTGAATGTCAATCCGGATAACGCCTTACACAAAGCGATTACGAAATTTACCGCCAGATTTACGCATATCGAACGCGCGATGGAGGCCATGAATAAAGACTGGAGAGATCTGAGCGGCGAAGAGATGGATGTTTTGTGGAAAAACGCCAAGGAACCATCAACCATCTAGATGCTCAAAAACGCTGTTGGCATGATAAAATCGGGACGTTATCTCAAAAATCTTGCGAAGACTATATTTTTCCCCAAGAAAAAACTTTATCCTGATCTACCTTCCGATCAGGCAGATCGCATTGATGTCACCGAATTGTTGCAGCAATATTCTGTCGAAGAACTCTGTGAACAGGCAGAAGCCTATTATCAACGGCTTGGGCATTGGAACTATCATCTGGCAATTCCTTTTTCATCTCCCGATACTGTTGTCGAAACCTTGAGCGCGTTTACCCACCTGCTCACAGCCCTGCATATCGTACCAGATATGACTGTGCTCGATTTTGCGGCCGGCTCCTGTTGGGCTTCCCATTGGCTGAATCAGATGGGATGTGAGGTCATTTCGCTGGATGCTGCTCCAACCGCTTTGAAAATAGGACAAACCCTATCACGCCAACATCCGGTGTTTGGCTCGCAGCCACCGCATACATTTTTACCCTTTCAGGGTCGTACTATTGATTTACCAGATAATCGGGTGGATCGGATTATTTGTATGGATGCGTTTCATCATGTCCCCAATCAACGCGAAATCCTCCAGGAAATGTATCGCGTGCTCAGAGAAGAAGGGATTGCCGGGTTCAGCGAGCCAGGTCCCGCACATTCCCGGTCGGCGCAGGCCCAGTATGAGATGAAACATCATCATGTCATTGAAAACGACATCGTACTCGAAACTATCTTCGCTCTGGCCGAAGAAGCTGGATTTGCGCAATGTCAGACAGCGATTTATCATCCCTTTCCTTTTCTGGTCTCCTGGCAAGAATTTACCAGCTTTCTTCATGATCGAGGTTTTATCAGTGCTGACGACCCATCGCTCGAATATCTGAAAAATACGATTGCTTATATGAATCGCCGGCGTATGTTTGTGCTTGTCAAAAATTTTGCAGATCGTCATGATAGCCGGACGAGAGAAGGTTTAAAGGCGACGGTACATGCCGCTCTCAAAAAAAATGAATATCATGCACAAGAACCCATTGAACTCGAGGCGGTCGTCACAAATACCTCAAAAAAGCTCTGGCTGCCAGCAACCGCCAGAGTTGGCGCTGTCTATTTAGGTTGTCATTTACTCAATCCGGACGGAACAATACGAGAATTCGGCTATTATAAAGCCAGATTAACCTCAGATGATCGTTCGGTACAACCAGGCGAGACTCTCCGGCTCGATCTTCAAATTCCCGCACCTGAGCCGGGGCATTACCTGCTTGAATGTGATGTAGTCAGCGAAGGGGTCACCTGGTTTAGCATCAATGGCTCAGTTCCTGTGCGACTTGCGTTGTATGTCAAATAAAATGCCGGACTTTTCAAAAAACCGGTTCTTCCCACAGGCATCCCTCTTTATTCGATCAGACCATATCTCCATTTTTTCTTGAAAAAGATTATACCATTCTTCGTATGAAACACGTCTTTTCATGACAGAATCAGATCTGCATGAAAATTTCAAAATATGCGTCGTGATACTGCAAAAATTCGAGAGATGAGAACAGGAGAGGGGAGAATCGTATGAACACCAATTCAATTCACATTCGCCGCGCGACCATTGAGGATGCCGAAACGCTTGTCAACCTGGGAGGTGAGACCTGGATTCATACCTATATCGCTGATCGCTATACGCCGGGCATGCACTCCTACGTCAACAATATCTTTCATCCCCAACTGTTAAAAGCACAACTTGCAGAATCTGCCAGATCGTTTTTTCTGATAGCAGAAATGAATCAAGTTGCAGTCGGATTTGCCCAGATGTACGATGCTTCTTTATTAAAGCATATTTCCGGTCCGGCTCCTCTTGAACTCGAGCGGTTTTATATCCAGGATCAATGGCTTGGCAAAGGCGTTGCCCTCTATCTCATGCTCGCTTGTTTAAACTACGCCCAGGAATATGGATTTAAAACAATATGCGTCGCTGATTGGAAATATACAAAACATGCCAGAATATTTTACCACCACTGGTCGCGTTCCGAATCCGGGGTGTATTATATCACCATAGATACCCATAGATCTCAACGAATAAATCGAGAAATTTTCCATTCCTTGATTATGTAAGGAACAGAGGAAATGCAAGGATTTCCTATTGACAAATTCCCCCCTGTTTATTTTACTTACACATAACGATGGGCAACCCTCATTTCTGTTGTCAGGTTGCTCCATTATCCAACTTTTCCCTCGTATTTCAAATAGATGGAGGATGTATGTCATTCATGCCATGGATTCAGAAGATGCCCAAAGTGGAATTGCATGTGCACTTAGAAGGGGCGACACGACCTGAAACGTTACTGGCCCTGGCCAGGAGAAATCAGGTGAATTTACCGTCTGACACGGTTAAAGGCCTTCGTCAGTGGTATGCCTTTACGGATTTTTCTCATTTTATTGAGGTCTACCTCACCTTATGTCAATGTATCCGTACCCCAGAGGATATTGAATTACTTACCCGCGAATTTTTACAGGGTCAGGCCGACCAACATATTCTCTATTCTGAAGTGACGTATACGGCATTTACCCATTTTCAACAACACCAGCTTCCGTTTGAAGAACAATTACAGGCAATAAATCGCGCCCGACAGTGGGCTGAGAGCGAGTTGGGAGTGATGATGGGCATCGTGCTTGATATTTCCCGAGATGTCAGCCCTGAAGATGGAATGATCATTGCTGATTGGGCTATTCGCGGGATGGACAATGGAATTGTGGCCTTTGGACTAGGAGGGCCTGAAATCGGAAATCCTCCGGAAAAATTCCGAGCCGCTTTTGATCGGGTTCGAGCCGCCGGGCTTCCTAGCGTCCCTCATGCCGGTGAAATCGCAGGGCCTGAAAGCATTTGGGGAGCCTTGCAAACATTACACGCGGATCGGATCGGGCATGGTGTCCGTTGCCTGGAAGATCCGGAGTTAGTCACCGTATTGCGAGATCGCCAAATTCCGCTGGAAGTTTGCCCGACAAGCAATGTCTGCTTAAAGGTTGTGCCGGATCTTGACAGCCACCCCTTGCCGCGTTTATTAGATGCAGGATTGTATGTGACGATCAACTCTGACGATCCCCCGATGTTCAATACAACGTTAACTGATGAATATTGCGCCATTGCCGAAACATTTGCCTTAGAGAGGAAGCACCTTCAACAATTTGTCCTGAATGCACTCAACGCATCTTTTCTCCCGAAAGATCGACAACGTTCTCTGGAAAAAATCATACAACAAGAATTTACCCATCTTAAGTGAGGAGAAATAAATTTTGGTCAGTTTTGACTGGCCGAGAAACCGGGTTTTTTCAAAAAAACCCGGTTTCTGATGTACAAAGAAATTATTCATCTAGAGGACTTACCCGTGGCTCCATGCGTGATAACCCAAAAAAACGCAGCGGCGGAAGGCTATAGTTTGAAGGGCGTCCATATAATGTATGAACTGTATCGCATTTCTACGACAACACTCCTACAACAATGTACGACAGAAAAAAACAGATGAAGTACCATAGTTTCCTTTTTGAAAAATTACAGGGCAGCGCGTTAGGGACGCTCATTCTTATTGGGCTGTATCTAAGCAGTTTCTATAGCTATCTTTTATTTCACATCCTTGCGGAACTGTTCAGTATCGTAGTAATTTACGCCATGTTTATGATCGCCTGGAATTCCAGAAAATACATTGAAAACCATTATCTTATGTTTATTGCGATCGCCTATCTGTTTGTTGCGACTCTGGATCTGCTTCATACGATCTCATATAAGGGAATGGCGATTTTTACAGATTATGATTTTTACGCGAACCAACTCTGGATTGCGGCGCGCTATCTTGAAAGCCTCTCCTTGTTAGTCGCGTTCATATTTTTCCATGTCCGAAAAAAACCCTTGAATATTCAACTGCAATTTCTCGTCTATACTGTGCTTACGGCCGTACTGATTATGACCATTTTTACCTGGAACGTGTTTCCGATTTGCTTTATTGAAGGTGTTGGCCAGACTCCCTTTAAAATTATAAGTGAATACATTATCTGCGGCATTCTGCTTGCGGCTGTGTGGGTATTATCCAAACACCGTGAACGCTTTGAAGCGGACATTTATCGTGCTCTGCTCTGGTCTCTGGTATTTACGATTATTTCAGAATTTTCTTTTACGCTGTATATCAGTAACTATGGCTTTTCCAATCTTGTTGGACATTATTTTAAAATTTTTTCATTTTATATGATTTATAAAGCGATTATTCAAACGGGCATCGTCCGACCCTACGATCTCATTTTTCGAGAGCTGGCATTGAAAGAAAAAACCTTGCAAGAGGCCAAAGAGACGGCTGAAAATGCGAATCAGGTAAAAAGTGAATTTTTGGCGAATATGAGCCATGAACTGCGAACCCCACTCAACGGCATTTTAGGGTACGTTCAGATTCTCCGCAACGATCAGAATCTGGCAGAACAGCAGAAGCACGGGTTGAATATCATTTTTCGCAGCGGCCAGCACTTATTAGATATGATCAATGACATTTTAGATCTTTCCAAAATCGAAGCCGGAAAAATTGAATTCAATCCGACAAAAGTCTCCCTTTCTTCTTTACTCAGTATAGTGATCGAAATGACACACGTGCAGGCGCAGCAAAAAGGGATCACATTTTTACATGAAGAACATCCGAATGTCCCGCACTATCTCTTTGTTGATGAAAAACGCTTACGACAGGTTCTCTTGAATTTATTGAGTAATGCTGTTAAATTTACCGAACGCGGCAGCGTCACGCTGAGAATAAGCAATATGAAACATGAAGCAGAGACGACGGAAGAGGGGGGAGGGGATTCGTCTTTATTTCCTGCTTTATCCTCCCACCTCCGGTTCGAAGTCATAGATACAGGAATCGGGATGGCGCCCGAACACCTGCAACACATTTTCCACCCTTTTCGACAGGTGAGTAAGGCGTATGCTCATCGTGAAGGCGCAGGTCTGGGCCTGGCAATCAGTTATCACCTTGTCCGTTTGATGGGAAGCGAAATTCACGTGACGAGCACTCCAGGGACAGGCAGTTCATTTTGGTTCGATCTTGCTGTACCTGCCGTGCAAGAGCCTTCAACAGATGGATTTGTCAGGTTTGATCCTGCAAGCTCTTCCGATCTGTTGATCATTGCCCCTGATGGGAAAGAAGTCGAACAGTTATACGAACTGGCATTGATTGGCGATGTGATGGGGATTCGTGCTCGACTTCAGGAATTGCAGCAAAACGCGCCGCAATGCAAGGCTTTTATTACGCAGATCCAACATTTTGCGAAAGATTTACGCTTGCTTGAAATACAGCAATTTTTACAACGCTTGTTATTATAGAAATCATCCTTAATCAAAAAATGAATGTACAAAAAAGAGTTATAATCGTTGAAGGCGAAAGCCTGACGGCCACAGGCATTAAACAGAAATTAGAGCGACAGGGATATGAAGTCGCAGCAATCGCCTCAACCTGGGAAGAGGCCAGAGCAGATGCGGGGAAATATCAACCAGCGCTTCTTCTCGTGGATATCGATCTGCAGGCCGCAGCAGAGCTTGACGCCGCTCAGCACATCCCGATTATTTATCTGATCACTCATTCGGAGCAGCCCGATTTGGAACGCCTCAAAATATTCGGCCCTTATGGTTACCTGCAAGAACCCTTTAGCGAAGATAAATTACAGCTTGCGATTGAAATGACGCTCTATAAGCACCAAACCGATCAAGTACTTCAGGAAACCAACCAGCGGCTTGAGCAAGAAATCAAGAAACGTCAGTCCAGAGAAGAAAAGCTTCAGAAAAGTGAAACCATACGTCAGGGTCTTTTTGATTCTTCCCCGAATGCGATTATCATAGCTGATTTGCAAGGGATGATTCGTGACTGTAATCAGCCTGCTGTTGAGATGTATCACTATGCTTCAAAATACGAGTTGATAGGAAACAGTGCGTTTACTCTTTTTGCACCTACTGATCGAGAGAGAATACAGCGGCATTTCAAAACGATTCTGAAACAAGGAATGATAAAAAATGTTGAGTATACTCTGTTCACTCAAGACCACCACCTATTTCCAGGGAAGCTTTCTGCAAGTGTCCTTTCTGATTCTTCCGCCAATCCCGAAGCTGTTGTCATCATTATCCAAGACATTTCAGAGCAGAAAAAGACGCATGAACGCCTGCGCCAATTATCTACAGCAGTGGAACAAAGTCCGAGTATCTCAGTTATTACGGATATTCATGGGAAAATCCAGTACGTCAATCCCAAATTTACAGTAGTCACAGGATATACGGCAGAAGAAGTCATTGGAAAGAATCCGAAAATTCTCAATTCCGGGCAACAACCTTCGAAATTTTATGGAGCATTATGGGCAACAATTCGTTCCGGAAACGAGTGGCGCGGCGACTTTTGCAACAGAAAAAAAAGCGGCGATCTCTATTGGGAATCGGCCTCAATCTCAGCAATTCGAAATCCTGCCGGACAGATTACCCACTTTCTGAAAGTCTCCGAAGATATTACCACACGCAAAAACGCTGAAAAACAAATCCGTCAGCAAAACGAATTCCTGGAAATGATTCTGGAATCCCTCTCTCATCCGTTTTATGTGCTTGATGCGAACGACTACACCATTCAAATGGCAAACTCAGCAGCTGGATTTGACAATCGACTACAACATGCGACTTGTTACCAGCTCACCCATAATCGTCATACGCCCTGCGAGGGAATTGGCCATGTTTGTCCGCTCGAACAAGTCAAAGCGACCCGAAAACCTGTCGTGTGTGAACATCTTCATTACGATAGCCAGGGAAAGACCCACTATATGGAAATTCATGGGTTTCCAATTTTTGATGAGACGGGAAATGTGGCGCGAATAATTGAATATGCTCTGGATATTACGGATCGAAAACAGTCGGAAAAGGAATTATATCAGGCGAAAGAGGCTGCCGAAGCTGCGAATCGGGCCAAAAGTGAATTTCTCGCAAATATGAGCCACGAATTACGTACTCCGCTTCATGGCATTCTGGGTTATGCGCAGATTCTGTCTCGCAACCCTCATCTAACTGAGTCGCAGCGTAAAGGCCTGGATATTATTCAACGCAGCGGTAATCATCTCTTGACGCTTTTAAATGATATTTTAGATCTGTCCAAAATCGAAGTCGGAAAATTTGACTTTCGCCCGACCGCGTTTAATTTAGAGAGTGCCTTGCAGAGCTTAATGGAAATGTCGCGTTTGAGCGCTGAACAAAAAGGCCTTGATTTCATGTACCAAAAAGATGATAATTTGCCGTACATCGTCCATGGCGATGAAAAATGTCTGCGACAAATCCTGGTCAATTTATTAGGGAACGCCATTAAATTTACTGAACATGGCCGCGTGACGTTTTGTGTGACAGCACAAGGCACAAGACACAAGGCAAAGCAACCAGGAGAACCCCATTGCTCTTCGTCCTCGGTCCTCCGCCCGAATACTGACCTTTCATCTTTTGACCTTTGCTCTATTCGATTTTCAATTCAGGATACCGGCATCGGTATTCCGGCAGAACAATTTGAAACCATCTTTTCTCCGTTCGAACAGATCAAAGATTTATCTAATCAGACAGATCGGCGCGTTCGTGCTGAAGGAACGGGCTTAGGATTGGCGATCAGCCGCCGCCTAGTCCGGATGATGGGAAGTGAATTACAGGTAGAAAGTACGGTCAATGTAGGAAGCACGTTTTGGTTCGATGTCGAGTTCCCCATGATAGAAGAGAGTCACCCCTCGCAAATTTCTGGATCTCAAACGCCACACGAGGAGATGAATGTCCCTGAACTATTAGTCGTTCCTACAGCGGAAGACCTCTCGCGGTTGTATCAACTGGCAAGCATCGGAGATATTATGGCAATTCGCGAGTCTCTTCAACGTCTTGAACAAGAACACCCCCGCTGTATCACATTTGTCACCAAAATTCGTACTCTCGCGCAAGAGTTAAATATTACTGGAATTCAGCAATTTTTACAACCTTATTTACAGGGAGATTCACCTGATGAAGAAAGCGACAATTTTAATTGTTGATGACAATACGACAAATTTAAATGTGCTTTTGGATTACCTGCACGAAGTGGGATACAAAGTCTTGATCGCTCCCAGTGGTGAACAGGCCCTGCAACAGGTGCAGCATGTCAGCCCCGATCTCATTCTGTTAGATGTCATGATGCCTGGTATTAACGGTTTTGAGACGTGTCAGCGTCTCAAAGAACAGAATAAAACCAAAAATATTCCTGTAATTTTCATGACTGCGCTTTCCGATACAATGGATAAAGTTCGAGGATTCTCTGTCGGAGGCGTTGATTACATTACCAAACCCTTTCAACATGAAGAAGTGCTGGCTCGGGTAAAAACCCACCTGATGATTCGTAATTTGCAGCAAGAACTTCAAAAGAAAAATGACGATTTAGAAGAATATGCGGCCTTATTAGCCCGCCGTAATGAAGAATTGCATGAAAAAAATCTTGAGCTTGACGAAAAAAATGCACAATTAAAAATCCTGAATGCCGATAAAGATAAATTTTTTTCAATTATTGCCCATGATTTACGCAATCCGCTTGGCGCTTTGCGGGAATTACCGCAAATCATTGTGGAAAACATTGAAACATATACTCATGACGAATTGATTCGTATGATTCTTTTACAGCGAGACGCCGCCAAAGGTCTGTTTGCTTTACTCGAAAATCTCCTTACCTGGTCGCGTATCCAACGCGGGATGATCGAATATAAGCCCCAACACCTTAACCTGGAAAATATCATCGCCAGAAATATCGCTTTAATACAGGCCGGAGCGGAACAAAAACAGATCAGGCTGATATACCGCCTGGGTCACGAAAATATTCCCATCCTGGCAGATTTCAATATGATTGATACGGTAATTCGGAACCTTATGTCCAACGCTCTGAAATTTACCAATACAGGGGGCAGTATTGAGATATCGGCCACGCAGAACGAAGAATTTGTCGAAATCACTGTCTCTGATACAGGCATTGGTATCAAGGAAGAAGATCTTGCGAAATTGTTTCGAATTGATGAACAATATCGCCGGGTCGGAACCGCCAATGAAAGAGGCACAGGGTTAGGCTTGATTCTCTCTAAAGAATTTGTGGAAAAACATGGCGGCCGCATTTGGGTGGAAAGCGAAGCCGGCAAAGGATCGATCTTCAGATTTACTCTTGCCAGGGCATTATTCTCGAAACAACTGAAAGAAAACTTGACAAACTCAGAAAAGTGCGAAAGTTCGTAATGAGTTAGGGGTATCCTGGTTGGACGGTACGATATGCTAAATAGCTACGCTTTGTTGTTATGTTTGGAAAATATTGGTGAACAGGAGATGAGTTATTATAATATCACACAAAGGCAAAAGGCTCTAAGCAAAAGACAAAAGGCAGAGAGTAAATGGAGGCTGGAGGAAAAGGACTCTATCACCGTTTCCTGTTCCACTCCTCCCACCGTTCCCAAGAAAATGGGAGGAGAGGAGGCAAGGAGCGGTCTCGTCTATTTTTAAGCTGACGCCTGGGGTCATCAACTGAAAGGACTCATTGCGTTTACGTTCTAAATATGGCCTTTCGTTCTTTGCTTTGCGCCCTACGCCCAATCCACCATGGCTGAAAAAGTTCATATCGGAGTAATCGGAGCGGGAAGAATCGGAAAATTACACGCCAGGAACCTGGCATTTCACATTCCGGAAGCAGAAGTAGTTGCTGTTTCTGACGTCTATTTTGAAGCAGCCCAACAATGCGCGGCCGAATGCCAGATTCCGAAGGCGGTGCAGGATCATCGCGCAATCCTGGATGATCCGAATGTGGAGGCGATTTTTGTCTGCTCATCTACAGATACTCACTCACAAATGATCATTGAAAGCGCTCAGGCCGGAAAACATATCTTTTGTGAAAAACCCATTGATTTTGATCTCAATCGGATTGATCAGGCATTGAAAGCCGCCGATGAAGCTGGCGTAAAACTGCAAATCGGGTTTAACCGTCGCTTTGATCCAGGGTTTAAACATGCAAAAGACACCGTAGCGGCAGGAAAAATCGGAATTCCGCATCTCGTCCGCATTACCAGCCGCGATCCCCAGGCTCCGCCTATTGCGTATGTCAAGGTGTCCGGAGGATTATTTTTAGACATGACCATTCACGATTTCGATATGTGTCGTTACTTACTCGGCGAAGAAGTCACGGAAGTCTATGCCTTAGGAACTTCGCTGGTTGATCCGAAAATTGGAGAAGCCGGCGATATTGACACCGCAGTTGTCACACTGACATATCAAAGCGGTGCGTTCTGCACCATTGACAACAGCCGTCAAGCAGTGTATGGTTATGATCAGCGGGTTGAAGTATTTGGCTCAGAAGGCTGTGTGATGATCGGCAACCGCAGACCTTATGAAGAAACCCTGTCACTGCGCGATAAGGTTCAAGGGCCGCTTCCTTTATTTTTCTTCCTCGAACGCTATCAGGAATCCTATCTGGCAGAAACCCGACAGTTTATCACATCCATTCTGGAAAATACCATGCCGCCGGTTGTCGGAATTGATGGGAAAATTCCGGTCATTATGGGATTGGCCGCGCAACGATCGTTAAAAGAACACCGTCCGGTAAAAATCGAATTATAAAAAGGAGGAGAAATGAGTGCTCGCTGCAAACGCTCATTTCTCCTTTTCCCACGGACAAGACTATTTGAGGTCTACTGAAAGAATTACAGGAAATCATGCTTTTATGACTTTACAAGAGCTTCAAGCACACTATCAGATTGATCCGGAAATTATCCGCATCTGGACCGAGCGCGAGAGCGAGACGCTGCTGCCGATTCAGGAAGCGGCAATTCGGGAACATGGGATTCTGGAAGGACAAGATTTGCTGGTTTCGGCTCCGACCTCTTCGGGCAAAACCTTTCTGGCAGAAATCGTAGCTCTTCATGCGATTTTTCACCAGAAAAAAGTGATCTATCTGACTCCGCTTAAAGCTCTGGCTGAAGAAAAATATGCGGATTTTTCCGAGAAATACAGTGAATTCGGACTGGATGTGGTGATTTCTACCGGCGACCGCACTGAATTTGATCACGCCATTGAACGCGGCGATTTTCACCTGGCAGTGCTGGTGTTCGAAAAAGCGCACCGACTGCTGGCGCGCAACAAATATTTCCTCGATCATTGCGGCCTGATCGTCATTGATGAAATTCAGATGACCGCAGACTATTCCCGCGGAAGTACCCTGGAAATGCTGCTTACGGCCATTCTCTATCTGCGCGGCAAGCTGCCTGAAGGCAGAACTACGAGCAGGGCAGGGATGCAGTTAATTGCTTTGTCGGCAGTGCTTAATGAACTCAATCATTTAGAGGAATGGTTGGGGATGAAGGTGCTGGTGTCTGGTCAGCGTCCGGTAGAACTGCATGAAGGGATCTTGCGTAAAGACGGTGTCTTGACGTATCGCAGCTTTATTGCTCAGGAAATCGGGACAGAACAATTTCCGCCTTTTCCTGCCCATAAGACCTTTAATTTGAAATCAGCCGAAGGCCGGCGTGAGTACGAGTATCAACGTTTGCTCCATTATGTCTCAGCCTTACTCGAATGCGGTGAACAGATCCTGGTATTTCGTAAATGGAAATGGCTCACGCGTGAAACCGCCCTGCGCCTGGCTC
Source organism: Candidatus Vecturithrix sp. (assembly GCA_040772385.1). Classification (GTDB taxonomy): domain Bacteria; phylum Moduliflexota; class Moduliflexia; order Moduliflexales; family Moduliflexaceae; genus Vecturithrix. The sequence continues at coordinate 5,217,813 of JAXGYF010000001.1, read as the reverse complement.
GCGACCTGCAATTGCCTCCGGCGCTTCAGGCGTTGGAAGCTGTGCATGAGATGGAGGATTCGATTTCCAAAGAGATCTTGATTGAAGCCCTGCGTCATGGTACGGCATTTCATAATGCAGATTTAGATCGCCATGAACGCCAGGTGGTTGAACGCTTTTTCAGAGCAGAACAGAGCAAAATCCGGATCTTGTGCGCGACATCAACCCTGGCGATGGGGATGAATTTGCCGGTGAATACAGTCATTATCGCAGATCTTGAAAAACCGGATCCGTACTCTGGGATCTTTCAAGAAATCCCAATCAGTACCGCCGACTATAAAAATATGAGTGGCCGCGCCGGGCGCCTGAAACAACGTGATTTAGGACGCTCAATCTTGTTTGCGGATACCCCGGCCGAAGAGGGAATTTTATGGCGCAATTACATTGAAGGGGAATTTCCGCGCCTTTACTCCCGGCTTGTAGAAAGTTCGCTGGTACAAGAAACCTTATTCTTGCTGGCCGCCGGGATCTGCGCTTCTGAACAAGATGTCTGCGCATTCATGCAGCGGTCTTATGCCGGAACCCTGCACTGGCAAAATTCCGCAGAAGCTTTTGAAATGGCAGCCGAGAAAATTCGACAGGCCATTCAACTGTGCCTGGCGCATGAATTATTAAAAATCACGGAAACCAATCGCTTACAAGTGACTGAGATCGGACGGGTATGTGCCATTCAGGGCGTCGCCGTGGAAACCTTTATTCGCATCATGGGTTTTCTGGAGAAAATTGATCTGGCCGTCTGCGATCCCTGGGAATTACTATTTATGGCGCAGCATAATCATGAACTCGACGACGTGCACGTCCGCCTCTCACAGGCCGCGTATGAATCGGGAGAATACTGGCGGGCCTTGCAGGAACTCGCGCCGCCTAATTATGAACCTCTGATAAAACACTCGGAACAATTGTTGCAAAATCGGTTTGAAGTGACGAAACGCATCAAAATGTCGCTGCTTTTGTTAGACTGGATTTCCGGGATGAGTTTGCAGCGGTTGGAACTGAAATACAGTCAGTTTTACCGCGATAAATCCTATAGCGGCGTGATTCGCAGCCTGGCCGAAAATGCGGGCTGGATGCTGCGGCTTGTGACGGAAATCGCGGCGGTGCGTCATGCGGAAGAGACCACGCTGCACCGCTTACAGACCCTCTCTCAAAGGGTGCTTTTCGGGGTGAATGAATACGGAATCGAACTGGCCGCGCTCTATGTGCCTGGCTTAACGCGCACGATGGTTATGCACCTGGCCGATGCGGGCTACACCCGAGAGGAACAGATCCTTGACGCTGAATTCGAAGAACTCATTCGGATTCTCCCGCGAGATATTGCCTTTCGGCTGCAAGACCGATTGTATAAAAAATACAGCCGTACCGAAATGCGCCACCTGGTCGATCAAAAATTACGTCTGGAGCGCTTGGGATACGATACCACGTTACTGAAACAGATCTATGCCGCTGCCACATTGACTGAATTTGACAAAGCTCTCAAGCAACTCTTCCGCACTCCGCAGATTAAGTTGATTTTGCAAGACATCGTAACGACGGATCAAACTGCCCTCGAAAAGGGAGAGTATGGTCGAGATTATCTGATCGAGCGTGAAAACGGAACGGTGCTGTTAAGAATTCTGCCGCCTCAACTACGCGAACTTCAGGATGATCAGTTTGGACACCTCTTTACCATCGGAATTAAATACGCGCCGCAAGGATTTTTGCTGATCGGGCGTCCGGATTTCAGTGAAGCGACGTATGCCGCTGCCCGTCAATTCTCCCAGACCTATTCCAAATCCCTGGAACTCTATCCGGCCTATAGTGTATGCGAACGCTACGTACAGGCATTGGAACAACAGGGAACATTTGAACTTGGCATGAACATCTAAAAAAACTTGTTCAAATAAAAGCGATACATTTCTGACAGCGGTATCCTGTGGCTACAGCATTGACCGCAAAGTTAGACGTGTCAAAGCTCGTTTAGACAGCCAAAGACGAGCTTTGATACGCCTATAAAAGAGCTTAATACCAATGAAGAAGGCTATACTATATTGGTAAAATCTTTATCTTGTCGTAACGTGAGTTCGAGCTTAAGGTTTTTAGGGGCAGCATTTCGGGAGCAACGGCTAAAAACCAGGCTTCTTGAAGAAACCTGGTTTTTATGACAGGTATCAGGTGAATGGTTCTGCATAGGATAGGGGATCTCCGAAGCAGTAAAAATCTTTCTCCAGGAAATTTTAGAGATCTCGCGGCCTGATACCATTGTATTTTGGCACAAAAATTGCTCTATAAGAAATAAAAAATTTTCATATATCAAGAAAAACAAAAGTTGACAATTAACGTTATTTTTTATCGCATCACTCCAAAAAATATCAGGAGAGGCTATGAGTTCTACATGCAGTTGTCAAACGTTCGTTGATCTGCTTCGACACAGAGCAGAAGAGACTCCGGATCATCCAATTTATACCTTTTTACTCAATGGGGAGCAAGAAACAGCGTCTCTCACATATCAAGAATTGGATCGGCATGCCCGGGCAATTGCTGCTCTTCTTCAAAGTTTTCATGCTCAGGGAGAACGGGTGCTGCTTCTTTATCCTCCGGGATTAGAATTTGTTGCTGCGTTTTTTGGCTGTTTATATGCGGGAGCTATTGCTGTCCCGGCTTATCCTCCCCGTAATCAACGCCATCTGCCACGAATTCAGACCATTGTTGAAGATGCGCAGGCGAAATGGCTTTTGACTGTCGGAAAAACCCAGGAAAAAATCGCGAGTTGGCTCGAGCAACAGGCTGATCTGGCAGCACTGACGATTATTGAAACAGATCAGATCGCAGAAGAAGAACAGTCCTGGCATCCCCCCTCGATTAATGGCGACAGTCTTGCATTTTTGCAATATACATCCGGGTCAACGGCCCTCCCGAAAGGTGTGATGGTTAGCCATGCCAGTTTGCTCTATAATTCGGCCATGATTTGCGATCGCTTTGAACACAACTCTGAAACCCGAGCCGTAATCTGGCTGCCGCCTTATCATGATATGGGTTTAATCGGTGGAATTTTACAGCCTTTATATGTTGGCTTTCCGGTCGTCATGATGTCGCCAGCGGCGTTTCTACAGCGCCCCCTGCGTTGGTTGCAAGCCATTTCCACCTATCGCGCTACAACGAGCGGGGGGCCGAATTTTGCCTATGACCTTTGCGTGGAGAAAATTACGCCGGAACAGCGTCAGTTACTCGATTTACGCAGTTGGGATCTGGCGTTTAGCGGGGCAGAACCAGTGCATCCAAAGACCCTGGAGCGATTTACAGCCGCCTTTACCCCCTGCGGTTTTCGACAAGAAGCATTTTACCCTTGCTACGGTCTGGCTGAGGCGACCTTATTCGTTTCCGGTGGGCAAAAATCTGAGGCGCCAATGCTTACATCTCTTCAGACAACCGCCATAGAAGAACGCAAAATCCTGGCCGCTCGCTCTGAGGATGACAAAGCGCAAACGTTCGTCGGAGTGGGCGGCGCGCTCCCGGAACAACGCCTTGTTATCGTGAACCCTGCGACCTCCATGCCGTGCGCTCCTGATGAAATCGGCGAAGTGTGGATTTCAGGCCCTGGCATAGCACAAGGGTACTGGAATCGAGCAGAAGAAACCCAGGAGACTTTTCAGGCCCATAGAGAGGATACTGGGGAAGGACCTTTTCTGCGTACCGGCGATTTAGGCTTTCTTAAAAATGGTGAATTATTTATCACCGGACGTTTAAAAGATCTGATTATCATTCGCGGCCGCAATCATTATCCCCAGGATATTGAATGGACTGTTGAAAATTGCCATGAAGCTATTCGTCGCAATTGCAGCGCGGCTTTTTCGATCACTGTTGAGGATGAAGAGCAGTTAGTCGTCGTCGCAGAAGTCGAACGTCGGTTTCGACGCCCTTTTCAAACCCCGAAAGAGACGATAGCGGATCAGGAAGATCATCGTTTTCATCCGGATCGCCGTCAGTCTGACGTGATCGATCATGGTTTCACACCGGACATCAAACACCCTCTCCATATTGAAACGGTCTTTGTCCATATGCGACAGACCATCGCCGAACACCATGAGTTGCAGGTCTGCCATATTATTCTCATTAAATTTGGCACAATTCCGAGAACCTCTAGCGGCAAAATTCAACGCCATGCCTGTAAGGCGGCTTTTCTGGAAAATTCCCTGGATGTGATCGCAGAATGGCATATAACAGAAAACAAAGGTGGCATGTATAATGTTTTTACTAGTGCCGCGGCGTCTACCCCAGAGAATAAAACGACGCTCACCGGACGTTGGGAAACGTTCATTGCTCATCTTTGGGCTGATACGCTCAATATTGATGCAGCGAAAATCCACGGCCTTTCGCATTTTTTCCAACTTGGAGGCGATAGTCTGAATGCCATCACACTGACCGGAACCCTGGCCGATACGCTCGAATGTGAACTGGATACGGATCTGTTATATCAATATCCCACATTACGAGAATTAGCGGCGTATTTAGAACAAAAATTTGGTCCTCTCCCTGCTGAAGATCGGAAAGACGGTTTAGCACCGCAATACCAACAGTTTTGCCGCCCTGATGTGCCTGATTATCCATTACTGCCTCTTCAGCAATCTTTTATGATTGGGAGAATGCTGGGAGATGTTGCGATTTACATGATGTTGGATCTGGAATTACACGGAAATCTCAATCCGGAACTTTTCCAGCAAGCGATGGATCTGCTCAACGCTCGCCACCCCGCCTTACGTACGGCTTTCACCATAGAGTCTCAGGGCTTGAGCCAGCATATCGCTGCTCTCGAACATAAGCAGAATACGATCCAATTTGACTCTCTTACGCAATATTCCCTGGCAGAAAAAGAGGAGCGTTTGAACCAGGAAACAACCTTCTTCGTTCAACACACCTTTAACAATCTGGCCGGCGAAACATTTCGCGCCAAAGTGTTTACGATGGATTCCCAGACATATCGTCTGCTCATTAATTTTGATCATCTGGCGATTGACGGGTTCAGCCTCTCAAAATGGTTTGAAGATTTGCATCGCGTCTATGGACAACTGCTGCAAGGACAGGCAGTTTCGGACACTCAGCAAACATCAATCAACTTCAAAGATTATGTTGAAATTGTTACCGCCTCCCAGGATGCGGAGCAACGCGCACAAGACATGGATTACTGGTTAACAATGATCCCTGCTTACGAACCGTTTCCGCCTATCGGGGAACCTGAACAGCTTGAAGATCGAGAGGGATTCGGAGTCCACACCCAGATACTTGATATGCAGCTTGTTCGGCAATTACAGGAACATGCGAAGGCCCACAAACTGACTTTTTTTTCAATCTTAATGGCCTCATTTTTTAAACTACTTGCGTTTTGGACGAACTCACAGACGTTGACCATCAACACTCCTCACCTCAATCGCCGTCCTTACGCCCGGGATATTCAAGAGGTGCTCGGGTGTTTTACCGATATTCTGCCGATCCGCTGTGAACGTGTACAGGAAGAAGATCTGCAAAGCCTGATGCAGGCAGTTCATCAGACATTGGCTGAAATGCACCGCCACAGTTCTGTCTCTGGTGTAGAAATCGCCCGGGCCGTAGCGCAAAAACAACAGACTCCCCCAAAAGCGTTGAGTCCGATTATTTTTAGTTCAGCCCTCTTTCCTCTGGAATCTATGAGTTCGGCTGACACCTATACTTTCTCTTCGGTGCGAGTGCGTACCGGAGCGCCGGAAACCTTCATTGATGTGATTGTTTATGAAGCCTGCGGCGAATTTATATGTTCCTGGAACTATTCACAGCGCCAGTTCTCTGCTGAAAAAATTCGTACCCTGGCCGAGCAGTATGTCTGTATTTTGCAAAAATTGGCCCAACATCCTCACCAGGCAGATCTATTACAGAGTTTGCTCGCCTATCCTGATTTTGCCGCCTGGCATCAGAAGCAAGAACAGCGGACCGAACAAAAACGTCGCCAGGAATATTGGAAAAAGCAATTGCAATCGCTGCCGGTCTTACAACTACAGACGGATCATCCTCAGGTAGAAAAATCGTTGGTGTCGCCAAGAGCCTCGCAAAAATTTGCCATCCCGGCTATACTGCATAAAAAACTTCAGATTTTCAGTAAGAAATGGGGAACCTCGATTTCAACAACCTTGCTGGCCGCTCTTCAAACCCTGCTCTATCGCTACACGAATCAGGATGATATTGCAGTTGGCACGATTTTCAGCGAAGCGGATTTCTCGGAACGCAGTTTTATTGTGCGTACTGATCTTTCTGAAAATCCTTCGTTTGTCCAATTATTAAAGCGCGTTCAAGATCGGTATGTGGAAGCGAGTACTCATCAGGATGTTCCCTTAGATAAAGTGCTGGAAGAATTTCATGCAAGCGACGAAGTGCACAATGCGGCCTCCCTGCAGGTGGTCTTTGCCTACCAAAGTCCGACCTATCCGGATCAATGGACGCTTGCCCTCAGTACGTACGAAGAACCAGGGAGTATCGCCCGTTGCGATCTATTATTATCGCTGAACAATACCAAACAGGGCCTATTCGGTGAATGGCACTATGCCGCCGGCTTATTTGCCAAACGCACAATCGAAACAATTAGCGGACATTTTCTAATGTTGCTGCAAGAAATCGTTTCCTATCCAGAGAAAAGCATCTTTCAATTGAATATTCTTACCGATTCGGAACGCCATCAACTTCTGAATGAGTGGAATGACACGGCCGTTGATTATCCGCTGGATACTTGCCTACATGAACTGGTTGAAGCCACGGTGCGTCGCACGCCGAATGCGACCGCTCTGATTTTTGAAGATCAGCAGTTAACCTATCAGGAATTAAATGCCAGAGCGAATCAATTAGCGCATTATCTGCAAAAGCGCGGGATTGGCCCGGAAGTTCTTACCGGCATTGCGGTAGAACGCTCTTTGGAGATGGTGATCGGTTTATTGGGCATTCTCAAAGCAGGCGGGGCCTATATTCCGATGGATCCGGAATATCCGCCGGAACGTCTGGCATTTATGCTTGAAGATTCGCAGGTACCGGTGTTGCTGACGCAAGAGAAACTGCTTGAATCCCTCCCTACCCATCAGGCGCAGGTGATTTGCCTGGATCGCGACTGGTCGTTGATTGCTCGGGAGCCTGAAACTCCTCCGCAAAGCGGCGTAACAGCAAAAAATTTGATCTATGCCATTTACACGTCAGGTTCCACCGGTAAACCCAAAGGCGCCCTGAATCTGCATCGGGCATTAGTCAATCGCATCCTGTGGATGCAAGACGAGTATCAATTGACTCCTGAAGACCGGGTGTTACAAAAAACGCCCTTTAGTTTTGACGTCTCCGGCTGGGAGTTCTGGTGGCCGCTGCTGACCGGGGCGCAGATGGTGATCGCCAGACCCGGCGGCCATAAAGACAGCGCGTATCTGGTCAAACTCATTCAAGAGCAGCAGATCACAACCATGCACTTTGTGCCGCCGATGTTACAGGTGTTTTTGGAAGAACGCGGCGTTGAACAATGCCGCAGTTTACGCCGGGTGATTTGCAGCGGCGAAGCTCTGCCATTTCAACTTCAGGAACGATTTTTCGAAAAATTCACCGATTGTGAATTACATAACCTGTATGGTCCGACCGAGGCGGCTATTGACGTGACTTATTGGCAGTGTCAGCCCAGCGACGGCCATCAAATTGTCCCGATTGGCCGACCAATCGCTAACACGCAGATTTATATTCTCGATCCCTATTTACAGCCTGTTCCGGTCGGAATTCCCGGCGAACTGCACATCGGCGGCGTGAACCTGGCGCGCGGCTATCTCAATCGGCCAGAATTGACTGAGGAAAAATTTATTCCGAATCCATTCACCCCACCCCCGGGGTCTTCCCGGCTTTATAAAACCGGCGATCTGGTGCGCTTCCTGCCGGATGGCAATATTGAATATCTCGGACGCTTCGACCACCAGATTAAAATTCGCGGATTTCGCATCGAGCTCGGTGAAATCGAAGCCACGTTGGACAGTCATCCTGGTGTAAGGGAAAGTGTGGTTTTGGCAAAAGCGGATCAGCGCGGCGATAAACGCCTGACAGCGTATCTGGTACCCGCCCGGAAGCCAGCGCCTGATGTGGGCGTGCTGCGCGAATTTTTGAAAGAAAAACTGCCGGATTATATGGTTCCGGCAATATTTATGATGCTGGATGAATTTCCGCTGACGCCGAATGGTAAGGTGAATCGCCGCGCGCTCCCGGAACCGGAACAGCAGCGGCAGCGCTCAAGCGCGGCCCTTGTCAGCCCGCAAAACGAATTAGAGCGCCAGATTGCAGCGGTCTGGCAAGAAATGCTGCACCTTGAGACCATCGGCATTCATGAAAACTTTTTTGAATTGGGCGGACATTCGCTGTTAGCAATGCAAATGCACAGCAAGCTTCAGGAAATACTTGACATGGATATTTCGGTTGTAGAAGTTTTTCAATATCCGACGATCCATGCAATGGCCGAATATATCAGCCAGAAACAGCAGAAAACTCAAGCTGAACCAGAAGAAGCACGAGGGGAAAAGCGTACAGCTCGTCGTGCAGCAGTCAGCGAACGCCGCCAGCGCCGGCAGCAGCACCGAGAAAGAAAAAAAGAAGCCGTGTAGTGTTTATAAGTGACGAGTTTGTAGTTCTGCCTTATGAAGATGAAGAAATTAATTCGGTAAAGCTCTTTGCCCTGAAAGGGCAGCGGGTTACAGCCAGAGGTTTCAACCTCTGGGACGGAGGAAATCCCCCTTTCCTCGCCCTGAAGGGGCGATGGGCATTCCGCCGCCCTTTCAGGGCGAAGAACGTTACCGAATTAATTATTTAAAGTTCATCAGGCGGAAAACGCGCTAAAGCGCGAACGACAAACTGAACTTGTTAAAAAAATGTTGGACATTATAAGGAATCTCATTATCCTGGTTACATGAAATCCTTAGCGCTTTATGACATCGCATTGACAGCGTATATTACTATTGCGAAAACTCACGCAGTATATCGCGCGTCTTCACAAAAAAGAGTAAAAAAGGACAAAGGGCAGTTCTTTACGCCTCCTTCTATTGCCCAATTCATGGCGAGACAAATCACAATTAAGAACTCTTACGTGTTGTTGCTTGACCCGGGCGCAGGCGCAGGCATTCTGACAGGGGCTGTTTGTGAACAGCTAATCTCAAGTGAGCAGCCCTTGCAAATAGAGGCGCATCTTTTTGAGAACGATCCTGATATGTTGTCTGTATTAGGAGCAAATCTCACATACATCCAACAAGCATTTCATCAAACAGAGCATACATTTCAATTTGTGATCTTTTCTGAAGACTTTATTGAAAGAAACGCGTGTGTTTTTGATGAACAACATCTTTTTTGCCAGGTTTCCAACACGCCGAAGTATGACATCATTATATTGAATCCTCCCTATTTTAAGCTCTCAAAGACCCATCACCATTCGTGTCTTATGCGTCAGATCGTTCATGGGCAGCCGAATGTGTACATGTTTTTTTTGGCGATCTGCGCAGCTCTCCTCCAGGAACATGGACAAATGGTGTGTATTACCCCAAGGAGTTACTGTTCGGGGTTATATTTTAAAAAGTTTCGACATTGGTTTTTACATCAGGTTACGCCTGTAAGTTTCCATCTTTTTGCTTCACGAAAAAACACGTTTAAACAGGATGTGCTTCAGGAAGCCGTCATTCTCAAGGCAATCAAACAGGATTCCCATCCTTCTCACATCAAGATTACAACGAGCGGCGATGCTGATTTAGACGACATTCAAAGTCTATCAGTTCCTTATGAAACCGTGGTTCCATCAACAAACCCGGATTTCATGATTCATTTACCATCCAATGAAATCGATCTTGAAATTACCGATATACTCAGATCCTGGCAAACGACATTTTTCAATTCAGGCTTTCGCATTTCAACAGGACCTGTTGTGAGTTTTCGGGCTGCCCAATACCTGAGTGAGAACGTCGCCTATGATGGAATCTACAATGCCCCGTTATTGTGGATGAACCATTTGAAAAACTTTTCCATTCAATTTCCTCTGAAAGGGATCAAAAAACCTCAGACTATTCAGATTACGGAGGAATCGTCAAAGCTTCTCATTAAAAATCAACATTACGTGTTTCTGAAACGTTTTTCAGCAAAAGAACAAAAAAAACGCCTGTATGCCTCGTATTATTCCCCAACGCTTCTTCCGCATACGAAATATCTTGGTCTTGAAAACCATGTCAATTATATTTGGAAACCGGTTGAAGGCTTGTCTCAGCAAGAAAGTCTGGGAATCATGGCGATCTTAAATTCGTCACTGTTTGACAGCTATTTCCGCGTCATGAATGGCAACACGCAAGTCAATGCAACTGAAATCCACCATCTTCCTTTTCCCCCTTATGACGCTATTCTTGCAATTGGAAAAGAAATGGAAAAAATCACAAAATTACTTGGTCCACTCATTGATACGATAGTGATGAACATTTTACACATTCCTCAACGAATCCATAAAAATCCAATGAAAGGAAACATAGCATGAGCACATTTTATCAATATGATCATATCAACGATACCGATATTGCCATTATTGCCATGTCCTGCCGCTTTCCGGGGGCCGATACCATTGAGGCCTTCTGGCAGAACCTACGTAACGGCGTGGAATCGATCTCCTTCTTTTCTGAAGAAGAACTTGTGGAAGCGGGTATTGACCCGGAATTGGTGCAAAAGCCGAATTACGTCCGGGCCAAAGGTATATTGTCGGATGTGGAACTGTTTGACGCCTCGTTTTTCGGCTTTAGCCCCAGAGAAGCTTCGCAGATGGATCCGCAGCACCGGTTATTCCTGGAAGAAGCCTGGAAAATTATTGAAACCGCCGGGTATCATCCCGATTTTTACGAAGGCTTGATTGGCCTGTATGCCGGAATTGGCATGAACACGTATTTACTTAACAACCTTTCCACGCAACGTCAGCAATTAGAAGCCACCAGCGGAATCTTTCCGCTCTTAATCGGCAATGATAAAGATTATATGCCGACCAAAGTGTCCTATAAATTGAATTTAAAAGGCCCGAGCGTGAATGTGCAGACTGCCTGTTCGACCTCGCTCGTCGCCACGCATCTGGCCTGTCAGGCATTGATTAATGGCGAATGCGATATGGCCCTGGCCGGCGGTGTTTCTTTACAAATCCCACATAAATCCGGGTACCTGTATCAGGAAGGCATGATCCTGTCGCCTGACGGACATTGCCGCGCTTTTGATGCCAACGCCAAAGGGATTGTGTATGGCAACGGCGTTGGGATTATTATGCTGAAACGGATGGCGGATGCGATCACTGACGGCGATGAAATTCACGCTATTATCAAAGGTTCGGCCATTAACAATGATGGCTCGCTGAAAGTGGCGTATACTGCCCCTGGAGTGGATGGTCAGGCCGCAGTCATTGCCGAAGCGCAGGCCGTTGCGGATGTTGATCCTGACACGATCAGTTATATTGAAACCCATGGCACCGGTACGGCCCTGGGCGATCCGATTGAAATTGCCGCGCTCACCAAAGCCTTTCGCGAGCAAAGTCAAGCTTTGCCACTCCAGTTTTGTGCGATTGGGTCGGTCAAGACCAATGTGGGCCATCTGGATACGGCGGCGGCTGTGGCCGGGGTGATCAAGACCGTATTGGCGCTGAAACACCGGCAGATTCCCCCCAGTCTGCATTTTGAAGCCCCGAATCCGCAGATCGATTTTGCCAGTACGCCCTTTTATGTGAATACCACGCTTGCGGACTGGAACAGCAAAGACAGCCCGCGCCGTGCCGGCGTGAGTTCTTTTGGTTTTGGCGGCACGAATGCGCACATCATTCTGGAAGAAGCGCCGCAGCGCCTGACTTCGGGTAATTCCCGTCCGGCCCAATTACTGGTACTTTCCGCCAAATCTGAGGCCGCGTTAGACATGGCGACAACGCACCTGAGAACCCATTTAGCCCAACATCCCGAACTCAATCTGGCAGATGCGGCCTATACCTTACAGGTTGGCAGACACGTGTTCAATCATCGCCGCATCCTGGTCTGCCAGGATCGCGAAGAGGCGTTGACGCTGCTCAAGTCTCCCAATGCAAAGCAAGTGCTGACAAAAGTCCAGGAACCGGCCGCGCGACCGGTGGTGTTTTTGTTTCCGGGACAGGGCGCGCAATATGTCAACATGGCGAGGGAGTTGTATGATACGGAAGAGACCTTCCGCAATTGTGTGGATGAGTGCGCCGAATTGCTCGAACTGCTGATGGGACTTGACCTGCGAACCATTCTTTATCCTGAACAGGAGCACGCAGAAGCTGCTGCGCAGCAACTCCAACAAACCACCATGACGCAGCCCGCGATTTTCGTAATTGAATACGCCCTGGCGCAACTGTTCATGAAATGGGGCCTTCAGCCGCAAGCGGTGATCGGCCATAGTATCGGCGAATTTACGGCCGCCTGTATCGCCGGAGTGTTTTCCCTGGAAGACGCGCTGAAATTAGTGGCCGCGCGCGGACAATTGATGAAATCCTGCGAACCCGGCGTAATGCTGTCTGTTCCTCTGCCGGAAGCTGAAGTACTGCCATTGCTCAATCCTGCACTTTCTATTGCGGCTGTCAATGCTCCGAACCAATCGGTAGTTTCCGGCCCGACTAAAGCAATTGAAGCTCTGCAGCAAATGTTGGCCGAAAAGAAAATCAGCGGCATTCGACTGCATACTTCTCATGCTTTTCATTCACCGATGATGGATCCGATTCTGCAGCCCTTTGCCGCGATTCTGAAAAAAATCGCGCTCAATCCGCCGCAAATCGGATGGGTTTCGACTGTGACCGGTAATTGGATTACAGCGGAAGAAACCACCGATCCAAACTATTGGACAAAAAATCTGCGTCAGACCGTACGCTTTGCCGACGCTGTGCAGCAGTTGTTTGAGAATCCGGCGCAAATCCTGCTCGAAGTCGGCCCAGGACGTACGCTCAGCACCCTGGCCGGTCGCCACCCGAACAAAGCGAAGGAACAGGTCACGCTCTCGTCGCTGCGTCACCCGCAGTCGAAAGAAACGGATGCCGCCTTTCTGCTCGCCACCCTGGGCAACCTCTGGCTGGAAGGCGCGACTATTGACTGGAACGGCTTTTACAAAAATGAAAACCGTTATCGCGTCGCCCTGCCCACGTATCCTTTCGAACGCAAAAAATACTGGATTGACCCGCAAGAAGCTCATAAGGCTGCTGTTGTTTCAGATGACAGAAAATCCAATATTGCCGATTGGTTTTACCTTCCGACCTGGAAACGTATGCCCTTTGTGAATCTTTCTGAAAAAAGCTTGAAGGCTGCTGAACCATCGTGTTGGCTGATTTTCGCTGATGAATATGGCCTGGGGGATCGGCTTTCAGCATGGTTACAAAGTGAAGGGCAGGAAGTGATTATTGCTCATCCCGGAACAGAATACCGCAGAGAAAATGCTGACAAATTCATTCTCAAACCTGACCATCAGGAGAGTTATGATAATTTGTTCGTCGAGCTTCGGGCTTCACGGAAAATTCCTCATCATCTTGTTCATTTATGGAGTATTACATCTGATCATAGGGGAAAATTGTTCTTTGAGGGAGTTCGTTATAGTCAAGAGAGAGGGTTCGACAGTCTCATTTGCATCGCTAAAGCCCTGGGAAAAACGATTATACAAGGAAAATATCAACTCACAGTTCTATCGAACAACATGCAAGAAGTGACTGGAGATGATCTCTTCTATCCCGAAAAAGCAACGCTGCTCGGCCCGTGCAAAGTCATTCCACAGGAATATCCACACATCGCATGTCGGAGTATTGATCTTACTCATTCTCATCTCAGTCCTGAATATATTGAAAAAATTCTTCAACAAATTCAGATGGAGCTATCAACAAAGATTGTTGATAGCGTTGTAGCATACCGGGGAAATCAACGTTGGGTAAAACTTTTCGAACCTATTAAAATAGAGCATCCAACGAAAAAAGTCCTCAAAATCAAGACAGGCGGCGTTTACATAATTACAGGAGGGCTTGGAGGAATCGGTTTGACTCTGGCTGAACATTTCGCCAGAACTACATCCGTAAACCTTGTTTTAATAGGACGTTCAGCATTCCCACCTGAAAAAAATTGGGATACATGGATAGCTGTTCATGGTGAAACAGATACTATTAGCCATAAGATTAGAAAGCTACAGGAACTTGAACAGCTTGGAACAAAAGTGATGGTTGTTTCTGCTGATGTGTCAAATCAACAACGCATGCATGAAGCGATCGAACAGATACTTGGCCAGTTTAGTGCTATACACGGAGTTATTCATGCTGCAGGTGTTCCTGCTGGGGGACTGATTCAACAAAAGACCCCTGATCTTGTCCGGGAAACATTTGCTTCAAAAATTTATGGAACTATTGCACTTGCCTCTGTATTAGAGGGAATTCCATTGGATTTTTTTATCCTTTCCTCATCCCTGGCTTCCTTTTTAGGAGGATTCGGACAGGTCGATTATTGCGCCGCAAATGCTTTTTTAGATGCCTTTGCTTGTTACAACACATCTTTCTCTGATGTTCCAACGATCTCTATCAATTGGGATGCCTGGAAGGATGTAGGTATGGCAGCGGAAGCCGTTAAAAAAGTTACTCATACTGAAAACCGCACATTCCAACAAGCTGAAAATGTCGATCATCACCTATTTCGTCAACGCTTAGCTGAACCGCATCAGCAAACATTGATCAGTGTCTTGAGTGTTGATGAAGATTGGATAGTAGCTGAACATAGAGTATTAGGAAAGGCTGCGCTCCCGGGAACAGCGTATTTAGAAATAGCAAGAGCGGCTTTTGAACTTGTAACCGGGAAGAAATTCTGTGAAATTCGAGAAATCCAATTTCTCTTCCCCTTAACTGTGGAGGAGAAGGAAGAAAAAGTCGTTCATATCAGGTTGAAGGAACACGGAGAAGGTTTTGACTTTGTCATCATGAGTCAGGGCCCTTCTCATAATCTTCAATGGCAGGAACATGCCAGAGGAAATATTAGAGGCATAACAACAGAGAAGGATGTCTTTCATGATATTAACGCTATTAAAAATCGTTGCGGAGGTCAGAAAATCACTGTAACAGGGGAAGAACAAAAACCGCATGCAGGGTTTATTGAGTATGGTCCGCGTTGGCAGAACGTCAAAGAATTTTTTCCAGGAGAGCATGAAGGCTTACTTTTTCTTGAACTCCCTCAGGAATTTTCTGATGATTGCGAATTATTCCCATTACATCCAGCATTGCTGGATTCAGCAACCGGTTTTTTGGCAGTGAAGAATGAGGGAACCTGTCTTCCATTTTCGTATAAAAATCTGAAACTCAAGCATGGGTTGCCCAGGAGTATTTTTAGCTATATCTGCTATCTACCGGATGTTACTTCATTAAGTGATACATTAAAATTTAAGATTCTTATCATGGATAAAAAAGGGAGGGAACTTGTCAAGATCGAAGACTATACGTTAAGAAAAGTCGATCCGGCAAAACTCAAGCTTTCATCTGCAAAGGATCGGGAGGCAATTTCAACATCTCAAATTTCTTCTCCCACATCAGCCTCTAGTGTAGTCCTCAAAAAAGGGATCGCAAAAGAAGAAGGAATTGAAGTGTTTGATCGTATCCTGGCGACAACATTTCCACAACTCATTGTTTCCACTTACGATTTATCATTGCGCATAGCACAAGATAATCCATTTAAAGATGTTGACGTATCCGAGACATTAGAAAAAGCCGATAGTTCTAAATCATTACATACTCGCCCTGAACTTAACCAACCTTATGTTGCTCCGGAAACTGAGATAGAGCAAACATTGGTAGAAATCTGGCAAGCTTTTTTAGGAATTGAACAAATAGGTATTCACGACGACTTTTTTGAATTAGGCGGAGACTCTCTCCTGGGAACACAAGTTATGTCTCGTATCCGCGAAACATTTCAAGCCGAATTGCCCATAGGAGGGTTATTTGAAGATCCTACTGTTTCCGGCCTGGCAAAGCAGATCGAAGCGATCAGATGGGGAATACAGGAATCAATGTCTGTTGACAGGCAAGTATTGTCTGACGAAGAACGGGAGGAGGGAGAAATATGAAATCAATTCCGGAATTCTTATCGTATTTGCGGAGTTTAGACATTCACCTATGGGCTGAAGAAGAGCGATTGCGCTATAATGCCCCGAAAGGCATACTTACCCAGGAACTGCGGGAACAATTACGGGCACGAAAAACAGAAATCCTGGCTTTTTTGCGCCAGGCGAATGTTTCTGCTCATGCCTCTATGCAGCCGATTGAACCAATTCCGCATGATCAGCCATTACCGTTATCATTCAATCAACAGCGGCTATGGTTTCTCAATCAATTAGAGGGACCTAATCCTATTTACAATGTTCCCATGGCCTGGCAGATAGTTGGTTCGCTTCATATAAGTATCCTTGAACGATGTATTACGGAAATTGTTCGACGCCATGAAGCGTTACGAACCACATTTGCGGATAGTAATGGAACACCAATTCAAAAAATCGCTCCCCCCTGGGATGTCCGACTATCTGTTGTAGATTTATCTCATCTTTCAGAAGATGAGGTAGAAGATGAAACACGGAAATTAGCGTTTAAGGACATCGAAACTTCTTTTGATCTGACCCAGGGACCTCTATTCCGCGGAACAGTATTTCGCCTGAAAAGCAATGTACATGTTCTGATGATAGTTGTTCACCATATTATCTTTGATGTCTGGTCTATCGGTGTGTTTATCAAAGAATTATCGGCGTTGTACCGTTCATTTTGCGCCAACCAGTCTTCACCTCTTTCTGACCTTCCTATCCAATATGCTGATTTTGCCCACTGGCAAAACACATGGCTATCGGGGAAAATCCTTGAGCAGCAACTAACCTATTGGAAAGAAAAACTCGCCGGCCCTCTTCCGATTTTAGAACTTCCGACTGATTCTCCTCGCCCACCTATGTACAATTTTCACGGCGCAGTCCATACATTCATGCTTCCTGACCCAATCGTTGCAGCCGTTAGAAATCTATCTCAAAAAGAAGGTGCCACCCTTTTCATGGTATTACTGACGGTATTCAAAATTTTGCTCTATCGGTACACAGGACAGGAAGATATTATAGTCGGGTCGCCTATTGCGAATCGAACCCGACCTGAAGTCACATCTCTCATAGGGTTTTTTGTCAATACCCTTGTGTTGCGCACTGATCTATCAGGAAATCCGAATTTTTTGGAATTATTGAATAGAGTAAAACAAACAGCGACGGCGGCCTATGCTCATCAAGATACGCCTTTCCAGCATCTTGTAGAAAGCCTTCATGTCGAACGAAACTTAAGCCATCCTCCGATATTTCAAACGTCGTTCATTTTACAAAACTCTCAACAGGCGAACTTAGACATGTCCGGCCTGACGATAACCCAATTTAAGGGTGATCGTAATACAGCAGGAGTTGCGTTTGATCTAAACCTGACCATTGAAGAAACAGAATCCGGCCTGATGGGGATTATGGAATATAACCAAAATCTTTTTGATGATTCAACCATAGCTCGCATGTCAGGGCATTTCCAAAATCTCTTAAAATCTGTTGTGAGCAATCCTCACAATCATATTACAGAATTACCATTATTAGCTGAATCAGAGTATCAACAAATACTTGTAGAATGGAATGCAACTCACGCAGAGTATCCTGCTGATGCCTGCATTCATCAGTTAATTGAAAAACAAACAGAAAGAACTCCTCATGCAATCGCGGTTATTTTTGAAGATCAGCAATTAACATATCAGGAATTGAATGATCGCGCCAATCAATTAGCCCACTATTTACAACAGTTCGGAGTGGGGCCGGAAGTTCTGGTTGGCCTGTGCGTCGATCGTTCTCTGGAAATGATTATCGGAATTTTAGGCGTGCTCAAAGCAGGAGGAGCGTATCTCCCCCTCGATCCGGCCTACCCGCAAGAGCGTCTGGCTTTTATGATCTCAGATGCACAGATCCCGATCTTATTAACGCAAGAGCACTTACGCTCTCGGCTTCCGGGGCATCATGCGCAGGTTATTACACTGGACGCAGATTGGGCTGTCATTGCCCAGGAGTCAAAAAGTAATCCTCAAAATCCTATTCTGCCTGACAATTTAGCCTACGTCATTTATACTTCCGGCTCTACAGGCAAACCAAAGGGGACATTACTCGCGCATCGCGGTTTGTGTAATGTCGCTCAGGCTCATGCTCATTATTTCCAACTTACACCCGATGACAATGTTTTACAATTTGCTTCATTCAGCTTTGACTCTGCCGTAGCTGAAATAGTCATGGCCTTGACGGCAGGAGCAACTATTGTTTTGGGGGAACGCGAAACTTTACTTCCGGGACCAGCCTTAATCAAATTTTTACAAGATTATAATATCTCAATGCTAACTTTTCCGCCATCAGTATTAGCCAATTTACCGGTTGAGAAACTACCCGCGTTACGGCAAATCACTGTTGCTGGTGAAGCCTGTTCCCCAGATATTACTTCACGCTGGGCACAGGGACGATTATTTCTGAATCTGTATGGCCCAACCGAAACGACGATTTGGGCTACAGTTGCTCAATGTACGGAGAGTACGCAAAAACCTCCAATTGGCCGGCCTATTGATAACACGCAAGTGTATATTCTTGGTGAACATTTCGAACCAACGCCCATTGGTGTTCCAGGAGAATTATATATCGGCGGAGTTGGTCTGGCACGCGGCTATCTCAATCGTCCGGAACT
This sequence comes from Candidatus Vecturithrix sp., assembly GCA_040772385.1. Lineage (GTDB taxonomy): Bacteria > Moduliflexota > Moduliflexia > Moduliflexales > Moduliflexaceae > Vecturithrix. The sequence continues at coordinate 5,199,029 of JAXGYF010000001.1, read as the reverse complement.
GACAGCCGAACAGTTTATTCCCAACCCTTTTAGTCAGACCCCCGGCGCGCGGCTGTATAAAACCGGGGATCTGGTTCGTTATCTGCCGGATGGGAATCTTGAATTTCTCGGTCGTATTGATCATCAGGTGAAGCTGCGCGGGTTTCGAATTGAATTGGGTGAAATCGAAGCTCTGCTCTCAACTCATCCAAGGGTGCGAGAAACGGCGGTGATTATCCGCGAAGATCGCCCGGATCAAAAACGCCTGGTCGCATATATTGTGCCTGAAAAAGATCAATCTTCTGTCGTAAATGACGTACGCCTGTTTCTCAGTCAGAAATTACCTGACTATATGGTTCCATCGGCTTATGTTATCCTGAAAGCTCTGCCGCTGACGCCCAATGGCAAAATCGACCGAAACGCGCTGCCGGCCCCGGAAACATTGGCACAAGCTCTTGACGAGACCTATATTGCGCCGCGCACGCCGCTTGAGACCCTGCTCAGTGAAATTTGGACTGAAAGTCTGCACACCAAAAGAATAGGGATTCATGATGATTTCTTTGAACTTGGCGGTCATTCCTTACAAGCAGCGCGGGTGATCTCTAAAATAGCAATGGCGATTCAATTGGATGTTCCGGTCAAATATCTGTTTATCTATCCAACAGTTGCCAGGCTGGCAGAAAAGCTTGAACAAGAGATTCAGAATCAAAAGCCTGATGATTTTGGAACATTCGCCATATCCTCGGATTCTATACATGATACTTTGCACAAAACTTTTTCTATAGAGAATCTGAGGCTCTATTCATCACCTTTTTTTCAGATCGAACAGCGTTCTTTATCCGCGCTTCTATCAGCAGGAGAAATTGCTCCGATAAAAGCTGCCGCATTAGGTTATGTGCCCATATCTCTTCTCAGACAAAGCGGCCTCAGCCATAATAAATTTTTGCAAACCTTTTTTGAAAACGAAAATCAGCCGTTGCTTACAGGTATCATAGACACACAATGGGGACGGATCGGAATACTTGCTCTCCCTCGCCTGAGTTCGGAACTATACGCCGATCAGCAAGATTGCGTTCACATCGTTTTGGATGCCCTGAAAACCGCTAAAAACATAGGGGCGCAGGTCGTGTCGCTTACCGGAATTATTCCTTCCGCGACAGACTATGGCTGCGCGATTACCAGAGCAATTGGCCATCAGGAAGATTTGCCGCGAATTACGACAGGCCATGCCACCACGACTGCTGCTGTAGTATTGGCAATGAAAGCTGTTTTGGACCAAAGCGGACGAGAGCTTTCGCAGGAACGAGTTGGATTTATCGGGTTAGGATCCATTGGAATGAGCTCTCTCTCCCTAATGTTAGAAAGTTTACCGCATCCTCAAGAAATTCTCCTTTGTGATGTCTATAGTAAACGCGATCATCTTGAAAAAGTTCACGAGTCTATTGTCAACAAACGGGGTTTTCAAGGCAAAACGAACATCGTCATCTCTCAGACGGAACTCCCCTCTGAGATGTACGATGCCACATTTATCGTGGGAGCGACAAATGTGCCTGATATTCTTGATATTCACCGCTTGCAGCCAGGAACGCTGCTTGTTGATGACTCTGGCCCCCATTGTTTTTCGACCCGGGAAGCCATTCTCCGCTTTGAAGAACAGCAGGATCTGCTTTTTACCGAAGGAGGAGTCCTCAAATCGCCTTTTTCCATAAGCGAACTCAGATATTTACCACACGGGATCGAAAATTTTGCGAGTCCTGATCAGATACATGCCTTTCTGCAGCATAGACCTGATCACATTACAGGCTGTATTCTATCAAGCCTGTTATCGGCTCGCTTTGATCACCTGAAACCAACAGTCGGCGCTGTGACCGTCCAGGAATCTTCACGGCATTACGATTTACTCACTCAGGCAGGCTTTAAAGCGGCGCCGCTCCATTGTGACGATTACACGTTAGCAGAGGATAGGATTCAGCGTTTTCGAGATCGTTTTAGGACAACGTTTTGAAAATACGCATACATACGCGCGGCAAAGAAACCAGGTTTTTTCCTAAAAACCTGGTTTCTGGGGATATAGTTATTTCTGAAATTATGTATTATAGTCCATTTTTTCCTTTCCATCCGTTGCCATCAGGTGTCATAAGGGAGATTCGGATGTGACAACAACCGAGAAAAAATCTGTTTCTTTCTCACATCCGTTGTTGTTCATCATCTCCTACCTCAAACTCGGAAAACCGCCAAACATAATAGATGGAACCCCGATAAAATCTCGGGCTTCCATACGAACGGCAAACTGCTTTTCCGAAGTCCATAATATCGCATAAGGACCGTTATCCAAAACTTCGTCGGTAATCTGCTGGTACATTGCCTCCCGTTTAACTTCATCCATCTCTTGAGCAGCCTGCTCTACTAATTGTGTCAGTTCCTGATTATCACAATAGTGAGTATTCCATGCCAGAATTTTGATCGTGGCATCATTCTCATGGCTATCGCAATGGGCGAAGGGTTTGACCATTGCATCAGGATCACCATAATCAAATCCCCACTGCATCAAGAGCAATTGAAAATCTCTATCTACCACAAATTTCTGGATCAATTCAGGGAATTCCATTTCTTGTATGGTAACCGTTATTCCAATTTTTGCCAGATCAGTTTTAATCTTGAGGGCTGTATCGAGCCAGGGAGAAAAATTCAGACTGGCTAATTTCACTTCGAAACCATTGGCATAACCTGCGTCTGCCAGAAGTTGTCTCGCTTTTACTATATCAAGCTGATAAGGCATAGCCGGGTTGTGGCCCAATACCCCTTTGGGTATAATGGTTTGAATTTTTGTGCCGGCTCCCTGGAGAATATATTCAATAATACCATCATAATCGATCGCATAGCGAATAGCGTCACGCACTTCAGGTTTGTCCAATGGCGGATGCCACAGGTTCATTGCCAGATAACGCAGATCGAGCAATGGTGTTTTAAAGGCTTGAATGTCCGGTTCCGTCTCCAGGCGCATGACTTCGGCCGGCTGTAAATCCCAGGCCAGATCGATTTCGCCCTGTTCCAGATAGACCGCCTGTTCAATCGGTTCTTCAATATTACGCACGATCACCTTTTGCAATGGCATCACTTTCTTACGGTAGTGCGGATTGGCCGTTAAAGTAGTTTCTGCTCGCGGCGTGCGCTCGCTCACGACAAAACGGCCGGAACCGGCTGAATGATTCGTTAACCAGGCTTTCCCAAGATCGCCGCTCTCTTCATGTTCCAATACGAGCTTCTGGTCGAGAATAGCGGCGACAGCATGGGAAAGGCAGGCGAAAAAGACGCCGGACGCATACTGCTTCTCAAGGCCAATCTGCACCGTATGTTCATCAACTTTCACAATTGAATTTTCTGTGATCCCAAACTGCTGTAAAAGCCAGGCTTGATCCCCATTAAGTTTGAGTACACGTTGAAGCGAAAAGACCACATCATCGGCAGTAACCGGGTTGCCGCTGGCAAATAGTGCGTCTTTGCGCAGATGAAAGGTCCAGGTCTTGCCATCCTCAGCGACATCCCAGGATGCTGCCAGATCCGGAACAGGGGTGGTGAAATCATCCATTTCAAATGCTACCAGTTTTTCATATAATTGCTCAATATACCCCTGTTCAGAAATTTGATTATGCATGGCTGGATCAAAGGTCTGGCTGCTATCCCCCATCCCGATAATCAAGGTATCTTTTTGAGCAAATCCCTGGCTGGCGATCAGCAACAGCCCGCACAGAGTAACGAAGAGGAACACTGCCAGATATTTTGCTGTATATTTGCGCATAAAACTTCCTCCATTTTTCCTATAAATTCTGGTTATAAATTGAGATTACCAGAAACAAAGAAATGGTTAAAACATCTTTTTTATTTCTGATAATGACGGATAGAAACTTGACCAGGAGAAGATTATTCGATCTTAAAAAAAAAGCAAGAGTTTTTTTACGAAACTTGCAGCTCTAAAAGCAAGAGCAACGGAATGCCCTGGTTCGGGCAGTTGATGAGACTGGCGAAAAATTGGGCAGAGGGAGGCCGCTTCAAAAAGCGGACTCCCTGTTATTATCAGAGAGGTTACTTCAATAGTGGAAATCCGCCAAACATGATCGAGGGCATCTCAATAAAATCTCGAACTTCTGTGCGCACGGCAAACACTTTCTCTGGCGTGTACAGCAATGCATACGGTCCATAATGCAGCACTTCATTCGTAATTTGTTGGTACATTGCTTCCCGTCTGGCAGCGTCCAATTCTTGAGCGGCCTGCTCTACTAATTGCGTTAGTTCCTGATTATCGCAATAGTGCGTGATCCAGGCTAAAACCTTGATGGTTGCATTCTGCTCATGACTATCGCAATGGGCCAGGGGTTTCACCATAGCATCCGGATCCGCATAATCAAAGCCCCATTTCATCAATAACATCTGGTAATCCCGATCCACAGCAAATTTTTGAATCAACTGAGGAAATTCCATTTCCTGGATCGTCACGGTAATCCCAATCCGGGCCAGATCGGTTTTGATTTTGAGGGCCATGTCAAACCAGGGTGAAAAGTTGGCGCAGGCTAACCCAATTTCAAAGCCATTGGCATATCCGGCTTCAGCCAGGAGTTCTCTGGCTTTTACCAGATCGACCTGGTAGGGCATGGCCGGATTATAGCCAAAGACTCCTTTGGGGATAAGGGTTTGAATTTTCGTTCCGGCGCCCTGCACAATATGTTCAATGATTCCATCGTAATCAATGGCGTAGCGGATGGCGTTGCGGACTTCTGGTTTGTCGAGCGGCGGATGCCACAGATTCATGGCCAGGTAGCGCGTTTCAAGCAAGGGCGCTTTAAAGATCTGAATTTGCGGATCAGCCTCCAGGCGCATACTCTCCGACGGCTGTAAATCCCAGGCCAGATCGATTTCACCCTGTTCCAGATAAACCGCCTGTTCAATCGGTTCTTCAATATTACGCACAACGATCTTTTGCAGGGGCTTCACCTGTTTGCGATAATGGGGATTTGCCGTTAGAACGGTTTCTTTTCGCGGCGTGCGTTCAGCTACCACAAAGCGGCCGGAACCGGCCGAATGATCCGCTAACCAGGATTTGCCCAGATCGCCGTTCTCTTCATGTTCAAGCACGAGCTTCTGGTCAAGAATCCCGGCAGTGCCATGAGCGATACAAGCCAAAAAGACGCCTGAGGCATACTGCTTTGCTAATCCAATCTGCACCGTATGATCATCAATTGTTACAATTGAATCTTCGGTGAGGCCGAACTGGGTTAAAAGCCAGGACTGATCCCCATTGAGCCTTACTACCCGTTCAAGTGAAAAGACCACATCATCGGCCGTCACCGGATTGCCGCTGGCAAACTGTGCGTCTTTGCGCAGGTGAAAGGTCCAGGTTTTGCCATCATCACCCACTTCCCACGAGGCCGCCAAAGCCGGAACCGGCCTGGTGAAATCATCCCCCTCAAAAGCTATAAGTTTTTCATATACTTGATCAATATAGCCAACTTCAACACTTTGATTATGCAGAGCTGGATCAAGGGTCAGACTGTTATCCTCCATGCCGATAATCAAGGTATCCTTTTGAGCGAATCCCGGGCTGGTGCTCAACAACAGACTACCCAGGGTAACGAAGAGAAACACGGTCAGAAATTTTGTTGTACATTTATGCATAAGACTTTCTCCATTCTTTAGAAGCACTTACGCCCCCCCCTCAGAATGCAGGGCTGTGAAGTTCTCGCTGTATGAGGATCTGAGACAGCGTGTTCAGGAGTGCAATCGAGCGATTGCTTCGCGGCTTTGCCGCGACAATCTTGCCAGGGCTTTGCCCTGGTGCAAACGCTCGTTTGCACTCCTGAGCAGTGAAGAACTTGACAGCCCTGGGAGATAAAAGGGGGTGTGCGTAAGTTCTGTTTAAAAATAGAAATTATCAGAAAGAAAGGAATGACCAACACATATTTTTATTTCTGGTAATGACGGATAAAAACCTGGCCAGGAGAAGATTATTCAATCTCACAAAAAGCAAGAGTTTTTACGAAAATTGCAGCAAAGACTCTTGTATGACTATCGCCAGGGTATGTCAACCTTTTTCAAACAGGTCAAAAAAGTCAAGTTGAATATTGAGTTCATTACTGATACTCTCCTGATGTATATGGGAAATGCCAACTCCCACGAGGCGAATGGGTTTTTCAAAAAATTCCTGTTCACACACAACGCGCAGTTTTTCACTGGCGCAAGTGAAAATTTCATCGAGGGTCTGGTAGCAATGAGTTTGGGTTACGCTGCGGGTGATCTGCTGAAAATCGTGAAATTTGACTTTAAGGGTCAGGGTTTTGCCATAAACAGGGGATTTTCTCTCTAAACGCTTGCCCAAATCAAAGACGAGTTGGCGGAGTTCTTCCAAAAGTTCCGGTCCATATTTCAAATCAACAGCAAAGGTGTTCTCAACACTCAGAGATTTCATTTCACGATGAGCAATGACAGGACGAGGATCATCGCCGCGAATGATGTGATATAAATACGTCCCCATTTTTCCAAAGTGTTTGATCAAAAATATTTCAGAGTGTTGTGAAAGTTGAAATCCGTATTCAATGTCCAAACTTTTTAATTTCCCCTGGGTTACTTTGCCTACCCCGGGAATTTTGCGAACTTCCATGCGCTGGAGGAAATCGTAGGCTTTCTCAGGAGGGATCACAAACAAACCATCGGGTTTCTGTTCCTCTGATGCGATTTTGGCAAGAAATTTATTAAAAGAGACTCCGGCTGAACAGGTCAGGTGTACTTCTTCCCAAATCTGCTGTTTAATTTGCTGAGCGAGCCAGGTTGCAGACGGAATATTGTAAAAATTTTCCGTCACATCTAGCCAGGCTTCATCCAGAGAAATCGGTTCAATGAGATCAGTATATTGCTGAAAAATGGCGTGAATCTGTTGCGATACCTCACGATAGCGGCTCATGCGCGTCGGAATAAAAATCGCCTGCGGACACAGTTTATACGCCAAGGCGCAAGCCATGGCCGAGTGTACACCAAATTTGCGAGCTTCATACGTGGCGGAGGCCACCACGCCCCGGCTTTTCGGGCTTCCACCGACAATCACTGGTTTCCCCTTCAGATCGGGATTATCCAGAATTTCAATTGATGGATAGAAGGCATCCATATCAACATGAATAATTTTCCTTACACCTTTCATAACTCATTGTACAGAGCCAGACTCCCTGTATTTCAGACACTCGCAAAGCACTAACGTGCTTACTACAAACCCAGAATAATATCGGGAATTTCCCAGGGCGCTTTCACCGTATAATCGGGTTGAATCGTCCAGGAAGAATCATCCCCCTGACAGCCGTAAAAGGCGGCGATGCTGACAACCTTCAGGTCTGCCCCCTGCTGTTGCAGGACCTGATTCGTATAAAATGCACACGCGGCATCAACTTCATGATCGCCGATATAACAAAGAATGCCGCTCATCTTGCTTTGCGCTTTGCCTATTATACATTGCATACACACCAACAAGCCATCAGGCGCAGGCTTCTGCCTGTCAAAGCCGACTTCTTCATAGCCGACAATACAAGGGAAATATGATAATAATTGCTGAGCGTGCAATGTCGCAGCAATACTCTGTCTGGAATTTTGCGAAACGATCCCATGGGGAAAGGCGCTGAGTGTCGCCAGCACCTCTGGAACCCCATCAAACACCTGGATCGGCGTGTTATCCGAAAGCTGAAATTCGGTCCACAACCCACCGGCCCGATCCGTCTGCTCTACGGTTAATCCACATTCTTTCATATAAAAATCGCGCCAATTCATAGACTGAAAAGAGGCGGCCTGATAGCGCTCAACGCTACTGAGCGCATCTATCTGCGAAATGTCCCGTCCGCTCACCTTTGCAATGATTCGACGGGTTACTGCCAGATTTTTGTGCCAGGTATTCACAAGGGTACAATCATAGTCCCAGATAATCGCGCAAATGGTATCCATACAATCCTTTGTGATAAGTCAGAAATCGAGTCTTTTTGAAAAACTCGATTTTCCGGTCAGTAAAAATGTGCTCTATGATTTTTTTGTTGACTTCTCCCCAAAATAACATAATGAAACTGAAGCTGCATATCGCATGTTTGACTTTTCCTTGAAAAATTCGAATAGAAATGTCAACAATTTCTGTAAATTATAATATCAGGACTTACGTAATATTCCCTCAATCCCCCCATAAACGGAGGGAAACGGATTTGCTCGCTCATCCTGGCACAGTAACTCATGACAGCATCCATTTAGACGAGCAAATTCTTCGCCATAAAAAGGAGAGTGATTCATGAAATCAAATAGCGATACGTCTTTTCAGATTGAACAGTCCTATGCGCTGACTTCTGACGACGTCCTCAAGAAATTGAACAGCGACCCAAACGGTCAATGGAAGGTCACAGGCGAGCCGACCGAAGGCGCATTGCGCACATTAGCACGTAAAGCAGAGTTCAAGGACAAAGATGATGAGCGCGTGGCTGTGATTCCCTTTGAGTCCGAAGCCCTTGAAAGCTATTTTGTTCATCCTGCCCACAAACGGCGCAGAAGCCCTGGTTATTCTGACCGCCATCGTTTTTGGATTAGTGCTGCCGCTGACGCCGGTGCAAATTCTGTGGGTCAATATGGTCACCGCTGTGACGCTGGCGCTGGCGTTTGAGCCGTCCGAGCCTGGTTTGATGCGCCGGCCGCCGCGTAACCCGGATGCGCCCATCCTCGGCGGTATATTTCTCTGGCGCATTGCTTTTGTCTCGGTTTTGATCGGCGGCGCGACGATTGCGGTGTTTTTGATCATGAAACAGCGCGGATTCCCCCTTGAAATCGCAAGAACCATGGCCGTAAACACCCTTGTGTGCGGATAGGCATGGTATCTTTTTAACAGTCGCTATTTGCGAGAATCCAGTCTGTCTCTGGAGCGATTTGTTGCCAATCGCGTTGCATGGCTGGCGATTGGGGTCTTGGCTGTGCTGCAATTAGTGTTTGTGTATGCCCCATTTATGCATCGGTTATTTGGATCGGCCTCCTTAGGGCTGAGTTCCTGGCTGGCATCGCTGGGTATCGGAGCGGGTACATTTCTGGCAGTTGAACTTGAGAAAGCGCTTACCCGTCGTTCAACCACAAACAAAAAGGAGAAGAACTATGACCACAAAAATTCGTAAAGGCGCAGCGCCCTATAAAGGCGGGTGCCGGTTTACCGTGTGGGCGCCCCATGCTGACGAAGTCTTCGTCGTCGGGAGCTTCAATGACTGGAATCAAACCGCACATCCGATGAGCAGGACTCCGGATGGGGTCTGGGAAAGCGATGTGCCTGGAGCCAGGCCCGGGGATGAGTATCGTTATCGCATTGTTACGGCCGGGGAAGAGTATCTCCGTATTGATCCATACGCCCGCCAACAGTGCGATCATCCTATCGCAAGAGAAATCATGATTTATACGTTTTCTGTTCGATGTAGGCCTGCATTTCACGCTGAAAACGAGGTTTACTGAATTGTACGGCATGGACGCGGATAGCGGCAGGTGAAAATGACGCGGCTTCAAACTCGCGGAGCGCGCCGATAAGGCTCTCAACAGTTTGTTCTTGAAAATAGACGGCGGTTGTGCGGGAAACCGTGGTTTCGAGTACACCGCCTTTCGCGTAAGCAATTACCGGACGGCCACAGGCTTGCACTTCAAGCGGCACGATGCCGAAATCTTCTTCCCCTGGAAAAAGCAGCGCCCGGCAGCGGCGATAATACGCGCGAACCTCTTCATCAGACAATGCACCCAGAAATTCAATGGTTGGCCCTGCCAAGGCTTGCAGGCGTCTGGCATCCTGTCCCTGCCCGATGATTTTCAAGGGCACGCTGAGACGATTGCAGGCTTCGATGGCAATATCAAGGCGTTTATAGGGAGCAAAAGCAGAGACCATCAGAAAAAAATCCTCCTGTGGTGTGTGTTCGTCAGGGGTGTAAAAATCGGAGTCTACCGGCGGATAAATCACGTCCGCCGGACGGCGGTAATGTTTTTCAATCCGTTTTCTGACATGGTCTGAAATCGCCACAAAATAATCAACACGCCGGCTGGCAGCCACATCCCATACGCGCAGATAATTCATGAAATACGGGATCACATAGCGTGCAACTCCATACAGCCGCTCCTTGCCAAAATAGTCCTGGTACAAATCCCAGGCGTAACGCATAGGCGTGAAAGTATACCCGATATGACAGGTTTGCGGACGCGTAATAACGCCATGAGCGACACAGTGATTGAAACTGACAACCGCGTCATACCCGCGCAGATCAAATTGCTCAATCGCAACCGGAAATAGGGGCAGATAATGACGATATTTTCTGAATACCCATGGCAGTTTTTGGATAAAACTGGTATGAATCGACATGGATTCAATTGTTGGTGAAAGCTTACCTTTTTCATAGAGCAGGCTATAGAGTGCAGCTTGCGGATAGCACTCACAGACGGCTTCCAGGCAGCGTTCGCCGCCGCGCATTCCGTTCAGCCAATCGTGGATCAAGGCGATTTTCATGGTATTTTTCCGGTACTGATATTGAGTTTGGCCAGGGCTTCTTTGGCTGCCGCCTGCTCTGCTTCTTTTTTATTCTTCCCGGACCCCACGCTGAAGATTTCTCTTTTAATCAAGAGTTCCACCTCAAACGTTTTATCATGATCAGGGCCGGTAATCTGGCGCAAACGATAGACAGGAGTACAGTTGAACATTTCCTGAGAATGTTCCTGCAAGAGTGATTTATGATCGAGAATATGCTGCTGTTCGATCAGAATTTCGATCCGTTCCTGGAAGCAGGAGAGGAGAAATTTCCAGGCAGCTTCAATGCCGCCGTCAAGATAAATCGAGGCCACAATCGCTTCATAACAGTTGGATAAGAGCGAATTTTTTTCGTGTCCTCCGCTGGCGGCTTCACCTTTTCCAAGCAACAGAAACGTTCCCAAATCCAATTGACGAGCAATCTCCGCCAAAAATGGCTCGCTCACAACATGCGATTTGACCCGCGATAAATCGCCTTCCCGAAATCGAGGAAAGTTTTGAAAAAGGAAATCGCTGATAACCAGGCCCAACACTGAATCCCCTAAAAATTCGAATTTTTCATTATCCTCAATCTCCGGATCGCCGGTTTCATTAACAAATGAGCGATGTGTCAGGGCCTGGCGCAGAAGGGTATAATTCTGAAAGCGGTACCCCAGGCGCTCATACAGTTGTTCATATTCTTGTTCACGAATGCGCGAGGCAAATTTTTCTTCCAGTGCATCCGGAAAAGAAGGTATTGACGAGACAGATTCTTGACGTTGATTCCTGCGGAAAAACTTGAGGATCTGCTTCCACCATGGCAATGTCTCTTTTGCGTACTTCGACTCTCTTTGCATGTTGTGAAAAATTTTTTACAATCCCTTTGCTACGCTCAGGACAAGGCTTGAAATTTTCGAAAGATCAATGTTCCGTTCGTTCCTCCGAACCCAAACGAGTTTGTTAATGCTGTTGTAACTGTGGCATGTCTGGCGACATTGGGAACGTAATCAAGGTCACACTCCGGATCAGGGGTGTCGTAGTTTATGGTTGGAGGAATCATATCATGAGCTATTGTCATAATAGTTGCGACCGATTCTATTCCGCCCGCGGCCCCTAGCAAATGGCCGGTCATAGATTTGGTTGAACTGATCTGAAGCCGTGCGGCATGTTCCCCAAACACCTTTTTAATAGACATGGTTTCAAATTTATCATTTAAGGGCGTTGAGGTACCATGGGCATTAATGTAATCAATTGCTTCCGGCGCAATCTGCGCATCATCCAGCGCCATTTGCATACAGCGCGACGTGCCGGCCGCTTCAGGATCAGGACTGGTCACATGATAGGCGTCAGCCGTGAGTCCATAACCGATCAATTCAGCCAGAATTGTCGCACCTCGCGCCTGGGCGTATTCAACGGATTCAAGCACAATGATGCCCGCCCCTTCAGCAATGATAAAGCCATCACGATCTTTCTCAAACGGACGACTGGCAGCGGCCGGATCATGATTGCGCTGCGACAACGCCCGCATGGCGCAAAATCCGCCGACAGCTAAGGGCGTGATCACAGCTTCACTTCCCCCAGCAATCATCGCATCTGCCAATCCGCACTGAATCATCTTAAAGGCCTCGCCAATCGCGTGAACTCCGGTGGCACAGGCCGTTGAAACCGCCGAATTCGGGCCGCTGAAGCCGTAGCGCATGGCGACCTGTCCGGAGGCTAAATTGACCAACAACATCGGAATGAAAAATGGCGTAATCCGACGCGGACCTTTTTCTAATAACACCTTGTGCTGCACTTCAATTGTGCCCAGTCCTCCGATTCCTGACCCAATTAAGACGCCCACGCGCGTTTTATCAACACCAGTTTCTGGCAACTGCGCATGTTTCACAGCCATTTCACTTGCGGCAATGGCGTAATGAATGAACGTATCCATTTTCTTGACTTCTTTGCGTTCAATGTAGTTTTCAGGATCAAAATCCTTGATCTCCCCTGCAATCTGCGAACTAAATTCACGAGCGTCAAATTTGGTGATTGGCCCGATACCGGATTTTCCCGCGCACAAATTTCGCCAGAATTCTTCAAGCGTATTTCCGACCGGCGCCACCACGCCCATGCCTGTCACAACAACTCGATTTTTCACTCTTTCTTGCCCCTCGATCAACTCCAACTCCTCCTGCTCTCAGCGAACAAAAGAACGGCGCACCATTGGTACGCCGTGAATATTGCCAAAATCACAGGCAACATCGCTCACAACTAGCAATCATTTCCTTTCTCCGGTGAGATAGAAAGGCAGGAGTGAAAAAAAATATTTGGACAATATACTCTCGTTAGGCTTCAGGAATACGAAAACCCTGCTTTCGCCGTCAAAGCCGAGCGTCGACACTCGTATTCGGCTTTCGATTATAGATGTTCCTCAATATAATTCACGGCATCTTTCACTGTGGCAATTTTTTCAGCCTCTTCATCAGGAATTTCAATGCCGAATTCTTCTTCCAACGCCATCACTAATTCGACCGTATCAAGAGAATCGGCTCCAAGATCATCCACAAATGAAGCTTCCGACGTAATGTCCGATTCATCAACTCCTAATTGATCTGCAATAATCGCTTTTACTCTTTCTTGAATATCTGCCATAATAGTTCTCCTCATGAGTATTGAATATTAAATATTGACAATTACTTACATATACAATCCACCGTTTACGTGGATGACCTGACCGGTAATATAGCCGGCCCGATCTGACGCTAAAAATCTGACAACTTCAGCGACTTCTTCCGGAACTCCCATCCGATTCATCGGGATTTTTTGCAGAATGACCGTTTTCACTTTTTCAGCTAACCCTTCGGTCATATCTGTCTGAATAAATCCTGGCGCCACGGCATTCACCTGAATACCCCGGCTGGCAAACTCTTGCGCTGCCGATTTCATCAAACCAAGCACTCCGGCTTTTGAGGCTGCGTAATTCGCCTGACCGGCATTGCCGGTGACCCCGATCACCGAAGTGATAAATACGATTTTCCCGGAACGTTGTTTGATCATCGGTTTCGTCACAGCCTTCAGACAATAGAACATGCCCGTCAGATTGACATCTAGCACCCGGGTCCAATCCTCGGCTTTCATGCGCATAATCAACGTGTCTCTCGTGATTCCGGCGTTATTGATGAGGATATCCACTTTGCCAAACCGATCGAGGGTGTGCTGTACCAGTGTTTCAACCTCGGTTTCCTGAGCGACATCGGCCTGAATGGGCAAGCAGACTCGTCCGAGCGACTCAAGCGTGGAGGCAAGTTCAGCGACCTTCTCACTGTTCCGTTGATACACTGCCACAATATCAGCTCCGGCTTGTGCCAGGTTCTCCGCGATGGCCCGTCCGATACCGCGACTTGCTCCGGTGACAATAGCAACTTTTCCTGCACATTCCATGGTAAGCATGCACAATAAAGAATCAGGAATGAGAAACTATCCAACCTCCTCTTCTCATTCTTCGCTCTTTATGAAATTATTCTGCTATAAACGATTGAACGACTTTGTCCAACGTAGCGACATCTGAGACATTCAGGCATTCAACTGTTTTTTCAATGCGTTTTAAGAGGCCAGTCAAAACTTTTCCGGGGCCGATTTCAACAAACACAGCTCCCCCCAGGTCACATACGCGACGCATGGAAAGTTCCCATTCAACCGGTTTATACATCTGGCGCACCAGCGATGATCGAGCTTCAACGCCTGACGTAATCACTGAGGCTTCAGCATTATTCATAAGGGGAATACGGAGATCGTGAAAAGAAACATGCTGCAAGACACTTTCCAAACGTTCAGCGGCCGGACGCATCAAAGGCGAGTGGAACGGCGCGCTTACTGCTAATGGAATGGCGCGTTTTGCTCCTTGCGCTTTTGTCAGTTCTATCACCTCGTTGACAGCGGCAACATGGCCGGAAATCACATATTGTCCCGGAGAATTCATATTCGCAAGTGTCACGATATGATCATCTCGATTCACGCGTTGACACAATGCTTCGACCTGAGCCTGAGCCAAACCTATAATCGCCGCCATTGCGCCAGTACCAACCGGAACCGCTTCCTGCATGAATTCACCGCGTTTTCGTACCGTGCGAACAGCATCGGCGAATTCCATGGCGCCGGCACAGACGAGCGCTGCGTATTCTCCCAGGCTGTGCCCGGCGACATACGCGATCTCCACGTCCACCTGCTCTTGTAGTACTCGGAGAGCAGCAATACTTGTCGTGAGAACTGCCGGTTGGGTATTGGCGGTCAGCATCAACTGTTCCTCCGGTCCTTCAAAGCATAAGCCAGACAATCGAAATCCCAACGCCTCATCCGCTTCTTCATAGACTGCTTTTGCCGTCGGAAACGTTTCAAACAAATCTTTTCCCATGCCAACGCTTTGCGAACCCTGACCCGGAAATAAAAACACTCTCTTTGCCATATTTTCCTCTTGTTCAGTTTATGAGATGAATGCGAGAACCTTTCCGTGGAGAAGGCCCCTCAGACTCTCAAGCTTCAAGTAAACGCACTATTGTTTCAGCCGACAAATCTGTCAAGTGCAAAAATCGTTTTGTTTCTCCTGAGCAGAAAAATTCTGAGCAGCAACAGGAGAAAAGCAAGAATGTTTTCACTCCTACCGAACATCATTCACCATGCGCAAGCGTTTGTAATATATGTCGGCACGCTGCGGATCCTTTTTGATGTAATCCAAAAATACGGCGTAATTGCTCATCAGGAAGGTATTATTGGGATCAAGCCGTAGTCCTCGCTGATAATATTCATCGGCCCGGTCATACTTTTTTTTGATGTTTTCCAGGAAGAGCGCGTAATTGCCTAAAATATCTACATCCTCCGGCGCAATATCCAGGGCTTTTTGATAATATCTTTCGGCTTCATCATACTTTTCTGCCAAATGATGCAAAAAGTATGCGTAACTGCCTAAAATCCCCGCATGAGAGGGGTCGGATGCCAGCGCCCGCTGATAATATTCGGACGCTTGCTGATGATCACCCCGAACCAACGCCAAAAAGGAAGCATAGCTTGTTAAAATTCCGGCATGAGTCGGAGCCGCCTCCAGCGCGCGTTGATAATAATACTCGGCTTGATCATGATTGGCACGAATATAGTACAAAAAAACCGCATAGCGATTCAGCGTTTCCGCGTCATGGGGGTCCGCTTCAATGGCCAGATGATAATAATGCTCGGCTTGATCATATTCTCTTTTGACAAAATCCAAAAAACGGGCGTAACGGCTTAAACTGAGAGCGTGAGTCGGGTCTGTTTCAACGGCTTTCAGATAATATTGCTCGACAACACTCATATCTTGCTGCTGTTGTTCCAGAATAAAAGCATAGAGCGAAAGGAATTCGGCATCATCGCAAAAGACCAGGATAAGCCGAGATAACAGATCGATCTGTTGATACCAATCAGCAGGAAGGGTTCGATCATACTGCAAGACTCTGTGTTGTAATTTCTGGCTTATGTTCAACATGTCATGAAGAATTTCTTGTTTCATGTATCTTCCTTTGAAACTGATCCGATTGACCTAGAGGAGTTGAAAGACTGCCTCAACCTTTTCTTTTCTTTCCAGAGAAACACTATTTTATTCCTGAAATTTTGTAAATACTTTTTTTCCGAGGAGATTTTTTTGTTATAAGAACAAGGTAAAAATAGCTTCCCATTTTACGAACCGGAAGAAACCAGGTGTTTCGGGAAAAAACCCGGTTTCTCTCCTCAAACTTATTTTTTCCACTTTCCTGAGAGATTATTTCTTTACAATTCCAGGGATTTATTAAAGACTATATTACGAAAGGGAAGAGGAAAAAACCCGCTGCACTCTCATCATCTTTAGAAGGAGCGATTTATATGGAAGTACTTTTTGCTGAACAGGACCAGCCATTGGAAAATATCCCTTATTGGCTCGCCTGGGCCAGAGAAATTCAGGCATTGAGCCAAACCGGATTGACCTATTGCGTGTCTGAATATGATCGAGAACGCTATCAACGCTTAGCAGAAATCGCTGCTGAAATTGTTGCGCAGCATACCCAACTGAACACAGTACAGATCCTTGAAAATTTTGCGCTGCAACCGGGTTATGCCACGCCGAAAGTTGACGTCCGCGGCGCAATTATGCGCGAGGGGAAGATTCTGTTAATTCAGGAACGCTCAGATCAATGCTGGAGTTTGCCAGGTGGATGGGCGGATGTCGGCGATTTTCCGTCTGACGTAGCAGTACGTGAAGTCTTGGAAGAAAGCGGATTTCAGGTTATCGCGCGCAAATTGCTGGCGGTATATGATTGTAATCGCATAGGAACACCACTTTCTTTCTATCACGCGTATAAATTGATTTTTCTGTGCGAGATCACAGGAGGGGAAGCCCGAACAAGCCATGAAACTCTGGATGTTGGGTTTTTTGCGTTTGATCAGCTTCCGCCGCTTTCCCAGCAGCGGACGAATCAACGACACTTACAAGAAATTCAGGCGCACTTGCAGGATCAATTTCGCCCAACAGCGTATGATTGAGTTAATAATGTTGGAAGCTGGATGTTGAAAGGGGAAAAAAGAAAACCGCCTGAAATATTGAAAGCAAGAGAGAAGCTCTGATAGATTGCCCTGAGAGCATATCCTGCCAGGAGTGACTTCTCAAGGACTATCTGCACTATTATGTCTGAAAAACTGGAAATATGGGGCGTTAATGATCCAAACATTTCAGCTCAGCTTGCGCTGGCTGTCAAACTCGATCTTTTTGCCAAAGAGGCCGGACTTGATGTCGTCTGTCGCTTTGCTGAATCCGGAACGACTATGCCGCAAGATGTGCTTACGGCCGAACAAAAACCTTTCGCCTTTACCCAAACGCCGATAACATCTATTCTCTTACACGATAAGAACGTGAGCACGAAACTTCTGGCGCCGCTGGCTGATATTGCCGGAACGCAGCAGGTGGTCATTCAGCGTGACAAAGGCATTAACACGCCGCAGGATTTGGAAGGAAAGCGGATCGGCATGGCCAAAGGCGCGGCCGTGTTTATTGCGCTCACTAATATGGCCAAAGATTGCCATGTTGATTTAGATAAGATCTATTTTATCAATCTGCTTCCCACCGATCAATTAAGCGCCTTTCGCGAGAAAAAACTCGATGCGATTGCCTGTTGGGAACCCTGGACCTCTGAAGCCCAACAATATGGCGGACTATTTTTCTTTTCAGGAACCCGATCCGAAATCCCAAAAATTGAAGGGAATGTGAACTGGCTTATCAATCAAAGCTGTTTGATTGCCCTGGATGAAACAATCGATCGTGATCCTGAAACCTTGATTGCAATTCTCAAAGTGCTGCAAAAAACAACGACGATGATCAATCAGTATTTTCACGAATCAGCGACGTTGTTAGCTGAGTTTTTTCAGCGCAGTCCTGAGGACATGCAGGCGATCATGCGAAAAAATACCTATTCCATGACTATGGATTCTCTCTTTCGAATCGGCGTACTGAGTTTTCGAGATTTTCTGTATGACAATGGTCGGGTATCTCTAAAATTTTCAGAAAATCAATTATATCGAACCGATCTCTTGCGCGAAGTCGATCCGACGCTGGTGTTGCTGGAAAAGGAAAGCAAAAAAGACGTCGGGTTTTTTGAAAAAGAAGGCATCTATTATAAAGATCATGTCAGCTTCGAAGGCGATCTCTCACATTTACACTTCTTAATGGCCGATGATTCCGTGGTCGTTCGCAACTTTTTGAATCGGACCCTGGAAATTTTACATGCTGAAGCGATGGGAGAGGCGACAACCGGTCAGGAAGCGATTGACATGTTTGCCAAATTACGCCCCAATTTCATCACCATGGATTTATCTATGCCAGGATTAAGCGGGGTGGATGCCATTCAGCAAATCCGCCGAATGGATCCTCATGTCAATATTATTGTGATTAGCGGAATCGATGTGCAAGAAGTTCGAGAAGAGGTGTTTAAACTTGGCGTGAAAATATTCATTAAAAAACCCTTTGTGCCAGACAAGGCCGCGTCTGTAATTCGAACTATCCTGGAAAAATCTATTGCGCGTTAGTACGCATCCAGCACCTTTTTGCACAATCAGGTGTTTGAAAATCTCTGCCCCCTTGTTCCCCCGGAAGCGAGACAGGGCTGTGAAGTTCTTTGACTTCATCCCCGCTTACAGGTATGGGTTTTTCGCCCTGAAGGGGCGGTGGAGGTATCCTCCTTTGCCCCTTCAGACCGGGAAATTGGGCGTTCTCCTGCCCCAGAGGATGACTCCTCTGGCTCTCTTCCGCAGCCCTTTCCGGGCTGTCGGGGAAAAAGGGATTCTTTGTTCATCCTGATATAGCCTTGTCCCGTTCTTCTTTGACAAATACTCGCGGAAGCGTGAAAAAGAAAGTGGAGCCCTGTTCAGGTATACTGGTAACGCCGATGGTTCCGCCATTTTTTTCAATAAATTCTTTGCAGAGAATCAGCCCTAATCCTGTGCCTTTTTCTTTGGCGGTACCGATTTGTTTATAACGATCATCAATACGAAATAATTTAGCGATGTTTTCTTGACTCAGGCCAATACCTGTATCTATGATTGAAATGGTAATATCGTGCTCGTTTTGCACACCTTGCACTTCAACCTGCCCTCCGGAATATGTAAATTTAATGGCATTGGAAAGCAGATTACGCAGCACGGCATCAAGCATGTTGGCGTCGGCATAGACGTAAAGCGGCATGCTGAGATGATTCGTGAGGGTAATGTGTTTCTGGTCGGCAATAGAGGTAAATAATTCGACCGCTTGCGCGACGAGGTTGTGTAAATGCAGATATTGAGGCTGGAATTCAATGACTCCGCGTTGAATACGCGACCAGGTGAGCAGGTTTTCAATGAGCGCGTGCAGATTATCCGTAGAGTGGACTAATAAATTGATGACTTCTTCAATTCTGGTTTTGCTCCAACCCTGCATATTTTGAGAGGCAAATTGAATTAACCCGCGCAAAGAACTGAAAGGACTGCGTAAGTCATGCCAAATCATCGAAAAAAATTTATCTTTACTGGCATTTAATTGTTTGAGTTGGCTGTTTTGTTCTTTAAGTTGTTGCTGCATTCGATAAAGTATCAGGTGCGTATGAATGCGCGCAATCGCCTCTTCGAATTGGAAAGGTTTGGTGATATAATCCACCCCGCCAACTTCGAAACCTTTGATTTTATCCAATATGTCTGACAGCCCCGTCATGAAAATCACGGGAATATTTTTGGTAGCGGCATTGGCTTTCAGGCGAGCGCAGGTTTCAAACCCATCAAGATTCGGCATGACAACATCAAGCAGGATCAGATCCGGTTTTGTCTGCTCCAGTTGCTCGAACGCAGATTCCCCGCTCAGGGCAACCAGAACTGTAAACCCCACCTGGGTTAATTGATCCAGAAAGGGCCGTAAGCTTGTCGGACTATCGTCAATAACTAAAATCGTGGCTTCTTCCATAGCGTATCCACATTGTTAATCTGCCTCAATAACGGTCAAAGTGAACTATCAACACCTACCATGGCAGCAACGGGGAAATGATGCAAGTATTCTTTTTCGAAAAAACACTATTGTACTCATTTTGTTTGTTTTAACAGGACAAAAAAACCGGATTTTTGACTATTTCGCCCCCCGCGTCAGTGACGTGGCTCATGTCTGCTTCCTTCCGTTTGCCCGGGGATTGATGGGCGGGGTAGAATCAAAATTGTTCGAAGTATTGTTTACGGGGTTGTTTTCGTAAATTCTTCTGATGACGTATGTCGGACGATGTTTGACTTCATCGTAGATGCGCCCGATATACTCGCCAATGACGCCCAGTGAAAGGAGCTGGATGCCTCCGAGAAAGAGCATCAGCATAACGAGCGTCGGAAATCCCTGAGGTTCACCGCCAAGTACGACTTTCTTGTACAAATACACTAAAATCCCCAAAAAGCTGATGATTGATACCAAAAACCCACTATAACTCGCGATTTGAAGAGGAAAGTAGGAAAATGAAAAGATGCCGTTCAGAGCCAGCTTCATCAGTTTCGGAAATGTATATTTGACCTCTCCGCTATGCCGTTTATCTCGATCATATTCCAGGCCGATTTGTTTAAATCCCACCCAGCTTCGTAAGCCTCTAACAAACCGATTTCGTTCTTGCATAGCATTTATCGCGTTCACAACAGTCCGATCCATCAAACAAAAATCTCCAGAATCCAGAGGAATTGGAATATCTGAAATTTTTTGTAAAATCCGATAAAAGATGCGGTAAGCCAGACGTTTGAAGAGATGTTCCTGGCGCGTCTTCCGGACGGCATAGACAACCTGATAGCCTTCTTCCCATTTATCCAGAAATTGCGGCAGAATTTCCGGAGGATCTTGCAAATCGGCGTCTAAGACCATAATGGCATCGCCGGTCGCGAAATCCATCCCGGCGGTAATCGCCATCTGGTGTCCAAAATTTCTTGAAAAATCAAGAATTTTACATCGCAGATCGTGAGCTTGAAAGTGCTGCATTAGCTGCAATGATTGATCATAGCTGCCGTCATTGACAAAAACAATCTCAAGTTCATATCCGCTTAAAAAACGACTCAGTCGTTCCAGACGCTCAAAGAGCGCAGGGAGAACCTGCTCTTCATTATAGACCGGAAATACTAAAGAGATGCGTTTCATGAAAGTTTTGTCACTTCATCAGGCTGTAATCAGTTCGCGGATCTGAAGAATTTTCTCCCTGAGAGTGTGATCGGTGGCCTGGGATCGCTCCACTTTTCGACACGCATGCATGACGGTGGTATGGTCGCGCCCGCCAAAATATCTGCCGATATCCGGCAGCGACAAATTCGTTAATTCACGCGCCAGATACATGGCGATTTGACGCGGTAACGTCAGTTGTCGGCTGCGCGCGGCTGATTTCATTGAAGAAAGCTCGATCTGGTAATGATTGGCCACTACCTGCTGCACTAAATCAACCGTAATTTTACGCGGTGTGGTATCGAACATATCATGCAGCACCTTTTGAGCGAGTTCCCGGGTAAGCGGCTGATCAGTAAACGTTGAATAGGCCCGCATTTTCACGAGACAACCTTCAAGTTCGCGAATATTCGAGCGGATCTTGCTGGCAATATACATGGCAACATCTTCCGGCAAATCAATCTGTTGTAAGGCGGCTTTCTTTTTGAGAATAGCAAGACGCGTTTTCAAATCCGGCGCCTGAATATCGGCAATCAGCCCCCATTCAAAACGCGAACGCAGTTGTTCTGCAATCGTCGGAATTTTTTTCGGCGGGCAGTCGCTGGTCAAAATAATTTGCTTGCGAGCCTGGTACAGAGTATTGAAGGTATGAAAAAATTCCTCCTGCGTCCGTTCTTTTCTGGCAATAAATTGAATATCATCAACTAATAACAAATCAATGCCGCGATATTTCTCCCGAAAGTGCGCCATTCGGTCTTCGCGAATCGAACAGACCATGTCATTCATAAATTGTTCGGCCGATAAATACAGGATTTTCGTCTTAGGCGCCAGGTTCGCAAGGTGGTTTCCAATAGCATGAAGCAAATGGGTTTTCCCCAATCCCACGCCGCCATAAATAAATAACGGATTATAATTCGCTTCCATCTGGGCCGCCACAGCCAGAGCAGCATCATGGGCAAGGCGGTTATTATCCCCAACAACATAGGAATCAAAGGTGTATGTCGGATTCAGTGTCCGTAAAACCGGATGTTGTTGAGACAGGGGAGGGTCAGGGTTCGTATTCCGGGTCGCGTCGGAACGCGGAAAAGACCTGTCACCAGTCAGAGTGGCAAGAATATCTTGCCCTTGCACACGGGAGGTAAAATCTCGTCCGGGCACGATCCGTTCAGCCCAGGGTTGGGCGGCAGGCACTTCCCTCGAAGTCATCGTGGGTGTCAACCGATTCGATTGCGCAGAAATACGCACCTTTGCCAAAGAAGAGCCGGCACCTTCGAGTTGAAAGACATCAGCATCTCGATGTGTTTGAGATGGCGTTACCATCGTGGTTCGTTTTCTGGGAGCATTGTCCGTTTCAGAAGCCGCAGGAACATGAGCAGCGTGATCCATCACCACAAAATAGATTTCCGGTTGAAAACCGAGCGTTTCCGTAAGCGTATCAATAATCACATTCACATAGTGTTCACCCAGCCAATAAACAAAAACATCATCAGGCACCCCGATATTGACTTTTTTCTGATTCATTGAGAGCATCTGAGTAGGCCTGATCCAGGTATTAAAGCTGGGACGATTAATCCGTTTTTCCAATTTCGCTAAAACTTCTCCCCACATGGTTGTTTGCATAATTCTTTCTATAAAGGTTGATCTTGAAAAAGTTATCCACATATGTGGATAAATGATTAACTAATGTATTCTCAGGGACTTTTGACCTCTCTCCACAAAGTTATCCACAGCATACTGTGAAAAACTTTTTATTTTTCAATCACTTAACAGAGAAAGTGTAGATTGTAAAAAATAAGAATGCAAGTTTTTTTCATAAAAATTTTCTATCTCTCATGATTATGATTAGTTGAGAAATTGAGAAAATTTTTGCAAAAAACTTTACGTTTGTTAATTTTTTTTGATGTTTGACGCTCTCTGGCTAAAATTCCAGTGTAAAGTGATTGACAAATTCTTCTGGTCAATTTACTGTCATAAGAAGAATTTACGAAAAAATGTATTTTCCCAATGTAGAATATTTCAGAGAAATACTTGCAGAACTATCGGAATTTTCGAAAATGTGTATGAATAACCAAAAGTAGCGATGGATTCCTGTCAAGAAATAGTTGAGAAGACTTTTGCAGAACCAGTGTTGCGGGTTTTCCGGGTGACCGGGAATCTGTCAGTGGGGGGGAATGTACGATGAATTATTACGAAGAATATAAAGAACTGATCCAGAAACTCGTGTCAGGAGATTTTTCCCAGGCAACTCAACACGAGCGTGACACTACTGTCACCAAAATTATCCATGCCTCGGCATTAACATCGGCAATGATTTCGATTATCCCTGTCCCGCTGATCGAAACGCCGATTCAAATCACGATGGTTCGCGGCATTGGTAAAGTGTATGAACAGGAGCTAGATGAAAAAGTGGTATTGGAAATTATGTCTGTCATCGGAGGGAATGTTCTGTTGCGTCAATTGATGCGCCTCATCCCGTATGTCGGTTTTGTGATGAATGTGTCCAGAGTCTATGGCACGACCTGGGCCATTGGATCGACGGCTGAATATTATTTTAAACATAATCGGGAAGTTGAAAAAGAAGAACTTATGCGGATTTTCAAAACGGTGCTCAAGCAGAAGACTCAGGAAAAAGAACAGGATCTGCATGAACGCCATACTGAGGAGCGGCTTGCGGAATTAAAAAAATTATTTGATAAGCATTTGATCTCACAGGAGGAATACGAACAGAAACGCGAAGCCATTATTTCTGAGTTATAAGGACAGATCGGCGATAATGCGGCAATCTCGCTTTGTCAGGGGATCGGCGGTACGGCGCATTATTCGTCATATAACACACACCATGGAAAAACGCACCTATTCCCTGGAAGATGCTCGGATGTATGAAAAAAGCAGAGATTACATCAAAGCGGCTGACATCTATTGTGAATTGGGAGAGTATGATAGGGCTGAGGCATTGTTTCGCGATCTTGAACAGCAATTTCCTTTCCATAAGGAGATTAAATTCAAATTCGGAACATTGCTCGCTCGTAAGAAACAATGGAACGAAGCGATTATTAAACTGCAAGAAGCCGGGAACTCAGGAGTTTTTCAAGAAGAACGCCTCTATTTACTGGCTGAATGTTTCACACAAAAGGGCTTTCTTCATGCGGCCAAAGAGATGTATGTGGAATTGCTCGACCGCAATTATCATTACAAAGATGCGCGCAAAAAACTGCGTATGCTGGAAGCTTCGGGCTTTGCTGCCCTCACAACAGGTCAATCCCCAACGTTTATTGCCTCGGAAAACCCCGCCGCTTCCGTAGAGGATGATATCTATCAGACCATACAGGATGTGACGATGGAAAACCGCTATACGCTGCTTGAAGAACTGGGGCGCGGAGGGATGGGTATTGTTTATAAAGCCGAAGAGACTATCTCGCATCGTACTGTGGCCATCAAAGTCTTACCACCCTACCTGGCAATGGAAGAACAGAATCGTATCCGGTTTTTTCGAGAAGCCGAGGTAATTGCTCAACTTTATCACCCACATATTGTGCGGTTATTCGAAGTCAATCAGCAAGCACACTTTCTGGTCATGGAATATATTCCAGGGGGAACGTTACACGCCTGGAAACAGCAGCAGGGTTTATCCACCGAGCAGCTTCTGTTCTTTTTGGTCCAGATTTCAGATGCGCTTCACGTTGTTCATCAACAAGGTCTCATCCATCGCGATCTGAAACCGGAAAATATTTTAATTGCCGATTCTTCAACCGCTAAACTCACGGATTTCGGCATTGCTCACATCTGTGGCGCAACCATTACCCGCACAGGGACGCACCTGGGGACCATCCCGTATATGGCCCCGGAACAGATTCTGGGGAAACGAATTGATCGGCGGGCTGATATTTATGCGGTCGGTGTTATACTGTATGAATTTTTGGTAGGGCAACTGCCTTTTCGTGGTCAGGATACCAGTTATCATCATGTGCATACAGTTCCTCGCGCGCCTCGTGAGCTTGCCCCGACGTTGTCTCCGGAGCTTGAACGCATCATTCTCAAATGCCTTGCAAAAGCTCCTGAGGAGCGTTTTCAGGACGCCAAAGCCCTGCAAGCCGCGCTTGCGCAATTTCGGGGACCTTAAATCTCTCACGGTTGTTTTTGAGATCGCGGTTTTTCTCCTTGACATTGAAAAAATCTCATGATAATTCATACATCATTTTGTCATGGAACTGAAGAAAATACCTGAATTTATAGTCATGTAAATAACTACCAGGATTTTTTATAAAATTGTTTGGTTTCTGAAAAAGGGGGAGGACGATGCAAACCTATGTGATTCAACGAGGAGATTCTTTATTTAAAATTGCCCAGAAATTTTATGGGGATGGATATAAATATGAATTACTCGCGGCCTATAATGGGATGAGCAACCCGAATGTCATTGAAGTCGGGCAAGTTTTACAAATTCCCGACGCACAGGAACTCGACCTTTCATTGTCCGCCTGGCATCATTACAAACCAGGGACGATTTATTGGAGGTTAACCACTAAAGGGATTGAGGTCAAAGGACAGGGGATCCTCCTGAATTCGAAATATACCGCCCAGGCCAAAAAGATTTGGAACACCTTTCGCGATGAGATTCTCGCCGTCTCCAAAAAACAACATGTCCCCATTCCTGTGATTATTGCCACGATTTCAACAGAATCAAGTGGGAATCCGCAGGCCTACCGCTATGAACCTGCGTTTTACACTCGTTATATTCAAAACAAGGCCGCGTGGAAAAGCAATCCGTATTACGACTCTCCCAAGCGTATTTCCGCTTCTTACGGCTTAATGCAAATTATGTACACGACCGCGTATAGCGTGGGATTTCGCGGGAAACCCGAGGATCTCTATGATCCAGAACAGAACCTTGAGGTTGGCTGCGCCTATATTGCCAGCACCTATCAGGTGCAACAGCACGGCTGGGATCCTCCGAAAATTGCATGCGCGTATAATGCCGGAAGCATTCGCCCGACCACTGAGAATGCCTGGGGGCTGTATTGTCACGCCGGACATTTAGATCGCTGGGTTCCCTCATATAACGGTGCAATTGAAGTTGTGGGCGCTCAGGCTGTCCCACAGGTCATCACGCCTCCTGGAACAGAAGTTCAACCGCCTGTTTCGCAGCCACAACCTGTGGAACAACCGTCCCCCCCGACAACGAGTGGAGTGACCGTGCAATTTCTCCTGCCAAAAACAGCAGGGAAAGCCTGGCAGCCGGTTACGGTCGATCTATTTCAACTCAATGAAACCGGTATTGGCAAACCATTTTCCTTTACAATTGACAGAGTGACAACACGTGACGATGCGTTTGTGTATGAATGTCCGAACGTCGCAACAGGCGTGTATGATCTGGTCTTCTCTGATGCAGCCACAGGTTCTGTACTGTATGACATTGCGGAAGTTGAACTGGCCATGAAGTTAACGCAGCTAGATCTCCGACAGGCCTTTGCTGTTTCTTCAGTAACATCCGTTTCGGAAAAAGCGACACTTCGTATCTGTTTTCCCAAAGTTCAAGGACAAGCCTGGAAACCTCTCATTATTGACCTGTTCAAGCATCAAACCGGAGGGCCAGGAAATCCTCAGTCATATACGGTAAAAATACCGTCTTACGGACCGGAAGGAGAATATATCTATGACATCTCTGAACTTGACTACGGAACCTATGATATTGTGTTTACAGACGCCGCAAGCAGTTCGGTCATCTATGATATTGCCGATTATGCGATCCAACAGCCGCTGGTGAGCGTGAAGTTCAATGCAACCCGCAGAGATATCGCTTCGTCGGTTGAAGCTCCTCATGCGGAAAGTACCGTGCAGAAATTCGTAGCGACACTCAAGGCGTTCTGGCAGAAGCTGTGGGGGTAATCGAGCAGAAATTTATGAGACTAAAAAATTCCTGGACTGAACTCACGTATCCGTCATGATAAAGAACGTGATGTGCGACTTTCTGCTCCAAGAACTCCCTCTCCCAAAAGGGGAATGTGGGTTCCTCTGGAGTTCTCTGTACACGACGAAAATTTACCTCCCTCAATCCCCCCGCAAGCGCGGGGGACGAGGAAGTCCGCCCAGCCATCAATCGCCAGGAGACTTGCGTGGTAGTGGATAATCCAGTTAACAAAGCTCATCTGACCTGGGAGAAGGCATGATTCGAGAGCGTGTGAGTTTTATTCTTAAGCTCTATGGCCTGATTGACCTGAGCGTCATCTCGATTTCTTTTGGCGCAGCGTATCTGGTTCGAAGCTGGCTTTTCGATGTCGCTCATGTACCGCCATTAATGCCCTTTTCCGAATATTTTCCCCTGTTGAGCGCAATTCTTCCGATCTGGTTAGGCCTGCTCTATTTCAATAAAATGTACACCTCTCATCGAGGGAAAAGTTATTGGCCTTTCCTCTGGGCAGTCGTAAAAACTAATGTAGAAGGAATCTGTGTGCTGAGCGCGCTCTTTTTTATCCTGAAACTTCACGTGTTCAACCGTTCGCTGGTCATGTTGTTTGTGCTCTTCTGCATCTTGTTTCTGACAGGCGAAAAAATTCTGCTGTTTAAGTGCTTACAATACGTGCGCAAACAAGGCCGCAATATTAAACGGGTGCTGCTGATTGGGACAGAATCTAAAGTTCAGGTGCTCATCAAACAGATCAACCAACATCCGGAAACCGGATTTGTCATTGCCGGCTTCCTGTCAGAACATGCTGAAGATAAGGGACGGAACGTCTATGGATATCAAGTGCTCGGCACCGCTGACATGCTCTATCAAGTACTGCACACTGAGATTATTGATGAAGTCATCTTTACAACCTCTATTTTTGCCCTGCACCGGATTAAACCTTCGCTGGAAGTGTGCGAGTTGATGGGGATTAACTGTCGAATTTTTCTGGATGCCTGTAATGATACTTCGCATTTTAAAATGTTTGTTGACAGCATGATTGATATTCCTCTGCTCTCATTTTCTTATCGGGAGAAACAATTTTTTAGTTTGGGCCTGAAACGCCTCATAGACGTCACGATTTCCGGTATGCTGCTGCTGGTGCTGTCGCCTGTTCTGCTCATCCTGGCGGTGACGGTTAAGCGTGAATCCTCAGGTCCGGCCATTTTTAAGCAGGTACGCAGCGGCTTAAACGGTCGAAAGTTTGTGATGTATAAGTTTCGCACTATGGTGGATGGCGCCGAAGCTCTGCGAAATGAACTCCTCGTCCACAATCAGAGTTCAGGACCGATTTTTAAAATGGAAGATGATCCTCGCATTACTCCTTTAGGAAGGTATCTTCGCAGAACCAGTTTAGATGAACTGCCACAACTCTGGAATGTATTGAAAGGGGATATGAGCCTGGTAGGCCCACGCCCGCTGCCGCTGATCGAATCTTCGCAAATCACGGGGTGCGACCGTCGCCGCCTCGCCATGAAACCTGGCATTACAGGTATCTGGCAATGTAACGGACGCAGCCATTCGCAATACGAAGACCTGATTATGATGGATCTGCAATATATTGATAACTGGTCGCTCTTACTTGATCTGAAGCTGCTCATCAAGACCATTCCGGTTGTCATGCAATGTATCGGGGCGATGTAGGCAAAAGCCAGGTTTTTCTTAGAAACCTGGCTTCTCATAGGGTTACTCGCGGCGAAGATGAAGTCGGGCGATCTGATCGAGCTGGTCGAGGACGCCTGTTTTTTCAGGTACTGAGGTCGCCTCCGCGCTTGATCGCAATCGTTTCAACTCCCGTTGGAGTAGAAGATAGCCGCTGAGATCGTAATCGCTGTATTTATGCTGCGTAAAATTCTGAAGCCATTCGCTAAGGGTCTGAAGAGCCTCAGGCGTATATTTTCCTGTTGGATAAAGCGTCAGATATTTCCCGTAACTCTGGTTGATCCTGGATAAATGACAGGGTAAGTACTCCTCACATTCGCCGCCCGTCGGATTTTGTGCCGCTTCCCAGGCGATGTCGTCTGCAATCGGGAAACTCTGGTATTCTGACTGAAGATCCCAAAACAAATTTGACCAGACAAGCCATTTCCCCTGAATTTCGCTGTAGTAAATATCCGTCTGTTGCTCCTGAACCCATTCCTGAAATTCCGGCGGAGGACTCTGGAGCGGTTCTACGCTTTGTCTCAGCATTCGCAGACGTGCCAGTTTAAGTTCGGCCGCAATTGCGGGAAGCCTGACTTCCTCACTTGCGCGAGTCAAAAAACGCACCAGATCGATTTGATCGAACCAATTAAGATGTTCGCGCTCGAGGCGCGCCTGAGTAATCTGTTGATAGATGGCATCACGCTGCGTTTCTTCATACGCCATGGTAAACCCGCCAAAAATCCAACCTTGCCGGCCATCAGGTAAACCGATCTGATACCAATAATCCTGCACTGTTCCAATGGTTTCCGGCTGCGGCGTTCGCCCAAGCTCCTGCACCAGGGTCCCCAAAGCCAATTTCGTGATTTCTGGCGCTGAGGCATTCGGCTCCTGACGTATTCGCACATTTGATGCCGTAAGAATGCGGAAAGGAGAACTTTGCGCTTGAGCAGGCAGTATTTTCGGAAAGAATAAGATGATCGCAAGACTCCACAAAACTATTTTTTTCATAACATGCCTCCCTGACATTTATTGTGCACTATTATTGCTCTTTCAAGGTTTAGGTCACAGGTTCGTACCGCGGCATTCCTGCCTCTATTACCCGGACAGGCCTATCCGGAAAATGTAACTACCCGTTACTTCAACCCGGAAAAAACGGTAGAAAAATTGAAGATCAGCAGGAAATTTCAGACTTTTACACGCCTTATCCGGAAACGCAAGAAAATTTTATAGATATTTCATGTGAACGCCCCCAATCGAACAGCCTTGTTCACCGAAAACCCGTATATCAGTTCCATCTCTCTTTTTTCGTCAAACACGCCTGTTTGACGAAGCCGAGAGCTAAACAATTGTTCAAAATTAATATGGTCGTGTGATAAAAATTCTTGACATTGAGCAGCTTGACAATATTCTTTCAGAGAAAATTTATGCAAGATTGACGACATTTATCAGCCAATTGCAGTGAGGAGACGTTATGGAAGTTGTCGAAGAGGTCAAAAAAACATTTCGTATTACAGAACATCCCATTCTTACCCCTGAACCTCGAAAAGAAGTGCTATTTTTCTGGAAGGGTGAAGAGTTTTCAGGAAAAGAAGGGGAAACCATTGCCACAGCATTATTTGCAAACGGAATTCGCACTTTTGGCTATCATTCCAAAGACGGCGCACCCCTGGGCATTTTTTGTGCCAACGGCCAATGCTCGCAATGCACGGTGCTGGCGAACGGCTTGCCAGTCAAAGCCTGCATGGAACTTATTCAACCAGGGATGCAGATCGAACCGGCCAGAGGCAACCCGCCGTTACCTGAAAACGTCGGTCCAATCAAAAAATTTAAGTTAATGTCTGAGGTTGAAGTCGAATGTTTAATTATCGGCGGTGGTCCGGCCGGGCTTTCGGCCGCAATTGAATTAGGGCGCGTCGGCGCGGAAGTCTTAATTGTTGATGATAAACATGCCTTAGGAGGCAAATTAGTGCTGCAAACTCATCGTTTTTTCGGCAGCATCAACGCCTGTTATGCCGGGACGCGCGGGATTGATATTGCCTCGCGTCTGGAAAAAGATGTGCGCAAATACAACAACGTCAATATCTGGACGAATACGATTGCCATTGCAACCTTTTCTGATGGGAAAGTCGGGGTGTTACGCGATGGCAAAGACTATTTTTTCATTCGCCCGAAAACCTTGCTTGTAGCCGCGGGGGCCAGAGAAAAATCTCTGGTCTTTAAAGGTAACACGCTGCCAGGCGTTTACGGGGCCGGGGCATTTCAGACTCTGGTGAATCGGGATTTAATCCGGCCGGCCGAACGCTTATTCATTGTGGGCGGTGGGAATGTCGGTTTAATTGCCGGATACCATGCTCTGCAAGCCGGAATTAACGTGGTCGGATTGATTGAAGCCTTGCCTGAATGCGGCGGCTATAAAGTGCACAAAGATAAACTTGCCCGTTTCGGCGTGCCGATTTATACCTCGCACACTATTCTCAGTGCGAATGGCGAACAAGAAGTCGAATCCGTGACCATTGCGCAAATTGACCACAAGTGGAAAGCGATTCCTGGTACGGAAAAAACTTTTGCCTGCGATACCGTATTAATTGCGGTAGGGCTGAATCCGGTGAATGAATTCTATCAAAAAGCCAACGATTTTGAAATGCCGGTATTCGCGGCCGGCGACGCGGAAGAGATTGCTGAAGCCTCGGCCGCCATGTTTTCAGGGAAAATTAAAGGGTTAGAAATCGCACGTTTACTGGGCTATGCGGTCGGAGAAATTCCGCAGGACTGGATTCATACAGGTGAAATTCTGAAAAGCCGACCAGGCAAAGCCTATGGCGAAGTGATTCCTGAAGATGAACAGGGCATTGTGCCGGTGTTTCATTGCGACCAGGAAATCCCCTGTAACCCGTGTACATCAGTATGTCCTCTAGGTAACATTTACATTGATCCCGAGGATATTCGTAAAGTCCCGGAATACATCGCAGAAAAAACCGGAAAAGCCTGTATCGGCTGTGAGAAATGCGTGACGATTTGTCCCGGATTAGCGATTACTCTAGTGGATTATCGCAAAGAGGGCGACCCGATTGTGACCATCGCGTATGAATTTGGCAAAGGCTCGGCGGTGCATAAAGAAGGCGATGTCGTGACCGTACTGGATATTGAAGGCAATGTGCTCGGCAATGTGGAAGTCGTGAGCGCCAGAATCACCAAAGCAACCGACCGCACGGTGCTTCTCAAAGTGCGCGCACCGCGGGAATACGCTAAAAAAATTGCCGGCGTATTAGTGCAAAATCAAGAAGTGAGCGGATCGCTTGATCAATATGTTGAACGTTTGAGCGACGACACGATCGTGTGCCGCTGCGAACGGGTGACTATGAAGGAGATTAAAGATGTGATTCAAAGCGGCTGCCGCGATGTGAATGAAATCAAAGCTCGTACTCGCGCCGGCATGGGGGCCTGTGGCGGCAAAACTTGTGAATCAATCATTCTGCGCGCCTTTCAAGAATTGGGAATTTCTCAAGAGGATGTCACGACACACACTCACCGTCCCTTATTTGTTGAAATCCCCTTCGGAGTGTTGGCCGGAGTAGAGAACGGAGGCAAGCCATGAGTAAAAACAGCTATGATGTCATCATTATAGGAGCTGGAAGCATCGGAAATCCAACCGCATTTTTTCTGGCAGAAGCCGGGTTTAAAGTACTCGTGCTTGAGCAATTTGCCAGTGTGGGGCAGGGGTCAAATAAAGCGGCGATTGGCGGGGTTCGCGCAACGCACTCTGATCCGGCCAAGATTCATTTGTGCCTCCAAAGCATTGAGGTGTTTTCAACCTGGGAACAACGCTATGGCGATCATATCGGCTGGGTTCAGGGTGGCTACAGTTTTGTGGCCTATCGCGACAAAGAAGAACAGGCCTTGAAAGAGTTGCTTATCATCCAAAAGGAATACGGCCTGCATATTGATTGGCTGGATAAAGACATGTTATTGGAAGTCATCCCGTCGCTCAATCCTGAAGGGCTGCGCGGCGGCACGTATTCTCCGCACGATGGCAGCGCCAGCCCCTTGCTCTCGGCCGCTGCGTTTTATCGTATGGCTGTCAAACACAAAGTGCATTATCGCTTTCAAGAACACGTCACGGCGTTTGAGATCAAAGGGAACCGGGTGCTCTCCGTGCAAACCGATAAAGGCAGATATGCGTCCGATGCGATTATTAATGCTGCCGGTCCCTGGGCGCGAGAAGTCTCACAGATGGCGAAGGTTGATGTCCCGGTTACGCCGGATTCGCATGAGGCCGGTGTGACAGAAGCTGTTGCTCGTTTTTTAACGCCGATGGTAGTTGATATTCGGCCGACCGCGGATTCCGCCAATTACTATTTTTACCAGCACGATACGGGTCAACTGATTTTCTGTATCACGCCGCATCCGGCGATTTGGGGCACGGATCGCCGCGAAACCTCGGTATTTCTGCCGCAGATTGCGCGGCGCATGGTGAATTTGATGCCACGCCTGCAATACCTGAAAGTGCGGCGTACCTGGCGCGGTCTCTATCCGATGACCCCCGATGGTGTGCCGATTGTGGGCAAACTGCCGCAGTTGGAAAACTTTATTTTTGCGGTCGGCATGTGCGGTCAGGGCTTCATGCTTGGCCCCGGGGTGGGTAAAGTGCTGACCCGCCTGCTCAAAAACGAACTCGATCGCCAGGATCACCGCATTCTGGACGACCTGCGTCCCGGTCGCAATTTCGGCGGCCGCGGCCAGGAAAAATTGGCCTGATTTCCCTGCCCCCTCGATTGCCTGGAAGACGCCGGGGGCAGGATGAAAACTCGGAGTACACAAGCGACTGACTGATGGGTTGTTGAAGCGCTTTGCGTTCTTGCGCCTGTCAACTACGACAGGCAGGAGGGCGATGGGATGCCCACCAGAAAGTGTGGAATTTGCCGTATGAAAAGGTTGTCGAGTTGGGTTTGGAAGAACGGATTGTCATATTAGATTCTGCCGGCGGCCATGAATAAGACTAAGCTGTATAGTTCAAGATAGATCTATCGTATATACGATAAAAGTGCTTTCAGAAGAGGTGACTATATAGATGTAGAGCCGAACTATCTTATATTTAAGTGTTGCTTGAAAAATTTCAATAATCGTGTAACATACGATACTCAAAGGGGTTATGAGATGATATGTCGGAAAGAACCGCTTTCAGTTCCTCCTTACATTTCTCGACCCCACCAAATTGCGTGAGTAGTTGGAGCACCCGGGCACTTGTTCGCTTTTCCAGGAGTCCTTTGATGTACGCTTGTTTATCAAGCATGCTCCTGGCGTGGGACGGAAGTCCTGGAATGTCCGAATGCAGGAGAATATAGGCGCAATAGACGAGATGCACATGGGTTTCAATAGAACAAAAATAGGTGGGAGCCATCTCTTCAAAGCCGAGATGTTGTTTGATCTGTTTATGAAAAATCTCAATGAGCCATCGCAACCGATACCCCATGACGATCTGTGTCGCGCTTGCCATCAGATCCGAGCAGGCCAAATACTTCCGGCGACCATGCCGTCGCTTCTTGCATTCTGAGCAGACCAGTTGCACCTGGCCAACTCCTTTGAGAGAGCCGCTGGTCTGTCGGACGCGAAACTCCATTCGCGAGTCCTTCGGCTTCGTGGTGGGCACACTGATGGTGGCCCAGGCCAACCTGCGATGATCTTTGAAAAACTGGGCAATGCCTGTCCAGCCCGTCGAGCGTGGGGTGGTAGCGTCTTGAACGGGAGATTTCACACTTCTGTCACATTTCAGGGCACAGAGAAAATGCCAGTGTGTGCCGCGGATCGTAGACAGGACCTTTTTGACGTCATACCCGCTGTCCATCAACACCACGACCTTGTCGGGCCGATACGGGCCGAGGTATCGTTCCAGGTCGAACGCCGTGAGATACTCGACCAGGCGGTCATGTTCGGTGTGATAGGCGATCTGCAGCTTCCGGCAATAATGTTTACTGTAAAACGGAATGGGAGGGAGGGGGATGAGCACCTCGTTCAGCACGAGGACAATGTTCGTCCATTGATGGCCGATCACGTACCCATATCCATGGTTGAAACGTTGGACGTTTTCCGTCTGGAGGCCAGATCGAGTTTGGAGGGTCGCATCAATCAGCATGATGATGGTCCACGGCAGGCCCTTCGCGTTCGTGAGCAGCGGGGCCAACTGGCGGGCTTGCTGCGTGGATAACTCCTCAAGCGTCACGGCCGCACCCCCCGCGTGATGGCGTAAAAATTTGCTCAATTGGGGAGGCGTCAGTCCTGAAAGGGTTGCCGCAAAATGCAGGGAATGCTTTCGGGTCTCGACCATCAACGAGATCAGATACCAAAAGGTCAACATCCGGATCCGGACGCTCACCGTGAGATGAGCGAGAAGCCA
Organism: Candidatus Vecturithrix sp.; assembly: GCA_040772385.1. Lineage (GTDB taxonomy): Bacteria > Moduliflexota > Moduliflexia > Moduliflexales > Moduliflexaceae > Vecturithrix. The sequence continues at coordinate 5,163,868 of JAXGYF010000001.1, read as the reverse complement.
ATTTCGAAGCTGATAAAAACGCATACGTCTTCTCCAATGCAGGTGATTCATGAGGACGGGTGATCGACATCAGGGAAGTTTCCCTGAACAGCGAGACTGACGCAACAAAAATCTGCCAGAATCGTCAATTGGCCGTGTTTGCAGGTCGTTTCAGGGATGATCACCTCAAATCGACCTGTAGAAATCTGCCTTGCGACACCTTTTAAAATTTCGAGCAACATTTAAGTTATATACGAAACGATTTCGGCTGCGTACTTGCAGCCTAAACCCTGTTGGCCTCCTTTCTCCATACCTCTTCTAAATCTCAGGATAAAAAAGTTGCCATTTCTTCAAGCACTTTGTAATCTGGTCACATGAAAACGATTGACACACGATTTACAGATTATGTTGCAATGGGGGATATTTCTGATGTTCAGAAAACCGCCCAAAAGAATAAGGGACAATTTTTTACTCCCCCTTCGATTGCCAGATTTATGGCGGAACAGATTACGTTACACGATCCTGTCATATCTCTGCTTGATCCAGGAGCAGGGGCAGGAATTCTTACAGCCGCAGTGTGTGAACGACTTTTTGCAGAAGAAACGCCTTTTCAAATTCAGGCACACCTTTTTGAAAATGATCCTGACATATTGCCTGTTTTGGAAGAAAACATGGCCTATATCACAAGCGTATTTCAAGAAACCCCTCATTCTCTCATATATGAAATCTTCCCAGACGACTTCATTGAAACGAATGCCTGCTTTTTTGATGAACAACATCTTTTTGGGGCGATCACCCGTCCCCCGCAATACGACATTGTTATCTCAAATCCCCCATATTTTAAATTGTCAAAAAGCGATCATCTGTCCTATTTAATGCGGCAGATTGTGCATGGGCAGCCCAATATCTACATGTTTTTTATGGCCTTGTCTGCCGCCCTATTAAAAGAACATGGGCAAATGGTTTTTATTACGCCGAGAAGTTACTGCTCTGGGTTATATTTTAAGCGATTTCGGAAGTGGTTTTTACAACAAATACGACCTGTCTTTTTTCATCTGTTTGAATCACGAAGTAAGACATTCAAACAACAGGTTCTGCAAGAAACGGTTATACTCAAAGCCGTCAAACACCTTGAGAATCCTTCGCATATCACCATATCATCAAGCGAAGGTGCTGAATTTCAGAATAGTCATGTAATTCATCCCTCATACGAGATGGTGATTCAGGCAACAGATGATGATTCCATCATTCATTTACCATCAGATGAATTGGATCTTGAAATAGTCGACATTATTCGCTCATGGAATGAGACCTTTTTTAATTTGGGTTTTCGGATTTCAACTGGCCCGGTCGTCAGTTTTCGAGCTACACAGTACTTAACGGAAAAGGAGTCCTACGATGGAATACATCGGGTTCCTCTTCTCTGGATGAATCATTTGCAAAATTTTTCAGTACAATTTCCAGTCGTTCCCCTGAAGAAGCCTCAGACAATGCTCAAAACAGAAGCGTCATCGAAACTTCTGATCAAGAATCAATACTATGTGTTTGTGAAACGATTTTCATCAAAAGAACAAAAGAGGCGATTGTATGCTTCATACTATTCTCCGAGGCTTCTTGATCATACTGATTGCCTCGGTCTTGAGAATCATGTCAACTATATCTGGAAACCTATACAAAGGGCGCTGGCGGGTTACGTGATTTTAGTGCGTTAAATTAATGATTAACCAGGAAAGGAGACGAGACTCCGCGTACAGTATACAAAATATAACTTATTATTGTATCACCTAAAACTATCCATAGATTTAGCGAAAAAACGGGGGAAATCGTAGGCGGTGGGTTGATCTATGGCACAGATCTTGATATTAATTGGCTTCAGGCTGCCAACTATGCCCATCTTTTGATACTACAAATACCGCAAAATCTACTCATTTTTGTGCAAGGCAAATTAGGAATTGTTTATTATTTTCTTGACACTTGCAATGCCACTGATATAATGAGAAATTTAAACATCTATACTTATCGTTCGCTTATTTTTAACTCAAGTTTGAAAAATGTTCAGTCAACCGGTCATAAATCTCAGGCGACAGCCCAATCAGAGCCAGAATCTGCTGCTGGACGGCAGACAATGGGGTCACATGACGGATCGTTTGGCCGCCGTGCTGAATGATCGTGAGTGTCACGTCGTTGAAGGCGCGCAACAACATCTCGGTCGTCGGTCTCTCCGTCCCCCGTTTGGGGTTGCCAGCAGACAACCCTGTCACCGTGTCGCCCTGCTGGTGAAGCGCCCGTTGAGCGACAAATTCGGTCAGGGTCAGCACCCGCAACCCCAGACTCAAGAGCTGCACCAGCCCCACGATCCGGGACTCTGTATCCAAATACATTGGCGTCAACGACAAGGGCGTATTTTTCAGCCGCCCAAAGGGCTGTTCAATGATGAACTGGTCGCGATACGCCAACACTGCCTGCTCCAGCGACAACGCGGTTGCGGAGTGCGGGGTCGCATAGACCCGCCCGCCCAGATACGGCAGCCGTTCCGCCAAGGCTGTTTGATTGACGCGGGCCTGCACTGTCAGCGCCTGCGTGCAGATCACGCGCGCGGGGCGCTGGCCATAGCGTCGAACGGGGCGTTCGGTCGTTTCGCTGGACACCTGCACGTCGATCAGCCCCTCCACGGCAAACTGCGTCACGATCTGCTGGCAGACAGCCTGCAGTTCCGCAAGATCGGGGACCCGTTTCCGCCCCCTTCCACGCTGATTCAACGCCAGCAGGGCCGTCAGGGCCTTGTCCATACGGGCGCGCAAGGCCCGTTCCTGGGTCTGGGCCACCAGGCCCGACCGGATGACCAGCCGTCGTTCGTCCCACGCGACCGGCTGCCCGTCCACCTCAGTGGTCAGGCGCACCTGGCGCTCAAAGCCTTCCGCGATGACCACTGGCGACTCCGTGGCCGTCCGGCCTGGTCGAGACACGCGGATGAGCGTCTGCTGCCCCTGCACAACCGGCATCAGCCACTCCTGTACCTCTTCCGCGGACAATTGCACCTGACCCAACGGGCACAGATAGGCATTGCCGCTGGCGACGATGGCCGCCCGCGTCTCCAGGCTACCCATCTTGCAATCGCCAATGTAGGTCAGCCCGGACGCCTCGATACTGGGCTGGATCCGACGAACCGCCGGCAGATACAGCGGATCATCTGCCCGGTTCCCCGCCACCACCTCTGTCATGACTGGCATCCCCAACGGATCCAGGCCCGCCAGACTGATCTTAATCTGCGGCAGGTCCGGCCGATGATCTTTGCTGTGCCCAAAGTGGACCAGCCCCTCTGCGGTGACATCCAGATAGCTCGCGGCGGTCGTGGCATCCAGCCGGATCCGCTTGCGCCCCAACTGATACACCCGGATCGTCCGCTGATTCAGCGCGGCTTCCAGGACCGCCCACGCGGCATCATCGCCCAGATAGTCCAAAATGGCGGCCAGCCGATCATCCGTCAGGTCTTCACGGCGAACTGGGCATCCCACCCCGTCTTGCAACGTGTGCAGCCGTTTGAGCCCCCACGGCTCCACCTGATTCATCCGATGATCGGCTTCCGAGAGGATAAAACTCAACCACACCTGCGTCAGTTGTCCCAGACTGAGTCCTTGCCAATTGCCATGCGTCGGAAAATATGCATCCAACAACGTAGGAATTCCCATCGCCTCAATTTGGGCCAACAGCAGGGGAATATCATCAACACGTTCGGTTATAATCGTCATATGGTCGTTCATATGACGACATTATGTCAATTTGAGAAACTTGTCATCAAAATAAGCGAATAAAAAGTCTATACGCTAGGGAAACAAAGAATGAAGCTGTGTGTATAAAGAGGGGAAAACGTAAAATGTCACTATCTCACACATTAAATACAAATATTGTCAATTTCCTCACATCTCTTCCAAACATCAATGATGACAACGGTCAACAAGCATTTATAAATCATGCGGCGTTAGATGAACAATTACATCACCAGATCAAATTTTCCGGATCGACTGCACAATTTGTCAACTTGCTTGTCCCTCAACTTGTAAAGTACGGACAACTTGAAGATGGACGTAACGCACTTGAAGCTATCTTGGAGACAGCGAAAGATTACGTAGGAAAAGATAGAAGAACATATTGTGATCATCTGATACAACAATTGCGTATAGCCCCAAACGGAGAGGAGCAATCTCTTAGTTTTCCCTCTCGCCTGAGCGTTCAGCTGCTCCTTGAAGGTGAAGACCAAGATTTTAATGAAACAAAACTTCAAGCTTTGATTGGTGTGATCGCTTCGATATTAGCGATAGATAGTTCGTTCATACGAATTTTACATGTTCGTTCCGGAAGCATTTGCGTGACCATCGAATTGCCTGGTGATTCTGCTTTAGAGTTAGTCGCATTATTTAGAACAAAAAGTGAAAAAGTAGCTCAATTATTGCACCAATTTTCTGCGGAAAGCATTAATATCGTAGAAGAATTAGATACGCCCTTAGTTGCTTTGGTTGATACTTTAAATAAGATTCCAGCTTTTACTGAACAAGATCCTCGTACGATACTATTACGTGCAATCCCAGGTGCAATGTCGATTAAACGTGATGACAATCCTTCGACAGATTTACACTGCATAGTTAACTATGCAGTGTCTTTGGGGAAATTTGGATCTGGAGAGTGGGTTTTAGATACACTACAGAGTAATATCCATACATTTGTACCGCAAGGAACCCCACTAGGTGAAGAAGTAGCTGCCCGCTTTGAAGTGTTAAAAAGATCACTTCAGGTACCTGAAAAAGTACCTGAACTACGACCAATGCTTTCAGAAGATGATATTCCTCTTACGGATCGACTGGATGTGCTTGATGAAATTATTGATCCCCTCTCACCATCCTATTATCTGCTTGATGGGCCTGCTGGATATGGAAAAACAAGAATTCTGAATAAATTAGAGGAAATATTTAAAAATCGAAATTATGTGTGTGGATTTATTTCTGCCAGTAGATGTCAAAATTTATCCGAAGCGATAGAGAGCCTTTGTAAAAATTTGGATTTGGACTCAGAAGATATATTAACCACTAAACAAAGTGCAAAAAAACTTGGAGTTCGATTTGCAAATGTGCTTCTAAGGAAAACCCAGCCATTGATAACACAAACAACAGCAAGCTTTTCAATTCAGCAAACTCCTATAAATCAAGGGATAGCTCTCCTTGTCGATGATATTGGGCCAAATGTACCTAATATCACAAAGGAACTGTTGTGTGATTTTATTCCTGTAACTGAAGAAATCCTGAGAGGTATTCCATTTTTTAGAGTGGTTTTATCTGGACGCTATTTAGCGCAATTTGTCTCAACCTTGAGAATGCGGTTGCGACCACGCGCCAAGGTTTTGCAAGCATTTGATTATGACGTGGTCTGCGATACTGTTCGTAAGGTTTTGCCTCTTATTCAAGGCAGACAAGCTTGGGTAGAAGACATTTCGGCACATATTATGTATCTTACTGGTGGATATCCAAAATTAATGGCTCAGGTACTAAATAAATATAGTCAAAACATATGTGAACCTCAAATGTTTTTGGATCTTTTTTCAGATGATATATGGGATGACTTTGTTAGCCAAAAAGACGATGATATTTTCAAAGGGATTCCAAAACATTTATTACCTGTATTTAATCGTCTGAGTGTACTTCGTTTTTTTAACACCAAAATATTAACACAATTAATTAAAAAAGATATTATTAAATATAAAGGAGATACTCCTGGTTTAGAAGATGAATTAACAGCCACATATTTATATAACAGAGAAAAACGCTTATTGCGCGATGCTGTTACACGTCGCCTTTTGGTATTATGCTTGAGACACAATACCGAAGCAGAGCAATTCGCCAAATTCTGCCAAGAAGCGTATGATATGTATTTAGAGTTTTTGAAAGATGAACGACTTCAGGATCGTGAATTATGGGCCATTGAGTGTTTGTATCAAGCATTGCAACAGCATATTAGTTCGATTAAAGAGCGGGAGCAACGTTCAAAATTGAAAACACAGTTTTTTGACAAAATAGTTCCAGTTGTAGTGAAGTCTTTTGTAATGGAGCAGGAAGAAGAGGAGCAAGAGTTGGAAGCTCTTGTGTATGAAGTGGATAGAGATTGGGAATTACGGTTTACTGTCAACTATTATCTGCGAGACGAGTCTTATACCGAAAAACCTTTTACAGAGTTAAAAAACAAAATTCTTGCTTGCAAAAAGAACAGAGGAGTATAAGATGCCGAAGCAACAAGTAGAATTCATAAATCGAGACCGGGAACTTGAAGTTATCCAGTCAGCTACCCAGGATTGGGGAACAGTTCAGGTACTTTGTATTCAAGGAGTTGGAGGTATTGGCAAAACTCGATTCCTCGAAGAGATTGGTATCCGTTACATCGATACTTCAGTTCAAGGTAAGCCTATATTGATGCCGGAAACAATAGATTTTGATGACTACGCCATGCAAACATCTGGAACGTTACAACGTAAGCTTTCTCAGTTACTGGGGGAGAAGACATTTGCATCGTATTTGCAGAGAGCTGGAGATTGGCGAAAGATGGAAGTGGCCGGTGTAAGTCCGGAACGTCTTCATGAAGAGAGCCGAAAAGTTCATAAATCTTTCGTAGACTGCTTTAGTCAATTAGCCGCCAAACATCGAATAATCTTGCGTTTCGACTCTACCGATACACTTGAGGAATCTGAGCTTTGGAAGTTTCTATTGAGTTTGGGAGTTGAACTGACAAATATGGTGCTAATTATTGCGGGGCGTAATGCCAAAAATCTCTTTGAAGACATTCAACTTCAAGGAGGGGTAAATGTTCAACTCATCGAACTTCAGCCTTTGGAATGGGAAGCCCAAGAACAGTACCTTCAGCAAAAACAGAGTTTATTGCATGAAAAGATAGACCCTGCGCTTGCCGAGAAACTGTTGTATTTATCACAAGGTCGTCCAATTTGGATAGATCTTGCTGTGGAATGGAAGGCCCAGGACATTCCTTTTGATTGGTTGGTTAATAGTAAAATCCAGGATTTTAAGTCCTTATCTGCTAAACAAGTAGAAGAATTTGAATCTCATTTAGTAGAACATATCATTCAGATACGGACAGACATGGACAAATTAATCCTCACCATGTCGCATGTTTATCCGCTTGATGAAAAGTTAATTGGAGATATTCTGAATGTATCTACTGAGAAGGCAAGCGAGCTTTTTGAAGAGGCTCAAATGCATGCCTTTATAAAAAATTTGCCAGACCAACGGATTTCACTTCACGATGAAATGCGGCGCATGATTAATGATTATGTGTGGCCTGAAATAGATCAAGACGGAGATCGACTTCAGAGAGATAGTCGTATAGCAGCAAAGTACTTCGAGAAAAAGGTTAAGGAATTTGAAGAGAAAATCGAGAAATTGGAAACAAAACCTGAAGCTGTATCTGATGCTTTTTTGGATCGGGATGCTCTTATTAGAATGTTAGATCCTGCTATCTTACAACAAGTTAAGTACACTTTATTCTGGGATATAAAAAAAGGACTTTCGCTCTATAAAAATTTAATGCAAAAAGCCCGCCAGATAAGCCGTATTGGACTCGCAGAAAAGATGGAACGAACAATTCAACCTTTTATTCCATCTCTCTCTCCTGCTCAAAAGTATCAGGTTGATATCATCCGAGGAAGATTGCTCAATGATTTAGGTCGTCCCAAAGAAGCAGAAAAACTTCTTAATAAATTATTGGAAGAGAATCGAAATATCCCAGAATGTGCATCGGATATTTACAATGCATTAGGTATGAGTGAAGTCCATCTCGGAAGACTTGATCTCGCATTACAATATCAGCTTAAGAGTTTAGAGATTGCTGAAGAACAAAACATGAAGCGCTTTATTCCGGTTTTGTTAAATGTTATCGGATATATCTACCGAATGCGGGGTGAATGGGCAGAGTCTATCCAGTGTTATAGAAGAGCAATTAATGAAGCTTTAAGAGCTGATGCTACTTTGGATACTATTGCTGGTATACAAAATAATTTGGGCTATGTGCTTTCGCTGGATGGAAAGTATGATGAAGCCGCCCGCTACGGTGAACAAGCCATCAAAATATGGGAAAAACTCAAAGCAGAAAAGAAAGTTGGAGATGAGAAAGTAGGCATGTCAGAGACGACATTAGGTGCTATCTACAGATATAGAGGAGACTACGATTTAGCTTTAAAATATCATAAACAATCGCTTACTCGTTTTGAAGAGCCTAAAGATAGTGAACAATTGGTTAGAGCCTACTTTCACTTAGGATTTACTCAGTGGTTTAAAGGGGATGAAGAAAAAAATTTAGACTGGTATGTCCTTGCCCGTGAATCCTTTGAGAAAAGTCGAGAACTTGCTGAAAAGTATTTTCATATTAAAGAACTGCCTAGAATTTTACATGAGACGAGTCATATCTATTGGGGGCTTGATCAAAGGGATAAGGCCCGGGAAGTTAATAATAAAGCATACGAGATTGGAAAGGAAGTTCGTGACATTCATTATGCGATTAATAGCTTGGTTGCTAAGGCCGAATTTGATTTTGACGATGGGAAATATGATGATATTCCTTCTTATGCTGACATCTTAAAGAAAGAATATGAGGATGAGGGGTACCACTATCCTCTCTTTTACGGTAGGATGCGTCGGATTTTGGCAGAGGTTGCCTTTGTGAAAAAAGAATATGAAACATCTTTGAGCTATTATGCTGAAGGACTCACCTTAATTATGCAACATGGCGGATATGGTAGATGGTTAATTGATAGGGAACTTGCCATGTTAGAGCAAAAGCTCTTAAAGCTTCCCCCTAAGACAGCCCATGAATGGAGTACTAAATTTAAGGAATATTGGAGGAAGCAAGAACCACAAGAAAAATATGGTGTTATGGTTAGTTGGTGTGATCAACAAATTGTGGAAGCAAAACTTCGTTCAGAAAGCTAATTTTTTTATTATGTTAAACGTTCATTGTAAAACTCCCAGAATTCTATCTATCTCAAATAGAGAAATTCAATTACATTTTCAATGTGATTGTGATTGTGATTGTACTTGTAGTTTATTTAGCGAACAGGAAAATGTTCATGGTAAACAAACTTTATCTAAAGAGCCTCTAAGGTTACAATCATTTCGCCGTTCATCTTTTTCTACACTTAACTTAGACAATACATACAAGATATGTTATGGTCCCCTTTACACACCTGTAGTACTAAACCAGTCCGCTTTTCATTTTCTTTCTTCATTCGATCAACCATGTAATGCCCTCAGTATCTTTGATACCTGGAAAGAAACCTGGAGTGATGAGGTTATCCAATCAACTTTAACAAGTATGATTGCTCTTGGATTACTTGTAGCAGAAGAGTACCCTACACCTCAAATCCCAGAATCTTCCTTTTCGCTAATTGCGTGGTTACACATTACTAACCATTGCAATCTGCGTTGTGCCTATTGCTACTTGTCGTCCTACGACTGCATTGACATGTCTGCCAAAACAGGACGTGCTGCTATTGACGCCACATTCCGTTCCGCTTTGAACCATAGACATCACAAAGTTAAACTCAAGTATGCTGGTGGTGAACCTCTTTTTTGCTTTCCTCTTATTACAGAGCTACATCAGTACGCTCACACCTTAGCTAATCGCTATGATCTTCCCCTTGATGGTGTTATTCTTAGTAATGGGACTCTTCTCAAAACAGAAATTGTAGAAATCATACAATCTTTAGGGTTACGCTTGATGATTTCTTTGGACGGCATTGGTAAATTCCATGATTGTCAGCGTCCTTATGCTAATGGTTATGGTTCCTTTGATGATACTGTTCATGGTATAGAAATTGCTTTGGCTCATGGTCTTGTCCCTAGTATTTCAATTACTGTCAGTGGACGTAATGTGGAGGGGCTTCCCAACTTATTGGAATGGGTACTGGAACATGAGTTACCTTTCAGTTTAAACTTATATCGCGAAAATCCTCTCTCTGCTTCTCAACGAGATCTCTGTTTAGAGGAGGAACGAATTATAGCTGGACTACGGGCTGCCTACCAGATTGTTGAAGCTAATCTTCCCCCTTACAGCCTTTTGGGTTCACTTCTGGATCAGGTTAATTTTTTTGCTCCCCACTTGCATTCATGCAGGGCTGGATACGATTACCTTGTTTTCAACACTCAGGGGCAAGTGGCTAAGTGTCAAATGGCACTTGAGCAAACCATTACTGATGTATACAATCCTGATCCTCTTCTCTCCATTCGAACTACTAATATTGGGCTTGTAAATCGTTCTGTAGATCAAAGAACCAGTTGTCGAGATTGTCAGTGGCGATATTGGTGTGCTGGCGGCTGCCCTTTGATGACATATTGGGTAACCAACCGTTATGATACCAAATCCCCTAATTGCAATATCTATAGATCCCTTTTCTCTGATATTATCCGTTTAGAAGGATTACGTCTTCTCAAATATGCCAATTAGCAAAGCAATATATTATCTGCCAAGATTGAAGAAGAACATAAAAGATTAATAAAAGTAGTGGTTTGTTACATTAATTTTGACGAATAGAAATTGCTCAAAAGCCTTATAATTTGGGCAATTTGAATTTATCAAAATTAATGTAACAAACCAGTAGATTAAAATCCCTGAATAGAGGTGATAGTTGCGCTAACAAGCCAAATGCACCGTATTTGTGGGACGCGCGGCAATTTTGGCTCTGTACTTTCGGTCACGTTTCTTGCTGCTTCAAGCTTCATTGCCCGTTGTGCGCCGTGTCACGGCGTGATTGAATTGCACTCAGAGAGTGCCGGGGGAAGTGACCCGTTCCCCCCTGAGTCCATCTGACTGACCTGGAATCGAAAGAGGAAAGGGACACAGAGCCGGTCAGAAACGCGGCTTGAGGCGAAGCGAGTGTAGTCAAGACGAGACCGCAAGGACTGTTCGCTATGGTGAAGACTGGATTGTTTGAATTCCACCGTCCACCGAGGAAAATTGATCGCGTGGGTAGACTCGTTGTACACCCCACGCCCCGGACAGTAGGAAGAATAGTGGCGGGGTTCTCCCGAAGGGTCACTGCCGGGGGGACGCTCCAATGAGGAGCGGAAAGGATGGGAACGGAACACCTACGGCGAACTTGAGACGTTCAGCACGCACGGAACACGGGAATGCCTACAGGTCGAGAGACCCAGGGTATCGGAGTCCTGAGAGTACTCAGCGATTGGGAAAGCCAATTACACGGGGAAGCAGGACAGGTGGAACGTGGGAAACACTTCAGAGGCAGTCGTGATGACCTTTGCTCTGGAAGAAAGTACCACGGGACACTGGAGAGCCGTGTGCGGCGAAAGTTGCACGCACGGTTCGGAGGGGGCGCATTGGAAAAGTGTTTGCTTGACAAATAACTCGCTGGTGCGCTACCCTACGTCAGAGGCGTTCCCCAAAATGGTGATTTGGAACGTTAGAAATCTTGGTAGTGGCTACCCTGTAAATGATAGGCTGAGATTGTACATAATAATGAACCATTTGGTGACCCGGTAATGCCAACGATCACGTTTCGAAAACGACAAGGTTTTGCGGACATAGCGCCCCACACGCTGACGAAGCGTATTATACCACCGTTCCTGATGGGCTGTCTGACCCGTCTCTTTGCCCACGCACCGATGCGTTTCTGTCGGGAACACCGCCTGATACGCCTCCCAAAAGTCACTGTAGCTGACACAGTGGCGAAACGCCACAGGGATGCGATGCCACAACCGTCGGCACGTCCGCTCGCTATGATCCCCCAGGACAAACGCCAGAATATGCGTCATCCGGCGCAGCAAGACCGTCCACAGCCAGCGTTTATTGGCCCGTTTTCGCACAACACTCCAGGCTTCATCGACTTCCAACACATCGTCAGCTCTCGCCGCAGGCAGCGTCTGTTTCAACGAGGGCAGCGTCTGAAGTTTTTTGTGATCCAGGCGGCCAGCGTTTTTCGGGAAATCCCAAAAATTCGGCTGATGCCGTGTCAATAAGAATTTAATTTTGTACCAAAAATCGGAAGATAAAAGTGTACCACCTCGCCTCTGAAAAATGATGTTGACAGTCATTCTGACACCTCCACCTTCGCCTCCTTAATTAACGATTGTTTTGCAAACACATGTTGGCGAAGTCGATAGCTGTGGCCTTTGATGTTCACGACTTTACAATGATGCAATAAGCGATCGAGGATAGCGGTTGCAATGACCGCATCCCCAAACAGTTCCTGCCAATCCCCAAAGCTCGTATTTGAGGTCAGAATCGTTGAACTCTTCTCATAGCGATACGACACAAACTGAAAGAAAAGATAGGCTTTCTGGCTGTCAATCGGCAGATATCCGACTTCATCCACCACCACTAAGCTTGAGGTGAGGTACGCCTTGTGCCGGGTTTGCGGCTCTTTGAGTTTCCGCATCAGGCTGTCCATCGTCATGAAATAGACCTTAAAGCCATGATAGCAAGCCTTGGTGGCCAGCGAGATGGCCAGATGCGTTTTCCCGACTCCGGGTGGTTCGAGAAACAGCACATTTTCCTGGTTTCGGATAAATTCCAAGTCAAAAAGCGTCATCACCTCCTGCTTATTGAGATGCGGATGAAACGAAAAATCATACTCTTCAACCGTCTTTGCCGCCGGCAAACCCGCCGTTTTCATGGCCGTCTGGATCCGGCGCTGCTCTTTGGCCGCTCCCTCTTCTTCCAGCAGATGATCCAAAAAGCTCAGAGAGGAACTCTTCTCCTGCTCAGCCGTATCCACACTGGTTTGCAACACCTCAGTCGCTCGGGTCAGTTTCAGGCGATTCAAATTCTCACGCAGCCGTTCAGAAATTAGTTGGTCCATACGCCACCTCCTGACACCAGCCGGTCATAATCCGCCAGCGGCCGATAGGCCACCTGCGGAAAGAGGCTGCCTGTCTTCAACCCTTGCGTGGCTTTGCCTTTCCCCTGGCTCTGCTGATACTTCCGGCGACGTTGGGCAAGATCCTGCCACGAGCTTTTCGTATAAGCCGGGCTGGCCGATTGTGCTGCCCTTCTTCTGGGATTCTTGATACGTGACCAGGAGTTCCTGATCGTCATAGACGCGGATCGTGCCAGCTTTCATCTTCAAAAGAATGTTCTTTCCAACGACATGATGGGGCACCACGTAGCGATTCCCGTTGTACGACACCTGACAATCTTTATACACCTTCCGAACGACTTTGATCGAGGTGGCATACTCCACCTGAGGGCGTGTCCCCAACTGGGCCTGCTCCTCCTGCCATCGCTGCGGCACTGGCTGTCGATGGGTGCCATGAATCCGCTGATTGGCCGGCTCATGCAACCCCGTCAGCAGATCGCGATTCGCTCGGGCCCCCGAATCAAAGGCATAGCCGCGCCAAAACCGTTCCCGAATAGAGGGCATCGGCCGTTCCACCTTGCCTTTGACCCACGGACTATATGGCGGACAGACCTCTGGAGTACCTCCATAATGATGCGCAAAGTACAGCCATTCCGTCTTCAAGGTCACCTGCCCGCCACGTCGAGTCATGACCACATGTTTCATATTATCATACAGCATTTCCTGCGGTACGCCACCAAGATCCTGAAACGCTCGAATATGCGCATCCAGAAACGTTTCAAGGGGACAACGCGGGACCAATTCGGCATACATGGCCCGAGAATACCCTAACAGCACCACAAACAGAAAGAACCGCTGGGGGCCTCCCTGTGCCGTCTCCACCTGAAACTCGCCCCAATCCATCTGCGCTTGACGGCCAGGTGCCGTTTCAAACCGAATATAGGCCAAACGCCTCTTCTCGGCCTTCATCCCCTGAACGTAGTGCCGGACGGGATCATAGCCGCCGGGATAGCCCAACGGACGAATCCGGTCAAAGAGCCAGGTGGCTTGATAGGCCTCTTCGTCCAACAGATCCTCAATCAGCTGTTTATAGGGATCCAGAATGGAGCCTTGCCGTTGCCCTTTCGTGTACGCGGGCAACTCCCCTCGTTCAAGGTAGCGTGTGACCGTATTGCGATGTCTTCCCAATTTTCTGGCAATGGACCGAACGCTGAGGCCTTGCCGATGTAATGCAAAAATGTCCATACAAACCTCCAGGGTAATCATGAGTCACTCCTCCGTTTTTCTCAGAAGAGTTCCGCACGTTTTTCACAATCTGGTACATTGTTCATTCCGATTTTTGGTACACTTTTGCATTCCTATTGACAGCGCATGAAACGCTTGGCCTGTATGTTCAGCCGGACGGTTTAAATCTGCCGGCGATTCTCGATAAATATCGCAATTACATTCGTCAACGCGGATTCAAAGCCTTTGACACCGAGCATCTCAAAGAAGGCGCCTGGCACTATTCACTGGACGGGTTTATCAATTTCTTTATCGAACGGCTCGGCGGGCATACCTATATTGAAACGCCTACCGGACGAGGTCGTACCGATATTTTAATCCTCTATCGTACGCACAAATACATCATCGAAACCAAAATTTTTACGGATAACGCCTATTTTCAAAAAGGGAAACGGCAATTAGCCGAATATCTGGCCTCGGAAGGACTGGCAGAAGGGTATTACGTGGTGTTCAGCAACAAACATACGGAAGGCGATCAGCTCGATTTTGAAGAAGAGATTCATGGCAAGCGGATTTTTACCTTCATTATCTGTACCCGGTTCGAGCGGCCGACTGCTATGGTATGAGGCAATTAAGCCGCCGGTGTTTATCAGCGCGAACGTCCCGGAAGGCGACGCCCACAATCAGCAGATTGTCAAAAAATATTGGCGTCATTTGGCGCGCTTCCCTCTGCGCCAAATTCAGAACGGTTGAAAAAGGAGTATGAAGATAGTCTGTTGTTTTTGGGGCTAACCTGAGTTCACCTCTTATATGTTTGCCTTTGCGCCATGTTGCAATCTGTCAAAAATCCAGCGAAATACCCGCTGAAAACTCGTTGACAATTGGATATTCGTCTCAAATGGCGATGGCATTGTACCGAAACAATAATGTTGACAGGTATTGAAGTAATAGCATATTCCTTTTCCAAAACGACGATAGCCGAAGACAGGGATATGCTGATCTGTCTCCAATAAAATGACCGTGTCATTTTTGGCTTGTAATAACTCATAGGAAGAAACATACGACATCGGTTCAGGAAATAATTGATGCGCGAATGTCTGATCCGTTGGGCGGCACGTGATCATCACATTTTCATTATAGGTATCCTGAAGATGAACAAACGGTAAGAGATCAGCCAAGACACCGTTTGAGGCATTTTCCCAACAGACCCATGAGGTCGCAAACAAGTTCCCCCCTTCGCTTACAAACTGGCGTATTGAGGAATAGGAATCATGTTCTGTTGCTCTCATGTAATGTTCGCCTTTCACGAGAATCAAGAGGTCATGTATTTTCAGGATTTCGGCGTCAAGGTGTTGCAGAGTCGTGATCACATCAAAGGCGGTCAGACCAGAAACGTCGACCAACTCAAACCCTCCATCTTGCGCAAAGCTTCCAAGCTCAGCCGCAAAATCAGTTCCGTCAGAAATCAGCAAACACGACAGGCATTCGGGCAGATGAGATAACGCATACGATTGCACAACCCAATCGGGATCATGCTGCAAAAGAGCTTGCGCGACCTCAGATGGTAACCGTTTGCCAAAATGATGGAGACAGTGCAGCATTGCTCGTTTGACTTGCTGATCATGTTCACGATTGAGATGAGTCATGACGTGCTCTGCAATACGAGGATCACCAATCTCTTCAATAAGTTTGATCACGCCTGCTCTGATTTGATGGGTATGATGGGTGAGCACGGTTTCGACAAGCGCATCGCTTTGAAAGGGAGAAAAGATCCTGAAGGAACAATACGATCCTGTCCTGATCAAGCAGGAACTTCTCTTGTCTTCCGGAAATAATCCAATCGTGACAGGCCATGTTATACGATTTATCTACTTTCATCAGTTTTTCCTTTGTCAATTCGCTCACACCAAACATGATTAACGACGATGCTGCCGGACTGGCAGGATACCGCATTATTCATTGGCTTTTGACCTCTTTCAAAGGAGTGTCAACGCTCGTCTTTGGCTGTTAAAGCCGAGCGTTGACACTCCTGGCCTTGAGTATCCATTCAACTGAATAATGCTGTAAAGATGCCCGATTAATTCAGGGGTTGTCAAGAAAAAACGAAAAATTTTTGGCGTAAGTAAAGTGTAAAAAAGAACTTCCGCTTTTGTCAAACTCAAGCAACCAGGTTTTTCGGAAAAAACCTGGTTGCTCATCGGTGAACTTATTTTTTACACTTTAGTAAGGAAAAAAGCAGTATCGGTACTTCTTCCCTGGCAAAACAAGCGCATGGTTGAACGGATCGTCTCTCTCGTGGGCTGCCAAGGCTTGACTGACGGGTTCGTAGTCCGCGCTTTAGCGCGTTTTCCGCCTAAAGGCGGAACTACGAACCCAACTTGACAAAACGCTAGAATGAAGGTTATTTACCCTTGTTTCACTCCGTGGCTGCCAGAAATGTTTGAAGCCTTGTGAGGCGTTCTGCATCCCATCCTTCCGGCTCAGTCAGCGCGTCATGCCTTTAATGCCCTTTCATCTATTTTTGACTGTGTTTTACTCTTTTGAGTTATCCGTCTCCAGTTGTTTGAAAAAAATCAGTATGAACGGAATACAGCACAGAAACGTACAAAGATCCGCCAGGGGCTGCGTAATTTGAATCCCGAACAGGCCTATAACTTTCGGTAGAGTCAATATCAGCGGCAAAAAGAAGATGCCCTGTCGCGCGGCTGACAGAAAGGTGGCTGTCCATGATTTCCCTATGGACTGAAAAGTCATATTACTCATGATGCCCATCGAAATAAGCGGCATGGCCAGGCATTGCGCGCGGAGGGCTGTCGCTCCGATTCGGATGACATCAGGGTCATTCGCAATGAACAATTTCATCAGCCTCGGAGCGGCTATGAATCCTATACTCGCGAAGGCTGTCATTACTGCGCAAATGACCTTCAGTGTGAAAAAGAAGGCGGTTTTCACTCGCCCGAATTGTTTGGCGCCGTAATTATAACCCAATACGGGTTGATAGCCTTGTCCGATTCCAATGGATATCGCGAAAATGAACATAAAAATCCTGCTGACGATGGTCATCGCTGCCACTGCGGCGTCCCCATACAGTGCGGCACTCACATTCAGCGCAATGGTCGAAATACTGGCAAGCCCCTGTCTGCAAAGAGAGGGGAATCCGGTTTTGAGTATAAGCAGATACGTGCGTGCGCTTTTCGAAATTTTGTCCGGGCCTAGTGTGGTGATGGTTTTGCCTCGCAGGAAGGCAGCGAGAAGGATGGTGAAACTGATACACTGGCTGATCGCTGTTGCGGTGGCGGCGCCCGCGATGCCCAGGTTGAATGTGAAAATGAACAGCGGATCAAGGCCGCAATTGAGGATACCACCTGTTGTAATTGCGATCATGGCGAATTTCGCTTTGCCTTCCGCGCGAAGAATATTATTGAGCACAAAAGACGCCGCCATCACCGGAGCCGCGAATAGAATGTAGCGCGCATAAGCTCGCGCATAAGGTCCGATCGTTTCTGTTGCGCCCAGAACATGCATGAGTGGATCGATGAGCAGTGTTCCGAATACGGCAAGCAGTATGCCAAAAACGATCGAAGTATAGAATCCGCTTGCTGCAACCGTGCTCGCTTCATCGGCCTTGTGTGCGCCGAGTAGCCTCGAAATCAGGCTGCCCGACCCCATGCCTAACGTGAAGCCGACCGATTGAATGATCGCCATGAGCGAAAAGACAATGCCGACTGCGCCAGAGGCGCTCGTGCCGAGTTTCGAGACAAAGTAGGTGTCCGCCATGCTGTAGATCGAGGAGACCAGCATGCTAATGATCGTGGGGACCGCCAGTGAGGTAATCAGTCTGCCAACAGGCATTTGTGTCATCTTAATATATTGCGAATTGCTTCGTTCCATCAGTACTCTTTCCTTTACCCAAGTAGTCGAACGTGGTCTTCACCGGTGGCAATGTAATGCAGCGAAATTGCCATCCGAGTGAAATGTAGCGGACTCAAAGCACCACCAACCTTTTGGAAAACCATGAACAGCGATAATTCCTTTAAGTCTTCTTGAGTTACCGTCAGACAGGACATCAATTTGCGGTGGTCCCCCTACAGTATTTTTCTGCCAGACTCCAGGTGTTGGCATTAAGAAGAGCATCAGATTGTTCAGATATCGGTATCATATTTGTATGTCGCACGGTAGTGTTTGCTGCCTCAACGGGGCGGGGCCTCCTGATCGAACAACCAGGTATTCCCCGGGTCCTTTGAGGTCAACCGCAACATATGGTTCGGCACATTTCTTACTTCACGACATTCCGTTGCGACTGCACCACTTCCCCAAGGTAGTCGATTGCTCGCACAAGTTGAACATCTTTTCCTGCACAATAGCGAATATCCATCGGAACTTCAATATCCGGGGTTACCCCAATGCCTTCCAGATCCACGCCATCAATATAACCGCGTCTCCCCGCAAGGTACAGCAGATCGCCATTGGATACCGAAAATAATGTTGCTCCCAATGTCGCTCCGGCTGTTCGTTCTCCGATCACAGTGGCTAACTGATATTTTTGAACGCCAAACGCCAATATTTCCTTTCCGCTTCTGGTCGCCCCATTCACTAAAAACACGGCTGGTTTCCTCCACTGAGGATCATACCGATACGTCTTTCCAGTGTTATCCACCGAGGAAATGACAGGAATCTTAGGATTAAATATATTCAGGTACGAGGGATCGGCGCCACCCATACCATACCGCAGATCGATAATCAAGGCATCAGCCTCTTGGAATATTCCCCAGGAAATAGCAGAAACCAATTCGTTATGATATTCTTCGCCCGCATACGAGTATATATGAATATAGCCGATCTTGCTGCCCTGGGTTTCAATGATGCGGATACTGGCTTTCTGGGCCTCCAGCATTTCTGTTTTGGGATTCATGCGTACAGGCGTCACGGCAATCCGTTGGACCTCTGCATGGGCGTGTCTTTTCACCGTAAACATCACAGGCGTTCCAACAGAGTCTTTCAGAGAGTCAATCGGTTGATACGGAGTTCCATTGACATCAATAATTTCGTCGCCGCTGAGCAAACCTGCCTGTTCGGCAGCGCTCCCAGCAAGTACCGCGGCAATAAACACTTTCTGTTTTATGATCACTGTGATAATGCCAACGGTTGGATACAGAATCTCCTGATGATCAAAAAGGGTCTGTATTGAGGGCAGAAATGAAAACACGGCAGAGAGGTGGTAATATTCATAATCACGTGGGGTCAAATAATAGGTATGGGAAACATCGAAGTGCTTCAACATGGCATTGACCATTCTGGAAAAATCAGTGGGTGTTGCAATCAGTTCTGCCTTTTCCCGATATTCCTTTTTTATCGTGGGGAATTTTTCTTGAATGAAAGACGGATTGTAAAAGTGTTCTTCCACAAGACGACAGACTTCATCGAAAAGTTCAGGATAAGGCACTGAACTCGTTGACAGATTCGCAAAGACCCCATATAAGGAAGTGAGGCACACGATAATGCTCAGCATGACAATATTTTTCATATCAATTCCTTCCTTTCTGTTGAATGCCGCACGCGGGTTTCGCGTCGGTACGCGGATTCAAACCATCCATTGTTCATATAGGCGGTATAATCTCGAAAATGCTCATTCAGCTTGATTTTCATACTTGATCGTGACATTCTAAAAATCATGAGCTTCAATAAGGAGGGGGTGAGCATACGTTCTTTAATAATATTGCATAGAATCGTTGACTGAGCCTCTCAATGTCCGATCGTTTTTTTCTGACCCTGTTTTGTCATCGGTTCAAGCGTGTTGATACAACACCCGTTGACCACATCTTAGCATCATTCCTGCAAAATTAACTCGAACAATCATCCACATGAGTATCCAAAAGTCTGTCTCTGTTCCTTCTCCGAGATTTCCCGATCTGTCTCGTTAACCTTGAAGAAGGCTATCGTCTGTTGAAGATGTTCAGCCTGGACGGCCAATTCTTCGGCTGTTGTCGAAAGTTCTTCAGAGGTTGCCGCATGCTGTTGGGTCACCTGATCTAATTGCTGAATCGCTTTGTTAATCTGATCTGCGCCTGAGTTTTGTTCCTGACCCGCTGTACTGATTTCTTGAACCAATTGAGCGGTTTTGTGAATATCCGGAACAAGTTTCGTAAACATTTCCCCGGCGTTTTCTACAATCCGAAGCGAGGAATTCGTCAACCGGGTGATTTCTGTCGTGACGTGCTGAATCCGTTCGGACAGGGATCGCACCTCGGTAGCCACCACCGCAAACCCCCGGCCATGTTCTTGTGCTCGTGCGGCCTCGATGGTGGCGTTCAGCGACAACATCCGGGTCTGGCTTGTAATATCCTGGATAAGTGCGATCTTTTTGGCAATGTCCTGCATTGATCGCACGGCTTCAGCTACGGCCTGTCCGCTTCTTTGGGCATCGTCAGCCACCGCGACAACAATTTTCTCGGTTTGGAAGGCATTCTCGGTATTCTGCCGAATATTCGCCGCTATTTGTTCCATGGAGGACGAGACTTCCTCCGCTGCTGCTGCCTGGGTTGCGGCTCCTTGGGACATCTGCGACGCCGCGCTGCTCATCGCCTGGCTGCCGGAGGCGACATGATTGGCGCCGTCCTTCACATTGGCGACAACCGCTCTTAGCTGTTGAACCATACCGTGCATCGCATTCAGTGACGTTCCAATCTCATCCTTCGAATGAACCGTTTGAATGTTCTGAATGAGATTCCCTTCTGCTATCTGATTGGCAACCTGGGCGATATGCGCCAGAGGTTTCAAGATCCAGCGCGTGCCCATCCATCCGGTAACCATAACAACAACGATGACGCCGGCGAGAACCATAACAATGAGCCTGGACGATGACATGACACCCATAATACGATCCTGCACATCCTCAGTTGCTTGAACAATCCGGGCATCAATCTCCTGCATCGCCGCCAATACATGCTGTTGATCGCTATCAATTGTTCGCAAATGATCTTGAAATAGCGCTAATTCCTGGTAAAACCGTGTTATCGTGCTGCGATAGGGTCGGACAGTTTCGATAATCTGCTGACCAAAATCCGCGACTTCGGCTTCGGACTTTGTCAGGGCCTGGAGCCGTACATCCAGATCATCTATGAACGATAACACCTGATGAGCGTCCTGCTGATCGTCGGTTTCTTCTGCTGTGACCCGTAAATGGCCCTGGGCAACCCGTTCAAGCAGCATCCGAACTCGTAAGACGATCTCGCGGTAGAGAGGGATCGTCAGTTGTAACTGTTCGAGTTCATAGGTGTTTTTTCCTTCAACCATAGCGATCACCATCGTCTCTTCAAGAAGATTCCCTAATCGCCCAAACCTGGTGTTCAGGGTCGCATCTGTTGTCGTCAACTCCTGAAAAGTCGTTCGGATGACAGTCCCTTGCTCAAGGAGTTCCTTGAGTTGTTGACGAAACTCTTGCAGAGGTGTTTCTAAGCGCGGATCGATCATTTGATCAAGAAGGACATCTAGCGTCTTCACAAGACTTTCCCCTTCAGCCGTCACAGCATCCTCCTGTTCAAGGAGTGTATTGACCAGTTGCGTCATCTGCGCAAACACTCTGGTCAGATCTCTCCCAACTTGCGCATTGGTGATGACCGCATGAAATTCCTGCTTCAAGATCGATGTTATATGATGTTCGATATTGTTAAATGAGAACAAGACGACCCTAATCACACCAACGATGATCAGGAAGATGAACAGATTGATTAGCAGTAATTTGGTCGAGACATTCCAATCTGTAAAGAATCGCATAATATTTTCCCCTGTAAAAAAACTCTTTCTAAGTTCAGGGAGATACACACATTCTCCCTGAACTTAGCTGACCGCTCTGAAAAATGGGAAGTATTATTTGAGGAATTGGAGAGTAAACATATCATTCGCCGGGACTTTTTTCTCAATGTGGTGAAAATTATAGAGCAAATCAATTCCAGCGCCCCAATTTTGTTCTTTCATATACCCGATTAAATCTTTCCCGATGCCTAAAGTCATGAGTTGTTGAAACACTTTTAACGATGCGGTTTGTTGCGTCACAGAACCATCAGGAAAATAGCTGTTCACAACCATTGTGGCAGCTGTTTCAGGGCTTTTGAAGGTTTCCTCCCATCCCCGAAACGTAGCGTTCAAAAACCGGCTCAGGAGTTCGGCCTGTTCCTGAAGCATCGTTTCGGTCACAAAATACACGCCGCTGTAAAAATCATAGCCATATTTGAATCCGGGCATCACCTGAACCTCAACCCCTTTTTCTTGTAATGCCAGCGGCTCATCGTTCATGAATCCGACGATGACATCCGCCGTATCGTCGATCAGAAATTGCAGGTTCCATTTGTAATCGACAGGGGTGATACTTTCATACTGGAGTCCCTCGCTTGCCAACATTAATCTGACCATCAGTTCAGATGCCGGATCGGCAATCCCAATTTTTTTCCCGGCAAGTTCTTTCGGGGTGGCAATGTTGGCTTCTTTTTTACTGATGACACAGAACGGCGACTTCTGGTATTGGACGGCAAGTGCTTTCACCGGAGCGCCCTGCACGCGGGCTTTAATTAAATCGTCGCCTTCAGCAATCCCAACGTGCGCCTTACCTGCAAGCACCTCATCAATCGGCAAAAGTCCCCATTCATAGTGCTTAATTGTCAGATCAATGCCAACCTCTTCATACCACCCTTGTTCTTTTGCGACTAAAATTCCGGCGAACTGCACGGTTGGAAACCAGTTGAGTTGAATGGTTAACGGCTCAAGCGGCTTCTGAGCAAAACTTTGACCCGCGAAGCACAGCATCAGAATACAAACGATACAACAAATAATTCTTTTCATACACGCTCCCTCTCTGGTGCAATTGTGTTGAATGTCAAGCACAGAATAGGATTCTCCGTTTGGCATTCAAACGTCCTTGTTATTCAACATGTTCTCTTTCGCTTACGTTCTTTGTATTGGCGGAATCCGTTCAAAGACGGATAAAACGCGGTATTTGCCCGCTCGATCACCCCCGTTCATCTTACATTCTTCTAAGAGTTTGCCTTCCGAGTCAACGCCGACAAAAGTGAAGAATTCAGCCACTCCATGAGATCATCGAAATCCGGAAGATTTCCGGCCTCTGCATACGAACCGGTGATTTGCGATGGACAGTGAGATGACTTCCCCTCGATCGTCGTGGACGCAACGGTTTTGCCGGTGCTCGGATTCACCACAAAGACATCAATCGAGTTGATCGTAAAGTCGGCGGTGACTCCGTGCGTATATCTGCACGTGATGCTCGTCCGATGAAGCTTACCCGCGCAGACCACGAAATCAATTGAGGCGGCCTCATCAGCACGTATCTCATTGGGCAGCCTGGTAAGCGGAGAAGAACCCTGGCTCTGAATGACCAGCAGCTTAGGATGTTCATTGAAATAAGAGGGCGCCCCTCAATTAATAATTTGTCATATAACTCGTAGTTATGGGGTTTTATATGATAAAATTTCTCCGTTCTAATAAAAAAATCGCGACTTTCTGGAGATTCACTATGCCGATGGAAAGTTTGATAAAAATCCTCAAGAATAAGTCTAAAGTTTTCAAATGCATCTTCTAAAGTTTTATATCTTTTAGACCAGGTTCTTGATTGTAACCAATACTTCAATTTTTCTAATTCCTTATCCTTCTGGACTGTAAGCTTTGGCGGACTAGCAACTGATATAGAAGCAGTCCATCTTATCCAATTAATTATTAATGTCGGTTTTTTCTTCCCACTTATCAACCAATACTCCGGACAGTTTTGATTTCACCCCCCTCAATCCCCCCGCAAGCGGGGGGAAGCACATATGAGACGTCCTATTGCTCATTTCCCCCCGTTTACGGGGGGATAAAGGGGGGTCACACGAAAACTGTCCGAACTATTATCAACATATTCAGCATATATTTCATCATCTCTTAGAAGGGCATCATCGCCTGCTGTTTGATCAATGTCAAGTGGTCTTTGGTGTCTTTTATCCTGTAGGATATCCTCGACTTCAGATTGACAATCGAAAACTGAATGTAACTCTTGGATAAGAGAAGTGCAATAGTATGCTTTATCTTGTCCCACATAATGTTTTGATACCTCAAGAACCGCCACAAGAGCATAATGTTGCTTTCGCCTGCTCTGTAAGCTCCATGATGTCTTCTCCTGTGAAAATAGTTGTTGTACCGACGGACAACCTTGTTGGCCGAAATTTTCTGCGAACACGGCTGTTCACAGGTACACAATTTCTCATGTTATGTTGAATTCTCTGTCTGAGTTCCTGATGAAGCGTATTTCTCAGAACACTTTCTTGCAAGAAAAAAACTTGCCGAAAACAGAAGAATGAATTATACATAACCTGTTGGATAGAAATGATATTGTATCAAGGGAGGAGCCAATGAACCAGGAACGTTATAATGTCGTATTTTACGGAGAAATTCAGGAAGGACATGCTGTTGATGAGGTGAAGCAGCGAATGATCTCCATGTTCGGCCTGACGCGCGAGTACCTTGAGCAGGTGTTTGCCGGTCAGCCGCTGATGGTCAAAGAACAGGTCAGTTATGAGGATGCTTTGAAATACAAAACAGCCTTCGAGCGGGCGGGAACGATCTGCCAGCTCGAGCCGACCCACGGGCAGAGAAACCTGGAGCCGCAGCAAACAGGTGCGAAGAATTCTTCCGCTCAGAAGGGACTGTACCATGTCATATTTTCCGGGGAAATAGCGGCTGGACAAGATCCTCAACAGGTAAAACATCACCTGGAGCAACTCTTTAAAACGGATCGCGACCAGATCGACAAACTTTTCATCGGAAAACCGGTGCGTATCCGCGAAAATGTTCCTTACCAAACAGCAGTACAATATCAAACAGCCCTTGAACGCGCCGGAGCGATATGTTCGATTCAATCTGTTGAAAAGCAAGCTGCACAAAAAAAATCAGAACAACCAGGACCAGCGAAAGCGCAACGGCCTTCTTTAGCGGCAAAGAAGAAAAGACCTGATTTAAAACCTTCTCCTGACACAGATATCAATGCCCTTCTCGATCACTATCGTTCCCAGGTGAAAAATCGCGACGTCCTGCGGCTCGCTTCTCGCATTCCCACAGAACTCCTTGTCCTGGCAAATAAGACCTATGCCTATGCGTTTAACAGGCACACTGAAAAATCCTTTGCGGTTCTCGATCTGATTTCCTTAGGCTATGGACTTTTATTCACCGAAAAACGTGTGTACGTGTATGAAAAACCTCATAAACCCCTGATTTTCAAGCTGGGCAACCTCCAATCCATAGAGATCCGGAACGCCAAATTATATATCAACGAGCAGGAAGTCATGTCTATCCCGCCGGAAGCCAGGGAAGACATGCCGGTATTGGTCAATCTCATACGAGAGATTGCCAGTTTTTATCCTCAACAGGCTGAGAAAACCGAGGAAATGACTTCTGCCCCTGTTCACTCTGAAGATCCTTCGTCAGCGTCCAGCGGAGGAAAAAAATGGATATTCGCTGTTGCCACAGTGTGTATTATTCTTACGGCAGCGATGGTGGGATATTTTCAGTTGCGCGGTCCATCCCTTCCGCAAGAAGCGTTGATAAAAACCTTAGTCAAAGAATTCGTCCGGGACGACCGTATAACCCTGAATTTGGTTAGTATCGGGCAGATCGGGGAATATGATCCAGATCAGAATTCGATCCCGGTTCAGGTGAGCGTGTCCGGTCAGTGTGAAGACATCGTCTTGTTAAAGGATTTGGATTTAGAGCTTGCCACCAATGACGACGGACAATGGTCGATTGTTTCTCCGCAGCATTTTGCGTTTGAATATCAACTCTGTCCGATTTCTGATGAAGAGATTTCCCAGATTCTCGATGCTGAAATGGAGAAAGAACTGCAATATATCCGCCGCGCCTACACCAAGGAGAATAAAGGATTAGTGGTTCCGATCAATGCTCTGATGCTGGAAATAGGGATAAAAGCTCCGGCCCTGAAACAAATAACCGTCAAATATAAAGATATCTATAGTCAGAAAATCGATGGGGTCGAAACCAGCTTTGCCTATCAAAAATTTAGCGATGTTGAAATTTTCCTTTCCAGAGATCAAGCGGGAGTATGGAATATTGGCGGGATGGATACGCTCAAAAAACTTGATAAAACGATTCAGGACTCTATTAAAAGGCTTGAAGATTTGGCCGCAGGCATGAAACGCTAGAGAACGCCGCGCATAACACGCCAAGAAAGGCGGGCGCAATCACACTTGAAGAAACACCGACCAATTTCCCCGCCCGCCTTTCTTGGGTGGAATAGGCAGCCAGCGCGTTACTATAAAAGCACTTTTCCAACTGCCCTTCCCCGAACCGGACATGCGACGTTCACCGCATCCGGCTCTCCAGTAAGCTTGAGGTCTGGATACCCCTTATGGGGGTATCTTCCTATTACCTGATACTTCCCATTCTCAACGGGAGCATTCCGCATACCTCCTTGAGTTTTTTCACGTAACTCACCTACCTATCCTCCTTCGCCCTGTAACCGGCGTTACCGTCCCCCCTGGATGGGCGTGACTCCATCGACTACTATGAGGATTGCGTCACCAGAGGACTCTCGTCCCGTAGGTGATCCCGAATTCCGTATGCAATAAACGTTCTAGTGTGACGGAGGTGTCCCTTTTATAACCTTTCCCTGCTCCTTGCAGACGCCTCTGAGTGACTACCTTTCGAGATGTCCAGCGACCACACACCTCTACCACTCAGAGAGGCGGTATTCAGACTTCCTCGGTTTCATGACCTCCGAGTACTTAGGCTTTCCGCCCGATGAATGCTTGCATCACCGGTTATTAGGATTCAAGCAGTCTAGCTATTCACCCTATCAACCAACTCTTGCAGAGCCACTTAGCATAGCCTACTTCTGCCGTTCTCCGCGTTTCATCCCCGGCTGTGTGTCCCCTTGACCTTTCGGTTCATTTCGGGTAAGGGAGATGAGTTCGAGGGCATAATGGTAGTTTCCCCCGGCTTCCTCTGGAAGCAATTCATTGCACCGTTAGACGGCGCACTCGCCGTTCATGCGCATCGTTAGCGGCTCCTGGGCTGCTTCGCGTCCTGCCATCAAGACGAAACTCATCGAGATCCTCCCGGCGGCGGTGCTCACCCAAGCCATGCGTCCTCCATTCTTTTCAGAACCTGAAGAGAGGGCTTGACAATCTTCGCCTTCCCCCCTAAAAGAGGGTGTTTTTACACATGAAAGGCGAATACACTGTATACGGCTCGTTCGAGAACATAGGGGAGCCTCCCTTTGCTCTCAGGCATGGCCCCGTACCAACCAGGAGGAAGACCGATGAAAAGAAAACGTACCACCACAACGAAAAAAGTCAACAAAAAACCTGCCACGACGAAAAGATCTTTGTTGGAACAACAATTAGCGATGATCAATCCGAATGCCGCCGGCATTGATGTGGCGTCAAAAGAGATGTGGGTCTGTGTGCCCGCGGATCGAGCTGATCCGAATGTGCGGAAGTTTGGGGCGTTTACGTGTGATCTCCATGCCATCGCGGATTGGCTGACGGAATGCCGCGTCACAACGGTGGCGATGGAATCGACGGGGATTTACTGGATTCCCCTCTATCAGGTGCTGGAAACGCGAGGATTCGAGGTGTGTTTGGTGAATGCGCGACAGATGAAGAATGTCTCCGGCCGTCCCAAGACGGATCGGCTCGATTGTCGCTGGATTCAACGCCTCCATTCCTACGGACTGCTCATGCCGTCGTTTCGTCCGCCCGATGAAATCTGTCAACTCCGCTCCCTGCTCCGGCATCGTGAAGCCCTGATTCGCGGAGCTGCCCGCCATACGCAGCATATGCAAAAAGCCCTGCATCAGATGAATCTCTTGCTGGATAAGGTCATCAGCGACATCACGGGCGTGACCGGCACGGCGATCATTGAACAGATGCTGGCCGGAGAACGCGACCCGGTCTCGCTCGCGAAGTTGCGTGATTGCCGGATCCATGCCCCAGAAGACGATATTGTCAAAGCGTTACAAGGGGATTATCGGGAGGAGCATCTGTTTGTCTTGCGTCAGGCGTATGAGGCGTATCAGTTTGCTCGGACGCAACTGGCAGCCTGTGATCAGGCGGTCGAGGCGTGGCTTCAAAAGACCGAAAAAGCGATTGATGTCCGCGACCATCCCTTACCGCCCGCGACGCGACCTCGGAGGAAAGCCCAGGATAACGAACCGACCTACGATGCCCGCTCGTACGTCTATGAAATCTATGGCGTTGATCTCACTCAAATCCCCGGCTTGCAGGCGTCGACGATCCAAACCCTCTTAGCGGAAGTGGGACGAGATATGAGGAAATGGCCGACCGAGAAACATTTCACCTCCTGGTTGGGGTTGTGTCCCAATCTCAAGCGCAGCGGAGGCAAAGACCAGAGCAGTCAGACCCGCAAGGTCCAAAGCCGAGCCGCACGGGCGTTGCGCATCGCCGCTCGCACGCTCAGGACCAGTCAATCGTCGCTTGGAGCCTTTTACCGCCGACTCACCAGCCGTATCGGGCCAGCCAAAGCCCTCACGGCGACGGCGCGCAAATGAGCCGTTCTCTTCTATAACATGGTGAAATGGGGAAAAACCTATACGGATGTCGGCGAAGACGCGTACCTGAAGCAACAGACGCAATGCCAACTCAACCGACTCAAAAAGCAGGCCACCCGGCTCGGATTTGATCTCGTGCCTCATCCTCCAACCAACAGCCAGGCCTAAGCTGAGGGAGGGACGAACGAACCCGCAACCAGGAACCGTTGAACGCTGAACGCGCCTTGTCTCAAGACCGGAATGTCAGTGGTGGCTGAGTCCCCGTTCGTGAGCGTGGTTCGCTTGCGCACATGGTGTGATCAGTGGTGAACCCCAGCGCTGCCAGGCGGGATCCCGAATAGGAGAGTATTGACTCGCACGCGCAAGGACAGGGACGCCATTCAGCGAAAGACGAGCACAGGAGACGAGCTCATGCCATAGCACAAACTGACATCCGACGCTTTCAAAAAAGGAGACGGCCCCATTTCGTTCAGAGATTTGCCGGGAGACGGGAAAAGTCTATGTGATCATGCCGTGTCTGAAACACCTTATTCTTCAATAACTTATCTGAATGTATCTGGTCAATTGTTCACCCACAACGCTCTGAATTGGGTGGCAGCGTCAGGCTTTGAGTTTCATAGGAGGCCAAAATCACCTCTCTAATCTCCACACGTTCTTATGGTCTCGTGTGATTCGTGAGCCCAAACATACCGTCGTCTGTCACGTTTTCATGGCTCCCGATTTCTTCATCTCCACATCTCTGTCCCAGACGTTCCGAGCCTTCAGGGCATGGTGTTTGGCGTGAACAGCTCCACTATCCGCCCAATGTAAGCACCTGCCATCGCAGACGAGCACAGCATGGCGCACTATCGCGCGATACGAAGCCCTGTTTCAACACCACCTCCGAACCGTGTTCCCGCTGCCGCTGCGACCTGGACGCCGTTTTGGATGACCACAAAACCCAACAAAGCAGGGGCAACGCGGGCCATCATACCGTGTTTCATCGTCTCTGCCCACGCCCAGAGTGGAGAACGATATTCGCCATGCTGACCGCATCATCGGGAACCTCGTCAACAGCGCTCTCTGGATCATCGGGACAGGCGGTCATGGGCTTCTTGAGCGTGGTATGACCTGAAGCAGTGGGCGCACGGCTCCCACTGTCGAGTCGGGGGATCAGCACGTTCGGAGCCATCGCATCGCCTCGTCAGGATCGGTAAAATTTTCGATGTGCAGGGAGCCCGCAGATTCGACACCGTCATGGGCGCTTCTCATGGTCATTTTCCCCAGGGCCGCTTCGGGTTGGACAAAGGCCACATAGCGCACCCCAAGGGCTGCGACAGTGGGAAACCAGACGTCTTTTACGTATTCGGGCGAGCCTTTGCCATGCACTGGAATCAACCGCAAATCAATATAACATTTGGAGATCTGGTACTGGCGAATCAGGTCATACTCGTACTCGACAATGGGAAGAAAGTCTTTGTGGGATACAAACCCCAGGAATTTGACGGAGAGGATGGTGAATTCCTCAACCACCTTGACCTCAGCAAACTTTTTGACCGATTCATTCATGGAACGATGCCTCCCTGTCTGTGTTTCGCGACACCCCCGCCAGTTTCTCTCGCCGTCTTCGTGCGGGTCGCATCGAGAAGAGAAACCTCTCACGTTCGTTTTGCAGGACTCATAGTCACCCTGCGCATGGTAGGGTAGGAGAACCATCCTGTCTCTGTCAATATTTTTTTGCGCCCTCTTCCAGAATGGTCATCACAAGTGGCCGACGCGGTAGGAAAGCCGGTCGCCCGGCTCCCCCCGCACAGATCCCTGCATGAAGTTTTCTCTCACAAGGCTCCTCGGTTGTACTCGCTTTCGTGCCGGTGTGCCTCAGCAGGCCGCCCGGTGCAGACGTTTTGACTCAGTAATTCTCGGCCTGACGAGGGGGAGGAACGAGAGGAGGCGTTTGAAGGCCCCCCAGGTATAGCTCTTCCGGTGACTGCGCCGATTCAGCCATTTGAAGCACATTTTCACGACTTCCTCGTAGAATTCCCACAGCGACCGGGAGTTGCCCCGAACCCCATAATATTGATAGTGCCCTCGTACCTTCGCATTCAACGTGGTCACAAACCACCGTGTCGTCTTGTGCCGATTGAGTCGCATCCAGTCTTTCATCCGTTTCAGGGCCGCCCGGAGTTTCTTGCGGGCTGTCCGCCGCATCACACGCGGCGTCCCCTTCCGGTCGGGAAACCAGAAAAATTCAAACCCCAGAAAACTGAATCGTCGTTCCCTCCCCGGATGAAAGCGACTAAAGCGAAGCATCTGGGTTTTGCTCGGTTCCACGTTCAGATTGAATTTCTGCAACCGCTTCGGCAGGACCGCGAAGAACCGTTCCGCATCCTGTTTGTAGCGGAAGGCGCAGACCCAATCATCCGCATACCGACATAAGATGGCTTCGCCCTTGCAATGTGACTTGACCACCCGGTCAAACCACAGGTCGAGGGCATAATGCAGATAGATATTCGCCAGCACGGGAGAGACGATGCCCCCTTGCGGCGTCCCGGTGTCAGGGTGTTTGACCAGCCCCTCCGGTTCTAATATCCCGGCCTTCAACCATTTGCGGATGAGATTGAGAAACGCCCTATCATCAATCCGTAGGGCCAGCATGGTCAGCAACCATTCATGGTCGAGATTGTCGAAAAAGCCTTGTATATCAGCCTCGACCACATACCCAAACCTCCCAAACTGCAACTGAAAGGTCAGGTCTCCGACCGCGTCCCTGGCGCTCTTGCCGACTCGATACCCATAACTGATGTCCAGAAACTCCTGTTCATAGATGGCGTTCAGCACCATCGTCTCCGCTCGTTGCACGATTTTATCTTCGAGGGCAGGAATTCCCAACGGGCGTTCTTTCCCATTGTCTTTTGGAATGTATGTCCGTCTGACCAACTTCGCTTTATAGGTCTTCTCTTTGAGCCGCTGAGCGAGATTATGAATATTGCCCAACAGGTGTTCCTGGTATGCTTCTGCCGTCAGCTTATCTACGCCACTTGCCGCGTCTTTGTTGATGCGCGTCCAGGCTATCAGCAAGCATTCCGACGTCAGTTCGCCATAAAGATTTCGAAAGCGATGCGTCTTGTTGAGACTCGCCGTGAGTGCTATTCCCTCCAGTGAGGTTGGCTTATGTGTATCCAGTCCAGCCTTGTCCGGCAGAAGTTTCCTTTGGAGACTGCGTACTCCCGTTAAGTCCTTCCCCATGTGGCAGGCTTTCCCTGCCTCCGAGTACGACGCTTAAGCCGCCACCCCATAGCTGACGCTTTCCCGGTGAAGGTACTCCGCAGCAGGTCTTGGAACACACACACATTACTTCCAAGACAATGTATGGGGCTTCCCAAGTTCTTGTCTGCATCTCTTCGTACATGCCACCGCTTACGGTGAACTCCGCCAGTCCTCCACATCCTCGCCTGAAGGGTCGCCTCAGCGGTGGCCTTCCTCTCATGACGGATGCTTCATATAGTCTTCGGTCTGCGTTAACGACCTCGACGACTGAGACAGCCATTTCGGAGCTCTATCATCTTTCAGGGAACACGGTGTCCCCTACGGCCTGCACGATTCGCTGTGTACGCTTCACCTGCTTTGTTCATCAGGGGCTTCCTGACTCCGCCACAGGCGCCACACGCGCTACGGGTGGGTGGCTAACCCTTTCCCGACAGGGACTTGCACCCTGCAAGATACACCAAGCTTCGCTTGGCACACTAACGCCCGACATAACAGGCTGAAAACCGCCCTAATTGGAAGTGCAATGTTCGTATTATCTCAATACGTCGTTAGCGGGAACAAAGCTAAAAACTCACGCGGTTTTCAGGTGGAATAGGCAGCCAGCGCGTTACTATAAAAGCACTTTTCCAACTGCCCTTCCCCGAACCGGACATGCGACGTTCACCGCATCCGGCTCTCCAGTAAGCTTGAGGTCTGGATACCCCTTATGGGGGTATCTTCCTATTACCTGATACTTCCCATTCTCAACGGGAGCATTCCGCATACCTCCTTGAGTTTTTTCACGTAACTCACCTACCTATCCTCCTTCGCCCTGTAACCGGCGTTACCGTCCCCCCTGGATGGGCGTGACTCCATCGACTACTATGAGGATTGCGTCACCAGAGGACTCTCGTCCCGTAGGTGATCCCGAATTCCGTATGCAATAAACGTTCTAGTGTGACGGAGGTGTCCCTTTTATAACCTTTCCCTGCTCCTTGCAGACGCCTCTGAGTGACTACCTTTCGAGATGTCCAGCGACCACACACCTCTACCACTCAGAGAGGCGGTATTCAGACTTCCTCGGTTTCATGACCTCCGAGTACTTAAGCTTTCCGCCCGATGAATGCTTGCATCACCGGTTATTAGGGTTCAAGCAGTCTAGCTATTCACCCTATCAACCAACTCTTGCAGAGCCACTTAGCATAGCCTACTTCTGCCGTTCCCCGCGTTTCATCCCCTGCTCTGTGTCCCCTTGGGCTTTCGCCTCATTTCAGGTTAGGGAGATGAGTTCAAGGGTATATTGATAGTTTACCCTCGGCTTCCTCTGGAAGCAATTTATTGCACTGTTAGACGGCGCACTCGTTGTTCATGCGCATCGTTCGGCGTCCTCTTTTTACTTGGCATGGGTACCCGGATTTTTCTATTTCATTTCTCGGGACGATGATTGAGATATTCATTCTTAATTTCTTCGTTTTTCTCCCCTTGATTCCTAATGAGTATCATCTGCTTTTCAAGCCTGCCAGCAGAGCAGCCCCCAAAGCTCCGGTCATTTGCGGATGTTCGGGAATGACAATATCGTGTTCAAGTTCCTGACGTAATAAATAACTCATACAAGGATTTTTTGCCACCCCGCCTGAAAATACCACTGGTCCGTTTATCGAAATCCTTTTCAACATGCCTATCGCCCGACGAATCACCGAACGGTGAAGCCCCAGAGCAATTTCTTTGCGCTCTTCACCTTTCGACAGCAACGATGTCACTTCAGATTCAGCAAAGACTGTACACATGCTGTTGATCTGAATATCCTTGACTGCATTAAGTGCTTCTGTACCGAATTCATACAAACTATAACCGAGCGTGTGCGCCATGATTTCCAAAAATTTTCCTGTCCCGGCCGCACATCGGTCATTCATTTCAAATTTGATGATTTTCCCCTTTTCATCCAATGCAATTACTTTGCTGTCCTGTCCTCCGATGTCTAAAATTGCATGCACCTGAGAAAACAAGAATTTTGCACCTTCGGCATGAGCTTTGATTTCGGTGACTGTCGGGGCATTGAATTCAATTTCAAACAGATGCCTTCCATACCCTGTTGCCACGATACGTTCATACTGGACGCCGTTCAACAGGTCTTTGGCATTCTTTAAAGGATCGAAACCGGTATCAGTCTGCCTGTTTTCAAGAATCTGTCCGTCTTCAACCACAACCAGTTTAATCGTTCTTGAACCGATATCAATGCCCGCATAACGCATAACCGCCATCCTTACTCGCTGATTCTCTCAATAAACGCTTCCACTCTGGTTTTCAGTTGTCCGGCATCCTCCATGCTGTAGTCCGTATCAATGCGAAGCGTCGGAATGTGCTGCGATTCAAGCGCCTTTTCCACAGGAATCGCCTCCGTAAGATACGGCTGACAAAATTGCAGTCCATAATGAATCACACCGTCAGCATGATAGGTTTTGAACATCTCCGCAATATGATTCAGACGGTCGGGGTTGGGCGTGAAAATGGCACAGTCAATCTGGAAATATCGGTCAACAATGGCATCCATCACGTCGTCTACGGTTTTTCCCGAATCATCGGTCAGATTCCTTGTGCCGCGTTCTCCCACGCAGGATTCCTCTCCCACGACAACCGCGCCGGAGGTTTCGATCAGCCACGGCAATTTCCAGTTCGGAACCGCCATAGGACAGCCTGACAGCAGAATTCTCGGCGCTGACGTGGGGAATATACCCTGTTGCTCTTCAACCCATTTTTCAACCTCATCACAGATTTTGTTGACCGAATCCGTAAAACGAACCGCATCATCATAGAAAAACACCTGATTGACAAGCAGGGCATCAAGTCCTGAAATCGGGGCGGGGCTGGCTTTACGCAAATTCATAAGCCGATGAACGGCCTTCCGTTTATTGTTGACGATGGCAATCCCTTTTTTCAACCATTCAGCGTCAATCGTAACGCCTGTCAGGTTTTCAACAGCGGTTTTGAATCTGTAATATTCGGATTTCAGAAGCGCCCGGCCTTCCGGTGTTTTCATCTGAGGCATATCCATCACGAAAAAATTCGGAATAAGCGCTTTCAGGGTTTCATAGGCTTTCTTTTTCCCATCGCAGGTATTTTCTCCGACCACCAGATCCGACGATTCCAAATACGGACAGACTTTACCCAATTTGAAACCGAGAGCGGATTTTATCAATGCACAGGTATTACGCGGTAACAGTTTTTCAACGTCGTCTGTTGCAAAATCAGCACCGGCACATAATCCGACCATGGTACTATCCGCTGCTTTGATAATTTCTTCCGGCACAAACACACAGTACGCGCCGATAATTTTGCGACCGGACGCTTTTTCATCCATCAGTTCTTGAATCCGAAGCCCGTGAACTTCGCTCATGACAAAATCGAAATAACTCATTGTCTTCGGACGATTGTTCTGAGAAAGATAAATATCCTGATAGGCTTTTCCCAAGATGGAAAGCAGCATATCGTGAGCTTCCAAATCAAGTCCGAGTTTTTCCCACATGGATCGGTACGTTTCGTTCATTGTTGCAATCCTTCCGTAAACCGCCGTTTCAAAATACACCGAACGGCGATTCAGAAGGTTAGTCTGTACGCGTTTCACCGTTTGGCGTATGTATGAAACAGCAAATGTCGTATGTACCAAACTGGCACATAACTGATTAATTTTTTAATTCATCTTTTGAACATACCCCTTACCTCTTGTTATTATACTCTTTAACTGGCAACACATGAATGGCTTTGATAATCAGTTGAATTTCGTCATTCGGTTTGAGTTCCATGGCTTCAACTGATTCGGTCGTAAGAACTGAAGCCATTTCAACGGGACTGGTCACATCAAACTTTACCAGTGTCATGACATCACCTTTTTTTACTGACTTCACTTTTGCCTTGATGGCATTTCTTGCCCCATATTTCATTGGTATCACCTCCCTTCGTAAGTCTCGTAAAAGCCGAACGCTGGCAATCACCTGCTTTTGCCCGCTCCTCACGACGGGCAACGCATTTGATGTTGCCACCAAAACGATATGCGAGAGGAGTATGCTGAAACTGGCGACAGCGGGCAGAAGTCAGGTGCATTGCTTTGTTCGCTGTTTCACTTCTTTGCCGATACGTCAAACTCATACAATGATTTCTTTGAGTTTCTTTTTCGTATTGTTGTTATGATCACATCTCGAAAACCACATGCCTCAAGCATGTCTTTATATAAAAGTTCTACGGGAACTAACGTCCCATAAAATATTGAGTTGCCGATAATATAATGGACTTCCCCACCATGTTGCATAATTCTATACACATGCGACAAATGTTGCCACATATCTTCAAAATATTTGGCCACATAGTTTGAAAGGGTTTGACCGTTTTTATTATCACTATGAGCAATGTCCGTCAGTAATTGTTCAAAATATTGTGGATAAAAACCGTTAGGGGCTCTTTCCCAATCAGTTAAACGACTTGTTGCGATCCCCCATGTTCCTCCAATTGCCTTCCAATCAAGTTCACCGGCCTCTCTTCCATTTGAGAGATACTGTAACCAATACATATAGGGGCGTAATTCACGAATATACGACATCCGATTCGGGTATGGTGGAGATGTAATGAGTAAATCACAAGACTCTTTCTGGAGTTTTTCTAAGACACGCGAATCCCCTTGAATAATGTGTATGTTCCCTGTAGGGTTATCCTTGGCGGATTCGAGAACCTGCTGACTTTCGTGAAGGAAGATCTCTGTAAAGTCAGGAGTATATTTGAATAATGGAAGAGCCTGGTTCCCTGTTTTGTCTTTAAATGACATCGATTGATGGTTGAAGGCGGCATTTGACAGCTTAATAAGAAGGCGACAAAAAATCACGAGAAGGATATCGTTCCCCGACGCGTCCTTTTGAATATGTTGATCTATAGCAGCTTTCAACAGACACAAAAATTCTAATTCATCCACATCCCACCATCGGGTAATATTATGGATTGGAGGAGGAGTGCATGGAGTGACGGCAGGGGAATGACGAAGTTTAGACGCGATGTTGTGAGTGAGCGTTTCAAGGCGTTGAAGATCTTCAGAAGAATAATGGCGCGTTTTTACATGCCCAAACCATGCCAGAAACGGATTTAACTCATATCCAGTAGCCCTGTGATGGCGATACCCTGCGCATAAGGGGGTTGTCGCTGTTCCAGAAAACGGGTCAAGGACAGATAATTCCGAATCTTTCTTTTGAAGAATCTCTTCAACAAGTTTGACTGAATAGGCAGGGGTCAAGCGTAACCATCCATGCCGTCCTATGTGCTGATTATATTGATACGTGTAGTCTGCTCGTTGTTTTAGCGCTGTTTGCGATGCCATAGTGTTCTCTCCTTTATGTGGCCGCCAACAGGCTTGTAAGGACACGATGAACTTCTTTTCTGAGAATACTCGTGTTTCGTTCAAAGAACCGTGCGAGATCATATCCCACAATATCACGCATGAATGTATAGATCGATTCATGCGCGGAAACTTCCCCAATAGTTCCTGTAAGAAGCATCCACTTTTCCGTGGTATATCGTAAGGCAATATCCTGATCAATTTGCCGAGAAAGAATGGCAACACAAGGCAGATAACATTTTGTGTAGGCTGTTGCAGCATTGGCAATATCGGCATTTTGACGTTTTGAGTCTTTACTCTTATATCCTTGTCGAACCTCAAAGACAATGCCTTTGAGTGAACGACAGAGTTCCTGCTCAACGTCTAGCCGAAAACATGCCTCATAGATCCATTGACTGATAATATGGCGTTTTTCTGTATCCGTTATCGACTCAAGGGGAATTCTTCCATCAAGATATAGCGTTCGTGTCTTTCCTGATGACGTCGGTATCGTATATGACCATGTAGAATCTTCTTCCGACAGGTTCAGGGTGTCTTGCAATGCCGTTCTGAAAATTTTCTCACAGCCTATTCCGATCTGGCGATAGATACTGGTCATTCCACCTGCAGCTTTATGGGCGGCATACATGAGCGGATCATCGAGCCCTATCCAACTGTAAAATGGATCACTCTGGTAGAGTTGACGAAATTCGGCAAGGGAATAACCTTCTTGTTTGCCGTGCCCCAATTTGGGTTGATAACTTTGACACACCCGAATTGCATTGCAAAGTATGTCTAAATATCGCTGATCTCTTTTTGATGGCATATAACTTTTCCCCATAAACCAATATTAAACGATCTTGTAGCTTCTCCAATAACTCACAAATAGCTCTATGCTGCGTCAAAAATTACGTCAACCTTTTTTTGCTTCACGTCTCAGATTTATGGGCATAGGACAGCGAACGCCTCGCTTCACAAGCCGTAAGCGCGCCTTGACCGGCAGGATGAAGGCTGATTTGCCACAAAACCTTTATGGCGGGCAATTATGCCGAAAATTGTGGAGCGCGGTTTCGGTCATGTGCAAGCGTTTGATACTGATCATGGACATTCTTCCGTAACGTGAACACACGCATGGGAGCGTGAGAAGTTTCTGAATATTGCCATACACGGGTTCCCATACGAAAGGACTCGAACGTGTCGGGATAGTCGGAACGCCGCTATGCTGGTCATCCTCCGGAAAATGTTCGATCCTGAAGGCACCGTAGGTCAGCGTTCGATTTCTGGCAAGAAAAAAGTGCCTGGGAACCGAGAGAATCCGGTTGACCTCTGCAAGAGCTGTTGCGAGACTCCTGGGGACGGAGACAGCAACAACAAGACGATGAATCGAACAGGGACCGATGCGGCGCTGACTCTGCTCAGGGGCGGTGTCGGTCAAGGAGGAGAGGAGCATGAGATATTATACCGGACAACATCAGTACTATTGCGGCGTTGATCTGCATGCCCGAACCATCCATGTACGTGGGTATCGTGAACCAGGCGGACGAGATCGTGTATCACCGAGAGATCCCGACGAAAGCGGACCTGTTTTTAGAAAAGCTTGCGCCATACCGTGACGATGTCGTGGTCTGTGTGGAGTGTATCTTCACCTGGTATTGGGTCGCAAACCTCTGCGTTGCCGAAGGGATTCTGTGTGTGCTGGGACATGAAAGCGATTCATGGCTCGAAGACGAAAAACGACCGCATCGATTCGAAGAAGATCGCCAAACTGTTACGCGCCGGCATGATTCCGATGGCCTACGTCTATCCGAAGGCGATGCGCTCGACACGCGATCTGCTGCGCCGCCGCCTGCAGTTTGGACATCAGCGTTCCAATCTGTTGATTCATATGCAACAGACCAATGACCAATACAACGTGTCCAAAATCGGCAAGACGTTAAAGTACAAAGGCAACCGAGAAGGCATTGTCGACCGTTTTCCAGACCACAGCGTGCAGAAAACGATCACGGTTGACCTGGAACTGATCGCCTATGACGACCGTGTCCTCCGTAAATTGGAATGGCATATCCTGAAAACTGCCAAAGCGCATGATGCCACTGCATTGCATATTCTGCGCGCGCTTCCCGGAATTGGCAAGATCTTCTCACTTGTGCTCCTCTATGAGGTGCAAGATATCCGGCGTTTTTCGAGGCCACAGCAGTTGGCGTCGTATGCCCGCTTGATCCGACCGGTCAAAGAATCCGGAGGCAAACGCACCGGCAGCTCGAACGCCAAGATCGGCAATGCCTATGTGAAGTGGGCCTTTTCCGAGGCCGTGGTGGTGTTCCTGCGCGAACCACGCGACGCTCAGCCGTATATCAGGCGGCTCGAACGCAAGGACGGCAAGGACAACGCCACGGGCATCCTGGCCCATCGTCTGGGCAGAACGGTGTATTATAGGCTCACTCGCAAACAGCTCTGTGACATCAACAAGTTCGTCAACCAGCAGCAGGCAGTAAATAGCAAGGAGCCAGGAGCACGACAACAGGGGAGCAGGGAGCAGGGAATGTCGGGAAAATATGAGGCCGGTACCGGATGTTCATTCCCGGCGCCGGCGCGTGTCGGTCGCGATCACGGTAGACGCCGAAGGCAGCTCGGATGAAGTGATCATCATAAAATCACGGTCGCACGGAAGGAAGACTCAAGCACGATGACATGCCGCTTAACAAGCGGAACGAACCTTTATAGGGCGAACGGGATGCGCGTGAGGGCTCACTGGGGCGCTATCGGGCCAGTCTCAATCCGCATGTCATAATTCTGTGACACGCTCTTTTTGCCCAGAGCGATGAGCCCCACCAGCGGGCGTCGACTCGATGCCCGAACCCTCGGGCGCATTGATGAGACATTCCGTTCGGCCCAAAGACTGATTCCGGATACACGGACGGTGTGCGTGTTCTGCCCCTCCCCCGAGCCAATGACTCACTGGGACAGCCGTCACGGCTGAGCCCCACTTTTGAGACGCCGGCACGAGGGAACCGATCAGGTTCTCAGGCGCAGCAGACAAGAGGACTGTTGCCGCTGGAGTCCGGTTCTTTCCCGGGGAGCTTTGGTTGACCTTCACGAGATGTTTGGTGCAGGCGCGTGAGCCTGAGCCCACCCGCATCAGAAGAGCAAGTCTGAACAGGTGCTGATCGGCGACGCTGGGATCAGGGAAGCCAACAAACGGTTCGTGCTGGAGTGAGGCTTTTTCGCCTTTGTCAAAGAACAGGTTTTTTTCGCACCAGGAGGAGTCTTTTTTCTTGACAAAGAAGTCCATAGAGATGTTAGCACATATATGGGTACAGACCACGTACATGGTTGACACCTGCACACAGCCGTTGCGTTCTCATCACCATCATGTTTCGTGTGCCGCGTGTACGGGGAAGACGGGGCGTTGGCGCCCTCATCAATACGGCACTTTTCAACGTCAAGGTACAATAGTTTCATTGCCTCAGGTCTCCCCCTGTTGGGCATTCGCCTTCATTCGGTCTTCTCGCAGCCCTAATTCCACTAATTCCGCACAGTATTGATAGACATGACGCTTTTCTGGGTGTGTGCGCATTTTCTCCCGAAGCATCGCCAAATGCTCTGCCGTTCCTCCGTACATAATTTCCGCGGTGACAATTTCAGCCAAGTCATGCGTCGTAATGGTCGCAACAAACTCGATCAGCATAGTAATTTTTTGGAAGACCGACGCTTTCCCCACTTCACAGGCCACCTCATACAGAATATATGGCTCGCGGTTCAG
Organism: Candidatus Vecturithrix sp.; assembly: GCA_040772385.1. Taxonomy (GTDB): domain Bacteria; phylum Moduliflexota; class Moduliflexia; order Moduliflexales; family Moduliflexaceae; genus Vecturithrix. Next base: position 5,122,896 of record JAXGYF010000001.1, on the reverse strand, counting down.
GATAAATGGCTTGAAATGCTGGGCAAAGTACGGAAGATTATGAGCCTGGACATAGGCTACCGCATAATGGCGATAGATCTCGTGCAGGGAACGGGCGTCAAAATCATACAGCGTGGCCTGGAGAGCGGCGGCGGTTTTTGATCGGTTCGCGATGATCTCGCGCACAAACTGTTCAGCATACAGTTCAAGCGTTGAATGACAGGAGGATTTCAGCGCCAGGCTCCAGAGCGTGATCAAGATTCTCCGGGATTCGTGTTGCGCGCAGATGAGCTGACAGACCTCGTCACGTTCATGGGCATTGAGGGGAGTCCCCCCGCCAAAGATAATCTCGTTATGTAACGCGGTGACGAGGTGTTCTTTCCTGGACACATCTGTCTCATGAATGATATTCAGAATTCTGTTCTGTGCTGGCATATGGATTCCACCGCACGCGTGAATGATCTCCGTCTCCCATGCGTACGCTCAACTCCCCATTTGACAAAATTAGATACCCGATTCGGAATGGCCGTGCAGAAAAGAACCTACACAGCATTCCAGGATGAACAGACTCTTCATAGACGCGATCTTTCGCCCCGTACCCCGCATATGTGCTCACGATCTCCACCGTCAACATTCGATGGAAGATCTTCTACCCGGCACTTTGCATCTTGTCAAGAGGTTTTTCTCGAACAGTGATTCGACACCATTCGATAGAAGCCTGCAATACTTGTGATACGTTTCGATGGATGTGCTAACGCCTGCAATCACGTGGCTTTGGCCCGCTCCTCACGACGGGCAACAGACCACAATGTAGCAACAAACCAATATGCGAGAGGAGTATGCGGAAACTGGCGACAGCGGGCCGAAGTCACGTGCATTGCTTTGTTCGGCATCCTCGCCGCCTTTCTCACCTCTTTGCCCTGGCGTGATAAATTTGTAAAATCGATTCGTGGCAACTTTTGTTCCCTGTCTAAACCATGATAATCCTCTGAAATGCGGCAGAGAATGAATTTGCGGAACAGAAGTGTACTATGCTGTTCTTCAACGAGCGTGAGGACTTGGGCAGAATCGTGATAAAATGGTTCTCGTTTGGCAAAGACATCGATCAAAATATCAGTATCAAGAAAGATCGGACTCATACGTGATATTTCTCCAAAAGATAGGTGGTATATTCCTCCTGAATATCCTGATCTTGATCAATCTGAATAATCCCTGATAATTCTTTGACGGTCGGAGAAATATGATTCATCGTTCGAGGATGTTCCTGATCGAGCAAATAGCGGAAATACCGTTCGACTAATGCCGACAAACTCTGCTGTTGCTGTTGTGCATAGATTTTTACTTGCTCGATGATGTCTTTATCCAGTTTTAAGGTGAGTTTTGTATCCATAACCTATCCCCCTTGAAGTTTATACGTATAATTTATATTGTCATATACGTATTTGTCAAGAAGAATCTTTGTAACTCTCTGATTTTTTTGATGTGATTCACATGACACGAAAAACTGATTCCTGGCAAGAAAAAAGTGTGTGGAGTCTTTTTTCTTGACAAGAACGTCCATAGAGATGTTAGCGATGCGTCTTGTACGAGTACATATGTTTGAATGACCGCCACATTCATCTTGGACATCAGCAACTCCTTTCAGAGAAACTGCCAGAAACGCTCCGCGAAGCGGGGCGTGGACATGTTGGGGGTTCAAGCATCTGCTGTGTGGGGACGCCGTGCCCTCAATATGAAGGTTGGCAATATTGAAGTATGCAGACAACGATATAGCGCGACTGCCGTTGACATCATGCTATTCCGGAACGAGAGATTCCGAAAGCGATGCTCCTTGTTGCGACTCGCCGTGAGTGCTATTCCCTCCAGTGAGGTTGGCTTACGTGTATCCAGTCCAGCGTTGTCCGGCAGAAGTTTCCTTTAGAGGCTACGTACTCCCGTCAAATCCTTTCCCATGTGGAAGGCTTTCCCCCCCTCAGAGTACTACGTTTGATCCGCCACCCCATAGCGAAGGCTTTCCCGGTGAGGGTACTCCACCTCCGATCTCGTCCTAAAAAAAATGTCTGAAACGAGACAGTATATGGGACTTCCCAAGTTCTTGTCTGCATCTCTTCGTACATGCCACAGCTTAGAGTGAACTCCGCCAGCCTTCCACATCCTCGCACTTACGGGTCGCCTCAGCGTTAGTCCGTACTCTCATAACGGATGCTTCCTGTTGTCTTCGATATGCGTTAAAAGTACCTCGACGACTGAAATTCGCATTTCGGAGCGATGTCAACGTTCAGGGAACACGGATTCCCCTACGGCCTGCACGATTCGCTGTGTACGCTTCACCTGTTTTGTTCGCCAACTCTTCCTGGCTCCGCCACAGGCGCAACACTCGCTACGGGTGGGTGGCTAGCCCTTACCCGACAGGGACTTTCACCCTGCAAGACACACCAAGCTTCGCTTGGCACACTAACGCCAGGCTTCACCGGGCTTGAAGGGCGGGCGCAACTAAGCCTGACATTCAGCAACCAATTTTCCGCCCGCCCTTCAAGGTCGGGTAGGCAGCCAGCGAGTTGCCATTTCTGGTACTTTTCCAACTGCCCCCCACCGAACCGGACGTGCGACGTTCACCGCATCCGGCTCTCCAGTGGCTTGAGGTCAACGCCCTCTTACGGGGACTTTTCCTGTATCCTCGTACTTGAGACCCTCACCGACAGCATGTCGCTTGTCTCCGGTCTCGTTCGCAGGACACTCACCAGCCTCTCCCTCTTCCCCTTGTCAACGGCGTTCCCCTTCGCTGAGTCCTCTTGGGACTCCGTGACCATGAGCCTCTCGGCGTGTACGCCATCCCGCGTTCCGTGCGTGGTGCCCGTCCGATAGTCGTCGGGACTCCCCTCATCACCTTGATGCTTCTGCCTGAAGAACGCTCCTGATCACTTCCTCGTTCTGGATAGCCGGCGACCTTCTCTCCTTCCGATCAGGACGAGGGTCTTCAGACTTCCCAGGTTTCATGACTTCCTGGTACTGAGGCTTGCCATCGAGTCCTTGATTCGACCGCTGGTCATTGGAGTTCAACCAGTTCAGGCTTTCCCATCACGATCAGCCCTCGCGGTCGCATCTTGCAGAGCCTCCTTCTGCTCACGCCGCTTTCCCTGCCTGCTCTGTGTCCTCGTGGGCTTTCGCCTCATTTCGAATCATCAGGGTGGGCTAATGGGGTCTCATGGAAGTTTCCCCATGCTCTCTCTGAGAGCGATTCATTCACGCCGGGAAGCGGCGCACTCGCCGTTCATGCGCATCGTTAGCGCATTTTCATCGGTTCATATGCTCCTTGTCAACTGTTTTCCTTTCCGTATTAGGAAATATCTCCTATACTATCAGTCACAGAGTCGTGATGACGTTCAAGCGGAAGCGAAGACTTTCCGATAAAATAATAGGAAATAAATACGCCAAGAATGGCATTTGAAAGCGTCCATAATGCGCCGGCATATCCATCTAAATGGCGAATATAGCGATAGGGATAATCGGCCACAGAAATAACATCCCAGACTAAATGACTGGCGATCCCAATGGCTAACCCCATGCCAATATCTCTGAGTGGACGCCATTTTTTATACACCGCCAAGATCATCAATAATACGGGAACGATGACCGAATGGGTGAAAAAATTCCGATGGGCATTGAAGAGCCAATCCCAATCTGGAAAGGCGCGATACAAAAAGGTATCATAGATCCCTGAGGCGCTTCCAAACCGAACTCCGACAAGTTGTAACCCCCAGCGAATAAAAAAGAACCCAGAGGCTCCCCAGATACACCCGAAAAGCAACCAGAGTGGATTCACCAGATGCGCGCGTTGATGCTGTTCAATCGCATACCGGCAACGCGCCGGGCGGCGGGATTTTGAACCAGGGGAGCACCCTGACCCTGACCCGCTGTCAGGTGCGCGACAATACCAGTACGGTGAATGAGTTTGACCAGGGCGGCGGCGGTCTGGGGAACGTCTCCGGCATGGTGGTGCTTGAGGATTGTACCTTTTCCGGCAATACGGCCGTGCGCGGCGGCGTCATGGACATCCGCGGCAGCACCTTCACGCAGAACAGCGGCAGCGCGTTTGGCGGCGGTATAATGCTCCCCAAAAACTGGACAGAATCATAAGGTGTAAAATATGTGATCTTATTCAAGAAAAAAGGAGGAAAATCGATGGGGAGTAGTCGGAAAAATTATCCGGCCAGTTTCAAAGTGAAAGTGGCGCTTGCTGCGTTGAAAGGCGATAAAACGTTGGCCCAACTGGCCAGTGAATTTGGCGTCCATCCAAACCAAATTCAGCAGTGGAAGAAGCGTCGCCTGTCAGAGGCAGAGCAGTGTGTTTCCACGCGACGTCGGAAAGCTGAGCGCGATGCCGAGGAGTTGCAAGCGGAACTCTATCGTCAGATCGGGCAACTGAAAGTGGAACCAGATTGGTTAAAAAAAAAGTGGGGACCAGGACACTGACGGAGAAACGGGCCTGGATTGAGCCGGAGCATCCATCCATTTCGATTGCTCGGCAGTGTGAGTTACTCGGGCTGGTTCGGGCGAGCTACTATTATCAGGCGCACGGGGAGAGTCCAGAGAACATCGTCTTGATGCATCAGATTGATAGAGTTTACACGCACTATCCCTTTTATGGAGTGCGGAAGATGACGGCGTATCTGGGCCGACAGGGCGTGCAGGTCAACGTGAAACGGGTACGGCGACTGATGCGCAAGATGGGGCTTGAGGCCGTCTACCCCAAGCCGAAGCTCAGCCAGCGCACTCCGGAGCATCGGGTGTATCCATATCTGTTGCGCGATCTTCCGATTGCCAGGCCGAATCAGGTGTGGTGTACGGACATTACGCACATTCGACTCGTGGCCGGGTTTGTTTATCTTATGGTGATTATGGATTGGTTTAGTCGGTATGTGATCAGTTGGGAGGTGTCGATCAGTTGGACCCAGAGTTTTGTCTGACCGCTCTGGATCGGGCGTTATTCCAGGCGACACCAGAGATATTCAATAGTGATCAAGGCTGTCAATTTACCAGCCTGGCGTTTACGGAAAGACTGAGAACAGCAGGGGTGTCAATTAGTATGGATGGCCGTGGTCGTGTGTTCGATAATATTTTTCAAGAGCGTTTGTGGCGAAGCGTGAAATTCGAGAAAGTGTATCTCAACGACTGGTATCAGGTTGGGGAGGCGCAGATCGGGTTTGATGAGTATTTTGAGTTCTATAATCATGAACGGCCTCATCAATCGCTGTGTTATCAGACACCAGAAGAAGTTTACTATAGTGAGTTGTTAGTAAGTGAGCGAGAATTTTTTCCTGGAAAAATGGGCTTCAGGAAATTGCGAAAGCCCATTTTCCCAGGAAAAATTCCCCACAGTTTGGCGGACCAAACAACACCTTAACGTTTGGTGATTTTTGTCTTGACAATGGGGAGCACCTCACGTTCCCATCCTTTCCGCTCCTCATTGGAGCGTCCCCCCGGCAGTGACCCTTCGGGAGAACCCCGCCACTATTCTTCCTACTGTCCGGGGCGTGGGGTGTACAACGAGTCTACCCACGCGATCAGTTTTCCTCGGTGGACGGTGGAATTCAAACAATCCAGTCTTCACCATAGCGAACAGTCCTTGCGGTCTCGTCTTGACTACACTCGCTTCGCCTCAAGCCGCGTTTCTGACCGGCTCTGTGTCCCTTTCCTCTTTCGATTCCAGGTCAGTCAGATGGACTCAGGGGGAACGGGTCACTTCCCCCGGCACTCTCTGAGTGCAATTCAATCACGCCGTGACACGGCGCACAGCGGGCAACTCACGTCACACAGGCAACACACCTTGACCGGAAGTGCAATGTTCATTGCGTCGCGTCCCTCAAGTGGAATAGGTAGCCAGCGAGTTACTAAAAAGCACTTTTCCAACTACCCTTCCCCGAACCGGACATGCCACTTTCACGGCATCCGGCTCTCCAGTTGGCTTGAGGTCTGGACGATTGTTACCACTCGTCCTCCTGTTGCTCCATACTTCCTCCCATCAACAGTAGCATTTCGACATACCTCCGGGAAGGTTCTTTCACAACTCACCCGCCTGTCCCACTTCGCCCTGTAAACGGCTTTCCCGCTCGCCCTGGTCGGGCGTGACTCCGACGACGACTATTGGGACTCCGTCACCAGAGGTCTCGCGACCCTTAGGCGATCCCGCATTCCGTCCATGATGAACGTTCAGTCTGACGAAGGTGGTCCACTCATGACCTTGCCCTGCTCCTTGCAGACGCCTCTGAACGATGACCATTCAGAATGTCCCCGACCCACACATTCCTACCATTCAGAGAGGCGGTATTCAGACTTCCCTGGGCGCAACTCCAGGTACTTTGGCTTTCCGCCCGATGGCTGCGTCCATCACTGGTCATTAGGCTTTAACCAATCCAGGCTTCACCATATCAGACAGCCCTTGCGGAGCCACTTAGGATAGAGCCAACTTCACCCGATCTCCGCGTTTCCCACCGGCTCTGCTTCCCCTTGGGGTTTCCCCTCATTTCAGGTCAGTGGGATGGACTAAAGGGTCTTTTCCTGGTCATTTCCCTTCCTTCCCTCTCCATTAGGAAGAATTCAATCATGCCGTGAAACGGCGCACGTCAGGGGCAGTTGGATTGTTAAAACCGATCTTTCCTTTTACCTCGCTTCCCTGCCTGTCATCGTCCCGATTCGTCATTATATCGCCTCGATCCAGAAAGCCGATCATCGTTCCGATTCGTAGATATTTCACCTCGATCCAGAACGTCTCGTATCAATATGTATACTTACCAAACTGTCTCGATCCGAAAAGCCTTGTGCCAATATTATTTCTTACAAAATCGTTTCGCAACAGAAAGCCTGTCGTTACCTCGATTCGTAGCGATATTGCTCTATTCTTATGCTTCTATTAGCATCAATTCGTTATAGTATCGCTTCGCTCTTCTTGGCGTATCTCTCATCGTTCCAGTATCTTGACATATTCAGGGCATTCTGAGAACGATTTCCTTGAGCCTGAATTATAGCTTTTTCTCGAATTCGTTTGCCATCTTCCAAAGATGGTCTCGTTGGGATTGGTTAGAAGCATTCATAATCTGTTGATAGAGGGATATTAACGCGTTTTTGCCCTCGTTCTGATTTGTGCTCAGACGACATGCTCGTGTATCTTCAGGACGATACATCGTGAAATACGCCTGAAAGTTGTTCCGGGCTTCTGCTAATGAATAATTGCTATTCGGCCCACCCCATACCTCATCAGCATGAGGATCATGTTGTCCATCATCTTCCCAGTTACAAAGTTGACAGATTTCATAGCCGCCGCGTTCTTCTAGGGTGGGATAACCGCAACATGGGCACGGATATCGAACTCCCGGTTGAGGTGACTTCATCACCCCCTTTTCTATTCTTGCGACATATGTTTCAAACCACTGTTTTCTTTTCTCGAATTCTGTCATATAGCAAAAAGTGTTTTAACGCCCCGCTTCAGGCAACCGAAAGGCCGGGCGCTACCCAACCCGACAGAATACCGACCCATTTTCCCGCCCGGCCTTTTGGGTCCCCTGCAAGCGGATTATAGGTGTACCAGGAATAGATTTATAAAAAGTATTTGTCAAAAATCGCACATCGCGATCATGATTGTCAGAAGGAACGAATCGTGTCAACACAAATGATGAAAACACGCACCATCCACGGTGAGAGCCGTGACGTCGCCACGCGGGGCGGACGAATATGCAAGCAACTCGATCTGATCAATCTCACGAGTCGTTCGCCGTCCCGCGGGATACGCCGGTTCACACCGAATCCTCAGAGGGTGCCATCAGCGACGATGGCCCGTGTCTATAAGGTGTTCGCGAACCGACGGGCGGCGATGCCCACGACGCTCCCCGGAAGGAGGGAAACACCATGACCACGACCACCAGTTCACACCCCCTGTCATCGCTGCAGGAGATTCTGCAAACCGTCACCGAAGGGCTGCCATCCACCCCCGCGACGAGGTCGTCTCGCCCGACCCGCCAGACGCACCGGGACACGGCCCCGATCACGCCTCAACCAGCCAGGGCGACCGCTCCTCCGGTTGAGCTCCAGGGCCCCTCGCCCGCCACGACACCGGCTCCGGAAACCTATGCCCTGGACATCGCCATTGACTGGGCCGATGACCATCATGATGGGTGTGTGCTGGACCCGACTACGTCGCACCGGACCCACCGGCAAGTGACCCATTCCCCAACGGCCCTGCATACCTGGCTCCTGGCGCTTCAGCAACGCGCAGGCGGTCAGCCCGTCGCGATCGCCTTAGAGCAGAAACCCGGCGCCCTCGTGTCCTGTCTGGTGGAATACGACTGGATTGAGGTCTATCCGGTCAATCCCGTGACCCTGGCGCAATATCGCCACGCCCTGCATGTCAACGGCGCCAAAGATGACCCGACCGATGCCGACCTGCTGCTCGACCTGCTGACGCTGCACCGCGACCATCTCCGGCGGCTCACCCCGGATACCCCGTTGACTCGCACCCTGCAACGACTGACGCGGGCTCGCCGCCAGGCTGTCAACCATCGCACCCGCTTCAGCCATCAACTCACCGACCTGCTCAAACAGGATTATCCGCTGTTCTTGGAGGTCTGCCGCGAGGATCGCTTTGCCCCCATGGCCTGTGACTTGCTGCTCGCCTATCCCTGTTTTGACGCCCTCAAACAGGCGGATCCGGAGGAGCTGCGCCGCGTTGACATCCGACGTGGCAGGTGGCAACCGGACGTGATCGCCGACCGGCTGGCTCGGATTCGAGCGGCTGAACCACTCACCACCGATGCGGCCCTCATGCAGCCCGCGATCCTGGAAGCCACCTTGCTGGCGAATCTGCTGCTCACCGTTGGCAAGAGCATCGCGGTGTATGATACGACCATTGCGGAATTGTTCCCGCAGCACGAGGATGCGCCGATTTTTGACAGGTTCCCCGGGGCAGGACCGGTGCTGGCGCCCCGGCTGCTCGTGGCCTTCGGCACTCAGCGGGACCGTTGTGAGACGGCCACTGAGGTGCAGCATACCGTCGGCATCTCCCCCATCAGGCGAGCCAGTGGGACGATCTCGTTTATCCAATGGCGACCAGCCTGCTCGAAGTTTCTGCGCCAACGTTTTCATGAATAGGCCAATGAGTCGATCCGCCACTCGATCTGGGCACGAGCGTCCTATCAGATGCAGCGCGAACGCGGCAAAAGCCAGCATGCTACTATTCGCGCATTGGCGTTCAAGTGGATTCGGATCATGTTTCGCTGTTGGCAGACCCAGACACCCTATGACGAATTGCGCTATCTCGCCGCCTTACAGCGGCACCATGCGCCGTTGTTAGACTCTGTGTCAAAGAGCGATCAGGTGTTCGGCCCGCAACCACCCGCGTCAACCCAAAAAAACAGGAGGTCAACAGGAAAATAATTCAACATTGTTCACAGCATACACAGTTTTTACTTGACGGTACCCCTCAGAGGACTCGTTCGGCGCCTTCACGCTTTCGTTAATGCTCTTCGCCTCCCTTTCGATGGTTTTCCATCCAGCGTACGGCAAAATCTACCAGACTTCGTTGCTTCATGAGCTTGCAGACCGCATTCCCGACGTTTCCTGTGTGGATGTCATGTTCATGTTCATAGTGCCTTCCAATTTCTTCGAAATCATCCGTATTGTAGTCAATATCATCATATTCCTTCCAAAACTTTTTAGTCTGCTCAATGACCGGAAAACCGTTTTTAATCAGTCTTTTTGTCGGATAATTCGCCTTATACTCGGCTAAATGCAGTGAGGTATGACTTGAATAATTTACTCCAATCAGGAGCACATCGCCATCAAGATCATAGATTCTTCCCAATGGGCTGTGCTCATTGAGGGCAAAGTCATATTTGGTGTCTTGAAGAATATAGTGTTTTTGCCTTCCCCATGCCGCAAAGGAAACCTGTGGATGATTACTTCTCACAACTGATTGTTGTTTTCGAAATGTCTCTGGTATTTTTCCCATTCCACGAGTGGGAGTCAGATCGTGATCAAATATGGGCATTTCTTTTTTAATGATGTTCCACCAGGAAGGTGGTACTGGAGGATGTTCCCACTTTGTCGGATCAGAGACATCGCCTGAATGCGTTGGCATGACTAAGGTTCCGGTTTCTGTGAGCACCGTCTCTAACGCAAGAATGACGGTTGGCGCACCGCCACACACCCATCCAAGGGAGCACAATGAAGAATGCACAAGGACAGTCATGCCTTTATGTATTCCAAGTTTTTTAAAATCATTGACAAGGGATGTCAATGTATTCGGGCCATTATTCATTTTGTCAATCGCATCTCTTTCGCTCATCGTCATCCTCTTTTTTTATGAATACAAACGACTACCTTTTTACGCCGAACGCCCGGCTTGAGGCGTTTGAAGCCCGCCCTGACCGACGCCGACCACGCCTGAAATTCCTCTGAGCCTTAAGACATGCTCATTTCGTGAATTGACGCCAGCGGGCTTGAAATCGTCCTCCAAGCCATTGTTAGCCCCCAATTCTTTTTAAATACCAACATTTAAGTGTTCATCCTCTCCTGTTCCCAGCTTTTACGGTATTGAATCACATTCTTGTTGTTCCTGGTTCCACCACAGATCCCATGCTTCTCGATTCAACTTAACGTTTGTTTCAGTGACATCCTCCAACTGATGATAAATTCGTTCCATTTTCCATGATTCCCGGAATAACTCTGGGGATCACCCATGAGCATGTCTTTCTTCTTTTTCGTGTCTATCAAGTCTTTCCTCTCATCTTCTTCAGGGAGATTCAACTTCGTTGAGTTGTGTGCCATTTGTTCAAAGATCTCGTACTGAATGGTTTTATCACGACACATGACTTTTCATACTCGGTGTTGAAAACAAGGCTGACTCCAGCCCATGCCAACGGTCGTTAAGAGCTGCCATCATGTGTTCGACTCTCTTCCCTGTTCAATTGACGTCCATCAGACATCACCGTGTCGAATTCAGGTGAGTGTAGTCCATGCTCGAAGAACGTTCGGCGGACATCACGATAATACTGTTGGTTGTCCTCCACTCCAAAGATGTGAGTATCATGAAAAAGGGCGAAACGGGATGTCGGGTATTCCATGGCGGACAATTGAACGGCTTCACTTGGGAACACGTGGTCGCCATCGGCGGCCATGAAGACAATTTCCCCTGTGAACGCCTGTCGCTGCCCCTCAATTCCAAGATTCACAGCGCTGATTGCTCCCATTTCCCTCGCCGTGATGAAATCAGAAATCGTATGCTGTGCCCATTCATACATCAAATTGATTCGCTTCGACGTCCTCTTCCGGTATTCAACAATACGTTCTCCCAGTATTTCATAGCATCTGACCTTCACGGCCAATTCAATGGGAAGCTGCATCATGAAATCAACAACCGTGAAATTGTAGCCAGGATGACATAACGCTTTCCAGTATGCCCATTTTCCTCCGGAGTGCACATCGTCAATGAGGTCCAGAACGAATTGTTCACCTTGAAACGAAAAATAACATGGCCGCTGAAGCAGGAAGGAAAATTGTGTTCGATCCACATCTCCCGACTCAACGATTTCAGTGAGTTTTGCCAATGTCTCTGGAGAGTGCGTTGCCATCCTGTCTAGGAGCCAGTCGTCATATGAGCCTTTTCGTTTTCTGAAGACATCGCCACCGTATGAGGCTTCGATCAAAGCGCGTGAGACGTTTCTCCCATATTTCGCGAGATATTGCTCGATAAGAATCCCTCCTCCAGAGGTTCCGTAGAGCATAATTTTTCCATGAGGAGGAATGAGTCCTTTGGCAAGCATCGCCAAGCGCACAGTTTCAATGTCTTCAATTTGTTGGGATGTTCCATAGAGCTGAAGTGCCTCCTTCAAATCTGGCTTTCCCTCGGCATCGAACACCTCAGGAAACAATATCGGATAATGCCCTCGTCGGCAGATGGTGACGTAAGAGAGCCCTTCAAGTTTTCCTTCAAAATATTCGTCCCATGGTGAAAGGCCAACCTTTTCCTGCTGACCGTCTGTGAGATAGAAAATCACTTCCGAGCCTTTTTGAAAATTCGGACTGAGCCGAAAAAATCCCATAAATGTCCCCCTAGAGGGCTCGTCATGATCAACGAAAAACTCAAGGTAATGATGCCGTTCATCGGGAGGCAGATCTGGAAAATGGCTTCCAAGAGGAATCCTGGCTGTTGGAGGGTGAAACATGTATCCATATTCGAAAGAGAAGTACGTCGAGCCGAAAAGAATACACAGAAAGAAAAGAATGACAACCGATCTCAGTTTCCTTGTTTTGATGTACATCCATACTCTCAAAAGCTTACTCATGATTATCTCGATCTCCTGATTCTTAAATCCATGTTAATATCCTAAAAGAGGGCGACGCGGTAGGAAAGCCGGTCACCCGGCTCCCCCCGCACAGATCCCTGCGTGAAGTGTTCCCTCACAAGGCTCCTCGGTTGGACTCGCTTCCGTGTCAGACAAGTCACTTCATTTCCTGATGTGCTCTTCCCCGCAGTGAGGTTGGCTCCTGGTCTCCGACCCTGCATGTCCGGCAGACGTTTCCTGTACGGCTACGTCCTCCCGTGCCCCCCTTTCCCATGGAGCGGTCTTTCTCCTCCTCGGAGTACGACGAGGGCATCCGCCACCTCGGAGCAGACGCTTTCCCGGTGAGGGGACTCCACGTCTGTTCTCACGTTGGAATGTGAGACAATCTCCGGGGCTTCCCACGTGCTTGTCTGTATCTCTTCATCCATGCCACCGTTTCCAGTGAACTCCGCCAGCCCGCCACATCCTTGCACTCACGGGTCGCCTCAGCGGTGGCCATGCTCTCCTCACGGATGCTTGAGAGAGTCGTCGGTCTGCGTGACCTCCCTCGACGACTGAAAGAGCGAGTTCGGAGCGATGTCAACGTTCAGGGAGTCACGGTCTCCCCTACGGCCTGCACGATTCGCTGTGGACGCTTCGTCATGCGTGTTCCATGAGAGGTCTTGAGGTTTCAGGAGTCGTCTGTGTCCGGGTGTCCCCTTCCGTGCCTCAAAGACCTGCATACCATCACCACTCTCATGTCCGCCCATGACGCAACACTCGCTACGGGTGGGTCCCGGCAGGGACTTGCACCCTGCAAGATACACCAAGCTTCGCTTGGCACACTAATGACCGCGTTTCAGCGGCTTCGGGAAGGCGGGCGCAACCAAACTTCGGGAAAGAGCAACCAATTTTTCCGCCCGCCTTCCCGGAGTCCGCTGCAAACGCCTTGTTCGGCGTTCTTATCACTTCGTCTCATATTGTTGAACCATTGCGACAACATCTTTCAGCCATGCTACGATGACCTTGATTTGCTCGTGTGAGAACTCTTTGTCAAGTACACATTTTAATTCTTTTCCAGCACGTTGAAATAACCCGGTAGATTCCGCTTTTTGCCATAATTGCGTGATCTGTTCTTCAGGGATAGTGAGTTTACTGAGTAACCCGCCTCGTCCAACAAGCGCTGTATATAATGATTGTTTATAGACGGAATGCGGAGGATAGCCAAAGCAAATAGCCACATGCATCCCATGCTTATCAACATTGAGCGAAAATCCCTTACTCCCCCAATGAATGGGTAAGGCTTCCTCATCAGCATAGGTTAAAATCGTTTGAAAGACCTCTCGTCCGGTATCATCTAAAGAGGCCAGAAATGCCTCCCGTGAGATGATTGGTAAGGCTCCTGACGCAATTTGTTTGACGTTGTAAGTCTCTCTGCCAACCACAATATCATATGAGAGAAGTTTCAGCCCTTCGGCTGTTTTGAAAAATGAGAATTCTAAACAGGTGACACGTAGGCCTTTTTTCCGTAAAAATAGGGCTGTTTGCAGGATGTCTTCGGTGATACGCTGACCGACAATGACTAATCGCTGATCATTGTTCAAGACGACCGCTTCTTCTGGGGCAATGGTGAAATACTGTTGATGGTATTCGGCTAAACTGATAGATTCGTCGTTGAGATAGTTTCGTAGAATGGTTTCTAATTGTTCAGCTCCGAGTTCTTCTACAAAAGAGGCATACTCTAAAACTTGCGCAAGCGTTTCTCGCGGGGTTCGATCCCGTTTTAATTCAAGGACGACGAGATCGCCTTGTCGGTCAATACCGAGCAAATCAATGACACTACCTAAATTTGTGGTCACTTGTCGCCCAATAATGAGCAAATTACCGTCTTCAAGAATATTTTGGGGATTGGCTTCTAACCAACTCTCAAGTAGAGCTTCTGTATGTTCCTGTTGGAATGGTATTTCTCCATATTCTTTGAATGTTCCATCATCGTCAATGCCAAATATTCTCATATGTTACCTATGTTATTTGACGTTGCTATAAAAGACGCCGAACGCCCCGCTTCAGGGGCGCACAACAGCGGGCGCAGCCGCGCTTGACATCTGGCAACCCATTTTCCCCGCCCGCTGTTGTGCGTCCCCTGCAAGCGAGTGTTAGGCCAACCCTTTGATTCTAAAATGCTTATACCCTCTGTTGTGCAATCCTGTAGGCATGAATATCACGAATAAATGCGTTTAGTTTTGGTCCAAATTTTCGTTTTGCCATAGAGAGTGTCGCAATTTTGCCATGAGGTTGCCGCCAATCGGTCGGGAATTCGGATGTTGCCAGAATTGCCCAAATCCCTTGGCTCTTTTTTCGTGGTCCCTCCCAGAGAGGATCAACAAGAAATGTGAGATAGAGTTCCATCCCCCACTGTTCTCGAATTGATCGCATCTTCCACATTTCATCGCCCCACCAGTCGATCCCCTCCTCGTTCACCTCAAGTTGTTCCCACCCACTTTCGGATAATGCCTTGAGAAGTTGGTCTTTATAGGTTGCCATAGCCTCTTTTTGTGTACGCGTACACCGCCATTTTTAGGGATGTTCTACGCCTTTATCGCCCAAGAACCGATGCATATAGCAACATTTATATCCCGTCAAGTTTTCTTTTCTTCTCATGTTCTTGATGTTGTGATTCCTCACACAGGTACGAAAAACCCCTTCGACCACGTGAGATAACAAACACAGTTCCTACAGCAAAACATGCATACAGCAGGGTGGCCACAACACAGGTGGGAATGAACCATAAAAACCCAAGTAAGAACCAATGTCCCCAATGAATCGTTCCATATCCATGAAACTCTCCTTGAGGATTATGTTCCCAAGCAATCGACATCATGATACCGCCCACGACAAGTCCTGTGACCACGCCAAGAAAAAGCGAGAAGAGACATGCCTGAATGGCACGATGTTGTATTGCTGAGCGTGATGTGTACTTATGCATGATATTGTTGTCTCTTTTCAAGGTACTCGTAGCTCATCTCTTTTTCTTGCGATTATTTCATTACAGTCCATTTGACTGGCCTAACGCCTGCAATCACGTGGCTTTGGCCCGCTCCTCACGACGGGCAACGCATTTGATGCTGCCACCAAACTGTTATGCGAGAGGCGTATGCGGAAATTGGCGACAGCGGGCCGAAGTCACGTGCATTGCTTTGTTCGATTTCTTAGTCTATGATTATCTATTTATTCTCTCGAATCCAATCATGCAACAAGGGAATTCTGTATTTATTATCATTGGTCAGCAATTCCTTTTTTTGAAGCGAATGTACTACATCATCGTCAATATTCTGAGATGTCTCTTCCTTCCCTCTTGCCATATTTGTTAATAGCATTTGCTCTGATTTCTCCAAACTGTTCCACATTGCCTCAAAATAATAACTTCCAGTCAGACTTTGCCCAATCGCCTCATGTACATTTTGGATTCTAAGTTTTGGAAACTTATATGGAAGAATTTGTTGTGAATCCAACTGTTCATTCATTTGATCTATGAGTGTACGACAAATAACCTGAATTAGC
This sequence comes from Candidatus Vecturithrix sp., assembly GCA_040772385.1. Classification (GTDB taxonomy): domain Bacteria; phylum Moduliflexota; class Moduliflexia; order Moduliflexales; family Moduliflexaceae; genus Vecturithrix. Next base: position 5,107,042 of record JAXGYF010000001.1, on the reverse strand, counting down.
ATCGGTTGATTGCCGGTAATTCGCATAATTTCCTTCACTGCGGCTAACTCATAGCTAATGGGAAAATTCTCCCATGGAGTGGTTATCAGTCTTGTTGCAGCTTCGTCAGATAAATACCCTATTTTAATAGGCTCTGCTATGTGGAAAAATGGAGACCAAAAATCTTTGCACATCTCATTCAAAGCATGTGAACCTGAAAAAATTAGGAACAGCTTTTCTCGATGTTGCATTATACTTCGAAATTCTTCCAGCAGATTTTTTTGAAAGATACCTTGCTTTATTTTATACTCTATTTCCTCGAATTCATCTAACATTAAAAAGATGTAACTATACGGAGATATGAGCTTAGTTAATTCATCCAAAAACTCGTCAAATCTAAGAAACGGTCGTTTTTCAAAAGATTCAACAGTGGGGAGTTCTACCATTACTCCATATTTACTTACTGTATTTCGAATTATTCGACAGACATTATAAAGAAACTCACCTACATTTTTGACTTGCGTAACAGATTGCATATCGGCCAATATTGTGATAATATTAAATTTAGTAGAGGAGTTTTTGAAATAGTCTTCTATGTGATATAGTATTGAGGTTTTGCCCATTCTTCGTTGCCCGTGTAGAATAATAGATGGTTTATCAAATTGATTCTCTAATAACCCCAAAATCCTCCTAAAAATTAACTCCCTCCCAACGAACAGATTATGTTTTCCAGGCCGAATAGGAGGTCCTACTATATAATTGTTCGGGATGTGTTTGATATTTAAAGAAGCAATAAGTAATTCTTCTTCCTTCAAGATCAAAGATAAGCTTTTATTATAGAAGGGGAATATGTAAAGCGTATAAATGAATCCCATCGAAAAATAGGATAAAACTCCTAATGAAAAAACGATAATAATCGCTTGAAATGGAGTTATAGTTATACTAGCCAATACAACAAAAATTACAAGATAAATCAGTCCATAAATTACACCAGCCAACTTAGGGTTTAGATAATATTCAGTTCCTTCGATTAAAGCAACTATTTCTTCTAATAGCTCATGCTTCTCAATCTTGTTGCTGACTGTCAAAAACTTGTTAATATCGGCAACAATCTTTCGTAATGTATTTAGTTCTTTCTTGAATAGTAACCCTACACTTGCTTTCTGTAAATTATCCTCTTGTTTAGCAATTTCCGCTAATGTTTCACATGAACGCAATTGCTTGATAATTCCAAGAAGCTCTAGTACTTTATTTAACGAGATCATAATTATATGAATATTATTATGTGTGATGTGAAGGCACATCGTAGCTTAGGATGATTTACTACATTCGTGCAAGCACTTCGTAGAGTCGGCGTATCAGCAGCTTATCTGAAAAAACGCCATATTACGAAAAAACAGGATCATAATAGGCTACGATGTGATTGCAGTACATCCTTTTTCAATTTTTATGGAGTGCTTTCACCAAAACACTCCACGATGTGCCTTCACATCACAATTATGGATTGAATATGTTTAACATATAAGGAAGTTTAGCCGATATATTTTTTCGTGGCATATTCAGTTGCTATTTCGATCAAAAACTGGAAAAGATTTTTTATCAAAGGGCTAACATCTGTAGACAGAACTTCTCTAATATCAATATCTGAATTTAAGACGGGCAGCAATTCTTTTTGCCCACTTTGCATTTTTAAAGCCTCTCTAATTTGCAGCTTAACTTCATTTTTTTCGATGATATTGTTGACTTTTGCTTCAAAGAAATAGTAGCTGTAGAGTTGAATCTTCCATGGGTGGCAATTTGAGAGTTTAACAATTAATCTAATTTCGTCATGAGTAAAAAATTGTTCGGGCTTTAGTTTCAATCCCACTCTTTTTGGTGTTTCTGTTATTAGTTCGATAGTATCCTCCTTAGAAAAATTCGTTAAACTTTGTGGAACAAAAATATTATAAAAGGGAGAGGAATCATCAGAAAACTCGGGACAAATTGTAGATAGTGGGGCTCTTGATGCTGTAACTAACGCAATATTAGGTTTATTGGCAACAGAGCGTAACTTTTTAAAAAAAGTTTCTCCGAAGCTTGAGGCGGATTCAAGTTCATCAAGAAAATACGCTATTTTTTGTGAAGAATCCGTAATTTGTTCTGAGCAAATTTGTTCATAAAAAATCTTTGCTTCAGCTTTATTTTGAAAATCGAAGAATACTGTCTTTATATCTGGCAATTCTTCATACTTCGAAATATAATAAAGCAACGAAGATTTTCCTATTTTCCTTTCGCCAATGACAGAAATGTTGTTCATCTGAAATCCAGATAATGCTCGAACAATTTTACCAATATCATTTTTCCGGTTAATGAATAGATCCTTTTGTGTGATTGTTGTACTGAAATGATAAGGTATTGGAATTATTGGCATTGTATTCACCCTCATAGAAGTTTTAGAAAGCATCAAAGTTACTTGAATCTCTTGTTTCAGGTTTATTTAAAATTGTTTGCCAAAAGAAACCATTTTGAAAAGAAAACATGAATAGGAGTATAGGAGAAGTAGTCTCATCAGTAAGACCATAAATTACCCCAAACACAATTGGAGAAATGATAATAGGTCGAAGAAATTGCCACTTACGGAACCTGAACTTTTTTCTTTTGACTAAACTAAGTTCATCATAGAGATATTTGGCGGCCATACCCATTATCATGCTAAAATATAGCCCTATCTCAAGCCAAGGTATTTGTTGTAGTATATTCATATTCTTACATTCACCTATATGCCACCTGATTCATTTTTGCATTATCAGCAAACAAATTAATTTCACTATACAGGCATCAAGAAATTTGTCAACTTTGTTTGTCATGCCGATATGATTTTATAATGATGACGATTTGGCTTGAACTATACATGGGGAAATCGAACGCCCCGCTTCAGGGGCGCGGGAAGGCGGGCGCAACTAAGCTTGAATGATAGCAACCAATTTTTCCGCCCGCCTTCCCGCGTCACCTGCAAGCCATTGTTAGATCTGCTCTTCGCTCATTATAAGAGCTTCTTGAACCGTTCCACCGATAATCTGGCTTGTTTCAAAATATGCGCTAAGGTCGTTCGTTTAATCGGGCGGTGAGCCGGAACTGTTAATTTTAACGTTTCTGCGGGTAATTGTTTTTGTAGGCGAATATGGCTGCCATGCTGCCGAACAACGACCCATCCATCTCGACGCAACGCCCGAATCACTTGCTCATAATTCACACTCGGTACTTTACTCATACGGCAAGCTCCAAGAGTTCAGCCTGTGGCATAAAGTCCAGATCATCTTCGATCGGTTCAAGATATAAGGTGATCGCTTCCTGAATATTTCTCAACGCCTCTTCTCGGCTATCTCCTTCGCTGATACATCCAGGAAGAGCGGGCACAATGACCGTATAGCCTCCTTCATCACTTGGCTCAAGTAGAATTCGTAATTTCATTCGTTCTCCTCTCTTGTTGCTTGTTGCTTGTTTGTTTGTTGGTTGCTTTCTTGCTTGCTTACTTACTTACTTGTTTGTTTGTTTCTTCCTTCCTTGTGTGTTTCTTGCTTGCCTGTTTGTGTATTGGGTGTTTCTTTGTGTCGTTGTCTCTTGCTTACATGTTCTCTCTTCGATCTTCGGGTGTCAAGTTTTTTGTTTCGCGACGTTTGTGTTGCATGTGTCGTGCGTGCTCGTCTTCCTTCTCACCTTTTCCCTGCTAACGGATTAAAGATTCATGTGACGAGAATCCGGCACATAATCTCTGTTGAACAAGCCCACCCCTCTTTGTATGGGGGCGATCTGCCGACATGTCAAGGAAAAAATATGGAGAATGTGTTCTTTGGATTTTGCTCCGAAATGACCAGGCTGTGGAGGCTGAAAAATCCTCGGGAATGGCGGAATGTGCCCCTTGCATGCGCGCGGCGAGTGCCGCCAGAAGGGAATATCGAGGCCGTGAGTATGGTGTATTCGCACCGCCATGAGGCGATTTCCGGGCGATGGGCAGACGAGGACGATGCGCCGGAAAAAGAGGATTTTCCGAACCGGTTGTGGGAAGATGACGGTGAGGTGTCGGGCTCGTGGTGTCATGGGGGACCTCGGCGATGAGGGGATCGCGGGAAGCGGCCGATGAAGGCCAGCGGCCCGCCGCAGTGCGGACAACAGCGTGGCGTCTCGTCAGGGGGGGCGTCGTCGGACGCGCTGGCGCCAATCTGCAGACCGAAGGTGGCCGCCAACGCCGCTGGCAGGCGTTCGTCAGCGGCCTCTGTGGCGAGCTGCTCCTGGAGGGCCGCCAGCGTGGTCCGGGCGTTGGGGTGCAGGAAGCCGGTATACCGGATTTTTGGGAAGCCTTTGGGCAACACATGCTGTAAGAAGCGCTGCATGAAGCGCATGACGTCGAGCGTCATGGTCCTCCAGGGCTTCGTGCGCGGCGTATAGCGGAACGTGACGTGCCCGGCTTCCAGGGCGACCAGTCTCCGATTGGACAGGGCGACGCGGGCAATGTAGGGGGCCAGATATGTCAGGGCGGTGCGTCCGTCTCCGACGGCCTTGCCGTGCACCACCCACTGTTTGCTCCAGGTCTCGGGTGGGACCTGCGCGAAGAGGGCCGGATCGGCGGCGTGCAGAGCGTCGCGGAATTTCGCCCGGAAGACCTCCCGCAGGGCCGAAGCGGGGACCAAGAATTTCGGATGCGACGGCATCCATGCTCCGGTGTCCGGATCGATCCCGCCGGCTGGGACAAGATAGTGGACATGCACGTGATACCCCATCGCCCGATCCCAGGTGTGTAAGACGCCCACCAGGCCAATCGTGCCGCCGAGCCACTCTGGATTCAGGGCCAGGGTCTGGAGCGCGTCCGCCGATGTTTTGAACAGCAGATCATAGACGAGCTGCTGGTGCGATCGCGCCATCGGATTCAGGGCATGGGGCAAGGTGACGGTCACGAGAAAATAGGGGACGGGCAGCAGCTTCTTGAGTTGGGCGTCGCGCCAGGCATCGGCCCGGTCGCCGCCGCATTTCGGACAATGGCGGTTGCCGCAGGAGTGGTAGCTGTACACAACATCCTGGCAGTGCTCGCACCAGAACACCTCGCCCCCCATCAGAGGCGTGCGGCAGTGGGCGATATCCCACAGCGCATCCCGGTGGCTGGGCAGCATGCGGTCGCCGTACGTCGCCTCATACGCAGGGCCATATTCCTGAAAGATGTCGGCCAATTCCAGCATCCGTTGCCTCCTAAGATGTGTGGAGGGTTACAGATCCTGCATCAGCTCGTCAATGACGGCGCCCGCGCTGGTCTGGGCCTGGGAGGTGAGATGGGTGTAACGGGCCGTGATTTGGGGCGACGTATGTCCCAAATACGCTTGAATCATCCGCAGGCTGACCCCGGCTTCCAGCAGATGGGTGGCGTAGGCATGGCGCAGACTGTGGACCGACACCCGTGTGGTGATGCCCGCCTCCTGCTTCGCGAGGCGACAGGCTTTTTGCAGCGTGCTCACGGAGATGGGCGTCGAGGCGGGGTGACGCTGCACCGGGCCGGCCCCACCGGCCGGAAAGAGCCAGATTGGATGGCGGTGCGTGAGCCAATACTGGCGCAGGAGTTCCAGGGTGCGCTGTGGGAGGGGCACATACCGGTCTTTGTCCCCTTTGCCGCGGCGGACATGCACGAGCATCCGGGCGCTGTCGATGTCTGTCACCCGGAGCTGGGCGCCTTCAGTCAGGCGCAAGCCACACGAGTAGATGGTCGTCAAGCACAGCCGGTAGTGCGGCAGGCGCACCGCCTGAAGCAGTCGTTGCGCCTCGTCGTGGGTCAGGACATCGGGCAGGGTCTGCGATTTTGGCGGGCGAATCACGTCCAGCAGACCCCACTCCCGGTGTACGGTCTGGGTGTAGAAGGTTTTGATGGCGCAGAGGGCCTGTTTCATGGTCGAACACGACCAGTGTCGGGTGTTTTTGACGTACAGGACATACTGCCGAATCTGCTCGTCCGTGAGCTGATCCGGCGGGGTGTGAAAGTGTTCGGCGAGCATCCGCACCGCGCGGACGTACGCCTGTTGCGTCCGGTCAGACGTGCCTTGCAACTGCAGGTCTTCGATGAATCGGTGTCTGAGAGCGGTCATAGGAGGGCCTCCATGATGAAAGAGGTTCAGAGATCTCATGAATACATCATGGAGCAGGATGACACCGCCTCAGATCATGGCAAGAGAAAAATGGTGGGGAGGGACGCGAAACTCTTCTGCCGCCCTGCGGCTTTGTTCAACATATCTTTATCAAGGTGTTCATAAATATATTTTGCGGCATAATATTCTTGAAAGGTTAGATGAGAAAATGAGTAAATGCCCTGGGCTCTCTCAACAAAAATCCCATGTTGGGATTCAATAGCTTTAAGAATTGCTGTTCCATTAATCTCTTCATCCATACTTACTTGCGGTAAATTTCTTAAATACTTAATAATTTTTTCTTCCAGAACTTCTTGTTTAATGAGATACTGACTCTTTTGGAAAGTCTCCGCAGCAATACGGGCAAACATTTGTTGTTTTCTGCCAAGAGATAAATGGTTATATATTTCATCTCGTTTAATTCCCCGAGTAGCACTCCATCTCACCAATAATGCATCAAGAGCCTCTTTATAAATTTCTGAGCGTCGAATTGGTAGTTCAAGAGTGTTCTCATAAGAAATACATAAAAGTGTAAGAATCAGAGGGGTTCTAGCAAGATCACGAAGTCGTTCATTACCAATTTTCCCAAACTCTTCGAGAAAATTGTTCGCCAATGAAGAACTATTCATAAACCAATTCCTAATAAAAGAGGCAATTTGTTTTTCATCAAAATCTGCAATTTCAACATAGGTAAAACCTTCAAAATGATATTCTGAGGCAGCAATACGACATGTGATAACAAACTGACTTTCCTCAAATTCATTACTGAAATCAATTAATTCTTGAATAATTTTCTGTCGTTTGTCTTCTTTTTTAGGAACTTCATCTAATCCATCACATAAAATAATAGTTTTCCACTTTTCGTTTTTTGCGTATCGCAAAAATAATGCCTTATATTCTTCAAAAATTTTATTATCATCTACAAATGTTTGGACATTAGTAAAAAGCTCTTCTTCAGTAGAGAATTCTTTATTTTCCAAATTTTTTAATTTACTCAGATATTTCTTAGGTAAATTGTTCTCTTTCAGTCGAGCGAAAACCTGAGGTGTTAGCTTAAAATTACCTCTTTTTCTCAAGATCGTTTCAATAAAAGGGCCAGCATCAGGGAAATTACAAATTTTAAACTGGCGAACAATGAATTCAAATAGGGATAAGCCTGACTCAGCAAAGCTTCTTAAAGGCACAAAAATAGGAATTTGAGTTAACTTCTTATCAATATTATTATCACTCATCATTCGCTTTATTTTGACAGGTAAAATTTAATTTGCGCAATATGCCCCTCTGTGAGGCGATGATAGAAAAAAATCACAGGAGGTATAGAGGCGTATGTTAACAAAAGAGCACGTTGAGTCAAGAAAAGACTTCGAGATTCGCTCAGAGCGGGTCGATGATATTGTGTTAATCATTGGAGTGCTGGTTCAGATGGGCTTACCTGAGGTTCTCGACAACCATATTCCGGTCCATTGGAAACAGCGTGAATTAAGCTGGGGCTGGACAGCGGTGATCTGGTTAGCCTATATTCTTTCTGAGGGCGATCATCGAAAAGTCGTCGTCAGGCAGTATGTGAAGAACCTGGAGCAGACGTTGAGCACGGTGAGTGGCCAAACTGTCAGGGAGCTTGATTTTACGGATGACCGCCTGGGTATTTTGCTGAAGAACTTGAGCAAGCCGTCGTATTGGGAACCGATCGAGGCCGAGCTAAATCAGAAGAGCATCCGTGCCTATGATTTAGAAACGGATGTCGTTAGGTGTGACGCGACGACGGTTTCGGGCTACCATGAGGTGAGGGAGGGAGGTCTTTTTCAATTCGGTCATAGTAAAGACGACCCGAGTTTACCTCACATCAAGCTCATGACAGGGGCACTTGATCCGCTTGGTATGCCGCTAGCGACCGATGTCGTGTCAGGCGAGCGTGCGGATGACGGCTTATATGTTCCGGTGATTAATCGCATTCATGCCGTCCTTGAGAGACAGGGCGTTCTCTATGTTGGCGATTGCAAGCTCAGTGCCATTGAGACGCGTTTGCATATTAAAGGGCTGGGCGGTCATTATCTTTGCCCTCTGCCTCAAACCGGGAAGACGCCGGAAGTGATGGCAGAGTGGGTTCGAGACGGTATTGCCCTGGAAAAGGAGAAAGCCCTTCAACCTGTGGTGGTCACAGATGCCAACGGTGAAGAGGCCATCGTGGCCGCAGGGTATGAGGTTGAACGTCGGTGCTCCGGGGTGGTCAACGGCCAGACGCTTGAATGGACTGAACGGGTGTTGGTCGTCAAGTCCTTCAATCATGCCGGGCAGCAGGAACGTGGGTTCGATACCCGTTTGGACCAGGCCGAGCAGAAACTGTATGCCCTTACCCCGCCGCGTGGCCGAGGGAAAAAACAGATAACCGATGAGCAGAGTTTGAAGGCTGCCATTGAGGCGATTGAGAAGCAGCATCGGGTTGACGGTCTGCTTCGTGTTGAGTATGAACGCGAAGTTGAGCGTACAACGAAATACAGGGGCCGAGGCCGAGGAGGGGCGAATCGTCAACAAGAGGTGGTCGAAAGCATTCGCTATCACATCACGGCTGTTACCCGGGATGCCGCGAAGATTGAGCACGTCAAGGAGCCGTTCGGGTGGAGAGCCTACGTGACTGATACGTCCGGTGACAGGTGATGTTTGGAAGATGCGGTACGATTATACCGGCAAGAATGTCGAATTGAACGGCTCTTCGATCGTCTCAAAAACCGTTTGAATATTGCTCCGATGTATGTGACGGAACCGGATCAAGTCAAAGGCTTAAACCACTTATTGACATTGGGAGTTCGAACGTTAACGCGTATCGAGTTTGTTGTAAGACGTTCATTAGAGCGGGAAAAGAAGGCTTTCCCAGGATTGCATCCTGAGAATATACGAAAGACCACTAACAGGCCGACCAGCGAACGGTTGCTGAAGGCATTTGAGGGGATTACCCTGACAATTATTCATCTGAAGGATCACATAATCCGTCATCTTACGCCTCTATCAGAACTCCAAAAAGAGATCTTGAACAGATTAGGATTGGATGATGTTTTGTATCAAAATCTTGAAATTCACCATTATTAGATTTTATTAAGCGAATGGTAAGTTATCAATTGCCTCTATCACGATATATTTGAGAAAAGTGGTTTTACCCGAACCAGGCTTGCCTAATATGAATAATTTTTGATTCTCACGAAGAGCAATTAATCCATCTTTTCCTTCTTCAAGAATTTCTCCGTAAGTTGCTTCACAAAGATAAATTTCCACCTGTGCAAAGCTCCTGTATGCCTATGCGACAAGCTTAAACGGAATATCCCCTTCGTCAAACCATTGGGCATATTCCTTGTTCCTTCCCAGGGCAGCAAGAGCTGCCAGGCCAACAGAGCCGGCAATCGACCAACTCATCCCGTGATGCTTTTGACGCTCTGACACCAGCAAGTCATTCATTTTTTCGCCAATCTGACTGGAATTTCGTAAGCCAAGTTCTTTCCTGACGGCATAACAGGGGATATGCGCACGATTACGCTCAAAATAGCCGACTAATCTGGCGAGAGCGTTGGGATCTTTGACCTGCTTCATATCGAGTGAGGTGAGAACGCGAATGGCGTGATCAACCAGTCCATGCCACAAGAGAGGCAATACCTCCTTCAAGACGGCATTGCGACGCTCTCGCCCTGTGAACGCCAGACTGAGTTGCACCTGGCACTTCCTGAGAACATGATACCAATCCACCACAATGACCATCGTCGAACACCACGAAAAGCTGCGACGAATGGCCTCATGTAACACCCCATACCCATCGGTAAAAAATTGAAGATGGCACGCCTTCAGATTATTTGAGAGTAAAAATGCCAGCACCACGCGAAAGACAGCGGTCATGCCATGGCCTGCCAGCACATAGGTCTGTCCTTGTCGCTCAAGATGCACCACGGTCGTGTGAGCATACGTGCGTGTCTTGTTCCCTTGACCAGGGGGAGATGGAGGGGGCGCTGACGAGCCCCGTTCAGCCTTTTGCCGTTTCACGCCTACATCATCCACCGACAGGTTCACGGTCAGTTCCGGCATTTCGTAAGGCACTGGATTGCTCCAGAGGTTCTGAGGCGTCTTCATGCGGTGCTGACACCTCTCAATCGCCGCGTCCACTCGAACCTGGGGGATCGTTGGCGACGAGGACGGGGGCAGGACGTCCGGCACACTCATTCGGCCATTGGACTCGGAGACATGAGAGATCGCCAAAATTTGACTCGCTTTGCGGTCAAGCGTCTCTCACAGTCTGATGCCTTCCCCTTCCGCCTGGGCTTGAAGACTGCGCGCCGGGGTGCCCTCGCGCTCCGACTGATCGCGCACACGATTGAGCCACCGACTGGTTTTCCGGTAGGAGGCTTCCGTCACACCATGGATATAGGCCACTTCTTTGAACCCGCTTGTCTTGTACCATTCCCATCGTCCTCGTTGAGGAAAGAACTCGGAGGCGGTGTCATACAGCGTCCGCTCGCCATCACACACCTGATGGGTCGTAAATTCGAAGCGACCAACTTCCCCATCAACCCAATATGGATACGCCTTGTCACGAATCATTGTGTCAGTTCCGTGGGCCAAGGCTTTTTTTTTGACAAGGCACTCAAATGGCGGGCCAGGGCGTCACGAATCGCCGGATGGCTGGTCTCCAGAAGGCGTCGCTCACAGAGATCGATGCTGCTCGCCTCCGTTTCTGGAATGACGACCTCAAGCCCCCCATCGTCACGGTGAGTAGGGCAGGAATGTGGTGTGTCGGTGGTTGGCGTGATTTCAATATTGATACGAATTTTATAGGCGTTCATGAGAGACCTCCTCTGGCGTTAGGATTCTTCTTGACAATTTTCCCGTCTCAACCGTATTCTCATACCCAGATGATCTTTGTCTATAAATTTTTATAAATTTAGCTTTGCACAGGTGGACATATTTTGCATCGTATAATAAAGCGAGCAGTATCCATAATTCAAAATTCTTAAAAAAGATCATTTATATCCATATCGTTTGTACTCATTCTGTTTCGTGTCGCTATTGCCATCATATGCTGAATATCCTGTAAAAAATAATCAAACCGCTCTCTCCAGATATTTCTTTTGAAATGTCCTGTGTATGTTCCTTTATCAGGCATTGAGATAATCTTTCCATCTCTGCGACGAAATATTTTAGCCCTCCAGCAATCTATGCGAGTCTTACGACTTTTATAGAACGCATGAACAATAAGAATCAATTCATCATTTCCCATACAGGCGTAAACTCCTCTACGTCTTTCATAATCATCAATATCTACTGCTCGTGTAAACGCCCCAACTGGCATATCATTCCCAGGAGTAAAGGCTTTAGCGATTATGTCAGGATGGGCAGGAATCATTTCTAAATTAAATGTATTCTGAATATGTATCAATGGTTCTTGAAATTCGATATATTCATCAGCCATATCATCCCAAACATTCCATTTAGCTTTTTGTTCAGCATATTCTCGTTGAAATGAAGCACGCATTCTAAACCACCCTTGCATTTTGCGTAGAATATCCTGAACCCGAATCGAGTGCTCATCGTTTTCTTCGACAGGGGATGGAGGGAGTATATCTATCTCATATGCTTCAAGACCTTCTTTACCATGTTGTCGTGGTTTTAAGAGAAATGCGACTCGCTCAAAGGCAAATAGTTGTTTTTGTTCAAAGCTTAGATTTGTATGGTGAATAAAATATTCATTTTGATTATCATCAACAAGCACCCCATATCCTTTATGAGGATCATACCATTTAACTTCGCCTTGTATTTTTTCATTATTAGCATCCATAGATTTGTTCCTTTTCTACAAAGCGTACACGCCGAACGCCCTGCTTCACCGGGCGGAAAGGGCGGGCGGCACCCAAGCCCGACATTCAGCAACCCATTTTTCCGCCCGCCCTTTGCGCTCCGGTGCAAGCAGATCGTTAGAACCTTTCTCTGCTTTACCTCATCGCATTAAGTCAATCTGAATAAAACGAATATATGACAAAGCTAATTGTAAATAATGTTCAACTATATTACTATTAATGAGAGGTGGAGGGAGATGTTCTCTTGCAACATTAAACATGTCAAATAAGTCTCTTTTCCATAAATCCGGAATTTCAATATCTTTCTCTAGCTTATTTAATATGCAAACAGATGATGTCTCGTGCTCACTTCGAACAAGATAACGGTAACGAAGAGCCTCCAGAATAAGCTTTGTAGCTATCCATGCCTCACGTATTGGATCCATACTTAATACTTTTAAATTTACAAGCCTTAACCAAAGTGTTCCGATAGTATCTTGAGACCAATATAATCCTTGAAGTCGTAAATTTTCCAGTTTAGGCCATGGCAGAATATATTCATCTACTTTACCAATTACTGGGATTTGTTCACATAATAAACGACAAGCAAGCAATGGTGAGCGATATGAAAGACCACGTATATAGTCAAAATTTATGGAAAGCTGTGGAATATGAGATATAAGGTTACGTGATACCTTAATCCAATAAGAGTCCATTGGATTATTCTGAACTAAAACTACTAAGTCAATATCGCTAAAACGAGTTGTTGTCCTATGATCAAGGGCAGAGCCCGTAAGAATAGCGGCATCTATCTGGATCTCATCAAATAATTGTTGACGAAGCCAAGAAGCTAATTTTACTAAACTCGGGTCTAATGGTTCCGCGTTAGGAGAAGTAATATATTCTCGTGATGGTTGAATCTGATCTGGAGCTTGACTAAGAGTGTTACGATCTTCAACCTGATAAAACTCTATCCTGACTTCAGGACCAAAGGCACCACGAATTACTGATTTAACAAGGGAATAGTCCATTTCACTAAATGCGCTCTTTTGAGAATAATAAGAGAAAATAACAGTCCCATCCTGTTTCTGATCCATCCGATAACGATCAACATTGAGAGAAGCTAACATCTTTGTAAATCTAACAACGTTCATCGAAGCATTATTTTCTGTAATCAAGTGATAGGAACGGCGAGCCTCAACTAATCTAAAAATTGGAGGAGACGAATCAATGTCAACCCAATAACCCCGATCTCCAGTACGATACCGAATAAGTGGCATTACCACATTGTTTAAAGGGGTAATAATAATCTCTCCTTCAATTCCTTGAGGAACTCGATTACCGTTTTCGTCAACAATTTCTACTATTACAGCAGATTCTTCTACTTGATAAACATTTGGATCTATTTGTTCTGATCCAATAATTCCAACCTCAGCCATTGTATAGAGAGAGGTAACAGGACATTTAAACACCTCGTTTATAAGCATTCTTGTCTCTGGAAGGATAGTTTCTCCTGATAAAACAATAAGGGAAGGATGAATTTTGTTTATGATGCCTGATTTTAATATGCGAGAGCAAATGAGTTCTACGACAGAAGCCATGGTAGTAATAATACTTTCATTAAGGCATTCAATGGAATTCATAAATTTTTCATCAGATAATTGCCAAATTCGAATTAGATTCCATTTTATCATTTGTGCTTCATCATGCCATTTAGAAGGAAGAGTTCGGGAGCTTGCACTAGGATGTAGATTTAAATAAAATATCTTTTTTTGATGCCAATCAAGGCGTTGTAAATAACGATCTATATGTGAGGCAAACAACTCACTTTCAAGTGTCCAAGTCTCTTTATTTAAAATAACTTCTACCGGTTCACCTGTAGTCCCTGTGGTTCGTATTTTGCGCCAAGAAGATATATCTCCATGTGAAGAACATAATAGTGCTTTTTGAGTTTGCAAAATTTGACGAGAAAGGAGAGGAAAATTTTTAAGGTAACCAAAAATATCATCCGGTAATTGAATGGATACTGGAGGTAATATACTTGTATAATAAGGAACCTCCCTTCTCGCAACATCTAAAAGAATTTTAAGCTTATTTATCGTCTCTTCTTTCCACATATCTCAGCGTAATATAGCATTATGCATCGACATTGATCATTTACAACCCTGACAGGGTTTGGAACCCTGTCAGGGTTACGATCAACGGGAATGAATAATGCTATAGTTTATTTACTTAGGATAAACCCAATAATCATGTTGACTTCTTCAAAAATAGCATCTATTCCTATCAAATCATGACCATTTGATAAAAGAAATTCTTTTTCTATTGTGAGTTGCTTGTCCAATTCTCGCCAATTACAATTAGCGTCACCACTAGCCTCATAGTACAAAATTGATAAACTGAATAATCGAGTGATAATCTCACTACTTTCTTGAAACCACATACATACTCCTTATTTACAAGAGGTTCCTTTTAAATTTTTTAATCGCCACATAAGTATTCCTGAACCGAGTATAATATCTTTATCTGTTTTTAAAGCTTCCTTAGAAGCAATTTCAGCATAATAAAAAGCTTCAGCAACACGTTTTTGACGATCAAGTACTAAAGCCAAATTGTAGTAAGCTCTTGATAGTCCAGCTAAATAGCCTTTACTCTTACAATTTTGAATAACTTTTCTAAGTGTGGATTCAGCCGATTCCAATTTATTATCTATCAGATCACACAAAGCGAGACTCGTTTCCACTTCGATAATATGTTTGAATTGGGAAGTATTTTCATTGATAGATATCAATGCTGACTCATAATATTGACGTGCTATATCTGATTCTTTTAAACGCAAATGAATATTACCTAAAAGTTTTTGGATAACAGCAATACCTTCAGCATCATAGAGCGATTCTCGAATTTGGAGACTTTTCAGTAGTTCTTCTTTGGCATTCTCCGTATATCCAGTTAATTCGGTGAAAAGAGCTTTATGACTCCAAAATTCTGCATGCTCCATTGTATTACCATCAACACCAATAACTCGTTCCACATCACTTAATACCTGACTCCCAGTATCAATATCGTGGATTTGTAAAGATTTACGAGCAATCCTAAACCCTATTTTGGAAAAGATATTTAATTGGTTTATTCTTTTTGCAGCATCAAAAGATATTCGTAAAATGAGCCAATATTCTTTCCAAAAACCCCGCATATTGATAAATTCTAAGAATTCATCAATAACAAGTTTAGTTACCCATTCATAAGATCGCATTTGATAAAAATGATGAATAATAGTAACAACTATGGGAATAAGATTATCAAAATGATCTGATACCCTTTGTAAATGCATTCTGTTGATTTTTAATTCTAAGATATAACCTATTTGATTTAGAATAGTCTCTGCAATATCAGGAATTAAATTTAATACCCCTTCATGTATAATTGAAGGCACACGATAAGAATTTTCATGGCGATAAATCAAAGACTTTTCCAATAACAGATTAATAGAATTCACCAGACCTTTAGGAGGATTTATTTCTAAAATTTTAAGGGTATCCATAAAGTCAAGATCATCTAATACTATCATAAATACTAAACAAGTCAACACTTCCTTATCTATAGCAAGAAGGATGTTTTTAGCCAACTGTTGAAGGATTAATGTATCGTCATGGAAGCTTTGCATTACTAAAAGTTCAAATGGAATATCAACTAAATTTGCTAAAATCATGCTTAATGCTTGAGGATGTTCTTTAATGTTGTTGGGGAGTTTTTCCAATAAATCCTTTATATTAACCCCGATCTTCATTGATTTAGTATACTGTTCAACAAAATCGGCAGTTTCTTTGTTCGATAATGGAGGCACATGTAATATATGAGCATTCGACCTATTTACGATTCTATAACGAGCGGTCATAATGAGTCGATTTTTAGGGGTTGCCGTTAAGAATTGCAAAAATGTTTCAATTTGTCCAGGAGGTACACCATCTACTGCGTCTAAAAGTAGAAGAAGATGTAGATCCATCATCTGAGGAATAAGAATTTGAAGAGAGCGTTGAGTACTCTGTTTTCTGAGTATTTCTGTATCAATACCACGGCCAAGTTTATTGAGAAATGTATTTATTTCTTCGATGACATAAGAAGGTTCTATAGAAGCTGGACCAGAAAAATTTAACACCAAAGTATATTGAAATTCATGGCCAATCTTTTTGGCAAGTTCACCAAGCAATACAGTCTTTCCATAGCCAGGGAGACCTTGAATCAAAATGACAGGCAGAATACCCTCACGAATAAGCTGCAATCCCTCACTTTCTAAATTGTTCCGATGGAAAATCAAGGAAGGTAAGCCTAACTGACTCAATTCATAATCTAAGAGCTTTGATTTAAAAGCATCTATCTCAAAAGAATTATCACCAGTATTTTGTAACTGTTGTTGATTAGTCAAGTCAGGTGGAGTTATCCTTATTTCTGTGACTAATTTGGGATCGTATTTAGCATCTACTATAGAATTTCTCTTTTTTAAAAATGGGATATCATCTGATAATGGTGTATCAGCTTTTTCAATTGTATAATCATGCAGTTCATTTATCAATGTTTCACAATATATTTTCCTATCTTGTCCTACAAAATTCTTTGCTGCCTCCAAAATAGCTTCAATAGCGTATCGCCCATCACTAAGTTTACCATATTTTATTAAGGTTGACACAAGGAAGAGGGCAAACTGCATAGCTGGTTTATCAAATGAAATCTGACCTTGTAACTCTGTATCTAGACCGGCTTGGTAGATTAATGATCGTTGACTATTATTATCATGAATACTCGGAAGAGATATAAGAAAATCAACAATTCTATGTTGTAATCTTGGTGGTATATTCATAACATAATCTTATGATTTATTGAGTAAATTTCTCTTATTATAAGGAGGTTCTAACGGATTAAAGATTCATGTGACGAGTATCCGGCACATAATCTCTGTTGAACAAGCCCACCCCTCGTTATATGGGGGCGATTTCCCATCATGTCAAGGAAAAAATTCTCAGAAGGTCTTATTTGGATTTTGCTCCGAAATGACGTGAGTGTGGAGACGGTGTGCGGGGCACAGATGGGGGAAGATGCCTCTTCGTTGTTCGCGACAAGTACCTCCATGATGGAAGGTTGAGGCCGTGAACACCTGGTGATCGGACAGAGATGAGGCGATCATTGGGCGATGGGCAGACGGGGACGGTGCGCCGAAAAATGGAGACTTTCCGAACCCGTCGTGGTGGGGCAATCGTCCGCTGTTGTATTCGTCGTGTCATGGAGGACCTCGTCGATGGGGGGCGCGAGGGAAGCGACCGACGAAGGCCAGCGGACCACCGCAGTGCGGACAACCGCGCGGGGGGTCGTCAGGCGGGTCGTCGTTGGGCGTCCCGTTGCCGATCTCCAGGCCGAACGTGGCGGCCAGCACCTCTGGCAGACGCTCGGAGGCGGCCTCTGCGACGAGCTGCGCTTGTAGGGCCGTGAACATGGTGCGGGCGTTGGGGTGCAGGAAGCCGGTGTACCGGATTTTCTGGAAGCCTTTGGGCAGGACGTGTTGTAAGAAGCGCTGCATGAAGCTCATCACGTCGAGCGTCATGGTCGTCCAGGGCCTCGTGTGGGGCTTATAGCGGAACGTGACCTGTCCCTCATCGAGTGTCACCAGTCGCCGATTCGAGAGGGCCACGCGGGCGACGTAGGGGGCCAGGTATTTCAGGGCCGTGCGTCCGTCTCCGACGGCCTTGCAGTGCACGACCCACTGTTTGCTCCAGGTCTCCGGCGGGACCTGGGCGAAGAGGGCTGAATCGGCGGCGTACAGGGCGTCGCGAAATTTGGCCCGGAAGACCTCGCGCAGGGCCGAGGCGGGCACGAGAAATTTCGGATGGGAGGGGATCCAGGCCCCGGTGCCCGGATCGATCCCCCCGGCCGGCACAAGATAATGGACATGCACGTGATAGCCCATCGCCCGATCCCAGGTGTGGAGGACGCCCACCATGCCAATCGTGCCGCCGAGCCACTCCGGATTCAAGGCGAGCGTGTGGAGTGCATCCGCGGACGTTTTGAAGAGCAGGTCATCGATCACGTGTTGATGGGAACGGGCGATGGCGTTGAGGGAATGGGGCAGAGTGAACGTCACGAGAAAATACGGCACGGGGAGCAGCTTCTTGAGTTGGGCGTCGCGCCAGGCGTCGGCCCGGTCACCGCCGCATTTGGGACAATGGCGGTTGCCGCAGGAATGATAACTGTAGACAAAGTCCTGGCACTGGGCACACCAGAACACCTCGCCCCCCATCAGGGGCGTGCGGCAGTGGGCGATGTCCCACAGCGCGTCGTGATGGCTGGGCGGCATGCGGTCGCCGTATTTCGCCTCATACGCGGGACCGTAGGCCTGGAAGATGTCAGCCAATTCCAGCATCTCGGGCCTCCGATGAGGGGCTTAGAGATCCTGCATCAGGGTGTCAATGACGACGCCCGCGCTGGTCTGCGCCTGGGAGGTCAGATGCGTGTAACGAGCCGTGGTCTGGGGAGAGGTATGTCCGAGATAGGCTTGAATCATGCGCAGGCTCACGCCGGCTTCCAGCAGATGGGTGGCATAGGCATGGCGCAGACTGTGGACCGAGACGGTTTTGGTGATCCCGGCCTCCTGCTTCGCGAGACGACAGGCTTTTTGCAGCGTGCTGACGGAGAGAGGGGCGGAAGCAGGCTGGCGCTGCACCGGCCCAGCGCCGCCAGCCGGAAACAGCCACACCGGATGGCGGTGCGTCAGCCAATACTGGCGCAGCAGCTCCAGGGTACGTTGGGGTAACGGCACATAGCGGTCTTTGTCCCCTTTCCCGTGGCGCACATGCACGAGCATCCGGGCACTGTCAATGTCCGTGACCCGGAGTTGGGCGCCTTCGGTCAGGCGTAATCCGCACGAGTAGATCGTGGTCAAGCACAGCCGATAGTGCGGCAGACGCACCGCCTGAAGCAGCCGCTGCACCTCGTCGTGGGTCAGGACATCGGGCAGCGTCTGCGATGTCGGCGGACGAATCACGTCCAGAATGCCCCAGTCCCGGTGCAGCGTCTGCGTATACAAGGTCTTGATAGCGCACAGGGCCTGTTTCATGGTCGAAAACGACCAGTGTCGAGTGTTCTTGACGTACAGGAAATACTGCCGAATCTGCTCGTCGGTGAGCTGATCCGGCGGGGTGTGGAAGTGGTCGGCCAGCATCCGCACGGCGCGGACGTAGGCCTGTTGCGTCCGGTCGGACTTCCCCTGCAATTGCAGGTCTTCAATGAAACGGTGTCTCAGAGCGGTCATCGTATCTCCTCCATGATGAATGAGGTTCATACGCAGGATGAATACATCATGGAGGAGGATGACACCTGTTCAGATCATGGCAAGAGAAAAATGGTGGGGAGGAGCACGAAACTCTTCTGCCGCCCTGCGGCTTTGTTCAACAGGAATTAGGCTGCGTACTTGCGGCCGAAACCGTTTCGTATATACGTAACATGTTACGTATATACGAAATTTGTTACGTATATACGACACAAAAAAAGTTACGTATATACGAAACTTTTCCGCCAGCCATGTGCTCCGGTTTATTATATACGCAACATGTTTCGCATATAATAAACTTGTTTCGTATATACGAAACATTTCAGAACCTCTCTCTCGTCTTGTTTCTGAGACGAAACTTGTGTCGCCTAGAAAAAACAACAGTGCATCCGCCGCAGCCTACTCAACCCCCTGCACCGCTGCATACATCTCTTCAACTTCGGCAACCATTCGAGTTTCCAAATCTAACTCACACACTCGATCGTATCGAACCTCCCACACTTTCCGACGTCGGTTCCAGACCCCTCCGGCCTTTCTAATCGCTTTCTGAAGAGCGGTCTCTTCCATGGCAACCTGAACCCCAACAATCTGATCCGGCGCAAACTGTTCAGCAGGCTCCCAATCAGTTTCCTCAATAATCAGTTCAACGGTTTTTAAACGTTTCTTCCGAACCGGATCATACCGGTACCGCACATATAATAACTGGTCGCCATAGTGCTGAGCCAGTTTGAGCGTGCCTCGTTGCCCTCGCTTCAATGTCGATCGGGTTTTCATACACTCTGATGCCCCCCCCTCGCGTTCATACACGAAAAGAGAGTTTCCCGGAAGAAAATACTTGACAAAAACATCTCCACTGAAAATTCTTACGTATTCCTCTGTTCTTGTAGTTATGCAGGTGTAAAAAAATCTTCGGGTTTTTTCAATTTTTGTCAAGCAAAAAGGCATGTCCTGGTGAAATTCTACTAAAGAACCTTGATGTAGGGGGAAAGAATACCATGGCACTCCACCCGCCTCAGCAAAAAAAATTGCTTGATCAGGTCAGCGATCTCCTCCAAACGCTGGAGTACGCCAAACGGACCGAAAAGACCTACATTCAGTGGATTCGACGCTTTATTCTGTTTCATGAGAAGCGGCATCCGCAAAATATGGGCGTGGCAGAAGTGAAGACCTTTCTAACTCACCTGGCCGCCAACGATGGCGTGGCTGCCTCAACCCAAAATCAAGCCCTGAGTGCCCTGAGTTTTTTGTATCGCGAGGTGCTTCAGATGGAAGAGACCGCCGAACACCTCAACCGTTTGTACGCTAAATGCCCTCAGCATCTCCCAAACATCCTCTCCAAAGATGAGGTGTACCGCATCCTGAATGCGGTCGTTCCGGCCTATCAGCTTCCAATTCGCCTCCTCTATGGCGCCGGGCTCCAGGTACTGGAATGTCTCCGACTTCGCGTGAATGACCTGAATTTCAAGCAGAGCCAGATTCAGGTACGAACCATCGAGGGACACGAAGATCATGTCACCGTGCTGCCTCACAGCCTGGAACCGCTGATCAAGTTGCAACTGAGCTATGACAGAGCTTTGCATGAATACGATCTGAAGCAAGGCTGCGGCACGGTCTACCTGCCGCCAATTCTGGCCCAGCAATATCAATCGGACAACAAAAATTGGAACTGGCAATATGTCTTCCCGGCCAGTAAGCTCTCTGCGGATCCCCGCTCAGGCATAACCCGGCGACATCATCTCGATGAGTCAACGCTCCAACGCGCGGTCAAGGAAGCAGCAAATATTGCCGGGGTCACAAAACCGGCCGATTGTCGTACCCTGCGCCACAGCTTTGCCACGCATCTCCTGGAAGACGGCTATGATATCCGAACAGTCCAGGAACTGTTAGGCCATAAGGATGTGGAAACCACAATGATCTATTCGCATGTGTTGAACAAGATCGGACAACAAATAAAAAGTCCGCTGGATGGGAGAGGCTGACTGGTGGATGTCAGGAAATGCCAAGAATTTCTTACTGGAAGCCTATCCAACCCAATGACCGATCTCAAAGCTGAAGCAGGTTGAAACCCGTTGCTGAATTCCGGAGGGCGCTTCAGCGTCCTTCCGCTGTGAGACTGGCGATTGATCACCAGGAAATCTTGTCCAGCACAACAACAAATTGAGAAACGAACGAATTCGTTGTTGTGATTCTGGAACGATTGAATGAAATCCTTTTCTTATGAGAAATCCTTGTAGTTTCTTATGAATCGCACACGAACGTTATCAACAGATGAACTGAACAAACTGCTGGATCAAGTCCGGAAAACCATACGTTTCAAGCACTATTCGCCGCGGACGGAGGAAGTGTATCTCGACTGGATTCGTCAATATCTACGCTTTCATGGCTATCGTCATCCGGCAACGATGAGGACAACAGAGATCGAGGCCTTTCTCACTCATTTAGCTGTAAAACGCCATGTCACGGCGACGACCCAGCGTCAGGCGCTCTGCGCGCTCATTCTGCTCTATCGCAAAGTCCTGAATATCGATCTGCCCGGCAAAATTCATGTTCAGCGAGCCAAAGAGTCCAGCTATATTCCGACCGTCTTGACCAGAGAAGAGGTGCAACGGGTGCTCAACCAGCTTTCAAGCACCTATCAACTCATGGCTCAGGTGCTGTATGGCAGCGGTTTGCGTATGATGGAATGTCTGTGCTTACGCATCAAGGACCTCGATTTTGCCCGGCGTGAGATCACCGTCCGCTCCGGTAAAGGGATGAAAGACCGACGCACTATGCTGCCGGATGTGTTACAAGAACCTTTGCAGCATCACCTTGCCAGGGTCAAACGCTTACATGAAGATGACCTGAAAGCTGGCCATGGCAGGACGCCTTTGCCCTTTGCTCTGGCCCGAAAATATCCTCACGCCGAAACCGCCTGGATCTGGCAATACGTATTTCCCTCAGCAACCCTTTCGACCGATCCCCAATCCGGAAAGGCCTATCGCGATCATGCCAGCGGGGAAGGATTCCAGCGCGCTGTCAAACAGGCTGCCCGCGCCGCAGGTCTTTCCAAACGCGTCACCTGCCATGCGTTCCGCCACAGTTTTGCCACGCATCTGCTGGAAGACGGCTATGACATCCATATCGTCCAGGAGTTACTCGGACATGAAGAGGTATCAACCACCATGATCTACACGCATGTCATGCAAACAGGCGCACTCGCGGTCAAGAGTCCGCTCGATAAATAAAGGGACATAAACTCCCTGCGCTGACAGGGGGAGGGATAACTTGAAGGACAACCTCGTGTACCCGGTCTCCTGGCGATTGATGGCTGGGCGGACTTAATACGCCCTTAATACGCGCCTTTCCCCTGTGCGCCGGTGACAATGGCGACGCCGGACGACGTGCCGAGCCGGGTCGCGCCGGCGGCAATCATGGCAATAGCTGTCTCGTAGTCGCGCACACCGCCGCTGGCTTTGACGCCGATATTCGGGCCGACAACCCGCCGCATTAAGGTCACATCTTCCACGGTCGCACCGCCGCCGGCAAATCCGGTACTGGTTTTCACAAAATCTGCGCCGACTTTTTTGGCAAGCTCGCAGGCAATCACTTTTCCCTCATCCTTCAACAGGCAGGTTTCAAGAATCACTTTCAGAATGGTGGTGCCGCGCGTAGCCCGCCGCACGGCGCGAATGTCTTCTTCCACGGTTTTCAAATCTCCGGATTTTAACGCGCCGACATTGATGACCATGTCAATCTCCCGCGCGCCGTTTTCAATCGCCTGACGCGTCTCAAAAGCTTTCGCGCGGCTCTCCATCGCGCCCAATGGAAATCCGACCACCGAGCACACCAGCACGCCGGTACGTTGCAGCTTTTTCGCCACATAAGGCACCCAGGTTGAATTGACGCAGACGGATTTGAATTTATATTGAATCGCCTCTTCACAAACCTTATCAATCGCACCTTGCAGGGCATCCGGTTTTAAGAGGGTGTGATCAATATATTTTGCCAGTTCAGCCGCTGAAAGCTGAACGCCGCCGGCCGCCGGCACGGCGGTTCCCATCCCCTGCCGGCTGAGTTCGGCCTGTAAACGTTGCATCACTTCTTTGGTAATTTTTTCAATGAGTTCATTCTGATCCATGTTTTCGTTCCTCGTAAGGGCGTTCCCTTCGTTCAATAGCCATCATCTTATTGATTCTGGGCCAGTGTCTTCCTCCGCCAAATCTGGTTTCCAGCCAGACCTTTGCCATTTCGCACAATTGATCCGCGCTGTGCAGCGGGCCGCCTAAGGTTAAGACATTGGCGTTGTTATGTTCCCGGCTGTTGACCACCGTGCGCAGATCATAACACAAGGCCGCGCGGATGCCGCACACTTTGTTGCACACCATGGACGATCCGATGCCCGCGCCGTCAATCATAATGCCGCGCTCACAATCGCCGCTGGTAACTTTCCGGGCGACTTTCACGGCAATATCAGGGTAATCAACGCTCTCTTTGGAATACGTGCCCACATCCATGATCTGATACCCCAGGCCCTGTAAATAGATCTTCAGCGTTTCTTTGGCCTCAAATCCACCATGATCCGAGCCAATCGCCACGCGCCGCACCTGGTCTTTCTCGTTCACCGTTTTGGCCTGGGACACCTCTGCTTGAGACGACGCAGGATCAGAGGAGGCTGACGCCTGTCGGGTCAACATTTCTCTGACAATATTTTCAACAAGTTTTTCAAGAGATTGTTCTGCCATGATATTCAAACAGACACTTCATCCACAATGCCAGCAATGACAGTGCGGATCGTGCGTTTGTCAGAAGCCTCCAAAACGGCTCTGCCAGAGCCGCCTTCATCAATCACCAGCACCGTATCCCCAATGCCGGCCTGCGCGGCATCCACCGCCAGCAGAGACTTGCCGCTGGGCGCTCCGGCAGGATCAACAGGCTGGACAATCAGTAATTTATACCCATCATAATCAGGACATTTGACGGTTGATACCACATTGCCAACGACTTTTCCCAGGATCATGACGGCGTTCCTCCTGCTTCCAGGTGATCGATAATACCCATAATGGCAGCATCAGCCGGGGTGTACCATGCCGGCAAAGCCCAGCCGGCTTCTTTGCTGGTTTCATAAAATACCAGATCCTGCTCGCCGGCTTGAACCGTATCAACCGCAACCAGGGCATCGCCGGCGGCGCGCTGCTGTTCATCGAGCGGCTGCACCAGCAGCAATTTCAGGCCGTCAAAATATTCTAACTTTTGAGTGCAGACCACTCGTCCGATCACTTTTCCTAATTTCATAGGGGGAATAGAACACTGATTGGACTGATGAGACTGATCAATCAGTCTAATCTGTGTTCTATTCAGACAATTCGAAAATAATCAACCAGCGTACAGCGTCGTTCGCGCGTAAAGGTGCGAGCGCGGGTTAAGCCTTCGCCCGTGGGGCTGGCAATGGTAAACGAGGTAAATCCAGCCCCGCCATGCCCCAGACCTGCATAACAGGGACCGTTTTTGACAAAGATTGAACAATTCATCATCCGCGCCATTCTCGAGAGTTTTTTAATGTTCAGGGAGTGCATGATTGCGGTATGCCGGAATCCATGTTCGCACTCAACCGCTAACTCAATGGCGTCATCAACGCTTCTCATGCGGACAAGCGGTAAGACGGGCATGAGTTGTTCGGTCCAGACCAGCGGATGTTCGCGTCCGACTTCACACAGCAGGAGTTTTATAGACTCAGGAATCTTTAATCCGATCTCTTTTGCAATATATTCTGGGGTTTTGCCAACATATTTTTTATTTGGAACACCTTCTCTGCCCGGACCGCCAGGCTCAGCAATCACTAATTTCGTGATCTGCGCGATCTGCTCTTCATTCAGTTCATACGCGCCGTGCATTTTCATCACGGTTTTTAAGCGGTCGGCAACCGAGGCTACGACCAATACTTCTTTTTCACAGATACACACAATGTTATTGTCGAAACTGGCCCCATCCACAATATCTTTGCCGGCTTTCTCGATATCTGCGGTTTCATCCACCACGCAGGGCGGATTCCCCGGCCCCGCGGCAATGACTTTTTTGCCGCTGTTCATCGCCACGCGCACCACCGCCGGTCCGCCTGTCACCACTAACAAATCAACATAGGGATGTTTCATCAGGGCTTGCGCTGATTCAATAGTTGGCGCTGCAATCGCCGTAAGGAGGTTACGCGGTCCGCCAGCCCGAACAATCGCCTCGTTTAGCAGAGAGATAGTCATGGCTGAAATCGTTTTGGCGGCAGGATGAGGATTGAAGACGACCGCATTTCCGGCCGCAATCATCCCGATGCTGTTATTCACAATGCTCGAAGAAGGGTTCGTACTGGGCGTAATCGCGCCGATGACGCCATAAGGCGCGCGTTCAACCAGGGTCAGGCCGTGATCATCGGTATATGACACCGGCTCCAGATCTTCCACGCCCGGAGTTTTCAGGGCGACCAATTCGTGCTTGGCGAGTTTATTTTGCCAACGTCCCAGCCCTGTTTCTTCGACCGCCTTTTTTGAGAGCACTTCATTGTGATCCAGAATGGTCTGTCGCATGTTCTGAATGAGAGCTTTTCGGGTTTCCAGCGTCAGCTTCATCAACTCGTTGTGGGCAATACGAGCCGCAGCAATGGCGCTGTTGATGTCTGCAAACACCCCAATTCCGCTTTCAGAGGGTGGTTCGGATTGCACACTGTGCGGATGGATCTCTTGTAAGACTTGTTCAACTAAAACGCGAATATTTTGTTCAAGCGTTTCCACAATCCTTTTCTTCTCCTACATAAATGAAATGTTCATTCCTGCGTGTGGTACGCCTATTTCCGGTAGAGTACCTTGTTTTCTTGATCGATCAGATCAACAAGGCCGACGATGGCTGCATCAATCGGGCGATCATCGGTAGTCGGTGTTTGACGGGCCGCACTGCCCTGACTCAGGAGCACAACTTCCCCGTATCCGGCCCCAATTAAATCCAGAGCGACCAGAAAATCGCGTTTGCCGGTTCCTTGCTGATCGCAGCGTTCGACTAAGAGATAGGTAGGGGCCTCGAGACCATCAGCGCGTTCACGGCTGACAACTGTCCCCACAACCATTGCAAGAATCATCGCTCCTCCCTGGCTTTCTGATACACATACTGCCCGTCTTTTTCAATGCTATCAACAATAGCGATAATTGAGGCGTCCGCCGGTTTTCCTTCAGTGACGGGCGTCATGCGTGCGCTGCTCCCGCTAACGTAAAACACGACTTCCCCTGTTCCTGCTCCAACCGCATCCATGGCCACGATGTAACTATTTTTCCCTTGCATGGTAGATGGGTCCAGGTGTTCCAGGAGTAAAAATGTGATCCCTTCAATTTTTTTGCTTTTATGCGTTGAGACGACCGTCCCTACGACACGTGCCAGTACCATGGTTTTCCTTTCAGACTTAAGCCTGGCGATCAATCGCCAGGCTCAAAGCTGAAGTACGCTAAAGCGCACTCTAGCTGGCTTTAGCCTGCTTTTGCTTTGAGCCTTGACATTGATGTCAAGGCTTAAGCCTTGTTATTCTTGCGCCTGGCGCCCGAGCGGCAGGGCGTTGTCCACATTTGTATGGGGCCGTGGAATAACATGCGTTGAGACGATTTCGCCGATCCGTTCTGCCGCGCGCGCACCAGCGTCAACGGCAGCGCGTACGGCCGCCACATCACCGCGCACGATGGCGGTCACATAACCGCCGCCAATCTGTTCATATCCAATCAGTTCGACTTTTGCGGCCTTGACCATTGCATCAGCGGCTTCCACCATGGCCGCAAATCCGCGGGTCTCAATCATGCCTAAAGCATCTGTCTGTTGTTCTGCCATGTTCATATCCTCACTTGTTAATCAGAAGATGAAACTGTTCGACCTGTCAGGCCCTCTAAACGAGCCTCGACGATTGTCTGACTTTCAATCACCTCAGCCTCGTCACCGGCAATATACACACGACCGTATTTTCCGAACCCCTGGACATTGATAATGTTGATATGCGACGCCTTTTCTGCTTCATTCGCGGCGTAATACGCGTAGCCAGCGGGTTCGACTTCCAGAATATATAAGGTGTCGCCGCGCAGCACCATGTTGCCATAGCGCGTCCGGTTAATCAATTGAGCGTGATGATCGGTAACATGGCGAATCAATTGGCTGGTCAAAATGCGCGGTTTGAGACGATCGGCTTCGGTTTTCCCGATTTCTTGCAAAATAGCTTCGCCGGCCTGACGCGCATCGCCTTGTTCATCCGAATGAACTTCCAGCAGTCCAAAGGCGCGTTCGACCACCTGCAAGCCGGGCGCAACATTGGTCGCTTTTAAGGCAATATCCGTTAAGCGGTTAATTTCAATGCCAGGAGCGATTTCAATGATGCAGCAGGCCTGATCCGCCACCGGATAATAGCCGCGTGAAATCGTCGCAAGAAACGAGGCCATTTGTAATTGCAATGAATCTAAAAAAATATAGGTTCTTACGTCAATATTCATAACTCTTTCCCTTCTTCAGGCTTGCGGCCAAGCGGCAGCGCACAATCCACATTACCGTGAGGCCGGGGAATAACATGGGTGGATACGATTTCTCCGACACGTTCGGCCGCGCGGGCTCCTGCGTCAACAGCGGCTCTCACAGCCGCGACATCGCCTCTGATAATAGCCGTCACATAGCCGCCGCCGATTTTTTCATAGCCCACCAGGTCCACCTTTGCCGCTTTCACCATTGCATCAGCAGCTTCCACCATAGCGGCGAACCCTCGCGTTTCGATCATTCCTAATGCCTCTGTATTTTTCTCTGCCATAGTTCCTCCTTGTAGATGTTGCGTATTCTCTTAAAAACCGAGTTTTTTGAAAAAACTCGGTTTTTTCTACAATTCACCACTATCAAGAACAACATAAATTTGTCAATCCATATAATAACCGCCGTTAATATTTATCGTTTCTCCGGTAATAAACGAGGCTTCATCGGACGCCAGAAACCTCATCAGATTGGACATATCTGCGACGGTGCCCAGGCGTTTGAGCGGGATGGATTCCGCCATGCGCGCTTTTTTGTCTTCATCCCAATATTTCATCATCTCTGTCATGACAGCATGGGGCGCGATGGCGTTGCAGGTAATGCCAAAAGGCCCTAGTTGTCTGGCGGTCGAACGGGTAAGCGAGATCACCGCACCTTTGGATGCGCCATAGACAAAGATCGTAGAGTTATCTCCCCGTTTCCCTGTGATGGAAGCAACATTCACGATTCGGCCATATTTCTGGGCTTTCATAATCGGCGTCACGGCCCGGATGGCATATAACACGCCTTTGACATTAATAGCCAGGGTTTTATCAATCAATTCATCCGTGGTTTCCTCAATTGTACCCGGAATCAGCAACCCGGCGTTGTTAATCAGAATATCAATCCGCCCGAAAGTTTTGAAGGTTTTTTTGACCATCGCCTCCACTTGCTGCCGGTCGGCAATATCACAGCGGATGGCAAGGCATTGCCCGCCGCCTGTTTCGATCTCTTGCTGTAGCGAGCCAATATGGTCTTCAAGAATATCAACCGCAGCAATGTTAGCCCCTTCTGCTGCCATATCCAACGCTGTCTGGCGTCCCATCCCCAGTCCGGCTCCGGTAATAATGGCCACTTTTTCTGTAAATCTTTTCTGTGTGTCGTATGTGTTCATAATGAATAGAGTTCCTGGTAAGTTAGCGTAGATGAGTTCGTAGTTCCGCCTTCAGGCGGAAGAACGCGCTAAAGCGCGAACTACGAGCATAGAAGTTCATATTATACCTCTCTTTTGGCGCTCCAGTGTTGGAGGATCACAGCCCCTAACAACACAACACCCATGATCATCTGCTGAGGTTCCGGCAGAATACCGAGTAAACTCAGGATGTTTCGGATCAAGGCGATAATCATAACGCCGACAATGGTTTTGACGATTCCTCCCTCTCCTCCGGCAAAAGATGTGCCGCCAATCACGACCGCTGCAATCGCATCCAATTCCCAGCCCTGTGCGACTCGGGGTTCGCCGACGTTCAAACGTCCGGTCATGCAGATTCCGGCCAGGGCGGCCAAAAATCCGGAGATCGTATAGACTGCGATTTTATAAAAATCAGGATTGATTCCTGACAGTCTGGCTGCTTCAGGATTTTCTCCGCTGGCATAGAGGTTTTTTCCGAAAATTGTGTATTTCAGGACAAACCCGCTGATCAGAATCGCCGCAATCCACAAAAGTGCGACAAAGGGGATGTTTCCGATTGTGCCCCGTCCCATAAAGAGCGTTGCTTCACTCACGCCAAAGATCGTCCGCCCCCCGCTGATAGCAAATGCCAATCCTCTGGCAAAGACCATCATACCCAAAGTCGCCGCAAAATCAGCAATTTTCAATTTTGCGATAACCAGTCCGTTTATAAAGCCGAGCGCCGCGCCGATGACGAGCACAGTAAAAAAAATCAAGGGCACAGGATAGATAAAGGAAAGCTCGTCGGTATAGCCTAAATAGATGCCCCAATGCTGGAGGAGAGCGGTTACGACCCCACACAGCGCAAGAACCGAAGCGACGGATAAATCAATGCCGGCCGAGAGGATCACAAAGGTCATACCAATACTGATAAATCCGAGAAAGGAAAAACTTCTGAGTAAATTCAACACATTTTGCACTGTTAAAAATCCGGGCGCAAGAATCGAGGCGATGATGATCAAGAGCATCAGCACCACATAAGGGCCGAGCGCGGTTTTTACAGAGCTAAGCCGATAACTTTTCTGACTGGTACGTGCGTGCTTCATGCTGGCGTCACCCCCATCGAATAGGCAAGTAATTTTTCTTTGGTCGCGTGTTCGCGCAACAACTCTCCGGTAACCGCGCCTTTGTGCATCACGATGATCCGATCCCCCATACTCATGATTTCAGGCAATTCCGAGGAGATCAGGATAATCGCCTTTCCTTCTTGCGCTAATTGCCGGATCAAAGTGCGAATTTCCTCTTTTGCGCCAACATCAATGCCCCTGGTGGGTTCGTCAAAAATAAAGACCTGTGAATTCATGCCAAGCCATTTGGCCAGAACGACTTTTTGTTGGTTGCCCCCGCTTAACAAGCGGACTTTTTGATGAACTGAGGGAGTGGCGACATTCAGTTTACGGACAAAGTCAGTGGCGTATGCCGTGATTTTGTTATAACTCAGCATGAATATGCCTTTAAGTTTTTTCAAATTGGGCAGCGTGATATTTTCTTGCACTGATTTTCCTAACAATAAGCCTTGCGATTTGCGATCTTCGGGTGCCAGGCAAATTCCGGATCGAATGGCTTCTTTCGGGGAACGAATCTGAACCTTTTTCTGCTGTACAAAGATTTCCCCGGCGTCAAGCGGGTCTGCTCCGATAATCGCACGGGCCAATTCCGTTCGGCCTGACCCGACCAGTCCGAAAATACCGAGAATTTCTCCGGCATGCACGTCAAAAGAAATATTTTGAAGCACGCCCTGGCGCGTCAGTCCTTTGACGGAAAAACTCTTCTGCAATCGAGATTTGACCACCGTCTCATGCGCCAGCCATTCATTTTCAGCAATGTCTTTGCCCACCATCATTTTGATCAACAATTCTTTGGTGGTCTCGCGTATATCTTTGGTCCCAACCAGCCCCCCATTGCGTAACACCGTAACACGATCGCCGATTTCGAAGATTTCTTCCAGACGATGGGAAATATACACGATGCCGCGATCTTCTTTTTTTAAGTCCTGAATAATTTCAAATAATCGTTTCAGTTCCACATTGGTCAACACAGCCGAGGGTTCATCTAGAATAATGACCTTTGCTTCAAGGGAAAGAGCTTTAGCAATGCTCACGATCTGTTGTTTTGCCACTGGCAGCTTTCCTAACAGGGTTTTTGGATGAATATCAGCGGCGATCATATCCAACCACTGTTTGGCCTGCCGGTTCATCTCGGCATAATTCACGGTTTTCAATTTCGTTCGCGGCTGCCGGGCGAGGAAAATATTTTCTGCGACTGTCAGATAGGGAAGCACCGGTAATTCCTGATGTAAGACAGCAATCCCATGTTCCTGAGCATGCTTCGGGCTGGCAAACTCGACAGGAACGCCATTAAGTAAAATTGCGCCCTGATCCGCTTTATGCGTGCCGCCGATAATTTCGATCAACGTGGATTTTCCGGCCCCGTTTTCGCCAGCCAGGCAGTGAACTTCTCCGCGGCGCACATCAAAATTCACATTATCCAGCGCACGCACGCCCGGATACGTCTTTTCGATGTTTTTCACTTCTAATAATAAGGTTTCGGATTCTCCCGGTTGGCTCATGTATAGCTCCTCTTCATCATAAAATTTTGCGAGGCGAGGGCCAGAATGATAATGACGCCCTTGACCATTTGTTGGGGATAGGCGGAAATTTCCAATAAATTCATCATATTAATAATCAAGCCCATGATCAGCACGCCGACCACCGTTTCTCCAATCCCGCCTCTGCCGCCAAACAGACTGGTGCCGCCAATCACCACCGCCGCAATCGCATCTAATTCCCATCCTTCAGCAATTTTAGGGTCCCCACAGGCCATGCGTCCCGACATCATGACACCCACCAGGGCTGCAAAAAACCCCGAAGCCATGAAAGGAAAGATACGGTACAGTCCCGGATTGATCCCGGATAACCGCGCGGCTTCCTCTCCGCCGCCGACCGCATAAATTCCCCGCCCAAAACGTGTGTACTTCAAGAGCAAAAAGGAAAAAAGCGACGCAATAATCCAGACAATCACTGGCATCGGAATACGCAGAAATTGTCCATACGCCAGAAAATTGATATACTCAGGCATGCCAAACAGCGGTTGACCGTGAGTGTAAGAAATCGCCAATCCTCGTGTAAAAATCATGACCGCCAGGGTGATAATAAAAGAATGGATGCCCAATTTATATGACATCAAGCCGCTGAGAAAACCAATCAATACGCCAATACACAGCACAAACACAAAATTGAACGGCATGGGGAAGACCGGGGTTAATTTCGGAGCGCCCTCATATATAAAAATCGTATCCGGCATGAAGGTAAAGATCGCCCCATGTAACAACGACGCAAACAGAATCGAAGAAAATCCGACAATCGCTCCGACGGACAGATCGATGCCGGCGGTGAGAATCACAAATGTCATTCCAATAGCCAAAATTCCGGTAAAGCTCGATTGGATGAGTAAATTCGTAATGTTCAGGTACGAGAAAAAGAGCGGCGACAGAATTGATGAAAAGATAATCAGTAGAAGTAAAATGAAAAATAAGCCGTAATTCGATATTATGGGAATGATTTTGTGCGACATAGGCGTCTCCCATGATTACAAGACTTCTAAGTGAGAAGCAGAACAACCGAAAATGAAAAGAGAACCCGTTTAAGTAACTACTACATGATTTCGTAAATAAGTATACAACTGAAACAGGAGCGCAAAGGAGCCTTTGCGTCAACGCGAAGTAGTTACTAAAGCTTAAACGGGTTCTCTCATGAAAGCCAATACGCTTAGAACACCGAATTCTGATCGTAGTATTCTTTCACATTCTCAGGCGTCACGAGAATTGTTCCGGTAATGACATCGCGTTCTGCTGGTTCTTCGCCTTTTTCAAGATAATCTATCAACAGATTGACGGCTTTTATGGTAATCTCCGTCGGATTATTAATCACGGTTGATTTATATTGGTCGCCTTTAAGGATCTCTTCATACGCTTCTTTCTGGCCATCAACTCCACATACCAGCACATCTGTCATTTTAGCCTGACGCAATGCTTCCAATGCCCCTAAGGCCATCGAATCATTCGCGCAATACACAAGATCAATTTCATCCTTAAACGCCGCGATCGCTTCTTCCATCTTCTGCATCCCCAGCATCATGTTGTAACTGGCTTTATAGGTTGCCAGGATTTTATATTTACCAGCGTTTTCAGGTTTATCCAGGATGCTCTTCATGCCGTTTCCGCGACCGATTGAGGCCGGGCATCCGGGGTCGCCGATAATCAGCACAATATTGCCGCCATCGGGCAAAAGTTCTTTCGTGATATATTCCCCTTGTAATTCTCCGGCTTTCCACTGATCGATTCCCACATACGCCAGATAATCGCCATACAACGGGCGATCAATTGCCACAACCGGAATCCCCATCCCATTCGCAATTTTAATCACAGGCATCGTTCCGTATTCTGTCGTGGAATTCACGATCAACCCTTTGATCCCCTTCACAAAAAGACTGTTAATGTCAGCGATTTGTTTCGAAATATCTTCTTCCGCATTCAATACAATAATGTCTGCGCCGCGAGCCGCCGCCGTATCCTTTGCCGCCTGTTCCATCGCCAGGTAATACGGGCAGTTCATGGCGACATGTGAAAAGCCCAGCAAAATTTTTTCCTGGGCAAGCGCGCCTTCAAGACCTAAAAGAGTGACAGTCAAGACCATGAATACACTGATTATCCCTAATTTTTTCTGCATAATGGTGACTCCTTTCTTTAAGGTTAAAATGATTGGTTTGAGATTATCGTCACAGTTCTTGATAATCCTTTAACACCATAAGAAATGAATTTATCTATGTCAAGAAGAATTCTTGTTGAGAAATATTTTTTACATTCCCTTTTATTTGATGAAATTTTTCCTTCTATCAGGGGAAAGATCTATTAACTTCTTGACAAGTCTCTTTGTTAGATTTAACATGGTAAATATGTAACAATTTCCGTCGAGATTATATCAACGATTTTGATAATGTCGTTACTTATGAACACCTGTGTAAAAAAATCTGTGCACCAATTCGATAAAAACCAGAGGATTAAGCAGATTATTAATCTGTTAAAAATGAAAAATGCGGTGAGCATTAAAGAACTCACCAGACAGTTTGCCGTGTCTGAAATGACGATCCGTCGAGATTTGTCGCTGCTATCGGATGACAACATTATCGAACTCATCTCTGGAGGAGCGATTCTAAAAAGTGAGAACGGATCTGAAGAGGATGAAGATAAATATTTTATCTCTAATGAAGAAACCAAACGCACCCGAGAAAAAGTCAAGATCGCGAAAAAAGCGGCCGCCCTGATTGAACCAAATGATACGATTATTCTTGATGTCGGCTCAACGACAGAAAATATTTCCCAATTTATCCGCGAAGATTTCCCGGTCACTATCTTGTGTTACGCGCTTAACATTTTAGTGGATATTTACCGCAAAAAGAACTGTCGTCCGATTTTTGCCGGAGGCTATTTCCACGAAAATACCCTCATGTTCGAAAGTTCGGACGGGATCAATTTAATCCGAAAAATTCGAGCGGATAAAGCCTTTATTTCTGCAGCCGGCGTCAGCGAGACCTTAGGCGTGACCTGCGCGAATCCGTATGAGATTGACACCAAAAAAGCCGTACTGCAATCGGCAAAAACGAAAATTCTTGTGGTTGACTCCACCAAATTCGGCAAAGTCAAGGTGGCCTATTTTGCCGATTTGCAGGATTTTGACATGGTCATCACCGATAACGAGCTATCTGAAGAAGCCCAGGCGACGCTGCAAAGGCTGGGGATAGAGGTACAAATGGCCTAAGACCACAACGCTCGTCGTTCCGCCTTCAGGCGGAAGAACGTGCTGAAGCGCGAACGACGAACGGCCTATTCCGTTTGTAGTTCCGCCTTCAGGCGGAAGAACGCGCTCAAGCGCGAACGACGAACGGCCTATTCCGTTTGTAGTTCCGCCTTCAGGCGGAAGAACGCGCTCAAGCGCGAACGACGAACGGCTTATTCTGTGGTTCTGCCGGAGATATAGGTTTTATACGGCCAGGGGGCTGCGCCGCTTCTGGCGTTGCGCCACACTGCATACTCTTCGAGAAATGCTTCCTGAGAATCCAGCACCTTCTTGACATCCGGATCTTGCTGTTTCAAATCGTCGAGGTACTGTTTTGTTATTTTTCGAAATGAAATCAGCGTGGCTTGATCCATCATGACGATTTCAATATGTTCTTGAAATCTGCGAATGGCTTCGGCATTCAGGTTATTGACCCAGGTGTAGCTCCAAAGCTGGGTTTCGCGCGCGGCAATATCTACGATCCATTTCAGGTCTTCCGGCAGCGTGTCCCAGGCCTCCTGGTTGAAAAAGAGATTGCACTGCAGTCCCGGCTGGTGTACGCCGGGCTGCAAGCTGTACTTTGTCACGGCGTCAAATCGCATGGCATAATTCATCGCCGGGGACGAAAATTCTGCCGCGTCAATCATGTTGCGTTCCAGGGCCAGATAGACCTGGCCGCCGGGCAGCGGGCTGACCAGTGCGCCCAGGGTGTGAAGAATCTCCATATACCAGCCAACCGTGCGTACGCGCATCCCGGCGAAATCTTCCATTTTCGTGGCGCGTTTGTTGGAAAACAGCCCCATTTCCTGTCCGACCTGCCCTCCGGGCAAGGCGTACAGATTGAAGCGGCCGTACAGCTCTTGCAGCATTTCAAGTCCGCCTTTTTCATAGAGCCAGATGTTATACCCCTCGGCATCCAGCCCAAAAGGCACAGAGGCAAAGGCTACAAAGGCTTCATTTTTCTCCTTCCAGTAGCCCGGAAAATCATGCCCGACTTCGACAATTCCCTGGCTGACCGCATCGAACGTTTGCATGGCAGGGACTAACTCGTCAGCTGAAAATGGCCGAATATCCAAACGACCGGCCGAAGCCAGACGCACGCTGTCGCAGAAGTGCGCGGCAATATCATAGAAAAGCAGCTCTCTTGACCAGGGTGTCACCATTTTCCAGTGAAACACCTCATTTGAAGGCGAAAATTGGATGTCTTGGGCAAGCACATGGCGTTTGTCCACTCCCAATTTGCGTGATGAATCTTCCGCATGGGCCGTATTGACGATTAACCCCCAACATACCAAAACACTGAGGCATACTCTGACAACAGGTTTCATGTTTTCCCCTCCTTCTGCCTTCTTTGAGAATGATGAACGACAGACAAGGCCATAAGCGTTGTTGTGAAAACGCCCTATACGATAGCGCATTTTTTGGCAAGCAGAAAAAGTGAAGAATAAGAGAATAGCCTATAAAAAAACCGGGTTTCTTGAAGAAATCCGGTTTTTCGTCATTCTCAATTCTCAAGCAGATACGGGATAGTTTGCGGGCCTTCGGGCAGGACGGCAATTAAGGCGTTTGGACCGTATTTGTGCTGCAATTCTGCAACACACGCTTCAATGCTCGGAATTGGGGTAATATGCGTTTTTTTCACTTCATCTTCAGACAGCGAAGAATAGAGGTACACATCGGCCCAGAGCTGAATCATGGCCTGGATTTGCGCTTCCCACTGATCGAATTGCGAGTATCCGGGCGCATGAATTGTATCCAGGATATTCTGAAGCGAGGTCGCTTCATGTAAAATTTTCTTATAGTTGCCATGTTCCGGAATCCCATCCCAACATTCGGACACCGCGATAATGCTCCCGCCCTTTTTGACGATTTTTCGGGCCGCAGACATGCCTTTCACGGTTTGATACAGATTAATATCTAAGGGATAACCGGAATTGGTGGTGACTACAATATCAAACGCGTGTTCGACCGGCTGCATAGCAGTTTTTCTGACGAATTCTACGCCCTGCGCATGAGCTTGATCCAGGTCGCCCGCAAAAATCCCGGTGATCGCGCGATCTTTATTGAGAGTGACATTGATCAGAAAGGTGGGGTGGGTCATGACAGCGACTTCATGAATCTCTTCCCAGAGCGGATTTCCTTTGGTAATGCCCCACGTGGCCTTTGGATCGCCGATCATGCGCGCGTTATGGTTGTACATGACGGTTTCTGCGCCGGCCACGCCCGGCAGCACCGCTTTTGGCCCGCCTGAAAAGCCTGCAAAGAAGTGCGGTTCAATAAAGCCGGTCAAAATTTTGACATCGGCGCGATAATACTCTGAATTGACATAAATTGGGCCGCCAAACGAATCTGTCCCCAGAGAGGTCAGCGTTTCCTTCTCTGTGGAAACGTGATTGATAATCCGGTACTGTTGTACCACATCTTTCGTCAGCATGCTGATCAGTTCGTCTTCCGTATTAATCCGGTGCATTCCGGTAGCGTTGATCAGCGTGATGCGTTCTTTGGGATGAAACGCTAATTCTTCCAATAACCATGGAATAATCCGTGTATTCGGAACCGGCCGCGTCAAATCAGAGAACACGATTGCAATCGTATCCTCCGGCTTAATCAGATCTTTGAGCGGCTTCGAGCCGATTGGCTGGCGCAACGCCTCAAAAAACGCGGATTTTTCATCCGCAAGACCGGCGACAAATTCCGGTTCGATTACGGTCACATGTTCATCAGGAAATTCAACAGTCAATCCCTGTTTGCCGTATTTAAGATCTACTTTCATAATTCATATTACGCATCCCCTCTCCAACTCCTCCCCAAAAGACCCGTCCTGGCGATCAATCGCCAGTCTCAAAGCCGAAGGACGCTGAAGCGCCCTTCGGAATTCAGCAGCGGGCTTCAGCCTGCTTCGGCCTTGAGACCGGCCATTAATGGCTGGGCGGACGAGGCGTCAGCATCAAATACCTACCCTTGTCAGATCTCCTTTGGAGAGGGGCCGGGGTGGAGTACATCAGATGATTCAATTAATTCTCAGGGAAAATTTTCCCCGGGTTTAAGACATTGTTTGGATCAAACGTGACCTTCAGCCGTTTCATGACATCAATCACCTCCGGCTGCATGACGAGCTTCATAAACCCTTTGCGTTTTGACCCGATTCCGTGTTCGCCGCTGATTGTCCCTCCCAATTTGGCGGTACTGATATAGAGGTCTTCCAGAATGCTCGGCAAAATCTCGTACCATTGTTCCATCGTCATTTCAGGGGGCTTAATCGGGGTCGAGTGCAGGTTGCCATCGCCGGCATGACCGTAACTTGGTATAATCACTCCATATTTCTTTGAGAGCAGATCAATTTCTCTGATTAAGTCCGGGATTTGGGCGAAAGGCACAACAATATCTTCAAGGCTCTGCACCGGGCTATAGACTTTAAAGGCCTCGGCAATATTTCTGCGAACTTTCCAAACCCGTTCCTGAGTCGTGTAATTATCTGCCACATACACCTCTATTGCCCCGCGCTTCAAGCAGGTGTCGCCAATAACTTCGTATTGCTGTTCCACAATCTCATCATTCGTGCCATCCAGCTCGATTAAGAGCATGGCCCCGGCTTCTTGATACGCAAATTGTTCATTGAGATATTGGCAAGAGGTTTGCGCAGACAATTTATCCATAAATTCGATGGCGGTCGGAATAATGCCGGTTTCTGTCATGATAACCGGCACCATATCAATGGCCTCCTGGACGGTCTTGAAGAGCACCAGCAAGTCAACTTTGGCTTTTGGAAGGGGCAGGAGTTTCAGTGTGACTTTGGTAAAAATTCCCAGCGTGCCCTCAGACCCCACCATGAGGTGCAGCAGATCATAGCCTGTGACATCCTTAACCCGCTTTCCCCCTAATTCAATGATCTCGCCGGTTGGCAGCACGACTTCCAGGCCATGCACATAGCGATCGGTGACGCCGTATTTAATGGCTTTTCCGCCGCCGGCATTTTCGGCGACATTACCACCGATAAAGCAGGTTTCCAGGCTCATCGGATACCCGGCATAAAACAGGCCATATTCTTCCAGGATGGTATTGATTTGGTTGGTCACAATCCCGGATTCGACGGTAATCATCATATTACCAGGATCGATCTCCAACACATTATTCATGCGTTCCACCGAGAGCACAATGCCCCCATGGATCGGAACAGCCCCGCACGAGAGTCCGCTGCCCGCCCCTCGCGGCGTGACCGGAATCAATTCCCGGTTGGCTAATTGCATAATTCGGGAAATCTCTTCCGCCGTCACCGGTTTTACGACCGCTTCAGGCGCATGGGCATAATGCGGATCAGCCACTTCGTCGTGACCATACGCTTCTAATTGGTCAGGATCGCCGAACAGCACATTGCGGTCGCCGACAATCCGCCTCAATTCCGCGACGATTGCCGGAGTCACTGTGTTATATGCTCTTGTCATAACTGCGTGAAAAGTGAATGAAAGTAAGTGAAGTGCATTGCCGCGCCACACTTGAAAGCAGGTCAAACGGAATCTTACACTTCAAGCACTTCCAGTCCTTTACGTACTTTATGATACGGTTCTTTCCTCAAGTTTGCGAATAAGAGCAGGCACAACTTCGAATAAATCGCCGACAATCCCAAAATCAGCAAGCTTGAAAATCTGGGCATCCGGATCTTTATTGATCGCGACAATCGTTTCAGAAGTCTGCATTCCGGCAATATGCTGGATTGATCCGGAGATCCCGCAGGTCAGATACAATTTGGGCGACACGGTTTTGCCGCTGAGACCGATTTGATGCGGATATTCAATCCATCCGCGATCAACGGCGTCACGAGATGCGCCGATTTCCGCTCCGATCATCCTGGCGAGTTTGCGAATGAGGGCAAAATTCTCGCCTTTGGCCAGTCCGCGACCTCCCGACACAATAATGTCGGCATCCTGGAGCGGCGTGCATAGCGAGGCGTCTGCTACAAATTCTTCAAAGGTGACACGCGATTGCAGGCAGTCGGCAGGGAGTTCGACCGGAATAATTTTACCGGTGCGCGAGACGTCGCGTTCAGCCGGTTTCATTGATCGGGGGCGCACGGTCGCCATTTGTGGCCGCGCGTTTGGCGTTTTAATGGTGGCTAAAATATTGCCGCCGATGGCGGGCCGGGTCTGCAATAAGTTGCGCGTACCTTCTTCAATATCCAGCAGCGTGCAGTCAGCCGTTAATCCGGCGAACATCTGCGTGGCGACATAGGGCATCACCGTGCGCCCGGTGGTTGTCGCGGCCGCAATCATAATTTCAGGGCGAAATCGATTGATCAAAAATTTCAATGCTTTTTGATACGGTTCAGCTAAAAAATGAGCGAAGATCGGATAATTGACCAGGTAGATCTGGTCTGCGCCGCGATAGATCACTTCCTGAAGTTCGCTTTCAGCGATATTATGCCCGAATAACACCGTGCTTAACGGAACGTCTAGCTTTTTCGCCAGGGCTTTCCCCCGGTTCAACAGTTCGTAAGAAACAGAGTGGATCATTCCGTTTTTCTGTTCTGATAATGTCCATACACCTTGATAATCCATATTCAAAACCAGAAGTTTCACAGCGTTTCCAGATAAACGGTCCGCAGAGTAACCGGAATGGTTTCATCTGAGTAAGCTGCATAAGCTCTGATTGTATCTGCTATTTTGTCAAGTTGACAGTGATGGGTTGTTATGTACCCCGGACATCCCTGTCCGGGCATTGCGGACAAGGATGTCCGCGGTACGAACCCGTCATTTAAGACATGACAAAAGACTATATCAATAATTTTTGCTGCAAGAAATCCACGAGTTTATTGACGGCGTTTTCAAGATCAGCTTCTTCTTTGATCACGTATTTTTCTCCCTGTCTGGACACTTGCGGGCGAAAAATCTTGACGACTTGCGTGGGCGACCCATTTAGGCCGATACACTCCGGTTTTGCCCCAATCACGTCCGGCGTGATGACAGGGATATCCACGGTTTTGGCTTTCTGTTTGCCGCGCAGCGTGGGCAGGCGCGGAAAGCTGATTTCTTTGACGACGGTCAGCAGAGCCG
This sequence comes from Candidatus Vecturithrix sp., assembly GCA_040772385.1. Lineage (GTDB taxonomy): Bacteria > Moduliflexota > Moduliflexia > Moduliflexales > Moduliflexaceae > Vecturithrix. The sequence goes on along the minus strand of JAXGYF010000001.1, from coordinate 5,066,193 downwards.
GGAAAGGCAGCGACAAGACTTCGTAGCCGCCTTCTATCAGGCGATTCACGCGAAAATGACTGCCGTTTTCAATCGCATAAATTTTACTGATATATGTGGCGAGCGGCAAATCGAGGAATGACGCAATTCCGGGGCCAACCTGTCCGGTATCGCCATCGGTCGCCCGTTCTCCGCACAGGATTAGATCGAATTGCCCGATCTGGCGTTTAATGGTTTCCGACAGCACATAGGATGTCGCCCAGGTATCCGCGCCGGCAAAGGCTTTATGGCTGATCTGGATCGCGTCGTCGCAGCCCATGGCAATGGCTTCCTTTAAAGCTTTTTTGCAGCTTGGCGGCCCCATCGAGATTGCCGTGAGGGATCCGCCATATTCCTCGCGCAGTTGGATGCCGATTTCAATTGCATACAGATCGAGAGGGTTGATAATACTTTCAACACCTTCACGAATCATGGTTCCGGTGGTTTCATCCATTTTCACATTGCTGGTTTCCGGAACTTGTTTAATCGGAACAATTATTTTCATAAAGTTTTCTCCTGTGAAACTACAAGGATCACACTCATAAGCAAGAGTGTGTTATCCGTGCTTATGTGAAATCCCTGTAGTTTCATGATGTCGGGCGATCGTAAACTCATGACAATTCTCATAAAATAAAATTGTCATTGATACGTATAAAACCGAGTTTTTTGAAAAAACTCGGTTTTTACCCAAAAATCACATTAAAATATTCCAATAAAAAAGACATACGAGAAGAGCAAACCAAGCGTGCCGGCCAGAATGCCGTATAAAATCATCGGAACGAGGGTACGGCGAATGATAAGCCCTTCGATCCCGACCAGACCTACCGTTGCTAACGCTGCCACCACATTGTGCACGCAGATCATATTACCCATTGCGCCGCCCACAGCTTGTAAGGCCACGATAATTTCGCGGCTGATGCCCACGGTGGACGCCAGTCCATATTGAAAACTTGAAAACAACAGATTCGAGACGGTATTGCTGCCGGCAATAAAGGCCCCTAAAGAACCGACATAGGCGGCAAAGAACGGCCAGGTTTTGCCAACAATGGCCGCCACTGCCAACGCCATCGTCAATGGCATGGATTTATATCCGGCCGGATTGACGCCTGATTGTTTTAAAATTTCCACCATGGCGACAGCAAATAACAATGCAATCGTTGGGCTTTTCAATCGTTGAAAGGATTGTGTCCAGGCTATTTTAACTTTCTCCGCCGGAATTTTATGCAGGAAAATTGTGATGATCGCGATCAGCGTAAACGGAATTGTTCCTGGCAGATAGAGAGGAGTCATACTGAAATTCACCGTTTCATACCCCAGAATATGAGTGAAAGAGATTTTGCCCCAGGTATTCAGCCATGCTTTGAAGGGCAGGAAATTCACACGGGTGAGTACCAGGAGAATGGCAATCAAAATGTAAGGCGTCCAGGCGGCTAACTGGCTCATTTTGGGCGTGATGGTTGTCGAACCGGGTTCGACTTCCCCGACCCACTCTTTTTCCCATTGCGATCGTTCCGCAAAATCCCAGACCCGCTTTGGCGTAAACCATTTCTTTTTCGCCCCGGTCATGGTGATTCCCAATCCGATCAAGCCGCCGATCAAGGAAGGAAATTCAGAACCAAATAACACGGCCATGAGAAAATAAGGAATAATAAATGAGACTGAGGCAAATAGCGAGAATTGCCAGGCCCCCAGACCTTCGCTCCAGAGTTTATTCTTGCCAAAAAAACGGGTCATAAAGCAGACAAGAAACAACGGCAGAACGATTGCAACAAGCCCATGAATCAGCGCAGACCACACAGACACGTTTCTTAGAAACCCGTCAAAGGTCGTAAAGCCGTTGGCCGTTCCCTGAGCAATAGCCTCTTCAATCGAGGGTTCTATAGGAGTCAAGCCGAACCAGATCGGCGTGCCGACCGCCCCGAACGTTACAGGCACAGAGTTGCAGATCAGAGCCAGACAGACGGCAGCCATGGCCGGAAAACCAAGTCCGAGGAGCAGCGGCGCAGCCAACGCCGCAGGAGTACCGAACCCGGCCGCGCCTTCGATAAACGCGCCGAACATAAATGCAATGATAATCGCCTGAACTCTGCGATCGCGAGAAAGATGCAGAAACCCGTAACTGATGGTATCCATTGCACCACTTTCCCGCAAGGTGTATAAAATCAACACCGCGCCAAAAACAATTACTAACACATTGATTGCACTCCCAAACCCACTTAAAGTGGAAGCCAAAATAAACCCAGGTGACATTTTCCAGATCACCATGCCAAGTAACCCAGTGACGACCCACGCCAACGGCATCGCTTTGGTCGAAGGCCAACGCAGCCCTACCATCAATACCAGTACTAACACAATGGGGATCGCAGCGATAATTGCAAGAACTCCTAATGGCATACCCATCCTCCTTTATTTTTTGTTTATCTTGTGAGCAGGACAAATCAAAGGAGAAACCAGGTTTTTTCAAAAAAACCTGGTTTCTTGTTTTATGACACAACGTTATGACAGAAAGCAAACATTATGCCAACAGGAACTCCGTAGCACAAATAACGATTATTGATGTGGAATATTTCCCCTTATTGTCAAGAAAAATGGATGCAACATGATTTTTTCCGAAAGATTCGTTGTCTGGAAATCATCACGAAAAATCTTGCACCATGACGTGCAAAAACTTGCACTAGCCGCTAATCTGATACTTACTCAATTTATAGTGCAAATTTCGCAGAGAAATCTGCAATTCTTCCGAGGTTTTCACCCGGTTGCCATTATGTCGGGCCAGGGCTTGAATCAGCAGACGTTTTTCATAAGCGTTCATCAAGTTCTTCAAATCTTTTGGTGCTGACTGCTGATGCGAGGTTTCAAAAATGATGGCATGTTCATCAATGATCGGATGTTCGCACACAATGCAGGCGCGTTCCAGCACATTTTTCAATTCACGCACATTGCCCGGCCAGGGATAATTCAACAGAAGCTGTCGACAGGAATCCGAAATTCCGCTGATGTTCCTGGCATACCGTTTGCGGAAAGTTTTCAAAAAATATTCGACGAACAGCATGATGTCCTCAGTTCTCTCCCGCAGCGGGGGGATGTGCAGATGGATCACATTCAAACGATACAACAAGTCTTTTCGAAATCGTCCTTGTTCGATCTCGGCCTGAAGATTTTTATTCGAAAGAGCAACAACCCGGGTTTTGAGCGAAATCTGGTGATTACTTCCGACCCGGTAAAAATTCCTGGTTTGTAGAAAATCTAAGAGTTTGGCTTGAATGCTCAGGGGCAGCTCTGAGATTTCATCAAGAATCAACGTGCCGTCGCGCGCTTCCTCAATACGTCCTTTTTTCTGGGTATTTGCGCCGGTAAAGGCCCCTTTTTCATGTCCGAAAAATTCCGATTCAAACAGCGAATCGGGAATCCCGGGGCAATTGATATAGGCCAGCGGCGTTTCATGGGCCGATAAGGTAAAATGAATCTGCTGGGCTAAAATATTTTTCCCTGTCCCGGTTTCCCCCGTAATCAGAATAGGCACGTCCGTGTGCGCGAGTTTGACAATCAGATTTTTAATAGTGCGAATCTCTTCGGATTCCCCAATAAATTCCTCAAAATAGATTTTATTTTTTTGTAACTGCTTTAACGCAATATTCTCGCGGCTGACAGTGATATATTCCACCGCGCGTTTGACCACGATCAGAATCGTTTCGATATCAAAAGGCTTGGTGATAAAATCATACGCGCCGAATTTGATCGCTTTCACCGCATTTTCGACTGTGCCCAGGGCTGTAATAATGATGATTTCGGCAAGCGGCTGCTCTTTTTTGATCTGTGAAATCAACTCCAGGCCATTCAAATCCGGAAGTTTAAGATCAAGAATAATAATATGCGGCGCGTCATTTCTGACGGCCTCAAGGGTTTCTTTGCCATCTTTGGCTTCACAGACATCAAATCCTTCCTCAAGAAACAGATCTTTTAAGAAAATTCTGACGCTCTGTTCGTCATCTGTAATCAGCAGTTTATATTTCATATAGACATCCTGAATGATTTATGTCTCGACCCCCGCTCCGGACACTGAGCGGAGTCGAAGTGTCATGACACAACTCACGTAGGATCATTTTTGGGCCTGACATTTTGGCAGCGTGAGGACAATTTTGGTATAGCACGCCTCACGCGAAAACAATTGCAAATTACCGCCGTGTTGTTCAAGGATTTTATAGGAAATCGCCAATCCGAAGCCATAGCCGTTTGGTTTGGTGGTGAAAAAGGGATGCAGCACCTTGTCAAGATAGGCGGTCTGAATGCCGCAGCCATTATCCATAAAAGTAATTGTCACGCCTGTTTCTCGCGCCTGCATAAAAATGCCAATCACTGGCTTCTCTCTCTCGCTCAGGGCCTCAACCGCGTTATTGAGCAGATTATCAAAGACCTGAATCATTTTGTGCTTATCAAGCCGTACCCGAAAGTTTTGTCCTTGCAGACGTTTCTTCACGCGGATTTGGGGATGGTTTATGTGTAATTTATCAATGAATTCCGAAATAATCTGTTCCAGATCTGCCTCTGTGAATTGTAATGACGTCCGGCCTCCATACACAAGCAGCTCATTCAGCAGCTTATTGACCCGATTGAGTTCCGCGTCGATTAAATCCAGGTACTTGACTGTTCTGGCATTGTCCGGGGCTGTGCGCTGCAACATCTGGGTAAAACCTTTGATTGAGGTGAGAGGATTTTTAATCTCATGCGCCACGCCCAGGGCCATCTCGCCTAGCACCGCCATACGTTCCCGTTTCTCCAGCTCGTCTTCATATTTTTTCATTGCCGCTACATTAGTAACTAATTCATTAATCTTTTCGACAATCACATTGAATTCCCCTTTCACCGGCGGCAGAGTATAGGTAGGATCCTGAAACAGCGTTTCGATCCCCTGGCGAATACGACTGATATTTCTCAACATGATATGCATGAGGGTCGAACTGGCAAAAACCGCCATAATCAAATAAATACAGAATAAGATCGCCGAATTCATCATCAATTCCCGCGCTTTGCGGTCAACGACCTGCTTGGGAAACCCAATATCAATGCTTCCCAAATAAATATTTCGATTCCACACAATCGGCACAAGGGTATGATAGGTATTTCCGGCGAGGACAGTCACTAATTCCTGCCGCTCAAGACTCTCACGGAGCAGAGCATTCTCTATCGGGGTGTCCCAGAGGTTTCTGTCGTTATGCGCCGCGATGACGTTGGCCGCATTAATAATACTGATATGCGCGACATTCTGCGCTCTATTGCGCTCATATAATTGCATACATTGCAACGAAAACACGCCTAACAGGCCGGGATTATGAATATAATACTTCGGATCATATTCCTGGTTGTTCATAATCTGGTTGAGAATCCCCTGCGACAGAGCTTCAGCGCGCCATTCAACCGCTTGCAGATAATCCCGTTCTAACTGTTGAATATGAACAAAGGTGCTTGTTCCCAGCACAATAAAAATAACCAATCCGACCGCAAAAGAAATCTTTGTTCGTAAACTTGAATTGATGATCATTGTGGTGGTTGTGACAATCCTTCCAAAAAACCCTTGAAAATTAAGACTATTGAGGTTGCTCCGGGGTCCTGGTGTCCGATGGCACGTTCTCCCAGATTTTTAGCCCTGCCCATCCGCGCCTGCATCTCTTTGGTGGCGATTGCGCCTGCTTCGGCGGCGTTGACGGCGTTTTGCAAAGCTGTAAGAATGCGATCACCATCGGCAGCGGCATTGCGCAGGGCTTCAACAGCCGGAATAAGCGCGTCGAGCAAGGTTTTATCGCCCGCTTTGGCTCTGGTTTGCTGCTGAATCGAGGCCAATCCGCCGGCGAACATCGCGGCAAAAGCCTGACAATCCAGTGTCATCTGTTCACCAACCGCTTCTGACATTCCCAACAAGAAACTGCCCAATAAGGGTCCCGAAGCGCCGCCATCAACGCCCAAAAAAGACCAGCCAAGTTCAGAGAGCAAGCTTTTCAAATCGCTGGCTGAGGTGGTTTCCAGCACATTGGCCAGATTATTCATGCCGCGCAAAATAGTCGTACCGTGATCTCCGTCGCCAATTGCAGCGTCTAAGGACGACAGGTACGCATGCTGCGCTCGAATTTGGGCAATCGCGCCATTGACCATCCGCTTTAGATCTTCAATATCAATCACAGTTTTCATGATGCTTTCCTCTTCTTTTGGAAACAAGGATTATAAATCACGGCATCGCCAAACAGATACCATGCCAAGCAAATGATGTCATCTTCTGCGAATGATGAATAACAAAAGCCATCGCATGTCAAGAAAGTTTTCACGGCGCGTCGTCATAATTTTCGCATACATTCTTGTTGACACGATTAGGCAGAATGACAGGTTGATTCCTTGAGCAGTATCAATGAGCGTATGCTTAACCCGGCAGGGTGAAACTACAGGGATTTCCCATAACCAGGGATAACAATCCTTGCTTATGAGGAATCCTTGTAGTTTCAAAGGAGTTATCATGAGCGGAATGCTCACCAGGCAGGTGAAACTACAGGGATTTCACATAACCAGGGATAACACATCCTTGCTTATGAGAAATCCTTGTAGTTTCATAGGAGTAAGCACAATATGAAAATCGGAATGATTGCCGCCATGGCGGAAGAATTAGAGCACTTGAAACACCGACTGGAAGCAGAGCACGTGACCGCATACGGCCCGCTTCACTATCACACCGGTCGGCTGGGCGGACACGAGGTTGCCTTGCTGTTGTGCGGGATTGGCAAAGTGAATGCGGCCGTAGGCGCGACCTTGCTCATTGATAAATTCCACCCGGACGCGGTGATCAATACCGGCGTGGCCGGCGGATTTCCGCCGGAAGTGCTGCGCGTTGGAGATATTGTGGTCTCAAAGGAAGTCCGGCATCACGATGCGGACGCCACCATCTTTCAATATGAATACGGTCAGATTCCGCGGATGCCGGCCGCCTACTTTCCGGATAAAACCTTCGTCGCGCTGGCGTGCGACTCGTTACCTGAGCAGGCACAGATCAGCATTCATCAGGGACAGATTATCTCCGGCGATTCCTTTATCCACCAGCATGAGCAGATTAGTGCGCTTCGCCAGAAATTCCCGGAAGTCATGGCTGTAGAAATGGAAGGCGCGGCGATTGCCCAAACCTGTTATCTCTTTCAAACGCCCTTTGTGATTATCCGCTCGATCTCCGATCTGGTGACGGCTGAAGCCAGCCCTGCCATGTACCACGCCTGCATGACCACCGCCGCTCAAAACTCAGCAACTCTGGTGCTCAATATGTTGACCAGATTACCTGCTTGAGCAAGAGATTTTCAGATCTGAACTTACTCCGGTCTCGACTCCGCTCGACAGACCGCGCACACTGAGCAAAGTCAAACCTCTACAAACCGGGTTTCTTTGAGAAACCCGGTTTTTTCTCCTGAACTCTGAACGGAGTCAAATCCGTGTCTATCGCACGACCCAGTAAGGGGTATTGCACGGCGCTTGTAACAACACTGTCAATTCATCATCCATCTTAGCCACGAACATCTGGAAGCCGGCCATTTCCTGCACGGTCAGATATTCATCCACCATTGCATCAACCACTTCAATGCCTTTCTGATCCAGCAGGTGTTTGACCTGACGATAGACAATAAACATCTCCATTAAGGTGGTTGCGCCGCTGCCGTTCAGCATCACAAAGACTTGATCGCCGCGTCTGGCCTGAATAGCCTTGAGCAGTTTTTCCAGCATGATTTCAGCGGTTTCATCTGCTGTTTTGACATTCATACGTCCGCCGCCGCCTTCGCCATGCTGCCCCATGCCGATTTCCATTTCATGCTCTTCCAGGGTGGAGATATATTCGCCTGAAACCGGATGAGTGGCAGTTTTTAATGCCACGGACAGGGTCGCCATATTCTGATTGAAACGTTCGGCCAACGCATAAACTTCTTCCAGGGATCTTCCAGCCTCTGCTGCGGCTCCGGCGATTTTATACAACGGAACGCACCCGACAAGTCCGCGGCGATCTTCAGCCGGTGCATCAAGGCCCGGCGCAATATCTTCATGCGTGAGAAGCATTTTGACGTTCAATCCCTCTTTTTTTGCCATCTGCATCGCCATATTTGCGCTCATCACATCGCCGGCATGGTTGAGCACCACAAGCAAGACTCCGGCCGGCCGGTTCATCATGCGCAGGGCTTCGAGTACTTTGGGCGGTCCAGGGGCGGCAAAGATATCGCCGACCACACTCACATCCAGCATACCTTCACCGACAAATCCGCTCAACGCCGGTTCATGGCCGGCCCCGCCGAGCGTCACAATCGCCACTTTGTCTTCTGGCTTGGGAGTTGCTCGTACCACGAGCTTTTCCGATTTGAGAGCAACCTTATCAGGGTAAGCCAGGCAATACCCTTCCAACAGTTCCCGTGTCAAATTCGCCGGATCATTGATGAATTTTTTCATAGTCACCGTATTCCCTCCTTTTTATGCGCCAACACTCACAATGTTAAAGTTGTGTTTATACCTGTTTCATTTCTCTATAACTCTTTAGAAATAAAAAAACCATGAGGAGACACCACCACAAGAGTTGGTCTCCAGAGGCTATGTCAGGATTTATAGCGTCCGCCGTCGAGTTGGTCTTGCAGGATTTTCAACGCTTCCCAATCACCTTTCGCAGCTAAACCTGCTTGTTCGGGCCAGCTTGCCGGATCCATGGCTTTAAAGACACCTCCGGCCTCTTCCAGAATAGTTCGTAGACGGTCGCTTTCGGTTTGCGCGAGCTGTTCGAAAGTCAAAATGCCGGCTTCATTCAGGAGTTGAGCAACTTTGGGGCCAATTCCTTCAATTTTACGAAGATTATCCGGTTTTTCAGGAGTTGAACGCGATAATTTCGATTCGCTTTCCGGGTGAATGTCTTCTGAAGGTATTTCTACGTCTGTCGCTGGTGATGAGTCTTCGAACAACGTTTCTGCTATAACCGCTTGCGAGGTTTCGGCTGGTGTAGTTTCTGATTGAACTTTCTCAGGGACATGTATTTCAACTTCGGGAGAGACCGTTTCGACTTCAACGTCTTGCGGAGTTTCTCGTTCAACTATTGTGGGAATTGTCGTTCCAATGTCCAAAAAGGTTTCTATTGGAGGCGTTTGCGTCTTAATCTCCGGCGAGACTTCTGCCGGAGAGGCTGGTGTTTCTGTTTCAATTCTCTGCTCCAGGGAAGCTATCCCTTGTTGTAAGGTTGCAATCTGTGCTTCGGCTGAGGTGAGTTTCGCGCGAACATTTTCCAGTTCTTCAGTTTGCTGCTGTCGTTGGGTTTTGCAAGTATTGAGTTGTTCTTCCAGGTTGTGATATTGGCTGAGTCGGGCTTCAAGGCGGCGATTCGTCTCTTTGGCTTCTTCAAGTTCCCTTTGGAGATCCAATCCTTTTTCTCTCCTCTTTTTGGGTATATAGAGTTGGAAAACATAGCCAAGTATCCACCCAATCAAGGCCCCGAACAGAATAAGTAATTCTCTCATGTGACTTATCCTCCCTGTCTTTGGAATATAGAAGTTGATTTCAATCTGACTTAAAATACGTCATATGCATAGCATATCACTGCTCAACACAATCATAAATATCTGCGTGCAAGTGTCAACTTATTTCTTCTCAGTAAGTACAAAGGATTTCTCAGAAGCAGAGATTTTTTGAAATTACGTAAAATAAAATATCCCTAAAAATCAGCATGAAAATTTTATCAAAAATCCCTTGACTTTTAAATGAAGCACTTCAATCTTCAAATGAAAATACCCCAGATAACTTATGCTGCGCTCTTCTCTTATTCTCCCTATAAGCGCGGGGAAAGGGATTGGTCTCCCTCACTTGCGTGGGATTGAGGGGGGTAACTAAAAAATGTTTGAGCACCATTGATGAATATATGGAGTACCCCATTTGATGATTTTTAATATTCAACGCTTTTCCACGCATGACGGCGCAGGCATTCGCACGGTGATCTTTTTCAAGGGCTGTCCTTTGCGCTGTTCCTGGTGCAGTAATCCTGAAAGTCAATCTTTTGGCTATGATCTCATGTTCGAACCGCGTAAATGTATTGGCTGTCTCGAATGCGTCCAGCATTCACAGTTTCAGGAGTTTATAAATGATAATGGACAGGTCAGACTGCAACGCGACCATCTCAAACAGCCTTTCGCCTTTAACGATGTGTGTCCATCGAAAGCGATTACGGTGATCGGCGAAGAGAAGAGCGTGACGGACATCCTGACAGAAATCAGCAAAGACCTTCCGTTTTACAGCAAAAGCGGCGGCGGAGTGACCGTTTCCGGGGGTGAACCGTTTGCCCAACCGGAGATATTATCGGAATTACTGCCGCAGCTCAAAAACTTAGATATTCATGTTGCCGTGGAAACCTGTCTGCACGTGCCCTGGCAACAGATCGAAAGACATCTCCAATATATCGATCTGTTTCTGGCAGACCTGAAACATACTGATCCTGAAAAATTTCAGACTACAACCGGAGGGAGATTAGACCTGATCATCTCGAATTTCAAGCAGTTGGAAACAGCGCAGGTTCCGGTTGTCGCTCGCATTCCGGTCATTCCTGGATTTAACCATAGCGAAACTGAAATGTGCGCTATTATTGACTTTGCTGCCTCGTTGACCAATATTCACGAAGTTCATTTGATCCCCTATCATGCTCTGGGGCGACAGAAATACGCACTGTTAGGCCGAACCTACGACCTTCCGGCCGCCTCAGTGTCAGAAGACGAAATACAATCTTACGTTGAATACGCCAAAAACAAGGGGCTTATTGTCATGATAGGAGGATAATCTCGGAGGGGCCGGGGGTGAGGTCTTAGAACTTAACAGCCCTGCCTCCTGGGAGGCTGCCAGGGGTAGGTATCACGTGAGGGGCAAACTCGTGTGCCTTGTCTCCTGGCGATCAATCGCCAGTCTCAACGTTGAAGGACGCCGAAGCGTCCTGTGGAATTTGGGAGCGGGCTTCAGCCTGCTTCAGCTTTGAGACCGGCCATTGATGGCTGGGCCGGACGAGGCATCAGCACAAAATACCTATTCCTGTCAGCTCCTGGGAGGGATGAGGGGAAAATATTGAGGGAAGATAATTATGATACACATTGCTACCAAACCAGGTTTATCAACACGTATTCACACTCTACGCGAACAGGTGTTAAACGCCAGACCCACGGTCTGCACCGAACGCGCCCGATTTTATACTGAAGCTTACCAGCAGCACGCGGCGAAACCGGTCATTCTCAGACGTGCGTTCGCGCTGGAAAAAACCTTGCAGGAAATGACTGTTTTTATTGATGGCGGCGAATTGATTGTGGGCAATCAATCGTCAAAATTGAGAGCCGCGCCGATTTTTCCCGAATATGCGGTTGAATGGATTCTCAAAGAACTGGATGAATTTGACAAACGTCCCGGCGATGCCTTTTATCTTTCAGAGGAAACCAAAGAGGAATTAAAAGAGATTTGCGCCTATTGGCACGGAAAAACCACACTGGAAAAGGGACGGGAACTGATGACGGACACGCTGCGCGAGATCCATGCGGCCGGCATCATCCGCGCTGAAGGCAATTTAACCTCAGGCGATGGGCATATTGCGGTCAATTTTGAAAAAATCCTGAAACTCGGCATCCAGGGGTATCTGGATAAAGTGGAATTTAAACGTAAACAACTCGACCTGACGGATTGGGCGGATCTCAAAAAAGCGCAGTTTTATCAGGCCGTGGAAATCAGCTTACGCGCTTTGTGCGATTTTATCAATCGTTACGCCGCACTCGCCCTTTCTATGAGTGAACAGGAGAACAATTCAGAACGCAAAGCCGAATTGATCAGAATTCATGAAAACTGCCGCCAGATTGCACAGTATCCGCCGCAAGATTTTTACCAGGCCCTGCAACTGGCTTATTTTATCCAACTTGTGCTGCAAATCGAGAGTAACGGCCATTCCGTTTCCCTGGGACGCATGGATCAATATCTCTATCCTTTCTATAAACAGGATAAACAGGAGGAAAAAATCACGGATGATTTTGTCATGGAATTGTTAGAAAATACCTGGATCAAACTTCTTTCCTTTTTGAAGATTCGCTCCTGGTCCCATACCCGATTTTCCGCGGGAAGTCCGTTATATCAAAACGTGACCATCGGCGGCCAAACCGTTACTGGTGAAGACGCAGTAAATGAACTTAGTTATCTTATTCTGCGCTCAGTAGGCGAAACGAAATTAACACAGCCGAATCTCTCAATTCGCTATCATAAGCATATCAGCGACGAGTTTATGCTCGAATGTCTGCAAGTCATTGAAAAAGGCTTTGGAATGCCGGCCTTTAACAATGATGAAATTGTGATCCCTTCTTTTCTTAAACTTGGAGTTGACAAAGAAGATGCGTATAATTATTCTGCAATCGGCTGTATTGAGGTGGCTGTACCTGGTAAATGGGGCTATCGCTGCACCGGGATGCATTTTTTGAACTTTATGCGTGTGTTGCTCGCAGCCCTGAATGACGGGAAAGATACTATGTCTGGCAATACCTTTAAGAAAGGACGTGGGAAATTAACTGACTTCGAGTCCTTTGATGATGTGTTGCGAGCCTGGCAGCAACAGGTTAAATATTACGCCCGGGCCGGTGTGGCGATTGATACGGCTGTGGATACGATCCTAGAGGAAGAAGTGCCTGATATTCTTTGTTCGGCTTTTGTGGATGATTGTTTAAAAAGAGGCAAAACCATCAAAGAAGGCGGGTCAAAATATGATTTTATCTCCGGCTTACAAGTCGGCATTGCGAACCTCGGCAATTCTCTGGCAGCCATCAAAAAGCTGGTATTTGAGGAACAGAAAATTTCTAAAGCGGAACTCCTGCGCCATCTGGAAACCAATTTTGAAAAAACTGAAGGGGAAAGAGTGCGGCAAATTCTGCTGAATTACGCGCCCAAATTCGGCAATGATGAGAATTATGTGGATATTTTGCTGCGTGAAGCCTACATGGATTATATCAATGAGCTTAAAAAATATCACACCACGCGCTACGGACGCGGCCCGATTGGCTGTCGGTATTACGCCGGAACCTCAAGTATTTCCGCGAATGTGCCATCCGGAGCGGTTGTCCCGGCTACGCCAGACGGTAGAAAAGCCTTTCAACCCCTGGCTGAAGGGAGTTCGCCCTCTTCAGGCACCGATGAACTCGGCCCTACAGCGGTCTTTAAGTCAATTGCCAAACTCCCGACCAACAAGATTTTAGGCGGTGTGCTCTTGAATCAGAAATTGTCGCCGACCGCCATCAAACAAGAGCAGGAGAAGAAAAAGCTCATTGCGATGCTGCACACGTTTTTCACTGATTTAAAAGGCTGGCACGTGCAGTATAATATTGTGGATCGCGCTACGCTGCTCGACGCCAAAAAGCACCCTGAGCAATACCGCGATCTGATCGTGCGCGTCGCCGGATATTCCGCATTTTTCACGACCTTAGCGCCGGATACGCAAGATGATATTATCGCTCGTACCGAACACGTAATTTAGTTTTGGGGAACTATTATCCGACACGCTTTGTTAATATGAATTTCAGTCCCAAAGTATTATAGTAAAGACATTCATTCTATTTTCAAATCTGTTGTAGTGTTTAACAATCTTTCTAAGAGGGGAAAAATCATGAGCAATAAAATTGTTCTGATTGGCGCAGGAAGCGCAATGTTTGGACTTGGTTCAGTCGGTAATATTTTCAAAAACAAAGCGTTGCAAGGCAGTACAGTCGTGCTGCACGATATTAATCCACAGGCTCTGAGCAAAGTTGAGAGGATTGCCCGGCGATATATGGAAGACAATCAACTTCAATATACCCTGGTTGCGACGACTTCGCGGCAGGAAGCACTGCGAGGAGCGGATTTTTGCATTCTTGCCATTGAAATCGGCAACCGTTATGAATTGTGGGAACAGGATTGGAAAATCCCGCTGCAATACGGTATTCATCAGGTGTACGGCGAAAACGGCGGCCCTGGCGGATTATTCCATTCTTTGCGAATTATCCCCCCGATTCTTGAGATTTGCAGCGACATTCAGAAACTTTGTCCAGAAGCCTATTTGTTCAATCTCAGCAACCCTATGACCCGTATCTGTCTGGCAATTTCACGTAAATTCCCTGAACTCAAAGTCGTTGGCTTGTGTCATGAAGTCGTTTCTTTAATGGAACACTTGCCGAAAATTTTAAACACACCCTGGAAGAATCTTCAGATCAAGGCTGGCGGATTGAATCATTTCAGCGTGCTGCTCGAAGCGATCTATAAAGATACAGACAAAGACGCGTATCCTGAAATCCGCGCCAAAGCTCCGGCCTATTTTGAGCGTCTGCCGGAACAATCTTATGAAAATCTGGGCGCGATGAAAGAGATGCTGGATGCAGCACGCGGCAGCGGTGAACGGCTTCCCAGTCGGCAGCATATCTGGGCCGAACGCGAATTGTTTAAGGTGATTCTGGAAAAATTCGGACTGCTGCCGATTACCACTGACAGCCATGTGGGCGAATATATCCAATGGGCGCATTCGGTGGTTGATCACAAAGGCATCTTAGATTTCTACAACTTTTACAAAAAATGGTGTTTGGAGCAAGTGCCGGAATCGAGAATCAAGGGAACCCTGGAAATTGAATACTGGCGCGAAATCCCGATTATCGAGGGCATTTTAACCGATTCTCATCAAGAAGAACTGGCAGTCAATATTCCCAATAACGGTTTGATCGAGAATTTAACATCCGAAATGGTCGTTGAAGTTCCGGCGACGGTTGATAAAGATGGCGTACACGGCGTTAAACTTGGGAAATTGCCCAGAGGATTTGCGGGATTGCTCAATAATCAGGTTGCAGTGAACGATTTGACTGTTGAAGCAGTGCTGGCCGGTTCGCGCGAATTGGCCTTGCAAGCGTTATTAGTCGATCCGGTGGTTGATCATGTGGCCGCAGCCGAGGCCGCCTTAGACGCGATTCTTGAATATCAACAGGACTATCTTGGATATATTCGCTAAAATAAAAAAACCGGGTTTCTTGAAGAAACCCAGTTTTTAGGGTATTCATCATGGAAAAAATTTGGATCATCACAGAGACTAATGCCTCTTTTTCAGCCTCTGATTTCTGCATTCCGGGGCCTGAATTCGGCTTTGACAACACAGCCTATTGCCGTAAAATGACGCTGAGCGGCGGACGCCAGACGGGTGTCGAAATGATTGAAATTTCCAACGGCCTGCTGACTCTGCGCGTATGCCCTACTCGCGGCATGGGAATTATTGACGGACGTTTCGGCCCGTATCCGCTTGGCTGGCAGTCGCCGGTACGGGAAATTGTGCATCCGCAGTACATCCATCTGCTGGAAATGGGCGGACGTGGATGCCATTACGGGTTTAACGAATTTCTCAATCGCTGCGGCATCGAATGGTCAGGAGCTATGGGGGATGATGAAATTATCAATAACATGGGGAACACCGACCGTATTTTCTTGCCCCTGCACGGCAAAGTCGGCTGGACCCCGGCCAGTCGGGTTGCGCTGCGCTGTCAGGATGAGACACTCATGATCGAGGGCGACGTTCCTGAACAGATCGTCTTCGGTGTCAATTACGTATTGCACACACAACTGATTCTGGAAAAAGGGCGCGCGCGGATTCGCATTGAAGATACGCTCTCGAATCTCGGCGACGCGGACGGAGAATATGAAATGCTGTATCACACCAATTTTGGCCCCCCTTTTCTGGAAGCAGGTTCGCAATTTCTGGGAACTTACGATAAACTTGTGCCGCGCGATCAATTTGCCGCCGCCGGAATTCAAAATCTTAACACCTTCCCCGGCCCCACGCCCGGATTTATTGAGCAAGTCTTTCTGTTGCAAGGCTGCCCGGATGAACACGGCTTTGCGCACCAACTGCTCGTTAATGCTGCCGAGAATTTAGCGGCAAAAGTCAGTTACCAGGTTGCGACGCTGCCCTATACGATCCTCTGGAAACGCTGCAGCGGAATGCGCGATGGCTATGTAGCCGGCTTCAATCCCTGTTCGGATTTACCGAATCCTCGCAGAATAGAACGTGAAGGCAGACGTGTCGCCCGAATCCAACCGGGCGCAGAGGTGAGCTTTTCACACTGGATCGAACTCTTCGAAGGCACGGATGCCGTAAAGGCTGCCAAAACCGAAATCCAGCGCAAACGTGGGCAGGAACAGATCGGACAGGCCGAGGATTTTCCCTTTTTTATGAGATAAAACGAAAAACCGAGTTTTTCCAAAAAACTCGGTTTTTTTGACTGGCAAATATCTTTCTGAAAAATAGGAGCTTCAAGTGAAAATGGAGAATTTTTAAATGAAAATTTTCTTGACAGACTTTTCCTTCCCTGGTCAAGAATATGCAACGCTCTTCATTCGGAGAGAATCGGCGTCAAATTATCTTTATAACGAGAACAGGCAGGCGTCTATGCTGCTCAGGCAAGTATAAAAACCTGCACAACAGGAGGGAGTGCAATGAAAAAGCTTGGTATTCTCGGACTTGTTTTGGCAATTATGTGTGTAGGAGCCGTGCAGTTATTTGCGGCCGACGAGTTCATCATCTTCCATTATTGGACGGCAGGCGGCGAGAAGGAAGCGATTGATGAACTTTTTAAACTATTCAAGGAAAAACATCCGAATGTGAATATTCTTGAAAATCCTGTGGCTGGCGGCGGTGGAGCCAATATGCTGGCGGTGCTGATGGGCAATCTTGAATCCGGCAATCCGCCTGATATTTTCCAGGATCATCAGGGCAACCAGCAGAAAAGTTATATTGATGCCGGCTATCTGGAAGAAATCAACGATCTCTGGGAAAAAACCAATTTTGAAAGCCGCATTAACCCGGCCTGGGTCAAAAGCCTGAAATTTGACGGCAAAGTCTATTCTGTGCCGATTAATGCGCATCGTACAAACTGGTTGTGGTACAACAAACCGCTGTTTGAAGAACTCGGACTGACTCCGCCGGAAACCTATGATGCCTTGCTTGAAACCTGTAAAAAAATTAAAGAGGCCAAACCGGATATCGCTCCGATTTCTTTAGGCACACGGGAAAAAGTCTGGGCCACATATCCCTACGATATGTGTTTGATTGCTGCTGGCGGTCCGGATTTTTATGAAAAGGCCAATACCGGAATGATCGATTTCAAAACAGATCCGACCTTCCGCGATGCCATGGAAAAATATAAAGCTCTGATTCCCTATTTCTACCCCTTTCATGCCACCAAAAGCTGGGATGAAGCCGGCGCGTTGCTGAAAGACGGGCAAGCGGCGATGTATTGGATGGGCGACTGGGTGTTAGGATATTACCTGGCAATTGGGATGGAGCCTGAGAAAGACTTCAGCGCCACCGCGATTCCCAAAGATCTGTGGTTTGGTCATGCCGATAGCTTTCCACTCGCCAAAGGCGCGCCGCATCCGGAACTGGCGTTAAGCTGGCTCGAAATCTGCATGTCGAATGAGGGGCAGAAAAACTTCAATCTCAAAAAAGGCTCTGTCACGATCGTCAATGATGTGCCGCCGGATGTGTATCCTGATCCGTACCGCCAACGCAGCGCGAAAGATTTGGCCTCATTGCGGGCCGCAATTGACGGCTATCACGGCGGTATCATGACTCCGGCTTTTGGGGATGACCTGCAAGACATCCTGACGCAATTCCTGACAGACGGCGATGTTGATTCTGCGATTGCAGAAATTGCCGCCTCAGCCGAACGTAACGAGATCAAAGAAAAGAGCAGTTGGTTCTGGCAATAAGAGGCGGATTTCAAACAACCTCACTCCTGCCCCCAAACTGGCAGGTATGGGTTTCTTGCGGCGTAGCCGCCAAATTCTTCCCCCTTGGGAGGCAGGGCTGTGCAGTTCTACCCCCTCAGTCCCCCGCAAGCGGGGGAAGTCAATCCGTTTCCCCCCGCTTGCGGGGGGAATAAAGGGGGGTACAGTTTTTCCCCTGCGAGAACTTCACAGCCCTGCCCCCTGGGAGGGAAATTTGGCGGCTTCGGTGAGGGACGGGGTCGTTCAATAACATGAAACATTATAAAATTTACGGATTCCTGTTTTTAACGCCGGTTCTCATCGGAGTTGGTATCTTGTATCTGATGATTATCTGGAACGTTGTCGCCGCATTTACTGAGTGGCAAGGTTTGAAATCAACCTGGAACTTTATCGGTCTGAAATATTTCCTGGATTTGTTTTCCCTGCGACGCTTCTGGGTGAATATTTGGAATAATTTCTTATGGCTGCTCCTGTTCATCGGCCCGACAACGCTAGTGGGATTTGTGCTGGCTTATCTGTTCTCCAATATCGGACGCGCCGAATACCTGCTCAGGCAGGTCTTTTTATTTCCGATGGCTCTGTCGTTTATCATCACCGGCGTGCTCTGGTCGTGGATGTATGATCCCGGATCAGGCCTGATTAACACAATCTTGAAAAGTTTTGGCATGAACACCGCCCACCTCGGGTGGCTGGCTGACCCGAAATTGTCAATCTATTGCATGATTTTTACCGGATTCTGGCAGTATGTCGGCTTTGCGATGGTGATTTATATTGGCGCTATCCGCGGCCTCTCCACCTCGATGATTGAGGCGGCCAAAATTGATGGGGCCAGTCGTTTCCGCATTCTTTTTCAAATCATTTTCCCCAATGTGGGGCATGGCACACTGATTTGCACCACCATGTTAGGCATTACCACCGTCAAAGTGTTTGACCTCGTTTGGATTATGACCGGCGGCGGGCCGGGCATCAAAACCGAAGTGCTCCCATACCTGATGTATCGCCTGAGTTTCAGTCAAAGAAATCTGGGCATGGGCGCGGCAACCAGTATCGTTATTTTAATCTTAGCCAGTTTTTTGGTGATTCCCTATTCACTCTGGGCGATCAAAAGGTGGATAAACACATGAAAGAACGCCGTTTTACGTACATCACCGTTGTTCTCTTGCTCCTGCTGTCTATTCCCTGGTTACTCCCGGTTTATGCCATGTTAACAACCTCTGTCAAAACTCAAGCCGAAGTCGCCAGCCAGCAGTATTTACAATTCCCAGAAACACTCAATTGGAGCAACTATGCCACGGCTTTTAAAGCTTTGAAGCAGGGGTTGCTGAATAGTATTATCATCACAATTCCGGCGACCTTCTTGTGTATTTTTTTCGGTTCTCTGGGCGGATATTTTCTGACCATGTTCGATTTTAAACCGTCGCAGTTCATTTTTTTCGGAATTGTGGTGGCCTCCTTTCTGCCCTATCAAATCGTTATCATTCCCATTACCCGTTTCCTGAGCATGTTCAATTTGCTCAATTCGTATTCCGGGTTGATTTTGATTTATGTCATTTTAAATCTACCGATGGGAACGTTGATCACCGCGACCTTCTTTATGAAACTGCCGAAAAGCATTCTGGAAGCGGCGATTATTGACGGATGCAAACCGATCGCCTTTTACCATCGAATTCTGATCCCGCTTTCGATTCCGGGGCTGATTTCGGCAGCAATCCTGGTGTTTGTCCAGATTTATAATGAATTTTTGTTAGGGATTGTCGTGACCCGAGGCCCGCAGGTCAAACCGGTCATGCCCATTCTGGCGGAACTCAAAGGCTCGCAAATCGCGCAATGGCATATTCAGATGGCCGGAGCCGTGATGACCGCCTTGATTCCGTTAGCCGTATTTATCTTTTTATCAAACTATTTCATCGCGGGGTTAACGGTCGGCTACGCCAGCGAAGAATGAGCGGTTTGTAGTAACCGCTTCAGCCTGCCTGAGCAGACAGGCGGCGTGATGAAACGCTCAAGCGTTTACTACGAACAAGCATGCTTGTATGAAACATTGGTTATGCGGCGTGGATTTTGGGGGAACCAAACTGGCGATTGTTCTGACTGATCGCGAGGGGAAGATTCATGATAAACACGTGGTCTATGATCATGTGACCAGAACGGATCGCGAAATCGCCATCTATATCGTGCAATTGATCGAAGAGATGCTTGTCAGGAATACTCTGAATGAAACCGAACTGGAAGGCATCGGCATCTGCTTCCCCGGACATCTGCGGTTTTGTGAAGGGGTGACGATTACCACCTCCAATCTGCCAGGATTCAAGAATTTTCCGTTGCGCCAGACCATTCAAGATCATTTTCAGGCGCGCGTGATACTCGATAACGATGCCAATGCACAAACCTACGCAGAATTTCTCTATGGGGCCGGCAAGGGTTACGATAGCATGCTGTTTATGACGATCAGCACTGGTATTGGCGGCGGCATTGTGATTGACAGAAAATTGTATCGCGGCATGACCGGCACGGCCGGCGAATTCGGGCATATCATTATTGATCCGCACAGCCCGATTCGCTGCGGCTGCGGGAACTATGGCTGTTTAATGGGCTGCGCCAGCGGACTGTCCCTGCCCCAGGTGTTTCAGTATTATCGCCAGCAAGGCATGTCGTGTGCGCTGGAGATTTCCGATCCGTCAGCCTTTAACGGACATCTGCTCAAAGTCGGTCTGGACCAGCATGACGCCTTGTGTGAACGGATTATGACTGATTATGCCCGCGCAATCGGCATCGGGGTGTATAATTTATTTCAAATTTTTAACCCGCCTCTGATTGTGTTGGGCGGTGGCTTAATGAAATTAGGGGAGCAGTTTTTTCAAAAAATTGAGACCACGTTCAGGGAACTTGCCAAAGATATGATTTACGAAAACATCACGCTTGCAGTTTCAGCCCTGGGGGAAGATGCCGGCCTGATTGGGTCCGCAGCCTTACTCTTAGACCATTATGCATGAACGACAAAAAGCTATTCTTAATATTGTCCTTGAACAGAAAGAAATCTCGGTGACGCAGCTTTCAGAGCGTTTAGGCGTCTCCGGCGTCACGATCCGTCAGGATTTGAATTATCTTGAAGAACAAGGTTTCATCAAGCGGATTCACGGCGGAGCCATGTTAAATGAGACTGACGATATTTCGACCCGCATGGTTTTCAATTACAAGCAAAAGCTCAAAATCGCCCAGAAAGCGGCCGCTCTTGTTGAAGATGGCGAAACCGTGCTGATCGAAGCCGGCTCTACGAATGCCCTGGTTGCCAGAGCCTTAATTGAAAAAAAGGGAATCACCATTATTACGCCCAATGTCTTTATCGCCCGTGAACTTAGAGAATATCTGGATACTCCGATTGTACTGCTGGGAGGATTGTACCAGCACCAAAGCGAAAGTTTAGTGGGGAAAATAGCCAAGCTGTGTATTGACCATCTTAATTTTCATAAAGCCTTTATCGGCGTTGATGGATTTTCGCAAACCGCCGGATTTACCGGGAAAGACATGATGCGTGCCGAAATCATCGCCTATATCGCCGCCAAAAGTCCGCAAGTCATCGTCGTCTCCGACTCAAGTAAATTCGGCAAGACCGAACTGACCACCTATTTTGGCCCCCAGGATGTTGATTATGTGATTACCGACGAAGGCATTCCCGCGGAAGATAAAACCTTTCTGGAAGCCGCCGGCGTGACGGTATTGATAACATAACACCGCCCTATTCCGATCTTGAGTTGGAATTCGGCTAAGGCTTTGATCACATAGTCTTTCGCCTGCCGCCGGAAGACGGCCGGCGGCCCAGACCGAGGTGCGCGTTGCCGAGGGAGAGCAGCGTTTCGCCGAATGGACTATTGCACGGTCTGAACCAACTCGATATCCCGGCGCAGCAAATCGTTGACCAGTTCGCTCAAATCGCGCTCTTTTTGCAACGCCAGCCGACTCATAAACTCCGTAATATCGGCGTCAAGATAGATCGGGACATGAAACTCGGCATCCGGAGAATAAAATTTCCCCCGTTCTCCTTTTGAGAAATCGTATTCCTGTTTCATTATCCCCCCTCTTTACTTATACACATTCCCGCGAAAATCAACGCGTTCGACAAAGATGACCTGTTCCTTCGACGCGATTGTGAAAATAATGCGGAGTTTTCCCTTTCGTATGCGATAATAGCCCGCCCATTCGCCCCACAATTTTTTCACGTCAAGATTGCTGTGTTGGCCTTGCAGCGTCTCTAAAAATTTTTTCAAGAGTTGCGTGACCGTGTCATGCACTTGCTATTTGGCCATGAATGTGTAGGCGTCTTTGGAATAATCTATGCGCCAATTCATACGGTGATGACTTCGCTATAGGCGACTTCTTTGCTGGCTGACGGCGACCCATACTGTTCGATAATATCGTTCATTTCAGCTTTTGATACGAATGGCATGGCTTTTTGCCAGAAGTCTTCCATTTCTTCATGGATCACTTCGCGCACCGCGCGTTTGATCAGCATATATAATTCATCGGTATTGACCATCGTTTGCATCGTGTTGTCACTCCTTTATAAAGTTTTTAAAAGTTCCTGCGCTTTATGATGCAGTTCCAGGCGTTGGAATTCGGCTAAGGCTTTGATCACATACTCTTGCGCCTGCCGCCGGAAGACGGCCGGCGGCCGAGACCGACGCGCACGTTGCCGAGATAGCACAGGATTTCGCCGAGTCGCCCTGAAAGGGCGAGGGGATAGAGCCAGAGGTTTCAACCTCTGGACAGCGGAACATCATCACCCCACGCCCTGAAAGGGCGATGGGAATTTCCTGCACCCCTTCAGGGCGCATCGCCCGCGCGGCTGGTGTTCCAGAGGTTGAAACCTCTGGCTGTATCCCGACACGGCTTCGCCGTGCAAAATCCCTCATGCCTATGATAACGAGTTCAACACCTCTTGCGCCTCCTGCTCTTTATGCCGCAGTTCCAGGCGTCGAAATTCCGCCAACGCTTTGATTACGTAGTCTTTCGCCTGCCGCCGGAAGATGACGCCGCCCAATCCGAGGTGCGCTTTGCCGAGATAGAGCAGCGTTTCGCCCAGGGCTAATCCAGATCGTTCCATTCTTCGAGCCTAATCTGACGATCCATGATGATTTCGATTTCTTTGAGCAGCATTCGCAGTTGCGGCACGGAGTAGTCATCATTCGATGGAATACTCATGCGATGCTGGGCGTACACCATAAATTGATGCCGCGTCCCGGCATAAGGGCCTTCGAATCCCAATTGCCGCAGACGTTGAATGAATACACGGCGTTTACAGGGCTGCCAACGACTCATCGCGCACCTCCTGATTCAAGTCGTATTCATCTAACACAGGCAGCGGATGCCCTAATTTGATGCCTAAAAAGACCCACTCTTCCAGGGTTGAGCGTAACTCGTGTTCACATTCCCGCAAGGTGTTCCCAAATGCCACCACCCCCGGACACGCCGGAATTCGACCAGCAAAAGTGGCGTCTTCCAATTTGTCATACTCTGCATAAGCTAAAGCGTGTTCGATATATCCAGTCAACAGATAACGTAACATAGCCGACTCCTTTCATGTTGTCGTGAGTTGTTGTAAAATTCCTTGCGCTTCTTGTTCTTTATGCCGCAGTTCCAGGCGTTGGAATTCCGCCAGGGCTTTGTTCACATACTCTTTCGCCTGCCGCCGGAAGATGACGCCGCCGAGACCGAGGTGCGCTTTGCCGAGGTAGAGCAGGGTTTCGCCCAGGGCGTAATGCTGGCAGATCTCGAAGGCGGTTTGGGCTTTTGCGAGGTAGGTGATGGCGTCCTGATAGTCGCTCATATCCACCAGGATTTTGCCCATGTTCAGGCGGGCTTCGGCGACAACAACCAAATCTTCGGGGTCTTCGGCGTGAGCTAAAAAGCCGTTTAAGGCTTCCTGACATTCCGTTTTTGCTATCTCGTATTCTCCAATCAATCGGTGAACTTCTGCGATATAGTATAAATATTCTAATTTCCAATGTGGGCGGGTTTCCTCTTGAAAACGAATTGTTGCCTGTTCGATATATGCTTGATATTCGGTTGTGTTGCCCATCAAAATATAATTTAATGCCATTAACGCATAATCCATCAAATCAGGAGTCCGGCGATATTTTTCTAATATTCGAAATCGAAATTGAAATTCTTCTTCAGCCTGAAAATAGTTTTCTTGCACCAGATAAAGATTACCGATACGCCGTCTACTCAGAGATTGATTATTTTCAGATGGATCTATAACTGCTTCCAGCAAATATTTTTTGGCATTTTCCCATTGACTTTGCCTGGCTAATAATTCTCCTAAAATATTAAGTGCTGTACTTTTTTTCTCTCCTATCTGTTCACTGAGTAAAATACTTTTGTGGAGCATCGTAATTGCTTTCTGTTGGAACATGATATAAATACGATAAAGGTATCCTAAATCATATAAGATAGTTTTTTCCAAAGATATTTGTCCCGTGTTCCTTGCAAGCTCAAGTGCCTCATTCAAATAGTGGATTCCTGTTTTATATTTTGTTTGTGCCAGAGAAACTTCTGCTAAATTATCCCTTGCCATGATGTCCGCATACTTATCATACGTCACAACACTTCGCGCTAATTCCAACGCATGTATCGCATACTTCTCTGCGAGGGCAAGATTTTGAATACTGTAAATATATTTAAACGCTAACCGACCATAACAGAGCGATTGCAGCGTTTTCTCATGAACACTTTCAGCGATAGATGCTCCCCTTTCAAGAGCGTTTATTGTTTTTTCAAGGGGAGTTTTTTCTCCTTGAGGTGTTGGGACGTAGGGATAGATATTTCCTAAATGATAGAGTATTTCAGCTACCTTGCGTCTATCGTCAAGTTGTTCATAAAGAGCAAAAGCTTTTTCGAAATAATTTTTCGTTTCTTCTTTCGTACGAGTACTGGCTTTGTCACATAATCTTGCCAATTCCAGATAAAATTCGGCTTGCAACATTTCTGACGTAGGTTGTAACAGATGGAAATGGGCTTCAAGTGACACGATCCCGGTAAGGATATGGTTTTTCTTCTCATGCCTCTCCCCTCCAAATCTTTCGGCTTTGGCCAATTCTAAGAGCAGGCGGATTTTGGTTTCGGCGTATTCGGATTGGAGCAGGACTTTGGCGCGTTGTTCCAATGCGTCTAAGCCCATTTGGGCAAGTTTGACGGCTTCGGCCGCGCCGTAGCGGGCGTTGGCGTCTTGCGCGGCGTGCAGGCAATATTTGATGGCTTTGTCAGGGACATGCGCCTGCGTAAAATGGATCGCTAACTCGGCCGCAATCGCGGCGGTCTCCGGTACGTACAATTGTTCTAAACATTCGCCGATTTTGGCGTGCAGCAGTTCCTTTTTGGTCTGCGGCAGTTGGGCATAGACGTATTCGCGGATCAGGTTGTGCTTGAACACGAATTCATGCACGCGGTCGCCGTTGGGCAGACTTGTCCCGCCGCGCTCGTAAATCAGTTGGTGAATGTTCTGCAATTTCTCGGTCAGGTCGTCAATCAACTGCCATTCCTCAAGCTGCCGGACTTTCGCGATGACCTGGGCGATAAACTCGTCGCCTTCCACGCTGGCATACTCCAAGATTTCCCGTAAGTGCTTTTCCAGGCGGCCGATGCGCTCTTTGACGGCGTTTTCCACCTTTTCCGGCAGGTCGTCAAGGTGCATCATTTCGTGGGTAAGCTGCCAGCCCTTGCAGTCGGACCTGTCGGACGCGTCCGAGGCGTCTGACTTTTTGACGCTAATCTCCCCTTTCTCTTCCATGTTCTTCAGAATTTCGGTCAGAAACAGGGCGTTGCCTTCGGTGCGGTCGGCCAATAAGGCTTCGAAGCGGTCGGAGAAATTGGTGTTGTATTTCGCCAGCAGGTAGTCATGCACGAACTGACGCGCTTTGGCGGCATGATCTGGTTTGGTTTCGGTCAAATCCAATGGAAATTCCTGCGCGCCGTAGCGCCCTAATTTAGTTTTGTTCTGCGCCAGCAGCGCATCCGGCGCGACCTCGTGCGGACGGTAGGTGCCGATCAGCATCAGGCGGTCTTCGACGGTTTCGCGCCCCAAATAGAGCAGCAGGTTGAGGGAAGAAGCGTCGGCCCAGTGCAGATCATCCACGAACAGCAGCATCGGAAATTTGGCGGCGATGTTTTCCATGACCCGCGTGTACCAGCCGAAGACCTGCACCTGCTCCAAATCTTTGGGCGTAGCCATGCCCCCCAAATCTTTCTTGGCGTCGGAGCCGAACCATTTTTCGAACAGCGATTTGCTGCCTTTGCCCGCAATGCCGGCAATGGTGGAGGGCAGAAAAATGCTCATCACATCCGTGCCGACATCCTTGAGAATGCTCACCAGCGAATCTTTGATTTTGGTTTTGCGTCCGCTCGCCAGTTCGCCGGAAATCTGCACATCGGTGCGGCTTTCCAGCAGATCTTCGAGAATCGTGCGAAAGGGCAGATAACTCGCGCTGTCCACATTACACCGCCCAACTGCCATGACTAACTCTGGCATTTCCGCTTTCAATCGCCGGAAGACCTCTTCCACCAACGCCGTTTTCCCCATGCCAGCCTCGCCGGTCACGAACGCCACGCTCGCTTCGCCCGCTAACCCTTTGCGGGCAAACATCATCAGATCCTGCACTTCCTGTTCGCGTCCGGCAAAAATGATCTGTTCCATGCTGTATCAACCACAGATTTCGCAGATTACTCAGATTTTTTCTTTTTTAATCTGCGAAATCTGTGGTTTCTTCACCTTCTTGACATTCTCATCTTGACTTATCACTGTCTGAACGCAATTGTACAAAGAGTTGAGATGGTGTCAAGCAAGAACGTTCACAAAATGTCCTGGTAAAATTTTCAAGAAGATGTTAAACAAAAATCTTATTGACTGGCTCTAAGAAGATGGATGTCCAGCAGGCACAAGGTTGGTGTTTGAGAGAAAAGCAGGCGATCCATTCCAAAAAATCCTTGCTTATTCTTCATTCTTGTAGTTCTTAACAGGATTTTTCGACGCGAGGGGATATGCTCAACGATCAGCAGAAACTTCAGCAGCTTATTGATTTAGGCACGGAAATTGTGCAGATTCAGGATGTGGATGCGCTTTTGGAAAAAATTCTGAGCGCAGCCCGCAAACTCACCAACGCTGACGCCGGCACGATTTATATAAAGAGCGGTGAAGGGCTGCAATTCAAACACGCCCAGAATGATACCTTACAACAGCGTCAGGCTGCGGGCGAAAAACTAATCTACAAGAGTTTTTCCATGCCGATTAATCGTTATTCGATAGCTGGTTATGTCGCCAGTACGGCCGAAACCGTAAACATCCCGGATGTGTATCAACTAAATACGGATTTAGTGCCTTATGTATTCGACCGTTCCTTCGATGACAAAGCGCGTTACCGCACCGGTTCAATGTTGACCCTGCCGTTAAAAAATGGACGCAATCAGATTATGGGTGTCATGCAATTGATTAACGCCCGGAATGATGACGGTACGGTAATCCCGTTCCTGGAGCGCGATATTCCTTTGCTTAAGACTTTTGCCAATCATGCTGCCATGGCGTTAGATCGAGCGCAAATGACGCGATCGTTAATTTTACGGCTGATCCAAACATTAACTGAAGTGTGCGATCCAGAGGAGACCTCGGCTCATCTTCATCGGGTAGGCCACTATGCGGCGGAAATTTATGAAGTCTGGGCACGTCAAAAACGTTTTCCGCGTGTAAAGATTGAGACAAACGTTGAAATTCTGAGACTGGCAGCCATGCTGCATGATATTGGAAAATTAGCTGTTCCCAGCCATCTTCGTCAAAAACCCGGGAAATTAACGCCTGTAGAATTTGAAATGATGAAACAACACACGCTCAAGGGCGCGCAGATGTTCCTGAAAACTTCGCAATCATTGTATGAAGAAGCGGCCGTCGAAATTGCGCTGAATCATCATGAATACTGGGACGGCAGCGGATATCCGGGCTATGTGGATATCGAAACCGGTCGGATCCTGCCAGAATATATAAGCTCCATGGGAAATGGACGCGGCAAACACGATGAAGATATTCCGATCTTCGGTCGTGTTGTCGCAATTGTTGATTTTTATGACGCCCTTTCCTGCCGTCGCGCCTTCCGCGACGCCCTCGCTGAAAACACGATCTTAAACATGCTGAGACAAGGCGCATTTACGCACTTTGATCCGGATTTGATAGACATCTTTTTCGAGCGGCTCGACGTAATCCACGCCATCGCTCAACGTTTTCCGAATTCTTAAACTATTCAGGCTCACATCTCTTGCCCACGAAACACACGAAAAGACACGAAAAAAGCAGCCCACCTGAGGATGTTCCTGCTTTTTTTACTTCAAATCCCTGCTTTCTCTGAAAAAGATCAATATATAAAAAATGGGGAGTTTTAAAGGGATGTTCTCAGACATGGTTTCTTGTCTTCGTATCTTTCGTGGGCTGAATTCATCAAATGTTATCAATAAAATAGCCGAATTCTTCCAGGCGTTTTTTGACTTTGGCAACATGCTTTGTCTCAATTAACACATGGAAACCTTCGGCTTTGAGGATATAGCGTTTCAACACGTCGTCGCGGGCGACTAAGGCGATCAGTTCCTTACTCTGCTGCAATTGAAACACCGCGATGTTGGTTTTCGGACGCAGCGGATTCATCTTCTGCTGCACCTCATCCAAAAACTCCTGCCAGACCTTTGGCGGTTTTGCTGCGATCTGTTCGTGAAACAACGCGATTTTCTGTTTGATGTCCTGTTGCGTCAGACAGTCTTTCAGAAAGGATTGATAATTGACTTTGTAGCAGGTATCACTGATTTTTTCGGCCAGTTTTTCCAGCACCAGAATTTTCAGCGGATCCCGACCTTCTATGCTCAAAATCAAGCGTTTGTCATCGAGCAGAATGTTAGCCGTATGTTCTTCCATAACGGCTTGATATGTCTGTGTCAATCCGATAACATAAGTCCCCAGGGCGGTTATACGCACGTAACGCAATCCGTCAAAGGAGGAAAGATAGTCGGCGTCGCGTTCTTGCAAGGCTTTGTTGACCGGCAGATCGTAAGCAATATCCACGAGGCCGAAGGTCGCAAACAGGAACAGCATGGTTTTGAGAAACGGCGCGGTTACGGCGTCGTGGTAATACGCGCCTCTGGCATAAGTACGCTCATAATAATCGCGATAGCGGCTGTTGACCTTTATGTTAAAATACAGGTCAGAGCCGTAACTCGTGCGACTGACGACATCAAGATCGATCTCGCGATACAGACAGTATTTCTGGAGATTCTCGAGGGAAACCCACTGGCCGGCCGGAAAAGTTTTTAACAACTGCAAAAGAGAGATTTTCACGCGTTTCTGGCGCTGCTCATACTGATGTTCGTAGTATCCGCCTTTGAGATGATACAGAAACTCATACAGTTTTTTCGCTTTGGGCTGAACA
Source organism: Candidatus Vecturithrix sp. (assembly GCA_040772385.1). Classification (GTDB taxonomy): domain Bacteria; phylum Moduliflexota; class Moduliflexia; order Moduliflexales; family Moduliflexaceae; genus Vecturithrix. The sequence goes on along the minus strand of JAXGYF010000001.1, from coordinate 5,036,935 downwards.
TTCTGAAAAAAGTCGGAAAATATCTGGTGCAGGGCTTTTTCGGGCGATTGATTGATATCAAGCGACATGCCTTGCAGAAAATCAATGATCAACGACGTTTTCAGATATTGCAAATCCTTGCGTGTAGAGTCGTAAAATTCCGTAATATGACAATATTTCATCATCTGGGACAACGAACTCTTCAACAATTTTCCGGTGCTCTGGGAATATTTCAGGTTGCCCTGGGCAATGTAACTATGGTAGAGTTTGAGGTCGTGCAGAATGCGATCTTGATCTTGATAGAGGTGCGCGGTCGGTTCAATCGCGTCTAAGGGGCGCAGATCATAGCCGTCAGGCAGCGGCAGATAGGATTTAAAGATGGGTCTGAGTTCATCCGGAATCGAGAGAAAATATTTATAGCGCGAACCTTTGCTGTACGAACGCCAGTCGTATTGGCTGCGCACCCGGAACAGCGCGTAAGCATTTTCCAAGTCCTGTACGTTGCCGCGGCCATATTCCCCAGCTTTTACAATGCGCACATTATATTCCTTCTCAAGAAATTCCACGTCGCGCTCGCCTTTCTGCCAGACCAGTTCCTGAAAAACGGATTGAACCGCCGGCGGCAGGCTCTTGAAAAATAGCTGAAATGCGGCGGCGTTCGCAAATACGGCAGCCATAATGTGAGTTAACTCCGCTTTTTTCAGTTTATTGATCGGGACGTTGGTGTGCAAGCGCAAAGAGGCACCATGAAAATCTACACTCTGAATATAGCTGCTGTAGAGTTGTTTGAGGGCATCCGCCGTATACATTTGATTAACCAGGGTTTCAACTTGCGACAGATTGGCGGAACTCGCCTGAACAACGGCCTGCGGCGATTGAACCGCAGAAGGCGTTTCCTGTTTTTCGTCCATGCCGACTTTGATGAGACTACGAAGAGCAGGATTTAACTGGTTCACCACCGCGATGAGTCGTTTTTGCTGTTCCGTTTGTTCAGGCACCTGGACTTTTGCGGTAAATTTTTCAGGAGCGATGTCTAACAAGATCGCCTGCGCCCGTTTCCGAATTTCCGCATTCGCATCTAAGGCAGCTTTTTCCAATAAGGCATACACCTCAGGATCTTTCGGGTTGATTTTGCCCAGGGTCATGAGCACATTGGCATAAAATTGCCAGGGCGTCGGTTCGCACAGCGTGAGCAAAAGCGGCGTCAGGGGTTTTCCAAAATCCACGCAGGCTTGAAAGGCGGCCTGACGAACTGTTGGCGCTAAGGGGTGCGCCTGCACATAGCCCAGATTGTGAATGAGCAATTTTTTGAGTTGCTCAAGCTGGTCAGGAGTTTCGCGGGTGACGCGCTGCAGTACTTCGTAGGCGCGCCAGATCACGGTTAAGCGCATCCGCACCGCATCGCCGGCCGCAAGCGTTTCCATGAGGTTCGGAATGGTTTGGATAGTGAGATTCACGGATCGCGCGGTTTTTTTTAATTCCGATTCCACGCAAGGCAGGCATAAGCTCCCCACACGTGACGTGAATTTGTCGCCTTTGACGGATTTACGGCAGGCGTAACAGGTAAAAACACCGGTTGACCAGAATTGCAGCGCATCAACCTGTTCCAGCGCATCTTTGAGCTTGTAGAATTTCGATTGCATGATGTCAACGATGGAGAAACCGGGTTTTTTTGAAAAACCCGGTTTCTTGTCGGTGTTATCTCCCCAGCACAAATTCCAGGTCTTCTTCATTCAGCGATTTCAGAGACGCGCCGTCGCTGGTAATCAAACTTTCAAATAATTCGGCTTTAAGGGTCTGGAGTTTGAGGATTTTTTCTTCAATTGTGCCTTTGGTAATCAGTTTATAACTAAACACGGTTTTATCCTGTCCGATGCGATGCGTGCGATCTATGGCCTGGTTTTCGGCGGATTTATTCCACCAGGGATCGAAAATAAACACGTAATCCGCGGCCGTCAGATTTAATCCGATGCCGCCGGTTTTCAGCGTCATGAGAAAGACTTTGTATTGATCGTCATTTTGAAATTTTTGCACCAGGGTTTCCCGGTCGCGGGTCGCGCCGGTCATCATCAAATACTCGATCCCGGCCTGATCAAGATCTTCGGATACGCAATCCAGGACGTGCAGATAATTGGCAAAAATAAGGACTTTATGTCCGCCGGCGATTACGTCCAGAATCTGTTCTTGCAGCACTTCGCGTTTCGGCGACACGATCAGGTTGTCGCTTTTTGATTCAGGAATCGAGGCGATCTGTCGTAATTCCGTCAAGGCTTGCAGAATGAAAAACTGCGAACGATTGATGCCGGCCTCTTTGATCTGCTCCTTGACTGTGTTATAATAAAAGTGCCGGCGCTGTTCATAGAAGGTCTGCTGCTCGGTGGACATTTCCACAAACAAGGTCTGTTCGATTTTGTCCGGTAAATCTTGCAGCACGTCTTGTTTGAGACGTCTGAGGATAAAGGGATAGATTTTCTTTTTCAGTTCGTGCAGGCTGTCTTTGTCGCCGTCGCGCTGAATCGGCAGCGCATACTGGGCGTTAAAATCTTCGCCGGAGCCGAACATGGCCGGATTCAGAAAACGAAACAGGGCGTACAGTTCGCCCAAATTATTCTCGACCGGCGTGCCGCTCAACGCCAGGCGGTGTTCAGCTTTTAAGATCATGGCGGCTTTGGAAATCTGGGAATCTAGATTTTTGATATTCTGCGATTCATCGAGAATGATATAGTAAAATTCTTCGTCTTTGAAGATTTCGATGTCATTCCGCGCAGTGGCGTATGTAGTCAAAATCAACTGATATTTTTTAGCCTCCTCGATGTTCCGGGTCGGGCCGTGATACAGATAATAGGTCAGGTCAGGCCGGAATTTCTCAATCTCATTGGCCCAGTTAAAGAGCAAGGTGCGCGGCATGAGGATCAACGAGCTTTTTGTTTGCTGCGGATAGACGTGCGCCAACATCGCAATGGCTTGCAAGGTTTTGCCCAGGCCCATGTCATCGGCCAGGCAGCCGCCTAAGCGATGCTGGTGTAAATAGTGCAGCCATTTGTAGCCCTGTTTCTGATAATTTCTCAGTTCCGCATTCAGTCCCGGATACTCAATCTCAGCCTCTTGCAGCGTATTAAAGCCCAGGAAGATCTCCCGCGACTGCGGAAAGGTGTTCTGCGCCATGTTTTCACCGATTAATTCCTCGATAATCGGTAAATCGAAAAATGAGACTTTGACGTTCTCTTTTTGCTTTTTGAAAATCCGGGTCAGTTTCTCGATATATTGCTTATTAATAATAGCATGCGTCCCGTCGTTCAGCGGAATATAGGCATGTTTACGGAAATGGTTCAGGGCTTCGAACAGCGAAATGGTCTGTCCTTCGATATCCAGCGTGGCCTCCCCTTCCAGAAAGTCAATGCCGTGCGACAGGTTCAGATGGAGTGTCGGCGTAACGGCCCGCACTTTGTAGGATTTGAGCTTCTCAGCCCCAAACACGGCAAAACGGTTGATCAAGTGCGTCAATTCTTTGTAAATAAACTCTTTGGCCAGTTCCTCCTCAATAATGAACAGATTATCCTCGATGTGATAGTCGTTACGCTGCTCCAACGCGCGTTTATATTTGCGCAGCAGTTTCTCAATTTCCTGAAAACAGGAATAGATTTCTTCGTGCAGCACATCGCTCACCACGAGGGTTTTTTCCAAATCATTCAGCGTCACGACTTTGGCAATTTCGTAGTCGTCAAAGAAATCCGCGTCAAACCCCGGCAGCGTCGTGGAAACCCGCAGATACAGGGAATGATCCACATCCACTTTTTCAAAGATGAGCGCAGGCTGCGTGTGTTTAGGAGGGCCTTCAACCTGTTTGTAATTCTGGTAGTTGACCGTGATGTTCTCAAAAAAGGTATAAAGCAGAGACAGGTACTTTTCAAGGTTCAGGGGCAGCACTTTATTTTCAAACAGCGACAATTCTTGAAAATTTTCGCCCAAAGGTTGAATGCGGTAGATGATGTGATCGGAAAAGGCAAAATTTTCAGTCAATAATTGAATCGGAGCAATCTTGACGCCCTGGTGCGCCAGGACAATTGCGCTGTGCAGCACATTCTCCTGCGGCGTGAGGGCGATGCTGACCCTGGCTTCCCCTTCGGCAAAACGAATCGGCTGAAACTGAGCGCCAACAAACTGTTCGCAATGCTGAAGCTGCCAGAGCAGATATTCATGTTCCGCGAGATAGATGCGATCTGCCTGCTTTTCCCAATCAATGCGAAAGCTGTTCTTTTCCTGAATCGCGTCGAGAGATTTCAAAATATCGCGCGTCACGCCGCTATAATATTCATACCTCGCGTCGAGCGGATTACCCTGATCGTCAACCACACGCAGATACGCGCCGACCTCGTCAAGATTCAGGCAGAAAAAGACGGTGGTCAGCGTCGGTTTTTTGGTTAAAATAGATTTCTTCCGTTTCAGTAATTCAAAAAGATCGCCGGGGGTCTCTGTCATCCTCTGTTTTTCTCATTTTGTTAATCCTGCCAAAGTTTCAAGCCCTGGCAGGATTTCTGTATTATTTTACTTTTCCGTTGTTATATCGAATTCAATCGTCTTCCCCTTTCTATACGTTTTCCCATCTGCTTGATACTCTTCCGCCAGCTTACAGCGTTGAAGAGTGCCATGTTCATGAAGCTGGATATTAACCAACAGACTGGCTTCACAGAGAATACCGTTGAACCTGACATCTTCAGGCGGATAAAAGCTCCGCAATCTTCCACTGTCGTAAAACCCGGTATGCGTCCCTTTGTACCCGCCGCTTCCTCCACAGACATATCCTTGAACTTCAACATCATAGGGAAAAGAGCAGACATATCCGGTTTGATCATCATGATAGGGAAAATGAATCCAGGTATGCGCAGGAAGGAGAGTACTGTTATACAGAAAGTCTTGACTCAACTGACACGAGAGTAATTGCCAGTCTTGCTTAAAATGGATCCAGCCCTTTTCACAAGGGAATCCTTGAATATGGCGGTTTTCAGTCATATAACCAATGTTTGCTCCTCTCTTAGATTGGTATATTTTCTCAAACTGAATCCCTTGTTTCACAACATGGTATTCCCAGGTCTTACAGCCGGAAACCCAAAGACCAATCGCAATTGACACGCTTAAATTCAAGAATATTTTCACTGTTTTGGTCATCTTTACCACTTCACCTTTGAATAGTCTCTAAAATGCAGTTCATTGTTGAACATCTTACCAGGGGCATGATTCTTGCTCACTCTTGTTAAACGTATGTGTCTCTTATTTCGGATCTTCTGGCTCCCATTTCCCCATCTTTTTTGCAATGTCAATAAGCGCCTGACCATATTCTGTCATCAAGCCATTTTGTATCATTTTTTCAGCCCGTTCCCTATTCTTTTTGCCCCATGCACTTTTTGGATTTCGAGGTGTAAATTTTAAGTAACAACTTTCGTGATCTCGTTTATGGGCTTTACTGTCAACCCAGCCAAAGCAAAGGGCATTCTCAAGGGCTTCATGCCAATGCACGCTCGGTGTGGTACTTTTTTTATGATATACAATCAGGTACACCGATTTTTCTGTTTGGCAATGGGTACGCAACCATTCGCGCCATGCTTCTGTTGACTTGACGTACAGAACTTGTATACCGTCTTTCGTTTCCATATCCCGACTGACACACTCCGATAAATCCAGGGCTGTTCAGTTTTGCCCTCTCAGTCCCCCGCAAGCGAAGGAAGTTATTCCGTTTCTCCTCGCTTGTGGGGGAAATAAGGCGAAATTTCTTTTTCAGTTCAAGATCCTCACTCGCTTTTGTCCATGGCGCAAAACACCTGGTAATTATCCCCCCCAGAATCCCTAACACTGCTATTTCAAGCGGAGGCAATGCGGCAAAATCCGGGTTTTTCAAAAAAACCGGGGGGGGGGTAGGGCTACGACAGATATTTGCGCGGATCCGCAATACGGCCTTCAATTGCGCTGGCGACCACGGTAGCCGGGCTGGCCAGAAAAATTTGCGACTCCGGCGAACCCATACGTCCTTGATAATTGCGGTTGCTGGAGCTGATCATACGGGCTTTGCGGGAGAGCACGCCCATGTGGCTGCCAAAGCAGGGACCGCAGTTGGGCGATTCCACATTGGCGCCGGCTTTGATAAACACTTGCAAAATACCTTCGTCCAGGGCGCGTTCATACACCTTGCGACTGGCGGGTATCACGATCAAATTAACCTCCGGGTGGACTTTGTTGCCGCGTAACACCTCGGCCCCGGCGACTAAGTCTTCATAACGGCCATTCGTACATGCGCCGAGAAAGGCGTCTGTAATTTTATCGCTCTCCACTGCGCAGAAATCCGGCGTCGGAGCTTCCTGGCTGCGGGCGATCATCTCCTGTATCTTCGAAACCGGCGTCACATTGGCGGGTTTGTGCGGAAACGCCACGCACGGTTCCAATGCGCTCAAATCAACGATCATGCTGTTGGCATACAGTGCGTCAGGATCGCTGTCAATTGGTTCTACCGGCCATTGTGCCCGATCTTTTAAATAATTTGCCAGATTGTCATCATACGCCATAATTCCGGTGCGACCGCTCATCTCGACCGCCATGTTGCAGATGGTGGTGCGGGCATCCATGCTCAATCCGCGCAGACCCTCGCCGGTGAATTCGGCCACGCGTTTCGAACATCCGCCGGCCCCCACTTTTCCGATAATGTAGAGAATAATATCCTTTGAATAGACGCCCTTCGGCAATTGTCCGACGAATTCGAATTTATTCGATTCCGGCACCACAAAATCGTAAATATGGCCGGTCGCCATGGCGTAAAATCCGTCGGTTGTGCCCACGCCAAAGGCCAGTGCGCCCATGGCGCCGTTAGTATCGGTGTGTGAATCTGTGCCCAACACAATATCCCAGGGCACAATCTGGCCGTCTTCAATCAAGACGACATGTTCAATGCCATCCCCTTCTTTGTAGGCCTTGATGCCTCTGGGTTTGGCGAACTCTTCCATCAGGTCAATCCCTTCGGCCACCGGCACAGAATAGGCTGGCACCGAATGATCGGGCAGAAAAAATACTCGTTTCGGATCAAAGACTTGCGGAAATTTGTTGCGCTTTTCAAAAGTATCGCGAAAGTTTTCCAGAAATCCTTGAATGGCCGGCGGCCCAATCACATCGTTAAAAAACAATTTGGTAATCGGCAAGCGTTCGATTTTTTCTCCGGCCACGACCGGGCGTCCGACCTGCCTGGACACAATTTTTTCAACTATCGTCTGTCCCATATTCTTCTCCTGTGGAAAATACCCGTACCGACGGACAGCCTTGTCCGTCGAAATCTTTTGCGAACAAGGCTGCTCGCAGGCAGAAATTCATCATGTTTATTGTGCCGGGCGAGCGGCTGCGTTCATGTTACCTACTTCGTAAATCCCGAAGTCAAAGCTCTGCTGTGACACGCAAGAGCAGAGCTTTTGCAGCCCCAGGTTTTACGCTCCCGATAAGAGTTCTTTCAGGTGCGCCCGGACGCGCCCAATCATGCCGCCTTGTTGAAAGGTGCGCTTGTCGTCGGGATTCATGTCAAACGTGGCCTGCGTGCCTTGCGTGACATTGTGAATGATGCCGGCGTCCAGATCAATGCGCAGTTTATCCCCTTGTCGAAAGCCGGAGGTGTCTTTCAAAGTAATTAACACCAACCCGTTACTCAACGAATTCCGGTAAAAAATATCAGGGTACGATTGAGCCAGCACGCAGACCACGTTATTATCTTTAATGGCGTATACGGCCTGTTCACGGCTCGACCCGCAGCCGAAATTGCTGCCTGCCACAAGAATGTTCGCCGATGTTTGCTGACAACGTGCCCGAAACTCTGGATCAAATTTGTCAAAAGCAAACGTTTTGAAGTACGCCCGATCCGTACTTTGCTGCAAATACAGGGCCGGAATAATATCATCGGTGTTAATGTCCGACCCATACACTGAGGTAATTGTTCCTTGAATCATTGGCCTCCTATGAACATGTACCGCGAAACTGGAGTTTCGCGGTACATACCTGTTTGATTGACGGTTAGAATTAGATGACCTGATCGTGGACCAGGATTTTGTAGCCTGATGGAAAGAGCACTTCGATCTTGTTGTCCGGTTGAATTGCCGTGACCACACCATGTCCGAAGTTTTCGTGCCAGATGACGTCCTGTTCACTGAACACATCATACATTGAATACGATTTTGCGGTATCAAGTTCTTTACCTTCAACTGCTTTTTCCCAATCAGAATTTGGCTTCAACATAATCTGTCGTCCCTCTTGATATGCTGCTGGCGCCAGAGATTCGGCCGCCGGCGGCGGCACAGCCTGCATAGGTTCGACGCGCAGCGGAAGCGTAATCAGTTCAAGATCGCGCACAATCGGAAACCGGGGCAGGCTTTGCAGAAAGACCCGGCCATACTGTTTGGTTAACAGCCGGCTGTCGAGAATACACAGGATCCCCTGATCCTGTTTACTGCGAATCAGCCGTCCTAATCCCTGTTTGAGCGTAATAATTGCCGCGGGCACCTGATACGACATAAAGGGATTTTCACGTCGATTATTCAGGTCTTCAATGCGAGCTTCGACAATCGGCTCTGAGGGTGAGGCAAAAGGCAGTTTATCAATAATGACGCAGCTTAAGGATTCGCCTTGCACATCAACGCCCTGCCAAAAACTACTGGTGCCGAATAAGACTGAATGCACATCCCGTTTAAACTCCTCAAGCAAGGCACTGCGATTTTTCTGCCCCTGTTTTAAGAGCTTATACGGTAAGGTATACTTCAGTCGCTCATACACGTCATCCATGTTTTTATAGCTGGTAAATAACACGAACGCCCGTCCTTGCGATTTTTCCAGGATCTTTTTAATTTCAGAGGCCGCAAAATCAACAAAATCGCGACTATTTGGTTCGGGCATCCATTGGGGTAAATACAGCACGGCCTGCCGTTCATAATCAAACGGTGACTCGACGATTAGTTCCACCGGCCGATCGAGTCCCAGGCGTTCTTTGACAAATTGAAAGTTATTGCCAGTCGAAAGCGTGGCCGATGTCAACACTATGCGGGGAAATTGCTGAAAAATATTGCGGCGCATCTCCTGCGAAATATCAATGGGCGAAGCATGTAAAAACACACCGCGCCCCTGGATCTCGCACCAATACACATAGCCGGGTTCGCTCATATTCAAAATAAGTTCCAGCCCTTGTTTGGTTTGTTCCACTCTGTCAGCGATAAAACGGATCTCTTCGGTGCTGTCTTTTAAACCTCGCAACTGCGAGGAAAGCATGAGCAGCGTATTGGCGATATCTGGAGCGATTTTATAGGCTTCCGGTTTCATGGTCTGTTCACGCAACCGGTAGCGACTTTCTGTGGTTTCAAAGCAACGGAACAGTTTCTGCGAGGCTTGTTGTAAGTTTTGCAAGGTTCTTAAAATCGTATCATTTTTTATTTTTGCATTCGCAAGTTCTCTAACGATGTTTTGCGTAATTTCTTCGGCTTGATAACTATTGATGCTGACGCTGAAATAGGATGTGGCAATATTTTCCAATAAATGAGCTTCATCAAAAATGAGCGCCTCATATTCCGGAATTACTTCGCCTAATCCCAGACCTTTAATCGCCAGATCTGCAAACAGCAGATGATGGTTAACGATAATCAGGTTCGCCTCTTCTGCCTCCCGTTTCATTTTATACAGAAAACAGTGGGCGTAACATTCACATTGGGGGCCGTTACACGTTTCACGGGTACAGCACACCTCGCGCCAGGGACCGTAATTCTCCGGCACGCCGTTCAATTCTGCGCGGTCGCCAGATTTGGTAGTTGTCGCCCATTTTTGAATCTTTTGAAAAATTTCGGCCTCATCGGTATCATGAAACAAGGCTTGCTGGCGAAACAGATTCAAGCGCTTCAAGCAGAGATAATTGGCGCGGCCCTTCATGTATACCGCGTGAAAATCGTTGGATACATATTTGCGCAAATAAGGAATATCTTTGAAAAACAGTTGTTCCTGGAGATTTTTCGTGCCCGTTGAAACCACGGTTTTCACGCCGCTAAACAAAGCGGGAATCAGATAAGCCAGCGTTTTGCCCACGCCTGTGCCGGCTTCGACAATTAAATGTTGGTGATTTCGAAAGGCCTCGGCTACTGCCTGACTCATTTCTACCTGTCCGCGGCGATATTCATAATAGGGCAGAGTTTTGGCTAACAAGCCATCTTGCGTAAAGATTGTATGCACCTTGACTAATGACTTCATTGGATCAATCCGGATTTTAGGGCACGATACACTTATCCATCTAAAAACCGAGTTTTTTAAAAAACCCGATTTTTTCTGTTCATAACATACCAACTGAACCTCACATATACAATCCTTTTGAACCTGTCAACCTATAAATAGCTCCACGGATTTCTTATATGCAGAAATTCTTGAGGTTTTACTTGATATACGCGGGTTTCACAAAAAAAGTCAAAAGAAATTATAACTTCTTTTTCTCATGACACTTTCCATCCAACTCTCAAGAGGGAAAAATCGGGCGTTCACATCTGAAAATTGCCTGCGCCCGCCTTTCGGTCAATTGTGCACTATTCGTCACAGTTCATACAAGGTTTCGTCAACCTTTGGCCGCGGGCGCTGGCCTGCCTCTTTCCCCCCTTTTTTTCCTTCTATTACAAAAGGATCTTCGCCTTCCAGCAAATCGCCCATTTCTGCTTCAACTTTATCAGGGTCTTCGCCGCGCTCCATGCGACTGAGAGCTTCTTCCATGGCAGCCCCCATTTTCAAGCCGGTGGCATCCGAGAGTTTGCGCATCAATTGGGCGGCCTGACGCGGATCGTCTTCGTTAATATGTTCCGCTTCACGGGCTAACATGCCCATGGCTTTTTCCATCTGCGCTTCATCAATTGGAGGCATATCAGCCTCCATGCCACCGCCGCTGTCGCCGCGATTGGAAATGGCGGCAAACAGCGACACTTTGCGTTGGAGTTTGGTATCCCGGCATTTTGGACAGTCCGGAATTTTTTCCGTGTTGATTTTCCGTGAAAAGAAATTATAGATTGTATGACACTGTTCACAATAAAATTCGTAAATTGGCATCGTCTTCCTCCTCTAGGATACGTGAAAAACGTCTTTGGCGGTATTTTTCAGAATCTGGACAAGATCATCAGAGAGCGCAAAACGCTTTTGAACATGTTCGATTGATTTATAAATGTCGCCGCGCGCCATGCGTTGCGTTGAAGCCAGCCAATCGCAGAACATTTCCACCAGATCAACCAGATTCATGCCTCGATATCCGTTTGCAAAATATTCCGGGTGATGGCGATTTTCTTGGTAGTGGTGCGCGAGCACGGGCTTCAATTCTGTAAGAAAATTTTCGTATTCCTCTGACCCAAATTCAGCATATTTCAGCTTGGGGGTGTACTCCGTAAACCCGTCAATTTCTGCTTCACTGAGTTTCGATTCATCATGATGCTGCGCCCGGTCGCGTACCTGCTCAATGATGATTGACAGATTTTGGCGAACATGTTCAATATGCTGCATGGTATCACGAATACAATCGTCGCGTGTGTACATAAGTTGTCCTCGAAGGAGTGTTATAACGAGTGTTAATACGAATATTCTTTGTCGCTTCGGTTTATCAAATTGATATGAGCGTAGTTTTTCGATTTTCGCGCGTGCTCCAACACCCGATAGCCTTCTTTTCGACAGCGCTCGCAGGCGCCAAAAGGAATTTGAATTCCGAGGCACAGGGGATTGACTGATGATCGGGTTTCAATGCTCAACACTCCTGCGCAAGCGTCGCACACCATCACCGATTCGGTCTGCTGCTCTTGAATGTTGTCTGTATCGTAAAAAATATTTTTCTGGCGAACATGGTATGTTCCGGGCGCAGTGCGATATGAACAATACTGTTCAGGATGCGCATAACACGCAAGCGCGACTTCAGCGAGTTGTTTGATATAGTCATTGAGTTTCGCGCTTTGCCGCAGGGCGTTCGGATTGTAATCCGGTTCGCATACGTAGGAATAATCCACACCGGCCATGGCTAGCACAATGCCGGCGTTGATGTATGGCAGCGCGCCCTGAATGGAATATCCGCCTTCCAGTACGGCAATATCCGGGTTTAATTGTTCATTCAGCCGGGCATAGCCCTGAGCCGAAAAATTCATATTCGTGATCGGATCAGTGTAATGATTATCCTGTCCGGCGGAGTTAATGACCAGGTCTGGCTGAAAAACTTGCAGAATCGGCAGTACCACCTGTTCGATCACATACAAAAAGCCCTCATCGCTCGTGCCCGGAGGCAGAGGGATGTTGATATTTTTACCCAACGCATTCGGACCGCCTAATTCCGATGGGAAACCGGTACCCGGGTACAAGGTGCGTCCATCCTGATGGAGCGAGATGTACAATACCTCGGGATCGTGCCAATAGATGTCTTGCGTACCATCCCCATGATGACAATCTGTATCCACGATCGCAATGCGTTTAGGCCCATAGTGTTCGCGGATATATTCGATCATGACCGCTTCGATGTTAATATTACAAAACCCGCGATTGCCATGCACGACTTTCATGGCGTGATGTCCCGGAGGGCGAACCAGAGCAAAGGCTTTTTGGGTCTGTTTTTCCAGGACCAGTTTTGCGGCTTTTATCGCGCCGCCGGCCGAGATAAAATGAGAAATCGTGGTCACCCGGTCAATCGAAGGAAAGCAGAAATGGACACGAGCCACATCTTCAGGCGCGGCCATCTCCGGTTTATATTCAACAATCCCCTCGATGTCAAAGATGCCTTCTTCGCGTAATTGATCCTGGGTGTAGAGCAAGCGCTCTTCGCGCTCCGGATGCGTCGGACTAATCGCCCAATCAAAGGCCGGAAAGAAGATAAGACCGAGAGAGTTTTTTGCGTGTATCATAGCACTAATTTTTCCGAATACCTGGTTTGATCTGGCATTTCACCCGGATATTTCTGCCGGTTGCCTGAAAACCGTTGACCATTGTAAAAGATTCGGCTTCGGTCACTTCAATGAACTGGGCAGCTTCCCGGGCGGCAAGCCGTGTGACATATTCGTGTAAATACCGCACTGCGTCTTGTTTGGCATCCTCTAATGAATAGCGCCCTGAAATGTTCTGCTGTACGTTCAGCGTCGGAATCAACATGACCTTCTTTTCAGTATCCGCAAAGAGTTCAAGCTCGATAGTCTGACGCGTCAACGCCGCGCCGACCGCATTAGCAACAGCATAATTCTCCGGTACGATTATCGGGTAACTAAATTCAGCGGTCAAAAAGTGAGAAAAGGTCTGTGCCGGCCCCCCCATCACATACAGTGTTTGCGGTCTGATCGTTTTCTTTTCCAGAAATTCATGGATCGTATAAACGGGTCTGGCATTAATGCCTGTTAACAGGTGTTCCACTTCGCAGCGGATTGTTCTGGCGGCATATTGAATCGCTTCTTCAGCAAGATTTTCAGGAGACAGAGAAGCGGATGCCGTCAGTTGCCTGAGACCTGTTTGTGAAGCCTGAATATCTCCATAGGCGGCAATGCCTTTGACATTGCAGGCATCAATCAAAGTCGGATGCTGCCCTCCCTGGGCCATGGCAGGTCCCAGGCGATTGGGGCCAACGGTCACGCCATGTTCCGAAAGGTGTAACGCAGAATCTCCTCCGATGCCAATCGAGCGAGTTTTTAAAGCATGCACCAGGGTTTGATAACCGTTGAATGCTATGCCCTGAGGCTCAATAAGCGGCACACCCCCGGCAAAAATGGCGATATCGGTCGTTGTGCCGCCAATATCCAAAATGACCGCGTCTTCATAGATATCGCACAGCGCGAGTATGCCCATGACGCTTGCTGCCGGTCCGGAAAGAATGGATTCGACCGGAAATTTGCGGGCAACCGTCATCGGCATGGTGCCACCGTCAGCTTTGAGAATGTGGACACTGGCTTGCAGGCCGAACTCCTGCAGACTCTGTTCAATCGCATCGGCAAAGTGAGTGTGAATACGCCAGACCGCCGAATTGTAATAGGCTGTGGCAATGCGACGCGGAAAATTCAGTTGGCCTGACAGGTGGTGACCGACCGTGACATAATCGGCGTGATTGTTCAGCGCGGCAAACATGTGCTGTTCATGCGCAGGGTTGCGAGGCGAAAACTTGCTGATCACCGCATAGAGATTGATGTTATTTTGCTGACAGGCTGTGACAACTGCATGAAGCTGCCGGGAATTCAACGGGCGGATTTCGGTCCCGCGATGATCAAGACCGCCGTCAATCAGATAGTAATGTTCGCCAATGCGATGGTGCTGCGGATGAATGCCGGGGCCGGCGGATGCCAGCACGCCGACCGGTTCGAGCGTATTTTCGACAATCGCATTGGTTGAGAGCGTGGTGCTCAGATGAAGCCGTTCAACCGCTTCAGGGCGTCGGCTATGCAGCACATCAGCCAGGCCCTGGCGGATAGTATCAAGAAGATTCTGATGATTGGTTGTCACTTTGGTAAAAGAGAGAATCTTCCGATCTTCCATGAGGACAACATCTGTATGTGTGCCGCCAACGTCAAGTCCGATAATCATATTTGCGCTCGTTTTTTTGGGATTCTGAAGATAGTTATCTCTGATTCTTGCACCTATCACGGGATCTCAAATTTTTACCTGCTGATTTGTCAACTCTTTTTTCTATTTTTCAATTGACAAGGATGATGCTTTTTGCATGAAATAAGAAAAATAATCCTGCATACCGACCACTACATTCTATACCAGGGGGACGTTTTGAGGTATGAATCGGCTTGCAAACAGCTCATTCATCTCAAACCATCAGTTAGAAGAGCATTTTCATAGATTTTGTGAATTTGAGTATGCCGAAAGTGCTGAAGAGGCCTTGCAGATTTATGCTGAATGGCTTCAATATGGAAAGCGGGTTTGTGACCAGATCAATGGTGTCGGTACCCTTGATCGCAAAAGGTGAAGTGATTGGAGTGACTCAAATTATCACTAAACATGGGGGGGGAAGCGATTTTCTCAGAATGATATTACCCTGCTTCAGGCCCTGAGCAGCAGCGCAGCCATTGCCATTCAAAACGCCCAGTATGCTCAGCGACTCGTTCAGGAAGAACGGACTCGCAGTGAATTACTAATAGCGCACCAGATTCAAAAAGGGATTTTACCTGCCCCTTTTAAGGACCATCCCAATACAGCTAAACTTTCTCTTCAGGAGTCTTGTTAGATCAGATTCTCGACAGCGTCACAGGCTTTGCCCGGGGCCAGGAACAAAAAGATGATATGACAATGCTGATTATACAAGTCTAAGAAACTGTTCGAGTAAAGGATGTCAAAGCTCGTTTTTAACCACGCAAGCAGCTCATCATATTCGGGTAACGATGTCCGCGCATACGTATCCGTCAACTAAATCTTGACAGAACACCAGGGCGTTGATACGTCAGGTATGTTACACAACGATCTTTGCAGTCAGGCACGAAGCAAACACGAACAGTACTCCGCTTGCTCCGTGCCTGGTTACAAACCTCGCTGCGTAACGTAAGTAAGTTATACGGCATTATGCAGTCATTGGTTATTGTGTGTTCGAAATGAGACGAAAAAGGAAGGTGGGAGTTCTCGGACTGTTCATAGGACTTATCATAGTTCTCGGATTTGGAACGCTTGTGTTACGCTGTATCGCAGACTGCATTCTGGAAAAACGTCATGTCATGGAAGTATATGATGTGCCTCAGCGGACAATTTATTATATTGCGTCAGTCCGACTTGAGGCAAAGGTCTTTGATGAATTATTATCCTGACTCCCTCCCTCGCGTTCTCTTCTTTAGGGCATAATGAGGGAGGACAACGCTATTGAATTGTCAATTGCCAATTGTCAATTGCCAATTGTCAATGTGCTCTTATGCCATATTTAAACTTAAAGGATCATCGGATTTTTTATCGGGAACAGGGAGACGGCCCTTTATTATTAATCTTGCCCGGGAATACTGCGTCATCTGCCTGTCATGCCGGGGAATTGGAATGTTTTGCCCGGCATTATCGCGTGGTTTCTTTTGATTTTTGGGGAACGGGACAATCTGATCGACTCGCCTCCTGGCCTGAGACCTGGTGGGAAACCGGCGCGTATGACACCGCCGCGCTGATCGAGCATTTAGGGGAACGTCAGGCCTTTATTATGGGGACCAGCAGCGGCGGAATTGTGGCCCTTTTGCTCGCGATTTTATGCCCGGACCGGGTGTGTGCTGTAATCGCCGATAGCTGCCTTGAACGGTACCCGGCCGCACTCTTGCGCATGGTGGTCGCCGAACGAAAACAGCGTAACGAAAAACAGATTGCTTTCTGGCAGTTTGCCCATGGTGATGACTGGCAGCAAGTGGTGGATGCGGATAGTCATTTATTACTCAAAGCCTCGGAATCAGGTGTTTTTGATTGGGCGCAGGGTCGTCTGCAAAAAATCTCTTGTCCGGTGCTTTTGACCGCGAGTCTGTGCGATAGGAGCCTGCCCGAAGTTGGCGTCAAATTTTGTCGCATGGCTGAACAAATCCCTGAATGTCGGGTATTTCTGGTGAACGCCGGCGACCACCCGCTCATGTGGAGCCGGCCGAAAAATTTTTTTTACGCCAGCGAATCTTTTTTGACAATAGTTCGGACATTTTCCGTATAACCCCCTTTTGTCCCCAGGACTGTGAAGTTCTACCCCCTCAGTCCCCCGCAAGCGGGGGAAGTTATTCCGTTCCCCCCGCTTGCGGGCAGGGCTGTTACGTTCTCGAACTTACGCTCCTGGATGAGGATCTGAGACCGCGTGTTCAGGAGGGCAATCGAGCGATTGCTTCGCGGCTTTTTCTCTCTGCGAAAACTTCACAGCCATAGGGGATTGAGGAGGGGGATAAATTCAATAATGCCCGAACTATTGGAAATATAAAGGAAGAATTGTCACGTCTGATTTCCGAAATGCCGCTGAAATTTCCGGTTTAGCTCTCCTTTCCCCTACACTGTTTCAGGTGGAATACCTACGAAAATGTTTCATTCTCTTTATCTTCTTTAGAAGCCAGGCTTTTTCGGAAAAACCTGATCTTTCTTTAGCTCCATCTTTATTGGCATTATTCTTGCTTAAAATACCTGCGAGTAGAACGAACAGAACTGAAGATAACTCAATTATCTAAGTGGTGATAAATACATTTTGCTAATTTCGACAGGCCGAGACACTGGGTTTTTTGAAAAACCTGGTGTCTGATGTACAAAAAAATTATTGATAATCACTTAGAACACACTATTTTATCGAAAAGGAGACGCTTATGAAGATCATACAAAAAATTGGCACAGGTTTTATTTTCATCATAATGGTTTTGATCGCTGGGCAAGTAGAAGATGCGGCGGCAGACTATCGGCGGCAACCTGAGGTTCCGCAACCGCTTTCGCAACAACTCGCGCCAACTATTCAGATAGGCGCCGGCGGTAGTATCAACATTCCCGTTGAAGACACTAATGAATTTCTGGATGTCAACGCTTCAGTGCATGGAACGCTTCTGATCCCATTGGATCGGTCTATAAAACTTGAAGCTGATATCGGATACTGGTTTTTACAGACTGCCGATGATTTTGACAGCGGAAGTGATGATCCATCACTCCTGACATTTACAGGCGGCCTCCGGTTTTACCTGAATCAGTTGGTACACCTTGATGCCGGGATGGGACTCTATCGCTTTGGCGACTGGGAGTATACTCTAAATGGCCTTACCTATAGCTATGAGGATCAGAATGAATTCGGGTTCTATGGAGGGATTGGCCTTGAACAATTCCCATTCGATGTTGCCCTTCGAGTTCACCACTCAAATTTTCATACGGATGACTTTTGGAGTGTCGGAATCTCAGCGCGTTTCTTCTTTGGTTCTCCAACACCTCGGTGGTAAATTCCTATCCAAAAGTTTTGACAACATGGACACCCGGGTTTTTGAGGAACTCGGGTGTTCCTGCGAATTGCCATACAATCTCATGTAAGCCCTTCGACACCTCTCTTCTAAACAAAAAAAGTACGAGAAGAGCTTGACAATTTTCTTCGTTTAGTGATAATTCCCAGCCAGCATACATGATAATTCCTTGCATTGTTATTGCGAATCAATCTGTTATCCTCTCGTAAAGGAGTATTTCCATGCAAATACGTTTTGTTCTGGCGCTTGCCGTGATCATTGGGGTAATAATCTGTGGTTTTCCTTTTGCCCATGCACAAGAACCTGTGCTGCTTACCAATAAACACGGGCAATATCCTCTGGGCCATCATCTGGCAATTCTGGAAGATCCTCAAAAACAGTTCAGCATTGAAGACGTCCGTTCGCCGAAATTTGCAAAATGTTTTACACTCAATCAGGCTGACACGCCAAACTTCGGCTATACGCATTCCGCATACTGGGTTCGCTTTCAGGTGAATAATCGGGCATCCATCGCGACCAAATGGCTTTTAGTGATGAGCTTTCCAAATATGAACTACCTTGATCTTTATACGCCTGAATCATCCTGTCAGACCCCTGGCGACCCTGTTTCCGCATGCAACATGATTGTGACACACGCCGGGAACCTGCTGCCCTTTACTCAACGAAAAATCCCCAATCATCATTTTGTGTTTCCATTAAATCTGCCGCCGGGTATACCCTATACGATATATCTGCGCTTCGAAAACAAATCGGCGATGACGTTGCCCCTTACAATGTGGAGCTTAGAAGCTTTTTCGCGGCAGTCGCAGCTTGAACATCTGCGTTTAGGAGTGTTTTACGGTGGACTTTGCATTATGATCGGTTATAATCTCTTTTTAGCGTTCTCGTTAAAAAATAGCAATCATGCCTATTACGTGATGTTTCTCCTGGCTTACTTTCTTTACCAGGCTTCTTTTGACGGCCTGGCCAGTCAATATTTCTGGCCGGGGCATGCCGGACTTAACAGGTTTATCGTGACATTCGGGGCCGGTTTGACGCTTTTTGCGACATTGCGTTTTGCCGACAGTTTTTTGCTTTTATATCGGTCATTTCCGAGACTTCATCATGTAATTCAGGGGCTGGCCTGGTTCGCTGCCGGACTGACTCTCCTGATCCCGTTCGCCGAGGTGTCCATTATTATTAAGCTGATGGTCGTTGTTGCCTTAGTCGCGATTTTTCTTATTGCCCTGGGGGCTGCAATGGTATGGCGACGGGGATATCGTCCGGCTCGTTATTTTCTCCTGGCATGGTCCACATTTTTGTTCGCCATGAGTTTGCAAATCTTATCTCGTTCCGGCGTTTTGCCCAGTACATCGATCACCGAATACAGCGACCGATTTGGCGCGATGCTCTTAATGCTGCTGCTCTCGTTAGCGTTGTCAGATCAAATTCGTGAGATTCATTCGGAAAAAAATCTGGCACAGACAGAAGCGCTGCATCTGAAAGATGAATTAAATATGGCGTTGCAACAGGCCAAAACCGATTTAGAAAACCGGGTAGCGGCTCAATATGATGAATTGAACCGGGCCAACACTGAAATTCAACTGCTGAACCAGGTCATGCAAAGCGCCGCTCAGTTAGGCGATGCGTCAACCGGATTGACCGATATCAGCAGTCTTATCGCAACAGATGCGGAATATACGGCAAACCGTGTCGCGACAGTCTCATCGCATAGCCAGCAGGCGAATCAACGGATCCACGAGGTGTCTGAAGCGACCGAACAGGTGGCGGCTAACATTCACGAGATTTCCCATGCTGTCGTGCAGGTGGCGCAAAAAATTACCCAGGCCCTTGAACGAGCCAATATGGCCAATACGACTATTATCACCTTAAAAAGCCATTCTCAGGAAATTAACAATATTATCAAATTGATTACCAACATTGCCGAGCAAACCAATCTATTAGCGTTAAACGCGACGATTGAAGCGGCCCGGGCCGGCGATTCAGGACGAGGATTTACCGTGGTGGCAGGTGAAGTGAAAGAATTAGCACGCGAAACGTCAGCCTCGGCTGAAGACATTACTCAGAGAATCAAAACGATCCAGGGGAGCAGCCAGGAAGCCACTGCTGCAATTACTGAGGTTGTTGACATCATGGGACAAGTAGCTGATCTATCACATACGATTTCCACGGCCATTAATCAGCAGAGTGTGATGGCTACAAATATCTCAGGTTCTTTGACGCAAGCTGCTGAAGGCAGCCGCGACATCAGCCAGGCGATGGTCGATCTTTCCTCCTCCGCTCGTGATGCCTCAAAACGCGCGGCAACAATCCAAACCGAAGCGCAACAACTATTTGCCTTAGCCGAGCATTTGCGCACCCTGGTTGAGACGACCAAACACGCCGAACAACCCGCCCTGAACAATGAATCATGAAGCTCCGCACGATTGGCGCACAATGAGTTCGGTAGGCAGCACAACCGAAGCAGGTTGGGTATCGGGATAGGTTTCGTGCATAGCCAGCATACGCAGGGCATGAATACCCATTTGTTGGCGGGGAACTCGAATTGTCGTTAACGCCGGGCGGATCATCGGCGCAAAATCCAAATCATCAATACTGACCAGAGCCAGATCCTGCGGTACCCGCAATCCATGATCATACACCGCCCCTAATACGCCGAGAGCAACCTCATCACTGGCGGCAAATATGGCGGTCGGACGTTCAGAGAGCGCTAGCAGGGCACTGGCCCCTGCGTATCCTTCTTCCGGGGTATTCTTTTGTTCGCCGGGATGTCGCAGTAAATGCTCCTGATATGGCAAACCATGTTCAAGGAGGGCCTGGCGATACCCCTCAACCCGATTATCATGTTTGCCGACAAACCCGATCTGTTCATGTCCCAGCGTAATGAGGTGTCGTGTGGCAGTACGAGAGGCCCCCACTCGATCAAAGACGACCGAGGGCAACTCTGCAATCGAGGCTTCCAGACAGATCACATTTCTGATGCGTTCTGTAATCCGTTCGATGAGCGCACGGTTTTGAGGATTTGTCAGAGAATCGTAGGGCGGAAAGAAAATCAGGGCCGAGATTTCTTCGGGATGGACATGCTCGTTAAACAGCAGTGGATCGTGTAATTCCTCTAAAAAATGAAAGAAGCGAATCCGCTGTCCTTGGCGATACGCCTCATCATAGACGCCGGATAAGATGTCGCCGTAGTAGGGACGCCGTAGAAATTCACTGCCGGCTCCCATAATGATTCCTAATTGGCGTTTTACCGGAATCTTGTTGGATTTCAAGCTTTGCGCATGTTTGTTCGGACGATAGCCTAACTCTTTAATAGCCTTTAAGACGCGTTGTCTCGTTTTTTCAGCTACAGAACGCGGTCCATTATTGATCACATACGAGACAACTGTAGAAGAAACACCGGCCTGCCTGGCAATATCCTTTTGAGTTACCGATATTCGTTTCTGACTGTTTAATCTGCTCATAGTTACTCACTTTTGCGTATTCTCCATACAATATGCAATTCTTATCTAAACGTATAGACAGCATGTAGATATCACCTAAAAAAGTCAAATAGATTTTTTCTAAAATTTTCTTTTAACACAGTGTTTTTCAAGAACAATTGCAAACTGTCCATCTATGCACATATTTTTCATTTGAACGGATTACGCTTTAAATAAATTATCTAATCGTATAGATAAAAAATTATACACATTTTCCTTGACAACTCTTTTACTCTGAATATGCTTATGCACACTTCAGACGAGATGGTCATACGATGGTTTACCCTGCACCTCACTTACAAGGAGGTGATGCTGTTCCTGTTCGAAAAATAGAACGGGATGTTGATCCCCCGTTCTGCCAGATGTGTTTCGTAATCAGTTTTTTTCATCAAATCTGTGTTGATATGTTATACAAGGAGGAAGAGTATGAAAAAGATTCTTGTATTGATAATGCTGTTTGTGTTGACCACGGGTTTGTCTCTGCTGTCTGCTGAAGAATTAATTATCAATAGCATGCACAGTGACCCTTTGCCCAAAGAAACGCTTGAAGCACTTGTCGCGAAATTCCAAGAGTTGAACCCTGAGATTCAAGTCAAAGTGAATACCACCGCACATGAAGAATTTAAAAAAGCAGTGAGAATTTGGCTGGCTTCCGATACACCGCCTGATGTCATCACCTGGTTTGCCGGCAACCGCGCCATGTTTTTTATCGAGAAAGACCTGATTCTCGACATTACCGATGTGTGGCAAGAAGCCGGATTATTTGAGAAATTTCCCAAAGCCTTCCAGAGCATCAGCATGAAGAATGATAAGGCGTATTTTCTGCCAGATAGCTATTACTGGTGGGCGATCTATTATCGCAAATCCATTTTTGAACAACAGAACATGACTCCTCCGAAAACCTGGGAAGAGTTGCTTAATGTCTGTGCACTGTTGAAAGAACAGGGAATTACGCCGTTCACGATCGGCACGAAGTACCGCTGGACTGCTGCCGCATGGTTTGACTACATTAATATGCGCATCAATGGACCGCAATTCCACATGGACCTCATGTTTGGCAAAGCATCCTATACTGATGAGCGCGTTCTGAAAGTGTTCAGTGTGTGGCGCGAATTGTTGGATAAGGGCTATTTTCTGGAAAATGCTGCCTCCTATTCCTGGCAGGAGGCCCTGCAATTTATGGTCCAGGGAAAAACAGCCATGTACTTGATGGGGCAATTTATCATGGATAGCGTACCGGACGATGTAGAGGCCGATATGGATTTCTTCCAATTCCCGATTATCGATCCTGCAGTGCCGGTGGGCGAAGATGCTCCGACTGACGGCTACATGATTCCGGCTAAAGCCGCCCATCCTGAAGCCGCTAAAAAATTCCTGAAATTCCTGTCTTCAAAGGAAGCGCAAGAAATTCAAGTCGCTAAAACCGGAAGAGTCGTCACCAATAAAGATATCCCTCTGGATCTCTATCCGCCGGCAACGCAAAAAGGGATTCAGATGATGCAGGGCGTTGATGCGCTGGCGCAGTTCTATGATCGCGATACAATTCCTGAAATGGCAGATAAAGGCATGGATGGTTTCATGGAATTCTGGTATAAACCTGACAATATTCAGCAGATCTTAGACCGCCTGGAAAAAGATCGCGACCGAATTTTCAAACTGCCCCAGGAATAGCTCACGTACGGGGAGGATGTCGATCCTCCCCGATTTTCAAGTTCTTGTCGGAAGGAGGGTCTGGTTGTGACCGCAAAAAGACTCACGCCCTGGCTATTTTTGGCCGTACCTCTGCTGCTCTACTTCTTTTGGGTAATCGGCCCTGCGTTCTATACAATGTATTTGAGTCTTACCGAATGGGATGGCCTTTCTGCGCCAATCTTTATCGGGTTCGACAATTTCCGCTTACTCTTTTTTGATGATCCCGTGTTCATCACGTCATTGATGAATAATGTAAAATGGCTGCTGATTTTTCTTGTCATTCCCGTGATATTAGGGTTGTCTCTGGCTATGATTCTGAATAAGAACATTCGGGGCGAGAAATTTTTTAAAGCAGCCATCTATTCCCCCATGATTCTCTCTCCGGCAGTCATCGGCCTGATCTGGGGCTGGATTTACGATCCGGCCGGAGGCTTGCTCAATATGACGCTGTCGTTTATCGGCATCAAAGGCATTATCGCCGCGCTGATGGGCTTATCAAAAGGCGCCAGCCCCGGCTGGCTGAGCGATCCGGATATCGTGCTGTATTGTATTATTGCAGCGGCAGCCTGGCGCCATACCGGCTATGTCATGATTTTGTATTTAACCGGCTTAAAAGGCATTCCCGGGGATGTGATCGAAGCGGCTAAAGTTGACGGCGCAAAGGGTTGGACCCTCTTCTGGCATATCTTGCTGCCCTTGCTCAAACCTGCGACGATTATTGTCGTGGTGGTCACAATTATCGAATCGTTGCGCGCCTTTGATATGGTCAATATTATGACGCAGGGCGGACCATTTAATACCTCAAACGTGCTTGCGAACTTCATGTATATGGAGGCGTTCAAAAACTATCGTATGGGGTATGGCGCGGCCGTTGCAGTGGTCCTGTTCATCATTATGTTCGGATTTATCGTGCTCTATCTGCGTGAAGTTGTCAAATCCGAAACAGATTTATCATAAAATAGGAGGTTTCTACATCATGGCGCAAGCAGCAATCATTCCAAAAGGCGGATCCGCCGGTGAAGTTCAGCATCCCGTCGTGAAACCACTCCTTTTTATCCTGATGCTGAGTTTTGTAATTGTCTGGTTATTGCCGGTCTTCGGCGGCATTCTCACATCTATCCGCAGCATGGATGATCTCACGCGCAATGGCTTCTGGGCCATTCCAGAGAGCTTCTCACTTGAATATTTTAAGCAAGCCTGGACGATCGGAATGCTGGGGCGTTATCTCTATAATAGCTTTGTGATCACCATCCCTGCTTTGATCGGAACGTTGTTTTTATCGTCTCTGGCTGCGTTCGCGCTGGCGGGCTACCGCTTTAAAGGCAATTTCATTATTTACGTCACCTTTGTAGGCGGCATGCTCCTCCCCTTCCAACTGCTCATGCTGCCGATTTTTCAACTGAGCAACTTTCTCAAAGTATATGACACTTACTGGGGGTTGATCCTGATTCATACGGCCTTTCAGTTAGGGTTCTGCACCTTTTTTCTCAGGAATTTCATGTTGACCGTACCGTCCCAGCTGGCGGAAGCAGCCCGGATTGACGGATGCAGTGAACTCGGCATCTACGCCAAAATCTATCTGCCGCTCTCACTGCCTGCTATAGCCGCGGTGGGTACACTGGAATTTACCTGGATCTTTAACGATTATCTCTGGGCATTGGTCTTACTCAAAGATAATAACTTAAAACCGGTGACAACTGGCTTATCAACGCTTCAGGGGCAGTATATTTCTTCCTGGAATGTGCTTGTGGCCGGCTCATTGTTAGCTACGATCCCTACTGTCGTGGTGTTCATTTTTCTACAACGCTATTTTATCGAAGGTTTGACCATGGGGTCAGGAAAATAGGAGCGATGCTATGAAAATGGAAAATGGCCGTTTTGTCGTCTATGGCAACGCCTTAAGCGAATCGCATTCACAAAAGGCTATCAAATGGCAAAACATGTTTATCAAAAAATTCAACTACGATCCGAACGAACGTTATACGCTGAGTCTGGAAGAAAATCCACATTTAGGTCCGATTTTCGGAGTGAAAAATATCGTGCGCAGCGACAAGGGCGAGCCGATTACCAAAGAAAATGCCCTGATTTGCAGTACGATCCGCATGGGATTCGGCCATTACCGTATCGCCATGGCTGGGGCCTCCTGCGCCAACGCGATGGGTTTTACGCCTTACTGGCTTGATTTGCTGGCGATTCCGGGCATCACCACCGATATTATTAATTATTGTAACACCTGGTACAGCAGATTTTCGCGCATCTCGCAGCGCAGCAAATTTTTTAATAAATATGTATGGGAATCGGTTACAACCGGCGAACCAACCCTGCCGGGCTTATCCTTCCTGCTCAATAATTGGATTGTAGGCTGGCCCTGGCGGTTTTTGAAAACCAATGTCAAAGATTATAAGATGAGCGAACTGTTTCGGAATTTACATCAGGCGTTGCCGTCGGATATGCCGGTGTTGACGGCGCACATGTGGAACTGTATGGGCGCGGTCGCGGGCGGGATGACGAACGTGGTGGATATGATGTTCGATAACTGGCCTATGGCCTTTCAGTTAACTGAAGGCGCGAAACACGGCGTGCAATCTCCCTCCGGCTACTATGGATTCCGCGCTATGCGGGGTTTTGATGAAAGCGGCAAGATGCTGAATCCGACGCCCTCTGACGCCATTTATTACGTGGGACATCATGTGGATCATGAGTTGGTGGAGAACATCGAGATTGACTGTGAAGCCCGGCTGCGACGCATGCACAATCATGAACCGCGCCGTTTTCTCTTAACTATGGGCGGCGCCGGCGCGCAGCGCGAACTGTTTAAGGCGATTATCGAGCATTGTATCTCCCTGATCAAGCAGGACAAAGTTGCTTTGTTTGTGAACCTCGGAGATCACAAAGATAACTGGACCTGGCTGGAAACAGAACTTGCCGGACATAAGGAAATGATACGCACCCATTTTACCTGGGAAGAGACGCAAGCCTTTGCGGATCAGATTCGGACTCAGGCAGCTAGCGGTCTGCACGTGTTCCTTCATGAGAACATCTTCCATGCGGTCTATGCCACCAACTATCTTATGCGAGTTGTAGATGTCATGATTACCAAGCCGAGCGAGTTAGCGTTTTATCCTGTGCCCAAAATTTTCAATGAACGCGTCGGCGGACATGAAATGTGGGGCGCGATTCGCGGCGCAGAACTCGGTGACAGCACAATTGAAGTGCGCACCATTCCCCAAACCCTGCAAGCTATTGACCTGCTGACCGACGCCAAGGATCTGTTAGAAATGTACTGCGACTGCATTGTCAAAAATAAACACATCGGCATCTATGACGGCGCGTATAAATGCGTTGAACTCGCCACCGGCAAAAGATTTAACCGCCAGAAAAGACCCGGTTTCTGATGTGCAAAAAAATTATTGATAAACACTTTTTCTCGCAAAGTCCGTCAAACTGGCAAAGAATGGATAATCAAAAACTTTGCGTCTTTGCGGACTTTGCGCGAGAAATCAAACAAAAATATATATTGACATCTATATCTAAAATGTGAACATGGCGTTAATTGTGTCCACTGATCTGCTTGTCTCAATTATAATTTATTCGATGCATAAAGGAGGATTTTATGTTTTGGAAAAGGATGTTATTGACCGTCGCTATCGTGCTGTCCAGTGTACTGGCGGTGACAATGATGACCTCTGCTGAAGAAAAGCCGCTCGCACAGCTTGGACCGCGTCCGTTTTATCTGATTGATGATATGGAAGAGAATGCACTGAAAACCGAACTGCAGCAATGCGCTGACGGACCGTTTTATCGGACAGATTTCTCGATTGGTCATCGCGGAGCGTGTTTGCAGTTTCCGGAACACACGAAAGAATCCTACCTGGCGGCTGCTCGTATGGGGGCCGGAATTGTTGAATGCGATGTCACCTTCACCAAAGATCGAAAACTTGTCTGTCGTCATTCCCAATGCGATTTGCATACAACGACCAATATTCTGGCGATTCCAGAACTGGCTGCCAAATGCTCTCAACCCTTTACGCCGGCTGAAATTGATCCGAAAACCGGGGAAGTGCTGAAGCGGGCGTCAGCCAAATGCTGTACCAGTGACATCACACTGGAAGAATTTAAAATGCTCAAAGGAAAAATGGACGCTGCAAATCCCAAAGCTACAACCGTTGAAGAGTATATGAATGCTACAGCGAGCTGGCGTACCGATTTATACAATGCTCGCGGTACATTGATGACCCATGCCGAAAGCATTGAACTCTTTAAAAGCCTGGGGGTGAAAATGACGCCGGAACTGAAGGCGCCCGAAATAACGATGCCTTATGAGGGGGATTACACCCAGGAAACTTACGCTCAGCAGATGATTGAGGAGTATAAAGCTGCGGGCGTTGCGCCGTCGCAGGTTTTTGCCCAATCCTTCAACCTTGAAGATGTGCTGTATTGGGTGAAGAATGAACCAGAGTTCGGTAATCAGGCTGTGTATCTTGACGAACGCGATCTTGAAAAGACTTTCGATCATAACAATCCGGACACATGGAAACCGAGCATGGCAGAACTGGCGGCACAAGGTGTGAAGATTATCGCTCCGCCGATCTGGATGCTCCTCAGAGCCAGTGAAGATGGAAAAATTATTCCTTCAGTGTATGCTGAACAAGCCAAAGCGGCCGACCTGAAGATTATTACCTGGACTTTGGAACGCACGGATCTGCGTGATGGCGGAGAAGGCGATTGGTACTACATTGGGGTTGGAGACCTCCTTGACAGTGATGGCGACAAAATGGAAGTGCTCGACATCCTCGCTCAGGAAGTCGGCATTATCGGCATCTTCTCTGACTGGCCGGCCACCGTCACCTATTACGCCAATTGCAAAGGACTCAAGTAAATACGCCTCCTGGCAAGCATGAAGTGAGAGGCGCATTTTTTCCAGCAACCCTGATAATCTCGTTTTTTGCCAATTTTAACGGACCGAGAAACCGGGTTTTTTCAAAAAACCCGGTTTCTGCTGGATCACTACTTAAGAGAAAACAGTGCCGGGGACGGATGAAAATCGGGATGTTTACGGATTGTTATCTCCCTACCAAAAACGGCGTCGCCACCTCAATTGTGCAACTGAAGGAAGGACTGGAACAATGCGGCCATCAGGTGCTTGTGTTCACGGTTACATCCCCACGCTGCGAAGAGCGTGATCTCACAATTTACCGGTTTCCTTCTTTTCCCTTCAACTCCACGCTGGAACTGCGGGCAGGGCTGGTATCGCAGCGCGCGATGGACCGGATCGTACACGCGCAGCAGCTTGACATTCTGCACACTCATACGGAATTCAGTCTGGGCTGGGCGGCCAAACGCGCCGCTCGAAAGTTGAAGATTCCGCTTGTGCATACCGCGCATACCATGTACCAGGACTACCGCCATTATCTCTGGGGGAGAAGATGGATGTCCCCCAAAATCATTCAGTGGTTCTTCACCCGATTTTTCGCCAATTACGATGCGGTCATCTGTCCCTCACAAAAAATGCGGGCTTATCTGTCAGGCTTTCTCCCCACGCTGAAAACGGTCGTCATTGGCAATGGTGTATCAAAAAGCCGATTTTTCTCCTATCGTTTGAGTTCACAAGAATACGTTCGCCTGCGTAGCAGCCTGAAAATCGGGATTTCAGATAAGGTTCTCCTGTTTGTCGGTCGTTTAGCGCAGGAGAAGCGGGTTTTAGAACTCTTGCGTGCGCTGGCCCCGCTTTTACAGCAGCATCCGCACTATAAAATTCTGCTTGTCGGCGACGGTCCCTTGCGCCAGTCCATACAGTTACTTGCTCGAAAACACTCGCTTTCTCAGCAAGTCATCTTGGCTGGCTACATCCCCTGGAAAGAGATGAACAACATGTATGCACTGGCAGATTTGTTTGTGACCGCCTCGCTCAGCGAGGTACACCCTATGACCCTGATCGAAGCAATAATGTGCGGATTGCCGATTATCGCCCGGCGCGACGCAAGTTATGTGGATCTTGTACAGGAAAGTTATAATGGCTGGCTGGCTGACACGGAGACGCAGCTTGCCGAACAGGTCGCCGCGCTCCTGCACGATAACGTAAAACGGCATATCTTCTCCCAACACGCCCTGATTACTGCCAGGGAATTTACGAGTGAAAAATACGTCGAACGTTGTGAAGCTTTATATCAGACGCTCATTCGATAAACAAGCATATTTCTCCGTCAAAGCAATCTTGACAAAACGCTGACATGACCACATTACTTGTGATATGTGTGCGTCATTGCGAACAATACGAAGCAGCCCTGTTATGAGAAACCTGAACAACCAAAGCCGAGAATATATAACAAAAAGGTGACATGATGAGTGATCTGGAGGAGAGACAACACCGCGCGCGTTTACAACGCATTGCTCAACAGGCAATGCTTGAACACGGACTGCGCCCTGATTTTTCGCCCCGGGTACTGGCCGAACTTGACGGAATCCCTGGCCCAGCCATACAAACTGATTCTACAACGCGCGATCTCCGACACCTGATCTGGTGCTCCATAGATAACGATGATTCGCGCGATTTGGACCAGTTGACCGTCGCCGAAGCCTTATCTGACGGAAACGTGAAGGTTTTAGTTGCCATTGCCGATGTTGCTGCGCTTGTCAAAAAGTGTTCCGCCCTTGATGAACAGGCACAGTACAACACATCCTCGGTTTACACACCAGCCAAAATTTTCCCGATGCTGCCTGAACAGCTCTCGACGGATTTTACCTCGCTGAATAATGCATCAGACCGTCTGGCTATTGTTATTGAAATGATTGTCGCCGAAAATGGATCGCTGCAAAGTTCGGACATCTATGCCGCAATCGTCCATAATCATGCCAGATTGTCCTATAACAGCGTTGCCGATTGGCTGAGTGGGAAAGGGCCGCTGCCACAAGCGATCAGCGCGGTGAATGGCCTTGGCGAGAACCTCCGGCTCCAGGATCGCGTGGCCCAGAAATTAAAGGCCCTCCGGCACATGCACGGCGCACTGAATCTTGAAACGATCGAAGCGCGTCCGGTATTTGACGGAGATGAACTTAAGGATTTCGTCGGAGAAAGCAAGAACCGGGCTAAAGATATTATTGCAGATTTCATGATTGCGACCAACGGGGTGACCGCCCGTTACCTGGCCTTTAAAAAGTTTCCGTCACTGCGGCGCATGGTTCGCACCCCCAAACGCTGGGGCCGGATCGTGGCATTGGCCGCAGAGTGGAACTTTACGCTGCCCCAGGAACCCGACTCACAGGCTTTGGAACAATTCCTGACAACAGGTAAGATTGCCGACCCGCTCCGTTTTCCCGATCTATCCCTCAGCGTTGTCAAATTGCTGGGAACCGGAGAATACGGCGTTGAACTTCCGGACGGCAGTGCGCCCGGCCACTTCGGGCTGGCGGTTAAGGACTATTCGCACTCCACTGCTCCGAATCGCCGTTATCCTGATCTGATCACGCAACGCTTGCTAAAGGCCGCACTGGCAGGACAGGACGTGCCATACACGACCGAGGAATTGGCAGCGCTCGCCACACACTGTACAACAATGGAAAATGCCGTGAAAAAAGTCGAGCGGCAGGTTGAAAAATCCGCCGCTGCGCTGCTGCTGGAAGCCCGAATCGGCGAACAATTCGATGCCATTGTGACGGGCGCAGCGAGCAAAGGCACCTGGGTTCGTCTGTTGCATCCGCCAATTGAGGGCCGCCTGGAACAAGGTTTTCAGGGCCTGGATGTCGGTAACAGGCTCCGCGTCCAGTTGATCAGCACAAATGTGGAACGCGGCCATATTGACTTAAAGAGAGTGCAGTAAGTTCGGGCAAGTTCAAGATTATCACCTGACCTCTGGCCGGAAGGGTTGTCATCTCAGCGGAAAAATTGATCCGTTTCCCCCCTGCAAGCGGGGGGAAACGTTCAGTAGAACACTGCGCTGCTCATGGTGGCAAACTACCCAAATCACATTATGTTATTGCGCCTCTCCAAGATAGACCTTTCCAGGGATCATATACCATTGCTGTTCAGGTTGTTTCCCCTGAAAATAGTCTTTGATCAGATTGGTTAACACCTTCGCCATTTCATCAAAATCCTGTTCGATGGTGGCAGCAAAGGGGCCTTGCTTGGCAATTTCCGCTTTCGCGAAATCGGTGCCGTCAATACCCACAACTTTAATTGCCGTCCCTTTCCCGGCTTTTACGATGGCCTGAGTGGCTCCGAAAGCAGGCTCGTCCCAGCCTGCCCATATTCCGGCAATGGCCCCGTCTTCAGGATAAGCAGTCAACAGGTCTTCCATAACTTTTCTTGCATTTTCTACGGGTCCGGGAACCTCAATATGGACTTTTTTGAGAATATGAATATCTGCATAACCGCTCAGGGCCTCGGCAGCGCCGACGGCTCTGGCGCGAACCCCCGGATGGGGATCATGGGTAAAGAGAATCACGTTTCCTTTGCCATTTATGGCTTCGGCCAGGGCTTTTGCGCTCTTCTGCCCGAGATCGGCATTATCTGATGTGACATTCAACAGGACACCTGTAGTCATTCCGGCATCAAGTCCAAAAACGGGAATATTGGCAGCAGCAGCGGCTTCAAGTCCTTTTGTCATTTGGATCGGGTCTCCCATTCCCAACACAACCGCATCAACTTTCTGGGTGACTGCGTCTTCGATTCTACTGACAAGCAGTCCAAAATCACCAGCAGTATCAGCCACTGAAACCTTCCATCCCTCTGCCTCCGCGCCCTGTTTGAACTGTTTAATGACATACGCTGTTGTCGCATTGGCCATATACGGAGTGACTACCGCAATCTGCTTTTCTTCTGCCAACGCGTCTCCTTCAAAAATCACCATGCCGATTCCAATCAACATACAAAGAACCAATACACACGTCATATATTTTGTCTTCATAATGAATTCTCCTTTATTTCACGCCCTGAAGTCACGAAGAGAAATAGAACACTGATTGGACTGATCGACACTGATGTAAGAATACATAAAAATCAGTCTAATCAGTGTCATCAGTGTGCTATTGTCTTTTCTTCGTGTCTTCGTGGCGACTAATACATTTTCTCGCGATACACGCTCAGGGCAGACCAGCTTTTCCTGAGGGCAGGATATAACTGGAGAAAAATGGCATACAGCTCATTATAAGGTGGAATGTTTTCTACTTTTGGCGCGTATGTTGTTTTTACATTCAATAGCGCTTCAGGAAGACGATATCCTGAATACCATCCCAGAGCTTTGCCGCACATCAACGCTGCTCCGATCAGCCCTACTTCTTCTGCATGTTCCAGTACACACACTTCACAATGAAACAGATCAGCAAATATTTGACACCATAATGAAGATTTTGCACCACCTCCTGACAATGTAAGGGATTTCAGGGGAACATCAGGACCGCTTATGGATTCCTGAATAGAACGCATCGCAAAGGCCACTCCTTCCAAAGCCGCCCGATACATCTGTGATCGTGTGGTTCCACGGGATAGACCGATAAACCCGCCGCGTGCTTCAGGTGCCCTGAAAGGAGAACGTTCACCGGATAGATACGGAAGATACAAAACGCCGTCTGAACCTGGAATGACATCAGCAGCTTTTGTATTAAAGAGATCATAGCGGTTTTCTTCCCGGGGAAAGCTGCTGATATTTTCGATGACCCACTGAATATTTCCGCCTGCGAAAAGCATCGGACCAACTTGAATAGTTCTGCCCGGATCAGGGTGACGGAGGTTAAAGATGCCACTGTCCGGGTTTGCGAAAACATTCTCTGTTGTTGCTGCAATCCAGCCGCTTGTTCCCAAATAACACGAGGTTGTTCCGGGTTCTCCGGCGTTTGAACCGAGGGTTGTGGTTCCGACATCTCCGCTTCCGTGAAACACAGGACAATTCGCAGGAAGTCCCAAAGAGGCCGCCATCTTCTCTGACAAATACCCATCAATCATCTCACCCGGGACAAGGTGGGGCAGAATATCTGTCCGCAGTCCTAACTCATGCATGATACCTGACGCCCAACGATTCTGCCGGATATCAAGAAGGCCGGTTGTCGCGGCAGTGGTAAAATCCGTATTTGTGCTCCCTACCAATTTCCAGGCAATATAGTCATGTGCTCCAAATAAGCTGGTTTTGAATCTGGTGTAGGTTTCCCGTTTGTGTTTTTTCAGCCATAAGAACTTTGCCAGCAGACTTGAGGCATCCTGGATATTTCCGGTGATTCGAGTGAGCCGATCTTCGCCGATGATCTGCCGGATCTCCTGGATTTCAGTCTGCGCTCTGGTATCAGAGTACAGGATGGCCGGCGCAAGCAGACCCGTCTCATCAAGCAGGATACAATCCTGCATCTGGCCCCCCAGCACAATCCCACAGAATTTTTCTTTATTAATCTGCGAATTGAGTGAAAGAATCCCCTGCTTGACGGTTTCCCACCAGTCCTCCGGGTTCTGCTCGATCTGGCCCTGGGGAGATATGGTCTCATACGCTCCATAGTGTCTGGCAAGAATTTCCCCTGCTCTGCTGATAAGCGCAGTTTTTGCTCCAGTCGTCCCGATATCTATAGCAATGATCTGTTGCATAAACTCTTAGTCTGAAATTGTGCCATGAAGGGGAATAGAACACTGATGGCACTGATTAGACTGATTTTCACTGATTTTTATGTATTCTTACATCAGTGTCGATCAGTCTGATCAGTGTTCTATTTCTCTTCGTGGCTATAATTCTTCAGCTTACCTCCTTTTCTTTGACAAACTGGACATAAGGACTGCCAGGACAATAATAATTCCGGTTAAAATAGACTGGACATAGGTGTTGACGCCAAGAATATTGAGTCCGTTGCCCATGATCCCCATGATTAGTACGCCGAGGATGGTTCCGCCAATATGCGCCTCGCCTTCACGATACACGGTCATGCCCAGAAACACAGCAGCAGCAGCATTCAGCATAAACGGGTTGCCGGCCTGAGGGTGTGCTGAAGATAAGCGACTGGTAAGAATAATCCCTCCAAAAGCGGCTGTCAAACCGGAGAGACAGAAGGCAATCAGACGTAAAAATTTCGTATTGATCCCTGAGATATAAGCTGCCTCTGCATTACCTCCGATGGCATAGACTCTTCTGCCATAGGTTGTTTGTTCCAGGATAACCCAGACCAGGCCGACAACCAGCAGCATAAAAAACACCGGAATCGGAATGGCCCCAAGGTTTCCCTGTCCTAACCAGCAGAACGACTCTGGCAGTCCAAAAACGGTTGCCCCTTCTACAATAAGCAGGGAAAGGCCTCCGTAAGCAGTCATGGTTGCCAGCGTTGCCACAAAGGCACTTAAGCCTCCATACGCCACAAGCACTCCATTGAGAAAGCCTCCGAGAAAACCAATTCCCAGGCCAGCCAGAATACTGGGAAACACACCGACGTCGTTTTTCATCAGTAGGGCCGTGACGATTCCCGTAAGACTTGCCAGAGAACCAACAGAGAGATCAAAATCACTGGTAACCATCACAATAGTCACTCCGGCCGAGACAATGGCTAATGTCGCTATCTGCTCAACAACATTTCTCAAATTATTCCAGGTGGGAAACACATCCGGTCGCATCAGGCTGAATACGAAGAGAAGGATTAGAAACCCTATCATCGTTCCCCATTTTTTGAGAAAGGATACGCTCGAAAACCTTCTTACTGCAGGTCGTTCTTCCTGTTTCATTGCGATATATTCTCCGTTCCGTAACAATATGTTAACAATGTTTCTTGCTCAAGATCCCGATTCTCGATAATACGAACCTGCTGTCCATCGCAAAGCACGAGAATTCTGTCGGCAAGTCCAAGCAGTTCAGGGAAATCCGAAGAAACCAGAAGCACGGCAGTTCCTCGTGCGGCCATCTCCTGCACCACCGAATAAATTTCAAAACGCGCGCCCACATCAACCCCTTTGGTCGGTTCATCAAGCAGAAGCACAACCGGCTGACGAAGGAGGGACTTTGCAAAGACCACTTTTTGTTGGTTTCCGCCGGAAAGCGTACTGACATGATACCGATAATCAGCAGCCTTCAAGTTGACGGAACGCCCGATATGCTCGGCTTCTCTGTGTTCAACGGAGCGATTGAGAAAAGGTCCGGTTGAAAGTTCATTCAGGTACACCAGAGAAATATTCTCATAGATCGATCGTTGCAGCAGCAATCCCTGAGAGCGCCGTTCTTCTGGCACCAGAACGATCCCTTTTTGAATCGAATTCTTCGGGGAAGTCGGATGGAACTCACGTCCCTGAAGAATCAGGCTGCCCTGCGTGATTCGATCGATCCCATAAATTGTACGAAGCAGCTCTGTACGGCCAGAACCGAGTAACCCGGCAATTCCCAGGATCTCTCCGGCATGAAGCTCGAAGGAAATATCACGAACCTTCGCGCTGCTGAGTCCTGAGATCGATAAGACCACAGCGCATATCGCTGCTGTCTTAGGAGGAAAGGCCGACGTAATATCACGTCCGATCATCTTGCTGATGATTTCATCTTTGCTAAGAGCCTCCGTATCCCATGTTCCGACTACCTGACTATCTCGCATGATGGTCACTCTGTCAGTCAGCGCCATCACATCATCCAGATCATGAGAAACATAAATCACGGTAGCCCCCAGAGATTGTAAATTTCGGATCACCGCAAACAAGGTATTTTTCTCATGGTCTGTCAAGGAAGTCGTCGGCTCATCCATACAATAGATTGACGCAGACTCCGCAAAAGCTCTCGCAATCGCTACCATGGCTTGTTCACCAGGAGCCAGATGTTTCACCGGAACATCGAGAGGAAAAGTAACCTTCAGGCGTGCTAAGATCGACGCGGCTTTTTCTTGTAATTTTTTCCATGAAATGGTGCCCCAGGGAGTTTTGGGATACGGATGACCTAAGAAAATATTCTCAATCCCATTAAAAAAGGACACCAGATTCAGCTCCTGGTGAATAAACGACAGCCCTAAATGACTCGCATCACGGCCAGAGGAAATTTTTTTCTGCTCCCCATGCATGAAAATTGTGCCCTCATCCGCTTTCACGACGCCAGCTAAAATCTTAATCAGAGTAGATTTGCCAGCGCCATTCTCGCCGAGAAGTCCATGGATTTCCCCTTTTCTGAAAGTCATGCTGACATGGTCTAACGCCCGGATTCCCGGATAATCTTTAACAATTCCCCGAAGTTCAAGAACTGGTTGAGTATGCATCATAATTTGTCTCAGCGTTTATGTCATGTTTTTTTGAGCGAACGGGTAGGGTATGTTGTGTTTCGGCCTGCTTGTCAAGAAAAAATAGCGCCCGCTTCACGATAGCTCTTCTAAAACTACAAGAACGTGTTCCGAAACATATTCTTCAGGACTTACGCAATACCCCCCCTCAGTCCTCCCGTAAACGCTGACAGGGGTCGGTATCACGTGAGGGACAAACTCGTGTGCCCTGTCTCCTGGCGATCAATCGCCAGTCTCAACGTTGAAGGACGCTGAAGCGCCCTGGGGAATTTGGGAGCGGGTTTCAGCCTGCTTCAGCTGTGAGACCGGCCATTGATGGCTGGACGGACGAGGCATCAGCACAACATGCCGACCCCTGTCAGCCCCGTAAACGGGGGAAAGCTCGCAGAAGAGCGTTACGTCTCTTCCCCCCGCTTGCGGGGGGATAAAGGGGGGTGTGCGTAAGTCCTGCTCTTGTTTCTCTCTCTTCCTGTAGTTCCCTTTTGACGGCGGGGTTTTTTTCAAAAACCCGGTTGACTCCTTTATATCTGAACATCTTTGCGGTTTAATGTATACATGCCCTTACGTTTGACGAAATGTTGCCGAATAGAGACTCTGAATATACGCTGCCAAAGCGTTTGCCCCTAAATTCAGATA
Organism: Candidatus Vecturithrix sp.; assembly: GCA_040772385.1. Lineage (GTDB taxonomy): Bacteria > Moduliflexota > Moduliflexia > Moduliflexales > Moduliflexaceae > Vecturithrix. Next base: position 5,000,031 of record JAXGYF010000001.1, on the reverse strand, counting down.
TTCCATCAGCTTTGAGCCAACAATAATCATATCAATATCCAGGCAGGCTAACTGGTGGATCTGTTCCGGCTTTTGAATTCCAACACCAATCGCAATGACGATCTTCGGCTTGCACCTGCGTATGAAAGAAATTGTGGTAAATAATTCATCAGACTCCTTTTGATCGAAATTGGCTATCTGGCCGGTGACCCCTTTTGACGCTTTGATATACACGATATCGCTGATCGCAACTATTTGAGCGATTTCTCCCTCTGTCATCGAACAATCAAGAAAGCTCACATAGGCCAACTGGAGTGCGTTCGCCATTAAGGCCACATTTTTACCCTCAACGAAAGCAATATCCGGGGCAAAAATACCATAGAGACCATCCTCGACACACTTCCGCAGAAAGCCATCTAATTCCCTTCCTTCCCGGGTGTATGTCATGGCAAAGCCCGGCTGCGGAATATCTCGAAGCCCGCCAATCAGAGCTATCGCTGTTTCCGCATCCATTCCTCTGGAATCAATGACCACTTTGTGAGCACCAGAAATGATTGGGCCATCAAGACCAGGATGACCAGCAGGAATACCAAATTCGATCACATCTAGTTTTTTGCTTGCTCGAACCATCTCATAGAATACCTTCGGCGAAGGGTATCCCGCCAGAAAATACCCACATAATGCCAGTCGGCCGGACGCTTTGATCTGCTGTAATGTCGTAAGCAGGCGATTAGTTGTTGTCATGGTAAACACCTCCAATGTTTCACGTGTTCTGGTCCAAATCGTTCTTTGAAAAACTCCATTCAGATCGCCAGCAGCTAGCAGATAACAAAACGATTCATAGGTTATAACGTCAAGCATAAATTTTGATCATCACAATTTTGAGAGATTGGGGGCTGAGGGGGGAGAACTTTACAGCCCTGATGTCCATATCTGTGGTCCAATGTATTGACAGAACGTAAGAAAAGATATATGATAGAACAAAAAAAGCCAGGAAAAAAATCGGGTTTTTGTCAAAAACCCGGTTTCTGGCGCACTGGGGTGAAGATCATGGGGCTGAAACCAGGGCAATTTACCCATAACAAGCCGGAGCAGAGCCAACGCGCTGCGACTAAACATAGCAGTGAACCGGAACGACGGCGCTTTCTCTACTGCACGGCCTGTCATGCGCCGATTACCCGGCAGGCCGATCGGATCAGCATTAATGAACAGCATGAACATGTGTTTGCCAATCCGCACGGCTATATTTATCATATCGGCTGTTTTGCCCAGGCTCCCGGCTGCGTGAGGGCCGGCGAAGCAGCGGAGTTTTTTTCCTGGTTTCCTGGTTATGCCTGGCAAATTGCCCTGTGCCGGCGCTGTCTGGCGTTTTTAGGCTGGACCTTTCATTCCTCGCACTCGCAATTTTGGGGCTTGATTTTGGAAAAATTAATCGCCGGAGAAGAGAAAATATCTTGACGCATTGACGCCAATAGAACTTGTTGTATGTTGTAGTGTGGCAAGTCTGTAGTAAAACGCGTTAGCGTTTAAAAAAGGCCGTTGAAACGGTAACTACGAACGAGAAATAAACTATTTCATAACTTTTTAATAGACATACAGACATTATGAGTGAATTTGATTATGAATTTGACAGCGATGTGGTTACAGAAGAAGATATAGAGGTGCGTGAACCGCGGTTCTACCATGTGATGCTCTATAATGACAATTATACCACGATGGAGTTTGTCGTGTATGTGTTAGAGACCATTTTTCATCATTCCGGCCCGGTTGCAGAGAAAATCATGTTAGATGTCCATCAGCGCGGAAAAGGAGTGGCCGGCACATATCCGCGCGACATTGCCGAAACCAAAGCCCTGCAAACCCGTAATTTGGCGCAGGAGCATCATTTTCCGTTAAAATGCGTGGCCGAACCTGCATGAAAACCACAGATTAACCACAGATTACTACAGATTACGCAGATTACGCAGATTATACAGATTGCACAGTAATCTGCGTAATCTGCGTAATCTGTGTTAATCTGTGGTTAATCTGTGGTAAAATTTTATGAGTCGTCAGGAAGTCCAATCTGTCGTTGACACGGCTATTCGTGAAGCCATTTTGCGACGGCATGAATATATTACGGTTGAACATTTATTGTACAGCATTTTGCAGCACGACACCGGCGTCACGATCATCAGTGAGTGCGGCGGCGATGTGGATCGGCTGTTACAGCACTTACTGCATTTTTTTACAGAACATATCCCTGAATTTCCGGTGCTTTCAGTAAGGCAGAACGATTCTGCTGCTGAAAGTGAACGAGAGACGGAAGTAGAGGAACCTTCGCCAATTCAGACCCTCGGATTTCGCCGGGTCTTGGAACGCGCGGTGAATCAAGGGATGTCGTCAGGCCGGCAGGATTTGGATGTCGGCGATCTTCTGGCCGGCATCTTTCTGGAACAGGATTCTCACGCTGTTTATCTGCTTAAAAAGCAAGGGATCACGCGCCTGGATATCCTCAATTACATTTCTCATGGCATAACGAAAGATGATGATGAATCGTCGCTTGCGAATTTTGATGACGCCGGCGAGCTTGAGCAAGTTGAAGAAGAAGATCAAGGATTTGCTTTGGAGCGGCAGCCGCAAAAAGGCTTCAAGCTGGAATCCTTTGCCGTGAATCTGACAGAATTAGCGCGGCAGGGGAAACTCGATCCGCTTATCGGGCGCGAACGAGAAATGAAACGAGTAACGCAGGTGCTCTGCCGCCGCCTGAAACATAACCCCGTGTTAGTCGGAGAGCCCGGGGTAGGGAAAACCGCCATTGTTGAAGGATTGGCGCAAAACATTGTGAAAAACGCAGCACCGAAAATTCTGCACAACGTAGAGATTTTCGCCCTGGATATGGGCGCGCTCTTAGCTGGCACCAAATTTCGAGGCCAATTCGAACAGCGATTAAAGGCTGTGTTAAAAGCAATCAATAAATATAACCGCAAAGCAGCTTCCGGCCTGGGCGCGATTTTGTTTGTAGATGAAATTCATACGATTGTGGGCGCAGGCGCGACCACCGGCACGTCAATTGACGCATCGGGACTGCTGAAGCACGCGCTTCACGCCGATAATTTACGCTGTATCGGCGCGACCACGCACGATGAATATCGCCGCCATTTCGAGCACGATCGCGCCTTAGTGCGCCGTTTTCAAAAGATTGATATTGCTGAGGCCTCGGTCGAAGATTCGATCGCGATCTTACACGGCCTGCGTCCTCGTTTTGAAGACTATTACCAGATTCAATACACAGACCCGGCCTTAGAAAGCGCGGCGCAGCTCGCGTTTCGACATATTGCCGAGCGTTTTATGCCGGATAAAGCGATTGATGTCATTGATGAAGTCGGTGCGTTGAATCAAATCCGTGAACCGGAACAGCAGAAAACCGTGCTGGATGTGGCTGATGTGGAAGAGGTGGTAGGCCAGATCGCGCATATTCCGGACCTCAATCCCGGGGAATCCGAACGCGACCAACTGGCGGTGCTTGAGTGCAAGATGAAAGAGAAAGTCTTCGGCCAGAATCGCGCGATTGAGGCTGTATCTGCTGCCATTAGACTCTCACGCGCCGGATTAAATCTACCTGATAAACCGGTCGGCGCCTTTCTCTTTGCCGGCCCAACCGGGGTGGGGAAAACCGAGGTCGCCCGTCAACTCGCCCTGACACTGGGAGTCGCCTTTAAACGTTTTGATATGAGCGAATACATGGAAAAGCACACGGTCTCGCGCTTAATCGGCGCGCCTCCGGGCTATATCGGCTACGATCAGGGCGGACTCTTAACCGAGGCGATTCGCAAAAATTCCCATTGTGTGCTACTGCTGGATGAAATTGAAAAAGCCCATATTGATCTGTTTGATATCCTGCTGCAAGTCATGGATCATGCCACCCTGACCGACAATACCGGGCGCGAAGCGGATTTTCGCAATGTCATTCTGATCATGACCACAAACGCCGGCGCGCGCGAAATGGGCAAACGCGTTATTGGCTTCGATCAATCCATCGATCTTTCCGCCAGCCATCATGCCATTGAGAAACTGTTCAGCCCGGAATTTCGCAATCGTCTGACCGAAATCGTCTATTTCGATGCTCTGTCGCAGCAGATCATGATCCAGATTGTGGAGAAATTTATTGATGAACTGAACGGGCAATTGGTGTCGCAAGAGATTCGTCTGGAATTAGATGACACCGCCAAACTCTGGCTGGCAGAACACGGCTATGATGCCGTGTACGGCGCGCGTCCGCTGGCGCGTCTGATTCAAACCACTATCCGCCAGCCTTTAGCTGAAGAAATCCTGTTCGGCCAATTACAACACGGCGGAGTCGCACGAGTCACCCTGGAAGATGACAAACTGGCAATTCACGCTGTGGCTTCAGCGTTATGCCAGCCTGTCAACAATTCCCTGAGAGGATAACTCAGCAAGTGATTATACGTTTTCAGGTAAAAACCCGGTTTCTTCGAAGAAACCGGGTTTTTACCTGAAAACGTATGCACCAGTATTTATGTCAGAATTTCGCTATGATTCATATTGTGGCCTGTATTGCGGAGCCTGTGATGTTTTAGCAGCCTATAGAAACGGACTTGAAACCGGAACGCCCGCACAATGGAGTGACTTGCCCCCTGAATTTAGCAACAACCTGCCTTTTAATGCCCGAAAAGCTGAAATCAAATGTTATGGATGCAAAACGGATACGGTGTTTGCCGGATGCTCAAAATGTTTCATCCGAAAATGCGCCCGCAAGAAGGCGGGAATCGAAACCTGTTTAGATTGTGAACGTTACCCCTGTTATCGGGTGAAGATCATGGCGTTTGCCAAAAAGCTGCTGAAGATAGAGACAAAACTTCCGCATCTGAAGGCCATAACACCCAATCTAGAAACCATCAAAAACAAGGGCATGCAGTTTTGGCTGGAAGAACAGCGCCACAAGTGGCACTGTGCGCATTGCGGCAAACAGTTATCGTGGTATCGCGATACTTGTCATGACTGCGACAGCAATAAAGAACATTCGGACTGATTCTATGAGGTGTCATGTTTGTCTGTAGCCGCCTTGTCCGGTGAAATAAACACGCTCGGACAAGGCTGTCCGGGGCACGAGTATTTTCAGGGGAATCCCATTCAACAGAAGAATGCTGTCTTATAAAAGCGTGGTGGAATACAGCGTATAGTAGTATCCTCGCTGCCTGAGCAGGTTCTCATGATTGCCGGTTTCGATGATTTCCCCTTTGCGCAGCACAAAAATGGTATCGGCGTTTTTGACGGTGGATAAACGATGCGCGATGATAATTGTGGTGCGGTCTTTGCTCAGGGCTTCCATGGCTTTTTGAATTGACGCCTCCGATTCCGAATCTAACGAGGAGGTCGCTTCGTCGAAAATCAGGATCGGCGGATTTTTCAGAAATACTCGGGCAATCGAAATGCGCTGCTTTTGTCCGCCCGAAAGTTTTACCCCGCGTTCGCCGACATACGAATCGAAACCGTCAGGCAATTCCCGGATAAAGTCATAAATATAGGCGCGCTGCGCGGCTTCGATGAGTTCTGCTTCAGTCGCATCAGGTTTGCCGTACAGAATATTTTCGCGGATTGTGCCGTCAAATAAAAACACATTTTGCTGCACGATGCCAATATGTTCCCGCAAAAATCGCTGTTTCAAATCCATAACATCGTGACCGTCAATACAAATTTTCCCCTGCTGCGGTTCATAGAAACGCGGAATCAACGACACAACCGTTGATTTACCGGCTCCAGATTCTCCTACAATCGCGACAGTTTTGCCGGCCGGCATATTGAACGAAACGTTGCGCAAGACCCAATCTGGCGAAGACTGATATTTGAAGGTCACATCCATGAAGCTAATCTCACCCCTCACCGATTCAAAGGTGTAGGCATGTTTGCGGTCCGTAATATCCGGTTCCACATCCATCAATTCGACAAAACGCCCAAAGGCTGCAAAGCCCTGCTGGAAATATTCGGCAAACATATTCAGGCGTTTGATCGGATCCAGGATAAAAGTGACATAGAGCAGAAATGCCACCAAATCCGGCATGCCCAATTTCCCGTGATACATGAGAAACACGCCGACAGAAATCACCAGCAGATAATAGCCGTCAGCCAGGAAATTCATGCCAGTATAGAACACGGCCAGCACCGCATAAATATGCTCTTTTGCAAATTTGAAGTGATGGTTGACATCTTCAAATTTTTTCAGTTCCAGGGCTTCATTGGCGTAAGATTTGACCTCACGAATGCCCTGCACGGAATTTTCGACTGAACTGTTAATATCTGCAATCTTTTTCAGCACGTTGTGAAATCCTTCGTGCATTTTCGTGCCATAGGAGAACATCCACAAAATCATGATTGCCACGGGAATCAGGGTTATCAGGGCAAGCTGGATATTGATCGCAAACATAAAACCAAAGGTCCCGACAATCATCAACGTGGAAATCAGAATATCTTCCGGGGCGTGATGAGCAATTTCAACAATCTGATTTAAATCTGTCGAAATACGCGCCATAATATGTCCGGTCTTGACGTTATCAAAATAGGAAAACGAAAGCTTTTGGACATGGCTGAACAGTTCGGTGCGCATGTCGTATTCCATGCGCACGCCCAGAATATGTCCCCATTTGATACGGATATAGGTGCTGGCCGCTTTCACGACCATTAAACCAGCGCAGATTGAGAGGATCACGGCAATCATGCGCGTGTTCTGCGCCGGAAGATAGTCTTTTAACAAAATACGCGTCAAGGTCGGAAACACGATCGACGCTATCGAAGCAAGCACCGCCACGCCCATATCTAAGAGGAAGAGCGGGAGGTGCGGGCGGTAATAGATCATAAAACGTTTCAGCATTTTCATAATGTTGTTGTGGGTGCTAGGCGAAAAACCGGGTTTCTTCAAGAAACCCGGTTTTTCGCCTAGTATTCATAATGTGCGTCCTTTGCCGGAGTCGCTAATTTCCACCAGTTTAGACGGATACGGCTCCATAAAGGTTTGCGTGAGCAAATAGGCGTTGTCATGCTTAATGGCCCAGGCGCGCAGCACGCGCAGCACCGCACTCAGCGGAATGCGCTCATCCCGGTATTCTTCCAGGCTTTCCAGGAAAAATTGTTTTTCCTCTTTTGACAACACCGCTTTAAACCCGCCGAAGGCGTGCATCAGCACGTTAATCATGGCGGTACATTTCGGCATGCTGGCGAGCGCGAGTTTCAGATGCTGCTCATACGCGCTGATCACCGCCTCAAATCCGTTCTGTTCCTGATTGGCGGCGATTTTGCCCAAGATACGCATCTGCGTTTGATTATAGCCCATCAGCATCAATTTATGAGTAGTATGAAAATCAATCAGGGCCTTTATGCTTCCGCTTTTTTTGACGTCGCGCAAGCGGGCAAAGGTGAAGAGTTTCGTCAAAAAATTTTCACGAATCGTGAAATTGCGCAGTCGTCCCTCATCTTCGACCGGCAGGCCGTCAAAACGTTTAAGCACTTCGCCGCCGAAAAAGCCGCTGCCCTTGAACGTGCGTGACACATTGTCAAAGCCCGGATAGATTTTCACATCCTGAGTCCCGCAAGAGGGGGATCGGGTTTTGAGAAAAAACCCATCCACTTCGGTCAAGGAATTCAGGAAATTCTCGACAAACGTTTCCATTGCTTGCGTGACATCCCGCTCGGTCGCAGGCTGGTAGAGGCGGTTTTTGCCCTCAACCGTCACAATCCGAATCGGTTTGCGCGGAATGCCCAGGCCGATTTCGACTTCAGGGCATATCGGCCGAAATTCCATAAATTCTTGAAAACGCGGCACAAAGGGATTCTCGATGGTTTGTCCATCGTAGCGGCAATGAGCAAAGCCTAAACATTTGCTGACAACAACGACAGGTTTCGGAAATTTGGTCATAAGAAATAATCGGAGTGCCAAAGCTCGTCTTTGGCAGGAATACGAAAGCAGAGCTTTGGCACTCCGAATTCATGGAGAACTTAACAACCCTGCCCCTGCCAGCTGAGGTAGGTATTTTACTCTTACGCAATGTTTCCTGGCGATCAATCGCCAGTCTCAAAGCTGCTTGAGCCTGCTTTAGCTTTCAGACCGGCTATTTATGGCTGGGCGGACTCTTCTGGCTCTATTCCGCAGCCCTTTCAGGGCACAGCCTAATTTTTTCTGAGAAGAAACTTGCCTTTTTTTCTCAATCAAAATGTTCTGTCCTTGAAAAATAATGGGGTGCGAACCTCTAATTTATCCGACTAACAAGTCGGGTTTTTAAAATAACAATACTTCGGACAGTTTTCGCATGCCCCCCTTTATCCCCCCGTAAACGGGGGAAATGAGAAATAGGACGTCTCTTATGTACTTCCCCCCGCTTGCGGGGGGATTGAGGGGGGTGAAATCAAAACTGTCCGAAGTATTGTTCAAAATAACGGTACATCCTAATATGTTTACCTATCAAAAAAATCAACGTTTTTTTGCTCAAATTGCGAATGGTCTCGAAGAATTGGGCGCGCAAGAACTTTCACAGCTTGGGGCATCCGATGTTGCGCCTTCGTATCGCGGGCTGTATTTCTCTGCGGATCAATCCGTATTATATCGCATCAATTATACAGCCCGGCTGATTACGCGTGTGCTCGCCCCGTTGCTGGCTTTCGATTGCCACAGCGACAGATATCTCTATAAAACCGCTCGTTCTTTGCCCTGGACAGAACTGCTTACGCTTGACAAAACCTTTGCCGTATTTGCCAACGTTGCCAATAGCTATATTCGTCATTCTCAATATGCGGCGCTGCGCCTGAAAGATGCCATTGTCGATCAATTTCGCGACGCCTGCGATGCGCGCCCTGATATCGATCCGATCCACCCTGACGTCTGGATCAACCTCTATATCGAGAGTAATAAGGCCACGATCAGTTTCGATACTTCCGGCGGATCCTTGCACCGGCGCGGTTACCGGCAGGCTTCAGTTGAAGCGCCGATGCAGGAAACCCTCGCAGCAGCTATTCTGCAACTCAGCGGATGGCAGGGCGAGTGTCCGCTTTACGATCCGATGTGCGGCTCAGGCACGTTGCTGACTGAAGCGTTGATGCGGGTCTGCGATATTCCTGCCGGCTATCTGCGTCCACACTTCGGGTTCGAATATTTACCGGATTTTGACGCCGACCTCTGGAAAAATGTGAAACGCGAGTGTAACCGCCAGATTCGAGCGCTGCCACATGGATTGATTGCTGGCAGCGACCTTGACAGCGCGGCGATAGAGGCCGCAAGAACGAATTGCCAGACGCTCCCTGGGGGAAAACAGATCGCGCTTCTGGCCCGTCCTTTTCAGCAGATCGATTCTCTCAAAGATACGACGATTCTCTGCAATCCTCCTTATGGACGACGGTTAAACACTGCTCAGGAAACTGCCGCGCTTTTGCACAAATTCGGAACCTTCTTAAAAGACCGCTGTCAGGGATCCACGGCCTACATCTATCTTGGCAATGAAACGCTGCTGCAACAGATTCCGCTCTGGCCTTCCTGGAAAAAACCGCTCAACAACGGAGGGTTGAAGGGGTATCTGGCCAAATACAAAATCCGAGTGAAATCCTGACCGTGAACAATCACAACCCGCTCGTAGTCCGCACTTTAGCGCGTTTTCCGCCTGAAGGCGGAACTACAAACTTCCCTTTTCAAATCCTTCCGACCTGACGCTGACAATTGGCGGGATGCTGTTTTCTTTGTCTTCTTTGTCGTAATATTGGCTGACAATCAGATCCACAACAGCCCCATTGATCGAGCCGTTGTAAAACACCTCCTGTACCGGAAATCCATACGTCTCAGCAAACCGCAGAATCACCTGGCGGCATTCGACGTAACTCCGAAAATGACGATCGTAAAATCCGATCTGTTTCAACATTCCAAGCAGATACCGTTCCAGATAATGCTGAAACGGGAAATAGCGGTCGCAATGATTATGCGAATAGACAACGCGATGAAGCTGCAAAAGGCGATTTAATTCCTCCACCGGCTGATGATGGTCGTCAATGCGCAGATCCACGAGTTTATCAGTATTGCCGATTGATTGCATTTTCGGACCTTTGACCAGGAGGGCCGCGCTTTGTTGTCCGCGCCGGTCACCGCCGTAATATTGAGCAGCTTCTAAGGCCTGTAAGAGCTTATACGCCAGATCTCCTTCAGTTCGGGCATAAGCGTCAGCCATTGCATCGAGCACGGCAGGCCCGGATAAGCAGTTGCCCTGGCAGCAAAAATTCGCGCCCACCCGATGACCGGCCCAGGGCAGACAGGCTTTTCCGGTAAAAGCCGCGCCCTGTCCCTGAGCATTCAGGATGCCGATCTGCCGGCGCTGATAATCGGCGTCTTCTTGAATTACTTCAGCTACAACGCTGTTGACGTCCTGGCCCTCTTGTAATTTTTGCAAGACTTTGACCCCGTAGTGTACATTGGTTTTGGCCTGAGTCGCCACAGCGCCGACATTCGCCATTACCCAGGGCACAAGCGCGCCGACCGCGAGAAATCTGGATTGCACGGCAACGCCTAATTCTTCACTATTGGGGTCATAGCCGACAATGGAATAGGTTGACATTATATAAGAAAGCATGATAGGGATAGCCCACGAAACGCACGGAAAGACCCGGAAGATGTTGGTTATTGTAATATTTTTTTGCTGTCAGTATTTCTGTGCTCATTGAGTCAACAGTACACTTCGTTGGGGGCTTGGCTCAACAACAGTCCAGAATCATTTACAGAAAGATCTAATTACATTTTCTTTTTTTCCGTGTCTTTCCGTGTGTTTCGTGGGCAATAATTTTCATATCACGAGTCACGACATGACAGGCGACCAGATGGCCCGGGTCAATCTCGACCACATCGGGGATTTCGCGTTGACAGATTTTCTCAGCTAACGGACAGCGCGGATGAAACGCACAGCCTGGCGGCAGATTCATAGGGCTGGGAATTTCCCCTTCAAGCGGCACAAGTTTTAAGCGATTTTTCGGATTGGCGATTGGTACGGCTGAAATTAATGCTTTGGTATATGGATGCAGGGGAGACTCAAATAAAGTATCAGATTGCGCCAATTCCACAATTTTTCCCAGGTACATCACGCCGATCCGGTGGCAGATATATTGCGCCACGCTGAGATCATGGGTGATAAACAGCATGGTGAGTTGAAATTGTATTTGCAGATCGATCAGCAGATTGATAATCTGAGCTTGAATCGAAACATCTAACGCCGCGACCGGCTCGTCTGCCACGATAAACGCCGGATTCAGAGCTAAAGACCGGGCAATGCAGATGCGCTGCCGCTGTCCGCCGGAAAATTCGTGCGGATAACGGTCGCGGTAGCTTGTTGAGAGGGCAACCAGCGACAACAACTCATCTACTCGTTCATCCTGCAGGTCTTCATCTACATGATGAGTGATGAGCGGTTCGCTGATGATACGCTTTATCGTCATACGCGGATTCATTGCTGCGTAAGGGTCCTGGAAAATCATCTGAATATTGCGACGGTGGGCGTTGAAAGCTTTTTCACTCAATTCCGCAATATTGGTCCCTTGAAAGAAAATATCGCCGCTGGTCGGTTCGAGCAAGCGGATCAGAAGTTGGGCGGTTGTTGATTTGCCGCAGCCGGATTCACCAACTAATCCGAAGGTTTCTCCCTGGAAAATATCAAAACTCACATCATTGATTGCCTTGACGGTCTGCTGCTTGCGGCGCAGCCAGGAGCCTGCGCCCGGAAATTCTTTGACGAGATGGCGAATTTCAAACACTTTTTGCATAATAGTCCACTCCCTAATCTAACCAACAAGCTTTCGCGTGACCAGGGCTGACTTCCGTTAAGAGCGGTTTTTCCTGGCAGCGATCAAAGCGATAGGGACAACGCGGAGCAAACAAACACCCTTCCGGCAGATCGTGTAAATTCGGAGGCTGCCCTTCGATAGGCCGTAGTTTTTCCTGACTGCCGGGCTGAGGCAATGACGCTAATAATCCTCGAGTATAAGGATGCAGAGGTTTCTCAAATAATGCCTCGGTTGATGCGGTTTCGATGATATTGCCAGTGTACATAACCGCCACGCGGTCACACATCTGGGCGACCACACCGAGATCATGGGTAATTAAGATAATCGCAGCGCCGAATTGTTCGCGCATTTCAACCAAAAGCTGCATAATCTGGGCTTGAATGGTCACATCCAGGGCGGTGGTGGGTTCATCGGCGATCAGGAGTTCCGGCTTACAGGCCAGGTTCATGGCAATGACCGCCCGCTGGCGCATCCCGCCGCTGAATTGGTGCGGATATTGTTGAGCGCGTTCTTTGGCAGAAGGGATACGCACGGTCTCTAACATGGCGACTGCGCGCTGATAGGCTGGTTTCTTAGGCAGTCCTTCATGCAGAATCGGCACTTCCGCAATCTGGTCGCCGACTGTATAGAGCGGATTCAACGAGGTCATCGGGTCTTGAAAGATCATCGCCATTTTATGACCGCGAATGTGCTGCATGGCGCGGTCGGATTTCGGAATCAGGTTTTCAGCATGAAACCAGATTTCCCCATCCACCAGTTCATTTTTTTTGGTCCCGATCAGTTTCATGATCGCACGCGCGGTCACGCTTTTGCCGCAGCCGGATTCTCCGACCAGTCCCAAAATTTCGCCCTTCTGCACCTCAAACGAGACCTGATCCACTGCCTTGACAATTCCCTGGCGAGTTTTAAAGCATACACTCAGTTCTTTTACACGTAGAATATTTTCTTTCACATTGTAAATTAACAATTGTCAATTGCCAATTGTCAATTGTTAATATCGGGGGTTCTTATTCATTCAGATTCCTCATTTTGGGGTCAAGCGCGTCGCGCAATCCGTCGCCCATTAAATTAAAACTCAACACGGCCAGGGTGATGGCTATGCCGGGAAAAACCGCCAGCCACCAGGCCATTTCCATCCAATCTTTCCCCTCATTGAGTAAAATACCCCAGGACGGGGTATCCGGTTCGACGCCGAGGCCGAGAAAACTCAAGGCCGCTTCTGACAGAATCGCAAAGGCCAGTGAAAGCGTGGTTTGCACGATTAACGGCGCGAGAATATTGGGCAGCACATGGCGTTTGATGATATTCCACTTATTGACGCCGATTGAACGGGCGACTTCAATAAATAACGCGCCTTTAACTTCAAGAACGGCTCCGCGGGCAATTCGGGCAAAAATTGGAGTATAAACAATACCAATGGCGATCATCAGATTCGTAATGCTGGCCCCGAGGATGGACATGATCACCAGGGCCATAAAAATATCGGGAAAGGCAAACAAGACCTCGATCACTTTAGAGAGCAGCAAATCAACCCAACTGCCGAAAAATCCGGCAATGACCCCGATCATGACTCCGGCGCCCAGGGCGATACTGACTGAAATCAGCCCGACTTTAAAGGAAATTCTCGCCCCATACAGGATGCGGCTCAGGAGATCGCGTCCAAACTGATCCGTCCCGAACCAGTGCGTGGCTGATGGCCCGCTGAGCATATCCTCCATGCTCATTTCAAAAGGATCGTACGGAGCGATCAGCGTGGCAAAGAGTGCTGTCAAGGCCAGGGCTGCAATCAGGCATAACGCGGCCAGCGCCACGCTATTTTTACGAAATTGATACCACAGTTCATTCATAAGGGTTGCTTAAAAGCGAATTTTGGGGTTGATCAGGGCATACAACATGTCCACCAGAAAATTGATGAAAATAAATCCGGTTGCCACAAAGAGGATTGTGCCCTGGAGCAGGGCGTAATCGCGATTCGTAATCGCTTGCAAGGCCAGTCGTCCGATGCCGGGGAGGGAAAACACCTGCTCAATCACCACTGAACCGCCTAACAGGTACCCGGCCTGAATGCCGAGAACCGTCAAAATCGGCACAAGCGCATTCTTGAGCGCGTGTTTAAACACCACCAGATGCCAGGGCACCCCTTTGGCGCGCGCCATTTCAATGTAATTTTCATCCAGCACTTCCAGCATGGCGGAACGCGACATACGCATAACGACCGCCGAAACAGCGGCGCCAAGCGCAAAACCCGGCATGATCATCGTCTTGAGGTTGCCCGCCACCGAGGTACTCAACGCCACAAAATTCCCGGAGGGCAGCCAGCCTAATTTGAGCGAAAAAAGCAAGACCAGCAGCGTGGCAAACCAGAAATTGGGAATCGAGACCCCAAGCATGCCCCAGATGCCTGCCAGATAGTCAATGATGGTATTACGCTTCACGGCCGCTATCGCCCCTACCGGGACGCCAATCAGGATCGCAAACAGTAAACTGAAACCTGCCAGTTCCAGCGTTACAGGCAGGCGTTCGAGAATCGAGGCCAATACCGGTTGACTGGTAAAGGTTGAGTGACCCAAATCCCCTTGTACAATCCCTTTGATCCAGATCGCATATTGAACCACGACCGGTCGATCTAACCCGAATTTTTCGCGCAAAAAGGCGGCCTGCTCTTCATTGTAATGTGCGCCGAGTAAGGTTGTTACGGTATCTCCGGGCACTAATCTGACCGCAAAAAAAGCGATCAGGGAAATGCCAAAAATGATCGGCAAGGCCCAGAGCACCCGTTTCACAAAGTATTTGCCCAATTTTCACCTATTCCTTCTTAGTGCTGCGCAGTGAAATTGTTGTGACGGTCGGGTTCACGTCAAATCCACTGATATTTTCCAGGTAGGCCGCGATACGCGGGTTCATGTAGAGGAACGCCATCGGCACGTCGTGAGCTAAAATTTTCTGCACGTTATGATAGATTTCCTTACGTTCTTGCTGGTCAATCGTGACCCGTCCTTTTTCCAGCAAAGCATCAAGCTCAGGATTGTTATAAACTTGTTGATTCCATTTCCCGGCACTGTGGAAGATATTATAGAAAAACTCATCCGGGTCAATGAATCCTAACCAGCCGACAACAGTCATGTCGAAATCATGTTTGCCCAGGCCATCAAAGAAAATGCCCGATTCCAGGGCTGAGACTTCAACCTCAATGCCGAGCGGTTTCAACTGTTGTTTGATGATCTGCGCGGCCTGCACCTGATATTCAAAATCCGAGCCGACTTTAATCGTCGTGGCAAAACCAGCGCCAACGCCCGCATCTTGCAGCAATTGTTTTGCTTTTTCTATATCCGGTTCAGCATAGAGGTGCAAATCCGCATAAGCCCAGTGCGTGTCAGGCAGCACACCGCCATCAAGCACCGTTGCCATCCCGAATTTGACCATTTTATTGATCGCCTCGCGATTGATGGCATAAGAGATCGCCTGGCGTACCCTGGCGTCATCAAGGGGAGCATTGGATGTATTAATGCCAAGATATTCCCAGAATGTTCCCGGAACCGATTTTACCACCACGCCGCCGGCTTTTTGTAATACCATCGCCTGTTTCGTCGTGACATCAAGAATAATGTCAACTTCTTTATTGCGGATAGCGGTCGTTTGAGCGGTCTCATCCGGAATCGGGCGAAATACCACTTTGTCAAGATAGGGCAGGCCTTCGACAAAATAGTCCGGATTCTTGGCCAGGATCAGATGCTGATCTTTTTTCCATTCAGCCAGCATAAAAGGGCCGCAGCCGGCATCCGCGCGGTCGAGGCTGCCGCCGTTTTTCTCAACTACCTCTTGATCCACAATCGCACTCATCGGATTCGCCAGGTAGATTAAAAAGGGAGCCATCGGCTCTTTGAGGGTGATGACAATAGTATCATCCTCTACGACCTGGATTGTGTCCAATAATTCAAAATAGGAGGCGCGAGCTTTTTGTTCGATCATGCGCTCTATGGAATATTTCACATCGCGAGCTGTGACTTCTTTTCCGCTTTCGTGAAATTTGACGCCCTGGCGCAAATGGAACGTATAGGTTTTACCATCGTCAGAAATTTCGTAAGATTGTGCCAGATCCGGCTCAACTTCACCGTAAGTGCCGTCTTTATAGCGCAATAAGGTGCTATACATGTTTTCAATCAAATGAATCGAGGCCGCATCCGAGACGGTGTGCGGATCAAGAGATTTTCCGTCTGATTGAATCGCCACGACGATTTCTGCGGTATGACCCGGATTTGCGACCATCAATTGACTTCCAAGGAGCACTCCGAATATCCCTAAACAGAACCAAAATTTTTTCATCACAATTCCTCCTTTTGACTATTTGCGTTCTTCAAAAATGTAAATACTTCGCTGTCCCTCGGCCATCCCTGCCCGAGGGATAACGGACTGAGTAATTACCCTCAAAAAGCAATAATAATGACGAAGAAAGTGTGATGTGAGGGGTTCGTCTTGTCAACTTTATTTTCCGGGTATTTAGAAACCTGCCAAAGGCATTCAGATAGAGGGAAAATTTTCGAGTTTTCAAGTGAAGAAGGAGAACCTTATCTACAGAGCAAGCATTCTACCGCTCAACTCCAAAATCGCGGCGTGCGGAAGAGATCGTCACCGTAAATCCGGCGATGACATCCAGCATCGTCATAAGGGTCAGAATAAAAAACGTCGCTGTGCCAAAAGGCTTGAACACAATGAATTCCACTAAAAAAATGACAAACACAAGCATTGACAGCGCATGATCGATGACCGACCATTTTGAAGTTCTGGTTGATTTGAGAATTTCAATATAAAGCGCGATCACGCCGAGCACAATGAATAGATCCTGCACTCTCAGCACAAAAAGCGCGCCTGAGACTAATTGGAATGCAAACAGTTGCGTTGTTAAGAGCGTTTCCATATCGGAGTTTCCGAAAAACGCTGCCAGATTGTAGGCGATCAACAAAAATGCAAACACCGGAATACTGCCTAAAAGTTTCATAATGGCCTCAGAAAAAATTTTTCCAGGGGTAACGAAGGGTTTGAAACAAACACCCCGTTACCAGATACACAGAATGCTACAGTCTTATTCGAGGACTTACGCAATACCCCCTCAGTCCCCCCGTAAACGGCTGACAGGGGTCGGTATAACGTGAGGGGCAAACTCGTGTGCCTTGTCTCCTGGCGATCAATCGCCAGTCTCAACGTTGAAGGACGCTGAAGCGCCCTGTGGAATTTGGGAGCGGGCTTCAGCCTGCTTCAGCTTTGAGACCGGCCATTGATGGCTGGCGGACGAGGCATCAGCACAACATACCGACCCCTGTCCTCCCGTAAACGGGGGGAAGTTCACAGAAGAGTGCGTCACGCCTCTTCCCCCCGCTTGCGGGAGGATAAAGGGGGGTGTGCGTAAGTCCTGATTCATAACAATTTGGCACGGTTAAAAACCAGGTTTCTCCAAGAAACCTGGTTTTTTCAGGTTAACGGTTCTGTATAACGCTGTATCACCTCTCTCTTACCTTAGTTGAGGAAAAATCCCCAACACGCCGACAACAATCAGATAAATTGCCACAATGTAGTTCAACAGTTTCGGTCTGATCAGAATAAGAATCCCTGCAAGAAGAGACAGTAATGGTTGAAGCGCCAGATGAAGAGTCATAATCATCCTCCTTGTTAAATATACAACTGTCGAATCGTCTGCTTCAGCAAATTGGCTGACGATTGCAGCTGTTGACGTTCCGTCTCGTTCAGTTCGACCTGTAAAATTTTTGAAAGTCCGTTCCGGTTCACAATGGCCGGGACACTCAAACACACATCGTTGATGCCATAATAATTGTCAAGTAATGTTGAAACAGTCAATACACTTTGTTCATCGCGCAGGATACTTCCGACGATTCGCAGCAGCGCCAGACTGACGGCAAAATTGGTCGCGCCTTTGCGCCGGATAATTTCGTAAGCCGCCTGTTTTACCTGTTGAACTATCTGATCCTTATCCATCTCTGAACAGTGTTTATGACAGGTCGGACAATACTGGTCAAAGGAAATTCCGGCAATATTGGCCTGACTCCAGACTGCAACTTCACTATCGCCATGTTCGCCGATGATATAGGCATGCACGTTTCTGGCGTCCACCTCACAGTGCGCGCTCAGCAGTGAACGAAACCGTGCAGTGTCAAGCACCGTACCCGAACCAATTACTCGGTTCACCGGATACCCGGACACTTTGAGTGCGACGTACGTGAGCACATCAACCGGATTACTCACAACGAGTAAAATTTTCGGGTTATAGCGCACGATTTGAGGAATGATGTCTTGAAAAATCGCCGTATTTTTTTGCACCAGATCCAGGCGAGTTTCCCCGGGTTTCTGTCCTGCTCCCGCTGTGATCACGACAATACCGGCATCCTCACATTCAGAATAATCGCCGGCATAGACCTTCACCGGTGGCACGAACAAAAGCCCGTGATTCAAATCCATCACATGTCCCTGCGCTAACTCGGCGTTGACGTCAATCAGCGCGATTTTATCCGCCAGGCCGCTTTGCATCAAGGTAAAGGCAAAGGTTGCCCCCACCTGCCCTGCGCCGACAATCGCCACTTTTCTGGTCGCCTGATAGTCGGTTTCAGGCAATTCCATTTCACAACACGAATTTTTGGGCATACATGTCCTCCTGGGAAACTACAAGGATGACTCATAAGCAAGGATTTGTTATCCCTGGTTATGTGAAATCCTTGTAGTTTCATGATGACGGGCGAACGCCCGCTCATGAAAAAAAATTCCTTTATTCAAACCATCAAAAATAAAAACGCATCCCCAGGGCGGCGTTCAGGTTCACGACTGTTTCAGGAGCAAGATCGAGCACCGGAACAACTTCGATAAAGAAATCAAGCGGGGCTTCCCGAAACAGATAGGCCAGTCCCAAAGGCAAGCGAATCCCCAGGTGTGCGTCGCTGTCATTGCCCCCGCTGTCTTTCAGTTTTAAGCGTCCGCCGAGGCCGTAATAAAAAGGAAGGTTGGATTCAAGCAGGCGCGGATGGTGAAACACATAATCCAGATGCACCTGGAACGCCCCATATTCTTCGAAAGACCAGGCCGCTGCCAGATTGAAGGCGGTTGAAGCACTCATCCAGCTTTTCAGACTCAACCCGGTGGGTTCGCCCACAATCACTCCCAGGCCAACCCCCTGTCGCTGCGCGAACACCTGGTTATTTACGAAACAGAACAGCAGCAAGAGAGCGAAAATATACAGAAATTTTTTCATAATCTATTATCCCTTCAGGGGTGCGCAAGCAGAGCTTTGGAACTCCACGTTAATGTTATAGTTGCGGCATATATGTGCAAAAAGGTTCACTGGCCAGGTAATCGCCGGTCATGCTGTAGGCGCGCGCCCGGCAGCCGCCGCAGACCTGCCGGAACTCACACACTCCGCATTTGCCGTGATAGTTATCAATATCGCGAATTTCCTGCAAAAGAGGCGACGTGTCCCAAATCCGTTTGAAATCAAAATTTTCCTGACGCAGATCGCCGCATTCTATTTCTAAAAATCCGCAGATCTGCACCTTGCCAACATGTGAGATAAAGGCAAACCCTTGTCCGCCCAGACAGCCTTTAGTCATGGCAGAAAAGCCGTGTCCGTGGGCATGCGCGGAACCACCGGGATGAGAAGACGCGGGACGGAAATGTCGTTCCTGCCGGATGATGCGGTAATAATGCGGCGCACAGGTCGGTTTCACCATAATCGGCTGCACCACGCTCTGCGCTGCGATCCAGCGTAAGGTGGTTTCATATTCGTCAGGGGCTAATTCCAGATCGAGCAAATCTTTTGCTTTGCCGGTCGGCACGAGCAGAAAAGGATGAAAGGCATCAGCTCCGGCCTGAACAGCAAGGTTCAAAATATCCGGGAGTTCGTTCACATTCAGCTTTGAGATCGTGCTATTCATCTGAAAGGGAATTCCGACGGCTTTGGCGTATTCAATTCCTCTAAACACAGCATCAAAAGAACCGGGCTGCCCGCGAAAGGCATCGTGCGTGTCCGCCGTGCTGCCATCGAGACTGAAGCTGATTTTGAGGATTCCGCTGTCTTGTAAACGCTGCATCCGTTCCGGACTTAAAAACTCGCCGCAAAGTGCGATGACCATGCGTAAGCCCTGCTGGGTTCCAGATCTGATGATGTCATCAATATCGTCACGCATCAGCGGATCGCCGCCGGTCAGAATCACGATAGGCGGCGGGGTAAATTCGCATAAAGCGTTCAAAACCCGCTGGCATTCCTCAAAGGTCAATTCATTCTGATACGGAATATTCTGTGCCGAAGCCCGGCAATGACGGCAGTTCAGCGTACATTGCCGGGTCACTTCCCAGGCGATTAAACGAGGGATGTAGGTTTTTTCTCTATTCATAATTTTGCTTTTTCTGCTGACACGCACTAAAGCAGAGCTTTAGCACTCCTGAAGGTATTTAGCCGCATCTTTGGCAAAATAGGTCAAAATCATATCCGCGCCCGCGCGTTTCATGGCGGTCAGGGTTTCCAATACGATCTTGCGTTCATTCAGCCAGCCGTTAGCGGCGGCAGCTTTGATCATTGCATATTCGCCGCTGACATTGTAGGCGGCGGTAGGCATCCGGAATGTTTGTTTTACCCGGTACAGCACGTCTAAATAGGCTAAGGCTGGTTTGACCATCACAATATCCGCGCCTTCTTCGATGTCGAGTGCGACTTCGTGCAAGGCTTCATCCGCATTGTGCACATCCATTTGATAGGTAGAACGGTCGCCAAACTGCGCGCCTGAGTCGGCGGCCTCACGGAAGGGACCGTAATAGGATGACGCATATTTGGCGGCGTAGGCCATAATGGCGCGATCCGACAGGCCGTTTTCATCAAGAGCCTGGCGAATAACGCCAACCGCACCATCCATCATGCCTGACGGACCGATCATATCGGCGCCGGCTTCAGCCTGACTGACAGCGGTTTTATACACTAACCCCAGGGTTTGATCGTTGTCCACATCCCCATCGACGATAATACCGCAATGACCATGGGATGTATATTCACAGAAACAGAGATCCGCGATAATAATCAGATCGGATACCTGCTTTTTTACCGCCCGAATCGCGGTTTGAATAATGCCAGTCTCGGAATAGGCGTCGCTGCCGATTAAATCCTTCTTTTCGGGCAGACCGAACAACACCACTGCCGGAATTCCCAGGTCGCGCACCTGCTGGCATTCCTCAACTAGCAGATCTATCGAAAAACGATACTGACCCGGCATGGAAGCAATGGCCTGTTTGACCGACTTCCCGGGACAGACAAACAGCGGATAGATCAGATCGTCGAGGGTCAGATGTGTTTCCTGAATCATGCGGCGGTGTACCGCGGTTTTTCTTAATCTTCGTAGTCGTGTTTTCTGTTGCACTTTAACCTCCTTTGAAAATACCCGTTCGTAGTAAACGCTTCAGCGTTTCTGTTGTGTCGGGAATGCGTTTCCGAAATTCCCGAAGCGATCTTTGTTTCGAGAAATCCGCGTCGCTTTTTTCCCGAAACACCTCACAGTCCCATGTCAAAAAGATCAATTGATACTTACTTAATTTATGGAAATTCTGCTATTTGTCAACTGAGAAAAACAGGTCTCTTTGGAGAAAGAAATTTTACACCACCTATTTCCTTTTTGTAGAATATTTTTGCTTGACAGATTTCGATGTACCCGCTTAGAGAGAACTTGTCGTAAATACGGTTAGTTGGTTATCGAGTTCTGTAAAAGGAGGAGTTTGATATGAAAAAATTGTGTATCAGTCTTGTATCCGTGACACTTGTGTTTATGCTTGCTGTTGGAGCATTTGCTGCTGACAAAACCTTCAAAATGGCGTTTATGCCGGGAATTACCGACGCTTTTTACTTCACGATGGAAAAAGGCGCGCAGGCCAAAGCTGCAGAACTTGGCGTGGAACTTATTGTCGGGGAATATCCGAAATCCTGGGGTCCGGAAGCGCAGGTGCCGATTCTGGAAGCATTAGTCGCTCGCGGCGATGTTGATCTGCTCTTCACTGCCCCGACCTCGACGGAAGCTTTGATTCCTGTATTAAAGAAAGTGCATGACAGCGGCATTCCGATCATTACGGTTGATACCTATCTTGGCGACGGGGATTACTCTAAAGAAAGCAACTATAGTTTTCCTTTGGCTTATATCGGGACAGATAACTTTGCCGGCGGTATGGTGGTTGCGGAACACATGGCAAAAATGATTGGTGAAAAAGGAAAAGTCATGGTAGAAAACACGAATCCTGACGTCTCCAGTGTGCAGGGACGTGAAAAAGGGTTTGTGGCCGGTATGGAAAAATATCCGAATATTGAAGTGGTCGCGATCGAATACTGCCTGGATAACCAGGAAAAAGCTCAGGCTCAGGTGGCTGCTATTCTGCAGAAACATCCGGATCTGGCGGGCGTATTTGGGGTGAATATTTTCAGCGCACAGGGCGCGTATCGCGCCATTGTGAACGCGGGCTTAACCGGGGCCGTGAAAGTGGCGACCTGGGATGCGACTGAAGATTTGATCAATGCGCTGCGTAAGGGCGAAGTTGATCTGGTATTGGCCCAGAAACCCGCAGAAATCGGTGCTCTGGCTGTGGAATGGGGCTATAAATACCTGAAAGACGGGACGCCGATTCCTGACAAAAAACAGGTGCCAGGATTTTTTGTGTTCACCAAAGAAAATGTTGATGATCCTGATTCACAGCAGTATATCTACGCCAAATAAGCTGCAGCTTTGCGATAAGATGCCATCTCTTCGCGAGGTGGCATCTTTTTCTTTACTCCTGAATCATGAACAATCAGAAAAAAATTGTATTTTTTGTGGCAAGGAACTGGGCCCTGATTTTTTTATTCCTCCTCATCGGATATTTTAGTGTGGCCGGTGAAAATTTTTTCAGTATCCGCAACTTTAACAACATTCTGATTGCCGCGACAGCCACGCTGCTCCTGGCTGCCGGAGAGACCTTCGTCATTATCAGCGGCGGGATTGATCTGTCCAGCGGGTTTGTGATGGGGTTTGTGGCAGTAAGCTCGGCCACCGTCATGCAACGCCTGTATGCACGAGGCGAAGGCTATCCTGAACTGGTGTGTATTCTGATCGGAGGGTTGGTTGGCATTCTGCTGGGATTGTTTCCGGGACTGGTCAATGGCGTGCTTGTGGCAAAGTTTCGCGTCCCGCCATTTATTGCCACCTTAGGAATGTACGGGATCGCCAACGGCATCGCTCTAAAAATTTGCGAAGGATTCCCGGTCTCCTTTCTGCCTCCGATTTCCGGAAAAATCGGCAATGGTTTTCTCGCTTACTATTCTGATAAAGTGGGATTTTCTTTGTTTGAAAAACCAGTCTTAACTGAACGGGCCGATATTCTGGCCCTGAAAGGCTTGATGCCGGTTTCCGTCTTGATTGTGCTCATATTGCTCGTTATTTGCGGATTTATTTTGTCAAAGACCCGGTTCGGACAGCACACCTATGCGATTGGCGGGAATATGGATGCCGCTGTGCGTGCCGGCATTAATGTGCCCTGGCACTTGGTTAAAATTTACATGCTGTCTTCTTTTCTGGCGTCCTGCTCCGGGGTATTACTGGTGTTGCGTTTTACCATGGGCAATCACACGCAATTTAGCTCGACATACGAACTGTTTGCTATTGCTGCCGTTGTGATTGGCGGAGCAAGTCTGATGGGCGGCACCGGAAAGATCTGGGGCACGACGGTTGGCGTTCTGTTGCTTGGCACTCTGGAAACCGGATTTGTCATTGTCGGCATCCAGGTATTTTATCGCTATATTGCGGTGGGATGTATTTTGATTTTTGCCGTGTTGGTCGATCAATTTTTCCCTGAATTAGTCCATCACGAATAACCAGCGTACAACATGAAAACTCAGAGACAACAAGCAAAAAATGAAGGAGTGCGAGATTTTTTTGTGCTCCTGGGCAAACACTGGGCATTGATTTTTCTTTTTCTGGAGATTACCTATTTCAGCCTTGCCGGCACAGGGTACTTTTCACTGCTTAATTTTCAAAACATTCTGGTTGCCTCAACAACCGTGATGTTGTTAGCCATCGGTGAAACCTTTGTAATTATTACGGGTGGGATCGATCTCTCTGTCGGTTTTATCGTCGGGTTTACCGGCGTAATTTGCGCCAAAATCATGGTCACCCTGCAAGCTGCCGGCTATTCGCAGGCGATAGCAATTCCAACAGGGGTGTTGATTGCGCTGGTTTTAGGAATTTTCCCCGGATTTGTGAATGGTATTCTGGTCGCAAAATTACGCGTACCGCCATTTATTGCGACTTTTGGCATGTATGGCATTGCATACGGATTCGCGGAAATTATTTCCGGAAATGTGCCGGTGCATAACCTTCCGTCGGCCGTTGGTTTTGTCGGAAATGGTTATCTTTTCTATTACCTTCCCGGAAAAATTTCTTTCTTTGCCATGCCTGAAAACCTGACCAGGGACGAACTGAAGCAGGTAGTTGCCATTATCCCGAATGTCGTGGTCCTTTCGGCTCTTTTTATTCTCGTGTTTGCGTTTATTCTTGCCAAAACCCGATTCGGTCAGCATACGTATGCGATCGGCGGCAATATCGAGGCGGCGAGACGCTCTGGTATTCAGGTGCCCCGCCATTTAATCAAAGTCTATATGATTTCATCGTTTTTTGCCTCGGTCGCCGGAGTGATTTATACCTTAAAATTTGTCACTGGCCGGGCAGATGCCGGCAGCGCCCGTATGCTGGATGCTGTCTCGGCGGTGGTCATCGGAGGCGCCAGCCTCTACGGCGGAACTGGAACGATCATTGGCACAGTCCTCGGTGCCCTTATTATTTCCTGCCTGGAAATCGGGATGGTTAATCTGGCGATTCCGACATTTAACCTGTATATTGCCGTCGGATGTATCCTGATTTTGGCGGTTTTAATTGATCAATTTTTCCCGGAACTCATGCATAAGGATTAGGAGCTCATTGCAATATGGAACCAGTATTAGAAGTTCGAAACCTTACCAAACGATTCGGCGGATTGACCGCTGTGGACAATGTCAGTATGCAAGTCGAACCCGGTGAAGTTGTCGGCCTACTTGGGGATAACGGCGCAGGGAAATCAACTCTGATTAAGATGGTATCTGGGGTCTATAGCCCGACAGACGGACAGATTCTGTATCAGGGACAGGAAGTGGCGATTCATAACCCCATGGATGCTCTGAAAATGGGAATTGAAACCATTTATCAAGATCTGGCATTGGCGGAGAATCTGAATGTCTATTCCAACATTTTCCTGGGGCGCGAAAAACTCAAAAAGTTCCTGGGGATGATTGATGTGCTCGATCACGACTATATGCTTGAAGAAGCCAAAGGAGTTCTTCACCGGCTCGACATTGAGATTCCGTCGCTCAGGAACAAAATTGCGATGCTTTCCGGCGGACAGCGGCAGGCTGTTGCAATTTCGCGTTCGATTTACTGGGATGCTAAATTACTGATCATGGATGAACCGACAGCCGCCCTGGGCGTGGCAGAGCAGAAAAAAGTGCTCGATCTGGTACGCACCCTCAAGTCGCAAAACGTTCCGGTGCTTATTATCAGCCACCAAATGCATGACGTGTTCTCAGTGGCCGACCGCCTGATCGTCATGCGGCGCGGCAAAAAAGCCGGCGAACGCCTCGTCAAAAACACCAATCCCGATGAAATCGTCGGCCTGATCGTCGGATCTATCGAGAGCTAGAAAATCTTTGTATTTCTGAAGAGACGATACAACAACGGATTATTTCAGTCTTCCTATTTTATTCGTAGAGTTCTTGAATCCGTTGTTCGCTATGCATGAGGGAATGTTATGAGAAGTCGGAAAACGTTTTCGACTTGTTATGGCGTATCCATCAATATTACAATAAGCATACTGGAGGGAAACATGAACAAGAAAAGTTTTGTGAATGCTGCGTGCATTCTGGGCGCAGCTCTTTTTCTTGCCTGTGGTACGGTTTCATCTGTTCGGGCGGAAACAATCAATTTGAGCTTTAGCGTCTTCTTTCCGCCGACGCATGCTCATGCGGTTGCAAGCACACACATGGCAGAAGAAATTGAACGGAGAACCGATGGGAAAGTCAAGATTACCGTATTTCCCGGAGGAACATTAACCAAATCCTCAATGTGTTATGATGGCGTTGTGCAGGGCATTTCCGATATGTGCCACTCGGTATTTGCGTACACCCGGGGCCGATTCCCTGTAATGGAAGTCGTAGATCTGCCCTTTGGCTATCCGAACGGCAAAGTGGCAACCAGAGTGGCTTATGAGTTCTACAAACAGATGAACCCTGAGGAATTGCAGGATGTGAAGGTGCTGGCGATTCATGCCCATGGTCCCGGCATTCTTGCTGCAAAGAAAGATGTACACTCGCTGGATGCTCTCAAAGGGATGAAAATCCGCTGTACCGGTCTGAGCGCCAAACTGGCCGAATATTTAGGGGCAGCTCCGGTGGCGATGCCTCAAAATGATGCGTATGAAGCCTTACAGAAGGGCGTGGTAGAAGGGACATTCTGCCCGATTGAAACGCTTAAAGGCTGGAAACAGGGGGAAGTGATTGATTATGTGATCGAATCTCAGGCCCTCAGCTATACCACCTCTATGTTTATTGTGATGAACAAACAGAAATACGAATCGCTGCCCCCTGATGTCAAACAGGTCTTTGATGAGGTTGGCGAAGAATGGGTTGAGGTATACGGCAAGATCTGGGATGATGCTGATGACGCAGGACGAGATTTTATCACCGAACTCGGCAAAAGTATTCATGGGCTTACTCCTGAAGAAGAAGCCAAATGGGTTCAGGCTATAGAGCCGATCATTACTGAATATCAGGGCGCCATGGAAACAAAAGGGCTTCCGGGAAGAGAGGCGGTTCAAACAATCAAAAACCTGCTTGAAAAATATAGCGAGTAGAAGGAGCAATCTTGGATGCTGAATGTTAGATTATCAGCATCCTGCATTTCCTATTGCATCAACCCGGGCAAATACAGAGCTATTTGAGGGAAGACTAACAAAATTCCGACACAGGCCAGCAGTGCCAAAATAAACGGTGCGACCCCCTTAAAAATGGTTTCAAGCGGAACATCCTTTGCAATTCCATGCACCACGTAAACATTGACTCCGACGGGCGGTGTGATTACCCCCATTTCCGTCACAAGCACAACCACGACCCCAAACCAGATCGGGTCAAATCCGAGGCTGGTAGCGATCGGATAAAAAATCGGAATGGTCAGCATGATCATTGCCAGGGCATCCATAAAACACCCGCCAATCAGATACACCAGCACAATCACTCCCATAATAGCATAATTGGAAAGGGGAAGCTCGCTGACCCAGCCCGCTAAATCAAAAGGGATTCTGGTGACAGCCATAAAATGCCCGAAGATGACCGCGCCGGTCACAATCATCATAATCATACAGCTAATTTTTGTGGTATCCATAAGGGATTGCACGAAATGTTTCCAGGTCAATTGGCGTCGCATCAAAGCCAGCGCCAGCGTCAGAAACGCCCCTATCGCCGCTGCTTCCGTTGGAGTGAAAATCCCAAAAAACAAGCCGCCCATGACAAGACCAAAAATAATGAACGCTTCCAGGATTCCGGCAAAGGATTGAATGCGTTCCCGGAACGTGGTTTTAGGTCCACGAGGCGCAATAGCAGGATTCAACTGCACTCGAATATAGATCGTCAGTATAAATAGCAGCGCGAGCAAAATCCCCGGCAGAATTCCTGCTGCAAAAAGTTTTCCAATGGATTGCTCTGTCATGACACCGTAAATAATAAAGATCACGCTCGGCGGAATTAAAATTCCCAGGCTCCCTCCCGCTGCAACTGTTCCTGTCGCCAATCCCAGATCGTATTTATATCGTTTCATTTCCGGAAGGGTGATCATGGCCATTGTTGCGGCCGTCGCATTGGTTGACCCGGAAATAGCGGAAAATCCCGCACAGGCCCCAATTGTCGCAACAGCCAGTCCGCCTTTATAATGTCCCATAAACACATACACAGAATCGTAGAGCCTGCGGCTTATCCCGGAATGAAAGGCAATCTGTCCCATAAAAATAAAAAGCGGAATAACCGTTAAATTATAGGAAGAAAAGGTGTCAAAGGCATCTCTGGCTAAGAGGCTTAAACCTGCGCCAGACGACACAACATAACTGAACCCCGTCACTCCCAGCAGCGCCATGACAAACCCCACAGGCATTTTTGAGAATAGGAGTACAACAAGCAGAACAATACCTATAATACCAATAATCGTCACATTCATGATGTTTTCAGCTTTGTTATCGCATTGATCAAATCGACCAGAAGCACGAAACACACAGCAGCAGAACCAAACGCAACGCCATAAATAACAGGATAAAACGGAATCTGCAATGTGAGTGAAACCTCTCCTGCTCTCTGACAATTCAGGCCATACAAAAGACTTTGCCAGGCGATCAGGCTGAACAATATTATTCCCAGAACAGCAATGAGACTCTCAATAACCGCCTGAACCTTTTTGGGAAACAGTCTGACAATCAAACTGACAGCCACGTGCCCTTTCTCTGCCGAAGTATGGGCCAGCGCAAAGGAAACGACAATAACCCCGAGAAAAGAAACCATTTCATAGGTTCCAGGAATGGGCTTGCGGAACAGGCGTAAAATGACATCAGCGCACGTCAAGGACATCATAAGAACAATTGCGATTGCCGCAATTCCATTCAATTTTCGTGTCACTATAAGGCAATAATTTTGGAATACAGACATGAAAAATTCCTGAGTAATTTAATTGTTTAGAATTTCCTGGTCGATCTAAGGACTGTCGAATCTAAATCGTAACCGCCCTATAAAAGTTCCATAAAAAGGTCAAGTCAAAAAAATGGCTGACTGGAAACATTATGGGAAAGCGCATCTTCTTACCCCCATTATTTACCTGGCAGTTTGGTATCAGGCAACTCACAGGAAAATTTCTTTCACTATCATCTAATAGTCAGTTTGTTCTTATTCTTTCAGGCTGATTCGAATTCCTATTGACAAGAGCAGTGGTTATTTTTATACTGAGTATCAATAAGTTTTGTAAAAAGCGTTGTTTCAGGGATGAATCCTCGAAATTTCCAAAACAACAGAATTTTATCACAGAAGCGGCTCTTATAGGAAGGAGGGTATATCATGAAAACAGGATGGTTGAAATTTTTACTGTTGAGCAGTATTTTGCTCGGAGTTACTGCCCAGAGTTCACCGGCGGCTAGTTATACACAATCACCGCAAGTGGCAGCCTATACCTCAGGTCAGATCTCACGCACCAGTAAGATTCAGATCGTATTTACTGAAAATGTCGTTACATTGGAAAAGGTCGGACAGGCATTGGAAAAATCGCCTTTCACCTTTGAACCAGAGATTGACGGCACAGCGATCTGGACATCTGCCTCCACCCTGGTCTTCACTCCTAAAGAAAAGCTCTGGCCAGAGCAGACGTATAGCGCAGCTTTGCACCTGAATGACATCATGGCCGTCCAACCACCCCTTGATCCCTTTTCCTTCGAATTTACGGTCATCCGACAAGCCTTTGACGTCAATATTGACGGATTACAAGCGGTCAATCAGGCGGATCTGCAATTCTTGAAATTAACGGGAGAAGTGACAACGGCCGATGCGGAAGAGGACGAGCATTTTCAGCATTTTCTGAGCGCACGTCAGAACGATAAACCGCTCGATATTCAATGGACCCATAGCAATAATAAGCGCGAACACGTCTTTGTGGTCAACGGCATTACCCGCAGTCCGAGCAGGTCGTCTTCTGTCATTCTGCGGTGGGATGGGTCGCACATCGGCGTGGAAAAGAGCGGTGACCGTTGGATAAACGTTCCGTTCTCCAAAGGTCCGTTTGCTATGCTGCAAGTCAAAGCCGTGAACCGCGAGGAGCAGTATATTGAAATCCGTTTTAACGATCCGGTCAAAAAAGATCAGGATTTGAACGGCCTGATTCAAGTCGCTGAAACCACAGGATTACGCTTCGCGATAGAAGACAATATCGTGCGCGTCTATAATCCGGCGCGCTGGCAGGCGAGTGTCCAATTGACCGTCCGTCCGGGTATTCGCAGCAATTTTGAGTATCGCCTTGAAAATGAGACCAGTATGGCGGTGGATTTCTCAGAAATCATTCCGCAAGTGCGCTTTGTCGGCAAAGGTGTGATTCTACCCACCACTCAGGGCTTAACCATCCCTGTCGAAACCATGAATCTGACTCACCTTTTTGTTGAAGCCATGCAACTGTATGAGACCAATATTCCGCAGTTTCTCCAGGTGAACGCCCTGGATGGGAATCGAGAGTTGACGCGCGTGGGCAAGGTGGTCTGGCGTAAAGTTGTGGATCTCGGTTTCAGCCCTGAACAGAAGAACCAATGGATTCGTCATGGCCTTGATCTGACGCCGCTGGTGCAAAGCAATCCGGGCGGCATGTATCAACTGACCCTGTCATTCAAACGCCAGCATATTGTCTATGCCTGCCCCGAAAGCGAGGAAACCCTCGGAAATACGATGTACGAACTGGCGCAGGAAACCGGAGATTGGAGCCTGGAAAACAGTTATTGGGACTCCTACCAGAATTACATGGAGTTCGATTGGGACGAATGGTACGATAACCGGGAGAATCCCTGCCATCCTTCATTTTACCGGGAACGATATTATTCTGAGCATGCGGTTTCAGCATCGCGTAACGTTCTGGTGTCGGATATTGGCTTGATTGCCAAAGCTGGCGGAGATAAACAGATCATTGTGGCGGCCACGGACCTGAAGACCACGAAACCCCTGGCCGGAATTGACGTGGCGGTCATGGATTATCAGCAGCAGATTCAAAGCATGGCCAAAACCGACGCCGATGGCATGGCGCTGCTGCGCTGCGAAGAATCGCCGTTTTTAATCGTGGCAAAACGCGGAGATCAGCGCGGTTATCTGAAATTAGAAGATGGCGCAGCTCTATCGGTCAGCCATTTCGACGTGCGCGGCCAGACAATTCAAAAAGGCCTGAATGGCTTCCTGTATGGCGAGCGCGGGGTCTGGCGTCCGGGAGATACCATGTATCTGACCTTTATCCTGTTCGACAGTCTGCGCCAACTCCCTAAAGAACATCCGGTTATTTTTGAATTGCTGAACCCGAAAGGCCAGATTGTGAAGGTGTTGCGCAAGAAAGAAGGAGTGAACGGCTTTTACCCCTTTGAAATTGCAACCGAATCGGACGCTCCGACCGGCAACTGGCTGGCGCGGGTCCGAGTGGGCGGCGCGACCTTTGAAAAAGTGCTGAAAGTGGCGACCGTGATGCCGAATCGCTTGAAACTCACACTGGATTTTGGCGATCAGCAGCAAATCGGCGCGGGCGAGAGCGTGGCCGGCACGCTGACCGCTGCCTGGCTGCACGGCGCGATTGCCCGATATCTGGAGACTGACATTGAATTGATGCTCTCCCAGGCCAGGACCTCTTTTGCTGAATACCCGGAATATACGTTTGACGATCCGACCCGCCAATACGAACCGGAGAGCCAGAAAATTTTTGAAGGCGCGCTTGATGAAAACGGCAACGCCGCCTTTAGCGCAAATATCAATGCGGAACACGTGTCGCCCGGGATGCTGTCCGCGAACTTTACCACGCGCGTATTTGAACCGGGCGGCGCGTTTAGCATTGATCAATTCAGCCTGCCCTATCATCCCTATAACCAGTATGTTGGTTTGCGTTTACCTAAAGGGGATCGACGCGGCATGCTGCTGACCGATACGCAGCATATTGCCCGCCTCGCGCTGCTTGATCGCGAAGCGCAGCCTGTAGCGAGCGGGCAGGTAGAGGTGAAACTCTACAAGGTCAAATGGCGATGGTGGTGGGAAGAAGGCGCGAATTACGCCGAGGCCCCGTCGTATGAGCCGCTGAGCCAGGGCGTGATGGACATTCAAAACGGCGAAGGAGAATGGTCCTTTGAAATCAAATACCCGGAATGGGGGCGTTACCTGATTCGTGCCTGCGATCTCAATGGGACGCACTGCACCGGCAAGACGGTCTATATTGACTGGCCGGGCTGGGCTGGACGTGCGTCAAAAGATATTCCGGGCGGGGCTGCGGTGTTGAGCTTTGCCGCCGACAAAGATCGCTATGCCGTGGGCGAGAAGATTGTGCTCACGATTCCGACCGGCAAAGAAGGGCGCGGACTGGTCAGTATCGAATCCGGCAGCAGAGTCTTGCATACCGCCTGGATTGAAGCCTCAGACGAGGAAACCACGCAATATGAATTCACCGCAACTCCTGAAATGGCGCCGAATGTATACGCCCATGTCACGTTCTTGCAGCCGCATCTGCAAACCCGGAATGATCTGCCGATCCGCATGTACGGGGTGATTCCGCTGCTGGTCGAAGACCCGGCCACGCGCCTGTCGCCGCAGCTTGAGACTCCTGAGGAGTTTACGCCGGAAACTAT
Organism: Candidatus Vecturithrix sp.; assembly: GCA_040772385.1. Classification (GTDB taxonomy): domain Bacteria; phylum Moduliflexota; class Moduliflexia; order Moduliflexales; family Moduliflexaceae; genus Vecturithrix. The sequence goes on along the minus strand of JAXGYF010000001.1, from coordinate 4,967,787 downwards.
GGCTGAGATTAAGGTTAGCGAAGCCTCCGGCAAGCCTATGACCTATACGGTCGCCATCGTGGATGAGGGTTTGTTGGATTTAACTCGTTTTGTCACGCCGGATCCCTGGAAACACTTTTACCAGCGCGTGGCCCTGGGTGTGAAAACCTGGGATGTGTATGATTTTGTAGCCGGAGCTTACAGCGGCGTGCTCGACAAATTACTGGCGATTGGCGGCGATGATTCTCTGCGCGGCAAAGGGCGTAAGAACGCCAACCGCTTCCCGCCAATGGTGCGCTTTATGGGGCCTTTTACGCTCGCAGCCGGAGCAGCCAATACGCATACGGTTGATATTCCGCAATACGTCGGTTCGGTGCGCGTGATGGTCGTGGCGGCGCAGGACGATGCGTTTGGGGCCGCTGAGAAAGCGGTATTTGTGCGGAAGCCGCTGATGATTCTGGGCACGCTGCCGCGCGTGCTTGGCGTTGAGGAAACCGTGGAAATGCCGGTGTCGGTCTTTGCCATGGACCCAACCGTCAAAGATGTCGCGGTGACGGTGGCTGTCAAAGGTCCGGTTTCAATTGTCGGGGATGCGCAAAAACGCCTGAGCTTTGCTGATCCGGGCGATGATCTGATCACCTTTACTTTGAAGACGCCGCCAGAAACAGGAATCGCCAGCATCGAAATCAACGCCGTGAGCGGTTCTGAAAAGATCACGCAAACCATTGAGATTGATGTGCGCGTGCCTGGTGAGGCGATTGTTGATGTCTATGGCGAACAACTTGCCTCGCAGGAAACCTGGCAGCAAAATCTCAGTCTTCCCGGAATTAAAGGCACGCATGAGGTCACATTGGAATTGTCGCGCATTCCGCCGCTGAATTTGGACAAACGGCTCAAATTCTTGATCCGTTACCCTTATGGCTGCCTGGAACAGACCACCTCGTCGGTGTTCCCGCAACTGTATCTGGATCAATTGTTAGAACTCACCCCCGCGCGGCAGGATGATATTCAGCGCAATGTGCAGGCCGGAATCACGCGTTTGCACCAGTTCCAAACCACCGAAGGCGGATTTGCTTACTGGCCAGGCGAGAATAAAGGGGACGATTGGACCTCAAGTTATGTCGGCCATTTTCTGATAGAAGCTCGCAACGCCGGCTATGCGCTGCCGCCGAATATCCTTGAACATTGGAGCGCGTACCAGCGCGCCCAGGCGCAGCAATGGCAGTTCCAGACGAATCAGAGACAATCGGAACTGATGCAGGCCTACCGGCTTTATACCCTTGCGCTGGCAGGTGTACCTGAACTTGGGGCCATGAACCGGCTGCGCGAAATCGGAGAGCTGGCAAATCCGACGCGCTGGCGTTTAGCGGCCGCGTATCTGCTGGCCGGACAGCCGGAGGCCGCTCAACAGTTGATCCTGAAAGCCGCAACGACCGTGCCTGAATATCGAGAACTGGCCGGGACTTATGGTTCTGACCTGCGCGATAAGGCCATGATTCTGGAAGCCCTGACGCTTTTGAAACAGCAGGAGTTCGCAAAACAGATCGCACAAGAGATCTCCAGCGCATTAAACGCGCCCCGGAAATGGTTGAGTACGCAGGAAATCGCGTACGCGTTGGTTGCGATGGCGCGCTATGCCGGAGTGACGGATCAGCAAAGCACGGACCAGGGGCAATTTTCGTTTACCTGGAATACGGAAGCGCCGCAGACGCTGACGATGAGCGCTCCGATCCTTCAAATTCCGCTGGCTGCTCTGGAAACCCTGGATCAGGAAGCTCAGGCGGCTGAAGACGAGGAAATGTCGGAAACGGCAGACCAGAGCTTGGAAGATGAAACAAAAGCGGAGAGAGAAGACGTTGAGCCGGGAATGCCCGTAAACACGCTTGAGGTGCGTAACACAGGCTCGATGATGCTGTTTCCGCGTTTGATTGTCAGCGGTGTTCCGCGTCCGGGAACCGAAACAGCGGCCGAAAATGGTCTGTCGCTTGAAGTGCACTATTTTGACCGCGATGGAGAGGCTCTTGACCTATCCCTTGTGGAATGCATGGAACAGGGAACGGATTTCAGCGTACAAGTGACCGTGACCAATATCGGCCATGTCGGGACCTATCGAGAACTTGCGTTGACGCATATCTTCCCATCGGGCTGGGAAATTCGCAATGTGCGTATTGACCCTTCCGACAAAATGGGCGTGTTCTTATCCAACGGAACCGATTATAACTATCAGGACATCCGCGATGACCGCATTTACACCCATTTTGATCTTGAACAAGGAGAGTCGAAAACCTTTAGCGCGCAACTGAACGCCAGTTATCTGGGCGAATTTTATCTGCCGATGATCACGGTCGAAGCGATGTACGATGCGGCCATCAACGCCCGTGTGCCAGGGAGATGGATTCTGGTGCTGCAACCGGGCGAAATCCAGGGATGACGCAAAAAACCGGGTTTTTTCAAAAAACCCGGTTTTTACGTATGTGGATTGTAAAGAAAAAATATTGGTTCTATGCCGGATTCATTGGAATCGCGCTGTTTTTCTGTGGGTTGGGAGGACTCTTTTGGCATGTTTCTTTGCCTGAACCTCTGTTTGACGAGCCGATTTCCACCGTGATTTTAGACCGCGACGGTAAGCTGTTAGGTGCGTCAATTGCAGCGGACGAGCAATGGCGTTTCCCGCCGAATACGCAGATTCCTGAAAAATTACTGCAAGCCGTGCTCTGTTACGAAGACAAACGCTTTTTCCAACATCCGGGCGTTGATCCGTTGGCGGTGCTGCGGGCCTTGTGGCAGAATCTGCGCGCCGACCGGGTGGTCAGCGGCGCAAGCACGTTGACGATGCAGGTCATTCGCCTGGCGCGGCGCGGACAGCCGCGCACCTTCAAAGAAAAACTGCTTGAAGCGGTGTTGGCCTGTAAACTGGAATGGACGCTCAGTAAACAGGAAATTTTGTCCTTATATTTGTCGTACGCGCCCTTTGGCGGAAACGTGGTGGGAGTCGAAACCGCCTCATGGCGCTATTTCGGGCGTTCGCCGGAACAATTGACCTGGGCTGAGAGCGCGATGCTGGCGGTGCTGCCGAACAGTCCGGCTCTGATTCATCCGGGACGCAACCGGGAAACGCTGCTGCAAAAACGGAACGGTTTGTTAGACCGCTTACAGCGTGAAGGGCAGCTTGATGCGCTCTCCTGCGACCTGGCCAAACAGGAAAGCTTGCCGCCTGCGCCCTATCCTCTTCCTATGCTGGTCCCGCATCTGTTGGCGCGAGTTCGAATGAAATCAGACATTCCGGTCGCCAGTATTCAGGAGCTTTTGCAAGGCAGAGCCAGAATTGGGACCACGCTTTCGCGAGAGCTTCAAATTCGCGCCAGCGAGGTATTGCAGCGCCATCAAAAAACTCTGGCCGGCAACGGTATCCATAATGCCGCAGCCTTAATCGTTGAAGTACACACCGGAGATATTGCTGTTTACATCGGCAATACCGGCGCGTTTGACCAGCATGAGCACGGCAGTCAGGTGGATATTATCCCCGCGCCGCGCAGCACCGGCAGCATCTTAAAACCCTTCTTGTTTGCTGCCATGCTGCAAGCCGGGGAATTACTGCCTTCGCAGCTTATCCCTGATATTCCTACCCGTATCGGCAGCTTTGCGCCGCAAAATTATTCCCGATCTTACCAGGGAGCGGTCGCGGCGTATCTGGCGCTGGCGCGATCGTTGAATGTCCCGGCCGTGCGCTTGCTGCGTTCTTATGGCGTGGATCGCTTTCAGGCCGCGTTGAAATCCTTCGGAATGACCACGCTGTCCCGTCCGGCGCGGGAATATGGTTTATCTTTGATTCTTGGCGGCGCGGAAGCGTCGCTCTGGGATCTCACCGGCATCTATGCCAGTATGGCACGTTGTCTGAATAATTACACCAGCGACGACCCGAACGCTGCAGCGTTTTTCGCGCCCCATTACCTCTCGGAAATCGCTGATTCCCGAACCGCAGGTCCCAATCCGCTCGAGGCGCCGGCCATCTGGCTGACCTTTCAAGCCATGCTGGACGTGCTTCGCCCTGATGTTGAAGGGGCCTGGGAATTTTTCAGTTCGTCGCGCAAAATCGCCTGGAAAACCGGCACCAGCTATGGCTATCGCGACGCCTGGGCCATTGGCGTGACGCCGCGCTACGTGGTTGGGGTCTGGGTGGGCAACGCCAATGGCGAAGGCCGGCCCGGATTGACCGGTCTTGAAGCGGCCGCGCCGATCCTGTTCGATCTGTATGATCTGCTTGAAGGTTATGAGTGGTTTCCGCCGCCGGAAGCAGAGCTGGTCGAAATCGAAGTCTGTTCGCACAGCGGCTATCGCGCCGGGCCCTATTGTCAGCAGACCCGCAGCATTCGCGCGCCGCGCGCCGGACTGCAAACCCGGTCCTGCCCGTATTGTCAACTGATTCATACGGACGCCGCGCAGACCTGGCGCGTGCATAGCGGCTGCGAACGCATTGCAGCCATGAACGCCATCTCCTGGTTTGTGCTGCCGCCGGCCATGGAGTGGTTTTATAAGCAGCGCCAGCCCGGATACCTGCCGCTGCCGCCCTATCGCCGCGATTGTCTGGATTCCGGCTCCATCGTGGAAACCAGCGTGATGACCCTGATTTCGCCGGATCAGACGAGCCACGTGTATGCGCCGCTTGAATTGAGCGGTCAGCGCGGACGCATTGTCTTTGAAGCCGCTCACCGTCAGCCCCAAACCACGATTTATTGGCACCTGGATCAGGAGTATTTAGGGGAAACCAGAGATCTGCACCAGATGGCCTTAGCGCCTGCGCCGGGCAAGCACACGCTGACCCTCATTGATGAAAATGGCGAATTCCTGGAACGCACCTTCACCGTCCTGTCGCGCTGACGCGCTCTCCTGGTCCCTCGTCCTTTGTGACACGCGCACGGGATGAACATCAACGTCAGGAGTGCAAAAGGATGAAAGCGCAACACAGAGAACCCCTTTTGCGTCCTTACATCGAAGGTCGCCATCGCAGCTTTCGGCAAGGCGGACAATTTGTCGTGGCGCCAAAACTTTTTTCTTGACGAACCCCGTTTCGGAAATAACAATGAACAACGCGCATGATGAATGATGGAACACTGTCAGAAAACAAGGAGGAACTCTTATGCTGCAAGCCATTCAAATTGACATTCCGCCGGATGTGATGCTGGCGTTGAAGATCCCTCAACAACGCATCAAAGCCACCCTGACCGAAGAACTGGCTGTCTATCTCTATGCCCAGGGCTACCTCTCCTTCGGGAAAGCGAGAAAACTGGCAGAACTGACCAAATGGGAATTTGCGGAAAAACTGGGATCACGAGGCATCCCTCGCCATTATACCGAACAGGATCTTGAGGAGGATCTCCGTTTTGCCACTGACAAATTATAAATGCGTGATCAGCAATTCATCGCCCCTCATGAATTTGGCGATTATCGGACACTTAGACCTGGTAAAGAGTCTGTAAGAAGTGTGGTACGAGTTGACGGTCGCCGGAAGAGGAAAACCGGGAAGTACGCAGATCCGTCAGGCAGAATGGATTGAACGGATGCCACTTGGAAACACGACACTGTATCCCTTGTTGAGAAAAGACCTGGACGATGGTGAAGCCGCCGCCATTGCCTTAGCGATAGAACACCACGCCGATTTAATTCTTCTCGATGAAACCGATGCCCGGAACATGGCGGATCTCTATGAAATCCCCAAAACAGGAGTTATTGGCATCGTCGCCCGCGCCAAACACCATCACCTTATTCAGGAAGTCAAGCCCCTGTTTGATGCGCTCAAAACTCAGGCGAATTTTTGGATACAGCCGCAACTATATGAAACCATCATGAAAGAAATTGGAGAACTCTCTTGAGTATGCGTACCAGCATTCTCACCCTGACAGGATAAGGAAACAGGAAGGCATCACCGCGGATCTGTGAGACGCCGGCGTACCCAAAGAAGATCTTGCATCAGGTTTTCACTCGCCGCACCTGTGGAAATATCCCGCCTTCGCCGCCATTGAATTGCCGTAAACCGGAAGAACTGATATTCTGTGCATAACGCATCTCGAGTATCATTGAATTTTTAAGCAAATTGAGCCACTTCTACAGTCGATTTGACGGCAAGCTCATGCCGGTGGCTTTTGATATATTCAATCTCATGTAAGGTCTCAGCCGTAAAGTAGCTTTCGCCGCAATGCGGACAACTGAACATCGGAATATTTTCGATGTTCAGTAAATTGTTCCCTTTGCCATACGTTTCCGTCACCTTCCGCAGCTTGACGCCTTCCTGTCCGCAAAGATCACATTTCATATATAGAACTTAAAGTTTGGCTTACGGTCTGAAACCGTAGGGTTTGAAATGAGAATTTCGCCAACCGCATCTGAGAATCCAACTGTGACAGGTTCTGAATCACCAAGGCGACAGGCATTGTAATTGAGCTTTGTCAAACCAAAGATATCTTGAGCAACCCGTTCTACCGGAGTATCGCCGTATTGCACATCAATGCGTAAAGGAATAGGCACTTCCCACCCGTCATAGGTCGCAATTCGTGGTTTGAACCCACTTCCCCAGAACAAACCGGCACGCTCATGCAATTTCCAAAAGGTTCCCCGAATTACTGGCATACTACCAGTACGGTAAAGACGGGGCGCATATTTTTCAAGGCGTACCTTTACACCAACAAGTTTGATATCTTCAGGACACGCTTCTTGATAACCCGCAAATTCCTCGGCATGAATTTCCGAACGAGAATGCAAGAAAATTTCAGTAAGTTCCTTGCCTCCAAGGTCCCGGTACGTTTTCAATACTCCATGAAGAAGATCGTAAGCCGCGGATCTGCTTAAATGAAATTGATTTGTTCGTGGTGAGTACCAAGGGCCATAATCTCCGAGGAAAACCACGCCATCGCCGGTATTCAAAAACATTTGAGCCGCGCAGCAAGCGGTTTTTCCTCTTTCAGATGCATCTCTTCGACGGAAAGCAATGCCGATATAACAGACTCCTTCACGGGCAGTCACTAAACGCCAGGGTTTGCCGCCGCATTTGTAATACAGAGTGGTTCCAAGATTCCACATCCGATCCGAAAGCGGAGTAAGAGGGCGCTGTCCTGGTGTATTCTCGTTGTTTAGCCGCAATGTGGATTCACGGATAATCTGTAATGGAATGCCATATTTCATTGTACGGGCTTTAAGTTGCCGTCGAAAGTCTGGAGAGAGTTGATATTGTTCCGGATTAAAGCTGGTAAACATCTCAGTTTGACCAGCTTGTCTTGCATGTACTCTTTTAGAAGATATAGCTTGCCCTACAGGATGAGACACGTGAGATTCGGGGCGACAATTCAGCCACACTTCATCTGGAACAATACACACAGCCACGCCGATATTCTCATCAAGTTTTTTGGTGACCTCAATCCCTTGTAAATACTGCTCAACAACCTGAAATGCTCGTTCATATTTTTCTGGATGACGAGAAGCCTCGATGAGTTGTTCGTGATCAATATGATGAACCCATACAGGATCACAAGGCCAGACAGAACAGAAGGCGGCCTCAAACCCTGGGAATGGAGGCCAAAGACGTTGATTCCCTTTTGGAGCCTCAATAGCGGGGTTGTTCATGGCGATTGACCAGGTTTTGAACTGTGAAACCCCATCAGGCGTGCCAAGGAGAATATAGGTCAAGGCTCCTGGTCGTGATGATTGATCGGCATCATACGGACCAAAGAGCGCAAGTCCATCATGGGGATCCTTGACCCGTTGTTCATACCGAAATTCCAATTCTGGCTCATTAAAAATGATGAGTGATTTAGTCATGTTCTTCCTCTGATTCATCAATATTTTCTTCAGACTCACTTTCCTCTTGTTGAGCCAATAACTCTGAGCGTTCGTAACTCAGTTGTTCAAGCACAGTCTCGTCAATGCCCACCGGAGCATTGACGCGCAATGGAACAGGATCGATGATAATATATTCCTCCTCCTGTTCACCAATCACGATTTTGTCTTCATCTGCGAGAAATTGGCATATCGCCAGAACACGATTCAGCCAATCATGATTCCACCAGCTTTTACATAAGTGCTTGCGGCGTGAAAGAGCGGTACGGGCTGGCAATACTTTGCCTTCTACGTCTAAAAATCGAATTCTGACACGAACAAGAATCGTAAAATCATCGAAGAGATTCTGGACAACCGAAAACACCGGGGCAAGAGAGTATCGGTATTCTTCAGAGCCGGAAGGTCGCCAGAACTTCCTTTGTCCAACGGCATTGACAAAGCTTTTTGCCCCGTCAGGTTTCGTATATTTTAAATGATCGCTTTCCACAAGTCCCGGAGGAAAGTACTGGAGGTATGTCGAAGGACAATATTGTAGCCCCTTTTGGTGACACTTGACGATAAGTGATTTGCGAAGAAGTTCTGAGACCAACTTGCGTGACCAAATTCCATGAATTGTTTCAACATCACGCCACGCTACATCCTTGCCTGATAACCTCAATTGGTGTTCATCTATAAGTGTTGAAGGAGGATGTTGAAAGCTCAGAAACAGTGTTGGATTCACCTGCCGGTAAGCCCATTCAAACTTAAATTCTTCCGATTTCGTGCGAGAAATCTTATATGGTGTTTCAAAGCGATGAATACACTCCGGAATGTTCTCAAATCGAAGACAATTGGAAAAGAGCGCCTCAGTCTGGTCAGAGAGTACATCTTTTTCTAAAAAGGCTTCCGCTGCAACTTTCTTCCCATCAGGCAGCAATTTAGGGCAGCCAATTGTTTCAAGTTTTTTCAGGAGTTGTCGAAGTCCATCAGCCCAATTGTGTTCAAATGAAATAAATGTGAGCGAACCTGTGACCCGATCTAATTGATTCGGCGTCACTCCATCAATATTTAATGGAATGAGGAAATCACTGTCTCGTTCGTTGCCGATGCTGAGAGCAAGCATCCGTTGGCGCATCACGTCCGGATTGTTGAGTGATACTTGGGAATAGAGAGCAATCACTCGAAATGCTCGATGCTTGATGGCATAGTCAATATCATCAGGATAGCGTTCCCCGCCAAGAAGTTTGAAACGTTCACACCAGATGAGATACCCTTCTGCTGTTAGTTTTCGCGTGAGCCAATCTGCGAGTGCTCCATCTTCGGGGACGCAACTCATAAAAAGATGGTCGCATTCTCCTGAAGCGCCTATCTGGGCTTGAATTTTCAGAAATTCTGGTGGGAAAATTTGGGGATGAAGCCCCTTAATCTGTGGGTGATTGACATCAAGTAATATTCGCAATCGTTCAGCGCCGAACAATTCAAGACGCCAGTTGAATTCCCGGCGAATAGAATCAACGGCTTCATCTCGTTCACCTGGCTTGAATTGAGCGGTTGTCACGAAATTCAACTGATCGCATGTATGACCATGTCTGTATATTTTCGCAGCGTCGTCTGCCAGTTTGGCTCTCCAATCTTCACGAACGCTATAGGCAAAGATCGTCGTTTCACCGGATCTATCGACATGGATTGCATCCCGTCCCTTATCTTTGAATCCACCAAGTGGCTCTATCGAGGAATATCCCTCAAGCGACATCAGATCATGACAAAGCCGCTCAAATTCGAAATAATCTGTCACCTCATCAAGACAATAAATTGTGATATTCGCTGCCATCTGAAAGCCATGCTACTTTAGGTTGTTAATAATCCCCTACAAAAATGGCGATAAGCTGGAATGCAGAAATTCTTGCTTTCTTGCCATTTCTACCGTTTTTCTTCTTATCCTTGCTTATACTCAATCCTTGTAGCTATCCCCCCGCACATTGCCTAATTTATCAATACACAATGGCCTCTCTATCTAGTATTCCGTTCCCGGTTATCCACCACAAAGGGATTAAACTTTAGCGACTGGTGGCACGATGGACATTCGGAAAGGAGTTTCGGCTCGTCCCAGGCTTCGCAGGGTAGGTTGAGGCAGGGGGATTGGTCCTCCGAGAGGTTGGCTGTGCGGGTAATGCCTGCGATTATATCGAGGATACTTGCTGCCACAGGAAAACTCTGACCGCATTCCAAGCACACCGTTGTGATATTATCGTCCCATCGCCCTTCGTAACTCTTCTTTCCAAATAATCTTGATAAGCAACCTTGATGCTTTCCATACAACCAAATTCTAACAGGAGTGACTATGGGGAACTCCCTCGGTAAATTGTGAGTTCTTAAGAAAGTAAATTCACCCGTTTCTGCAAAATATACAAAACTCCCGTTCGTCCTGATCTCTGAAATTTCTTGGACTCCCCCTCTGGCTCGATAAATGCCAAGACATGTGCCTCTCTTAATATCCCATACCCGTAACGTTCGATCTTTACTTCCTGACAAAAAACACCTGCCATCTGCCGTGACACTCACACTTGTGATCTCATCTACATGTCCTTCAAATGCTTTAACACATTTTCCATTTTTCAGATCCCACATCCGTAAAGTGTTATCAGCGCTCCCTGATACAGCATATTTACCATCTGGTGTAATAACCGCACTAGTGATCCGAGCGGAGTGCCCTTCGAGCGTTCTGAGACATCCTCCATGCTTGAGATCACATACATACAGAGTTCCTTCTGAATTATACGATACAGCATATTTACCGTCCGGTATGATACATACACCTTGCATAGCTTCAGGAAAATTTGCTGTTGGCTCCTCAAGATTGCACGACTCAATGTCCCGCTCCATATCCCGTACTGTAATCCAATATCTATGATACACTATGTGCCTACCGTCCGGGGTGATACTACTTTTCACATTGTGGAGACCTTCATAGGTGAATAGGCAGGTTCCGTGTTCTAAATCCCACACTCGCAAAGTTGGAGATGGTGTCCCAGGTCCAGGTTCGTTTTTAAGATATTCCACCCCTTCCGATATAGCCCGTCTACCGTCTGGCGTGATACTCACATTATTGACCCCAATTGTGTGCCCCTTCAGTATGCCTAAACAGAGACTGCGATCTAAATCCCATACTCGTAAAGAGCTACTCCGAAACATACCCTCCCCAACATAATCACCCGATACAGCATACCTGCCGTTCGATGTGACACTCACACTAGTGATCTCACCGACATGTCCTTCAAGTGTTTTGAGGCATTCTCCTCGTTCCAGATCCCACACTTCTAAAGCATGATTTTCTGGATTCCCAAAAACCGCACGCTTGCCATCCAGTGTGATGGTCACACTCTTGGTACTTGTGGACTTCCTGGAAATATACAGATCGATGCCACGCTCCAGATCCCACATTTGTAAAGTTTTATCACCATCACTAACCGATATACCATATTTGCCGTCCGCCGTTATATGCCCAATACCGATTCCCTCTCTAAGTCTCCTGATGCATTTTCCGTTTTCAAGATTCCACACCTCATTGCCTGATATCCCGAGCTTACGGTCTGGTGTAATGCGATAGAATCTTGATGATTGACCATGCCTTTGAACCCACTCACCATGCTCTGAATCCCATACATCGACCGAAAGAGGTGTATAAACGTAGGTATCATCATCAATTTGGGCTTGTTGAAAGGACACTATAACACCCCTGCTGTCAGGCGTAATCCGCAACACTTCTCCTCCTTCTCCCTCAAGAGATCCAGGGTTAGACAGAGAAAGGTTGTGCACACAGATGTCACGTTCTAAATCCCATACTTGTAAAGTGCTGTGCCCACACAGCACAACACGTCTGCCATCTGGCGTGATGCTTGCCGCATATGGTTCTCCTCCAAGCGTTTTGAAGCACTCTCCACGTTCCAGATTCCATACCCGTAAAGTACGCATCCTATGCCAATTATTATACCCCTTTACTAAAGATTCACCGATTGACACAGCATACCTGCCATCCGGCGTGATACTCACGTTGATAACCGGTTCTGGCGCATCGAAGGTCCGGAGACATTTTCCACGTTCTAGATCCCACATCCGTAGAGTGCTATCCCTACCGCCCGATACAGCATATCTACCATCTGGCGTAATTTTCACGCAAGTGACTATATCTGCATGTCCTTCAAGTGTTTTGAGGCATTCTCCCCGTTTTAGATCCCACACCTGTAGGGTTTGTAGCTCCTTCTTTCCCCTGGAAATCAACCATCTACCGTCTGGAGTGATGTCTACAAACGCGCAATCCATTTCGATCGTTCGAAGAAGAGCTGGATGGGAATTATAATCAGGGCATTGGAACGGGAAATGCAAGAGGAGTAGACTACTCATTCCTTTATTGACAATAGCCCTGGCTGCGTTTGCTACAGGACCAGAATTGACTGAATTATAAGCTTGTTGGATACAAAATCCAGAGAAAGAAGAAAAGTTAGCCAAGGCATAACTTTCAGTATTTACGAACTGCGCAAAAGCACATATCCGGTCGAAACGAGTCGGATTGTTTTTAATTCGTTCATTATCAGCGTTGATTTTTTCCTCACTCCAGAGTTCTATGGACTCAATAATTTTAAGAGTTTCTATCTCTCCTTTAGCATAAGCAATTAAGTCTTGAATATATTCTTGAACTCGCGCCTCACGATACCGTTTCTGTCTATTTTCTTCTTGCGCTTCAGGCAATCCATCCATTGCAGCGTTGTAATCTGCGATTAGCTCGTAGATCATCCCTGCCACACCTTTGGTTTCAATGAAATGCAGATCGGTGAGAACCTGTTCAAGTTCATCCCATAATCCGGCCTGAATTTGATGAGTTGGTAGATAGTGCAGGCCATACATGTCGCTATCACCCCAACGACCGACACACTGCTCCTGATAATAAGTAGCTATTTGACGATGAAAAGTAGGTAGCTCAATCCAGAACTCTTTGGCGCGCTCTTCGGTTTGGAAAAAGTCAGGCAACGATTGGTGATACAACTGATACAACCCCTGTTCCGCCTGTCCCGGAGCCAGGAACTGCCGGACATCCAGCAGCAGATCAATCACATCCTGCTCGCTCAACCCAGAGAACACTGTTAATTGTTCGGCGGTCAACGGCGCCTGCGCCGCCGCCAGTACGCCTAATAATGGACGATACATGTTCTGCCAATTTTTTCGATTTTCGCCGACCGTACGGGTGCGCAGGAATTCCCGGTAAATGCCGTCTAAACCGTCCGGCAGGTCGTCCAGCGTCTTAAACTGCTGGGTTCCCTCCGCAATTCCCCGCAGCAGCCAGACCAGATACAGAAAGTTGCACTGGCTTGCGGTCGTCACTCGTTCCAAAAATGTCTCTACCGATGTATCCTGTTCAGACAAGCGGGTCTGTAAGACGTCAGAGGCTTCGACACACTGAGCGACATACTCCCGAATATCCTCCAGGTTTTCCGCGTGTCCGGCATCGAGTTGCAGATAGGGAAGCTTAAGTTCCTCAAAATGCCGCAGCGCATCAGCATCCGGTCGGGCGGTCAGCAGAAAGCGCACCGGTTCAGGTAAACCCCAAGCATTTTCCAACAATGACACAATCGTCTCCGTGCCCGGCTGCCGCACCGCTTCATCCAATGCATCCACCAGAATCACCATTTGCCGGTCAAATCCATCCGCATACAGTTGTCGTAACGGACTCGTTACCACCCGTGAAAACGCAATTGCTGCCGATTCTGCGCCACCCATCAAATTTTCAATCTGTACGCCGATGACGTTCTGCACATTCCGGACATTGCTGATATGGACGTTAATCTGAACATCTTTCTCTTTGAGGATGTTCTGTGCAAAGCCTTCGATGCGGGTCAATTGGTGGGAAATCGAACGAACGAAATTGAGCGGATCAATCGTGTCGGCCTGCCGGGTAATACAAAAATGGGTCGCATCCAACGACCGGATTTGTGTTAAACGCCCCGCCAACGCGGTTTTGCCGATCCCCGGTTCACCGGTGATAATGAAATAGCGCGGCGCATCCGGCGTTGCCAGCCAGGCATCAATTTCCGCAAACACCCATTCACGCCCGGTGAAATCCTGCGTGCATTCAGCGATGTAATCGGAAAAATCGAAGATTGGCTTTGTCGTGTTTTTCATTGTTTTCAGGCCTTCTTTATCGTCATGCCGGTCACTTTCTTGCCTTTTTTGACATCCTCTATGGTGACTTTTGTCGAACCTTCAGGCGTTTCGTCTGTCTCTAATCCTGTCACCTCATCCACGTCCCGGATCTTTTTGAGCTGAACATCTATTTTTGATTTGGGATGTTTGACAGCCTGATCTGCTGGTATCTCAATCGCAGGATATTCCGCTGCTTGCATCTGACGTATCAACTCATCACACCGGGCTTTTCCTTCCTGCCCCATCCTGTCTTTCGCGGTGTTCAGGAGCGCGACCAGGGCGTGGCGTCCATCCTTTAGTGTTCCGTAGCTTCCAAGTGTCTTCACCAATAAGTGGCAAAATTGCAGTGTTGAGCCATCGAATTCAAGTTGGTGTTCTACTTCTTGATCCAACCCGGCGCTGTAAATCAAGGCCCGCCGTTCGTTTTTGTCCTGAATATTGGGCAGGGATGTCAACACGTCAACAATCCGGTTATGAAGATCGGCAGGGATGTCCTGCTTCTCAATTCGGCTGCTCCGGTCGGACGCTTGCTGCACGTTGTCGGATGATCGTTGAGGAGTTTTTGAAGCGGTCTGCGCTTTTATCTCTCGTTCAAGAGAATCTAATTGCTGTTCAAGCTGTTCACGCTCCGCTTCAGCGTCTTCAAGCTGTTTTTCCAGCTTAAATTTGACGGAGGGATCGGTTTCAATGATGAATGCTCTGCGTAGCCAACCGATCTTTTCGCTTAACAGGTCAAACTGCTCCTGGAGGTCTTGCTGCTTTCGGCTCATATTCTGCAATATCGCCATGTTGTTCTCCATCTTCATACAAATGAGATCACCGGATTTTCCAACGGCTGCTAGTTACGCAACTTGCAACAGATTTCCTTCTTGTGTTAAATAGTGGGCAAAGGGGTCGCGGCTTTCCAAATTCACTAAATCTACCGGGACGTCAAGCTCGATTAACAACTTGCCTAAGAGCTGAAAAAATTTCCCTTTCGGACAGCCGCGGACAGCCAAATCAATATCCGAATGTTGACTTACCTTATTGGCTGCCATGGATCCAAACACAAAAATGTAGGACATCCGCTCTGTTTGAGGATTCGGATGGCTTTTGTAAATTCTGCTGGTATAATTCGGAACTCGTGTTAATGTTTTGCATGATTTCCCCTCGCATGGCAGATTTCCCCAGACTATCAAGTCCGCTAACAATAGTAAAAATATCCGGGAGATTTCTTAATGTTCAGGTGAAGCAGCAAAATCGTCAAGTATTTTTTATCATGACTCTTATGCCATGCCAGGTGTCAAGGCAACGGCAGACCAGGTGCAGGAAAAAGGGTGAACAACGGATAGCTCAAAGAGCAAGTTTTTTTACAACTTCCGCTGCACCGGGGCATCCTGACAAAAAATCGTAACCACAAAACTTTTTGAGTGTGCGGTCATCGGTCGTTAAGAAGACATGACATTCTGCCCATATCGCGCAGGCAATAGGCAGAGCATCTTTGCTGTGTGAGGGCGCACCGTGCTTACCGTCGCGCACCGTCAGCCCCAAACCACGATTTATTGGCACCTGGATCAGGAGTATTTAGGGGAAACCAGAGATCTGCACCAGATGGCCTTAGCGCCTGCGCCGGGCACGCACACGCTGACCCTCATTGATGAACACGGCGAATTCCTGGAACGCACCTTCACCGTCCTGTCGCGCTGACGCACTCTTCTGGTCCCGCGTCCTTTGTGACTCACACACGGGATGAACATCAACGTCAGGAGTGCAAAAGGATGAAAGCGGAGCACAGAGAACCCCTTTTGCGTCCTTATTGAGCAATCAAGCATTGACATAGGAGAAGCTCATGGAACACCACATCGAAGATCTGAACGCCCTCTGGCAAAACCTCCAGACCGAACTGGCGAAATTGAATTGAATGTTCTGGTTCTGGGGAAACAGCTATTTTTTTCTTGACGAATACGACACCAGGCATTAATGATAGCATGATATGAAAAGGATCTGACAAAAAAACATGTTCGTACTCACTCTCAACAAGCCGACAGAAACCTATGACAACTGTATATTTTGATGTATGCTGCCTGAATCGTCCTTTTGATGATCAAGAAGAGGATCGTATTCATCTTGAAGCCGAAGCGGTATTGTTGATCATGAAGCATATTCAAGCCAGAGAATGGACATGGATCAGCAGCGAAGTCGTGAATTACGAAATCCAACAGACCCCAAATGCTGAGCGAAGAACCGAAGTTCAACTGTTGACAGATCATGCTGATTCTGAAGTGATGCTGAATGAATCGCTCATTCAACGGGGAGAAACATTCAGCAAAATGGGACTCAAAACGTATGATGCGTTACATCTGGCCTGTGCAGAATCTGTTCAGGCTGCTGTGTTTTTGACCACAGATGATAAGATCCTCAAAAAATCGCGGCAACGTCCGAGCATGACAACGATTCCTGTCAGAAACCCTTTGGAATGGTTATGGGAGCGAGTGAAACCATGAGTACATCCATGTATATCAATACAATGACCTTACATCAAATACGAGTCACAGGCATGTCTGTGCTTTCCGAACATCTTGGTCCAATAGGCATGGTGCGTTTTCTCCAGCAGTCTGAAACCGGCTGGGGGGATTATACGAAAGAACGCAGTGAATGGTTAGGTGAGGATGATGTTCGGACACTGGCTGCCAAAATCATGGCGCAACGTCCATCAAAGGCGTCTGAATAACTATTCTGTGCATAACGCATCTCAGGTATAACCGAATTTCTAAGCAAATTGAGCGACTTCTACCGTTGCTTTGACCGCAAGCTCATGCCGGCGGCTTTTGATAGATTCAATTTCGTGCAGTGTCTCGGCCGTAAAATAGCTCTCGCCGCAATGCGGGCAGCTAAACATCGGAATAGCTTCGATCGGCAGCAAGTCTCTTCCTTTGCCGTAGGTTTCAGTCACCTTCCGCAGCTTGACGCCTTCCTGTCCGCAAAGATCACATTTCATCCGGGTTTCCTTGCGAATGTGCTCAACCTGTGACATCAGAAAATATTCACCATATCTATCTGTTTTTCCCTTTCTTTCGCCTTAAATTAGCGGCATTGTAGGCTTCGATATAATGCCTCAATATCTTACGCAAGTTCGTTGAACGAACGCCTTTTACGATAGATTCATTACAGGTTTTTGTCGAAACAATATCTGCTAATTGTAATGTGTAAGCACATCGTTGTGTGTTTTGTTGAACACACGTTGCTGATGTCTGAAAAAGAGTTTAATGTAATCACATCGTGACTTACGCATGTCTGTTTTCCTGTTATAAGGCTTGTTTTACGTACCACATGTTACGTGCCGACTTGATAACGTGTTTACACTAACTTTATCAATCATTCTAATCAACGTTGAACAAAGCCGCAGGGCGGCAGAAGAGTTTCGTGCTCCTCCCCACCATTTTTCTCTTGCCATGATCTGAACAGGTGTCATCCTCCTCCATGATGTATTCATCCTGCGTATGAACCTCATTCATCATGGAGGAGATACGATGACCGCTCTGAGACACCGTTTCATTGAAGACCTGCAATTGCAGGGGAAGTCCGACCGGACGCAACAGGCCTACGTCCGCGCCGTGCGGATGCTGGCCGACCACTTCCACACCCCGCCGGATCAGCTCACCGACGAGCAGATTCGGCAGTATTTCCTGTACGTCAAGAACACTCGACACTGGTCGTTTTCGACCATGAAACAGGCCCTGTGCGCTATCAAGACCTTGTATACGCAGACGCTGCACCGGGACTGGGGCATTCTGGACGTGATTCGTCCGCCGACATCGCAGACGCTGCCCGATGTCCTGACCCACGACGAGGTGCAGCGGCTGCTTCAGGCGGTGCGTCTGCCGCACTATCGGCTGTGCTTGACCACGATCTACTCGTGCGGATTACGCCTGACCGAAGGCGCCCAACTCCGGGTCACGGACATTGACAGTGCCCGGATGCTCGTGCATGTGCGCCACGGGAAAGGGGACAAAGACCGCTATGTGCCGTTACCCCAACGTACCCTGGAGCTGCTGCGCCAGTATTGGCTGACGCACCGCCATCCGGTGTGGCTGTTTCCGGCTGGCGGCGCTGGGCCGGTGCAGCGCCAGCCTGCTTCCGCCCCTCTCTCCGTCAGCACGCTGCAAAAAGCCTGTCGTCTCGCGAAGCAGGAGGCCGGGATCACCAAAACCGTCTCGGTCCACAGTCTGCGCCATGCCTATGCCACCCATCTGCTGGAAGCCGGCGTGAGCCTGCGCATGATTCAAGCCTATCTCGGACATACCTCTCCCCAGACCACGGCTCGTTACACGCATCTGACCTCCCAGGCGCAGACCAGCGCGGGCGTCGTCATTGACACCCTGATGCAGGATCTCTAAGCCCCTCATCGGAGGCCCGAGATGCTGGAATTGGCTGACATCTTCCAGGCCTACGGTCCCGCGTATGAGGCGAAATACGGCGACCGCATGCCGCCCAGCCATCACGACGCGCTGTGGGACATCGCCCACTGCCGCACGCCCCTGATGGGGGGCGAGGTGTTCTGGTGTGCCCAGTGCCAGGACTTTGTCTACAGTTATCATTCCTGCGGCAACCGCCATTGTCCCAAATGCGGCGGTGACCGGGCCGACGCCTGGCGCGACGCCCAACTCAAGAAGCTGCTCCCCGTGCCGTATTTTCTCGTGACGTTCACTCTGCCCCATTCCCTCAACGCCATCGCCCGTTCCCATCAACACGTGATCGATGACCTGCTCTTCAAAACGTCCGCGGATGCACTCCACACGCTCGCCTTGAATCCGGAGTGGCTCGGCGGCACGATTGGCATGGTGGGCGTCCTCCACACCTGGGATCGGGCGATGGGCTATCACGTGCATGTCCATTATCTTGTGCCGGCCGGGGGGATCGATCCGGGCACCGGGGCCTGGATCCCCTCCCATCCGAAATTTCTCGTGCCCGCCTCGGCCCTGCGCGAGGTCTTCCGGGCCAAATTTCGCGACGCCCTGTACGCCGCCGATTCAGCCCTCTTCGCCCAGGTCCCGCCGGAGACCTGGAGCAAACAGTGGGTCGTGCACTGCAAGGCCGTCGGAGACGGACGCACGGCCCTGAAATACCTGGCCCCCTACGTCGCCCGCGTGGCCCTCTCGAATCGGCGACTGGTGACACTCGATGAGGGACAGGTCACGTTCCGCTATAAGCCCCACACGAGGCCCTGGACGACCATGACGCTCGACGTGATGAGCTTCATGCAGCGCTTCTTACAACACGTCCTGCCCAAAGGCTTCCAGAAAATCCGGTACACCGGCTTCCTGCACCCCAACGCCCGCACCATGTTCACGGCCCTACAAGCGCAGCTCGTCGCAGAGGCCGCCTCCGAGCGTCTGCCAGAGGTGCTGGCCGCCACGTTCGGCCTGGAGATCGGCAACGGGACGCCCAACGACGACCCGCCTGACGACCCCCCGCGCGGTTGTCCGCACTGCGGTGGTCCGCTGGCCTTCGTCGGTCGCTTCCCTCGCGCCCCCCATCGACGAGGTCCTCCATGACACGACGAATACAACAGCGGACGATTGCCCCACCACGACGGGTTCGGAAAGTCTCCATTTTTCGGCGCACCGTCCCCGTCTGCCCATCGCCCAATGATCGCCTCATCTCTGTCCGATCACCAGGTGTTCACGGCCTCAACCTTCCATCATGGAGGTACTTGTCGCGAACAACGAAGAGGCATCTTCCCCCATCTGTGCCCCGCACACCGTCTCCACACTCACGTCATTTCGGAGCAAAATCCAAATAAGACCTTCTGAGAATTTTTTCCTTGACATGATGGGAAATCGCCCCCATATAACGAGGGGTGGGCTTGTTCAACAGAGATTATGTGCCGGATACTCGTCACATGAATCTTTAATCCGATGTGCTTACACATCACAAGACCAACATTCCGGGACATGACAAATTTTACAATATCCTGATAATATGTTCTTGCGTTTCCAAACTCAACTTCTAACTGGAAATCTTCTTTTCTGAAATCACACTGTAGTCTTACTTGTTTATCTTCCACTACCTGCTGTTCACTAAGCCAACCTCTTTTGATCAATTCTTGCTTTATTTGTCTGTTATAAAACATCTGCCGTTCATATCCCCGAAATTGAACGGAACGGATGGATTCAACAATTTCGATAAACTTTTCATCCGAAATAAGCGAGACTTCTTGAATGTTATGAGTAATGATGTCCTCAAAACAAAGGAAATTATTGTCTATTAATGGGAATTCTTTGGGGATCGTAAATCCATATTGAAACGTTGATTTTCCAACAATATGCTTAAATGTCATATTGCTATCCTTAAATTTGCGTTAAATCTTGACATTTCCCGTTTCAGCAGGCTTTTTGCCGTTTCCGCATTGACATTTTCAGAAGGTGGTTCTGGTACAACAATAAAGCCACAGGACTTACGCATACCCCCCTTTCTCCCCCCGCAAGCGGGGGGGCTGTTGTTAAGTTCTGAACATGTCGTGTCTGACGGCCTAGCCATCAATGGCCGGCCTCAAAGCGAAAGGACGCTAAAGCGCCCTTCGGAACACTACAGCGGGCTTCAGCCTGCTTCAGCTTTGAGACTGGCGATTGATCGCCAGAACTTAACAGCCCTGCCCCGCAAGCGCGGGGAAGAGACGTAACGCTCTTCTGTGAGCTTCCCCCCGTTTACGGGGGGACTGAGGGGGGTATTGCGTAAGTCCTGAGTCATAGATTTCAGCTTTCTTTTTCCCTAGGGTCAGCACCATTTTTTTGTTGGGCTTCCTACCCATACATTTTACGCCTACCACCATACGAGTTCAGCGTTCTTCGTAAAACTCATCAAGAGTGAGGCCAGTATCTTTGGCAATTTGTCGTACCAAAATGGGGGAAATATCACGCCCTTGATGCACAGGAACAGTCGTGCAGCGGTCATCAGAATGTCGATACTGTTTGTGAGAACCACGGTGACGAGCCTCGAAGAATCCAAGCTGTTCAAGGATCGCGATCACGTCTTTGGCCTTGAGTACTGGATACTTTTTCCCCATTTTACGCCACCATGACCATGTGTGTTCCGATAAATTCTGTGTCTAACTTCGGGAGGCCATCTTCAAGCAGCATCTCGATGACCTCTTGTAAATTCTGGTAAAGTTCATCAAGTGTCTCGGCTTGTGTGTGTGCTCCTGGAAAGTTAGGAACATACCCAACATAGTACCCTGTATCAGGGCACTTCTCAATAATTGCGGTATAGGCTTGCATAGGTTACTTGCTCCTTAATGTAAAGACTGAATAATCCCGGGAAATCTGAAATCGGAACGCGTAGAAAAACGTTGAAAGAAACGCATTCACGTAAATTTTAGAAGAGGCCATATAGTCTCTTCTCCCCCCCTATTCGTTCTCTTCCGTAATATTTCTAAATTCACGTCTGCTTTACTCGTCTCGCTCCTCTCACTCCTCCGTTGATTCAATAAATTCTGTATTCTCACCTTCTCGCTCATCCCTTTTCTCTCACATAGAGGAATTACGATATTCCCCAGCGTAATATCACTCATCAATCGTATCAAGAAATGTTGTCACATTGTCAAGTCTTTTCGTTGATGGAAGAGTTACGAGCTTACAGCGGATGAGCGTAAGCATATTTCCCACGCATGTTCTCTGATTGTAGGAAGAAGCCCAACATCTTTATGAGTTCCAGCAGCACAATACAGGAGAGTATCACGAATTTCCTCGCCATTGTGTCTTTGAGAACGTCGCTTTTTGAGCATGTCAAGCAATGTGGGCAATTTTTGTTCTGCAGAAGCTTTGACTCAAGGCTCCATATTCTTCCATTTCCTGTTCAGAAAGATGAACAAGTACGGGATGATAGCTATACGGTGTGAGATACGTTCCAATTGCCTTTTCTAATGGTAATTCAAAACAGATCTGTCCAAAGTATGAAAAAATAGCATCTGTTCCGGTATCATCAAACCAGCGTTTTGGCGTGGCTGAAAGGCCGAGGCGCATAGTGGCCTGAGAAAGAAAAGCCTGTTGCATTTTTGGAGAACCCAAACCATGAACCTCATCACCAATGATCATGGTATATTCTGGTGATAGTCGCGTTGTTGCTCGCCTGAAGTTTTCGGAGGCTGCCGTATCACGAACCGCTAAGATACACACACTTTGCAATGCGCCAATATTGAAATCCTGGATCTTTGAACGGACTTCACGGTTCCAACCTCGATGTTCGCCGCTACATAAAATGGGTAAAAAAACCGAATTTTTCACAATCTGTACGCCATTGTTCCAATAAATGCAGATAGGGAACGACAATAACAAGACAGAGCTTTCCCAATTCATCCACTCTATTGACTGCTGCTGCCAGTGACGTTACCGTTTTCCCTGTGCCGGTTGCCATTTCGAAAATGCCCTGACAATTCACCTGAACCCATGAGTGAATAGCTTCTTCCTGATAGCTGCGAAGGTTGGCAGAACACACCAATTTTCTTCGATATGTGTTGGAGAAGCTCTGTCTTTTCACAGGGTATCATCAGTATCCATCAAATCAATGTTATTCTTACGACAGAATTCCACAAGCAGTGGAATCAACCAGTAGTCATAGTCCACGGAATATTGGACGCTTTGTCGAGTATAATTCAGGATTTGACGTTCAACTAATTTTTTTAAGCTTTATACCGGCGATTTTTTTCTAAAAATATCAGTTTCCTGAAAGCATCGTCAAGTATTTCTTATGCTATCGGATCATGAGATGTGCCAAACATGTCTTCGTGTCAAGCAAAAACCTCCCAGGCATTACTCAGATGTGATTCCCTGCGCCGCTTGAATTGAGCAGTCAGCGCGGACGCATTGTCTTTGAAGCCGCGCACCGTCAGCCCCAAATGACGATTTACTGGCCGCTGACGCACTTTTCTCACCGGACTTACCAACTTCCCGAAGCTCCGCCGCCGCCGGAAGACCCGCCGCCGCCATGAAATCCGGAAGAAGAATTGCGCTGACCATGCGTACTGCTGCCTGAACTCCTGCTTGTCCAGCTATCGTGATGGTTGTCAGACGCACTGCCGCCGCCATACCAGGGAAGCCCGGATTTGACGTTCTGATACCCGCCAAGCATGAACAAAACGATCACCAGGATCACAATGCCGATGTATCTATACACGTCATCCAGAAGATACAAGGGCAGAAACACAAGAGCAAACATCACAGGCGCAATGAGCAGAAATTTGAACGGCGTCTGGTGATACATCCCATACAGAAAGGGCGAAGCGAAAAGAAAAATGATCGCCCAAAATTTATACTCATCTGGGAGCAGAAACAGGGACAGGCCGGTGATTGTTAAAACGACAATCATGCCCGCCAAAAATTGTGCAGCAGGATGTTGAGGCAGAAGATATGACTCAAGAAATAGGATGATTCTGGCGGCGAACTTCGATCTTGACGCAAAGGGCCGCAGCAGATTGCGCAAAAGACAGGCGAAAACAAGTACGCTGCTCAAACCCGTAAAAAATCCGATCAAGGCCCATTCAACCAGGGTTTTTATTGTGAGCGGGCGTTGCGGTTTGCGAGGCGTATAAGTGCCCTGAATCGTCCCCAAAATGCTGGTCAATCCGTTTTTAATCCCTTGAAAATACTGCTGCTGCTGAAAGGCGGGCGCGATGTCGTAGGTGATGATGAGCTTGCAAACCGCGTCTGTCAAAGACGCTTCCAGTCCGTAGCCGACTTCAATCCTGAGCTTGCGGTCGTTGAGAAGCACCGCCAGCAGCACGCCGTTATCCACGCCTTTTTGTCCCGGCTGCCAGCGTTCAAACAGTTCATTGACGTACTCTTCAAGCGTAAAATCTGAAGGAAGGTTCGACATGATCGCCGCGAACACCTGATGCGAAGTGCTTGTTTCAAAGTCTGCTAACAGGTTGTCTAACTCCTGCTTTTCTGCTGAAGTGAGCACTCCCGCGTAGTCGTTTATCCATGAAGTCGCTTTTGGAAATGTTGCTGAATCAGAGAGGCTTGCGGCAGATGGCGAAATCGGATTCTGCCCTGATATCCCGAGTTTCTTCCTGGTAGCGACATCCAGCTTACCGGTTGCCGGAAGTTGATGATCCTGCTGAAATTTTTTGACGGCCGCAAGGGTTTTCTCCCCAATTTTCCCATCAACAGGGCCGGGATGATAGCCTAATGCCTGCAAACGCTGCTGCGCCTGCGCGACAAGCGAATTTCCGCTGGCAGCCAGACTATCGGCAGGCCGATTCAGAACGCCTGTTGCGCAGACAAAGACTCCTCCGATGACAAGGAGAACGCGCAACGCCGTCCTGGCGAAGAGCGCAAACGCTTGTTTGCTCTCTGGAGTTTCATCTTGCGCACATACCATTGCGAATATCTGCCGTTCGTGATCGTTATCGGAGCACTTTGCTCGGATAGACCGCTGTTCCGGCAATCATATCGTGCAAGCCCTGTCGTGAGCGACCCAACACTAAAAAACATCCTAAAAACCAGATCAAGCCTAGCACAGAACCAATTTTAGTTAAGATCGCAATTCCCAGAAGGCCTGCCAGAAGGGAACAGACAAACACAATATTTTTCAGAAGATAGCGAAAAAACAATTTGCCGATCCCGGCTTTGGTGCCGTCAGCATCGCCAATTTTTAATCCAAGCAGTATTTTCCCGACCGTCGCTCCGACCAGACCTTCGAGTAAATTATACAACGTGCCAAACACAGAAATCCCTATCAGCGCTCCCAACAATCCTCCTAAAAATCCTCCGACCTGGGGACCTGAGATTGTCTGCCCGGTTGAATTTTCAAACGACCCAAGCATTCCTCCGAAGAGACTCCCTAACACTGCGCTAAACACACTGCCGATTACAATTCCGCCCAAAATTATCAACACCAAATCAATAAGACTGGCAGTCAAACGCAGTCCAAACCCTGCTCTTGATTCCATGAGTGCTCCCATATTTTTTCCTCCTCTGTCAAGCATCAGCCCGTCAGGAGCGCAAAGGCCGCTTTACACTCCTGATGCTGATGTTCATCCTGATAGCGTGTATCGAAACCGGAATTTAGAAAAATCTTGTCAACAGGAGTGCTAAAGCTCGCCTTTGCTGCCTAATCTTACTTCCTGAACCGGATCGGGACATAGGGCGGAAGATGTTTTTCGACCAGCCGAATGCTCAGCCGCGCAAACCGCTGTAAGCCATTTTCCATCCGGATGTCCGGCCAACCTTGCCCGATTAAGGGCGCGGCGTAGCGCACGAAATCATCGGTCACATCCAGCCCGTCTGGCGTAATCCAGTGCGATGGCAGATGCCGGGCGGAATTTGCTACCACGTCCAGCGGCACGTGATCGAAATAGGATTGATACGAATCGCCCGGTTTCCGCAAAATCGTCGCCATCCAGCCGGTGCCCTGGTTGATAGCGATCTCAATGGCATGTTGTCCGACATCATAAGCCTCTTGAATATCTATGGTAGAGGCAAAGATCGAGGTCGAGCGTTGAATCACGCCGGGCAACTGTCCGGTAGCCTGACCGCGGGCTTTGAGCCCCACACTATTCAGGTAATTCGTCACGACCTGCGCCACTGTGTTCTGGCTTGCGCCGTATTCAATGTGACCAAAACCGTCGCGGGCTTCTCCCAGGCTGCCCACATCAAATCCTTCGCTCACCACGACGATGCAGCGCCCATTTGTGAGCAACTGCCGATTGACGTTTTCCGCCAGACTTTCCAGGGTATGGTGCGATTCTGCTATATATATCTGCAACGGCATCTCCCGCTGCGGATCGGCTAAGCGCGCTGCCGCCGGAATGTAGCCGGATTTTCTGCCCATCGCCTGCAACACCGCCACCGGCTCCGATACGCACATGCCCCGATTTTCTTCCTCGATGTTTTGGATCAGATACGCCCAGTACCGGGCGGCGCTGCCATAGCCGGGCGTATGGTCAATGATGGTAAATTCTTCGTCACCGAGGTCGTTATCGATCGTTTTGGGGATGCCAGTGACGATCAATTCCAATCCTTTTTCTTGCGCCAGGCGCGAGACTTTATGGGCCGTATCCATCGAATCGTTGCCGCCAATATAAAAGAAATAGCCGACTTGATGCGCGCGCATCACCTCAATAATCCGGGCGTAATCTTCAACTTGTTCATCTTTGAGTTTATACCGGCACGTCCCAATTGAGCCTGCGGCCGGAGTATAACGCAGCAGTTCGATTTCATGGCGAGGCTGCTGCGTCAGATCAATCAATTCTTCCAGCAAAACGCCTTCAATTCCATGCCATCCGGCAAAAATTCTGCCGAAATGATCGGGGTATGCCAGGCAGGCGTCTATCACGCCTTGCAGCGAGGCGTTAATCACCGGCGATGGTCCGCCAGATTGAGCAACAATCACATTCTTATTCATGAGATTAAGCCGTGTGAAAGTTTGCTTTAACACGGCGATCCACCCTCGTTCTCTCGCCTCACTCAGGAGAGGAATGGAAAAGGGCTGCGTCGCGTTGTCAAAGCGAACTTTGACACTTTTCAATAAGTGCGGTTTACGAATAGATTTCCGATATTTCCCACCTGAAGTATTTCAAAGCGTCATCCTCTTGTCAATTAAAAATTCAATCAAAAATTATGATACCAAACTCGGTCTTACATTCCTGTAAAGGAACGATTCGCGCTCTGGGTAGGAGTGCAAACGAGAAATCTGGCGATAATTCAAGAGTTCTCTTGACAGGTTTTCCGGAATTCTCTATCGTTGGGCTTCATTTCCAACGTAACTCAAACCATGTTTGACAGAAGAAAATGATGATGCATCGAATACTGAACATTCTTGTGGTTCTGTTTATATTTGCGTTTGCGCGCTATACTGCTGCACAGACTCAGGGCCTTCCATTGTCACTCGACGAGGCCATTGCGCTGGCACTGAAACAGAATATTACTTTACAATCTGCCCGCGATCGTCTGACCAGTGCCAATATTTCGTTAGAAGCCGCTAAATCGGATTTTCAGATTAAAATCCGGCCTGAAGTATCGGGCCTACTCCGGCAAGATCAAACTCTGGATCAAGCGTATGGTATTCAGGTGAGCAAACGATTGAAATTCGGTTCAACATTGCAGTGGCAGACCAATACCTACATTGACGAAAGTCTGGACAATGCCTACCAGACTGATGTAACGCTTTCTTTAACGCAGCCATTATTGAAAGGACGCGGAACCTTACCGACCATGCAAGAACAGGTTTCAGCCGAACGCAGTGTGCAATCCCAACTCCGTTCTCTCATGCTTGCACAACAGCAGTTGATGATCAACGTGGCTTCGAATTATTATGGTATTCTGCGCGATGAAATGCTGATAGAGGTGAATCAACGCGCCTTAGAACGCGCGCAATTATTGCTTCAGGCCGCGGAGGCCAAATTAAACATCGGAATGGCGTCCAAAATGGATGTCTTTCGCGCAGAATTGCAAGTCTTAACCTCAAAAAACGGCATGGTTGACGCCCTGGAATCGCTGGATAATATGCGCCGACAGTTTAATCTGCTGTTAGGGGTCGATCTGGAGACAACCTTTGATCTGACCTCAACCCTGGAATACCACGCGGCGGAAATTCAGAAGGAAGAATTATTACAATACGCCCTGGATCATCGGTTGGAACTTCAGGAAGCAGCCGATGCAGTGCAGGATGCCGAACGTCGTTTGAAAATCGCCAAACAGAATTTGTATCCCCCTTTAGATCTCTCCATTCAATATACCTTCAGCGGCGAAGGCGATGCCTTTGATCAGAGCCTGGAATTAGGCGAGAAATATTGGGGGATTGGGGTCAATTCCTCCTTTCATCTCGATTTCGCCCGCGACCGGGCAGCCCATCAACAGGCGCAGCTTTCATTGAACAGCGCTATTCGCGCCTGGGAAGCAGCACAGCAGGACGTGATTTTAGAGGTACTGCAAACGATGAACAGCGTGAAACAAGCCCAGGCCAGAGTGGAATTACAGCAGCAAAGCGTTATGCAGGCGGAAAAGCAGTTGGAACTGTCAGAATTACGCTATAAAAAGGGCTTGAGCGACAATCTGGATGTGATTGACGCCGAAGAAGCCGTGCTCAACGCTAATACCAGCTATTATTCGGCCATTGTCCAGCACTTGATCGCGCAACTGCGTCTGAAACAGGCGGCTGCAACCCTTGAGACGCCGTTTTAATCGCACTCTCGACATCAATATAAGGTTTTTCAAATTATCGGACGCATACCAAAAACCGGGTTTCTTCAAGAAACCCGGTTTTTCAATCATCTTTACACTCCTAAGCGATTCCGGCGCAGGATTTCGCCGTAAGTCTGCACCGTACTCACCTGATGCCCGGCAAGCGGGGAAATACGTTCGTGAATCGTATCAAGGATCCATTCTTTTTGCGGGAAAAAGACGTCTTCCATCTCGGCTGCCGGCGTGATCCAGTTGCGCGACCCCACGACAGCCGGCGGGCCGTCCAGATAGTTAAACGCCAGTTGGGTCAGGTTCGAGGCCACGTTGTGTAAAAAAGAATTCCGTTCGCAGGCATCCGAAGTCAGCAGCACTTTTCCGGTCTTTTTGACCGATTCCACCAACAGGTCGTAATGCAGCGGATTGATAAAGCGTACATCAATCACTTCCGCGCTCAGGCCGTATTTTTCCTGTAGTTCATCTGCCGCTTCCAGGGCATTATAAAGCGTCGCCCCAATGGTTATGATCGTGAGATCTTTTCCCGATCGTCTAATCGCTGGCTCGCCTTCGGGAATTTCATAATACCCTTCCGGTACGCCGGTTTTCTCAAACTGTTCGCCGATGCCGTAGAGTTTCTGGCTCTCAAAAAACACGACCGGATCGCTGCCGTGTAAGGCCAGGTTCAACATCCCTTTGGCATCGTATGGCGTAGCCGGAAACATCGCTTTTAAACCCGGAATATGAGCGACAATACTCGTCCAATCCTGTGAGTGCTGCGCGCCGTATTTGCTGCCGACGGAAATGCGTAAGACCAACGGCATTTTGAGAATGCCGGCCGACATGGATTGCCATTTTGAGACCTGATTGAAGAGTTCATCGCCGGAACGCCCCATAAAATCGCAATACATCAGTTCCGGTACCACGCGGCCGCCGCATAAGGCATAACCGACAGCAGAGCCGACAATCGCGCCTTCGGAAATAGAGGTATTGAACAGACGATGGTAAGGTAAGGCTTCGGTCAGGCCGCGATACACCGCAAACGCGCCGCCCCAATCGCGGTTTTCTTCACCATAAGCAATCATCGTGGGATCTTCATAAAAACGATGCAGCATGGCTTCAAATAATCCGTCGCGATAGGTAAATAACTGCGCAGAAGCATAAGGTTTGCCGTTTTCATCATAGGCAAAACGCTGCTTCTTTGCCAGAGCCTTGAGTCTCGGATTTTCTTCTTTGGGAATCAGTACGTCCGGCTGGCGGTCGTCAAATTTGTCAATTTTCTGATTGGAAAACATGACCGTTTCAATAAACTCGCCATTGACGCGCGGCGAAACTTCCAGGGAAACCGCTAATTTCGTTACTGCGGTCACCGTGTCCACGACATGGTGTTCGATGCGCGCAAGTTCATCATCATCAATGATTTTATGCTGCTTGAGATACTCGCCGTAACTTTTAACGCAATCCATGTCCTGCCATAGCGCCAGTTCTTCTTTGGTACGGTAGGAGGAAGCGTCAGAAGGCGAATGGCCGGAAAAGCGGTACGTAACCGTATCCATCAGCACCGGGCCGCGTCCTTTCAGCAAGATCTGTTTTTTGCGAGCCGTTGCTTCAGCCACTGCCAGGGGGTTATAACCGTCAACCCTTTCGGCGTGCATGTTTTCCGGATTTACGCCGGCCCCGACTCGTGCCAGGAATTTAAAGCCCATAGTTTCTCCGACCGTTTGTCCGCCCATGCCGTAGAAATTGTTAAAGAAATTGAACATCACGGGCGGCGCACCGCCGATTTCTTTATCCCACAGGGTTCGATATTGATCCATGGCTGACAACATCATCCCTTCCCAGACCGGGCCGCAGCCCATGGAACCGTCGCCGATGTTCCCAATGACAATGCCGGGCTTGCGGTTGATGCGTTTATACAAAGCTGCGCCGACGCAGATGTCGCCGCTGCCGCCCACAATGGCGTTATTGGGCATACTGCCGAAAGGAGGAAAAAAGGCATGCATTGATCCGCCTAGTCCTCTATTAAACCCGGATTTACGGGCAAAAATTTCGGCTAAGGTTCCATACAGCACGTACTTTGTCGCCAATTCTTTTACTGACCCCTGATGCCCTTTCTCTACAACTTTCAGGCAATCGCCGTTTAAAAAGGTTTTCATGATCTCAAGCAGCGTGTTCTCATCCAGTTTATGCACCGCCGAAAAACATTTGGCGAGAATTTCGCCGTGGCTGCGATGAGAACCGAAAATAAAATCATCGGTGTCTAAGACCGCACTCTGGCCGACAGAGGCTGATTCCTGGCCAATAGACAGATGCGCCGGGCCTTTGTGGTTATACTCGATCCCCTGATAGGCGCCCTGAGTTTTAATCGTGTTCAGCATGGTCTCAAATTCGCGAATAAAGCGCATATCTAGATAGATCTGTTTCAACCCTTCTTTTCCGAAGGTCTTGAGTTCCTGCTTGATGTCCGGTTGATATTGATTCACCGGAATATCATTGATTTTCAATATCTGCGCCTTGCGCATCTCTTTTGGATCAATCACAATTGACTTTGGCATAACGGCTTTATGATGTTGAATGCTAAGCAACTACAAGGATTTCTCATAAGCAAGGATTTACGCAATACCCCCCTCAGTCCCCTCGTAAACGGGGGGAAGTTCACAGAAGAGCGTCACGTCTCTTCCCCCTGCTTGCGGGGGGATAAAGGGGGGTGTGCGTAAGTCCTGATAAGAAAGGGTTTCAGATATCATCTGTAATGAAACACTACAACGAATTGAGAAAAAACGAATTAACCTGCTATTATTAAAGGTTTTCATTCGTTTATTCCCAAATTCGTTGTAGTGTTTGACATGATTTCAATTAATCCTTGCTTATGAGAAATCCTTGTAGTTGCTTAACATTCGCCATAATTTAAAGTTCCCACAGCGTATCTCTGATAATTTCCGAGACCGTTGGGTGCGGGAAGATAATTTGTTGGATATCCTGAACGCGCAGTTCGGCTTCAATCATGGCCGCCGCGCCGTAAATCATTTCAGAACAGACCGCCCCGAACAGGTGCACGCCTTTAAGCACATTCGTGTCGGCATCCACGACCACCTTACACATTCCTGGTGCGCGTTTACCATATTCAGCGAGAAAACGGCCATTAGCGCGCATCTGTATGGCAGCGGTTTTTACGGAAAGCCCCTGTTTTTGAGCTTCTTGCTCGGTCAACCCGCAGCCGGCCGCTTCCGGCAAGGTATAAACCACCCAGGGAATGGCATGATAGCGCATCCGATCGGTCTGGCCGCAGAGCGTATTGACCGCCACTTCGGCCATACGAGAAGCTGAATGCGCCAGCAGCGACTCGCCGTTCACATCGCCAATCGCATAGACACCCGGCAGATTCGTCTGCATTTGCTCATTGACCTTGATGCCCTGGCGGCGAATATCAAGACCCATAAATTCCAATCCCTGCACGTTGGGACGCCGGCCAACCGACATCAAAATCAAGTCTGCTTGCAGCGACGCGCTTTGACCCTGCGAAGAAAATGTCACCGTATTACCCTGAATCGCCTCAACTTTTGCGCCAAGATGGTAAGTCACCTTATCAAGGGTTTTTCGCAGCAGGCGAGCAAATTCTGCATCCATTGCGGGCACGATCTCGTCCATCATTTCAATGATATGGACTTCAACGCCTACACTGCTGAAGAATGAAGCGAACTCCATCCCGATATAGCCGCCGCCGACAATGATGAGCGATTTCGGCAGTTCCGTTATTTGCAAAATTTCGCGGTTCGTGACGACCTGCGGACTGTCAACACCCGGAATCGGTGGAATAGAGGCTGAAGAGCCGGTCGCAATAATCAGGTTTTTTCCCTGATAGGTCCTGTCGTTCACTCGAATTGTCTGGCGGTCGAGAACGTGCGCGTCTCCGGTCACGACTTCGACGTTATGTTTCTTCATCAGAAACGCAATGCCTTTGCGCAGGGTTTCAATCACATCCTGCTTCCAGGTCATCGCTGCTGCGAGGTTAAACCGCGCACCCTCAAAATGCACTCCAAACTTTTCCGCTTCCAGGCCATGCACATACTGTTTAGCCGAATTTAACAGCGACTTGGTGGGAATACAGCCTTCATTGGTACACACGCCGCCCAGGTGCGCTTTTTCAATCAGCAGCACCGATTTTCCTCTGGCCCCCGCGCGTTCCGCAGCAATATAGCCTCCCGGTCCCGCGCCAACAATAATGACGTCATACATTATAATATGAACTACATGGATTTCACATAAGCAAGGATTCTTTTGTTCTCGGAATCCCTTCAAAATCCCTGCTTATGTGAAATCCATGTAGTTTTCATCTACCCTGCCAGCAGCAGATCAACGTTTGTCAGGGCGGTCGAAAGTTCTTGCAAGAAACGGGCCGCCGGCGCGCCGTCAACCGTGCGATGATCAAAGGTCAGCGACAACCCGATATGTGGCACGAAGCGCACGTCATCGCCATGTATGACCGGTTTGGGTTGAATGGCGCATACCCCTAAGATACCGACTTCCGGCGGATTCAGGACGGGAGTAAAACTTTCAATGCCCAGGGCGCCGAGATTGGTGACCGTAAAGGTCGCCCCTGTGAGTTCATCCGGCAGAATTTTGCCTTCCTGACAGGCAGACGCCAGACGTTTTGCCTCGGCGGAAAGTTGTTTTAATGACAGTAGATTCGCATTTTTGACCGGCGGCACCATTAAGCCGCGTGACGTATCCACAGCGATGCCGAGGTGCACCCGTTCAAATTCTTTGATCGTCTCCCCCAGAAAATGCGCATTCATGAACGGAAAACGGGGCAGCGTACGCGCAACCACATAAAGGACAAGGTCGTTAATAGTGATGTTTTGCAGTCCGAAACTTTCAGGTGCGGCCTTGAGGCGTCGGCGATATGCTAACAATTGCGAGGCGTCGGCCGACACATTCATGGTAAGCTGCGCGGTCGTTTGCAGCGATTCCAACATACGCGCGGCAATAATTTTACGCACCCCTTTGACCGGAACCTCTTTGACTGCGCCAAACTGGAGTGTCAAAGCTCGGCTTTGACTGTCGTTGGAGATCGCCGCTTTTCCCGGAATTTCTTGAGCGGGAACAGCCTGACGAAGATCTGCGGCAATCACTCTGCCGCCAATGCCGGTGCCGACGGCCGGAGCCTGCTTTCCCTGTTCGAGCAATGCGGCAATCGCTGCCGGACTCAGCGGAGATTGATCGGTCATCTTTGCCAGCACGTCGCGTTCGATAATCCGACCTTCAGGCCCGGTCCCGGCTAAACCGGATACGTTCACGCCTTTTGCGGCCGCCAGATGACGCGCGCGCGGCGAAATGCCTCTGCTTTCCGAAGATGGGTCTAATGAGGACGTCTGCGTGACCGCCTGGGAAGGTTGCTGCGCCATTTCAGGAGTTTCCTGAACCTCTTTTCGCGGCAGTCCTGGTTGTGTACTTTCCTTTGATGAGGTTGAGAATCCACTGATATCCTCGCCGGGCTGTCCCACAATCGCTATGGGGGTCAGCACAGGAACATCCGATCCTTCGCTGAAAAGTACTTTCAATAACGCACCTCCGGTCTCGGATTCGACTTCAAAGGTCGCCTTATCCGTTTCGACCTCGCAAAGCACATCCCCGACCTGCACGGATTCCCCTTCCTGTTTGCGCCATTCCAGAATCAGGCACGATTCAACGGTGTTACCCTGTCTGGGCATAAGAATTTCTGTTGCCATGTTTCGTATCTCCTGTAGTTCTAAATTTGAGTATATTCTGGTAACAAATTGTTCTATCGTGATAAATTTGACAACTATTTTTTTAAGAAATTTATAAAAATTTTCATTTTTTTATTTACATTTTGGGTATATATTGTCAAAGTTGACACAAGATACGAAAGATTAAGTTGCTTCGAGTATAACGCACGAACAATACAATTGTCGAACGTCTGGAAGGACGCAAAATTGCTGATAAAATGGCGGCGTATATGGAATATAGACGATAGGGAAATATAAACCCCACCCCCGGCCTCTCCCCAAAGGAGGCAGGGCTGTTAAGTTCTTGCAGAGAGAACCTGTGTACCCCCCTTATTCCCCGCGCAAGCGGCGGGAAACGGATCGCCTTCCCCCGCTTGCGGGGGACTGAGGGGGTAGAACTTAACAGCCCTGCCCCAAAGGAGGGAGTATCGGAAACAGCGCGCGCCTCTCCTTTGCTGACAGGGGTAGGTATAATTTGAGGGACAAACTCGTGTGCCCTGTCTCCTGGCGATCAATCGCCAGTCTCAACGTTGAAGGACGCTGAAGCGCCCTGTGGAATTGGGGAGCGGGCTTCAGCCTGCTTCAGCTGTGAGACCAGCCATTTATAGCTGGGCAGACGAGGCATCAGCACAACAAACCTACCCCTATCAGCCTCTCCTTTGGGGAGGGGCCGGGGGTGGGGTCTTTCACTTTGAAACTCCACAGAATTCAACAACTTGAAGAATATGTCAGATCGCGCGGATCGGCAAGCCTGAATGAATTGTGCCGGCAGTTCGATGTGTCGAAAAACACGATTCGCCGGGATATTCAGGAATTAGAATCACGACAGATCATCAAAAAAGTGTATGGCGGCGTGATCATGAATGACGACAAATTACCGATTCCGTCTATTTCCCAGCGTCAGGTACGGATGCCTGGCGAAAAAGCCCAAATCGGCCAGAAAGCTGCTGAATTTGTTCATGATGGGGATGTGATTATTATTGATTCCGGAACAACGACAGTCCATGTGATCGAGCACCTGCAACACAAACACAACATCACTATCATCACAAATAGCCTTCCCGCTTTGAATGCCGCCGCGCTGGATCAACAATTGCACGTGATTGTCACTGGCGGTGATTTGCTGCACTCAACCAATTCCCTCGTAGGACCGGAAGCGATTGCCATGTTGAAAAAACTGAATGCCAACCGTCTGTTTCTGGCGGTTCCGGGAATTTCCTTAACCAAAGGTATTACCACCCATTCCCGTATCGAGGCCGAAATCAAAAAAACGATGATGGAGGTCAGCGAGCAGGTTTATTTGCTGGCCGATCACAGCAAATTTGACACCGTCTCCCTCGCCACCTTCGCTGCCCTCAAGGATATTGACGTGATTATTACCGATCAAGCTCCGCCCCCGGCCTATTGTGACTACTGCACCAAACAACAGGTGCAGATCGTAGTAGCCGCATCCTGAGAGAAATACATTGACTTTTTTTACATACATAACCTGAGTTCGACATGAGCTTTTCAGCCACAGATTCACACAGATTTGTGCCGATTTGGCGATATTTTGAGGAGATTTCTCCGATGAACCTGTGTGAAAAAATTCTTATCCCGAACTCACGTTACACTGAATAATCGCAACATGTTTGTACAGTTATTCCGCTCATCACAATGACAAAAAAACCGGGTTTTTTGAAAAAACCCGGTTTTTGCCAGTGTTCATCTGCACTAATACCGTTCGAACTCTGAATCCTGCTCATCGCTGCTGACAATAGATTTGCTTTTTACCGGTGTCGGTGATTCAGCCGGCATACCTTTTTCACCTGCCCCCTTTGGGATCTTCTTCAGACCTGTCGCTCCATTGTGGCTCGATTCCGGAGTTTGAAAACTCTCTGAACTGATGGTAAAAAAGGCGATCGCGTGTTGGAGTTGTTGGGCCTGATTGACGAGTTCTTCTGCGGCTGAAGCCGTCTGCTCGGCAATCGTGGAGTTTTGCTGCGTCACGCCGTCCAATTCTTGAATGGCGCGGTTAATTTGTTCTGTACCGATACTCTGCTCATGGCTGGCTGCGCTGATGTCCAACACCAGTTCGGTGGTTCTCCTGATACTGGGCACAAGCGTGGCGAGCATGGCTCCGGCTTTTTCAGAGATGTTAAGACTGGAAGAGGCTAATTGATTAATCTCTTCGGCCGCTTTTTTGGTCACATCGGATAATTGCCGTACTTCGGAGGCGACCACTGAAAAGGCTTTGCCATGATCTTGCGCCCGTGCCGCTTCAATCGTTGCATTCAGCGAGAGCAAACGCGTCTGATTGGCAATGTCTTCGATAATCGCGATTTTTTGCGCAATTTGCTGCATGGCTTTCACGGTTTCAGCCACCACCCGCCCGGCTTCTTCGGCATACTCTGCCGATTGTACGGCGATTTTTTCCGTTTCGCGAGCATTATCTGCATTTTGACGGATATTGGCGGCCATTTCCTCCATGGAGCTGGAACTTTCCTCCATGGAAGCCGCCTGCTCCGATGACCCATTCGACAAATGTTCCGCGCCGGAACTCAATTCCTGGCTGACAGTCACCATGGTATTCGCGGTCTCCTTGACATTCATGACCACCGCTTGCAAATGCTGCTGCATGGTTTGGAACGCTCTGGCTAACGCGCCGATTTCATCGCGCTGGCGAATCTGGATACGCTGGTCAAAATTGCCGGCCGCAATGGCATCGGCCACCTGCACCAATCCCACTACCGGTTTCACAATCATCCCGCGCCCCACCACATACGACAGCGCCAGCAGCCCGATAAACACCGCCAACGACGCCCACCCGACGATCACGAGATAGGTCTGGCGCTGCTGAAACATGGTGGTGGTGAGCAGCGACGCGCCAATCAGCCAGTCCCATTTCTCAAAATACCGATAGACCGTGAAATAGCCGACCCCCTCATGGACATACGTGCGCGTCCCCTTTGTTTGGCTGACCATCTCCTGAGTGATCTCAGAACTCAACAGTCGATCGGTGGTCTCTTTGCCCTGAATATTTGCTGACTGAAACAGCATCTGCTGCGTTTTGGCCGCGATCACGTAATACCCTTCTTCAGTCATCTGGGCAGCAGACTCGGTTTGAAACTGGTGCAGGATGTCATTCTGCGCCTGCTGGACATACGTTACGATCCCAATTGTCCCTGAATCTTCTAATAGTTGGGCGTTCGCTTCGATTTTTTCAATGTGCGCAGCTAATTTCAACGACAGCAGTTCCGTGTTGAGCCCATAAATAATGGTGTTAATCACCCAGGTACCGATCAGCGCCATCAACACCACCAACACCAGGAGCAGTGACCCAATAAACACCGACAGTTTCATTTGAATTTTCATAATACACTCTCTCATGACAAGCAGTTATCTAGAAACCAGGTTTCTCGAAGAAACCTGGTTTCTTCCAGCTCATGACGCTATCCTTATTTCCTCTATTTCTTCCGAATAACGTCTTTCCCTTCGTAATCGTTAAAAATCACATTCGCAACTTTCAAGACATCCATCGAAAACGTAAGCCCCATAAAATCCGCGGTCTTACGGTTTAAGGCCACCAGGGTTTTCCTCGGATATTCGGCTTTGATGGTCTGAACGGCTTCCCCGTTCAGGATGCGCGCCGCCATTTCGCCTAACTGTCCCCCGGCCTCGGTGGTATCAACCGCAAAGCCGCATAACACGCCGGTCATGACCGTCACTTCCCAATAGGTGACATAGGGCTTCTTGAGACGTTCGCGCTGCCATTGCGCCAATTCCACATTCCGATTCGGCGCGGTGCCATCGCGTTTGACAAAGGGCCAGGACAAGACGACCAGCCAGCCGACTTCGGGGTCCTCATTATACTTTAACAACGCCGCTTGCCAATCTTCATACACGGAGGTATCCTCAATAGCTTTCAACGGGACATCCAACCGCTTGAGTGCCTCCAACACTTCCTCTTTTGGAAACACAAACCGCAGTGTGTTCTCAAAAAAGACCGCTTTCTGGCCTGGTTTCAAGGGGGCGATCATGCGCAGCAATTTCAAACTATTATACACGGTATCTTTATACGCCGTGTACACGCCCGTAATGTTCGCCGTCGGCATCCCGTCGGGGTTAATATACGGGTCAACACCATAGTACGATACGGTCGGCACACCCAACTCTTTTAACGTTGCAGTCGTAGGAGCTTCACCACTAAAATCAATCACCACATCGGGCGCGAGCTGTGCCACTTGCTCTGGCCAATCGGCCGGTTTGGTCGAATCAAACGCAACCACTTTCAGGTTCTGGCCTTCCTGAAATCCGGCTTGCGCTAATCTCGCCAGCATCTCATTTTTCATGTCAGTACGCGTCGGGTCTACGGGGAATTCCAGCAGTACCGCCGTTTTCATCTCTGCTGCGAATCCGACATTCGCAAAAAGTTCTACACAGCAAAACATCGCGATCACAGTCATCATCAATCGTTTCATCATAATTATCCTCCGGATCTATAAAACCTGAACAGCAAGAAAATCCATTTCCTGCCGTTCGGTTTGAAACTGTAATTTAAATTTCACCAGACAACTTGTACACGATGTTTATATCATCCCGTTTTTGAACTGAACAAGGCTTTTTTATAAATATTATTTCCGAATGACCTGTTTGCCTTCGTAGTCGTCATAGATGACATTGGCAAGATTCAGCACGTCCAGCGAGAAGACAATCCCCAGGTTCGTCGCGGTTTTGCGGTTCAGGGAAATGCTGACTTTCTGCGGATATTCGGCTTTGATGGTGTTCACTCGTTCCCTGCGCAGGGCGCGCGCCGCCATCCGGCCGAATTGTACGCTCGCTTCATTCATATCAATTCCAAACGCACACAAGAATCCCATTTGAACCGCAGTTTCCCAATACGTGATCGTCGGTTTCTTCAAATGTTCTCGTAACCAGGGATTCACTTCTGTGGCGATATTCAACGGGCTGCCATCCCGTTTTTGGGTCGGTGGTGACGTTAAAATCCAACCCACATCGGGGTCGTCGTTATACTGCAAAATCGCTGCCTGGAAATCCTCAAGGAAAATTGCACTTACAATCGTTTTCACGGGGATCTGTAAACGTTGCAAGGCATCCAACACGTTCGCTTTAGGCATCAGTGGGGATTCCGGATTTTCAAAAACAACGACCTGTTGCCCATCTTGCAACGGCGCGACTTTCTGTAAAAACTTGTAACTGTTATAGAACATGTCATGCAACGTGGTATATAGTCCGGTAATGTTGGCGGTGGGTACGCCCTCTGCATTCACATAGGGTTCGACATTGACTCTGGTGATCACCGGCATGGAAAGTCCCTTCAACGCGGCCAAAATATTCCCAAACTCCACGGTGTTCAGCACCAGATCCGGTTGCGCCTCCTTGACCCGCGTCACCACCTGCGGAATATCATCGGTGGGAGAGACCAGGATTTCCTGGAGCATGATCGTGTCTTGCGCAACGCCTCCCTGCTCCAACCCTTGCAGAATGTATTCCGTCAGCGGAGGCATCATCCCGGCCCGCAAATAGACGACCGTTTTTTTCTCCGCAGTGAATCCGGCATGCGCAAACACCCCGATCAACACTACCAGCATGACACTCATCTTCACCATGCGTGTCATAGCGTTACGCTCCTGGCCGGTCCAACGTGAACGATTCTGATGAATGGTCATCATATCGTTCGTTGACCTACGTTTAATATTATTTTCGAATGACCTGCTTGCCCTCATAATCGTCATAGATCACATTGGCGAGATTCAGCACGTTCAATGAAAACACAATCCCTAAATTGGTCGCGGTTTTGCGGTTGAGGGCAATATTGACTTTCTGGGGATATTCGGCCTTAATGCTTTGAATGGCTTCCCCGTGCAATACCCGCACCGCCATTTCGCTGATTTGCAAGATTCGCTCATTAATATCAATCCCGAAACCCGCCAGTACCCCCATTTGCACAAAGATCTCCCAATAGGTCACCATGGGTTTTTTTAAATGTTCTCGCTGCCAAGTCATACATTCGAGTATATTTGTCATCGTTCCATCGCGTTTGAAACTCGGCAATGTCCCTAGCAATATCCATCCGACATCCGGATCATCATTGTATTTCAGGATGGCCTCCTGCCAATCTTCATACACCCTGGTCTCAATTACCACTTTTAACGGAATTTGCAACCGTTGCAACGCCTCCATAGCTTCTTCCTTCGGTACCAGGATGAAGTTCGAATTATCCAGCAAGACGACTTGCTGACCGGATTTGAGTGGGGCGACTAATTGCAAAAACTTATAGCTATTGTACGCCATATCCTTCAACGTTGAATAGGTGCCGGTAATATTTTCGCGCGGAATGCCTTGCGAGTCAACAAATTGTTCCGCTCGGGTCTCGATCAGCAGTGGGATGGTTGTCCCACGAAATTTTGGGACTAACCGATTATCAATAGACATGTCAATGATCAGATCCGGCTGAAGCTGCTGAATATACGCGATTTCAGCATCAAGGTTCTGGTCATGCAGAATATGCAGGACAAGATTCTGCCCCTCGATAAATCCAGCGTTCGCGAGGTTCTTGACATACTGATCAGTCCACATGATCTTATCAGGATCATGCGGGAAATTCTCAATGACCACGGTTTTCATCTGCTCCGCCGCGAACCCGGCATTCACAAACATCCCCAGCACCACCAGCAGCAGCACACTCATTATCACCATGCGTTTCATAGTATTACGCTCCTAACCGGCCCAACGAGCGATGTGATGGCTTGTCATCGCATCGCTCGTTGGGCCGGCATCAAAATAATAATTAGGAAAAAATCTCAACGTACTTCAGGCATTGTGATCATCACCTTCGGATGTCAAGGGGGGGCAAAAAATTATCGTAAATTTAAAATTTTTCGCCCCCCAGATCACTACTTCTGAATGACCTGTTTGCCTTCGTAGTTGTCATAAATGACGTTCGCCAGTTTCAGCACATCCATTGAGAACACAATGCCTAAGTTCGTGGCGGTTTTGCGGTTGAGGGCGATACTCACTTTGTGCGGATATTCAGCTTTGATGGACTGCATCGGTTCCCCTTGCAACACACGCGCAGCCATCTCTCCGCATTGCACACCGACTTCGTACAGATCAATGCTAAATCCACACAAGGTCCCCGCTAACAGGCATGATCTGATGGGCTTTCATCGCATCGTTCATTGTACAGGCGGGAAAGCTGAATCACCTCAGAACTGAAAGCTTGTTGATAGAGCTGCTCGTTGCTTTGCTCGGCTTTCGACTGCAAGAGCACTTTTTGCTCTTTGATCGCGAGTACGTCATACTCTTCAGTCTGCGTGTCGGCATAGGTCTGAAATTCTTATAGAATCTCAGTCTGCGCTTGCCGGACATACGCATCAATACCAGCCGCGCCGGAATCTTCTAAGAGTTTGACCGAGGTTTCAATTTTTTCAATCCGCGCCGCTAATTTCAGCAAGAGGAGTTCGGTGTTTAACCTGTAAATGATAGGTATTAATCACCCCGGTACCAATGACCACCATGAGCACCACCAACACGAGCAACAACGATCCGATAAATACTGACAATTTCATTTGAATTTTCATAATACGACTTCAAGTAACTCCAAGGATTTCTTTTACAAGGGATTTCTACATTTCCCATGCCCGGCATTTCCCAAGTGCCGGGCATGGGAAAAAGGCATTATTTCCGAATGACCTGCTTGCCTTCGTAGTCATCATAGATGACGTTGGCTAAATTCAGCACATCCAGCGAGAAGACAATCCCCAGGTTTGTCGCGGTTTTCCGATTCAGAGAAATACTGACTTTGCCTGGATATTCGGCTTTAATGGACTGAATCGGTTCCCCTTGCAGGACGCGTGCGGCCATTCGGCCGGTCTGCGCATTGGACTCATTGATATCAACGCCAAACGCACACAACGTGCCCATCTGAACAGCGATATCCCAGTATGTGACAGTGGGTTTCTTCAAATTCTCCTGTTGCCAGGGATACAATTCTGTCACCATATTGACGCGGCTGCCGTCGCGTTTTTTGCTCGGTGACGCCCGTAAAATCCAGCCTACCTCGGGATCGTTACTATATTTGAGCATCGCCTGTTGCCAATCCTCATACACCGTGGCGTCTACGACGGCTTTCACCGGGATCTCTAAGCGTTGCAACCCAGCCATCACGGTATCTTTGGAAAGCAATTGGAACTCAGGGTTATCCAGATAGACCACGGATTGGCCCTGTTTAAGTGGAGCAATTTTCTGTAAAAACTTGTAACTATTGTACACCATATCCGGCAGCACCGTATAGACCCCCGTAATATTCGCCGTGGGCACGCCTTCGGCAGTGACATAGCGGTCAACGTTCATCCCCGTGATCACGGGAATAGGCAGATTTTTCAAGGCTTCGAGAACGTTTCCGGCTTCAATATTCGCCACAATCACATCCGGCGCAACCTCCTTGACCTCGGCGACCAGTTGCGTCACATCATCCGTTGCTGACATTCTGATTGTGCTGTACGTCATATTTTTTTGATCCACAAAGCCCGCCTGTTCCAATCCTTGCAGGATTTGCTGCGCTGAGGATATGATGATGGAAGTTTCCAGCAAGAGGACTTTTTTCTTCTCCGCCGCGAACCCGATGTTGACGACCACCG
This sequence comes from Candidatus Vecturithrix sp., assembly GCA_040772385.1. Classification (GTDB taxonomy): domain Bacteria; phylum Moduliflexota; class Moduliflexia; order Moduliflexales; family Moduliflexaceae; genus Vecturithrix. Next base: position 4,925,265 of record JAXGYF010000001.1, on the reverse strand, counting down.
CCAGCAAAACAACCAGCAATACACTCATCATCACGATGCGTTTCATCACGCTACACTCCTGGCCTCCAAAACGTGAACGTTTTAATGTTCCCATCATAGCGTTCGTTTTGCAGGCGTCAAAAAAATAATAATAAAACTCGATGTTCAAAGTTTTCCTGAAATGCCGGTGTGACGGTTGTTTCTGGAATTTCGTACCGCCTTCCCGACACAACTCACACCTTTGAACATCGAGTAAAAGGGAATTTCAACGTACTTTATGCTTTGTAATCATTCCAATGAAGCGCCAGGGGGACAGGGAAAAATTATCGTCACGTTGAGATTTTTCTTACCCTCCAGATCATTACTTCCGAATGACCTGCTGGCCTTCGTAGTCATCGAAGATAATATTGGCCAGTTGCAAGACATTCAGTGAAAACGTAATCCCCATGAAATTTGCGGTCTTCCGGTTTAAAGCAACCAGAGTTTTGCGCGGATATTCGGCTTTGATGCTCTGAATGGGTTCGCCATTCAACACACGCGCCGCCATTTCGCCTAGCTGCAGCGCGACATCATCGGTATCAACTGCAAAGGCGCATAACACGCCGGATTGGACGGTAGGAACCCAAAAGGTGACATAGGGTTTCTTGAGGCGTTCGCGCTGCCACTGCGCTACCTCTACGGTCCGATCCGGAATGGTTCCATCGCGTTTGAGATAGGGCCAGGCTAAGACGACCAACCAGCCGACTTCGGGATCATCATTATACTTCAACAAAGCCGCTTGCCAGTCTTCATAGTAGGTTGTGTCCTCAATCGCTTTCAACGGCACATTTAGCCGCTTGAGCGCATCCAGCACTTCTTCTTTAGGATAGACGACGCGTTGCTTATTTTCAAAAAAGACCGCCTGTTGCCCCGGTTTCAAAGGCGCAACTATCCGTAATAGTTTTAAGCTATTATACACGGTATCTTTGTACCCTGTGTACACGCCCGTGATGTTGGCGGTCGGAACGCCGTCCGGACCGACATAGGGAGCCGTGCCCCAATACGAAACGGTCGGGATGCCGAGTTCATGCATTTTCGCCGTAACCCCGGTTTCACCGCTATACTCAATTACCACATCAGGCGCGAGCTGTGCCACCTGCTCGGCCCAGTCCGCCGGTCGGGCGGTGTCAAAAGAAACAACGTTCAGGTTGGTGTTTTCTTGAAACCCTGCCTGCGCCAATCCGGCGATCACGTTTTGTCTCATAGTAGTTTTGGCAGGCTCGGCAGAGTATTCCATCAGCACCACGGTTTTTATCTCCGCCGCAAACCCGATGTTGACGACCATGCCTAACAACACCCATAGCAACACGTTCATTTGCGTTATACGTCTCATATCATTATGCTCCTTGTTTGCAAAGACGGGGACGGAATCCTGCTTCCCATTCGTGATAACGCGGGGTCCCGTCCCTGCTCCACTCGTCACAGTAAATACTTATCACAACACTTTTACTTTTATCCTTAGCGATCATTTTCATGCGATGTCAAGGGGGGGCAGGAGAAAATATCATTATATCATTATCAATAGTTCGGACAGTTTTCGTGTGACCCGCCTTTATCCCGCCGTAAACGGCTGACAGGGGGAGGTATGTTGTGCTGATGCCTCGTCCGCCCAGCCATCAATGGCCGGTCTCAAAGCTGAAGCAGGCTGAAGCCCGCTCCCCAATTCCACAGGGCGCTTCAGCGTCCTTCAACGTTGAGACTGGCGATTGATCGCCAGGAGACAGGGCACACGAGTTTGCCCCTCACGTGATACCGACCCCTGTCAGCCCGTAAACGGGGGGGGAAATGAGAAATAGGATGTCTCGTATGTGCTTCCCCCCGCTTGCAGGGGGATTGAGGGGGGTGAAATCAAAACTGTCCGGAGTATTGATTATATCATTATTTCCGAATGACCTGCTTACCTTCGTAGTCGTCATAGATGACATTGGCGAGGTTCAGCACGTCCAGCGAGAACACAATCCCTAAGTTCGTCGCGGTTTTGCGATTGAGGGCAATGCTGACTTTGTTCGGATATTCGGCCTTGATCGTCCGGACGTCTTCCCCCTGTAACACCCGTGCCACCATTTTCCCGCATTGCAGGCCGACTTCAGCCGTATTAATCCCAAATGCACAAAGTACACCAGCCTGCACCGGAAATTCCCAATACGTGACGGACGGTTTTCTGAGATGTTCTCGCAGCCAGGGATAGAGTTCGGTCATTGAATTGTAGTGGGTGTTATCTTGCTTACGCGAGGGAGACGAGCGTAAAATCCACCCTACATCGGGATCGTCATTGTACTGCAGAATCGCCTGCTGCCAATCTTCATAGACTTCTGCGTTCACGACGGCTTTGAGCGGAATTTGAAGGCGTTGCAGGGCGTCAATCACATCTTCTTTGGGCAGGATCGGAAACTTGGGATTATCCAGGAAGACCACTTGTTGTCCGGGCTCCAGGGGGGCAATTTTCTGCAAAAATTTATAACTGTTATATATCATGTCCTGTAAGGTGGTGTACACCCCGGTAATGTTGGCATTAGGGGTGCCATCGGCCTCCACAAATGGTTCAACATTGACTCGGGCAATCACCGGGATTGAAAACCCGTTTAAGGCGGCCAGAACCTCACTTAATCCGGAAACCTCTACGATCACCGCTGGTGCGCTCTCCTGGATTCTCGCGACTACTTGTGTCAGATCGCTTTGTTCCGGCGGGTCCATTCTCTCGATGATCACATTCTGTTGATCGACAAGCCCAGCCTGGGTTAACCCGTTCAACATTTGTTCAAGAATAAGGGCGTTGGGAGTTTCTATCACGAGAATTTTTTTGAGCTCTGCCGCGAGTCCGATATTCGCGAACATCACAAACACTACCATCAGCAGCACGCTCATTGTCACCATGCGTTTCATAGTGTTACGCTCCTGGCCTCTACAACGTGAACGATCTGATGGATTATCATCGCATTGTTCGTTGTACAGACCTCAAAAAATAATAGTAGGAGAAGATCACAACTTACTTTAAGACTTGTGATCTTCTCATTGAGATGTCAAGGGGGGCAGGGGAAAATGTCATTATTTTCGAATGACTTGTTTGCCATCGTAGTCGTCATAGATCACATTGGCTAAACTCAACACATCCAGTGAGAATACAATGCCTAAATTTGTGGCGGTTTTGCGATTCAGGGCAATCGTGACTTTACGTGGATACTCGGCCTTGATGGCGCTGATCGGCTCCCCTTGTAAGATGCGCGCGGCCATCTCTCCGCATTGGGCGCCCACATCGTTCAAGTCCATGCTAAAGCCACATAACACCCCCGTTTGTACAGAGGATATATCATGCGAAATCGAGGGTTTTTTCAAGCGGGCTTGCAGCCAGGGATAGATCTCTGTGATGGCATTGACACCACTTCCATCATGTCTGCTGCTCGGGCCAGCCCCATGCAAAATCCACCCAACTTCCGGATCGTCGCTATACTGGAGAATCGCCTGCTGCCAATCCTCGTAGATCGCGCCGTTCACCACGGCTTTGAGTGGAATCTGTAAGCGTTGCAGCGCATCAATCACCTCTTCTTTGGGGACGATCCCCGGCATCTGCGGATTATCCAGAAAAATGGCCTGTTGCCCTGGCTTGAGCGGCGCGACTTTCTGCAAAAACTTGTAGCTATTGAACATGATATCCTGGAGTTTGGAGTACATCCCGGTCACATTCGCGGTTGGGATCCCGTCGGCATTCACAAAGGATTCCACTCCCGTCATCGTGATGACGGGAACGGAGAACTGTTCTAATACACCCATGACGTTATTGAGGCCCGTAAAACTCAGGACCACATCCGGCGTCTCTTCCTTCACCTGGGCGACGAGTTGTACAGGATCGGTCGCGGCTGACACCTGCGCCCATACGGTTATGACATTTTTCTGATCGATAAACCCCAGATCTTCTAAACGGGTGGCCCCGCTCTGCGCCGCAATCGGCCTTGATCGCACTGTGGACAGAATCAGAATTTTTTTCATCTCCGCCGCGAATCCGGTATTGGCAAACATCCCCAGCAACCCAACCAACAATACACTCATCATTACTATGCGTTTCATAACGTTACGCTCCTGGCCGGCCCAACGTGAGCGATGAGATGAATGGTCATCGGATCGTTCGTTGGGCCGGCATGAAAAAATAATCATCACTGTGATCTTCACAATGTAGATGTCAAGGGGGGAGGAAAAATTAGATTCTTTGAAATTTTTCGTCCCCCACATCTTACTCCTGTTTTGAGAGCCATTCCATGGCTTCCTCTTCCGTCTCAAAATCTTTCATGTTTGCATTAATGGTTTTCATAATGATCGCTTTCCGATCAGTAAAGCCGATCGATGCCGACGCGATCGTGTACTTGAGAATTTTAGGGGTATATTCCGCGATAACTTTCCGCGCGTCCTCAATAAAAAAGACGTTCCTGGCAATCGTGAGCCTTCTGACTGATCGCAGGGGTTGGGCCGCATGAATTTTTTCAGAGATGTCCGTCACTTGTTTGGTCTCCTCTCCCGTCCTAAGCCCTGAAAAATCAATAACAAGGATTTTTGTTCCGTTGTAATCTACCCATTTTACCCGATCTTGCGGATTTTCCATGAAGACCTCCTTTGCGTTGTCACGCTATATATAGCAAGCTTAAATTAGTCATGTCATTGCGAGGAGTCCGCGACGAAGCAATCCCGCCGATTTCAGGGGATTGCTTCGCAAAGCCTCGCAATGACAGTCTCCATTTCGTTTAGGATCGCTATAGAACAATAGTTCGGACAGTTTTCGTGTGCCCCCCTTTGTCAGCCCGTAAACGGGGGGAAATGAGAAATAGGATGTCTCGTATGTGCTTCCCCCCGCTTGCAGGGGGATTGAGGGGGGTGAAATCAAAACTGTCCGGAGTATTGATTATATCATTATTTCCGAATGACCTGCTTACCTTCGTAGTCGTCATAGATGACATTGGCGAGGTTCAGCACGTCCAGCGAGAACACAATCCCTAAGTTCGTCGCGGTTTTGCGATTGAGGGCAATGCTGACTTTGTTCGGATATTCGGCCTTGATCGTCCGGACGTCTTCCCCCTGTAACACCCGTGCCACCATTTTCCCGCATTGCAGGCCGACTTCAGCCGTATCAATTCCAAAGGCGCAGAGAGTACCTGCTTGTACAGCGAACTCCCATTGAGTCACTGTCGGCTTTTTGAGATGTTCTCGTTCCCAGGGATACAGTTCGGTCAGCGCGTTAAATGGGCTGCCATCGCGCTTACGTCGCGGGGATGAGCGCAAGATCCACCCCACGTCGGGATCATTATTATATTGCAGAATCGCTTGCTGCCAATCTTCGAATACCGCAGTATTCACCACAGCCTTAAGCGGAATCTGTAAGCGTTGCAAGGCGTCAATCACCGTTTCTTTGGGAAGGATTGGGAACTCAGGATTATCCAGGAGGACCGCCTGTTGTCCCGGCTTCAAGGGAGCGACTTTCTGCAAGAATTTATAGCTGTTATACACCATATCCGGTAGACTGGTGTAGATCCCGGTAATATTAGCGGTTGGCATGCCGTCAGTCCCCACAAACGGCTCAACATTGAGTCGCACAACCACTGGAATTGACAGTGTGCTTAAGACGGGAAGGATATTTTCTAATCCACTGATGTCTAAAATAACATCTGGCATGCTTTCGTGAATCTGGGCAATCATGGGTGTCAGGACGCCTTGCGTAGGCACGGTAATTTTTTTGATCATAACATTCTCTTGCTCGATCAGTCCAGCCTGTTTGAGGCCAGTGAACATTTGCTCACTCACCGTTACGTTGGTAATTTCTACATCCAGCACCACGATTTTTTTTAGTTCTGCCGCGAATCCGGGATTCGCAAATATCCCTGCCAGCACGACCAACAACACGCTCATTTTCACCATACGCTTCATCGCGTTACACTCCTGACCTCCACAATGTGAGCGAAGCTGATGGATTTATCACCTCGTTCATTGTGGAGACATTAAAAAAAATGATAAGATAAAACGATCCCCCTCACCCTCATTGTTGCCATCATGGCTTTCAAATGTCAAGGGACAAAAAATCAGTTCCAGCATTATTCATAATGATTGATACGGCTAAAAACCAGGTTTCTTCAAGGAACCTGGTTTTTGTGATTGGCGAAATTCACGAAAACACAATGCCTAAGTTCGCGGAGGTTTTGCGATTCAGGGCGAGAAAGCATCCCCTCATCACGAGCGAACAACCTGATGTCTCCAAAAAGGCGACAATGGGGTGAAGATCGCGATAAACCTCACTTCAACTCGTTGAGAATCGCGACAAAACTCACTTCAGCCGACGTCATAATTTGTTTGCTATACCGTAACAAATCCTCTATTATGATTTGAAATTGTTCCGGTGTTATCGTTTCCGTTTCGTTCTGTCTTTCCTGAAATGCTTCTGCGAGTTCATCAGGGTCAAGGCCAATTTTTTTCGCATAGGTGCGAATATCCTGTTCAGTAGCGCCCTCCTGAATATTGGCCTGTCCCATCGCCCAACTGGCAATATGTTCGCCTCCAATAACCAGAGGCGCAGAGGAATCAGCAAAACCGGTACGGGCACAGGTTTTGATGGCATATGTTCCTGTGCTGAGGACTTCTTGCGCAATATGTCTGCCGTGTTCTTTACAATCTTGCAGCCCTTTTTCTGTACTTCGAATTAATCGGCAGAGCTTACAATACCTGCTTGGTTCAGTAATGGGTGTCCCATTGACATCCATCATCACGGTTGCCACTTTATTTTTCTTGGCGAACGCATCTTGAAACTTCTGCAACTGACGCTTGTCTATTAAGTCCGAAATATTCGTAGTCTTCTTCATCGTAAAATCTCCTTAAGTAATTCTTCACTCATGTTACGCAGCTCCCCTTGTTCCCCCCGCTTGCGGGGGGATTGAGGGGGGTAGCGCGTAACATGAGTTATTCAGCAGATAGCACAATTTTCAGCTACCCACACCGTTAAAGCCGTATTTTAGAAATATGTTTATCAATTTTCCTCTGAGTGTTTCTGCGCCTCACTCCAGCGGTTTCTCGATTGTATTTCCGTCGGCATTCTACACTATGCTTCTTCGCCTCACGTTCATAACATGTCAAGGGAGAGAACGAAAAAAATACCCACTCCTATTTCCGAATCACCTGCTTGCCTTCGTAGTCGTCATAGATCACATTGGATAGCTTCAGCACATCCATTGAGAACACAATGCCTAAGTGTGTGGCGGTTTTGCGGTTCAGGGCAATGCTGACTTTTTGGGGATATTCGGCTTTGATGGATTGAATGGGTTCTCCTTGCAAGACACGCGCCGCCATCCGGCCCGCTTGCCTGGCGACCTCATTCATATCAACGCCAAAGGCGCACAACGTGCCCATTTTCACCGGATCTTCCCAATAGGTAATTGTTGGTTTGTTGAAATGTTCGCGCTGCCAGGGGTACAATTCTCCGGCCATGTCTATGCGGCTGCCATCACGTTTTTGGGTCGGCGCCGATCGTAAAATCCAGCCAACCTCAGAATCCGCGCTATATTGAAGCACGGCAGCCTGCCAATCTTCATACATAACAACATCCACCACGGTTTTCAGCGGAATTTGCAGACGTTCTAAGGCCTCAATGACCGTCTCTTTCGGGATCACCTGAAATTCCGGATTATTCAGCAAAATTACCGATTGCCCTTGTTGGAGCGGCGCAACCTTTTGTAGAAATTTGTAGCTGTTGAACACCATATCATGCAAGGTGGGATAGATGCCGGTAATCTTGGCGATTGGAGTCCTCTGTGCATCCACATACGGTTCAACATTGTTCGTGGTAATCGTCGGAATGGAAAGTCCATGTAACGCTGATAACATGTTTCCGAATTCTACGGTCGTCAAAATTACATCCGGCGCTGCCGCCTGAATTTGATTGACGACTTGCGTCGGATCATCTGTGGGCATGACGAGCATCTCCTGGCTCAGCATATTTTTTTGATGCTCAAAGCCTTGCTGTTTTAATCCTTCCAGCATAAATTCCGCCAGCGAAGTCATCGTTCCCGATCTTAGAATTAATACAGACTTCATCTCCGCCGCAAAGCCGATATTGGCAAGTACCCCTATTACAACACTGATACTTACAATAATTCTCATCATGCTTTTCATAACAAAATATCCCCCTCGTCCCCAAAATCTCAACGATTCTGATGGATGTTTATCACATTGTTTGTGTTACAGGCATCAACAGTGATTATAAAATGAGGCATATATTTTTATGCTTCACTCTGTCTTGTTACTTCCGAATCACTTGCTTGCCTTCGTAGTCGTCATAGATGACATTGGCTAAACTTAACACATCCAGCGAGAACACAATGCCTAAGTTCGTGGCGGTTTTACGGTTCAGAGCGATACTCACTTTGTGCGGATATTCAGCTTTGATGGATTGAATCGGTTCCCCTTGCAATACGCGTGCCGCCATTTCTCCGCATTGCACTCCGACTTCGTACAGATCAATGCTAAATCCACATAAGGTTCCCGCTTGTACCATACTTTCCACATGAGAGATGGAAGGTTTTTTCAAGTGGGTTTGCTGCCAGGGATACGTTTCTTTGATAGAGTCGACCGTGCTTCCATCGTGTTTGTTTGTTGGAGTGCACTCCGGTCACATTCGCAGTAGGAACCCCGTTCATATCCACAAAAGATTCGACCGCCGCCATCGTGACAACAGGGACCGAGAGTTGTTCCAGTACCTGAATGACATTCGTGAAGGCAGTGAAACTCAAGACGACATCCGGCGCCGCCTCTTTCACCTGGGCGACTACCTGTGCAGGGTTAGTCTCGGCTGACACTGCAATCCACACGAGCATCATATTTTTTTGTTTAACAAATCCCTTCTCTTCCAGGCGGACAACCGCTTTCTGCGCCATCGGCGTTGTTCGACCGGTGTGCAGGAACAACACTGTTCTCATTTCTGACGCGAGCCCGATATGGGCGAACATTTCCAGCAAGACAACCATAACCACGCTTGCCCTCACAATACTTTTCATAACACGAGACTCCTTGCCTCCACAACAGGCACGATCCGATGGCTTTCATCACATCGTTCGCTGTACAGGCATGAAAAATGATGATAATAGATGACAATCACATTAATAGCGTTCAAACTCAGCATCGTATTGATCGGCATGATCGTCAAGATTTGGCGATTTCGGAGATGAAGATGTCCTCTTTTCTCCTTTTGCTCTCTGTTTTTCAGACAGTGGTTTTTCCTCCTCATGGTTATTAGCTGACGTCAAAGAAGATTCTGCTGTGGTAAAAAAAGCGATGGCCTGTTGGAGGCGGCGGGCCTGGTTTGCCAATTCCTCTGCTGATGCTGATGTTTCTTCTGCAATACCCGCGTTCTGCTGGGTAATCTGGTCGGCTTGCTGGATGGATAGATTCACTTGTTCTGCGCCGCTACTCTGCTCATGACTTGCGGCGCTGATTTCCTGGATCAAATCTGTGGTCTTTTGGATACTGGGAACGAGTGTGGATAGCATTTGCCCTGCTTTCTCAGATACATTAAGGCTGGACATGATTAGTTGTTTGATTTCTTCGGCCGCTTTTTTAGTGATGTCAGATAATTTTCGCACTTCAGAGGCGACCACTGAAAACGCTTTGCCATGGTCCTGGGCGCGCGCCGCCTCAATCGTTGCATTGAGCGAGAGCATTCGGGTCTGATTGGCGATCCCTTCGATAATGGCAGTTTTTTGTGCAATCTGCTGCATGGCTATCACGGTGTCAGTCACGACACGCCCGGCTTCTTCAGCATATTGTGTCGATTGCATTGCAAGTTTTTCCGTCTTACGAGCATTCTCCGCATTCTGGCGGATATTCGCGGCCATCTCTTGCATTGAACTGGAACTTTCTTGCATCGAAGCTGCTTGCGCAGCGGCTCCATTTGACAATTGTTCCGATCTGAAATTCAAGTCCTGGCTGATAATTACAATCGCGTTAGCAGTATTTCTGATGTTCACCACGACCTCTCGAATAGTGGTTTGCATCGTTTCGAATGCGTTCGCCAGGATGCCTATTTCATCATGTTTATCAATTTGGAGAGATTGATCCAAATTGCCAGCCGCGATTTCATTGGCGGCTTTTACCAAGGTCACTACCGGATTCACAATCAGTTTTTTGCCCATAAGATTCGCTGCAAAGAGCAACACCACAAAAACAATCAGAGAAGCCCAACCCACGGTCATTAAATACGTCTGACGCTGTTGAAACATGGTCGTGGTAGGCAGCGTCGCACTGATGAGCCAATCCCACGTGTCAAAATAGCGATATACGATAAAATGGTTTGCCCCGGCAAGGCTGAATGTGAGTGATCCGGATTGCTGGCCGACCATTTCCTGAATAAGCTCAGGATCGATCTCCTGCTCCTCGGATTGCTGAACATTTTTTGATTGCAAGAGTATTTGCTGTTCTTTGAAAGCGAGCACGTAATAGACTTCAGGTTGTGTTTCCACCTCAGCCTGAAATTCTCGAAGAATCTCATTTTGCGCTTGCTGAACATACGCGGCAATGCCGGCCGCGCCAGAATCTTCTAAAAGCTTGACCGACGCTTCGATTTTTTCAATACGCATGTTCAATTTGAGAGAGAGCAGATCTGTATTTAACTTATAAATAATGGCATTAATCACCCAGGTTCCGATCGCGACCATCAACAACGCTAACAGTAATAACATCACGCCTATAAGCACTGATAGTTTCATTTGAATTTTCATACATTACCTCTCAATATCTCTCTCAGGTTGTAAGTACCTGGACAAAATTAATGACATCTTTTGACCAAAGACTTCAAAAGTCTTTGAGACTTTTGAAGTCTTACGAGTGTATCAATAAATTTACTCGACATCTGTTGTTTTGGGAAATCCGCTGCGCTTCTTTCCCGAAACAACTCAAACACAAACATCAACAAAAACTATTTATCGTTACTTAAGCACGTTCAAAACCTGAAAAGAAATTTTTTCATCCCTTATTTTCGAATCACTTGCTTACCTTCGTAGTCATCATAGATGACATTGGCTAAATTCAAGACATCCAGTGAAAAGACCATGCCCAGTTTCGTCGCAGTTTTGCGATTCAGAGAAATGCTGACTTTATTGGGATATTCGGCCTTGATTGTCCGGATATCCTCGCCTTGCAGAAGACGCGCGACCATTTGGCCGCATTGAATGCCCACCGCGCGCGTATCAATGGCAAAGCCGCATAATGTGCCGGCCTGCACCGCAAATTCCCAATATGCAATCGTCGGTTTTTTCAGGCGACCATATCTGAGTATAAAAAAAGAATTGTTTTCGTCTGTGCGGCATCTGTAGCAGTGACGGACAATCCTATAAACACGACTAACAATATGCTTATTTTTCCTATGCGTTTCATAGCTCTCTGCTCCTTGCCCCCAGAATCTGAACAACCCAACGGATTTTCATCACGTCGCTCGTTTTACAGGGATGAACATTATACGACTGAGATCTCACGTTACTGTTATTTTTGAATTCACACGACAAAATGTCAAGCGGAAGGTAGAAAAATGTTGTAACAATCATTTCCTATCAGTGACGATCCCTGGTATCTGGCAGGTTCATAAAATCGTTCTTTCGTTATCCTGCCAGGGGAATCGAAATTTTTTTCGCCATTTTTTTCTGGTTTTTGACTTGACTTTTTAAAATTTGAACGCTATAAACACGCAAAGGGATAGCTCTTCCCAACTTAATCAGAGAAACGTGTTGAAGATTCTCAGTGCCTTGAGCACGTTCTAATAATTAGGGTAACGGAATGAAAAATCTCGTCATTATGATCGTGGTCATTGGATATTTGTTGGTCGGCTCGCTTGTTATAGCGGCAGAGACGTACACTCTTGGCTTTATCCCGTATGTTATGTGGTCTCATTATAAAGTCGCCGAAGTGAAAGGATTCTGGGACAAACAGGGCGTCAGCGTCGAAGTCATCAATTACGCCAATCCGTTAGATACCTTTCAAGCCGGTATTAATAAGCGCTTTGACTTTACACCGATTCCCCTGGCGGTAGTTCCATTGTATCGAAATACAGGAGTCTCGAACGTGACGTATTTGGGGACATTTAGTGTTGCGGATCGCCATAAGAATATCATTATTAAAAACGATCTGGTCCAGAAAAGTTTACAAGGCGAAACAATCGGAGTTTTTTTGACCGATTTTGCGAATCTGTTTCTTTTATCAACCTATTTAAAAACCGTCAATACCACCCTGGACGATGTCCGTATCGTCGAGATGAACCCTGATGAACTGGAAGCGAATTTTGAGCACAACCGTTTATCGGTGATCTTGACTATGGATCGAGGCAATCGGTTCTACGAGCAGGCCAATGGTGTTGTGGCGCTCACCACACAGGAGTTTTATGAACCGCATGGTTTCACGGTATTTACACAAGATTTTTTAACCACCATTCCGCCAGAGGATCTCAAGAAAATTTTGCGCGGATGCGTCGAAGCTATCGAATGGATCCGCGATCCGGCTAACTGGGAGGAATATAAAGCTATTCTCCGGCAACATATCCTGACCGATCAACCTGATTTGTCGGATGACCAGATCCGCGAACTCTTGCGCGAAGGGAAATACGTTGATCCACAGACCTTGTTAGTCCACAACCAGGACCTGTTGCGTGATTACTTTAGGCAATTCCGAACGTTTTTAGCCGCAGAGGGCAATTTAAATGCGGATGTTCTCGCAAACTTCAGATACGAGAATGTTGTGTACAATCAGCCTTTGATCGAGGTTTTACAAGAATTTGGGCAATAAGCTTTTCCACTTCAACCCCGCGGAGACTTGAACCTTTTACGCGATGGGGCGCAGGTTGTCAGACTTCATGACAGGGAACGTGGGGAGAATTTTTGGTTCCCCCTTGACGCTCTAAAGTGTGGATAATATAGCAATGCGAGGGAGATTGAATTTTTATATTATCATCAGCAGAGCGTGCTGGAGGACGTCCGGGTGCTTCAGCAAACGCTCTGCTCACAAGAGGGTAGTTGTATGAGAATCGTATGGTGTGGGATGTTGGTTATCGGATGTTTGCTTGTTGGCCCCGTGTCCTGGGCAGCAGAGCCATATACTATTGGTATGCTTCCAGACGTTGGGTGGTCGTACAATGAAGTCGCGGAGGTCAAAGGATTTTGGGAAAAACAAGGAGTCTCCGTGAAACTTGTTCACTATGACATTCCGTTAGAACTGATGCGTGTTGTACTTCAGAGGCGTGTTGATTTTATTCCGGGGCCACTGGCTGGTTCGTTATCGCTTCGGGAGGGAGGGGTGTCTGATGTGATGTATGTAGGCACCTTCAGCATGGCGGGTGACCATAAATATCTCCTGCTGAAGAAGGATCTGGTCAAAAAGAGTCTGAAGGGTCAAACAATTGGAGTATTTAATTCTGATTTCTCGGTTCGCTTCCTCTTATCAAGTTACTTGCACACGGTCAACACCACCCTGGCGGATGTGCGCCTGGTGGAAATGAACCCCGATGTTCTGGAAACCAATTTTACCAACAATCGCGTACAAGCGGCGCTATGCATCAACCTGGGCAATCGGTTCTCTGAAAAGACCGATGGCGTGATTGCCATCTCCACCGAGGAATTTTATGAGCCGCATGGTCTTGCCATTGTGAAACAAGGGGGCGTAGCCGCCATCCCGCCAGACGATCTCAAAAAGATTCTGCGAGGGGTGGTTGAAGCCATTATGTGGATCCAAGATCCGGGCAATTGGGACGAGTATAAGGCTATCCTCAAAGAACTCACGGGCAATCCTGACTTGTCGGATGACCAGATGCACGAGTTCATGAACATGGAGAAATTTTTTGATCCGCAGACGATGTTAGAGCACAATCAACAGCAATTAACTGACTACTTCGCACAATTCCGAGCCTTTTTGACTGGTGAGGGAGCAATGAAAGCGGATGTGCTCAAGGACTACACCTACGAGAATGTCATCAACAATCAGGCGTTGATCGAAGTCTTACAAGAATTTGTGAAATAAACCGCATCTCCCTTTCCCTTCCGACAGGTTACAGCTTTTGGAGGGAAAGGGAGAACTGAATCATCTTTTTAACCGGAACATCGCCATGAACGCATGTTGCTGCTGAGGTTCCTGCCTTTCATGTTTCAAACCAACAGGATCGGTCAATCTTGTTCTGCGCAACATCGTTTTATGACTGACAACACACCATGAAAATCGGGGTTCGAATTTTTTTGGCCTTTGCCTGTATTTTTCTCTTATTGATCATCCAGATTGCCTTTGCCATTTATAGCTCTCACCAGCTTGTGCAGACACAGCACGACGCGCTCACGAATCAACTGACGCTTATGGTTTTTCGCGACGAACTGGCGCAACTGCGTATCAAGGTATTTACGCTGCTAGGGACGCTGGATCCAGCCACGATGGAAACACTGAAGGCGGAAATCGAGACGTTATCAGCGAAACTGATGGAGGAGAGTACGACGTTGAACCTGCCCCAGGAGATATTGCGCACCAGCCAGCAGACGTATGAGGAAATCATAGCCCAGCATTGGGATTTTCGCACGACCGAGGCGTATGATCTGATCAATTCCACGTCAAAAGCAGAATATGAACAGTTGTATGAGGAGTTAGAAACCCTGCGCAAGAATATAGATACCGCCGCGCAGGAGACGGTGCGCCAGAGCAATCAGCAATTCCTGATTGTGACGTTCGCCCTGTGTGGCGTGGGACTCTTTATTGTCTCGTTATGGGGATGGCATCTGATTCGTTCGATTGCCGCGCCAATTAAGCAGGCTGCCCATTCCGCGCAGATGATTGCCAACGGCGATCTCTCTTTAGACATTCACACGCGCCGGAAAGATGAAACCGGACAATTATTGACGAGTATGAGCCTGATGATTACGCGGCTCAAGGCGATGTCGTCCGAAATCGCCGCCTTGATTCAAGCGATCCATGCTGGTGAACTTGAGCGCCGCGGGAATGCCGAGGCGTTTGCCGGGGGCTGGCGCGACCTGATTCAGGGCATCAATAGCGTGGTTGATGCGTTTGTCGCCCCGATTGATATGACCGCCCAATATATTGACCGGATCGCAAAGGGTGAAATCCCGGACATGATTACCGCTGAGTATCAGGGGGATTTCAATACGATCAAACTCAACCTGAATAGTTTGATTGCAAGTACTGCCGACATTGCCGGATTAGCTGAGGAACTGGCACAGGGCAACCTGGATATCGAGTTGAAAGAACGCTCGGGCCAGGATATGTTGATACCAGCCTTAAATCTGATGGTTCAGCAGTTGCGCCAGGTGGTAAGACAGGTAAAAACAGCCGCGGATATGGTGACGGTCAACAGCAAAGAACTGGATCGCAACGCTGAACAAATGGCAAAAGGGGCCACAGGACAGGCGGCGGCAACCGAAGAGGCGTCAGCGTCATTGGAAGAGATGGCTGCGAATATCAGGCAAAATGCGGATAATGCCGTACAAACCGAACAAATAGCAAAGAAAACAGCGAAAGATGCTGATGAAGGAGGGCAGGCCGTAACGCAGACCGTGGCGGCGATGAAAGAAATTGTAGAAAAGATTTTGATTATCGAAGAGATTTCGCAAGAAACCCGGATTCTCTCGCTGAACGCCACGATCGAAGCCGCGCGCGCGAGCGAGTATGGCAAGGCGTTTTCAACGGTCGCCTCAGAAGTCCGCCAGCTTGCGGATACAACGAAAAAAGCGGCTGAAGAGATTAAGCAATTATCCAATTCCAGCGTCGCTATTGCCGAGCACTCGCGAGAGGTGCTGATGCGCATTGTGCCCAACAGCCAGACAACAGCCGAGCTTGTGCAGGAGATCAGTGTGGCCAGCAGCGAGCAAAGCACCGGCGTCAATCAGATGAATCAGGCCATTATCCAGCTTGACCAGGTGACGCAGCAAAATGCGGCTATTGCCGAAGAAGTGGCTGGCATGGCGGCCCACCTGACGGATCAGGCGCTCCACCTCCAAAATGCGATTGAATTTTTTAAGCTTGAAGCAGACGACGCCTCGAAAAAACCAGAGGAGGCTTCCGCTGCCGCGCCTATCGCGGCCTCGGTTTTGTCCACAGGGCGTATAAACAAAGTCTCCCAGAAAAACCCTCGCACTCTATCTCGTAAAGCAATAAGAACACAGGAGGTTGTATCAGATCAAGACAGGAACGCTGCCAGACATTCTCAATCCGGAACGTTAGCCGAAACAGAATGTGCGCATAAACAAGAATTTGACGAGAAAGGCGATCGCCTCGACGCCGACTTTGAAATTTTCTGAATGCTTAAATCGGTAAACGAATGCGAAAGAGTGATCCCTTCCCCTCTCCCTTGCTTTCCGCTTTAATAGTGCCCCCGTGCAGGGCAATAATTTTTTGAGCAAGGGGCAGGCCCAAACCAGCCCCGCTATATTTGCGCGTTAAGGGATGTTCAAGTTGTTCAAAGGGACGAAAAATGCGCTGGATTTCGGCCTGCTCCATACCTATCCCTGTATCCTGTACGCAAATTTCGACCACCGGATGACTTTCAGCATGCATCTGAGCTGTTAGAGCCACACTTCCTCCGTCGGGCGTGAATTTGATCGCATTGGATAAGAGACTATACAAGACTTGTTTGAGCTTACGCTCGTCGGCTTTTATCGTTTCAGGCAGATCTTGAACATGCAGGGAGAGAGAAATCTGATGTTTTCGAGCATTTTCTTTGACAATGTTCAGGCTGTTTTTCAGAAGGCATCTCAGATCAATAGCAGACCAGAGCAGTTCCATCTTACCCGCTTCTAAATTCGACAGATCGAGAATATCATTAATCAGATGCTGCAGTTCTCGGCTATATTTGAGAATATCCTGTAAGCACTCTTTCTGGTGTCCATGTCGATTGTTCTCTTCCTCCTCCCAGAGCAGCAGTTCGGTGTTGCTAATAATCGGAACGAGAGGGGTGCGGAGTTCATGGCTGATAATCGACAAAAAATCGCTTTTCACACGATTGGCCACTTCAAGGTTCTCACGAGTTTCCATGAGGTGCTCTAGCATACGATTGATCGTGCTTGCCAGATGACCGAGTTCATCATGTTTCCGAATGGGAAGCCTTTGGGAGGCGTCGCCGCACCTGCCGATTTCACGGACTTTATTGCTTAGCTCCGTCAGTGGAGAAAGTACAATGGTATCCAAAAGCCGCCTGATCAGAATCATAGATACCAATCCTGTCGTTAACAGCGAAAGAATATAATAGATCAAAGTCATGCGCCCATGATCGGCAATTTTGCGAGGAAGTTCTATTTTTACGATAAAGGCAGATTTCCCAAAGATATCGCGCTGGAACGCATAACCTGCAATAGTTGCCGCATCTCTGCGTTGGATGACGATCTGTTCCGGATTTTCTGACAAAGCCAAATATGCATCCTGATCAGCCAGATCCAAGGATGGTGACTGTAAAGAAAGAATTGACATTCGGAGATGCGTCTTTTGAGAAAGCTGGTCAATTGCAACGCGATCAAGATAGCGGCCAACAAGCAAAGTTCCCTGAATCGGGCCGCTGAAATCGCTTTTGAGAATAGGGCGCGAAATAAGGTACACCGGCAGAGAGGAGAGTATGGCAAGGCCGACTTTGCTGCTTTCGTTGTTTGAATGGGTGAGTAAAAACCGGTTGGAAGCAATGCTTTTGAGCAAATCGTCCGGAAAAGGCGCGGCCGATCCTGAGAGTAAATCCACATTTTTTGCATACACGATCTCTCCGGACAGATTGGTGAAGATCATAAAATTGACCCCCAGAGTTGTCAGAGTAGCATCCCCCAAATTACTTTGAATATAGTCTGCATTGCGATCCTGGATAAAGTAATAAGTATCATCCCAGGGCGCCCAATCACCGGCTGTCGCATTCAACCAGTCAAGAGTATTGGATAATTCATTCAGGCTGCGTTTAACATTCACTTCCATATCCTCTGTTTCTAAACGGGTAAATCCTCCGAGAATGACGAGATGTGAAATGAGCGTCAGCACGACTAATAAAATGGCAAACGCAATTCCGATAATCGTAAGTGTCTTTTGGCGGATGTTCATAGTACTACCTCAGCAAAGCCTCATTTTACCCTCATGGACTCTGGACGTGATTCTCTTTGTTACTTCACATTACGCACTCCCCCCCTTGTTCCCCTGATAGGGGAGGTATGGCGGCGCAGTAAGTCCGCCCAGCCATCAATGGCCGGTCTCAAAGCTGAAGCAGGCTGAAGCCTGCTGCTGAATGCCAGAGGGCGCTTCTGCCTGTGCGTTTCTTTGCTGCTCAGGAGTGCAAACGAGCGTTTGCACCAGGGCAAAGCCCTGGCAAGATTGTCGCGGCACAGCCGCGAAGCAATCGCTCGATTGCACTCCTGAACACGCGGTCTCAGATCCTCATCCAGGAGCGTAAGTTCTCACAGAGAGAATCTGTGTACCCCTCCCCCCCAATGTTGTTGACTTAAGGTCTGGGCATCAATGCCCAGGCTCAAAGCTCAAGCAGGCTAAAGCCCGCTAAAAGCTCACAAACAGGGCGCTTCAGCGTCCTTCAGCTTTGAGACCGGCCATTGATGGCTGGGCTTAAGTCAACAGTATTGCCCCCCCTTATCCCCCCGCAAGCGGGGGGAAGAGACGTAACGCTCTTCTGCGAGCTTCCTCCCGCTTGCGGGGGGACTGAGGGGAGTATTGCGTAAGTCCTGATTATTTTAAAATACAGCCTTATCAGAGGAATTGACAAGAAATATTTCAAGAAGTGAACGATTTTTCTTGCATCTCTATAAATTATATTGCTTATCATAACACTTCGAACGGAAGAAACTACACAGAAATCGGGTTTTTGGCAAAAACCCGGTTTCTACCACAGGGGTATTGCGAAACGGAGTTTCGCGAGCGCGAAATACAATTTCGCGTAACGTTTTCCAGGAGGAGGAATCTTTATGGCAAATCAGATCAAAAAACTGGTTGTATATTATTCATTAGGCGGCAATACGACGTTCATTGCCAAAATAATTGCTGAAACCATTCAGGCGGATATTTTAGTGTTACAGCCGAAAAAAGCGATGCCTTCAGCGAAAATTCTCAAATTTCTGTGGGCCGGAAAACAGGCGTTGACCAAAGAAAAACCAGAGCTGCTTCCGTTTGAAAAGGATCCAACAAGTTATGATCTCATTTTTTTGGGAACGCCTGTTTGGGCCGGAAGTTACGCCGCCGCCTTACGCACATTTTTTGCTACCGTCACGCTCCAACATAAAAACATTGCTCTGTTTTGTTGCTATGGCGGCAGTGAAGGCAAAGCGATTCACAATATGAAAGAGGCATTGGCGGGGAATACCTTTTCTGGCGAAATGGGATTTCGTGCGCCTTTAAAAAATGCAGAAGTCAATGCCCAAAAAGCTCGTGACTGGGCGAAAATGGTACAAGAAAAGTAACAACGGTGTTGTCAATTTTTGACTGACAGGTTTGTAGTTCCCGCTTTAGCGGGGAGTTTCACTTACAAACAGACAACGCGCTAAAGTACGAACTACGAACCTGTTCGATTTTTGCTTGACAGGAGAGTGTTTTTTGTGACAGGACGCTTGCGATTGTATTCACGCTGAAAATAACGTGCGAAAAACAGAGGAGGTTGTGTATGCGAACATGGTGGTTGGGTGTAGTGGTACTTGTCTGTTTATGTCCGGTATTAGTTGGAGCGCAGGAGAGCGGAACGCTGATCTGGGGACGCGGCGGCGATTCGGTCTCGTTGGATCTGGCGCAGGCAACCGACGGTGAATCCATTAAAGCCGGCATTCAAATTCTGGAAAATCTGGTCAAGTTCGGAGACAATTCTATGGATGTGGAACCGCAGTTGGCAACATCCTGGACTGTGGCTGACGACGGACTGACCTGGACCTTTCAACTGCGCGAAGGCGTGAAATTCCACGACGGCACGCCCTTTAACGCCCAGGCGGTTGCAGATTCGTACGGCCGGATTCTGGATGAGAGCCATCCCTTGTATCATTACGGCAAATGGAAATATGTGAGTATGTCGCTCCAACCGGTTCAGGAAATCAAAGTGATTGACGATTATACGATCAGCTTTGTGACCGACAAACCGTACGCGCCGTTTATCAACAACCTGGCCTTATGGTTGTGTCCGATTCTTTCACCGGCAGCCATGGAGAAGTATCAAGATCAGATCGGGCTGCATCCGGTGGGCACAGGCCCATTCAAATTCGATCAATGGATCAAAGACGATCAAATCGTGCTGGTTCGCAACGACGACTACTGGGGCGGCGCACCGAAATTGGAAAAGATCATTCTCAAATCCATTCCCGAACCTTCAGCCCGGCTCATGGCCTTGCAGTCGGGTACGGTAGATATTGCCGATGATTTAGATCCTGATTCCATCGCGCTTGTCAAACGCGATGCCAATCTGGCGGTTATTGAACGCCCGAGCATTAATGTCGGCTATCTGGCGCTAAATACGGCCAAACCGGCCCTGCAAGACGCGCGGGTGCGGCAGGCGATCAATTATGCCATTGACCGCGACGTGCTGATTCAAACGATTTTTCAAGGATTGGCGATTTCGGCTAAAAATCCGTTCCCACCAAGCATCTGGGGCTATCACGACGCGCTTGCCCCCTACAGCTACGATCCTGAAAAAGCCATGGCTCTCCTTCAAGAAGCCGGCTTTGATCTGAACACCGAACTGGAATTATGGGCGATGCCGGTTTCCAGAGCGTATATGCCTGACCCGGTCAAAACCGCTGAACTGATTCAGGCCTATCTGAGCGCGGTTGGCCTGAAGGCGAAAATCGTGCGTTACGATTGGGGCGCGTATCTGGAAAAAACCAGCAACGGCGAACATGATATGTGCATGCTCGGCTGGTTGGGCGGCAATGCAGACCCCGATAATTTTTTGTACGGCTTACTGTCAGCAGATACAGCGAATACGCCGGGCGCGGCCAATATAGCTTTGTGGAAAAATCAAGAATTCACAGACCTGGTGCTGAAAGCCCAGAAAGTCTTTGACAAAGCCGAACGCACCGAGTATTACCTGAAAGCCCAGGAGATTTTCCATCAGGAAGCGCCCTGGGCCCCGCTGGCGCATTCAACGACCGTTCGCTGCTATAACACGCGCATACACGACCTGCCGCTGCGCCCGAACGGCTTAAATTCTTTTCAGATGGTGTGGAAAGAGTAAATTGAAACCGCGAAACCGGGTTTTTTCCTAAAAACCCGGTTTCTGGTGGAAGAGTATAGCGCACGTCTGAAGCCTGGAGAAACCGGGTTTTTTGAAAAACCCCGGCTTTTTTCAGCCAACAATATGCGTAAAATTACGTTTCGATCCGAGCATTATTATCATCTCTATAACCGAGGAATTAATCATCAGTGCATCTTTTTTTCTGAGGAAAATTGGGGGTTTTTTATTAAACGATTACGAGAATATTGTACACCAGATATTATCGAAATGATAGCATATTGCTTGATGCCAACCCATTATCATTTTTTGGTTCATTTAAAGCATAATGAATTGAGTAAAAATATTATGCAACCATTTACAGTCTCTTATACAAAAGCTATTAATAAGCAACAAGGACGTACTGGCCCCCTTTTTCAAGGGCCATTTAAAGCAAAGCTCGTTGATAAAAACGAATATCTACTTCATCTTTCACGTTATATTCACTTAAATCCAGTTCACGCAGGATTAGTAAATCGAGTCGAAGAATGGATATTTTCGAGTTATCGTGACCATATTAACCTACGAAAAGGGAGTTTTCCTAAATTTGACATTATATTAGGACAGTTTCCTTCAAGTCAGGCCTATAGCAATTTTGTTGAATCCTATACTGAAAGTGAGAAGAAGATTATTGAGCATTTAATGTTAGATTAACTGTACAGACAAAAACCGGGTTTTTAGGAAAAAACCCGGTTTTTATTGCATTTCACAATGCTTCGCTATATTACAAATCGTTTATTGCAGTTGATATTGATCCTGCTTGGGGTGTCGGTCGTGGTGTTTTTAATGCTGCGGCTGATTCCAGGGGACCCGGCGCAGCTCTTGCTGGGAGAATTTGCGACCGCGCAGGAACTGGCGTCGCTTCGGGAAAAACTGGGCTTGGATCAATCGCAATTGACCCAATACTGGATTTTTCTGAAGAACAGCGTGCAGGGAGATTTCGGCAAATCCCTGCGCACCGGCGCGCCAGTGGTGAATGAAATCTTCGGGCGTTTGACAGCAACCGTCGAACTTGCGCTGGCCGCGATGCTGATCGCCACACTATTCGGCATTTTCGCCGGGGTGATTTCCGCAGTGCGCCAATACTCGCTCTGGGATTATGGCTCGATGCTGCTCGCGCTGATTGGCGTTTCGATGCCTATTTTCTGGTTAGGCTTAATGTTAATGTACCTTTTTTCAGTGAAATGGGCGATTTTGCCGATGATGGGACGTCTGAGCATGGGACTTGACGCACCCAGAATCACCGGCCTGATCATGCTCGACGCCTTATTGGCAGGGGAAATTGGGATATTCTGGAACGCATTTGTCCACCTGCTCCTGCCATCATTTACGCTTTCCACCGTTCCGATGGCGATTGTCGCCCGCATGACCCGTTCCAGTATGTTAGAAGTTCTGCGCCAGGATTACGTGCGCACCGCCAGAGCCAAAGGCATGACCGAATTTGTCGTTATTGTGCGCCACGCGCTGCGGAATGCCTTTCTCCCGATTGTCACGGTACTGGGAATCAATCTGGGCTTGCTGCTCGGCGGTGCGGTGCTGACGGAAACGATTTTCTCCTGGCCCGGATTAGGACGATATGTCGTGGATTCCTTAATGGGGCGCGATTATAATGCGGTGCAGGCCTGTATTCTGATTTTTGCAGTGATCATGGCCTTCATTAATTTGATCGTAGATCTGATCTATGTCGTGTTAGATCCGCGAATTCGAGTGAGCAAGTAATAATGAATAGCAGCGAACTTTTGTTAGATTTACTCAAGAACCGCACCGCAACCATCGGGATGCTGCTGATCGTGTTGATCCTGCTTGCGGCGATTATCGGGCCGGCTTACGCTCCGTATAATCCGTTGATTCCGGCCCCGTTGGATCGACTCAAAGGCCCGAACAGTGAGCATCTGTTTGGCACGGACAGCCTGGGACGCGATATTTTCAGCCGCATCATTTACGGCAGCCGGATTTCGATCATGATTGGCCTGATTTCAGTCAGCATTTCGCTCATTCCGGGTACGTTATTCGGCTTGATCTCAGGATATTTCGGGGGGACTCTGGATAATGTCCTCATGCGCTTAATGGACGTGCTGCTGGCCTTTCCGGCGATTCTTCTGGCGATTTTCATCACCGCCATTCTCGGTCCGAATCTCACCAATACGATGATCGCGGTCGGCATTGTCTATATTCCGCACTATGCCCGTATCGTGCGTTCAAGCGTATTGTTTTTGAAAGAACAACTGTTTGTGCAATCTATTCGCCATTTAGGCGGCAGTCATCTGCGCATCCTGTTGAGGCATGTGCTGCCTAACGCATTACCGCCGATTATTGTTTATGCGACATTAGGGATGGGCACTGCAGTATTGCAAGCTGCGGCATTGGGATTTCTGGGACTTGGCGCCCAGCCGCCGCAGCCGGAATGGGGGGCGATGTTATCCGAAGGCCGGCAGTATATCCAGCTTGCGCCGCATGTCGCCGCCTTTCCCGGCGCAGCGATTTTGTTGTTGGTCTTAGGGTTTAATCTGTTTGGCGACGGCCTGCGAGACGTGTTAGATCCGTCACTGCGGCTACAGTAAATATTTTCTTGTGAAACTACATGGATGACTCATAAGCAAGGATTTGCTATCCCTGGTTATGTGAAATCCTTGTAGTTTCATCATAATGAGTACTGCTGTCTTAGATATTCAGGGGTTAAAAACTCAATTTGCGACGAAACGCGGCCTGGTGTCCGCGGTTGACGGGCTTGATCTGGCCATTCAACGTCGGGAAACCGTTTGTATCGTCGGAGAAAGCGGCTGCGGCAAAAGCGTCACGGCCCTGTCAATCTTGCGTTTGATTCCCGGACCGCAAGGCAAAATTACGGCCGGAAAAGTACTCTTTCACGATCAGGATCTATTGCAGGTCTCGGAAGTGGAGATTCGTAAAATTCGCGGAAACCGAATTTCCATGATTTTCCAGGAGCCGATGACCTCTTTAAATCCGGTTTATACGATCGGGTTTCAGATTCAAGAAGTGTTGCGCAAACATCGCGCAATGACCAAAAAACAGGCCCGGGAGGCTTCTGTTGACATGCTCGGCCTGGTTGGCATTCCTGAGCCTAACGCCAGAATCAGCGATTACCCGCACCAATTATCCGGCGGTATGCGGCAGCGAATCATGATCGCGATCGCCTTAAGCTGTCATCCGGATTTGATTATCGCGGATGAACCGACCACCGCGCTGGATGTGACGATTCAGGCGCAGATTTTAGATCTGATCAATTCCCTCAAAAAAGAGATTGGGATGGCAGTGCTGCTGATTACGCACGATTTAGGAGTTGTGGCTGAAACAGCGCAATATGTGACAGTGATGTACGCCGGAAAAATTGTGGAGCAGGCGCCGGTCAAATCGCTCTTTGCCTATCCTTTGCATCCTTATACGGTCGGATTATTCGAATCATTGCCGCAGATTGGCGGCAGCCAGGGACGCTTGCGACCGATCCCCGGCGTGGTGCCGAATTTGATTGATTTGCCTCCGGGCTGCGCCTTTCAAGCGCGATGTTTCCGAGCGCAAGCCGATTGCCAGCAAACGCCGCCCTGGATCGCCCATCAGCCGGGGCACTGGTTTCGCTGTTGGCATCCGGTGGAATAAATTTGTCTTTTAACCCTGATAGGTTGAAAAATAATTATGGTTAATACCTTATTATCTGCTCGGAACGTCAAAAAATATTACCCTCTCAAGTCGCGTGGGTTTTCGCGCCACCCTGGAAGGATAAAGGCGGTGGATGGTGTTTCTTTTGATGTCAATGCCAAAGAAGTGTTCGGATTAGTCGGAGAAAGCGGCTGCGGTAAATCAACGCTTGGGCGGGTACTGCTGCGCCTGGAAGACCCGACTGAGGGGCAGATTTTTTTCCAACAGCAAGATATTGCCGCCTTTCCAAAATTGCGATTAACTCAATTTCGCAAAGAAGCCCAGATCATTTATCAGGATCCCTATTCAGCTTTAAATCCCCGTAAAACTATCGGAAGCCTGGTTCAAGAACCGCTTGATATTCACAAAATCGGTACGGTTCGAGACAGGCGGGAACGGGTGGCCTGGCTGCTGGAAACGGTCGGACTGCTGTCGGAACATACCAATCGCTATCCGCACCAATTTTCGGGCGGCCAGCGCCAGCGCATTGTCATTGCCCGCGCTCTGGCCCTGAATCCCCAGCTTTTGCTGGCAGATGAGCCTGTATCAGCTTTGGACGTTTCCATTCAGGCCCAAGTGATCAATCTCTTGCTGGATTTACGCAAAGAATTCGGCCTGACCTATATTTTTATCTCTCACGATTTGAGTGTGGTGGAACACCTCTGCGACCGCGTGGCCGTAATGTATTTGGGCCGCATTGTCGAGTTGGCTGCGAAAAAGCTGTTTTACACCAGTCCGAAGCACCCGTATTCGCAGGCCCTGCTGTCGGCCGCGCCGACTCCGAATCCTGAAGCCCCTAAACGCAAAATCCTGCTGCAAGGCGACGTGCCCAGCCCGATCAATCCGCCCACAGGCTGCCCTTTCCATCCCCGCTGCCATATCCGCCAACCCGAATGGAGCGAGTGTACAACCGAGCTTCCCTCTTTACGAGAAATCGAACCCGGCTGGTACGTAGCCTGTCATATTGTAAAAAACAGAAACCAGGTTTTTTGAAAAAACCTGGTTTCTGGTCATATTTTTCTGAAAGACTATAACGATCACTCGTCGCTACGGTTCACAGGCAAAGAATTGATTGAAGGTTTTGGAAGAGATTTTCCCTGACAGCAAACCTTCGAGGTATTTGTTCGGAGCGCCGGAAGCCAGCATCTCAAGCGCACACTCGAAGTGTTCAGTCTGAATATCACCGCGTTCATAGAATTCCGCCAATTTTTTCTGCTGTTGTCGGATCTCTTGCTCACGCTTTTTTGCTTCCACAACCTTTTGCTGCTCTTCAAAATATTTCAGATTATACGTCAGAGGAATGCCGGAACTATAGAGATCTGTTTGTAACACAGGTTCTTGAAGGTTGCCGCGTTGTCTGGCATCGGCTTTGACACGTTCGCGTACATAATTCCAGATCTCGTCCACATCAACAACTCCGTCACGTTCTGTTCCCGCAGAACCGTCAGCCTTGCCTTTTAACCCTTCCAATAAATGATAGGTAAATACCCCATGCCCATATTCTTCATCTTCGAGCGACTCTTGTTTGCCGTTAGAAGCGGTGATCGTGATTCGGCCTGCGCCTTGAAATTTCTCCCAGGGGATTTCCGTTGGCATTCCTCGCGTCCCTCTGGTACGATTTACGGTTGCCGCGCTATAACAGGCATCAAGGAATGTCACTATGCGCTTCGACTGGATGCGCTTCAGCATATCCGATACTTCGTTATTACTCAGGGCTGTAGCGTAGAGATCATCAATATTCGCCTCATACGTCACCCAATAGGTTTCATTGCCTTCAGGGGCGCCATGACCGGCGTAATAAATGAGCACGGTATCTTGTTCATCTGCCTGCGCTCGCAGCCAGGTGCCGATCGCGCTTTTAATGTTCGAAACCGTGGCATCCTTGTGGAGGAGCAGTTTGATGTGTTCTGGTGGAATTCCTCCATAAAAAGGGTCTGTTAAGATGTCATATAAGCCCTGAGCGTCGTTTTCGGTAAAACGCAAATCCGGAATACGATCATCCTGATAATCGCCGATACC
This sequence comes from Candidatus Vecturithrix sp., assembly GCA_040772385.1. GTDB lineage: Bacteria > Moduliflexota > Moduliflexia > Moduliflexales > Moduliflexaceae > Vecturithrix. Next base: position 4,898,354 of record JAXGYF010000001.1, on the reverse strand, counting down.
GATGATCACAGCATACACCTGATCTTTTCGCTCCGGATGCGGAAGTTGCGGCATTTGCCGGAACACTGTGACGATCTCTTGCGTAATCTGACCGGAGGTGTCAATCGCTTCAATCAGAATCTCGTTTTTCCCCGGTTCCAAAGAAAGATCCTTACTGACATCGAATGTTTGCTGGATTGACCGAGGTGTTTCGACGATAGGGTCTGATGCGAGAAGAAGACCTCGGCTGCCCGGTTTTTTCACAACAATTCTGATCTCCTTAATCCCATGGTCGTCGGCCCCGGCAATCTGAATGGTCAGAATTTCCCCTTCGATGGTCGGTGGAAGTTCTACTACGATAATTTGAGGAGGAGTATCCTTGCTATCGAGTGGAGTTATGGAAACTGTCCCAGTTGCTGGGACACTTGTCGCCAGCGGCTGCGGTGGAGTCGTGGCCACGATTCTGCTTAATTGTATAATGCGTCGAAAACATTCGTTGAGTTCTGCTTCAGGCGCAATTCCATATTCTTTCGATTGTTCGCACGCTAATTGCGCTTCCTGAATAGTGCCGATAGCAAGATAGGCAATCCCTAATTTCAAGTAGGGATAATAATCAATGCGCCTCATGCCATAGGCCCGCTTGCCCTTTTCGGGCCTGGGTTCCTTCTCAATCGCTTTTTTGAGGTTATCTATTGCCGTGACCCAGGCTTCAGATGCCGCCGCGTTTTCGGCATCAAGATAATATTCATACCATTGCGCCGCAAATGTCATTGAACTCATGGCCAGGATAATCAAAAAAACTCCAATGAATATGACTGAACTTTTGTGATTTTTCAGAAACATCGCACGTTCACCTACTCATCTATATTGGTCATTCCGACATTATAGCAGAGTTACAGAGATGGATTGCAATTACACTGCCATTCCGCTAAAACCGGTAAACCGTTGAAATGCTGAATTGTTTATTGTTTTCAGCGATATTGGCTGCTGTATCAATCTGGAAGTGCTCATTCATCACCAACCCGACGCCGCCTGTGAAATGGAGTTGATCGTCGCCGCCGGGAAATAAGATTTTATCAGAAGCTCTATCGCCTGTATAGCGAATCGTATGGTCTGGTTCATAATACCCTCCCAATCGCAGCGCGAGTAAGCGTTCGCCCAGTGTAAGCACATATTCCGCGCCCACATGCGCTTCGACGGTGTTATCCACTTTATAATCTTTCCAATCTCCTTCTACACCTAAAACGATATCGAAATCTTTCAACAGATCTTCATATTCGATACATATAATATCTACCGTGAAGGTTAAGGCATTGGTTGGCTGTACCGCCAGGCCGAAACCATAAGAATCAGGAACTTTCAACGTGAATGCCGTCATATCCGACAATTTTCCAACATCCGTGACAACTTCGTATTGATTATTCACATAAGTTGGAAGAAGCCGGTAACTGAAGGACTCTGTCACTTCAAATTTTGGTCCTGTGCGATAGACGGCTCCAAGGGATATTCGCGGAATATCCAGGATTTTTTCCAGAAAGTGCAGCCTCCACATCACACCGGTATTGATGCTGAACTCAGCGTTGCGGTCATCAATCCGGGTTTCATTTCTAATGTGGTCCTCAGAAAAATCTGTGGGGATACGCCCATACAGATAATCGTATTCAAGGGTGGCGTCGAAACGCTTGACAGATGCTTTCATATCAAGTTCAGACCACCGGGGAGAAATAGCGATGGAAAGTCCTTCAACGGGCTGAATTGCCACTCCGATTCCATAATTCGTCACGGTTAAATCGGCCAGGGCTTCGATCGGATAAAAAGAAGACGTGGAGTCAGGAATTCTGATCGGATACTGGCTGGTACGATAGGAGCTTTCATAATTGACGAGTTCCTGGCGATAAAACGAGAAAACCAGGCGTTTATACGGAAAGGCCACGCTCATAAAGGGCAGTCCCTGGACAGAATTGTCAAACTCACGTTTCTTGATATCGGTCACGGAATAGAAATTCTCAAAAATCTGTTCGGTAGTATAAGAAATGTACTTAAATTCTAAGGAGACTTCAGAATCATACAATTGGGTCAAACCCGCCGGATTCGATTCGACCGCAGTAGCGTCATCGGCTAACCCGATAAAAGCGCCGCCCAGGGCTGTCGCTCTGGCGCCGGGCGTAAGAAAGTTAAACTGAAATTGTGAAAAGATCTCTTCATCCGTTAAGGCAAAAACAACTCTCTGTCCACACAAGACACACATCATTGTAAGTATAAAGATTTTTCCATAGCGCATCATAGAAATTACCCTCCTTGTGTCATGATAACGATTTAATAGAGAGGAACAACAAGACAACAATTGTCGTTTGACGCTTCATATTGCCCCATCCTCCTTGCGTTCAAAACAAAAAGCCGGGCTGCCTTTTCCAGGCAGCCCGGCTTTCCCATTCATTCAAAAGGATCCGCGGCTTTCCGTCCCTGCCTTACGGACAGGTTTGGCGTTCTCAGGAAAATCTTTTTTACAGCAATTTCTCTTACAAAATCTAGGGCGAACAGGCAAATTTGTCAAAGGGTAAAAACAAAAAAACTCTGTGCTTAATTTGAGTTCGGGAGAAGTCAACACTCCGATTATGAACATTCAGAAATTCGTACCGAATGAATAGCGATTTCAGGTCAGAGTTTCTCCCAAACTCACGTTACTTATTTAGACAAATCAAAGAAGTCATCGGTTGAAAAAAGTGCAGCCGATGAACACGACTTTAGGGAGGAGTAGGACGAAATGAAATTTCGTCTTACTCTGTTTTGAGGAACTACTTTTTCGAACCTTCATTTTTCAAGGTTTCATAGAGGTCGTACGCTTTCTGCGGGGTTTCATTGTCGTGGACGACGGCGCGCACCGCCTGAATCATGGCGACTGGGTCGTCGGACTGGAAAATATTGCGCCCCATGTCAACGCCGGCCGCGCCCTGAGAAACCGCATTATACGCCATGGTAAGCGCTTCGATTTCCGGAATTTTCTTGCCGCCGGCAATCACGATTGGCACCGGGCAGCCGTTGACGACATTTTCAAAGCCTTCTTCGATAAAATAGGTTTTCACAAAATGTGCGCCCAGTTCAGCGGCAATTCGCGTCGCTAATCCAAAATAGCGCGCATCTCGCGCCATGTCTTTGCCTACACCGGTCACGCCCATGACCGGCATACCGTATTTATAGCCCGTATCAATGAGCTGCACCAGGTTCCGGATAGAATTATGCTCATATTCAGCGCCGATATAGACCTGGGTGGCCATCGCGGCCGCGTTAACCCGCACCGCATCTTCAATATCAACCGCGACCAACTCATTTGACAGTTCTTTCAAGATGCTCTGACCTCCGCTGCACCTGAGCACCACGGGTTTATTGGTTTCAGCCGGAATACTGCTGCGCAATGCGCCGCGGGTACACATGAGTACGTCGGTATAGGGAACGAGCGGCATGATGGTTAAATCAATCCGTTCCAATCCCGTTGCAGGGCCTTGAAAATAGCCGTGATCAAAGGCTAACATGACGGTTCGTCCTGATTTGGGATTAAAAATACGAGCCAGGCGATTCTGCATCCCCCAATCCAGGGAATGCGACCCTTTCAGAAAAAATTTCTCAGCTTTCACAGGGATACCGATCCCAAAATCTTTACCTTCTTTAATGCCATCTAAATCAGCCATAATATCTTCTCCTTATGCTTCTCTGGAAATACAATTTCCATCTACATGAGTAAAAACCGAGTTTTTTCAAAAAACTCGGTTTTTATCGTTATTCTGTTACATCAACTTTATCTTTTGGATCGTAGGGCGCTTTCACAAACACCATTTTACATGACACCGAGCCGTTATTGATCAGATAGTGCGGTTCCGGCGGTTCGGCATGAATTAAATCACCGGGGACAGCATGAATCTTGGTTCCAGCGACATCAATATCCACTTCCCCTTCTAACACGAAGAAATTTTCTTCGACAATGTTATGATAGTGACGTTGGAAATCTTCTCCGGGCTGGAGCACAACCAACCCCATATCAACCCGCGGACCTCGCAGCAAATATTTCGGGCCGGAATTTCCAAAACGATATTCGAATTCACTTTCATTGACTTTAATCATGTATGTTTCCTCCTTTGAAAATACTTGTATCTATGTTCGTAGTCACCGCTTTAGCGGCGGTTACGAACCTGCTTATACTCCTGGTGCGCTCCACATTGGCGACGTGACGCGGGCAGCGACAAGCTCCATCTGTTTGGCATAGACTGCGCGCCAGCGTTCATAGTGTTCCTGATAGAGTTGATGGGCAGCCGTATCAGGAGTGTATGAGGTTTCCCATTGCACCGTTGCCTGAGCCGCCTCTTCAATTGATGCGAAGATGCCGGCACCGACGGCGGCGCACAGGGCCGATCCTAAGGCGCTGGCTTCTTTCACGACCGGGACGTTCACGGAGACGCCAAAAACATCTGCTACAATCTGGCACCAGAGATTTCCTTTCGATGCACCGCCGGCGAAAATGACTTCTTCAGGGAATGTTCCCGTATTGGATGCAATCGCTTTGAGATTGCCATACGCTACATAAGCGGCATTTTCCTGTATCGCTCTGAATAAAGCGGCTTTCCCGGATTTTTCCGGAGCAGTAATATCAAGATTGATAAACGCTGGAGCCGCATGTTTCCATTTGAGATAATTCATTACATCCGAAAAAGTACAGACAATGCCATAGGCTCCAGCCGGCACCCGCGCGGCCTGCTGCTCCAGAAGATAATACGCATCCAATCCCGTGGCGCGCGCCATACGCAGTTCTTCCTGGCAAAAGGTATCGCGAAACCAACGCGCAACTAAGCCCGGGAAAAATGCAATGCCTTCCATCTGCCAGAGATTCGGGACGCTATGACAATTCACGCGGATGCGGCATTCGGCATCCACCTGCACCGTATCCATATTCACTTCCTGCTGCCAAAAACTTCCGCCGAAGGCAGCCGTCTGCCCGGGAAGCACGGCATTCACTCCAACCGCCCCTAATTGAGCGTCGCCCCCGCTGATAATGACCGGCGTTCCTTCTTGTAACCCCGTAACCTCGGCGGCCTGGCGATGTACCTTGCCGATGACTGTTCCGGCTTCGTGTACCGGCGGGAAAATGTCGTCACGTAAACCGCACCAGGCGGCAATTTCAGGTTTCCATTGACGCGTGTGCAAATCAAAAAGCCCTGTGGTACAGCCATTTGACGGATCGACAACCAGTTCGCCGGTCAGCTTATACAGCACCCAATCGCTGAGCATATTGACAGTGCGGGCGGCGTCATACAAGGCCGGAAAATGTTTTTTGACCCACAAGAGGCGCGGGATTGCCCCTAAGGAAAACGTCTGGCCGGAAATGCGATAAATCTTTTCTTCTAATCCCTCTTCGAGTCGGGTCAATTCGATCACTTCCTGGGTTGCACGCGAATCAACGTTGGCGCAGGCCCAGAGCTCTTTGCCGGCCCCATCGTACAGCACGATGCCTTCACGCATACTGGTCGCGCTGATTCCGGCAATCTCCCGGCCAGAAATTCCGGCCTGGCGCAACGCGTTCTGAATGCATGCTGCCAGAATATTCCAGTTTTTTTCAACATCAAATTCCATTGAACCGGGAAAGCGCGGATCCGTCTTGTGCGTCCATTCTTGTTGAGAAACCGCCGCCTGATTTCCCTGTTCATCGAAAATGACGCAGCGGCCGCTCCCGGTGCCTGCATCGAGGGCCATTACATATTTCATAGCGTGTGTTTCTGCATTCACGCTCAACGCACAGAAAAGAATGGATTGCCAATCAACCGTCTTTCCTCTGCGATGATCGTGATGGAGATTCTCCTGGGAAATAGTTAAAAACCGGGTTTCTTGAAGAAACCCGGTTTTTCCTGCTGGAAAATTTCCGACCGCATGTTTAGAAATCGTATTTGCCAACGTTATAGCGGGTAAACACCAATCTTTCCGGCAGCAGGACAATGCCATTATCTGTCACGCCTTCATATTTTTCGCGTTCATACATCTCGCCGCCCTGCAATTTATTTGGCACCACATTAAATTGTCCGGGAATGCCGGGAATTTCAAAAGGAGTCCCGACCTCAATTTTTTCACCGCTTAGCAGTTTATAGGCAACATATACACCGGCCGCGCCCTGTACGCCGCAATCCCACAGGCCGCCTTGCAGCACTGTACCGCGTTCAATGTATTGTTTAATCGTACTGGGAGTCGTAAAACCGACAACCGCAACTTTACCAACCATATCGAGGTTTTCAACCGCTTTGGCTTGTCCTGGAAATGCGGTGGAATCCGGGCAGATAATCGCGTTCACATCAGGATAGGTTTTGAGAATCTGTTCACCCACTGATACGGCTTTGGGGAAATCCATATCTGAATATTGGGTCGTCACGATTTCCCAATCAGGATATTCTTCCGCAATAATCTTCTTGGCAAAATTCACCCAGGAATTCTGGTCGGTGACGGTCGGAGAGGAATAATGGAACGCGACTTTTAACGGGCCGTGCCAGGTTCCGAGCTGATTGACCACCATGTCAACCAATTGTCTTCCGAGCAGATCTGGTGTTCCCTGATTGACATAAAAGGTGCGATAATCCGGGTCCACATCAGAATCCCAGGTAACCACAATCACGCCGCGATCGATCGCTCGTTTCAACGCCTGGTTTAATCCTTGAGGATCCAACGCGGAGACGACGATAGCATCATAGCCCATATTCACAAAGGTATTAATAAACTTTACCTGAGCAGCGACCGAAGCATCGGTCGGGCCGTCATATTTCACTTCAACGCCCAATTGTTCGCCCATGGCCACTGCATTGGCCCCGGCAACTTCAAAAAAGGTGTTGCCGATAATTTTCGGCACAAAGGCAATTTTGAACTTCTTTTCAGCTGACGCCCCGACAGCAAACGACAGAATTAACACACCTGTTAACAGCAGAACCATCAATTTTTTCATGATAAACACTCCTTGTTTACAGCCTCTTTCGGATTACATACTGATTGGTAATCCAAAGACGTCGATTATCTCCTGATTGACTTGCTCGATTGCAACACACTATCTCGCCTTTCTTCCTTTTTGCGTTTCCCTCAACATCCCCCCTTTTGGACATTTAGAACGCATGAGATGTTCTTCGGTTCCGAAAAAGCCCCATGTCGTCTCAGCCCGGTATTTCATATTATTCAAGGTTTACGCACCCCACCCCTGTCCTCCCGTGAATCAGGCAGGGCTGTGAGAAGTTCTGAACATGCCATGTCTGGCGGCCCAGCTATCAATGGCCGGTCTCAAAGTGGAAGGACGCTGAAGCGCCCTTCGGAATGCTATAGCGGGCTTCAGCCTGCTTCAGCTTTGAGACTGGCGATTGATCGCCAGAACTTCTTCATCAAGCCTCTTCGGTCGGTTGACTTCGTAATCGTGTAAAGGCTCTCCTGTTTTTATACAGATCGTTATATTTTCGCCAGAAGAAGACCCCGGAAATTGACATGATTAATAAAAGCCCCAAAAACACACTGGTTTGATGGGCAGTGATATTGACCATTTGCAGGCCGTATTTCAGATAACCGATCAGCAGACTGGCCAGCACTGCGCCCACGATCCGTCCGTCGCCGCCGTAGATATTCGCCCCTCCCAATACTGCGCAGGTAATCACAGTCAACGGCGCATCAGCGCCCAGATCAGAACGAGCAGACGTGAAATATGAGGTGAGCAAGATTCCGGCTAATGCTCCACCCAATCCTGAAATCATGTAATTCATCACCAACAAATTTTCGACTTTGATCCCGGTATATCTGGCCGCCGCCGGATTCATTCCGATCAGAAATAAATAGCGCCCAAATTTTGAACGGTGTAACACCAGATAGAAGGCGATGACAAGGAACAGAAGAAGCCAAACCGGATTGGGGATGCTGAACAGCGTACCGTTGGCAATATTGACAAAACCATCGGGAAATCCGCCAATCCCTTCAAACCCGGATGTTCCGGCAAGTCCTGACAGGGTTAAGGCTGCTCCGGCATACAGAAACGAACTGCCGAGAGTAATGACTAACGGGTTGACCTGGGTAATCACAATCAGTACGCCGTTGATGCCTCCGGCGATCACTCCGCCGAGCAATCCGGCCAGGACGGCCAGCCAGATATTGGTCGTGCCGATCCAGACCAGACCGGTGATGACCGCAGACAGTCCCATAATCGAACCAATCGAAATATCAATCCCGCCTGATACAATAATCATCGTCATCGGAAGCGCGGCAATCGCGATATACAAGAAATCGCCGATGCTATAGAGCAAATTATACACATTGACAAACCGCGGATTGATTGAGCCGAAGATCACTAATTCCAGTCCGATCAAACAGACCAGGGCCATTTGCCAGTTATAGAGTTTTTTGAGTCGGTTCATCGTGTCTTTTCCTTTCAATTCTGTTCGTTGGTACGTTCTTGCATGACAGCAAGTTCAGGGTTGATCGCAGCAGCATCGGCGCGTTCTTCTTTTTCGCGTTCCTTTTCTTGTTTCAGAAAGATCTGGATACGCGAGGTCAGCACTACGATTAACAGCAGTAAAAACCCTGAAAACACATCATTCCAATACCCCGGGACTCTAAAATAGACCAGTGAATATTTGATGGTTTCCAACAGCAACGCTCCCAGAGCCGCGCCTTGAATATTGCCGCTTCCGCCCATCAAACTGATTCCGCCGATTACGGCTGCTGCAATCGCCTGCGTTTCCATGCCAAATCCCGCTTGCGTAGGAATCGTCCCGATTTGCGAGATAAAAATCAACGCGCCGATTCCGGCAAACAACCCGGAAAGACCAAAGGCAGAGAGCGTCACGATTTTCACGGGAATTCCCTGCAATCTCGCGCCTTCCTCACTGTTCCCAGTGGCATACAGATACCGTCCCCAGGTAATTTTATTGTAAAATATCCATAAGATCACCAGAAAGAGCACAATCAGCCAGATCGGATAAAAGAGACCGAACATTCTCCCGCGTGAAAAGTTGAGATACCATTCCGGAACCGTATCAATCCAACTTCCGCCGGTGTAGAGGGTCAGGATGCCTCGAAACATTGCCATAGTCCCTAAAGTCATGATAATTGAAGGTACGCCGGCATAGGCTACCCCGATTCCGTTAAACAGGCCGCCAAGCACTCCTGTACCGAGCGTGATCAGCAGAAACAGGATGATAGAGGGATTAGGCGTTAAAAGATACGTTGCGCCAAAGGTTGCCGACAATCCGAGCAGGCTGCCGACCGAGACATCAATATTGCGAGTAATTAAGACCCCGGCAATGCCTATTGTGATCACAAACAACATCGCGCCGTTAAACAAGATTCTGATCAGGGTATCCAGGGCCAGAAACGCCGGATTAATGACACCCATCCCCAGAAAATACAATACAATAAAGGTAATCGTCAGTACTTGAGGTTTCTTGAGAATGAAATTTGTGAGCATCTTTTTCATAACTACGCCGCCTTTACATATCCAAATGATGCATACGTAATGTTTTCCAGGGTAATATCGGAAGCCTCCAATTCAGCCACCATGCGTTCGCTATACATGATGGCCACTCTGTCGCTCAAAGCGACGATTTCCTCAAAATCCGAAGAGATTAAAATAACGCCAATACCCTCTTGCGCCAGTTTTTTGATATTGGCGTAAATCTCTTTACGCGCATTGGCGTCAATTCCACGCGTCGGTTCATCCAGGATAATCACTTCCGGAGTGGAAGCCAGCCATTTCCCCAACACGACTTTTTGCTGGTTCCCTCCGGAAAGATAGGTAAATTTTTGATTATCTCCTGTCGTGTTGATGTTCAGCGTACGAATAACTTCCTGTGAAAGCTGTTTTTCCTTTTTTTCACGCAGAAAGATGCGAAACAAGCGATAGAGGATTGAGGCGCTGATATTTTCTTGAACCGTGGCTTCTAAAAATCCTCCGTGCAAGTGCCGATCTTCGGGAACATACACCAATCCCAATTCAATGGCTGTGCGCGGACTGTGAATCTCTACTTTTTTCCCATTTAGCGCGATCGTGCCGGATTCTTTTTTCGTAATGCCGAACAGGGCCTCAGCAAATTCCGTGCGACCCGCGCCCACAACTCCGGTCAATCCCAGAATCTCTCCTTTTTTCAATTGCACCGAGACATCGCGAAAACCTTTGCCCCACAGATGTTCGACTTCTAAAATGTAACCATCCTCTTTGTGGGAATCCACCTGCTGCGCTTGCTGTGGAAATTCGATTTCTGCGGTTTCAATTTCCTGTTTACTCACTTTCGGCACCATCATCTGAATAATTTGTTCCAGGGTGTATTCAGAAGTTATTCCCTGAGAAACGATCTTCCCATTCTTCAGCACAGTCAGTTCATCTGTGATGTCAAACAGTTCCTGTAGGCGATGGGTAATATAGACAATGGCGATATTTTTTTCGTGCACGAGTTTTTTCACTGCCTGAAACAGGGCAGTTACTTCTCTGGAAGTCAGGGCGGAAGTCGGTTCATCCAGAATGATCACGTCACTTTCACGAATGAGGCCTTTCAAGAGTCCCACAAGCTGCTGCTTGGCAATCGTCAAATCTGCGCCGATCTGTCTCAGGGTGAAATCACATTTCAGGGTATCCATCAGCGTTTGCAGTTTTTCACAGTAGATTTTTTTGTTCCCATTCAGACCCAGCAGAATGTTTTCTTCAACGGTCAGATAAGGGAAAATAGTCGGTTCCTGAGGAACAAGATAAATGCCTTTACTGTGCGCATCGGCCGGATTTTTTAAGTGCGTTTTCTTGCCATTAATCCAAATTTCCCCCTGATCAGGCTGAAAAATTCCAGACAAAATTTTCATGAGCGTAGATTTTCCGGCCCCATTTCCACCGATTAATCCATGTACAATTCCTCGCCGCAGCGTGAGATTGACCTCTTGCAAGACCGGAACTCCGCCAAACGCTTTGCTCATATTGTGTAATTCAATAATATTGCCGTTTTGCATAGCCTGTTATCCCCTGTTCATTTCACGAATCTTATAGTGTGGATTATTATGGATGTGCGCCAGTAACTCGCTTGCCGTAACTTCATCGGTCACTAAGGTGTGAAAATAGCGTTGCTGCAAAGCAGCTAAGATCGCTTTGATTTTGTGCGTTCCGCCCGCTGCCACAACTACATTCCTCATTTCGCGCAGCTTTTCGATATCGAGATTAATCAGGCGGCGGTGGATCGGAAGGTCTAACTTGCGGCCCTGTTCGTCAAAAAATTGCCCGAGCAAATCTCCCACTGCACCCTGCGAACTGATCATTTGCAGATCAACTTCTCTGAGATAGCCTGCCTTGACAATGGAAGCATTACGATCGGGGATGCCAATTCCAACCACACTATAATTCGCCAACCGCGCCATTTCAAGGGCGTCTCTAATTGTCGGTTCTTGTTTTAAGGCTTCACATAACTCGACACTTGATGCCATAATCGGTGCGTTAATGACATAAAGTTTACCTTTAAACACGGTTGATAAGCGTCCGCCAATATCATAAGAAAGAATGCCTCCCGAAAGAGTCACAACATTAATACGGCGTTCATCATTCAGATTAAAACAGGCCGCCATGCGACTGATCGTGTCGCCCCAACCGATGCCGAGCAGATCATTGGAACGTAAACGTAATTCCAGATATTGGGCCGCCGCCTGCGCCACCGTTTGATTGACATGTTGAGATCGATCATAAGGCACGACCATGGCGTCATCTAACTGAAAGGCAGTGATCAGCTTTTGTTCAATTTCAAGGCAATTATTAATCGGGCTTTTGACATGCACGCTTACAATGCCATCCTGTTTGGCTTTTTCAAGTAAGCGCACGACTTTCATGCGCGAGAGATTGAGCTTTTTGGCGATAGCTTCCTGCGTCATATCGGTTTTATAATAATACCAGGCGGCTCGTATGGTCAATTGTTCAATATCCATATTTTTTTACACCAATATTTGCAAAAGGTTCGTTCCATTTTTTAATCGTGTTCTATTCATGTATTTCAATGAAAATCATGAGATTTCCTATCGCCGGGCTTTGTAGTAAACTACAAATGTAATATTTTTTGTCAAGAACAAAAGTAATAGAAAATAAACTTTGTTCAAATTTTATGACTTTTTCTTTACTTTAGAATATTCCTTCAGAAAAGCAGTCTTTTGTTGTAGTTTCAAAAACCGAGTTTTTTGAAAAAACTCGGTTTTTCCCTTTACACGGGTTGACGAAAAGGGGTGATGAATGCGATACGATTTTGATACAATCATTGAGTTTCAAATGAAGTTGTTCCGGAGCAAATCGAGCGCGGAGGTCTTGAAAGTATCCAAGTTTTTGAATAAGTTGAGTTCAACTCTCAATCGGGTTGATCTTTTCTCCGCAATATTCACAATCTTTTCGCGAGAAAATTTCTTGAGACGTTATTTCGAATGTATTGACATTGAGAACAAGCTTGTGATTGTATAATCGGCAGTACTCATACCCTGTTAAGTGTTTTGTGATTTCAAGACCCATGATGCCGGCAGCGATCATGATATGCGGAATGATAATGCCATGATGGTGACGGCCGTTAATAAACCGAACAAGCGCATCTTCGACATTCAGCGTCACGTTGGGCATGGAACAGTTGTAGCAGGCGGTTTTCCCCGGCACGACCAACGGACCTATGCGAATGGATTCCTGGCTGGTTCCCAGGCTGAATAACACAGGCACTCGACTGTGATAGGCGGCATGATTGATCCACGCAAAGATATGCTCTCTTGGCTTGTCTGCGACAAGCACTGCAAGGTCTGCGCCTGTCATAATTTTAGAAAAATCCTCGGCAGAGGAGATTTTTTTTTCGATAAATTCATATTCGATTGAGCTGTTGATGGTTCGGCTTTTTTCTTTAGCAGCCGCTATCTTTGTTTTTCCGACATCTGCCTCAGTGTAAAGAATCTGACGGTTGAGGTTACTGGTCTCTACACTGTCATAATCCACAAGCGTGAGTTTTCCCGCGCCCATGGCAGAGAGTTCGTAAAAAAGATGGCAGCCAAATCCTCCCAGGCCAAAAAGGACGATATGGCTGCGTCGAATGCGTTCCTGCACCTGAGAAGCATAGGGCAAGCCTCTTTTGCGCATTGCAGCAAAGAAGAGCGACTGCCGATTGTATCTTTCTGCCGGTTCTTCCGCTTCATCGGAGTGATCTTCAAGCAAAAGCTGCTCGTCAAACACGTGCAAAGCCTGTAACACGTCGCTTTCTTCGCAGATAATATTGTTCGCATTGAGTTGTTCCGTAATTTCTTTAATGGTAAGACTGCCATCGAGCAGCAGCATTAATTGATGATCAAACGCACTGACATTGGGCATGGAGACGGCATCTCCGGGTACGCCGCCCAGGATAAGGTGTTTTCCTGGCAGCATTAAGGCATACAGGCTTTTTTTTAACGCGGGCTTACTGTAAGATTCGAACATTAATCATGCTCAGGAAGATGAATAGTTCACTTTTTCCGTGGCAAGACAACTTCCTTATTGCTTGCCAGCCAGGAAGAAAAAGGGTTGACGGGAGACTTGATCACCTGATTCCGCATCATGTCGCAAATAACATTCAGATCGTAATTCACCCTGATTTTCTCGCCGTTTAACGATACATACGACGAGGTAATTTGATCCGATTGGGGAACTTCCAGAGAAAACATCATGTACAGTTTTCGTATCGTTTCCCGTGACATGCCATTGCTTTCGAAATCGGAAATGTCCGGAGACAAATCGCTGTCAGGCTCTCTGTTGATGCGACCAATGCCGAATTGAGCAGGATTCTCCGCGATTTCAGAGCCTGAATAGATCGCAAACAATGAATAACGATAGCTGTCTATGAGTTTGTTTTTCAGAAACGTGTCAATCATCTTGAATGAATGCCAGGCTTCCTCCTCTGTTTCTGTTGGAAAGCCAATGATCATGAAAAGCGTGATCGGCACAATGCCCTGGATCTGCTTCAGAGTTTCTTCAATTAATCTGACAGTAATGCCTTTTCTCATTAAAAGCAGCAGTCGGTCGCTCAACGACTCCGCGCCGAAATATATTCGGCTGCAGCCTGCTGTTTTGAATAACAGGCAGCGCTGCCTGGTCAGGGATTCGTGAAAACGAGTCTGAAGGTCCCAGTCAATATTAAGATTCTCGTCAAGAATCCGGTTTGAAATATATTCCAGGGCTTCAGGGCTGATGGATTCATCGGCGATATGAATCTTTCTGATTCCGGCGCCATCAACGGTTTGTTTCAAGATGCGATACATCTTCTCAAAAGATGGCTGCTGATGGGCGCTGATGGTTGGCAGCCTGGTTCGGCAAAAGCTGCACCTGCCCCAGGAACACCCTTTCGAAAGCCTGACGGGCAGCCGAATATCGAATTTTGCATTAAGATATCCATTGAGGGGAAAGATGGTATAATCCGGCGTAGGAAGCGCTTTAAAATCCAGGGCCGGGGGCGGCGCATTGCGCCTGATGGTCTCTCCGTTCACATAGACAAGGCCGGGCACGCGATCCAGGGCATAATCTCCTTGTGACACTTCATGAAAAAGCCGTTCTAACGGAATTTCTCCGTCATCCATCACAAATGAATCAACGTATTCAAAAATTTTTTTTTCCTTCAGGTTGCGGAAATAAATAAAAATGGCGGCGCCTCCCATGGTCACGTGCACCTGCGGCGCTATGGTTTTGATGCGATAAGCGCAGTAAAAGGCCGGCAGGATTTGATTATAATAGGAAATCGATAATCCGATGACTTTGGGGATCGATACAGAAAGACAGTCGCGCAGCAGATCGTCGAGAATTGTTGAATAGAGTGACTCTTGTTGCGTTGATGCCGTGATGTCGCTGCTGGAAAACGGATTGAAGGTGGAAGCGGTGGCAAAAATCGGATCGCAGGTTACAAGCGAAAATTCCGGATAGCAGTGGGCTGCAGCAAGTTGAATATACAGGATTTTGACAGGTTCCGGCTCATTGCGGATGTCAGCAAGCTCGATCAACCCTGTTTTTAACAGATTGATTTTCCCGGCCCAGCGTTTGACGGCCAACAGCAAATCAAAGAGCTTTTTGTATTCCGTCATTTCGGTGAAATTGAGTTGCGGCTGTTGATTCAGTTCGAGAAATCTCTGCTGAATGAATTTATGTCCCCGTAAAATATTGTCAGGAACGAGAAATCGTTCAAAAAATGCCAGATTAAAGTCAAACGCCGCGAACTCAATGTTCTTCTCCGTCAGATAGGCCGCTAAAGCCGGAATGCTGATCACAGGCTGACCCGGCATGGAAAAGGGAGGGTTAATCAGCCAGAGTTGCTTCTTCGCATCATGCTCTACATTCGCGTGATCGGGGTTGGCCGCGCCACTGCTTATTATCGTCGAATAAAACATTTATTGATTCATGGAATTGATATGGAGGCCGCTCTGATCGCCTCGTTGTAAAATACTGATAAACGAGTTGGACATGTCCATAGTCAATTTTTTGTCTATGATTGCTTGAATATCATACAGGTTAAACTGAATTTTTTCTTGCGTGCCGTTTATTTCAAGATATTCCGGCGCGTGTTTCAGGCTGACGTTCATTCGAGGATTCAATTTCAGATACAGTTCAAAGACTCTTTCCCTCGGCATCCCGGAAGATTCGAATTCATAAATATCCGGCGAGAGATCACACCCCTCAGGATATTTGATATTGACAATGCCGTATTCTAAAGGATGTTCCCAGATATGAGAGCCATAGCAAAAGGTAAAAAGGCTATATTGAAAATCGGCGATCAGGCCGGCGTCTTTATAATGCCGAACCTGGTCGTATCCTTTTTGAAACTCTTCTTCAGTTTCCGAGGGAAAACCGAGAATCATGTAAAGATTGAGAGGCGCCGCGCCCTCGATTCCCCTGATGACCTCATCAGTTAACTCGCAAGTGATCCCTTTTCGCATTAATTTCAGTACTCGATTACTGAAGGATTCAACGCCCAGCGATAATTTTGTACACCCGGCGTCTTTAAACAGTTTGCAGCGTTCCTGTGTTAGCAGCCGGCTCACCCTGGTATGAGCGATCCAGTTGGTGCTGAGTCCGTCGCTGAGCAATCTCCGTGAAATGTATTCCAGGACAATCGGATGGGCAGACTCATCTGAAAACATAAATTTCCTGATCCCAAATTCTGCAATTGTATGTTTGATGTGCTGATAGGCAAGCTCTTCAGGCGGCTGCTGGAATGATTTGACCATCGAAAGGGTTGTCTTACAAAAACTGCACTGTTGCCAGGCACAGCCTCGTGACAGCCGTAACGGAACGCGCATTTTTTCTCTGCTATCCATATAACGATCTAAATCAAACACGCTGTAATCTGGAGACGGCAGGGTGACCATATCAGGAAGAGGCGCCCTTTCATTGCGACAGATTTTCCCTTCTGAAAGGTAAACAAGATTGGGAACGCGGCCAAGATCGGGATTGGGGCCTGACAGTTCATGCAGCAAGCTCTCAAGGGGGACCTCCCCTTCATCCATCACCAATGAATCGGTCAAAGTGAATATCCCGGTATTTTTCAGTTCTCTGAAAAATACAAAGATGCCAGGTCCTCCCATGGTAATATGCACATCTGGCACTATTTTTTTGATGATTGATGCACAGTAGAACGCCGGAACAATCTGGCTGGCAAAGACAGCCGAAATGCCAACGACTTTCGGCAGGGGCGGCGTCAAGCAATTCTTCAGCGTCGCTCTCATCATCTCAGAAAAAATTAATTCCCTTTCAGTGGCATCTAGTATATCTTGACCTGAAAACTCGTTAAAGGGAGAATTGTAAATAAAAACAGGCGCCCGGATGACGCCTTCAGGATACCAGGGCGTCGAGGCCAGATGGATATAGAAATCAATGACCCCTGACATCATCTTTTGAAAGTCCTGAAAACCAATTAAGCCTGAACGAAAAGCGGAAAGCTGCACCGCAAATTTTTTACTGGCCGTGATGAGCCGGAACAGCTTGTAATACTCGACCATTTCCGAGAAATTCATGCGCACGCTCCGGTTCAGAGCACAAAATTTTTCGGTCGCATAATGCAGGCCGTTCAGAATATTTTTCGGCGTCAATGTATGATAAAAAAATTCTTGATTCAGGTCTAAAGCAGAAACCTGAAACCCCTTCTCCTTCAAATACGCAGCAAGCGTCGGTATGCTGATATTCGGTGATTCAGGAATTGTAAACGGCGCGTTTATTAGGAGTATATCCATATTTTATTCCTCATAATGACAATATGCGTTCCACTCATAGTGTCACATGTCCATGCGTGATCAGATACTGATAAATAACCTCAACACTTTCCCGGATTGACTCTCTCTCGGTATCCACAAAGATTTCCGGGGCAATCGGCGGCTCATAAGCGGAATCAATGCCTGTAAAGTCTGTGATCACCCCTCTTCGAGCCAGAGCATACAAGCCTTTCGGGTCTCTCCTGGCAGCCGTCTCCACTGAACAGCACACGAAGACTTCGAGAAAATTTTGAAGCACCGTTCGCAGTTCATCCCGCGTGCTTTTTACCGGAGATGTTGCAATCACAATCGCTATCGTATGATGGCGATTCAACAGCAAGGCAGCATAGGCCATCATGCGCACCCGCAAGTCCCTCCCTTCAGGAGTGGGGGCAATGTGTTTGACGAATCTGGCATCAATCGTGTCGGAATCCAATAATTCCACATTGAGTCCAAGTTCGGTCAAACGAGCATACAGGGCGTTCCCGAGGGTCGTTTTGCCTGCGCCCGGAAGGCCGGTTAAAAATAATGTAAAAGATTTCGTGATGCGCATGTTCTTTCATTCCCATCAGTCTGAAGATGAGCCTTTTTCAAGTGCTGTGATGAATTCCAGGCAGAGTTCTTGCGCCTCTTCTCTCGTCATTCCCCCGGACACAAACTTTGTCGTGGGAGGAGTGAGGTCTTTTTTCTTCTCCGTCGCCACCGCCTCAATTCCAAAGGCTTCAGGATGAGCGTGAATGGCTGAATATGGCGCGATTTCAAAGACATTATAGATGCATGTTCTGATAAGTCCCTTTTGGATGAATTCTCTCATTTTATCAAAAGATTGCCGGGCCTCATCTTTTGTTTCTCCAGGAAAACCGACAATCATATACAAGGAAATCGGAATCCCGACCCATGAAATATCAGTCAGGACTTTCTCTGTCAACTGGGTGGTGATGCCTTTGCGCATCAACTGCAAAATCCTGTTATTATAGGATTCTACTCCAAAGGATATGGATCGGCAGCCTGCCTGCTTGAATAAAATGAGCCGACGCAGTGTTAACCGGCGATCAATTCTGAAATTGGCAGCCCATTGGATTTGTAATCCTTCTGCGAGAATGTTTTGGGAAAGCTCTTCGAGTACTTCAGGAGAGGCCGAATCGTCGCTGAAATTCACCACAAACACGCCTGTTTGTGCGAGCATAGACTTGAGATGCCCATATAAGACGCGCGCGTCAGGCTGTTGATGATGGCGTATAAAGGGCAGGTTGATTTTGCAGAATGTGCATTTTCCCCAGTAACATCCTTTGGAGAGCCTGAAAAGCAGAGACATTTTGCTGCGCGGCATGAGATAACGATCAAGAGGAAAGATCGAATAATCCACCTGAAAAGAGCTTTCCAGATCGAGCGGCGCGGCCGGATTATTCTTGATGATCCTGTTCCGGTCAAGGTAGATCAAACCAGGAATCTTTGTGAGATCGGGATGTTGGGGAGCGGTTTTTATTTCTTTGGCAAGCATTGTCAGAGGGACTTCCCCTTCATCCAAGATGAAACTATCAACGTACTGGAACAAGCCCGGGTTCGTCATCTCTCGGAAGTGTGAAGATATGGAGGCTCCTCCGAAAGTGATGTGCGTGTGCGGCGATAGGCTTTTGATGCTCTTCGCACAATGAAAGGCCGGTATAATCTGGTCCGGAAAACTGACGGAAATACCGACAATATCTGGCGTTTTATCGCGCATGTACGCGCGCAGAATGTCCTCTAAAAATGCGGTGAAAAGCGATCCCTGCCGAAGACTTTCGCAGATGTCTTGCGAAGAGAACCGGCTGAAATCCGAAAAATACCGTACATAATTGGTATTGTGCGTAAAATCAATCTTCTCAGGATCATAGGGAAGGCTTGCCACTCGCAAAGCATTTTTAAAAATATTGATTCGTTCGGCATTCCCCAGACTGTTATCATCGAAAAGGCGCGTGATGCGTTCTCTGCGTTCTTTTTCCTGAAGCAATTCGAATATTTTCGTCAAGTAGTGCAGAGCTTGTTGTTCTGTCTCGTTCAACCCTTTTTGAGCCTTAATCGTCGCAACTCGCGCTTTAACGTATTCGCAGACCCGGACGAGATGTTGTTCGGACAGAAACGCGCGGAAAAACTCGATATTGAGATCCAACGCGCACGTAGCAATCCCCTGTGACGCTAAAAACGGCGCCAGTACAGAGAGGCTGATATATGGTTGATCCGGCATTGCGCACGGAGGATGTATCAAGACAATGCTCATAAAAAATTTGTGTATCCGTTATGAAGCTGTTAACAATTCTATGAAAAACCACCAGCTTAAACCAGAGATAAGAGCGACTTGCGTTGAATGAGCTTTTCAACCTTCGCCACCGCCGGAACGTCCCCTAACAGATTTTGGGCTGAGCGAAAAGCATTTCGGGCTGTTGTGATGTGCTCCTTCCCCGAATGAGCGGCATTTACAGCGAGATCGAGCCATAGCGGGCCTGAATCCGGCGAATCGGGATATCTGGCTAACCACGTTTGCAGTCGCGCCAGAGTAATGCCTGGGTTTCCGATTTTTCGGCCGATTTGAGCGAACTGCCGCAGAAAAATATGGTGGAATTCTTCGCTCCCCCCGTTAAACAAGATTTCATTCAGCATCCGGAGCGCCTGGTCATACTGGCTTTTCTCGATCAACAGTTCGATGGTTAAATAGTTGACGCCGAAGGAGCGATGCTGGTACATCTGAAAAAATGATAATGCCTTGTCAAGCAGATCATATCGGCCGGCGGATGTGCAAGCCAGGAGACAGACCTCTTTTGAGTCGGGCGTCGTATCCATGAAGACCCCGGAAAAAAGTTGTTCAAAAAAATCACCGGATTCGTCGGGAACGGGAGCGTCATTCCCAAACGTTACTATGTGACCATCGTGTGCGGGATCCGCAAGAAAATGTTCCAACGCCTTCTGAGTTGAGGTCAGCAACAACTGCTGACAGATTTGAAACTTGAGCGGCCTCGAAAAGCTCTCCCCCTTCCAAACGCGGCGAACCCTTTCAAGGTATTCGAGCGAGAGCGCGAACAACTCTTTCCACAAAAATGGGCGCAAGATGCTGTTTTTGGCAAGCAATCCGTCTCGCGGAGCCGCGCGTTCCTGGTCAAGACGGGCTTCATCTGTATGCAGCCTTTTGCGCTGTTGCAGGGCCTCACGCAGAACCCTGTCGTAGCGGGCAGCCATGTATTGGGGGTGAAAGATGTTCGCTTGTTCTCGACACTGGTGAGCAGGAGGAGCATGATGCAGCAACTCTTCAATCGCGTCGGCCACCTCTGTCGGGTTCACATCCACGCGGCCATTCAATGCATTTGTGCGCACGGGTACCAATTTCCCGGCCGCCCCCACCGTTTCTATGAATCCGTCCCACTGCACGGCAATCACCGGAATCCCCATTCCCAGCGCTTCAATGGAAGCTTTTGGGTAGGCCTCTTCAACCGTGACCGAAAGGTATAACAGCATTTTCGCCCTGGCAAGCAATCGCGCTTTCTCGTGATCACCGTAAATAACGCCGACCAGTTTGACATGCCCCTCCAATTTCAGTCGCGCGATCATGGCGCGCAGTGCGCGGGCGTACTGGGTCATTTCACCAGTGGCAGGATCCTCTAAAGGCCCGGCAATTTCCAGACAAAGACGGTCGTACCCCCAATCGCGCAAAATGGCCATGGCCTCGATCTGGCGATGGATCAGTTTTCCCTTGTCAATGCGGCTCAAGGTGACAATCAGGTCTTTTTTCTCCGGCTTACCAGCGTCAGACACAGCGGGTAAGGGCGACATCGGATGGTGAATCACGTGAATGAAAGGGGCAAGCTCCGGGGCCAGAAACGTGATGGTCTCTTGCCCGCTTTGACTGGGCGCGATGATCAGATCGCCCGAGACGAGAAGCGGCCGTAACATCGCCCATTCCATCACATACGCTCCAGGGGCGTGGGCGATCAACAGCAGGCGAATATTCGCCCCGCTTCGATTCCGCAGCGCCATGAAAATATGAGCCTGCGGGATGAGTTCGCAGCCGGGACAGAAGTAGTCATACCCTTCAGCATGCCTCAGAAAATTGTCCTCCGCATTTTGTAAAGAAAGAGGGGGCTCTTCTCCTCCAAAAATCAGTTGGCACCACTCCACCATGTCAATGATTGTGATATCAAGATACCCCTCCAGGTGCTTTGTAAACAGCGATTCAAAAACCTCGGCGCTGATGAAGTCCGCCTTTCTGGTTGGTCGTAATACCGTCACCATGTCAGTGTTCCTTGTCCTGGAAGTCATGCTCTCCGAGCACGAGATTCCTGGCCATGTTTTCAAGCATGCGTTTTTCGAGCATCGTTTTGATAAGAGCGGCTTTCAGCGATTCCGGAGTAAAGCCTGCTTCAGAAACAATATCCATAAAAATTGAATGCCACTCGACATTGCGGCCGGGCAGAAACTTTTTGACGCTGTCGGCAAGCGTGCAGCGTTGAAATTCCTCGACAAATTCGGCTCGATGCTCAGTCGCTGCCTGCTCGTTATAACAGGCCCTTTCTGCCCATGACGCATAGCTGTTCGTGAGTTTTAACTCATCGAGGAAAATTCTTGTGAATTTTTTCTGTTTCAGTTGAATGTGTAAGGCCCTGTGCAGTTTATGCATACGGGCATTTTCCTTCATCAGGCGGGAGAATTCTTCAATGATCAGATCATTATGACGCAGCCATTCTTCAAACGCATGTTCGTCGCGCAGACCGTAACGCGTCTTAAAGGTTCGTGTTTCCGCGTCAATTTCTTCCTCTGTCACCTCAACCTGTAAGATATCGGCCAGATAACCGATTAAATATCTGTTTTTGGCTCGGACGATGACCTCATCCATTTCAGGATGATTAATAGCAATATAATCTGCAACCGCATACAGAGGGGCATGATTGCTCTGGCGGCTGACTTCCTGGTCACGGTATTTGAGGACATGCAGGAACACATTATCCTGCGGGTCTATAATCTTGCGATATCGGGCGTCGCTCTTTTTGGGCGTCGTCGTTTTGATCGCCTCAAGCAGCATGAGAGCATCCTCTTTTTGAAGATCCCGATAGTTCTGCCTGCAATATGTGCTCAGCGCTTCTATTTTTTTATATGAAAAGCCACTCTGTTCAGCGTGTTGGAAGATGCGAGAAAAGTTTCGATCTTTATAGTAGAGTTCTTGAGAAACCTGCATGAGATGATCTGAACACGCTTGATCAATGATTCCGACCTGGACGGCTGATGCAAAGGTGGCTTCGATATTCACTAACGGTTCGGAAATGCGACAGAATTTCCCATCGCGCTCTTCATAGACGGACATGACCGCATCGTCGCTGCTGACCAGTTGTGTTTTAAGTCGGTGAAAGATCGCGCCCACGCCAATCATGCCGAATCGCTCGGTTTCAATCGCCCGCAGCGCCCCGATTCCCCCTGAACCATACACGCGAATATCATTATCGAGCGCAAAAAGGATTTCCTTATGCCATACCGGCAATTCATCATCATTGCATCCGTCAACAATGCCGATCACATCGGGACGATAGGTAAAAATCGCTGCCATAATATCTCCCTGTTTTGCCGGAGGGAGATACGTCGCCTCAACGATGTTTCGCGCTTCTTCAACAGAGAGCGTCGGTCCGGTAAATATAACGCAGTTCATAATTTTTTGCCTCCTAAATATGAGCGCGCACGCGTTCCTGGTTGATATTGCGGCGTCAGATACCCTTCAAGACCGGGAACGACGACTTTAACCACGGCTCCTGAGAATGCGGGTTCAGTGATGTTGAGCACGATAATTTGATTCACGCCAACCTGTTTAAGTTTCTCGATGCACAGCAACATATCTTCTTCGAAACTCGACGCCGCCTCAGACCTTAGTGTTGAGGCATCAAGCTCTCCTGGTTCGGCATCCAGCACCTTCATCAATTTGACGGTTTCCGGTCCGTTCGTTTTAAACAGGGCATAGGCATTTCTGTCATTCATTTCCCTGACGCCGCTGTAAAACACGGTTCTGGCCAGCACCGCTTCTGTAATAGCTCGTATCATGGCTTCTTCAGGATCCAGGCTCGATCCCATGCCATGGGCCAACCCTCTCTGTGGGAACGCTTTGTCATACAGATAACAGTTGTACGTCGGAACTTGCGTATCGGTCATGCAATCGAATAACAAGGGAAGCGTGTCAATCGCTTGAAGCCGGTCAACCAGTTCTCGAATTTTTTCAGATGTCACGCTTTCAAGCATGACTCTGGTAGGGGGAAACGGCAAGCCAGACGCTTTTGCCGCCATCTGCGCGCACGCGATTGAATCTCTCTCAATCACCTCAAGCAGCGCCTGATACGCCGCTTCAAGAAAGTCCATGCCGCACGAAAACCCGTTCGAAGTGACCTGAAAAGAATGCAAACCCGTAAATGAAGGCGGATAACCCATGTTGACATACCCAAAGGGCACCGGAACCTCTTCCTGATTGAGGATATCCCACCCCGGCACCCATGCTTCGACATGATCAGGATGAAACAATGAATGCTTCGCAAACGCAAGATGTTCAAGCGGAATAACGGGGTAATGCTGCTGCAATTCATGATAGGACTGCTCAAAAACATGATAATTGACTGTAAAGCAGTGATGTCGTTCAATCGCCTCCATGGCTGCCGAGATTAGGGCCGCGTTTTTGGTCAATCCTTTTCCATGGGTAATGGAAGGAACGCTCAAATGGGGTTTAATGGCATTAAACACCGGGATGCCGGATCGACTGAGACCAGTAATATCCGCCAGTCTTGTCACCCCAATCTTTGTCAAATAGGGCTGAATTGTTTCAAAGGTCTCCTCGGGGGGGGTGACATGAGGAGTGTGGACATCTAATTTCTTTTTTCGATAGACCTCGCCACGATAGCGTATTCCCTGAACATTGTTCATTCTTCACCTCAATACCTAAAACACATGCTGATATTCCAATAAACTTCCTGGTTGTGATTGAGCCGCGATCATCCCATGAAAAGGCGTCCTCTCTCAACCATTGAGAGGACGCCATGAGAAGACAGAGGTGAACAACGGGACTTAAAAAGCCGCGGCAGCCGCAGCCCCGGCCGCAGCACCAGCAGCCCCGGCCGCAGCGCCAGTGCCGACCCCGACCCAGGTCCCGGATTTGCCGCCGGCAACGGCAGCCAGGTCGTCATCGCTTAATTCTCCGCTATCGGAGGACATTTCCATCACGGCCTGTCGAAATTCTTCTTTGGTGAAATCAAAGCCGGCATCTTTCATAATCTCAACCCGTTTATCAATGTTTTCTTCTTGTTCGAGTTGTTTGCCAAACTCCGGGTCTGCTTTGAGTTTTTCCACCAGGGCTTTTGCGTTTTGTACTGACATAATGTGCTCCTTTACATGGGCAATCTCCGGCAACTCTGCCTGCCGCCTCAACAGCAGCAGCATTGCTCCTCACTTGCCCTCAGTGTTTTGTAGATGATTGGTTATTCGAAAAATCAACCATCAGGTTCTCGTGACGAAACCTTCTAGCTCCCAATATTCTGATCTCGCGTCCCAAGACACCACCTCCTCAAAAACATACCTGATCACTGGACTCATTTTTTTTATATGGCAAACGTGCATATAACGGCGAATAATGTCAGACACGGCATTTGAAGCTAATTTTTCCAGTATAATTCTGAAACCTCCCCCCCTCTCGATATTCAGGATATTTTTCCAGCCCAACAAATTTCAGAAACCAATCAGCGTGAAACATTCCGTCGGAATTTTTCCCGCAGACGTTTGATGAATAACCAGTTCTAATTTACCAGGGCATGAACGACGCCGATACGTTGAGCCTCCTGCGCATATTCTTCCCATCGTGCCACAAGCGGTTCGTCTTGCAGGCGGATCGCATAAATGAGCCGTGAGCATCCCATGAAAAGGCGTCCTCTTCTCAATCATTGAGAGGACGCCATGAGAAAACAGAGGTGAATAACAGGGCTTAAAAAGCCGCAGCCGCAGCGGCCCCGGCGGCAGCGGCGGCAGCCCCCGACGCAGCGCCTGTGCCGACCCCGACCCAGGTCCCGGATTTGCCACCGGCAACGGCAGCCAGGTCGTCATCGCTTAATTCTCCGCTATCGGAAGACATTTCCATGACCGCCTGGCGAAATTCTTCTTTACTGAAATCAAAGCCGGCATCTTTCATAATCTCAACTCGTTTGTCAATATTTTCTTCTTGTTCGAGTTGTTTGCCAAATTCCGGGTCTGCTTTGAGCTTTTCCACCAGGGCTTTTGCGCTTTGTACTGACATAATATGCTCCTTTACATGGGCAATCTCCGGCAACTCTGCCTGCCGCCTCAACAGCAGCGGCATTGTTCCTCATTTGCCCTCAGTATTTTGTGAATAATTGGTTATTCGAAAAATCAACAACCAGGCTCTCGATACGAAACAAGTTCACGCGCGATATGTTCATAACGTGTCCAAAGGCACCACCTCCCAAAAGCATGGCTGACGCCATAAAAAACCTCACGCCATCTGCCGTTTGGCCAGGTCGGCGAACACGCCTTCCTGTTTGATCAGTTCATGGTATATTCCGCTTTGCACTATTTCGCCCCGGTCCATGACATAAATGCGGTCGGCGTTCATAATCGTACTGAGCCGGTGGGCGATCACGATCCGGGTTGATTGTAATTGTTCGATACTTTCACTGACAATACTCTGCGTTTTGTTATCTAGCGCGCTCGTGGCCTCATCAAAAAACAAAATACGCGGTTTTCTAACAATGGCGCGCGCAATGATAATGCGCTGGCGCTGCCCGCCTGACAGCGTACCGCCTCCAGGGGGCAGCATCGTGTGCATTCCCATTGGCATCGCCCGGATATCTTCCTCGCATCCCGCCATCCGCGCTGCTTCCCAGGCATCGTTACTCGTCAAGCCGGCCGCTCCTGCCCCAACAATATTCTCATAAATAGACCCTGCCATAATCTGAGCATTTTGCAGCACCACGCCGATTTGCCGGCGGACTTCGAGCACATCTACTTGCGATATATCGTGTCCGTCGTAATAGATCGTGCCGGATTCCGGCGTTTCGAAACCTAAGAGCAGCCGCATTAACGTGGATTTTCCGGATCCTGATCCGCCGACAATGGCCACAAACTCTTCGCTGGCAATATTTAAGGATACGCTGCGTAAAATCAAGGGGCCATCCGCACTATAGCGAAAATGTACCTGAGTCACTTCGATATTCCCGCTTAAATCCCCCGGATGAGATCTGGTGGCGTCAACCTCAGGACGTTCTTCCATAATTGGCTTGAGCCTTTCGTATAAAGGGAGGATGCTCAATGTACTCAGCAAAGCGCCGCTCATTTGCAGAAGGTTGCCTTGAAACGTGCCATAGGCTGAAAGAAATGCTAATAAATCCCCGGTTGACAAGCCTTTTTCAGCGGGATGTAAAATTTTTGACAGAATGAAATAGTAAAAAATCATCGAGGCGCACACCGGAAGCAGCGTATTCAAGGTGATAAGCCAGTTCTGCACTTTTCGAGATTTTAGACTACACGTTCTTTGTTGACTAAATTCTTTTGCCCAAACAGCAAACCCCCGATCCTCTGTTCCGGATATCCGCAGCTTGCTGATGCCTGTAATCAATTGTAAAATCAGCCCCGACAATCTCCCTTCAATCGCATTTAAGGGTCTTTGGTGGCGGACAAATAAATACCCCAATCCTAAGGTCAGCATAAACGCTACGAATGAAATTCCGATAGCGACTTTGGTTAAAAACCAGTCATAATATATCAGCAGCCCCAGATAGACAATCGAAAAGGTTGCTGTTAACAAAGATTGGAGCGTCACCCCAGACATCACCTGACGAATGCCATTGATTCCCAAACTGCGAACAGCCAGATCGCCAGCCGTATATTGCCGGAAAAACGGGGTTGAGAGCGAGAGCAGCCGGTCCCATAATGCCGCTTGCAGTCTGTAGTCTGTCTTGCCCTCGATACGAACCATGGCCATGGCTTTGGTGATCTCGAATACGGCGGTCGTGATCGCACAGACGATCAGAATCGCGCCGATCGTGTAGAGTTGGTGCAGCAAGGCCCCGGGAATAATGGTATCGAAAATGATTCCGGTAATCACGGGCGTCAGAAGCCCTAATAATGCGCCAGCTATTCCCATTACCAGGACCATAGTGATATCGCCTTTGATGCCCTGGAGACCGATTTTCAGCAGATCCTTCCATGTCAGCGCATGTTCCGGAAAAGGCACATAAAAGGTGGAGGCTTTGCCTTCGAGCGTCTCAGCAACCTGCGCGTTCACGATTGTCCGACTTCTTTTCACAGGATCGAACAACATATAGGACCTGGAAGATTTGGGGATGAGGGCGACCGGACGTTTATCTTCCTCGATATACGCAAGAAAGGGGCCGCAATCTTGCAGCCACCATGTCCCTTTCAGAAGCACCTCACGCTTTTTCACTCTGGAAGCCCGCAGAATATCATCCAGCGAATTCCGTCCTTTTTGAGCATCCGGATGAGGAACGATGGTGAGGCGCAGAGCATTTCCGACCGCTCTACAGGCTGCAAGCAACGGATCGGCGGTATCCTCGCTGAGTAAATCTTTCCCTTTTTTGACCACAGAAAACAGGTAGGTCAAGGCATTTCTGAAAGAGATTTTCTCATCTTCGGCCTTACGTTTTAAGCGTCCTTTTTCCGCCAGAGCCTCTCTCTCCGAAATGCTGATGAGGCTGTCTAAAAGAAAGACCTGAAACTGCTCGAAGGCCTGCCAGAACTCAGGCTTGCCAACAAGCTCAAGGGTCTGAGTGTACTCCAGGGTGACCGGTTCGAGCGTATGCATCCAGGTTCTTTGTGAGAGCGGAAAATACACAGGACCTCGAATTTTCGGAAAGTCAGCGTTCCCCAGAAAGCGGCTTCCGCCTTCCCGATGCATGATCCAGACAAGCCCTTTTTTGGGTTTATAACTTACATTATTTTTCAGTTGGAGCGTGTGCTCTGCTTCCGGCAAGATCTGGCACTCTTTAGGGATCATCTCTTTCTTAAAGGCTTCCAATACAGAACTAATCCACTGATCGAGCAACTCGCTGATTCCGATGGCCGAAAATTCGTGGAGTTGAGCCAACTCGTGCAAGTGCATTCGTTCGAGTTGTAAAATGGATGTCTCAACAGAACCGACGGCAATCAGCGCTCTATTCTTACCATACCGTTCTGCTTCGATCCCGCAAAATAATCGCCCCGGCTCAAGACGGACAAGATGGCGTCTGGAGCCGATCGGTTGTCCCTGTTCGAGGCGGATAGAAAAAATATCAATGAGGCCCGTATGAACCAGCCAGACATGTGCATCCGAACCCAGGGAGAATGGTTTGTTTACCTGAACAGGGATCAATTCGCCTTCGTTCTTAAAGATGCTCTCAATATCTTGTTCTTCTTCCAACCGCGCCAGCATTTGTTCCGCAAGCGCAAATTCATCTTCAATCGCAGGCTCGCCAGACGCAGCAGGGATGACATGGGGCTGGATCGGCGGTTCATCTTCAATCGCAGGCTCGACAGGCGCAGCAGGCATAACATGGTACTGAATCGGGGAAATGTGCTGACATCGTTTACAGCGAAATTTTGCGAAACGCTGCAATTTTTCATCGTCAATCTGATATTTTGCCGAACATTGCGGACAGATAAGCGTTGCCATTGTGCTCTCCCATGTACGTATAAGAAACCGGGTTTTTGACAAAAACCCGGTTTCTCTTCTTGAGTCGCGTTATTCGTGTTATTCGATGACTCGATTTAATGCGCCTGAATCAGCTTTGCATACGGACTTTCAGGGTCTTGAATCATTTCTTCATGCGTCCCCCGCTGCACGACCTTGCCCTTTTCAAGCACGATAATTTCGTCGGCATCTCGAATAGTGCTTAACCGGTGGGCAATCACCAGCGTGGTACAGCCGCGACGGCGGATACTATCATCTATGATTTTTTCGGTTTTGGCGTCCAGAGCGCTGGTGGCTTCGTCGAGAACCAGCAGGTTCGGTTGATTCACTAAGGCGCGGGCAATCTCAAGGCGCTGGCGCTGCCCGCCGCTGAAATTCGCGCCGCCTTCTTCAACACGGCTGTCATAGGCTCCGGGCCGGGATCCGATGTCATAATGAATACAGGCGTCGCGGGCGGCTTGCACGATATGCTCTTCCGGAACCGTCTGATCCCACAAGGTCAAATTTTCTTTTATGGTGCCGGCAAAAATAAAAATTTCCTGATCCACGGCGGTCAGCGAATTATGCATAATACGCCGCGGATAGGCTTCGCGCGGCTTGCCGTCGAACAAAATTTCTCCTTCCCAGGGTTGATACAGGCCGGTGACAAGCTTGGCAACCGTTGATTTACCTGACCCGGATCCTCCGACCAATGCCACGCGCTCGCCCGGCCTCAGTGAGAGGCTGAAATTCTCGATCAAGGGGGCTTCAAGACGGCTGTAGCCAAAGGTGATGTTTTTCAATTCCAAATATCCGGCCAATTTATTGAATTCGGCGTCCTCATCGCTCACTTTCGATGAATCTTCCTTGAGAAAGCTATAATCCGGCTCATGCTTGAAGACGTCGTCAAGTCTGTTCATGCCGGCCGTGGCGTCCTGGATTTTGGATCCCAGGTTCACCATTTGATTGACGGGGCGGATAAAATTCCCCATCAAGGTTTGAAACGCGATCAGCTCCCCCATACTGAGATGGCCTTGCATGATTCGCAGACCGCCGAAGACAAGTATGCTGATAGTGTTCATTTGCGACAGAAACGGAGGTGCTGCGTTTAATAATTGCGTGGTGGTCCCGAGTTTTTGCTGAGAATTCAGGACTTTGGCTTGATATCCGGCCCATGATGCAAAAAAATCGGTTTCCGAGCCTGTGGCTTTGATAGTTTCAATCATTTGCAAGCCGCTCATCGCTGTGCCAATCAGTTTTCCCTGATCTTGCTGGAGGGTTTGTGTGAGCAGGACGCGTTTCTTGGCAACATATTTCAGCATGGCCATATTCAGCAAGGCGATAGAAATTCCGATGAGGGTCAAATAGACGTCATATTGAAACATTAAGGCCGCATAAAACACCACCATGATAATGTTGAGCATATTCGCAGCCAATTCCCCGGACAGCAGGGCTGCGATCTGATCGTTTAGTTGCACGCGGTTGGCGACATCGCCAGCCTGGCGCTGGAAAAAAAAGGCCACCGGCAAACGAAAAACATGTCGGAAAAATTTGGCCGACCAGGTTAAGGCCAATTTTGTTTCCGACCGAAGCAGATAATGCTGCTGCAGCCAGACCAGGATGGCTTGCACGATGGCGGTCAGTCCCATTGCGACCAGCAGCGGACGCAGCCATCCATGCATCTGCCCGACAAGGATGCTGTCAATAAACACTTTCTGAAACGTGGGAATGGCTAACCCGGGAATGACCAGAAAGAGTCCGGCTAACAGCGTGTATGTTAATGCCAATTTCACTCCTTGCAAACGTTTGGCGAGAGCCTTCAGCACGTTGGGTCTTTCGCCGCCTTTCTCGAATGCCGGCGTCGGTTCGAAGGTCAACACAACCCCGGTAAATGACTGATCGAATTCTTCATCGGAAATCGTGCGCGGACCTATACCAGGATCGTTAATATAGACGTTCTTGCCCTTCATTCCGGTCAAAACGACAAAGTGATTGAAATTCCAGAAGATGATCATCGGCAGGCGAAATTCTTTCAAGTCTCGGGGTTCTTTGCGGTAGCCTTTGGCCTCCAGTCCATATTTGCGAGCCGCTTTTAGCATATTATTGGCTTTACTGCCATCACGACTCACGCCGCATTCGACTCGTAATTTCTCCAGAGGCACGTAGCGGCCGTAATACGCTAACACCATAGCCAGGGCGGCCGCCCCGCATTCAATTGCTTCCATCTGTAAGATCGATGGCACCTGTACCTTCTTATTTTTCCACAAACGCTTGCCCTGCGGTTGTGGCGGAGGGATCTGCGTCTTCAAGGTTCCTGGCATTGCGTCATTTTCTGTCTTTGCCATACCTCACATTCCTTATCAATTCAGTCTCAGTCGTCAGGACTCTCAGGCATCAGCAATCAGTACGCAGTGATTGCTAATGCCTGATCTCTGATTGCTGACTACTGACTACCGGGAGTATCCCCAACACCTAACAGGTATTTCTTCAAAATCGGAATGACCAGGGTAATCGGCGCCTGTTCGTGTACTGTGACTTCAGCCGAGCAAATCGTGCCGCTGTTAATTTCGATTAGTGGTCCCTGCCTCGATGACCATTTATACCCGCTCGGCGTCTGCTCGTCGCGCATCAATTGGATTATCACGCGAACAGGCGCGGCATTCGCAGCGAGCACCTGGACTAGCTGCTGATTCTGTAAAGTTTTTAACACGGACTGGACCGTTGAGGGATATTTATCCACATGGATCACAATGCCTTCGATAAAACCATACTCTTCGACTTTCACCGTGGACGGGAGAATTTGCGCGTTCATGCCGACCTGTACTTTTTTTCCGGTAAAGGGCGAAAAGTAGATAACCGCCTCAAGTTCAACGTCTTCCTGCCGGGCTTCCAGAATGAGAATCGTGCTGCCCTGGCTCATCAGCGTATCCGTCATGCCGGCGATTTCAACCACTTTTCCACTGTATGGACTGATCACCTGAGACGCTTCCGCAAAATCATTCTGCAAACTTTGAATAGCGAGCTGCATTTTTTCGACTTGCTGCGTATATTCGAGGGAGGAGAGGGTTGTAGAACTTGTAATTTGCGTGATTTCAAGAGAAAATGTGTGTAACAGGTTTTTCACTTTTTCAATTTCTAATTGTAAGGCATTGATATTTTGCTGAATCGTGACAATTTCATTCTCCACTTCCAGTAGTTTGCTCCTGCTGAAAATCCCTTCGTTCACCAGCCGCAAAAAGCCTTCTTTGAGTTCTCGTTTCTGTTGAAGGACGGTTCTCTGGGTGTTTAGTTGATTTTCGAGGTTTCTGATTTGTTGGTTGTGGTTGGCAATCTCCTGTTCTAACTGTCGAATTCGAATGCTATTAGACTCTGCTTTGACTTTTTGCTGTTCTTGGAAAGAGGTTTGGAAATTATCCAGTTCCAATTGTGCCTGCCGGATGCGTTCCAAAAAATCGTCCCGGCGGAGGCGTGCCACCACATCGCCTTTTTCGACAACATCACCCACTTCCACATTGATGGACGTAATCGTGCCGGAGTGTTGCGCTTGAATGCCGGCCAATCCGCCTTTTTGCAACAGAATGCCCAGCCCCTGCACTTTGGCCGGGATCGTGCCATAGAATCCCCAAAACACTGCGGCCGCCAGCAGCGCGCCTACCGCCAGCAATGCGAGCCATCCCACGGGCGAGGTAATAATAATGAGCTGATCCAATTGTTCAGGCGACGATATACGCTCTAACGCCACCTTACGGAAGATTTCCTTTGGCATATTTTTCTGCTCCTTTAAGAACATTCACCCATAAGAAAAAACGCTCATTCTAACATACAGCAGGTATTGTTTTTACGGTGTCAATTTTCCAATTAGGACTTACGCACGCCTCCCTTTATCCCCGCGCAAGCGGGAGGAAGAGAGGTGTCGCTCTTTTGTAAGTTTCTCCGTTTACGGGGGGACAAAGGGGGATGTTGCGTAAGTCTTGCTTTAACTTCATAATAAGAAGAAATGGTAACTATTCAGCACATCGTACCGTCCAACAGCCTTGTTAGGCGAAAAACGTGGGGTGGAGCATGGAGCACCGCCATCGTTTCTTTCGGTCAACAAAGCTGCTCACCGGTACATAACTAGTTACTAAACAATTATTTGTAGTTTAGTTTTTTTGACAAGTTTAAAATCTAAAAGAATGAAATTTTTTTTCTCTGCGGAACTCTGCGTCCTCTGCGGTGAAAAATGTTAGAGAATGAGATTTCACCTCACAACTTTTTCTTTACTTTCACCTCCATTTTTACAAAAGTGGTTGATGGTGGGATTCTATCTACAAAAACCGAGTATTTTAACACTCAGATTTTTCTGTCAATAGACAACGCGAGTTGAGTTTTCTCGAAGTGTGGCAGACTTCGGAAAACTGTTGCGAAGGAGCGATGAATGCGATACGATTTTGATACAATCATTGAACGACGACATACGCAGAGTTTCAAATGGGATTTGGCGGAAACCCTGGTGGGTGAAAAAGATGTGCTGCCGTTATGGGTGGCAGATATGGATTTTCAATGCCCGCCGGCTGTGGTGGAGGCCATTCAACGCCGGGCTGAACATGGGATTTATGGCTATACTGCCATGCCTGATTCTTGCTACCAGGCGATTATCAACTGGATGAAAAAACGGCATGGCTGGAACATTCAAAAAGAATGGATCGTGTTGACGCCGGGCGTGGTATCGGGTTTTCATTGGGCAGTCAAGGCCTATACCCATCCGGGGGATAACGTGATCGTCCAGACGCCGGTCTATTATCCGTTTTTTAAAGCCGTGAAATTCAATGGATGCCACATAGTTGAAAATCAACTGCAATGTACTAACGGACGATATGAAATTGATTTTGACGATTTGGAACGCAAATTCGATTCGCGCACCAAAGTCTTGTTATTGTGCAGCCCGCACAATCCGGTCGGGCGGGTTTGGACTCGAGAAGAACTGACCCGGCTGGCAAACCTGTGCAGAGAGCATCATGTGGTGCTCTGCTCGGATGAAATTCATTCGGATCTCATTTTTCGAGGCTGCCGTCATACGCCGACCGCCATGATTTCCGATGAGATCGCTCGTTATACCGTTACCTGTGCGGCTCCGAATAAAACCTTCAATATTGCCGGATTACAAACCGGATTTGTTATTATTTCCGATCCAGTCCTGCGCGACGCTTTTGTGAATACCAAACAAAATCTCGGAATTGGCAATATGGCCAATATCTTTGGGATGGTGGCGATGGAAGCCGCCTACTCTGAGGGCGAAGAGTGGTTGGAACAGTTATTGGACTATCTCCAGGGCAATCTCGAATTTTTGATAGAATTTGTGAACACGCGGATTCCGAAGATCAAGGTTATCAAACCTGAAGGCACGTATCTGGTCTGGTTGGATTGCCGCGCTTTACCTTTAGAAGCCGAAGAGTTGAAGTCGTTCATGCTGAAAAAAGCTAAGGTGTGGTTAAATGACGGCGCAGAATTTGGCAGCGGAGGGGCAGGCTTCCAGCGTCTGAACCTGGCCTGCTCGCGTTCGGTTTTAGCAGAAGCTCTGCAACGCATTGAGCTGGCGATCAAGACTTTGTAGAGGTAGTGTAGAAAAAATAACGTGAGTTCGGGATACGGTGAATTTTGACGGATTCGTAGTCTCGACTTCAAGCGCAAACTCGCTAAAGCGAGAACTACGAATCTGTTGTTATCGGGTAAAAGGAAGTTGCCCGAGAAAATAGGCAATCTGCTTCCGCCACCAGGGCCAATCGTGATTGACGTCATAGCCCCAGAAATCCACCCAGACCGGAATTTGCTTTTCTTCCAGCACCCGTTTCATGTTACGGGTATCGGGAAGTGATTCCTGCTCCCATGCGCCCTGCCCGACGCACAAAATAATCTGGCTTTCCCGATATTTCTCCAAATATTTGGGATCGTCCAGATTGGGGAGATAGGTTAACGGAAAATGATAATAGGTCGCATCACTCATAAAATCTCCGAGAAAGCTCCAGGAGCCATACATCCCGCTCAGGGCAACAAGGGTATCAAAGATATCGGGATGTTTAAAAAAGAAATTCGCCGCATGAGTCCCTCCCATATCGCACCCGGTGACCATTAATTTTTCATACAGCGTCCCATGGGCGCGAATAAATGGCACGACTTCATGAATAATATAGCGTTCATACTCTTCCTGGCGATGTGCGCGTTCATCCGGAGGAACGCCGTAATTTAACCAGGATTGATCGTCAATACTATCTACGGTAAACAGTTTAATGTTCCCCGTGTCAATGAAGGGACGACAGGCTTCCACCATGTCAAAATCTTCATAGTCATAAAACCGACCGGCGGCCGATGGAAAGACCACAATGGCTTTCCCATCGTGTCCATAGACTTTTAACTCCATGTCATGCCCCAAATGCGGACTCCACCAACGATGATATTCAATATTCATATAGTCCCCCCTCTGTTCGATGAACAAACTCGATAACATCAAAGATTCTTGTGAGTTCAGAACTTCTTACCACATACCCGTAGTTCCCAAGAATAGGCCATAAAGCTTTATTCATTTCCTGGTGATGAACGATCAGGTCTCCATAAGCTTGGAAAATATCGGAATGAGAGTGTTGATACCTTCGATTGTGTTTTCTGCCGATATATCCCACATGATATTTGCGTTGATAGGCACTTGCTCTGAAGGTATCGTACACGAGCAGATTCGCCCATTCCTGATACAAATCCACATCGGCCGCATAATTGAACATATCCATTGTTAACCCGCCCGGAGGCCTCATGTTGGCTTCTACGATGATAAAGCGGCATTCATCGACTTTAAAAAATTCCAGATGAAAAAAGCGTTCTTTCATGCCAAAGGCGTCAATAATTTTTATGCCATACTCACTCAAGGTCTCTGGAATTTCGCGCAAGGAATAATACGCCATATTCAGGTCATGGTCGAGAATTTCCATGTCGGGGTAATTAAAAACATGACTAGTCGCAAACACGATATTGCCATGCCGATCAGTTAAACCATCGAAAGAATACAACTGGCCTTTGATAAATTCTTCGAGCATATAGGCCTTGGCGCCTTTTTCCTGAAAGAACCGATACAATTCCCCGACATGATGAATAGGAGTGCTCGTGATGACTTCAGTCCGCTTATCTGGTTTTATGATCACCGGATACCCCATCTCTTGCACAGCATATATCGCCTCTTCCAGGCTATGAATCACTTGTCCTTTGACTGTCGGAATTTCAGCAGCCTGAAATTTCTCCTTCATTTTGGATTTGTATTGCGTGCATTCGAGGTCTTGCGTGTGAATTCCAAAAACATTG
The DNA here is from genome assembly GCA_040772385.1 of Candidatus Vecturithrix sp. Lineage (GTDB taxonomy): Bacteria > Moduliflexota > Moduliflexia > Moduliflexales > Moduliflexaceae > Vecturithrix. The sequence continues at coordinate 4,862,137 of JAXGYF010000001.1, read as the reverse complement.
AAATCCGTCCTGAGTCGGGCGTCAATTTCTAACCAGGATTGGTGGTGAGATTCTATCCTGTCAATCTTTCCGTGCTTATACGTGAAATACCCGACTGCCCGGATCAATTCATCATAATTGTGCATGTCCTGTACTTTGTGATATTCAGTTACCACCTCCTGTAATTCAGGACGTAATTGCGTATAGTCAACCTCCGCCATTGCCAACACCGTTGCTCCTGAACGATACAAGGCTGTACAAAAAAGATAAAAATTTTCCGGAAAATGAGGCGACATCATAAGCACATTCATTCTTCTAGACTCCTGTAAGTCTGTGTGAATTTCACATCCTTCCGTTCTTAAATCGTTCTTTCTTTTTCCAGAGAAAAATTCAAGTTTTTTTCCTGGGAAGGAATATTTTCTTTACATTACAAGGATTTCTTAAGATTGCATCAACAATTATTTCAGGAAATTCGAAGACTCTTTCCCGAAACAACAGCAATACTACCTGAACTAGTGTCACTTAAGTACGTCTGAATAATTTCCTGCTTGCTCTCGCAAAGCCCGCAAAGACACAAAGCCTTTGAATATCCATTCTTTGCGAGCTTTGCGGTTTTGCGAGAAAAGGATATGACAAATTTGACATTGCGTGAATGCCAAGACATGATTGATGAATGGGTACAGACCATTGGTGTTCGATATTTTTCCGAATTGACTAATCTGGCGCAGTTGGTTGAAGAAGTTGGGGAAGTTGCCAGAATTCTCTCGCGACGGTATGGCGATCAGAGTGCCAAGCCGTCAGAAGAAGGTGATCTGGCCGACGAACTTGCAGATGTGTTCTTTGTATTGTGCTGCCTTGCTAATCAGACCGGCATTGATTTGACACGGGCGTTCCACCAGAATCTGGCCAAAAAAACCAGACGCGATAACGATCGACATCTCAAGAATCCGAAATTGTCACCAAAAAGAGTGTCTTTTCCTCATAAGATCGAAGGTTCTTGAAAAATTGTACCATCTCAATCTTTTCAGTTTTGCCAGGCTGAGAAGCCGGGTTTTTTCGAAAAACCCGGCTTCTGATGAACAAAGAAACTATTGAGCTAACTCAGAATTTAAAGGGATTAACAGGATGCAAAAAATATTTTTTCCCCCCCCCTTTACAATTACAGCGAAAGGATCATCTAATTAAAAAGTTTATGCGCTGTTTGCAAATTAAAAAAGATCATGTTGCGCAGGGCTTTGTACCGCGTAACGATTGCAGAAAGAGTAAGCCAGGTCTCAGGTTAACGGCTCTGCATAGTGCGCCGAAAATAGAGCTATAACCGTTTGATGCTACATACAAGCTAAATAATTATTCCTCAATTTAACAAGGAGTCTCAACTATGATTAAATGGAATTTGTTCAGTAAGTTTCTTGTACCCACTTTGAGCATCATCATTATCGGCTTGCTTGTGGTGACGCTCATCTCGTTTTATTCATCAAAAGCCGCACTGCATAACGCACTGACCCATGAACTTGAGCAGATTGATAACACCCTGGCAAGGCAGGTAGAGGAATGGCTCAGCCGCATTCAATATGAGGTTGAGCAGAGCAGTCAACGAGATGAGGTCATCGCTATTTTGGGTGAAGGGGCAACCTTACAAGCTTTCACAAAGGTCAGGGGGATTCTGGAAAACATGAAAAATAACTCTGATTATGTGGAGAATTGGGTGATTGTCGGAAAAGATGGATGGATACGAATGGATTCAGCGGCTGAAGAGACAATAGAATTTTTGACCAGAAAGGAAGGGCAGCTACCTACACAAAGGGAGGGAAAGATTGTCTTTGATCAGTACGATCAGGTTATTTTCTCGAAACAATTCCTCGGAGATCGTGAGTATGTTCAGGAAAGTTTGACAGGAAAATCTGTGATCTCAGAGGTTCTAAAAAGTCGCGTAACTGGAGAACCAATGCTTGCGATAGCTGCGCCGGTTCGGCACCAAAATGAAATTATAGGGACGATCTTTGTCGTTCTTGATTTAGCTAAATTCTCGAACAAATTTATTGATTCCATTCAAGTCGGCAATGAAGGTTATGCCTATATCCTTGCCCCTGATGGCACGATCCTTGCTCATCCTGAAAAAGAGCGTATTCTTGAAGAAAGCGTGACCGAACATGATTTTGGCACAGCTTTGATCACACAAAAACAGGGACTTTTTGAATATGTCTGGCAAGGTAATCCTAAAATTGTGCATCTTGCCACAGTACCAAGAACAGGGTGGATTGTCGGAGTCGGAGCTGACTTGAACGATATTTTCAGCCCGATCGTCAGAATCCGCAATGTTATCAGCGCGATTTCAGTGCTTATCCTGGGTTTCATCAGTCTGATACTCTGGGCTATTGTCCGCGGAATCGTCAAACCAATGGTGAAAGGCGTTGATTTTGCCAAAGCCATTGCCGAAGGACACCTGGATGTGACCCTGGATGTAAATCAACATGATGAAGTTGGCGACCTGGCTGAGGCCTTACGCAATATGCAAACGACAATTAAAGACGTTTTACGCGAAACAGAACACCTCACCCAATCCATCCAGGCAGGAAATTTAGCGACTCGCGGTCATGCAGAAAAATTTCGCGGCACCTGGCACGAACTGATTAAGGGCATCAATAATGTGATCGAGGCCTTCGTCGCCCCCTTTACCGTCGCTGCAAATCATATCGCCCGTATTGCCAAAGGCGATATTCCTGAACGGCTGAGGGAGGAATACCAGGGGGACTTTAATACCTTGCAAAACAATGTGAATGGTTTGGTTGACGCCATGAATGAAATCACGGATATTGCCGAGGCGATCGCCATTGGTAACCTGTCGGTGACCGCCCGTGAACGTTCAGAGCACGATCGGCTCATGCAAGCCTTAAATGCAATGATTCGTGCGCTTAATGAAGTGGTAACGCTGGCAGAGGCGATTGCCTCGGGAGATTTGATGGTTGACGCTACCGAACGTTCTGAGCACGATCGGCTGATGCAAGCTTTAAACATCATGATTGAACGGCTGCATGACATTGTCACCAGCGTACGGCTTGCGGCGGATAATGTCACCAATGGCAGTCAGCAGCTCAGTATTAGTGCGCAGCAGGTGGCCGAAGGCGCTTCGGAGCAATCGACTGCGGCTGAAGAGGCTTCGGCTTCAGTTGAAGAAATGGCGGCGAATATCCGGCAAAATGCCGATAATTCGCTGCAAACCGAAAAAATCGCCATTCGTGCGGCCGAAGATGCGCGTCAGGCCGGCCAGGCAGTGGTACAAACCGTCCAGGCCATGAATCAGATTGCGAAAAAAGTCGCGATTATCGAGGAAATTGCCAACCAAACGCGAATGCTCTCGCTCAACGCCACGATTGAAGCTGCCAGAGCGCACGAACACGGGCGCGGATTTTCAGTCGTCGCCTCTGAGGTACGTGCATTAGCTGAACGCAGCCAGGAAGCGGCTGAAGAAATCACAGAATTAACCACCTCCAGCGTTGAAATTGCCGGAAATGCCGGAAAGATGCTCGATCAACTGGTGCCTGATATTCAAAAAACCTCTGAACTGGTGCTGGAAATCAGCGCGGCAAGCAACGAACAGAGTACGGGTTCAGAACAAATTAACATGGCGATTCAGCAACTCGATCAGGTGATCCAGCAAAATGCTTCTACTTCTGAAGAAATGGCCTCAATGGCGGAACAGCTTGCCGGTCAGGCGCGTCAGCTTCAAAAAATCATGACCTATTTTCACGTCAGAGAAGAAGAGCCGGAAGCCCAGGAACAAACGTCTCACTATGCCCCATCTCACAAAGGAAAGCGTTCGTTAGTTCAGGAGAAAGATCGCGAGAATCAGCGATCGCTCTCGAAACACTCCGACACCGATCGTAATGGAACTCCCGGTGATATCGAGCTGTCAAAAGACTCGTATGATGAAGATTTTGAACGATTTTAATCGGTATAAACCCAGATGGTAAGTGAGAATGTTCTTATAGCTGTATTCCTGAAATTGACGTATAGAGGGACAGGACTGTCTCACCAACTCTGGAAAACATGTCATGCAAGGAGGATCCTTTCAGGGTTTGCCTGGTGGGGTTGCCGTGCGGACAGTCCTGCCCGGACTTTCGGGATAGGGCTATTCGGGGGACAATCCATTCAGCAAAAGCCTCTCGTAGCGTCCAACAGTTTTGCCTCTGCCAGTGTGACAGCAGAGGTAAAACTGTTCAGCGGTACATCCCTATCTATCAGAAAAATCCCTGTCCTAAAGCCGCCATCTCGTATTTTTCAGTTTGATGCCTGAAATTCATCATTCTGACATTGACAAAAAAATAGGAAGGAAATAACATTAAACTGGTAAACGACTAGTATTTTTAATAAATCTCTCTTTACAAAATTCTCGCAACATGGAAAAGTAAACAATCTTAGAATCAAATACGCAAGATTCATGCACACCCGCCTTTATTCTTCCGCGAGCGGGGGAAGAGACATGAGGGAGGAGATTGTGTCAGTCCTGCTAAGGTAGAAGAGCGCATGTTCATTAACTTTTTGAGGGGAGAACAATTATGATTGATGGATTAGATAGAGTTCTGCGAGATTTTATTGTTGAATCCCAGGAAAATCTTGAACGGTTGGATCATGAATTTATCGCATTAGAACAAAATCCGGAAGATAAAGATTTGCTCGCCGATATTTTTAGAACGATTCACACCATCAAAGGCAGCGCCGGATTTTTAAGCCTGACCAAATTAGAACAAGTTTCACATTATACTGAAGATGTGCTCGCGAAACTGCGAGAGCAAAAACTTGCGCTCGACACGGATTTGACCACAACGTTACTCAGTGCGGTTGACTGTATCAAGTCTCTTTTGGTGACGATTGAAAAAATTGGCGATGAAGGTGAAGCAGAGGTTGAGGATGTGGTAAAACAACTTCAACAGATCACGCGAGGAGAGAAAGTGTCCATTGCAGATGCGGCTACGGACAAAGCTGACACTTCCAGGTTAAAATCGCAGCGCGTTTTTTCTGAAGAAAATGGGCAGAATGCTCTGTCTGAATCTGAAGAGGAAGGCGAAGAAGAATCTGAAGCCGGAAAGATTTCCGAAGTGCTTGAACATGTCGTGGCTTCAACGGTGGAGGATAATCGTATTCATGTGGATGTGCAATTGCTGGATCAATTAATGAATTTGACCGGAGAACTGGTTCTGGCTCGCAATCAGGTGGTGCAATTTGCCAATAAACTTGATGATAAAAATTTTCGAGCCATTTCCCAGCGCATGAATGTGGTGGTCTCTGAACTGCAAGAAACCGTCATGAAAACGCGCATGCAGCAGATTAAAAAGGTGTTCGGCATCTTTCCCCGCCTGGTCAGAGATCTTTCGAAATTACATGGCAAAAATGTCAACCTTGTGATGGAAGGGCAAAATACAGAATTGGATCGCACACTTATCGAAGCCATTAAAGATCCATTAACGCACCTGGTGCGCAATGCCCTTGATCATGGGGTGGAAACCCCAGACATTCGAAAACAACTCGGCAAACCTCCCACGGCGACGATTTCAATTCATGCCTATCATGAAGGCGGTCTGGTCAATATTGAGATCTCAGATGACGGCGCTGGCATTGATGTTGTTCGTATTAAAGAAAAGGCGATTAAAGATGGCATTCTGAGTGTTCATAAAGCCGAAGAGATAAGTAAACGCGATTTGATCAACCTGATTTTCCGTCCTGGTTTTTCCACAGCGTCTCAGATCACAAAAATATCGGGCCGAGGGGTCGGGATGGATGTGGTCAAAAAGAACCTTGATCGTATCGGAGGGACGGTTGATATCCAGACTGAGCTCAATCAAGGAACGACAATTAAAATTCGGATTCCAATTACACTTGCAATTATTCCGGTTTTAATTGTGATGATTGGCCATAAAAAATTTGCGATTCCGCAAGTCAATTTAGAAGAATTAATTATGGTGCAGGAAAGTGGTGAAAAGGCTCGTTCCATCGAAAAAGTCCATGGTGCAGAAGTGTATCGCTTGCGAGGACAATTATTGCCTCTCGTGCGTTTAAACCAGGTTCTGCAACTGTCATCAGCATCCAGCCCGGCCCAGGGGGGGAGCCTGAATATTGTCGTGCTTTCTTCCGGCGAAGTCCGGTTTGGGTTGATTGTTGATGATGTTGGCGATACGGAAGAAATTGTCGTGAAAGCCTTAAGCTCTCATATTAAACAACTTTCATATTACGACGGCGCGACGATTATGGGCGATGGCAGCGTGGCCCTGATTCTCAATGCCGGCGGGTTATTCAGCGCGACCCAATTAACGGCGGAGGAACTCAAAAAAGTTGAACATGCCCAAAAAATTGAAGAGCAGAAGAAAATGGGACTTGTCGGCGCGGCTGAACAAAGGCAGACTATTGTCCTCTTTCGTATTGGCGCCAAAGAATATTATGGCGTCCCCCTGGCTTTTGTTGTTCGATTGGAGGAATTCTCCTCGTCGCAAATTGAGTATTCCGGCGGACGCGAAGTCATCCAGTATCGTAACGATATTTTGCCCTTAATTCGCCTTGAACCCTATCTGAACATTGCTTCTGTTCCTGATCCAGACACGCTTTCCCTCATTGTATTTGCCGTTGAAAAACAGATCGGCCTCGTTGTCGCAGAAATTATCAATACGGTCGAAATCAGCACGCATATTGACACGGAAACCTTTAAGCAAAAAGGTATTCTGGGATCAACGATTGTTGAGGGACATTCCGTATTGATCTTGGATATTCATGGCCTGATTGAAATGGCCTACCCCAACTGGTATAAGAAATTTTTTGTGAGCAACCTCAGCGAAGAAGAACGTCAGAGCCTCACGGTGCTCCTGGCAGAGGATTCGATGTTTTTCCAAAATATCGAAAAATCTTATCTGGAAGCGGCTGGTTATACGGTCATCACTGCCAACAACGGGAATGAAGCCTTTGAAAAATTGGAAAATTATCCGATTGACGTCGTGATTACTGATTTAGACATGCCATATTGTACCGGGTTTGAACTGACCCAAAAAATCAAATCCAGTGAACAATGGCGACACCTCCCGGTCATGGCGTTAACCGCCTTATCAGGCGAAGAGGATCGGAAAAAAGGCCTTGAAGCAGGGATTGATGAATATCAGGTCAAACTTGATCGTGATGACGTGCTTGGCGCGTTAGAACGGTTGATTTTACGCAGTCGAACATAAGTCTAAGCCATCAGAAACAGAATTTTCGTTCGAAAGACCAACCGCCCGGGAACAAAAGAGCGTATGGAAGAAAATTATAACCAGAGAATTCCTGCAACAACGATGTCAGATGAGATCTTTGCGTTGTTCAGTGAATTTATTGAAGCTGAGGTCGGCATCAAAATGCCGCCAGTGAAGAAAACCATGCTGCAAGCCCGCTTGCAAAAGCGGCTGTGGAAAGTCGGGATCAGCACATTTGACGATTATTACCAGTATGTATTCAGTCCTGAAGGAAGAGAACTTGAACTTCCCAACATGATTGATGTGGTGACAACGAATAAGACCGATTTCTTTCGGGAACCGAAACACTTTGAAATTTTAACCCAGCGTATTCTTCCCGAGTTACTCGCCCGTGAAGGCGCTGAACGACAGATTATGATTTGGTGCGCCGGATGTTCGACTGGTGAAGAGCCGTATAGCCTGGCGATGGTCCTGCATGATTATGCCCAACAAGTACGGAGATTTGATTTTTTGATTCTCGCCACTGATATTTCCAATAAAGTTCTGGAAAAAGCCCGCCTTGGAATTTATGAGGAGGAGATGAGTATCCCGATTCCATCGCTATTTCGCAAAAAATACCTGTTAAAAAGTAAAGATGACAATAAAAAACTCGTGCGCGTGGTTCCAGAAATCAGATCTCTGGTCAAATTTCGAAAATTGAACCTGATCCGACCGGATTTCGGATTTCGCGAAAACATGGATATTATCTTCTGCCGGAATGTGATCATTTATTTCAATCGAAGCATTCAGGAACAGGTTATCGGTCGGATTTGTTCTTACTTAAACCCTGGCGGGTATCTTTTTACCGGGCACTCTGAAACCTTAAACGGGATGAAACTTCCCGTCAAGACAGTCGCTCATACCGTATACCAGAGGGAGATGGATGTCCCGCTGACAGAACAATTGCCTCTTATTACGCTCAAACCAGCAGAAATGTTTGTCAGCGAGCGCCCGACGATTGTGCGAACGGTCCTGGGATCTTGCGTGGCGGTAACCATGTTTGACTCGCAGCATGGGGTTGCTGCAATATGTCATGCCTTATTACCAGAAAGTGATACTCTTTCTGCTCATGAAGAAGAAAAACCCAATAGTTATAAATATGTTGATTCCGTCATTCCTCTCATGCTCAAAAAACTTCGAAATTATGGAGCGAACCCACAAGATTTGGAAGTAAAACTGTTTGGAGGAGCCGATATGCTGGGAGCGCGAACAGGGAAAATAGGGTTTCAACCAGTCGGAAAATTGAATATTGAAGCAGTCATTCAAGCGATTCAATCTCACGGCCTGCGTTTAAAGACCTCGGATGTCGGAGGGGTCTTCGGACGAAAAATCTTGTTTTATACCCATACAGGCGAAGTCTTATTGAAACGTATTACATTACGAACGACGTATAACAGTCCGGCAATCGAGTAAACCTTTTGTCGGACGGGTTTGTACTATTGTTATCCAATAATACTTATGAAACAACCCGTGAAAGTCCTTATTGTTGATGATTCTGCATTAATGCGGCAAACCCTGAAAAAAATTCTTGATTCAGATCCGGAAATAGAGGTCATCGCTACGGCCCCTGACCCCTATATTGCTGCGAAAAAAATTGAAAAAGATCTGCCGGATGTTATTACCCTGGACATTGAGATGCCGCGTATGGACGGGTTGACATTTTTGCAAAAAATCATGAGTCAACACCCTATTCCAGTCGTGATCTGCTCCGCTTTGACTGATTCTGGTTCTGAAGCATCACTGAAAGCCATGGAATACGGAGCGGTTGATATTATTCAGAAACCCAAATCACGCACCAAAGAATTTTTAGAAGAGTACAGTGTACGTATCTGTGATGTGGTCAAGGCCGCCTCTGCCGCTCGGACGAAAAAAGTGAATAAAATACGCCAGGTTGAACCCAAATTGACCGCTGACGCAGTCATTGCTAAACCGACTTCACGCTCAATCATCCAAACAACCGATAAAGTCGTTGTCGTAGGAGCCTCAACCGGGGGGACAGAAGCCTTGCGGATTTTTTTAGAAGCCTTGCCGTGGAACGCGCCGGGGATTGTCATTGTGCAACACATGCCGGAACATTTCACTCGCGCTTTTGCCAAACGCCTGGATAGTCTTTGCCAGATTACGGTGAAAGAAGCAGAGAATAATGATAGCGTCATCCGCAGCCGCGCGCTGATCGCTCCGGGTAACCGGCATACCTTAATTCGACGCAGCGGCGCAAAATATTATGTGGAAGTCACCGATGGCCCTCTTGTCTGCCGACACCGACCATCAGTAGATGTCTTGTTTCGGTCGGCTGCTCGCTATGCGGGGAGAAATGCGATTGGCGTGATCATGACCGGAATGGGTGATGATGGTGCTCAGGGCATATTGGAGATGAAACAAACCGGCGCGGCGTTGACAATTGCTCAGGATGAAGCCACCTCCGTGGTGTTTGGTATGCCTCATGAAGCGATTAAACGCGGAGTCATTGATAAAATCCTGCCTTTAGAAGAAATTGCCAAAGTGGTTATGGAATTCTGTTCGACATAACCACAAGCCTCATATCCGGGATGAAACTTGAATGGCGAGAATTCTACTGGTGCATGAGAGCGGCCGCATGTTTCTGGCGTCAGAGCGAGAGAATAGCTTGAAAACCTGTCAATATAAATTTCCGAAAAAATACAGGTAGTTGAAGACGTCAGTACGGAAACGGCCATCTGAATTGGTCAGATTTGAAGGGATCTGTTGACTGTCATGACATGAAAGATTTTATCCTTCGCGACTCTTTTTTGTTGTGCTTTTTGCCCCTCATTATACACGGAGTCCTGAACATTTCAGTACCATCCTTCTCAAGAACATTACTCTTCCACACCAACAATGTTTCCGTTAATCTTGTGAACGCCTTGATGAGGATGATGAGTGTCAATTCAATGTTTTCTGAACGGAAATAAAGGATAATAGAAATACCTGTGGTGTGCACAACAAGTTAAGAGCCCGTATGTCAGCAATTAATCCGTATAGTAATCCGTGTTTAACATGTGGGGCCTGTTGCGCATTTTATCGCGCGTCATTTTATTGGGGAGAAACGGATGAGTCGCCATCAGGAATTGTGCCGGCAGAATTTACCGAACAATTGAATGCCTTCTATTGCGTTATGAAAGGCACGAATCAATCCAACCCTCGATGTATTGCCCTCCAGGGGGTGATCGGAGAACGAGTGTCTTGTATGATTTATGAACGTCGTTCCTCAGTATGCCGGGAATTTGATGCGTCGTGGGCACATGGAATTCCTCATGAACGTTGTGATACGGCCCGAGCGGCCTGGGGCATGCCTCCTCTTTCACCAGGATCCTGGACTACTCCGGAAGATCTCCCGGAAGCAGCCTGAAAAATGCACGTTCTAAAGAGAAAAGAAGCCGGATTTTTACTCACAGTCCGGTTTCTCTGCCAGTCTTTACTCGCGAATCTTTCCAATTTCTCAGCGTGTACGTGTATAGATATAATCTGCGAGTAAGACGAAATAATGCGCATGGTCGCCAAAAGAGTGTAAGGCACGTTTAGCCTCGTCAATGAGCTGTTGCGCGATTATTCTTGAACGTTCAAGGCCATACAAGGCCGGATACGTTGCCTTCTGATGCGATTCATCGCTATGCACAGGCTTACCTAATATTTCGGTGGAACTCTCGACATCGAGCAGATCATCAATAATTTGAAACGCCAGGCCTATCTTTTCGCCATACATGGAGATCGCGGCAAGTTGTTCCGGCGTCGCATCAGCCAATATCGCTCCGATCCTGACTGCCGCCGCCAATAATTTTCCGGTTTTGTGGGAGTGAATGTATTCCAATTCGGCCGGCTGAATCTGATGTTTTTCTGCCTGCATGTCCATAACCTGGCCGCCAACCATCCCGAACGTTCCTGCAGCAAGAGCTAATTCATAAGTCGCCGATAAAATAGCTTGCGGAGGACAGTTCTTCCTTTGCGCTGGATCTGTCATCGTTTGAAATGCCAGGGTCAGCAGAGCGTCTCCGGCCAGAATTGCAATATCTTCGCCATATTGTTTGTGACTGGTCGGTTTTCCGCGGCGCAGATCGTCGTTATCCAACGCAGGCAAATCGTCGTGGATTAAAGAATAGGTATGAATCATTTCAAGAGCTGCAGCAGCAAAGAGCACATCAGTCACGGGTTTTGCCCACATTTCCGCTGCTATGATCAATAACAGCGGACGCAACCGCTTGCCTCCGGCAAACACGCTATAGCGCATGGCTTCATGGATGATTGCGGGATAACTTGTCGCGGACGGCAGATAGTGATCCAGGGCCTGTTCAACAAGCTGTTGTTTCTCACGGAAATACGTTGTCAGATCTTTGGCTGGACTCATGAGGACATCTCGATTATTCCTGGATCTGAGAAGCGTCAAATGGGCGCGTTTGAGCTTCTCCGTTGCTGACGCCAAGCAATAATTCAACTTTCTTTTCCGCCTCTTCGAGTTTTCTCGTACAAAGGCGCGACATGCGAATGCCTGTCTCAAACACTTCCAAAGCCTTCTCAAGTGGCAATTCTCCAGATTCCAGGCGTTCGACGCTCTGCTCGAGATTCTTCAATGCCTCCTCAAACGTGATGTCTTTCATAATCTTCTGTTCGTCAGCATGCCAAGCGTCAGCCGTTAATACAGTTTTACGTTTAACATGCAGCGTATGAACTCTCCGATTTTTCTTTCACTTCACACCATAGTTCACCCTGTGCAAGTCGGACAAATACTTCTTCGCCAGGCTCGACATCCGCAACCGTCGTGATTGTTCGGAGTGTGTCGGCATGACGGCAAATAGCATAGCCTCGCGCCAGTAAGGCCAGCGGGCTTGAACTTTCAAGTTTTCCAACAATCGTTTGTAATTGATACTCTTTTTTTTCGAGCAGGTGCCGAAAGGTTGTTTGGAGCCTGTGATGCAGTTCGTCCAGACGTTGCTGCCATTCATTTAAGCGTTTTCTGGGATCTTGCAGATGCGAGGCATATTGCTGGGCAGTCTCTTTGAAACGCAAAAGCATGTAACCGATGGTGTTTTTTAGGCGAGTGGTCAAGACATCCACTGTTTTTACCAACGCATCTTTCTGTTGTACCACAAGCTCAGCCGCGGCTGAAGGCGTAGGAGCTCTAAGATCGGCGACGAAATCGGCAATCGTAAAATCAATTTCGTGTCCCACAGCCGAAATCACCGGAATACGCGAGGCGAAAATGCTGCGTGCCACTATTTCCTCGTTAAAGGCCCACAAATCTTCAAGCGATCCGCCGCCGCGTCCCACAATAAGGACATCAAGATCTTCCAATTGATTCAACATCGTAATTGCCCGGGCGATCTCGGACGGGGCCTCCGCCCCCTGGACCCTCACTGGCGCAATTAACACGTGAACATTGGCAAAACGACGATTAATCACGTGCAGAATATCGCGAAACGCGGCCCCTGTCGCCGATGTCACCACTCCGATTTTCTTTGGCAAAAGAGGAATCGGTTTTTTATGAGCCTCGTCAAACAAGCCTTCTGCTGCAAGACGCCGTTTTAATTGTTCAAACGCCAACTGCAATGCTCCTGCGCCGCGCGGTTCAATATACGTAAGAATCAATTGATATTCTCCGCGCGGCTCGTAAACGGAAATTGAACCGCGAACCAGGACATGCAGGCCGTTTTCTACTTGAAACTTCAGGCGACTTCCCACAGATTTAAAGATGACAGATCGTATCTGGCTCTGTTCATCTTTGAGCGTAAAATACGTATGTCCTGAGCGTGGAGTGGCCAGGTTGGAAATTTCACCTTCTACCCACACTTCAACAAACTGCGCTTCCAGTTCCGTTTTAATGGCTTTTGTTAGTTCTGCAACCGAATAGATGTGCTGCTCAGTATATTCCATACAGTTTGAGACCTTTCCATGACGAACAACTCAACAGTTTTTTCAGGATTTTCGTAACTCGTGTTATACAACAAGACTTGTCAAGGAAAGTCAAGAAAATTGCATGGAGAAGTCGCCTTTATTTTGCTCTGCCTGTTAAGTAGGATGGATCGAATAAACCGGCTGAAAAAATCGCACAAAAGACTTGACAAAAAGATAATGTATATTACCATGCTACCATACTAGTATATAAATATGCTTCACTCGTGAGGAGTATGGCGATGAATTTCGAAATATTCGACAAAGAACCAGGGCAATCAATCAGTCAGTGGGTTTATACTGTCCTGAACTCCAATATTATCAAACTCCACCTGACTCCCGGTTCAGCCATCAGTGAGGCGGAAATTGCCGATCGTCTCGCTGTCAGTCGAACTCCGATTCGTGAAGCCTTCATTCGGTTGGTCGAGGATGGACTCCTGGAAACCTACCCCCAGAAAGGCTCGATTATTTCCCTCATTGACATTGAGCAGGCTGAAGAAATGCGCTTTGTCAGAAAAATTATTGAAAAAGCGATTCTCAAAGAAGCCTGCAAACAATTTGACGAACGTTGCCTCTTCGATCTCACAGCCAATATGGAGATGCAGAAATTTTGCCAAAAACAAAATCATTACGAACGCATGTTCGAGTTAGATAATGCCTGCCATCGCCTGATTTATCGCGGCTGCGGACGGGAGCGGATCTGGCAGCATCTCAAGAAAGTAGCCTACAACATCGACCGACTTCGAATCCTGCGGCTTTCCTCTAGTTCCTGGGACGGTATTATTCAGGAACACCAACGTATTGTGCAGATCATTATTGAGCACAATCCTGAAGAAGCTGATCAGGCTGTCGACGAACATCTTGCCAGACACATCGTCAATGCGTCGGCGTTGAAGCATCCGGAATATTTTAAACAGGATATTTATGCGTATGCCGTTTAAAATTCCTGGCCTGGCGATATCAAAACCCCTCGAAGAACAGATCTCGCGGGAGCAGGGATATGCTGAAAGGAGGCGCAATATCAAGCGAACACAATTGGAGACCAGGGGTTTCTTTCGAAAGTTGAAACGTGTGAATGAAAAACATGACAAGTTGACACGGCCTTTATGAAAAGGCAAAGGAGTAAAACAATGAAAGTAAAAAAGATTGTCGTGCTGAGTATTGTTGTTTCTCTGGTTCCCGGAATGTTTGCATTCGGAGCGGGGAATAAAGAATCGGGATTTACCATCGGCTTTTCGAATTCCTATGCTGGCAATACCTATCGCCAGACGATGGAAGCACTGTTCAAAAAACTGGCGGATCAGATGGTTGCTGATGGAACGCTGGCAAGTTATAAGATGTTGCAATCAAACAATAATCTTGCCACCCAGGTTGCGCAGATTGAAAGCCTGATTTTGGAAGGCGTGGATGCGATCATTATTGATCCGGGGAGCGGATCCGGCTTAAACGGCGCCATTGAAAAGGCCGATAAGGCAGGAATTCCGGTAATTATCGTCAATGACGGGCCGGTGACAACGGATAAATGTTATCAGATTAATTGGGATACGGCAGCGATGGCCAAGACTGCTCTTGACCATCTGGCGGAGATACTTGACGAAAAAGGTGATATTATCGAAATCCGCGGATTGGCAGGCGTCGCGTATGATGAACATTTTCATAATGGCGTGCTTGAGGCGTTAGAAGCCTACCCTGATATCAAAATTATCGCGTCAGTGTATGGTGAATGGACGGAATCAGTTGCTCAGATGCAGGTCACTTCGATTCTGCCTGGCCTGAAAAAGGTAGATGGTGTTCTTGGTCAGGGGGGCGATGAATATGGCGCACTTCAGGCATTTAAAGCCGCAGGCCGGGATATTCCGGTGATTATCGGCGGCAACCGCGGGAATTTTTTGACATGGTGGTCAGAAGAAAAAGCCAAAAATGGCTATAAAAGCTTTTCGTGGGCGGCGAACCCGTGGAGCGCCGCGTCAGGACTGTATGTCGCAATAGATGTTTTAAAGGGTGTTTCCGTACCGAAAGAAATGATCATGCCGTCACTGAATATTACCCAGGATATGGTGGATGACTTTGCCAATCTGGCGCCGGATGAAGTGGCGGCCAAAGAGTATGATCACGATTGGATCGTCAAAACCTATTATAAACAATAGTTGCGGTTGAATACAGGAATTTCGGCTTATACTTCTGTATAAGCCGAAATTCATTCATCATGCGTCATCAAGCCGAGCCAATGAACACGCCGTATCTCACATTAAAAAGCATCCAGAAGAATTTTGGCATTACCCAGGCCCTGAAAGATATGAATTTAGGAATCCATCTAGGGGAGATTTTGGGACTGGTAGGCCCGAATGGAGCCGGTAAATCCACACTGATGAAGGTCATTACCGGCGATCATCTGCCAACGAGCGGCGAGGTGATCTTTCAAGGGGCAGCCCAACCGGAAGCGAATTTTAATCCAAATGTCGCCAAGGCGTATGGTGTTGCCTGTGCCTACCAGGAATTGTCGCTGCTGTCGAATTTAACGGTTTATGAAAATTTCATGATTCATCTGATGAATCATACGCCTTTTGCCAGGCCTGGTTGGAGAACACGCGCCGGAGACATGACGAAACAGTATCTGGATAAGGTGTTTCCGGATCATGGTATTAATGTCAATGCTTCTGTCAGCGATTTGTTTTTGGCGCAGCGGCAAATGATCGAAATTGCCAAGGCCATTTCACACGAAGGGCTGAAAATACTCATTCTTGATGAACCGACGTCGTCTCTGACGGGCGACAGAATTCTTCAATTGCACGATGCTATCCGCAGCCTGGGCAAACAGGGCATCGCCATTATCTATATTTCTCATAAACTTGATGAGATCGAGAAGATCTGCGACCGGGTTGTCGTCATGACGAGTGGAACGACGGTCTGGGAAGGCCGGCGCGAGGAAACATCCATGCACGATCTGGTTGAAATCCTGGGAGGTAAGGTCACGACCCTCCATAAAGTTGCGCAGGAAGATCGGAATTTGCCTGTTGCGCTAAATATTCAAGGATTAACGACCGAAAAATTAAAGCATATCGATATGCATGTGAGAAAAGGAGAATTAATCGGCATTTCAGGGCTTGAGGGGGCCGGACAACATGAATTAATCCAGGAGATCTTTAAGGCTTCCAGAAAAAAACACCTCCTACCCCGCAATTCAAGTATTGCTTTAAAAACCCAGGTGTCCTATGTCGGCGGTGATCGCAATAATGAAGGGATTTTCCCGCTCTGGAATATTGCTGATAATACCGTCATTTCTAATCTTGACCAGGTGACCAGAGCTGGATTGATTCAAGAACACCGGTATACGGCTCTGGCAACCCAGTGGTATAATAAGCTCAAATTTACCGCGCAGGGCATTTTTGATGAGATTACCAGCCTATCAGGGGGGAATCAGCAGAAAGTCTGGTTAGCGCGAGGGTTAGCGGCTGAAGCTGATCTCGTGCTCCTGAACGATCCGACCAGCGGGGTAGATATTGAAACAAAGCAGGAAATTTACAAATTGCTTGACGAAGCCAAACAGCAGGGGAAGGCCATCATCCTGCATAGCACGGAAGATCTTGAGATGGAACAGTGCGACCGCGTGTATGTGATGCATGAGGGCCGGATTGTCGAAGAATTAATTGGAGAACAGGTCACCGTCCAGAATATCATCAAGACCTCGTTTCGAGAGAAATCAAAAGGGGCAGCAGTACGCAAGGAAAAGGACTTCAAAAGGCGATCGGGAAGTATTATCGGAAAGCTCGTAAATAATAAAGCCTTTTTGGCGTTCGCCACATTGATTTCGATTTTCATCATTAACTCGATCCTGAATCCTCGAATTCTCTCCTACATGGGGATACAGTTATTATACTCGTCCGCGGTTCCTCTGGTGTTTATCGCCCTTGGACAAATGTTTATGGTGATTTCCGGTGGGATTGATCTGGGGAACGGTCAATCTGTCGGCCTGGTGAATGTGCTTGTGGCTTTTATCATCGTGAAGACTCCAGGGATAGGGTTCATGTATATCCTGCTGTTTATTCTGGCGTATGCCGGGCTTGCCGCCATTATTTACTGGACAAAAATTCCGGCCATCGTCATTACGCTGGGAGCATCATTTGTATGGCTTGGTCTTGCTCTCATTGTCGCGCCTGTGCCAGGAGGACATGCGCCAGCATGGCTGAGCGCGGCTTATAATTACGATTTTCCGGTGATCCCGATGCCGCTTGTGATCTCCACCCTTGCCGCGCTGTTGGCGTACTGGATTGTCAGGAAATCAAAATATGGTATGGTGATGAATGGGATCGGCAACAATCCCCAGGCTGTCAGCCGGGCAGGATGGTCGCAATTGACCGCCATGATCGTCACCTATAGCTTGTCAGGTTTGATGATCGTTATCGGGAGTTTTATGCTGACCGCTATTTCAAACAGTGGCGACTGTAATTCAGCGCGAGCATACTGTATGCTCAGCATTGCGACGATAATTCTCGGCGGGTGCAGTTTTACAGGAGGGGTCAGTTCGCCTGTCGGAGTTGTTGCGGCGGCCTTAGGAATCTCAAGTATCTCCTTTTTACTGACATTTCTTGGGATCGATTCAAACCTTCAAAGTGCTGTGACAGGTTTGATCTTGATTATTGCTCTGGCATTGAAACTGATTAGCAGCAAGATAGTGGTGAAATCATGAACCTCAAAAAACTGTTCGCGAAAAATATCTGGATCTGGTCTGCTCTGGGTGCGCTTGTCTTGTGGATCATGATCAGCGTCATGACGAAAACCTTTTCGTTGAATATGCTCTTCGTCAACGCGACCCTCGCCAGTTTTCTTGTGCTCTTAAGCCTGGGGCAAATGACCGTGATTACCAGTGGAAATGGCGCAATTGATCTGTCAGGCCAATATACGGTTGCGCTGGCAGCTTATGTGTCTTCATTGCTTATTAATGGCTATGGCGTGCTTATCGGACTAAGCGCCACACTGTTTCTCTGTGCCGTCATCGGTGTTTGCATCGGGGTGATCAATTTGTATTTGAAAGTTCCCCCGATGATTACAACACTGGCGGTAGGCTTCATTGTTTATTCTGTCGTCTTAATTATTTCCACTATGACAACCGGAATGCCTTCGAAAGCCGTCGCATATTTTACTCAGAGCCTGAGAATTTTCGGAATTTCTCCCATGATCCTTATTGCGGCGGCGATCGCCGTCGCAATGGGTATTCTGATGTATAAAACCAAATTCGGCAAACGCCTGCACGCCGTCGGACAAAATAGAACTGCGGCGGCATTGGCAGGGATCAATGTAGAACGTACCGTGATCACCGCGTTTGTGATCAGCAGCGTGCTTTCCGGAGTGACCGGAACCCTTCTGGGGGGATATTTTGGCGGCGCTTCACAGGATATGGGGGTTTCCTATCTCATCACATCAGTTGCCGCCACGGTCATCGGCGGCACAAGCGCGGCCGGCGGCAAGTCAAGTGTGGCGGGCGCTGTTAGCGGAGCCTTGATGGTTACGCTGCTGGTAGCATTTTTAAATTTAACTATGTTGCCGGCAGCTTTTCAAAGAATCATTCAGGGGGTACTGTTAATGGTTATATTAGTGGCATCTGTACCAAAAGGCAAAAGAATAGCCGCAGCATAGAAACTACAAGGATTTCATGTAGGAAGGATTCTCAGAGACATAGTTCAGTGCCACGCCAATCAATTCGCCGTCAGGAATCCTTCCTACAGAAAATCCATGTAGTTTTAAAGGAGATCATCATGCAAGAAAAAGTGAATATCGTAGATGCCCATGTTCATGTGATTGAACATATCGCCGGTTTGGGGCGAAAAGGAGAATTTCGAGCCGTTGGAAATGGCAGAGCACGCTGGATTGACGGCGAAGAATCCCAGATTATTCCCAGAAGCTGGGGCGACACATCGTTCTCCTATGAGACACTCATCCAAATCATGGATACGCACGGGATTTCGAAGGCGATCATGATGCAGGGGTCATTTTACGGATTTTGTAATGAGTATACATTCGAAGCCCAGCAAAAATATCCTGACCGATTGTATGGCATGGGAACCTTTGATCCTTATTGCTATGAGGCGCCGCACATCATGGCACATCTGATCCAAAACTTTAAATTCCGCGGACTCAAATTCGAAACCAGTAGAGGTTTTGGTCTGATGGGTTATCATCCTGATTTCAGGCTCGACGGCGATTTGATGACGCCCGTCTGGGAATTTGCGCAACAAGAACAGATCGTGATCAGTCTGGATCTGGGAACATTCGGAGAACCGAGCCTGCAACTGGGCGCCCTGATCAACATTGCGACGAGGTATCCCGGCATCAAATTTGTGATTGAGCATATTTTTTATCCGGGGCCTGACCATTTTCAAGACGTGCAAGAGGCATTGAAGAGGCTTGCGCGTTGCGAGAATCTTTCCTTTACGGTTGCTTCGATTCCGAACAGTCTCTTGCCCGAACAATACCCCTTTCCTTCGGCGTGTCGTTACATCAGTCTTGCCAAAGACATTGTCGGGGCAGACAGGCTTTTATGGGGCAGTGATCTGCCGTCCGTTGCAGTTCATAACTCTTATGAGCACCTGATTGATTATATCCACGACTCAGGCATATTTAGTGAAGAGGAGCTTCATAAGGTGTATGCTGCTAACGCGATCAAGGTCTATGGGCTATAGTTAAAATGGTGATTATGCTGACACATGCGGAAAAACATACACTGCTGATGGCGACCTGCATCTGGATATGCCTTCCCGTGGGATCCATCCGGACCAGAACCCCACGGGGAATAACAGCCCTCTAGTCAGTAGCAGCTATTGCTGATAATTGGCCGCCACTTCATTCCGTAGTCACCGGACCATCATTGCCAATAATCATAGGATGCTTTGAGCCTTGCGGTTCAATAGCGTTCAAAATCCTCATCCGACATATCCTGCCTGGAGTCAGGAATATCTGACAAGGCGCTATCGTGATGCTCTTTTTGTCCTTGTGCTTCCTCTTTCTCTATCTTTTTCGCGATATTCTTTTTCTGTCCGGCTTTTTCAGTAGCGTGAAGAGTCTCTTCTAAATCTTCTATTTTAGCAGCCATGCGGCTAATCACGTTAATCGCTGCCAACAGTTTGGGGTCTGCATCTTCATCAGAAGGCGTGTAAAGCGTTTTCAGGAAGGGACTCCACTCAGGATTCTCTGTCTCATCGGCCATTTCAGTGACATGAAAAAATGCAGCAGTGCTTTGTAAATGTTCGGCCTGTTGGGAGAGACTTACTGCGGTGGCTGCCGTTTCTTCCGCGATGGACGCATTTTGTTGAATCACCTGATCGAGTTGCTGCACCGCCTGATTGACTTGTTCTGCTCCCACTTTCTGTTCGTGGCTGGCTGCGCTGATTTCTTGCACTAAATCGGCCGTTTTCTCGATATTGGGGACGAGCCGCATCAACATCTCGCCAGCGCTTTCCGCGAGTGTTACACTGGAACGGGCCAACTCGTTAATCTCTTCGGCTGCGTGCCGGCTGTGCTCAGCCAGCGAGCGGACTTCGGCAGCCACCACGGCAAAACCTTTGCCCTGCTCCTGAGCTCTGGCGGCTTCGATCGTGGCATTCAGCGAGAGCATATTGGTTTGCTGGGCGATTTCCTGAATGACCTGAATTTTTTCCGCGATCGCTTTTATCGCAAGCACGGTATGAGCCACCGCCTCTCCGCTTTCACGGGCTTCTTCAGCCGATTGGGCCGCAATCCTTTCTGTCTGCGATGCATTCTCAGCATTTTGACGGATATTGGATGCAATCTGTTGCATTGTTGATGACACTTCCTCAGCGGTAACAGCCTGTCGGGATGACCCCTGAGAAAGCTGCCCGGCACTGGCGCTCAGTTGTTCGCTGCCTGAAGCCAATTGATCGGCGGCTGTCCGGAGATCGAGCGTAAATTTCCCCAACGTGCGAACCATAGCATTCAGGTCGTCTTGGATAGCTTTAAAATCACCGCGGTATGGTTCGGTCAGTTGGGCGGGAATATCGCCTTGCGAAATCTGGCGGAGTGAAGTTGCCGTCATCGTAATTGGCCCAATAAACGCGCCAATAACATTGTTGACCCCTATCATCAGCTCGCGCCAGCCGCCCGCGAACGCTTCGGCGTTACCGCGTGCGTCAAGTTGTCCCTCCTGAATGGCCTGAATCAGTCGCTGCACCTCCTGCAAAACCTCCTGAATCCGGTCGCGCATGTCGTGTAATGCGCCAGCCAGCATGCCGACTTCATCGTGTTGTTGAATTGCAATGTCCGTGTTCAGATCGCCGGCGGCAATGGCGCGGGCAAAGGCCACACCTTTACGCAACGGATTAGCAATGCCGGTCGCCACTACAAAGGCTAAACCCACAACAAGGGCGGCAATGATCGCTCCGGCAAGCAGGATGGAGCGCACCAGTGTGGTCACCGGAGCTCTAACCTCTTGTTCGCGAATTTCCGCCAGCAGCGCCCAGGTAGTATTCCATGCATTGACCGGGCTAAACGCTGACAACACCGGGTTATCGTTATAATTCTTCATCACCCTGGCAGTCGTTTCTCCGGCTAATGCCGCTTCAACTGCCTCGGTATGCACTGTCCCGGTAGCCGGATTGGCAAACGAGGCCCGCACGCTATGGTTGGCGGCATCTACAAAGGAATCTGATCGCATCAGATGATCACCCCCAACCAGATAGGTTTCCCCGGTTTCCCCCATGCCTTCGCGTCCCTGCATCATGACATTAATTGCATCAATAGAAAGCCGCAGCGCGATTACGAGTTCAACCGTATCATCTGTGATGACGGGGAGGGCCATAAACGCGCAAGGCTCATGATTGCTGGGAGCATAGGGTTCAAAGTCCGCAAATCCGAACTGTTTGTTCGCAACAACTTCGCCAAACAACCGCCCTAAATTGGAACCGGCATAGTCTCCATTCAACAGATTCGATTGATAGTCAGCCTCTTTGTTGACGCTATAGAAGCAGAACCCATCCGGTAGGCAGAGAAGCAGATCCTGGTATCCATTCAGGTCTTTATATTTCGCATAAAACTCAGTACCGTGTTCATCGATTGGCGAGAACGCTTCTTCCACGCTAATCTCCGCGATAATGGCCCAATTCAGGTCCATCACCGTCAGCGGCGCATAGGCTGAAAGCACATAGTTCCCATTATAACTGCGGATGACGCGCGTATCAGCTTTCCAGGTGAGCGCCTCCTGGCTGGCTTCAGTATCGACTTTGCCCATTTCCGGGTCGGCAAAGGACGCGGCGACGGAATGGTGTGTTGGGTCAAGAAAAGAATCGGACCGCATCAGTTTTCCTGACCCGACAAGGTAGACTTCACCGGTTCTACCCATGCCGGCGCGCTCTTGCATAATGATATTGATCTTTGCGATTGGCAATGGCAGCGCCACCACGCCAATGGTTTGGTCGTCCTTCTTCACCGGCGCAGCGAAAAACGCGGTGGGGGTATTCCCGGCGGGCGCATACGGCTCAAAATCTTGTAATGTCAGGCCTCGGCGGGCATTTCTGAAACATTTTCCCAGCGAACTGTCTTTGAGGGAACCGGCCATCAGATTCTGGCCCAGAGCGACATTCTGAAGCAAGCTATACACCACGTCGCCAGTACGGCTGATCAACAAAATATCTTCGTAGCCATAGCGATCTTTGTACTGATTCAGCCAGGGGGTGTAAGTTGCGGCCAGCATCTGCCATTGTGCACCGCCCACCGTTCCCCCTTCAGTTTCAAATGCCTGTGTAAACACTTCCAGCGCCTGAGTCAGAGTCACGTTGGCGGCCAACAGGGCCACATCATCCTGGCGTTCTTTAAAATAGGTTTCAATTTGATATTTTTTCAGTTGTCGGACGGCAGTCAACTTTTGAAAGGCCTCGCGCCGCAACGTCGCAATTACTTCATTCAGGACATGGATGTCGCCCTGGCGTTCGGTAAAGAATCGTTCAATCTGGGCTTTTTTCAACTCACGCACGTTTTCTAATTGCGCATAAGACTTTGCCATCAATTGATTGGTTGCTATCCAACTGCTCCACCAGCCGACGATAGCCAGTGGAATGAGTCCCACCAGTAAAAACAGTATCGTCAATTTCGGTCTCATTTTCATGTTATTGATGAACATAATTGGACTCCTTGCCTACCTTTCAAGGTTATTGATGAAGTCCCCTTGTTTGCCTTGCCTTGTAAGGCTGATCAACCCTTCATGGTCGGTATAGGATTCTCATAACCGCTCTATTCTTTTTTCAAAAGCGCAGCCTTGTCAAGAAACATTTTTGGTCGTTCAACAAGAATGAAGCCGGCATTTCGGGCGGTTCTGATCATGGCTTCAAACGCGGTCTTTGAGACATGGAAGGGCGGCTCGACAATGAAGACTTGTCCCGGCGGTTTGAGGAGTGCTCCGATCTCATGAAAAAACGCTTCTTGATCGGGGAGTTCGTGCACCATGTAGAACGCCAGGATAAAATCCACCGGCTCTGACCAACCAATGCGCTTTTCTCCGCACTTATGGAGGGTGATGCGTCCCTCAAGCTCCGTACCTTGAATCTTGGCTCTGAGCTTTTGCAGCATCCCCTCCTGCAAATCCGCCGCAATAACGCGCCCCGATCTGCCGACCATACGAGCGATATCAATCGAAAAAAACCCCGGGCCGCAGCCGATATCCAGAACCGTCATCCCTTGTTTCAGGTATGGTCCCACGATTTTTTGAGGATGTTGCAGCCATCGTCTGATTTTATGATCAAGGCCACCCGCTAATTCAACCGGACATACACGCCAACTTCTCTCACTCACCGTCTTTCCTTTCTTTTGAAAACGCACAATGAAATTATACAGGTTATTTGACGTTTTACTCAGGGATTAACCCCCAGGATTCTCTTGCCAGACATGTCTTTTCGCCCCCGCAGGTCCAAAGGATAACATATTCATAAACGTAGATAGACCCTGCGCCCCACGATGACGCATCCATCTCGGCGGTTGACGCGGCGTCCGTGAGCACCGTAAATGTGCTGGGGCATTTGTTATCCAGGACAATGGCAACATCAGCAAGCTTCGTCCCTTCGCGGCAGCTTAGCGTAATTGCCCATCGGCCTTCTTCTCCCGCTACAAAAAGATATCCTTGATCGCCCGGAACAACATCCGTCACCCCTTGTTCAATAAACGTCCGAGCGCCATTGGGAAAGGTACATAACGGACTTGATGAGAGGGATAAATCGGTCATTTTGTAATACCGATAGCGGCCGGGTTGCAAGCAACTCTGGCTTTGCGTCGAGCTGCTCGAGGAATCACATCCCCAGAGCACAGCCAGGAAGAGGATGTCCACCAGAAATTTGGTCCATAACCTCCACCTTTTGCGAATATCCATATAATCTTCTCCTTTCGTGTATCCAGTCTGTTTACATGGTTATTCTTGATTGAATCACTAAGGTCGCACATACAACCTTATGCTTTAATATTTCATATTCTTCTTGTTGTTTATGTATATACTCTTCAAATAGGTATGCTTTTTCAGGATGTTTAGTGCCTAATTCATGACACCTCCTTTCAATATTATGAAATTCTTCGCCATAAACTTCTTCTGTCTCTTCCATATCACTCATTATGACTTCATCAATCAACTGCATCCCTGCATCATGTATTTGTTGGAAGAGATCGCCCTTTTTTAGCATCAACGGATGCTCAAAAGAACTGGAATCATCTATATATCCATCATCTATGATGATGATTCCTGTATCATTTAAAGATGTTGCTAATGTCGTCAGTGTTTCGTAATAATTTCCGAATACCGGTCCGATCGCGCCTAATATAATGACATCATACCTCGGTAATTCAGTAATTCGCTGCCTGATGTCATTCACTTCAAATGAACACAACGAATCAAGATGCAATGCCTCTGCTTTGCCCTTCGCTTCATTGATAAATTCTTCTATAGCATCAATTCCCAGGCAATAACAGTGCAATTCAGAGGCCAGGGTTATTGTGACCGCGCCTTTTCCACATCCTAAATCTAAGGCACGAAGTTGTCGAGGAACTTGGGTATGTTTTTCTATAAGGTTTTTAATCACATCAGGAGATGCCCCTATTTCCCAAAAATCTTGTAAAATATATGGAAGAAATGGAATGATTGCATGATTTGTACAATCCATTGAATTCGCGATACTTTGCGCTAATGAATTCATTTACTCTCCTCTTTACGATCGTGTTAGACTCGATGTTCAAAGTTTTTTTCTGAATATTTCTCTTGCATCATCTACGATCTGATGTGAGCTTCTTGTCAAGAACAATTTATCAGGAGGAATGGCAATACTGATGTGTATATGGACAGAGAGTCGTGCTGCTCCTGCCAAATATAAGGGCGAAAACGAACTGCGGTATCTCGCCGCCGCCGATTTGAGTTAGAGGGTGTCTCCGCCGATGAACCGGTGAAGCAAGGTGAACACTTGATGGCGCGTCTCAAAGAGACGTTTACGCTGAGGGAATCAGACAAGCATCTGATCGAACCAACCCCATCATTAGGGAGAACAACAAAGGGCACAGGTCCTCTCCACGACAGGAACGTTTCAGGGCGTTTGTTGTTCAGGAGGGCGTTCGCTAGCGTCTCTTTCACCCGGCTCCTCTTTCTGACTCGGCGGCGGCCCGTCTGGAAAGGGCGGCGGGGGAGGCGGCGGATTTTTTTCCCAGCGAGCGCGGATGCGTTGTTCCATGTTTTCAAGTTTATGATACTGGTCCAGCGTCAGGATAGCTTTCATTTCAGCATTTCTTCGTGCTGTAATCTCCGTGAACTTTATCCGGGATTCCTGGAGTAATTGGCGGATTTCGATCTCTGTCGTGCTCACAATACGTTCTACATCCGGTTTTTGAGATTCCGTCAGACCTAATTCACGGGAAAGGCGTTCCATCAAGATTTCTTTATGGTCTTTCGGAGCTTTCCTGGCAAATTGTTCAACCCGATGCCTCAAATAAATTCCGGCCCCAAGTCCCCCAATAATTCCTCCAAGCAGAAAAATGGCCAGGACTCCCGCCAGTACTTTCAGTTGTGTCTTATTCATAACTTTCGTACTCTCCTAAGACCTGAGATACCGTAAATTCCACGGGATTGGCTAAATACAACGATGCGATCTCGTCGACCGGATTCCAGCCGGTGAAACCAACATATACGGTCATAACAAGTGCAACTACACAGGCTGCCTCTGCAAATCGCCAGACAACCCGATTGAACATCACGAACGGGTTAAACGAGGCATTGAGCGGTCCTAAAAGCCGGACTTCACGCATGAGATTCATACGCCAGCGGGCATTCAGCTCAATGTCGATCGATTCTCTCGCCCGGTATGCAGATTTAAGTACTTCCTGTAAACGCTCTGTTTTTTTTTCTGAAGATGTCATACCTTATTCCCCCCCACCAATACCAGGACTGTTAAGTTCTCGCGGGAAAAAGCTGTGACCCCCTTCTATTCCCCCCCGCTTACGGGGGGAAACGGATCGACTTCCCCCGCTTGCGGGGGACTAAGGGGGTAGAACTTAACAGGCCTGCCCACCAATACTACGTTTTCCTTGCAGAATTTTTTCAAGTTTTTTCCGGGCGCGAAAAGAGCGAACTTTCACATTCGTCACGCTCCATCCTAATAATTTCGCAGCCTCCTTGCCGGCATAACCTTCCAGGTATACGAGTTCGATCACCATCCGATCCTCGGGGGATAATTGCGCTAACGCCCAGTCTAACAAAGTTTTTGTTTCCTGGAGATCCTTCGCTTCCGAAAAACTCTGATGAGCTTCCATGGAGGCCCGTGTTTCCAACCAATGCTGCTGTTTTTCAGGCAGCGAGCTTAATGGAAGTTCTCGCTCACGATACTGCTTCCGCCAAAAATCATAACAGGTTCGCACAGCGATTGACGACAACCAATGTTTGAAATCGCTCGTATTTTTAAATGTCGGTAACGATTGATATACTCGAATAAAGACATCATGCGTCACTTCTTCAATCTCATGATACGGAATATGCTTTTTGACAATTTTTACCACATGATCTTGGTATTTTTCAAGCAACAGTTCAAACGCATTGACCTTACCATCAAGGATCTTGCGGATAATATCGAGATCACTCATCGTCTCGGCAACTGTTTTCATGGATGCACTGTTTCACGCTGTTCGTATTTCAGCAAGCACCTTATTGTAAATGGATTCCTGGTCTGTCAAATGATTCTTGACTGGTTGTCGTTCTTGTTTAAGTTCGTTCGTTCACCTGATAGCGGGATTACGAACCTGTCAGATACATATAGGGCGAAGCACTCTTATTCTTTCGCTTTCATCTAAAATGGTCGAGGAACCCGCCGGAATAGTTACAAAAAAATGCAATAAAATTATCGAACGCTTCATTCATGCTTCAGAGTTTCCATGATCCCAGGCATCCAGGCGATCAGGCGCTCATCTTGCATAAACGCAGCACTGCATTGCAAACCTAGTGGGAGATAATTTTTCGACATACCAGCCGGAACGGTGATCACCGGAACCCCGCTGTATGTCCAGGGTAGGTTCATGATCGGGTCCCCGGTCGCATGAATTCCTTTCGGAGCGTCACCGGTCGCTGCCGGACTGATCCAGAGATCTATGCCATGTTTCGTTTGCGCCTCTTCTAGTTGTTGTCGCAATTCCAGGCGACCTGCTCTAGCAGTCTCCAGTTCGCCTGCACTGATTTGCTGCCCTTTGAGAATAATCTCTAAAGTTCGCGGATGGTACAGGTCGCGATAAGTGTTAAACCATTCAGCGTGTTCCTGCGCAACTTCCGCTGCTGTCATCTGGCGATGACTGTGATTGATGCTGGCAATATCATCAAACATAGGAATTCGTTTAATCGGATAGCCACAATCTTCTAATACCTGAACCTGAGCTTCAAAAGCTTTTACGCCATCATAAGATGCCTGTTTCAAGTATTTTCCCTCTGGTACTCCCAACACGGGGAGTTCTTCTATTTCTCGGCTGTCCGTGAACCAGGACTGCCAGTTCTGACACACCACTGATGCCGCCAGTTCCATACCTTCAATATCCTGAGTAAACAAGCCCACGTGGTCTGCCGAACGCGAAAAAATGATAAGCCCGTGCGTTGAAATCCGATCGAAACTCGGTTTAAACCCGATAATGCCGCAAAAAGCCGCAGGGCGAATCACTGAACCAATCGTCTGCGTACCAAACGCGAGCGGAAAAAAGCCGCAGGCCACGCCTGCAGCAGAACCGCTGCTGGATCCGCCTGGCGTATGTTCCGGATTGTACGGGTTACGGGTCGGTCCAGGCTCAAAATAGGCAAATTCAGTGGTTACAGTCTTTCCAGCAATTAACGCGCCAGCTTCGCGCAGCTTTGTAACCCAGGACGCTTCGTCGCCCGCCAGGACCTCTGGTGGAAAATCCGACCCGGCCCTGGTTGGAAAGCCGTCAGCGCGAAAAATGTCTTTGACGCCCACCGGAATCCCATACAGAGACGGACGCGCGCGTGATTCAGGATAACGCTGTTGTAGAACTTCAGCCTGCCGGAGTAAACGTTCACGCCGATTTTCTTCGGGAACAAAGGCCTGTATCTGGGCTTCATAAGCATCAATACGATCACAAAGCTTATTGATGTAATCAATGATATCAAGCACTCCGGTACGCAAGGCTTGCGCTGTTTCTGTAAGTAAAGCTTTAGCAATCAACATATTTTTTCAGGGAATATGGTTGAAATTCTCGTTTCAGCATAGCAATCAAACGAAAGCGTCAACCAGGTTAAATGACACCCTCCTCACGTAATCGAGTAATCTGTTCATCCGTATAACCGAGGAAGGTTGTTAAAATGTTGTCTGTATGTTCTCCGATTTCCGGCGCAGGGGGGCGCGTGGTTTCTTCCTCGATACTGGTCATTTTAATCGGATTTCCCACGATCTTTACTGATCCGATTTCTTTATCTTCAACCTGAACAAACATATTGCGGGCCAGGAGCTGGCGATTGGTCATGACTTTATCGATCGTGTTAATAGGGCTGCAAGGAAAACTGGTCTGCTCAAAAATTTCGCTCCACTCAGCGACCGTTTTTTGACCGATCTCGGCTTCCAGGAGAGGGATCAATTCTTCAAGGTGCTCGGTTCGAAGTTTATTGGTCGCAAATTTTTCATGCTCGATCAACTCCTCACGTCCGATAGCCTGACAAAAAATCTGCCAGAGATTGTTATTTCCGACCGGAATGATAATATAGTCATCTTTGGCTCTGAACGCCTGAAATGGAGTAATTGTCGGATGACGATTGCCAAGAGGTTGAGGAGGAACGCCATCAACCTGATAGCGGACAATCGCGTTTTCGAGAATCGCTACCTGGCAATCCAGCATCCCAATGTCAATCTTCTGCCCTTCTCCTGTACGTTCGCGTTGATAGAGTGCGCTGCAAATCCCAATGGCCGTAAACAAAGACGCTGTAATATCGCCAATCGACATACCAACTCGTGTAGGCGGGCTATCCGGCCAACCGGTAATACTGATCATCCCCCCCATCGCCTGTACCAGCATATCATAAGCTGGTTTTTTCGCCTCCGGCCCCGTATGTCCAAAACCTGAAGACGCAGCGTAAATCAGGCGAGGATTGATCTCTTTAAGCAGATCATATCCCAGACCAAGCTTTTCCATCGTCCCTGGCCTGAAATTTTCAACAAGCACATCAATCTTTTGAACCAATTCACGAATAATCTGTTTCCCCTGCTCAGTCTTCAAATTAATCGAAATACTTTCTTTGCCGCGATTAATGCTTAAAAAATAGACGCTTTTATTCGCTTTGAAGGGGCCATAATGCCTGGCATCATCACCGGTCTCTGGCATTTCAACCTTGATGATTTCAGCCCCTAACTCTCTTAAGAGCATAGTACAGTACGGCCCGGCAAGTACACGAGTTAAATCCAGTACCTTTAACTGTTCTAACGGTTTTGGCATGTAGTACTCCTTTGAAAATAGTCGTCCCGACGAACAACTCTGTCCATCGACACTCTGAGTGGACGCAAGTACAGATAGTGATCCTCCATCATTGCTGTCATGTCACTTCGACTTCGCTCAGTGACCGGGCGGTTGTCAAACGAAGTCGAGACACGAATGATTCAGGATGTCTATATATCGCTGCTCATTGTGAAAAGGAAACAATACCAGGCTACCCATGCAAAGTCATGGAGTCAAGGAAAATCGAAAAGGACTGTTGGGTTAAATGCCTGGACTCAACGATATTCTTCCCAGGATATGTTTTCAGTATCGTGACTTTCTTTGAGAACACACTGCTTTTTTCTTGACGGTTTTAGACGGTTTCTGATGACCTTCAATCGGGAACTATTCTCTGAACTTGCAATAAACCTTTGACATCGAACGTGTAATTCATGAAAAAATATCCGCAGCGAATTAAGCATCAACTTCACGATTTGGCGATGATCGCGACGGAAGCAGAGCTGTTTTTACAACTGACGGAATTGGCCGAGAAATTTGAAAGCTGGAAGCAGAGCGCGATCAGCAATCGAGAATTACGACATTTTTTACTGACTTACGTTGACGGCCCCACCCGCGAATTGTTTCGGCGCAACCGCGAACTGCCGGATGATATTGTCGTAGCCGATGCTGTCGCCCGCGGATTGCTCAACAAAAAAGATATTGCTGAAGAACTCTGGCCTTATCTGCAAAATGGGGTGCAATTTTATCAAGATGTCGCCGCGAAGGATCGGGAATAAGAAGGCGGACGGCTTAAAAAAACCAGCTAAAATACCCGGTCTTTCACCCTGTAAGGTGTACAGGCCACCCAGAAAATTCCAGTGTTAGTGTTGCCAGTGCGACGAGGTAAATTGTATACACGTATGAAAGCAATGAGAATACATGGCGACCATAGGGAGCAATTATGTCTGGAGAAACTGATATTGAAAAATTGATAAAAACAATGCAGCCAGAACTATCTAACGAAGAATATGTGTTTAGTACTTCAACAATGGATTTGTCATCAATACTAGAAATAGATCCCTGGGCAATCATACAAGAAAATGAAGGAACAACAGTAATCATTGACGTCGAAAAAGCAGAGAAAAATCATATTCTCTATGAGTCTATTTTTAAACGAATAACATTAAAGATACATTCGAGTTTAAATGCAGTAGGATTAACAGCAATGGTATCAGTAAAATTGATGGAATTAGGAATAAGTGCAAATGTAATAGCAGGGTACTATCATGATCATATTTTTGTGCAAACAGAATATGCAGAAAAAGCTTTAATAGGATTATTGGAGTTATCAAAAAGTTCGAGAGTTAAAATTAATAATTCGTGATACGAGTATTGCCATAGAGCAGATTATGAGCCTGTCCAGTTTTTAGGGAGCATTATAGTTTTTACTTGTTCTTTTCAAAAAATTTCCTAAATTTATAGAATGGCTGCTGGTTTATTGCATTATTTATAAGGAAAGGTACTTCTATGAACAGCAATATTGATTTTCAGGTTATTGATTGGACAGGCATTCCCAAAACAGAACATCCGGGCGAAACCGGGATGGCGACATGGCAGACGCTTCAATTTCCGGGCTTGCGGGTGCGAATTGTAGAATATGCGCCGGGCTACCTGGCTGATCATTGGTGCCAAAAAGGCCATATTGTGCACTGTTTGGAAGGCGAATTTGTGAGTGAACTGCAAACTGGTGAAACCCACGTATTAACCGCGGGAATGACCTATATTGTTTCCGATGATCTCAGTTCACATCGTTCCCGCACGAAAAATGGGGTCAAACTCCTCATTATTGACGGCGATTTTTTACAATTGAAACCAGCGTAACACTATCAACTCCCTGTAAAAGATAGTACAGCGTTTCGGAAATACGTATGTATGAGGCGCGGCGAAGAAACCAGGTTTTTTCCTAAAAACCTGGTTTCTCATGTAGAGTTATTTCTGTAACCATGCAGTAGTAGAAATTACTTTGCGCTTAAATCGGCTTGCGGGATGACGCGTAGGGTTTGAAATTCCTGAACGATCACGAGTCCCGGTGGACTGCCTTTGGGTTTGCGAACGTATTTTTTCGGAGTATAGATCACGTCAACGCGGCCCGAGCGTCTGAGTTTGCTGTAGTAAGCGGCGAGCGAGGCGGCCTCGCGCAGCGTTTGTTCGGGAACCGGGGTATTGCGTTCACGATTGAGAATCAGTACATGCGAACCCGGAGCCTGATGCACGTGCAGCCAGATGTCTTCGGGCAGGGCTGTGCGCTGGGTCAAGAGATCGTTTTCGCGGCTGCTGCGGCCCACATAAATGTCAAACCCATCGGATGAAACGAAACGCAGAAATGGCTGCGCCGGCGTTGCAGGCGCTGATTTGGAAACGGATTTCTTTTTTGATTTTGAGGGCGTTGCGGCACCCATCTCGGCGCGAAGCTGTTGAAGATCGTGAAGGTTTTGCGCTTCTTCCACAAAAAATTGGACTTCTTCCAGGTAGGCCAGATCTTGTTCTGTGGCTGCAAGCCGCTGTTCCGTTATCACGCTGCCCTGCTTCAATTTGTTATAGCGTTTAAAATAGCGCTGTGCGTTTTGAGCCGGGGTGAATTTGGGATCGAGCGGAATTTCGATCAGCCTCTGATCCTCGCTGTAATAATCAATCACCCTGGCAGAGTTCATCCCTTTTGATAACTGATACAGATTCGTGGTAATCAGTTCTCCCTGGCGTTTATAGACTTCAGCCTGATCACTCTCCTGTTTTTGAGCCAGAAGGTGTTCGCGTTTTTTGCGAACTTTGGCGAGGCGGGCGGTTAACGGCTGCATGAGCGCGGATTTCAGGGCGTCATAGCGCTGGCGTTCAACCAGAATCGTATAATACTCTTCGGCCGCGGCGTTCATCGAATCCGGCGTTTTCACGTCACAGGTTTTGCCATACGGCAATTCTGCAAGCGGAATCGCCGAAAGGGCCAAGGGTTGTTGTTTCCCCTGCAGCGTCTGTTCCAACACCAGGGTAGGTTGATATGTTCCTTCCCTGACAATTTTGATCAATTCAGAGAGCCTTTGCCAGCGCGCTTCTGCACTGGCATCAAGGTGCGCGCCTTCAATTTCTTTAGCTAACAAAGGGCTGAGACCGCCGATGCGTTGAATGAGGAATTTCCACAAACAGACAGAGGTTGAGGTGTGAACCTGCTGTTTATGATCTGCGAGAATCTGGTGGAATCGGGATCGATCTATATTGAGGAGTTCTTCTTTTTCCTGAAGAGGCGGCGGAACATAGTCTGCTCCGGGAGCGATGCGTCGGTACGAACTCTGAACAGC
This sequence comes from Candidatus Vecturithrix sp., assembly GCA_040772385.1. Classification (GTDB taxonomy): domain Bacteria; phylum Moduliflexota; class Moduliflexia; order Moduliflexales; family Moduliflexaceae; genus Vecturithrix. The sequence continues at coordinate 4,828,737 of JAXGYF010000001.1, read as the reverse complement.
GGTAACGTGCTGTAAGCTGTCTAAAATTTTGTTGGTATCCTGGTTGATCAAGATCAGATTGCTGTAACGCCCCATGATCTCAAGGATCAAGCTGAATCTCAGATCTTGCCCGTCAATATCTTTCTTGACCAGATCAAAGGTGATCATGCGTTCCAGTAAGGGTTTTTGAATAGCGCGAATTTCTGTATTTTTGATATGATGCTGGAGAAATTTGCCGAAATTGAAGACCTGATTGGGCGCAGGCTGTCGGGTGAGAAACAGATATTGATACCGCGCGTCTATCGAGATCGCCAGGCGCAATTCCTGACCGCGCTGCCAAAGTCCCAGGATCACACTCTGTTCATCCGGCTGGGCAATGTGATTGATTTTTGCCAGACAGATCTGCTGCTGTAACTCTTGAGTAATGGCATTAAGGACAAAGGTATCCATCGCGTGCGTCCAGATAGCTTTGCAGAATAAACACCGCAGCAATGGTATCCACCACTTTTTTGCGTTTTTTGCGACTCATATCCGCCTTAACGAGCATTCGTTCGGCGGCCGTTGTGGTCAGCCGTTCATCCCAAAGCGTCACTTTCACCCCTTCGACTCGATTTTCGATCTGTCTTGAAAACTTCAGCACTCTTTCTGCCTGTTCTCCCAGCGTATCATTCATATTTTTCGGCAAGCCAATGACGATCTCTTCAATATCATGCTCGTCAAGCAGGTGTAAGATCGCCGGAATATCCTTTTGTTTGCCTTCGCGTTGAAGCGTCATCAGGGCCTGCGCCGTCCATTTCAATTCATCGCTCAGAGCCACGCCAATCCGCTTATCGCCCACATCTAACCCCAGAATTCTTCCCATTATTTTCCTTATAACCACAATGAAGTTAATCCGTTCATAGTCCCGCCTCCAAGCGGAAAAACTCGCTAAAGCCTGTCTGCCAGGCAGGCGAGAACTACAAACCTATCAAGACCAATGCGGTCTGTATTACATCAAAAAAAATGCCCGGCACTTGTCAAGTACCGGGCATGCTGTGCGAATGGACGCTGCTGGATTTGAACCAGCGACTTCTGCCGTGTGAGGACAGCGTTCTAACCCCTGAACTAAGCGTCCTGTTTCACTTTACATGTGATCAATTCAAGGGATAGAAAAATTGTCAACTTTTAAATGCACAAATTGACAATTTTTTTATGTACGCCCGAATTTTTTTTCGAGGTCTGGCAGACTCAGTTTAATCACTGTGGGGCGTCCGTGCGGGCAGGTGTAGGGCAGTTTCAGTCCGTCAAGCTGCTGCAATAAGGCGATAATCTGCGATTCTTGCAGACGATGGTGCGCTCTGATGGCGGTATGGCAGGCCATAACTTTCAGCAAGTCATCGAGTTTTTCTTGTACTCCGGTGGTTTTTCCGCTTTCGGTCAGGTGATCCAGAATATCATAAATCAACTTTTTATAATCCGCTTTGGCGAGCATGGCCGGCACGGCTTTGAGAATGTAAGTGTTTCCGCCAAAGGGTTCCAATTCCAGACCATATTGTTGAAGCGTATGTAAATGTTCTTCTAATATCGCCTGTTCTCTGTGAGAAAGTTCAATCGAGACCGGAAATAAAAGGCGTTGAATATCAAGCGCGTTTGCTTGAAGTTGGGCTTGCAATTTTTCATAAAAAATACGCTCGTGCGCGGCGTGTTGATCGATAATAAACAAGTCGTCGCCCTGTTCTGCCAGGATATAGGTTTCCTGAAACTGCCCAATCGGCCTCATACGGGAAAACAATGCCGAGTCTGGCCGTATCTGATTGGCTAAACCTTCCTGGGAAGGCAATGACGAAGGTCTCGGAGTTGAATGATGCTGTTTAGGGAATGGAGAAAATTCCGGCATTTCTCCAGGATTTTCTGCGGATTCAGGAAATTCTGACAGCAATGCTTCTTCTTGCGCGGATCTTGTTTCTCCGGAAAACCGTTTCCTGTGGGGAGAAGAAAATTCAAACTGAATCCCCTCGGAGTCAGGGGACTTACGAAAAACCGCCTGTTCTGATTCGTTCGGAGTCTCATACGCTGGCAATGAGCGCGTATTAAGAGCCGCACTTAAAGTTTTGCGAATCGCATTCACGACAAATTGATGAATCGCCTGGGAATTCACAAAACGAATTTCCATCTTTGTCGGGTGCACATTGACATCAACCAGGTCAACCGGAAGCAGAAGGAATAGGAACGCGACCGGATATCGTCGTTTAGGAATAAGCGTTTCATAGGCTTGTTGAATGGCATGGCTGAGGACTTTATCTTTGACCGGACGTCGGTTGACAAAGATTTTTTGATAATTACGATTCGCCTTGTGAAAGGATGGCAGCCCGATGAATCCAAAGACTTCCAGATTCCCCGCGCTTTCGCGAATTTCAACTAATTCTCGAATCGCGTCGCGCCCAAACAAACCGGCAATACGCTGCAATAAGGTATTCTCAGCCGACAGGTGCAATTGTTCTTTGGCGTTATTTTTGACCGTGAAACCAATGTGCGGATTGGCCAGTGCCAAATCGGTGATCACATTGTTAATATAACTGAGTTCCGTTGCGGCGGATTTCAAAAATTTCAATCTGGCCGGGGTTTTGTAAAAGAGATCGTTCACCTCGATATACGCGCCAGGCGCGGACCCGCTATCCATAATTTTCAGGATGTCACCGCCGTGAATCTCGATGCGAGTGCCAACGACTGCCTCCGGCGACCGGGTCAGTAATGTGAGTTTCGAAACAGAAGCGATGCTGGGCAAGGCTTCGCCCCGAAAGCCCAGAGTGGCGATATGAGAAATATCTTCTGTACAGCGAATTTTGCTGGTAGCATGGCGTTCAAAGGCCAGTTCGGCGTCTGCGCGTGTCATACCAAACCCGTTATCATGAACGCGAATATAGGCCTTGCCACCAACCCCGATTTCAATGCCTATTTGGGTTGCCTCGGCGTCAATTGCATTTTCGACCAGTTCTTTGACCACTGAGGCCGGACGTTCAACTACTTCACCAGCGGCAATATGATTCGCGACGTCATCAGGAAGAACCGTAATTCTTGCGCTCATTCTTCACTCTTCTCATATTTTTCGCACTCAGAAGCCATGCGAGCGTAGCCGATCGTGTCGTTAATTTCAATGGTGAAGCCCTCTTCACATTGATATCCAATGATAAATTCCTGCCCGTCAAAACGATCTTTGACCGGAACTAAATGCTTGCAGCGATCTTGTTGACATAACACCATAGGAGCACAATGAACTGCGAGCCATCTTGTTTATTTTGTCCGGATAAACAAGGTGAGCAGGAGTACATACTCTTTCATTCAACGGGTTTTAAAATTTTAGAGCAGCTTTTTAAGCATTTTAAAAACATCGCCGACTTATTTTCTTCCGACAAGGGTTTTCAACACCTTCACTCCGATTGATACACCGATATCCTTTGTAAATTGAAGTAATTGCGAAAACGAAAGATCATGCACCGACAATCCAACTTCTGCCAGGGCCTCTTTTAAATATGAAACATTCGGTTCGTCAATGGTTGAGCGTTTCCTGGCTTCTAATTGACTCTTTTTAATTTTTTGCAGCCAGATGACAGTCGCCCCGGTGGCAGGATGACGTGTCCGTGCATACACAAAAGGCAGCCGGATTCCCGCGCGGAGTTCTTCAGCAAACATGGCCTGAAAGATGCCAATAGGGATATAGCGGCCATGTTCATTTACAAGCATCCACCCCAATTCAATATACAACTCTTCCATGATCTCAGATGGGCGGTTGTGCGGCGGCGGCGTGGGTTCTTCATATTCCGGAGCGCCGCGTCGTCTTCCAAAGTCCTGGCCATATTGATCGTACTGCTTGCGCTGCTCCGGATTAGAGAGCACCTCATAGGCTTCCGCCGCTTCGCGGAATTTTTCGGCCGCTGTTGAGTCTCCGGGATTCCGATCCGGATGATATTTTAATGCCGCCTGGCGATACGCCTTTTTAATCTCTGCGTCAGAGGCATTTTTAGCAATCCCTAAAATAGTATAATAGTCTCGTTTTCCCATGTCATCTCCCACATCTGTGCAGAACACTAAAATGATTGCGCTTTATAGAAGGGCCACTTTATAGAAAGATCATTGTATCCCTCATACTCATCAATCTGATCTTGAAGTTTGCGTCAAGCAGAAATTTGGGAATTTCGATTTTCTTCTGCTTCTTCTGTTTTTGCCAAAAAGATTCCGCTCTTTCCTCCGCTTTTTTTGATCAGGCGGATATTGGAAATCACCATCCCCCGATCAACGGCTTTGCACATATCGTAGATAGTTAACGCTGCGACCGATACTGCGGTCAACGCCTCCATCTCAACGCCGGTTTTTGCGGTAATTTTGACGATTGCTTCAATTTCAATAGCAGTCTCTTGCGGCAAAAATGTGTAGGAGATTGCCACCCCGGTAAGCGCTAACGGATGACACATCGGAATAAGTTCACTCGTGTGTTTTGCGCCCATAATGCCCGCCACGCGAGCGACTTCGAGCACATCGCCTTTATAGGCTGTCTTATTCATAACCATCTCAAAGGTCTCAGGCCGCATTATAATTTTGCCTCGCGCGACAGCCTCGCGCATGGTTACGGCTTTCTCGCTGACATCCACCATTCTGGATTGTCCCTGTTCGTCAAAGTGCGTCAAATGTTCCATGATGAGAGAAGGAACGACAAGAAGGAAGCAAACGTTACGACTTCGTTTATGCTTCATGCCTGCCGTTCCTCGTATATTAAAGAAATCTTATGGCTAAACAAGAAGTCATGATTCCGAAAACCAATTCAGTCACAGACGGTGTATTGGAAATATGCGTGAAACTCCAATCAATCCATCTCTTGAAAACCTGTGATGTTTCCCGTATTTTTTAGAGAAAATTTTAGGAATTCCATCAAATGGCATAATCATTGCTTTATAAAAAATTGCAAGAAATAGCTCGTAAAATTTTTCCTTTTACTGAATGAGCTGTCTTTCCAGCGGATATGGAAAACGTGAAATGAAAGGAAAATCTTTGAGTACAGGCGCCAGAGGATTTCAGGTGTAAATTTTTGTATGGATGAGATTTGCAGTGAAACTCTGACAAAAACTTCCAGGGAGGAAGATACTTATGAAAAAAACATTGTTATTGGTCTTAATTATGGGAGTTGCTCTCGTGAGTGCCGGATGTGGGCCGACCTACCGGACGCAGCAGGGCGCGGTGATTGGTGCAGCCTTAGGAGCATGGGCTGGCCAGGATATCGGTCGTAACACTGAGAGCACACTGATTGGCGCAGCTGTTGGTGGTGTGGCCGGCGCAGTGATTGGCGACGCCATTGAGCAATATGAATATAATAATAGCACTCAATATCCTTACTATCAACAACAGCAAGGATATTATCAGCATCCACCCCGACGCTATTAGGATACGATCTGATAAATTTTGAGGCATGACCCCAGGAGCGCAAAATCAACGTTTGCAGTAAACGTTAGTTTGCGCTCTTTTATTCTCTTCTTTTTTCTTTCTTCGCAATACTTTTCGTGCATCATTTCTTGAAATTCTTATTTTATTAGAGAATTCTTGACAAATCTTTTTTTATAGTCCTTATGAATTTGAAGAAGTCTCAATAAATTTTTGTCAGTATTGACTGGCTGAGAAATCGGGTTTTTCGAAAAACCCGATTTCTGATGACAATACGTATAAATAATTTTCTTAACCGTTTGTTTGGAAAAAATCCCGGCGATCAGGTAAAAACCAGAAAGCCCTTGCGTATAAACAATCCTTATAGTTACTTATGTCAGAAAGTACGATTATTACATGTCGGTTTTGCCAGGCCAAAAACAGAATCCCGTTTGAGACCGTATTTCATAATATTTCATTGGCCCGGTGCGGAAAGTGTCATGAGACTCTTTTTATGGCGGATCATGCGGCTTTGAACCACCTTTCATCACGCGTGTATGAACATCGTTTCGATACGCAAGCCCTGGAAAGCATCAAAAAAATTCCGGGGGTTGACAGTGTGCTGAAAGCCCTGATTAAAGAGAGCTATGAACGTGCAAACCGCCTATTTCATAAAGCAAACACTGTTGCAGTGACGTCAAAACAGCTTCCGCACTTATATCAACTCTTCCTGCACGCTGCCTATCGCCTGGCGATTGAGAATATTCCCGACTTATATGTTTTGCAATCGCCAATGGTAAACGCTTATACCACTGGTGTTGAAAAACCGTTTGTGGTCATGACATCGGGGTTACTCGAATTAATGACAGATGATGAGATTCTCTATGTGCTCGGGCATGAACTCGGGCATTGGCAGGCCAATCATGTTTTATACAAAATGGCTTCCCGCATCTTCTCCGGGGCGGCATCAGTCCTGGCAGAGGCAACCTTCGGTTTGGGACGGTTTCTGACGACACCGTTACAATTTGCATTGTTAAAATGGGATCGCTGCTCGGAATTAACGGCTGACCGCGCAGGTCTCTTAGCTGTGAGAAAAGTTGATGTTGTAATTTGTGCTTTAATGAAACTGGCAGGAGGCAGTCGTTCAATTTACGAACAGATGGATTATCAGGAATTTATTCGACAGGCTGAGGACTTTCAACTTGATCAAGATGATAACGTTTTAAATAAAGTGTATGTTTTATTACAGGTCATGTATCAATCGCACCCGTTTCCGGTTTGGCGCACCTCCGAGATTCTGAAGTGGGTGAAACATGGCGACTATTTACAGATTCTTTCCGGACAATATTCTGGTAACTATGAAGAAACTGAGGAGAATGAAAATTTCTCTTCGTATTAAACGTCAACCCGTTGCAAACTGTCTTTATACAAGAAATTGACGAATTTTCCAGCAAAGTGTACATTCCGGATCTGATTGGCAGGTGCTGTTTATACAGTGTATGGAAATTCGCTTTCTGAAGAGGGTTCCGATGTTTAATTCTCAGTTATTTCTTCAAAATATGATGGAGCACAAAGTACTTTTAGAAGATCTCCTCAAAATCAAACAACTGGTAGATCAGATGGATCTACGCGAATTTAAATTGCAGTGGCGACGGCGTTCAGCCGATTACTCGAATCTGGCAACCACGGAACGCTTGAAGTTTATGGTGATGTCGATCAAAGTGTTGCAGGCCAAGGCGGATCTGAAACGAATGATGACGTCAATCAAAGAACTTGCCGCTCATCCTGAACCGCAAAAAGCTATTTATTACTATTTCCGTTCCAATTTATGGAAATTTCTCGATCATTTTCACTATATTTTGCTGGTAGACGATATTCCTGATTCCGATAAAATGGAATGTTTGGATCTGCTTGATGAGTATGTTGAAGTCATTGCTCAGGAGGAAGAACTGAAAGAATCTTGCGTGAATCGCTTGCATAAACTCTTAGAACAAAGCCAGATTCTAGAACATGATGGATTCGGCGATTCCGTGAAAAATGAGGAAAGCCGCCTGTATCGCCAGCTTGCTCGACGCATTGTGCACCTGATCCATAAATTAGAACCCCCGGCACCAGATGAAGATCTTGAACTTTCCGATCAGGTGTCAGCATCAATCCAGGCGTTAATCCGCAAATATGTCACATTTTCCGTGTCACGGATTTCGATTGAAACTTCAGGCGTCCTCAGTATCATTCAACTCTTACTCGAGCATCCGGTGCCAGCGTTGGAAGTCCACCGCCAACAATTGTCCGAGGCCCTGAACATATTAGATCAGAAGTCGCTGTACGATCTCAGCTTACGACAGATGCGAAACCAATGCGCCTATGCCTTAATCGTCTTGCTGGAAATTTTGAAGATGCACCATGGACTGCCAATTTTGTTATTACGACTCCTGGAGTTGGGATCCTTTATTTCCTTTCCCCCGAAGGACATTTCTCTCAACAAAGAATTACGGGAGTTAAAAGGTAAGATTGCCGATATTACGCAATACAAATTACGCCCTATCATTGAAGACGTGTTGTGGAAAAATCCGACATTCCTGGCAAAAATTCCCTATATTCGTGCTGTGTGCCCCTGGTGTTATCGTAAAGATCACAAGGAAATGCTTAACATCACACATATTCGCAAAATTGTAACAGCAAGTTTTGAGCGACTGGAGACCACCCCTGGAATTCAAGAATATAGCGATGCCGCCAGTAAATCGCATCTTTCTGAACTGGTGATTGATATCCTCGGCTTACTTGTCAATCTCGAACCGTCTCCCCGCTTTCTCAAGGCCCATGCACAAGAAGCTCAGCAGATTAAACAAGCCAAAAAAATTGAATTTCCGCACTCAAAACCATTCGAAATGCTGCTTGAGCAACAATATATGACGTACAAAAATCATCTTCAGTTTTTGGAAGATAGCATTGAGTATTATGTGGGGATTTCGGAAAAATTGGAAGATCGGTCGAATGGGCATCGAAAAAAATAGCGCCACCCGGGTTGATCAACAAACCCGGGTGGTGAAATGATGGGCAAACTTTACTTCTTCTTCGCAACCTGAGGTTGAATCTGCTCTGCTTCAAGAGGAACAGCGACAAGCTGTCCCTTTACCCATCTTGCCCAGGCCAGCCCCGGAATAGTCCGAAGCGGATCCTGCTTTGTCGCTTTGCTGAAAAGCAACTTATTCAATTCATTCAGTTGAACTTTATTAATTGAACAGTGACACAACGCCGCGATAAATTCATCAATACTCGTGTCAAATGTCCAATGTTCACGTAAATCAATCAATTCAAAATGCAAATGATACCCACGGGCATTCCCGGTTTTTCCCATCAACGCTATTGTTTCTCCCCGTTGAACTTTTTGGCCGACAGCCTTCAATTTGTCTTTTAACACATGGGAATAGAGTGAAAAAAGGCCATTTTGGTGATAGATCACGGTATAATAGCCATATCTTCTCCCCTGGCCGCTACGGACAACAACCCCATCTTCCACAGCCTTAATCGGGGCTCCTCGTCTCTCATTTGACGATGGGATGATATCCAGCCCATAATGCCCCCGCCGCCCTTTTTTGGCAGCTTGCATCCCCCTCAAGACCAGGCCGCCTTCAACAGGAATGACAAAATTCGGGAAAATGACTGGTTGCGCGCTCAGTTGCTTCTGTTCTTCAAGATACGCCAGATATTCAGTTTCATAATCCGGATTACACCAGGCATACGCACTATCAGCACAGTTTTCTTCAATTAACGGATCTTCAATCAGTTCCGGTTCAGGAACTGAAACCCAGACTATTCCCACTAATTCCTCTGAATGACACTCTTCTTGCAATGAAAAAGGTGCATCGGGGTCGCCAACAAATTCAGAGAGCAATTGGTCTTCTCCGACCATATCTGATATGAGATCAGGGTCTTCTTGCACATCTCCTCCTTCTTCGTCATCACATTCAAAATACTCATCTTGAATTGATAACATCTCCTGATCCGGAATAACAGCATACGAGAGAAATTTTGTGTCAGGAACATGACTACAGCCAAAACTGACACACGTGATCAACAGGATGCAAACGAAACAACAACGGTAAATACCCAGGGTGATCTTTGTACAATGCCAATACCTCCCTGTATCACAATCCACGTTAACTCATCCCCCCTTTTCAACGTTACATCGCCTCCTATGTTAATCTAATTTTTCAATATTTCTATGCTATTCCGACATTTCACGTGGTTCTTTTTTTTCTTTGGAAAAGAAAAGTCAAGAAAAAACACCACTTCACGTAAATTTCTTTTTACATCACATGAAAAATACGATTAACACTTGACAAGTTTTTGATGTTCGCGTTTTAGAACAATAACGCCAGATTTGGTTGAAAAGGAAAGTTGAAACCTTTAAAAAAGTTCCGTAAACTGTTGGATCATTCATTGTATGCTCATGAAAAAACACCACGTTATGCTTTCTGTGCTGATCGCGTTCCAACTGCTCATTGTCTTTCGGAGTGTTGCGCAAGAGTCCTCCGAAACCCGTTTTGTGGAACAATTACGGCAGGCATTTATGACGGCCTGCCAATTTTTTGATGAAAAACAGTATGCACGTGCGGTTTTGATGTTCACCCAATTACGCGGACGCTATCCGCAATTACAAGATTACGTGCAATTTTTCCTGGCAGACAGTTATCGAAACGCAGAACGCCCGGAGGATGCGCTGAAAGAACTTCAGCAGTTTCTCAGAGCCTATCCAGACCATCCCTTGGCGCTTGAAGCGCGTTTTAATGCCGCGAACCTTCTGGTAAAGCTGAAACGATCGGCCGAGGCCCTCCCGCTGTATCAGAGTTTATTGTCTGAATCTGCTCTCAATCCAGGAGAATTATATTACAAATTGGGGGTAGCGTATAGAGAGGCGAGCAATACTCAACAAGCTGTTGCGGCTCTGACACAAGCGGTGTTTTTTTCCCCAAAACATGGGGTGTGGCAAGAGGCCAGGAAGCAATTAGATTTATTGCTGAAAAAACATCCGGATTTCGCGATCACATGGACGGAAGAAACACTCTTGAGCTCCGCCAACGCCCTGATGGATGCCGGCGTCTATTCTCTGGCGGTTCAACAATATGAGCTATTCCGGAAGCATTACCCTCAGAGCCTGCATAGCGGTGAAAGCGACATCAACCTTGCTGAAGCCTATTATCAAGTCAAAAAGCCGATCCAGGCCAGGGAATTCCTGGTGCAATTAGCGTCCGGTTATGCAGCATCACAGCCAGAATTGGCTGCGCAAGCCCTCTATGTGCTTGGCGCAAAAGATTGGTACGCTGATCGTAACCAGGAAGCGAAACAGATTATACAGCGGATCCTGACCACACTGAGGACGACCTCCTGGGCAGATGATGCGCACTATGTTATTGGACGGATATTTCAATCCCAGCACGCATATTCCGTTGCTGCCCAATGGTACACGGCTTTACAAAAACGGTATCCTGCAAGCGCATTTGCAGAAGAATCGCTCTGGCGGGCAGGCTGGTCGTATTATCTCGCCAGGCAGTATCTTCAGGCCGCCCGGACATTTTCCCGGGCGATTTCGACATTTCCTTCCGGGAGTTTTACCCAGGAATGTCTCTACTGGCAGGGTCGAAGTTTTGAGCAGCAACAAGATTTTCGATCCGCAATTGAACGCTACCAACAGTTATTGTCCACAGCCCCTGCATCGTATTATGCAATACGCGCTCAAAATCGTCTGCGTTTGCTGAACACCCCGCCAATTGCCCTTGAACCGCGTCCTTCAGGAGCGTCGCCAGAATTTGCTGACCTTGTCGCCACAATCCCGCACATCTTTGCTCCAGAACAAACACAGAGAATCTTGCATACTCTTCATAAAGCATTTGAATTGGACGCTGTGCAACTTCAGACCTACGCTCGCAAAGAAATTGCGTGGTTGGAAAACTGGTTACAGAAACAAGAGCTGCCTGAATCGGATCCGAAACAAACTCTTCTGCGATTCTATTTTTTAGGACGCGTGTATGCCCAGTTTGGCGATTATCTCAAAGGTATTCAACTGGCGACGACAATAGAATCATTGGCCGCAGATTCGACAACACCATTTCCGTATGCGCTGGATTCTCTTCAATATCCGATAGCCTATTGGGACTTGATTACGCGCTATGCCGATCAAAATAAACTTGATCCTTTTTTTGTTGCAGGAATTATTCGCCAGGAAAGCGCGTATAACCCGCGCGCCCTGTCCTACGCCAACGCCCGAGGTTTGATGCAGGTAATTCCTCCCACTGCCGCGCGGGTCGCTAAACGGATTGGATTGCAACAGTTTACCACAGCGCAATTATATGAACCGGAAACCAACATCGCAATCGGCACAGCCTATATTGCCGAAATGCTTGAAAAATTTGAGGGCAACCTGTTTCGAGCCATTGCAGCCTATAACGCCGGCCCCAATGCCACGAACAAATGGTGGCCCCAAAGCGTCGGTATTGATGATGAAGAAATCGTTGAAAACATCACGTATAACGCCACCCGAGATTACGTCAAACGCGTTTTGCGCGACCAACACCGCTATCAGATTCTCTATGGTGTATCAGAAAAATAACTGTACTTGTGTCTCGACTTCATATCTGAAAAACTATAGCAGCGCGTCTAAAACCCGAGTTTTTTTGAAAAACTCGGGTTTTTTCTTTGCCCTTGTATCCTTTTACAATCGGATAAGATGTCCGCAAATCCTGTCGGTCAATTCAAGAATACCAATCGAATTATATGGGGCAAAAATTCGATCGGTCGGGCTGCCAGGGTTAAAAAACAGAATACCCTCGCGCACTTCATTGACCGGCTGGTGCGAATGCCCGAACACAATCGCGTCCACCGGTTCCGGAAAATGCTGTTTGACACGCTCAAGAATTTTCTGCGGCGCCCCATCGCCATGGGTAACGCCAATTCTGAATCCCTGACACTCGATCACTTTTTTGGTCGGAAAGGCGTGTTGAATATCAATCCGATCCATATTGCCTCGCACTGCCTCGACCGGCGCAAATTCTTGCAGCAACTCATAGACCGCCATTTCCACAAAATCCCCGGCGTGAATAATGAGTTCCACTTCATGGAAATACTGCTGAACAATCACGCGTAAATCCTCAAGGGTGCGTTTATTCCGAATTGTGTGCTTCACGGTCTCCACAATTCCTGTCGGCTGTGTGAGATGTGTATCTGAAAGTACGCCTATTTTCATAATGAAAACTCCAGGAAAGGAGTGCCAAAGCTCGTCTTTGGCTATCCAAAACCCGCCGCCGGCTGTCAAAGCCGAGCTTTGACGCTCCTATTTGCGGCATCAACTCAAGTGCGTCATTCTGCAAAATGTCTTCAAGCTCTGTTTTCCAGCGTATAGCCTCATAATATTCTGTCAAGCAAAGAGATGAACAAAACGCCGATACAATATAAAAAAGGCACGTGATGTGCAACTTTTTTGTGAACCCTCTACGAGGTAAATGGGATGCTCTTCGTTCTGCCTGTCCTACAATACTGCATGCCTACGGACAAAAGGCCTACTCAGCGCAGCGGTTCAAGTATTGTAGAATGACACACTGTGACAAGGATCATCCATTAATGAAGTTTTTGAACGGATCGGAGCCACTATGGTCCAATACAATTCCTGTCGGCAGAGTTTCGGAGCAACAGATAAAGCGGTTGTAGCAATTTATCACGGGTGTTTGGCGAATTACTGTATCTGCTCGAATATCGTCGCCAGTATCACGAGCAAAATCAAACCAGGATGTTGCCCCGTTGGGGCTAAAAACTTTATCCTGAACTCACATTAAGATACTCTCGTGTTTCAACGACGGCATTTCTGCGCCTGACATCGGAAAATTCTTCAGATTGACCTCTTCTTTTGAACGATTTTTCTGGACGAGAATTAACTTTCGCGTATGCTCTGGATAAAACCCTGGGATATCGTGGAGAGATGTTCAGAAAATAATGAAGGATCGGAACACTATGAGTGAGCCTGTGTTTTCAAATCGCAATAAACACTACATCTTATGTGTTGATGATGATCAATCGGTGCTGAATCAGTTGGCCACCCAATTGGAAGAGGCGTTTGGCGATCTTTGTCTGGTCGAATCGGCCGAAAGCGCAGAGGAAGCGCTCAGCCTGCTTGAAGACATCAGCGCAGAAGGCGGCAGAATCCTATTGGTTATCACGGATCAAGTGATGCCTGGTATGAAAGGCGACCGATTTCTAGAATTGGTGAATACTCGCTATCCTGACACGCATAAAATTCTGCTGACCGGGTATGCCGGCCTGGAATCAGCCATGTATGCCATTAATTACGCGAATCTGGATAAATATCTTGAGAAACCCTGGGACAAAGAGGAATTCCTTGCGATTGTCCAACATTTATTAGGTCCTGTGTTTGAAACCAGAATTCCTGAAGGGGTGTTCCGGATGCGTGAAGCACTGCAAAATGTGCTTATGTTTCGCGATCTGCCGGTAACGATGATTGATTCAATTGCTGAAAAATTGCAATTGGTGCAATTTCCTAAAGACACGGTTATCTTCCGTATTGATGATCCGGCAAATTGCCTGTATACCATCAAATCAGGGGAAGTCAAGGTGATTGCCGGTGTTGATGAAAACGATGAAGTTCTGGCTTATCTTGGGCGCGGCAGTTATTTCGGAGAAATGGCATTGTTAACAGGCGAACCACGCTCCGCAACGGTGATAACCTCCCTGGAGACCGAGCTGTTCATGCTCACAAAAGATGATTTTGATTACCTGTTAAGTCAACATCCCTCTATTGCTCTGACATTGAGCCATGTGCTCAGTCAACGCCTGCGAGATATTAGCATTAAAAAAGCCGGACGGCAAAATAAGATTATATGCGTGCTTAACCCCATGGCACAATCGTCCGAAAAAACGTTGGTCGTTGGGATTGCCAGAAAACTTGTCAAAGAAACCAATGGAAAAGTGGTCGTCCTTGAATCAGGAGGCCAAAGCTCTGAACTGTTGACGCTGCTCAATTTGACAAGTCAACATACGGCATTTCATTGGATTATTGAAAATATTGATAACATTCAAGAACAAGAGTTGATGCAAATTCTTCCGGGAGATCCGGATGGAGTGAAGTTCTTTTTTCTGCCTGAGACGGATCATCCCCCGCTGGTGACCTATATTATCCAATTATTAAGCTTATTGAAAGAATTTTTTAATTTTGTACTGATCAATTTTTCGCTCAAAGACAGCCTGGATCCCGGTATAATTAAAACCATGGAACAAGCCTCAACGATTCTCTATGTCATAAAACTTGCTGCTGAAGAAGATCTGGAAAAAAGTCTTCACTGCCTCAAAATTCTCCATCAGGACTATGCCGCTCTGATGAAAAAAGTCGAGATTGTTGTGGTGCGTGAAACCTTACAGCAGGCTGTTCCTGAAAGTTTATATGCTCTGATCGAACGACACCACCTTCATTATTTACGACTGACACACGATGACATGCCCACCCTTTTTACACAAGAATTTTCTGCTCTTCCCTCGATTACCGACGCTCAACAAGTTTCTCAGATTACACAAGATGTCAGCCGGATTGCTCGACGGCTTGGGAATGTCAGTGTTGGCCTGGTATTAGGCGGCGGCGGCGCTCGGGCTTATGCTCATCTGGGAATTTTGAAAGTATTGCGAGAAGAAAATATTCCGATTGATATTATTGCCGGAACAAGCATGGGCGCCTTTATCGGGGCTTTGTACATCATGGGTAAATCGGTTGATGAGATTCTTGACATCTCATACCAACACTGGAAAAAAGTGAGTTCCCCGGTGAGTTGGACACTTCCCCGAATCGCTTTTATTAAAGGAAAACGGATTCAGCGTATTGTTCATGACATTTTTGGCGATCTGCTGATTGAAGATTTGCCACTGCCGTTTTTTTGCGTGGCTGGCGATTTAGTGAGCGGGCAGGAGGTAGTGATTGGACAGGGGAAGTTGTATGAAGCTATTTTGGCTACAGGCGCGCTGCCCGGTTTCTTTGAACCGGTGCCATTTAAAAATATGTATCTGGTTGATGGAGGTGTGGTGAATAATGTTCCGGGGGATGTCTTAAAAAAACAAGGAATTGATATGGTCATTGCAGTTGACGTGACCCCTGAACGCGAAGTGCATCTTATTCCGCCCCTCGAACACGATGCTTGGAATAAGACCCCGAATTTATTACAGCGACTACGGCATTATGGAAAACAACTCAAATTTCGCTATGGATCTATTTTATTGCCGCGAATTATTATGCGGGTTATTGCGATGGAAGGCTTAGAAATCACGCGCAATAAATCGCGTCATTTTGATATTCATATTAAACCCAACCTGGAGAATTTCGATCTGTTTGATTTTAAACATTTGCCGCATATTGTCGAAATTGGGGAAGAAACAGGAAGGCAACAGATTGCGAAAATTCGCGATACGATCCGTGCTTTAAAACGATAAAGGCAGAAAATCAGTATTTTTTCCTTGCAAAATTTTTGAATTTCAGTAGGATAGACCTGTGAGAAAAGTGCAGGCTCAAAAGGTAAAATGGATGAACAACAATAATAAAGCTTTGAACGGGAATAATTCCAGCGAGTATATTAAGAGTTGATGAAGATCATCAATTTTATGGCTACGCTGTTTGTGAGGAAGGGAGATTCTTATGACTCTTGGGGAAATGCTAGAACGGAGCGCGACAAAATACCCCAATAAGACAGCGATTGTCTTTAAAGATCGCCGGGTGAACTATAAAGATCTCAATGCAGAAGCCAATAAACTTGGCAGGGCCTTGAATGCCTTAGGCGTTGGTCAGAACGACAAAGTCGGCGTCTTAATGAATAACTGTCCGGAGTTTGTGACCGGCGTATTTGCCGCGTTAAAAGCCGGGGCCGCATTTGTCGCGTTTAACTCGCTGCTAAGCGGCCGCGAATTAACCTATGTGATTAATAATTCTGATGCCAAAGTGATTGTCACAGCTCCTCCGTATGATGAACTCTTACTCATGCTTCGCCCCCAACTTCCCCAGGTTCAACATATTATTACCTTAGATGATGATCCTGAAGATGAAAATCTGCTTCCGTTTTCAACCTTGATTGCCCCTTATGAAGATTCAAATTTAACGCCGGCCGTAAAGTTAACCGACATGGCGGCGATCTACTATTCTTCCGGAACAACCGGATTGCCGCGAGGCGCAATGCTTTCCCATGTCAACATTCTGAGTAGTACAGTGGCTATCGGAAAAGCGGTGGAAGCCAGCCGGAAAGATGTGCCCTTAAATTGCCTTCCTATGTTCCATACGTTGGCGATGACTGCCTGCATGATGGTGCCGATTTTCGCTGGGATGACCAATGTGCTGCTGGAAAATTTCCTGCCTCAGCCGGTACTGAAAGGATTTAGCGATTGGAAAGTCACCATTTTTGTTGGCGTCCCGACCATGTTTGCGGTGCTGGCCAATATGCCCAACCTGGAACGCTACGACGTCAGCCATCTGCGCCTGGGATATTGCGGCGGTGCTCCGCTCACAACCGCCATTGCCGAAAAATTTGAATCGAAATTTCCCTGTAAAATTTATGAAGGCTATGGTTTATCAGAATGTTCTCCGTTAGTTTCAGTGAATCCGCTTGGAAATCGCAAGATCGGTTCAATCGGCAAAGCGGCCGATCGCGTGAAATGGAAAGTCGTGGATCTGAATAACAACGAGGTCCCCCGGAATGCTGTCGGTGAAATCGTTGTTCAAGGCCCCAACGTCATGATGGGGTATTATAAAGATGAGGACGCAAACAACGAAGCTTTCCGAGGCGGCTGGTTTCATACCGGTGATTTAGGATATATGGATGAGGATGACTTCGTATTCATCGCCGACCGAAAAAAGGATATGATTATTGTCGGCGGAGAAAATGTCTATCCGAAAGAAATTGAAAACGTTCTCACTCAACATCCATCTATTCAGGATGCGGGCGTAATTGGCATGGAAGATCCCATCCGAGGAGAGGTCCCCAAAGCCTATATTGTTCCGAAATTAGGAGCAACTATTGATGAAAAGGATATTCTCTCGTTTTGCCGCAAATATTTAGCGGCCTATAAAGTTCCAAGATCGATTGAAGTGATTGATGAAATTCCCAAAAATGTCACGGGAAAGATTTTAAAACGTGTGCTCCGAAGAATTGCTGCTGGACTTCCTGCTGAAGAAGATGAAGAGTTTGACGATGAATTGGAAGAAGAGGAGAATTTGGAACTTGATGAATCGGAATTAGAACCCCTTGAAGAAATGGCTGAAGAGCCGGTTGCGGAAGCTCCTGTGTCAGGCGGGATCAGCTTAGAAGAACAGATGCGTCAACTCGAAGGGGGCGGAACCCCTCCCGCAGGTGCTATGACCCTGGAAGAACAGATGCGTCAACTCGAAGGGGGTGGGGGAGTTCCTCCGGCAGGCGGCATGAGCTTAGAAGATCAAATGCGTCAACTTGAAGCAGACGCCATGGCTCCGGCTGCTCCTTTGGCAGCGCCTCCCCGCCCAAAGGTAGTTCCTTCGGAAACCTCAAGTGCCGGGGGATTTGATGATCGCCTGCGTGAACTTGTCATGGAAATTCCAGGCGGTATTGCCGGCAGTATTGCCGGAGTCGATGGAATCGGCATTGCGTCGTTTACGACGGATCCTGATTTTCCGACGATCCTGGCGGATGCTGAACTCGCGGCTGTGACCGGTGCGTTTAATAAGGCTGCTCAAAGTCTTTCTGCCGGTTCTCCACGTGAAGCATATCTTATTGCTGATAAATACGGATGTGTCGTCAGACTTATCCGCGATGAATATCTGGTGACACTGATTGTTGAGGCCAAAGAACTAAATTGGGGGTTGGTACGACTGAATCTTAATAAAGTAATCCCTCAAATTGAGGCAGAACTGTTTTAAGAGGGATTGTGCAGGAGTTTGAATTATGAGTGAAGAAATCAAAAAAGATTCAATTTACAGCGTATGTGTGGTTATCTATAAAGTGCTGAAAAAACAAGAGGTGATTACCGATATTTTTATCGAACGCACCATCCATTTTGATCCCACGACCAGGCCAATCGCCGAACGTTTGTCAGAAGAGGAAAAAATGATCTGGTACATGACCATGCTCATGTTTAAAGTGATCTTCGATCGCGCCGGAAATTATTATAAATATAAGGAACACGATCTGGAAAAATTTAACTTTCTCAATGACAAACGTCCCTTTTATCAAAGCATGAACCGCGTTGACTTGACACGCTCCTATATTTTTGAACAGGCCGTTGGCGAACTCAAGCAGATGAACTTTCAGGATTTAAAACAGAAAACCGGCATTCTGCTCGATCCAAAAGAGTTAGGCAATATTATCCGGGCCGACATCGTCAAACGCACCAAAGAAATATAGCCATCTCTTGCTCCGTTGCTTCTCTAATAAAAACCGGGTTTCTGCCAGAAACCCGGTTTTTTTCTACTTACTATGAAAACAGGTTGTCTTTGACTCGAATGTCGGCCTTTTGTCGGAGTTCTTCAGTAAAATCACGAAACACAGTCTCTTGTTTTTGGCGCAGAAGCTGCTGGCGCAAGGTCTCTTTGTCTGCTTCGAATTTCACCAGATCGCTTGTAATACGGTCTTTGACGCGAAAAAGCGTATAGGCATCCGGCAGTTCAAATATCTCACTGAACTCTCCATCATGGAGTCCAAACGCCATTTTTACAAAATCTTCGGTATTGCCTCGCACTTCGGCGATGTAAGACTGCCGTCTGCTAAAGGGGCGCGGTGATAGTTTTTCGACCGTATATTCTTCCTTCTGTTCAAGAATGGTTTCCCAGGCGACACCGCTTGCCAGTGCCTGCTCGATGCGCGCTATTTCCGCTTTGGCAAGCTCCCTGGCTTTTTCTGCGCGAACAGCTTGTTCTACCTGGTCTCTGACCTCATCTATGTCCTGAATATACGCTTCTTTCAGTTCAAGAAACTCTAACAGATAATATCCTGATGGGGTTTCAATCGGCTCGCTGAATTTTTGATCGGCCGTCAACGTCATGGCGACATCCTGAACTTGCGGCAGTGCTGGCGTGTTGTCGTCAATCGGCTCCCCTTTCGCAAAGAAATTGCTGACATACACATCCATGGCATCCTTCGCGGCGACCTGTTCTAAATTTTCGGCTTCCAGAAGATCTTCATAACTGATTTCAGCGCGTTCTGCGGCGATCTCTTTGGCTTGGGCGAGCTTCAATCGTTCAATAATCTCTGGCGTGGCCTTTGCGTACGGATCGGTTTCTTCGCGAACCTCTTCAACCTTGATCAAGTGAAATCCGAAAGAAGTTCTGACCGGCTCACTGATTTCTCCCGGAGCAAGAGCAAACGCTGCTTGTTCAAATTCCGGAATCATCATCCCTTTATTAAAAAAGCCCAAATCTCCGCCTTCCTTGCCGCTCCCGGGATCTTCCGAATGTTCTTTTGCCATCTCTGCAAAATCAGCGCCATCCTTTAATTGCTGAAGCAACTCTTCTGCCTTTGCTTTGGCTTGATTGACAGCCTCTTCCTCAGCATCCTGATCAACTCGGAATAAAATATGCCGGGCGTGGATTTCTTTCCCTTTGTTAAACTCCCCTTCATGCGCATCATAATATTGGCGAATTTCTTCTTCAGTCGGGGAAACTTCCTCTTTGATCTGTTGCGGATCAAAATGAAGATAGTTAACTTTGATCCGATCCGGAGTTTTGAAGGATTCTTTATGAGCGTCATAATACGCCTGAAACTCATCATCTAGAACTTCCGCTCGTTCTTTAAAAGGCTCAACGTTCACAAGTAATCCTTCAACTTCAATGTTGTCGTTCTGAGCGGTATAATCGTTGAGCAGTTCCTGATCGCTTATTCTCACAGTCTGTTTGATCAGAAGTTCTAATTTGTTAACAAGCAAGCTTTTTTCCGTTTGTTCTTCAAATTCCTGGGGAGTCAGATGCGCACGCGCTAAGGTTTGTTTATAACCTTCGGGATCGAAACGGTTATTTCTCTGAAATTGGGGGATTTCCTGAATAGCACTGATTAATTCCTGGCTTGACACTCGCAGATCATATTTTTGTGCTTCCTGGAGCAGTAATTCTCGCTGGGTAACCTGGTTCAGGGCCACTTGTTCGAGCTGTAAGCTTCTCAACGCATCCTCACTTAAATTTTCTCCGTACATCTGCTTGTAAAAGGCATAAATGTTCCGATAACTATTCTCGAAACTTGCGAAGCTAATCGGTTTTCCGTTAACCCAGGCAATCGCATCTTGACTAGCGACGCCTCCTGTACTTCCTCCCTGTCCCCAAACAAGAAAAATCGTTCCAATAAATGCTGCTATTACTAACCACAGAAAAATTTGAAGAGATTTTAAATTCTGTCTCATTGACTCAAGCATAACACCAGTAACCTCCATACAATAACAATAAAGATCCACTACTGTTTCCATATAGTTTCCAAATTTGGAGCACGGTATTTAGAGTAGGAAAACTTGGCAACATTTTTTTTCATCCTGTTCTCGTTTTTCATCATATTTTTACAGGATCTTCTTTCCCTCATCTTTGTAAAAACCGGAAGCACAAAATTTATGAGACAACCTTTCCTGCCCTTTTCTGGTCTTTTACCAGAAAAGAGGATCAGAAAAGTTTATTGAAATACCCCTGAAGACTGGTAATGTTTTATAAATTTTTACATAATTTTCCTTGTATAAAAAAGTTTCTTATATTTTAGTGTTGTATCCAGACAATAGTTCGTACAGTTTTCGCATTACCCCCCTGTATCCCCCTGTAAACGGGGGGATTGGAGAAAACACTTCACGTTTGCTTCCCCCCGCTTGCGGGGGGATTGAGGGGGGTGGAATCAAAACTGTCCGAAGTATTGATCCAGAGTGAAGTACTTATATTGTGCAGGGCTTACGCCCCCCTTCAGTTCCCTCGTCAACGGGGGGAAGTTTGTAAAAGAGCGTCACATTTCTTCCCCCCGCTTGCGAGGGACTAAAGGGGGTCTGCGTAATCCGATTGTAAAATAACGAATGTTGTACCCCATACCGAGCGCAAAAAAACTGAAATACGTAAAGGATTGATTGAACCATGCGTTTTCCTGCATTGAGTTTTTGGGCGAATGAGCTGGCGATAGATCTTGGAACAGCCAATACTGTAGTATATGCTCAGGGAAAAGGAATTGTCTTTAATGAGCCATCAATTGTAGCTTTGCATGTCAAGAAGAATCAGGTCGTTGCGGTTGGATCGGAAGCGAAAAAAATGTTCGGACGGACTCCTGAAAACATTAAAGCTATTCGTCCTCTCAAAGATGGAGTCATTGCTGATTTCAAAATCACGGAAGAACTGCTGCGCTATGCGATTAAGACCTCGTTGAATAAAAGATTTGCGCGTCCGAGAACCATCATTTGTATTCCTTCAGGAATTACGGAAGTCGAAAAAAAAGCGGTAAAAGATTCAGCGATGTCATCGGGCGCCTCCCAGGTGTACCTTGTTGATGAGGCCATTGCGGCGGCTCTGGGGGTTGGTCTACCAATCGAAGAACCTTCCGGTAATATCATTATTGATATCGGGGGCGGCACCACAGAGGTGACGGTGATCTCTTTTTCCGGCATTGTGTATAGTAAATCTGTGCGGGTTGGGGGCGACGAAATGGATTATGCGGTTATTCAACATATTAAACGGAAATATAATTTATTGATCGGTGAAAGAACCGCAGAATTAATTAAAATGACGCTCGGTTCGGCCTATCCTCTATCTGAAGAACGAGAGATGGATGTGAAAGGCCGCGATCTCCTTGAAGGAATACCAAAAATCCTACGCATAACAAGCGAAGAAATTCGGGAAGCTCTGTCTGAAGTTATTGCCACGATTGTTGATGCTGTTAAAACCGCTCTGGAGCGCACTCCTCCCGAACTTTCTTCAGATATTGCCGATACCGGCATCGTACTTACGGGTGGAGGAGCGTTACTTCAAAACCTCGATCTGCGATTGCGTGAAGAAACCGGCCTCCCCATTACGCTGAGTGACGATCCGCTGCTATCGGTAGCGCTGGGCGCAGGAAAATTGTTAGGCCTTCCGGATCTGTTGAATCAGGTGACAATCGATTAATCAGGGAGTAGCAACCATGTTGAATTTATTGACGCGCTATCGCCATATTTCTTTATTTCTGTTCTTTCTGTTTATTTCGGTGACATTATTGTCGCGCCATCGGGCGCCAGAGCCTTTCATCAAGCCGACTGGCTTTCTGGAACGAGGCATGTTACTCATCCTTGAACCCCTTCAAAGCATGGCAACGGCTATTACAACAAAAGTGGAACACGTCTGGGATGGTTATATTGCCCTGGTCCATTTGAGCGAAGAAAACCAGCGCCTTCGTGAGGAAATTCAACAACTGCGCGCTGAAAAGAATCGCTATATTGAAGATGCCTTAGCGTACGAACGCTTAAAAGGCACGGTTGATTTGATTGAAACACGTCAATTTTCTACAATTTTAGCAAGAGTGATCGGAATTGACGCCTCAAATCATTCACATACCATTGTGGTCAATCGCGGTTCTGATGACGGCATACAAGAGAGCTGGCCGGCTATTACACTGGATGGTATTGTGGGTGTCACGATAAGCGTCGCAAAACGCTCTTCAAAAATTCTGTTAATGACCGATCCAAATTGTAATGTCGCGGCATTAATTCAGCGAACACGGGATCAAGGAATTGTCGGAGGAATGGGGAGAAAAGAGAC
Source organism: Candidatus Vecturithrix sp. (assembly GCA_040772385.1). Lineage (GTDB taxonomy): Bacteria > Moduliflexota > Moduliflexia > Moduliflexales > Moduliflexaceae > Vecturithrix. The sequence continues at coordinate 4,805,621 of JAXGYF010000001.1, read as the reverse complement.
CTATGCCATGAAATATGTCAATCGCCGGGCAATCATTCGAGAAGGAGAAATGTATCGCCTGACTGAACAATCGCTGCTTCAACTACTGAATGAAGAGATGCCCGGATTCTGCCTGACTGAGCAGGTGTTTGAACAATTACGACAAAATGTGATTCCAGAGGATATTCTCGTCATTCTGGAAGAACTAAGGGATCAGAATTTCCCCCATCACAAAGCATTTACTCAAGCATTAGCAGCGACACTAGGAAAAGAACAAGCCGAGTGGTATACCCCACTTCTTGTCCAATATGCTCAAACAGACGTACTTGCGGCACTCCGCCCGCTCAAAGATCAGGATTTTTCAACCAAAACCGAATTTTTAGGCGCCCTGGAAACGACAATCGGCCAGGAAGCCGCTCAAAAATATCAGCAGACGATTCTGAAGTACTCTCAGGAAGAGGAAACGGTCATCTCTTCAGGATTAGGAGGAATTTTCCCCAAAGGGCTGCGAATAGGAACCGTCTCAAAAGTCATGAAGCAAGATTACGGCCTGTTTCAAGATATCGAAGTCACTCCAAGCGTTGATTTCTCAAAACTGGAAGAAGTGCTGATTATCCGACGGGATGAACAAGAGGCGGCGATGCTCGTTGCTCCATAAAAAAGATCTCATGATCGCGAAACTATTAGCATACGCTCATAGCTCAGGGAAAAAACGAACTGGATAATTGACATGTATATTGCATTTACCTGTATAGTGTTTCTTGGCGCGATGGTTGTCCAGACATCTCTACTTCGATACGTGAGTGTCGGAGGGATACGTCCTGATTTGGTGCTCATCATTGTAGTGTACCTGGGGCTGGTCAGGGGACCGGAGGTGGGGAGTATCAGCGGCTTTTTTTTCGGATTGGTGGAAGATGCCTATTCAGGATTTTTAGGAGCGAACGCTCTGATCAAAACAATCGTGGGGTTTTCTTGCGGTCTCATAGGAAAACGATTATATACCCAAAGTTTATTTTCTCATATCTTATGTGTTGGCATCGGAACTGTGGCAAATGTCCTGATCTTATCAAGCCTGCATGGGTTTGTCCCTCATTGGCGAACCACATTGGTGTATGAAATGCTGTATAATTTGTTGTGTTGTCCTGTGATTGTCGCTATTTATCGGTATGGCGAACGATATCTGAAACACAATACCTCTTCTTGAACAAGAAACCCTGAAAATTTATCCATTCTCTGTTTGGAGGCAGCATGCTGAAAACGATCTATCAATTATCATTTGAACATAATGGACACGGGGGATTACGCGATCAGATCATTAAAGTGGTTGAGAATACCTTTTCTTCTATTGTCCGTTTTCAAGCCTTGATTCCTGAAAATCGTCATTCAACCAGGGTGTTAGGAACATTACGCCAGGGTACAGGTGTCGTGATCAATTCTCAGGGCTATATCTTGACCGTCGGATATTTAGTCATGGAAGCCACGGAAATTCAGGTCTTTTTTCCTGACGAGAGGCATTTCAACGCCGAGGTCGTTGGCATTGACTTTGAAACTGGACTGGGATTAATTCGTGTGGTTGATCCTGCTGATATTGACGCAATCACGCTTGGAAAAGCTTCGCGCGTATCTTCTGACCAGTTGACCCTGACAATTGGCGATAGTGTGGAAGCGCAGGCCAGAATTATCACGAACGGGCGCATTTTTGAGGCTGCGCCATTTATCGGGTATTGGGAATATTTACTGGAACGCGCCTTATATGTTGTCCCACAAAATCCGGCTTTTGGCGGAAGCCCCCTTTTTAATCTTGAAGGTGAAGTGATCGGAATCGTGTCGCTCCAATTAAACCAGCATCAGGGCATGAACCTGGCCATCCCGATCGAATTATTTTACGAGATTGAATCAGAACTCATTCGTTATGGAAGAGTAGTGAGCCGCCAGCCCCGAACCTGGATCGGCGTGTACCATGCGCCGTATCAGAAAGGGATTATTATCGTTGATGTTATGCCAGACGCCCCGGCAAGCCAGGCTGGTTTGCAAAAAGGCGACATTCTGACACATATCAATGAGCAGCGTGTCAAAACAGAAGAACAACTTCTCAGGCAATTATGGAAAATTCCGGTTCATGAAAAATTTCAAGTGACCTTTTTCCGTCAAAATGTTCAGTGTGTCGCGACAATTGAAGGGATCGATTTCTATGAATTCTATCATATCGGAGGCGACTCTCCAAGCTTCTTCGATCACTAGCCTGCGATTTGAACCCATCCGCTCACCGCATATTTTCATAGAGCACATTGAGCACTTCTTGCGCTGCCGATGACACGATGGATTCGTGATCTGTGAGGCATGCCCGGATGTGGGGAAGATAATCCTCGATGAAATATTCCAGTTTCCCGAGAGCGACAAGAGTTGACGCTCTGACAAGCGAATCTGAATCATTGAGGCAGGCGACAATTTGGGGGATATACGCTCGGTTGATATGTTCAATTTTTCCCATAGCTTCAACGGCCGCAGCTCGAACTTGCGGCTCACAATCCTGCAAATTCTCCGCGATTTGATCTGCGATAGAACTGGGGATGTACATTTTCGTATCTTCCCCTATTTCTCCAACAATTTTCAGAGCCGTCGAACGTACTGCAGGCTCTCGATCTTTGAGCAGGACGACAATTTGTTGTAATGCCAGTTGACAAAGAGAGCCATTCGTTCGGGCCTCTTTCCCCAGATAGCCTAACGCCACTGCCGCTGCCGCGCGGACAGTCGGATCTTCATCGGATAAACGTTCTGCTATTTGAGGAATATAGGCTTTGGCAACATTTCCTAAATTCTCTAACACTTGCGCGGCTAAGGAGCGCACCATCGGATCATCATCTTCCAAATGCTGAGCGATTCTTCGAGCGGCAATCTGAGGAATGTAAATGCTCGTCATTTCCCCGAGTCGCCCCAACGCCTCAACCGAGGCAAATCGAACCCGACTGTCTTCATCTTCAAGGCACTCCACGAGATGAGGAATACAGGCTTCAGCTCCAACTTCAGCCAGCACTTCGATCGCATCATAACGTACATCCCAGGCCGGATGTTTTAAAAGCGCAAGAAGTTGAGGCACAGCGTCTATGGCGATCTTCTGTAAACGACTCAGAGCCTCTATGCCAGCGAAATGAATATACCGATCCCTATCCGTCAGCAATGCGATGAGAGATGAAATATACGGTTTCACGCGTACCCCCAGTCTCCCCAGAGTCTCCGCAGCGGCGTAGCGGACTTCTCGGTGCTCATGTTTAAGAAATGTCAGAATTTCCCACAGATCTTCATGAGAATCGGCTGATAGACCAAGGGTTTCCAATTGGAGCAATCTTTGAAGAGCCTGTTCACATTCATTGAGAGGGGAAACGATCTTGTTCTTCATGACGTCAATGACTCCTTCCGGGCAATTTCGCGCTTCGAATAAGATCTCAAAAAAAACGCACTCGATGATTTTTACATAACAGGTAGACCTATGTACTATTTCACAACATTATAAAATCCTTTTCAGTACATGACAAAAAAGTCCATAATTTTTTTCATCAGGAAATTGATTTTTGTCTCCTGTCAAGCAAGTTTTGCCTGATTCCTATCCGGTCGAAAAATGTTTTGACAGTATGACGGCTTGTCACGTCCATTTTTGCTTGACATCTCAAAATTTGCTCCTATATAGTGTATGAATCATTTCAAAGCGGATCACAACATTTGAAAACACCCTGAACATTATTCGTGGATTGTATCACACCTGTTGCTCATCCGACAAATGTGGCGATCAATGCACGAATGCGTGGATCATAAACGTTGTTATGATATCAGAACGACATTATATGTCTTCCTCCTACGGAGGAAGGGCTTCTTCCGGTAAAAATATTGTATTTATTCTTATTGCGATCAATGTGGTCATATTTCTTCTTATCCCTTCCGGCTCAAGAACTTGGCTATACGATTTTGCCTTGAGTTCCAATGGCATCAAACAATTGAAACTCTGGCAGTTTGTCACCTATATGTTCCTCCATGCCGGATTCGCCCATATTTTCTTTAACATGTGGGGTCTCTATCTGTTTGGTTCGGTCATTTTGCCAATTCTGGGCGCGAAACGCTTTGCGACGCTCTATTTTCTGAGCGGCGTCTCCGGGGCGCTGCTATGGCTGGTTCTGAATTGGGGATCCCGAATCCCCATTGTGGGGGCGAGCGGGGCGGTGTTCGGCGTGATGATGGCTGCAGCGATGTTGTATCCGTCAATGCGGATTCAACTGCTGTTTCCCCCAATCCCAATGCAGATGAAAACCTTTGTCACTGTATATGCGGTGATCGAGATTGTCAGTGAATTTTCCCAGACTCGCGGCGGAATCGCCCACCTTGCCCATCTGGGCGGGTTTATCAGCGCGTATTTTTATATCCGATCGCTTTATGGCAGCAAAGTCTGGGATATGTTCGGATTTTTGCGGCGCCTGAAGCGAAAAGAATCAGAACCAGGTTCAAAAATTCCAAAAGACTGGACCGTTTATTCGAATTCTTCTCAGCGAAAACCCCAACAACCATCTGTCACACAAGAAGAAATTAATCGTCTGCTGGATAAAATTTCAGAACATGGCATAGAAAGCCTCACTCAAGAGGAACTGGCAGCCCTCAAACGAGCGTCAGGCGAAATGCAGCAGTAAAAAAGGGCGTCTAATCGCCTACCTGTCCCAGAGATATTCCTTTCTTCTCAGGCAGCCCCCCCTGATTCCCCCAGAGCAGCAGGGCTGTTAAGTTCTTTGCTGCTCAGGAGGGCAAACGAGCGTTTGCACCAGGGCAAAGCCCTGGCAAGATTGTCGCGGCACAGCCGCGAAGCAAACGCTCGTTTGCCCTCCTGAACACTCTGTTCCCAATCACGACTCGCTCTAGACAGAAGCGTAAGAACGAGAACTTCACAGCCCTGCCTCCCAGGAGGGGAATTCGGCGATTGCTTCGATGCCCTCCTTTCTATTCCTCACTATTCCCTAGTATTCCTCGCTATTCCTCATAAATCCCGACTATTCCTCACAGGGATGAAATCTATCTCGAATTTTCAAAGTCTCCGCGCAGAACTTTTTCAAACAATAAAAAAATCTCTTCAAGATAACTCAGCAACATACGCTGAGTTAGATGTTACGCCAGCTTTTTGTCTCCCTTTCTCCCATCATTTTCCTCTCGTCTGGCACAAAGGTTGCGAAAAAAAGAAGAAAAAGGATCTTTTCCCATCAACCAGCAATAGGAGAGAGCATTATGATGACATCTGGTTCGGCCGTCGCTGTTACAGCCTTACAACCCTATCCTCTTCCGAAACTTCTTCCGTTTTCCGGATGGAAAACATGGCACCCTGAACATCCACCGGTGAATACACCGGTTATTGTTAAGAAAAGTCAGCCCTCACGGGATCTTCCAATCTCAGATCATCTTCCATTGGAACAATGTAATGATTTCGAATTGATTGATTTAACTATCAGCGGCCAACATGAGGCCTTTGATGTGTTGGTGAAACGTTATAGCGGTTCGGTCTATGCGCTGGCCTATCGCATGTTACGCAACCAGGAGGATGCCGCTGATATTGCCCAGGATGTCTTCTTAAAAGCATACGAAGCGCTGAGTTCCTTTCGTAAAAAATCAAGCTTTCATACCTGGCTCTATCGCATTGCGTCCAATTCCTGCATCAATTATTTACGGCGCTATAGCGCGCAGCGCCATATTGAACTGACAAACTATCACGCTGTCAAAGAAGCGGATTCTCTCGATGCGATCTATACCATAGAACTTCAGGAGGTCGTGAATGAGGCGATTGAAAAACTCCCGGAAAAACAAAAAGCGACAGTCTTACTGCGCGTCTGCGAGGGACTCTCGCACCGGGAAGTCTCCAGAATTCTAAAATGTTCGGTCGGGACAGCAAAAGCCAATTATTTTCATGCGATCAGAAATCTCCGGCGTTTTATGAAAAATTATATTGCCGCCAATGAAGGCGAAGAAGCCATTCCTGCGAACATGTTTGGGGTCGAGAGTTTTATTCATTAAGCGCGTGTCGGAATGTTTCTCCGACACGCTCAGGTTTTCTTGAGAGTTATCTTTTTTTCCCCTGCTTTTCTGAAGTATCTTGACGAAATCCTCGCAAAAACCGCTCAAGTTCTTGCTGCTGCCGATACGAAAGCCGTTGAGATTCTGCCCGAAAGAATTTCACCAGGGCGGCCAGAAACACGATGACAATCATCACAGCATACACATGATCTTCCAAAAAGGTCACAAGTTTAATAAACCACATACGTTGCAGGTTCTTTCACGCTTCTTCCTGGTGAAGCGGAAGAGTGATGAAAAATGTTGTGCCGGCTTCGATCTGACTTTCCACTGTAATTGTCCAGCCATGCAGTTCTACAAACTGCTTCACAATTGAGAGGCCAAGCCCTGTTCCCTGAATATGTTTGACATTCATTCCTCGATGAAAGGGTTCAAACAGATGTTGCTGATCTTTCGGTGAAATCCCCAGGCCTTCATCTTTCACAGACAGAAGAATATAGTGCTCATACTCCCTCACCTGGCAAAGGATTGTACTCCCACAGGGAGAATATTTCATGGCGTTTGATAACAAATTTGAAAGAATTTGGTCAAGTAATTTCGGATCCGCAACGATCTGAAGGTGTTTACTCGCACATTGCAGCATCACCTCATGAGTTTCTGTGGCAAGCAAGGTGAAGCGGGCAATAATAGTCTGGCAGAATTCGCATAAATCTAACGACACCGGAGAAAAAGTCATTTTGCCAGATTCCGATGTTGAGAGCGTCAGGACTTCATCAAGGGTGGCGATCATTTGTGTGACTGAATGATCGATAACCTCAAGCTCTTCCTCAATTTTTCTTTCGACCTCTACCGCTTGAGGATATTTAGCATGGTAACGTTTCAACAAATTGCCTGACATGCGAATGGTGGCCAAAGGGGTTCGAAACTCATGCGACGCCATGGAAATAAAGCGAGATTTAAGTTTGTGCAACTCTTGTTCGCGTTCAAGCGCGGCATGGAGTTCTCTGTTTTTGATTTGCAGATCGCGCTGTAATTGTTGCAGCATGAGATGCGTTTTGACGCGCACCAAGACTTCTTCTGGTTCAATCGGTTTTGTAATATAATCTACGGCTCCTAATTCAAAGCCTTTGACTTTATCAATCGTTTTCGTAAGTGCCGTCATAAAAATGACCGGGATGTCCCTGGTTTCCGGACAGGCTTTCAAACGTTGACAGGTTTCAAAGCCATCCATGCCCGACATCAATACATCTAAAAGGATCATATCGGGCCGGGCAGTAGCTGCTGCCATGATAGCGTTCTCTCCATCCTGGGAAACCAGCACTTCAAATCCGGCTTCATCCAATAACGTAAATAAGAGACTCAATGTAGCCGGGTTATCTTCAACCACTAAGATTGAAGAAGCATTATACTCCATGGTGTTCCTCCATTTGGTCAAGAAGCTCAAGAATGCTTTTCATGTGAAAATTTTTCGTAAGTTTTCGGAGGGTCTCCACAAAAGGCAGATACTCGGCCCCTTGCGATTCAAGCATATCGAGGTATTTCAAAATTCTGGAGACATTTCCGCATCGGGCAAATTTCTGTAACAGCGCGCGTTCCCCGGCCGGCAAACGAACAGCCAAAATCTGATCGTGTTGAAAATCTTGAGAGGGGTGGCGTGGCGGTATCTTCTGATACATCCACTGTAATTGTAAATGTGTTTGCAGAGCTTCTAATAACATTTCTTCTTCCAGCGGTTTCGCAAGAAACGCATTGCATCCGGCTTCCAGGCTTTTTTTCTGCGTTTCTTCCAAAATACTTGCAGAAATAGCAATGACGAGTGTTTCGTCAATGCCCTCAGTGCTCCGAACGTGTCGTACAACGTCAAACCCATCCATATCTGGCATACGGAGATCAAGGAAGATCAGGTCCGGATGTTTCTGTACGGTGAGTTCAAGACACTGTTTCCCATTCTCTGCCTCAAGGATCTCAAATCCTATTGGGAGTAAGATATTCCGTAAAACAGCGCGATTCGCTTCCACGTCATCAACCAGCAGAAGCGTTTTCCGTTTTCCGTGATAGCCGACAATCTCGAGTTTTTGTCCGTCAATTTCCGAAAAAACATTCGAACTGAAAGGCACAGAGATTTCAAACCAAAAGACGCTGCCTTCTCCGACCGTGCTGCAAACAGAGAGTTCGCCGCCCATCATTTTGACAAATTGCCGGCTAATTGCCAATCCCAGTCCCGTCCCGTCAGTCGTATGATGGCGCCAATTGAGCCGTTGAAACGGAAGAAAGATCTCTTCGATGAAAGCTTCAGGAATTCCAGGGCCGGTATCCTGGATTTCAAAACGAAGATGGGTGAGAGGCGGATCAGAATTCGTCTGAGTCGGTGAAACAGGTTCCGAACACGACACTCGCAAAGTCACTGTGCCCTGATCTGTAAATTTTACTGCATTGTCAAGGAGATTGATCAAAATTTCATGCAAGCGTTTTTTATCGGCTCGAATTACCGACGGTAAATTGGGGGACGGATCGTACACAAAGACAATTCCCTTTTGTTCGGAACGCATCTGCATAATATTCACAAGGTATCGCAAAAATTCAGAAAGCGGCACATCAACCGGCCGGAGCTCCAAATATCCGGATTCGATCCGGGCTAAGTCTAAAATATCGGTAATGAGCTGCAAAAGTTGCTCTCCACTGCTTTGAATCGTGTTAAGCCCCTCATAGTGCATCGGACTCAGATCGCATGATTTTTTCAAAATTTTGGCATACCCTAAAATGGCATTGAGCGGCGTACGCAGATCATGGCTGATGTTCGCCAAAAATTCATCTTTAAGGCGTGAGGCTCGCGCCAATTCAGCGTTCATGCGCTGCAATTCTTCCGTACGTTCTTCCACTTTTTGGGCCAGCGAGGCGCGTTCTTGTTCAAGGGCGATTTCCATCTGCTTCCGGTCGGTGACATCTCGAACAATACTGATAACCCTGGCCCGATCGCCAGTTTCATTGAGAAAAGTGGTCGTAATTTCAGCGGTAAAATGCGCACCGTTTTTGCGCCTGAGCACTTGTTCCGTTCGTAAAATCTTTTGCTGCCCGGTCACAGCAGTTTGCAAATTTCTGGCGAACGCAACGTAACTCAGTTTATTCGGAAAAAAAACATGTGTGGATTTTCCGATGCACTCTTCGATGGTATAGCCAAAAATATGCTCTACCGCCTTGTTGACATACTCAATCGTTTGCTCAGGCAGGTTCACCGTAAAAATCGCATCGCCTAAAGAATTGTTAAGATTTTGCAAATAGTCCCAACTTTTCTTCAAAGCCTCTTCCATCTGTTTCTGATAGGTGACATTTTTTGCAAAGATCGAAACGCCGTCGCGCGAAGGATAGACATTGATTTCAAAATAGGCCGGTTTTTCTTTCAGCCAGAAGGGCTGAATAAATGTGTAGGGTTGCTGTCCTTTTTTCACTTTGAAATAGACGGTTTCAATCTGCGTCGCTTGAATGCCAGGAAAAATAGCACGCAAAGATTTTCCCAGAGCCTTGTCGGCCGGCATACCGGTCAGTTGCGCAATGGCTTTGTTCCAATACGTAATCTTCAACTGATTATCAAGCGCAAAAAAAATATCGGCAATGCTATCGGCGAGTTCTCGATAACGAGTTTCGCTTTCATGAAGAGCAGATTCAGAGTTCTGCGATGCTTCTTTTCTGAGTATTATATCCATACATTCACTCCAAACAGTTTACTCTTTTTTCACATAGACAGCGTTTTCCATGTCAACGTTACATGATTTTTCGTGAAAATGGGAGCATCTTTTTTCTTATTGACAATTTCATTTTATTCATTTCTTTTGATAGAAGTGATTATGATGACATTTTGTCAATTTTGACAGAACGAGAAACCGGATTTTTTTGAAAAAACCCGATTTCTGATGTGCAAAAAAAAATTATTGATCATCATTTGATACACAGGTATGGATAATTTTTTGTCAATTATGACAGATTGAGAAATTGAATTTTTTGAAACCCGAAATTCTGAGACACAAAGACATTATTCATAATCACGTCAAAGGAGTTCAGCATGAGAATTCTCATGGTTGAAGATGACAGGTATTTTCGTGAACGAATGATCAATTTTTGTCAACTCGAAGGCATTGAAACCGCTGCCGCTGAAAACGGACTTTCAGCAAAACGACTGCTTGAAGAGGAAATTTTTGACGCTGTAGTAACAGATTTGAATCTCCCCGGCATGACTGGGCTTGAGCTGCTTACATGGATTCAGGAAGAGGGGCCGTCGCTGCCGGTGATTATGATGTCGGGCTGTGGCGATATTTATGATGCTGTCGAAGCAATGAAACGCGGGGCGCAAGATTACCTTGTCAAACCGTTTGATTTTGATGAATTTCTGATCCGATTAAAACGACTCGTTGAAAACCGAAGATTTCAGGATCAGGTAGAAGTTGGCAAACGCCAATTTTTTGATCATCAAAACTGGATCGGAGAAAGCCTGGCCATGCAAAAAGTGAGCGACTTTGTGCAGCATGTCGCCCCAACATCCTCCACCATCCTGATTACCGGAGAAAGCGGAACAGGGAAAGAAGTCATTGCCCGGGCCATTCATCGCCTGTCTCACCGGGCACAAAAGCCTTTTGTTGCTGTGAATATGGGAGGAGTTCCGGAAACTCTCCTGGAAAGCGAATTATTTGGGTATGAAAAAGGCGCGTTTACCGGAGCCGGCGCACGAAAATTGGGCATGTTTGAACTCGCGTCATCGGGGACCTTATTTCTCGATGAAATTGGAGATATTCCGGTTCATTTGCAAATAAAATTACTGCGCGTGCTTCAGGAACGAAAAATTCAACGGCTTGGAGGCACACAAAGTATCCCGATTGATGTCAGAATTATTACTGCAACTAACAAAAACCTGAAAGAACAACTGAAAAAAAGCCTGTTTCGTGAAGATTTGTATTATCGCCTGAACGTGTTACAAGTCACGCTGCCTCCCCTCAGAGATCGCAAAGAGGATATCCCGTTACTTGTCGGACATTTTATCAAACAATTTACGCAGCAGGAGGGAAAACCCTTGTATCATATCGATCCCGAAGCAATACGCATGCTCCAAACTTACCCCTTTCCCGGAAATGTCCGCGAACTGGAAAATATGCTTGAACGAGCCATTATTCTTGCACAAACAGAGACGATTACCTTAAAAGATCTGGGAATTCATCCTTCTGCTCTTCACCCTGCTTCTCAAAGAGGAACTCTGGAAGAAATTCAAAAACAGGCTATTATTGAAGCACTGCAACGCTGGGAAGGCAACAAAACCCGAGCAGCAGAAGAATTAGGCATTCACCGCCGAACCATCCTGAATAAACTCAAAGAATACGGCTTAACAGAATTCGAAAAGTAATATAATATATTGTTATAAAGAACGGAACGAATAAGACAGAGACAGTAAGATAATCCGTAGGAAAATACCTCAACAATATTAAATTCCGTGAAAACCCCAAGGAACATGATAAGTAAGAAACAATTATTGAGCATATCCTTGCTTATCACTCTTCTTGTAATTCTTAATGTAACATTGTCGAAATACGAGTCTCCCAATCATTCTTTTCTTGACAATCATCATCGGTAAGGTGTTCAGTGAAAAGAAAAGGAGGGTACAGAAATGACCACATCATTGGTATTCAATGGCATTAACGGCGCGACGGGTGAATATCTGCTGCCGGAGAAAACGCCGCAGGAAATTGCCAGGATAGTGTTGGGGGAAAAAATAACCAAAGACCACCTGAGCGAATTGAAAGATCGTCGGGAGCGAGCTGAGAATCCCGGCGATTATATTGTCAAAGCCGGGATAGATGCGCAGAATCTGGCGCAGGCCGGTTGGGGCGTCATTTTTGCTTACGATGAAACCGAAGAAGTCAAAGATGCGCTCAAAGAATTGTTAGCGTATCGCCGCGAACAGGCGGGCGAACGCTATCAGGAATATGCTTACCGCTATGATCCGGCCGAGCAATACTTTGAATCAAAAACCGAGTTTCTTGCGCGTCATAAAGTTGCGGCCGGCCCGGCAGATCCGAAGAAAATGCCCTACTACCTTCTTATTGTGGGAGACCCTGAGCGCATTCCCTATACTTTCCAGTATGAACTCGACGTGCAGTATGCGGTCGGCCGGATTTATTTTGATACTGCGGCCGAGTATGCACAGTACGCTCATAACGTGGTCAACGCCGAACAATCCGAACAATTTCTTGCACGCGAAGCGCTGTTTTTTGGAGTACGGAATCCGGATGATGCGGCAACGAATTTCAGCGCGGATGAACTGGTCTGCCCGTTGGCGGATCTGATGGCAAAAGATCAACCAGACTGGAAAGTGCGCACACGGCTTGCAGAGCAGACCAGGAAGACCCAATTAGAACAAATTTTAAACGGCAAACAGCCCCCGGCGTTATTGTTTACTGCCAGTCACGGCATGGGATTCCCCAACGGCCATCCGGAACAATTTCCCTGTCAGGGCGCGTTGTTATGTCAGGACTGGCCGGGCCCGCGCGAATGGAAACAGGCCATTCCCCCCGACTACTATTTCTCCGCTGCCGACCTGAGTGACAGCGCGCAATTATTGGGGCTGATCGCCTTTCACTTTGCCTGTTATGGCGCGGGAACCCCTCGCAGAGACGAATTTGCGCTCAGGGCTTATCAGGAACAGCAAGAGATTGCGCCGCGGGCCTTTCTTGCCAAATTGCCTCAAAAATTGCTGCAGCGCGGCGCTTTAGCTGCCGCCGGACATGTGGAACGCGCCTGGGGCTATTCCTTTATGTGGCAGGGTGCCGGGGCTCAACTGACCACGTTTGAGAGTCATTTGAAACTGGTGATGGAAGGGCATCGCATCGGCGAAGCGTTCGAATATTTTAACGGGCGCTACGCCGAACTCTCAACAGTGTTAACCACGTTGCAAGAAAAAATCAAATATGAGAAATACAAAGTCAGCGATGTAGAATTAGCCGGAATATGGACAGCTAACAACGACGCTCGCAACTATATGATTATCGGTGACCCGGCGGTTCGTTTGCCGATCAGCGCAAAGGCTGCCGTCGGGATAAGCCGTCCGATCATTGAGGTGATCACCATGCCGGAAACAACAACACAATCAGAAACGACCTTTACCGCATCTCCGCCCTCGGCCCCAGAGTTGGATTTCGGATTTCTGGATTCCATGAAACAGGCGCAAACCGGATTAACAACCGCCATTCGAGAGTTTACAGAGAAACTTTCCCACACATTACAGAAAGGGATGCAGGATCTGACCAGCCTGGATGTCACCACCTATATCAGTGATGATCTGAGTGACGTCACTTATGACAGCGCACGGGGAGATTTTTCCGGAAATCTCAAAACCTGGGCGCGAACCCGGATCAGTCTGGACGGCGACGTCCGGAACTGTATCTATAAACCGAAGGATCAAGACTTTGATCAAGCGTTATGGGCTATTCATGCCGATATGATTCAACGCGGCAAAGCCCAACGCGACGAAATGCTGAAAACGCTTTCCACGATTTTTACCGAACTCGTGAAAGCCTTGAAGTAACATGCAGTGCTTTGTGACACAAGTTTTTACGAGAAATCAGGAGTGCCAAAGCTTGGCTTTGGCGGGCGGTGGCAGGCGACGCTTTCAGCAAGCCGAGCTATCGCCAGTGTCTGGCCCGCTCGCTGAACGCGTTGCCGAATGGCAAAGCCGAGCTTTGCCACTCCTACAGATCTTTGTTAAACTTGTGCCCAAAGCACTAAGATTATGTCTTCACCGCCTGTGTTCGAATTATTCGATAACACTCTGGCCGGAACAACGCCGGATGTGCTCGGCCTGTGGACGATTTCGCCCCTCAAGCCTCCTGAGACGGCAGCTTATGATATTCGCGACGCTCCAACATCGCCCCTTCCTTCTGAAGTCTCCTTGTGGCGCGCCAATCTTCCGGCAAATCTTCACCTGGCAGACGCATATCTGACAAACGGCAGAGCCAGACTGCAAAAATGTAAACAGATCCGAGCAACTGTTCCCGCTCGCCTTGAGACCCTGGCCAGAACCAACGCCGGGGAGATCGCCTTTCATCTTAGCCCAGCCGCAGATGAACAACTGACACAACCGGAGCAGGAATTACTGACTTTTCTTAGCGCTTTTCAAGTAGAAGCAAGGACAGAAATCAGTTTTGGCTGGAAAGATTCATTGGTGGGCGGCAGGGCAAAATGGCAGACGACGACCGAAGGATTTCAAGCATTGATTCGCAGGGTGACAGTCTCCGTCGCGTATGCGATCTGGGTTGAAACCTACATCGAAAACTCCTGGATCGGGCGAACCAGCATCGGTTGGACAGGCGATACTAGGACGATCTGGCATCAGGGGCCGCGGCCTGAATTGATCGAACTGCATCAGAAAAACCTGAACTTAGCCATCTCCTCTCGCTACGAAATACTTCAACTGCTGCTTCTGGCCGTTCGTGCAGCGTCACAAATCGCTGCGCTGCTCAACATGCCCGCAAACATCATCAAGATTCTGCTGGTGATATGGAGATATGTCAATCAGATTGTGCAGGTGGGAAGAGAGGATGTTGGGAAGTTAGGAAGTTAGGAAGTTAGGAAGTTGGGAAGTTGGGAAGTTGGGAAGTTGGGAAGTTCCGAACTTCCCAACTTCCGAATTTCCTGAGTTTAACGCAATGACCAGATACGCTGAATTGGAAATCGGGCTGCATCGCCGGGATGCGGAGCGGTATCAGATCGAACTGCGATTTAGCCGTCCCGACAGCGACACCGACGACCGCCTGATGCGCAGTGACGCCGTGTACACGCGCTTCGATTGGGGTACACTGCGCGGACTCGCTTTGCGTCACGATGATTATGGCAAGGTCTTAGGGGAGAATCTGTTTGCTTCCCAGGAGGTGTACGCCGCCTTTGAGAAAGCCCGTACCGTGGCGCAATCCCTGGATGCGCCGCTGCGTCTTCGTCTGTTTATCGGTCCCAGCGCGCCGGAATTGCACAGCTTGCGCTGGGAGACCTTGCGCGACCCACAGAGCGGCGTCTGTCTGCTTACCGATCAGAACATCCTCTTTTCCCGCTATCTCGGTAGTTTCGACTGGCGGGCGGTGCGCCTGCGTCCTCAATCCGACCTGCGCGCCCTGGTGGTCATCGCCAATCCCCAGAGTTCCGAGGGTGAGCAAATGGCGTCAATTGATGTGGAGGCGGAATTGGCGCAGGCCAGGGCCGGATTAGGCGAGATGGTGATCACCGTCTTAGCCTCCGGAGGACAGGCAACCGTGAACAATATCATGGCGCATCTGCGGGATGGCTATGATATGCTCTATCTCGTGGCGCACGGGATTCTGGTGGACAACGAACCCTGGCTGTGGCTGGAAGATGGGGCCGGACAGACTCAACGCGTTTCCGGCGCAGAGTTTGCCGATTATATCCGGGAACTCACGCAACAACCGCGTCTGGTGGTCTTGGTCTCCTGCCAAAGCGCGGGCACAGGCCAGGAAACTGAGGCTGATGAGCAAGGGGTGTTGACCGCGACTGGTCCGCGTCTGGCAGAAGCCGGCGTGCCGGCGGTGATTGCCATGCAGGGCAATCTGAAAATGAAAACCGCCGCCGAGTTTCTGCCGGTGTTTTTTCAGGAATTGCAGCGCGACGGACAGATTGATCGGGCGATCTCCGCAGCGAGAGGGACTGTGCGTAAGGAACCTGACTGGTGGATGCCAGTGCTGTTTATGCGTCTTAAAAGCGGGCGTATCTGGTACGCCCCCGGCTTTGCTGAAGATCAAAAAGGATTAGAAAAATGGCCGGCCCTGTTGCAAAGTATTGAAAAGCGACGCTGTACTCCAATCCTGGGACCTGACCTGACGGAAACTCTCCTCGGTTCGCGTCGCGAGATCGCCCGGCGTTGGGCTGAAACCTATCATTTTCCGATGGCGCCCCACGAGTGCGAAGAATTACCCCAGGTGGCACAATATCTGGCTATCGATCAGGATCCGATGTTTCCTCGTGAGAGTTTGGTGGACTATTTACGTCAGGAGTTATTCCATCGTTATGGAAATATTCTGGCGGAGACCATCCGGAAGGCCCCCCTGGATGACCTGATCCGAACGGTAGGAGCGCAGCACCTGGAACATGATCCGGCGAAGTCGTACCGGATACTGGCCGAACTGCCGTTTCCGATGTACATTAACACCAACCCCAGTAATCTTTTGGCAGATGCCCTGACGACTGCCGGGAAAGAACCACGGGTGGAACTCTGCCGTTGGAGCGACTATATCGAATATCCTTCCATCTACGAGGAGGAGCCGGATTATCAGCCTGATGAACAACACCCCCTGGTGTATCATCTCTTTGGCAGTTTCGAAGATTTGGAATCTGTGGTATTGACCGAAGACGATTACTTCGATTATCTGCTTGGTGTTGCCCGGAACAACGATTTGATCCCCGCTGACGTACGCCGCGCCCTTACAGATACCGCGCTCTTATTCCTGGGGTTTCAGATGAACGATTGGAATTTCCGGGTGCTCTTCCGCAGCATCATGAGCCGGGAGGGCGGTGGGCGACGCAAGCGATACGCCCATGTGGCCGCGCAGATTACCCCGGAAGAAGGCCGCATCCTGGAACCGGAACGTGCTCGCCGGTATCTGGAAAAATATTTTCAGGACGCTCGTATCAGCATCTACTGGGGCAGCGCCGACGACTTTGTCCAGGAATTACATCAACATTGGAAGGGCAAATGAGAGAACACGGAGAACACTACAACGGATGAAAGGATGTAACGGATTGTTCCTGAGAAATACTGACAAAAAATCTGAGGGAAGAGCACGATGAGTATGAAACCCCGATCTAGAAACCCTTACATCGGGCCTCGCGCCTTCCAGGATGGGGAGACGCTGTACGGTCGTGACCGCGAAGTGAGCAAGCTGCTTAACCTGCTGATTGCGGAACGGATTGTGCTGCTCTACTCGCCCTCCGGGGCCGGGAAAACATCGCTGATCCAGGCCGCGCTGATCCCTGAATTGCGGGCGGAAGGCTTTCGCGTGTTCCCCGTGATCCGGGTCGGGATGGAACCGCCGCCGGATCGTGATTTGCCTGCCACCACCAACCGCTATCTCCTCAGCACGCTCCTCTCCCTGGAAGAAGAGCTTCCACCAGACCAGCAGATATCACTATCAGAATTAGTCGGAATAGATGTCACGACCTATTTGAATCAACGACTGGCAGATGATGGTGAGGCTGATGGGGATGTGTTGATCTTTGATCAATTTGAAGAGATCCTTACTGTCGATCCCACTGACCAGACCGCCAAAGCTGAGTTTTTTGTGCAATTGGGCCAGGCTTTGCGTCCTCGCAATCGCTGGGTGCTGTTTGCCATGCGCGAGGAATATTCCGCCGGGTTAGATCCTTATGTACATCCGATCCCCACCCGCTTCAGCACCACCTTTCGATTGGAGTTGTTAGGCGTCAAAGCTGCCCGTCAAGCCATGCAGGAGCCTGCGCGGCAGGCTGGTGTGCCATTTCAGGATGCTGCGGCAGTGAAACTTCTGGATGATCTGCGGCGGGTACAGGTGCAGCAGCCCGACGGCAGCACTGCCGAGCGACCGGGCACTTCGATCGAGCCAGTGCAACTGCAAGTGGTCTGTTACCGCTTGTGGGACAATCTGCCAGACGATGCTACCGAGATTCGAGAGACCGACATCCGTGAGGCTGGCGATGTGGATAGCGCGTTGGCCGGTTACTATGCCGATCGGGTGCAAGTGATTGCCGACCGTACCAGCGTGCGTGAGCGTACCATCCGGGAGTGGTTCGACCGCCAACTCATCACTGAGCAAGGCATTCGGGGCCAAGTCTTGCGAGGGCCGGATAGAAGTCAGGGATTGGAGAATCAGGCGATTGAGCCGCTAGTAGACGCGCATCTGGTACGGGCGGAGAATCGGCGTGGCGGCACCTGGTATGAGTTAACCCATGATCGGCTGATTAAACCGGTGAAAGAGAGCAATGCTGCCTGGCGGAAAGAACATTTAAGTATGTTACAGCATCAGGCTGTTCTGTGGGACAGTCAGGGCAGGTCCAATGGCCTGCTGTTGCGTAATGAAGCATTGGAAGAAGCAGAATACTGGGCCGCAGACCATCAGGATGAACTCATATCTATCGAACGAGATTTCCTGGCTGCCTGTCAGGAGGCTCGTACCATTGCTGAGCGTGAGCGACGACAAGCCCTCCGTATCCGTTGGTTGGGCGTCATCTCGACGATCATCGGTGTCATCGCTGTTATAGCTTCTGCCGTGGCGTATTATCAACAGGTTGAAACTGAGAAGGCAAAAATAGAAACTGCAGTGGAACAGGAGCGCAATACACAACTTATTCTCAATGCGTTCGAATTGCAACTGGCGCGTGCCTCTATGCTGGCTCGTATGGATAAATACGCCGAGGCGCGCAAAGTTCTGGAAGAAAGTCGAAAATTGGATACAAATATTTCTGCTAATCGACGCCATGCCCGAAATGTGATGTTATGGTTTACCGATCTGATGGGAGGGACATTTTCACAAACGTATATTGGGGCAGGTGTACCAATTTTTAAGGTAGTTGTCAGCCCGGATAACAAACTACTAGCTGCTGTTGGAGAAAAAGGAACAGTAGTGCTCTTTGATGCTGATAGAGGCGATTTGCTTGATCGCTTGTCAGGTCATATCGATACTGTTTGGACGATAGTTTTCCACCCACAAGGACAATGGTTTGCCACCGCGGGAGATGATTGTCGTATTATCTTTTGGTCCCCGTCTACACGGGAAAAACTAGATGTAAGGAATACCCCCGGTAAGGTATATGCGTTGGCTCTCAGTCCAGATGGGAAGCTTCTAGCCAGCGGCGGTTCCGATAACAATATCACTCTCTGGGATACTACACAGAAAAAAGCCCTGCAAACACTGAAAGGGCATAGCGGTTTTATCCAGGGCATTGCTTTCAGTTCGGATGGTCGCTTGCTGGCGAGTGGTTCTACTGATAATACTGCCAGAATATGGGATCTGAAAACAGGAGAGACAAGACATGTCTTGACCGCACATACAAATTTTCTCAATGATGTTGTTTTTCACCCAAACGAAAATATCCTGGCGACAAGTAGCGACGATCAAAGTATCCGGTTGTGGGATACAGTTTCAGGAAAACCTCTTCGAGTGTTGTCCGGTCATACGAATGAAGTGAATGGACTTGTCTTTATGGAATCTGGACGTTGGCTGATTTCAGCGAGTCGTGATCGCACTTTGCGCGTATGGGATTCCGAAACCGGCGTGACTTTTCGAGTATTTCAAGGCCACACAGCTTTGATCGATCGTATAACAGCAAGCGCCGGGCAGATCTTCAGCGCCAGTGGTGATCAAACTCTCAAACGTTGGGATGTCCGTCGAGAAATCTTTCGGGGCGGTATGCAGATCATCGATCTACCTGGTGAGTCAGTTGCTTCGGCAATTGCACCGGATGGTTCTCATGTTGCTGTGGGTTCTGCTGATGGAACAGTACGTCTGTATACACTGCCTGATGCTCGTCTGGTATGGGAATGGCCTCAGGCGAATGTCGATATGCTCTATAGTGTTGCTTTTAGTCCGGATAGTCGACTTCTTGCTGTCAGCCTTGATCGTCTCATTAAACTTCAGAAGGTCAGCGATGGCCAACTGCATAAAAGCTTTAAGATGCCTGGGGAGGTCTCAAGAGTTACATTTTCTCCTAATGGAAAATATTTAGCATGCGCCGGATTCGATGGTCGTATTAGTCTCGTTGAAATCGCTCACGCAAAGGGAAGCTTTTACAACGCGCATGACGGAGCCGTCCGTTCGGTCAGCTTTGACGCTAAGGGACAATGCCTTCTGAGTGCGGGAGATGATGGTGAGACGCGACTCTGGAAATTTGATAGCTGGCCTCCCAAGATCGAATTATTACGATCTTTCCCTAAGGTTGAAGATGCGATCGCATGGGCCGTGTTTGCACCGGATGAACATCGTATCATCACTGCCGGGCGAGATATGTTCTTACATATTCTCAGCGTCAAGGATGGCACAGAGGAACTCAGGTTAGAAGGACATACAAATCTGATTCTCCGGGCCGTTTTTAGTCCGGATGGTGAACAGGTAGCAAGTGTTAGTACTGATGCGACCATCCGTTTTTGGGATCTCAAGCAAGGAACAGAACTTTTCGCGTTGCGGCTGCCTGCAAATACCGGCTGGTCTGATCCTGTTAGGGACTTCGATTTTCGCTGTGCAAACACATCAACTATCAGGGGAGAGTGCTGGCTTGCCATCCCTTTGATCCGTGGCAAACTGGTACTCTACCATCTTGGTCAACCTTATGATTGAAGATTGTATGAATTTTATGTTGAAATTTTGATCCAAAAAGCTTATTATTTGTTTAGAGAGGGATAATTTATAGGGGGGAACAAGAATATTTATTACAAATGGAACAGCGTGGGCTTTCAGGAGGTCTGAGCGTAAATATCGGTTGAAAGTGCATACTACCCGGATTAAAGAGGTGAGAATTATGAAGAGCAAATTTATGATATTCCTGACGATCTTTCTGATTATAAGCAGCGGAAGAACAGGACTTGCGCAAGATGATGAAGAGGTTTCTAACCCTGACGAAAAAACGAGTATCTTTTATTTCTCAAAACGAACAGTCACAACAGATTGAGCAAAGTTTGCAAAAACATTCATGGAGCAGGATTTCGCTCCGGAACCTTTACATGTTATTGTGACGCCAGAGGATAATAGTTTGTGCAAAATCTATCAAGAAATGCTTAACTTACCTGGCTGCTCCATCGCTGTTCAGAACCTGGCCGTAGCACTCAATCCGTCTGCAGACAACCCCAAAAGAATTATCCATCCTAATGACACGGTTGTCTTGCCCAACTTACCCTTGCAGAAGTTTGAATGGCAGCGCAGTTTTGACAAACCTCTCAAACAGGACTATCACGATTTTATCAAGCAATGGGAAAGATATATCAAGGTAGAAAAAGAACTTGATTCGCATAGGGTTGTCATCGTGCATGGATGGCAGACCGAGTTACCCATAGATGTATCTCAAGAGCCAAATTTTAAAATCGACGTATCACCGCCAGTAATCTTAGATCCTTTATCATCAGAGTCCAATAAGATATCCCACCTGGTCTTACCATCGTCTGAACCAGAATATCAACCAGCACAACCCCCAGCCGAAAACATAGGAAGTCCTGGGCCAAATGACACTCCACTGACAGAAGTCGTATCAGAAGCTTCTTCATGGGCATGGTCATCACTTATAGAGGGATATCTTCCTCTGCAAAGTACAGGGTATCCTCAGTGGTTCTATTCTCAGGCAATGGAGCCTATATCAGGATTCTCTCCGCAGTTTATGCCCCCACTCCCGACAAACTACCCGTCAGGATATTTTCCGAGGCATGCTCCACCCCCACAATTGGTATACTACCCAGGAGGGGTATCTCATCCAGTGAACCCAGGATATGCTCATTTCCCACCACCATGGTATTTTCAGAGGTTTCCGACTCCATCCTGGTTCTTGTATAATCCTTCGATCCCAGCATCCTATTCAGGATGGCCATACAGATACTAATTCAGCTTGGATCTATCATATAGGAGATATGATTGGTAGGAAGGCAGTGCCAGATTTACATAAGTTGATTCAAATTTTACTTGAAGTTAGTTACAGGAGAGTTATCTTGAATGTAGGTACACACGATCAAGGTAAGTCTTTATTATCAAGTGATCTTACGTGAATTGTATCAACCCTGACAGGGTTTGAAATCCTGTCAGGAGCCAGACGTGACAGAATCATTTAGGATGACTGTATGTAAAGAGGTGAGAATCATGAAAAATATAATGAATACCTTACTAAAAGCGTTGTTGGCGCTGATCCTGGTTATCGGAATTGGCAAGATAGGGTTTGCCCAGGAAGACAATGCCAACCCCGCTCCAAAAACGGTTATCTTTCGTTTCCAGGGACGAACAGTAGTAGAGGATTGGGTAAAACTTGTTAAGAAGTTAATGGAGCAAGACTTTGCTTTGGAGTATTTAGAAATACCTGTGACATCGACAAATTTCAAACTCACCGAACAGTCTCTTGATGAGTTGAGAAATAAGAATATTCCTGATGATATTTTAGAAAGCCTGGAGGCCCTTAAAAATCAGGGATTTTTAGGCGAAAGTAACTTATTACATGCCGTGGAGCAGCAAATAACAGCAGAACAAACAGTTAGGTATAAAAAGCTCATCTTGACACATGCTGTCAAGTCACCTAATGATAATTTGTGTAACATCTATAAAAATACTCTTAATTTACCCGGCTGCCCCGCCGAACTTAAGGACCTCAATCCGGAAATAAAAGATCCCACAAAAGATGTCCATCCCGAGGATAAAATCAGAGTACCAAACTTGCCCCTGAAAGAGTTTGAATGGATTCTCACGGCTGATGATCCGGCTGATCTAAACGATAAGAACTTTGAGGTGAGATGGGAAGACTATATCAAGGAAAAACAAGAAGTTGGATCTAATAAATTTTTTATTATGAGAGGATGGCAACTTGAACTGGCTTTGGACCCATCCAAAGAGTTAAATTTTGAAATCACTCCGGTTACTCTCCAAAGCTTGAACTTAGAAAAAGTACCCGATGACGTATTGAGGCCACTGGAATCCTTGATAGGTGAACAGTTTAAGGGAAAAAAAGCATTTTTAGATGCTGTCGACAAGACAGCGAATAGTAGTCAACCATACCATGAGCAGATCCTCAAACATGCAACGTTGCCGCCTATTTTAGATACCTGGAAAGATCTAAATATCAAGAATGCGGATGTGATATTGCCCTTTAAAGCTATAGATGCGCCTTTATATTCTATTCACGAGGCTGTAAACAACTTCTACAATGATTGCCTGAAACTCAAACAAGATTTTACAGGAGATACTGTGAGTTATTCCACGCTACTTGGAGTGGAAGAGTTACCATCCCCGCCCAAGAAATGTACTGGAAACAATTGTCCCATGATTATTTTGATCGATCAACCTGTTTATGCCCACCCTGACTTCAATGACGCTATAGAGTCTGGTGGCAGCCAATGGGATGAGAATTTAATAACATCATCAGATACTTCATGTCCCGAAACCAAAGTCACTTTTGAAGAAGATAAACGGTATCATGGAACACATCTGGCTGGCATCATGGTAAGCCGCAAACATTTTATTGGCTTAGCCCGGGATGCCACTCTTCGCGCCTTTAATATTAAAAATCTTGTTCAAGCGACTGAGACTGACCCTAATAACGGGATACCTGGTGTGCTCAGTAAATCTCGAAGGTGGAATTCTTTTACTCCGGTATTTGTCTTTGCAAGCGAATTTTCCTATAGAGAATACCAGCATAATGAAGATGTTATGACTCCAGAAGGGGCACTATTGAATCCGAAGGTTCGTCTTAAATATCCCCTATCTGCAGAATTACTGGCCTCGCCCTTTCTCCATAAATCTATTTGGGTGGTGTCGGTTGGGAATAGTAAGAAACCGGAGACGATGCTTACCAAGACGACTCCCAAGTCCCCCATGAACCTTGGCGACCAACCACACATTATTGTTGTAACGGCTTGTGAGGAATGCCACGATAAGTCAAACGCTAAAATCTGGGATCGTGCCTATTATTCCTATGCTAATAAAGGGGAAGGATTGGTACATGTAGCGGCTCCCGGAGGAGAAGAGATTCCCGGTATTGCGACTGATCGACACTATACTAAAGCGCAAGGGACTTCGCAGGCAGCAGCTTATGTTGGCGGTGTCGTCGCGGAAATGATCGCCCATTACCCTGATATTTATGATACTCTAGGTCTTGTCAAAGAACGGATTCAGGTCACTGCTAGACCCTTTTCTGAAGCAAAAGATATGGAGAAAGTAACCGGCGGGATCGTTGATCTGGAAAAAGCATTTTATGATCCAGCAATGGATTGGTTGGAACAGGATGAGCATACCTTACCACCTAATGAGGTGAATCCAAGAAAGGGCAAATTTAGTTGGAATTCTGATATTGGAGTTATTACACTCCGCTATAGAAACGATGAGCATTCACTTTTCGATGATGAATCATTTCCGGTTAGTAATATTCTTCGAATTAAGAAGTTGAAGAAGCCCCAATTTAATGGACAACAAAGTCAGTGGATCATTTTTGCAAAACCTGATGCCACAACTTTGGGAAAAGTGATGCGGTTGGGTCCTGGTACCATTCGTGAAGAGAATCGAAATATTGGCACGTTCATACCAGATGGCAGTAGTGAAACCACGATAAAATTGACCGAAATTGACGATTTGTTGATAAGGGTAACGGAATAATACATTGGTTACGATTGTGCTACACGTGCTTAGCCTGGACAGCGGGAATAACGGGTGTCACAATTATTTAAAGGAGGGGAAGAGCATGAAAAACAAACGTATATTATTTTTCGTGATATTCCTGGGACTCAACACAGGAATCTTGTTTGCCAATCAATGTGAAGGAAATAACGAAGCCGTGCCCGAGTCCGGAAAGCATTACAAACTTGGCCCTGATGAGATTATTATGATCAAGAGGAACGACCCGGATGTGCTGGTTCACCAAGGCTTTCCGGCACGCTATTTACGAGTTTTTATTGAGCCTGTTGAAATCGATGAAAGTGGGTGGTCTCTGGTTCTCAGAGATCGAGATGGTCATCTATTGCAGACTTTTGGTCCTAAAGATTTCCCGACCATTACACTTACCAAACATTCTTTAGAGAATTTGAAGGAAGAAGGTATTTCTGATGAAGTTTGGGAAGGTTTGCAGCTCTTAAAAGAAAAAAAATATACCCATGAAAAAGAATTTTTGAAAGCTGTTGAAGAACAAATAGGGACCGAACAAATTATTCGCCATAAAGAGCTGATTTTAAAACATGCCACTTCGAACAAGCTATTGACAAGACCTCTTCGCCGAATTATTAACGATCCAGAAGAGAAGGATCCCAATAAAAAACCAGACAGGTCAATTGGAAAAGTTTATTTTAGCCTGGTATTCACTGATCCGGAGGCAAATGCCACATTTGTCGTACAGGAATACATTGCTATGCCTGAACCGATAAAATATACTTTTCATTCAGTACAAGACAAAAATAACATCGGCTGGAAATCCTTATATAGCAGTGATGTTTCTGGTCTTATGCATTGTCTTGGTGACACTGTAGGCTACTTGTCTATAACAGACAGAAATCATGACTGGGGATGTTCTGGAGTCGTGATTGCTACGGAACCAGTGGTGCTTCTCCTGACGAACTTCCATTGTGGGTGGGCTCCTGCCACGTCAGAAGAACCAACAACCCTTTTCAACTTCTGGCATCCGCAGACTTGCAACGATATGTGGATCGATTTATCGTGGGATGAAGATGTTCAAAGCCGTGAATATCGCTGTCGAGAAGTGATTGTGCATAATCGCCAGCTTGATATTGCTGTACTGCGCATTGAAGCAGAAGGTACTGATAATCCGCCAATTCCTCCTATCATTCGGCAAAAAGCTGTAACTATAACAGACAAAATCAGTATTATTCACCATCCGGCAGGCGCACCCAAAAAAATCAGTACCAAAGAAATCGCTTCCAAATGTCGGGTTGTGGATACTGAGTTTCCGGGATGGATAAGCACTTCTCCACCAGATGTGCGGTTTACCCATCAATGTGATACTGAATCCAGTAGTTCCGGGGCGCCTGTATTTAATCAGGATGGATATTTGATTGGTTTACACAATCAGGGTTTCTCTACTACAGATCCACCTGATAAACTGAATAAAGCAATTAGAATGGACAAAATTTTAAATGATCCAAAATTTAAACAAGAAATCGAGGACCTTGGAGTACAACTTCAAGTGCAGTAATCCGTTAGATGATTTGATAAAAGTTATTAACTCCCTACATCATGTACGAGCAGGAGTATCCATTTTTGCACTCCTGAACTTCCTATGCGAATTAAAAGTTGAAATCCTTTCTTATAAATCAAGGGATTTCAGACAGGGTTTAAAAGACTTTTTAACATGATATCTCGAAATGCCTATTTTTACGGATGTAGAATTTTTCAACATTTAATTCGCATTTCCTATGACCAGATATGCTGAGTTGGAAATCGGGCTGCATCGCCGGGATACGGAGCGGTATCAGATCGAACTGCGGTTCAGCCGCCCCGACAGCGATACTGACGACCGCCTGATGCGCGGTGACGCCGTGTACACGCGCTTCGATTGGGATACACTGCGCGGACTCGCTTTGCGTCACGATGATTATGGCAAGGTCTTAGGGGAGAATCTGTTTGCTTCCCAGGAGGTGTACGCGGCGTTTGATAAAGCTCGCACCGTCGCGCAATCCCTGGATGCGCCGCTGCGTATTCGCCTATTTATCGCTCCCAGCGCGCCGGAATTGCACAGCCTGCGCTGGGAGACCTTGCGCGACCCACAGAGCGGCGTCTGTCTGCTCACCGATCAGAACATCCTCTTTTCCCGTTATCTCAGCAGTTTCGATTGGCGGGCGGTGCGCCTGCGCCCCCAATCCGATCTGCGCGCCCTGGTGGTGATCGCCAATCCCCATAGTTCCGAGGGCGAGCAGATGACGCCGATTGATGTGGACGCGGAGTTGGCTCAGGCTCAGGCCGGATTAGGCGAGATGTTCATGACCGCCTTAGCCTCCGGCGGGCAGGCAACCATGAACAATATCATGGCGCATTTGCGGGATGGCTATGATATGCTCTATCTCGTGGCGCACGGCATCCTGGTGGACAACGAACCCCGGCTGTGGCTGGAAGATGAGGCCGGGCAGACTCAACGCATTTCCGGCGCAGAATTCGCCGCGCAGATTCAGGAACTCACGCAGCAGCCGCGCCTGGTGGTGCTGGTCTCCTGTCAAAGCGCCGGCACAGGGCAGGAAACTGAGGCTGATGAGCAAGGGGTGTTGACCGCGACTGGTCCGCGTCTGACAGAAGCCGGCGTACCGGCGGTGATTGCCATGCAGGGCAATCTGACAATGAAAACCGCTGCCGGATTTCTGCCGGTCTTTTTTCAGGAATTGCAGCGGGATGGACAGGTTGACCAGGCGATGGCCGCAGCCAGAGGCGTGGTGCGCGAGGAGCCTGACTGGTGGATGCCGGTGCTGTTTATGCGTCTTAAAAGCGGGCGTATCTGGTACGCCCCCGGCTTTGCCGGAGATGAGCAAGGCTTACAAAAGTGGCCGGCCCTGCTGCGCAATCTGCAACGCAAACGCTGTACCCCGATTCTCGGCCCCGGTCTGACCGAACCGCTCTGGGGATCGTACCGGCAAATCGCACAAACCTGGGCTAAAAAATATCATTTCCCCATGTCCCCCTACGATCGCGAAAACCTGCCCCAGGTAGCGCAATATCTCTCCGTTCATCAGGATCGCATGTTCCCGAGAGATGAGTTTCAAATCCATCTGGAAGAGGTAATTAAACGACGCTATCTTGAAAAACTCCCGCAACTGAATGACGCGCCTCTGGAGGAAATGCTGGTGTTGATCGGAGCCAGGCAACGCGAGGAAAATCTCTATGAACCTCACAAAGTGCTCGCAGGTTTACCTTTGCCGATCTATATTACTACGGACCCCAGCCCGCTCTTAACCCAGGCATTGACTGCGGCCGGCAAAGACCCTCAGAGAGAGATCTGCCGCTGGAACAGCGACGCTGAATTTTTACCATCAATCTATGATGAGAACCCGGCCTATCGTCCATCCGAACAACAGCCGTTGATCTATCACCTGTTCGGCATCCTCGAAGAGCCGGGCACGCTGGTGTTAACCGAAGATGATTATTTCGACTTTTTGATCGGCGTCACCAGCAATAAGGATTTAATTCCCGCAGTGATCCGCCGGGCCCTGGTTGACGCCGCGCTCTTGTTTTTAGGGTTTCAGATTGACGACTGGAATTTTCGCGTCCTGTTTCGCAGCATCATGAGCCGCGAAGGGGGCGGCCGCCGCCGCGATTACGCCCATGTCGCCGCTCAGATTTCTCCCGAAGAAGGGCGCATTCTGGAGCCGGAACGCGCGCGGCACTACCTGGAAGAATACTTCCAAAGCGAGGACATCAGCATTTACTGGGGCAATGTCGAAGATTTCACCAAAGAACTGGCAAAACAATTGACATAGGAGAATTCAAGAGAGGAGATCATGAAACCATCCAACAAAAAGCTGCCGGTAGATATTCAATCCTTTGAGACAATACAGACCGAGAATTACCTGTATGTGGATAAAACCCAATATATTTACCGCATGGTGACAGAGGGAAAGTTTTACTTTCTCTCCCGGCCGCGGCGGTTCGGGAAATCGCTGCTGGTTTCCACGCTGGATTGCCTGTTTCAGGGACGCAAGGAGCTTTTTCAGGGCTTGTGGATTGCTGAACAGAGCGATTGGGAGTGGCAAGAATATCCGGTTATTGTCCTGGATTTTAATCGCATTCCTGGCAGCACGCCGGAAAAATTACAACGAGGACTGGAATTCCATCTCACCCAAATCGCGCAACAGCATGGTATCACCCTGCAAGCGCCGGACGTGGAATTACAATTTGATGAACTGATCCTGAAACTCTTTGATCACACTGGTCAACCGGTCGTGGTGCTGATTGATGAATATGACAAGCGCATCATTGATCATTTAGGCAAAGGTTCGGAGCGATTGGAGATTGCCAAAGCCAATCGCGATGTGCTGAAGAGTTTTTTTGGCATTCTCAAAGGGCAACAGGTATCGAGTAAACTGCGGTTCGTATTCCTGACCGGAGTATCCAGGTTCAGCAAAGTCTCATTATTCTCGGAGTTGAATAATCTCCAAGATATTTCGATGCGCGAACCGTATGCCAATTTGCTTGGATATACGCAGACGGAGATGAACGCCTATTTTGGAGAACAGGTTGAGCAAGTCGCGCAAAAATTCGGCTGGTCACGTGGACAGGTGATGACTGCGCTGGCCGACAAATATAATGGCTACCGTTTTTCCGATGCGCCAGTGCAGGTGTATAATCCGTTTTCGATCCTCCGGGCGCTGCACAATCAGAAATTGGAGGATTACTGGTTCGAAAGCGCGACGCCAACATTTCTGGTTGACGTGCTGCAACGTGAGCACTACCATCTGCCCGCCATCGAAGGTTTACAAGTGAGTCAAAGCATTTTCAGCACCTTTGAACTCGAACATTTGCGCCCGGAAGCTCTGTTATTCCAGACAGGGTATCTCACGATCAGCGATGTTCAAAACGGGATTTATACGCTGGATTATCCCAATCAGGAAGTCAAACACGCCCTTTCTGAAGCGTTGTTATTCGCAATGACCGCGCGGGGCAGCGTGACCATCAGTTCGCTCGTGCTCAAATTGCCTGGCTATCTCCAACGCGAAGATTTTTCGGCATTTTTTGAGACGATTCGGGCGATTTTTGCCTCGATTCCTTACGACATCCAATCCCAGCGGGATGAGGCGTACTATCACACGATCTTTTATCTGCTCATGTCCGCCTCCGGCATCACAGCCCAGAGCAGCCTGTTGACCTGCGATGGCCGGATTGATCTGGTGGTCAGCGTGGCGGAGAAAGTCTACATCATCGAATTCAAGTGCAACCACAGCGCGGAGGCCGCTCTCCGGCAAATTCACACCAACCGTTATGCTGACCGGTTTCGAGGCAGCGGAAAAAGACTGACGCTGATGGGCATCAATTTTAATACCAACACGCGTAATCTGGAAGAATGGAAGCTTGAAACCCTATGATACTCTCACACCGAATGTCCAACCCCTATGTCGGCCCGCGCCCGTTTCAAACGGGAGAAACGCTGTATGGCCGCGACCGGGAAGTCTTAGACCTTCTGGACCTTTTGATTGCCGAGCGGATTGTGCTGTTGTATTCGCCTTCAGGAGCAGGCAAAACCTCGCTGATTCAAGCCGGATTACTGCCGGAATTGGAGCAGGAAGACTTTCAGCCCTTGCCCGTGATGCGCGTCAGTCTGGAACCGCCGCCGGAACAGGC
Organism: Candidatus Vecturithrix sp.; assembly: GCA_040772385.1. GTDB lineage: Bacteria > Moduliflexota > Moduliflexia > Moduliflexales > Moduliflexaceae > Vecturithrix. Next base: position 4,775,586 of record JAXGYF010000001.1, on the reverse strand, counting down.
AAAGGACCTGCCTTCCGGGTATAACCGCTATATCCTGAGCGCTTTGATGTCATTAGAAGAAGGCGTGCCAGCAGAACAACAATTCCCTCTTGCCGAATTGGCAGAAATGACATTGGCGGAGTATTGGGAACGACGGAAATCCTCCCCTGACGTTCAAACGTCAGGCTCAAAACTCAAGGACGCTGAAGTGTCCTATGGTTCTCAGCCTGCTTCAGCCCGCTTGAGTTATGAGCCTGATGCTTTAGCAGCAGGAATAGCGCGTTTCGTTCTCATCTTCGACCAATTTGAAGAAATCCTGACCGCCGACCCGACCGATCGGGCGGTGAAAAACGAATTTTTCGCTCAACTCGGCGCCGCCTTGCGGGATGAGAACATCTACGCGCTCTTTGCCATGCGCGAGGAATTTCCGGCCGGACTCGATCCCTATCTCAGGCTGATTCCGACGCGCCTGAATACGACCTTCCGCCTGGAATTGCTCGGCGTCGAGGCTGCGTGTCAGGCCATGCAGCAACCCGCGCAGCAAGCCGGCATCCCCTTTACCAACGCCGCCGCAAACAAGTTGATTGATGACTTGCGCGCCACCCGCGTCCAGCAGCCCGATGGCGCGACGACAGAACTCCCGGGCATGTATGTCGAACCAGTGCAGTTGCAAGTCGTCTGTTACCGTCTCTGGGAACACCTGCCGGAGGACTGCTCAGAAATTGAGGACATCCATCTTCAACAAGCCGGAGATGTGAATACCGCTCTGGCCGGGTATTATGCGGATCGCGTGGCAACGATAGCGCAGCAGGCCGGCGTCCGCGAACGGACACTTCGGGAATGGTTCGACAAACACCTCATCACCGAACAAGGCATTCGCGGGCAGGTGCTGCGCGGCGCAGAGTCCAGCAAGGGGCTTGAGAATAAAGCGATTACTCCGCTTGTAGATGCGCACCTTGTCCGCGCTGAAAACCGGCGCGGCGCAACCTGGTACGAACTGGCGCACGACCGCTTAATTGAGCCTATCCGCACTGATAACGCCGCCTGGTTTCAGGCGCATTTAAGCGCGTTGCAGCGTCAGGCCGAACTCTGGGAAAAACAGAACCGGGCCAGTGGTTTTTTACTGGACGGCGACGCCCTGAAAGAAGCTGAATGTTGGGCTGCGACGCATGCCGCTGAAATGACGGCCGCCGAGCAGGATTTTCTCGCAGCCTGCCAGGAGGCGCAGCGCATTATTGAACGGGAAGAACGGCAAAATCGCCGGATCCGACGATTGGCAATCGCCGCCACAATCATCAGCATCGCGGCAGTGAGCGCATTATTCGCGGCCTACTATCAACGTTCGCAAGCGGAGCGACTGCGTTTTGTTTCCATTGCCCAGTCTCTTGCGGCGCAAGCCTTGCACCAAACCGACTCAAAACAAGATGAACGCGGGCTGCTCCTGGCAAGACAGGCGTATCTCATAAATCAGAGAAATCAGGGCTACTTGCTCGGTCAAATTGATAATGCGCTGCGAACTGTGGTGAACGCGGAATATTTCAGCTATATCTACCCCTATGCGGCCGAACTTGCAACGGTCGCTCTGAGTCCGGATGGGAAGACCATTGCTGTCGGCGGCGGCGATGGAGTTCTTCATCTGAGAAGCCTGCGCCGTCTGCACGAAGCCCCAACGACTCTGCGCGGACATGAGCAGATGATCTGGTCAATTGCGTTTAGTCCTGATGGACAAACCCTGGCTTCAAGCGGACATGACCGGACAATACGCCTCTGGTCTCTGGACGATCCGGCGCTTAACCCCATTACCCTGCACGGACATGCGAGCATGGTCTTTGCCGTTGCATTCAGCCCGGATGGACAAACCCTGGCTTCCGGCAGCCTGGACCAGACTGTACGGTTGTGGAATCTTCGTCAACCGGAGACAGAGCCATTAGTGTTGCGCGGCCATGCTGGCAGTGTTAATGCAGTCGCGTTCAGTCCGGACGGGAACCTCCTGGCCTCAGGCAGCTCCGATCAGACTATCCGGTTGTGGGATGTCCAGCGTCTCGAGCCAGAGCCTCTGACGCTGCGCGGTCATGCGGGCGGCGTCAACGCTCTGGCTTTCAGTCCGGAGGGGCAAACGCTCATCTCTGGCGGCGCTGACGGGAACCTGAACATCTGGCGTTTATCCGATCCGGCATCGCCGGCGTTCACGCTGCGAGGACATGCAGAGCCGGTGTTGAGCGTCAGCGTGAGTCCGGACGGGCAATTTGCCGCTTCTGGCAGTTGGGATAAGAGCGTGCGGCTCTGGAACCTGCACAATCCAGGAGCTGAGCCAGTCGTGTTGCAGGGACATGAGGAGCTGATCCTGGCGCTCGCCTTCAGTCCCAACGGTCGCACTCTGGCCTCAGCAAGCGCAGATAAAACCTTGCGTTTGTGGAATTTAGACCAATCCACTGCAACGTTTACGACCTTGCCCGGCCATCAGGCTGAGATCGCATTCGCAGCTTTCAGTGAGGATAGCCAGACCTTCATCTCGGCCGATACACGCGGCCTTGTGCGGCAGTGGGAGGTGGAAAGCGGACAGAAGGTTGCAGAAACCTCCTTTGCTCCGTCCAGCGCAAGCGCAATGCCGGCATACGCGCCTGAAACAAGCGCGGCGCAGCCAGGAGAGGCGGCGAAGGGGACGATTACGCAGCGCCGGCCGGAACGGCCGATAGACGCGCAGGTCGTCGTCGCTCTCAGCCCTGATCGCACACAGATAGGGTTGAGTAGTTTTGACGGGACTATCCGCCTCTGGGAATTTGAGCAGCCAGAAGCGGCCCCGCGTATTTTGTCCGGCCATGCCGGACCGATAAGATCCGTGATATTCAGTTCGAACAGACAGATGCTGGCCTCGGTTGGGGAAGATAAAACCATACGCGTCTGGGATCTTCATGCGCCGGAGCCAACGCCGGTTGTTCTGAAAAGCGACCAGGAGGGGCTTTTTTTCGCCGCAGCCTTCAGCCCTGATGGAAAAATCCTGGCGGCTGGCAGCAGCAGCGACGTGGTTACTAAAAAACCGGACAACGTTGTCCGGCTCTGGGATCTCCGCACTCCTCAAAAAACGCCTCAGCTTTTAGAGGGGCATGCAGGGCCGGTTACAGCGCTTGCGTTCAGCCCGGACGGAAAGATCCTGGCATCCGGGAGCGCGGATCGCACGATCCGGCTGTGGCGTCCTCAAACTCGTCGAAGTGCTGCAATCGTGCTGCGCGGTCACCGCGAACCGGTTACGGTTCTGGCGTTCAGTCCGGACGGCAAGGTTTTAGCTTCGGGCAGCACGGATCAGACAGTGCGCTTATGGGATTTGCACAATCCGCAAGGCGAGCCTATTGTGTTGAGCGAGCACAACACGCGCGTCAAGGTAATCGCATTTAGTCCCGACGGAAAATATGTCGCCTCAGGCGCTCAGAATGGAACGCTGCTGTTCTGGCTGCGCACGGCCATGCTGTCCGAGGCAGTCTGTCAGCGCGTTCAGCGCAATTTGACGCAGACCGAATGGAGTCAGTTTGTGGGCGAAGGCGTCAGCTACGAACGCACCTGTCCCGAGTTACCGGAAGGGGAGAAGGTGGGAAATTAGGAAGTTGGGAAGGTGGGAAGAGGGGAGGGGGGGAAGAGCGGAAGATGGGAAGTTGGGGAGAGGAGAAGGGGGGAAATTAGTAGCAGAATTTTTCGGCTTTTTTATCCATGGCGTTGAGCATTGCGATAATTTTTTCGTATTGTTCGTCAAGTTCATGAAATGTGTTATTGGGGAGATACTGACAGGCCAGAGAAAATTCAAGCCAACATTGCGTTTCTGATGCTTCTTGTAAAGCATCAGACAGTTTATTCCTGAAAACCGCGATGTATTTCCGTTTCCTCCATGCTTCCGCTAAATTTGAACAGACAGAACGAGAGGCTCTTCGTATTTGATCAACAAGGGCATATTTCTCTTCCTGGGGAAACGTTTTAGTCAGTTGAAAAATGCGCATTGCCCAATTAAACGCCATCTGATAGACTTCAAGATCACGAAAATGAGAAATATCCCTTTTTCTTTCCATCTACTTCCCCTCCTCTTTTCTATTCTCCTCCTTAACACAGCCCCCTCTTCCTAACTTCCTAACTTCCCATCTTCCGCTCTTCCCCCCTTCCTAACTTCCCCCCTTCCCAACTTCCCAACTTCCTAATTTCCCCCTTCCATTGCTGCCAAAAGCTAAGCGCGGCGCAGACGACATATATCAGAACATGCCCGGCCAGCAAGTGCCAGAACCAGGGTTGGGTGGTGACTTGCGTCGTTTCGCCGGAAAAGGCTTGTAAATTCGGGAACGCTGTGAACAAATTAGGCATATTTATCGCAGCCAGTAGGTCAAAAACTTTGAGCGATGACGATGAGAGCCAGGCGCAGATTCCCAGATCGATCAATGCTCCCACGCCGAATACACCCAGGAGAGTGCCGGTAATAAATCGCTGTTTTAGCAATTGCGGCGCGCCCGGGAACACCAGGGCAATCGCCAGCAGGAGCCTTTGACGAAGATTGCTTTGCGCCCCTGATTTCAGCAGCGAGGATGCGCCTCGTAAAAATTTCGTCTTTGAGAACAGATCGGTCAGTTTCATTCAAAAACCCTCGAAGAAGCTGTTTTAAAAGTTTGCAGACAAGGAGTGTCAATTCAATTGCATACTGCTCTAATGCGAACAAGGTTCGCAGCCAGCGCGTTAGCGTTTTTTCAGGCATGTACGCTTCAGACCTCATCTCTATTATATCGGAACGTGATTTATTTGAATGAGAAGAGTGAGAAGAATGTATCACGGACAGAAATAGAGATCTCTGTAAAGCCTTGCAGCGGAAATCCACCCTGAGACCAGTACACGCCCCGCGTCCATTCACGCAGAGTGGGCGTCACGATCCACGGCTTGCCGGGGGCGTAAGTTTGATAAGTCTCAACCCGCCACGCATCGCCGGAGCGCGCCTGCTCGATCAGTTCAGAGTCCAGGGTCAAGACGCCCAGATTATACAAAGCGGGCGCAAAATTGGGGCGCAGCGCGAGGGCCTGTTCGAAATACGCCTGCGCTTGCTGCGCATCTTCTTGCAAGCGCATCACACCCAGATTGTTGATGGCCCGCGCATCAGTGCCCATCTGTTGATACATTTGCACGGCAGCATCTTCATCCGCGCCTGAGTGATGACACGCCGCTTGCATCAGCCGCAGATTTTGGGGGAGGAAAAGGGCGGAGTTGGCATATCCATCCATATAAACCTGCCAGCTTGGGTGCCCATAATCTATCGAGGGGATAGGGATTTCAGCTTCTGCCTTTATAATTACAAGATAATAATGCATCCAGGCCAGATGACACCAGATTACGACCCAAAGCGCGAATACGATCTTGATATGGCGAAACTTGCGCGGGCGATCTGAATATTGGGGCAGCCAGCGATACAGGCTGAACCACATTCCGATCAGGATCGCTTCTGCGGCTTTGCCGCCAACAGGCGAATGCGTCAGCAATTGTCCGCTCAAATAGGCGATGTGCATGGCGGTCAGGAGCACAATATAGGACGACAGCGCAAAATCGAGCATGAACCGCCATTGCGAGCCGGGCAGCGTCTCGCGCGGTTTGCGGATCAGGCTTATTGCGCCGCTATAGCCTGTGAGCAACAGCAGTAGAATCAGCACTCTCCAATGATCAGGGATCATGGCATGGCCGATAAGCAAACCGATCAAGCCCATTGCCAGCAACACCGGCCACCACTCAGCGCGATGACGAATTTCATTGTGCAAAATCAGTAGTCCGCCGACCAGCACGCTTGCTATCAGGATCCCAATAAAACTGAATGGCGTGGGATATAAAAAATCATTGAAAAGTGTCACCTTACCGATTCGCTCGGTTTCTGCTGCCGCTTGCTCATATTCCCCCTTGCTCTTCAGGATGCGGACGTATTCGCGCGAAAAATAGTTATCCCCTTCGGTATAAGGCATAATCTGGCGGCGTAATTGCAGCACGTGCAGAGCGCGCTCAAAGGGTCCGAACGCCGAGGAGCGTGTACCGCCGAAATGGATCAGAATTTCAATCAGTATCCCCCATTCCGGAGGCGCAGGGAGAACCTGAATGTAGCGCGCCATGCCCTGAGCGTAAAATTCATCGGCCCAGTGCGTCAATTGATAAGGCTCGCAGAGAAAGCCGCCGGCGCGCAGCGATTCTTCCCAGAAGGGCGCGGCTTTTGCCAGCGCCTCGTTTTTATAGGTTTCCGCTTCTGCATAGCGCTGCTGGTAATACAAAGTCAATGCCAGATACAGGGCAAAATAAGGATTGGTCGGGTCCGCCTGATACGCACGCCGATAGGCCTCTTCAGCCTGGGGCAGATCAAAATCCCGGTATTTCAGCACCCTTTCCGCAGCAAGCGGCGGATCATCCTGGCGGCGCAAACGATAGAGTTCCAGGTAGCCGGAATCAAAATCTTCCAGCACCCAGCGCGCGCGTCTCAATAACGCCAAACTCAAAAGCAAATTTCCAGGAGCTGCAATTTGAGGGTGCAAACTGCCACCCTCAAAAGTGAGTGTAAATTCCCTGGCAACAGGCTCATAAGCCTGAATTTCAAGCTGATCGGCAGACAGAATCCGCAAACTTTGAATCTGGGTGCGAGCGGGATAGCGTTCGACAATCTGCCCATTCTCAGGATTCATCTGTTCCAGCCATAAGCCGTGGCCGAGATAGATGGCGGAGTTAAAAAATACAGGCGAAACCGGAAGATCGCCGGATGTATGGCTCCATACCGGCTGCATCCATTGTTTCCGTCCGTCTGCGACGCGCAGCGCATGATATTCGCCGTAATGTTCGCTGAGCGGGGTAAAATAGAACAGGCTTTTTTCCCCCTCGCTGTTGGTAAAGAGCAGCGGCAACTGCGGCTTGTGCGCGGCGACAGACCACAATAGGGCGTCGCCTGGCGGAGATCCTTTTCGCATCACCGCAGCGTCGCCAAGCTGGATAAGGGTTCCATCATCCAGGGCAATGATCCCGTCCTCTGCCCGTGCAATCGCAGCGCTCAGGCAGAACAGGACGCAGAGTTTGAGAACAATATGCGCATAATATTGCATATTCAGTAGATCAAAAACTTTCTGAGAAATGCTCGACATACCTGTGTTGAGCTTCATAGAAGATGTTATGAGCCTATACTCAGTCGGCGCATTGAAACTACAGGAATAAGGTTCGTCGTCAACGCTCTGAATATGCGTGGAACAACGCTGAAGCGTTGACTACAAGCCTTATTCGCGATAATATCCACATTAGAGGAAATGCGCTCTATTCTGCTGCTTGTCAAGAAAAAACGTGTGACAGGAGCATGAGAATTTCCGTTCTTCCACAGATTTGTAGATTCAAGGAACGAAGATTTATATTTTGCCGCAGGCGAGCCGGGGGTAGGGCTTGTTTGAATTCCGAAAGCTTTTTCCCTTGACACAGCAAGCCTGCCCCCTTTACACTCCTGCCTTTGAAAATGCGTTAGCGCTCATCTCTCAGTTCACGTATCGAAAGGAATAACGCCATGAAAACATGCGCAAATTATGAAAAAAATCTGAAAATGTGTAATTGTACGTACGAGCCCTGTCCGCGTAAAGGGCATTGTTGTGAATGTATCGCCTACCATCGCCAGATGGGGGAACTGCCGGCCTGTTATTTCCCCGATAACGTGGAACGCAGTTATGATCGCAGTATCCGGCGTTTTGTACAGCTTCACAAATAAGGTCAGCAACTTCCGAAGTCTCAACAACTTCGGAAGTTGGGTTCTGAGGGAGCAGCAAAGCAAAAATCTATGGATTCAGGATCGCAGCTTCCGTGTCTGCGTCGAAAAGATGCAGTTTCTTCATATTAAAAGCGAGTTCGATTTCTTCTTGCACCATGTCGCGTTTTTCAGCCCCGGGTTCGATCAATTCAGGTACCTCAGCGACAAAAGTATGAGCGCCGGAGGAGACGTACAACAATTCCTCTGAGCCGATCGGTTCGATCACGTCAATCCGGGCTTTCATGACATTGCCATCGTTGGCAAATCCAGCGCGCGGTTTGTCAAGAATATCTTCGGGACGAAATCCGGCAACGACTTTTTTGTCAAGGTATGCGTCCAATTTTTGATCTTGTTGAGGCAATTTCAATCGAAAACTCTGCATATCCAGCCAGAGAGAACCGTTTTCAGCGACAAGGCTGGCGTCGAGAAAATTCATGGAGGGACTGCCGATAAATCCGGCCACAAACATGTTTGCAGGCTGATTATACATAGTGCGCGGGTCCCCAATCTGCTGCACGATGCCATCTTTCATCAAAACTAATCGATCCCCCAGCGTCAGCGCTTCAATCTGATCGTGCGTCACATAAATGGTGGTGGCTTCGAGCTGCTGGTGGATTTTGTTTAACTCAAAGCGCATGTGCACCCGCAGTTTGGCATCGAGGTTACTCAAGGGTTCATCCATCAGAAACACTTTCGGTCTGCGGACGATGGCGCGCCCCAGGGCCACACGCTGACGCTGCCCACCAGAAAGATGGCGCGGACGCCGATCAAGCAGTTCTCGAATTTTGAGTAATTCGGCTGCATGTTCCACGCTGTCTTTAATTTCCTGCTGCGGATATTTTCTGGCGCGTAAGCTGAAGGCCATATTTTCGAATACATTCAGATGAGGATACAGGGCATAACTCTGGAAGACCATCGCAATGTCCCGATCTTTGGGCGCGACGTCATTGACGAGCTTTCCGTCAATATACACCTCACCCCGGGTAATCTCTTCAAGACCGGCAATCATTTTCAACGTCGTCGTCTTGCCGCATCCTGAAGGCCCAAGGAACACAATGAATTCTTTATCCTTAATCTCCAAATTGAATTCCTGGACCACCGGAACCCCTGCGTCATATTCTTTGTAGACATTTTTTAAGAGAACATCTGCCATGATTAAGGGCAAATGGCAAAGGGCAAAGGGCGAAGGGGTCAGGGTGAAGGACGAAAGGCACAGGGCACAGGGTAAAATTCCTTTTACCTTTCGCCCTTTGCCCTTTGCCTTTCACCCTTTGCCTTTTGCCTTTTACCTTTTACCTTTCACCTGATTTTTATCCTTTCACAGCTCCGAAGGTCAGACCTCGGACGATAAATTTCTGTACGGTTAAGGCTAAGATAGTTGGGGGCACCATGGCGATCAGCGCCCGGGTGGCAATGAACCAAAATTGAATGCCCCTGGTATCGGCGCCTCCTGAGATGAGATAGGGTAAGGTAATCGCCTTGCGTTGAGCCAGAACAAGCGCAAACATAAACTCATTCCAGGCAAACGCCAGGCAGATAATCCCGGTTGCCACCAATCCTGGCGTAGAGAGCGGCAGAGCAACTTTAAAAAACGCGCCAATCCGGGAATAGCCGTCAACCAGCGCAGCTTGTTCAAGTTCAATCGGCAATTCTTTAAAGAGCTGGCTCATGATAATCACCGCGAACGGGAGGTTAAACGTGGTGTTGAGCACAATCAGGGTTGAGACCTTATCCAGGGCCTTGAATTGATTCGCAAGCAGGAAAAATGGAATAGCGACCACCACAGGCGGCAGCACCCGCTGTGAAAGAAACCAGATGGTTAAATCCGGATTTTTGATCTTCTGAAACTTAAACCGCGCTAAGCCGTAACCTGCCATCGTTCCCAGGATTGTGGCAAAAATCGCACTTGTAAACGAGATAATCACACTGTTTTTGACCGCATGGATATTTTCCGGAACCTTTAACTCAGATCGCCAATTTTCTAAGGTCGGTTGAAATTGGAGATATGGAACGCCTAACCCTGCTACGGTGAACGTCTCTGCCGGTTTTCTCAGCGAGGTCGTCAGCGCCCAATAAAACGGGAACAATGCCCAGGCAAGACACAGAGCAATAGCAACTCCGAGAAGAACCCGTTTCGCAGACCATGTATGTACCTTCGTGTTACTCATAGATCTCCCTCATGCGTTTAAAGAAAAATGTCACGATCATCATCATGACGATTAACAATGCAAACCCTTGCACAGCAGCATACCCTAAATCAAAATACTTCATCCCGGTTAAGTACGTAAACAGCGAATACACCATGGTAGATGTTCCTGGCCCTCCTCTGGTGAGCCGGGCAGGGACATCGAAAATTTTGCAGGCCTCAATCAAACGCAGGAGAAAGACAATAATTAAGACGGGTTGCAGCATCGGCAGCGTAATACGGCGGAATAATTGCCAACCCGGCTTATAATCGAGAGAGGCTGCCTGATAAATTTCTTCCGGGAGCGATTGCAGGCCAGCCAGGATCACCAGAAAGCAGAAGGGCGTCCACTGCCAGATATCAACCAGGATGATGGACACCATGGCCCAGATCGGATGAGAGAGCCAGGGAACTTTATATCCGAGCGGGATCAGAATTCCATTAATCGGCCCTCCTTCTTCATAAAAAATTGTCAAGGCTAAAAATCCGATGGCGACAGGCGTGGCAAACAGCGGCATGAGCATGATCGTTCGATACGTTTTTAACCCCCTAAATTTTTGATTAAAGAGCAGCGCAATTAACAAGCCCAGAACAACTTCAACCACCACCGTAATAGCGATGAAAATCAGGGTCAATTTGACAGCATTATGAACCTTATAATCGGCAAAGAAACGTGTAAAATTTTTAAACCAGACAAATTTATCTACCCGTCCGATTTGCACCTTATAAAAACTTGTTCTTACCCCATATAAGAAAGGGAAGACGGTAAACAACAACACCCAGGTGGACGCAGGCAGAAGAAAGAGAAATTTCACATCGTTTCCCGTAATCCCAAAGGCGTGTTTCATGGCTTCTCCGGTAAAATGCCAGATTATCGCGCCAGCGACAATCCATGCAATCAGGGCCTGCCAGAAAGGCAGAGAACCTTGAATAACCCCGAGCAGACTGAACAATAACACAACAGAAAAGCCGCATAACGCCGTAAACCAGGCCCAGTGACGGAGTAACAGGAGGCCCTGGGCTGTTAACAGAAAATAAATCATTCCGGCCACTAACAAGAATGAAAATCCTTTGGTCACGCCATAGATAACGCCCGCCAATCCAGCCAGGAGAAAAAGCATTCCCCAACCCCAGACATACCAGGGGAATGAGGAAAACACTGAAGATAACGATCTTTTTACGGCATTCATATTTTAACTCTCCGGAGGAAGAATAATGTCCCGATGAAGAATGCGGCGCCCGGGCACCGGGCGTCGCATAGAGTTCTCATCATGCTTATGGTTGATAACCAATTGATTCTCGATAGTACTTCAACTGTTCTTCTTTGCCAAGTCGTTCGTTGATGTCGTTCCAATCCTGAGCGGCACGATCGAGAGCTTCTTTCGGAGTCAGTTGTCCGGCCATAGCTGCCGAAAGGTGTGCGTCAAGCGTGTACCAGAATTCCTCACCGCCGGGAATTCGGATATAAGGCTGAATCGTTTCTGCGAAAAAGTTGTCACGATAGGCCTTGGTATACTCAACGACGTCGCTAGGATCCCAACCTTCTTTGATAAAGTCTTCGACGGTGGCGGCTCCGCCCTGCTCTTTCAAATAGTGGATCGTCCAGCCTGGATCGACGCCCGTCCAGCCGCGCGCAATATTCCACATACTGATTTTCGGCGTCGCGTAGAAGGCTAACAGATGATAGATGACCTCTTCAACGCCCTTGTCTTTGGCGGAGCTCAGAATCACGCCGTGCCAGGACCCGCCAGTGTTGTTGCCGACCACATTGGGTTCATCCATTTTCACAAATTCGCCTTTACAGCGGTCGTACACTTCATAGGAACCCGGCAGCACGGCCGCGCCCATTTTGCCTTTAATTTTGGAGCGGCTTTCATCCTGGACCAACGAGCCGACGTCACCCCAGGAGTAGGTGAAAATCGCATCGCCGCGCAAGAAATAGTCCCAGGCAGTTCCTAAATCCCAGGAAATTTGCGCATCCGGACCGGTTTTGAAGAGTTTGTACAGGAACTCCAGAGCCCGAACATGTCCTGGTTCGTTAACCAGCGGCGTCAGATCTTCCGGATCAAACCAGTACACATTATGGCATTTGTCAACCTTCTCTCCAGGAAGAACGGTATAGGCCGCAGACAGTGAGACAAAGTGATACATCCCCTGGTTCCGAACCTGGAAATGCAGAGCGATCCCGGAATCTTTTTCCACTTCGCCGTCACGATCCCAGTCTTTATTATTAAAGAAGTTCGCAATGTCATAGACCTGATCCCAGGTTTTGGGAGGAACCGGCAAATCATATCCGAGTTCAGCTTTAAACGCGGCCTGCCATTCCGGATCGGTCAGAATATCTTTTCTGTAATACAGCACCTGACCGTCGCTATCATTCGGTACACCATACCATGTGCCTTCCCAGGTGTGCAGGTTGACGAGAGACGGCGGCAGATATTCACGGTGCCATTTCGGGAAACGCGGGTCATCGTAAAATTCCTCGGGTGAAAAAGCAAACCCACCGGTCACAAGATCGCCGTACCATGAGGCCGCTGGCATACACGCATCGTAGTTGCCAGCGCCGGTTTGCAGATCAACCATCACCTTCTGGAATTGTTCATCAATCGGGATTTCCACGATATTGAGTTTCGCGCCCGTCAAGCCTTCCCAGGCTTCGCGCCATTCAAACAACGGGCCGGAAATTCCGCCTTTGGGTCCGCCAGTGTTCACTGTAATGGAAATTTCTTTACCTGCAAACGGCTTTTCGCCGCTCGCCGCAATTGACCCGATTTCTTCATCGGTAAACGTAATCACATCACCGTTTGCTGAAGTAACTGTCACGTCAGCAGACACAACACTGCTCAGTAAAAACAGACTCAATACTGTCAACGTCAATAATGAACCCACACGTTTCATAAAAATCCTCCTTCAATAAATACAAGGCAATGTTCAATTTTTCATTGCCAGGGCTTCGACACGATACCAACAAAATGAATACAACACGATAAAAGTTCTTGAGTTTTTTTATCCGGGAATGCACACCACCTCCTTCATTTGTAAAGTACCCATGGCTTTACATCACGGTAATAGCATAACTGTTAAAATCGATCTTACCAGACTTCCTCTTGCCTCAAGCGTATATGCCCCAATAATTCAACAGGTTTGTCAAGAAAAAATAATGTCTCTGATAAAGATTCTCTTTCTCATTCGATCTTCTCCCCCTGAAAATAGAATTTTCCTCAGTCGTGGTGTGCTTGTCAGTCCAAAATAGAATGACGAACATTACAACTCCTTTCATCATCAACCAAAAGAAAGAAAACTTGCAAAAATTTTGTAAAAGTATGTTGACTAAATTAGCGGCAATGATCATGCTTGCCAAGAAATGAATGCAGAAGTCAGCAATAGAAACCGAGGTTTTTCGAAAAGCTCGGTTTTTACGCGCATGGATGAATATTTCATTGACCTGGAACCAATCAAAAAATGGATATTCACATTATTACCGGTCATCTTGGAAGCGGAAAAACGGAAATTGCTGTCAATCTTGCGCTTCGTCTGGCGGCAGAGAGGCAACCGGCCGCGTCTTCTTCATCTGTTGCTGTAGTTGATATTGACGTGATCAATCCGTATTTTGCCGCCAGAGAGGCTCGCAACCTCCTTGAATCACGCGGCATCCAGGTTGCGGCCCCCTCAATTCAGACAACAACAGCGGCTCTGCCGGTTTTATCCAAAGAGGTCTATCAAATGCTACACCGAAAGGATCACACACTTGTCATTGATGTTGGCGGTGATCCTGCCGGAGCCAGAATTTTAGGCAGTTTGCGCGATCACCTGCAAAACAGACCTCTTCATGTCTATTGCGTTGTCAACACTAAACGGCCTTTTACCAGTGTCTCTCATGGCATCCTGGAGTATTTGACCGGTATTAGCGCGGCATCGCGCCTCGCATTCACTGGCTTAATTCACAATACCCACCTGTTGCATGAAACATCGGCGGCAGACATTTGCGCCGGACAACGCTTGCTGGAGCAGGTAGCGAGAGAGATCGGGGTCCCGGTTGTTTTAACAGCAGTCATGCAAAGCCTGGCGCACGACCTGAAAGGGTGTATTACCAATGATATGCTGCTGATGGAACAATATATAAAACCCCCGTATTTACTTTAATAACTCATGTTACACACTACCCCCCCTCAATCCCCCCGCAAGCGGGGGGGAAGCTTAACGTGGCAGCGCAGTTGGATTATTGAACGTCTCCCCCGCTTGCGGGGGGAACAAGGGGGGAGGGCTGCGTAACATGACTTAATGCTAGTGCTTTTTCAAGGTTTAGTTGACGGGTGACAGGAGTGCAAGCTGGCGTTTGCATGCAATCGCAGATTGCACTCCTACCCGTCAACAATAACTTGACAGAACACTAGACTCTCGGAGTCTTCGAGACTGTTGAAGTCTACTGCAGTTGCGGCATGAGTCCATCGCTCAGTGCCGAACATGATAAGGAGGAAAAAAGGTATGCCAGAAGCGATTTTTAATGAAAACATCTGTAAAGGATGTGGGTTATGCGTGACCGTGTGTCCGAAAAAAATTATCAAACTTGATACGACACGTGTCAATATCAAAGGTTATTATCCCGCAATTGTCAACAATATGGCTGAGTGTATCGGATGTGCGAATTGCGCCAAAATTTGTCCGGATTCAGTCATTACGGTGAAAAAGTGAGGGAAATGTTATGGCAAAAGTTCTCATGAAAGGGAATGAAGCAATAGGAGCTGCGGCAATAAACGCGGGGTGCCGATTTTTTTTCGGTTACCCGATTACCCCCCAGAATGAACTTCCGGAGTATATGTCCAGAGAGCTTCCGAAAGTTGGAGGGACGTATTTACAGGCCGAATCAGAGATAGCCGCAATCAACATGGTGTATGGCGCTGCCGGAGCCGGCGCGCGCGTCATGACCTCCTCCTCAAGTCCCGGAATTAGCTTGAAACAGGAAGGGATTTCCTATATTGCCGGAGCAGAACTGCCGTGCGTCATCGTGAACGTTGTACGGGGAGGGCCGGGGCTTGGCGGCATTCAACCGGCCCAATCCGATTATTATCAGGCGACCAAAGGCGGCGGACACGGCGACTACCATTTGCTGGTGCTTGCCCCTTCCAGTCTGCAAGAGACTGTCGAGCTTGTGGAGGAAGCCTTTGATCTGGCCGATAAATATCGTAATCCGGTCATGGTGCTTGCCGACGGCATGATCGGGCAGATCATGGAGCCGGTCGAAATTAAGCCCTATACGCCCTATCAAAACCTTCCTCCTAAAGATTGGGCCTCAACCGGAACAATTGATAGCGGCGGCCGCCGACGTATCATCAATTCACTTTTTTTAGATCCTGCGGAACTGGAACAGCATGTCTTGCATATTTATCAAAAATACGCTGAGATGGAGAAAAATGAAGTGCGATATGAGGCATATAATTGCGAAAATGCCGACATTATCATAGTGGCCTATGGCACGACCGCGCGTATTGTGCGAACAGCGATCGAACAATGCGCGCGTTTCGGCATTCATGCCGGTTTGATTCGCCCGATTTCTCTGTATCCCTTCCCATATCATGCCTTTGACGGAATAGTAGATCGAGTCAAAGCCTTTTTATCTGTGGAAATGAGCATGGGACAAATGGTTGATGACGTCAAACTGGCGGTTGCCGGAAAGAAACCGGTTTTTTTCTATGGGCGTACCGGCGGCATGATTCCTATGCCAGAAGATATTGTCAAAACAGTGCAAGCGATCTTACAGGAGGGATAATCTCATGGCAGAAAAAATTGTGTATCAAAAATCAGCCGGCTTAACCGACAAAGAACTCCATTACTGTCCGGGGTGTACGCATGGCATTATTCACAAACTCGTGGCTGAAACCCTGGTGGAACTCGACGTTTTACAGAAAGCGATTGTCATCGCTCCGGTCGGGTGCTCGGTGTTAGCGTATGAGTATTTTAACTGCGATGCTCAGGAAGCAGCGCATGGACGTGCTCCTGCACTGGCAACCGGAGTAAAACGTGTTCTGCCGGATCGCGTGGTGTTTACCTATCAGGGAGACGGCGATCTGGCGTCAATCGGCGCGGCGGAAATCGTGCATGCCGCGATGCGAGGCGAAAATATTACGGTCATTTTCGTGAACAACGCAATTTATGGCATGACCGGCGGTCAAATGGCCCCCACGACACTCATCGGCCAACGTACCACGACATCGCCTTACGGGCGAAAAATCGAGGGGCAAGGCCATCCGATTCGGGTGAGCGAGATGCTGGCAACTTTAGAAGGCACGGCCTATATTGCCAGGGTAGCAGTGCATAAAATCGCCCGTCTCAATGCCGCGAAACGTTCAATTAAAAAAGCGTTCCAAATGCAAATTGAGAAGAAAGGGTTCAGCATGGTGGAAGTACTCTCTACCTGTCCGACAAACTGGGGGGTATCGCCGGTTGAAGCATTAAACTGGCTTGAACATAATATGATTCCTGTTTACCCGCTGGGGGTATATAAGGATATTGAAGGGGGGGCATAATCATGATTGATGAACGCATTATTGTTGCTGGCTTTGGGGGGCAGGGCGTGATGATGATCGGCAAACTGCTGGCCCACTCCGGGATGATGGAAAATTTGAACGTCTCCTGGCTTCCCTCGTATGGACCTGAAATGCGTGGAGGCACAGCAAACTGCAATGTGATTCTGTCTGAAAATATCATCGGCGCGCCAGTGGTAACCGAAGCGACATGCGTGATTGCCATGAATCTTCCGTCGTTAGACAAATTTGAATCGCACACCAAAGCCGGAGGACGCCTCTTAATCAATAGTTCCCTGATCGACCGAACAGCAAAACGCAGCGATGTCCAGGTCCTCGAAATTCCTGTCAATGCAATTGCCAATGCGCAAGGCAGTTTGAAAGTGGCAAATGTCGTGATGCTTGGAGCGTATATCGCCCTCTCACACGTGGTCAAAAAAGAAACTGTCCTTAAAGCGATTGAAGATGTTTTGGGAAAAAGTAAACGACATTTACTTGACATAAACGTCAACGCTCTTGAAGAAGGTATAAAGTTTGCCACATCCATCTAGAAAAATTTTTTTCAACAGGTATTCATAGGAAAAACCGGAGTAACGGTATGCAAACAGAAAAAATTATTCTCGAAGTCCCGAGCCAGGTTCTTCACGTGAAACATGCCAGTTGTCAAAACGGACATAGTCTCATGGACCCTGGCGTGCCTATTAATGGCTTCCCGTCAGTGAAAGTCATTTTACAATATGGCAATGCGAAAGGGATCGTCCACCTTGATCCCGTTTATGGAAGTTTCCATAATATTTTTGATGTAGATATCCCGGAAGGGGTGGTCGTAAAAATGTTGTGTCCCACCTGTGAAGTAAATATGCAAATTCCAGGCGAACGAGTCTGCGATTGGTGCTTTTCGCCGTTGTTTCAATTTTATCTTCCTAAAGGCGGGATCTTGGAAGGATGTTTGAAAGTCGGGTGTCATCAGCATAAATTGAAACTCGTTGATGTTGATGAACAATTAGGGATTATCCATGGAAAAAATCAAATTCAATTGTTGATGTAAGTTTTTCCATCTCAAACCGGAGGATAGCTCAACCTGATGGGTGTCGCCTTTTCCTCCGGCCTCTTTTTTCCTGCTATGGTCCATTTTCAGCGCATAGGTATTGTTGGCTGCGGACAGATTGGCTGTGGGATTGCCCGGATGGCCGCCGTCGCTGGCTATGAAGTGCATATTTGTGAAACTAACCAGGATACGCTTGATCGTTCTTTCACTGAAAGTCTCCAATTTTTTAAGCGTCAGGCTATACGCGGCGTCTTGAATGAGGAGGACGCGCGCGCGGTCGCCTCTCGTATCCGAGGTTCGCTGGATGTTCAGGATCTTGAAGGGTGCGGAATGATCATTGAGGCTATTCCGGAAAATTTTGAGAAGAAAACCCGGCTTCTCAAAACCTTAGATCAGCTTTATCCGCCGCCAGTTGTTTTGGCAACTCATTCTATCGCGCTTTCCATTACCCAACTTGCGGCGACTGTTCAGCGCCCTGAACGCATTCTGGGCTTACATTTTCTTCCCCCGGTTCATCACATGAAATTGGCCGAGGTCGTCAAAACAGAAAACGTATTACCTTTTGTGCTGGAATCGGCTTGTGATTTTATTCGCTCTTTGCAAAAAGAACCCGTTATTGTTGCAGATTTTCCCGGGTTCATTGTCACCCGCCTGATAATCGCCTATGTGTTGAATGCGATCCGACTTTTTGAAGCAGGGGTGGCGACCAAAGAAGATATTGATAAAGCCATGGAATTAGGCAGCGGACACCCGATCGGCCCTTTCGCGCTTATGGATGTGCTCGGACTGGATACCACCTATCGTCTGGCGAACGCCTTCTTCCAGGAATATCATGATCCGCAATATGCTCCCCCACCCTTACTCACCCAACTCGTTGAGCAAGGACATTGGGGGCAAAAAACCGGTCAGGGGTTTTATACCTATCGGCAACAACAGCAATAGCCCCCAAGATACACCTACGACAGCAGGTTTGCAGGGGAATCCTCATTAAAAGACTAACGGCCGTAACGCGTATCCCTGCATGTTCTTCCGGACCTTATCAAGTGCCAGCGCCCCCCCTGTGGCTGTCGGAGAAAAGAGACTACAGGCCGCAAGCATCGAACCCAATTGCAAGGCTTCGGTCAGGGAAACATGTTTTTCTAACCCATAAAGTACCCCGGAACAAAAGGCGTCGCCGGCTCCAACCGTGCCTTGAATTTCTTTTTCCGTGAGCGCGTAGGATGGAACTTTGACCTCTTCTCCCGAACGTGCCAGGGCATACCCGCCTTCTGGCATGTGAATCACCACCAGCTCCGAATTTCCGGCTTGCAAAAGCTTTTCCGCAGTCTCTCGCAGTCGCTGCCCGTGCAATGCGCCGCTGGGATCGCGCAATTCAATCCCGACAGTCTGGCCAGCCTCAAATTCATTTAAAATCAGATAATCCACATATTTCAAGGCCGGAATGACTAACCGAGCAAAGCGGTCAGAGTTCTCACTAACCACGTCAACCGCCGTTTTCAACCCCATTTTCTGAAAACGAGCAAATGCTTTTGCCATCACTGTGCCATATTCCGCATCTTCGGCATCCATCCCATCCAGAAGCAGAATATAGCCGATTTGCGCAATTTTATAGCCGCTAAACCGTTCAAAAGGAATATCTTCAAAGCCCCATTCAGAATTTGCGCCGCGATCATGAAAAAACGTGCGCTGCCCTGTGCCTTTCACCGTCATCACATCGGTGTATGCTGTGGGGCGCGTCTGTGACACGCGAACGGACGCCGTATCAATCTCACGGGATCGCAGTTCCTCAAGAATGTACTGTCCGTTTTCATCATCGCCGATACAACCGATGACTGCAACAGGCAGATCCGGATCGAGTACCTTCAAATTAATCGAATTATTTGTCGGACACCCTCCGATTCCCCGGCTGGATGACATGATGTACGCCAACGTCCCCTCACGAGGATACATATCCACAATCTTCACCCAATCTACAATCAGGGTCCCGCCAAGCACAAAACCGCGTTTCTCGTTCATATCCCTCCTCTTAATAAATACAACAGGGTTTTCAAAAATCTGATTCCGACCGATCTCTGTCGTGATTCGATCATTTTTAGGACTTACGCAACACCCCTCTCCGAAAGGCAGGGCTGTGAAATTCTCCCCCCTCCGCCCCTTCGGATCTTATTGAGAAACCGGGTTTTTTGACAAACCCGGTTTCTCTTCTTCTTTTTTCAAAGAATCCTGGTTTTTCGTCCTGAAAACTTATGGTCATGTACTTCATGTTTTGGCTGTAAACCCTGGCTGAAGATTAGTCAAGCGAAAAGTGCGCAAAAATCCGTTGACAAAGCACAGGAAGTGAATTATCACGCCCCTAAGTAAATATAACGAAATTCCTTAAACGTTTGTTTGAAAAAAGTTTGACTATCAGGCAAAAATCTGAAAATCCTTGTTTATCAAATATTACTGGGGTGTATAGTACTACTTTGTTACTCATGTTACGCAACCCCCCCCTTTTCTTCCCCCCGCAAGCGGGGGGAAGAGACGTAACGCTCTTCTGCGAGCTCCCCCCCGTTTACGGGGGGACTGAGGGGGGTATTGCGTAAGTCCTGACCATCATAACACTCGGAGGAGATTATGGAAATCAAAATAGTCACAATCGAAAAACCGGAAGATACGAATTTTATTCTGGGGCAGTCGCACTTTATTAAAACCGTTGAAGATCTGTATGAGGCTATGGTAAGTACCGTTCCCGGCGCAAAATTTGGGTTGGCGTTTTGCGAATCCTCAGGTCCCTGTCTGGTTCGCTATACCGGCACAGATGAAAAGCTCGTTGATCTGGCGAAAAAAAATGCCTATCAATTGTCTGCCGGACATAGTTTTATTCTGTTTATGAAAGATATTTTCCCGATCAATGTGCTGAATGCGGTGAAAAACGTGTCTGAAGTCTGCCGGATTTTTTGTGCAACCGCCAATCCGGTGCAGGTCCTCGTCGCGGAAACTGACCAGGGACGGGGAATTCTGGGTGTCATTGACGGGTTTGCTTCCAAAGGAATTGAAACGGATGAAGATATTCAGGCTCGCAAGGAACTTCTGCGAAAATTCGGTTATAAACAGTAAAAAAAGAGATTTTCAAAGGGCGAAAAACTTCTGCCCCAGAGCAATAGTTACTTACGTGTTGAAGTGTTCAGGTGGTTAAAATTATCAAATACACTTAAACACTTAAACACTTATGCAATGATACAAATTGTGATTATGGCGGCTGGCAAATCAACCCGGACGTATCCGTTAACGCTGACGAAACCGAAGCCATTGCTCAGGATCGCCAATAAACCGATTTTAGCGCACCAACTCGATCAGTTTCTTGGCCTGACCGAAGAAGCCCTGATCATCGTTGGGTATAAAAGTGAGATGATTCGCACATATTTCGGCGAATCCTATCAAGGCATCCGGTTACGTTACGTTGAACAAACCGAACAACTGGGCACTGGCCACGCGGTTATGCAGGTGCGCGGCCATATTCGCGACCGGTTTTTGGTGATGAACGGTGATGACCTGTACGCTCGTCAGGATATTGAAGGATGTCTGACGTATCCATATTCGTTACTAGGCATGGAAGTCGCAGATCCGCGACAATTTGGCGTTTTGACCGTGGAGGACGACCTGGTAAAGGATCTGATTGAAAAACCTGAGCATCCGGCGAGTAACTTAACAAGCATCGGGATGTATGTATTTGATCGCCAAATTTTCGAGATTCTGGACAATATTCCCAGAAGTCCGCGCGGAGAATATGAGGTGACCGATGCGGTTAAACAGTTCGCCCAGCAAGCCGCGGTCCACTGCCATGTCAGCACAAACTATTGGATTCCAGTCGGATTTCCCTGGAGCTTGCTCAATGCGAATGATTTTTTGCTGGAGCATGGTTTTGAGCAACCTCGCATGGAAGGGATGGTAGAACCTGGCGTCACAATTGAAGGACGCGTATCGCTCGGCAAGCACTCGGTAATTCGGCAAGGAACCCGCATCCAGGGAAATCTGTGGGTTGGCGAAAACTGCGTGATAGGGTCAAATTGTCATATTACAGGCAACACCGCAATAGGCGATCACAGTTATCTTGCTATGGCGAACAGTATTAAAAATTCGATCATCAATCAACATGTCCGGATCGAACCGTATTGCAATATTTCACACTCCGTGGTAGGTGACGATTGTGTCATACACTCAGGAATAGTTACAATGAGCGCACCCCTTGAGACAAAAACTGTCACCTCTCATGTCAAAGGACAAAGAATTGATTCTGGCCGTCAACAACTTGGGGCTGTTCTGGCGGATCACGTGTTTATGTATCCGCACATTGTCACATACCCCGGCGTCAAAATTGGCCCGAATAAAATTGTCCCCGCCGGAACAGTCGTCCAGGAAGATCTGATGTAAGATGAAAAAAACCAGGTTTCTTCAAGCAACCTGGTTTTTAAGGCCTTGAAAAATGATGGCATCATTTATGCAATAATATCAGATAACTTGTATCCTCTCCTGTTTGTAAAAATCTTTCTTTCCACATAAATCGCAGAGAAGGAGATTTTCATGAATACAGAACGTTCGTCTATACCGCTTAAAGGAGATTCCTGTCAATCGCTGAATTTTTCATTTGCTTTCATTATCATGACCCTCTCAGTATCACCTTTAGCGAATCTGCTGCCATCATCGTATATTGTGTTCAAATATGGGTTCACGTTTTTGTTATCGTTAGGGTTGGCCTGGTGGGCCACGCCGCTCGCGCGAAGTACAGCTTTACGGTATAATATCGTGGATAAACCTGACGGACGACTGAAAGACCACGCCCAGCCGACCCCGTATCTGGGCGGGATCGTCGTCTATATTTCTTTCCTGCTCACGCTTTCATGCCTTTTTGACTTCAATGAAAAAGTGTTAGGGATTATCCTGGCTGGCTCAGTTCTCGTGATTATCGGCTTGTTTGACGATATGCAGGCGGTCACTCCAAAGGTCAAATTTTTAGGGCAACTGGTTGCCATTCTGGTGCTCGTAAAATCGGGCATCCGCATTGAATTGATCGCCCTGCCGGAATGGATCAATCTGCCGCTTACCGTGTTATGGATTGCCGGAATTATTAACGCGCTGAACATTCTCGATATTATGGATGGCCTGGCGGCCGGAGTAGCATTTTGCGCTGCGCTCATTTTATTTCTCGTGTCAATCCTGAATGGAAACACGATGATTGCCATTCTTACCCTGGCGTTAGCCGGAAGTTTGTTAGGAGTCCTCAAATATAATTTTCAACCGGCCCAGATTTATCTGGGCGACACGGGCAGCATGTTTATCGGCCTGATGCTAGGCTCGCTCTCAATGATTGGGAGCTATAGCCATCATAATAACCTGGGGTTCGTCGCACCACTGCTTATTCTGGGGGTGCCAATTTTTGACATGCTCTTCGTGATGGTTCTACGCTATCGTAAAGGAATTTCCATGTTTTTGGGCAGCAAAGATCATTTTCCTCTGCGCTGTCGTAAAATCGGATTTTCTGTGAAGCAGATTGTGTTCATGAGTTATACGGCAACCCTCCTGCTTGGCGGAACTGCGCTCTGGATTATGTACGCAACCCCCTTCGCCACCTTGTGGATTCTCGCGGGAGTCGCCGCTGTTGTGCTGACCATTGCCTGGAAATTAAGCCAGATACCAATGCCAAGTAATAAAGAAATTTTCAGCAAGCCTGAATAAATTTTGCCAGTTTTGACAGGCCGAGAAACCGGATGTTTTCAAGAACACCCGGTTTCTGGTGTACAAAAAAATTATTGATCATCACTCAGGAATGATGCCGGAAGATGACACAGACAACTATTTTAGGAGCCGGATTAACAGGGTTAAGCGCGGCCTATCACCTGCGCGACGGATACGAAATTTTTGAACAGGAATCTGAGGTTGGCGGCCTGTGCCGCACAATGGAACGCGAGGGCTTTCTCTTCGATTATACCGGCCATTTATTACACCTGCGTCATGACTATACCAAACACCTGATCCGAACGCTCCTCCCCAATCGGTACCAACAGCACGAACGTAAAGCGGTTATTTACACCCAGAAACGTTATCTGAATTATCCGTTCCAGGCTAACATCAGCAGCCTTCCGCCGAAAATCATCAAAGAATGTATCATTGGATTTGTTGAAACGCTCAATAAAGAGGATTGTTCAGCTTCACAGGCAGCGAATTCTTTTCACGATTGGGTGTTACACACCTTTGGCTCCGGAATTGCCAAATATTTCATGTTTCCGTATAACCAGAAACTCTGGCGTATCCCGTTAGATCAACTCTCTGCCGATTGGGTCTCCTGGTCAATTCCGAAACCCACTCTCGACGAATTTTTAAATGGGGCACTGGGGATTAAAAATCGTGCCTTTGGCTATAACCCGACCTTTCTGTATCCCAAAAGCGGGGGAACAGAGCAGCTACCCAACACATTGTTATCCTATCTCCGACCGGAGCATCTGCATCATCGAAAGAAAGCGAGTGCAATTGATACTGAGACCAGGCTCGTTCGATTTAATGACGGAACAACCTGTTCCTACGACCGACTGGTTTCCACGTTGCCCTTACCATCTCTCATTCAGATGTTACAACCTCTCCCACAAGAAATCAAACAGGCCGGAGAATCGCTGCGCTATATTTCTGTCTATGACGTCAATATCGGCGTGAAACGCCCGAATATATCGGATGTGCACTGGATTTACTTTCCAGAACCGGAATATCTTTTTTATCGAGTGGGATTTCCGATGAATTTTTCTTCTGCTGTTGTTCCGGTCGGCTGCAGTTCGATGTATGTCGAAGTTGCTGTCCTGCCTGATGAATATATTCCTGAACAAATCCTCCTGGAAAAGATTTACGACGGTTTAGAGCGCAGCAGGATTCTTCAAAATACCACTGACATCCTGACGGTAGATATTGTGCGAATCGAATGCGCTTATGTCATCCACGATCTCCATCGTTCCCTGGCCCTGCTCACAATTTTGCCCTACCTTGACCAGCAGCAGATCTATTCTATCGGACGCTATGGCGCCTGGGAATACGACTCAATGGAGGGCGCAATTTTGGCCGGAAAGCAGATTGCAGAACGCCTTAATCACCCAACTCGCCTGAAAGCATAAATTTTCAAAATACTCTCTTGACAGTTTTATGAGGATAAGATACAAGTACCTCATTCTAGAAAAATGAGCATTAGCTGTGTCTCTTCACCTTTTTTGCCAGATTTTTGTAAGGTCAGGCGTAGTGTATAATGCTGTAATATGGCAACAATAAAGAAGTTTGCCACGCTATAAAGCCACGAAATAGATAAAAGACACGCAAGAAGAATACCTTTTTGCGTGTCTTTTGTTTCTTTCGTGGCTCTTGTTTTAGAATCACATTACTTGAGGTAAAGACGCTATGGAAACCAACTACATGACGAGAAAAGCCTGGGATGCTCTCAACAAAAAACTGCAAGAGAATCTGGATGCAATTAAACCCGGCGGCAAAATTGCCCAGGAAATCGGAACCGCCGCCAGCCATGGAGATTTGAGTGAAAATGCAGAATGGGAAGCTGCGATTCAAAAAAAGGATATGTTGGGCAACGAAGTCAAAAATCTGCGTCAACGTCTTTCAAACGTGAAAATTATTGACGACCTGGAGATTGATGTCAGCCGCATCTCGCTTGGTACCAAAGTGATCCTGTATGATCTGGATACAGATGAAGAAGTCATGTATCAAATTTTGAGCGGCGACGACGCCGAATTTTATCAAAATGCCATCTCAGTGAAGTCGCCGATTGCACGCGGATTAAGTGGTCGTGAAGAAGGGGATGAAGTCAAAATCAAAGTTCCGGCAGGGGTGAAAAGTTTCGAAGTCATCAAAATCGAACGCTTTTCATAATTTGACCTGCCCCTTTAGAAGAAACCAGGTGTTTGGGAAAAAACCTGGTTTCTCTTCATTAGGAATCCACTATGACAATTAGAAAATGGCACAGCGTTAATCAATGAACTGATCGTGTCCAAAGCTTATCGGAACCAGAAAATTGGCGAACAACTTTTGCAATATGGGATTAACGCCGCAAGAGAACGGGGCATGGATGAAATCGAAGTGGGCGTCATGAAAGACAACAGTGGAGCGATCAGATTCTATAAAAAACATGGCATCACTGCAGAATATGTCCTGTTAGGTCTGGAATTTGATCAATAGCAATCTGCCACCGGGCAACGCAGGTCAAGCTTGCGCTGCCGGTGAAGCGTCTGTTCATCTTAATTCATTTCAAACCCGCCGTCAACATTGAGCGTTTGACCGGTGATATAGTCCGAATCCGCTGAGCAGAGAAACGCGACGGCTGCGGCAATATCTTCCACCGTGCCGGCGCGTTTAAGCGGAATTTTCTCAATGAAGTCCTGCATGGCCTGTCCCCGTGGAATGCCCAAAATACGACTCTTTTCCCTATCGTTTTGTTCCCACATCGGCGTCGGCACCACGCTTGGCGAAACGGCATTCACGTTAATGCCATACTGAGTCAGGGCTAAGGCTGCTGATTGGGTGATGCTGATGATGGCGGCTTTGCTGGCGGCATAATGTACCTGTAAGGCGCGTCCGCGGCGTCCGGAAATCGAAGAGAAATTGACGATCTTCCCATAGCTTTGCTCAGCTTTGCCTGCGGCTTTGACCGCTCCGGGAACCTGTTTGATCATCTGTTTTGCGACAGACTGAATACAGAAGACCACACTTTTCTGATTAATGTCAATCACCCGATCCCAATCGGCCTCGGTCACATCGAGAAAGGGTTTCGACTGGACTACCCCGGCGTTATTCACCAGAATATCAATATGGCCGAAGGTGGCAGCGACTTTATCAACCATGGGCTGAATTTCAGCAATATTGGCCAGATTGATATACCAGGCTAAGGCCTGCCGGTGCAGCTCACGGATTTCTCCGGCGGTTTGTTCTGCATTGGCCGACTGAATATCGGCCGCGACCACATCTGCGCCTTCTCGCGCTAATCGCAGAGCCACCCCCTTGCCGATGCCCTGTCCGGCCCCTGTGACAATCGCCACTTTATTGCGTAATCGTTGTTCCATGCTAACCTTTCCTCCAACATTCTGTACCCCGGCATCCTTGCCAGGGGTATTTACAGACCGGACAAGCATGCCGGGGGTACATCTTTGATTTTCATCCCGTGCGTGCGTGAACAGGGCTGTTCACCTGTACGGATCCTTTCATATCTAAATCTTGACTTAGCCTTTTGCTCGCTCGCGCAGATTGATTTCAAATCCCACGGCGACCAACACCACAAGTCCTTTGACAATCGGATGGTAGGGACTGGGAACATTCAGTAAACTTAACCCATTGGCAATAATCCCGATAAAAATCGCGCCGAGCACCGAATCAAAAACCCGGCCTGCTCCGCCAAACATACTTGTGCCCCCCACGACGACAGCCGCAATCACATCAAGCTCAAAGCCGACTCCCTGATAGGAACCGGCTTGCTGCACCAGCGAAGTGAGCACAATGCCGGAAATCCCGGCGCAAAAACCTGACATGATGTAGGCCATCATTTCGACGCGCTTAACCGGGACGCCTGACATGAGCGCGGCCGTTCTATTCCCACCCAGAATATAAATCGAACGTCCGAAGGTGGTTTTCTGGCTGAGAAACCATCCAATGACGGCGATAATGACAAAGATGATGATCGGCACCGGAATGCCTAAAATCTTTCCAAGACCGATTTTCAGAAATGATGCGGGTTTGAGTACGCCCAGCGTCACCCCATTGGTCGCAAATAAGGTAATTCCACGATAAAATACCATTGTTGCCAGCGTCACAATAAACGGCGCGATTCTGGCGCGAGAAACCAGCAACCCGTTTCCCAAACCTAACAGCGTTCCAATAGCCGCCACGAGCAGCAGCGTGACAACCAGAGGCAGCTTGAGGGGATCAAAGAACAATGCGGTCGCCACTCCGGTTGCGCAGACAACCGACCCCACCGAGAGATCAATGCCCCCAGTTAAAATGACAAAGGTCATGCCGACCGCCATAATCCCCACAACCGCAACATTCCATAAAATATTGATGATATTGGTGATGGAGAAAAAGGCCGGTGAAATCATGGTCAAGATGGCCGATAACACAATAATCGCCGCTAATAACCGATATTTTTTGAAAAATTGAACCATATAGACTCCGATATGGTGAGTTTTCATTCCTCTACCCTCCCTATTGCTGCTTTCATGAGGGTTTCCTGGGTGACAAGTTCCCTGGTCGTGTCGGCTTGCAGAACGATTCGCCCCTCGCGCATTGTCAGAATGCGCTGGCACATTCTCAAAACTTCGGCAAAATCCGAGGAGATGAACAAAATCGCGACGCCCTGCGAGGCAAGGTCGTGTAAAATCTGGTAAATCTCATGTTTTGCGCCCACATCAATTCCGACCGTCGGTTCATCAACAATTAACAATTTCGGATTCCGGCACAACCATTTACTCAGCACAACCTTCTGTTGATTGCCGCCGCTCAAACCTGAAACAGGCAGCTCAATCTGCGGAGGACGAATATCAATTTTCTGAACATAATCCCTGGCGATCTTCACTTCCTGTTGACTGTTGATGATAGTATGCGCAGCAATATTTTCCAGGTTGGCCATGGAGATATTGTGCATCATCGAATGAATGAGCACCAGTCCTTCAGTTTTTCGATCTTCTGATAAAAATGCGATGCCCTGTTTCATTGCCATTGCCGGTGAAGATAAGCGCACTGATTTCTGGTTCAGCTTAATTTCACCTTTATCAACGGGATCGAGGCCGAAAATCGCTCTGGCGACCTCGCTGCGGCCAGATCCAACCAGGCCGGTAAGACCGAGAATTTCGCCCTGGTGCAATGTAAAGGAAATATCGGCAAAGCTGCCTTCGCGATCAAGATTGATGACTTCCAGAATCGGTTCGCCTCTTTCTGTTGCCACACTCTTTTGTTCAGCCAATTCACGCCCAACCATGTATTGCACAATTTTCTTTTTATCTAACTCTTCGGTTGGCGATGTGTTGACAACTTCCCCATTGCGAAGCACTGTTACCCGGTGCGCAATCTCTAAGACCTCATCCAGAATATGGGAAATAAACAGAATGGAGACGCCGCGCGCGCTCAGTTGGCGGATGGTTTCAAACAGTTTGATTTTTTCCTCTGCGCTCAATGAGGCCGTCGGTTCATCCATAATAATCAGCGCCGCCTCTTGCGAAAGGGCTTTGGCAATTTCCACCTCCTGATTATTGCCGACGCTCAGGCTTTCGGATAAGGCATTGAGCGGCAGATGGAATTTCAGACGTTCAAGCGCCTCGGCGGCATGTTGGCGCAACTTTCCGTGATGAATAAAT
The DNA here is from genome assembly GCA_040772385.1 of Candidatus Vecturithrix sp. Lineage (GTDB taxonomy): Bacteria > Moduliflexota > Moduliflexia > Moduliflexales > Moduliflexaceae > Vecturithrix. The sequence goes on along the minus strand of JAXGYF010000001.1, from coordinate 4,746,719 downwards.
CCAGGGAGGGATTGAGGTTCTCGGCCAAGCATAATATTCCGGGAAACATTGAGGGACGGGATTAAACTGAATTCCTGAAACACCGTGCTGATTCCCAGGGATTGGGCATGATGAGGATTATGAATGTCCACCTGTTTGCCATTCAAGTACATGTCGCCCGCACTTTTTTGATACACCCCGGTGATAATCTTGATCAGCGTTGATTTCCCTGCGCCGTTTTCGCCAACTATCGCATGAATCTCGCCTTTCGCGATATTGAGAGAGACCTTCTTTAACACCTCAATTTCCCCGAAACGCTTGGAAATTCCCCGGAGATCAAGCAAAATATCGGCAGGATCGATCTGAGGATGCTCGCCTTTAATCGCTTCGACTTCGACGTGATTTGATGTCGTTGCGATCAAATGGCGTTTGGTTTGTTCTGTATAGCGCACCAGGAGATAATTATCCAAATAGGCTGCCGAGACGATCAGCAGCGCCTTGGCCAGAGGTTGATAAAACGCCGGAACCCCCACCATGGATAATCCATTGGTCAACGTGCCGATAAACAACGCGCCGATAATGGTTTTACCGATACCCCCGCGTCCTCCCATAATACTCGTGCCGCCCACGACGACTGCGGCAATCACATCTAATTCGTTCCCAAGTCCCATTTCGGTGGTGGTGGTCATGAGACGGGAGGTCCATAAAATTCCGGCAAAGGCCGCACAGACGCCGGAAAGAATAAAAACGCGCGTTTTGACGCCCTTCACGTAAATTCCGGACATGGCCGCCGATTGTTCATTGCTGCCGACTGCATACACATAGGTGCCAAACTTGCTGTTTTTCAAATACACATAGCCAAGAATTGCCACAATCACAAAAAAGATGATAGGGGTATGGATCTGACCGAGGCGTCCGCCTCCGATGGATAGAAAGGTTTTGTCGGTCAGCGGAACATTTTGGATAAAGCCGCCCGGTTCTCGAAAAGCCAGCAAAAAGACAAGTCCCCTGAAGATCCCCATTGTACCGAATGTGGCGATAAAAGGGGGAATACCGAGTTTACTGACGAGTGTTCCATTGAGGTAGCCCATAAATATCCCGGCTAACAGGGTGACAAGCACGGCGGTGTAGGCATCAAACCCGAATTGCCGCAAAAGTCGGGCGCAAATCATCCCTGCCAGGGCTAACATCGAACCAACCGACAGATCAATCCCCCCGCTGAGAATGACATAAGTCGCTCCAACAGCCATAATCCCTGTAAATGAGGTTTGTCGGAGCATAGAAAGAATATTTCTGGTGGTTCTGAATTGGGGCGAAAGAAGGCTGAAAATGATCAGAATCAGAATAAATAAGATGGCGATAATATAATTGTGGACATCGCGTATGGTCTGGGTTTTCATGAGTAAGGATCCTTCTCCGAAAAAACTCGGAAAGGTGGAGATCACCTTTTCGGTCATCTCCACCCGGGTTCATCCTGATGAGTGTTAATTACCAGCGATCTTCCGGTTTAATCTGAGCGACATTCTCTTTGCGAACAACCATCGGATCAACTTCAAAAACCTGGGTTTCCTGAATATCCTGGGGCGTTTTCCCTGATTGTAACAGATCTTCCACCACTTTCAGCGCCATTTCGCCCTGGATAAAACAGTTGGTATAGATTGTCCCGGTCAGTTTGCCTTCTTCGATCATGGTCAATGCGTCTTTTTCGCCATCAAGTCCCCAGATCGACATGCCTTCCAGTTTTCCGGCCTGTTCAGCCGCAAGCGCAGCGCCTTCGGCCATCGAGTCATTCACGCCAAACACACCGTCTATTTTTTCAGAACTTTGGAGCAAGCTTTGCATAATCGCAAAGGCTTTATCTTTGCGCCATTCTGCATTCTGCGCGGCAATAATCTGAATATCGGGATATTTCTTGATCTCTTCGCGGAATCCACGCTCACGATCAATCCCAATGCTCGCTCCGGGAGGCGATTGCAAAATAACCACATTGCCTTTTCCTCCCAGATCTTTCGCCATCTCCTGAGCCACCAATTGCCCGCCGCGATCCGTCACCATGGTCACAAGGGCAGCGTGAGGTACAGTGACATCCAGATTCAACGCCACCACAAAAATGCCGGCTTCCTCAGCTTCACGCACTGAGGCGGCTAATCCGGCAGCGTCATTCGCTTGCAGAATAATGGCGTTGAATCCGCGGTTAATGTAGTCTTCCATTTTGGCGATCTGCACGTCAACCCGCCATTCTCCGTCAGCCGCTTCATATTCAATATACGGTTTTGTGTCAGCGAGTCTCTTAATGCCCTCATGCCAGGCAGCCGGCACAGAATGCGCCATCGTACTCATAATGAACGCCACTTTATAGGTTTTTTCCTGAGCCACAGCAACTCCCGCAACCAGCAAACTTGCAAATATACAGACAACTACACCGATAGAGACAAACTTTTTCATACTCTTATCCTCCTGACTTGAATTTTCTGGTGTTTCGGAAATGAGTCTTTGAAATTCCCGAAATAATCCAATACAATGAACAGAGAAAATACGACATAAACCCAGTTTCAAAATTCTGAATCTCCGCATCCCCCCTTTTCCTTAAGAACCAGGTTTCTTCAAGAAACCTGGTTCTTTTGATGGCAACATTCATTTAACGGCCAAACACATCCTGAGCCACTTCGCCTAAACGCTGTTCGATGCGTTGAGCGTATTCCTCGTAAAAGGCTGCGGGCAAATCGTAAAACTGCTCGCGGAAGATGAATTGTCCCTGGGCATCGCGTTTGCCGACCGTCGCAAAGTTAAAATGCTGAAACAGGCTGGTGCGAGCCGAGAGCTGCGGATGATCGCTATGTTCATATTCGCACAGACTTTCAATCGCCGCGCTGGCCCCGCCTTCAGCTTCTCGACGGGCATAGGCGAGCGTATCATCCCACCAGAAGCGAAAACGTTCAGGATACAGTTCTTCAAGAGTCTCGCCGAAAATGACTTGCAGCGAGGGCGAAATTTTGAAATGAATCTTTCCTTCAGTGGCTCTGCCAAATACCTTGCGCGTGGCCGAGGCGAGATCGTCGCCGGAATGGCAGTCTAACATGATGCCATGTTCATTCGCGATCTGGTATTGCCGCCGCACTCGCGTTTCTAATTCCTCTAATCCACCGGGACAGCGATAATCCACTCCTTTTTCCACTCCGAAATTCGGAGCAATATGAGTAATCGGCAGCTGCCGCCGCTGGATTTCGGTGATCAAAAATCTGAGTTCGATATCTTGCGTTAACGACTGGCAGGTGCGAACCTCCGGCGGATTTTCATCTATGCTGAGTTCGAGATCAAAGGGGAGGTCTTTTTTTAATTCCAGAATATGATCATACAGGGCCTGAGCAGCCTCCAGGGCGTTCCAATATTTGGCGACAAGACACCCAAGCAGCGCCTCATCTATCTGGCTATGGTAGGCTAATACAGATTTGAAAAGCTCGTCGTCGTGCAGGATGTCCGTCAAGTAGGCTTCCGCCTTCGCTGCTGAGGTTTCATTGAGCGCGTTATAATGCAAAATATCAGAAACATCGAGCGTAAAAAAGGTATAATAACGCGCTGAATCAAGAATGCGTTTTGCCCGACTGAGGCCGTCTGGTCCGCGTTTGACCATAATATGATCCGCATCTGCGCCATATTCTGGCAACGTTTCGCTTTTGAGCGCAGATAGCACGCCGGCAACCCACAATCCTTCAAAGGTACTGCCGGTATGCCCTTCATCAATGCTGCCAAAACTGAAGAGATAATTCGTGTGCGGAGGCTTGCCGGCCAGCACATCATCCAGCAGATTTAATTCCCGCAGCGAATTCTGAATACCGTTAGCCGCAAAGTCGTATTTCGTCATTGCCCGCCAGATTCCAGGCCAGACCGCTGTTGACATGCGTGTGCCAATCCCTAAACGCGGAGTTGCGCCGAGGGCTTGAGGGCCTTTCTGCGGGTGAATGCGGCGACAATACTGATCAAGATTCGCAGCATCTGTTTTATAGACCTTCAAGAGTTTTCCGTTGTTCAAACGCTTTGTTCCAATCTGGGCTTCTAAAACCGGTTGAGCGGCATCATCGGCAAACTCGATCAACACCTGCTGTTTGTCGTGTAATTCGGCCAGGACAAAATCACGCTGTTGATAGCGCGAGTATGAACCTGAATAGGCCGTAAAAACCGCATTCGCTGGGAATGGTTGGTGCGCCACAATCGCTTCTTGAAGAGCTTGCCAATAGTTATCGTCAATGGCGTTGATGATACTCCAGGCGCTTTGAGCATCCCAGGTGACCGTATCTAACACCGCCGGATTTTTGGCCGGATCGAGCGTAAGTTTTCCGAATTGCAGCATAGGGTCTTCTCCTGGGAAACTACAAGGATGACTCATAAGCAAGGATGTATTATCCCTGGTTATGTGAAATCCTTGTAGTTTCTGAATTACAATTTGCCCTGAATTGTTTTAGCCAATTGCTCTGGAGCCAGGCCAAATTGCTGGATAAGCTGCTTGTAAGTGGCTGAATGAATAAACTGAGGGTTGCCTTCAGCATTCAGTGCATTAATCGGCAGCAAACGCGTAGCGTCAATTGTCGTATAATGCTTAAAAAGGATTTTGCGGCACTCTGACCAGATATAGCCATTATTCTGCTCGGCAAACACGAGTAATTTACCTGAATCATAAAGCGCGCGCAAGAGTTTTGCGTCAATCGAAGGCATGTCAACCACGCCAGCCAGAATGCCAGTCTGCTCCAGAAGTTTCGCCGTGTTCAGGGCCTCATGTACACCGCGTCCGCTGCTGAGAATCACAGCTTTTGCATCCGCAGGTTCCTTGAGAACATACCCTTTGCCAAAATCAAAGGTCAGATCCTGATTATAGATAACGGCCGAAGGCGCGCGCATTATCCGCAGGTACACCAGTCCTTTATTGCCCTCCATGATCCATTTCATGGCTGCCAGTAACTGGTTGGGGCAGGAAATATCAATGATTTTCAGGTGGGCAATGCCGTCAAAGACCTGAATGTCATCATTGCCCATGTGCGTGGCTCCATTGGTGGTAGTTTCAAAATTCGGAGCAGTCGCCACAAAGGTCAAATCCAGGCCATGCCCTTCATTTAACCAGCCCTCTGGCATGGCGATGGCTTCGAGGCGTTCCTGGTAGCCGACCGCGATGCGGCGCAGCACTTTCCAGTCGAAAAAGGGGCAAAACGTGCTGACCCAGGCGTTATAGCCCAGAGCCGCAAAGGCTTCGCCAATGCACATCATATTGGCTTCGGCCACCCCTACGTTCAACGCCCGTCCCATATCCACAAACCCGACTCCGGCCTGAAGGCCGCTGGTTGAACTGAGATCCGCGTCAACCGACGCCACACGGCGGTCTTGTGCAAAGACTTTCATCGCCTGAGTAATAATATCGCCCGCGCTGTATTCTTTTGATGGATCCAGGTGCGGCAGACGCTCAGCAGCATAGGTGATCGCTTTTGGGCGCACTGGCGCGCGTTTGATTCGCACTGGAGCAATAACCGGCGTGATCTTTCCTTTTTTCCCGCTCAGATCGAGCTCAAGGCTCATGCGCCGGGCAAAGTTTTGCAAGCTTTGTTCAACCTTCGGATCCTCAATGGTCTGATAAAAATCAAGGAATTCGGCTATTCGGTCCGCCTGTCGCTGCTGGTGCAAGGCCGCTTCCTGGTCAGTTAATTCATCGGAGAGGTTCGCTTTATGTTTCATCATGAATTCTGAAAAACCGCCCTCGCCTTTTTGCGCTTCGCAGATAATCGCGGTCGGGCGTCCATCCCGCGCATCGGTGGTAAAACGATGCAAAGCGTCTACAACCGGGCCGTATTGGGTGCCATCTACGGTAAAAACTCTCCATCCGAAGGCTGTCAATTTTTGTTCCAGATTCGTTAACGGAAACACCAGATGTTTGGTGACATCCAATTGTCCCTGGTTCTTATCAATAATAGCGCACAGATTATCGAGTTTCTTGTAACTGGAAAACATGGCCGCTTCCCAGATTGGCCCCTCCTGAAGCTCGCCGTCGCCGGTAAGGCAGAATACGTTGAAATGTGGACTTTGCTTGCCGGCCAGCGCGAACCCCTGGGCCACGCCTAATCCTTGTCCTAAAGGCCCGGTTGAAATGTGCACGCCTGGGAGGATCGGCCCTGGATGCCCGTTAAGAAGACTTTCCTGGGAACGAGAATTTTTGAGCATAGCGCGGTCAAAATACCCCAGATCCGCATAAATCGAAGCCATAACGGCCACCGCATGACCTTTGCTCAGGACAAACATATCCTGCCCGGATTTTGTCGGCTGTTCAATATCCAGACGGATGACACCGCCGTAAAAAAGCGATACGAGCGGAATCGTGGCTGAAAACGCGCCGCCGATATGAATGCCTTTATCAACCGCCTCACGACACTGTTCCAGGGTCATGAGGCGAATGTACGAATCTTTGATTTCCAGAAGGTGAATTAATCCCTTTCTGAGAAGCTCTGTTTGCGCTGCGATCATTATTGCATATCCTCCTTGTGAAAATTTTCAAGTGGTTTCCACCCAAGTTCGATGAATTGCGAGAGTGTACGCTGGTTTGCTCCGTAAGTGATGAATTCTTCGACCGCCATGCCATCGGGTTCGTAAGAACGGACGAATTCCGGCAATCTTTCTAAACGGGCGATCACGCCGACCGGAATTTCGCGTTCAATCCGCGCTTCACGCGGCAGGTCTTGCGCGAGAAGAATTTTTTGATACGTGGGATGAATTGACAGAATCAATTTCGCTCCGGCAAGTTCTGTGACATGGTGGGTTCCGCGCAAGGCGGCAATTAATAAAACAGCTTCATAGCCACGTTCCTGATAAATCTTGTACGCGCGTTTTGTGGCCGCCAGCCCGGCTTGCTGAATATCCGGCTCGCTGAGGTCAGCCTGCGAATCTTTGGCAACATCTCGCAGATAATCATCCAGGCGGCCAATCATGATCACCGCAAAACATTTCCCCGGTTCCACGTCGTTTGCGAGGGCGCGCGCAATGCCGCGCCGATACGCCTCGGCAATCTGCACAACCTGGGGCACGCAGAAACTCACGGTGGCCGTTACCGTTATACCTTGCGCGGTACAATGCTCCAGCACTTCCAGTCCTGCGGCGGTTACAGGTAATTTGACGGCAATGTTCGGCGCAAAATCATGAAAGCGCCGCGCCATGGCAAACATGGCTTCGCGATCACCAGCCAGCGCAGGATTCACTTGCGCGCACACATAGCCTTCACGTTTGCCGCTCATCTTATGGATGGATTCATACTGAGAGGCAGCATGAGTGACGACGATGCGGGTTAACGCTTCGGCTTTTTGTTCGGTCGTAAGGTTCTGCGCGAACACCTCTTGCAGTTGTTCCGCCCAATAGGCTCGATTCGCCCGCAGAGCGACATTGGATAAAACCGGATTTGTGGTGACTCCCGTGGCTCCGTGTTCACGCGCAAAAGTCAGTTCATCCGGCGCGCCGGAATCGTTCCACCAGGTCGTATTGGTCTTCGAAACAAGCCATTCCAAATAATTTTGCTGCGCCATAAATTTTTCTCCTGGAGTGCGAAAGTTCTACTTTCGCAACACGCAAAAGTAGAACTTTTGCACTCCGGCATTCATACCTCTACCGGGGTTAAGACGAGTTTCAAGCCTTGCTTTTCTTCAAACATGGTAAAGGCTTTTTTCCATTCTGTGATGGGCAGAATATCCGAGACCAGCGGCCGCAACTGCACTTTACCCTGGGCGGTCAATTGTAAGGCTTTTTTCCAGGACATCCGGCGTGAACCTAAGGAGCCGGTCACTTTGAGTTCTTTAAAGCACATTCGTTCAAAATCAATTGTAATCGGTTTACCATAGAGTCCGATCTGCGTAAATTGTCCACGCTTTTTGATCGCTAAAAGGGCGTCGTTGGCCGCTTTTTGACTGCCGGAGCATTCAAGCACCACATCAACCCCTTTGCCTTGAGTCAGCGTCTCGATCCGTTCCAGCATGTTCTCACACATGACATTCAGGCAATAGTCCGCGCCAAACTTTTTGGCGGTATCCAGCCGTTTCAGATCCTGATCGGTTCCGGCCATAATCACAATTGCTCCCTGCGCCTTCGCCACTTGCAGGGCAAGCAGTCCAATCGAACCCGGTCCGCTGATGAGCACCGTATCTCCAGCGGTAATCTGGGTCAATTCCAGGACGGCATGGGTTACGCAGGCCAGCGGTTCCATTAAGGCTCCGCCGATAAAATCAACGGTATCAGGCAGATGATGGACTCTGCCCGCAGGCACGACCGTATAGTTTGTAAACACGCCGTTAAACCAGTATCCCAAAGTTCTCCGATGATTGCAGAGATTATAAAACCCATCGGTGCAGGGTTCGCAAACCCCGCAATAGCTATAGGCGGTTTCTGAGACCACGCGATCCCCTATCTTCCAGCCGGTCACCCCTTCGCCAAGATCGGCGATCACTCCGGCAAATTCATGTCCGGTCACCACAGGCGGATTGAGCGGAATGGCAATATCATCATGATAAATGTGTAAATCCGACCCGCAGATGCCGGCCGCTTTGACTTCTATTTTGATCTGACCAGGTCCGGCGACCGGTTCCGGAAGATCGCGGATCTCCATGTTGCCTTCCCCTTTTTGGTATTTGACTAATGCTTTCATATCAACTCCTTTATATATCGAGGTGAATCTTATACTTTTCCCGAAGCACCGCGATAACATCCAGAATGTGCTGCTGCATTTCACGTTCCGCGCTGTCCGGGTCTTTACACGCAAGCGCTTGAAAAATTTTTTTGTGATAAGTGACTGAACGTTCGGCAATATGGGGGGTGCGGCTGAAATTTTCAAAAAACTTTGCCATCATTTCGCGCAGCGCTGTAATAATCCGCGCCAAAAGGGTGTTTTCTGAAACTTCGGCCAGCATGAGATGAAACTGGAGATCTTTTTCAACAAACCGGTCGAGATTTTTTGCATGCACCGCCTGTTCCATAGCAGCGACATTATCATGCAGCGCCTCAATTTGAGCAGGAGTAATCCGTTTGGCCGCTAAACGCGCGATGATGGCCTCCAGGTAATAACGCACCTCCATCAGTTCGCAGATCGAAGCTTCCTCCAAAACAAAAGCCGTGAACATGGGTTCCATCACAGTTTGTACATCCGGCGAACAGACAAACGTGCCGCGTCCCTGCTGACTTTGGATTAGACCTAAAGATGACAGCTTGTTCAGGGCTTCGCGCATAACCGTGCGTGACACCCCGAATTGTTGGGCAAGCAGATCTTGCGTGGGAAGGCGGTCTCCTCCCTGGAATTTTCCGGTGAGAATGTTTTCTTTTAAGGCGTCAAAAACCATCTGCACGAGATTCGTCCGTTTAAAATTGGGGAGCATCACCGCTTTGTCTCGCATAGATTTCATCCTGCCAGCGAAAACTTTCCGTGGAAAGGGATTCGATTAAGTATATGAATATATGTTTTCGGGTTCTCGCAAAGTCCGCAAAGCTCGCAAAGAATGGTATTCTTAGACTTTGCGTCTTGGCGGGCTTTGCGAGAGACTTCTCAATTCTTCATATATAGGACATCATACGTATGAAGAATTTACCTGATATTGTCAAGTAATTTTTTGCCATGATCACCTGACAAGGTCAGCTTTCCAGGTTGTCAGCATCGTAACTCTTTCCTTATGAGGATGAATCAGGTATTATCATGATACCGGACTTCTTTGAAATTGAATGGACTTTTTTTTAAATATTTCCTTCATAATTCTACTTTGTTAAATTTCAAACGTACCGGATTTTGCCCTGAAAGGGCAGGAGAATAGAGCCAGAGGATTCATCCTCTGGAAGGTCATCGCCCCTGTCCCGCGCCCTGAAGGGGCGCAAGAGATGTTCCCGCCGCCCTTTCAGGGGCGGGGATGAGGGAATTTCCGTTCCAGAGGTTGAAACCTCTGGCTCTATTCCCCTGCCCTTTCAGGGCAAAGAGCCGTATATTCAAATCTAACAAAGTAGTAATAATGTCAAGCAAGTTTCCTCAAAAAACGAAGATGGGAAGGGTATAAGGAATACTGCTATGCAAGCATCAGTTGTTCAAGCCCAGACTAGCCTTTTACTGCTCCTATCGTGAGTCCGCGCACCACATATTTTTGAAAAATCATGGTTAAAATGATGGCCGGCATGGTGATGGCGACCGCAGCGGCCATGACGCCGCCCCAATCAACTTCGGCATAGGAGACAAAGTTATAGATGGCAATGGGCAGGGTTCTGGTTTTCTCCATCGAAAGCACCTGAGAAAACATGAAATTATTCCAGGAAAAAATAAAGGACAGGGTGGTAGCAGTCACAATTCCGGGGCTGGAAAGGGGCAGGATAATCAAGAGAAAGGCTTGTTGGCGCGAGGCCCCGTCCAGCATGGCTGATTCTTCCATTTCAAGCGGAATCGAATCGAAATAGCTGGACATGATCCATACGATTACCGGCAAGGCGATCAGCATGTGGCTGAGAATCAGCGCCATATAACTATCCATCAGGCCCAGACGTGAAAAAATAATGTACCAGGGCATCAAAAAAGAGATTCCCGGCATAATACGCGCCAGGAGAATAATCACACTGAAGGTATAGAGTTTAAAACGCGCAATCGCATAAGCGGCCGGCAGGCCGAGGAGCAAGGAGGCGCCAATAGCGGCCACGCCAATAACCGTAGAGTTGATAAAGTATTTCAGGAAGTTCTGCTCGCCAAACACTTTGACGTAATTGGCCAGGGTCGGGGTAAAGATGAATTTCGGCGGCCAACTGATAATATCAATCTGAGTTTTGACGGATGACATGAGCATCCACAAAAACGGAAAGATCATGGTCGCGGTGATTCCGAGCACCACGATGGCAAAGATGATTTTGGACAGCAGCGATTTTTTCATATCACACCTTAGAAACCGGGTTTCCCAAAGAAATCCGGTTTCTACCCTATACTTCCGTCCACGTGCGGAGTTTGAGAATCCCAATACTGAAACCCAGGACAACCAGGAACAACACGACCAGAATGACGGCGGATTGTCCCATTCGAAAATATTCGAAACTGTATTTAAAGGCCATGATGTTTAAGGTTTCCGAAGAATAACCGGGGCCGCCGCCGCTCATCGCATAAATAATGTCAAAGGTTTTCAGAGCGTCAATACTGCGCAGAATCATGGCGGTCAGGATCGCAGGCATCAGCATGGGCAGCGTAATATGCCAGAGAACCTGCCATTCCGAAGCCCCATCTACCCGGGCCGATTCGTAGGGTTCGCTTGGTAAGCTGGCCAAACCGGCCAGAACCAGCAGAGTAATCATGGGAGTCCATTGCCAGATATCTACCAACACGAGCGACGGCAAGACGGTGCTTGCCGCATACACCCATTCAATTGCAGGGATTCCAAAACGGGTGAGCACGAAATTAGCCAAACCGATATTGGGATCGTAAAAAAGATTCCAGACAATCCCGACCGCCACAGGGGTTGCAACCAGAGGAAGTAACAGCAGCAGCTTGACGAAACTTTTGCCGACAAACGTTCGATGAAGGATCAGCGCCAGGGCGACCCCAAGTACGGTTTCGAAAACCACTGCCAGACCGGTAAAGGCAAAAGTACGTTTAACAGCATCGAGGAACCGGGGTTCGCCAAAAATACGGAAATAACTGCGCAAACCGGCCCAGGCAAAACCACTGCCGGTGGTCAAATTCCAGTTGGAAAAACTCAAGATGATCGTATAGATCACCGGAAACACCATCATGATGATAATAAAAATAACGGCCGGCAGCGAAAAAAGGAGACTCAGATGCCTATCCACAAACCCGGTTCGAATCATGCAGGACCTCCATACAATTCGGGACAACAGCTTCATTGCCCCGGATTATAAACGAAAACCAGGTTTCTTCAAGAAACCTGGTTTTTCAACCTCAAGATTATTGACCAAGCTCACCGCTGTCTTCAAGGAGTTCATTGACATTTTTCACTTTTTCCTGAGCCATTTTCTCCAAATTCTCTGAGGCGCCGGCGGTATTGATGGATTCGATCACCAGTTCGCCGATGAGATCGCGCGCTTCGCCGACCGCACTCATATACGGACGGTCGTAAGGAATTCCGTGTTGCGCAGCAAAGGCGCGAGTATCAACCAATCCTTTTTGAACTTTTTCAATGACTGCGGCGTCTTCCCAGGCCGAGTTGCGAGCGGCGGTAATGCCGGCCAGTAAACCTTGTTTGGCAAGGTCAGCACTTGTGGCCCACGTGATGAATTTCAACGCCATCTCTTTATTTTTGGATTGCTGAGCGATGCTCATGCCCCATGAAACGACCATAAAGGGCGCTTGAGCCGCCGGACCGGCCGGGACATTGGCGATCCCGACGTTTTCAGCCGGAACCTGCGATTTGGCGGGATCAACGATTTGGCCGTAGAAGACTGACGCATCAGTCCACATAGCGACCTTTCCGGCCTGGAACAACGGCATGATGTTTTCCCAGGACATGGAGGTGATACCTTGCGGACCGGAAGACGCCAGGAGTTTGCCGTAAAAACGGATGGCATCAACAGCTTCTTTTGAGTCAAACACCGCCTGCCCCTGGTCAAGATAGCGTCCGCCATAATTGTAGATGTAGGTGGAAAGCTGCGTGACCGCCGCCGCGCCCTTGCCGCGCGCCGCAAATCCGGCGACATCAGCGGAGTTCAGTTTCTGCGCGGCCGCTTCGAGTTCCTCAAACGTTGCCGGAACTGCAAGGCCTGCCTTCTCAAACAAATCCTTGCGATAATACATGACCTGCCATTCAGTGACGATGGGCACGATATAGATTTTGCCATCAAAAGTCGCCACATCCAGGGCGTTTGCCGGAAAGTCAGAAAAATCATAGTCTGTAAGCGGTTCATACCAGCCATTTTTATTAAACATCTTCCCTTCCTGCAGCGGTCTGGTCATGAACACATCCACTGATGAGGATTTGGTTGCAAATTCAGTCGTGAGTTTCGTCGTAAGCTGCGACTCCTGGAGACTCTCAACGTTCACCTTAATACCAGCCGTTTTTTCGAATTCCGGAATAGCGGCCTTGAGCAGTTCGCCATACGGGTGATTCGCCAGCAGCACCCGGATTTCCTGAGCCTGAGCCTCTACTGCCACAACGAGCAATAAGAAAGACAGCATAACGATCATTACGCGTTTCATCGGATATTCCTCCTGCAAATTGTAACGTGTGAACCCAACATTTCAGCACGGCAAACGCCATAATACTCAAGAAACGCTGCACTCACACAACATTGTTTTTACTCAGACTTTTCCCAAACACACTCCACGGCACACACCTCACACACTCTCAATCAAACTGTCAATAAAAAAGTATTGATAATTATTTCGCGGCCTTTTCGCCTTTCATCCATTCTTCCTTCAAAATGGCATAAATGACATCATCAAGCCAGGCGCCATCGGCCCAGAGACTTTGCACGAAGTGCGCTTCCTGTCGCATACCAAGTTTCTTGAGCAACGTAATGGAGGCCTCATTGTTCGGATCGACCGAGGCAATCACGCGGTGTTTCTTCAGATGTGTAAAGATATAGTCCAGAAGGCTGATGACCGCTTCGGCGGCGCAGCCCTGGCGTTGGCGGGCTGGCGCGATGGTAAAACCGATCTCGACCTGCGCATTGTGCGGTCCTAAAAAGTGCAGCCCAAGGTCTCCGATGAGTTCCCGGGGCTGTTTTGTGTAGATTCCTAATTGATACCAGGTGTCTTCTGCGTCAAAGGCCAGTTCGTGGATTTTCCGAATAAAATCTTCCACCTCGTCCTGTGTGCGGGGTCTCCAGAATTGGTGACGCTGCACGGTTTGATCGGAACGATATGCGAACATAGCGTGAGCGTCGCACAGTTCAATCGGTTGTATGACGAGTCGCTGAGTTTGTAACGTCGGCGCGATCATTGATTTGAATTGGAGGCGGGCATGAGTTCGTCTAAGGTAGTCTCAATCTCGCCGTCCCAGGCTCCAAAGAGTTTGAGTAATTTTTGACGATCCTGGTATGGTTTCAGCAGCGCTTTCTGTTGAGACGCACTGAATTGTTCTAAGGAAAGACGAAGGTTCACCACCTCATCTTCTAAGGTTTTTAGCTGTTGCGCGGTCATACTCAGATCGTATCCTTTTTCAATTATTGAGTATTATCCATATTTTCATGTTTTTATTTCCTATGTTTCTCTAATAGACTTTTTAACACCCGCGGGGCAATGCGAAAGTTGGTCGCGTTCAGCCGCGCAATGACACGAGGAAAATTTTCAATGATCCCAACGGTTGCCGCCCGATCAAGAACTCCGAGTAAGCCCGTCACATTGAGACCCCGTTCTCGCGCCGCCTTTCGAGCCGCTTTTTCATCCAATAACACTAAATCAGCGGAACATTGCTCAGCAAGCAGAATAGCGTCTTGCTCGCCAGGATGCAAACGCGCTAACGCAGCATCAGAGACAGCAGAAACAGCAACAATCTGAAGCCATGCCGGAGGATGTGTAAACCACTGTCGAACCACTTCAGGAGCGCCGGTGTCACTCAATTCCCGACAAACCGCCTCAGGGATAATTAACTTTCCGAACAATTGAGGGAGAATATCAATCTGATCGATCAGCAGGAGATAACACAACGGAGACGTGTTAGAAATAACTTTCATTGGGGCACCGAGAGACGTTCAAGCGTTCGAATATCTTGTTCCAGATCGGCCTCGGTATAGTCAAGATAGGCGTATGAACGCTTCAATAACGCTTCAACCTCCCAACGAGACCGCAGGTTTAACATTCGCTGCACTTCGGCTGCTGTGAGAATACCACGGCGATACGATTCTACCGCCAGCGATTCCAAGGCTCGCTGCGCAATATCCGTCCATTGACTTTCTAACTGCTGCATGACATCATCCGGGATCGCGATTGACACATTCGTCATGAGATTCCCTCCTCTCTTGCTCTGCGCTGACAGAATTTTGAATCCCCTCAGCACGTACTCATACTGTGAAATAATCTATGGAAACAGTTGAATTTTTGCAAGTTCTTTTTTTATCTGTGTAATTGCTTCTTCTTTGTTTGTCTGGTTTTTGGTCCGGCTTCTAATTTGGCTTTTTCGGTCAAAATGCGCTGTAATAAGACTTCCGCCGGTTCGTCGTGCGGGTCGGGCGGCGCGAGTTCGCCGCGAAAGGCTTTGGCCAGCAGGGCCTGTTCGATTTTGGCGACGCGCTGCATGGCGTTGGAATATTTGGCTTCCAGCGAATCGGCCAGGGCAAAGAGTTTTTCCACGCGACGGACGATTTCGTGTTGTTCTTCGAGAGGGGGGAGGGGAACTTTAACATTCTTTATATCATCAAGACCTAAGCCAACTTTGGTAGCACCTCTTTGCATTTCTTGAAATTGAGATTGACCTTCAGATGAAGCAAGATACCATGCAAGAAAAGGAGCGTAAACCTCCTTGTTCGGGCGAGCTAATGAAATGTGTTGATTAATGTATGCCTCTTCAAAGTTTTCAGGGATCAGCCCAATCATGCCAACATCAGCAGTTATTGAAATTAAAATATCATTAGCCTGTACTCTTGTCCTTCTCCCCTCTGAATTTTGTGGAGGATTCACATATTGTTTCTTACTGAGATCGAGATTCACTGTGAAATGATCTAAGTTTCCAATTCTTAAAAAAAGGGCACCCGTTTCAGAATAGTATTTTGCCCATCCTCGTGATCCGCTGGTTACAAAAGACAAGAGGGTTCCTGATAGCGCTTCTTTCCACTCCGGTAAATCCTTCCCCTCGCGCCAATCTTCGGTCAGGCGACCGGAACAGGCGGCGGCCAGCACACTCTGGCGGAATTTCTTTACAATGCCGGGAATTTTTGCCAGCCGCGCCTGCGCGTGTTTCACCTTCGGCAGCAGCGCGTCGAGTTTGGCAACAATGCGCCGTTGTTCGTTCAGCGGCGGGAGGGGGATGGTGTGATTCTGCAAATCAGGCAAACGAATATATTTAATTGTTGTTCCACGTTGATCTTTTGTTAGATGGTCTAATGAATATTGAAGAAAATGATAAACTAGTCTTGCTTCAACCAACATATTCTGCAATACATACGTTCTTTGATATGCATTAAATTTCCCGATATAATGCTTTACATTGAAAAAGCCATTTCCAGCGATTAATACAGCTTCTCCCTCAAATTCATAAAAATCAATTTTTGTAGGTTTCTGTGCACAAGTGAAAAAAGGATACCTACCATCTGGATTTCCTTCGTTAACATCACGCTTGCCAGTTGTAATTGAACACAAATTAGCGAGAATCGTCTCTACCCAATGTTCTCTTCCCATGCTTTCTGTTCCTTATTTTTTATCCGACCATTTACCCGGTCATCAATGACCGGTCTCAAAGCTCAAGCAGGCTAAAGCCCGCTCATATAAATATTCCAAAGGACGCTTCAGCGTCCTTGAGCTTTGAGACTGGCGATTGATCGCCAGATTGATCTCAAACACCTATTCAAAAGGGCGTCAAGAAGCCAGCCATCAATGGCCGGTCTCAAAGCTCAAGCAGGCTAAAGCCCGCTTCAAGACATATTCAAAAGGGCGCTTGAGCGTCCTTGAGCTTTGAGGCTGGCGATTGATCGCCAGATTGATCTCAAACACCTATTCAAAAGGGCGTCAAGAACCCGGTCATCAATGACCGGTCTCAACGCTCAAGCAGGCTGAAGCCCGCTTCAAGACATATTCAAAAGGGCGCTTGAGCGTCCTTGAGCTTTGAGGCTGGCGATTGATCGCCAGATTGATCTCAAACACCTATTCAAAAGGGCGTCAAGAACCCGGTCATCAATGACCGGTCTCAAAGCTCAAGCAGGCTGAAGCCCGCTTTGGATTTTGCGAGGACGCTTATGAAGGTTAAGAAAATAATTCGGTCACGCTCTTTGCCCTGAAAGGGCGCCGGGTTACAGCCAGAGGTTTGAACCTCTGGGACGGGGGAAATCCCCCTTTTCTCGCCCTGAAGGGGCGATGGGGCGCGCAGGACGCCCGGCGTGGGGCATTCCACCGCCCTTTCAGGGCGGAAAATGCGGGGTTCCGGCGTCCAGAGGTTGAAACCTCTGGCTGTATTCCACTGCCCTTTCAGGGCAAAGAACGTGACCGAATTAAATTTTTCATGTTCATCAGCGTCGTTGAGCTTTGAGACTGGCGATTGATCGCCAGATTGATCGCCAAGCCATTTATATGCCATTCTTGTCGTTCCCATGCTGTCTGTTCCTGCGCAGTCGCTGTAACTGTGTTTTACGTTCTTTCGCCGTAGGCGATTCAGTGTTGTAGTCCTACGGTTCATCTCGCGTTCCATCCTTCGCCGTAGGCGATCAACGCTGTCTAACCGCTGCGCGGTATAATGCTCAAGCTGACTTGCCACGTGCTTTAGCTCGTGGAATCAGATGCCGTCTCCTCCCTTCCCCGGGCTTTAGCCCGTCAGTCAATGGGGAGCGGGGGCGTGCTTTTTTATCTCCACGAGCTAAAGCACGTGGCAAGTCAGCTTGAGTATTTCACAAAACTTTGAACATCGAGTTATACAGAGCAACTGAATCCGTCAAGATCAGAATGAGGGAAAACATAGGATGTTTTCCCCAGGCTTATGTGATGGCCGGAGATAATTTTCATCACTCCCGCCCCAACAATTCGCTGATTTCATTCAATTCATCCACCACGGCTTCCAGTTCGCTGACCGCTTCGGCAATCAAATCCGCGGGTTCGGGCAGGTCGTTGGGGTCGTCCAATGCATCGTCTTTGAGCCATTTGAGGTCGAGTTTGTAGCCGCGTTCCTTGATTTCCTCAATATGAAACGCCCGGAATCGCCCGTCTGCGCCCTGGTCTTCGCGGGCAGCACTGCCGTTTGGGTTGTCGCCGTAGCAGCGTTCAAAGTCAGCAAACATCTCCGGCGTCAAGGGACGGTCTTTTTTGGTACAGGCCGGGATATTGGAACGACAGTCGTAAATCCAGACTTTTTCGGTCAGCCGGCCTTTCTGGAAAAAGACCACATTCGCTTGCGCGTTGGCGTAGGGCACAAAGGTGCCGCGCGGCAGGCGCAAGATCGTGTGCACGTTGCAGTCCGCCATCACAATTTCGAACACTTCGCCGGCTTTATCTTCAAACAAACAGTTATCCGGCAGCACAATCGCAGCGCGTCCGCCGGGTTTTAAGGTAGTCAGCAAATGCTGCACAAAGTTCAACTGTTTGTTGGAAGTGGCAATCGTGAAGTCATCGCGGGTCGGGGCCTGTCCTGCGCCCCTGGTGCCAAAGGGCGGATTGGTGAGAATCACGTCATAGCGTTCGCCGCGCTCCGGTTCGTAAATCGTATCGCCCAGATAAATCGTGGGTTTCAGACCGTGCAGAAACAGATTCATCAGAGCCAGACGGCGCGGACGCGCTACCAGATCCTGGCCGTAATAGGTCTGTTCTTTGATGCGTTTGACTTCATCCAGCGGGATCGCGCCGTGAGTCTTTTCAATCAGCCATTCATACGCCGCAACCAGAAAACCGCCGGTACCGCAGGCCGGATCGCAGATTTTATACTCCGGCTGCGGCAAGGGGTCCGGCTGCATCAGTTTAACGATGGTTTGAATCAGCACGCGCGGCGTAAAGTATTGCCCCGCGCCCTTTTTGCCCTCGCTGGCCGCCTTTTCCAGCAAGCCTTCAAAGGCCTGGGCTTTGACATCCACGCCTAAACTCGCCCATTCTTCGGCGTCAATCATGGCGATGATTTTCTTGAGGTTCACAGGGTTGTTAAACCTGGGCATGGACTGCGCGAAAATATCCCCTAACAGCCCCTTTGCCTCGCGGAGCTGCTGCAAGGCCACGAGGTAATGGTCGGTCAATTCCGTGCCGGATTTGCTCTTCAACGTCTCCCAGTCGCAATTGGCGGGCAGGGCAATTCCCTTTTCATCCGCCATTTTCATGAAGAGCAGATAGGTCAATTGTTCGATGTAATCGCCGTAATCAATGCCATCATGGCGCAGGGTGTGGCACATTCCCCAGAGTTTGTTTACAATATCGGACATCTTCCCTCCTCTTGATAGCCCTGAAAGGGCTGCATAAAATAGCCCAGGGCATCGCCCTGGGAATGAGAACGCCGCACATTTTCCCTTCCTTCCCTGCCCCGTCTGCCGTGCGCCGTCTCCGGCGCCCGGCAGACGGGAGGATACAAGATGGCGCCATGTTTTCCCAGGGCGTTTGCCCTGGGCTAATATATTGAACCCCTTCGGGGTGAAGAATCGTTTCTATGCCGCCAGCGTATAGTTGATTTCTGCGAGTAGCGGTTCCAATTCCGCACCGAAGACTTTTCTGGCTTTCGACAGGCCGCCGTGCCGCTCAAACACCGGCATGAGATCAAAGGTCTCCGGTTCTATCGCCAGATTGACGATCAGGTGTTGGCGGATATATCCAAGCCATTTCCGTTGTTCGGCTGTGAAGGCCTGTTTTGCCAGCATATCGCTGATTATGCGGTTGACGCGTTCTTCAGCGGTCAACAGCGGGTAACGGGCGTTATCCGCATGTTTGATCATGGAAATAATATCGGCAAGCGCTTGCTGACCGGACAGGGCGTGAGCCTTGCGGACGCGCTCTTCCTCAAACGCGTTCTGTTTCAGGATCTGCCTGATTTCCTTGAGCACAGCGGAATTCCATTGATGCGGATTTTGCAGCAGAATGGATAATGCTTCGATCCGCTGTTTATTGGCCTGGATGAACGCGCTAAACGCCGTGAGATAATCTTCGGCTCTGACCTGATCCTCATGCACTTTAAACAGATATTCCGACGCAACCGCATCTTCCGTGCCATAGGCCACGTAAAAAGGAGTGCGGGCGCGGTCGTAATTCAACAGCAATTCCTGGAGAGCCTGACTGCGAAGCATCTGCATGGTTTCCGTGAAATTGGTTTTCAGCTTCTGGCGCAATTCATCGGCAAATTTGCCGACATCGCCGTCCGGCAGAAACGCGGCAAAATCCCGGCGGGCCTGCGCGCTCATGGTGTCTGCGACGCGGCGCAGCCGTTTGATCAGGCGTTTGATGTTATAGTCGCGCTCCACATTCTGCCAGATGTTTTCGATGATCTGGCTCAGGGTGACGGCGCTGCCGGTTTCTTCGATCTCAATCGCAAAGTCAATTGAATCTTTAAAGTATTGAATGAGCGTGCCGTTAAAACAATCAAAAATCGTGAAGAGGGCTTTATGGATGTCCGGGCACTTACGTATGCCGCGGCCAAGCATCTGAGTCCAGAGAATGCGGGATTTCACCGGCCGCAGAAATACAATATATTCCAGCGCAGGGATGTCCACGCCGGTAGAGAGCATATCAACGGTTACGACGATTCCGGGCTGCGGACGATTGCGAAAACGCCGGATTTTTTCCAGGGGCCGGTCAACATTCGGATTGCCAGTGATCTTGTGCACAAAATCATCGCCCCGGCCAAACACCTCACGCGCGATTTTGACGATCTGGTCAGCGTGAGAAATATGTTGGATGTCATTAACCGCAAAAATCAAGGTTTTGGGAAAACGGCCGGTGCGCGCTTCATGTTCGCGGGCGCATTTGGCGATTTCCTCTATAATTTTACGGTTGCTGTCCGGCGAGGTGATTTTGCGCTCAATCTCCCGGGCGTCAAACTCGCGCTCGTCTTCGAGCGCATCAATCAGTTCAATTCCGGTTTCAGGATTTTTCAGTCCCACCTGTTCCCCTTCTTTCAGAAAAATGCCGTGAATGCGCACGTCAGACTTGATTTTTACGGCCTGATAATCCACTAAAAAGCCGTCCAGCACGGCCTGCTCGACCGTGTAGCGATAGGCCGGCTGGCCGAAATACGCGGCCGTGTGCGCGGCCGGGGTTGCGGTCAGGCCGATTTTGACCGCATCGAAATGATTGAGCACGGCCCGCCAGATATTGGTGTCTTTTGAGGTATAACCGCGATGACATTCGTCCGCGATGATCACATCAAAGGCGTGAATCGGGATCGTAATTTTGTGCGCTTCCTCGTCAATCTCCGGGTCCCTGGCATTCTGTTCAAAGGCGCCTTCGCGGCCAAAGAGGTTGATCGCCATGCGCTGGATGGTGGCGACATACACAAAGGTATGTCCGGCGTTGGGCGCGGCCAGGTAATTATTCGGCAGCACACCGATGTCAAACGCTTCGCCTTCGTCAAAATCCTCTTTGCTGAAACGCTGACTGAAGACTTCATATTCCTGACTAAATTTGCTGCCGCCGGGGGTTGTAAACGAGGCAAACGCCTGCGCCGCCTGCGCCGCCAACGCCCGCCGGTCAACCAGAAACAGAATCCGCCGGGCATAGCCGGATTTGATCAGCCGGTAAATCATCGCTACCGCTGTAAAGGTTTTCCCGCTGCCGGTCGCCATGGCCAGCATCATCTGGCGTTTGTTGTCAATCAAGCCCTGTTCAACCGCAGCAATCGCCTCTTTCTGATAGGTCCGCAGACGCCCGATTTCATTGGGAGTTGCCTTGAACCAGGCTTTACTCGCCGCATAATCTCTGGCGAACAGTTCTTCTAAGGCATCGCCGCTGTGGAAATTCAGCAATTCGCGCGAATAATACACTTCGTCGCGCATATCGGCAAACCAGATTTGCTCGCCGTTGGAGGCGTACAGAAACGGGACTTTCAAAAGGCCCCAGGCGCCAATAGTTTTGGGACATCCGGCGGAGTAGCGTTTGGCCTGTTCCAGGACATTCTGCGGGCTGACGCCGACCTTTTTCGCCTCTAAAATGCCCAGCAATCTGCCATTGACAAACAAGGCGTAATCCGCCGGTCCGTGATTGGTCGGATACTCTTCCACAGCATGGCGCGAGAGCCTTGACGTATCCAGCCCGTCGTGATAGGGAATGATTTCCCAGGCCGGCTTGATCGCTCTCAAACGCGCATCAATTCTGGTCTTTCTGGTTCTCCATTCGCTTTCGTTCATGCGGTCATTAACAACAGTCCGGAGTGCGAAAGCTCTGCTTTCGCAGTCAAAGCAGAGCTTTGACACTCCAAACACTTATCGCTGCTGCTCCAGGCGGTGCACGGTTTTTCTGGATTCGTCCTTTAAGGCTTCGTAGGTTTTGACGTATTGTTCCACATAGAAGCGGTATTCTGCGTGTCTCGTCATGTCAGGGTCAATGACCTTTTCAATGTTGACCATTTGACCGGCGGCTTCTGCGATGGAAGCATAGATGCCGGCTCCGACGGTTGCCAGAATCGCGCAGCCCAGGACAACGGCTTGCTGTTCTTTCGGAATCGTGACCTGTTTGCCGGTGACATCGGCGTGAATCTGCATCCAGAGGTCGCTTTTGCTCGGGCCGCCGCAGATCACCAATTCGTTAATTGAAACGCCTTCTTGTTCCATTCTATCAAGAATCACGCTTGTCCCATAGGCCACGCCTTCCATGATGGCTCGGAAAAGATAGGCCGGTGTATGGCGCAGAGTCAGACCGCGAATCACGCCGCGCGAGGTCGGATCCGTCCAGGGAGTGCGATTGCCCTGCCAGTGATCTAACACGATCAGCCCTTCGGAACCCGGTGGAATGTCCTGCGCCATCGCGCCAAGCAGATCATACAGATCAACGCCCTTTTGCCGGGCTTCTTGCTGAAGATTCCCGTTCACAAAATGGTCTTTGAACCATTTGAGGATCGAGCCGGTTGAGACCTGTCCCCCTTCTACCAGAAATTTGCCGGGCAGCACGGCATCCGGGTAGGCCCCGAAAATGCCGGGCGCGTGAATTTCTTTATCTAACAGTCCGATGTGAACGTGAGATGAGCCGGTAATTAAGGAGAGTTGTCCGGCATGGATAGCGTTCAGTCCTAAAAGGCCAATAAACGCATCGCCGCCGCCGGCCGCAATCGGGATGCCGGCTTTTAACCCGGTTTGCTCGGCAATATCTGTGCGTAACGTTCCGGCGACTTCACCGAGGCGCATCGCCCTGGACGGCAGCTTTTCAAATACGTCCCCTAATCCGACAGCTTCGTAGAGACTGGTTGGCAATCCTCCCTGCGTCACATCGTAAAACCATCTGGTCGAGGCCGTATCAATATTGATTGTTCGTTCGCCGGTCAGCGTATAAATCAGCCAGTCGGTCAGATCGAAAATCGTGCGCGCCCTTGCAAATATTTCAGGTTCATGGCGTTTCACCCATAAGACCTTGCACGGAAACCACTCGGCCGAGACATTGCCGAAGCCGACGTATTTCAGGGCCGGATCGTTGGTGGCCGCCACCTCTTCAGCTTCCTGGTGCGCGCGCACATCCATCCAGATCAACGCATCGCGCAACGGCCTGCCGGCAGAATCCAGAAACACCACTGTACACGTCGTGCCGTCAACACTCAGGCCTTCGATCACATCCGGGTTCAGTCCGCTCTTCCCGATCGCCTGATTGATGGCCTTGATCATCGCCTGTTCCCACTCTATTACCGATTGTTCGGCCCAACCCGGATGTTTATGAGTCGTTTTATATTCGCTCGCGCCAAAGCTTATGCAGCCGCCCTTCTCGTCAAAAATCGCCGCGCGCACGCTTTCAGTTCCGGCATCAATCCCTAACACATATCTTGACATAGAATCCCTCCTCTTTGTTTTAGATCATAAAGTCTGGCAAAATCCGATTGTAAATGGATGTAAAGATCTTTATAGAGAGCAAACATCTCTTGATAGTTTTGAACATATTGGGCGCGCGGCTCGTAGGTTTCCCGTATTTTGACCAATTGATTGATCGTCTCGAAAATGTCGGGAAAGAGTCCGATTCCGTATCCCGCTAACACGATGTCGCCAAAGGGCGCGCCGATGGCGGTTTCAGGAATCAGGATCGGGGTATTGGTAATGTCGGCCTTGATCTGATTCCACACCGTGCTTTTTGCGCCGCCGCCCACAGAGCGAATTTCCGTCACCGTCATGCCCCCTTCGGTGAACACGTCTAAATTATGTTTCAGGCCAAAGGCTGTACCTTCGAACAGCGCTTTAATCAGATGCGCTCGCGTGGTGTTAACAGATAATCCAAAGAAAAGGCCTCTGGCTTTATTATCCCAGATGGGCGACCGTTCCCCGGCCAGATAAGGCAGGAAAATGATCCCCGACGGACCAGCGGCAAGTGTTTCGACTTCGCGATTCATGACCTCGTAAGGATCAATTCCGAAAAGAGCCGCGGCATTTTGCTCTGCCAATCCTAATTGGTTCTTGAACCATTTCAGACTTGCGCCGGTTGAACTCATGGGGCCAATCAACAGAAAGGTCTTCTGAACTGAGTGCGGAAAAAAGGTCAGACGAGCATCCGTGATAGGGCGCGTCATGGCAGCCATGATAACGGTTGACGTTCCGGTCATTTCACAGATCGTTCCGTCACTGACAGCCCCGGCTTCAAGAGCAGCGGCGGTCGCATCCACCATGCCCGCAATGACGGGCGTTCCGACTTGTAACCCGGTTTCTTTGGCGGCTTCTGTCGTCACTTCCCCAATCACGGTCGAACACTCGGAGATCGGCGGAAACAATTCGAGCGGGAGTTCCAGCGACGCAAACAGATTCTCAGCCCATTGCCCCGTGCAAATATCGTACAGCAGAGTTAGTCCGGCCTGCGAGCGATCAAAGGTGTAGTGACCGGTCAGCTTGAGCACAATATACCCATTGGCTTGCAGGATTTTGTAGGTTTTCGCGTAAAGCTCAGGCTGGTTTTGCTTTAACCACAGGAGTTCCGGCAGAACGTAATAGGAGTTGATCGCATTGCCTGTAGTGCGAAAGATCAGATCCTCCCCGATCTTTTCGCGTAGAAAGGCGCAAGCGTCATCGGCGCGCTGATCCATCCAAATCAGGGCCGGGTACACCGGGCGTCCGGTTTTGTCAACAGCAAGCATGGTCGGCCCCTGCGAACTGACGGCAATCGCGGCTATAGCGCTGCTCTGAATGCGTGTTTTTTCTAAGATTTCCCGGACTGTCACCACCACCGCCTGCCACCAATCGTCCGGTTCTTGCTCGGCCGCATTTTGATAGGGATAATAGGTCTCATACTCTGTGCTGGCCTGGTCTATCAACAGGCCGTCATCGGAAAAAATTGCAGACTTGACAGCGGTTGTGCCGACATCAATTCCTAACAAGAAGGGCATGGTGGATCTCCTATGGAACTACAAGGATTGTGTGTAGGAAGGATTCCTGACGGCGAACTGGTCGGCGTGGCACCGAACCCTGCCTCTGAGAATCCTTCCTACACACAATCCTTGTAGTTTCATCATGCCAGGTGAGCGTTCCGCTCATGATAACTCCTTTGAAAATGTAGCGCGAAACTCCAGTTTCACGCATCGTTGATAGCCGCGAAACTGGAGTTTCGCGGTACATCTTGCCGGGTGAGCGTCAGCTTATGACACCTCCTATGAAACTACAGGGATTTTCTGTAAGAAGGATTCCTGACGGCGAACTGGTCGGCGTGGCACCGAACCCTGCCTCTGAGAATCCTTCCTACACACAATCCTTGTAGTTCCATTTGCCGGGCGAACCTGACTTTAATACTCGCTCACGACTTCATCTGTGATCTCTTCAAGCCAGCCGAGCGTCTCGGCCGCGTGCAGCACGGTGTATTTACTGCGGACTTCTTTGGCGTTCAGCAGGGTTTCGCGTAATAATTTGCGGTCAACCTCAATTTCATGCGGCAGAATGCTGGCACCGACAGCTTTTTGAATGTCAAATACCTGCTGAAAGGTCGGCGTAATGGCCTGAAGCGCTTTAATTTCCTGCCAGGCAGCTTGCAGTTTTTTAATCTGCTGCTGCTGTTCTTCCCAGGAGAGATAAATCGAACGGGCGACTTCAACGACTCCTTCGGCCGCTCGTCCCAGATTAAGGCGAATTGCGGCTTCAATCTTTTCCAAAGCGTGTTTCCGCGCGCGAACCGCTGTCAGATTCACATCAACAGGATTTCTGACAAAGAATTTTTCGTAAAATTTTGCGATCACCCCGGTTGCGACGCCCACTTTTGTGCCGTGCAGGTGCGGGGTTTTCTCTTCCAGAAAGGCTTTCATCTCCCAATAGTGCGAAAGGCTGTGTTCCGAGCCGGAGGCCGGGCGAGAATTGCCAACCACAAGCATGCCTATACCCGACAGGATTAAACCTTCCATCAGACGCGCCATAATCTCAGGTTCGCCCTGTTTGATTCCGGCGATCTGCTCAACGCACATCCTGACTACGCCGTCAATGAGTTCGGCAAAGTAGCCGCAATAATACTCGCCGGTGATGATCTGACTCAATTTCCAATCAACTCTGGAAGTCAATTTCCCGAGCATGTCGCTGAAACCGGAGGCGGTGAGTTCGTAGGGCGCCCGGCAGAACACATTGACATCCGCAACAATTGCATGAGGGTAGGTTGACATAATCGTCTTTTTAAAACCGTCTTGCAGCATTGGCGCGCCTGTCGAGGCATAGCCATCCATAGAGGCCGCGGTCGGCACAGAGACAAAGGGGATACCTGTGCGTGAACTGATATAGCGGATCAAATCCGTGAGGCTGCCTGAACCGACAACCAGAAGAAACGAGGTGTCGGCCTCCAGATCGAGCATCACTTTGCCGATGGCGTATTCATCCGGTTTCACCAGATCGCGAGTGGGGAACAGCGAAAGTTTGGGGACATAAGCGCCATGATGCAGTTTTTCCATCACCTGTTCCCCGGCAGCCTGATAGGTGTTCAGGTCCGCGATCACCACACATTTTTTGCCGAAATTCAAGCGGCGCAAAACGTCTTCAAGGTCCTCAAGCGCGCCCTGCCTGACGATCACTTCTTGAATGGGCACCGCATGTGTTTTGCCGCACACGCACATAAACTCCTGATGAACAAGGCGTCCATCCACAAATTTAAAATGTTCCATAATTTTGCTTCCTTTAGGTTCCAAGGTTCAATAACTACAAGAATGAAAAATAAACAAGAATTTTCTGACTTTCGCTGAATAACAGTCCAAGAAACCGGGTTTTTTCGAAAAAACCCGGTTTCTGATGTACAAAGAGTTTACTCAAAATACGCGCTGATGTCGCCGATTGTGTCCAAAACAAAATCCGCTGTGCCATTCCAGGCATCATACATCTCCCGGGTGGTTTCGCCGCTTAACACCAGGATGGAGACGATACCGGCGTTGATACCGGTTTGAATATCCGTATATAAGCGGTCGCCGACAATCGCGACTTCGTCCCGACGATACGGATATTGTTCAAACAATGCGTCAATAATCGGAGAATACGGTTTTCCGATAATCACATCCGGCCGTTTTTCCGTGCTCGCCGCAATTAATTCGATCATTGAACCCGTATCAGGAATCGGGCCATCTTCTGTAGGGCAATTGATGTCCGGATGGGTCGCAATGTAGGTTTTGCCTTTTCGAATCCAATAGCACGCCTTTTGCAGCTTTTGATAAGTGAGCGTTTTATCAAACCCAAGCAGCACAATATCCGGCTCATCCTGTACAAGATTGATGTCTGCCTCTCGTAATTCATCTTCCATCAAAGGCGTGCCCAGCACATAAACCCTGGCGTCAATAGAATGCTTTTGCAGATAGATAATTGTGGCGGTAGTTGAAGAAAACACGTCCGATGGCATGGTCGCAAATCCCATCCCGCTGATTTTCTCCGCATAATACCGTTTGCTTGCCGATGAGTTGTTCGTTAAAAACAGATATTGCTTTCCTCGTTCTTTCAGGGAATTCATGAAAGGGATTGACCAGGGAAACAAATTCGGTCCCAGATAGAATGTGCCATCAAGATCGATCAGGAATAATTTGACGTTTTGTAAGCTTTTCGTAGTCATTTCACCTAAAATTAACAATTCTCAATTGCTCATTATCACCTGTCAACTGTCAATTGTCAATTCCTCAAACCATGTAATCAAACTGGATGAATCCTGGAGTTGCGGCGGACAGGCCGCCAAAAGGTTACGATCAATGTATGTTATCAATTTTTCTGCTAATTGTTTGTCATGCAGGATAATTCCACGATACGCAGCAGTCATGTCGGTTTTTTCTAAAATCACCCATTCGCCGTTCATCACTTCTACATTTACCGGGCCAATCTCCGGTTGTCGAATCAACTCTACGGTTATTTTATCCGGATATTTCAACAGCAGATCGTGAAGATAGCGGAAATGCTGTTTGATCCATTCCCGATGAAAGGTGTAGTTGGTATATTGCCCGGTTTCCCAATACTTTTCACAAACATTTTGCGGAACAATCAGACGAATGCGAGCAATCTCCTGTAATAATGCTTGAAAGAGAATTTGGCGGGTTCGCCTTGAACTGCGCGGCTCCCAGGGGGCAATATCAACCGGAACAGTCAACAGCGGCAGATGATGAGTCAACATGAAGATTTCTCGCGCCACTTGTTCATGGGTGTAGACCTCTCTAATAAAAGCGTCCACATTCAGATAACTGGCCTGGTCAATGAGTTCACACATAAAGGGCCAGAGCTGCGGGCCTGTCACATTCGCGTCTAATAATGCTTTCAACGGTTCTGCAACCAGAAAGTCAATCACGTTTTGCCGACCTTTTTCATTATCAGTGCGCCACAGGGGATCGATTGCTTTCCAGCGGGTATGAAACTCATAACGGAGTTGATAGACCACATCCGGATGATCGGTCCAGGCTCTGACGAGCAGATCGTCGCGTTTAAACGGCAGTTCATATTGGGCGCCTGGCGGATCAAACGACAAAAACGCCGTATCACCGCTGACAGTCATCCGAATAAGATATTCCTGGTCAGTCAGCGCAAAATGAAAATTTGGATTCCGTTTCAGAGCGCGTAACATTCCAACAATCTGCTTTTTTAACAATTCTGCTTCAAGAATATAGAGATCGTTCTTTGTCAGACTGGTCGAACTGGCTTGACCTGCTCGATCAATATTTCTGAAAATATGTTGAAATTCCTTTTTCAGGAAATCCCGCTCATGAATCGAGCGATCTTTGCCCACTTCAATCCGTTTTTCCAAAACCGATACCCGCCCCTGATGTTGGATAACGAAGGTCTCGATCATCTCATCGGAGACTCCGGAAGCTTCCAGCAGTAAACGAACAAGCTCTACCGGGCGATAGCGGCCGGAAAATGACGATTTGATTAACAGTTCTTCAGTTTTGAGATTGTACTGTTCAACATCAATCAGTTTTTGAAGTCCCGGAGTGACGGAAAATTTGCCTGGCGATGCATTGGTTTGTACGAGCGGTTTGCGGATGTCCGGAGGACCTAATAAGTATTCGAGATACTGGATTAATATGGCCAGTTCACCAGCTTGATCGGGCTGGGCCGCATCAACCAGCACATTTCGTATCCAGTACCGATTCTCCAGTACCGGTCGCGCTTCAATAAACCCGACATCCTCAATAACAAGATATTCGGGTAAATGCTGGCCAAAGGGGATCTCATACAAGAAACAATTTGACGTGCCGATATATTGCACTAAAAAGTCTAAGATGACCGTAATTTCTTTCGCAATATCTCCGGCCCACAAGTGCAGGATTTTAAAAGGTGAGTCAACCCAGAGAAAACTTCGCAAGATATCGCGTAATTCTTCACGGTCGCGATTGAAATTATCTTCCAATAAGTCATGGTGAAACCAGGTGATAAAAATTCTTCTGCCCTTGCACGAGCTTTTTTGGGCCTTTTTGAGGAGCTTGATCGCATTGACAAGGAACGTATGATGATCGCCCTCAATGAAGTCAGTGTCTAACAGATCGTTTTCAAAATTCTCTGACCGGGGTTTCTGCTCTTTGAGGACAAGCCCTCGGGTTTGTACTCCGTGTTTCAGGCGTTCAAACAGATTTCTTTCTTCTTTACACTCATCCATTAAAGAAGCTAACAGGCCGCTCCTTTCTTCCTGAAAGTTCAAATGCTGACGATTATACACATCAATGAGACGCTGCACCTCGAGTTCAGGTACCTTGAACTGCCGGAGAGCTTCAGTGAGTTTCAACAGCGTTTTATGAGCCGGGGGCTTACGGTTCGACTGCTTCAGACTGCTCAAATAGCTTGAGGTAATGTGCGCTTCTTGCGCCAGCGCTTTGAGGCTAAACACCTTGTCTTGTTTGGCGTGGTCGATGATTTCACTTAACACGCGCGCGAATTCACTCATGCACTCTTACCCTTCTGTCAATTATCAATTATAGCATCGAAAACCTATCCCTGTAACTCCCTTCCTCCTTTCAGGAAAAAAGAAGGAGCCTGGATCAAAAAGTTACATTTCATCTCACGTATCAGCAAGAATGTCTATCAAATTGTCAAGTTAAAAACATGCATTCACAATATTTTAATATACAAAAAATTAAATAATTTTTGTATTAATTATTAATGAATTGTAAAAAATAATATTTAATCATATTTTTTTCGACTCACTATTATATAGATAAAAGTTTTTACGAAAAATATCTTCTGAACATCTATAATCTTTTAATATTAAAACTTGACAAAAGAGCAAGTCGCCATGTATCCCTGACGTTAATCTCAGCAGAGATGCTCATTATTCAAGCAAAGGGGGGATGTGTGGGAGAAATGATGCTACAGTACCTGCTTCACTGATGGAACAGAAGCGGAATTTCGTCAATCGAAATTCCAAATGCGGACGATCATAAGGTAATTACAGGAGGGTTCTTATGTTGAAAAAGTTCACGTGCGTGGTAGTGTCAGTGTTGTTTCTGGTAGTAATTCTGGGGGCTGTGTCTGCATCCGCAGCCTTTGATTGGAAAGCTCACAACGGCACAGAAATTAAGCTGTTACTCAATAAGCACCCCTATGCCGACGCCTTATTGGCCCATTTAAATGAATTTACGGAACTCACGGGCATTAAGGTGACGTATGATGTTTTTCCGGAAGATGAATATTTCGACAAAGTAACAGTGTCACTTTCCAGCAAATCGCCGGAATATTCCGTGTTCATGACGGGCGCATATCAGGTGTGGCAATACGCTCCTCCGGGATTTATGGAAGATCTGCGCCCCTATATGGATGATCCGGAAAAGACAAATCCGGAATGGGATGAGGCTGACATTTATGAAAACTTGCTGTCTTCGTTAGCCTGGAGCTTGAAGCCCGGAGACCCGCTTGGCGGAGAAGGCGCGAAGCAATGGGCCTTACCCTGGGGCTTTGAAACCAATACCTTGATTTATCGCAAAGATATTTTCGACAAACATGGATTGGTTCCGCCGAAAGATCTGCCTGAACTGATTGAACTCTGTAAAAAACTCAAAGAATTGGAGCCTGATATGTATCCCATTGCCGTGCGTGGAACCCGTTCCTGGGCAACCATTCATCCAGGATTTCTGTCGTGCTATAATGGCTATGGGTTGAAAGATTATGACCCCTTCCCCAAACCGGCGATGAATTCTCCGAAAGCTGTTGAGATGACAAAGCTGTGGGTAGATATGGTCAAAAATTACGGCCCTACAGCCTGGACGTCCTATATCTGGTACGAAGTGGGGAATGACCTGGGACAGGGACGTGCCTGCATGATTTACGACGCTGACATCCTGGGCTACTTCCAGAATCAGACAGGCGCCTCTCCGGTATCAGGCAAACTGGCGTGGGCCCCTGGTCCTGGAGAACCTGGCGCAGTTCCGGCTCCGAATATGTGGATCTGGTCGTTGAGTATGAACGCCAATTCGGAAACCAAAGATGCGGCCTGGTATCTCTTGCAATGGGCGACTGGCAAAGACTTCTTGCTGAAGGCCGTTCGCGGTAATTTCTCCTTAGTTGACCCTATTCGGAAGTCAATCTGGGCTGATCCTGAGTTCCAAAAGAAACTCGAGGATTTTACCGATTATTATCAAACCTTGCAGACCATTATTGATAATTGCAAAGTCTATTTCACCCCGCAGCCCCTTTTCTTCGAAACCACGACAGAGTGGGCGGCAACACTGCACGACATCTATAATGGCAAAGACGCTCAGACAGCGCTTGATGAATTAGTGAATCGTCTTGAAAGAACACTTCAACGTGCAGGGTATAAATAAGATCACCCTTTCCGGGAGGAACAGCGTTCCTCCCGGAAACCCCTTGAAATTCCACTTTCTTGTTGAGAAGGATGCGACTCATGATGCCAACACAAGCAGCAACAAAAGTCAACTCATCGAAAAATACAAAAAATAATTCCTCTGCGAAACCCATCGCTAAAGGAGTGAGCAGTCGAAATCCCTATCTGCCATACTTGATGATCCTGCCTGCGCTTGCCCTGACCTTGCCGGTTCTTGTGCCGTTTTTCCAGAGTATTTACTACTCCATGACCACGTATTCTCTCACCAATCCGATCAAAAATTTTATCTGGTTTGAGAATTATAAGTGGCTGCTGACCTCACCGGATTTTTGGAATTCCGTACGCGTGTCGTTTGTCTATACGTTCACGGCCGTAGGGACAGAACTGTTATTAGGGTTATTAATAGCCGTACTTCTGAATCAAGAAATACTCCTGGCTAAAATTCTCCGTCCCTTGCTCCTGATGCCCTTGATGATTGCCCCGATCATCGGCACCTTGATGTGGAAACTGATGATGAGCCCAGAATATGGGGTGCTCAATTATTTCCTGTCTTTCTTTGGGGCGCGGAATTTTCAATGGGCCTCAGCCGCCAATACCGCCATGTTTTCCGTGGTCTTGATTGATGTATGGATGTTTACGCCGTTTATCGCGTTACTCCTGCTGGCTGGATTGCGCTCTATGCCGGCGCCGCCATTTGAAGCGGCCATGGTGGACGGCGCGTCAAAATGGTTCATTTTTAAGAACCTGACGCTGCCCATGTTAATGCCTTTTATCATTATTGCGGTCGTGTTTCGAATCATTGATTCAGTGCGCCAGTTTGATATTATTTTTGGCATGACAAAAGGCGGCCCCGGACAGACGCTCATGAACTTTCAGGTCTCGGCCTATACAAACGCTTTCACCTATACCAGAGTGGCTGACGGAGCCGCAATCATGTTGATCAACTGGCTGATTATCTATCTGATCAGCATGTTTCTCGTCAAATTCTGGCGTAAAAGTCAGGATCGCTTATCGTAAACGGAGGAATGACACATCATGGCAACAACCGAATCTCAAACTGAAAGAACGCTCTTTCAAAAACTGGTTATCAATCTCTTATTATTGACCTGCTTTCTGTTTCTGCTGTTTCCAGTATTTTGGGTGGCAACCATGGCTTTCAAAACCCATGAAGATATTTTGACCTGGCCCCCCAAGTTTTTCTTTCAGCCTACGCTGGAAAATTTCCGTAATATTACCACCGCCATCCGAACGGCAAGAGTGGGCGCAGTGAGCAGCGATTTTTTGAAAGGATTTACCAATAGCCTGATCGTCACCACCTCTGCCCTGGCGATCTCATTGGTGACAGGAATTCCGGCGGCCTATGCCCTGGGCCGGTTTCGCTTTAAAGGCAAGGATGACATCGCCTTCACCTTTCTTTCTTTTCGTTTTGCTCCTGAACTTCTGGTCATCATCCCGATTTATTTGATTTTTCAGCAAATCGGATTATATGACACCTATATCGGCCTGATCTGGGTGTATCAATTGATTACCATGCCGATGGTGATCTGGATTTTAATGAGTTATTTTGAGGATATTTCCGTTGAATTGGAACAAGCCAGCATGGTTGACGGTTTTCCGCCGTTCCGGACCTTTTTGCGTGTTATTCTGCCGCTTGCAAAACCGGGGATTGCTGCGTCATCGCTGTTAGCGTTTATTTACGCCTGGAACAACTTTATTTTTGCCTTGATTCTGGGATCGGCCAAAGTACAGCCGGTCACGGTTTCAGCCTTAAAATTTATCACGGCTGAAAAATTACGTTACGGCGATATTGCCGCAGCCTGCATTCTGGCGGCCATTCCGATCTTTATCTTATCCGTGTATGCGCAGCGCTATATGGTGCGTGGATTGAGTTTAGGGGCAGTGAAAAAATAGGATTGAAAAGTGAACGTGACACGTGAAATATGGTATGCAGAATGACGATGGGTGACTCCGTTTCCTGATCGGAGTTGTCAGACTTGGTCGTTTCGACTCCCGCTCAACGAACGAGTATGACGCGCTGTCTTCATCACGACCGTATTTTTTACGTTTCATGCTTTCATGATACTATGGCAGTTGTTGCGTTACGAAATGTTGTCAAAACTTATGGCGATGTCACAGCCTTACACGGACTGGATTTTGAAACGAAAGACGGCGAATTCTTTGTCCTGTTAGGGCCTTCGGGCGCCGGAAAAACCACAACGCTCAAGGTGATCGCCGGATTAGAGGATATTGACTCAGGCGAAGTGCTGTTTGACGACCGTGGGGTGAATAAGATTCCCACAAATTTAAGACCCGTGGGCATGGCCTTTGAAAGTTACGCCTTATATCCGCATTTTACCGTGTTTGAAAATATTGCCAATCCTTTACGCGCTCCCGGCAAAAATTATACAGAAGCGGAAATCGAAGCGCGGGTGCAGAAAATGGCCAAAATGCTCAAGATCGAGCACTTATTAACACGACAGCCCGGCGAATTATCGGGCGGACAAAAACAACGCGTGTCGCTGGGACGCACGATGGTGCGCGAGCCTTCTATTTATCTTCTGGACGAACCGTTGACGCATGTTGACGCCAAAATCCGATTTGATCTGCGCATCCAGTTTCATCGCCTGGAAGAGCTGCAACAGAGCACTACCGTCTATGTGACGCACGATTATGTCGAGGCCCTGTCGCTCGGCGATCGTATTGGAATTATCGATCAGGGACGCATTATCCAAATTGGCGAACCTAAACAGATCTATTATCACCCGCGTAATATTTTTGTCGCCCATCTGGTCGGACAACCCTCGATCAACCTGGTGAACGCTCAGCTTGACGCCGATAACCACGGGGCGCGGCTGCACATACCGCAAGGCGGCTTTGCCATTCCCCTCTCGGCAGAACGATTTCACGCCCTGCAACAAGCCAATGCTCCGCGTGAATTGATCGTCGGGATTCGTCCCCGCGATCTGACGTTCACAACTGCGCCGGAAACCGCAACCGCCCAGGCACAGAGCGATGTGTTTGAACCCTTTGGATCCTTTGGCCTGCTCTCGGTGCTTGCCCAAGATATCTACCTGAAGCTCCTGATCGATCCGGAACAGGAAGTGACGCCAGAGATTCCCCTGGGATTAAATTTCAAAGAAGATCGTCTCATCTTTTTTGATCCCACGACTGAAAACAATTTATTATGGAGTGAAAATTGAGATGGCTGAAGTTGTCCTTCGTAATGTGAAAAAAATTTATCGGTCCAGGCAGAAGAAAAAAGAAGATGTGCTGGCTGTGAAGAATTTGAATTTGACCATTGAGGACGGAGAATTTCTGGCCCTGTTAGGTCCCTCGGGATGCGGAAAAACCACGACCCTGCGAATGATTGTGGGCCTGGAAAGCATCACCGAAGGCGAAATCCTGATTGACGGAAAGGTCGTCAATTCTTGGAATCCGGCGCAGCGCAATGTGGCCATGGCCTTTGAAACGTACGCGCTCTATACCCATTTAACCGTGCGCGAGAATCTCGGTTTGTGCTTAAAAGCGAAAAATGTTCAGCCTCAGGAGATCGAAAAACAGGTGAACCACATCGCCGAAATCCTGAAGATTACGGATATTCTTGACGCCAGACCCTCACACCTGTCAGGCGGACAACAACAAAGGATCTCGCTGGGCAGAGCCTTGATTCGCCGGCCGAGCGTCACCATGCTCGACGAACCGTTATCCCATTTGGATGCAGCCTTACGCCTGGAAACCCGAATCGAAATTAAACGTATCCATCAACGAGTCAAAGGCACATTTATTTATGTCACCCACGATCAGTTGGAAGCTCTGGCATTGGCTGACCGGGTGGCAGTCATGAATTTTGCCGAGTTGCAGCAAGTTGGTACGCGCAAAGAACTCTTTGAACAACCGGCCAATGTGTTTGTCGCGGATTTTGTCGGCGAACCGCCGATTAATTTGTACTATCAGAGCACCCTTGAGGAACAAAACGGTGAATTATGCGCGGTCACGTCTCAAGGCGCGTATCGTTTTCAACTGGTGCCGCACAAGCGACGATTGCTTGAAGTTTATCACAAGCCAAAAGTGACCTTAGGCATTCGCCCCCAGCACATTGGTCTGGAACAGAAATCGGGTTATGTTCCGCTCTCCGGCAGAGGCGCGTTATTTGAATTTTTAGGAGAATATGGCTACCTGACCGTTCACAATCAGGGAGTTGATCTCAGCTTGCTTACCCCGGCTGATATTGACTTGCACGATCAGCAGCTCGATATTTTTTATGATCCGCACAAGGTCCTGCTCTTCGACTCGGAAAGCGGCAAAAATCTGGCGCTAAACGGCGTAGGAAGCCTGTAACGCCGAAGGACTCAACAGAGCATTCCCTCTTCAACGGATGGGAGGAATCATCGAGTTGCTCCCCCATCCGTTGATTCCTTCAAATTGTCCGGAGTGTTGATTTTTACAGCACGCTCCTTTGAACGGGTAGAACAGCTTAGATCGCATACAGCGGCTTGCCGTTTTTGAGTACTTCGTACACATTCTGCGCTGTTTTTTTCTGTAATTCGACAATTGATTCTTCTGAATACCATCCGATATGCGGGGTGATAATCACGCGGTCGGCATAAGTTAATAAGGGCGATTGAGCATAGTCGGTATCAACGGCATCCAGCACATCCAAACCGACCATCGCGACTTTTCCGCTTTCCAGAGCTTCCAGCAGCGCGGTTTCTTCAATTAATCCGCCGCGTGAGGTATTGACAAGAATGACCCCATTTTTCATGCGATCAAATTGCGCTTTGCTGAGCAAATGTCGGGTCTCTTGCGTGAGCGGCGCGTGAATAGAAAGAATGTCAGCTTGCGCTAAGACTTCTTCCAATGAGGCAAATTTGACCCAATTGTAGTGCATTGTTGGGGTGAAATACGGGTCGTAGACCAGCAGCGTCACCCCGAACGGGTAAAGTTTTTCAGCGACGCGCCGGGCGATATTGCCAAAGGCGATCAGCCCGACAGTGGCGTCAGAAAAACGATAAATCGGTTTGATTTTGGCGTATTCCCATTCTCCCCGGCGTAACAGACTGTTCGCTGTCGAGACTTTGCGAACACAATTCAGAATATGGGCAATGGCGCTGTCAGACACTTCCTCAATACAATAATCCGGCACATTGGCAACTATGATTCCTCTGGCCTTCGCGGCCTCAACGTCAATAATATCAACCCCAATGGCATAACGCGCAATCACCCGGCATTTCTCTAATTGGTCTATCACCGTTTTCGTGAATTTCGCAAACTGACAGATTACCCCATCAGCATCTTTCACATACTCAAGCAGCGTCTCAGGGTCTTTGATCCCGCCCGGTTGAATGTTGGTGCAATCCACAATTTCAACATCTCCGAGTTGCTGCAAAATTTCAACTTCGCGGTCATTGTCCGGGTAGTAATAATCAGTGAACACAATTTTATAGCGTGGCATGAGATCGTCCTCCTCATTGTTAGAATAACCCGGCTTGTTTTGCCAAAGCAATTGCGCCTTTGATGCTCAACAAATCAACTTCCTCGGTTTCCGTGATAGTGAGAATCTCTTTTTTAAGCTGCATTTTTTCGCGCAGCAGGTGCTTATAGAGGGCGCAGCGTTTCTCGGCGCCGATCAGAATAAAGGTCGTGTCAAGTGGAAAGTTCAAAACTTCAAATTGCTTCATCACCTGCATGTCTTCTGCGGCAATCGTCGCTTCCACGAAGAGTTTGCGCTCGTACCATTCAGTTTTGATGAGCACATCGAGAAAGCGCGGCATGAGTAAGGTACGCAGAAAGCCTGAGTTCATGACCCAATTATACGCGCTTTCGATCACATCGTGATCCAGATAACCACTATCATCAAATTCAGTGGTCGCTCGCACCGATTTGCCGAGAAAGGTTTCTTTGAGAATAGCTTCATAGACCTGGCCTGATACGGTCGTCAGGCTGCCTAAAATCTTGTTGTTTTGATCCAGGGAAATAAATTTTGTGTGCGACGACAACACCACAATCGTCAAGGGCGGCCGCAAATCGTAACTTGAGAGCAGGCCCGCGATCTGCGCTTCTTCGCCGCGCATAAAATCCAACAAGCCGACGGTTTTGATAGAAGCGTTTTCAGGCTCATAGCGATTTTTTATGCCGCGAATAAAATAGATCGGAATATCCACCGGAAAGATCGAGGTATCGTGTACTTTTTTGATATGCTGGGCCACATCTTCCATGCTTGCCGGCGCCCACAGGTGCGGAATTTCCAATAATCCGATTTCTGATGTAATCATCCCGGACGATATCGCAAAACCGAGGTCGCGCAGCGCGCAGCGTGCGTTGTCAAGAGCCTGGTAAAAGGTGTCTTTCAAGCCATCTTTAAGCACCTGATTACTGCCGTGAATCGCAGTATCGCGCACTCCCACCTTTTTCGCGGCTTTTCCCAAAATCTCAGCCTGTTCATTCACGATATACACGCGGGAATTCGTGGTGCCGCAGTCAATTGTTGCAAATTTCATAATGTGCCCTCCCCAAGTCCTATTTGTTGTAAGGCGTGTTTTATCTGAGTTTTTTCGTCTTCAGTCGCCGGGACAAAGGGCGAACGCGGATAAGCCGTGATAATGCCGCGGATTTCGAGCATGGCATAGACGGCTAACTGGGTTGAACGCGCCAGGTACATAATGCCGCGCATCTGGTTCACCTTAAACTGGGTGCGCCGGCATTGCTCGAAATCATTCCGCATGCCTTCCTGCCACATTTGACGGCAGATTTCCGGAAAGACATTTCCTAAGCCCGGAATATAGGCTTCGCCGCCGAGCGCACGAGCTGAAAGCCAGAGGGCTTCTGTGCCTAAAACTACGTCAAAATGCTCATCCGCCAGTTCGCGCATATAGGTTGCAAAGGTCAGAATGTCGAAGGTGGCGTCTTTCACGCCATGTACCCCTAAATCTTTTAAGGCTTTCATGGTATCCACGGAAATCACATATCCTGAAAATTGCGGATTATGATACACATAGATCGGAAAATCAGGGCTGACGGCCTTACGCATCGCGCCGTAAAATTCTAAGACCGCATCGGCTTTATGATGAAAATAATAGGGGCCGACGGCCGCGGCCGCATCGCAGCCGATTGCTTCGGCGTGTCGGGTTAATTCTACTGTATCGCGCGTATTCGTGGTACCGGTGTGCGCCACAATTTTGATCTTTCCGTTGAGCACTTTGACCGCCATTTCCGCGACTTGTTTGCGTTCTTCAACATTCATCATCGGCCCGCTGCCATAAGAACCGCAGATATAGACGCCATCCACTTTGTCTTTTAAAAATAGCAGAAGTTGTTCGAGATTGTCAAGATCAAGATTCCCCTGCTGATCAAAGGGCGTAATCATGGGGGGTACAACGCCTCGTAATTTAACCATGCTAACCTCCTGAAGAACTACAAGGATTTCTCATAAGCAGGGATAAGAAATCCTTTTTTTATGAGGTATCTTTGTAGCATCTGACTACAGTGATTTTGATAAGTTCGTCGTGCTCGCTTTCGCGAGTCCTTCTCTCATATTTCAGGGCAAAGGCTACAAAATCATCTATTTTGTGTACGTTGCCTGAAATAGATCGTGATCATAATGAGAATAATCAGGCCGTTCGCGATCCTGCGGCCGGCTTCCGGAATTTTCATAACCGTGAGCAGACTTTCTAACAGAATCAAAATAATGGCTCCGGCAATCGTGCCGGCATAGCTGCCTTTGCCGCCGGTTAATGAGGTGCCTCCAATCACGACTGCCGTAATAGACCACATGGTATATTCATTGCCGATGCCTAAAAAAGCGGTCTGAGTATAACCGGCCATCAGCGCGCCTGTCAGGGCAGCGCTGGCTCCGCTGATGGCGTATACGGCAATTTTGACGAAATTGACACGTATGCCTGATAACAAGGCGGCTTTCTCATTGGCTCCGACGTAATAGACTCTGCGTCCGAACACTGTCTCATGCAGGAACAGAATGCAGAGTGCGCTTAGCGCCCCCCAGATAATCACAATGACCGGCAGCCCGAACAACATGTTTCCGACCCCCAGGAATCGCAGCAGGGGCGACGCCAGGCCTTTGGGCGCACCCTGGCTGAAAATCAGAGTAATCCCGGTCACAAGCGAACCAACAGCCAGGGTCATGACCAGTGGAGAGATTTTCAGGTAAGCTACGCCTGCGCCGTTGCCCACGCCAAACAATATTCCTAACAAAAGAATAGCCGGGATAGCCCAAAACGTGTTTAAGTTGATCCCATTAATGAACATGCAGGTAAAGACATTGCCTAATGTAATTAAAGGGCCGACTGACAGATCGATCCCGCCGGTTAAAATAACGAGGGTTTGACCGAGCGACACAATCCCCAAAAAAGAGGCGGTTCTCAGAATATTGCCGATATGACCCGGCGACACAAACCCCTGTGAGACCGTTTCACCCAGCAGAAACATCGCCGCGATTAATCCGAAAAGAAACAGGAGCATTTTTTTCTCTCTGTCCATGTCAACGTCTCACCTCCTCTAATTCGGAACGTGGGGCAGAAAAAAATTTTTGCCTGAATCGGGCAGGATTGAGGCTTGCGCCGGATGACGTGACGGCCAGCGCCAGAATCAACACCACGCCTTTGGCGACAAATTGGTAAAAGGTCGAGATCGCGAGCAAATTGAGGATATTGCTGATCAACAAGAAGATATAAGCCGCGCCGATAACGCCGAGGACTCCGCCTTTTCCGCCTGATAACGCAGTGCCGGCGATCACAGTGACAGCAATAGAATTCAGAATATACGGTTCTCCCACCAGCGGATCGGCCGAGAACATCCAGGCCGAGAGAAACATGCCGGCAAAGGCGCACAGAACGCCACTGACGCCATACACCCCAATCTTCATTTTTTGACAGGGGATGCCCGATTGATAGGCAATGGTTTCATTCCCCCCGATCGCATAGATTGAGCGGCCAAAGGTGGTTTTGGATAATAACGTGTGACAGAGCAAGACGGCTAAGGTAAAAATCACCAACGGAGCCGGAATGCTGTTAAACAGTTGGCCAGTGGCGGTCATGGCGACTGTCAGCGACACCTCTCCGCCGGGAATCGGCATCAAAAACAGCGTGACCCCTTTCCAGATCGCGCCGGTCGCCAGCGTGACAATCAAAGGCGGAAACCCGCCGCGAGTGATAATCACTCCATTGATCAAACCAACGAGTAAGCCGACAAGCGGAGGAATGCAGGCCCATAACAGAATGTTTTGAGGCGTATCCACAAAGGGCAGACTCGCGGCAATCACATTCGTAAGGCCAATGATCGAGCCGACCGAGAGGTCAATTCCACCAGTCAACACCACAATGGTCTGAGCCATACCGGCGAAAATTAACGGAGTGATGCGAGTAAACAGATTCACATTATTATTCCAGGTAAAGAAGCTTGGTTCAATCACACAAGCGACAAGATAGATCAGAAAAAAGATTGAATAGACCGGGATATATAAACGCAGATTACGTTGTCTTTCGGTCATAGCTGTACCTCGCTTTCGAGTATATCCGTCTGGCTGACAGCGGCTTTCATGATATTTTCTTCGGTCAGTTCCTCGCCGGTCAGGTTTCCGCTCAGGAAGCCATGATTCATGATCAGCACCCGATCACAGACGCCAATTAATTCCAGCATATCGCTGGTATAGACAATCACGGCCACATTATTTTGCACTAATTCACGAATCAAACGGTAAATCTGTTGTTTTGCAGCAACATCAACCCCTTTAGTCGGCTCCAGCATGACCATGACGCATGGTTCTGAGAGCAGCCATTTTCCAAGCACTAATTTTTGCATGTTCCCACCGCTCAAGGATTGAGCGGGCTGGCGAAGGGAAGCAATTTTGAGAGAAAGCCTCTCAATCATCTGCTTAACGACCGTTTTTTCTTCTTGTTTTTGGATCAGGCTATGTTTTTGACGCTGCTCAAGCGTAGGGGCGGTGAGGTTTTCGAGCACGGAAAGAATCAAAAACACCCCTTCTTCGCCTCTATTCTCTGGAATTAAGGCAATCCCTGCTCGCATGGCCTGTACCGGATTGTTGGCTTCAACTTCCCTGCCCAACACCTGAATCGTGAGTTCCGTACACCCTCCCAGACCGAAAATAGATTGCAGCATTTCCAGCTGTCCCTGCCCCTGGAGTCCTCCGATGCCGAGGACTTCTCCTCGCAGAGCTGAAAAGCGAATCCGTTTCCCCGAACGCTGCAAGATGCCATCGTACCCAAACAGCCGTTCATTAAGATCACTGGGTTGCGGTTTCGGTGGAAAGATTTCAGAAAATTCTCGACCAACCATTGAGGAAATTAAGCGGTCTTCAGTAAAATTAGACGCCTGGTCGGTGATGACCTTTTGCCCGTCTTTCATGACAGTAATCTGATCGGAAATGTGCAGTACCTCCTCTAACCGATGTGAAATAAAGATGATGCCGCGCCCTTTTTCTTGAAGGCCGCGCAGAATACCGAACAAGATCTGCACTTCATCTCTGGAA
Source organism: Candidatus Vecturithrix sp. (assembly GCA_040772385.1). Classification (GTDB taxonomy): domain Bacteria; phylum Moduliflexota; class Moduliflexia; order Moduliflexales; family Moduliflexaceae; genus Vecturithrix. Next base: position 4,704,267 of record JAXGYF010000001.1, on the reverse strand, counting down.
AGCGCGGACGTTGGTTCATCAAACACAATCACTTTAGGATGCTGCGTTAAGACTTTGGCAATTTCAACCATTTGCCGCAAGGCCATGGGAAGCGAACTCACGAGTTCATTCGGATTCACGTTCACCCCAATCTCTTGCAGGACCTCCACAGCTCGCTGCTGCATCTCTTTGCGGTCAATCAGCCCGTATCGTTTTTTGGGCCAGAGGCCCATGGAAATATTTTCTGCGATTGAAAGTTCTGGCAGAAGCGATAATTCCTGATAGACCACGCCGATGCCGGCTTTTCTGGCATCAGAATAATTGCGAAAATGGTGTTCAAGGCCATGCAGCAAAATTTTTCCCTGATCAGGACGATAAACACCGGCGAGCACTTTCATCAACGTACTTTTCCCTGCTCCGTTCTCGCCGACTAATCCGTGAATTTCCCCTTGTTGACAGGTGAAATCAACATGATCAACGGCAAGTGTTCCGGGGAATGATTTGACAATGCCTTGCATGGCAAGTAAGGGTGTTGACATAGATGTATTGGCCTCATTCTACCCCGCCCCCGGCCGCCAATGCTGTTGAATTAACAATTTCTCATTCACAATTGACTATTGGCAATTCTCTTCTTTTTCCCTGGTCACGTTGAATTGTCAGTTTCCTTCATTCAACAACATTCGACCGGAGTGGGGTAGGAACTTTAAAGTACCCTGGTCAAAGTCGAGCTTTGACACTCCTGGCTCAGCGTTCGAACATCTTCTTCACAATTTCATCCGGCAATTGAGAATTACACCAGAAACTATCAGGCAGATCGGGTTTCACGTATTGATCGAGGGTTTCCGAGGTGATCGTCGGAATCGGAATAATCGTCTCTTTTTCAACAGGTTGGCCGGTCAGGGCTGCCAACGCAACCTCCAACGCTTTGGCGCTGCACCAGGTTGGCATACTGGTGGCAATCGAGTCAAAGTTCGGATATTTGCCGGAGTCACGTAATTCTTTCCAAATCTTCAGAAAGCCATTGCCATCTTCGCCAGTGACCGGCGGCGGCGTCAGTCCGCGTTCCAGATACGCTTCAATCACGGCTTCCGACATTGCGCCGCCCTGAGACCAGATGCCATCCAGAGAAGGATACGCTGCTAACAGCGTTTCCATTGCGCGTTTGGCTTTAGCGTAATCCCAATCAGCATACACTTCCTGCACGATCTCGATGTCGGCATGTTGATCAAACACACTCTTCGCGCCTTCAAAGCGTTCGGCCGAAATTGACGTGCCTTTCATGCCATTAAAGGCCACGATCTTGCCTTTTCCACCCAACGCGCTCACCAGCCATTCTCCCTGAACGCGGCCAAACTCTTTCTGATCAACGATAATGTGCGCTGTAATGTCATCCGTATAGACCAGATTGTCGAAATCAACCACTACAATACCGGCGGCCATGGCTTTGCTGACGACCGGCACCAGGGCTTTCGGATTAGCTGCTGTAATCAAAATCGCATCCACCTTTTTGGCGATCAAGTCCTCAATATCAGCGATCTGTTTTGAAATATCCCCATCAGCTTCAGTCACAATCAATTCCTTAACCAGATCGCTGTGTTGTGACGCGGCGTATTTCGCCTCTTCAACCATCTGCACACGCCAGGAATTCCCCAAACTAAAATCACTCAGGCCAATCACAAATTGTTCGGCGCGAGCATTTCCCACTGTAACGATTGCGCCGAGTAAAAGCACAACAACGAATCCTTTCAAGATATTACTTTTCATGATATTCTCCCTTCATGTAAATTTCGTTCGTAGCAGCTGCTTCAGGTACTTTCGTGTGGACAATATGGGCATAAGCTGAAGCATTTACTGCGAGTCTGTTTTTCTCAACTTCTTCAGTTTTTCAACTTCTGATTTTCATTTTTTCTCGCAGGCAATCCCCCCTTTCCTCCCAGAGCTGTTAAGTTCTCGCGGGGAAAAGCTGTGACCCCCCTTTTATTCCCCCCGCAAACGGGGGAAACGGATTGATTTCCCCCGCTTGCGGGGGTAGAACTTCACAGCCCTGCCCTTTCCTCCAGGAAGCCGTCAGACTAAGTATTTTACATCTGGCAGAGCCATTGCTCTGCACGGCGAACCATCTCGTCCTTGCAATTTGAGCGGAAAGGCCCCGATGACAAAGGGGGTATTCGCAGAAAGCTGATCGAGATTTCGCAGGTTTTCGACAATCGGAATGCCTGCTCCTAAGATAAGATGATGTTCTTCGCTGTCAGGTGCTTGAACCGGATCGATAGAAGTCGCATCCGTCATATAGGCTTTGATTTTCTTGCTGATCAACCACTCAGAGAGATCTTTGGCCGGAGTCGGATAGAGTTCGTTATATTGTCTGGTTTCAGCGTAGCGCTGAATTCCGGTTTCCATCACAAAAATCATGCTGTCATCCAGATCAAAACCTGTGGATCGTACATCATCCAGCGTGATTTTCTGGCCGTGCAATTCCTGGGTATACCGGAACAGTTTGGCCGTACCAAATAAGCGGTCGAGTGGAATATCATCAATACAGGGGACGTTATCTAAAAAATGTTTCGGCGCGTCAACATGTGTGCCTGTGTGGGCAATCATCGTGATTTTGGTGACATTGGCATCTTCTGAATTCGCCCGTTTGGTCCATTGAAAGACCGGACGTTCAACCCCGGGATAGACCAGCATATCAGTCGTCAGGGTGTATGAAAGATCAATAATACGTGCGTCGTTCATAGCTCTCCTTTCATATTGCCTCACTCCCGGCCAGGGGTGGGGACAAAAATTTCAAAAACATTATTTACTTCTTTACGTTACGCAGAGGCTTTTTACCGCGTAACGGTCAAAAAGCAGGGCAGCATATAACATGAGTTCTCTATATCACGTAACGTAACGTATTCCATTACGAATATCTTTCGTCAAGTATTACTTTGACCAGAGTGATTCATTTGTTGTGCAGGTCTTCAAAATCGTTTCCGGGATTTTAGGGCCAGGGCAGCACCCTTCAATATACACAGTGTCAGGATGTTCTCGATATTTGGCCGGAGCGCAATCGCCAATCACGAAATAAGGTCCTTGCTCCAGATGTTTTTCGAAGTGAATATCCTCGGCGTTGAACCCGATCATGCAGGTCGGACGTCCTGCTCGCTCATTAATCTGCTGCCAGATGCCGTCCCGTTCCCAGAACAGAGCCGGCCCCATAAACCAGGCAAAACAACCTTCACACACCCCGCCGAGGATAATAGTAACCGGAAAACGATGGTAGAGAACTTCAACCGGCGCTTCGATCTGGATTGACATGCTCCTGATGTCCGGTCCGATAACCGTGATCTTGTTGCGCTCGATTTCGCCGACCCCTTCAAAATACGCAGTCCAGGGAAAGACAAGTTCATTACGACTGACGTTCAATAATTCCGAGCCAATCGAATCAATGGCGACCGGATCGTTGCCGGCGAGCAGCACACCGAGAAAACGAGGGCGCGACAAATCCGGGCCGTCCCCTTCTCCAACGATGATACCATCGCCAAAGCAGAGGTGTTCCGGCAAGGCCCGGTGCAGTTCGGCCACAAGTTTGGGTAAACGGGTTTGATGATAACGTAAACGTACATCCTGCGGAATAAACCCGACCCAGTTTTTGACGCAGCAGGTCATGGTTCCGACCCGATGGGTTTTCAACTTGGCAAAATTGATCAGCCAATCAGCTTCCATCGCTTTTTTCGGGACCATAATGCTTGCTACTATGTCGCTTGCAGGCAGCGCAAGCTCCGTTTTTTCGGCGGGATCGTCAATATTTACCAGGTGTCCTCCGGCTTCTTTGACGGCCATATCCATCCCACTAGCTTTGAAAGCGGCTTGCATGGGAATGTAACTTGCCGAGGATTCGCCCACATACACGCACGCCACTCCCCTGGCTTTGAGGAGCCTGATCAGGGCGGCGACAAACCGGGGTTCGGTAGTGATACTTGACCGGGCAGTCGCATCAATCACGAGGTTGGGTTTCAGAAACACAGTTCCGGACGAAGGGATCGCGACGCCATGAGCTTCCAGATTTTCAAGGGATTGCTGCACCATCGCTTGAAAATCAACACCATCATACACACAGGTAGTAGATTTGACTAATGAAACGATTGATTTTTTTTCTGTTGTCATATATCTAAGCCTCTGACTGGCCATCAATGGCTGTTTTCAACGCTGAAGCAGCGCGTCAACGGCATAATGATAGGATAATTCGAGAAACATAACTTTCTCCTTTGAAAATACCTGTACCCCGTCACTTAAACCTTGACAACGCACTACTCAGTTTGTGTTTTCACATAAGAATTTAAGGATGCTAAAAATTGCTGTGCTTCTTCGCGGGTCGGCTGAGCGCGCAGAGGGCCGACATCGCGACAGGTTAAGGCAGCAACAGCGTTGGCAAACCTTCCGATGTGTTCAAAATCCATCCCTTCTAAAATTCCGGCAATTAAACCAGCATCAAAGGCGTCACCAGCGCCTACCGTATCAACGGCGATAATTGGGCAGGGATCGATCCATACCTCGCGATCCCCCTGTCGCAGATAACTGCCTCGCGCTCCCATTTTAACGGCAGACAGATGCGGAATGCGCGCAAAATGCCGACCGAGATACTCAGGCTGTTCGCCCCATCCGAGCACATTCATCTCTTCGTCTGTGATTTCAAGCAGATCTACATATTCTTCAATTGTGTGTTTGACAATCGCCTTGGCGATGTCCGGCCTCCACAGCGGAGGCCGGTAATTGACGTCATAAGAGACTAAAATGTGATGTGCTTTGGCAAACGCGAAGAGATCGAATGACACATTGAGGGCCTGCTGGCTGATGGCCTGGCTGATGCCGCTGAGGTGCAGCACTTTGACTTCCCGCAGAAATTCCCAGTCAATATCTTCAGAAGAGATCCAACAGGCCGCTGAATTTTGGCGGTAATAGGTGAACACGTGTTTCTCGGCCTGATAAGAAATGAAATATAAGCCCGTGCGATGGTCCTGATCCACTCTGACTTGCGAGGTATTCACCCCTGTATCCTGCCAGAGCCTGAGAAAACTCTGGCCAAAGCCATCATCGCCTATTCGACTGATATATGCGGACTTATGACCTAATTTACAGAGCGCCAGCACCAGATTGGAAGTATCGCCGCCCCAGGTTTTTGAAAGCGGAACATCATCGGCAATCGAACATCCACTCGGCGGGTAAATTCCAATCAACGGTTCGCCAAAAGACGCCACTTCAACAGTTGCAGTACGCTGCATTCTTTTTCGGCTCTCTGGCAATTCTCGTGATCAGGAATTCACAGAGAACCTCTTTTTCTTCCCTACTGTTCGTAGTGCATGCGTGAGTTCCGCCTTCAGGCGGAAACCGCGCGCTCAAGCGCGAACTACAAACCTGAAATTCATGTTTCATAATAAATTCAGGGCTTGCAACGCACTTTTGACTTTTTCTGTGGTCGCGTCATCAATAGCAAGAAGCGGGCTTAATGGATGACCTGCGTCAATTCCGCGCATTTTGAGGATAGCGTGCATCACTGGGACCGTTGGGGCCATTTTGGTGATTGCGCGAATCTTCAGGATCAACCGTTGGGTTTCCATCGCTGCGATGCGATCGCCGGCGCGATAATCTTTATACATTTTTGTCAGGATTTCCGGAAAGATATTCCCCATGCCGCACACCATACCCGTAGCCCCGGCGTCAAAAGCGCCCATAAAAATCGCTTCCGTGCCAATAATCACATTAAAGTCAGGATAATCTGCGACCGCATCCTGAAAGAAAAAGAAATTCACCAGATCGAAGGAACTGTCTTTACATCCTCTCAGTCCGTAATCTGCCAGGCGTTTCAATAACCTGGGGCTAATAGCATTTTGGGAATAGTGCATGTTATTATACACATACACCGGAAAATCTTCTTCATTCACCGCATCAATCAGGCTGGCAAAATGACGATAGAGATTCTCTTCCGGCAAATGCGGGGCATAATACGGAGAAATCGCTCCAACACCCGCTGCCCCAGCCGCTTTGGCATGTTTAGCAAGCTCGATCATCGATTTCGTGCCGGCCGCCCCCACATGAGCGACCACCGGCACTTTGCCATTGACTTCATTCAAAATGATTTCCAGGGTTTTTTGCCGATCCGGGATCGACATCAAAGGACCGCAGCCATAGGTTCCGATCGGATAATACCCATCAACGTGTGGCAAGGTAAACTTGACAATTTCGCGTACACCGTGTTCATATACGCCCCCATCCTGCGTGAAAGAGGAGAGGAGAGGCGGAATAATGCCGATAAATTCTTGTGCTTTCATATGTGTTGCATAGCCCTCCGTACTAGTTGCAGTAAATGGTAGTTTTTTGAAGACTTCAGAAGCGTTAAAGCTTGACTTTGACACACATACGTCTGGAAAAACTTCTTGTCAGCATTACAAGAAAAGTCAAGAAAAAATTTTTTTCTTTAATAAAAGATAGAGAGAATGCTTAAAGAAATATTTTCTATAGAAAAAATTTTTGACAAATAAGCATACCTCTTTTATGGTTGAAAAAAGTGGTTGTTCATGCGCCTATTCTGATCTTTTGACACGTATGGAGGAAAGAGTATACATTATGGCGGTTTTAGCGACGATTCGCATGAAGTTCAAAGAGATGACCCTGATGCAGCAGGAAATTGCCAAATTTATTCTCGGCCAGCCTGCAAATGTAATTAATATGTCAATTACACAACTTGCCACAGCCACCGGGGTCAAAAGTGAGTCCTCAATTGTCCGTTTCTATCGTACTCTGGGATTCTCAGGGTATCACGACTTTAAGGTGAGTCTGGCCACAGAAATTGCGGGCAAAACCTTTTATCATACCTATAGTGATATTACCGAAACCGATGATATCGTGACCATCAAACAAAAAATTTTTCAAGGCGCGATCCAGACGCTGCATGAAAATTTGCAGCTTCCGAATGCGGAACCATTGTTGGCAGCAGTTGAACTGCTCAAGAATGCCAGACGCGTCATTTTTCTTGGGTATGCTGTATCAGGAGCAATTGCGCTCCAGGCATTTTTCAGGTTTTCACGTCTGGGACTCGATTGTCATTTTTCACAAGATCCGCACATTAATGCGATTATTTTAACGGAACCGCATGAAGGCGATGTGATTTTCTGCATCTCCCATTCCGGAGAAAGCCGTGATGTGGTTGAACCGGTTAAACAGGCCAAACCGCCGGCGAAAGTCATTGCGTTAACTGGCGATCCCGATTCACACCTTAGCGCCATCGCGGATGTGTGTATTCCGACCATTTCGGAAGAAGTCAGCTATCGTACCGACGTGATGGTCTCACGCATTGTACAGGTTGCAATTCTTGACACGCTTTATACGGCTGTTGGATTGAGTCGTGGGAAGTCTTCCTGGGAACGCCTGGCTAAATCCCGGCGGTCAATTTCATACCTGAAATATTAACTATCGCGTACCTATTTATGTACCGGTGAACAGCTTTGTTCATCGAATTTTTCGATGAACAGGGATGTCCGGGGGTATGAGTATTTTCAAAGGAGTCAGCATGGATTTTACATGAACAGGGACAACAATCCTTGCTTATGAGAAATCCTTGCAGTTTCAGAGGAGACAACGATGTCAGCAGAACAGGTTAAATTTGAACGGACAGCGTTAGAAAAATTTTGTCAGCAAATATTTCAAAAATTAGGGGTGGCAGAAGAGGACGCCAAGATTGTGGCGAATGTCCTCGTCACCGCTGATGCAATGGATATTCCATCGCACGGCGTGATTCGCACGCGACGCTATGTGGAGGGGTTGAAGTCGGGGTTGATGCTTCCAAGTGCCGAAATAGAAACTCTGGTGGATACCCCCTCTTCGATTGTTGTTCATGCCCATGGTGCCATGGGCGCACCGATCAGCGCAAAAATTATGCGCAGTGTGATCCGGAAAGCGAAAACGAATGGTTCTGCCTTCGGCTGCGTGCGCGATTCCAATCATTTTGGCATTGCCGGCTATTACGCCCGCATGGCCTTGCAAGAAGACATGATCGGGATTGCTATGACGAACACCGGAACGCTGGGCGTGCCGACCTTTGGCCGTCAGAGCATGTATGGCACCAATCCGATTGCCTTTGCGGCCCCGGCCGGACAAAAGCCGCCTTTTGTGCTGGATATGTCTACCACGGTTGTCACCCGAGGCAAACTTGAGCTGTATGAACGCATGGAAAAAGAACTGCCGTCAGGATGGGCGGTGGATAAAACCGGAAAATCCGCGAGTCAGGCCGGACCTGTCTTAAAAGATATGTTAGCCCATCTGGGCGGAGGCATTCTGCCGCTCGGCGGATTCGGCACGGAACATAGCGGGCATAAAGGCTATGGACTGGCCGTGATGGTCGACATCCTTTCGGCCGTGTTATGCGGCGCGCCGTTTGGGAAAAATGTGTTTGATACCCCGGAATCTTACGCCCGCGTCAGCCATTTCTTCGGCGCAATCAAAATCAGTTGTTTTCGAGACCCCCAGGAATTCCGACAGGATATGGATCAGATGCTGCAAGACCTGAACGATTGCCCGGTGGCCGAAGGGGAAGAACGTGTCTGGTTCGCCGGACAACCGGAATTTGAGCAGGAACAAACTAGCCAACAGCACGGAATCCGGGTATTACAGAAGACCTACGCTGATTTGTGCACACTCGGCGAGGAATATGCGGTGCAGGTTCCGCCCACGCTGTCATAAGTCGTTGCGACGAAACAAAAAAACCGGGGTTTTCCAAGAACCCCGGTTTTTTCCTGGCACAATCAGTTTGACGAGTTTTTTCAGCGGCTCATACACAAAAAGAAACAGCAGCAGGCAGAAAAACGGCCAGAAGCTTCCATCGCTCGTGACCAACCCGACGCGTAAATTTTCTTCGATAAATCAACGGAACAAGCCGGAATGTCCGTTTTCTCTATAAAGAAGCTCAATCAGGAGCTTTGGGGTTACACATGCAGTTTTTGCACAAGGTCGTAGATGATGGCAGCGGTCATCCCCCAAATAGTGTCTTCTGGAGCGGGATATACCAATACCCGATAATGCCTGCCGCCCCAGGGACGAGCATAACGTTCAGGCAGTCCAAGCGCTTTGACGGGCAGTAAAATCTGCTCTTCGCCCTTCTCGTTTATATAAGCCGGCTGTACCTCTACTCTAACATGATATTCTTGCGGCAGCGTGTTTTCAAAATATGTCATCGGCAGCAAAAAAACCCGTTCAACCTCATTGGGATCGATCGAAAGCTCATCCACATTCTCAATATGTAAAATTCCGACAAACGGTTCAATCGTCACCCCCTGGGGGGCCAGGAAAGTCCCTAGGCGACCAAGAATTTGAATCTGCTCGCGTTTAACGCCTAATTCCTCGATCGTTTCTCGAACTGCTGTTTCCTGATAGTCAGCGTCGAGTTCAGGATCATGCTGTCCGCCGGGAAAACAAATTTCTCCCCCCTGACGAATATGATTGGCGCGTTTTTGAAAAAGCACAGAGACCTCGTCATTTTTTAACACAAGCGGAATGAGTACAGCAGAATTAAAAAAGCGATCTCGTGCCAGAATTCCAGGACAGGCGGAAAGTTGAGAGCGCAAGCGTTCAATGTCGTGTCTATTCATCGTTTCGTAATAATCAATAATTTCTTTGTCCATCAGAAACCGGGTTTTTCAAAAAATCCGACTTCTGATGTATAAAAATTCCTGTAAATATTTTTTGATGTACCTCTGTGACAGCCTTATCTGAAAAAAACAGCCTGAAATTTCTTTGCTCCTGTTTAGCGGAAAAGCTTGTTTAAGAAGCTGTTGTAACAGTCAATACTTCGGGCAGTTTTGATTCGCCTTCCCCCCCCTCAATCCCCCCGCAAGCGGGGGGAAGTAGACAGAAGAAGATTTCCTTCCAATTTCCCCCCGTTTACGGGGGTAATAAAAGGGGGTCATGCGAAAACTGTCCGAAGTATTGAACAGTGTGACGACTTACTTAAGATTTTCGCAGAAGGCAAGGTTTGGCAAGTTTTTTCTCTTCTCAACATACGTTTGAGATGTCAGAAGGTTCAAAAGTTCCATGGAATTTTTTATGGTATCTGAGAGAAATTTCGAAAAAAGATCATCGTTTCCTTGACAAAACTCCGAGAGAAAATACAGCCTGCTTGTGAGACGTTCTGTTGAAATTCAGGGTGTCTGCATGACCTTTTTTGATCGCGTACCATAACAGAGAATATAAAGAATTTAACCATTTACCCACAAAGTTTTACCGTATCTTCGTTGTTCAGGGGAAATTCCTTGTAACAGCGTTTATGCCCATGAATTTATGCAAGCACTTGGCAGTTTAGGCGCACAACTGATCGAAGCGGCCAAAGAATCGGATTCTTCGTTGGCGACGCTTATCACCACGCAGAAAACCACGATCGAAAATGAAAAAAAAGCCCGGCTCCGCGCAATTCCCGGAGAAACCACTCAGCGTAAGCGACCTAAAAAACGACGGCCCCATCACAAGAAAGAGACAGATGCTCAAAAACCCATTTCCGCAGAACCGCCCAAACCTCTGAGTTAGTCTATCTTTCTGGTCTTTTTTTGAACGTGCGGTTTCTCCTTGTATGTTTTTTAGAAAATAAGTTGACTTTCCAGACAGCTCACCACATACATACAACAGAGAAAATCGTAAGAGTCAACCTATGTCAATTGATCTATAACAGAGCAATGACGATGAATAAATGTGAGAAAGGATGAATTATGTTACGAGAACGAGTAGAACAAGTGATTGAAGAGAAAATCCGACCAGCCTTAGCCAGAGATGGCGGCAATATTGAATTAGTCCACGTGACCGAAGACGGCGAAGTTCATGTTCGCCTGCAAGGCGCTTGCGCCGGCTGCCCCGGAGCAAGAATGACCTTACAGTTTGGCGTACAAAAAATCTTACAGCAAGAAATTCAGGAAGTCACCAAAGTTGTTCCGGTGTAATATCCCGATAAACTGTGAACCGATACACATTGGGAAGGTGAGCGCGTATGTTTGACCGTTTTACCGAACGAGCCAGAAAAACCATTATTCTTGCCCGTGAAGAAGCCTTGCGTTTTCGACATACGTCCCTGGATTGTGAACATCTTTTGCTAGCCGCTCTCCATGATGAAAAAGGGGTGGGCGTCCATGCATTGCGCGAATTAAATGTGGATATTTACGATCTGCGCATTGATCTTGAACATCGTCTAAATAGTGGCGCGCTTGAACCAGGGACAACCAATATTCCTTTCAGCCCCTCTGCAAAAGAAGTTCTGCGTTTAGCGCTCGAGCTCTCACGCGAACTGGGACATAATTATGTTGGAACCGAACACCTGATCTTAGGAATTCTGCGTGAAGGTGGCAATTTGGCGGCCATCATTTTGGATGAATATGGGGTTACTGAAGAGCAACTTAGTGAAAAAATCCTCAACTTGCTCGGAGAAACCCACAAAGGAACTAAAAAGAAAAAGACCGAATATAAAGCGCTGCGCCAGTTTAGCACGGATCTGACTCAATTGGCTGCGGAAAATAAAATCGATCCGGTGATTGGACGGGAAAAGGAGATTGCCCGAATTATCCAAATTTTAAGTCGTCGGACGAAAAATAATCCGATTCTGTTAGGCGAGCCTGGTGTCGGAAAAACGGCAATTGTTGAAGGCCTGGCCCAACGGATTGTGAACGGCGAGGTTCCTGAAATTCTGTTGGAGAAAAAGCTGATTACCCTCGATTTAGCCGGTATTGTGGCGGGAACTATGTATCGGGGACAGTTTGAAGAACGCCTCAAAGCGATCATGAAAGACCTGATCGCCTCGGATCGCCAGTTTATCATGTTTATTGATGAGATTCATACGCTCATGGGGGCAGGTTCGGCTCAGGGCTCTCTTGACGCCTCAAGCATGTTGAAACCTGCGCTTTCCAGAGGAGAAATTCAGTGCATTGGAGCGACCACGCTTGATGAATATCGGAAATACATCGAAAAGGACGGCGCGCTAGCCCGACGCTTTCAGCCAGTGCAAGTGTTCCAGCCCACAGCAGAAGATACCATCGCCATTCTCCAGGGACTCAAAGAAACGTATGAAACCTATCATCAGGTTCGCATTCCTGACAACAGCATCAGATTAGCGGTACGTTTGTCTGAGCAATATATTCCTGATCAATATTTTCCTGATAAAGCCATTGATGTGATTGACGAAGCGAGTTCTTTACGCAAGCTTCAGGGGTATCGTTATCCGGCAGAATTTCTGAAAGTGGAAGCTTTGCTTCAGGACATTACCTTACAAAAAGATCGTGCAGTGTGGTCGCAGGATTTTCAGGAAGCGGCTGAATTGCGCGATAAAGAACGCGAACTACGGCGGAATTTAGAAGCGGTGAGAGAATCATGGCAGCTTCAGCAAAATCAACAACTTCCCCTGGTCAGCGAAGATGATGTGGCACATGTGGTTTCGAAATGGACCGGAATCCCATTGACAAAAATCGAAAAAAACGAAAGCGAAAAACTCCTGCATATTGAAGCAGAACTCCATCAACACGTCATCGGACAGGATGAAGCGATCAATGCTGTTGCCAAAGCCATTCGGCGTTCCAGAACCGGCATCAAAAACGCTAAACGTCCGACCGGCGTTTTTATCTTTCTGGGCCCGACCGGCGTTGGAAAAACTGAATTGAGCCGGGCTTTAGCGACCTACTTATTTGGCAATGAACACACCCTGATTCGCATTGATATGTCAGAATACATGGAACGCCATGCGGTCTCACGGCTGATCGGGGCTCCTCCGGGCTATATCGGCTATGATGAAGGTGGGCAATTGACAGAAAAAATACGCCGCCGACCCTATTCGATTGTCCTGTTCGATGAAATCGAGAAAGCGCATCCGGATGTCTTTAATATCCTGCTCCAGATCATGGAAGATGGGCAGTTAACCGATAGTTACGGACATGCCGTCGATTTTAAGAATACCATCATCATTATGACGTCAAATGTCGGCGCAAAAATGATTCAGAAACAGGCACATTTAGGGTTTCATCAAGAATCGGAAGAATTCCAGTATGAAAAGATGAAAGAGAAAGTCACCGGGGAATTAAAACGGATTTTTAATCCGGAATTCCTGAATCGCGTGGATGAAATTATCACTTTTCATCCCCTGACAGAAGACCACATTCGAAAGATTGTGGATATTATGCTGAAAAACATCAATATTCAAATGAAAGAGAAAGAGCTGGCCATTACTCTGAGCAGTGAAGCGAAAACCTGGCTGGCTCAACATGGTTACGATCCTCTGTATGGCGCCAGGCCGCTCCGCCGATTGATTCAAAAAACGATTGAAGATATGCTGGCGGAAGAACTCTTAAATGGCAACATTTCTGAACACCAACACATTCATATTCGTGTGAATGCCGACAACACTCTTGATTACGAAGTTCGAGAGAGCGATGAACAACGGTTATACGAAATGCTGATGGTGTAACGCTATGGCGTAAAGAATCGGATTTTTCGAAAAGCCTGATTGTCTTATCCAGGTCTGCAAACTTTAGAGTGCAAATTGTTTATCTTTTTTCTTGCGTTTTCTCAAGGGTCACGATTGTATGACCGCATGTTGAAAAGGGGAGGTGAAGTGTGCTATGCGAAAAATTCAGGTAGAGGTTACCGTTGAGGGCGACATTAATAAAGCGCTCTATATCCTGAGAAATAAGTTTAATAAAGAAGGCTTAAAAAATGAGATTACCAAAAACCGTTTTTATGAAAAACCGAGTGAAGCTCGAAGACGGAAAGCCTTAAAGTTGCAACGAAAGTTCAAAAATAGTTAATTTGCAGACGTTCGGAAATATCGTCATAGCACACCTCCAGGAATGTGATATTCCTGGAGGTTTTTTTATGCTTCAAGAGTCCTGTCACGTGAATCAGGCTGCCAACTCAGTCAATTGCCAGATATACAGCAGCAGCCATCCCGATTGACACGGCTAAAAACCGGGTTTCTTCAAGAAACCCGGTTTTTTGTGAGGGGTATCAGGTCAATGGTTCTGCCTCATGCTGGATCTATTTCGCGATCAACAGATGATATTTTTTCTTGCCCGCCCGTAACAGCACGGCGGTATTCAGCAGCAGATCCGCCGAAGTTATATCTTCATCCAGGTTTCGGCGCTGGTTATTGACATAGACTCCTCCCTGCGAAATTAATCGGCGCGCTTCCCCTTTTGAAGTGCTGAGCTGCGTGTGAACAAGCACATCAGGCATGGCGACCCCTGCCGCTATCTGCACCCGGCTGATCTGGCTATTGGGGATAATTTGTTCGACATAAGCCAATGTTTCCTGGCTTAAATCGTCCGGCGTTGTTCCAAATAACAGTTCAGAAGCCCCGCGCGCGGCTTTCGTGGCTGTTTCTCCATGGATCAGGGCGGTAAATTCCCACGCCAGGTTTTTTTGCGCATTACGCTGCTCCGGGTTGTCCTGCACCTCTTTTTCTAGTTCGGCAATACGTTCCAGCGGAAGAAAGGTGAAAAATTTCAAGAACTTGATCACGTCACGATCATCTGTGTTCAGCCAAAACTGGTACATTTCATACGGCGAGGTCAGGTTCGGATCGAGCCAGATTGCCCCGCTTTCGGTTTTGCCGAATTTCCCGCCATCGGCTTTGGTCAGCAACGGAAAAGTGATGCCATGCACGCTTTTTCCTGACGTTCGACGGACATATTCGATACCGGCTGTAATATTGCCCCACTGATCCGAGCCACCCATCTGCATATTGCAGCCGTGGTGTTCGCTCAGATACATGAAGTCATAGGATTGTAAGAGAGCGTATAAAAATTCGGTCACAGAAATCCCCTGTTCGCGATCGAGCCTGGACTTCACAGAATCTCTGGCTAACATGCTCCCCAATGAAAAATGCTTGCCCACATCCCGCAGAAAGTCAATTAAATTTAATTGACAGAGCCAATCTGCATTATTCAGCATCAAGGCCGGGTTTTCGCCTTCGAAACGCAAAAAATGTTTCATCTGTTCTTTAATGCTTTGTGCATTGGCTTCGATCGTTTCTTTCGGCTGCAAGGCTCGTTCGCTTTGTTTACCACTGGGATCGCCAATCAACGCTGTCCCTCCGCCAATCAGCGCGATCGGTTGATGACCAGAGCGCTGTAAATGGGCCAAGCCCATGATCGGAATGACATGCCCCACGTGCAAGCTGGCACCGGTCGGATCAAAGCCCACATACACTATCAACTTTTCATTTTTGGCCGCTTCCTCTACCCCTGTTTCCGTCATTTGAAAAATAAACCCGCGGTCTTTCAATTCATCAATTACTGTGCGTTGCATCATATCGTCTTTCCGTCTCAGAAACCAGGTTTTTCCAAAAATCCGGTTTCTACGCTGGATATCTATGAAATTATCAATGAAAATAGCTTATGGATTGTCATGAAAAAATCAGAGAATTCTGTCAAGGCTAAATATTCACGCAATTCACATTTCACATCACTCGCGTCAAGCTCTCCCCAACTCCGGACCGGCTTTCATCATTGTGCTGATTGCCTGGTCTTGAGTTCTTCCCAATGTTTAAAAGCTCGTCGTAGATGCGGGATAGTAATTGACCCGCCGACGATCAGGCCGATAGTCATGGTTTCTTCAAATTCTTCATCAGTCACACCTTCTTCACAGCAACGGATCGTATGATATAAAATACAATCGTCGCAGCGCAGGACAAGTGAGGCGACCAGACCAAGCAATTCTTTGGTTTTGGCCGGAAGTGCGCCGTCTTTATACACATTGGTATCCAGATTAAAAAAACGTTTAATATCTTTTTGCCCGTATTTCAGCACAATTTCATTCAGTTGTTCACGTTCTTCACGAAAGGCGGTAATCGTATCCATATTTTCTCCCATATCTTGCAACCACAGATGTCATAACCGATTTTCAACATTAAGGGTAAACGTGTCGCGTATCCCATTCACATCTACAACATACGTTCCGGCTGGCAGATGAGACACCTCCAGCGCGACGGACTCCTCAAACCAGGTGATCAGCTTTGCACAGGCTTCATTTACAGGACGTTTTGTGATGACATGAATCTGAAAAAGATTATTGACACGGGATTGCGTGATATGGTCTACTGTAGTACAACTATCACGTAAATACCCTGTGATGCGAACCTGCACCTGTACCGGAAAGGATTTCAGTATCAGAATCTCAATTCGGTCAATAGAAGCCAGTTCACGATCAAACGCCCTTTCGCCAGACAAAAACATGTGATGCTGACATGCTGTAAGCGTAAGAAACAAACTGAGCGCACAGAGAGAGATTATACATGTTTTCATAATATCTTCCCCCATAAAGTTCCTGCTCACAAGCTTTAGACCATTTAAAAACCGGGGTTCTTGAAGAAGAAACCCGGTTTTTCTGCAATAAATCTCCAAAATTCCTAACAGAACAAAAGATGGTTTCGGAATGCGCGTCTTTAGCTTCGTGCCCCGGCAGACAGGATCGCATTCAAGATAATCCCTACAATTGCCGCCAATCCTAAACCGCTCAAGGCAATCGGGCCTAGCACAAATTCAGCGCCGCCGAGACCAAGGACCAGCATAGCCGCGGTAATAATCAAAATCCTGGGATCGTGGAGATTGACCCGATTATCTACCATTGTTTTAATGCCAATCGAAGAAATCATTCCGAAAAGCAAAATCGAAATCCCCCCAATAACCGGTGCCGGAATAGTTGAAATCATGGCCCCGAATTTCGGGACAACGGACAGGATAATGGCGAAGATTGCGGCAATTTCCATAACAATGGGGTTAAAATTCCCGGTTAACGCGACGGCTCCGGTATTTTCGGAATAGGTCGTATTGGCCGGACCACCCATCAATGCTGAAAGCGAGGTTGCCAACCCATCGCCAATCAAGGTGCGATGGATGCCGGGATCGCGGATAAAATCTTTCTCAACCACATTCCCAATCGCCAACACATCGCCAAAGTGTTCGACCATCGTCACAATTGCCACTGGCACTGCAATCGAAATTGCACGTATATCGAAGACTGGCAGTGAAAAAGGCGGCAAGCCGAGCCAGTCAGCATTGGAGATCGACTCAAAGCTCACAATACCCACTAATATGGAGGCCAGGTATCCAATAACCAGCGCGCACAACACCGGTAGGGTCGAAAGAAACTTAAATCCCCAGCGTTCCAGGAAAATTTTGACAAACACCCCGGCTGCAAATGTGACCAGAGCAACTCCCCAACAGCCGGCTTTACCAATGGCCTCTGCGACGGCCGGTGAATTTGTGCCATTTGCATTTTGAATAGCCACCGGCGCAAGAATCAAGCCAATCAAAATAATCATCGGCCCCGTCACATGCGGCGGAAGAATGGAATGAATCGTCTCAAATTCGATAAATTGAAAAATAATCGCCACAATGATATAGAGAAAACCTGCCACAAAGATCCCCCCACAAGCTTTTTGCAAGGTCCCGCCTTCAGCGGTTGACACGGCGATAATCACAGGAATAAAGGCAAAACTCGATCCCAGGTAGACGGGTACTTTAAATTTGGTCACGACATGGAAAAGCAGGGTGCCGACCCCGGATGCAAACAACGCGACGCTGATATCAAGCCCTGTAATAATCGGCACGAGCACGGTGGCCCCAAACATGACAAACATGTGTTGAAACCCCATCACAATATTTTGCGGCGATACAGTATTTTTTGATTGTTGCATTGCCATATACACTCACCTCGCGAGGCGATAGGTTTTCAGAGATGCTCCCGCTGCCAGCGAAAGCATCTCCCTTACATTATTACATTTATGTGATTACAAACACCTTCTTGGATCGTTCTATCCTGTCATCTACTCGTTTTTCACGCCATTTCAAAGAATCCTTGCTGATAAGAAATCCATGCAGTGATTTACTCAACCTCAGTGATGCCGTTTTCTAAAGCAAGTCCGACTTTTTCCGCTGTAATCGGCATGGATTTCACTCGAATTCCAACCGCATCTTCAAGCGCATTCGCCACCATTTGAGCGGCCGGAATCATCGGATGCTCGCCAATCCCTCTGGCCCCGAAGGGGCCATCGGGCTGCGGGACTTCGACAATGATTGGGATCACTTCCTCAGGAATATCCAGGGCGGTAGGAATCTTATAATCGGTGAAATTCGGGTTCAGCAATTTCCCATGCTCGTCGTAGCGCATGTCCTCATACAACACCGTTGCCAATCCCTGGAGTAAGCCGCCAATCATCTGATCTTTCACCGACATGGGGTTAATCGCTTTACCGGCGTCAATTGCTTCAACGACTTTCAGCACTTTCATACGGCCAGTCTGCTTATCAACCTCAAGCGTTAAACCCGCAGCACCAACCGTATAATGCACGTTCGGATGCCCGCCCTGGCTGGTTTCCGGATTGCCCAAGGCCGACGTGTATTTCGGCATAAAAGTTCCGCGTCCGATAATCGGGCCGCCGCGGTAAGTCCCATCTTCCTTCAGAATCCCGCTAATCACAATCTCTTTCAGCGGGACGGCAAAATCTGCTTTTGTTCTACACTTCACCTCTCCATTTTCCAGATACAGCGCATCGGTTTCCAGGAAATACGCTTCTTTGATCGCCGCAAAAATCTGATCCCGCGCATCAATTGCCGCATTTTTCACGGCGTTTCCGGTGGACCAGGTAATGTGCGACGCCACGGTCTGCCATTCATAAGGATTCCGATCCGTATCCGGCATCTCAACCCGGATGTTTTCCGGGGGGATTGTCAGGATTTCCGCCGCAATTTGCGCCATTGCAGTCAAAAAGCCCTGGCCGATCTCCATCGCTGACACCAGGATATTGACACTGGCGTCTTCATTAAACTTCAAAAATGCCGCTGATGAAGCATTGGCCGGCATGGCCGGCGCTTTCCAGAAGACCGAGAATCCCTTGCCAATCGCCTTGTTCGGATCTTTCGATTCCTCTTTTTTGCCCCATTCAATGGCTTCTGCCGCTTTATCAATGCACTCACGCAGACCGTTGGGCGTCATGGGCACACCATAAGCCAGGGAATCGCCTTCCTGAATCGCATTTTTGCGCTTCAAGTCAACTACATCCATGTTTAGTTGGTGTGCAATGCGTGTGGTATGCGATTCGATCCCAAACAGTAGTTCAGAGTACCCAAACCCACGATACGGCCCACCCGGCGGCAGATTGGTGTACATGCACAGCGCGTCAATCTTGACATTCGGAATCCGGTATGGCCCGGTCGCTGACAGACCTGAGGCGTTCACCACATTCGCGCCGTATTCGACATACGCGCCGGCGTCCCAGTAAATCGTGTACTCAAAGGCCGTCATACTTCCGTCTTTTTTCACTCCCATTTTCAGCGTCGCCACCAGTCCTAACCGCTGATAGGTATTATAAAACTCCTGTGCCCGCGTCCAATGAATTTTGACCGGATGCCCTTTAACCACAGTAGGCAGGGCTGCGGCCAGGATTTCCATAGTCACGCCGGCTTTACCGCCAAAGCCGCCGCCCACATACGGCGTGACCACGCGCACATCTTGATGGCTCACCCCGAGAGGGGCCAACACTTCTGCAAAAATATGGCGCTGGGTATGCGGCGACTGCGAGGCGGTCCAGACTGTAATGCGGCCGGCCTGATCGCATAACCCCACCGCAGCATGCACTTCAATAGAACAATGTGCATAGCGCGGTACACGGTAGGTATCTTCAAACACCAGATCCGCCTCGGCAAACCCCTGCTCAATATTACCTTTCCGCACTTTGCGCAGATGCGCCACATTCGTTCCCCCTTGTGGAAAAAACCAGGGAACATGCGCATACTCTCCTAACTCAGGATGCACGAGCGGCGCATCCTTTTGAAACGCTTCGAGTGGATCAAAAATCGCCTGAAGTGGCTCATACTCAACTTTAACTAACTCTGCGGCCTTTTGGGCAGTTTTCAGATCTCGAGCAATCACAGCCGCCACCTGTTCACCCACAAAGCGTACCTTATCCTGGGCAAAAATATAACGATCCTGCATATACAGCCCAAAGTGATATGGAAAATCTTTGCCGGTCACGATCTTTACCACACCCGGAACTTTTTCCGCTTCCGAAGGATCAATGCTGAGGATCTTCGCGTGGGCATAGGGGCTTTCGACCACCCAGGCGTGTAACAGGTTCGGGCCAAATTCCAGGTCGTCAACATACTGCGCCGCGCCCAGGACTTTCTCACGCTCATCAATGCGTGTGACGGGCTGTCCAACATATTTTAATTCCTGCATAAGGCTCCCTCCTTAGCGTTTTGACGCTTCAAGAACAGCCTCGATGATCGGCTCATAGCCGGTACATCGGCAGAGGTTGCCTGCAATGGCTTCTTGAATTTCGTGTGCGGTCGGATGCGGATTTTTCGCTAACAATTCGGTCGTTGTCAAAATAATGCCGGGCGCACAAAACCCGCACTGAAACGAACTTCGGTCAATAAAGGCTTGTTGAAGAGGGGTGGGGCCATCCTTTGAGAGTCCTTCGAGGGTTGTCACCTCCTGGTTTTCGACTTCAACTGCAAAAATGAGACAACTTCTGACGCTGGCCCCGTTCAACAACACGGTACAGGTGCCGCAATCGCCCCGATCGCATCCGCATTTCGGGCTTTTTACGCCGAGTTTGTCGCGTAAGACCTCAAGGAGCGTATCCGTAGAGGCTACATCCACGCTTCTGGCTTCGCCATTGAGGGTAAAATGTATCGTCTTTTTCATATACATGCTCCTTTTATAGCCAGATCGCGCCATGTTCGCTGCGTTCACCGCGCAGCGCCGACACAGCCGCCTGCAATCCGCGTTCTACCATCACCTTGATCATCAGCGTTCGATATTCCTTTGAGGAACGGATGTCGGTAATTGGCGAAATTTCCTCAGGAACCAGGGCTTTAACCTGTTTAAGAAGGGACTCACTCAGTTCGTTGCCATACAGCAGAGCTTCAATCTTCCTGGCTCGCGTGGGAACCGGCCCGGCCGCGCAAAATGCAACCCGGTACTCATGGCCCTCCAGGGCTAAGACTCCGACCCCGGCTTGCGCCAGATCTTCTCCGGAGTACCGTCCAAGTTTCACATAACACGCTCCGGCTTTTTTGGACAGCGTTGGCACGGCAATAGCGGTTAAGAGTTCATCAGGCTGCAACGCTGAACGTTTTGGCCCGACAAACCAGTCTAACAGCGACACACTGCGTTCGCCTTTGCGGCTTCTGACGTATGCGACTGCTTCATGGACCAAGAGCGCCGGGCCGCTATCCAATGAAGGCACGGCCGAACAAAGATTCCCTCCCATGGTGGCGCGATTACGAATGCCAACCGACCCCACGGTCGCTGAGGCATCGTGCAGCAACGGAAAATATTCCTGCACAAACCGCGATTCAATCAGGCGCGTAAAGGGCACAACCGCACCAATATGCAGCTGGTTTTCGACATATTCCAACACAGCCAATTCATGCAGCCCCTTAATGTCTATCACCATCTCAGGCCTTTCAGCGGCTTCCTTAATTTTCAGGCAGAGATCCGTCCCTCCGGCCAGAATCCGCGCCCGATCTCCATACTTCGCTAATAACGACAGAGCGTCATCCAACGTCGCAGGTTTCACATACTCAAATTCACGTGGTACTGGCATAATATTCAGTAGGAAGTAGGGAGTAAGGAGGAGGAAGAGAACTTCTTTACCGACAACCAATAACTGCTTATTATAGACATCCTAAGTCATTCGTATCTCGACTTCGCCCGGTGATCGCTGAGTAACGTCGAAGTGGCATGACACACATGATTTAGGATCACGATCTTCGTTTCCTCCTTCTTACTCCTTACTCCTCACTTCCCATCCGGAGGCGCTAAGGCAATAATACGGCACATTGACGATTCTAACTCGATGCCGCGTAACGGAAAACAGCCGATCCATACGCGCTGGTTGCTGACTTTTTCAATCTCGCCGCCCACATTTTCAGCATGGATCAGTCCCTTTGGAAAGAGTTTCAGGTGCATAATCTGATAATATTCCTCTGAGGGGAACATCTCTTCCCAATCTTTCACGCCATACGTTGCAATGAGTTTCTGTTCCGCTTGTTTGAACAATTTCGGGTGCCACTGGGCGATAATCGTATTCATGGGGTGATCCGCACTGCCACAGTCCACGCCGATCCATTTGATTTTCATATCCAACGCCCATTCATCAAACTTTGGTCCCGGTCCCGGATGTTTGACAAAATAGCGGATTTCATCAGCTTCTTCCTGATCCC
Organism: Candidatus Vecturithrix sp.; assembly: GCA_040772385.1. Lineage (GTDB taxonomy): Bacteria > Moduliflexota > Moduliflexia > Moduliflexales > Moduliflexaceae > Vecturithrix. Next base: position 4,682,059 of record JAXGYF010000001.1, on the reverse strand, counting down.
AGGCATATCTATGGTAGCCCGTGTTGATAATCAGAATATCCCCTTCCTTGATTTCCACGTGTTTCATTAACATCTCAGGTGTATATAAATCATAATCGCCCACGTCCTGAGAAATATCAACGACAACGCCCGGCCCGACCCAGAAATCCAGCGGAGTATCTCCAATGGTTCTGCCGTTGGGATAGAAGTGAATTTCCCCGTCCATGTGAGTGCCGACATGATTACTGCTTTTGATGATCTGTCCATTCGCCCCCTGCCCCATGTGCGCTCCGGCAATACGCTTAAAATATTGAATTTGTAAAGGCATGTAGCTTGGCCAGGGAGGCGTGTGAATACTTAAACGCTGAGTGAGATCATACATTTTCACGTCGCCCATAAATTTGAGGAATTCTTCGATATGCATGAGTGAAACCTCCAGTGAAATAATGTATATAGGCGAGAGCCTCTGCTTTCGCCCATACACAAAAGTTAAGGGTCAAAGAAAATAGCATATACTATCTTTAGAAAAGAAAATCTTGTCAAGATTATATTGCATTCGTCAATAACAGGGGATCATTCATCTTTATAACTTTTAAGACAATGGGAGGCATAGCGACAATATTGTTTGATGAGATCCTGCTCTGATTCCTTGGAAAAATGGTGACATAACAAAAATTCTGTGAACAAATCTTTCCCTAACTCCCAACTTTCCTCTTCAAACGCCACTTTCTCTCTTCCGTTCGCCATATTCACACGTTCCCAGAAACATGCGTCCGCGCCGCGCGTATGCACGGTCTGAAATTGACGATAATGGCCGATTTCATGAAACAAGAGAAACAGGAGCGGCCGGAAATCATCGCAAGGAACCGGATAGAAAAGCGTAATGGTATGCCTGTTGGATGCGGGCGGTGTATAAAACGCTGCCGGATGCTCTAAGGGAATAAGTTTGATCGTGAGATCCGGAAAGGTATCCCAGCAGAGAAAAGCCTTTGCCTGATCGAGTAACTGTTTTACCATCATCGTACTGACACTCCACAGCAGAAGTTTAGACGATCCAGATCGAAACATTTCTGTTTACTCTTCTGGTTTCCTGACATGAATTTTGTCTTTCTTCATCTTTTTGCTTGACACATCCGAGAAAACACAAGAGAAATTTCTACAAACTGTAGAATATTTCAGAAAGAACATTGCAGCCCAAAAAAACCGAGTTTTTTGAAAAAACTCGGTTTTTTTCCTGCGCATGAATTTCTGAAAATCTAGAATAATATATCGTAGCGTAGCATTGCTTGCGGAGACAATATAATACTATGGCAGTAGATATTCAGGATTTTCTACGTAAAATTGAACAAGATTCGGCCATTCGACAGGGATTGGTCACGCTGTTAGAAGCGGTCGTTCCTGAAAAACAGCGCGTCCACGAATCATCTGAAGACATTCTGGAATGGATTGATGAAGACACGCTTGCGGAGCAGGTAAATGCAGAGATGATCAGACATTCACCGGCTTCTCGCACTCATCAGGATTTGGCAGGTTTTTTGGCATCGATCTTAAGAATTTATACAGAGTCTCATGCCTTAGGAACCGTCTATTTTGCTCCATTTCAAATGAAATTACAACATTCGAAACGCAAACCGGACTTGTTGTATGTAAGCCATGAACACCTCGATCGCCTTAAAACCATGTATTTGGATGGGCCGGCAGATTTAATTATTGAAATCGTCTCGCCGGACAGCGTTGAGCGGGATCGCGGTAAAAAATTCGTAGAATATGAAGCCGCCTATATCCCTGAATATTGGCTAATCGATCCGTTGCGACAATGGGCAGAATGTTACCAACTGGGCGAGGAAGATCGGTATATAACGGCATTTGCCGGAAACAAAGGCGCGTATCATGCGGCTGTGCTTCCCGGTTTCTGGTTGAAAATCGAATGGCTCTGGCAAACGCCGCTTCCGCCAGTTTTAAACGTTATACGCGAGTTGGGGTTATTATAAGAAGAACGGACGCCAACACGAAAATACTAACACTAACACACTGAAATGACGGAGTAGGAATGGAACAGCAGTATAATTTTACAGCAATTGAAAAAAAGTGGCAACAGCGCTGGGAGGAGCGCAAGCAATATAAAGTTGATGTGGATCATCATAAGCCCAAACTCTATGTTCTGGAAATGTTTCCCTATCCCTCGGGCAAGATTCACATGGGACATGTGCGCAATTATTCGATTGGCGATGTGATCGCACGATTCAAAGTCATGCAGGGCTATAACGTGTTACACCCGATGGGCTGGGATGCCTTTGGCTTGCCCGCCGAAAACGCCGCTATTAAGAATAATACGCCTCCGGCACAGTGGACGCGAAGCAATATTGCGAATATGCGCGAACGCTTGCAGCGCCTCGGATTCAGCTATGATTGGGACCGGGAACTGGCGACCTGCGATCAGTTGTATTATAAATGGGAACAATGGTTATTTCTGAAAATGTATGAAAAAGGATTGATCTATAAAAAGAAATCAATCGTGAATTGGTGTGATGAATGTAATACCTCTCTGGCAAATGAACAGATTGAAGGAGATAAATGCTGGCGTGGCCATACCTCGATTGGGCAGCGAGAACTGGAACAATGGCATTTTCGTGTGACCGATTATGCAGAAGAATTATTAGCGTTTTGCGAAAAACTTCCGGGCTGGCCGGAACGAGTATTAACCATGCAGAAAAACTGGATTGGCAAAAGCTACGGGACCTCGGTATTATTCCCTCTGGCTGATGGCAGTGATCAGATCGAGATTTTTACCACTCGGCCCGATACTCTGTATGGGGCCACATTCATGGTGCTTGCCCCTGAACATCCGATGGCACGCAGTTTATCTGCCGGGACCTCCCAGGAAAAAGCAGTGTTGGATTTTGTGAATCGCATCGGATTACAGGAAAAAGCAGTCCGGACCGACGAGGCCACAGAAAAAGAAGGCGTATTTACCGGACAATATGCGATCAATCCGTTGACTCAGGAACAGATTCCGATCTGGGTCGCCAATTTTGTACTCATGGAATATGGGACTGGCGCAATTATGGCAGTGCCCACGCACGACCAGCGGGATTTTGAATTTGCGCAAAAATATCAGCTTCCGCTGCGTGTGGTGATTCAACCTCCTGATACGGAACTTTTCGCTGACGCTATGACTCAGGCCTATGTTGAAGACGGCGTTCTGGTCAATTCCGGACCATTTAACGGCATGAAGAATCGCGAAGCTATCCAGAAAATCACCGAGTATCTGGATCAGCAGGGAATCGGAAAAGCGACGATCAACTATCGCTTGCGCGATTGGGGTATTTCACGCCAACGTTACTGGGGCAATCCCATTCCGATTATTCACTGCGCTGACTGTGGCAGCGTTCCCGTGCCCTATCACGATTTGCCGGTAATCCTGCCTGAAGATATCGAATTTTCAGTAACAGGCGGCAATCCCTTATCGCACATTCCCGAATTTGTGAACGTCAAGTGTCCGAAGTGCGGCAAAGCCGCCAGACGTGAAACCGACACCATGGATACCTTTGTGGATTCGTCCTGGTATTACATGCGGTATGCCTGCCCGCATTATGATGAGGGACCGCTGGACAAAGAAGCGGTAAAATACTGGATGACCGTCGATCAATATATTGGCGGCATCGAACATGCGATTTTACACCTGCTCTATTCTCGATTTTTCACAAAAGTGCTGCGCGATCTCGGGATCGTGGATTTTGATGAACCCTTTGACAATCTGCTAACCCAGGGGATGGTGATCAAAGATGGGCGCAAGATGTCAAAATCCTTTGGGAATGTCGTTGATCCAGACTCCCAGATTGAAAAATTCGGGGCCGACGCCACACGCTTGTTTATCCTGTTTGCCTCTCCGCCGGAAAAAGATCTGGATTGGAGTGATCAGGCGGCGGAAGGGAGTTTCCGGTTTTTGAATCGTTTATGGCGATTGGTATATAATGTGCTTCCGGATATTCAGGAATACGAGGTCGGAACCTTTGATCAGGATTCGCTGCCAGCAGCCGTTAAAGATTTGCGCCGCATGACGCATAACACGATTCAAAAGGTTACGGAAGATTTAGATGGCCGCTTCCATTTTAACACGGCTATCAGCGCAATTATGGAATTGGTCAATGCAGCCTATGCCTTTGAACTGCCCGGAACAGCGTCAAAAGATCGCACATGTGCCGTACGCGCTCTGCGCGAAACGATTGAAGTAACAATTATGTTATTATCTCCTTTTGTTCCTCATATTGCTGAAGAATTATGGGAAACTCTGGGGTATGCGTCCAGTATCTTCAATGAACCCTGGTTGCAGTACGATCAGAATGCCGCAAAGGCTGAAGAAATTTTGATTGTCGTGCAGGTCAATGGTAAGGTCCGCAGCCGTATAACAGTTACAGCAGACGCCTCTGATGCTATCATCAAACAACAAGCTCTGGCCGATGAACGTGTCCAGGCGCATATTGCCGGGCAAGCCCTGCGTAAAGTTGTCGTGGTCCCGAAAAAGCTGGTAAATGTCGTCGTGTAACAAGCTGATCGTTCTGAAAACAACCTTCCGAAATCTGCGTTAGACTTTGGAAGGTTCAAACTCGTCTGATTGTAAAGGTGTAACAGCGAGATATTTTTCGGAAAATATTTTGCTGTTGCTTTCTTTTTTGCCTCATGTCAGTCAAAACGCTGATAATTCTCGGTGTGAGCCTCTTACTTGTTTCAGGCTGCGGATATACATTGGTTGGGCAAGGAAACTTACCGGATCATATTAAAACCATTGCGATTCCTATCTTTGTTAATAAGACCCTGCAAGATGGTGTAGAAGAGATCATCACGCAGCAGGTGATCGAACAATTTGTCAAGGGCGGTAAAGTGCGCCTTGTTTCCGAAGATAACGCCGATGCGATCTTAAGAGGGACGATCACAGCGTATAAATCCGACGATGTCGCCTCTTATGATGAATATAATGAAGTGGCAAGTTATAATTTAAAGGTCACCGTTGATATTGAACTGCAAGACATAGTCAATGATGAAATTCTCTGGCAGACTCAGGGATTGATAGAAGATCAAGATTTTGACGGCGGCCCTTTAGTGAATATCACCCAAGAAAGAGAAAACGAAGAACGGGCGTTGCAGGAATTGGCCGAGGAATTGGCGCAAAGAATTCGGACTTTATCCACCGAAGGATTTTAGGGGCGTAAGACGAAGGGTAAAGGGGATAAAGGATACCGCCTTTTACCCCGTACCTTGCGCCAATACTATGGCAGCGCGAAAAGAGTATATTACCTCTGCTGAACTGTTGAAACAGCTTGATCAGGGTGTGATCAAACCAGTGTACCTTTTTCAAGGTCAGGAAACCTTTTTGATTGAAGAGTGTGTTGATCGCCTCAAACAAGTCTTGATTCCACCTGAATCAGTTGATTTCAATGTTGACAAATTTGCCGGAAAAGATCTTGTCATGGCCGACGTATTAGATTTGGCTCAAACGTTCCCGTTTCTGAGTAAATGGCGATTGATTGTGGTGACCGATATTGATGAACTCTCGGCCGACGCACAAAAACAAATGCTTCCCTATCTTTCCCATCCAAATCCTTCAACCTGTCTGGTATTCACCGGGTCAAAATTAGATAGTCGCACAAAATTTGCGCAAGTCCTGAAAAAAACCGGAGAAGTTATTCAATGCTGGAAACTATTCGAACGGGATCTGCCCCAATGGATTAGCTCACGCGCCAAACTCTACGGATTTAGAATATCGCTGCAGACAGCCGCTTATCTCGCAGAAGCTGTGGGAAATGAGCTGCGTCAATTAGATAATGAACTAAAAAAAGTTATGGCCTATGCCAGCGATAAAGAATTAACGCCTGCCATAGTTGAACGTGTGGTTGGCAATGTGCGTGAACGAGACATCTTTGAAATGATTGACGCCGTCAGTACAGGCAATCTAATCGAAGCTGTGCGGATGTTGCGTCAATTGCTGGTTGAAGGGGAGGAGCCTTTAAAGATTTTGGCGCTCCTGGCCCGACAATTTCGACTTTTGTGGAAAACGAAAGCGTACCTGACAGAGCAAAAATCTCTCTCAGCCTCTCAGATTGCAGTTAAAGTCGGGGTGTCTCCACGCCTGGCGGAAAATTTGCAGAAACACGTGCAGCGATTCTCGCAGATCAAGTTAAAACAGAGTTTGAAACGTCTGTATGAGGTTGATGTCGCCTTGAAGTCCAGCACAAATTCGCCCAATATCCTGCTGGAGGATCTGTTTATTGATCTGTGTCTGTAAGATGTCGCTATGAAGACTTCCGAAGTCCGGCGGATCTGAAGAATCAGTTGCCAACAAGCAGAAATTTTTTCGGTTTTACGTATGCAACAGCTAGTGTGCTATCTTTGCGGACGAGAAAATCGAATGCCGGCCGCGTGCTCACCTAATACGATCATTCGTTGCGGGGCCTGCGGAGCTTTGCTGATCGATCTGATTAGTTGCTCGTCTTGTGGAACCAGAAACCGGATCAGGGTTCATTTTGCGGAGCATCAGCGCATTTTGTGCGGCAAATGCCAGCAACCTTTACCGAATTGTGAATTTGAGCGAGTCTTAATCAGGCGCGCGTCTTCCAAGCGGATCGTATATAATGCCTTGATGATCGAAGGAAAAACTCGACAATGGAACGGAGAATGGGAGGCGGCCATTCAATTATTTCAGCAAGCCCGGAAATATAGTCATGATACTCCGGTCAATAAAACACAGATTGCAGTCAGTACCGGGTTATGCCATGCCTATCTGGGAAATTATGAAAACGCGATGGAACATCTTACTCACCTTGATGAGACAGAATTACAAGAGTATAGCATTATCCACGAACTTGCGCGCGCTTATGCTCTCACTGGGGATCTGGAACGCGCCATTGCATGTTTCGAAAAAGCGCGGACTCTGTTGGCTGAAAACGCATCCGGACGCTATATAGATGAGATTTTGAACGCGCTTTATGAAATTCGTGAATCTGACGCAGCCGGTCCGATTTCACTCCAAACCTGTATTTTGCTTTATGACGCCATGCGAGATTACGAAACCAATAATATCCAGGCCGGCATTAAAAAATTGCAACGCGCCCTTGAATTAAATCCGATGGATGCCAAAATTCACCATCAATTGGGCGTCGGATTACTGCATCAGGGGCAATATGAAAAAGCTGTCAAAATGCTTGAACGCAGTTTGGAATTCGATCCTCTTCACGAACAGGCACAGTTTGCCCTGGGGGATGCGTATTTTCATTTGGGCCTGTATGAGTGTGCTTTAAACGCCTACAAACAAACCCTACATATTAATCCGCGCAATATTGACGCCTATCATCATCTTGGACTGGTGTATGCCCAGCAAGGGGAAATTGAAACTGCCAGAGGGTATTGGGAAGATGTCCTCAAAGTCAAACCGACTCATCAAGAAGCGTTACAAAGTTTGCAACGCTACGCTCAACTTATGAAGAATTAAGAACAAAAAAAGCAAACTGACGCAATCCTTCCTGACACATGCCTCAGTTTGCTCTCACACAAAATGGACGGGACGGGGATCGAACCCGCGGCCTTCGGAGTGCGATTCCGATGCTCTCCCAAGCTGAGCTACCCGCCCAACGAACGAATGAAATGAGTCTTATGAAAGTCGGGGGAATTTTGTCAAGTTATTTTTTCCCAAAAATCGCATGCCAAAATTGATAAATAGCAATCGAAAAGGCGATCGACACATTGAGCGAATTTTTCGTCCCAAACGTGGGAATATGTATCAGATAATCAGCCAGCGCAATAATCCTTTCGTCCACCCCAAACTCTTCGTTTCCGACGACCAGCGCAAGCGGAGTCTCTCGATAAGGCAGCACAGCATCTAAGGTAAAAACCGAGGTAGAAGGTACGATCGTTTCAAGCGCGTAAACCCGAAAACCTTGCATTTGCAGTTTTTTGAGAACTGCCACGCCGTCAAATTCATATTCAACCTGCATAATTGTTTCACAGCCCATGGCCGAACGTTTTACCTGCTTACTCTCCAACCTGGGGGTATAGCCCAGACTTATGACATGGCGCAATCCGACGCATTCCATGGTTCGAAGAATCGCGCCGACATTATAAGGGCTGCGTAAGTGATCTAATACGACCACTATGGATGCTGGCCAAATAAGCGGGTCAGGCCGGGGAACATCACGCTCTAAAATAATCAACGAACCTTCTTTCAACGGCTGCTGGATTTTAGCCGCCAGCAAGTGACGTAATTTCAACAGTTGTTGTGCGACATCGCGCCGTTCTTCCAAAGAAAATGGCTGACGTAACACCTGTCGGAATTGCCTGAGCCGTTCAATTTCGTCTTCTGAGAATTGAAAATTACGTGATTCAGGATTGAGAGTAATCAGATACTCAAGATAGAGAGGAATCACTTCAAGATCGCCGGGGGTTTGAAATGTAGGAATAAGATCCTCTAAAAGGTGAAAAACTTTTTTTATACGCGCACGCGCGCCGATCAGATGGAATTTTTTCTGTGTAAAGATCACAATCCAGAACCAGAAACCGGGTTTTTAAGAAAAACCCGGTTTCTCCTTATGTTATTCTTTCACCAGTTTCAACGCCTGTTCTACTACATTTGCAACGCTGAAGCCGTATTGTTCCAGAATGATTTTTTCAGGAGCTGAGGCGCCAAAAGTTTCAATACCGATAATTCCGCCCTGACCGCCCACATATTTATGCCAGCCGAAAGACGATGCGGCTTCAATCGCCAGGCGCGCCGGAATTGCTGGAGGCAAAACCTCATCTTGATATGCCTGCGGCTGTTGATCGAATAATTCCCAACAGGGCATGCTGACCACGCGGGTTCCTATATCTTTGGCTTCAAGCTCTTTTTGGGCTTTTAAGGCCAGACTCACCTCAGACCCGGTAGCCAGTAAAATCAGATCCGGTTCGGATTTACTCGCCTCAGAAACAATATACGCGCCTTTGGCGGTCAAATTCGCAGCAGGGCCTTGCTTCCGATCGATAATTGGTAAACCCTGCCGGCTCAGAGCCAGCGCTGTCGGGCCGTCTTTGCGTTCCAACGCAACTTTCCAGGCAATCGCTGTTTCGGTCGCGTCAGCCGGGCGAAATACCAATAAATTCGGAATCACGCGTAATGCGGCCAGGTGTTCAACAGGTTGGTGCGTGGGGCCGTCTTCTCCAAGGCCGATACTGTCATGAGTGAAAACATAAATGACGCGCTGTTCCATCAGGGCCGAAAGCCGAATAGCCGGGCGGACATAATCGGAAAAAACTAAAAAGGTTCCGCCATACGGAATAATGCCGCCATGCAGCGCCATCCCGTTCATCAAAGCCCCCATCGCATGTTCACGCACGCCGTAGTGCACGTTACGACCGTCATATTGCTGGCTGCTCAATCCCGGATAGGCAGTGAGAGTGGTGTTGTTCGAGGGGCCTAAATCCGCTGATCCGCCGATCAGAGCCGGAATTTTATCCGCAATCGCATTAACAACCTTTCCTGAAGCAATACGGGTTGCAATGGGTTTATCTATCGGAAATTCCGGTAACGCCGCTTCCCATCCTTCAGGCAGATCACCGGACATTTGCTGTTCCCATTGTTTCGCTAAATCCGGATAGGCGTCACGATAGGCTTCAAACCGTTTCTGCCAGTCTTGTTCCCATTGCTGCCCTTGTTCAACACTTTTTCTAAAATATGCCAGAGCCTCTTCAGGTACAAAAAACGGCTCTAATGAAGGCCAGCCCAGAGCTCGTTTCGTTAATTTAATTTCTTCCTCTCCCAACGGCGCGCCATGCGCACTCGCCGAATCTTGCTTATTGGGGCTGCCGTGGGCAATGTGCGTTTTGATACAAATCAACGAAGGCCGGTCAGTCACTTTCTGAGCGGCCTCAAGAGCCGAAGCGATGACCTGCGGATCGTCTCCGCTTTCGATCCGCCGAACATGCCAGCCGTATGCTTCAAAACGTTTGCCAACATCCTCAGTAAAAGCTAAATCGGTTTTGCCTTCAATTGTAATTGAATTGTCATCATAACAGCAGATCAATTTCCCTAATTTCAGATGCCCGGCCAACGAAGCAGCCTCAGAGGCGACTCCTTCCATTAAATCGCCGTCACCAGCAATGACATAGGTAGAATGATCCACGATCGTATGGCCTGGACGATTGAAACACTGTGCCAGAAACCGCTCCGCAATCGCCATCCCGACTGCCATTGAAATCCCCTGACCGAGGGGTCCCGTAGTCGTTTCCACCCCCGGAGTGACTCCATACTCCGGATGTCCTGGAGTTTTACTATCCCATTGACGAAAATTTTTCAGATCATCAAGCGACAAATCATAGCCGGTCAAATGAAGTAAGCTGTAAATCAACATCGAGGCATGGCCGGCAGACAGGATAAAACGGTCACGATCGGCCCATTGCGGATTGGTCGGATTATGTTTCAGAAAACGCGTCCACAACGCGTACGCCATTGGGGCCATCCCCATTGGCGGACCAGGGTGACCGGAATTCGCTTTTTGCACGCCATCCATAGCGAGCGTCCGAATCGTATTAATGCAAAGCGTGTCAAGTTGATTGTGATCAAGCATACCTAATTTTCCTCCTTCGAACATGTTGAGTAAAACGGTGGTTTCACTCATAAAAAGCATATTCTTTTCCTCATGTCTGTGTCACTGATGCCATCAAATTTTTGAATCCTTGATTGGATGATGTAAATACTTAACTTGAGTACCCTATTTTTTTTGTTGGAATATTTGCAAGAAAATAAACAGAGAAATTATTTCATAACCAACAAGGGCCTTTCATTCTGCGAATATACATCTATTTACTACCACTTTGTTAGATTCGAAAATCTGGCTCTTTGTCTTGAAAGGGCAGAATTCGGTGAGTTTGAAATCTAGCAAAGCAGTAGTACAGACATGAGGGGTTAGAATTAACATTTTCAGTAGTCCGGATCGGGTAGATTTTGTCTTTATAATAGATTTATATCATTTATTTTGATATAAATCATTTTTTTGTCAAAAATATATGTATTTTTCTTGACAAATCAGATCAATATCTTTTTTTTAGATATAAATTTTAAATTATTGATATATATCAATAATTTGAATATAATAATTTTATGGAGGAACAAAAGGAAAGAACTATGGAGAGTCGCTTGCTGATGATTGAGGCCGAGGAATCTTTTGAGGTATTGAATGCGTTGGCTTCGAAAACGCGGTTGTATATTCTCAAATTGCTCAGCATCCAAAAATTAAATGTCAACGATATTGCTGAACAGCTCATGCTCCCTCAATCCACGATTTCAACCAATATTACGATCCTGGAAAAAGCCGGTTTACTTGCCGTCGAAGTCGCAGCCGGCAAAAAAGGCTCACAAAAAATCTGCTCGGCTCCATACAATGAGGTGGTTGTGCAACTGCCGAGCCTGAAAAAAGAGACTGCGCAAAACATCATTGAAGTGGCCATGCCGGTCGGTCTGTACACCGATTTTCAGGTCACTCCTCCCTGCGGCTTATGTTCGACTGAAGAAATTATCGGATACCTGGATGTCCCGGAGACGTTTTTGAATCCGAAACGGGCGACCGCCAGCCTGCTCTGGTTTGAACGTGGCTTTGTTGAATATAAATTCCCGAATAATCTGCCGCCTAATACGGAATTGGATGCACTGGAAGTCTCGCTGGAACTGTGTTCCGAAGCTCCGGTCACAACGCCGGAAACCTCGAAAAATTGGCCTTCTGATATTACGATCTGGATCAATGAACAGGAGATTGGTGTCTGGACCTCGCCCGGGGATTTTGGCGGCGATGTGCGCGGCAAATTGACGCCCGGATGGTGGAAACTGGCAGGCTCGCAATACGGACTGCTCAAGAATTGGAAAGTCTCTGCTGACGGAACATTTGTTGATGGCATGAACATCTCTAATGTGAAATTAGAAGACCTGAATATTCGTGCCCACACTTCTGTCAAAGTCCGCATCGGCATTAAAGAACAAGCTGCGAATATTCGAGGAATCAACATTTTCGGCAAGGGATTCGGCAATCACGATCAGGATATTTTGCTAAAAATGTATCTCCGTTAAGGCGTCATCGAATGACACGAATACAGCGAATACACCTGCTTGTACTGCCTTGGGACAGAAATTTTTATACGTGTTCAGGAATGCAAACTAGGGTTTGCGTCAACGCGACAGGTTCAAAGAAAGGGTAATATTCTGAGAAAGGAGGGATGGTTGGGGAGAGGAGAAGAGAGGACGACTGTATAAGCACACGTTGGAATTAATGCAAGAACTTTCGTCGAACGTTTACATAATGGAGGAAAAGTATATGAAAAACAGAGGTAAGAAGATTGTTATCATGATAGCGGCCCTTTCCCTGGTGCTCGGAATGGGACTGCAGCCTGCCGCAGCGCAGGTTAAAATCACGATGTGGTCGTTATTCAGCGGCGGAGAAGGTCACATTATGTCTGACCTGATTGCGCGTTTTAATGCAGAGCATCCGGATATTGTGATTGAAGAACAGCTCATTGAATGGGCACAGTATTATAATAAATTGCTGACCGGTTTGCTCTCCGGTGAAGCTCCTGACATCGGTATTATGCACCTCGCCGTCTTGCCGGATTATGCGTCGCGCGGTGTGCTTTCTCCGATTGAAGGCATCATCCCGCAAGATTTTACCGACAAGTTCCTCGACAACATCATTGAAAAAGCCTATTATGACGAACATCTCTTTGCAGTTCCGATTGATACGCACCCTATGGTCATGTATTATAATAAAAAGACGCTCAAAGAAGCGGGACTGGTTGACGCTAACGGTGAAGTCCTTGTTCCGAAAACCTGGAAAGAACTCATGGACTATGCCAAAAAGGTGAAAGAAGCGACCGGCAAATGGGGCTTCACGGCGGAAAACACCAACACGGGCGCGATGATTGCAGAGCGTTCGTGGATCGCGCTCTATTCGCAATTTGGCGCGGCGTTCCTTGATCCCGCCACCGGAAAACTTGCGGTTGATGTTGAAAAAGCGGCCAAAGCCTACGAGACCATTGCCGCTCTTTATCAGGCCGAACTCGGTCCTGCTCCGATTGATTACGCTGAAGGGGAAACGCTGTTCGTCAACGGCGGTACGGCCTATCATTTGAACGGAGTCTGGGCAATGGCCGTATATCCGGAAACTGAAGGTCTGGAGTTTGGTGTGACATCCATTCCGACTCTCGAAGGCGGCAAACCGTATACCTGGGGCGACAGTCATTCCTTTGTGTTTCCTAAAAAAGGGGATGACGCGAAACTGAAAGCCGCATTAACCTTTGCACAGTGGTTTTCCGAACATACGATGGAATGGGCTAAAGCCGGACATCTTCCGGTGAATAAAGCGGTTATGGAATCGGAAGAGTTTATGAATCTGCCGATGCGTAAAGATTATGTGGGGGTTGGCGAAACGGCGATGTTGGCCCCTTCAGTCAAAGGCTGGTCCCAGATTCGGGAAGAAATGTGGGAAATCGGTCAGCGCGTGGTTCTGGGAGAACTTACACCGCAAGCTGCGGCTGAAGAACTTAAGCAGAAAATCGAAGAGATTTCGGAATGAGCGCACACTAAACGCATTCCAGAATCTCTTTCAAACAAACCCCTCCCCAGCCCTGCCCGAACGGACAGGGCTGTTAAGTTCTGAACTGACGTTCCTGTATGGGGATCTGGGGCAGAGTATTCAGGAGTGCAAACGAGCGTTTGCTTCGCGGCTTCGCCGCGACCGTCTTGCCAGGGCTTCGCCCTGGTGCAAACGCTCGTTTGCACTCCTGAACAGTAACGAAACATCATGGCGCTTAAAGAGAAACATAAACGTATCCTGTATGCGTATCTTTTCTTTCTCCCCTTTTTGATCGCTTTTATCGCCTTCAGAGCGATCCCGTTTGCGCAATCGATCTGGCTGACCTTTCATAAATGGGATATTTTCGGGGAACCTGAATTTGTCGGGCTGGCGAATTTCACCCAGGCTTTTACCACGCCGCGCTTTTGGGATTCTTTGTGGCATACCCTGTATTTCACGCTCTTAACTGTAGCACCGTTGATCGTCTTCGGATTTTTTTTGGCGATCCTTGTCCATGCTAACATTCTATTTAAAGGGTTCTTCCGCTCGGCCTTTTACATTCCTTATATACTGTCCATCAGCGTTGTCTGCCTCACCTGGGGACTGTTGTATAATTCCAGTTACGGGGTGTTAAATTCCTTTGTGACCGGGATCGGTCTTTCCCCGATTAAATGGCTGGGAGATCCGAAATGGGCGATGCCCTCTATTGCAATCACCACAATCTGGTGGACTCTTGGATTCAATTTTCTAATCTATTTAGCCGGACTCCAGCAGATTTCTCCCAATTATTATGAAGCCTGCGATATTGACGGCGCGAATAGCTGGCAAAAGCTGCGGCACATCACCATTCCGCTGCTCAAACGTTCGCATGTGCTGGTGTTGGTTTTACAAGTGATCGCCTCATTGCAGATTTTCGGACAGGTGTATATCATGACTGGCGGAGGGCCAGGCGGGAAAACCCGCGTCCTTGTTCAATATGTCTATGAGCAGGGATTCCGATATTTTAAAATGGGATATGCCCAGACCATCGCCTTTCTATTTTTTCTGATCATGATTGGCGTGTCATACGTCCAGATACGATTAATGATGACCAAGGAGGAAGATTGACTATGACCTGGCTGCGCTGGAAACGCCTTGTTCTTACGATTTTGGCAGCTATCATCCTGGGCGGCTATCTGTTCCCGGTATTCTGGATGGTCAGTTCATCCTTTAAAAGTGAAAAGGATATTGTCGCCATGAAATGGCTGCCGTCACAGACGAATCTCGAAAATTACAGCACCGTGCTCGAACGCGCCAAAATCGGACGCTGGTTTTTCAACAGCCTGATTGTCTCCGTGTTTTCCACGTTTGGCGTCGTGATTATCAGTCTACTGGCAGGTTACTCCCTGGGAAGATTGGAATTTCCGGGCAAACGCTTCCTGTTTCTCCTGATGCTGTCCGGCTTCATGATCCCGCTTCAGGCGATCATGATTCCGATGTTCCTGACGCTCAAATTTATGGGATTAGTGAATAGCTACGGCGGTTTAATCCTGCCGACCCTGGCCTCCTCGATTTCCGTGTTTATTATCACGCAGTATTTCAAAGGCATTGACCGTGAATACGAAGAAGCGGCCAGACTGGACGGCGCGTCTGAAGTGCAGATTCTTTTTAAGGTCTTGGCGCCTATGGCGGCGCCGGCCATTATTACAGTGGCAATTTTCAACTTCACCATGACCTGGAACGATTTTGTTTGGCCCCTGATTATCGCGCAATCGGATAATATGTACACGCTGCCGGTCGGCCTGGTTACATTAGCCGGTTTTGACGTCAATATCCGCTATGGCCCGGTCATGGCAGCAAATGTGATTGCAACGATCCCGGTCTTTATCGTCTATGCGATTTTTCAAAAATATTTAGGTGCAGGCATTGCTATCGGTGAACTAAAATAAGGAGGTAGATGAGTGGACATTCCTCGAAGTGAACACCCCAGGCCGGATTTTTACCGGACCCAGTGGCAGAATTTGAATGGCGCATGGGAATTTGAATTTTACGGCGTCTATCCGTTAGGCGACCCTGATGTGACAAGATATCCCAAATTTTCTCGTGAAATTCGTGTTCCGTTTCCCTATCAGAGCGAATTATCTGGCATCGGACATTCGGGGATTTTCCCCTGCGTCTGGTACCGCAGATATTTTGATATTCCCGACACCTGGGAACAGCAGCGCGTGATCTTACATTTTGGCGCGGTGGATTACCAGGCGTGGGTCTGGCTGAACGGCAGGCTGCTCGGAACGCATCGCGGGGGGCATGTGCCTTTTTCTTTCGATATTACCGAAGCTCTGCGTTCGAAAGAGAACGAGTTGGTGGTTAAAGTGTTTGACCCCCTGGATCTGGACCAGCCGCGCGGCAAACAATCCTGGGGCGATCCGACCGTATGTTGGTACACCCAGACCACAGGTATCTGGCAGACGGTCTGGCTGGAAGCTGTCCCGGAAGATCATCTGCAATCCTGCCGTATTCTGCCCGATTTGGACGATGGCAGCGTCACGATTTTCGTTCGTCCGGCAGCACCCTGTCCGCACCTGATAATTCAGGCCGAAGCCCTGTATGACGGCAAATCAATCGGCAAAATCCAGCGTCCGGCTACGTATCCGCTGACGCAATTGCGAATTGCCTTGGAAGACATATTGCCCTGGACTCCGGAGACGCCGAATTTATACGATTTGAAGCTCTCCCTGCTTGAAGATGAGACTGTTGGCGATACGGTCGAGACCTATTTCGGCATGCGCAAAGTCAGTCTGTCGCGGGCAAGCGTACTCCTCAATAACACGCCCTATTATCAACGACTGGTGTTAGATCAGGGCTTCTGGCCTGATGGACTCTATACGGCTCCGACGGACGAGGCGTTGAAAGCCGACATTGAATGGGCGAAAAAGATGGGTTTTAACGGCTGCCGTAAGCACATGAAAGTCGAAGACCCGCGTTTTCTGTATTGGGCCGACAAACTTGGCTTTCTGGTGTGGGGAGAGTTTCCTGCCAATTATGAACACTCTTTGAGCGGCGAAGCCAAATTTCTGCCTGAATGGCAGGCGGCTATGGAGCGTGACATCAATCACCCCTGCATTATCGCCTGGACGCCCTTTAATGAATCCTGGGGCATCAAAGATGTACGCAACAATCCGGATACCCAGCGCTGGGTCAAAGATGTCGTACAGATGACCAGATTGATCGACCCGACTCGTCTGGTCATTGATAATGATGGCTGGGAACATGGTGAATCGGATATTTACGGGTATCACGATTATACCCCCGGAGAAGCCATTGTCAAAAATTGCCGGGACTTACTCGCACGCGCCAGACAGGAAGAGAACGCGGGACAGTCGAAACCGAACAGCGGCCGGGAAATGATGGTAGAGGGCGGCAACATGCCCGACATGCCCATCATGAACACCGAATTTGGCGGGATCGGCTTTGTCGTCGGCGAAGCGCACACCGACGCCTGGGGCTATGTGGATCTGCCTGAAACCACAGAAGCCTTTCAACAACGTTATGAAGCCACCTTTGACGCGATCTTTCGCCTCTCCGAACTGTGCGGGTACGTTTATACCCAATTAACCGATGTGGAGCAAGAGATTAACGGCCTGCTCACAGCGGAACGAGAACCCAAGTTTGACGTGGACTGGCTGAAGCGCGTGAACGAAGGGCATATTCAAGCAAGATAAATTTCCGGAGGAGTGCGAAAGCTCTGCTTTCGCTGCAAAAGCAGAGCTTTTGCACTCCTTCATCCCCAGAATCTCCTTGACATTTTCACAGGTGTAACAGATATTGTTGATAGGCCTGGAATAACGAAACGCAGGAATTTGAAATTCGTCCTATCGCACCCAGAACATAGGATTTTCATGCAAGTTTTACCTCGATCACAGGATCTCCCCAACCCCGATGAATCCGCTCTTCCAATCATTCAGAAATTGCAGCACCAGCGTTCCAGGCGCGGGCTATAATCTTTATCACATCATCACTTGTTCGCAGGGGTCATAAGTGGGTGTAAACACTGACACTCTCCCATCAGCTCCTCCGAACCAATCAAGGAGGATCAAGGTATGAAAGCATTTTGCCATCTTTTCATCAGTCTGGTCATCATGTCAGTAGTACGCATGGCAGGCAGCATACCGGCTCAGGCCGCGGTCATGGGGACGGCCTTCACCTATCAGGGGCAGCTTACCAGCAGCGGTACACCGGTCAGCGGCACCTGCAATTTTACGTTCAAGTTATATGATGCCCTGAGCGGCGGCACGCAGGTCGGTTCGACCCTGACGAAAACCGGCGTCACGCTGACAAACGGCCTGTTTACCACCACCTTAAACTTTGGGAGCAGCGCGTTCAGCGGTAACGCCCGCTGGCTCCAAATCGCGGCCAAATGTGGGAGCGACGCCGCTTACACCACGCTCAGTCCGCGTCAAGAACTGACCCCCACGCCGTATGCCATCCGTGCCGGGAGCGCAATCTTTGAAAACGCTGGCGACGTGGTACGCAACACCGGCGCCCATGCCACGGACGATTTCGTGTTTGGCTCACCGCAGTTAGCTGATGATGGCGATACTAATCACTACGCCCGCATGTTTTTCGACAAGACCAAAGCCGCGTTCCGGGCCGGGAGGGTGAATGGAACGCAGTGGGATGACACCAATGTAGGAACTTTTTCCACGGCGCTGGGGGCCAACACCATCGCCAGCGGAAACACTGCCACGGCGCTGGGGTTTTACACCACGGCCGAATCGTATCTGGAAACGGTGATCGGGCGTTATAATACCGACTACACGCCAGCCAGTACGACCTCCTGGGATGCGAATGACCGGCTGTTTGTGATCGGGAATGGAATGGATTCGGCTACTCGTGCAGATGCGCTGGTGATGCTGAAGAACGGCAACACGACGCTGAACGGTGAATTGGATGTGATGAGTATGGCATCAGACCATAGTCCGGCGGTGTATGGCGAGCATGCGGTCACAGATTATTATGGCGTTGGCGTGCAAGGGAAAGGTGGGAAGAAAGGGGTTGAGGGGATCGTCGAACCGACAGGTTCTCAGCATTATGCTGGGGTATATGGGTCTGTGAACGGCGGCAGCGGGACCAATCTTGGTGTGTATGGGGGCGCTTCCGGCAGCGGGACTAACTATGGTGTGTATGCGACTGCTTCCGAAGGGACCACCAACTGGGCCGGCTACTTTAACGGGGATCTTGCCTATACGGGAACGCTCTCTAATCAGTCCGACATCCGGCTCAAAGAAAATCTTAGACCTATCGAGGACGCTATTGATAAATTGGTCGCGCTACGGGGGATTTATTTCAATAATGTCGGCTCAGAACAACGTAAGGTCGGGGTGATTGCGCAAGAGGTGGAAACCGTGCTGCCGGAAGCCGTGACCGAAGATGCGGAGGGCTACAAATATGTGTCGTATCCGATGCTGACCCCGGTGCTGATCGAAGCGGTTAAGGAATTAAAAGCCGAAAATGACACCCTGAAAGCTGAACTTGCGCAGCAGCAGGCGGCGCTTGACCTGCTCGTGCAGCGACTGGCCGCATTAGAACAGGCGGCGCAGATGCCCGTGGTGGCGGTTGAGCAGGGCAACAAATGATATATCAAGAGTTTCTCTTCATCAACGAAAGGAGTTTATCATGAAACGATGCTATGTTTTCGTGATGATTGTGGGTACGCTTTTGCTCGTGCCCGATTTGGCGGCGGCGAGCTATGAGATGGCATGGCACACCAGCGACGCCGGCACCCAGAGCACGGGCGGCAGCTACGCTTTGAACGGCGCGGCCGGTCAGCCGGATGCCAGTGTGAACAGCGGCGGCATATATCGCCTGATCGGTGGCTTCTGGCAGGAAATCTTCAACAGCTTTCTGCTCTGGACGAAGTAAGTGACCGCCGCAGGCGTCTCCGTCTGTAACATGGGCAGGGCTGGTGCGTTCTTGTCAGCAATGGCGTCTCGACCCTTCGACACCGCTCAGGCCATAGCTTTGCTCGACGTCCGGCTTTCCGTTCACCGAGCGAAGTCGAAGTGCACTTCCAGGAGAGCCGGAGTGCGAGAGCTTCTGCTTCCGCTGCAAAGCAGAAGCTCTCGCACTCCGTGCTCTGCTTTTGCCCTCTGTTGAAACTACAAGGATGGCTCATAAGCAAGGATGTGTTATGCCTGGCTATGTGAAATCCTTGTCGTTTCATTGTGCTGCGTGAACACCAGGGTGAAGCCCTGGCAAGCTTGTCGCGGCAAAGCCGCGAAGCAAACACTCGTTTGCCCTCCTGTCTCATTTGTGTACTTTTTTCCGAAACCATGCAGTCGTTACGAAAAAAAAGATCATTTTTTAGTATTTGGATTTGACACGCATTCGTGTCGACACTAACTACATAATTATAAGTAGATAAGAATAATAATTACATAATGTATTTTCTTGTTTCAGACAAAGTATGGATTCATCAATAAATTTTGTCTGAACCTTTTATTCAATGAAAATTCGGCAGGAGCCGGTAGAGAAACGGGGTTTTTACCAAAAACCCGGTTTCTTACCCGCCTGTATGAAAATTTCATTGCTATACAGGAGGAACAATTATGAGATACCTTATGGCAATTTTTTTAGTCGTGTTGATGTCAACGTTTGCTTATGCTGCCGAAGAGCATGTCATCTACGACGTTGACGGAAAGTCGTTTGAAGGATATTTCGTCAGTCCCGCTCCCACTGCTCCATTAGTCTTATTGGTTCATGATTGGGATGGTCTGACGGATTATGAAGTTCAACGCGCCAACATGTTGGCTGAACTGGGGTATGCTGTGTTTGCGGCTGACGTATTTGGTGCCGGAGTTCGTCCGGCAGAGGCTGAAGCAAGGCAGAAGCTTACAGGCGAGTTATATCAGGATCGTGAAAAAATGCGATCCTTAACCCAAGGTGCGCTGGAAATTGCTCAATCTAAAAGTCCCGACGCCCCTTATACAGTCGCCATGGGCTATTGCTTTGGCGGCGCTGTGGTACTTGAATTCGCCAGATCGGGCGCAGATCTGCAAGGGTTTGTGTCATTTCATGGCGGACTGACGACTCCGGAAGGACAGGATTACTCGAAAACAAAGGGGACGATCCTGATTCTGCACGGCACAGCCGATACGTCGGTGACCATGGATCATTTTGCCCAACTTGCGAAAGAGTTGGAAGAGCAGGGAATTCCACATGAAATGATTACCTATAGTGGCGCGCCGCATGCGTTTACCGTGTTTGACTCCGATCGCTACCGTGAAGACGCTGACAAAAAATCATGGCAACGCTTTACGGAATTTCTGCATGAACTGAGCCGGTAAATGCGAGATATTCACCAACTTTGCAACAGGTGCTCAACTGACACAGCGAAGGGCGAGGAATTGGCCATAGTCAATTCCTCGCCCTGTTTCGTTTTGTTTATAAGCGGGTTCACAATTCCGCAGTTCGCATTTTTAAAAATGCGTTGTATGATGCAAGTCTCTTGAAATGTTAAATTGCTGTTCAAGCCAACGGGCGACATTTTGGGCGCCTTTCAAGTGGTCCGGGCACCTGACAGCAATGGTACGCTCGATATAAGCCAGCAATCTATCCGCCACCGTTCTGTCATGCAGGATAATTCCGCCTCTCTCGTCATCTGCGACCGCCTTTTGAAAGGAGACGTATTCGTCATTGATGATCTCAACATTGATCGGAAATTCCTCCTGGTGTGGAACAACTACAACGGTGATTTTTTCCGGAAATTTGAGGAGCAGTGAATGGAAGGCCTGAACATGCCGGGAAACCCATTTGTGCGGAAAAGTGTACTTCCTGTATCGGCCGGTGGCCCAATAGGCTTCAAGCTGTTTTTGAGAGAGGACCAGATGAACATGTTGAATTTCTTGTACCAGCGCGTGAAAAACAAGCTGTCGAGTCCGGACAGCACTCCCGGACTTCCACGGATCAACATCAATCGGCATGATAAACAGAGGGAAGATATTGTTCAAAATGAGCATATTTTCCGCCCCCTGTTCGTGGGTGCAGACTTCTCGAATAAAGACTTCGGCGTCCAACGAACTCGTCCGGTCAATCAAATCATTGACAAAAGCCCAGAGTTCCGGTTCCGGAAGATCAGCTTCCAATAAAACGTTAAGCGGCTCTGTCATCAAAAAGTGGAGCACATTCCGGCGTCCCTGTTCCGTATCCGTTCGCCACTGCGGATCGATACTTTTCCAGATCATATCAAATTCATGCCGCAGTTGATACACCACGTCCGGATGCTCAGTCCAGGCCCTGACCAATAGATCGTCGCGTTTTAAAGGCGGTTCTCCCTGCGCGCCGGGCGGATCAAATGACAAAAAGGCCGTATTGTCGCTGAGAGAAAAACGGATCAGAAATTCCTGGGCTGCCAGCGCAATATGAATATTGGGATGATGGACGAGCGTTTGCAAGACCTGGAGAATCTGCTGCTGGAATAACTTCGCTTCAATGACCGGTAAGGTTCCCCGTTCTTTCTCAGGCGACACAAGATGAGGCAGAATATCTCGAAATTCCTGCCTCAGAAAATTTTTCTCATGAATGGATCGCTCTTTTCCGCTTTGCAGTCGCTTTTCGTGAGCCATCACCCGTTCAAGATGGTGGGACAGATACGTTTCAATGCGATCTTGCGGCACATTGGACGCTTCCAACACAGGGCGAAGATATTCGATCGGTCGAAAACGAGCTGAAAGCGACGATTTAATCAGAAGAAGTTCGGTTTTAATTGTGCGCGCTTCTGTATCAGCCAGTTTCCTCGTTACTGGCGTTACTGAAAATTTTTGTGAAGGAGCATTGGTTTTCACCAGGGGCTTGCGTTGCTCTGGAGGGCCTAAGAGATAGTCAAGATACCGGATAAGGGCCTGAAGTTCATCCGCTCGAGGCGAAGATTCGGAATTCACAATTTCATGGCGGATCCAATACCGATTATCTGACAGCGGTTTGGCTTCAACAAACCCGATCCCTTCAACAACCAAATATTCAGGCAGGTTCTCCCCATGCGGAATTTCATACAGAAAACAATGGGACGTTCCGATATACTGCGCCAGAAAATCAACAATTACAGTGATGTCACGCGCAATGTTCCCCGCCCATAAGTGCAGGGCCTGAAACGGGGAGTCAACCCAGAGAAAACTCCGCAGCATATCGCGCACATTTTTTCGATCCCGACTGAATTCTTCGTCAAGCAGATCGTGATGAAACCAGGTAATATAAATTTTCCCACCAATCGCATCACGGTCATGAGCCGCTTCGAGCAGCGAGATCGCCTGAGAAATAAAGGCATGATGATCGCCCTCAAAAAATCCGGATCCCTGGTGCTCATGGGGCAGGGCGTCTCGCGCACCAGTCAATCGTTTCAGAACCAGTCCCTTCGTTTGAACACCTTGCTTCACTCGCTCAAACAAGGTGCCCTCACCTTTATACTCGTCGATCAGTGATTCCAGCAGCCGGCCTTCTTCCTGATAATTCAGATGTTGGCGGTTATACGCGTCAATCATCAGTTGAATATCGGCTTCTGAGACTTGTAGCTGCCGAAGTCCTTCGGTGAGTTTATGAAGCGTCTTACGGGCTGGCGGTTTTCGATTCGATTGTTTCAGGTTGCTCAAATAACTCGGCGTAATCCGGGCGTGTTGAGCCAATTCTTTAATACTGAACGTCCTCTCCTGCTTGCCTCGTTCAATAATCTCACTTAACACCCGGGCAAATTCGCTCATGAATATATTCTCCTTTTAATCAGATCCCTTCCACCTCAGAAAAGAAAAGAGTGACCCGCAAACCTTGTCAAGTTAAAAATAAAATCATTAACGATATTTTCTCATAAAATTATATTCTATAAAAAATATGAACTTATGGAAACTTTTTAAATAAAAAATATTTGATACACGATATATTTTTTTTCAAATAAAGCTTGACAGAAAAATAAAGTTGCTTTTTGAGTCCCTTATAGTGTTTATTTCAATAGGCATTATCGGAAAACAGGTTTTCCCTTCCCTAATGTCTCTGTTCAATTCTTAAGTTTTTAAGAGTGAAACTCGAAATTCGACAAAGGATATAGATGAAATGAACCTGTCTCTTCAAAGTATTGACAAGCTTGTCAACCAGGAGATTTATCTCAAAGATGTGAATCTTGAGTTTCAATCCGGCTCGCATAATGTGCTTTTAGGTCGCACGTTGTCCGGCAAAACTTCCCTCCTTCGAATCATGGCAGGCCTGGATCGCCCGACGCATGGGAAAATTCTTATCGACACTCAAGACGTCACAGGCGTTTCAGTGAGAAACCGCAGCGTGGCAATGGTCTATCAACAATTTATTAATTATCCTTCCCTCACTGTGTATAATAACATTGCCTCGCCTCTGAAAACTATCGGCATGAATAAAAGCGACATTGATCGGCACGTTCGAGAAACTGCGGAAATGCTCCATATCGAGAACTTGTTGGATCGTTTGCCCAGTGAGCTTTCCGGGGGGCAGCAGCAGCGTACTGCCATCGCTCGCGCCCTGGTAAAAGACGCGGAGTTACTGCTGTTGGATGAACCCCTGGTTAACCTGGACTATAAACTCCGTGAAGAACTGCGGATTGAGCTGCGGGAAATTTTTAAACGACGTGAAGCGATTGTCGTGTATACTACGACAGAGCCGGCCGAGGCCCTGATGATGGGAGGGAACATTGTGGTGATTGACGAGGGACGGATTTTGCAAACCGGTCCTACGCCTCACGTGTATCATCATCCCGCAACAACCAAAGTCGCGGAAGTTTTCAGCGATCCACCCGTCAACTATCTGCCATGTACAGTGCGGGAGCAGACAGCGTCCCTGGGAGAACAGATCGAATTTCCGTTGACTCCTCATTTGCAATCCCTGTCTGCCGCGCAATATATTTTTGGTGTTCGCCCCAACCACCTGTCTCTGAACCGCAACAGCGCGGGAGACACCGAAATCCGCGCTAAAGTGGAATTGGCGGAAATCAATGGATCTGAAACCTTCATTCATGTGATCTATGATAATTCCCGCCTGGTAATCCAGGAAGACGGCGTACATCCCCATCAGATGGGCACGGAGATTTCCGTTTATGTTAATCCAAATAATTTTTTTGTCTTTGATAAAGCGGGTGTATTGGTGGCGTCACCCGACTGGAAAACCTTTGAAAAGCGGATATGATAGGAGATCGGTATGGCGCGCATCGAATTATATGAGGTTGCCCACAGCTATGCAAAAAGGCCTAAAAGCGAATCGGATTATGCTCTGAAACACATTCATAACGCATGGGATGATGGTGGCGCGTATGCGTTGCTTGGCCCTTCTGGATGCGGGAAAACGACCCTGCTTAACGTAATTTCCGGTCTGTTGACCCCCAGCCAGGGAAAGGTGTTATATAACGGCCAGGATGTTACGAACCTGCCTCCGGAAAAGCGGAATATCGCTCAGGTCTTTCAATTCCCGGTGTTATACGATACGATGTCAGTCTTCAATAATCTTGCTTTTCCATTGCGAAATCGCGGAGTAGAGGAAAGTGAAGTGAAAAAACGGGTCTTAGAAATTGCTGAAGTGCTTGATTTGACGCCGTTTCTTCACCGACGGGCTGCCGGATTAGCGGCCGATGCCAAGCAGAAAATTTCGCTGGGCCGCGGCCTGGTCAGAAGCGATGTCGCCGCCATTTTATTCGATGAACCGTTGACAGTGATCGATCCCCATCTGAAGTGGCATCTCAGGCGCAAACTCAAGGAAGTTCATGAACAGCTGAAGTTGACCCTGATTTACGTAACACACGATCAGACAGAAGCTCTGACGTTTGCTGATCAGGTCATGGTCATGTATGAAGGAGAACTTGTTCAAATTGGAACGCCTCAGGAACTTTTCGAAAAACCGGCGCATAAATTTGTCGGCTTTTTTATCGGCAGTCCCGGGATGAATTTCTTAGAATGTACCGTGGATGGCAAGATCGCTCGTGTGGACGGGGCGAATATCATGCTCGATGATAACACAGCCGCCCTGGCCCAAAAAATGCAGGGGAAAATGGAAATTGGCATTCGTCCGATGCACCTGGAGGTTCACAATGAATCCGTTCAGGACGGAATTCCGGTCGCGGTGACATCAGTGGAAGATCAGGGCAGTTTTAAAATCGTGACTGTCACGATGGCAGGTCATACGCTGCGCGCCCGGTTGCCCGAAGATCAAATCGCGCCGTCGAATCAAGCCTGGCTGCGATTTCCAAAACAATGGACGAAACTGTTTGTTGACGAACGTCTGGTAAACAAATAGCTCAAAAAAATGTTGCACGTAGCTGTTACTGATGATGGGAAAATTCTGATTAATCGCTTTGGTTGTTAAGCAATTGGTACAGGAGTTATGACTGATGGATAAGTGGGAAGACAATAAAGCCTGGTTTCTGGTTGTACCGGTGTTTATCATCGTCGCGTTCAGTTCCATTCTTCCACTCATGACGGTGGTGAATTATTCGCTGCAGGATATCTGGGGACCGGGACAGAGTGTTTTTGTCGGCATCGAGTGGTACAAAGAGATGTTGGCTGATAAACGCCTGCAAGAGGCGCTGTTGCGTCAATTTCTGTTCTCTGGACTCGTATTGTTGATCGAGATGCCGCTCGGCATCCTCCTGGCACTGGCCATGCCGAAACGCGGGTGGGGCGTCTCTGCTTGCCTTGTCACGATTTCGCTCCCCCTTCTGATCCCCTGGAATACGATCGGAACGATCTGGATTATCTTTACGCGGCCGGATATCGGCCTGTTTGGCGCGGCCATCAACAAATTCGTAGAATTCGATCATACGGCAAGGCCCCTTGATGCCTGGATCACTGTGATGTTGATGGAGATCTGGCACTGGACTCCCTTAGTGACTCTCCTGGCGTATGCCGGTCTGCGGGCGATTCCTGACGCTTATTACCAGGCCGCCAGGATTGATGGCTCTTCATCCTGGTCCACCTTTTTATATATCCAGTTGCCCAAGATGCGCGGCGTCCTCACCATCGCTTTACTCCTGCGCTTCATGGATAGCTTTTTGATCTATGCCGAGCCTTTCGTGCTGACCGGAGGTGGTCCCGGCAATGCGACCACATTTCTTTCGATTTATCTGGTCAAAATTGCCCTCTTACAATTCGACCTGGGACCGGGTGGGGCGTTCTCATTGATCTACTTTGTCATCGTTGAACTATTCTGTTATCTATTTTATCAGGCGCTTCAGAGAGTCGGAAAAGGAGAGAAAGCATGAGAATCCAGAAAAGAACTATTGGGTTATTAATCTATTTTGGCTTGCTGCTGATGCCGATCTACTGGATGTTCGGTATGTCCCTGCGTACTAACGCCGACATCCTGAGTAATTTCATTTTATTTCCCAGAAATATCACGTTGGCTAACTATATCAAAATTTTCACGGATGAATCCTGGTATTCTGGCTACATCAATTCCATGATTTATGTCAGCATCAATACGATAATCTCCCTGGTCACGGCTCTGCCAGCCGCTTACGCATTCTCGCGCTATCGGTTTCTCGGAGACAAACATGTGTTTTTCTGGCTGCTCACCAACCGCATGGCGCCGGTTGCCGTGTTCGTTCTGCCCTTTTTCCAGTTGTATTCTTCTGTCGGATTAATGGATACGCATATTGCCGTGGCCTTAGCACATTGTTTGTTCAATGTCCCCCTGGCAGTCTGGATTCTGGAAGGTTTTATGTCCGGCATTCCTAAAGAAATCGATGAAACCGCGTTTATTGATGGTTACAGTTTTTCGCGCTTCTTTATTACGATTTACATCCCACTGATTAGAGCCGGAGTCGGTGTCACAGCGTTCTTCTGTTTTATGTTCAGTTGGGTTGAGCTGCTCATTGCCCGGACATTGACAGTCACGAACGCCAAACCGATCTCAGCCATCATGACGCGCACCATCAGTGCGACCGGTCTTGACTATGGCCTGCTGGCGGCGGCAGGGATACTTACCATTGTTCCGGGGGCACTGGTAATCTGGTTTGCACGTAATCACATGGCCAAGGGCTTTGCGTTAGGCCGGGTATAATTCGAATGTCTCGCCTTCCGCTCGACAACGGATCCGGACTCGGAGCGGAGTCGAAGCATGAGGAGTATCATCGTATGGAACTTATGATTAGCGCGTCTTTTTTCACCTGGATGGAGTGGACGCTTCCAAGCGCGATTTTTTTCATTGTCATTTTCCTGATCTTAGTTGGTAT
Organism: Candidatus Vecturithrix sp.; assembly: GCA_040772385.1. Taxonomy (GTDB): domain Bacteria; phylum Moduliflexota; class Moduliflexia; order Moduliflexales; family Moduliflexaceae; genus Vecturithrix. The sequence continues at coordinate 4,654,285 of JAXGYF010000001.1, read as the reverse complement.
GACGATCTGGCAGTCGATCGCTCCCTCTGTCGAACGCCGCGGTTTTCTGCCGATCCCGACCACGCCGGGGGATCGACTCTTTATCGGATTATTAAGCAGTGCCTATATTTTTTTTGTATGGGTTGGATTAACTGAGTTATCGCTTTGGATCATGCTTGCCCTTATTGTGTGCTGGATGCTTGTGGTCATGCGGTGGGGGTAAAAAACAAAGCGACACAAGTTTCTCTGGCTTCTATCGTGCGGCGGTCATGGCCTTCCCGCTGGTGAGAGAGGTTCAGAGAAGTTGACCGTCAATCAATACCGAAGGCCAGTCAAAAAGGAGGACAGCTATGATGCTAACGAAATGGACCAGGCTGATGCTTCTGGTCGGTGCTGTGGTGACATTATTCGCGTTTGGCGCAAGTTCTGCAAACGCGGATATGGCCGCCGCTGAAAAATGGGTGGATGAAGAATTTCAACCATCCACGTTGACAAGAGAAGAACAGCTCAAAGAGATGGAATGGTTTATCAACGCGGCCGAGCCGTACAAAGACATGGAGATTAAGGTCGTGTCCGAGACCATTTCGACGCACGAATATGAGGCCAAAGTATTGGCTAAGGCATTTGAAGAGATCACCGGCATCAAAGTCGCCTTTGATCTCATTCAAGAAGGGGATGTTATCGAAAAGCTCCAAACACAATGGGCTTCCGGCCAAAATGTTTATGACGCTTACATTAATGACTCGGACTTGATCGGGACCCACATGCGTTATGGATTTGTTGTGCCATTATCTGATTTTTGGGAAGGTGAAGGCAAAGACGTGACGCTGCCGACGCTTGACGTGCAAGACTTCATGGGTATCTCCTTCACTACTGGCCCTGATGGGAAGGTTTACCAACTGCCAGATCAGCAGTTTGCGAACCTCTACTGGTTCCGTTATGATTGGTTCACAAACCCGGATTTCAAAGCACAGTTCAAAGAAATCTATGGCTATGAGTTAGGTGTGCCGGTCAACTGGTCAGCCTACGAAGATATTGCTGAGTTCTTTACCGAGCACGTCAAGGAAATTGATGGGGTAAAGATCTACGGTCATAACGATTACGGCAAAAAGGCTCCAGATTTAGGTTGGCGTTTTACCGACGCCTGGTTATCCATGGCTGGCGCCGGCGACCAGGGACTTCCTAACGGCAAACCAGTGGACGAATGGGGCATCCGGGTTGAAGGATGTAATCCAGCCGGAGCGACTGTAGCGCGCGGCGGCGCGGCCAATGGCCCGGCAGCCAAGTACTCGCTCAGAAAGTACATCGAATGGCTCAATAAATACGCGCCTCCAGGAGCGATGGGAATGGATTTTTACACCTATCTGCCCTATCTGGCCAATGGAAATGTTGCCCAGCAAATCTTTTGGTACACGTCATTTATGCCGGACATGGTGAAACCAGGCCCAACCGTCAATGAAGACGGCACGCCGAAATGGCGTATGGCGCCTTCTCCTCATGGTCCTTACTGGGAAGAAGGGATGAAACTGGGCTATCAGGATTGCGGTTCCTGGACGCTGATGACAAGCACGCCGCTCGAACGCCGCAAGGCTGCCTGGCTTTTCGCGCAGTTCTGTGTGTGTAAAACCACGTCTCTGAAAAAGGCCCACGTGGGCCTGACGCCGATTCGCGACAGTGACATCAGACATGAATCCTTCACCGAGCGTGCCCCCAGACTCGGCGGGTTTGTGGAATTTTACCGCAGCCCGGCACGCGTCGCCTGGACGCCGACCGGTACGAACATACCTGATTACCCGAAACTGGCGCAGTTGTGGTGGCAGAATATCGGCGAAGCAATGTCCGGTGAAGCAACCGCAGATGAAGCCATGGATAATCTTGCACGCGAGATGGATAAAGTTCTGGAACGAATCGAACGCTCTGGCACCCAGAAGGAATGCGGACCGAAGATGAATCCTGAACAAGACGAAGCCTACTGGCTGAGCCAACCCGGTTCGCCTAAACCGAAACTCGAAAATGAAAAACCGCAGGGCGAAACCGTTGACTATGATCTACTCCTTCAGGCGTGGCGAGAAGGTCGTGTGAAATAGTCACACTTTGATACACTGTAATTGAACACGCTGCGCTTCGATCTCTGAAGGTTGTATCGGACGGAGCGCAGCAACGCATAGTGAATCGGAACCTCACAGGAGTAATGCTTCTTCCTGTAGGTCTTGCACCGCATCATCCTCATCGAGTCTCCTCAAAAAATATCAACCTTGAAGCAACCGCTCTCTTCTGAAACCATCAAGATGAAAGCGATCACTTCAGGTCGCGGGCATTCAAGGGCCTAAGTAAAATAAAACCGAAAAATGCGCCGCATCCGCCGCCGAGAATATGTCCGAATTGGGCAATTTGATCCGCACGGAAGGATTGGACAAGTTCACGCCCGATGAAGATCATGACAACCAGTACAAAGGTCAGTGGAATCGATCCGGCTTTAACATCCACAATCGAGGCCAGCAAAATCAGCATGAACACAATACCGCTTGCGCCCAGTAGTCCTGATCGAAAGAAGAAGACACTGATGAAGCCTGTGAACAATGCTGTGAGTATGATCATCAACAACATCGGTTTACTGCCGTATTTCTCTTCAAGAAGAGGACCGAGCAGCAGGATGAACGACAGGTTGCCGAACAGATGTTCCCAGTTCGCATGTCCCAATACATAGGATACCAGTCGAAAATAGTCGAGCGGATTGGTTAGCGACATCATCGGATTGGTGGCAAAAAAGCGGATCGTAAAATGCGGAAACACCATATCTACTAAATGCACCGCGACTGCAAGCAGCGAAAAGGTTAAAATCACCGGCGAATTATATTGAATGAGTTTAGCTTTGTTTATTGTATTCATGGTTTTGTTCGGTTGGTTCGGGAATTCGGGTAGATTTCCAAATATAACATCCACAATCTCAAATCAACCTGTTCTTATGCTATCGTTTTGTAGAAATTCATTTTGCAAGAAGCACTGGGTTTTTTGAAAAATACGGTTTTTAACTCAAGACCTTTACTAGCCAGTGATGAATCGGGGCCATTTCGTGAAAGCGGACGAAGCAATACTCCACCAGAGCCTCGGAAGAGAGTTCCCTGGGAATATCGTCTTCAATAAAGGCGTACAAACCATCATGCAACAGAAATCTGGCATTCGGATGATTGGCATCATAGCCCCGCGGAGGGCGTTTATAATGGATTCCGTCAATTTGATACACTCCTGTGGCTGTTACCTGTTTTACGGCGTGTGCCAGGGCAATACCCAATTCAGGATGCACGACAGCATCGCGATAAATTTTGAGCAACGGCGGAGGTAGAATATAAATCCCGGCAGCCAGATACAGTTTTTCTGGTTCTAACTGAAAATAGAAGCCTGAATTTTCATTTTTGGGGCGTAGCCCTTCCCACCACCAAATGCCCAGGAAGGTCTTATACGGCGTTTTATCCGGGCTAAAACGGGTATCCCGGTAGATGCGAAAAATCGCCCCGGAGCCTGTGGTGCGGGAATCAATCACTAATTCGGGAGCAAATGTTTGCAAACGTTCGCCCATCGTCAGCACAAGCTGCTGCGCCGGTTTGAGCACCTGCATTTTGTAGTCCTGTTTATGAGCTTCAAACCAATCACGATTATTATGACGTGCGAGTTCCTGATAAAATCTAACAGTTTCTTCTGGAAATCCGGAAAATATTGACATCCTTTTGTTCCTTTCGTTGATAGGTAACATCATACCATTCATTCCTTGTCACGTCGTTCCGCTTTTTTCATCAATTGCAGCATCCATATTCCTAAGCCGGCGGCAATTAAAATCACGAAACCGACAAACAGATAACGCTCAAGCTTTGCCCGGGCATTGGGATCAGCTTTGGCGCGATAGTTCGGATTTTTTTGTAAGGCTCCGGTCTGCCACTCCGCATAGTTCAACAATCGGTCATACCTTTGCGGGATGAGCTGCTGAATATCATATTTCGGCGTCTGCACAGCATTTCCGCTGCAATACAGAGCATAACTCCGGCCTGGTTCAGGGATGAAATAGAGATCCCGCTGCGCCCAGAGGACCGTCGCTTCCTGCACCGTCAGCGGCGGATTGTCGTGATTTACGATTTTCAGGCGCAGATACGGATACTGGGTCTGGCGCAATTCCAGGGTGGTTTTTTCCTCTTCAATGCCCGGAACGCGATAAATCACATCTTGCGCCACACTAAAATAGGCATCATCCTGATCCTGCTGCGCCGCCAGTAATTCCACAGTACGATAGAAAAAGCCTTTGCCAATTCGCAAGTTCACTCGTTCTAAAGGCAGATTCACGCGCCCCAGGGAGACAATCGTATTTTTGTTTTCATCAAGATCGGTTTCAGGCTGCACAAAGGTCGTATGTGAAAATTCAACCGGTCTCGCATTCTCAGGCAGCGCCCGGCTGTGAAAACGCGTCAGCGTCAATTCAGCAGCGCCAGCTTGCCCGGTCACAGCAAATTCAAGGTCTTTGTAGCGAAAACGCAGATTTTCCTCCTGTTCCTGCGGAGCAATATTCTCATAAATCTGAATTTTGAGATATTTTGCCGCAGTTGCCGGAAATTCCAGACGAGTCTTCCGCAAATCGATCCGCGACGAAAAGTCGAATATCGCGCCGGCGACTAATAATGTCCAGGATTGCTGATCAGAACTGGCAAAGATTTCAAGCTCTTTCTCAAAATCGCGGTTGGGTGTATCTACTTCCAATTCCTGGACTGTCCCACGAATATGCGCCGGACGTTCAAGCGTGGCTGTTTGCGTTCCTGTGCTGCTTTGGTAACTGAGCACCTGCCAGTCGAAAGAGCTTGTCGGCGCAGGCTGCTGTGTGTAAATAATAAATGGCGTTTCCTGTCCCTGATCGTCAAACACCCGCAGATCCGCAAACTGATTGGAAGTCAGCGTGATCACTTCCGGCGTCAGCGCAACACGCACGGGTCTATCTGCTTCTCCCTCACCTTCCAGCGGCAACAGAAACTCAAACTCACTGCGTTCAGCCGCAAAAGATACAGAAATCCCACACCATGCAACAAGAGAGAAAAAAATAATGAACGTTTTCATAATAGTTGAACAGCCTTTTTCGCCGTAGGCGATACGGTATTGTAGTAACGATGACGCCCATTTCCATCCTGTATTCACCGTAGGCGATCCGCTGCGCAACCGCTACGCGGTAGGAAAGGCGAGTGGTGTTACCGGTAGCTACAATACTTAAAGCTCTACGAGCTATAACTGCCAAATAGTCACATGAATCCTTGCTTATGAGAAATCCTTGTAGTTTCACCTATTCTTCCGGCGGCAGAATCCGCTCCTTAAAGCGGTGATACAAATACGACGCGCCGATCAGCATCAAACCCAGCACCAGGAACGACACCACCCGGTAGGGCGTGCTGACATTGGCCATATCCAGCAGAAAGACTTTGAGCATCGTGATCGCAAACAACGCAATTGCGGCTTTGCGCAAGACAGAAAGGTTAAACGAAAAGCCAAAGATCATCATCAGTAATGAAAACAGAGTCCACAAGACAGAGATTGCCGCAAAACGCGCTTGAGAGCCATAATCATGAAAATAGGCCGCGACTTCCGCGTTTAACACGATAAACAGGATCGCTATGAAACCGCCCCACAGTAGAGGCAACGCGATGCGTCGAAAAACAGATTCCCGGTTGCGAGAGCGTGTAACCAGAAGGGCGGACAACAACAAAGCCGTCAGAACGGTACCGGAGGTGATAAACCGTTCAAGCAGATGATGCGTATAGTTCGGCCCAAAATACATGCTTGGCAGCCTCAGATCAAAAATTTCCGGGTAATCGTACCAGAAGAATTTCGCAAGCGTTATCGCCAGTAATACACTAGAGCTGCCATAGAGCCATTTATTGTCGAGTTTCACGGCGGCCCAGAGCAGCACTGTCGCCTGAATTGCCCAGAACACCGTAATCCAGTGCTGCGAAAATAAAAGCGGAATCGTGATCACCAGAAAGATCATAGCTTCCGCCAGCAGCATCACAAAGGCCCCGATCTGTTCGCGGTTGCGGCGATAAATGAACTGCGCCATCCACAGGAAAATTGCAGCGTACACCAGGGTCACGATACTGACGTATTCCATCTGAAAATGTTCTTCAATCAACACGTAGGAATAGCCCAATCCGATGAATGAATTCGGCACGATAATTCTGAGACCGCTCAGGCGTTTGCCATGGCCTTTGACTAAGTGATAGGCAAAGGGCGCAACGGCGTAAGTCAGGAAAAAAATGTTGAGAAAAATGAAGGTTATCCAAAATTTCGATTCGTGATAGTGCGCAAACATCCAGCCCGTGAACAACAGCCAGGTAAAGAAAAAACCCAGATAGTTGAGCAATCGCCACTGCTTGAAAAAGGCGATGGTCAGAATGCCGGCATTCAGAATGGTCATGTAGCTCATCAGCACCAATTGATTATCCTGTCCTGTGCTCAAGATAACCGGCGTCAAAAATCCTCCAATCAGTCCCAACGCCGCCAGCCATTTGGTATCGTGAATCAAGGAAAGAATTCCGGCCAGGGTCGTAATGAGAATCATGACCAGAAACGCTAAGGATTGGGGGATCAGATGATAGATCTGAAACGCGGCAAAGGTGGCAAAATAGAGGATGGCAATGCCGCCGCCGATCAAATACAGACCAAATATGCCAAAGTCCCTGCGCCGGAAGAGTTCGCCGCCTGCCAGAAATGCAATTCCACCCAGGTAGGCTAACGCGACCCGTCCCGCCGGGCCGATCCAATTCTGGTCAAAGGAATATTTCAGAAACCAGCCTACCCCTAGTACCGTGACAATTACGCCCGCGATCAACAGCCATTTCTGACCAAAGGTGATTTCCGTATTAGAAACCGGGTTTTTTCGAAAAAATCCGGTTTCTTCTTCTGTAGATGGAGGCGGCGCAGGATGTTGATCGTGCAAAGAAATCTCTGCGTTGGTAGAAGCCGGTTTTTTTCGAAAAAACCCGGTTTTTTGCCCTAGCGGCGGCTGTTTTTCAGGTGTGACAGCGATCTCATCAATATCAAAAGAGATAGCTCCGGTTTCCTTTGTCCCGGTCAGCAACTCCTCAAACTGCGTGAAACGCTGTTGCAGCAAATCAAACTGTTTGAACAGCGCAAAGACGTCATTTTTCAATGCCGCCGCGTTCTGCTTCATTCCCAGGAACGAACGGTAAAGTGCAACATCATAGCCGCACACGGGACAGGCTGCGGCGTTTTCCGGTATCAAGGTTTGACACTTCGGGCAGTGCATTCCATCAACTCCTTTGAAAATGTAGCGCGAAAAGAAATTTCGCGATACAACTCATTTTCATGATGACGGATGGGCCGGAGGGTCATGACACCTCCTCCGAGATTCTTGATGCAATTTCTCTTAGATCTTCAAAATTTCTTTTAATAAAAAGGCAAAGATAAAAAAAGTCAATGAAAATGACAAAATTTATTGCTTTTTGGGTCTTAACAAATAGAAGGAGATAAAAGGATTTATGTACATCGAAACTAATGTTCGATGCGCGAAATACAATTTCGCGCTCCAGGTTCAAGGAGAATAGACATTATGAAAGATTTTAGCGAACACGTTCAGGAGATCGTGACAGATGCTCTGAAATTTTGGGAAAAATCCCGCTTGCTGTATAACGGGGTCTTAACGGTGCTTGTAGTGGGTTTCTGGATCGTCAGTATATTTACAGGGACAAGCCCTTCCTTTGTGAATACCGTGTTTGCGTTGTTTTTCCTGGCGATCATTGCTAACTTACTGTATTGTTCCGCCTACATTGCGGATGTCTTTGTCCAACTTTCTGCTTACCAGACACTCTGGCGCAACTATCGGTGGATACTTTTGGCGTTCGGAACGTTTTTAGCAGCCTTATTAGCGTCATCGCTCTGTTATGCCATGTTTTTCTGCCGTGTCTGCGGAAAACAATAGATCGTATCGGAAATAACGGAATTGGTTCGTAGTCAACGCTTCAGCGTTCCGGGAAACGGCTGAAACAACGCTAAAGCGTTGACCCGAAAAAATGACTTATTGCGCTGCGGCTTTGACAGCCTCGATAATCGGGATATAGCCGGTACAGCGACACAAATTCCCTTCCAGGGCCTGCCGGATTTCCTCTTCTGAGGGATGGGGATTCTTGTCTAAAAGGGCTTTCGCGCTCATTAACATGCCAGGCGTACAAAAGCCGCACTGGATTGCCCCATAATCCAAAAACGCCTGCTGCAAGCGCGACAATGCGCCATCCTGTTCCAAATTTTCGACGGTTTCCACGATTGCCCCTTGCACCTGAGCGGCCAGCGCCAGACAGGAACACACCGCGTCGCCGTTCATAATCACAGTGCAAGCGCCGCATTCGCCAATCCCGCAGCCTTCCTTTGTGCCGGTTAAGCCCAATTCGAGCCGTAAGACATCAAGCAAGCGCATGGAATCTTCAACTTCCAATTGTATTTCCTTACCATTCACTGTAAATTGTAACTTCATCTTTTATAAGTGACTAAAGGGACTAAAATGACAAGTGACTAACGTTATGAGGCTTCTGTCATTTTAGTCGTTTTAGTCATTTTATTTGTTGCAAAACATCGTGCAGGACATCCTGGCAGACATGGATGAAGACTGGTTTTTTGTATTCGGAAGACCAGCGTTTCCCAAGCTGCGCGTCAATCATTTCAGCCAGTGGTTGTTTGATAGCCGCGATGGTCTCTTCAGTCAACGGTTTGCCGATCAATGCCTGTTCTACCGGCGTCAAACGTTGTGAGCGGCTGAACATCGAGCCGTCAACCAGGACGCACTCTTCGATCTTGCCGCCGACGTCCAGCGCAAGCATGGCGCTGGTGCTGAGGCGCGTGATATTCATAGCATTGCGTCGCCCAAGTTGGAAATAACTGGCATAATAGGTTTTGGTCGGTTTCGGAATCGTGACTGCCACCAGCAGTTCATCCGGTTGAATGCAAGTCTGATATTGTTTCAAAATCACGTCGCTCATCGGCACCGCTCGACGTCCATGTTTCGACTGAAAGTGGGCGGTTGCATGATACAGAATGAGCGGCGGTACAGTATCGGCGCAGGGCGCGGCATTGATAATGTTGCCACCCAGAGTGCCGCGATTTCGCACCTGAGTCGAACCGATACGCGAACAGGCTTCGATTAAGACCGGAAAATAGCGGCGAAGAGCATCATGCCGCAATATCTCGGAAATTGTGATTGTGCTGCCAAGCGTGACAAAGGTGTCATTTTCTGAAATCTGCTTTAATTCCGGCAGGCCGAAGATATTCAACAATTGCTGCGGCTCAGGATTCATACGCGCCTGAATCACGACATCTGTCCCGCCGGCCAGAACATGATAGGGGTTCTCAGCCAAAAGTTCCAGAGCGTGCTCCAGGTTTTTGGGCGTCGTGACACTCATGTTGTTCACACGCATGATCTGTTTGTCTTTATGATAAGCCGCGCCAATCTTACACACTTCATGGGCGACTTCGCTCTGACGTACCGGTTTACGCAGAGTTTTACCCAGAAACACCTGTTCTAAAGTTAAAGGAATCTGGGAGGAACGTTTCCCAATCGCAAAGCCCAGGGCGTTATTGATTGCGGCGGATCCCAATTCCAGTGTCGGTTCTCCCAGGCTTTTTGCGCCAAAAGGCCCGTATTGATCCGGGTTTTCGATCAAAATCGGATCGATCTGCTGCACGTCTTTGATAGTTGGGATCAGATAGGTATCCAGGTTCAAGGATTTCACATCGCCTTGCTGAATGTCGTAATCTTCGAGCACACCATAACCGATCCCCTGAGCCACGCCGCCATAGACCTGTCCTTCTGCCCCCAGACGATTGATCGCTTTGCCGACTTCGTGGGCGGCAGTGACTTTCAGCACCTCAATCTTGCCGGTATGCGTATCCACCTTGATCTCGGCAATTTGACAGCCATACACATACGTAAAATAGGCATCGCCTTGACCAGCAGCTTCATCCCAGCTAACACGCGGGGCGTTAAACCACCCGTAAGCTGAAAGGTTCACGCCAGCGCGAAAAGCGCGTTCAACAGCCTGAGCAAAGGGAATCGCCTGTCCGGCTGCCGCTGTATGCTGGGGCATAATCAGACCATCCTTCCAAACCGTTTTTTCCAGGCTTGTAACGCCCAAATCATCTTTAATAACCTCAAAGATGCGTTCTTTAACGATCCGGGCCGCTGCAATCGTGGCATTGCCACCGACGATTGTGCCGCGTGACGCCACTGTGGGACCGCCGTCGGCAATCGTATTAGTCTGGGGTCTGACAAAAACAATCTGTTCCAGCGGAATGCCCAATAATTCCGCTAACATCTGACAAAATGTCGTTTGTAAGCCCTGGCCGTTTTCAGTCACGCCGGTCAACAGATACACGCTGCCATCGGCTTGTACCGACACAATTGCCGACGAAGCATCCGTCCCTTCCGCGCCCAGTGAACAGCCGCGAAAACTACAGGCCAAACCAATTCCGTATTGAAAACGCGCATCCTGTTTGTTCAGCCGCGCATATTTCTGTTGTTTTTCGTGATAGCGAGAACGCGCCACTGCTTCGTCAATCACCTGCTGTAAAGAGACCGTATGTTTTGAAAGCCTCTGACCGCTAGCCGTGACGCTGCCCTGTTTATAACCGTTTTTCTGTCGGATTTCCAACGGCGAAATTCCGCAGATTGCAGCGATTTCATCCATCAGCGATTCCTGGGCAAAAATAATCTGGGGCGAGCCGAACCCGCGAAAAGCGGCCGTATACGTGTTATTGGTATAGACTCCTTGAATATCGGTCCGGACATGTTCGACTTCGTACGGTCCAGTTGCCTGGACCACGGAACGCCAGTTGACAAAAAACGTTTGCGAAGAATACGCTCCGCTATCGGCCAGAATATCAATTTTCATCGCTTTCAAGGTGCCATCATTCATAAACCCGACTTTGTAGCGCATGAGATAGGGATGGCGTTTGTAACTTTCCTTGATGGATGTCTCGCGAGTATAGGTGAGTTTCACCGGCTTTCCGGTCATTTTCGACAACAGTGCGACACGGCAGGCCATGATGTGAATCACATCGTCTTTGCCGCCAAAAGATCCGCCTAACACACAGGGCATGACATTCACCTGATTCAGGCGCAGATTCATAAATTTTGCGACAAATTCCCGGGTTTTATACGGATTTTGCAGAGAACCGTAAATTTTGACTCCTTTTGTGCCATGATCCGGCACGGCGAATACAGATTCCGGTTCAATATAGGCATGTTCGTGAAAACCGGTGCGATAAACACGTTCAATGACCTGATCCGATTCTGCAAAGCCCTGTTCGACATTTCCTTTGGTTAGTGGATAGTGTACCACAATATTGCTTTTGTATTCGGGATGAATCAAACGCGCATCCGGCCGAATAGCCTCTTCGATATCAAAGATACCTTCTATCGGTTCGTATTCCACTCGAATCGCTTCGGCTGCCGCATAAGCGTTTTCTCTGGTATTGGCAGCGACGACAGCCAGAACATCGCCGGAATAAAAAACCTCGTCATGAACGATCGGATAATGATCAGCCCGAATCGGACCGAGTTGCTTTGCTCCGGGAATGTCAGCGTACAGCGCAATCGCTTCGACCCCTTCCATGGCCTGAGCCTGGGTAATATCAAGAGCTTTGATTTTTCCGACCGCAATATCCGTATGCCGGCAAGCCGCATAAAGCATTCCGGAAATGCTCATATCATCGCCATAGATCGCTTTACCAGTCACTTTTTCATATCCATCAACGCGTGCAACGCGCGTTCCCACAATCTTGTGCATAATATCAAAGTTCTTCCGGGTTTTTTTGAAGAACAACAAGAATTTTTCATAAGAAGAAGAGGAGAAAAAATCCTTTTCTTATGGCGTATCCTTCGTATCCTTGTTGTTTTTCACAAACTTCCCGGAAAAACTTTCTTTAGAGTTCTACCCTCTGACGGAACAACCAACAAATCGATATGTATCAGTTGACCAGAAGTAAACCAGGAGATAAAGATGTCAAATATTAAGTGACTATGAATAATTTCTTTGCACATCAGAAACCGGATTTTTTCGAAAAAACCCGGTTTCTCGGCCCGCCAAAACTGAAAAAAATTTATTGATCGTTCCTTAAATCAATAGTTCGGACAGTTTTCGTGTGCCCCCCTTTGTCCCCCCGTAAACGGGGGGACATGAGCAATAGGACGTCTCTTATGTACTTCCCCCCGCTTGCGGGGGGATTGAGGGGGGTGAAATCAAAACTGTCCGAAGTATTGCTTAAATGTACACATCAAAATAATTTTCTAAGAATATCCAGATTTCTCTCTTCCTTTCTTGACTTTTTTGAACCCATCTTCAATAGGTAACAAAAAGAAGGTGTTTACAAACGATGAGGTGCATGAGAAAAAAAGGGGGAAAGTTCTATGGAAAGTAGAATGCCGCTTATTGGCGAAAAGTTTCCTGATATGGAGGTGCAAACAACACAGGGCCTGATGAAATTGTCCGACGCGTATCATGGCAAGTGGTTTATCCTCTTTAGTCATCCTGCGGATTTTACGCCTGTGTGTACAACAGAGTTTGTTTCATTCCAGAATCGAATCGAAGAATTTACGCAATTGAACTGCGAATTAATCGGTTTGAGCATCGATCAGGTGTATTCACATATCAAATGGATTGACTGGATCCAGGAACAGCTAGACACGAAGATCACCTTTCCGATTATTGCTGACGATACCGGACAAATCGCAGGAATACTCGGATTGATTCATCCAGGGAAAGGCACGAATACTGTTCGCGCAGTGTTTATAGTTGATTCAAAAGGCATCATTCGAGCTATTCTCTATTATCCGCAAGAGTTAGGGCGCAATATAGATGAAATGCTCAGAATGGTAAAAGGGCTACAGATTGCGGACAAAGAAGGCGTTGCCATTCCGGCCAACTGGCCTGCGAATGAATTGATCCATGACAATGTAATTATTCCGCCAGCCGTAGATGTAAAAACTGCAAGAGAACGGCAGCTCAAATATGAGTGTTATGATTGGTGGTTTTGTCATAAGAAAATCGTCCGATAACCTGTAACGAGCGCATTACAACGACTTCCAGGAGTTGTCAACGCTTGTCTTTGATCGCCAGAGCTGAGCTTTGACACTCCTCATGTTCGACTTCTAAAGCAGCGTCTAAAGTTTTCGGCAATGTGAAAAAAAACGTACTGCCCTGCCCTGGGACGGATTCCACCCAGATGGTTCCCCCGTGCAATTCTACAATTTTTTTGACGATTGCCAGACCAATCCCCGTACTTTCATGCTCATCGCGTGCGTGCAGCGTTTGGAAAATCTGGAAAATGCGGTCGTAGTACTGGGGCGAGATGCCCGGACCATTGTCACTCACGCTGAGCGTCCAGAATCTCTCGCTGTCCCTATACCCAATCGTAATACATCCATTCGGTTTGTCCATAAAATTGAGAGCGTTACTCAACAAATTTTGAAACACCTGAGTCAAACGGATTCTATCGCCTCTCACGACCGGCAGGTCCGGCGGAATTGTCAGTCGAATTGTTTCTGGCGGAACCAGCCTATCAAATGCATTCTGAATGATTGTTGTCAGAGCCACCGACTCCGAGATATTTTTGATCCGCCCGATTCTGGAATATAACAAAATGCCGTCAATCAGGGCATCCATGCGTTTCACACGCCCACTCAACAGGGTACACAGTTTTTGTCCCTCAGCGTCTAACACACTTGCGTAGTCAGTCATAAGCCAGGCGGTCAACTGGTTAATGCCGCGTAGCGGCGCTTTAAGATCATGGGAAGTCACATAGGCAAAACGTTCCAATTCTTTGTTCGCGGCTTCCAGTTCCGCAGTGCGTTCAATGACACGCTGTTCCAGAACGGCGTTAAATCGGCGAATTTCGGTCTCAGCGTGTTTACGGTCGGTAATGTCGTAGGCAATCGCATAGGTTACTCCTTTGTCAGGATTTGGGTGGGAAGCCCAATCGAACCAGCGGTACGTTCCGTCCTTACAGCGATAGCGATTAATAAAACTCAGGACTTTTTTTCCTTTTTGCAGTTCCTTTTCAATTATTTCATGGGTGGCAGCTCTATCATCGGGGTGGATAAAATCAAACATTGAATGTTGCAGCAGTTCTTCCTCTTGATATCCTAAAACTGTGATGAATGCCGGATTGATTTTCAAAAACGTTTTCGTTTGAATATCCGCAATACAAATCATACTGAGCGACATTTCAAAAATCGTTCGGAATTTTTCTTCGCTGTCACGCAACGCCTCTTCGGCCTGTTTACGTTCGGTAATATCAATAAACATCCCAAGCGCGCCCATGATCTTTCCGTTGGCTTTTCTCAATGGGGCAACGGAAAGGTGAATATCAATAACCGATCCATTTTTGCGCTGACGCCTGACTTCTCGTGAGAGCATGGAACCTTCCTCTAACACAGCGTTGAACAGGCCGAGGAATTCCGTCATTTTTTCCGCAGGCACAATAGGGTTAAATGTACCGACCACTTCTTCGGTTTTCCAACCGAACATCTGTTCTGCGGCCGGTCCCCACAGAGTAACCTGAGCATCACGGCCCAGGCAAAACATCCCCATTGGTGAAGCGTTGAAAACCGAAGAAAGAAGCTGGTGCTCTTCTCGTAAGGTTTCCTCTGTCCTCTTGCGTTCGGTAATATCACGGGTCACATAAAGCAGATGGGTGCAATGTCCTTGATCGTTGATAATCGGAATGAGTGTGGTCTCCGAAATGATCACCATGCTATCCGGGAAGCGCGTGGTTTCCTCATACTGTACCTTCCGGCCTGTCGTAACCGCTTCCTGGTATTTGTGGAAACTCAACTCAATTTTGGACTGATCCGCCTGAAGAACTTCTCGCAGAAAATAGGCAGTATCCATTCCGAATAAATCTTTGGCGCAAATTTGGAGGCCGGCATTTTGATTTGCCCTGATAAAAGGCTCATTACAAGATTCGATCTGGTATTCATGCTCTCCCAGCACTTTCAGGAAAACAATATATTCATTAATAGAATTGAAAATCAAAGCTAAGCGGTTCTGACTCTCTTGCAGCGCCTCTTCCGTCTGTCTCCGATCAGCAATCTCTTGCGCCAACTTGGCAGTACGTTCTTGCACCAGAGCCTCAAGGTGTTCCTGATGATGGGTAAGTGCCTGCTCGACACGCGTGCGCTTGCGGATTTCTTGCTGCTGGGCCGTCAGAAAAACTGCGACAAGCATAATTTCTAAAACAGCCAACGCGGACAGGATATGCAGAAAGGTGTCGAGTTGGTTGATCGCAACATCCATATTACGATGCAGACCTGTAAAGAACAGACTCTGAATTTGAGTGTGTAAATTCAAATGATCATGTAAAAGGGTGAGAATATCGGGAATGACAGCTTGATAATTCTCCAGGATCGTCGCAAATATGGCATAAGATCTGGCAGTTTCTATCTGCTTATTCCAGTTGGCAATAGACTCTGTCAGGTCATTTAATTGCGAGATCAATTGGAGCAGATTGTCACGCAGCAGCAGGGGATCCTGTTCGGGCAGCCTCTCAAGAATTGCCATATTCATGCCTTTTCCAAGGGCAAATTGGGCTAAAATCGCCTTATTATATGCGAGAAAATCTCTCTGAGCAGGAATGATATCTGTCGCCTCAAGCTTATATTGTGCAAGTTTCACAAAAGTCGCGATGGACTTATTAATAAATGCACTCTGTTGAAAAATATTTTGTTGAAAAAATACGCTATTACGCTGAACGGTTTCTCTGGTATCGTGAATGATTTTGACCATGCCGACAAGGATCGCGATCAGAAAACCGGAAACCAGAACAAGTATGATGACATATATCTTTGAACGCAGTCTCTTTTGCATGGCTCTTCCCTCTCTTATCGAACAAGAATCGTTTTGACATACCATACCAGTTGGTGTTTATAGATTTCGTAATCTAATTCCGGATATTTCTCGAAATTGATAGCTATGGCCAATGGACCCCGGTTGCGATCTTCCTCATAGTTTTGGTAAAGGCGACTATTGAGCTTATATGAGAGAATGTATTCGTAGCGGTTAACATCTTCGATGCGTATAGAAACTTTATAACCATTTGAAGCGATTACGTCAAGGACAGAGGCGGAATCCTCCACTTCTAAAAACTGTAACAGGTCGTGCAATGATGTGCCGGTATAGGTGGATGAACTCCCCTTCCAGGCATCTCGCACGTCAAAAGACACTGGAGCAAACAGCATAATCGTCTCCAAATCGAAATAAGCGGGGTTAGCTTTTCTGATTTTTCCTTTTACCACCAGAACAGCGTCATCTTCAGTTACCCTGGCCGGCAATTCAATCCCCTGATCTAAAGGCTCATCTTGAGGAGTTTTCTGGCGACAGCCTGCCAGAATCAAAATCAATAAATATACACTGATCGGTATCAACAATATGCTCGGCCTCATAAATCCCACCTGTAGACGTCAAAAATAAAATACAGTTGAAGAATTCAACAATTTTTTGCCGTAAATAATAACTTGAGTTCCCTGCTTGCTGTCAACATCTATTTTTTTTCTCTCATATTTTCTCCTGCTCCCCCACTGAATACAATAGAAAAATCGCTAATCACAGTCTTTCTTTTTTACGCGATCGTCATTTAGAGCATCAGCGTGGTATCTTTAGTTTCTTTCCCTGTTCTCAACCTAAAACCAAAGGTTACTCAGCAAAAAGATTGACTTTATGAGAAACTCTGCTTGACAACTCTCCTATAGTTTTCAACATAGAAACAACCTGATAAGGTTATATCATTCAAAGTTATTAACTTGGTCGTTAAAGGAGGTGAATAATATTGTCAGACGACGAGCTGCTGGCGCAATATCGCCAGCGTATCTTACAGGAGACATCCGAGAATGAATTAACTGGTATTCCGCTGATTACGAATCCCGTGGAAAATCGGCGGCCGGTGAGAATCCCCCTGAACCGCCTCTATTTTCGTGTGCAAGCGTTGCAGAAAGAACAGCACCAGGGAAATGACAAACAACAAGTGGACTCTTCCGGCAGGGGAGAAGGTGGAGAGGAAACGCCCTGGAAGGCCATCCTCAGTACGCTCTGTCGTTCAGGAGAAGATTTTTACCGTCAGGGGATCGTATATCGAGAATTAGAACGTCCGCAGCCGGTTGATCCGCAAACGGCTTTACAAAATGCTCGTCGTATCGTGATTCTGGGAAGCCCTGGTTCAGGAAAAACTACGATCCTGCGTTATCTGGCTCAACAGACGGCGGCCCTTGCAGATGGGCCGGTACCAATAGTTGTTTCATTACAACAGTATAGGTTTCATCTTATAGAGCAACCTGATCTGTCGTTATATGATTTCGCGCTCACTCAGACTGCGCAGGGCGACCTCGACCTCTATGCGACGTTGGAACGGATTCAGCGGAGAATCTGGCTGCTCGATGATCTGGATGCATTTTTCCCTTTCCAGTATCCGATAAATCGCCAAATATTTGCTTTGCCAGGTGAGGTTGTCGTAACAACGCGACCTGCCGGATATTATCTGGAAGGGCTGGAAACATTCGCTCATTTTGAATTGCTTCCCATGCAGCCTGAAGAAGTAAAAGATTTTGTGACAAACTGTTTTATCGCGCTTTCAGAAGAAAGTGAAATAAATTGGGACTGGGCCGAAAAACAAATGCTATGGATTCGCGATCATCTGTCTCGGACTTCCGAGCACCATTCATTTGTACGCACGCCATTGCACCTCTCTTATCTGGTGACATATCCGGACAACCAGGAGGCTCAGGAGTTACCTCAGCACCAGACAACGCTCTATGCCTACTATCTCGAACGTCTCCTGCATAGCGTGTCAGAAGCATTTCATACAATGCCCTCAACCGGAGAATATCCCCGTCCTCGATTTTCTGCTCAACTTGCGTTGCAAAGCCTTTTTTATCTCGGTGTCTATTGGCAAATTTATTATTACGAACGCCAGGAACCCGCTCAACTCACATTATCTCACATGATCGAGGCGTTACATCGGTATTTGAATCAGCATGAGCGGGATTACGACAATTCTCAGGGATCGCCGGCCGAGGCTATCGTGACGTTCTGGCTTGATACACATATTTTACGCTTATTCAACGCAGGCAATAAGACATATGTGACGTTCCGGCACACATTATTCCGAGAATACGCTGCAGCGCAAAGCATTGCTGCGTTAAGTCAGCGCAACTTTCAGCGAACCTGGCAATTCCTTGTACCTCGATTACATCATGCTGCCTGGCAATCGTCTCTTTTCATGCTCATTCAATTACTTGAACGTTCGCAGCGTGTCATGCTGATTGAACGCCTGTTACAAGGCGTCAGCCCATACGAAGGTTCCTTGTATCGCGATTTTCGCCTGGCTGTTCGACTACTTAACGAGGATCGAATGACTGCAAAGCCGCTAGGTAAAAAAATTTTACAACAAATCGCTGAATTAAGCGCGGCCCCCGGACACCGACGTCAGGCCATTGCACGCCTTACCTATATTATTGGGACAGTCGGCCTTCTCAGTGGTGGCCTTGCCTGGTTCTCCCCAAGAACAACGGCAATAACCATTCTATTGTGGTCATTAGCCTGGGTTTTTTCGCGTATTCGCCCGATACTGCCGCGTATCCAGAGTCTGCTCTCTCTCCCGCAGCGACGGTCCCCTTCTGTTCCCCAGCGCAATCAGATCATTGAGCTTTTGGCGCAATGTGAGGCCTCAGAAGGCTTGCCATATCTTTTACAGGCCTTGCATGACGACGAACCGGAAGTGAGAAAAACAGCCGCGAATATTCTAGGAAATCTGGGAGAAGTCGAACCTGTTCCTGTTTTGTTAGAGATGCTTCACGATCGTCAGGAAACTGTGCGTCGGACGGCGGCGCTCGCTCTTGGAAAAATCGGAGCGATTCCGCGCCTGCTTCAGGCCCTTCATGCAGATCAAGCCGAGGTCCGCGATGCGGCTGCAGAAACCCTGGCGCATCTCGATGCGTCACAGACCCTGCCTGTGCTGCAATTAGCGTTAAAAGAAGGCAAAGATTACGCGCGGCAATCGGCTATCAAGGTCTTACAGCAACTTGGCAGTGAAGATACCGTGCCCGCGCTGATTAACGCCTTACAGGATAGCGATAAAACCGTCCGCTTGCTGGCCGCAGAAACTCTCGGACAAATCGGTGAACAAAAGGGCGGTTATACCCGTTTTCAGATTATCCCGCAGTTGATCAAAACCCTGGAAGACAATGAACCAGTCCTGCGTTGGACTGCCGCACATGCCCTCGGTCACACCCACGATCCGGATACTATCCCGTTTCTGCTGAATGCTTTGCGAAAAAACAAAACTTATGTCGCGCGATCAATTGCCGATGCTTTACTTCGACTCGTGACAGAGCATTCGATTCCTGTTCTGCTGAACAGTTTGAACGACACAGATCCCGATGTACGCGGGGTGAGCGTTGAAGCGTTGGAAAAACTTGGCTATGCGCCCGGCGTCCCTTGCCTGATCAACGCGTTACACGATCCGGCCATTCCGGTCCGTAGAGATGCCGCCCGGGCACTCGGACAGATTGGCAATAAAGACACTCTGGCTCCTTTGCTTGAGGGCTTGAACGATGAGGCCTGGAGTGTGCGTTGGAGTTGCGCAGAAGCCCTGGGAAACCTGGGAGAAGCTGATGTTATTCCTCAATTGGGGCGGATGATGCACGATATTCATGGATACGTATGCCGGGCAGCGGTCGAGGCATTAGGAAAAATAGGCGGAGCCGAGGTCGTGCCGTATCTGATTTCTGCCTTAAGAAGCGAGAAACACTATGTCCAGCAAACGGCCCAACAGGCATTGAAACAGGTCGGAGAAGCCCGAACAGTCCCATATCTCATTGACATGCTCAAAGATGAACGCGAATATACGCGCAAGGATGCTGAAAATGCCTTGAAACAAATAGGCGACGCGCAAGCAGTGCCCTATCTTCTCCAAGCCCTCCAGGACGCGACAACCTATGTGCGTTGTACAGCGGCGGCAGCCCTGGGCCGAATTGGAAGATCAGACGCCGTTCCAGCCTTAATCACATTACTTGAGGATGAAGATCCTGTAGTCCAGGGCGTCGCAGCCGAAGCTCTGGGACTGATTGGCGCTGAAGAAGCCACCGCTCCGCTTCTGAGCAAATTACATGCTTCCCAGAGTAAAGTCCGCCGAACGGCTGCCAAAGCGCTGGGACGCATCGGTTCGAACACTGCTGTTCCCCACTTGCTGACCTTATTCCACGATCCGAATATGAACGTTCGTCGTACTGCGGTAGAAGCTCTGGGACGATTAGCGCACCCCGACGCCGTCGCCCCTCTTATGCGCGCTCTGCGCGATCCGGGCTGGTGGATTCGCTGGAATGCTGCGTACGCTCTGGGGAAAATCAAGGATACACATGCGACGTCAATTTTAATTCAAACCTTGAAAGATCCTGATGAAAATGTACGCAGAGCATCCGCAGAAGCCCTGGGGCATATCGGATCTTCCCAGGCAGTCAAACCGCTTATAACAGCATTATCAGAGAAAAGCTGGCCTGTCCGCTGGGCCGCAATTCATGCACTCGGACAGATTGGCGATCCTCTGCCGATCCCGCGGCTGATAGAACTTCTCAATGATGATAATGAAAAGGTTCGCTGGGCCGCGGCAGAAGCGATAGGAAAGCTGGGAAAGACAGAGGTGGTACCTTTTCTGATTCACGTCCTCATTGATCCTAGTTGGGATGTGCGTAAAGCTGCGGCTAAATCATTAAATCAACTAAGCAATGCCGGGGCGATTCCCTATTTACTTGACGCCATGCGACGGAATCATGATTATGTACGGCGAACGACCACCCAGGCCTTGCAGCACATTCTTGATGACCATGCTATTCCCTATCTAGTCGAAGCGCTCAAAGATGAGAACGATTATATTCGCAAAATTGCTGCGGACAGCCTGATACAGATCGGACATGAACAAGCGGTACCTCATCTCATCAACATTTTGACACATTATCACTGGCCTGTTCGCCAAACCGCTGCTGATATCCTGGGCGCACTCGCACCCATGGCCTGCAATCGCAAATTGCTCAAGCAAGCGGCACGATCGCTCTGGTGGCGACTGACAGATATTGATTCCGTGACAACATCAGCCTTTCATGCCTTAGAAGAAACGGCGAACCGATTGGTTTTACTTGATGATTCAGTCCTTGCTTGCACATCTTCTTTTATATTTTTGGGTGAAAACGACTGAGAATTCTCAAGTCTTCATTCTCTATTTTTATGCTTGCTCAACAATTAGTAAACGGCATTACACAAGGCAGCATTTACGCGCTTGTTGCCATTGGATTTGTCTTGATTTTCGGCACCTTGAACCTGGTCTCGTTTGCTCATGGCGAAACTTTCATGCTCGGAGCATTTATCGGGCTGTGGGTTATTAAAATTCTCAACCTGCCTTTATTAGCAGCTCTGCTGCTGGCTTTTGCCGGTGGATGGCTCGTTGGTATACTGACGGAACTGCTTGCCTTTCGAACTCTGCGCGGCGCAACCCACATGCCGCCGCTACTTGTAACCATCGGCCTATCAATCATGATCAAGGAATTAACAGGAGTCTGGTTTGGCTATGAAAACCGCTCAATGCCATCGTTTTACACCCGGACCTTTGCCATCGGGAAAGTACAAATTTCTTTGCTGCAAATTATTGTTTTACTTACAGTTGCCGTGTTAGTGGGCTTGTTGCAACTTCTGATTTACAAAACCAAAATCGGGATGGCCATGCGTGCGGTTTCGCAAGATTATCGTATGGCCGGATTAGTCGGGGTCAATATCAATTTTCTTTTTAATTTTTCTTTTGCGCTGGCCTCAGCACTTGGAGCTGTAGCAGGCGTACTGGTCGCCGTCTATTATAATGCTGTTTCGCCTTTAATGGGCGGCGTTCCGGGATTGAAGGGATTTGTCACCTGCATTTTCGGCGGCTTAACCAGCATTCCCGGCGCGATTTTTGCCGGATTGCTGCTTGGCGTGATTGAAAACCTGACAGTGGAGTTTATCGGATCAGGTTATCGCGATACCATTGCCTTTCTCATTTTGATTCTTGTGCTCTTTATCCGCCCCCAGGGGCTATTAGGAAAAAAAATGAAAGTGTATTGAGTATTGGGTGTTCGGGTATTTATGAATTTTATGCTCTACATTCGAAAATATAAAATTTGGGGGATAACAGGGTCAGGCATTTTGCTCCTGCTTTTCCCGTTTGTGGTTACAAATGCATATATTTTAAATGTCGCTATTATCGCTGGTATTTATGTGATTCTGGCATCAAGCATGAATATCACCAATGGCTATGCCGGAGTTTTTTCAATGGGGCACTCGGCCTTTTATGGCATCGGTGCTTATGCAACCGGCATCCTGGCCTACCATTACGGAACCGGATTTTGGACCGGTATGGTGGCCGCAGGTATCGCCTCTGTTTTGTTCGGTTTGCTATTAGGCGTCCCTACATTGCGCTTAAAAGGTATCTTTTTCGCCTTTGTCACCGTCAGTTTTTTGGAAATCCTGCGGCTTGTGACCATGAATTGGATTGCTTTTACCAGGGGACCGATGGGAATTCCAGGCATTCCGCCTCCGACAATCTTCGGCTGGCCCCTGTCGTCAAACCGAGACTTTTATTATGCCATCCTGGTGCTCGATGTAGTCGTAATTTTCTCGATCGCTCGCGTCATTCACTCCAGAACAGGTCGGGCGTTTATGGCGATCCGCGACGATGATCTGGCCGCTTCAACCATTGGGATTCCAACGTTTCAGTATCGCCTGTCAGCACTGGCATTTTCGACGTTTTTTTGCGGTCTGGCCGGGTGCTTTTACGCCCATTATGTCAGCTATATCAGTCCGGATTCTTTTGACGTAAACGAGACTTTTATTCTCTTGACAATGATTACGGTCGGGGGCATGGGAACTCTCAGCGGCCCAATTATTGGAGCGATTCTGATGGTTATTTTTCCGGAAATTTTCAGATTTTTACTGGAATACCGCATGGCCGCTTATGGCGCAATTCTGGTACTTATGATTTTGTTTCGCCCCGAAGGTTTGTTTGGTGTCCCCGGAATCGCGGGAACAGAGGGAATTCTTTCAAAGTTACGTAATCGGACAGGCTCATAGTTCTCATTTTCACGAGTTCTTCGCCGCAGTAACAGGCATGTTAAATATTACAAGCTTACAGAAACATTTCGGAGGGGTTGTTGCCTTGCGCAATCTAAATTTAATGGTTCAACCCGGTTGTATTCACAGTATTATCGGACCAAACGGGGCCGGGAAAACCACGTTATTTGATGTCATCACCGGCATTACTCCCCCGACAAGCGGAAACATCCAATTCCATACTCAGACAATTACCCTGCTGTCTCCAAGCCGCATCGCCCAAATGGGCATTGCGCGGACCTTTCAAAATATCCGACTGTTTACTTCGATGAGCATTCTCGATAATGTCCGCGCTGGCACGCACTGTTGGACCAAAAGTTCATTGTGGTCAGCATTACTGCGCACTCATCGCCAGCGCCAGGAAGAACGACAAGTCGAAGAATATGCCCTCCATCTGCTTGACACCTGCGGACTAACTGACAGAAGAAATGAATTGGCTCGCAATCTGCCCTATGGCGAACAACGCCGTTTAGAGATTCTGCGAGCCTTAGCTCAACGGCCGCACTTGCTGTTGCTCGATGAACCGACGGCTGGCATGAATCCCCAAGAAACCGAACAACTCACGGAATTTATTCTGCGTTTAAAAGACGATCAGGGATTAACGATTCTCATGATCGAACACGACATGCAAGTCGTCATGGCGATTTCCGATACGATTTCTGTATTAGATTATGGCAAAAAAATTGCGGAAGGCAAAGCCGAAGCGATTCAAAATAATCCGAAAGTCATTGAAGCCTATTTAGGACGAGGAGCAACGAATGCTTTGGAGGAGTGAGTACTTCGGACGAGGAGAAGCACTTAAACATTTCTTTCAGTAATCAGTAAAGAAACCGGGTTTTTTTGAAAATGTATTGGAAATCCCTTATGTTACTTGCAATCGAAAATCTTCATGTGTCTTACGGACGTATTCAGGCGGTAAAAGACCTTTCCTTCCATGTGAACCACGGAGAAATTGTCACGCTGATCGGGGCGAATGGCGCCGGCAAGAGCAGTACGTTGATGGCCATTGCCGGTCTTATCCGATCTCAAAGCGGTGCAATCCGCTTGAAACACCACAATATTGCCAATCAGCCAATGCATCGGATTGCCCGCCTGGGAATAAATCTGGTCCCTGAAGGGCGGCGAATTTTTTCTGATTTTACGGTCAAAGAAAATCTGCAAATGGGAGCTTACCGACTGCAAAATCCCCACCAAATTCAGGCACTGCAAGAAAGCGTATATGACCTGTTTCCACGCTTACAAGAACGCGAGCGCCAGATTGCCGGAACGCTTTCGGGAGGCGAACAACAAATGCTGGCCATTGCACGAGGATTAATGGCAGATCCTCAACTCCTCTTGTTAGATGAGCCGTCGCTTGGATTGGCGCCGTTACTGCTGGATGCAATTTTCGAACATATCTTGCAAATCAATCGTCGGGGCATTACGATCTTATTGGTTGAGCAAAATGCCCGATTAGCCCTTCAAATAGCTCATCGCGGATATGTGCTTGAAACCGGACGCCTGGTTTTTGAAGGCAGTGCTCATGTACTGCAAAACAATCCGGAGGTTCGCCGCGCTTATTTAGGAATCAGCGGATGAAGAAACACCTGCATTAGAACCGAGGTGTGAAGTTCTGCAAAATAGAGGAGTGCCAAAGCTTTGCTTTCGCTGTCAAAGCAGAGCTTTGGCACTCCGGATCGTCGAGAACTTTACAGCCCTGCCGTATCAGAGGCGGGATTCCAGTATTCTCCGAAATGGACGCGACTCAAAGTTAAGACACAAACAGTCTGTGCACCAGCCTGTTTCAGCATTTTCGAACATTCGTTGACTGTAGCTCCGGTAGTAAAAACATCATCAACCAAGATAACACGCTGTTTGTCAATCTTCTTGGGATCTTTGACACAAAAGGCATTTTTTACATTATCTTTGCGAGCCTGACGACCCTTAATCTGGGACTGTGCCTTAACTTCTCGAATACGGATCAGATTGTTTAACAACAAAGATATGTGATAATGGCGGGCCAAATACGTCGCCAAAATCGCGGCCTGATTATACCCTCGTTGTTTTTGATGGGTTTTATGAAGAGGAACAGGCAGGATCAAATCATAATCGCGGAGATTCATCCGATTGGGAGTTTGAGCGATCAACTCCCGGGCCAGGGGTTCTCCCAGGCCCACTTTTTGTTGAAATTTAAATTGGAGAATCGCTTCTTTCATCACCCCTTCATAGTATGCCGCTGAAAAAGCTCGATCAAAATAGGGCGGTGATTTTCGGCACATCCCGCAAAGAAAATCAGGGGTATCGCGGAACGTGGCAGATGAAGAAAAGGGAGCGCCGCAATGAGGACACGCTGGCGTCGTAATAACAGGCATCGTTTGCCAGCAGGAACGACAAAAAATCAGCACGCGATCATCGCCGAGAAAGCGGTGACAATACACGCATCGCGCCGGAAAGATAAAATCAAGCAAAGCGTGGAACCAGGCAGCGAGTGGAGCACACATAAAAATCTTCCTGTACCTGATTTGTTGATGAAAGCTTCTTGTTGCTTTAACAAAACTTGACATTTTTTGCATATTCCTGATAATACATTAATTTTAATATTATGCAAAAATGTCAAGAATATGTCTGAACCTACATACCCCTGGCAGGAGTTGAAACTCTGTCAAGGGTGATAGAATCCTGATACGCCCTCTTGGCAGACTAGAAAACGATTATTACTCTAGGAACAAAAATATACAATTTGAATATCATGTTAGTTCCAGGAATTATGTGAAACTATGTCAGAAAAAATCGAATTATGGGGTGTAAAAGATCCGAATATTTCGGCTCAACTTGCGCTGGCGGCCAGGTTGGACCTTTTTAAAAGCGAAGTCGGGCTTGATGTGTCGTGCAGATTTCTCGAATCAGGTACAACTATGCCCGGAGATTTATTAAAAGCCGAGCAAAAACCCTTTGCATTTACCCAGACCCCGATTACGTCCATTTTTTTGCACGATAAAGGCTTGAGTACCAAATTGCTTGCTCCACTTGCGGATATTGCGGGCACTCAGCAAGTGATCATTCACGAATCGAGTAGAATTTCCCAGCCAAAGGATCTCCAGGGCAGACAGATCGGTATGGCTCAGGGGGCCGCAGTGTATATCGCGCTGAAAAATATGTCCAAAGACTGTAATGTCAATCTGGATGAGGTTGAATTCGTCAATCTGCTCCCGCACGATCAACTCGCGGCGTTTGGCGATGGAAAACTCGATGCTATTGCCTGTTGGGAACCCTGGACCACGAAGGCCCAAACCATGGGGGGGATTTTTTATTTCTCTGGCACTCGTTCCGAAATTCCCGGCATGGAAAGCGATGTGAACTGGCTCGTCAATCAAAGCTGTCTGATTGTGCCGGATGAAAACCTGAAAAAACATCCAGAAATTGCTGTAAAATTGTTAACGGTCATGAAGAAAGCGACGGATCTGATTAATCACCGCCGCAAAGATGTATCAAAAGTGCTGGCAGGCTTCTTTGGCATCAGTCGCGTTGAACTCATCATGGCCATGCAGAAAAATCATTACAGTATGCTGGTGGATGGTCTCTTCCGTATTGGCGTCCTGGCGTTTCGAGATTTCTTACATGAGAATGGACGGGTATCTCAACGATTTACCGAAAATGTCCTTTATGACACTCAATACCTGGCGCAGGTCGATCCCGCGTCAATCAAACTGCGAACAACAGCGTCCCGCGGCTTAAAAATTATTGAAAAAAATGGAGTGTACTATACCGAAGAACTCAGACTGCAAACCAATGGAACGCACTTGAAATTTCTATTAGCTGATGATTCGCGATTTGTCCGACTGGCGCTTGCCCAGTCTGTTAAAATTATCGGGGGAGAAGTGATTGGCGAGGCCACAACAGGACGCGAAGCCATTGATAAATTTCTGGAATTACGTCCGAATTTCGTGACAATGGACTTATCAATGCCCGGCGTCAGCGGGGTTGAAGCCATTGCCAGCATCTTACATCAAGATCCGACCGTTAACATTATTGTGATTAGCGGCACTAATTTAGATGAAGTCCGCGAAGAAGTCTTTAATCTCGGGGTCAAAGTGTTTATCAAGAAACCCTTTGATCCGATGCGGATTGCAACCATTATCGGCTCGCTGGTTATGTAATTCTCTGGAGTGCAAAAGCTCTGCTTTTGCAGCAAAAGCAGAGCTTTTGCATTCCAGCATGAAAAAGTATGCACCACAACAAGCGCGTAATCATTATTGTCCTGGATAGCGTCGGGATCGGCGAACTGCCAGACGCCGCAAATTACGGCGACGTCGGCAGCCATACGCTCGGTAATATCGCCACAGCTATCGGCGGCCTGCATGTCCCTCACCTCCAGCAACTAGGACTTGGGAAAATCGAATCGCTGTATGGGGTTGCCGCAATAGACTCGCCGCAAGCCTCTTATGGAAAGATGGCCGAACGCTCAGCCGGAAAAGATACCACAACCGGACATTGGGAATTAATGGGACTTGTCTTAGAAAAACCCTTTCCCACCTATCCCAACGGTTTTCCGCCGGAGGTGATTGCAGAATTTACCCGGCGCACCGGAAAAGAGATTTTGGGCAACAAACCGGCTTCCGGTACACAGATTATTGAAGAATTAGGCGCGGAACACCTGGCAACCGGTAAACCGATTGTTTATACATCTGCGGACAGCGTGTTTCAGATTGCCGCGCACGAAAACACCATTCCGGTTGAAGCGCTGTACACGCTGTGCGAACAAGCGCGAGAGATGTTGCAAGGGGAACATGCGGTCGGCCGCGTAATCGCCCGGCCCTTTATCGGCGAGCCAGGAAATTTCACGCGCACCGGCCATCGTAAAGATTTTTCGCGCAAACCGCCGCAGCCGACCTTACTGGATGTTGCCAAAGCCGCAGGCTATCCGGTGACCGGCGTTGGCAAAATTGACAACATTTTTGCGGATCAGGGCTTGACCGCAAGCAATCATACCACGAATGACATGGCCGGCGTTGATGCGACCCTGGAATTTATGCGCACGCAGCCGAACGGGATCATTTTTACAAACCTGTGCGATTTTGATATGCTGTACGGGCATCGCAATAATGTGCAGGGCTATGCGCAAGCCTTACGCAATTTTGACGCCCGCGTGCCGGAATTGCTCCAAACCGTTCGTGAACATGATATGCTCATCATTACCGCGGATCATGGCTGCGATCCCACCACAACAAGCACGGATCATTCCCGCGAATACGTGCCGATTCTGGTGTATGGTCCCGCCCTTAAATCCGACGTCAATCTGGGTGTGCGTAGTTCCTTTGCAGATCTGGCGGCCACGATTGCGGACTATTTGGACGTGCCGGCCCCCAAATGGGGCGCGAGTTTTCTCAGCCTGCTCCGATAAACACTTAAAAACCGAGTTTTTTCAAAAAACTCGGTTTTTCCTTTCAACACCAAATGAAAGAAATGCACGAATTTCCCGAACTTGTCGAACTTCCGCTCGAAGACGTGCTTGATTTGCACTCTTTTGCGCCAAAGGAGATCAAAGCTCTGGTAACAGATTATCTTGAGGATGCGTATCAGGCCGGATTTTCTGAAGTCAGAATTATTCATGGCAAAGGCATCGGCGTACAGCGCGAGATGGTGCGCTCGATTGCGTTACGCAACCCGCATGTGGCGTCTGTGCGGCAAGCCCCGGAAAACGCCGGAAGCTGGGGCGCAACCCTGATTACATTTCAAACGATATTATAACAGAAAAACCGGGTTTTTTGAAAAAACCCGGTTTTTAAGCATTTGATAAGGATCACAATCTTTGTAAAAATCCATCAAAATAGCCATAAAATTCTGCTGTATTGCTCAAATGAACATTATGGTCAGGATGTGACATTTCGTGAGATAGGCAATCTGGGATGAGCGATTGCATTTGAAGAAAATCTTCGTCAGAAATCGCATCGTTGCCTTTTGCTCTGATCAACAGTACCGGACATTTCAGCTTCGGTAAAAGATGGAACCAATCTTCCTCATAAGCAATGTTGGCTGCCATCGCCTGAGAACTGAACATCATCTGATATCCCTCCACGGTTTCAACCAGGCTATTCATGAAATATTGATAACTCAAATTTGAATCCATGGCGTGTTGAAGAAATTCTTTGGCCTCACTTAAACTGGCAAATGGTAAGGGCCAATCTTTGGTCAACGGATCAATGGATGGGATTTGATCTAATGGCAGCGAGGTTGATTTGGCAGGCCCGGATGCTGATTTATCGAGGATCGCCAACGCTTTGACGAACTGAGGATAGAGCGCTGCGAGATATCCGGCGACACGCCCGCCCATAGAATGGCCGACGACAATAACTGAATCCAGCTTTAAAAATTCTAAAAGTTCAACCATATCGACCGCCATTTCTTCAGCCGAATAGGTAGATATTGGTTTCCCACTCAATCCATGCCCTCTTTGATCCGGGGCAATGACTCGATAATTTTTGCCATAATGCCGGATAAAATCTATCCAGGTTTCGCCTCTGCCCCATCTACCGTGAAGACAAAGAATAGCCGGGCATTCTGTTTTTGTATCGCGATAAAATATGTCTATACTCTTCAATTTCGCCATATCCCTGTAGATTTTTACTTTTTCCATGCTATTCTCCCGCTTTGGTAGGCAGCAAATCCCTGAAACAAACTTTAAAAGGGCATCCTTTCCTGAAGACGTTTCGTTTCAACCCTCAGCGCCAATAGTTGTTGTATGTCTCGAATATCATCCGCCGACTTAACAGGGATAAACAACCATCGTCCTTCTGGATAAGGATTGGCCCCTGCAATCGCTTCCTGCACATTTTCACCAAGCTTCATTCCCTGGGCTTGCTCAATGCCTGCTTGGCTGAGATTGATCTGGACAGTAAACCCCGCTTTTGTCGGATAGAGCGATGTAAAAAGTTTTCCACGGATACGAAATCTCAATGCCCACCCATACTTCTTGCCATATAAGAACTTAAAATCCTCGTCAGACGGATAAGTCTCCCGAATAAACCGGATAAGTTCTTGCCAGGCTGATAGTTTTGGACCAATTACCTTAAGGATTTCATCTTCTGTTGGTTGATGTTTTTTATCCGTAAATATCCCAATACTCATAATTGGTTTCCTTCCTTGAGGAGAAGTTGACTCTTTCCCGCGCCCTGTTCAGATTGTATCAATACCTTTTTGAAGAACATCAAAATCTCTGAGACGATTGAAAGTGAACGCTAATTCAACCCCTCTAAACCAGGCAAAATGCCCTGAAATTCTATCGCTAATAACATCAATCTCCTTCTCGTCAATATCTTTTATTAGTCAAATGATGGCGGATTCACGCCGATCAAGAGTTCGGCAAAGGTCTCAGGGTGCAAGTCTTCAAAGACGTTTTGGAGGACTTTCATATAGCTCCACGATTTTCCCGTGAAGACTGCGGCAGTTTGACACCAATTCAGAGCGGCGGAATCTTTATGCCGGACATCCACGTCTTCCCGGCCTTTGGTTTCGATGATCCAATAGCTATCCTCGTCGGTTTTGGCAAGAAAATCCGGGAAATAGTTACGAATATTTGCCCGGGTATCGGTGTATTGGATGCAAAACCCGAATTGCTCCGGCAGTTTAGCAAAGGCGGCGACATCTTCCGCCTGATCAAGAAATCTGGCAAACGCGTATTCATACTCATTGGCGCAGGGCGTATAATTGAACACCGTTTTGGAGGCATCCAGGATTTTTTGATGGGTCGGAAAAGGGGGCGTGGCGGAGAGCCAGCGATTGGCGCAGAGCAATTCCGGCGTTTTCGGTTCGACCACCAGGGCGCGCAGGACTTTTTCAAATTCTTTGATCACTACATAACTCGCCAGATTCGTGCTCATGGCCCTGATGACCTGCGGATCGTGCAATTCAATGGTTTTGCCAAAGGCTTTGCACTCGAAGAATTCGCGCACTTTCGGCGTCAAGGCGGCAAACTGCGATGGCAGTTTGATGTTTTGCGTAATCCGGCGTGCGTAAAACCCAATCACTTCTTCCGGGGTCTGCGCCGGTGGAATCTGGTATTCGCGCTGTAACAGCGTTTCATCCGTCAAAATGTCGCGTCCCTCATAAGGGAAGGTTTTCGTGTCTTCAATCTCTTTGCCTTTCAACGGCAGTTTTGGGATGTTAAATGCCATCACATCAATCGCGGCGATCTCATCCGCTAAGGACGTTTTGCGTCCGATCAGGGGCGAAATCTCCGGGATGCTGAGGTTGTATACCTGGCGCTCTGGCAGCGATTGGATCGTGATGATCGTGAGTTTGTCCTTGCCGAGTTGGAAGGTTTCAAATGTCACATCTTCCAGTTTTTCCAGGTCTTCAACAAACTCCATAAAGGCCTTATTGCCGATAATATCCACCCGTTCGACGCACTTCTCAGCCAGATCGCGGAACATCAGCCGCAATCCTCTTCCAATGGTTTGTTCCGGGAGGATATTGGCTTTGGCGGAATAGGGGCGCAGACCGACCACAACGGTCACATTCTGCACGTCCCAGCCTTCGCGCAGCATTAAGACCGAGACAATCGCATTTACCGGGCTATGCTCGGCGTCCACATCGTGCGCGGTTTTGCGCGCCTGGTCCAAATCTTTTTTGCTGACCTCGCCGGAACGGTCGGTATGAATGACCAGAAGTTTCTCGCCGGCGAAATACTGCGGATAGGTTTCTTGCAGCCACGCGCCGATCTGGTCGGCCTCATGCGTATTGTTCAACATGACAAACAGAATCGGCTTTTTGTGTAAGGGCGTGAGTTGGTCCCTATATTCTTTCCAGCGTTCGACCGCGGCCGTGAGATAGCCGCGATATTGGACTTCCGGCAAATCGGATCTGGCTTCTTCGATTTTGGCGATGCCTTTGAGCGGGCGTTTGACAATGCCATCCAGAATTGCCTGTTTTAAGGGATAATCGAAAATCGTCCAGGCGAACAACGATCCTTTGCTGTAGCGCGGCGTGGCGGAAAAGTCAAGTTGTGCGCTCAGCGGTTTTGCAGCGTGCAAGCGGCGGATAAACGCATTCCATTCGCTGTCTTCATGGTGTGTGTGATGGGCTTCGTCGTTCAAGACCAGCAACAATCCGTCGCGTTTGCTAATGCGCTCGTCAAAATCGGAAATGTCGCTTTTGCTGCCAGGCGGCGGACTGCCGAGC
This sequence comes from Candidatus Vecturithrix sp., assembly GCA_040772385.1. Classification (GTDB taxonomy): domain Bacteria; phylum Moduliflexota; class Moduliflexia; order Moduliflexales; family Moduliflexaceae; genus Vecturithrix. Next base: position 4,621,937 of record JAXGYF010000001.1, on the reverse strand, counting down.
ACGGCGGTCATAACCTCTGGTTCAGCCTGAGTCTTGCTGTCAGGACGGTCGTAAAATTGCTGAATATTCGTCAGATACAACGCGCCTTGCGTGTAGGGCCGCTCCGGGTCGCCGCGCATGTAATAGTCCATCTCCCACCAGAATTGAAAATGCCTGGGAATCAAGGGCAGGCGGCGGAAGACTGCTCCGCTTTCAAAATCGCTGCGCAAGCGGTCAAAGACAATCACATTCGGCGCGAGAATCAGAAAGGTTTTGGCGTACAATTCGTCGTTTTCGCGGCAGGCGTTGGCGAACTGCCACACAATGGACAACGCCATCACCAGGGTTTTGCCGCTGCCGGTCGCCATTTTGATGCAGTAGCGCGCAAAGTCGTCGTAAGGCGGCAGACGTAAATCCTTAGTCTGAAAGGCGAATTGGGTGAGCAAGGCTTTGCGGCTGCGCACGCCGGCCGCTTCATAGAGATAAATCAGCGTTTCAATGGCTTCGCGCTGCGCGGCATGATAGCGGAACGGCGCGCCGTTCGCTAAACGGTGATCCGTCGCAAACCAGAAATTCAGCAATTCGCGCGTGGTGGCGGTCACGCCCTGATAATTGTCTGCGCGCCAGGTTTGCACCGCCTGCCGGATGGCCGGTACGCAGGGCGCGGTGTTGAGATAATCCTGTGCATCGAAAACTTGATCAGTTTGAGCTTTTTTGCGCGGCATGCAGTGTTCCCCCTCTTTTGCCTTACATGACGACAGCAACTTGCGGTAAACTCACAACTTCAACCTGAAGACGAGCTTTAACCAGGTGCTCTGCCGCTAAAAGGCGGTCAATCTGATCTAAAACTTTGGCGTGAAAATAACGTTCGCCGCATTCCAGGCAGACTTCTGCCGGCACGTCTTCGATGACATAAAGTTGCTTATGAAACCAATGCTGCTTTTTGACGCGCCGCTGCGTCGTTTGCCCTCCACAAAATGCACATGTCATAACTCACGAGCCTGAATTTTTTGTCGAATTTTCTGAAGCGTTGACATCTTCCTTTTCAATTACACTTGAAGGTTGATCACTTTCGTGGTATCGTTGCCCAAAATGTCAATCACTTTCACGAGCACCGTATATTTCCCGCTCTGTTCATACGTATGGCTGGCGGCAAGTTCCAATTCCGGGCGTTGTTTACTGCGATAGCTCTGCCATTCGTTATGGAACGTATCATCGCGGTAATTCCAATCCACGGCCCAATAATCAATCCACTGACTCCAATGTGTGATCTTGCTGCGCACATCCGGCGGCACGTCATCCGGCGGGATAATAAAGTTATCAATGCGCAGGATGGCCTGTTTTTTACCGGTTTTCAGGTTTATCGTCAGACTGGCGAGTTCGTAAAATTTGATGTCCCCCTGTTCGACCGCTTTTTTTTCCAATACTTCGCGGGGAATTTTTTTGCAGGCAATATCTACGTTGTTCGCGGCCGCGAATTGTTTGGCGGTTTCATTCACATCAAAGGCGAAATCCCAGCCTAAAAAGTCAATGCCGTTGGTCTGAATGGCCGCGTCTTTGCCCACCAGTTTCCAGAATTCCAGGATGGTCTGCTTGATGTCTTCGACCGTCACCGGCGCATCCACGCTGCCGACATGCGCCAGGCGGCCGGCTTTTGCGCCGTGCAGCCAGACGTGGCCGTCGAGCGGCTGCGCGTGATACAGGTCGAGAATGAAATGGCGGTAGGCCCGTTCCTGGGCAATGCGGTTTTGCGGGTGTTCAAATTCGGCCGCCATCCATTGCTGGCGTTCGTATTTGCCCAGGTTTTGCACGGTGAAGGGCTTGACGTCTTCAATGCCGAGCAAACGTTTGCGGGTGGTATGAATGGCGAAGCGGCCTAAATCGCAGGTAATCCAGCGGCGGCCCAGTTTTTCGGCAACAGTGGCAGTTGTTCCGGCCCCGCAGAAACAATCCAGCACCAGATCGCCTTCGTTGGAGCTGGCCTTGGTAATGCGTTCTAACAGGGCTTCGGGTTTTTGGGTAGCGTAAATATCTTTATTGACATCTTTCATTCCAAGCCAAATATCCTGCAAAAATATTCCCTGACTATCTTCTTCATAAATTTTCTCTCGCGGATTTCCTGTCGAAGACCATTCGATTTTATTTAGTTCATCAAGTTCATCTAAAGTCTTATGCACATACCGCCAATGATTTCCAGAAGGCGGCATTAATCCTCTCCACGGTTGACCAGTTTCCCCTCTTCTTATGCCTGGCCCATGTAAAGGAGCAGTTTTATATCGCCTTCCATCTTTTTCTGTGAAAGGAAAATCCTTTATAGCTTGTTCTTTAGTTCTTTCAATATAAGGTTTATTCCATAGAAAGTTTTCACTCTTTGAATAGAAGAAAATTATGTCATGGATATTACCGAACCCAAATCTCGTATAATTTTTGGGATTAGTCTTTTCTCTTATAATTTCATTCCGAAAATTTTCATACCCAAACACCTCATCCAACACGCATTTAGCGTAATGCCCGACGTGCCAGTCTAAATGCACATAGAGGCTGCCGTCTTCGGCCAGCAGTTCGCGCAGCAGCACAATGGTCTCGTAAAACCACTGCAAGTAGCTGTCCAGGCCTTTGCCCCAGGTGTCGCGGTAGGCTTTCTGCTCAATCATGCTCGGCTGTTTGACAAAGTGCAAATCACCACCCCCCTGGCCCCCCTCCTCATCGATGAGGGGGGAATCTCCCCCTCCTGATTTAGGAGGGGGCAGGGGGGTGGTCACGGTAAAGGAGAAATTCGCGCCGGTGTCGAAAGGCGGGTCAATGTAAATCAGATTGACTTTGCCCGCAAATTCCGGCAGCAGGCTGGGCAGCACATATTTTTTATCGCCCCAGATCAGGCGGTTGCGCCACTCACCTCCACTCCGGCTTCCCCCAAAGGACGAGGAGAAGAGGTCGAGGTTCATCTGGCGCTGCTGCGCGCTTTCATTCACGGTTTCAATGGTTTGAAACGGTAAGGCGATCCGAATTGGCGCGGCTTTCTTGCCGTTGTTGTATTTGCCTTCCCACAGGATTTCAGTCATAAAAACACCTCACCCCCCTTCCCCCTCTCCTGGCTTCGACAAGCTCAGTCACCGGGAGAGGGGGAGTGAGAGGGAGTGGTCACAAATTTTTGGGGTCTCAAGTATCACAAAAACAATCTTGTATGTTTTCTGTTTTTTTGTAAAGGAAAATTATGGAACATTTCTTGATTTTCGCCGGAAGATGGCTAACCAGCCCTATATCTGCGGCGATGAATACCGACCAGAAATTTATACCTGTTAAGATTTAAAAATGGATTTTACCGCAGAGGCCGCAGAGAGTCGCAGAGAGGATATTATTCTCAAGATTCTCTGCGTCACTCTGTGTTCTCTGTGGTGAAAAAAGCTAAAATTCACCCTTAACGAGTATATAACTCTTTTATAATCTAATAGGTTTACGATATTTATAAAAAAATACATAAATCGTAAATTTTTGCTTGACAAATACTATACTAATAATTATTTTATAGACGAAAATAGTTTTTGAATGTGATTATCGTATACTTCTGATCATCAATACAGAATGTTCTGCCGTATCCGGAATGAAAATATGATCAGTTCAGACAATCCCAAAATTCCCACAATCGCTCCGTCAGTCCAGGAGTAGGAGGAAAATACTCATGAAGTCTCAAAGAATAGTTGCTCGAATGTTACGTGTTGTTCTATTTTTGCTGTGTTGTACACCCGTGATGGCAGAGACCCCAAAAGACATCGTGCAAAAGGCCGATCAATTAATGCGAGCGAATAGCAGTACCAGTGAACTCTCCATGACGGTTATCAAGCCCGATTGGTCGCGCACGATGAACATGAAAGTCTGGGCCGTCGAACCCGACTATGCGTTGGTATTGGTGACCAGTCCGGCCAAAGACAAAGGGACGGTCACACTGAAACGCCAAAAGGAGGTATGGAACTGGATTCCGGCGGTGCAGCGCGTGATTAAAATTCCACCCTCCATGATGCTGCAACCCTGGATGGGGTCTGACTTCACGAACGATGATCTCGTGCGCGAATCCTCTATCGTTGTGGATTATGACCACAGTATCATTGCGGAAGAACAATATGCCGGCTATGACTGTTATAAAATCCAAATGATTCCCAAACCCGAGGCGGGCGTCGTGTGGGGCAAGATTATCACCTGGATTGCGAAAGAGAGTTATCTCCAACTCAGAGAGGATTTTTATGATGAAGAGGACGTGCTGGTGAGATCCATGGTCGGGAGTAAGGTGCAGGAAATGGGCGGGCGAACGATTCCGACCCATTGGGAAATGACGCCGCTCGACAAGCCCAATCAGAAAACGGTCATGGAGTATCTGGCGATTGAATTCAATCCCCCAATTGATACGTCCTTCTTTTCAGAACAAAACATGAAACGGGTTCGATAGGAGGGATACAGATGTACTTCACCTTAAGTTGGCGTAATATCTGGCGCAACAAAAAGCGGACGCTGATCGTCGTCGCTTCCGTGTTCTTCGCCGTGCTTTTAGCCACAGTCATGCGTTCAACCCAGCGCGGAACATACGGTTATATGATTCACTCGGCAGCCAAACTCTTTACAGGATACGTGCAGGTGCAGGGAAACGGATATTGGGATGATCGTTCGCTGGATAAAAGTATTGTGCTTAAGCAGAACTGGCAGCAAGATATAGCCAGTATCCCCCACGTAACAACCATGACGCCTCGCCTGGAAGCCTTTGCGCTGGCTTCTTCCGATACGACAACCAAAGTCGCACAGGTCATCGGCATCGAACCCGTGCTGGAAGATCAGATGACCGGCTTACAGAAACGATTGGTCCAGGGGCAATATCTCACGCTCAATTCCGATGGCGCTCTGATTGGTGCTGGGTTGGCGCAACGCTTAAAAATTCGCCTGGGAGAGAACCTGGTGCTTTACGGACAGGGCTATCATGGCGAAACGGCGGCTGCTCAGGTTCCGGTGATCGGCCTGCTGCAATTACCGTTTCAAGACATGGATCTGAGTTTTGTCTTTCTGTCGTTGCCGACCGCGCAAAATATCTTTTCTGCGCCGGACCGGATTACCTCTCTGCCCATTATGATCGAGAATATCAGGTATTTGGATCCGGTGTTAACAACGTTGCACGCAACTCTGGGAAACAATTATACGATTATGACCTGGGATCAAATGATGCCCGATATGGCGCAGCATATCCAACTTGATACCGCCAGTGGGATTGTGATGCTGGCCATTCTCTATATTGTGGTTGGTTTTGGGGTGCTCGGTACGGTGATGATGATGGTCGCGGAGCGGACGAAAGAGTTCGGCATTTTGATCGCCGTTGGCATGAAGAAATGGCGGCTGATTTGGGTGACGACACTGGAAACGATGTTTATTGCCAGTATCGGAGCGCTAACAGGCGTTATCGGGAGTTTGCCGCTGATCTTGTATCTCTATCAGCACCCGATTCGCATTGCCGGAGACGCCGCCAAAGCAATGGATAAATTAGGGTTCGAAGCGCTGATTACTTTTAGTACAGACCCGATTGTCTTTATCAGTCAGACGCTGGTAGTGCTCGTCATTGCCCTGGCAACCGCGCTGTATCCGGTATTGTTTATCCTGAGGCTGGAACCGGTCAAGGCCCTGCATACTTAGGAATGATTCAGCCCACGAAACACACGAAACACACGAAAAAGCAATGGAACGCGGATGACACGGATGACACAGATTCACACGGATTTTTGGGATTCAGAAAATCCGTGATGATCCGCGTTATCCGTGTCATCCGTGTGCTATTCTTCTTCTTTTTGTGTATTTCGTGTGTTTCGTGGTTAAAATAAAGGACAGAAGCTATGTTACTGATTCTATCATGGAAAAATATTTGGAGAAATAAAAAACGTAGTCTGATTATTCTTGCGGCCATGATATTTGGTCTGTGGGGTGGTCTCATGGCAGGCGCGTTAATGATGGGAATGGGCGAATCAATTGTCAATAGCGCGATTGACCGAGATCTGGCGCATATTCAGATTCATCACACCGTCTATCCCGCTGAGAAAGAGATTACGAATATCATTCCCAACGGATTGGACATCATGGCCCAACTCCGAAATATTGGAGGCGTGCAAGCGGTTTCAGGTCGAACCTTGATCGAAGGTATGGCAGCCTCGCCGGTCTCAAGTTTTGGAGTAACGATTGTGGGCATCATCCCGGATGAAGCGAAACAGACTACCAATCTGCCTGAAAAAATCATTGCCGGCGACTATTTCGAATCAGACCGGAAAAACCCGATTGTGATAGGACAGAAACTGGCGACGCGGCTCAATCTGAAACTGAACTCCAAAGTCGTCTTGAGTTTTCAGGGTCTGGATGTGTCGTTCATCTCGGTTGCCTGCCGGGTGGTGGGTATTTTTAAAACCGAGTCGGCGTTGTTCGATGAAATGAACGTTTTCGTGCTGCAAGGCGATCTGTTCCGGGTGTTGGAAACTACGCCGATCATCCATGAAATAGCCATCCGCACGACCTCTGCCAAGATCATGCCGCAGGTCGCCGAGATGCTCAAAGCCAAATATGACACCCTGCTCGTCCAGACTTGGAAGGAGATCGCTCCGGAGATTGCCGTTATGTCCGTGATGATGCTCTATTCGTCGTATGTGTTCGTCGGGATTATCTTGTTAGCGTTGCTCTTTAGTATTACCAATACCATGCTCATGTCGGTAGTTGATCGCATCCGTGAACTGGGCATGTTGATCGCGGTTGGCATGAAAAAAGGGAAGGTATTTGCCATGATCCTGTTAGAGACGATTTTCCTCTCGCTGACAGGAGGACTTGGCGGCATGGTAATCGGTGGGGTCTCCATCCGGTATTTTTCTTTGGCAGGCATAGATTTCTCGGCGTTTACCTCAGGATTTGAAGGCTTCGGTGCAAGTGCTATGGTGTATCCGTTTCTGCCGGTGGCGATGTATATTATCTTGACGATCATGATTGTAGCGACCGCGAATATCGCGGCGCTGCTGCCAGCCTGGAAGGCCATTCATATTCAGCCTTCAGAGGCAATCAGAACATATTAAGGAGAAAAACGATGGCGCTGATTGAATTAAAAAATCTGGATAAAATCTATAACACGACGGCAGTGCCTGTACATGCCGTGAAAAATGTGAGTTTACAGATCGCAAAACAAGAATTCACCGCGATCGTTGGCCCATCGGGATCGGGGAAGACCACCTTGCTGAATCTCGTTGGCGGACTTGATAAACCCACCAAAGGGAGTATCCTGATTGATGGCACCGATATTGCCACGTTATCATCCGGAAAAATAATTGATTATCGTCTGCATCATATTGGCTTCGTGTTTCAGGCGTACAATTTAATTCCGGTCTTCACCGCCCAGGAAAATGTGGAATTCATTATGTTGTTGCAAGGGATTTCCAGACGAGAAAGAAGCCAACGCGCGATGGAATTTTTAGACGCGGTTGGCTTAAGTGATCGATTGGATCGGCGTCCATCACAATTATCGGGTGGACAACAACAACGTGTGGCCGTGGCCCGCGCCCTGGCGTCGCACCCGAATTTTGTGCTGGCGGATGAACCCACCGCCAATCTGGATTCTGCTTCCGCCGAGGCGTTACTTGATCTCATGGAAGCCTTAAATGCCAGGTATGCGATGACCTTCATCTTTTCCACGCATGACGCCAGGGTCATCAAACGCGCCCGACGGGTTGTGACGCTCGAAGATGGGGGCATCAAATCAGATCAACTGGCATCCGGTCTCCTGGCGATCAATCGCCAGGCTCAAAACTGAAGGACGCTGAAGCGTCCTGCGGCATTGATGACCGGGAATACTTATGAAAATCAAACTTATTATATTCGTTATTTTTCTTTTTATCCCTTTTTGCGCGTCAGCCCAGATGCGGTCTTACGATCTCAATGGCTATGTGAAATATCTGTTTTCGACGACTGATACGCCCCTTGTGGATGAACGGCTGAATGATCATCTTCTTCATGTTCGCATCAATTCCCGCTGGTATCCGACCAATTCCCTCACAGCAGTTCTGGAATTCCGGCTCAGAGGTTTTTACGGTGATTCGGTACACGATCTGCCTGGATTCAAGGAAGAAATTCAACAGGATTACGACCACCCCAAATTGGATGCGACTCTGTGGGATCAGCCAAAATCCTTTGGGTATGGTCAAATAGACCGTTTGTACCTGGACTATACGCTCAACAAATTACAGGTCTCTATCGGAAGACAGCGGATTGCCTGGGGCACCTCGTTAGTTTGGAATGTGATTGACCTGTTCAATCCGTTATCTGTGCTGGATTTTGATTATGAGGAACGACCCGGTACGGACGCTGTCCGAATGCAATATTACACGGGGGCAGTCTCAAAAGTCGAATTCGCCTTCAAGCCTGACGAAGATGAATACAAGCGGACATTCGCGGGGTTGTGGTCAACCAATCTGCATAACTATGATTTTTTTGTCATCGCAGCGTTAAAGAATCAGCGCCGCGTGTTCGGCGGCGCGTGGACCGGAGATATCAAAGGGGCAGGATTCCGAGGCGAAGTGAGCATCAGCGATCCTCCCAGTAAAGGAGAAGCCACTGATCACGAGGTATCACCCCTTCCAGGGCGTTCGTTGTATGCAGACAATGCCTGGGTTGCCAGTGTAGTCTTGTCGTTTGACTATACCTTTCCGAATACGTTCTATATCCATACGGAAACCATGTACAACAGCAACGGCAAATCCGAACATACCGGGGAGTTTGCCCTGCAAGCGATGGATGCAAACATGCTCTCCCCGGCCCGTTGGTCTATTTTTCAGGAATTCGCTTACGATCTTACGCCGCTCCTGCGTGCGTCAATTTTTGGAATTTACAACCCTGATGATCGCTCCGCGCTTCTAATGCCATCATGCACCTGGTCAGTTGCCACCAATCTGGATCTGCTGCTGACCGGCTATACAACCTTTGGCGCTGCCTCAACCGAATGGGGCGACCAGGGGAATGCCCTGTTTGTGCGATTAAAATATGCGTTTTAGCCTTCTCGTTCAATCAATCTCATACAGAGCCAAATTTTCGCTCCAGACTCATGAGCTTCAGATTTTCAAGGGAATTCTTTGCATTTTCCCTTGACAGTCGTTATACTGATGCGTAAAATTTATACAAAAAGAGTTTTTTTAAGCAGATGGCGTATTTTTACTTTGTCAAGTTAGGCGATGAATACTCGTACAATATCTCTCTGGCGTTGTTTCGGGAAATCCGTTGCACTCCATTCCCGAAACAACGAATATGACAAAGTAGAAGTATAATAGAGGAGTTAATATCTTTATGACAGATAGCGTTGCACAGAATGTTCCGAAAAAACAACAGCAGATTGTTACAACGGCGGAGGAACTCTTTTTCCGCCACGGGATCAAGCGCATTACCATTCAAGAAATTTGCGAGAAAGCCGGAGTAAGTAAAATGACGTTTTATAAATACTTCCCCGATAAAATTACGTTGGCGAAGTATATCTGGCATGCTCGGATGGAAGAAGCGTTTGCGCAATTCGATGAATTGGACGCGCTGGATATCCCGTTTCAGGAGAAATTCCAGCGCATCTTTGAATTTAGTGAGACGCTGGCGTCAAAAATGAATACCGAATTTGTCAAAGATTTCATTGCACTTGATCTCGATCATCTCGACCAGAACCGACTGATGCAGCGCGCTGTACAAATGTTTATCAATGCCCAACAACGCGGTGAGATTCGACCTGGAATCCGCCCTGAATTTCTGCTGGCTATGCATGACAAATCCCATGAATTAGCCCATGATGAAGAGTTGCTCAAACTCTATCCCGATTATGCGGCGTTTTATCAGGAAATTTTCGATTTCTTTTGTTATGGGATCTTATCCAGACCGCCTGCGAGACCATGAACGCGGTTTCATCAACCATCCTGCGAGATATTCGGCTGTTTGACAAATCCCTGGGCTGTTAAGTTCTCTGAAAATGCCTGTCATTGCGAGGAGTCCGCGACGAAGTAATCTCCTGATTCCGGCGAGATTGCTTCTGCCTGTGCCTGTCCGTACGCAAACAGGTCGTAAAACCTCGCAATGACAGCCTACAGGTGATTATTGGGATTACTATATGAATTGAATGAGGCGGCCATTGGCCGCCTCATTCTGATAAGAACCGAACAAGGAGGGAGTCAATCATACTGTGCTTTTTTCTCAAGTACCCGGAATATTTACGCCCGTTTTTTGCGCAACCCTGCGGTCAAACCCAGCAGTCCAAGCCCCAGGAGCAGAACGGTGCCAGGCTCAGGCGTTGCCACGGGCGGCTCCTTCAGCGAAATTTCAAAAACTCGCAGATCATGTTCAAAGGTCATATAAATTTTGCCATTCCTGTAGGCGATACCGTCAGGATCGGGAACGTATCGGATAATCCCGTCAGGATCAACAACTTCATACCCTGTAAAAAGAGCATTTAAATCAATTCTGTTTGCAATGGTATCTGATTGCACATCATAAAGCAAGAGATCATGATTGACATAATCGCCAATAATCAACGAGCCATTATCTGTTGCTCCTAATCCAAGCGCTGTCACTCCTGTCATCACATCTTCAACAGTTCCATCGGTATTCAACTTGATAATTTTTTGAGACTCTTGACAGGTAATATAAATGGCTCCGCCAAGATAGGCAGCACCTTCGGGATCGTTGCACGCTCCTCCTGAAAATTTTATAGAACCGTCTTCTAATCTGGCAGTCTGATCCGTGGTATAGAGATAATTATAAAATACACTAGATTTACCATTACTACCGACAAAAAGATTTATTCCATCGCTTGCCAGCGCAACAGGATTAAACGGAGATGACAACCATCCTCCAAACACATCCTTTGTGACATAATTAGTATAGTCTTCCTTTGAAAGCACTGTAGTTGTCTCAAGATTCACCCCTATGAGATGGGGAGTTTTATAATTCGGAGCGCTGGTAATCCATAACGTGCCATCATCCGTAAAATCTAACCCTTCAAACGACGTTGTTGTGGCATTAAACTGATCGCGAAAATCATAAATACCTGTTAACGACACTGCATTTGCTGATGAGTTCAACATGAAAACCGCTGAACACAATAGCAAAGCCACAAAAACTTTTTTCATACAATCGATCCTCCTGCGAAATACTCTTGTTCTATTTATGCGAATCTTTTAATATTGCTTATCAAACGCGATGTGCCACTTCAATTGACTATCTCAGGCTTTAGCCTGGAGATTGCATGTTTTGTAACACACCAAAACTATTGGTGTTATATAGCAAATCCCATGCCAGGGTTCAGAAGAGCATTCATTTTTACAAAATATTCTCTAACCTCTTGTTTTACAATAAATTATACTACGATACCTTTACTGAATCTGCATAAAACACATCGCGTATATTCGAATAATTGTAAATATCTTCGACAGTCAAATTAGCAGGCAAAAATTTTTCTTTCTAACGTATTATGAAATAGAGGCTTTCTGAGTGATGCCAGGTGTAAAGAATTTCGACATGGCGGTTGGTATACATTTTCTATGCACACGACAAAAAATTTATCTCCCTTTTATCCCTCGCGCAAGCGGGGGAAGAGGTTCAGTGGTACACTGCGCTGTTCACATTGGGCTTTCCCCCCGCTTGCGGGGGGATTGAGGGGGGGGGTAGTGCGAAACATGAGGTATTATGAATCGATTGCGACGCGCTGGGCTGCTGGGATTTCATGCACATAACAATCGGTAGCATAGGTGCGTTCAGCCAGAACAATCAACACATTGACATAGTCAGTATTCCAGGTAAACGCGGCATGATGCCATACGCCGGGGCGCAAGGTTACAAAAGTGCCCTGGGGGACACGAAAAATTTCAATATCCTCCGTATTTAATTCGCCGGCGGTGGCCGGGGCGACGTGAATCAATATATCACCGTCAAGCGGCAGTGTTCCTTCGCCGCAGTGATTATGATATTCGGAGATATCCACGATTAGCGGACGTTTTTCGACGCGGCAAATTGAAAATGACGGAGCCGCCTGGCATCCCAGTTGCAGTTGGGCCATATCTCGAAAAAATTCAACAGGTGGTGCTCCGATTTTTACCGTTTGCGGGTTCAGCATGTTTACAAAGGTTCCGTATTTTGAGAATTTTTCCTGCGAGAGTTCTTGCACAGGTTTTTTGAGCATAACACATCTCTCCCTATTCAGAAAAAACCGGGCTTTTTGAAAAAGTCCGGTTTTTAAACGTTAGTCTTTTCAGTAACATAGTCGGCAAAAGCCTTGATAATCAACATCCCCACCGTGGCTCCCGGGTCTTGTTTACCTTTTGATTTGTCCTGATAATAGGCCGGACGGCCGTATTGAGCAACCATATCTTTCGTGGCCTCGACTCCTTGACATGCGGCCTGATAGGCTGCCTGTAAGCCTTCCCGCAACGTTTTATGTGTTTCAACGGCGTTTTGTAACGCTTGAACTGCGGGTTGAAGGGCATCAACGATAGTTTTTCCCCCCGGTTGAGCTTTACCCCGATCAATGATCCCTTGCAAAAATTGCGCGATCACTTCTGTTACGCCGCTCAAGTCTAAGGTTTCTCGGCCTTTTATGGTCTTCCCGCTCTTCATAAATCCTGAGCCAACCAGAGTGCCCATGGTTGACGGAGCAACTTGCGCGATATTCATTCCGACCTTCGACAACATTTTGCCAAGGTCTGTTTCGTTGAATTCCTGCGCCAATTTGCTCGCACTACTGAACCCTCTGGTCATAGTAAGTCCCAGATCGCCGTCGCCAATCGCCGCATCTAATTCGGTCAGCAGGTCTTTGTGTTCCGTCATAATCGCATCTAACTTGCTGAGAATGGCTTGTATATCTTGTGTTCTGAGTGTTGTCATGATATGGAAAACAGGCCGATGGATGTCGCATAACCACGAAATCCACCGACAGGATTCATCCTTTTTTCTGTACCCTACAATTGCACCTGTTCAAAAAATGGCGTATTAGCAGGTTTGGCAAGGAAATATTTGAGTTCATCGTCGAGTTTGAGCAAGGAAATAGATGCGCCCGCCATTTCCATCGAAGTCGCAAATTCGCCGATATAGGCATGATAAACGCAAATGCCTTCCGCCGCCAGAATTTCGTTGACTTTGCGATACATAACATACAGTTCTTCTTTAGGTGTCGCGCCAAGTCCATTGATAAGCACCGACACCTCGTCTCCCTTTTGATATGGCAGATCGGCAAGAATCGGACGCAGCATGGCTTCGACCACTTCATCGGCTGTTTTTAGGGGCCCGCGCTGAATCCCCGGTTCACCATGAATTCCCATTCCGATTTCCATTTCGTTTTCGCCGATTTGGAAGGTCGGCTTGCCGACTTCAGGAATGGTGCAGGGCGATAAGGCCACACCCATGGTTCTGACGTTGGCACACACTTTCTCGGCTACACGTTTCACTTCATCGAGCGACGCCAGTTCTTCGGCGCATGCGCCGGCGATTTTATAGACATAAAAAATACCGGCCACGCCGCGTCGTTTGGACTCCTGGCCTTTTGGCGCAGAGGCAACGTCTTCGCCTGCCACAACTTGTTCAACGCGAATATCTTCCACATCTGCCATTTCGGCGGCCATATCGAAATTCATCACATCGCCGCCATAATTGCCATAGATGTACAGCACGCCCGCGCCGCTGTCAATCGCTTTGGTGACTTCAAACATCTGCTGGGCGCTCGGCGATTGGAACACGCCGCCGACCGAGCAGCCGTCGAGCATACCTTTGCCGACATAGCCTAAAAATAAAGGCAAATGTCCTGAACCGCCGCCGGTCGCCAGGCCGACTTTCCCTTCTTTTTTCTCATCTGCCCGGACAAGGCAGCGCAGATCGTTCGCTGCGAATTTCAATTGTTTCGGGTGTGCAGCGACGATACCCTGTACCATTTCATCAACAAACTTTGCGGGATCATTTAAAAATTTTTTCATAGCATACCTCCTGTAAGGTGATTAGTAAAACAGTGAAGTACAAATTTTTTATAGTTTGTAGTTCCGCCTTCAGGCGGAAAACATGCTCAAGTACGAACCACGAATCCGTCTCGCTACCCTCTGGCAAATTCTTGCGTTAATTGTCGTAACAACTGCAACAAAGTCATTTTTTCCGGTTCTGAGAGGTTGCGGAACGGCCGTCGAACTCCGCCGCTGTGAAGGCCGTACAATTCAAGTCCGGATTTCAGTTGGGCAATGCTCGGTTCCTGACCCAGGACGCGCATGAAATGATTAATTTTTTTCTGCGCAATTTGAGCCTCAGACAGGCGTTGAGCGTAGTAATGGTCAAACAGTTCCACAAAAAGTTCCGGGAAAAGCAGCGCATTTGCGCTGACCGATCCGCAGGCCCCGGCCACAAGCGCAGGAACGATCATGCGATCATTGCCAATAAACGGATAAAAATTCTCATCGCCAATCGCCACAAATTCCTGAAAATCCGTTAGAGAGCTGATCGAATTTTTTACACCGATCAACGCAGGATATTTCTGGCGTAAAGCCTGAATAATCGCGGGGGTAGCATAATTTTTAGCGTTATGCGGAATATTGTATGCCAGGAGCGGAAAATTCGGCACAGCTTTCAAAATCGCTTCATAATGAGCAAAAATTTCCTGTGCATCCAGAGAAAAATAATAGGGAACGACAACTGCGGCGGCATCGGCTCCAATCTCGCGAGCATGTTGTGTAAGTTCGATGCTCTCGCGTGTTGTCGGTGTTCCGGTATGGATGATGACCGGGATCGCTCCGGCGGTTTCTTCGACAACAACTTCTGCAATGCGTTTGCGTTCTTCTATGGTTAAAAATGCGCACTCGCCCGTTGTTCCGACCGGAAAGAAGCCATGAACGTGCTTTTGGAGCAGAAAACGACACAAGGCCCGCAATTCAGATTCATTAATCTGCTCTCCATCAGCAGAGAGTGGGGTAATCAGAGGAACATAGACACCAAACAATTTCTTCTTCATGCATTCAGGGGACGTGATGTTTGTAGTTCTGCCTTCAGGCAGTTTACTCATGCGGAAACCACAACCACACGCGCATCATAAAATTTTTATTTACACCAGAACATAGATTTCGGACAAAACGACAACTTATGATCGTATTTTTTCTTTCCTGGCTCGCAATAACGATCTTAGAGACGGACCTAAAATAGAAAGACAGGCCAGGGTGAAAAAGAGCAGGCTAATCGGCCGCGTAAAAAAAATGGTATAGTCTTTCTGATACATGATCATGGCCCGGCGAAACTCGCTTTCCACCATTGGTCCTAAAATCAGCGCCAAAACAACAGGGCCGATTGGGTAGCGTAGTTTCTGCATCCCGTAGCCGATGACTCCGGAAAGTAACATGACCCACACATCAAAGAAGCTATTCCGAATCGAATAGGCGCCGATGATGCACAGCAGCATAATCGCAGGAAGTAAGAGATAGCGGGGGATAGAGACCGCTCTGGCGAAAATTCTTGCTCCTACTAAGGCCACAATGTAATTGAGAATGTTGGCGATAAAAAACGCGACAAAAATGGCATAGACTAAGTCAGCGTTTCTGACAAACAAGAGTGGACCTGGTTGGAGCCCTTGAATCATAAACGCTCCGATCAGAACAGCGGTGACAGAATCTCCGGGCACGCCTAACGTCAAGAGTGGGATCATAGCCCCTTCACAGACCGCATTATTTGCGCTTTCTGAGGCAGCAATGCCGTTGATCTCCCCATGTCCGAATTCTTCCGGATGTTTTGAAAACCGTTTCGCTTCGTTATAGCTGATGAACGCGGCAATATCACCGCCTGCGCCCGGAAGTGAACCGACAAAGGTGCCGATCAGTGAAGACCGGACTAATGTTTGAAAGATATGTTTAAATTCCTTATATGTGGGGAGCAGACGCTTTATAGTAAAGGAAATATGATCGATCTGAATAATTTTTTCTGCGCCATGAAAAATTTCAGACACCGCAAACAAGCCGATCATAACCGGAATAAAAGAAATTCCGCTCATCAATTCAATGCTATTTAATGTAAAGCGCGGGACACCCGTCACTTTATCAATTCCAATGGTTGCGAGCAGCAAGCCGACAAATCCGGAAATCAACCCTTTAATCATCGAACCTTCCGAAAGGCTGATGATCACGCTCAGGCCAAAGATGCCAAAGGTGCAATACTCCGCCGCGCTGAATTTCAATGCCACCTGAGAAATCAGCGGCGCGCTGAACGTCAGAATAATCGTTCCAAGAATCCCGCCGAAAAATGACGCAAATAAGGCCGAGGCTAAGGCTTTATCTCCCTCGCCTTTCAGAGCAAGCGGATACCCGTCAAAGGTGGTTGCCGCAGCCGCAGGAGTTCCAGGAGTTCGAATCAACACGGCCGGGATCGAGCCTCCTTGAATGGCGCCGACGTAAATCCCAATTAACATGGCTAAGGATGTGAGCGGATCAAGCGTGAAGGTAAAAGGCACTAAAATCGCCACACCCATTGTCGCGGTCAGGCCAGGAAGGGCTCCGATTGCCATGCCGCCCGTAACACCGACAAGCATCATAAAGAGCACATCAAGCGTCAAGACCTGGGATATTGCTTGAGAAAACAATGCGAGCATAGTAATATCCTTCTAATTCAAAATTCCCCAGGGCAGCGGTATTTTCAGAAAACTTCTGAAGATGACCCAGGAGACAATAGGAAAAAGAATGCTAAAGGCAATTTTACCTCCCAGACTTCCCTTTTTTAAAATCATCATAACAACAAACATCAACACAGGAGTCGTGATCAAAAATCCTACAGGTTCAATTGTTATCAGATAGATTGCGCTGATCAGGATGACCAGGGCAATTTTCACCACTCCTTGAGCTTCCATCTCTATCGTAGGAGAGTCCGCGATCCAAGCCGTACGCAAGAAGAGCAAAATCCCCAGAAAAATCAACGCTCCTGCCAGAAATTTGGGAAAAAACGCCGGACCGAGCAATTCATCAGAGAAAAATGTGATCCGGGAAGCTTGCCAGAAAACTCCAATACCCAGGATCATTAAACAACATGCGACAACTCTATCAGCAATTCTCATCATTTGTCTTTATCAGCCATCCATCATAGAAACCGGGTTTTTCTCAAAAACCCGGTTTCTTCATTAATTCCTCGCACGTTAGAAACCGGGTTTTTGCTAAAGGCCCGGTTTCCTGGTTACTTCTTTAATCCAAACTTTTCAATCAGATTCTTGAAGAAATCGCTTTGTTCTTTCCAGAACGCTGTCGTACCCGCCGGATCCATATAATCATTGGTATAGGCGCGATTGTTCAAAAATTCCTGAAATTCCGGATCATCCATGGCTTGCTTCACCAGAGATGAAAACTTCTGCACGATTTCCGGATCGGTTTTGACCGGGAAGGCCAGAGAAATCCACCCGCCTAACGGTGGAAGATCCACCCCGAGTTCTTGCAAAGTAGGGACACCGGGATAATTGGCAAGCGGCTTCGTTGAAGTAACTGCCAGAGCACGCAATTTCCCCGCTTCATAATGCGGAAATACCTCGCCCTGACCGATGGTGACCATTTCGATATGTCCGCCGAGCAAAGCAGTCGCCGCAGGCGCGCCGCCATCAAAAGGCACATGAGTAAATTTTACACCGGTCACGTCCTCAAGGCCAAGCGCGACCATGTGCCAGATTGCGCCAGTTCCAGAATTTCCCGTTCTGACCTTCATCGGGTTTGCTTTTGCATAGTCAATCAGTTCCTGAAACGTTTGGAATTCCGACTCCACATTCACCGCAATGGCTGAAGGAATATTGGTCACCAACGCGGCCGGCGCAAAGTCCTCAATCGTAAATGGCGCCAATCCTAAATGAGGAAGCGTCGTCACTTCAACCGTCGGAACAGCGACCGTATAGCCGTCAGGCTGCGAATTCATCGCATACGCCATGCCAACAGCGCCGCCGGCTCCGGTTTTATTAATGACAACTACCGGAACACCAGCATATTTTTCCATCACTTTGGCAAGAAAACGAGTCGTTGTATCTGTGCCTCCGCCCGGAGAATGCGGCACGACAATGGTAATTTCTTTGTTCGGATAGGGATCCGCGGCAAAGGATGCCACCGCAAGTAGTGAGACAAACAGACCAGTCAACGCAAGAATAATCGTAATTTTTTTCATAATTATTTTCCTCTTTACCTCATATCATTCGTGGTTCGTAAAAATGCTTTTGAGCGTTATATACACAGGAATATTACAGAAGTATCCGCTACCACCCCCTTGAAACAGCAGAGTTGAACTTTTCAAACAGAATGGTGTTCATGATCGGCCAACCCCTTCATACTTTCTCGTTTGGTACGGCGTTCATTCATTAAATAATTGAATACCATTACGAATAATAAAAACAGACCCCAGGTAAACTCTTTTGCGAAGTTATTAAACCGCAGCATATTGAAGCCGCTTGAAAGGAATTGCAGCGAAAGAATTGCCACGATCAGTCCCAAAACCGTTCCGAATCCGCCGCTAGGATTCACGCCGCCTAACACAGCAATGAGCACAGATTGCAGGATATATGAAGCCCCGTAATCTGCTTTCGCCGAATTGGTCCGGGCAATCATGACGACTCCGGCGATTCCGGCCAGGCAGCCGGTGGTAATATAGGTTTTCAGCAGCACTAGTGTATTATTCACTCCCGAAAACCTCGAAGCAGTCGGATTGGTTCCCATCATATACAGTTTAATCCCAAAAATGGTTCGACGCAGGATAAACGCAAATAAGATCGCAAAAAAAGCAAAGATCAGCAGAGGCACAGGGAAAATCCAGATGGTGCCGTTTCCAAGATACAAAAATTGATCCGGGTAGGTCGTCACGGCATAGCCTTTGGTGATCACAATGGAGATGCCGGTGAATAACTGCATGGTACCCAGCGTTGCCAGAATAGGGGTAATTTCAAAATGTGCAATGAGCATACCATTCAGAAAGCCACATGTGGCTCCGATGATCAGAGCAACCAGAATCGCGACAACAATCATCAGCACAATCGTATCGTTCCCGGCCGTTTCCGGAATCCAATTCGTCAAGACCATAGCCGCGAGAATACCGGCAAAATTTGCGATACCCACGACCGATAAATCAATCCCTCCGGTCAACATTGCAAGCATCATGGCGATCGCCAGAATACCATATTCCGGGAACTGAAAGGACATGGATTCGAAATTACGCATTGTGAGAAATTTGCCAGGGTTCAAGACACTCATCAGGGCAAACACCAATATCGCAATGACAAACAATTGTAAGAGATTTCGATCTCGGTTCAGAACATCAAGCATACGAAATTTCATGATACGAGTGCCTCTCTTTTCTTCTTATGCTGATAGGCCGTACTCCCGGTACTGATAATGATGATCAGTCCCACGACAACCTTTTGCCAGTAGGAAGGAATACCTAACAAAATCAGACTGTTATTCATAATCACGAGTAAAAATACCCCCAAAATCGTCCCCAGAACAGAACCGCGTCCTCCGGTAATGCTTGCCCCTCCCAGTACCACTGCTGCAATAACTGTTAACTCACTGCCGACTAAATCAAAAGGGTTGGCGTTCCGGATTAACGAAGCGTGCGTCACCCCCACAACTCCTGAGAGAACACCGACAAAGCCATAAATGAAAAATTGAATGCGATTCATGTTAAATCCTGCGCGTTCAGCGGCAATCCGATCACCGCCGATAGCATAAATCCCGCGTCCCAGCATCGTGTAGTTAAGGAGCAACCAGGCAATTACCAGGAGAATCAAAAGCAGAACGACCGCTGCTGATAAGCCGATATGTGTTCCATCAGTCGTGGTTGTTTCAAACAGCGACATTCTGGAGAACTGAATCCAGCCCCGGGGCAAGTTCGTGATAATCCGCGTTCCGATAAATGCCAGCATAAATCCTCGAAACGCATTGGATGTTCCCAATGTCACGATCAGCGTCGGAAGTTTAAAATAGGAAATAAATATCGCGTTTAATAAACCGAGGACTAATCCCATGAGTCCGGAAATAACAAATCCTACGAGTACGGTGCCTTCATAGGGCGTTGTCAGGATCAAACTCCCTTTCAAAATCTGTCCGGTCACATACATGCAAAACGCGGCAATGGCAGTAAAAGAAATATCAATTCCGCCGGATATCAGCACAATTAACACGCCAATCGCAAAAATTCCCATGACCACGCTGCTTTTGAGCAAATCAAAGAGATTTTCCAGCGTAAAAAACGCCGGATTAACCAGGCCAATAATCAGAGAAAACAAGATCAGGATCAATGCGACAACGGTTTCATGCTTGTGAAATAATTTTTTCATGACGCAATACACTCCAGGTAACTACAAGGATAAAAGATAAGAAAAAAATGTCGAACTATTGCCTGAAAATAACTGTTTTCCGATATGAAAAATTCAGAAAAATTATTTGTAATTACTCAGGAATACAATCAGATAAGCAAAAATATTTTTACCCTTACCGGAGTGTCAAAGCTCAGCTTTGACGGCGAAAGCAGAGCTTTCGCACTCCAGTGTTATTATTATTTGACCAGGGCAGCGAGCTGCCGGGTTAATTCCTCTTCTGTACAGCGTTCATCGCGCAGTTCATCAATAAACCGTCCCTTGTGCATTAAGAAGATGCGGTTACAATTCTGAAGAAGTTCCGGAATATCATCAGAAATCATCACGATTCCCATGCCCTGCTTTGCCAGTTCGCGCAACGTGTGATGAATATCCATTTTCGACCCGATATCCACTCCGACGGTCGGCCCGTTCAAAATCAAAATCTTTCCTTTGGTCGCCAGCCATTTTGCCAGAACGACCCGCTGCTGATTACCGCCGGAAAGACTTTGAACCGGTAAAAGCGAGGAAGGGGTTTTAATACGAAGATAGTCAATAAACTTCTGAATCTCACGAGAGGTCAGATCAGCTTTCATGATGCCGATCAGATTTGCCAGTCGTTCGAGAATACTCACGATGATGTTTCTTCCAATGGATTGTTCTAAAAACAGGCCCTCGGTTATGCGATCTTCAGGAACATACCCAATACCATGCCGTACAGCATGTTGAACACTGCGAATCTGGACGGGCTGTCCCTCAATGTCAATCGTTCCCGATTCCGCAGGCTTCAACCCAAACAACGCTGAGGCGAGCGCAGTTCGTCCTGAACCCAACAAGCCGGTAATACCAACAATTTCCCCCGGAAACATGTCAAAACTAATATCTTCAAATCGTCCACGTTTCGTCAGGTGTTGAACGCTGAGCAGGCTTGGGGACACCTCGCGGCGAGGACTATACTGATACCGACTGTCCTCAATTTCACGTCCGGTCATATAAAACACCAGTTTGGCGCGATCAAACTCTTCAATAGGACCATCAGCCGCATTTCTGCCATTTCTCAAAATTGTCACCTGCTCGGAGATTTCCAGAACTTCTCTGAGCTTATGGCTGACAAACAAGGTTGAAATTCCCGCTTTTTGAAAATTCTTAATGACCTGAAACAAGGATTCAACTTCTTTGTGCGTCAGCGCGGTAGTCGGCTCATCCATAATAATCAGTTTCGCATCGTGCAGAATTGCCCGCGCAATGGCGACCAACTGCTTATCAGCCACGGAAAGATCCTCAACATAGGCATCAAGATCAATCTCAACCTCAATTCGATCGAGAGCTTCACGGGCGATTTGCCGAACGTCTTTCCAATGCACAAAACGAGCATTTTGTTCAAGCTCTGAATTGAGGGCCAAATTTTCGGCTACTGTCAAATTTGGAAACAAGGAAAAATCTTGATAAATGATCTGAATACCGTGACGAATGGCATCAATAGGATGCAGGCGTTTATAGACGTGGTTTTGAAGGATAATCTCTCCATCATCCGGCTTATAAAAGCCGGAAATGACTTTAATGAGCGTGGATTTTCCCGATCCGTTTTCTCCGACCAGACATCGTATTTCTCCACGACAAATCGTGACCGACACACGATCTAAGGCCTGGACCCCGGCGAACGCTTTACTCACATTCTTGACTACAAGGAATTCGTCTGCCATTGTGATTTATTGCTCCCAGAGATAGATTACTTTTTTGTTTTTCAGGTGACGCTCACATGAGCAGGTTCCCCTTTGTCCCTCCTCCCCCCAGAAGCAGGGGAAAATGGATTGATTTTCCTCGCTTACAGTGGAACTGAGGGGTAGCAGCACTTACAGCCCCTTCCATAGAAGGAAAGGAGGATTGCCCCTCTCCCTTACCGGAGTGTCAAAGCTCTGCTTTGACGGCGAAAGCAGAGCTTTCGCATGGAGAGGGGCAGAGGTGAGGGAAGAAAATTAGAAATTATACTTGTCCATGTTTTCCTTCGTGACATCCACCCAGGCTGATCCATACAGCACTTTACCATCTTTCTTAATGCTGTTATATCCAGGCACGCCCAGATCGATCCCTTCAGTCACATCTTGACCTTCCAGGAGCATGACCGCTAATTTGTTCATGACGTAGCCGGCGTCAGCAGGATCCCAAAAGCTAATCAGCTTCACCGCACCGCTTTCCAGGTATTGTCCGGTCACAGATACCAGACTGGTGCCAACCACCATCACTTTGTCCTGAAGTCCTTTTTCTTCTACAGCCAGACCGGCTCCGGGAGCGGTTGACATCGCGCTGCCCTGAATTCCTTTTAAATTTGGATAGGTTTTAAGCAATTCTTTGGTTTTTTCATACGCCACGGTCTGATCGTCATACTCTTCAACGCGATCTGTCACGACTTTCATATTCGGATAGTGTTCTTTTTGGCGGGCCAATGCTGCATCAATCCATTCGTTGTGCGATTTCGAAGTTAAACTGCCGACAAATACGGCAAATTCCCCTTCTGCGCCCATATATTTTGCCAGATGATCCATCAGGTGTGCTCCGTATCCGGCATTATCGAAGGCCTCAATATCGTAATTCACATTTTGCTGGTTTGTGGCTTCGTGCGCGATCACAATAATGCCTTGATCCATCGCTTTTTTCAGTACAGGTTCCAGAGCTTCCGGCGAAAAAGGCACCACACAGATCGCATCAACACCCTGGGCGATCAGATCCTCAATAATCTGCACTTGTAAAGCTGCATCTGCTTTAGGCGGGCCAAGTAAAAAGGTTTCATGGCCTGTGTCTTCCCCAAATTTTGTAACCCCTTCTCTCATTCGGTCAAACCAGGCAATCCCATCTACTTTCACAACAGTTCCAATGGTATATTTCTTTTCCGCAAAGGCCTCTCCGACTGTCATAATCAATGCAGCAACCAACAACACTAAGACCAATTTTTTCATAATCTGTTCCCCTCTCCCTGGCCTGGCAAAATCGTAAAGACTTTGCAAGCTGCCAGAAGACAATAATTTTTTTCACAATGATTATCGCCAATTTTTAGAAATCTCTGAAAATCGTTCCAAACACTGCAATTCTCTTGTGTAAAGCTCTATCCCCTCCTTTCGTCAAACAGACGGCATTTTTTCGAACCGTCTTCCACTTGTAGAAAATGTCGGTAAAATCTGTCAAGGAATTTTGAATCACAATGTCACAATAGCCCTACTTTAATCAGGAGGATCTGGAACAGCGTGCTCAGGAGTGCAAGCGAACGATTGCTTCGCGGCTTTGCCGCGACAAACGTGCCAGGGCTTCGCCCTGGTGCAAACGCTCGTTTGCGCTCCTGAGCAGCAAAGAACTTAACAACCCTGGGGAAATAAGGCGGGGGTACACAGACAGCCCTGCCGCTTGCGTGAGGGTGTGCGTAAATCCTGACAATATTATGCAACTGTTCAGCCGTTCCATTTGGTTCCGCGCAAATCCTGCCAGGGGCCGCCGTCAGCAAAGCGTTCCGGTTCTAAGATGGCCGGGCGCGGGTCTTCAGCCTGATCGAGTTGCAGCACCATCCATTTCGGATAAGGAGTACCCGGGGCTGAAACCTGATTGAGTTCTTCCATGTCTTCAGACGAAAGTTTCAAATCAACGGCCTGAATATTATCGCGCAGATGCTCGATTTTACGCGCGCCGATAATCACGCTGCTAATCATGGGCCGTGACAACAGCCAGGCCAGAGCGACTCTTGCCGGACTTACCCCATGCCGGTTTGCAACTGCGCGAAGCATCTCTATCACAGTAAACGCGCGTTCTTTTTCGAACATCACAAACTGTCCGGCTTCTGCAAAACGTGTGCCGGCGGACGGCTGTGTATTACGGTTATACTTTCCGCTCAAAAATCCTCCTGCCAATGGACTCCAAACCAGAATCCCCAGGTGATGATACTCGGCGCAGGCTAACCAGTCGTGTTCCAAATCTCGACCGACCAGGCTGTAATACAACTGTGCGGTCGCAAATTTTTCCAGGCGTTCACGCTCCTGAATGCCCAGGGCAGTGGCGGCTTGCCACGCCAGATAATTACTCAATCCAATATGACGGACTTTTCCCTGGCGCACCAGATCATTAAGGGTTCGCAAGGTTTCTTCCAGAGGCGTATTGCTATCCCAACCATGCACTTGATATAAATCAAGATAGTCGGTTTGCAAGCGTTTAAGGCTGCTTTCAATGCCGCGCATGATATTGACGCGGGTGGCGCCGCTGCGATTCATATTGTCGCTCATCGGCAGACGCACTTTCGAGGCGAGTACAATTTCTTCCCGGATGCCTTTCAGCGCATTGCCTAATAAGGTTTCGCTTTCGCCCAGGCTATAGACATCGGCGGTATCAATAAAATTGATCCCCTGATCAAGCGCGAATTTGACCATCGCATTTGTCGCATTCTGATCCAGGTTCCCCATATTCATCTTGTCCCCGAATTGCATGGTTCCCAGCGCAACCGCGCTGACAAGAAGTCCGCTATTGCCGAGTTTTCTGTATTTCATAGTGTTCCCTCCTCAAAGATTGTTTTTTCAACTGCCACCCATAGCACACAGACTTACTCCTCAACGGCTTCATCCGGGGTCGTTGTCATCAGAGCGATCACTTCCCCGATTTTCACCTCAGTATCTTCAGGATAAAGAATTTTTCGCACATATCCGCTGAAAAAAGATTCGACTTCTAATGTCGCCTTATCCGATTCGACTTCCAGGAGAATTTCTCCTTTTTGCACCTTATCGCCAACTTGTTTAACCCAGGCGACAATTTTACCCTCTTCCATGGTTTCGCCAAGTAATGGCATAATTACTTTGTATGTCATAATGTTGTTTCCTCTTAAACTATAAGGATCCCTCATAAACAAGGATTTTTTATCCCTGATTATGAGAATGTAGTTTTACGACGTCAGGTGAGCAGATACGCATAATAGCTCCTCTTCAGGCCGTTAACTCAAGCACTGCCGCTTGAATTTCCTCCACTGACGGAATAGAATATTGTTCTAATTGCGGCGAACAGGCTATAATTACATCTTTTCCTGCTAATCGCAACGCGTGTTTCAGGGTCGGCGCCAATTCATAGGATTTAGCAAACAGTTCCGCGCTCATACCTGCGGTTTTGTTTGCTTCGGTCACAATCAGTGCCCTACCAGTCTTCATAAGCGAGGTTTTGATGGTTTCCTCATCAAGGGGTCGCAGGGTGCGCAAATCAACAACTTCCACGGAAATGCCGCGTTGTTGCGCCAGGGTCTCTGCAGCCTGCAAGCAGAAATGCACCATTTTGGAATACGTCAGAATCGTGACATCCGTTCCCTCGCGCTTCAGATCCGCTTTGCCGATTTCAACGGCATAGCTTTCTTCGGGGACCTCACCTTTCAGGGTATATAATCCTTTGTGTTCAATCACCATCACCGGATTATTATCGCGAATAGCGGCGATCATCAATCCTTTGGCGTCATACGGGGTGGCTGGCAGTACGACTTTTAAGCCGGGGATATGGGCGTACCAACTTTCCAGACTCTGAGAGTGCTGGGCGGCGGCGGAACGTCCCGCGCCTTGCTGGGTACGGATGACCATCGGAACTGTCACATTGCCTCCGGTCATAAAATGAAATTTCGCGGCTTGATTGATGATCTGATCGGAGGCGAGCGTGGCGAAATCAATATACATCAGCTCCACAATCGGTCGTAGTCCAATCAGCGCGGATCCAATCCCGGCCCCGACGATGAGCGATTCCGACATGGGAGCATCCATGATCCGCTGTTCTCCAAAAAGTTCAAGTAAGCCTTTTGACACTTTATACGCGCCGCCATAGATGGCAATATCTTCACCCAGCATGAAGATCCTGTCATCGCGCTCCATCTCGAGTTTAATCCCTTCTCCTAAGGCTTCACGATAGGTTAATATCCGACTCATACTTTGTTCCTCTCGGTTCATAGGCTTATTGGGCATAAATATCGGCAAAAATTTCAGATAATTTCGGATAGGGACTTTGATCAGCATATTCAACCGCTTTTTCAAGAAGCGTTTCAATCTCCGCATCCATATTCTCAACTTCTTGCCCGGTGATCAACTTGTGTTCCAGAAGTTTTTGTTGATAAGTAGCAATCGGATCTCTGGCTTTCCAGGCTTGCTCTTCTTCTTTGGTCCGGTAAGGCGCGGGATCACTGCGCGAGTGTCCGTAATAGCGATAGGTCAGGCTCTCCAACAGATACGGTCCCTGTCCGTTGCGAGCGTGTTCGACCGCGCGTTTGGCTGCTTCAGCCACGGCCACCACTTCCATGCCATCCACCTGTTCGCCCGGCATGTTATACGCGGCTGCCCGGCTAAAAAGATTTTGAACCGCTGAGGCGCGCGTTAACGCGGTTGACAGCGAATACTGATTATTTTCCAGGACATACACAATCGGTAATTTGTGCAGTCCCGCAAAGTTTAAGGATTCGTGAAACTCGCCTTCCAAAGACGCGCCTTCGCCGAAAAAACACATGACCACCCGATCCTGCTTAAGATACTTGACGCCTAGAGCTGCGCCTGTGGCAATCGGAAGCCCGGCCCCGACCACGCCATTGGCCCCAAGGTTGCCAAGCTTCAGATCGGCAATGTGCATCGAACCGCCTTTTCCTTTGCAATAGCCGTCAATGCGTCCGAACATCTCGGCCATCATTTTCTTGATATCCGCGCCCAGCGCAATCATGTGACCATGACCACGGTGATGGCTTTGAATATAATCGCCTTCCTTCAGCGCCGAAATCATTCCAACCGATGTGGCTTCCTGACCGACCGACAGATGAAACATGGTGCCTGCCAGTTTTCCATAGGCGAACGCTTCTGCGATCTTGAGCTCAAACCCTCGAATGAGCATCATGTAATACAAGAGCGCCTGCGGTGTATCCAAATGTTTCATAGACCTTATTTCCTTTTCTTGATATGGTTCTGAATAACTACTGCTGAGGTGGCAAAAGTTTATAGAAGTACAACATTGCCATTACATGCAACCGTAACATTCCACTCCTACCCGTCAACTACAGATTGACAAAGCAATAGTAGTAACAAGTACGCCATAGTTGCGGAATTTTTGTCAAGCTCAATCATAGCGCATGATTCAATTTTGGTTTTACGGTTAGAAAGAGACAATGGATAATTGTCGGCCTTTTCCCTTTCATCCGAGGATTCCTTCTATTCACCGTTGACTTGCTGGCAAGGACTGAACGATGTATACGTTTTTCCGAAATGCCGTAAGCAAGTGCAAATAAATTTTTGAATTTTTGTTTGGAAGAAAACGCAAAGGAGAAGTTATTTTTTACATTTTCTTTATGTTAATCTTACGTATTTTAAGTTTTTTTTATTGACAATAGATTTATAGCTTATTATTCCCTTAATTAATAACAAATATTAACTTTTAATGCCAAAAATATTTATGAGTTAATGTGAGCAAAGAAGTAGGAGGTGAATACTACAGCATTATACAGAACTGTTAACCTGATACCTGTCACAAAAACCAGGTTTCTTCAAGAAACCTGGTTTTTCACCGTGTCAAATTGTTATGAATAATGCTGCATAACATCACACGCTGAAAGGGGGGAAGCCGTATGATTGCATAAAAAGAGCACCTGATACACGAAAGCACATGAGGTAAAAATGAGAGCGCAGAGTTTTCATATAACAAACCGTTAAAGAGCTTGAGGAGGGAATAAGTATGACAAGCCCAATAGAGAAAAGTTACAAACTTTTTATTGATGGAAAATGGGTCGACAGCAAAGAAGGGAAAACCTTTAATTCCTATTGTCCTGCCAACGGAGAATTGTTGTCCACCTGTGCCGAAGCTTGCAAAGAAGATGTGGATCAAGCAGTAACGGCTGCCTGGAAAGCCTTTCAGACCTGGAAAGATGTCAACCCTGTGGAGCGCGCCCAGATGTTGAATAAGATCGCAGATTTGATCGATGCCAACGCGGAAAAACTTGCCATGGTCGAAACATTGGATAATGGCAAACCGATCCGTGAGACCATGGCGATTGATGTGCCCCTCAGTTCGGATCATTTCCGGTATTTCGCCAGTGCGATCAGAACCGAGGAGGGGCAGGCGGTGATGATCGACAAAGATCACATGAGCATCATCCTCAGAGAGCCAATCGGCATAGTCGGCCAGATCATTCCCTGGAACTTTCCGCTGCTGATGGGGGCCTGGAAAATTGCACCCGCTCTGGCAGCCGGAGATTGCGTGGTCATCAAACCGTCTTCTATCACCTCCCTGAGTCTGCTGGAGCTGGCCAAGCTGCTGGCGAAAGTGTTACCGGCCGGCGTGGTCAACATTATCACCGGGAAAGGATCGGCTTCCGGCAATTATATTCTGCAACACGAAGGTTTCCGGAAGTTAGCTTTTACCGGTTCTACCGAAGTCGGCTATACCATTTCCGAGGCTGCCGCCAGACGATTGATTCCGGCAACTCTTGAATTAGGCGGTAAATCTGCCAATATCTACTTTCCTGATGCACCATGGGAAAAAGCGATTGAGGGTCTCCAACTCGGGATTCTCTTCAATCAGGGACAGGTGTGCTGCGCTGGATCGAGAGTCTTTGTGCATGATGATATTTACGATAAATTCCTGGCGGAAGCCATTGCAGCTTTTGAGAACGTGAAAGTCGGCTTTCCCTGGGAAAAGGATACGCAGATGGGAACCCAGGTGAGTGAAGAGCAACTGCAAAAAATTTTGGCCTACGTCGAAGTTGGGAAAAAGGAAGGCGCCAGGGTTGCTACCGGTGGATACAGATTAACCGAAAACGGACTGGATAAGGGATACTTCATAAAACCGACGATCCTGACAGAGGTCAATAACAAGATGCGTGTGGCTCAGGAAGAGATCTTCGGTCCGGTGGTCTGTTTTATCCGATTCAACGATGAAGCTGAGGTGATCAACCTGGCAAATGACAGCGAGTATGGTCTTGCTGGTGCAGTCTGGACCAAAGATATTAACCGGGCCTTCCGAGTGGCCAGGGGGATTGAAGCCGGGCGGATATGGATCAATAATTATAACAATCTCCCCGCTCATTCACCCTTCGGCGGATACAAAAAGTCGGGCATCGGTCGTGAAACCCATAAGATGATGTTAGAGCATTATACGCAGAAAAAGAATATTTTTATGAGCTTGTCTGAGGCCAAACTCGGTCTCTATTAAACGCAAATTCCACTCTTTCCGGGGAATGCCGGGATAATCAGCATTCCCCGGAAGAACATGCGAATTGCAATCTACCCACGAAGGTGTAAGAATGGAGATTACAAAAGATACGCTGGTTGAGGAGATCGTGAAAATTCCGGGGATCATCGCGTACTTTATTCAACAGGGAGTTTCTCCTATTAGTTGTTCAGGCGCATTCCCAATGACTCTTGGTAAACTCCTGGAAGTCAAAAAAGCTCCCGACCCTGATGCGTTTATTCATGATCTGAATGTATTTTTAAATGAACATCCCACCGCTCCTTCTGATTAATAAGGCGGCGGAGACCTTGTCGCATCATTTTTCTGGTCTCCTGATTGTTTGGGCCAGGTAAAAGAGAACCGGCTTCCGTGTCCTGGCGTGGATTCGACCCAGATGCGCCCGCCATATAACTCCAAAATTTTTTTGACTACCGCCAGTCCGATGCCGGTACTTTCGGGTTGTCTCTGAAGCGTACCCGTTTGAAAGATTTGGAAAATGCGTTCATGATTGCCCGGGGCGATGCCCGGGCCATTGTCTTGTACCAGAAAGGTCCAGAGATCACCGCAATCTTTGCAGTCAACGCTAATCAGGCCGTTCGGTTTATCCATGAATTTTACGGCATTGCTCAGAAGATTCTGAAACACCTGCGTGACGCGAATAGGGTCTCCCTGGATAACAGGGAATTCATGCGCTAACTGAATCGTCATTCGAGCCGGTGGCATGAGCATGGCGATTACCTGGGGCACAAGCGTATTCAGATCAATAGATTCTTCATGTTCGCTGCCATGAACCGCTCTGGAATAACGCAATATCCCATCAATCAAAGCATTCATACGTCTAACTTGAGCTGTCAGAAGGTCAAGTTGTTCCTGTCCCTCTTCTCCAAGCTTATCGGTATAATCGGTTTGCAGCCATTGCGCCAACCGGCTGATCCCGCGCAGCGGGGCCTTTAAATCGTGCGAGACAACGTAAGCAAACTCTTTCAATTCTTTGTTGACTGTCTCCAGGTCGAGCGTGCGTTGATATACGCGCTGTTCCAGTTCATCATTGAGGAGGCGCAGCGATTCCTCGGCCCGTTTGCGTTCGGTCGTTTCTGCCAACAGGGCGGCATTTTTTTCAGCCAATGCGTCCATTTCGGCTCGAATCACATCTCGCATGTGAACAAAACTGCGGGCCAATCGTCCGATTTCATCAACGCCGCTGCTGTCAATCGGTGTATCCAGGTTGCCGCCTGCAATCGCGGAGGCGGACGCCGTAAGATGTAAAATCGGATGGATGATCTTAATCGCAGAGAACCCTACGCCGACCAGTAAGGTAATGATGATCACTGAAAAAATCAGCGTCATCTGGCGGGATGCCTGGATCTTACTGTCAACATTTTCCCGAATATGTCCGACGGTTTGGGCAATTTCGTTCTCAAGCGTTTGCATCAGAGAGCTTACCTGAGCCTGAGCGCGGCTCATGGCGCTGAATCGGGTTTGAAAAACGCGCATGGCCTGTTGGAGTGCTGTGATCGCGGCTTTATAGCGTTCGACGGTTGCAATGATTTGCTTTCCGGACGGCGCGAGTTCATCGCCTGCGGTGGTTGCGACCAGCAAGCTATTGGAGATATCCTCCAGCTTGCTCTGAATCTGCGATCCATACGCAGTATCGAGCACGGCTGCGCCCAGATAATCGCGCCGGAGAGTGGCAAGCTGCATGGCGATCTGTAACAGCAAGCTGCGATAATCCGGAATTGATGCGCCCACCTGCTCCAGCGCAAATAATTCGTAGTCCTTACCTGCAATTTTCCGTTCGATAATGAGAGCCGTAACCAATTCATCTAATACGGCGATCTGCGTATCGAGTTCCTCTTGAATACACCGAATCTGCTCGGACATCCGGAAAATCAGCGCGCATTCTACCAGGAGCGCCTCCAGGGTCTGCTTAAAACGCACAAGCGCGTCAGAGATAGCATCAGGCTCACGGTGGATGATGCTGGCTCGCAAGGTTGCAATCAGGCGGTCACCCAGCGGGTGCAGCAGGTCTTCCCGTTCGGTAAAGGTGTTAAGTAACAAGTGCATCTCTGCAAACATTGTATTCAGATTGCGGCTTAACTCTGCGCTTTGAATAGCCCGGGAGACCTCATTGTCAATGATGGTCTTCAGGGTATCGCTAATCTGATGCGAGAACATCAGATTTACTACCACGACGCCTCCGATGGACAGCAGAATAAGCAGATTCAACAGAATCAGTTTAACGATGATGCTTGAGCGATAACATCGCAGGCGATCTATGAATTGCATATTTTTATGGTTCCGTTTTGACTAACTCAGCATTCCGGATGACGACAGGTTTGGGGCTGATACCCAGCGCTTTCATCGTATCCACATTGATGATGCGCCGGCCAAACTTATTACGCGTGATCGGAATTTTGGAGACTGGCGTACCCTTCATGGCCTTGAGCAGCATTTCTGCGGCAGTGTGCCCCTGTTCCTGACCACTTTGGATGACCGCACACAAGGCGCCATCCTGCACATCACTAAATGTGCTGCCGAAGGTCGGTTTGCCAAAGGCATTGACGACTCGCGCGATAGCGGCGCGATTGGTCATCGGATTCCCATTTTCATCCGGAATACCCTGCAAGGTTGACACTAAAATAACATCACAACGGTTTCTATACGTTTCTATCAAATCCAGAGCTTCTTGAAGTGTGGCAGGCAGTTTAAAATCAATGTATGTGAATCCGGCAGCTTCGACATCCTCCCGCACCCTTTGGACATCAGCTCGTGACATCGGGGTATCTTTGACAATCCGTCCGAACGTTTTGATAGAGGGGACAAGCTGCTGGGCCAGTGCCAGCGACTCGCGATCGTGTCCGCGTTCCAAAATTCCCGACACGTTCGAGGCCGGATACCCATATTTTTCCGGCTCCGCATTAACCCCGCAGAACATCACGGGCGTTTTGAGCTGATCTTTCAAATACGGCACGACAAACATAGCCTGAGCGTCGTCATCGGCCGCAATCACGCCATCAGGCTGCAATTCCTGATAGAGAGCATAAGCTTCTTTGGCTTTTTGCGGCCCGCCCTCAAAGTACTTTTTCGTATTCATGTAAAAATAGGTCATTTCGCACATTTCTGCCAGAGCTGCCTCAATGCCCTCTCGCATTTCCGCCTCAAACGGATAAGTCTCATCATAACTCATGATAACCAGTACTTTATACCGGGCAGCCGTTGCCGGCTGAAGTATAAATCCGGCCGCGCACAATACAGTTATCGTGCCCACTATAAGACGACAGACTCTCATCTGAAACATCGTGAAACCCTCCTGTCATACCTGGACACGGCGTAAACAAGGGTATGCCCTGTGTACGTCTTGCGGATTGATAGTGTTGTTCGCCAGAACTTTCCCCCAAGATTTTTAATGTGTCAGAACTAGTATATACAAAGCGGTTGACAATGGCAACAAAAATTTGAACCTTCTGCTTTTTTCTTGACGGGTTTCCGTAATGACGAAATATTTACAGTATTATTCATTGGCTTTTGACCTCTTTTTTCAAAGGAGTGTCCATTCAATTGAATCATGCTGTACTCACAGGATGAAGAAGATGTTGAGGTGATATGATGAAAAAAATCCATGCTGCTTTTCTGGCTCTCGCCGCAATCGGCGCGATAGCAGGTGGGGCACTCTCGTCATTGCAGGCAATAGGAGAGGAACATCAGTCCCATGAACTCAGCCATGAAAAAATCAGCCTGCCAGATCCTCAATATGAAAGCAGCACTTCGGTTGAATCTGCACTGCTTCGGAGAAGATCCGTCCGGGACTATGCCGATGAGCCGTTAACGCTTTTTGAGGTATCGCAACTTTTGTGGGCTGCGCAAGGAGTGACCGATCCAAGAACGGGATTTCGAACAGCGCCTTCGGCGGGCGCGCTTTACCCGCTGGAAGTATATGCCGTTGTTGGCAATGTTGACGGACTTGCAGCAGGCATCTATAAATATGAACCTCATGCCCACGCCCTTTTACAGGTGAAAACAGGAGATGTGCGATCAGAACTGACCGCCGCTGCTCTCGGGCAGACAAGCATTCGAACGGGCGCTATCGCCCTGATCTTTTCCGCCGTGTATGAGCGCACCACCCGGAAATATGGCGAAAGGGGGATTCGATATGTGCATATCGAAGTCGGCCACGCTGCTCAGAACGTGTATTTACAGGCCGTATCCTTGAATCTGGGCGCAGTCGTGATCGGAGCGTTTCAGGATACACAAGTCAAAACGATAATACACCTGCGAGATGAAGAAGAGCCTCTCTACATCATGCCAATTGGAAAGATACGCCTATAGAAGAAGCGGCGGTCGTCGAACCTAAAGAATGGCGCACAATTTTCCCCGCCGCCTTTTGTGTGATGTATTATTGATGATGCGCGATCGCGTGTTGAGAAAGTCTTACTCCCATTTCAAACGCATTTTTGCAATCAAGGGGAAATTGTTTTTCCCGGCGCATCGCCTTGGCTACGGGATCAAATCGTGGGACGACATACTTCGAATAATCGTCAAACTGGTACGTATCATTGACTACAAGGGATTCTGCTGTTCCGAAAATCATCGCCATCATCTTTTCAATAAATATCGCCGTTTGATCATATCCCATTTGTTTCATCCAGGCATCGGACGAATTCATTGTATAAATAAACCCGCTTGGGATTGTCCTTTTACACAGAGAAGACAGATTCGCATCATAAACCACATACGGGAAAATGAGTCGTTCCATAAAAGCTTTCATCATGCTGGTCGGTACTCCTAGATAATTCGGAGAACCGAGAATCATGGCATCAAGCTCTTCGATTGTCGCAAGTATGGGCGTCAACGCATCCTGTATCGCGCATTTCCCATAACTTGCGCCGTCTTTCCGTTTGCATGCAAAACAACTGACGCACCCTTGATAGCTGAGATCGTACAGATGAATGAGTTCCGTCTCTGCTCCTTGTGACGCCGCCCCTTCCAATGCCTGACCCAAAAGTGTCGCTGTGTTCCAGGTTTTCCTCGGACTCCCATTGAATGCCATAACCTTCATAGATAGAACCTCCGTCGTTATGATTGGATTTTGCTCTGTACCTGATCGTGCTTGAATTCTGAATAGTCACGAATTTTCTGTGAACAGCGTAAGATGTGTGCACTCAAACCCTCTAATGGACTTTCTTTATGGGCTTCCTGAGCAATTTTCGCCCATTTTGAGACAGGTTTTGCTGAAGCACGCCATTTTTCAGCTTCTTTTTGGAGCGTGCGTTCAAATTGTTTGAGCAATTGCTGCACGATATCCTGCGGCAATGTTTCAGGCACATTAACGGTAACTTGCATAGAGTTGCCTCTTTTGTTGATGTGATACGTTCCGCAATATTACAGCATCCGAACAATACACTCATATTGATCCATCAATTGTTGTCACTCTGAGATGTCTTGCCGCCTCTGTCAACCCAAAATTTTCCACCAGTTCTTTTTCCTTATTCCCTGGGTTTTTCATTATATTTTCTCTTTGAAGTGGAACGGATTATAGAAGATTCATGACGTACTTGTCAAGCTAAATGCGAAAACGCTCCGGAATGATCATGGAAAATGCTTGCCAGGCGTTAGCGTATGAGCTTCCACCTCGCTCGAATTCAATTCGCTCCTGGGCTGATCAATGTCTTCAGGATATATTCAATCTCACACGATGATAAAAAAGTTGACAAAATCTCATCAGCTATGTCAGACACAATTAACAAGAACTCGTGCAAAAATTTTAGCAGAACACGTTTTGAGTGAGGAGTTGGGCATGGATGACCGGAGAACGACGATCACTAAACATTGCCAGACCATTTTTCCAATGGGATTTGAGGTGCAAAAAATTGACGAAAGCGTCATTGTTGTCAATTTTGTGGATGCCGCTGAAGAAGAGCATCCGGAACATATTGATATTATTGCCTCAATTGCGATGACTGAAGAACGTGCAAAAAAACTCATTGAGGCATTAACGGATGCTGTCCAGGAGTCACAGAATGAGTAATGTCATCCCGAGCAGATCAACCCATTCGTTCAATACGATCTCCTATCGGAAGTTTTTCCTCTTTTCGCATCCTCGCACTGCTGAATTAGAGGATTCTATCCAGCAATTACAGCAGCATTTAGACCAATGCCAGAGTTTTTCTGCCATCCTTGACTGCACGCAGCAACAGCGTTGCGGATTCACGCCGTAAAGCAAGCAATGGAACAACAACGATTCCAACTTAAACAGCGTGGGCTGTTTGCAGTGCTTGATATTGAGCAATCGACACAATATGTCTTTGAAGAAGTTGCAGAACATATTGTCTATCGTGCAATGAACTTGCCGCATTGCGGTCTCTTTCATGAGAGCGACGATCTGCTGGTTGCCGAATTGCTTGCAGAGTGCGTCCAGGCCAATTATGCAGTGAAAGACATAACCGATGACTGAAATCTCGTCCACACCCCAAAATGCTCGCTGCCGGTATCTATGAAGTCGGACTCCATTTCATCATATACAAGCTTGACATAAAAGTTTCTTTCTACTCCTCAATCGCCCCCAATGCTTTCAAATTCGCTTTTTCGGCTTCCGTCAAACCTGTCACCCCGGTGATATTTATGCGTTCATAAGGGCGGTCAGGTTGCAGCGTTTTCAGGCACTCCCCGCTCCGGACATCCCAAAGCCTGATGGTTCCGTCGTAGCTACCGCTGGCAAGATTTCGGCTATCAGGACTGAAGGCGATTGATGAAACCCAATCAGAATGTTTTTGCAATGTGTTGATACATTGATAAGCATCAGTCTCCCAGAGTTTCACAACACTACCACCGCTCCCAAACAGAGAGCCATCAGGAGCGAAGGCAACAG
Source organism: Candidatus Vecturithrix sp. (assembly GCA_040772385.1). GTDB lineage: Bacteria > Moduliflexota > Moduliflexia > Moduliflexales > Moduliflexaceae > Vecturithrix. The sequence continues at coordinate 4,585,548 of JAXGYF010000001.1, read as the reverse complement.
CTCCCACCCCTCCAGTCTGCAACACATGAACACACTGTCCGGTATGAACATCCCATAATCTTACTGTATAGTCACCATCACTACTCGCAAGAATATTACCGTTTGGATGAAAAGCGATAGAATAGACCCCCCTATTGTGCCCCTGAAATTCTCTTAAATATTGACCAGTTTGAATATCCCATAATTTAAGCTTCTCGTCTAAACTACCAGTAGCAAGCATAGTACCATCAGGATTAAAAGCAACAGATACTACCTTTCTCGTATGGCTCTGGGGTACCTGTGAAACTTTTTTGAGGTATTGTTGCTTGTGTCTATCCCAAAGACCCGTGCTAATCACAAGAATGTCCCCATTAGGGCTAAAAGCGACAGGAGTTGCCGCATATCCCAAAGAAACGTTAAAAAAAGTTTTAGAGCAATGCTTGGTTTTCAAATCCCATAGTTTCACAGTTTGATCATCACTACTACTTACCACCATATCACCATCAGGGTGAAAGGCAACCATTCTTACGACACTGGTATGTCCTTGTAACGTACTCAGGCATTTCCCGGCAGTGACATCCCATAACCTTACCGTATGGTCTCCACTCCCACTGGCAAGGATATTTTTACAAGGACTGAAAACGACTGATTGTATTCCTCCGTGATAACCTCGATGCGTTTTCATACACTGTCCCGTATTGACATCCCATAGTTTAAATGTATTATCTGTACTACAACTCATAAGGATCTTAGCATCAGCACTAAAAGCCATTGACTTTATCCCACTGGTATGCCCCCGTAGCATACTCACACATTGTCCTGTGTTAACATCCCACAATCTTATAGTACGATCATCATCGGCGCTAGCCAGGATTTTTCCATCAGAAGTAAAAGCGATTGAACGTATTACCCCGGTATGCCCTTCCATGGTTTTGAGGACTTGTCCTGTTCGAGAATTCCATAACTGCACGATATTGGTGCTGCCAGCAAGGATGTCACTCTCAGGTTTAAAGGCGACTGACCATACCATAGCGTGTCCTTGTAAAGTTTTGAGGCATTGACCGGAATTTACATTCCACAACTTCACCGTCTCATCCTGACTCCCACTGGCAAGCATTGTCCCATCAGCATTGAAGGCTATCGACCATACGACATTAGTGTGTTCTTGTAAGGTTTTAAAACATTGACCAGTGTTGATATCCCACAACTTCACAGTATAATCTTCACTGCTACTAGCAAGATATCCATTAGAACTGAAAGCAACAGACGTTATAGCACGAGTATGCCCTCGGAAGGTGTTCATACATTGCCCTGTAGAAACATCCCACAATCTCACGTTTTGATCCCAACTACCACTCGCAAGAAAGCGGCTATCCGAACTAAAGCTTATTGAGGTCATCCAGCCACCATCACTCGTCATTGTCAGGAGCGGTTTCCCATCCATAACTTGCCATACTTGAATTTCACCATAGCTACCCCCTGTCGCGACAAGTTTTCCATCGGGGCTATAGGCAACTGAATAAATCATGCTAAAAACTTCGATAAATACCGATTTCGCCAAATCAGCGTGAGCGAAATTAATATCATGTAATTCCATGCCTTGTAGGTAGGCTTGCCAAACCGTGAGATGAGAGAAATCGAAACGGTTCAATTCGCTTCCGAGGTGTATCAGCAGATTCAAAATATTTCCGGCCGCATATCCTGGCTGATGAGGAAACTTCTGTCGAAGGGTCGAAAGTAGTTGTTTCAAATGCGCTTCAAGCTCTTCGCGTATGCCAAACAGGGCTAAGAGCTTTGCTGCCAGGGGTTTCAAGATTAATTCGGTTTGACTTTCCCGAACATAATCTTTGGCCAACGCTTCAATCAGTGCATGAGTGTTCAATAGAGCGATCTTTCCACTTGTAATTTCCGCTCCAAGCTGCTCAACCAACCGTTCGGTAGTGTAATCAGCCACCTCAATGGTTCGAATTTTCATCTCATTGCCAACCTGATCAATCAGACGTTCGGTGAGATATTCAATCAGCACTGGCTGGAGGGTGAAACGAATTGCCGTCTTTTCAAGGGGAACCCGGCGTTGTAAGGATTGCAGGGTTGATGGTAACTGATTTTTGGATTCCGGAGCGACAAGCTTTTCTTTTAATTCTTGCAACGAAACCGGTTCACGGGCAATTGCCAACCAGTACATCACTTCTTTTTCAAGGGGTGACAGGCGGTCAAAGTGCCAATCTAAGAGTTCTCGCAGATCAGCAAATACGGTTTGGCCTTCGTTGAAAAACGCGGGAATATCCCCAAAAAAGACCTCGTGGATATGGCGCGCGGCCAGTTCCAACGCCAGAGGATTACCGTGATAGAAGTCAACCAAGGTGTTCCATTGCTCAGTTGAACACGAAAAATCACCGATCTCCTCAAACAATTTGCGTCCATCATCAGAATCTAATCCACTCAACTCCAGGACGCGCACGGGTTTCGTTTTGCCCTCCAACCCGCCAATTTCCTGTGGTTTTTCCCGGCTGGTCAACACAACACAACTTTGATGTGCGGCCTTCCCCACGGCTTGCAGAAATTCCCCATAGTTTTCATACCCTTCGCGATAGCGTCCGGAACGGTCACCGCTACATAAAACCGTTTCCAGATTATCCAGAATGAACAGGCAACGATGAGCCTTGAGGTACTCAAGCAATCGCGTAATCTGTTTGCCGAGGCTGATAGAAAGATCAAGCTCCTGTTGACGAGACACGATCTTAATGAAATCGGATAGAACTTCTTTAAGGGAAGGGGCATTCAAAAGTTTGCGCCAGATGACAAACTCAAACGATTCCTGAATATTTTGAGCTAATTTGATCGAAAAATCTGTTTTCCCAATCCCACCCATCCCCAGGATTGCTACCAGACGGCAACGATCCGTGACAATCCATTGTTCCAATACTGCCAGTTCAGATGCTCTCCCATAAAACACGCTGACATCCGGGGCATCTCCCCAATCAATCAGAGCACTCTCGGATTGTTTGGGCAGTTCAGTGTGTGATGGGTATTGCACTTGCTGAATCAACTCATCACAATATGCTTTCCCTTCCAATCCAACCATGTCTTTCACGGTTTCCAGCACTGCGATAAGGGCAGATCGCCGATCTTTCAATGTTCCATACCTTTCCAACGTATTTACCAATAATTGACAAAATTGCGCGGTTGGTCCGTCAAACTCAAGCTGATCTTCCAGTTCCTTATCCAACCCTGCGCTGTAAATCAACGCCCGACGTTCGTCTTTGTCATGGATATTGGGCAGGGATGCCAAAAGTTCAACAATCTGATTGTGCAGTTCCATTTTCTTAAAACCCAACTGAAAAAGTATGGGGGCATAACTCTGTCAATACACAGTGAGTTGTCTTTTTAACAAGGTATTGGCAAGTTTTGCCGGAGAGATATGTTGAGTAGAAGCAAGATGTTCAAGAGCTTTCATGACATCCTCTTCCACTTCAATTTCATAATGCCGCCTCATAAGCTTCACTTCTACCTCAACAGGGGTCAAGTATTCGATATAGTCAGTCGAATCATGGCTATCCCAGAACTCACCCGCTTCTTCATACGACGAAAAGGATTCGGGCAGAATATTTTTGTTTTCCCTTTTACCTGTATTTTTCATAATATTTTCTCTCTGAAGCGGAACACATCAACTCAATATAGAAGATTCATGACGTACTTGTCAAGCTAAATGAGCAAAAGCTATTCAATGGTGAAACGCTTGTGAAGATTCACCAGCCAAGACTTCACCGCAGGTATTAGTGAAATTGCGTACACATCACAAAATGTTCGCTGCCGGTGTTGATTAACTTGTACTCCATTTCATCACAGGCAGGCGCGGCATAGGGACAGCGGGTTTTCAACATTTTCTGTCGGTAGTCGGCCATGTTATGAGATCCTTTCTATAAGAGTTCTGACTCTATCGCTGTCATCAGTTCAATGATGCTCAGGGGATTTCCAGGAATCACATGTGTTTCACTATGATCATGAATATGGTGCGGAAAATTCGGCAAATTCGGGAAATGCCTGGCATTATCCCAGCGTTTGATCAATTGCTGTTGTGAGCCATTCATCCATTGATACCGATATTCCAGCGTGACACATCTTCCGTTCTGCAAGATGAAATATTCTGATACTTCCAGAAAGTCGCCGTTCACTAACGTGAGACGTGCTCGAAAATAGCCGCGATCATTCAGTTCACGCTCTGCGGTAATCCGGTATGAGACGATGATAGGCGAAAGGAGCAGTCTCATTTTCAGTTCATCGAGATACTGGCGGATTGCGCTCATTTTTCTTTTCCGGTCAATGTGTGCAGGCGGGCAGAGACAGCCTGGTACATATCATAACAGGCACTCCATTCGAAATAATCAGGCTCGTCTCCCAGATCGCCTTGATGAAAGCGTCGGTAAAAATTTTGAGAGTTGAGATGATACTGCGTCTCAAACCGGCGTAATTGCTGTTGCAGTTCGCTCACATCCTGCTGCGCTTTTGTTCGCTCCAGATCAAGAATTTTATCTAAGGCCCGATCAATAAACTCGTTCTGATAGCCCTCTTGATAAATGGTTTCAAGGATCTGTAATTTTTCCAATGTATTTGTTGTGGTATGAATCATAAATTCTTTCCTACTTCCCTTAAAAGTTACCAGGTAAATTCATTGCAGTTGCAGAGACAGCAACGTTCAACCCCTACGGGATAAGTAACAGGTCTTTCCTGGCAATGCTTGACCCGCTTGCGCGGTAAAGAACAAAACTGCGTGACATGGCTAATATAGAAGCTTCATGGCGTCCTTGTCAAGCTAAATGAGAAAAAGCTATCCCATGGTGATCCCTTGTGAAGATTCGCCAATCAGTACTTCATCACCGGTATTACTGAAATTTCGTGCACATCACAAAATGTTCGCTGCCGGTATCTATGAGGTTGTATTCCATCTTATCACAGGCGGGTGCGGCGTAGGGGCAGCGGGTTTTGAAGCTGCAGCCGGCGATTTGCTCGAAGGGGCCTGGGATTTCGCCTTCTATCGGGATTTCTTTGCGTTGGCGTTCGATGCGCGGATTGGGAATCGGAATGCACGAGAGCAGGGCTTGCGTATAGGGATGCTTTGGATTGTCGAACAACTCTTGTTTACGCGCCAATTCTACCAGCCGGCCTAAATACATGACGCCGACGCGGTCGCTGATATACTTCACCATTGACAAATCGTGCGCGATAAACAGGTAGGTCAGGCCAAATTGCTTTTGCAGGTCTTTCATGAGATTGACAATCTGCCCCTGAATCGAGACATCCAGGGCCGAAATCGGTTCATCGCAGACGATAAATTTCGGCTCCACGGCCAGGGCGCGGGCGATTGCCAACCGCTGGCGCTGACCCCCGGAAAACTCATGGGCAAAACGGGTCACGTATTCCGGATTCAGGCCGACGAGAGCCAGGGTCTCGAAGACCTTGCGCTCGCGTTCCGCCCGCGCGCCCAATTTATGGATTTCCAACCCTTCGCTGATCAACTCCTTGACCGTCATTCTGGGGTTTAACGAGGAATAGGGATCCTGAAAGATCATCTGCACATTGCGCATATAGGTTTTTTGCTCGTTCTTATTCATCTGCGCAACATCCTGGCCCTTGAAAATCACCTGCCCGGCCGTAGGCGTATAAATACCTTTAATCGTGCGGCCTAAGGTAGATTTTCCGCAGCCGGACTCGCCGACCAGTCCAAAGGTCTCGCCGCTGTAAATGTCAATATTGATATTATCCACGGCCTTTAACACCCTGCGCCGCGAGAAATGAAAGTATTTTTTGACCTGCTTTAACTCAAGGATTTTTGCATTCATCGGATTCCGACCTCAATCTCTTTGAAACGCTGCAATTGCTCGGCGGCCTGCTCATGATAGAGCCAGCAGAACACCCGGCTGTTCCCGCCATAGCGGTAATACGGCGGCTCCTGTTCCTTGCAGATTCGCAGCGCGTAATCACAGCGGTCAACAAACGGGCAGCCCGGGGGAACGTTTAACAAAAACGGCGGCACGCCGTCAATGGTGCGCAGTCTTTGGTCTTCATGATTTGCCAGGCTCGGCACGGATTTCAACAGGCCGGCCGTATAGGGATGGCGCGGGTTGTAGTAAATCTGGTCTGTTGCGCCTTCTTCCATGACTTTACCCGCGTACATCACTACAATCCGGTCGGCCGTGCCGGCTACAACGCCTAAATCGTGGGTAATCAGAATAATGGCGGTTTCGAATTGGGTTCTGAGTTCTTTGATCAGTCGAAAAATCTGCGACTGAATCGTCACATCCAGCGCGGTCGTCGGCTCATCGGCAATCAAGATTTCCGGGCGGTTCGCCATGGCAATCGCGATCATCACCCGCTGCCGCATCCCGCCGGAAAACTGGTGTGGATACTGGTGAATCCGCGTTTTCGGATCCGGAATGCCGACCAACTTCATCAGTTCAATCGCTCGTTCCTTACTTTCCCGCCGGCTGAGGTTGGTATGTCGGTGCAGCACTTCTCGAATCTGGGTCCCGACCGTCATCGTGGGGTTCAAGGAGGTCATCGGGTCCTGAAAAATCATTGAGATCTGTGAGCCGCAGATTTTACTCATGGCGCGTTCATCGTATTTCAATAAATCTTCGCGTTTAAAATAGATTTCCCCGCTCTTGATTTCCCCCGGAGGAATGGGCGTCAGGCCCAGAATGGCCTGAGTCGAGACGCTTTTGCCGCTGCCCGATTCACCGACAATCGCAATCACTTCCCCTTTGTGCAAATGAAAATCCACATTGCGGATCGCCGCCACTTCGCCGGTGTAGGTATGAAACGAAATGGTCAGATTTTTGACATCCAGTAATTTTTCATTGTTCATTGAGCAAGCTCCGTTACTGCCGCAGTTTCGGGTCTGTCGCGTCGCGCAGGCCGTCGCCGATTAATTGTAAGGATAACATGGTTAAGCTGATAAATATTGCCGGAATAAACAGCATGTAGGGAAAATTCCGCATCTCGGCGATGCCCGAGGCCACGAGTTTGCCCCACGAGGTCATCGGCGGCTGGATGCCGAGGCCGATATAACTTAAAAACGCCTCGCCGAAGATAGCGTTCGTCACCTGAAATGTGACGGACACAATTACCACTGGCAGCACATTCGGGAAAAAATGTTTGCGGATCAAACGCCAGGTAGATGCGCCCATGTTTTTGGAGGCGATCACGAATTCGGTTTCTTTCAGGCGCAGAACTTCGCCGCGCACCAGGCGCGCCATGCCATTCCACTGGGTCAGCGAAAAGGCGAGAATGATTGACTGAATGCCCGGTTCCAATACCAACATAAACAAACTGACCCAGATAAGAAAGGGGATCGCGATCAGGATGTCCACAAAACGCATGATAAACATGTCCACCTTGCCGCCGTACAGGCCGGAAATCGAACCGATAATCGTACCGAGCACCATCTGGCTGAGCGCAGAAACAATGCCGATAAACAGCGAAACCCGTGCGCCGATCCAGACGCGGCACCAGATATCGCGCCCCAGGGCGTCGGTTCCGAACCAGTGCGCACGACTGGGGGGTTGGTATGTGCTCAATAAATCCACTTTATCGTAACGGTACGGCGTCAGCGCCGGCCCGATCAGTGCGAAAATGACAAAAAGAAAAATAATGACGATTCCGACTAACGCAGGAATATTCTTGCGAAAACGCCGCCACACGTCGCTCCAAAAGGCAATCGTTTCCGTCTCTGTCCTCAGTCCGGCTTTTTCTGTCCGATCCAGAGGGATAAATAATTGTTGTTCAAACTCGTTCATAAGACCTCTCTGTTACTTCTTCGTATGACGGACACGCGGATCGATAATTCCATAAGCAAAGTCAACCAGCAAATTCATCGCAATCAAAAAGAAGCCGAAAAATAAAGTCAATCCCATGACCAGCGTGTAATCCAGGTTTTGCATCGCCAGCACGTAGTGCCGCCCCAGACCGGGAATGGCGAAGATGGATTCGATAATAAACGAACCGGTCAATACCATCGCAATCGCCGGCCCGATAATCGTCAAAATCGGAAACAGGGCGTTGCGGATCTGGTGGCGGATCACAATCTGATATTTTCGCAACCCTTTGGCCTTCGCGGTTTTAATATAGTCGGCGTTCACCACTTCCAGCATACTGGCGCGCATGTAGCGCGCCAGAGTGGCCATGGTGCCCAGGCTCAATGCAAAGGCAGGCATCAAGGTATGCCGGAAAGACTCGTAGCGGGCGACCGGCAGAACCTTCAAATACACGCCGAAAAAAAACTGCAACAATCCGGCCACCACAAAACTCGGCACTGAAATGCCGATCAACACGAGAATCACAGTGAAATAATCCAGCGATTTTCCTCGGTATAATGCAGCGACAATTCCGAAAAAGAGTCCGAACACGATGGCGCTGATCATGGCGCGGATGCCCAAATCTAAGGACTGAGGGAACGCATCTTTAATGATCGTATTCACATGATGCCCTCGTTTTGCTAAGGAATATCCGAAATCGCCGCGCAAGAGATTGCCCATATAAATCACATACTGTTCAGGCAGGGGTTTGTCGAGGCCGTAATGAATACGTAAGCGTTCTTTCACTTCCGGCGTGACTTTCGGTCCGGCAAAGGGATCGCCCGGAACAAGTCGCAGCAGAAAAAAGGTCGCGGTCGCCAGCACAAACATGGTCAGCAGCGCACTCAGCACCCGATTCAAGATATAGCGTATCATGGTTGCCTGTTTCCTTCATTTATGTACCCTCACCCCTCTCCCAAAGGGCGAGGGGAATGGCCTGTCACAAGATGCACTCTACTCCCCTCGCCCTTTGGGAGAGGGGTTGGGGGTGAGGGTGTACGTAAGTTTCGGATCAAATCAAATAAAATTCCGTTTGGCGGCCATTTATGGTACGGCAACCCTCCGGGGTGAAAACCACAGGTTCTTCCATGCCGAATCTGACGGTCTGGTTCTTCCATTCCGGCACTGTGCCTTCACTGCTGAGTTCCATGGTAAAGGCGTAGTTATATTGCATCAGCATTTCACCGCGGGGCAAAGGATTCTCTTGTTCCCAGGGCAGGCCGATTAAAGGACCAGGTTGATGCAGGAAAAGTCCCAGGGAATGGGAGTACACTCTGGGTGTCCCTATGCCTTCCTGTCGCGCCCGTTTGAGAATGTTCTGCTGAAGCTCGTTGCCTGAAATTCCCACGCGAAATTCACCCATGAAAATATCTTGTAAGCGGTTGGTTTGCGCCATCAATGCTCTGAGTCCGGCCGGCGCGTCCGATTCCCCTGGCTTCAGAATGTAGGCCAGATGCTGGTTATCTGAATTCAATCTGAGGTATTTGATGCCCACGTCACAGTGAAGTACATCCCCTGGCCGGAACACCCTATCCTCTTCGCCATAAGCTTGAGCGACTTCAGCATTGCGAATAATTTTAAAATACGGTCTGAAGGATGGCTCCAGTCCCAGATCGACCGCCCGCTGCCAGTAGAACCAGACCAGATCGTCAATGGTGGTCACGCCAGGGGTAATAGTCATGCGACTGAAGCAATCGGCGATGATGGCATGAGCAATGGCGATCACGTGCCGGAAGAGTTCGATTTCCCGGTTTGTCAACGTCGCGCCCCAGTGGGCGGCGGCTTTTTCGGCGGATACCAGGCGTTGTGCATATTTCTCAGGGAGTTTTTCCTGCAACTGCCGGTAAAGGTTATGGGTCAGCCCACCGCCAGCCCATTTAACAGAACCGATATTCACGCCAATCGTCATAGGATCGCGTTTGTTTACCAGGTCCAACAGCACCGGCCACTGCTTTTCTTCCAACTGCCCGATGTACGGCCTTGCATACAAATCCTTCGTATCGGTGCCAGAAACGCTGTAACGCGTTATGTTGCCATCACCTTCGTCCACAAAGATCAACATTTGCAAAATGGGACACCAACAATCTATCGGAATCATGGTTTTGTATACCGGATCGAGATCATCTTCCTGACAGAGGATCATCCACATATCCAGACCGGCTTCCCTCATGGCTACTGGCAGAACCGTATCCAGACGCTCTCGCACCAGTTCGGTGATCAGGTTCGATTGCTCGCGCACCGGGAGTATTTTGGGAAACCCTCGATCTCCTCGGTTACGAATATTCGCTTTTTCAGACATGCCTACCTCCTATATCTTCGGACAATTGAGACATCTGAGTTGAAAACTGAGGTTGGTGAACATTACCGAATTATTTTCTTAATCTTCATAAACCCCAGGCTGTATCCCTCTGCGTTTTCAGGACAAAAACCTTTAACTTGAGTATAATGTCGCCAAAACCTACCTAAAAGAAACGCCTCTAAAGACTTTTAGAGGCGTCTTCCTCACTTTTCCTTGCTGGCTTTGCCTGAAAGACGGACTGCTTCCCGGACTGTCGCTTGGTCACGACAGTCCTTTCACGCACCTTATTTTTCCACATCAGCATAGATATAATCAATAGTCAATCCGGAAATCGCGGTTGTCAGACCTTTGACCCACGGCTGTACCACGATCGCGCCTTTGTAGTGCATGATAGGAATACAGGGCGCGATGTCTGAAAACAGCGCTTCGGCTTCATTGAGGATCGCCGCCCGTTTGACCAGATCCATTTCCTTATTGGCCTTATCCAAGAGCGCATCAAACTCAGGGTTATCAAAGGTCACCCCCATATCGGTCGAAGCTGAGGTCCAGTAGCCCATATAGGTATGCGGATCATCATAGTCCGGACCCCATCCAGCTCTGGCAAAATCATACGCAAGCGCCGGTTCGTACAGATTGTTATAAAATTGCTTGCCGGTGGCGTAGTTCACTTTAACTTTCAGGCCCATATCGGAAAACACGCTAAGCAGATACGCAGCGACGTCTTTGGGATCTTCCGGATCCATTGAGGTCAGGAAGTCGAACTCAGGGAGTTGGTCAACAGAAGTATATCCTATATCCTGAAGCACTTTATCCATATATTCTTTGGATTTGGCGAGGTCCGCGGTTTCAGGATGATATTTGCCGTAATTGGTACTGACTTCTCCCCAGGTTTTGCCAGGATAAATTGCGTGAACCGGCGGAGTCTGCACGGTCGCGGGCACGCCATTGCCTTGCAGCACATTGTCAATATAGCCTTTACGGTCAATCGCGTAAGAAATCGCTTTCATAAAATTTGGATTACTCAGAATTTTCGCTTTAACCGGGTCATTTTGACCGTAGCGGTTGATGTGCAAATCTCTGACCCCGCCGCGCACATAGCGTATCAATAAACCCTGGGCTTCATATTCAACGGCTTCGGCCTCGCTGCGCGGAATGTAATAGTCAATCTCGCCATTGTCGAACATATTGCGCCGCGCCTGTTCATCCGGCAGCACATAAATGACGACCTTGTCGAGTTTAATTTTGTCGGCGTTCCAGTAATTGGGATTCTTCACCATCACCAGCATATCTTCATGTTTCCATTCGGTCAAAATAAAAGGACCACAACTGGCAAGGGATTCGGCCGTTGCGCCGTAACCATCGTCGAATTTCTCCGCCAGGTCTTCCCGTCCCGGAGCCCCGAAGGAGCTGGCAATCAACCCCATAAAGTAGGGCGCAGGGTTTTTAAGAGTGATAACTACCGTTTTGTCGTCCGGGGCCTTCACACCCAACTCTTCCGGGGGCACTTCTCCGGCGCGCAGTTGTGCGCCATTGTAAATGTCGTCATAAATGGGGCTGGCCGGACAAATTTGAAACATCCGCACAAAGGCATGCACAAAGTCGCCGCCCGTCACCGGCTTGTCGTCCGACCATTTGGCGTCGCGCAAATGGAAGGTGTAGATCGTTCCATCCTCGGAGATTTCCCAGGATTCGGCCATGCCCGGCATCAAGTCGCCGGCATGGGTGCGCACTAACGGTTCGAACATCGCAAATTGAATCAGTTGATGGCTTGTAGATGTCAATACCCGCGGATCTAAATTATCCAATCCACCGTCGGCAGGAAGGTAGAGAACTTTTTCTGCGGCGGCATACAACGCCTGTGAACACAGCAACACCAGAAGCACGATCAGAATTTTTCCCCACAACTTGCTATATTTGCTCATATTATCTCCTCCTCCATTGTTCTTAAAGTGTGATCCCTTTCCAGCGAGCCAGCGGAAAAGCTGCATTTAGCCTGTACAAACTTCTGTATTTGTCAACAAAATTCTACAGACAGACTTTTAATATGGCGGCACTCCTCCCACCTGGAGTGTCAAAGTTCGGCTTTGACAGCGAAAGCAGAGCTTTCGCACTCCTGTTCCTATCCCTTTACTCCTGAAGATAGTCTCGAATCTGTTGATGGCGTTGCTTCCATTCTTTGTATTTGGCGACATAACGAGCGCGGTCTGCGTGCATTGAGGTGGAATCTACGATTTCATGCGGTTCGACTAAGCGGGCAATGGCGCTCTCAAGATCAGGAAAGAGATGGTTGGCGAGAAAGGCCTGAATTGCGGCCCCGCGTGAGGTGGCTTCCGTTGACGCGCTTCTGGTCATCTTGCGATCCTGGAGCAAAAGGGACAGAATCTTCATCAACAAGGCATTGCGATTGCCGCCGCCAGTCATACGAATCGTCTGGATCGGCACGCCGCTGATCGCTTCCAATTGTTCGATATTAGCGACCATGGCAAAGGCCAGATTCTCAATAAATGATGGGACAATCGCCGTAAACAGATTGATGCTCTCGCTTTCGATGAACAAGACTTTCAGCATTCCCAAGAATTGCGATACATCGCAGGTACAGGGGCCTAAAAACGGCAGAACGCCTTTGGCGGCATCCGAATGCCGATCGCAAATTGCGCCGATATCCTCGTGGCTTAATTTGAAATCCGGCACAAACAGGCGCAGGAATTGGGATAGATGTTTCAGATATTGCCGATAGACCATGCCGGTTTTGCCGCAGTTGCTCTCTAACACCCATTTTCCAGACAGATACGGGCCAGACCAGATTCTCAACTGCGGGTCGATCAGCAGATTATCTACCACCATCTGAATCGGCGTAGTTGAGCCGTTGACTACCGTGACATCTCCATTTTGCAGCGCGCCGGTGCCGATTAACGCGCTCTGAGTATCGGCGGCCGCAAGCACGACCGTGGTTTCCTGACTCAGTTTTAAACGTTGGGCTAACTCAGGTTTCAGCGTGCCCGTGATTGTTCCGGGTTCAAGCACCTGGGGCAGTGCAAGCTGTTCCGCTTCAAAAAACGCGACCAACTCCTCTGACCAGCGCAGGTTTTTTACGTCAAACAGCATGGTTTCGGCGGCATTGGTCCATTCCGAGCGAAGGTTTCCGGTCAATCGAAACGCAAACCAGTCGTTGATCATCAGAAATGAAGCGATCTTTGCGAACAGTTCCGGCTTCTGCTTTTTGAACCAGCGAAATCTCACGGCCTGGAATAAGCCGGTGGGCCAGCGAGCGGTGAGTTCATACACTCTCTGCGCTTCGGACGGCGAAAGCGTGAGCGCTTCCTGACCGGCCATGTCATCCATGTTCGGGCAGGCATAGAGAGCCTGATCGTTCGCATCGAGAAAGACGCCGCCATGTCGCTGACTGGTCACTGAGATCGACAGCACCTGTTGTCTGTCAAGGTTGGTTTGCGCCAGAATCTGTTCAATCAGCCGGAGCGTGTTCTCAAATTCCTGATCCGGGTCAAAGGTCAAAGCTTTATGCGCTTCATCCGTGTCATAAATAAGCTCCTGGTATGTACTTGCGCTTACGGTACCTTCCGAATCCATCAGACTGACATGCAGGCCGCCGGTGCCGACATCAATAATCACCACATATTTCATGCTTTGTTTCCCCCTCAAAACAAAAACCGGGTTTCTTGAAGAAACCCGGTTTTTTCACTTATTTACCGCGAAATTGCTTGTCGTACTCGATCATTTTATCAACTTTCGGTTGGGAACGCCCGCCCTGGAATTCGGCTTTGAGCCAGATCGAGACCAGCATTTTCGCCAGTTCAATCCCGATCACGCGCGCGCCCATCGTCATAATCTGCGCGTTATTGCTCATGCGCGCACGTTCGGCCGAATAGGGATCGTGACATTGTGCAGCGCGGATACCCGGCACTTTATTGGCGGTAATCGCCATGCCAATACCTGTGCCGCAAATCAGAATGCCGCGTTCATGTTTCCCGGCCGCCACAGCGGTCGCCACTTTAACGGCCACATCAGGATAGAGTACCGGGTTCGTATCATACACGCCGTAATCTTCAACCTCATAGCCTAAACTTTTCACGTAGGCTTTCATCTCCTCTTTCATTTCAAAAGCCGCTTCATCGCATCCGATTGCAATTGATAACATAAAAAAATCCTCCTATAATTCAATGTTCAAAATTTCCCCGAAATAATAAATCCTTGCTTATGAGAAATTCCTGTCGTTACTTCCTTACCTGAATCCACGGAATCATCATTGGTTGATCATGACAGATGGCCTCAATAATTGTCCGGGTTAAAGGCAGCAAAGAGCCATCCAAATGCTGTTGTTCAATCAGGTGTTCAACGGTAGAACCAATTGTCAGGGCGACATCTGCGCCTTCAACCGTGTCATCGGGCATATATTTCGCTTTGGTTTCTTTATACGGAAGGCCAAACCCAAGCAGCCGTCCCATGCGGCCATTGCGGCCGATTTGACAGGTGCCGTACAAATCGCCGGAGCCGGCCCATCCATCTACCGTGGCGTCTGTCCCGCCCAGGAATTTGACCATATACCTCATTTCAGCCATGACCAGGGTAAACAGACCGGATTCCAGGCTGTATAACTGCGCCTCATTGTTAGCTTTCCCAATTTTTTCGTTCAGACCGCGGGGATAGGTAATCGCAAGGGCATAAAAATTTTTCAACGCCGCACAGGCTTCGACCCCGATCATATCAGTGCTGGCTTGGGCATGATAATAAGGGGGATTGACCAGGGAAAGCACCCAATCAACCAGCCTTTGCTCACGATACGTAATCACAACACAGCAATCATGCCGCACGGCCAATTCACGCGCCAGGCAAGGTCCGCCAACAGCGCCGACGGGTACATCTTTGACGCCGTAACCAGCTAACCCATCGCGCACCACATCCGGCAGGATGTGCAGGCGATTGTCGCGCGCCAGCAGCCCTTTGGTCAGCATAAGAATTGGGATCGGTTTTTTGAGCAGAGGGCCAAGCTGGCGGATAGCCCAATCAACGCCGGGTGAACTCACGCCGAACACGATCAAATCCGTATCATTCCCCAGAGCCTCATCCAGTTGATTATGTGTAAAAGGAACGACCGTTTCCGGTAGTTTCGCATTGAGTTTCGGATGCACGCCATCTCTTCGAATCGCTTCGATCCAGTCGCGATCCAGGTGCGTTCCAACCAGGTACACCTGCTGCCCGGCGTCGCTCAGAGGCAGACTGAACGCGCTGCCCATCACGCCAGCGCCTAAAATCACAATTTTAGCCATAATATTTTCTCCATCATCAGTAGGATCATTGTTACGCTATTTCCCCCCGAACTCCCGTTCTTTAAGATATCCTGTGATAACATGACAGATGTTTTGATTTTCATAACGTGTTCATACCAGTGAATCAGGAATGGGACGAATTCGTCTGTCCTGAATAAGGAGTATCAAAGCTCGCCTTTGGCTGTCAAAGAAACGCTTTGACACTCTTGCCCCTTATCAGACATAAAAAAACTCCCAGGGGATCTGCATGAGTTTGTTCTGACAGATAGTTTCGATAATAACCCTCGCCAGTGGCAGATAAACAGGCTCAAGCTGCCCTTGCTCGATCAACAATTCTATAGTCGGTCCAATGGCTAAGGCCAGGTCTGCGCCTTCTACCGTGTCATCGGCCATGTGTTTCGTTTTTGCTTCCTGATAGGACAGGCCCAGGCCGAGCAAGCGTCCCATGCGGCTATTGCGCCCGGCCAGACAGGTGACGTACAGATCGCCCACGCCAGGCAGTCCGTGCACATTCGCTAAAGTTCCTCCGAGAAATTTGACCATATAGCCAATTTCAGCGACAGCCTGCGTAAACAGTCCGGCCGCAAGATTGTGCATGAGCGCGCCATTCTCGGCTTTACCTTGTTTTTCTAACAATCCGCTGGCATAGCCGACCGCCAGGGCGTAAAAGTTTTTCAAGGCCGCGCACACTTCTACCCCGATCAAATCCGTGCTCGGTCGCGCATGGTAATATGGAACGGCGACCAGAGGCAGCAGCCAGTCAAGGAATTTTTGTTCTGAAAACGCGAGTACCACGCTGCTATCGCGTCGGGCAGCCAATTCGCCAGCAATGCAAGGCCCGCCAACCGCGCCGACCGGTATATTTTTGATGCCATAGACCGCTAAACCTTCTTGCACAATCGCAGGCAAAATGTGCAGGGTTTTTTCACGCGCTGCCAATCCTTTCGTCAACATAAGAAGCGGGACGGCTTGTTTGAGATGCTGTCCAAGCTGCCGGATGGCCCAGTCAACCCCGGGTGAGCTGACCCCCAGCACAATCAGATCGGTTTGCGCAGCCAGCACTTCGCCAAGCTGATCATAAGTGAAAGGCTTGACCTTTTCCGGCAGCTTTGATTTAAGTTTGGGGTGAACGCCGGTTGCGCGTATGCCGTCAATCCACTCCCGGTCAAGATGCGTTCCGACCAGAGCAACGTCCTGTCCGGCATCTGCCAGCGGAAAACTGAAAGCCGTGCCCATCACCCCGGCTCCCAGAATGAGAATGTTTGCCATGTTTTTTTCTCCCAATAGAGATCAATGTTCATAGTTCCACCTTCAGGCGGAAAACGAGCTAAAGCGCGAACTACGAACCTGAGTCTTTAATCTCCGAATTCTTCATTGATTGCCGCAATGGTGTGCGTAAATTCTCGCACACTTTCATAGAGTTTGACATAGACCTCGCGGTAGAATTTTTCATAGCGCAAGGCGTTTTTGGCGTTGGGCGCGTAACTTTTTTTTACGCTTACCATCGCGGCGACAGCTTTGTGAAAGTTTTCGTACATACCACTGCCGACCGCCGCGCTGACGGCTGCTCCTAAAGCCGTTGTCTCCGCGGTTTCAGGTACATGTAAGGGCTTGTTAAACATATCCGCAAAAATCTGGTTCCAGTGATCGCTGCGGGCTGAGCCGCCGTACATTTTGATCAATTCCACCTGAGTTCCGCTGCCGGCTTCCATCATTTCCACTTCACGGCGGGCTTCATACGCCACGCCCTCGAGGAGTCCGCGTATAAAATGCGACCGGCCATGGTCGGTCTGAAGGCCGAAAAATACGGCGCGAGCGTGTTGATCCCAATACGGGCCATACACTCCTTGCAGATACGGTACAATCATCAAACCTCGATTGCCGGCCGGACTCTCGCCAACCTGTCCGTAAATAATATCCCACACATTTTTCTGTTCTTGCGCTGCGCGTTGGATTTCATGCGCGCCGAAATTGTTTTTATACCAGTTCATCACGGCTGAACCACCGCTGGGGATGTCATTTTCAACAATATAATCGCCGGAGGGGCTGATTTCAATAAAATAATTGGGGGCTTTGCGTTCCGGCAATTTGCCGACCACAAATTCGTTGGAACAGGACGTGCCGCCGTTAATGCCTAACTCGCCTATTTCAGTGACACCCGCACCGAGACTGCCGCAGGGTTGATCGCCAGCCCCGGTAAACACGGGCAAACCTTCTGGCAAGCCGGTTTCCAGCGCAGCCTCTCTGGTGACATAACCAGCGACTGCCGCGCCGGGCAGAATCTTTTCAATCCAGATGTCTTCGCGGATTCCCAAAGCGCTGATAATATCCATGGCCCACTGTTTCGGATTGGCAATGTCAAGCGCGCCGGTCATTGTGCCTGACCCTTCGGCCATTACGAGATTTCCGGTCAATTTATATAAAAGATAATCCTGCACCAGCACAATTTTGTAGATCTGTTCGTATAATTGCGGCTCATTGTTTTTCAGCCATAACACTTTGTACAGAGTCCACTGCCCGGGCGGATAGCCGGTGCGCTCAAAAATCTTTTGTACGCCAACGGTCTGGCGTGCATATTCGGCTTCTTTGGGGCAACGCAGATCGTTCCATAAAATCGCTCTGCGCAAGGGGCACAGGTCGTGATCAACCGGCACAAAGGTAAACCGTTGATGGGTAAACCCGATGCCAGCGATCCGGTTTTTCGAGAGAGATGAATGCGAAACCACCTGCCGGCAGCCCTTTTTGAACGCTTCCCACCAATCTTCCGCATCTTGTTCCACCCAGCCCGGATATTCAGCGTATAACGGATAGCTGTGAGCGCCTTCAGCCACGGTTTTGCCATGCGCGTCAAAGGCGATCACTTTGGTCGCGCTGGTGCTGCTGTCAACGCCTAAAACATATTGATTTTTCATGGTATGTGCCTTTAGAAAGTAACTACAAGGATTTTTTATAAGCAAGGATTGTCTGGCTTTTTCCTGTTAGTCATGATTTTTTCCAAACAAACATTCAAGAAATTTATTTACGCTTACGTAAAATCTAAAACCCGGATTTCTTCCTGTCTGCTCAGGCAGGCAAAAAACCCGATTTTTCTCCTGGAATGAAAGAAACCGGGTTTTTTCGAAAAACCCGGTTTCTGATGTGCAATTTTAACGTTTTGTCAAGGCTTCCCGTTCTTCTAAAAGTGCGTCAACATTTTCAAGCGTAATTGGTGTCCAGGGCACATTATAGATTGGTTCCAGTTTATCACCCCAGGGCATACCGTCAGCATATTGCGTCCAGCAGTCGGCTTGTGGTTTATATTCATCACCGATCAGCGCGCGTAAGGCCAGGTCTAACGCGCCTTGAGCCTGGGCTTTGGCATCTTGCAAAATACTAACCGTCTCACCCGCTTTGACCGCTAACATGGCGTCGGTCACACCGTCAATGCCGGCAATTCCATACTCCTTCGGATCAAGTCCGGCCGCTTTGAGGGCCTGAATCGCGCCTAACGCCATCTCATCGTTTTGACCGATAATGCCATGAATTTGTCCGGGGTGTGCGCTCAACCAGTTTTCCATCAGGGCCATGGCTTCAGCGCGCGACCAGTTCGCGGTTTTCATCTCTAACACTTTCACATCCGGATACTGTTCCACTATCTGCAAATTGCCTTTGCGACGCTCAATTTGCGCGGATTGTCCGATTGGCCCTTCAATAATCACAACATTGCCTTTGTAGTCGATTTTTTTCAAGACCGCATCAGCTTCCATGGCGCCGGATTGAACGTCATCAGAGCCAATATAGGAGGTCAATTTGTCACTATTCACACGGGTATTTGAGCCGATAACCGGAATCCCTTCGCTTGCGGCCAGTTCTACGGCCGCGGCCCCGGCTTCGATGTCAATCGGCACGAAAATAATAGCGTCAAAACCCTGGGTGACCATAGTTTCAAACTGGCTTTGCTGCACTGAAGCGTCATAATTTCCATCAAACACCGTAATATTAGCCAGGCCGCTTGCGACCGCCGGATGGCGTTCTAAAGCGGTGGTCCAGAGCCGCATATATTCAGCTTTTAAGCCATACACAGCCGCGCCGATCTTATAGCTTTTTTCGGCGGCAATCCCGGAACCTGCAACCATTCCAACAATAAGAAGACCAACGACAAACAGACTCAAGACTCTTGTTTTCATGTAAAACTCCTCCGTTTTTTTTATTGCTCTCTTCATGATGGTTTATTCACGACATTTTCAGATTTATTGCGCTCATGTGTTTTCCCCGGTCATCGCCTCCTTTTCAATCTCCTGTATGTAGTTCTGCCTTCAGGCGGAAAACGAGCTGAAGCGCGAACTACGAGCACGGAAGAACTCGCTGAAGCGAGCACTACGAACTTTACTTATTCTTTTCCTTTTCTGAGCGAATCTAACCAGACCGCGCCGACAATGATTGCGCCTTTGATGACCTGTTGATAGTAGGAGGATACACCTAGTAAATCTAAGCCGTTATTGATAACGCCGATGATTAATGCGCCAAAAAGCGTGCCAACCAACGATCCCTGTCCGCCAGAGAGACTTGTTCCGCCAATGACGACAGCCGCAATGGCATCAAGTTCATACGCCACGCCAGCCTGCGGCAGACCAGCCGAGGTGCGCGCGCTTAATGTCAATCCACCCAGAGCTGAGAGAAATCCGCTGATCACATACACCACGAATACGACCAATCGAGTGTTTACCCCTGAGATTCTCGCACTTTTTTCATTGCCGCCCACTGCATAGACATAACGCCCGAATCGGGTCTTATACAGGATAATCCAGGAGATCATGAAAATAACAGCAAAGATCAACACTGGCAGCGGAATGCCTGCAATTCGGCCCTGACCAATATAGAGAAAGGATTCTTCCAATTTCGGGACCGGCATACCATCGGTGTAGATATAGGTTAAGCCGCGCGCCACACTTAACATGCCCAGAGAAACCACAAAGGGCGACATGCGCCATTTAGCGATAAAAAACCCGGTTACGGCCCCTAAGGCCGTGCCTGCAAGCAATCCGACCAGGATTGCTATTGGCGTCGGATAGACTGTGCCCATCGAAGAGCTTGCCAGGCTGGCGCCAACAATGCCGCCAAAGGCCAATACGGAGCCGACAGATAAATCGATCCCGCCCGTGAGAATCACAAACGTCATCCCGATAGAGAGAAAGCCGTTGATGGAAATCTGACGCAGCACATTGATCAAATTTTTGGGCATTAAAAAATAGGGGCTGGCAAAGGCCAGGACGATACACAGCACAAAGAACGCCACAAAGATACCGTATTCTAAAAGTAAAGCGACGATCTTGCGCCGCATGACAATCAACTGATTTTTCGAAGATTCTTGCTGTTGTTCCATTTTTTCTCCTGTGAAAATACCCGTTTGTAGTAAACGCTTCAACGTTTCTTTACGCCGCCTGTCTGCTCAGGCAGGCTAAAGCGACTACTAAGAAGCTGATTTTCATGACGCTGGGTGAGCACACACTCAGTTGAACTCCTTTGACCATGTACTGCAAAATTTCAATTGCGCGTTACACGGCCAGATGCATAATTTTTTCTTGCGTGGCTTCTTCTCGCCTCAATTCTCCGGATAGTTCGCCGCGTCGAAACACCAGAATGCGATCGCTCATTCTGATAATTTCCGGCAGTTCCGAGGAGACCATAATCACGGCGGATCCTCGGTTGGCATAGTCTGAGATAAAATTATAGATTTCCCGTTTTGCGCCGACGTCAATGCCGCGGGTCGGCTCGTCAAATAATAGAATTTTGGGATGGGTCAGCAGCCACTTCCCTAACACGACTTTTTGCTGGTTACCTCCGCTCAGATTCACAACCAACTGCTGTAAAGAGGGCGTCTTCACCTGAAACATCTCGACCATCTGCATCACATCACGCTGTTCTTGTTTATTGTTAATCAACGCAAAATTGGATAAGCGTTTCAGGCAGGTCAGGGAAATATTTTCTTTGACAGAACTGGTTAAAACCAGGCCGGTTTCTTTGCGATCTTCGGTCACATAAGCGATTCCATGTTTGATCGCCTCTGAAGGGCTGTTAATCTGCACCCGGGTCTTTCCAAGAAAGATTTGCCCCTGGTCAGGCCGATTGACACCGAACAACGCATGTAAAAATTCGCTTCGGCCAGATCCCATCAATCCGAAAATTCCCAACACTTCGCCCTTTTTCAGGCTTAGGTGGATATTTTTGAATTGCCCGGCTTTTGTGAAATCTTTAACCACCAAGAGGTCCTCGTTCGTCGGAATATTATCTTTAACAAACTCCTCCTCCATCTTACGGCCAATCATGAGACTGATCAACCGGGAGCGATCAATTGCCCGCGTGGCTTTCGTCGCGATATATTTTCCGTCCCGTAACACTGTCACTTCATCAGCAATGATAAAAATTTCCTCAAGGCGGTGCGACACATAAATAATCCCTTTGCCCTGGTTTTTGAGGCGCGTAATGACCGCAAACAATTGTTCGACTTCTTTATCGCCAATTGCAGAGGTGGGTTCATCCATGATAATGACATCAGAGTGATAGGAGAGGGCTTTAGCAATTTCGACAAGCTGGGTTTCGGCGAGGCTGAGAGTTCGCATCTTGCGAGTAGGGTCAAGATTTACATTGAGTTCCCGCAAAATATCGGTCGCCCAGGCATTCAGTTCCGAGTATTTGACAAAGACTTTTTGTCGGATAGGCTCTCTTCCTAAAAAGAGATTTTCGGCAATCGTCATGTCCGGGATAGGGCTGAGTTCTTGCTCGACAATCGAGATGCCGTGGTGTAAAGCCTGGCGCGGCGAAGAAAAATCTACTGACTGACCTTTTAAAAAAATCTCGCCTTCATCTTTCCGGTACACCCCCATGAGGACGTGCATCAAGGTTGATTTCCCGGCGCCGTTTTCACCGCACAGGGCGTGCACGCTCCCTTTTTTCAGATTAAAGGTCACGTTATCTAAAGCCCGGACCCCTGGAAAACTTTTTGACACCCCTTTGACTTCAAGTAATATCTGCTCACTCACACACGTTACCCTCCATAATAGATCGTCCGAGAAATACCAACAGCTTCTAGTTGTTATTTTTGCAATTTCCATGCCCTGATCGTTCAACTGTTACCCTTTTTAGACGAATCCTTTATTTTATTGACAATGAGCATCAACTTCACAAATAAAGCTTGACATCTCTTGTTTCAAAAAATACAAGCATGTTCAGATATTGAACATGTTTAACACCCTAATCTGTTCAAAAAGCTAACACCATGAAGCGGAAAATACTGATCGTTGACGACCATCTGAAGCTGTATAAAAGCCTTTCTCGCAATTTCAAGCATTTGGGGTATCAGACCGTTCACGCGCAAAATGGGCAAGAGGCGCTGAACCTGCTGGCGCAGGAGGTGATTCATGTGGTGCTGCTGGATATTATGCTCGGTCATGAAAGCGGCATTACAATTTTGGACCAGATGCTGACGTTGAATCCACGCCTCCCGGTTGTTATGATTACCGGATATGGCTCAATTGACACAGCGGTGCAATCCATAAAACTCGGGGCGTTTGATTACGTCACCAAACCTTTAGATTTCGATAAGCTGGTCAAAATCATCGAGAACGCGCTCAACGATTCGAATCTGAGCGAGGAGCATCACCCGGGAAAAACCAGAGAGAATGAGGGGTCTCCTCACATTGTAACGCAAAACCCGATCATGCTCGAATTGTGCCAAAAAGCCAGGAAGCTCGCAGCGACGGACTTACCGATACTCATCACCGGCGAAAATGGCACCGGGAAAGAAATCATTGCAGATTTGATCCATTTTCATTCGCCGCGCAACACTCGCAAAATCCTCAAAATTAATTGCGCCGCATTTCCTGAAACCTTATTGGATAATGAACTCTTCGGACATGAAAAAGGTTCGTACACCGGGGCAGACGCCGCGTTCAAAGGAGTCTTTGAACGCGCGGACCAGGGATCCTTGTTTCTGGATGAAATCGGCGATATGCCTTTGACGATTCAGGCGAAGATTTTACGCGCGCTTCAGAACCATGAAATTCGAAGAATCGGGGGAGTGCACACCATGACTGTAGATGTGCGTTTCATTGCCTCAACCAATAAAAACCTGCACGATCAGATCGAACAGAACGCCTTCCGGCGCGATCTGTTTTACCGGCTCAACACAGCCATGCTGCACCTCCCGCCGCTGCGTAAACGCAAGGAAGACATTTCTCTGCTGGTCGCGCACTTTTTATCCGAACATGCGCGCATGAATGCCACCTCGATCCCATCGGTGAACGATACTGTCATCGAACGTTTTCTTGATTATGACTGGCCCGGAAACGTGCGTGAGTTAAAAAACACGGTCAATTATGCCGCCGCCCTCTGTTCAAAAGAGATCATTCAGCTTGACGATCTTCCCCCGAATTTTAGCCGCAGCAACACCGGAGCAGATTCTGAAAACATGAGAGATGAGCTTGAAAAGAACCTGATTCTGAAGGTGCTGCAAAAAACCAATTATAATAAGAAAAAAACCGCAGAGCAGTTAAATATGAGCCGAACCACGCTCTACGCGAAGCTGCAGAAATATGGACTCACGCTCTCCAAATAAGCCCGCTGAATTATTACAATTGTCCGATATTACGCTCAATTACGATCACTTTACGGCTCTGAATCATCTTGATCTGGCGATCAAGCCTGCCGAGGTGCATGCCATTGTAGGCGAGCATGGGGCCGGGAAATCGTCGCTCGGCATGATTTTGAGCGGCATGTTGAAACCCAAATCCGGCCGGATTGTGTTTGAAGGCAGAGAATTTTCAGGACTGACACTGAAAACCGCGCTCAAATTGGGAATTGAGATGGTGTATCAGGAGGTGTGTTTAAACGAGCATTTTACCGTTGCAGAAAACCTGTTTTTTGCCAGTGCTGGGATGAATACGTTCAGGTGGAACAAGAAGAAGCATCTGTTCGAGGCTACCCAAAAGCTCTTCACCTCTTATGGGTTTGCTATTGATCCCGGCCTGCCCGTAAAAAATTTAAACTTGTCTGACCGCGCGCTGGTAGATATTCTCAAACACATTTACCCGAACCCGAAACTGTTAATCCTGGATGAAGCCCTGGAAAAACTCTCATCCCCGGCTCTCAAAAAGATTATCGCTATTTTGAAAACATTGAAGCAGCAAGGCATGTCCATTCTGTTTATTACCCACCGTATTGATGACGTCTATGATTTTGCCGACCGCGTCAGCATCATAAAAAATGGAGAAATTCTGCTCACTGATGACGTCAAGAACATTGATAAGATTCATTTGATCAAGATGACCTATACCCAGATCGTTAATGAGAAGAATATTGAGAACGTCAATACGGAATTTTATCATTTATTGCGCTATAATGAGGCAATTCTGCGCAACTTGCCAGTCAACTTGATTGTGTTGGATAACGAGAAGCGCATTAAAATGGTGAATGAGCACTGTAAACAACATTTTCAACTGCGGCAGGATTCCTATCTTAATGTGCCTTTGCACGAATTTTTTGCAACATCCAGCGCCAAAGTGCTCGAATTACTCAATCGGGCTTGCTCTGCGCAGCAGGAAACCACGTTTTATCAGGTACCGATTCTTATCAATACGATTGATACGATCAACAATATTAAGGCCCTTCCGATCTATGACGGCAGCTTTTTAATCGGCACTATTATCATCCTCGAAGATATTACGGAATATGATCACTTACAAAAACAGGTAATGCTCTCCGAAAAACTTGCCTCGGTTGGACTGCTGGCTGCCGGAGTGGCGCATGAGATCAATAACCCGCTGGAAATTATCTATAATTCCCTCAAATACCTCAAATACCATCTGTATCAGCAAAAATTGCAAGAAGCGGTGGATGATATTCAAGAAGAAATCACCTCGATTGCCACGATTGTGAGTAACCTTCATGCGTTTTCAGACCAGAAACAGAGCGCGAATGAAGAAATTGACGTGAATCATCTCATTCGCAACATCCTGAATTTGATTCAATTTCACGCCAGGTATCAACAGATCGAGATCCATTTCGAACCCTGCGAGGCCGATCTGAGCATTCAAGCCAATAAAAATGAGATCAAGCAAGTGCTGCTCAATCTCTTCAAGAACAGTTTTGAAGTGATGCCGGCCGGCGGGGAGATTTTCATCAGAACCCTGCTGGTGAATGCAAACGGCGAGCCCCTGGCGCAAATTCAGTTCAAAGACACCGGTCCAGGCATTTCTGACGAGAATCCTGACAACATCTTCCTTCCTTTTTACTCCACCAAAAAGGGGCAGGAGCACAACCTTGGCCTGGGGCTCTCTGTCAGCTACGGCATCATCAAGAAATATCGCGGCACTATCGCTGTCGAAAACCTCGACAGCACTGGCTGCCGTTTTACTATTACGCTGCCCCAATCCTCCTGATCGAAAATATTGCCAATATAGAAGTCGAGCAGTCTTTCAAGCTGGTCGGGAAAATGGGTCGATATACACGAGTAGAGGGGAAGCGTTCATCCTGCCTCTTGATTTCGAGACAGAGGAGCTTCGCCTGGTTCCCTGGCCTACTCAGGTGCTCCGAGGGGATCCAGCGGACTCTTTGCCTTTGGCAGAATCATTTTGAGATATTGACCGATCCGCATAGTTGAAAGTCCTGTGACCGCTTGCGTCCAGGAGGTGCCATTTTTTTGAAAAGCCATCAGAATGAAATTGGTTCGCAGCGTGCCCGGCGTGATCCGTCTGTCCACACCGTGTGACCGGCAGGCGTGAAGGAACAGCGTCTTCGCGCCGGGTTTGTCAGGTGTTGTTACTGATGGCGGACCGGGAGTTTTGAGAGTTCGAACGCCACCTCTTGCTTGTTGAAGAGAGGTGGAAGGTTTCGAGGTTTTTTGACGCGAGGCGGCGAAATATCCTCGTGCAAGATGTGTTTATAGAGCCATGTTAAAGTCGCAACGGCCTGTCGTTTGGTATGAGCCGAGTTCTTCGTAAGACGCTGCAACAAAAATTGCATGATTTTTTGTTGCGTCGAAAGGTCTTCCACAGGATGTTGGCGGAGAAATTCCATATAGCGACGGAACCAGAACTGATATTTGGTGTGCGTCGCCGGTCCTAATTGCTGCCAGGCGTCAGACTGCGAAAGACGCCGGAAAAATTCCTGGGTAGCCATATTAGCATGCTACGAACTTCTGGGAGTGGCGTCAACATTTCATTTTATAAAATTTTTATGATCCTCTTGACATAACTGGTAGTATGTAGAAAATAAGAGACAAAAATATGAGAAGAAATTTTTTCAAGCATAAAATACAGTAATATATTATCTGATCCCGACAAGACAGTGGGGATAGCTCTGGTTTTCGGCAATACATGTGTACATAATAATTATAGTTAGTGCGCCAAGCGAAGCTTGGTGTGTCTTGCGGGGTGTAAGTCCCCGTCGGGAAAGGGCTAGCCACCCACCCGTAGCGAGTGTGGCGTCTGTGGCGGAGTCATGAATCATTGACGAACAAGACAGACGAAGCGTCCACAGCGAATCGTGCAGGCCGTAGGGGACACCGTGTTCCCTGAACGTTGACATCGCTCCGAAATCGCTGCCTCAGTCGTCGAGGGAGGTCACGCATACCGAACAGCATCCGTCATGAGAGGAAGGCCACCGCTGAGGCGACCCTTCAGGCGAGGATGTGGCGGACTGGCGGAGTTCATCGTAAACGGTGGCATGTACGAAGAGATACAGACACGAACTTGGGAAGCCCCATATATTGTCTCAGTGTGGGCTGAGATCGGAGGTGGAGGACTTTCACCGGGAAAGCCTTCGCTATGGGGTGGCGGATGAAGCGTCGTACTTCGAGGTAGGGAAAGCCTACCACATGGGAAAGGACTTAACGGGAGTACGTCGTCTCTCAAGGAAACTTCTGCCGGACAATGTAGGGTCGGAGCTACATGAGCCAACCTCCCTGGAGGGAAGAGCACTCACGGCGAGTCTCAAGAAGGCACATCGCTTTCAGAATTTCTAGGGTGAACTGACCCCGGAACGCTTGCTATCAGCCTGGAGGTGGATCAACAAAGATGCCGTCAGTGGCGTCGATAAGCTGACGGCAGAGGTAGACCAAGACAACCTGATGAGCAATCTGGATAATTTCGCTCAACGGTCAAAGGAGAAGACGTATAAAGCGAAACTGGTCAGACGAACATCTATTCCAAAAGACAATGGGACAGAACGACCGTTGGGGATTCCCGCCTTAGAAGACAAAATTGTGCAACGAGCGGTCACGATGCTCTTGAATGCTATCTAGGAGCAGGATTTTCTCAATGTCAGCTATGGGTATCGAGTCGGAAAGAGTGCCCATGACGCGGTTGGAGACCTGACCTTTCAGTGACAGTATGGGAAGTTTGGGTATCTTGTGGAAGCTGATATTCAGGGCTTCTTCGACAACATCGACCACGCATGGCTGCTCAAGATGCTTGCCTGACGCATTGATGACAAGGCGTTTCTGAACCTGTTACACCAATGGTTGAAGGCAGGCATTCTTGAGCCGAGCGGGAGCATAAAATACCCTGATACAGGGACACCGCAAGGTGGGATCGTCTCGCCCGTGCTGGCGAATGTCTATTTGCATTATGCCTGAGACCTGTGGTTTGAACGCGTGGTCAAGCCTCAGTGCGAAGGCGAAGCCATCATGTGTCGTTATGCAGACGACTGGGTCTGCGCCTTTCGCTATAAGAGTGATGCTGAACGATTGTATACGGCGTGACCGACGCGATTAGGCAAGTTTGGACTCAATGTTGAACCGAGTAACGTCGTTTTAGTCGCTTTCATCCGGGCATGGAACGACGCTTTAGCTTTTTAGGGTTTGAATTCTTTTGGGGGTTAGACCGGAAGGGAACGCCGCGAGTCGTGCGGCGAACAGCCCGTAAGAAGCTGCGAGCTGCGCTGAAGCGGATGAAGGAGTGGAGACGACTCAACCGGCACATGCCAAAGCGTTGGTTTTTCAAGATGCTCAACGCGAAGTTACGCGGGCATTATCAATATTATGGTGTGCGAGGCAACTCCCGGTCGCTGTGGATATTGTACGAGGAGGTCATGAAGATGGTACACAAATGGCTGAATCGCCGCAGTCAACGGAAAAGTCACACGTGGGAGGCGTGTAAGCGTCTTCTGTCGCGCATCAGTCTCGTGAAGCCGAGAATCACCGAGTCGAAACGTTTGCCCCAGGTGGCCTGGTGAGGCACACCGGCACGGAAGCGAGTCCAACCGAGGAGCCCCGTGAGGGAACACTTCACGCGGGGATCTGTGCGGGGGGAGTCGGGCGACCGGCTTCTCTACCGCGACGCAGTCTTCCTATCCCATCAAGGAAATAATTGACAAAATGGACTGATTTTGTCATCGTGCTGTCAGATTGTGAGCGGGATTTTTCGATCAGCAGCGAGTAGGAGCAGGGACATTCCTTAAGTTGAATCACTATACTTGAGAATAAAACAGTATCAATATTGGAGGACATAATGACAACCTTCACACTATCATCTTTTGTACTTTTTGTATCAGATATTACGATGTCAAAGGAATTTTACAAGAACCTCTTAAATCAAGAGATCACAGTGGATATTAATAATATAAATGTTGGTTTCAAGAGTGGTCTTGCATTATGGGAAAAAAAGTATGCTACAAACGTTATATTTGAAAATCAATCAGAGAAAGACGATGGGAAGAGAAACCTTGAAATATATTTTGAAACAAATCACCTTGATGATATATATAGAAGAATGATTGAGAATAAAGTCAATTTTATTCATCATATCAAAATTCAACCATGGCAACAAAGAGTTTTCAGGATATTTGATCCTGATAATTTTATCGTTGAGATCGCAGAATCAATGACTGAAGTGATTAAGAGGTTATTAAATGAGAAGCTAACAATCGACGAGATTGCAGAGAAAACATTTATGCCCAAAGAAGTAATTCAATCGTTAGTAAATAATTGATAAAAAATTAATCTAACGAGACTGTCGAAAAAGTCCAGATTTGAAGACTATAAGAGAACGCTCATATTTCGAACTCACGATAACACAAGATAGTGTGGGGTGAAGAATATTGATAAATTTCCTCTCCCAGGAGTTTTTCGACCGTCACAACGAGCCCTCTGAGGTGTACCGTCAAGAAAAAAATGCATGTTTGTGAACAAGGTGAAGGTCCATCGTCGTCGTCCTCCTGTTTTTCATGGCTGACGGAAGGTGTGAGTGTTTCCCGAACACCTGGTCGCTCTTTGATACATAGTCCAGCAACGGCGCATGGCGCTATTGGAGGGCTTTCATGTAGTGGGGTTCGTCATAGGGTTGATGGGCCTGCCAACAGGCGAAGATCACCCGAATCCACGTGAACGCGAAGGCCCGCACCGCGGCCTGATGTCCCGTTGCCTCTGATCATAGGCCCGCGCCCAGATCGAGTGGCGGATCGAGTCATTGGCGTATTCCTGGAAGCTCTGGCGGAGAAACGTCGAGCACGCTGGGCGCCAGTGCACGACCCGCGTCGCACGGCTGGCGACGGGGACGGGCGAGATGCTGGCCGTGGTCTGCCCCTGCCTCGCCGAGTCGAAGCGCGTCCGATCTGTGCCGAAGGCGGCTCACAGCCGAGGCGCGAAGACCGCGCCTGCGCCGGGCAGGCGCGTAACAATGGCGGCATCGGGGTGGATCGGGACCAGGTCGCGATGTGGTCGCCCACGGTCAGCAGGAGGTCGGCGAGCATCGTGACGTCCAGGATGGCAGGCTGGATGATCGCGGCAGCCGTGGTGAGCGGTTCGGCGTCGAGGATGACCTGGAGACGCTGGGCGATCACCGCGGGTTTCCAACAGCCGTGGGAGACGTAAAACTGGCGCAACGTGTCTGGGGTCGCCTGTTTCAGCGCGTCGAACGAGGGATAGTCGCGCAGCAACCGGCAGGCCAGGGGCGCAACGAGATCTTCCCCGCAGCCCTGCAAAAACAGCGGGACGTCTTGCTTCAACAGGTCGTTCAGCCAAGTGGAGAACTGGGTGCGCAGGTTCACGGCGTCGCGACGTTTCCGGGTGAGGATGCGGATCTGGCGGGGAAGGGGGTCGTCGGGTCGTAACCCCGTCAATGTGTCGCGGGGCAGGGTGAGCAGACTCCCGGTCTGTTGTTCCAAGGCCACCGCGAGCTGTCGTCCGGGGAATCGCCGGTGCAGGTCGGCCAGCCAGGCGTGGAGGGCCGTGGGATTGTGCTCCAGCCGTTGCTGGGGGCGCTGCTGGGTGACGGGATCCAGGACGCAGACGTCATGCTGGTCATCGGCCCAATCAAGAGCGATGAACAAGGCATACGCTGGCGCGTCCTGAGCCGGAGGGGTGGCCGGGGTTGGCGGGGTCGAGAGGTCAGGGATCGGGGCGACGGGTGACGGCCAAGGAGGGGCCGGGTGGTGTCCATCGTCCGGAAGCGCCTGGGTGATGGGAGTCAGGATGTCGCCGAGGGGGATGGGGGGACTGATGGGGCTGTTGGTCGTCATGAAGCTCGCCGCCGGGCGGTGCCGCGAAAGACTTAGAGGACTGAGTCCTGCGTCATAGACCTCCTCTGAGGATTCGTTGCGCACCGACTGGAACCGCGGGGCGTCGAAGCGCTCGTGAGAAACATCACGTGTGCGCGCAGGCGATTCGTCCGCTCCGCGGGGCGACCTTACGCGACATCTTGTTGTGGCATAGTTCTTGTTGACACGAGACGTTCGTTCCGTTCATTGTGGTGATCGAATCTGAATGTTGACAAATACTTTTTATTTATGTTATTCCTGGTACACCTATAAGGCGCATGAACGGCGAGTGCGCCGTTTCACGGCGTGATGAATTTTTCTTAGTAGAGAGAGAAAAGGGGGAAGCTGCCATTATCCCCCCTAGCCCATCTCACTGACCCGAAATGAACCGAAAGGTCACGGGGACACACAGCCGGTGAGAAACGCGGAGAACGGCAGAAGTAGGCTATGCTAGGTGGCTCTGCAAGGGCTGTTTGATATGGTGAAAGCGAGACGGCCTGAATCCTAATGTCCGGCGATGCTATGCAACTTCTGATGGAAAGCCTAAGTACCAGGAGGGATTCAAAACCTTTCATGAGAGAGGTGGCGATGACTGGCCTGGGAAGTCTGATACCGTCATCCTGGGAAGTAAGAGTAATATGCGTCCGATTACTCTGAAAAGAGCATTGATTAAAGTCCTGTCAATGTTTGGGCGGCATCCAGGAGCGTTCTCTCAGGAAGAGAATCAAGGGCATGAATGGGACACCTACGTCAAACTGAACGTTCATCATGTACGGAAAGCGGGATGGCCTACAAGTCGAGAGGCTCATGGTCACGGAGTCCCAATAGTAGTCGATGGAGTCACGCCCATCCAGGGAGACGGTAATACCGATTACAGGGCGAAGTGGGACAGATGGAAGATCTGTATAGGATCAAGGAGGCCGTCGAAATGACCAAAGCTCAAAGATACTTAGAGATTACGTAATTCCATTGGAGAGCCTTGTTTCTGGGAAACTAGGACGCAGGGTTCGGAGGGGGGTAGTTGGAAAAGTGCTGCTTGTCAGTAACTCGCTGGCTACCTACCCTACCAAAAGGCGGGCGGGGAAATTAGTTGCTGTTCTCCAGTGTTCAGTTGCGCCCGCCTTTTCCGCCTGGTGAAGCAGGGCGTTCGGCATCTTGTAGCAGAATTGACACTATAATTTAGCATGAGGATAATATCTTGAAAACTTCAAATCAACTGTATAAAGTGAAGATGGTCCTATCGCATTTCTTATTTCCGACGATTATGGTAATAGCTATCGGTATTGTAGTATGGCCTTCAGTTAAATATCTCGATTTTTTTGATGAAAGGGTTTAATTGTACTTAATGAATATATTACAATTTTCGGTTTAGTATAGGATGTGAAAATGCGATTACCTTTTACACTACAAGAAAAAATTACTGATTTCCTTCTATCCCTGCCGAATATGCATGATAGCGAAGGTCAGCGTGCATTAATTTATCGTGCAGGTTTAGATACGGAGTTGCAACATCAGATTTTATTTGGGAAGGCTCCTTCTGAGTTTATCCCGTTATTAGTTTCTACTCTTATTGATTATGGCGTGCTGAGAGATGGACGGAACGCATTAGAATCTGTGCTGGAAACTGCCAAAAATTATGTTGGGTATGATAAACAAGTAGCTTGTGGAATTTTACTTCAGGAGATACGGGCAAATATACTATATAGAAAGCAACAAGCTTTAAATATCTGTCCTTATCGTGGACTATTTTTTTTTCGAGAACAAGATAAACCTTTTTTCTGGGGGAGAAAACAGTATAGCCAGAAATTGTTTGATGCAGTCCAACGAAAATGTTTCACTGCAATTGTTGGACCTTCAGGTTGTGGAAAATCTTCTGTTGTTTACGCAGGGCTATTACCCAAATTACGAAACATAGATAAATGGAAGATAGCCGCTTTTCGTCCAGGCCGTAAACCCTTTCTGAATTTATCATCTGCTCTTGTATCATTGTTAGATGAAGACATAGATAAAATAGATAATATTTTTAAATCTAAGCAGTTAGCTGAACGATTGTTGTCTCATGAAATCTCGCTACTTGATATATGGGAATTGGCATTCAGCGCTCATTTCCAGCAAAAAATACTCTTGTTTATTGATCAATTTGAGGAGTTATATACTCTCTGCGATCAAGAGAAAGAACATTTTTTGGACGAATTGCTTTCGATCATAAAGTTTACAAGCAAGCAATCTGTTAACGAAGTAAGTATTGTAATTACACTACGGGCAGATTTTTTGGGAGAAGTTCTTTCTAATCGTTATTTTGCTGACATTCTGCAAGATTCTGACATTAAACTCGGTCCAATGAATCGTCAAGAATTAGCGGAAGTCATTGAAAAACCTGCACAGGAGTTAGGAGTCGAAATAGAGGAGGGATTAACTAAAAGAATTCTTGATGATATTGGTATCGAACAAGGAACCCTGCCTTTGTTAGAGTTTACTTTAGCTGAGTTGTGGAAAGAGCAACAAAATCAGACATTAACACATGCTGCATATGGAAAAGTAGGGGGACTGGAGAAGGCATTAACCTTCTATGCAGAACAAAAATTTGTCGAATTATCTTTAGCTGAACAAGCGCATGCTAAACATATATTCATTCAACTCGTTCAGCCTGGCGAAGGATCTTATGATATTAGACGAGTTGCTACCCGTGATGAAGTTGGGGAAGAAAACTGGTCATTAGTTGCAAAGCTTGCTGATTTCAGGCTAGTAACTACATCCATCGAATATTTTAATGGGGTTCCTGAAGAAAGTGTTGAAGTGGTTCATGAAACACTGCTTTTAAAGTGGCAACGTTTACGCGAGTGGGTCGGTATTGACCGAGAATTTCGTCTATGGCAGGAACGGTTGCGGACAATTATTCGTAACTTGCCAAAAGATAAATTGAGAAGAGATGATTTGTTACAAGGTACGTCACTAAAAATTGCTGAAAACTGGTTGGGGGAACGAGAGGGTGATTTATCGCAACATGAACAGCAATTCATTAAAGTCAGCATACATACACAAAAACAACGACGACTATATCGGAATATCAGTATTGTTGGCATTTTCGTAATATTATCCAGTGTTGCCATAATGTTTAATTCTCTTTGGAAAGAAGCCGATAAACAGCGCCAAATTGCTCAGCAAGCCCAAGGGGCGGCTGAGCAAGAAAAGAAAATAGCCCAACATAATGAAGTTAACGCATTAGTTCAAACTACAACTCTTCTGTCTGAAAAAGACGATAAACTAAACGCGTTGCTTGTTGGGATAAGAACTGGAGTGATGTCAAAGGATATAGAGCTTTCTTATGAATTAAGATATCAAATTATCGGTAACTTACAAGAGATTATTCATAGTATCCATCAAAATGCTAAATTAGAGGGCCATGGACGAGATGTCCTGAGTGTTGCCTTTAGTCCAAATGACAAAATGATTGCGTCAGGAAGCGGCGATGAGACGATAAAGCTTTGGAACGCTATGAATGGTGAGGAAATACTTACATTGCGCCATCCCAAAGGAGTTCGTAGTATTGCGTTTAGTCCCGATGGAACAAAACTTGCGTCAACATCCGGCGGCCCGGATATTAAACTCTGGAATGTCGCAGATGGCCAGGAATTGTTAACATTCTATACAAGCTCCAATTATATTAACGAAATAACATTCCGTCCAGATGGTAAACGAATAGCATCTGCTGGCAATAATGGAGTTGAACTATGGAGTGTTTCTGATGGCAAAAATATGGGAACGTGGGGTACGCCTCAAGATGCTTACTGTGTCGCTTTTAGCTCCGACAGCAAAAGAATAGCAGCCGGTTTTGAATTTAATGATGTCACCGTTTGGAATCTCGCTAATGGAGAATTGTTAATGAATTTGAATATAGCAACTCTTCCTTATTCTCAGATACCATCTATGCTTACTAATAGCATTGCATTTAGCCCTACTGATGAGAATATTCTTGCCGTTGCAGATAGTAATGGGGTGATAATTATAGATATAGCAACTATGCAGACATACCAACTATTTGAAAAATCTCGCTCTATTAGAGATATTAAGTTTAGTCCTGATGGGAAAACGCTTCTCTGTGGGGCTTCTGACAGCACAGTCCAACTTTGGGATATTCTTGACCGGGTGGAAGTCTTCTCATTACCGTTGCATCAAGGATATGTTAGTAGTGTTGACTTTAATTCTGATGGTACTGTCTTTGTCTCTGGAAGTGGGGATGAAACAGTAGCCATAGGATACAGCAATGCCTATAGAAAACGGAACTTTTTTGAGCATCAATCCGGCGGAGTCTTGGATGTTCATTTTAGTCCTGATGATAAGTTCCTGGTTTCGATGAATGGGGAAGAAACAGTCTTTTGGAATGTACTGACCGGTCAGAGGAACTTCACTGTGAAGGAAGGGTTCTCTTCCCAAATCGCGATCTCTCCGAATGGCAAAATATTGGCTGCTCCACTTTCTTCTGAGAAAGGAATCCTTTTGTGGGATATTGTACACAAAAAAGAACTTGCGACTTTACCGGGGAAATGGGCTGATTGTGTAAAATTTAATCATGATGGGAGTATATTAGCATCGGGGTATAGCGGTGGTGGTATTGTCCTCTGGGATATGACAACACTATCCCCAATTACAACGCTGCATAATGTAAATAATGGGGGGACTTTTGATATTGCGTTTAGTTTTGACGGCAAGATTCTGGTTTCAGGAGAACTCGGTGCAGTTGAAAATGTGCAAGTATGGGATGTTGCGACAGGAACGCGCATTTTCACGTTGAATGGTGATTGGCTTCGAGTTGTCAGCGTTGATATTAGTCACGATGGAAAAACTATTGCGACTGGAGGGTATGCTGAAAATAAAATTAGACTTTGGGATGTTGTGACAAAGGAAGAGATTAGAATGCTTCAAGGAAATCTGGTCAAGTTTAGTCCTGATGGCACATTACTGGCGACAGCCTATGGAACGGAGATAACACTCTGGACTATGGACGGCAAAGAAATTTTTTCTTTGAAAGGACATTCAGACCGCATTTCGGCTATTGATTTTGACTCTACAGGCCAATATCTTGTGTCGAGTAGCACTGATGGAACTATCCAGCTATGGGATTTAGGTTTAGACAGCCTGCTAATACAAGGGTGTAATTGGATAAAAAATTATCCTAATCTTAAGCCAGAAGAACGTACATTATGTGATGATATTCTTGGAAACGCTTACAGGATTGCGGCGGAGGGTAAATTTTAGGATATGTGATGACAATAGTATACATGATGCTTAAAGTGAGAGTGATACAACAGTAGAAACATTCGCTCAATTAATGGAATGCCGAACAAAGCAATGCACGTGACTTCGGCCCGCTGTCGCCGGTTTTCGCATACTCTTCTCGCATAAGGTTTTGTTGCCACATTATGGTTCGTTGCCCGTCGTGAGGAGCGGGCCAAAGCCACGTGATTGCAGGCGTTAGTTAGCCATCTCCCCTTGCCACAAATCTTTTTTGTTGCTGTTCTACTTGTCCCCATTTAAGTTACGGCTCTCGCATATGAGATTTCAAATTTATCACATCATATTAATTTTTTGTTGACATAATTAGATTGCGGAAACAGCCTAAGACGATATATGCTTATATCCAAGGATAAAGTTTCACATGTTTGGATATATGAGTGAAGTGTCTGATAATAGGGGAACCATTTATTAACTTGTGAGATTCAAGGTTTTGATCGGAGTGGAATATGTCTTTGTCTGTTGGGCTTAATCAAAAAATTGTTGAATTTCTAACCTCATTACCCAATCTTCACGACATTAACAGCCTGCGCGCATTTGTCTTGAGCGCAGGAATAGATATTCAGTTGCAAAATCAGGTCAAATTTATTGAGCCACCTACACAATTTTTTCAATTGCTTGTGCCAACACTTCTTAATTTCGGAAGACTTGAAGATGGACGCAACGCACTCGAAGCTGTATTGGAATCAGCTAAGAGATATGTAGGCTCTGACAAAAAAGAATATTGTGACATACTTATACAAGAATTATGCGGAGTTTTAAACGATATTGATTTTGTCAATAGGTTCGATGAAAAAGAAGCGATTAAAAGTAGTTTTTGTCCTCCTTACTTGCTGATAAATGCTCCTACAGGATACGGGAAAACACGGTTGCTTAAAATGGTACAAGAGGAATTAAAACATCGGAATTGTTTGTGCGTATATCTTTCATTTTATAGGGAACAAACATACCACATAAAAGATTTACCCTCACTTATCTTACAGCAAATAGGGAAAAACCAAAGCAAGGTTAATAATGAAATAATACCTGGGCAGGCTGGATATGTGGTAAGCAGACATTTACTTGATAATTTACAGGAACACCAAAAAGTTGTTATCCTGCTTGTTGATGGAGCAGAAGTAATTGGCGAAACAATGGCGAAACAATTTTTAAATAATTTTATTCCGACTATTGAGGAAGGGTTGAAAATTGCTGCTGATAAATCTATCCGATTAAGGTTTATTTGTGCAGGACGTTATATCTCGCAATGGGAGCAATGGGGGGCGAAGATTCCAATAAAATCATGGTTGTTGACCCCGTTTAATTTTGAAGCAGTCCACGAGACAGTTAGCAATTTTGATTCAAAAAGCAAGTTTACCAGAAGTTACAAACACGATTTTGCTGCTCATCTGATGTACTTTACTGGAGGACATCCAGGGTGTATGGCAAAAATTATACGTGAAGATTTTGGACTCTCTATCGGAATGATAATTTCTAAAGAAAATGAATATTATGAAACAACTATAAGACCGATAATTGGGGATATCAAAGTGCATATTTCTGATGAATTGCAGGACATTTTTGATATACTTAGTATAGTTCGTCAGTTTAATTCTCGTTTTTTACGTCAACTTATAGATAAAATGTATATAAAATGGGAACAAGGGGACGAATATAATTTGGAAATCCAATTACTGAAAAC
The DNA here is from genome assembly GCA_040772385.1 of Candidatus Vecturithrix sp. GTDB lineage: Bacteria > Moduliflexota > Moduliflexia > Moduliflexales > Moduliflexaceae > Vecturithrix. Next base: position 4,547,649 of record JAXGYF010000001.1, on the reverse strand, counting down.
GTATTTAATTAATAAAAAGAACGGTTATTTGCAAGATGACATTACCCGGCGCATATTAGAAATTCACTTTCGCAGATCTAGCGGGGACCTCGACCATTATTTAAAAATTTGTGAAGAAGCTATTGCCTTTTATAGAGCCGAGCTAAAAGACTTAAAATCTCATATTCCTGTCATGCTATCTGTCGAGCTTTTGTTCCAAGAGTTAAAGTACTGCTATTATACTCAAACTGACGCCAAAAAAATTTTTTTTGAAAAAGTGCCAGTTGTTCTTAAAATGCTTGTATCAAAGCGTTATGCAAAAGAAGTGCTTGACTCGCTTATAGAATGCTTGAAGAATGATTGGGAATTTCAGTTTACGTATAATTATCTGTTACAAGAGAATAGCTACGATAATGAAATTTTTTCAGAACTAATAGAATGGATTACATCATTTATGCAAGCTTTACAAGGAGAGAATAATGCCTGAACAAGTTTCGTTTATTGGTCGTGAAGTAGAGTTAGCCCACATTGATAGACTTGTTGGAGAATGGGGTACGTTACGTATCCTGTGCATTAATGCTGATGGTGGTATAGGCAAAACACGCTTACTGCAAGAAGTCTTTAACCGACATTTGGGTCGTGAAGAAACTCAGCACATTGCAAAGATTGTTGATTTTGATGATCGCACTTTTCACATTTCGCAAAATATAGGGCGAAGAATTGCACAAATGTTGGATGAACAGATTTTTGAGCCTTATCTGGAAGGGTTATCAGATCGGGATAAAATGGAGATGGCAGCAGTCAGCCCGGAACGTTTAGCCAAAATATATTCAGAGACTAATCTAACTTTTATAGAATGTTTCAATAATATTTCTGATAATCAACGAATCGTCTTATTTTTTGATACCATCGATGCATTGAAAGGAACGGAGACTTTAAACTATTTATTGAAAATGGTAAGTCAGCTTGAAAATTGTCTAGTACTGATGGCTGGACGTAATGCAAGTGATTTTGGATGCAAATTACAACATGGTTTAGGTAAAGATATTGTTCAAATTATAGACTTGCCCCCACTGCAACAAAACGCTGGTAAAGATTACTTTATGGAAAAGCAAAAACTTTTGCATATTGAGTTGGAGCCTGAGTTAGTCCAAAAACTGCTTTTACTGTCCGGAGGAAAACCAATCTTAATTGATTTAGCTATAGAATGGCAGGCACGTGAGATTCCTTTTGATTGGCTAATTGACCTGAGTATAGATGAATTAAGCTCTTTTTCTGATGATGAAATGAAAGAGTATCGACGAAAATTTGAAAAGCATCTAGTACTTCATATCGCTCAGCTTCGTTCCAAAATGGATGAATTAACACTCCTGATGTCACTTGTATATCCTTTGGATACTGATATGATAATCTCATTGCTTGATAATACAACTTTAGATGTGGCAGAAGAACTTATTCAGGAGGCGAAAACGTATGTCTTTGTAAAAACCCTCCCAGATGGACGCATTTCTTTGCATGATGAGATGCGTCGGATAATGATGAATTATGTCTGGCCAGAGGTCGACCCCAAAGGAGATCGATTACAAAGGGACAGCAAACATGCTGCAAAGTATATAGAAACTAAAATACAAAACTTGACAACGCAAATTGCTCAACTTGAGGTAGAAGAGAAACTTACTATTGATAAAGGGAATAACACTGAAACTGTATGGGAAATCTCGGTAAAACGTGGCTCTTTGGAACGAGAATTATGGGATTTAAGAGCAACTTATCTCAAATATACCTTATATGCCAATATTGAGAAGGGAGTAAAGTACTTTGTTAATACATTTGATGAGGCTACTCGTGTATATCAAATGTCCTTGCATGAAACGCTTATTTTTCAAATGCAAGATTATATTGATAGACTTTCTGTTGAACAACTTTATGAAGTAAATAGTAGAAGAGCAAAGTTCTTACGTGATAGAGGAGAATATTTATCTTCAAAAAAAATCATACTTGGGCTATTGCAGAATCCCGACCTTTCCCCTGAACAAAGAGTAAATATATTGATTGCCCGTAGCAATGTGGAAATTCGATTAGGTAATCTACAAGAAGGCATTGTTGTCTTTAAAGAGGCTGTAAAGATCTGCGAAGATAATGAGCTTGCATTGTTGCTGATTAGAACACAAAATGGGCTTGGATGGGCTTATCGGCAAATCGGAGATCTTGTGCAAGCCAAAAAATATTATCAGAAAGCTCGAATTTTATGCCTACAACAAGGTGGTTTGAATAAAAAAGAGTTAATAGAGGACTATGGTTGGATAGCAAATAATCTTGTCTTTGTACTTGCATATAGTAACCAAACCCGCCAAGATGCTATCAATATTGCACGTTCAACATTGGAGCATTGGCGTTCAATTAAAAATGACGCTGGTTTGGGGGCATGTTACTTCGTTTTAGGGATTGCGTACTATCAATCTGGCTTGTCTGACTTGGCGTTAGAAGCATACCAAGAAGCCTTAAAGATCTTTGAACCATTAGAAAATCCTGATTGGTTGGGACAAATATATTCCTGGCGTGGGGCCTTATATCATGAACGTGGGGCTGTATTGTCCCAGGATACCCTCTATATTACTAAAGCTCAACAAGATTTAGAGAAAGCTTTGAATATCTGTTCAGGAAATATAAAGGCAATGACCCTAAATCGCTTAGGGCGGGTTTATATGTTTCAAAAGAAATGGAACTTAGCAGAGGATTGCATGTATAAAAGTATAGAAATTGCTGAAAAAGCTATAGACTTTGTGTATTGGATTGAATCTATTGCACGCTTGACCATTATTTCATCAGAAAAGAGGGAATATCATAAATTAGAAGAATTTAAACAAATGATCCAGAAGTGTCTTAGTAAGGTTAAATATCCAGAAAAAGCTTCAGTAGCTATGGCATACGTTGGAATTGCAAAACTCGCACTCATGCAAAATGATATAAATAAAGTTGACGATATCTTAACTCATTTAAAAAAAGGAATTGATTTGCTCGTTAATAATCCGTATGCTCATATAGATGTGCTTAATCAATTGAATCTCCTGGAAAAAGATTTTAATATGATCGACCCTAAGATAATACATTCCATAGGATTTTTGCTTCAAGATTATATTAACGAGAAAGAAATTGAGGATGTAGCATATAGTGTTGTCACACCGGTTATATACAAATGGACAAACTGGAAAGGAGAACAAACGAACAATGTATAATAAAGATATATTTACTCTCGATATCCCCAAAATATTTTATCAAACTCATCCAGTAAATTCGGTTATAGGGCAGTGTGATGCATGCTCACCTGTTATTGCTACAAGAAATGAATCGCTTCGTTTTAATTCAGGTTTTATTGCTTATTGCAAGAATCCTAACCTTGTCAAACAAACTGTAAATTCGGAATATTCTGCTGTATTCTCCGCACTTACTAATACGACTTGTGTCTTAAATAAAAGTGCAATGTATTGTTGGCAATATTTTGATAGTTCTCCTAAAACTTTTGAAAGTATTCCTACGGCTTTTGTAAAAGCTTGGGGGGAGTCAATAATCTCTGAAAGCTTTCAACAAATGATAACCCTCGGGCTGTTATTGCCGGTAGACTGTTTGGATCCTAACTTGACTGAAATGTCAAATATGCTATCTGTTTGGTTACATATTACAGATCGTTGTAATCTAGAATGTAGATATTGCTATCTCCCTCATAATAATGCTGATATGTCTCTTGAAACGGGACATTCTGCGATTGATGCTACTTTTCGTTCTGCAATTGCGCATAAATATCAAGCAATAAAGTTTAAATATTCCGGCGGAGAACCTCTTCTTAGATTTTCATTAGTGAAGGAATTACATCGATATGCTCAAACATTAGCCCAATATTATAATGTTGAACTTGATGGTGTTATTTTAAGCAACGGTACACTACTTACTGCTGAAATTGTCAATGAGATGAAAGCGCTGGGCTTACGTTTAATGATTTCTTTAGATAGTACTCACAAGGAAACTCAAACGAGGATTCAAAATACAACTCAGGGTGCTTCCTTTAATGAAATAGACGCTTCGTATGATGCTATGCGAGCAGTTGAAATAGCCTTAAAACACAATTTGGTTCCTGATATATCAATCACGGTGAGTGGAATAAATATTGAAAATTTACCAGAACTACTTGACTGGATATTGACTCGCGATCTTCCATTTTGTCTCAACTTTTATCGTGAAAATAATTTATCTATCAACTATGACAATCTAAAATTGAAAGAAGAAGCCATTGTCAATGGAATGTTAACTGTATACAAAGTTATTGAAACCTATTTACCATATCGAAATTTGTTGGCGTCATTGGTAGATCGAGCAAATTTTTCGACAGCCCATCTACGGACTTGTGGCGTTGGACATAATTACATGGTATTTGATCCTTATGGTCAAGTTTCTAAGTGTCAGATGCAGATTGATAGGCCAATAACAACATCCCTCGCCAAAGATCCTTTAATCTTAATCCAGGAAGATAAGGGAGGGATTAAAAATCTCTCAGTCGAAGAGAAAGATGGCTGTCATCAGTGCGAATGGAAATACTGGTGTGCTGGTGGCTGCCCACTTGAAACTTATCGAACAACTGGCAGATATGATGGTCGCTCTCCCAATTGTGCTATTTATAAAGCTCTTTATCCTAAAGTATTGCAACTAGAAGGAAAACGCCTGCTTAAATACTATTCGTAATAATTTTATAACTTCACTTTAGTACTGTAGTCGATTTAGTAATTTTAAACAAGCCAATAGGTATTTTACCGTTGATATAACTTTTGAATATAGGAGGTCTTAATTTTGGATAAAGGGGCATTGAATTTACCCATTCCTCACGAATTGCTTTTCAGAATAGAAAAAATTGAAGACTCGCTAAGGCGAATGGATATAACACCAAATGAAAGGATAGCAGTTTTCGATTTGGATAACACATTACTTTTCGGTGATATTGGAGAGGCCATATTTGCTCAGTTAAAAATAGATGAGCAGGAAGCATTTCAATTAACTAATAGGGAAAGAATTCCTCTTTCATGGACTGAGTATCATCGATTACTTTATTCAGGTAGAAAGGCAGACGTGTACAAAAAAATCGTTTCTTGTATGGCTTTTCTACCGTTAGAAACTCTCTTAAAAGCTACCGAGAAAGTACTTCTTTCTAAAGCGAAGTTTCTTGATCTAGAGGGGGCTTCCATCCCCATTCCATCCCCAAATCCTGTAATGCGTGCTCTTATTTCATATCTTCAGTCAATTGATTATAAGGTCTATGTTATCTCATCAAGTAATCATTTTTCTGTCCAACTCGCTGCTAAGAAGTTTTTTAACATTTCCGGCTCTAACTCTTTTGGAATAAAGAATAAAATTCAGGAGATTAAATTAGGAGATGTTTCGATTAAAATTTTGAACAGTGAATTTGAAGAACCAATTCCTATTGAAGCAGGGAAAGTAAGAGTCTATAAAAAATTTATTGGCTCAATCTCACCTCTAATTACAGCGGGAGATAGCCTTTTAGATATACCAATGCTTAACTTAACAAATAGAAACGGCATTATAATTTGGGTCGGTAAGGACGATGAGCAGTATCAAGTTGTGAGCCAAAATATAGTTAATTCTAAAAATTTATATTTTTGTGATATACGAGAAATAAATAATTGGTAACACTTTAATAATATAGTACCTTGTTTTCGTGCGAATTACGTATATTTTACCTTGCTAAAATGTCCGATAACGTATATATTTTTTAAAGAGATCGGCGAACTCAATGGTCACATGATAACGTTTGACCTTTTCACGAAAGGAGCGAGCATCATGCAACATGGACATAAAATATATACGTCACGGGCGAGTTTGTGTGCCTTCGGCTGTTATCTCCAGCAAGAACACGTGCTGGATGATTTGAAGGCCCTTCCTGTTCCACAAAAAAAATCTTCTATGCCCCCTGGGAAAAGCTCCTTGAGGCATTTGTGCTCATCGTAGCGGGCGGGGACCGCCATGAATCAACTCGACACCATCCTGCTTCCAGAAAAAGCGGTGCAACTCGCGTTTGGCTTGACGCAGTGTGCCCATTCCAGTGTCGTCCAAAAAACGCTGGATGCCTGTTCATCCCACACCGTCACCACTCTCCAACAGGCCAATGAGCAGCTCTATCACCGCTATGGGCAGGCCCTCTCGTCTGATTGCTCGCAGGAATATTTGCTGCTTGATCTCGACGTAACCGGCTTATTAGCAGGCCAACAGGCCGAAGAGAGCACCAAAGGCTATTTCGCGAATCACCGGGGCTGTTCTGGTCGGCAACTGTGTCGAGTGATCGCCACTGCCTACCATGAAATTCTCTGTCAAGCCTTGTTGCCAGGAGATACCCTCTCGAAAGCGACCCTCAAGCCCGCCATCCGCCATGCCGTGTCGATCCTCGCGGATGTGGCATCGTGCCATGCCGATCTGCTGTTCCGATTTGATGCAGGATTTGGCATCGATCAGAATATCAACTGGATGCTCACCCAGAATTACCAGATTTTGGGGAAGATGTATTCCCATACGCGGGTCAGGAAACTGGCGCGTTCCGTGACCCGCTGGCAGCCAACCCCCTCGTCGCCTGGGCGTGAAATGGGAGTCCTCCCTCATCCTCACCGCTTTGCCCGACGAACCACCCAACTCGCGGTAAGAACCCCGAAAAAACATCCTGAGGGAACATGGGCCTATGGGATTCTGGTGACCACCCTGCATCATCTCCCCGGTGAAGAATTGGTGATGCTCTATGATGACCGAGGTGGAGGCATTGAAAGCGAATTCCGGAGTGATCGACAAGGGTTGGGGCTTGCCACACGGCGCAAGCACCGCATGGCCGCTCAACAACTCTTGCTCTTATTGGCAGAACGCGCCCATAATCTCCTGGTCTGGACCAGCGACCGTCTCACGCCTCCACTTAACCAATTCGGGATGCTGCGCCTGGTTCGCGATGCGTTTCAGGTGAGCGGCTACCTCCTTGTGCACCATGCCACCATTGTTGAGATTGGACTGAACGGCCGGCATCCCTACGCGTATGCCCTGCGGGAGAGCTTTAATCGCCTTCTCAACGGAACGCCACGTATCACGCTTTGGGATCCGGTTGTCAATAGGCATGTAAAAGTGTACCAAAAATCGGCAAAAAAAGTGTACCACTTTGTGAAAAAAGTTGGCATCTCTTCTCTGAAAGGAGGAGAGACCAATGATCGCAAAGGAGGTTTGCATGGACATTTTTGCATTGCATCGGCAGGGCGTGAGCCTGCGCGATATTTCCAGAAAACTGGGGATTCACCGGAACACGGTGACCACATATCTTGAAGAACAAGCATTGCCTCAGTCAGTCAGTCGAAAAGGCCGCGAATCGATTCTGTCGCCTTACACACAGGGGATTGATGATTTGCTGACGGAAGATTCGTATCAGGCCACGTGGCTCTTCGAGAGAGTGAAAGCGTTGGGCTATCCTGGCGGATATGACACGGTACGCCGCTACGTCCAATCGGTAAAAGCGAAACAGACTCGATTGGCTTATATCAGGTTTGAAACAGAACCTGGCCGTCAGGCGCAAATGGATTGGGGTGATTTTCAGAGAAGCGAACCGGATGGTCGTACGAGTAACGTGTATCTGTTCATCTTGTTATTGGGCTATTCTCGGGCCATGTACGCCGAATTTGTTCGTCGGTGTACCCTGGAGTCGTTTATGGACAGTCACATTCGAGCGTTTCATTATTTAGGCGGGACTCCGGCCGAGATTCTCTATGATAATATGAAAAACGTGGTGAGCAAACGCAGCGGTGGCAGGGTGGATTTCAATGTGGAATTTCTGTACGTTGCCCATCACTATCAGTTTCAGCCGGTCGCCTGTCCGCCCTATAGTCCCTGGGTGAAAGGCAAGGTGGAACGACCGATTCACTCCATTCGTGAGCGATTCTGGCGAGGATACCGGTTTGATTCACTTGAGCGGGCCAATTGCGATCTGTTCGCCTGGTTGAATGGCACGGCGAATCAGCGACGTCACGGAACGCACCAACAGCCGGTTCAAGTCCGTTGGCAACAGGAATTGGAGCATCTCGGTTCGCGGCCTGAGACTGATTACGACACCTCTGTAAAAGTCTTTCGTACGGTCTATCGAGACTGTCAGGTCTCGTATAACGGCAATCGCTATGTGGTGCCTCATCGTGTGGTAGGCAAGAAGATTCTCCTGAAGATCAAAAACGGCACGATCCGTTTTTATGACGACCAGGAATTGCTTGTGACATACCATGAACCGCAAGCGAAGGGAGGTTCGATCGGGATGCCGGGACTGTCCGAGAAACTCTTGCGTGACATCACCCAGCGTTGCCGCAAGTATCCTCGTGGCAAAGGCAAAGCCACACGTGGTTTCTCAACTGGAAGCCTCTTTCCTCAGGTAGCTTACCGTTCCCTGTCGGAATACGAGCGTGTTGCACAAGGAGGTGGCGGGCGATGGACCAAGTAATTTCTGATCGTTTGCAGGAGCATCTCGGTCGCTTACAACTGACGCGGGCCACCGAAGTACTGGAGACCGTTGTGAGCACTGCCGACCAGGAGCAGAGTTCCTCCCTGGCATTCCTGGACCACCTGCTGGAAGAAGAGGTTGCAGCCAAGGAACAGCGCCGCATTCAGACGGCGATGAAAACTGCCGGATTGCCGGCGGCGAAAACGATTGAAGAGTATGATTTCTCCTTTCACCCGAATCTGAATAAACAGGAAGTTATGACGTTATTTGATCTGGACTTTATTCGGAATCAGGAGCATGTCTTTTTCCTGGGTCCGCCGGGAGTCGGCAAAACACACCTGGCGATCTCCCTGGCGACGAAAGCGTGTTATCACGGTTTTAACGTGTATTTCATGACTATGGATACGCTGATACGCAAACTTAAAGAACCTCAGACCAGGCACAAAGCCTATCTGACATCTACTCTTGTGGTCGTTGATGAAGTCGGTTATCTGCCTGTTGACAGCCAGGAAGCGTATCTGTTTTTTCAGTTCGTGTCCTATCGCTATGAGAAGAGTTCAACCATTCTGACATCAAACACAAGTTTTGGGGATTGGCAGGAACTGTTTGGTGATGCGGTAATAGCGACAGCCATTTGAGACCGGTTATTGCATCATTGCAAGGTCGTCAATATCAAGAGCCACAGTTATCGGCTAAGAGAACATGCGTTTGCAAAGCAACAGCTCGCAAAGCAAACTGAAGTGGAGGTTTCAGCATGAATATCAACAACATTTTCAGTGGCGAGGTGGTACACGTTTATTTTCTGATTTTTGGTACAAAATTAAATTCTTATTGACACCGGTTGAATCTGTCAAAGAACAGGAAAAGGTCAAGCTAACAACTCTCGACCATTGACAAACAGTATTGTATTGTAAAAGAAAAAGTTATCGTATTTTTTATTAATTCTCGAATATGCTAATTCGTGCGAAAACAAGGTAGTAAGTTACAGCAAGAAAAGTGGCTAACATCTCTATGGACTTCTTTGTCAAGAAAAAAGACTCCTCCTGGTGCGAAAAAAACCTGTTCTTTGACAAAGGCGAAAAAGCCTCACTCCAGCACGAACCGTTTGTTGGCTTCCCTGATCCCAGCGTCGCCGATCAGCACCTGTTCAGACTTGCTCTTCTGATGCGGGTGGGCTCAGGCTCACGCGCCTGCACCAAACATCTCGTGAAGGTCAACCAAAGCTCCCCGGGAAAGAACCGGACTCCAGCGGCAACAGTCCTCTTGTCTGCTGCGCCTGAGAACCTGATCGGTTCCCTCGTGCCGGCGTCTCAAAAGTGGGGCTCAGCCGTGACGGCTGTCCCAGTGAGTCATTGGCTCGGGGGAGGGGCAGAACACGCACACCGTCCGTGTATCCGGAATCAGTCTTTGGGCCGAACGGAATGTCTCATCAATGCGCCCGAGGGTTCGGGCATCGAGTCGACGCCCGCTGGTGGGGCTCATCGCTCTGGGCAAAAAGAGCGTGTCACAGAATTATGACATGCGGATTGAGACTGGCCCGATAGCGCCCCAGTGAGCCCTCACGCGCATCCCGTTCGCCCTATAAAGGTTCGTTCCGCTTGTTAAGCGGCATGTCATCGTGCTTGAGTCTTCCTTCCGTGCGACCGTGATTTTATGATGATCACTTCATCCGAGCTGCCTTCGGCGTCTACCGTGATCGCGACCGACACGCGCCGGCGCCGGGAATGAACATCCGGTACCGGCACCTCATATTTTCCCGACATTCCCTGCTCTCCTACTCCCTTGTTGTCTTACTCCTGGCTGAGGTGCTCCCCATTGTCAAGACAAAAATCACCAAACGTTAAGGTGTTGTTTGGTCCGCCAAACTGTGGGGAATTTTTTCCTGGGAAAATGGGCTTTCGCAATTTCCTGAAGCCCATTTTTCCAGGAAAAAATTCTCGCTCACTTACTAACAACTCACTATAGTAAACTTCTTCTGGTGTCTGATAACACAGCGATTGATGAGGCCGTTCATGATTATAGAACTCAAAATACTCATCAAACCCGATCTGCGCCTCCCCAACCTGATACCAGTCGTTGAGATACACTTTCTCGAATTTCACGCTTCGCCACAAACGCTCTTGAAAAATATTATCGAACACACGACCACGGCCATCCATACTAATTGACACCCCTGCTGTTCTCAGTCTTTCCGTAAACGCCAGGCTGGTAAATTGACAGCCTTGATCACTATTGAATATCTCTGGTGTCGCCTGGAATAACGCCCGATCCAGAGCGGTCAGACAAAACTCTGGGTCCAAACTGATCGACACCTCCCAACTGATCACATACCGACTAAACCAATCCATAATCACCATAAGATAAACAAACCCGGCCACGAGTCGAATGTGCGTAATGTCCGTACACCACACCTGATTCGGCCTGGCAATCGGAAGATCGCGCAACAGATATGGATACACCCGATGCTCCGGGTGCCGCTGGCTGAGCTTCGGCTTGGGGTAGACGGCCTCAAGCCCCATCTTGCGCATCAGTCGCCGTACCCGTTTCACGTTGACCTGCACGCCCTGTCGGCCCAGATACGCCGTCATCTTCCGCACTCCATAAAAGGGATAGTGCGTGTAAACTCTATCAATCTGATGCATCAAGACGATGTTCTCTGGACTCTCCCCGTGCGCCTGATAATAGTAGCTCGCCCGAACCAGCCCGAGTAACTCACACTGCCGAGCAATCGAAATGGATGGATGCTCCGGCTCAATCCAGGCCCGTTTCTCCGTCAGTGTCCTGGTCCCACTCTTTTTTTTAACCAATCTAGTTCCACTTTCAGTTGCCCGATCTGACGATAGAGTTCCGCTTGCAACTCCTCGGCATCGCGCTCAGCTTTCCGACGTCGCGTGGAAACACACTGCTCTGCCTCTGACAGGCGACGCTTCTTCCACTGCTGAATTTGGTTTGGATGGACGCCAAATTCACTGGCCAGTTGGGCCAACGTTTTATCGCCTTTCAACGCAGCAAGCGCCACTTTCACTTTGAAACTGGCCGGATAATTTTTCCGACTACTCCCCATCGATTTTCCTCCTTTTTTCTTGAATAAGATCACATATTTTACACCTTATGATTCTGTCCAGTTTTTGGGGAGCATTATAGTGGCAGCGGTCTTTAACGCGCTGTCAAAGCCGAACTCGGCCACCTGGGTCTGGGAAGCGGACATTTCCGGGTGCTTCGACAACATTTCGCACTCGTGGGTGTTGGAGCACATCCCGATGGAAACGCGAATCCTCAAACAATGGTTGGAGGCCGGGTATCTCGAAGAGAACACGGGATACCCGACACGCAAGGGAACCCCGCAGGGCGGGATTATCAGCCCCACGGTGTGTAATATGACACTCGACGGTTTGGAAGAGGTGATACGACGTGCCGTTCCTCGCCGTTCACGGGTCAATGTGATTCGCTACGCGGATGACGTCATTGTGACCGCCAAATCCCGGCGGTTGCTTGAGAAAGACATCATTCCGGCGGTCATCCAATTCCTTGCTGAACGCGGTCTGACGCTGTCAGAAGAACAGAGTCAGATTGTGTATATTCGAGATGGATTGACGTTCCTCGGCCAAACCTTTCGCAAGCACGGCAACACGTTACACAGCACGCCGTCCAAAGAGGGAGTCCTCGCCCTTTTGCGCAAGGTGGAAACGCTCATTCGTCAATACGTGAGTGCTCCGGTGGAAGCCCTGATGAAGAAGGTGAACCAAACGCTTCGGGGATGGGCAAACTACCACAGACATGTGGTGGCCTCGGAGGCATTCAGCCGTGGGGATACATAGGTGTATGAGCACCTGTGGAGAATGAGCCGCCGGAAACATCCTGAGAAGTCCAAAGGCTGGCTCATCAAGCGATACTGGATGGCATCAGGGAGGACGTGGCGATTTTCGGTGATTCGTAAGACCAAGAAGGGACTGTTCAAGCTGTACCAGGTGGTGCAGGTTGGCTCCATTGGGATGAAACGACATAGTAAAATCAAAGCGGATGCCAATCCCTATCTGGCAGAATATGCGCGATACTTTGCGAACAGACGCCAGAACACGGGAGCGTGTCTGATGAGAGCATTGTCGGCTCGTGCCATGCGGAAAGCGAGTTAAGAGGTAACATTGCCAGGGTGTTCCATAAGAGCACCCTGCCGAAATGCTTGAGCTGTATGAGGGGAACCTCTCACGTACAGTTCTGAGGAGGCTTGGGGCTGGTAACAGCCCCCGGCTATCCGGTCCACATCATAGAATCAGCATAAAAAGTCTTCACAAAAATGTACCAGAAATATAGTAGAGTAATGAAATCCTTAAGGAAACATGTCTACCACTTAACCTCCTCCTGGGTGTGATTCACGACTCTTGGTAGACAATCTTTAAACATTGACATAATTTTTGATAATAACTACGATGACGGAATACACTACGATAACGTCAACCTAGGGGATCAGGAGTGAAAGGAACATGAAAAGCGATTATCAAGAACTTGTCACACAAGTGAGTCAACAGATTGCGAAGACATTTTTCCACCACGAGGAGAATTTGGTGGCAAGAGCCACCTTGTGAGATGCGGATATTTCCGAGATCACCAGACAAATCGGCTTAGAAACGACAACACTTGTCATTGAACAGGTGCGAGATGATCTCGTAAAAAAAACAACAGGAAGGATTCGTGATTCAACATCGCCCCGTCATCTGCCTCAATACCATTTTCGGCCCAGTCGAACTCACCTCCCCGTATTTGTGGAAAGAATATGGAGGGAGGAAACCTCTGAAAAATGACATGACGATCACTCATTATGGACGAAGCGAAACGGTCACGCGGGCCTTGACAGATTTTGGGAGTGAGGAATCGTTTGGGCAAGCCGCAAAACGGTTTCAAGAGCATTACAAATATCCGCTGCATGCCACCACGGTTGGCCGGGTGACCAAACAGATCGCTGAAGAAACCTTCGAGTATGTCGAGCAGACCTTCGCTCATGCCGATGACGCCATCGAGACGGCGTCGAAGGGAGTCGAACAGATGCTAGTCGAGGTCGATGGCTGTGAAATTCGGACAGCGGTCCTGGTCCCTGGGGAATCTGCTCACGAGCGGTCCCCGGTTCGTCAGACGCCCAAACAGCAGAAAGCGATCACGTGGCGGGAGGTTCGGATCGGACTGGCCCGCCCCTTAGATTCCCTGTCGGCCATCTATGTGGGCAAGAGCGCATCCTATCCTGACGTCGTGAGTGACCTGTTTCACGCCGCGGTCTTACAAGGGATGTCGTCGACCACCCGCGTCGTCGGCGTGGGGGACGGCGGGATTGGACTGAAGGAGGAACTGGAGCGGCAATTTCCGACGATCCAGTTTATTTTAGATAAGCCCCATCTCAACGATCATCTGTATGAGACGGCCGAAGCGGTGGGGCTTGGGCAACACGAACGCGCAGACTGGGTGACGTCTCGTCTGGACGCGATCGGGCAGGGGAAGGTCGGAACGGTCACAGGGGAGCTTGAAGCGCTCTATGCGAAAACTCCTCATGACCGAGTAAAACGTGTGCTTGGGTATCTAACTCGTTTTGCTGATGCTGTAGACTATGATCACTTTACGAAACACGGGTATCCCATTGGGTCCGGAGAGGTTGAAAGGGCTCACAAAACGATCCCTCAAAAGCGGTTGAAACTCCCAGGAGCCTGTTGGCATCCTGACTCAATCAATCCGATGGTGGCCTTACGGATAGTCCGAGCCAATGAGTGGTGGGAAGATTTCTGGAAAGGAAGAATTGAAGAGAAACTTGCGGCATAATTTTACCGATTATCGTGAATCACACCCCTCCTCCCCTCCTCCTCTATTTAGTTTCGTCTTTTTAGGAAAGTTCTCTGAGGATCTTTTCTAGCACCTAAGTATCCTATAAAAATTAACCTGTACAGATTGCCCGAAAATAAACTGTACCATTGAGACAAGCTCAAAAAGTGTAGCAGTTATTTTTTATAGGATACTAAGGTCGCATAAGATGCGATCTGTCAACTTCCCCTGTCCGCAAGCGACGCGAAACCCGATTGGAGTTCTTTGGCCGCGCGGAGGAAATTCAGTTCTTGTAGAACTCAAGATCCGGGCCGGCGATGGGAGCCACCGCATCGATACGTTTCTGGAGTTCGCCCTGGTTCCAGTTCCATGTTTTGCGCGCAATGGCAGCATTTTGGGAAACCTGCTGGACGCTTTCCATACCACTGACAAGGGTGGTGATGGGCAGGGACCACACGAAGCCGAAGACATCCTCCACGGAAAGAACCGACGGGACTATCGACTTGACGGAGACATGCTTGCGCCCCCAGCCCCTGTTCCCTCCGAAGAAACGTCCGTCGGCCAGCGTTTTCATGGCCAAAACGCCGATCCCCGCCTCCACACACTTGGGCACCACGTGGGTGATGAAGCTTTCGTAGTGGGGATCTGCGGGGTTAATCGGCATCTGTGAGGAGGTCATCGTCACGCCCCGCTTTTTGATTTCCTCCAGCATCTTTAGATGGGCTTTGTAGGAACTATGGCCGGTGAAGCCGATGTGTCTGACCTTGCCCTTTTTCTGGGCATCGAGATAGGCGTCGAGCATACCGTTTTTGATGCGCTCTTCCACATCTTTCGGGCTATCGAGGGAATGCATCTGCCATAAGTCAACGTAGTCGGTCTTCATGCGGGAGAGGGAATTGTCGAGGTCCTTCAGGGCGCTCTTCCTGTTTTTGGCCAGGGATTTGGTCATGATGAAGGCAACGTCCCTGTACTTGGGAGTGAGGAATTTTCCATAGCGTTCCTCTGCTCTCCCATCGCTGTAAAAAGGGGCGTTGTCGAAAAAGCGCCCCCCCTCCTCCAGGGCTTTTTCGATGATGGCCTGCGCGTCTTTTTCCGATGCACTCCCTACATGGGCCCCGCCCACGCCCAGGTTGGTCACGAGTTGACCGGAAGTACCCAGCTTGCGCAGGGGCAGGAGCTTGCCCAGCCGGTCGGAGGGGGAGGCTGTGGCCGCGGCAATCTTTTCCTCGCCATGGGAAAGGCTGGACACCATCAGACTGGCGGTACAGCCCGCCAGCATGACCATGAACTCCCTGCGTTTGAGTCCCGTGTGCCGACGGTAATGAATTACAATTTTCTGCACAGGATTAGTACCGATCGCCTACGACACCGTGATTGATAAGGGACTCAAGACGGTTCAGGTGTTCCGGCCGCAAAGTTAAATCCTGCGATGCCCAGTTTTCCTCCAGGCGTTCAGTTCTCCGTGTCCCTGGTATCGCGGCGATGGAGACATCGCGCGACAGAAGCCATGCCAATGCGACCTGAGCTGCTGTGGCTTCAATCTCTTCCGCGACGTCAGCGACTACATCGGCTAGCCGGCTGTTCCTGGCGATGGCGTTCTCGGTAAATCGCGGATTCTCCAACCTCCAGTCTCCGGGTTCCAAATCGCTTCGTGACCGGATTGCCCCGGATAAAAATCCTCGGCCAAGGGGACTGTACGCCACAAATCCGATGTTCAGTCGTTGAATTGTTGGCAGAATGTCGGCCTCAACGTCCCGCGACCACAAGGAATACTCGGTCTGGAGTACACTGACGGGATGAACCTCGTGGGCGCGGGCGATAGTTTCCGGGTCTGCCTCAGACAGGCCGATATAGCGTACTTTCCCCGCCTTCACGAGTTCAGCCATCGCACCGACCGTTTCCTCGATCGGTGTTTCGGGGTCCACACGATGCTGATAGTAGAGATCGATGTAATCTGTCCTGAGGCGCTTCAGTGAGGCATCGCAACACGCCTTTACATAATCCACACTTCCTTTAATACCGTGCCAGCTGCCGTCTTCGCCGCGGGAAACGCCAAATTTGGTTGCCAGGGTGATTTGGTCGCGGCGCCCCTTGAGTGCCTTTGACAACAAGATTTCATTCGTAAACGGGCCATACATGTCTGACGTATCCCAGAACGTGCACCCAATGTCTGCTGCCCGATCGAGAACGCAAAGATTTTGAGCTTCTGAAGAGGAGCCGTAAAATTCCGACATTCCCATGCAGCCCAAACCGATTGCAGGCACACGAAGGCCTTGCGATCCAAGATTGACCTGTTTCATAAAATGTCCTCCTTTATAACATAAACGGTATTATACACAGTACAAAGAGGACTCCTTGACAGTGAAGCCTGTACTGAGCCTGTCGAAGTATCCTCTGTTGTATGGTGGTTAGTTAAAATTTTCCGTCCACGAGTGAAATAACGGAAGTCGACCGCTATCCTTGTTGCGGCGGCTTATAGTCTCTAAAAAGCATTTCAAAGTAAGAAAATGGTCCAAGGGGAATAATTTCAAAGTCGATGAATTTCTCACGAACAAAAGGCAATTCATCAAGGATTTTTCGCGCTTCATCAACACTGCTACATTCAAGAACAAACACAACCCCCAGACGACGATCTTGACAAGTGTACATTTCTCGAAATGTACCTTCTTTGTACAGTTTCCAAGCGTGCTTCACTTCTGCTTCAAGATGGGGCTGTATTTTCTCAAGAGTTGTTTGAGGATCAACTTTGGCGATTGCTAGAATCTTCATCTCTTCTCTCCTTATTTGTGATAAAATTTATTTGAGGGGGGGAGCGACTTCCATCGGATTAAGACCATTGGCTGCCCACGCGAATGCTTGATTCTGATTGAGCCGATTCAAACGCTCCATGTCGTTATCAGGAATTTCAAAATCAAATACATGTAAATTTTCTCGGATGCGCTCAGGTTTACTGCTTCTCGTTAAGACACAATAGCCGTGCTGCAATCCCCACCTCAAGAGCAATTTGGCGTCTGAGACCTGAAGTTTTGTCGCAATTTCATGAGTGACCCATTGGCATTCTTTTTTTATCTCGGCAAGTACGTCTCCCCCCTGTCCTTCTTCCGCTCGCCAGGTTGAAAGGGGAGCAAGCGAGCTATAGGCAATCGGGGTGATTGCATGCTCCTTCATGTACCTGGTCAACTCAATCTGGGCACAAAGTGGATGAAATTCAACCTGGTTGGCCTCAGGTTTCGCCAAGCCTGCATCCACAATCTCTTTAATTGTCTCTTCATTGTAGTTTGATACGCCAATATGCCTGGTCAGCCCTAATTTTTTGAGCTCTACAAAAGCGTTCCACTGTTCCAGTCTCAGTTCTGAGAGTGGAGCATGGATAAGGTATAGATCAACATAATCAAGCTGGAGGTGTTTGAGCTGATTTTTCAGCGTTTCAATGGTCTGTTCGTAGGTTTTTTCGGGAGCCCCCCACTGTTTATTTCCGGGAAAAAGTTTCGTGGTTACATAAATTCCATCCCGTGAAACACCAGCCGCTTTGATCCCTTTCCCAGTGCCCTCTTCATTATTGTAGCCCTCCGCTGAATCAATATGTCTAAATCCGGCTTTCAGTGCCTCCTGTACACAGAATTCGGCCTGGTCAATTGAGAGTTGGTAGGTGCCAAATCCCACGAGAGGCATATCTATTCCATTGCGGGTCGATTGTGATAGCTCCATCATGTTTTCCTCCTTTTCTAAATGAATATTCATTCATTTGGTTGTTAAAAAAAATAAGCTAGTTTTTTATTGCATCCCAGCAGCCCTGGAATGTTGCTGATATGGTGTCCTCTGGTAATTCACCTTCATTTCTCATTGCGGCTTTTCCTATTTCCCCAGCAGGGGAAAAAAACAACGCAAAAAATACGTCGATAGTTAATGGTTTGATAATTTTTTCTCGTTTTGCTTTTTCGACTAAACTGATAACCGGCTGAAAAATCTTTAATCCCTCTTCGACTGTTTCCATTTTCACGAAAGGTGAATTTCTGTATTGCTCCATGACACTATATTCTTCAATGTGTTGTAGCTCAAAATTCACAGAATTCCGCCACACCGTTTCAAACGCATCTCTTACAGGCAGAGAATCCGACACTCCCTCCATCAAAGACGCGCTGTATTTTTTCTTGATTTCAAGGTAAAGATTATTCAACAGGTCTTCCTTGTTTTTATAATAAAGGTAAATCGTACCCGCCGCAACATGTGCTTCTTTCGCGATCATCGACATCGGTGTTGAGTGAAAGCCGTTTTTGTGGAGCAGTTTCACCGATGCCCAGTAAATAGCTTCTTTCTTATCGTGTACATTTTTCATCATACTGATTGCCAATATAAATGAATGTTCATTCAATGTCAAGTAAAATCTTTGGTAGTGGCTACTCTGTAAATGATAGGCTTAAATTATAGGTAATCATGAACCGTTTGGTGATCCGATAAGGCCAGCGATCCGATTTCGAGAACGACAAGGTTTTCCGCACATACCGGGCCACGCGTTGCCGCAACGTGTTGTTCCAGCGTTCCATATGGGCTGTTTCCCCCGTCTCTTTCCCGACGCAGCGATGGGGTTCGACGGGAAAAACGGCGGCATACGCCTGCCAGAAATCGCTGAAACTGAAACACCCGCGATAGGCCTGCGGAATCCGCTTCCAGAGTCGCCGGCAGGTGCGTTCGCTGTGGTCGCCAATCACGAAGGCGATCAGCTGTCGAGTGCGGCGGCACATGACCGTCCACAACCAGCGCTTCCAGGCACGTTTGCGCACAAAGGACCAGACCTCATCGAGTTCCAGGCGGTCATCTGGCTGCGCGGGGTGGAGCGTGGCGCGCAACGACGGCAACGTCAGGAGTTTTTTGTGATCCAGGCGGCCAGGGTCTTCCGCGAGACGCCAAAGATGCGGCTGATCCCTCGCATACTCGGCCGTTCCTGATAGGTCCGAAGGATTTCTTCACGACGGACCTCGCTATACTGGCGTTTCGGGGTCAACACCCCGACGGCCCGACAGTCTTTACACAGATATTGTTGACTGCCACTCCGGTTATGGCCGTTTTTCACAATGTTGTGACTGCCGCATGTGCGGCACGGTTGGTGCATGGTGGTTGTGATCATGTGGCCATCTGTTCACGCGTCTGCATCAAAGAGCAAGAAAATATGTGCATCATTTACAAGATACCAGTACCGATATCAGTCTGAATCCGTTTATACATAATATCCATCTCAGCATCAGCATAGGAATTATGACTGTCTGCTTTCCGGATACTACAGATAACCTGATACGGTGCGCAGATACGGCATTATATAAAGCGAAAGCAAGGGGGCGTATCGATATTCCTATACACTTCTCAGATTTACCAAACCATGAAGATTTTTATCAGATGACTTTGGACAGTCTGCAATCGCGAGTTCAGGTATACATGAATCGTGTTAATAGCTTGGTTTCAAGAATAAAAGAGGAAATTGAGGAACTGCGCGATGAGGCAGATATTGACGGTTTGACCAGGTTATTCAATCGGCGATACATGAATGATCGTCTGCCGAAAGTTTTTCAGAAGGCAAAGCAAGAAAAAAAGATTTTCACACTGGCACTTTTAGATATTGATTTTTTTGGTGATATAAATAAAACATACGGCTGGTCCACGGGCGACTCTGTTTTAAAAGGCATTGCCGACTGTATCAGAAACATTATCCGTAAAAGCGACTGGGTTGCACGCTACGGCGGAGATGAAATCAGTATCGTGATGGACAACACATCTGTTAAAGAAGCAGAGTATGTATTACAAAGAATAATTCAGGCGGTTTCTTCCGAACGCTTTCTCTCGGGAAACGGTGAGTATTTCACCGTCACCGTCAGTATCGGGGCTGTGGAACGGGTACATGACGAAGAATCTTTGGAAGCACTTCAGGAAAGATGTAGCGGGAAACTTTTAGAGACTAAACGAAATGGACGAAACCACTTATGCTGTTAAATTTAACAGTTCTGTCCTGCAAAGTTTATGTGAAGGTGAAAGATATTATGCTTTTCAGAGCATAACCAGTCGTTCCGCCGGACAGTCCTATCGGGCTGCCAGTGAACTTGTTGTCTGGGTGTTTGTTACTCCGTCATATTCTTGCTTGTACCATGTGTGTACATAGCGGCGTCTGAAAAGCAGTCTTGTCAATATATTGAAGCGAAAAACAGGCTGTTCAGAATTCAGAAAGATCTTGCATACTCTCAAATCCCCCCTTCTCACAGCGTATATTGCGTATTCTCATAAAAAAAGATTGACAAGACTTCTGTTGAAACTATAATCTCAACAATATGGGTTGCCTGTCCGAAAGAAGAGATGTTTTGGGGGATAACGTGATGGAAATCATGAGCCATCCCGAGAATGCGACCAAAATGGTATCCGTCCTGCGTGCGTTTGGATTTGACATGCCTGAAGCGGCTATGCGTTAACAATCCAACTGCCCCTGACTTGAGGAATGCGCGGCACTTTTCGCATGGTACTTCCGGTTAGGGTTCGTGCTGGTGCCACGTCTCGTGCCCGCTGCCAGGGCGTCCCTCAAACAGGTGAGTCGCGGCGTTTTATGAGATGAAGGAATTGCACATGATACGTACTTTTGAATCATCAGACATGCATGAAGTCTTGAATATTTGGCTGGAAGCCTCAATCGGGGCACATGGCTTTGTTGGAAAAGAATTCTGGGAATCAAGAGTTGATGACATGCGTGAAATATATATTCCAGGTTCCGACACGTATGTCTTTTCAGACAACGGGACCATTAAGGGCTTTTTCTCGCTCCAGGGAGATTCGTTGGAGGCAATGTTCGTTGCTCCTCATGCCCAGGGGAAAGGTATTGGACAGCAGTTGATGAATAAAGCGAAATTGCTGAGAAAAAAACTGACTCTCTGGGTTTATCTTGAGAATCCAAAAAGTATTCAATTTTACAGAAAATGTGGATTCATTATCATAAAGGAAAGGGTCGACGAACACACGGGGCATATTGAAATTTTGATGGAGTACAACTCATAACAAGCGCATGAACCGGGTGCGCCGTGTCACGGCGTGATGAATTAAGAACACGGGGAAATGCTCAAGAGTCCCCCGTAGCCATTCCACTCACTCTAAATGAGGCGAAAGCCCAAGAGGACAGAGAGCAGGTGGAAAAGTGGCGTTGAGGAGAAGCTGAACAACATATTCCAGGTCTTGCTATCGCGATTATTAAAAATACTGATGTTGTCTGGTCAAAGGGCTACGGTCTGGCCAATATCAATACCCACCCCTATGACCGCAGACACGATTCAGAACATTGCTTCGGCCTCAAAAACCATTACCGCTATGGCGATCATGCAACTCTGGGAACAAGGGAAACTCGACTTAGATGCCGATATCAACACCTATTTGCCATTTTCAGTCAGAAATCCAATGTATCCGGATGTTCATAACACCGTGCGACAATACAAGGAAACAAATATGGATTATATTGCTGCAAATAAAAAGGCTTGGGAAGAAGCATTTGAAAATCGCGATAAGTCATGGGGAATTGATATCATTAAAAGAATAAAGACCGAACAATACCCTTTTTTTGAAAAAGAAATGGTTTCTGTTTTAAAAAAATATCCGTTAGCCAATAAAACAATAGGCCAGTTTTGTTCAAATAACGGTCGAGAGTTACTTTCATTAATGCAGAGTGGGGCGAAAGAAGGAATTGGATTTGATATTGCTGAAAATCAAGTAAGGTTTGCAAATGAATCGGCAAAAGCACTCAATAGTAATTGCAGGTTTGTCGCTAAAAACATATTAGAGATTGGAAATGAGTTCTATGATCAATTTGACCTTATTATCATTACCATTGGTGTACTTTGTTGGTTTAAAGATCTTTACGCTTTCTTTGAAAAAGTATCAAAATGCTTGAAAAAAGATGGCTGTCTCATAATCAATGAGCAGCATCCAGTGACAAATATGTTAAGTGCAGATGGAGATCAGAACTATAAGAGAGAAACGCCAGCGAACATTACTTATTCATATTTTGAAAAAGAATGGATAGAGAATGAAGGAATGTATTATATAACCAAGAAGTCCTATAAATCAAAAACCTTTATCAATTATACACATTCATTCTCAGAAATAATAGGATCAATGTGTAAAGCCGGAATGTATATTATAGGACTGCAAGAGTTTGATTATGACATATCAGGAATGTTTGAAGAATTAAATCATATAGGGATTCCATTATCCTACATATTGGAAGCAAGACATGTTAGCATTTTAGGCCGGGCACACTAGGAATTGTTTGATTTATGAGATTTCGAAACGCTACGTATGCTGATAAAGTATCAATAATGAATCTGTATGACGAAACAAGAAGAGTCGGTAAGATTTCCGGTTCTTGCGATTGGAACGATGATTATCCAAATGAGCAGATACTTGATATTGATTATCAAGAACAAGGCATTTTCGTGCTTGAGGATAACAACCTAATCATTGCGGCCGTATCATTACTAAAAACCGATGATCTCGATAACGAGCCAGTAGGCTGGATAAATAAAAAATCATGTGTTCTTGCGCGATTATGTGTATCAAACGAGTATCAGCATAAAGGTATTGGCAAAAAAGTCATGCAAGAAGTAATACACTATGCCAGGGAGAGAGGATACGAATCTTTACGTCTTCTAGCCTCTATACATAACTTACCAGCCAATAAATTGTATCAGAGACTGAAATTTATAAACAAAGGCAAGATTCACTTATACAATCATGAGTACGCTGCGTATGAATATATCATAAAGGAATAAGGTGTGCCTCGTCGAGCAATCGTTTCAATCTGATAACCCGGTCTGTCACAGTTCTTGCGTGGTCATTTCGCTCCTTTACATAAGAACCGCATCAGTCTCGGATTATACAGTTAAGCGTATATTATACAGACAGTTTTTCACAATACTTCGGACAGTTTTGATTTCACCCCCCTCAATCCCCGCGCAAGCGGGGGGAAGTACACATGAGACGTCCTATTGCTCATTTCCCCCCGTTTACGGGGGGACAAAGGGGGGCACACGAAAACTGTCCGAACTATTGTTTTTCAGTGACGGCGATTTTTTTTCGCGGCAATGCCAAGCAGTCCCAACAGGCCAATTCCGAAAAGCACCATAGTTCCCGGTTCAGGAACGGGGGCAGTTTCCACCTTGCCGGACATTCTTGTTCCTGGCCTGGATAACTCCGGCGGAAGAGTCCTTAAATCGCTGACAAGATGAAGAGTTGGGAGTATAAATGCCAGGAACGCAAGCATACACAAACCTGACAAAAAATTTTTCTGGCTGCCGGAAGCGAATCGAGGCGCGCGATGGCGATACATATCACATAATGCCAGAGAAAACAAACCGATCAACAGAATTCCGAAAACAATTGCTGCCTGCTGGGGCGAGAACAAGGAGTTTTGCAGGAGCATATTCACAAGCCCTCGACGATAAACGAGAGCCAGAACCGCCGCTATCATCGCGCTGACCTGGAAGAAAGTGCGGAGATACCACCAGGGACTGACGGTATTCGGTGGCGACGCGACGGCTGTTTGGGCGGCGTCAGTAATCCAGGCTTGCGTCTCTTGTCTTCGCTGCTCCTCAAATTGTCTGAATCGCAGAACCTCCTCGGCACAGGTGCGGCAGCAGCTCAGATGTTCTCGGATGGCCGCGACATCTTGTGCATCTGCCCATCCGAAGACATACTCATGCAGCACTGTGTCAGTCGGATGAGGGCCGGCTTCCATGCGTTGCTGCGCGGCTTGAAACTCCGGCGTATGGGCTTCCTGCGCTAAAAATTCCAGAAACGCTTCATCGCTGGCTAAGGCGTTCTGTAATCGCCGTTGTTGTTCTGTCGTCATCACTCTTCCCTCCTCTCTTAAAGACACGTATTTCACGTGTCAAGCGACAATTTTTTTTGCAAAAATGTTCGAATCGTTTTCATATCCCGGCGAATTTGTTCCGGAGTCACGCGATAGTCACGGGCCAGGGCATTGATCAGATCTCCGCTTTCGGTTCGGTTTTCCGGCGCAAAGACCAGCAGGTTTACGAATACATCGCACAGACGTTCCCATACGTCGCGAGCCTTACTGCCTGGCTCTTTTTTAAGAGTTTCTTCATGCAACAGAGTCATAATTTCCCGCTGAATAGCGACTGTTTCAGGGGTTTCAACACGACTGGCCAGCGAGTTGCCGACTTCTTCGAACAGGTGATCAAGAGGGCGGGACTCTGCATCTCCCCGGGCGTATCCCGGGTCATCGAGAGAAAAAACACTCACGCGAGCCGGACTGTAATCCTGGCAGATCTGCCGATCTGACATACGCCGCACTGCTAATTTTTGGGAACAGACTGTAGTTTCAGGTGCTAAATACTGGCAGGTAAGGCACGTAGCTGTCTGCTGTTTGGGCAATGGCGGATTATGCGCCTGATAATCAGGACACGCCGGGCTGGTTTGGGGAGAACGTTTGATCAGCTGATGGCAAACGCACAAAGAAGCATGAGCGAACAAATGTCGGCATGTACCACAGCGCTTATCACGCAACACGCCGACTTTATGTAAATAAGCCCGCATTGCATTCATCACCGCGCTATCAACCAATTTACACCAGACGCTCAAATTCGGTTCACCTTTCAAACGAAGCGTCAATACGTCGGTCAGCAGGGTATTCAAATCCTCAGTATCTGTCAGCGGGAGGCGATCATAGTACGTGGCCTGAAGCGATGCCGCACATGTTTGCTCTGCAATCCGGATATGCTGATGGGCATAACGGCACTCTTTCAGAAAAACGCGCATATTTTGTTCAATGAGTAACCGACAGCGTCCCTGATTGTCTGGCTCATAATATTGGCACACGCCTGTAAACCGACTTTGCTGTCCCTCGCAGACCGCCCGAATTAAATGAGATTTTTTGTCCTTCATGCCGTTCCAGCCAGCCATGTGAAAAATCCGATATAATAAAAATTACCGCTGATCGCAAAAAAAATGTCTGTAAGATGCAAATTTTACAATCTCTGATAATGGGAAGGATTACCTATCCCTGGTTTGTATTGTCAATGCCACAATTTTATAACAAAAGTCAAGGGAAAATATGCGTCAGGATTGTTGTCAAAGGCGCGGAAATTTTTCTTGGCAGCCATGCGCGACTCCAGCCCCCTGACCACTTCAAATCTGGACGCCGGACAAGGCATGGGAACAGAGAGAATAGGAGATGACCGTATGAAATCTGGAATAGCAATCGTATTTGTATTCTGTGTGATTGCATTTACTGCGTTTATGGCTTGTGCGCAAGGCGAAGAAGGTGCAGATCACACCTTATCACCGTATTTTTTTGTCAAAAGTGACGATCCCGAGGTGGATCAATTTCCGTTATTGTTCACTGGCGCGACCGTGAACATTGCCGGCGTCATCGCCGATGTCACTGTGACGCAGATTTACAAGAACGAAGGGACGCGGCCTATCGAAGCAATGTATGTGTTTCCGGCTTCGACGCGTGCGGCGGTATATGGGCTGACGATGACGATCGGCGAACGCACGATTTTCGCAGAAATCCGGGAACGGCAACAGGCGCGCCAGGAATACGAACAGGCGAAACAGGAAGGCAAAACCACATCCTTACTGGAACAGGAACGCCCGAATGTCTTTCAAATGAATGTGGCTAACATTCTCCCTGGCGATACGATTCGAGTCGAACTCAAATATACGGAATTACTCGTGCCGACCGATGGGATTTATGAATTTGTTTATCCCACCGTTGTCGGCCCGCGTTATTCCAATCAGAACGCTGCATCCGCGTCCGATACCGACACATGGGTGTCGAATCCCTATCTACCAGCAACGCCGGGCGAGGAACTTGCGACAAAGACAGAATCGCCATATTTGTTTGACATTACGACCAGACTATCCGCAGGAATCCCGCTTCAGCAGGTGAGTTGCACGACGCATCCCGTTCATGTCAGTTACCAGGGACCAACTGAAGCAATCGTGACGCTGGATGACGCTGCCATGCTCGAGAAGCTCAACATTATGCCGCCGGACAACCTGGAACGGGTGAAGACTGCGTTACAAGAACTTTATATCGGCAAAGATATAGGAAACCTGCCAGCGTTTTATATCAAACTCTTCCGGATTGCCGCTGACAATGAGCAGCCGAGAGCAGCCATGTCAGAGCAGCAGACAGTCAAAACATTTACCGGAGATCGCGATTATATTCTCCGCTACCAGTTGGCGGGCGACAAAATTGAGTCCGGAGTATTATTATATGAAGGCTGCGACGAAAATTTCTTTTTACTGATGGCGCAGCCGCCAAAACATGTCGAGCCGGAGCAGATTTCGCCGCGCGAATATATTTTTATCGTTGACGTGTCTGGTTCGATGAACGGGTTTCCGCTTGATATTTCCAAAGAACTGTTACGAAAGTTAATTGCGGATCTGCGCCCGACCGATACATTTAATGTTGTCCTGTTTGCCAGTGCATCAGACGTATTATCCGAGCGTTCTCTACCAGCAACGCCGACGAATATTAAACAGGCGCTTCATGTTATTGACAGGCAGCAAGGTGGAGGCAGCACGGAATTGTTATCGGCGTTGCAACGCGCGTTCACTTTGCCAAAGACGCCGGAAATCTCACGCACCATTGTTATTGTGACTGACGGGTTTGTAATGGTCGAAGCAGAAGCATTTGACCTGATTCGGACTCATCTCAATCAGGCTAATGTATTTGCTTTCGGAGCCGGGACCAGTGTGAACCGATTTCTGATTGAAGGTCTTTCGCATATTGGCTCAGGTGAAGCGTTTATTGCGACAAATCCGAATGAGGCCCGGGTACAGGCCGACCGCTTCCGGCAGTATATTCAATCACCGGTGTTGACCAATATCACCGTGGATATTAAAGGATTCGAGGCATACGACGTTGAGCCGGTCAGCATTCCGGACGTCTTTGCCGAACGTCCGGTCATGCTTTTTGGCAAATGGAAGCGAGATGCCCGAGGAGAATTGCAGGGAACCTTCAGGCTTACTGGTATCGCCGGAAAAGCTCCGTACACCAGGAGCTTTGATGTCAGCGAAGTCACGCCCAGTGAAACTCATGCGGCCCTGCGCTATTTGTGGGCGCGTAAGCGGATCGAACTCTTGGGAGATTATGAAGCCTTACGGGCAAACGACGATCGTGTAAAAGAAATCACGAATCTGGGATTGAAGTATCATCTTTTGACCGCTTATACCTCGTTTGTCGCAATTGATTTGGAGGTGCGGCAAAGTAACGACCATCATAGAGAGACCGTACGACAACCCTTGCCAATGCCTCAGGGCGTGAGCAATTATGCTATTGGGACCCCTGTTCCGGAACCGGGCACCATCGCTCTGGTCGGGATGGGAATTCTGGGCATCACAGCACTGTATAAACGCCGCCGCCAGTCAAGGTAGAAAATTTCAGCCTGCGAGAGATGCCGGAACATGCTGTTTGAGGAGTTTTGAAGTGTGCCGACGAACAGCGCTGCCAGGCTGGTCGGGCAAGATGAGCCGCGTTCTCTCGATATACGCAGCCTTCTGGCAGGGGATTCTTCCCTGCCAGAAGGCTGAAAAATTATTGGGTGCGTTCCCAATAGACTCTGATGCTTTTTTCCCCATCAGCGTATTGAAATGAAAAATCTCCGCTGTAAGATCGCGAAATGGCCTCTCCAATACGACGGGCGATGTTTACTCCGGTCGTGGTCAGCAAGGTGTGATCCGGTTCGTTTTTGATCGTCATAATGCGCTCTAAGGGTCGCTCAGTACGTTCTTGCTTTTCAATATTGCGGGCAAGGTTCAGAATTTCATCCTGATGCTCTTCAAAAAATTGTCCGCGGATCTCAACATAGCCGGCAGGGAGATTTTCCAAAATCCGACGACAAGCCGGACAGATTGCTTCATTGGCTCCTTTCGGAGGTTCCTCCCAGGACCAACGCCCATTACTAAAAACAGCTCTGCATTGGGTACAGAGTGTTGGTTCCGGTAGTTTCTCTTTTTCTTGATAGACATCGTGTCGCTTTTCTTGAATCAACCTATCGCTTCTGCGCATACCTTTATTCATACGTTCCTCCTTTTCAACCAGAGTCATCAGTGCAACACCGGAAAACGCAGAGAACCATCTCATACAAAAACAACCGATATTTAAAAAATTCGGCTGTTGACGCATTTTTTCCCCATGCTGCACTTCTGGTGCTCTGTCTGCCGACAATTGTTCGATAAGGTCGGAATTTTCCCCCATACATTGCATACAGGCTGGAGATCAGACTTATAAATGTTGTTGGTGAAAAAGATCGAGCAGATTTGTGTAGTATTTGCAGAGACTTTCACTGGTTTCATGTCTTATCGTACTGAAAAGGGCTTGTACTCGCCCGTGATTCATTGATAGACTTCTATTTAACATAGTCCTTTCGTGCGGTTCTGTCAAGTACGGAATCGATCTATTTCTTCTCACCTGTTAGATAGGAAGCTTTTTTCCCTCGCGCAATAAGCCTATAAGGTCGTCAGCACAAATCGGTTGGCTAAACACATACCCCTGAATTTCATCACAACGATATTGTCGCATAAAATCCAACTGCCTGTGAGTTTCCACCCCCTCAGCAAGCACACGCAAATTCAGACTATGTGCCAAAGAAAGAATCGCTCTGGCAATGGCAACATCATCCTGATGTTCAGGAATTTCCCGTACAAACGATTTATCAATCTTAATCTCTTTCAGGGGAAAACATTTCAAGTAACTGAGCGATGAGTACCCTGTACCGAAATCATCAATGGATAAATACACGCCAATACGTTCAAGCGCGTACATGATATTGGTTGCTAACTCCATATTTTTCATGAGCGTATTTTCTGTAATTTCCAATCTGAGGAAGCGAGGCTCGAGACGAGCATCATCTAAAACCTCACGTACCAGGCGAACCAGGCATTTATCTTGAAACTGCCGGGCGGACAAGTTAACAGCCACCGTAAGCCAGGGAAATCCAGCTTCATGCCAGGTTTTGGTTTGTTCGCATGCTGTGCGTAAGACCCATTCACCTAGTGGCAAAATCAGGCCAGTTTCTTCGGCTAAAGGGATAAATCTGTCGGGAGGAACCAGTTCAGATGCCGAACGCTGCCAGCGCACAAGCGCTTCTGTTCCTGAAACCATGCCGGTTGAAAGATTAATCTGGGGCTGGTAATATACTCGAAACTCCTGATTTTTCAGGGCATTCCTCAGGCTGGTTTCCAGTTCCATACGTTCCACGGCCAGCGTATACATCGTTTTCGTATAGAGCATATAGGTATTGCGGCCATATTCTTTAGCGCGATACATGGCAAGCTCAGCATTCTTGATCAGCGTCGCCACATCTTCCCCATCCTCAGGATACACTGTTACACCAATACTTGCGGTAAAGGTCACCTCATGATTTCGCAGTAAAAAGGGGGTTGCAAAAACTTGTAGGAGCCTCTGGACCAATTCGAGCAGATGATGCCCATTCTCTTTGATGTCTGGAAACAATATCATAAATTCATCGCCTCCAAAGCGTGCCACCGTATCCTCACAGCGGCAGCACTGCTTTAAACGGATTGCGACTTTTTGCAAAAGTAAATCACCAAGATGATGTCCTAGTGAGTCATTAATTTTTTTGAAATTATCCAGATCCAAAAAGAGCACGCCGATTTTCAAGGCATTTCTCCGGGCATGAGCTAAGGCCATGTTAAGGTGATCCTGGAAGAGTTGGCGATTTGGTAAGCCGGTCAACGCGTCATGATGGGATTGGTAGGCAATTTGTTCTTGATGTCGCTTTATGTCTGTAATATCATGAAATATCGCGACATAATGAGAGGGATCACCCGCATCATTGGTGATCGCGCGAATGGTAAGCCATTGTAAATAAGCCTCTCCATTTTTGCGCCTGTTCCAGATTTCACTCTGCCAGAGTCCGGTTGTATGAATGGTATCCCACATCTTTTGATAAAACGCGGCGTCATGCATCCCGGATTTCAATAGCCGGGGGGTTTTTCCAAGACATTCATCGGCAGAATAACCAGTCACTTTCGTAAATGCCGGGTTGACCTTCAGAATACTGCCCCAAATGTCAGTCATCATGACGCCTTCGAGGGAATATTCAAAGACCGTATGCCACAAAGATGCATTGACTGCATCAAAAAGGGTCGGCGCTTGTTTTTCCCTTTCATGAAGAAATCCTTTTGGGTACAACGGGGAGAGAAGGCGTTGAACATAAAAAAGTAAGGAGCAGCAGGCCGCGATCATGATTCCTCCAAATGCCAAAATTACAATCCGGATTGAAGTCAACTCAGCAAGAAGACTGCTCTGGATATAAAATGCCAGTAAAGAAGAACATCCGAAACCTACTATCACCAGGCCAGAAACGATAATCCCTATTCGCAGCAACCGCAGTTTCAATTTTTCTATCCTCATGGGAAACTCAAGCTTTCATAGTCAAAAGTTGAGAGTCAGATTTTCCGGTTTCTCTTGAATACATCATTTTAGCACATGCAGGGACTCTGAGTAATAGCGCAAAGGATAGGCAAATAATGCAAGAAATTCTTTTCAGAATTTTTCTTTCGGCATACTTAACCTTCTTTCTTTTCTCTTCAATGGAATATTCCTTGACACGCGACAGGGAAATGAGAAAGAGTTCTGATCTTGATGTAACGTATGGGTAATACTAGAAGACGTGAAACCTGATGCGTGCCGGGTTAAGTGATCATGAATATGTTTTGGATGGAATTTCAAGAAAATTAGTTCAAAAGAGACGTTTATCATTACTTAGTACGCATGATGTTTTACAGGGAGCTATGTTGAAACAGGCAAGATGGTTGCTAGTGTTATTTCTGTGGTCTTCACTTCTACTCGCCGCCAACATGGCGAGTTCACTTCCTGTCAGTTATACTGCCAGCGCGGAGGCTCAGGCTGTCCCAACAGCCTCACCACAGGCTGCAAATGCTGAACAGCCGCCTGAAAATTCCTTTTCGACCGTTCCTTCCGATTCTACAATAGATACCTATTTGTTGATTCATGATACGTCCAGGAATATGCGGAGAAAGAGACGTATCGAGCTGATGCAAAATTCTATGCGAAGCGTCCTATTCAATCTTCCTGAGAGAGCGAATGTTGGCTTACGCGTGTTTGGACATCGTTTTTCGCTTGATGGGCCGGATGCGTGTGAAGATAGTGAACTGGTGATTCATTTCGATCCTCTCGCGAATAATCGCGAAGATTTCGAGGCGCAATTCAATTTATTGGTGAATCCCCCATTAGGCGGCGGCGCGCCGATAGGATTTTCTTTGCAGCAAGCCAGGGATGACCTTCGAGACAGGCCAGGGTTAAAAGAAACTTTCCTCTATATGGTGGATCTTGCCGTATGTGAAGAACCAGATCCGCTTGAAGCCATCAAATCGTTCTGTCAGGTTGATGATGCCCACCTGACGCTGATCGGGATCGGACTCAAACAAGATCTCAGAACCCTTGAAGATGCCAATATTGGAGGCCTGGGATGTGTGGATATCTTGAACCTGGTTACTCCGGAAGATGCTGAGGCGCTTCCGGAAAAATTGCTGACGCGATTTTCCCTGGAATTTCGGAATGCCGAAGAACAACGTGTTGACCCTCATCCAGGGGATACGCTCACCATGAAACTGTGGCAACGAACCGCGCAAGGAAAGGCAGCTCTCGTCCGAGAAAAGATCAAAGATGCGACGATGAAAGGGAGTTCGATTGAAACTGTCGGATTAGAAGATGGGACCTATCTGTTAGAACTTTTCTATGAAGGGCAACCTCTTCGAGAAAAAAAAGAAATCCTTCTCACTGCAAGAAACCAGACAATCGAAACTGTTCACCTGGGCAAGCTGCTGATTGATGTCACAGATTCCGAAGGAAAGTTGATCAAAAATCCCACAGAGCGAGAAATCAGAATTACGATCACCGATGCTGATAAAGTAATCCGAACGGTTGATCATCAGGCGAGCGCAGCCTTTGATCTCTTGCCCGGAAGCCGCTATAACGTTCTAGTTTCATACAATGTCGGGGGAAAACGGCATACGCTCACATATCAAGAAAATATGACAATTCAAGAAGGGAATCATCAAAAGATCAGAATCTCCCTTCCTGTAGGCGCCGTTACCGGAAAGGTCTTGAATATGCAGGGTCGTCCTGCCGCTCAGGTGAAGATGACATTAACTCCGGCGACGATAACCGATCAAAAATCCAACCATGAACTCACGACTGTAACGGATGAACAGGGGCACTATCTGTTTGCGGATATTCAAAGCGGCGTCTATACATTAGCCTTTGAAAAAGAAGGGTATAAACGAGAATCTCACCAGATTACCGTTGTTGGCGGTCAAAAGATACAACTTGAATCTATTGTTTTGTTCCATGGACTCGAAATTCGGGTTGCCGGCGTCTCAGACGCCCTGATTGATGAGGCAGAGATCACCCTGGTTCATATTCCCTCCGACACCCAGATCCCGGTTCTTCGCGTGAAAGATGCTTATCGTAATGCCCGCGAGATTGTTCCAGGCCCGTATGCCATCACAGTTCAAAAACCGGATTATGAATCTTCTTCGAAAACAGTCGTGTTAGAAGAGGGGGCAGCATCGTTGGATGTTCCTTTCTGGCTTCCTTATTATATCACGGTTCATGGAACCGTTGTGAATGGAAAGGAAGAAGCTTTACCAGACACCGAAATCTCTTTTGAACATCTTCATACCACACTGCTCCTCTCAAAAGATCAACCGAGACTTCAAATTCAACCTGACGGCACCTTTGAGGCAAGATTACGGGTGGCCGAAAAGGGCGAAGAAGGCATTCAACTCGCCTGGACCGACATGTATCACCAGCAATACACGCGTCAGATCAAATTTCCCCTTCCCCACGAACCTCAGGCCGTTATGCTTGGACAGATTCGACTTCCAGTCAACTTTCTGCACTTGACCCTGCACAATGTGATTGGTCAGGGCATCATGGCCGATAAAATAGAGGTGTTTCACAAGCAAAGCGGACAATCTGGCCTTTTGATAACTCCCACAGAAGACGGAGTGTATGAAAGCACGGCATTAGTTGACGGCGATTATACCATTCGGGTCATGAAAAAGGGGTTTCAAGAAATCGAAGAGGCTGTGACTATCGCTGCCGGAGAGGTGAAGCACCTTGCTCTTACATTGCGTAACTATCTAACCGTCGTCGGGACCGTGGTTGATGGGAAAAATAATCGCATCTCCGATGCGACAGTTACATTTGAGGAACGGTATAGCACTGTGATGTCGTTACACCCGGTTGTGACTGGGAAAGATGGGCGATTTCAAGCCACCTTATTAATTAATCAGGTCGAGCCGGAACCACTCACCGTTAGGTGGAAAAGCCCTGAAACCGGAAAATACTACCAGATTTCGACAACTTGTGAACTTTCAGAGCAGCCGGTGGCAGAATTTTTTCCCAGCTACCTCGGCGTGTATCAACTGCCAGCTAATTTTGTGAGAATAGAAATCCTCGATGTCTCCGGACGAGGACTGCCCGGAGTGCAGGTAGAATTTATTTCAAGCCAGGGTGAAATCACACGAGGTGTTGAATTAGGAGATGGTTTGTATGAAAGTCTGGATTTGCAGGATGGATATTATAACTTAACCGTAATAAAACCAGGGTATAAAGAAAATGTTGTGATCTCGGATATTGCTGTCGGCAACACCCAGCGCGAAGTCATGCTTGATCCTTTGACTCTGCCACATTATGCCACTGTCACGGGAATCATTTTGAATGGCAACGATGAAGGCGTCCCTAATGTTGACATTTCTTTCGGAGACAAGGCCAGTGAACAACTTGAACGTTGCCGAACGGATCAACATGGACGGTTTGCCACGACATTGTTGATTACCCGCGCAGGCGATGAACATTGGCAAGCTGTTTGGAAACGAGAAGAATTTCAGGTCTCCGGAACGTTCGCGCTTCCTCTTCATCCCAAAGCCCCGGCGCACCTTGGAGAAATCCACTTGCCGGCAAATTTTGTCACTATTCCAATCAAAGATATCCGAGGTAATCCCCTGACAGAGATTGAGGTTGAAATATTTCATCGTGATGGCACGCCTGTGAAAGGAGAAGATTTTCTCCTGGAAGAATCTGAATCTGGGGTCTATCAGGCAAAAAATCTGCCTGACGGGGACTATATCATTCAGTTCAGAAAAGATGGTTATGAACGCAACAAATCCGTTGAAGTCACGCTGTCAGGAGGGAGTCATAAAAGGCTTGAGCCGGTCCAATTGGGATATTATGTGACGATTAAAGGACATGTAATCAATGGCCGGTCCGTTCCGGTGGCAGGTGCGGTTGTGACATTGAAAGATACGATAAGCCGGATCATTCCGACAGTCGAGGAGGAGTACACGCCCCCCTTGCCTGAATCAGCCAGCCCTCAACTTCCCCTCCCGATCGTTACTGATATAAATGGGAATTTTACAGCGACTGTCCTTGTCTTGTCGCCGGGGTTCGAAGAGCTGACGACGACCTGGAATGATGACTACGCCATTTCTCAGAATATCAACCTCTCGCGGGGACCGGAAACCCAAAAAATTGATGTGAGACTTCCGATCAATTTTGTTGGAATTCATCTGACAGATATTGCGAATGTACCTCTGCCAGAAGCCGCAGTCATGTTGACGCACCAGGTTGATCGCGCAACATTTTCTTTGCAAGAAAAAAGGCCAGGGACCTATTTCAGCGAGGAACTCGCTGATGGCGAATATGAGATCCTGATTCAAAAGGACCAATACGAAACTCGCGCAGGACAGGTAAGTGTCCGGACCGGAGAAGTTCAAGAAATGGCGTTTCGGATCCGACATTACATCACCATCAAGGGACATGCCACTGATGGAAAGCATGAAGGCGTATCAGCGGCCCTTGTTGCGTTTGAAAATTTGCAATCTGAAGGTAATAAAAAAGTGGTTTCAGGAACAGATGGCGCATTTGAAACACAATTACTGGTCAAGGAGATCGGAAAAGAAAGAGGGGAGGTTACATATATTGGCAAACATGGAACCTATTCCAAACAATTTTGGGTCAATTTGCCGGCAGAGCCATCCCAGATAATTCTGCCACGAGAGAGCACCCGGCTTCCCATTAATTATATCACCATCGAAGTGAAAAGTGTGGCGGCAACCGGAGTCGCCGGAGCATCCGTCGAATTCATCCATCAACAAAGCGGGAGAACTATTCAGGCGCGTGATAATGATCATGGGAATTATGAAGGTGTGGAACTTCCTGATGGGACATACAATATTCTGGTAAGCAAAAGAAATTATCAATCGGTGAAACTCGAGAATATTCGCGTGGCAAACGGGGAACATAAAAGTAACATTCTTGTACCGAAATTTTCTCATTATATTACGATGAGCGGCGTGGTATTGAATGGCAAAAACCAGGGGGTCTCCGGAGCGAGGGTTTCTATAATTGAACCGAAACGATTGAAAGATTGCGATCCTTTCACAACACGAGCTGATGGTAGTTTTACTCTCCATGCGCTGGTGACAGATGTCGGGTCAGAAACACTTGAAGTGGTCTGGGACGAGATCTATACGACGATGTTGCCGGTGAAACTGCCCTCTGTTCCGGAACATATTCGCCTTGACAACATTAAATTACCAATCAATTTTATCTCTGTGAATGTTCAGGATATTTATGGAAACAATCTTTCAGGTGCAACCGTCTCTTTTGTAAAAAAGCAACACGATGTTAGTGTTGGAAAATCTCTGTTTGCTAGCCCCCATACCCTGAGTCGGTATCCGGCTCAGGAAGTCGCCAATGGTCTCTATGAAAGTCCTCCGCTTCCGGATCAGATCTATATTATTATAGCCAGAAAAGAGGGATATGTTCAGCAAAATTATCCGGAAATCCCTATCAGATCTGGCGAAATGATTGCGAATGTCTTGATCAATCTTCCCCATATTATTACGGTTTCCGGAAAAGTTACAAATGGAAAAGGAGAGGGAGTTTCCGGAGTCCAGGTTCGGTTTGCTCAAAAAAGTAGCCAGAGAAGTTTTTATCAATTGGAAACTGATGAACATGGGGGGTTTTCCGAACAATTACTTGTCATCACCCCTGGCAAAGAATCGCTGTTCTTGAGTAAATCACACGAATTTTCGCAAATCCGCGATCATTTTGAACTCTCTTATGATTTTACGTTGCTCGATCATCCAGGACAACAGCTATTTGAAGAATTGCGGCTGCCAATCAATTTTATCCCTATCCAGGTTCAAGATGTCGCAGGGCAAGGGATTGATGATGCGGATATCATCTTGACTCTCGTTGATCCGGAAGATCTCCACGCAAACACTGAAGATCAGATTGCGATCTCCTCAAGAACATTACGTCCTGACTATAAGGGTGAAGGACGATATGAAGCCCGTAATCTCGCGGACGGAACATACTCGATCACGATCAAAAAAAAGGGATACGAAACTCAGAAACGAACGATCAGCGTTATGTCAGGCGAGGTTACGCCAGAGATCCTCTGTATTCTGCCTCATTATGTGGTTGTGAAAGGCCAGGTCATTGAAGGAAAAGGCAATGGTGTCGCCAACGCGCGGCTTGAATTTGATTCGCAATATACGCAACTTTTGCCATTCCAGAGTGTTGACGATACCGATCAGGGATCTACTGATGACATTGAACATGAAACCGAGTTACCAGTTGAGATCACAACAAGCCCGAACGGAGAATTTATCGCCCGCCTCTTAGTCAACAAACCAGGCGTTCAACAGGTACAGGCATCGTGGAACCACACCTATCTTAAGCAATTCACGTTTCCCCTCCCTGACAAACCAGATCCTAACTTTCTGTTAGAGGAGAGCCTGGTCCTGCCGATCAATTTTGCGCCATTTCGAGTTACCGATGTGCTTGGACAGGGGATGGCAGGAGTAGAAATTCTTGTCAGTAAAATTGAGAATAATCATGATGAGACTCCGCCGACATTATGCGCACATCCATCAGGAGATGGCTATTATGAAGCTCAAGAACTGCTAGATGGAAATTATACAATCACTGCCCATAAAGATGGTTATCAAGATGCGACGGACAATTTTTCGATACAGGGCGGCGAAAGGCTTGCAGAACGAACCTTTTTGCTGCCTCATTATGTCACAGTACACGGAACGATTGTCAATACCAAGGGGGTCGGGGTCGAAGGGGCGACTGTGACGCTCGCAGGGTTCAATAGCCAGCTTCTGCACCCAGAAGAGTCGATTCTGACAGATGCAAGTGGGAATTTTTCCCTTGCGCTCCTGGTCACAGGCACAAAATCTGATGATCTTCAGGAACAGATTGAGGTGATCTGGACCGATTCTGCTTCTGCTGCATTTTTATCTCAACCCAATACCTTTCGTATTTCTCATGATTTTTTGCTTTCACCCACACCGAGCATCATGAACCTCGGCCTGCTTACCCTTCCGGCAAATTTTTTTCCGGTTGCTGTGAGAGATATTGCTGGAAGAGGATTGAGTGGAGTCACTGTCACCTTTCTTGATGACCACGACCGTGAGTTTCCGGCGCAAGAAACGACCGGAGGAATGTATGAAGGCCAGAATTTACCGGATGACACATACAGAATTGCTGTGACAAAAAAGGGATATCAATCTGCTCAAAAAAGCAACGTTCGGATCAGCAGTACCGAGCACACGTTGGCAACTTCCACAATTGTTCCGGTGACATTTGAGCTTCCGTATTACATCGAAATCACAGGAAAAACTGTCAATGGGAAAGGAGAGGCCCTGACATCCGAGATTGATGTCACTCTGACCGGCACTCATGGTCAGATTGCCCCCGAGACAATGAGTTTTGAGCAACAGGGGATTTTTAAGGCCACTGTCCTCGTCAGTGCGACAGGGAGAGAAAAACTTGATATTCACTGGCAGGGAGAGCATGGAATGCACACCTTATCCGTGCCCGTTATTTTACCAGAGACTCCTCAAGTAGTTGACTTGCAGCGACTCACTCTTCCGATTAACTTCATTCCTATTGAGGTCAAAGATCTCCTGGGATATGGTGTGACCGGTGCAGCCGTCACACTCTCCCATCTCCTTACCGGACAGGAAATTCTGGCCCATGAATTAGGCAATGGACATTATGAGGGGAAAAATCTGCCTGACGGCGCATACCAGATTTCAGTTCTTAAAGAGGGATATAAGGCCGCAGAAAATGTCGTTACAACGGTCTCTCATGGCGTTGTCAGCGATACAAAAACATTTCGATTGCAACATTACGTTTGGATTAGCGGAAAAGTCACAAACGGAGAAGGAGAAGGCCTCCGCGATCCAATAATAGAGGTGGAACGACTGCGCAGCCTTGAAATTTCTAAGCAATCCGATATTACCGGAAGATTCGATATTCAGTTAGAAGTACAGGAGATGGGAACTGAACGAATCTATTTAACCTGGAAAAATACCTATCGGACGTCAGTAACATTCCTTATTCCAGGGAAACCAGAAAAAAAAGATCTCGGAGAAATTCGTCTGCCAATTAACTTCCTCTCAATTCTTACTACGGATATTTCCGGAAGCACATTGCCAGATGTGAATGTGGCCGTCAAGAATGTCGCTTCTGGATGGACTCAAACATTTACAACCGATCTGAACGGGTTTTGTCAAACCTACGAATTGCCGAATGGCACATATCACGTCTCGGTCGAAAAACCAGGGTACCGTATGGAATCCGGAGATATTCAAGTACGAGATGGAGAAAGCGTCTCGCTGCGTTTCACTCTTCCTCATTATATGCTTGTCAGAGGCTATGTTCACGATATCATGCGCCATCCGGTTGGCGAGGCAGAGATCATCTTTGAAGAGTTTACCGATGAAAAGGATCAAAAACTTCGTACACGAACTGATACGTACACCGGACGATTTGAACAACGACTACTGGTCAATGACGCAACCTTCCTGGAACGTCAAAAAGGGCATTTTATCGTAACAAAAGGCGATATTTCCCAAATTTTTACTTTTAAAATCCCGGCTATTCCGAATCAAATCATCAGCTATAGCGGAATGTTATTCCCGATTAACTATCTGGAAGGAAAAGTCGTGGATGCCGAGATCAAAACTATTCCGATTGAGGATGCCGAGATTACTTTAACCCCGCTCCCGGAACAACCGCTTCTTATTGCCGGCGTTCTACCTTTCTTTGACAAAGAGATAGCAACGCAGAAGACATTCCATCTGACAACCGATTCGTTAGGCCGGTTTGAGATTGGCAATTTGCAGCAAGGCGAATATAAAATTCTGATCCAAAAAGAGGGGTATCTTCCGCATGAAGACTTTATCCGCATTTCAGGATTACTTCAGGAACAAGAATTCACTTTGCGAAAACAATGAAATTTCGACAATTTTCCTGAAATTTGCAAACCTTTCAAGAAATGAGGTTGACAGATTACTATAAACACATGATGCGTAACTGTAACATGCTCCCCTTCGGCATTGATGCCGAAGGGAAAGGGCTATCACCGCTCATCGGCGAAAGCCTGGGGTTTGTCTACTGAAGTTGCACATCACAGAAAGAAAGCATCTGATGAATAGATCTCCGGCTAAAGCCTGGCATGAATCATGAATCAACGTGTAATCCGGTGGCAAGGAAAGAGAGGTTGTGTGTATGAAATTATCTAAAAGTAAAGGGAAACTGGTACTGTTGCTGATAATTCTGGTTTGTTTGATCAACTCATGGAGTTTTGCAGAATGGATGGTGAATACAGATTTTCCGCTAATCGGCGATTCTCATGCGGCCAAAGGGGGAACGGTGCGCTACGCTATCCCTTCGTATCCTGCGACGTTTCGAATTCACGGGCCAAGCGCGAATACGACCTTTAACAGTTTAATGGGAGGATTGGTGTATCAAACTCTCGTTCGTATTCATCCGAATACGTTAGAAATGATTCCCGGGCTTGCCGAAGCCTGGGAAATCCAGGAAGACAACAAGACCTTTCTTTTTCGGTTGAATCCTGAAGCCCGTTGGGAAGACGGGCACCCCGTAACCCCTGAAGACGTCGTCTTTTCCTGGGAGTTAGTCACTGACCCGGCCACCAAAGATCCCTATTCCGCAGATCTCTTTTCTCGCATGTTTGAAAAACCGACCATTGTTGATGAACAGACAGTCAAATTTATCGCGAAAACTTTACACTGGCGGAATTTTCTTTTTTGTGGGGTCAATTTGCCCATATTGCCCGCCCGGACGTTTCGGGGAAAAGAATATTTGCAAGCGTTTAATTGGAAATTGCCCAATGGTTCCGGACCTTATAAGCTGCTGAAATTTCGTAAGGGTAACGACATTGTCTTTCAGCGACGAGACGACTTTTGGGCCAAAGATGCACGAGGTTATCAGGGGTTATACAATTTCGATCAGATCACCTTTGAAGTGGTGCGTGATGAAAATTTAATGTTCGAAAAATTTAAAAAAGGCGAATTCGATTTTCACCTCGTGACCGTCGCCAGAAAATGGGTAGCGGAAATGGATTTCGATAAGATTCAAAAGGGCTGGATCCAAAAGCGTAAGATCTATCAATTTGAGCCAAATGGCGTGTATGGGCTGGCCATAAACATGCGCCATCCTCCACTCAATGATGTTCGCGTCAGAAAAGCATTAGCATATCTGTATAACCGCCCGGTATTTATGGAGAAACTTTTCTTCAATGAATATCTGGATATGAATTCCTATTTTCCCGGATCGCCGTATGAAAATCCGAACAATGAAAAAATCAGCTATGATCCGGAAAAAGCCGCACAATTATTAGCAGAAGCCGGATGGACAGCCCGTAATGCCTACGGTGTTTTAGTTAGAGAAAATCTTCCTTTCACGTTAACACTTCTGTATTTCTCCAAACCCAGTGAACGCCACCTCACCATTTTTCAAGAAGATCTGAAGAAGGCCGGAATTGAACTGAACCTTAAACTTCTTGATGCGTCCGCGATGTTCAAATTGATTGACGAACGCAATTTCGATCTGGCAAACATGGCCTGGAACGCCTTGATCTTTCCGAACCCCGAATCCGAGTATCATTCAAAATATGCTGATATGGATCAAACCAACAATATTACCGGCGTCAAAGTTCCCAGGATTGATGAAATTCTCGATGCCTATCCCCTGATGTTCAATTTGAACGATCGTATTCAGGCCCTACAGGAACTTGATGACTTAGTGTACAATGAACATCCATACATTTTAAACTGGTATGGTCCATACAGCCGTATCCTTTACTGGAATCGCTTTGGGATGCCTGAAGGTTATGTGACCAAATTTGGCAATCATGAGGACATCTTGATGCTCTGGTGGTATGACCAAACACAAGGCATGGTTTTAAAAGAAGCTGTCAATAAAGAGAACGACCTTCCTGTCGGAACGACAGATGTGCTTTACTGGCTGAATCACTCGAAAGCAACGCCATAATCTTATTATGATCGTGCTACCATCACTGAAAATGATGGTAGCGCGTATTCCCATTCGGTTGATACATGAGATCCTATTTTATCAGAAGGTGTGT
Organism: Candidatus Vecturithrix sp.; assembly: GCA_040772385.1. Classification (GTDB taxonomy): domain Bacteria; phylum Moduliflexota; class Moduliflexia; order Moduliflexales; family Moduliflexaceae; genus Vecturithrix. The sequence continues at coordinate 4,505,829 of JAXGYF010000001.1, read as the reverse complement.
ATTTATTCTCCCTACATTTCTTGGTATTACCCTCGTCAGTTTTCTGATTATGCACATTGTTCCCGGAGGCCCTATCGAACAGGCCATTCAGCAGTTCAGGATGGGTGGACAATTGGGCGAAGGCGGCAGCGGCGGGACGAATGTTATCAGTTCAACTTTGACTAGAGATGCGATTGAACAAATGCGAAGAGATTATGGGTTTGATAAACCTGTGCTGATTCGCTATGGGCAATGGCTCAAAAATATTCTGCGCCTCGACCTGGGAACATCTTATGTATATGGCGATCCGGTGTGGCAAATTATCAAATCTCGGTTACCCGTTTCAATCTATTTTGGCTCAATCAGTTTTGTGCTGACCTATGTGGTCTGCATCCCTTTGGGGGTCATGAAAGCTGTAAAACATACACAACTCTTTGATACGATCACGAGCATTTTGGTCTTTGTGGGCTATGCCACTCCGGGGTTTGCCCTGGGCATTGTGCTGCTTGTGTTATTTGGCGGAGGAAGTTTTTGGGATGTCTTTCCGCTGGGTGGCTTTGTCTCTGATAATTTTTCAAACCTGTCATTCTTTGCTAAAGTCGGAGATCTGCTTCACCATTCTATTCTCCCGGTAATCTGCTATATGATCTCCTCATTTGCCACGCTTACGATTTTAATGAAGAATTCTCTGTTAGACAATCTGAATCAGGATTACATTTTGACCGCCTTTTCCAAAGGATTGGGTTCGCGAACGGTCGTATATAAACATGCGCTCAGAAATTCACTTATCCCTTTAGCTACTGGCTTCGGACATTTCCTTTCAGTCATTCTCGCTGGTTCGTTCCTGATTGAAAAAGTGTTCAATATTGATGGAATGGGGCTGCTCGGTTATACCTCAATTATTGATCGCGATTACCCTGTTGTGCTGGGAATTCTTGTAATTTCAAGTATATTAGGGTTAATCGGTAATATCGTCTCTGACATCTGTTATGTCCTTATTGACCCGCGTATCGAATTTCGTTAACCGAAGAAATGCAAATTGTGAGTGCCAGAAATCTCCACTCGCAATTCGTACATGTATGACGTGTCTGAACTGTCTCAAAAACGTATTCGAAAATTTAAAAGTATCAAACGAGGGTATTATGCGTTAATTCTTCTTAGCGTCCTCTATCTTATATCATTCGGCCTGGAATTTTTGGCGAACAACAAAGCCATTTTAGTGCGATACCAAGGAAAATGGTATTTTCCGACCTTTACTTATATTCCTGCAAAACTCTTTGGAGGCGCAAATGACGCAGAACCGGATTATCGAGAATTGCAGCAACATTTTCAACACGAAGGAGCAGGGAACCTGGTTATTATGCCAATTGTTCCCTACAGCCCTACAGAATCGCTCCTCGATTTGCCAGGGTCGCCCCCGCACCCGCCATCCTGGGAACATCCACTTGGCACTGATGACCGTGGACGCGATGTATTAGTCCGTCTCTTCTATGGGTTTCGCATCTCTCTGAGTTTCGGCTTACAAGTGACTTTTTTCAGCCTCCTTCTCGGAGTATTTATCGGAGCTTTGCAAGGATATTATGGCGGTCGGTTTGATCTGACAGTGCAGCGCATGATTGAAATCTGGGCAACTGTGCCGCAGCTCTATTTGGTCATTATTATCTCTTCCATTTTTGAGCCGAGCTATCTCTGGTTGATGCTGATTTTAATTCTATTCGGATGGATGGGCATGACCTTTTACATCCGCGCCGAGGTGTATCGAGAAAAATCCAAAGAGTATGTTCAGGCGGCCAGAGCTTTAGGGGCAAGCGACATGACGATCATTTTCAAACATATTCTTCCCAATGCTCTCGTGCCTGTTATCACCCTGGCTCCATTTACGCTGGTCGGCAACATTTTTGCACTAACCGCGCTGGATTTTCTGGGGTTCGGCCTTCCTGCGCCCACGCCAAGTTGGGGTGAATTAATGGGACAGGGGATGGGAAATATTTATTCTTATTGGCTATCGCTGTCCCCAATCAGCGCGCTTTTTTTCACCTTGCTTCTGGTAACGTTTATTGGAGAAGCCATTCGGGAAGCCTTTGATCCGAAATCGTTGAATTCTTTAATCAATGAATAAAACAACCGGGGTTCTTGACGAAACCCGGTTGTTATCACACCGCTAAAATGAGTAGTCTCCCCATTCATATTGCAAAATTCCCAATACCACCAGTCCGGCGGTTTCAGTGCGTAACACTCGCTTTCCCAGGGAAACCCACTGGTACCCACGTTCCTGGAATTGCATGGCTTCTTCGGGCGTCAGTCCCCCTTCCGGGCCGATAACCACAACCGCAGAACGAATCTCACGATCAGAGTTTCTGAGAACCTGTTTTAAACTGGTCTGTTGTTCTTCTTCCCACAAAAGCAATTGCATCTCAGCCGGCAGAGGGTGGGCGAGAAATTCCTCAATCGTCATTACCGGTCGAATGAGCGGCACGGCGGTACGGCAGGATTGTTTGGCGGCTTCAATACAGATCCGAGACCAACGGTCCAGGCGCTGCGCAACATTCGCACCCTGCACGCGTTTGTGTTTGCTGCTCCACACAGAGCGTGTTGTTTCAAGCGGAATAATTTCGTTAACGCCGATTTCTGTTGCTTTCTGCACAATCAAATCCATTTTATTCGCCTGGGGCAGTCCTTGCACCAGAATCAAGCGCAGTGGAGATTCCGTATGTTTCTGCCATTGATCACAGATGGTTCCGCGCACTTCGCGGCGTTTGGGTTGTTCCAGTACGACCAGATATTCACGGCCGGAACCATCAAAGACAATAATTTTAGCGCCGGCCGACAGGCGCAGCACTTTCGTAATATGCCAGACATCCGTACCGCGCAGACAAACTTTCTCTTCAGAAATCTGCGATGGAGGGACAAAAAAGCGATGTTTCGACATAGTTTAGAGTGTTTGAGGTTTGAGTGTTTCTGAATTTCAACAAGAATTGTCGGAAACACTCAAATACTCAAATACTTGAGATATGAGATAAGACGTAAGCAATCCATCCATCCTCTGACAAATGATCCTGGACGAGAAAGTCCTGTTCGTGTAGTTGACCTACAAGCTCTGCACCTTCTTCTTCAAGAATTCCGGAAATAATGATGGCCCCTCCGGTTTGCAAATAGGTTTCGGCATAAGGTATTAGGGGCAGGATAATATCCGGACGAATATTCATGAGAATACAGTCAAAGTGTTCGGATGTGGTCAGTGTATCAAGCGATCCGACCTCAAATGTAATGCGTTTTTCTAAGTCCAACGCCTGCGGCGCGATTTTCGAATTTTTCATCACATTCTCACGCGCAACCTTGACGGCTTCGGCGTCAATATCGATCCCAAGCACAGAATTCGCCCCTAACTGTGCCGCAGCAATCGTTAAAATCCCGGAACCTACGCCTACATCGAGCACTGTATTTCCTGAGCGAAGATAGCGCTCCATCAGAACCAACATCAAACGTGTTGACGCATGTAATCCCGTACCAAAAGCCATCCCCGGATCAATTTCGATGATGACATCCTCTGGCCGAGCTTCAAATTGTTCCCAGGAAGGTTTGATGACCAAATGTTCCCCGATGCGTATCGGATGAAAAAAATGTTTCCATTGTGTCGCCCAATCGCTGCCTTCAAGAACTCCTGAAAGAATTTCTGGATGCCCGATAGGAATATCGTATGTTTTCAATAAATCCAGATATTGTTTAACTTGCTGAAGGATCGCCTCAATATCTGTAGATACGGAATAATAAGCAGTAATTTTGCACACATCCCCAGACCTGGGGTCATCATGAAAGACCGTTCCCTGAGAGCCAAGCTCAATCAGTTTCTCAGAAACCAGATCCGCTGCCACATGAGAGATCACCACGCTTATTTCTTGCCATATTGGCATTATCTCGTTATTTTTTTTCATTCTCGTCACAAAGAAGTGAGACAGTTCAGCTTGCATGAGCAAAGCCAAACTTTAACACTCCAATTTATTTATCCTTTTTTTCGTGCAAAATGCGTTGCGCTTCCTCGGAATATTCCTGAGTATTCGTATAAAGAAATAGCGGCGGCAGTACAATCAATCCGGGTGAAGCGTCTCGTTGGGCTTCCACTAACACCAGCGATGCCGAACTATGAGGATCGCTGTGGATGCAACGCAATCTTTTGGGTTCAAGCCGCGAAAGAGTTAACCCTGTAAGTAGTTCACTCAAACGTTCCGGTACATAAATAACAACAACCTTGCCCCCGGGCTTGACCAGATATTTCCAGGCGGCCAGCAGATCGCGCAGCGAGCAGGCGATCTCATGTCGCGCAATGGCCTGTTCGTGTTCAGGATTAATACGTCCGGAGCCAACCCTGCGATAGGGCGGATTCGAGCATAAAACATCGAAAGATCCGGCACGAAACAACCGGGAAACCTGACGCAGATCCCCCTCGATAATCTGAATCCGATTTTCCAACGCATTGAGTATGACGTTTCTTCTGGCAATCTGCGCCAGCCGTTCCTGGAGTTCCAGCCCTACGATCTCGCGTGCAGGCGTCAAAGCAGCGATCAGCAACGGCAGTATGCCTGATCCCGTCCCAACATCGAGGATACGCTCATCAGGTTTCACGTTCACAAAATCTGCCAGGAGAAGAGCGTCAATGCTGAAACGATAACCACATTTAGGCTGAATATACCGAAGATTTCCGATTTTCAGCGTTTCCAGGGTTTCGGTATCCGGATTATACATATTCACGTTTACGAATTAGCGACAACGAGTTTTGAGTGAACGAAGCGAGTGTAATGCCTCCCAATGCGATCACGATCCCCATCCATGTGGAGAAGGGCGGAACCTCGCCCAAAAATACCAGGGCATACAGCGTCCCGGTAACTGGTTCTAAAAGAATAATCGTACTGGCCTTTGCGGCCGCAAGATATTTCAAACTTAAATTATATGCAAAATGTCCAACCCCTGTCGGAAGTATCCCCAGGAGTCCCAGAAAAATCCATGATGTCAATGTTGGCGTCTGAAAGAATGGATCACGCAGTCCAATTCCCCCCAGGAGCAAAAACAGGGCGCCCAGCCCGAAAAACCAGAACATGATCACCTGCGATGAATAGGTTTTCCTTAGCTTTCGCGCTAAAATGACATATAAAGCATAACACAAAGCCGAGCCTAAGGCACATAAATCACCTGTCAGATGGTCTGGCGTCAAGAGCACTTTATCCATTCCGACAATTAAACCTGCCCCGATAAATGTGATCGCGACCCCAAGTATATCAACCAGGCGGATCGCCTCTTTCAAGAAAAACGGCGCCAGTACTAATACCAGGATCGGGGCAGTATTCACCAAAATTAAGGCATTGGCAATAAATGTTTTTTGAATCGCTCGCACAAACAGGACAAAGTGCAGACTAGAAATCAAACCGAGAGCAAGTAGGAATGGATAGTGACGCAAAGAATGTTTCAACGCAATTCCCTGTTCCTGCCCCCAAATCAGTACCGTCATAAAAAGAAAACCAACGATCAATCGTCCGGTCGCGATGCCAATCGGAGAAATGTCTGTGATCGATCGCGTCAAAATTCCGGAAGTACCAAAAATGACGCCAGCTACCACAGCCAGTCCAAGGCCTTGTATTTTTTCATCATGCTGGTGGTATTTGCTCATAAAAGAATGTCAAGCCGATATCCTCGGTTCTGTTGCGCATTCTCGCAAAGGGGAAAGCCATCACTGAATGATATCGCATTACTTGATAGAATCGTCAAGAATTCTTTCATCGTGATGAAAATAATGTTGCTTAGCAGGGTGAGTTTCTCAACGGAGTTTGAACAGAAAAAAGTGCCAAATTACGAGATCTCGTAGTTTGGCACTCAAGAAAGGATGATGCCCTGCTTATCGCCGGGCTGCAAGTTTACTCTCAAGCTCAAGCTCACTTGAGAGTTTTAAGACTCTATTGCAATACACCGAACTATTGTTATAACTTCTCAAGGCAGTTCGCAGATTCGATTTCACGGCAATGGTACGCGCAAGAAAATAAGCGGCCGTTGCCAGACTGTCATAGGGATCGAGAGGATCCTTGAGGCCATCTCCATTCCCATCTTGCGCATACGTATAAAATGTTGAGGGGACAATTTGCATGTACCCCATTGCCCCTGAGTGAGAACCTTTAAATTCTGAAAGATTTCTCCCCGTATGCCGGGCAATCTTGTGTAAAAACTTCAGTTGCGTGCTATCAACAACGTTCTGTACCTCATGAGTTCCTGTTAATTCGCCGCGTTGGCTTTCCAGGATGCTTATGGCCAGAAGCAAATAAGGAGAAACCCCATATCTACTTCCAATTGTCTGAAAATCGGTTTCGGATAATGCTATCCCTTCAGAAACATTGTAAACCAATACAAGCAAAATCAGAGACAATCCAATTCTGATGTATTGCGCTGTATTTTTATTCCTCATAACGCGCGAGAGAACCTTCTTTGAAGCAGACAACACCCTCTTTCTTGCATCATGCAGGCAAGGCAAGACACTTTGACACACATCTCCCTCTCTTGTTTTCAACGGCCCAAAACCGCCGATGACTCAAGAATAAGGGAGCCTTATGTATGTGAATTTGCCAGGGTGGCAATAACTTTACAAACTCCAGTTGATAAAACACTGAATTTTGCAAAGTCAAAGGGTATGCAAAAATGAGGCGAACATCATGTTTGAGGGAAAGCATGGGAGACATCGTAAGGGATGAAGTCAGAATGATACTCTTATACTCAAAAAAGATCTCCTGTAATCGTTAAACTCTCCTTTTATGATCCTAAACGCAAAAACTCTGATTACAATAGGGTTCTTCCTAAGTTTTTCCCGAAAGGCTATAAGCAATAGCTTTTAAACGATGTCAAAGAAGTCTATAGTACATATTATCTGGCATTAGGGGAATTTGTCAAATATTTTTGAAAAATTTTAATATTTCTCTTTTTACTTATTGTATTTTCAATTGTTATAGATTCAGGAAAAAAAGACAAAAATTCTTGTCAACCATTATTTACGTTCTATAGAAACAATATGCTTATCTCCAAATCTTTCTTTTCAAGAAAGAGCAAACTTGTCAACCTATTTTTGCTGTCTATTTCTCACCAAAATAACTTGACAGAATGCTCATCCACGAGATCGAGTTGTATTATTCAGGACTCAAAAGCCAGGTTTTGGCACTCCTCAATATTAAGCGGACGTTCATAAAGAAGACGGTATGGGAGATGAGCCAACCTGATGATGTCATTTGTCATAAGGAGCCATGCATAAACACAGATTGCCCAAATGTGTTCGATTCGCCTGCGGGAAAGACGAACCTGGATGGTTATCATCCTGAAAAATCTGAGTCATCTGAGTAATCTGTCGTGGATGTTCATGGAAGAAAAACTCATGTCAGTCGCCCAAAAAATCGAAGAAAAAATCTCCAGCGCCTCCTGGATACGGAAGATGTTCGATCAGGGGCAGCAATTAAAAGCTCAACACGGAAATGATAAGGTATTTGATTTCACGCTAGGCAATCCATATCCGGAACCTCCGGCAGAATTTACGCAAGCACTGATCGACGCAGCGCAAGACCCCCGCCCCGGTTGGCACGGGTATATGTCCAATGCCGGTTATCCGTTTGTACGAGAAAACATCGCCGGATATCTCTGCCAGGAACATGATATTAATATCACCGCTGACGAGGTGATTATTACCTGCGGCGCTGCCGGAGCGTTAAACGTAATATTAAAGACGCTTTTAGACCCGGGAGATGAGATACTTTGCCCCAAACCGTTCTTTGTGGAATACGGTGCTTATGCTGAGAATCATGGCGGCGTGCTGAAAACGGTTGCAACCCATCAGGATTTCACTTTGAATTTAGATGCTGTCGAAAAAGCAATCACGCCGAAAACGAAAGTCATGCTTATAAACTCTCCCAATAATCCGACCGGACAGGTGTATGCGCGTGAAAGCATTGCAGCATTGGGAGACCTGTTGCGCAAAAAGAGTCACCAATATAGCAAAATCATCTATCTGATCACCGATGAACCATATCGTGATATTGTCTATGATGGTGTTGAAGTACCAAGCGTGTTGAAATATTATGATGAGAGTATTTTAGCAACGTCCTATTCAAAAGTGCTTTCGATTCCAGGGGAACGTTTGGGATTTTTAGCGGTTAACCCGAAAGCTGCCCATCGCGATCACATTCTTGCGGGGGCGATTATGTGTAACCGCACCCTCGGTTTTGTTAACGCTCCGGCCATTATGCAGCGGGTGATTGCTAAGGTCCAGGGGAAAAAAGTAGATGTGTCGATCTATAAAGCAAAGCGGGATTTGTTATGTGAGGGGTTGGCACAGTGCGGCTATAAAGTCGAAAAACCTGTGGGGGCCTTTTATCTCTTCCTAAAAACCCCCATTGCTGATGATACAGCATTTGTGAAGGCCTTACAGGATGAATTGATTTTGACCGTGCCGGGAAGCTCGTTTGGCGGGCCGGGTCATATTCGTATTGCTTACTGCGTGGATGATCATACCATCATTAATTCCATGTCGGGATTTAAGAAAGTCCTGGAGAAATATAACGCTTAAAAAATTTGGGAAACCGGGTTTTTTCAAGAAACCCGGTTTTTTTGATGTGTTATTCCTTAATCACAATACTATGCCGTTGCAAGGTCATTCCGGTAAGCTGTTCCAATGCTACCAGAGCCTGATTATACCCGGTAATCGCCTGAGTATAGCTGCTTTGTGCACTCGCCAGTTGTTCCTGATAATTAAGTACTTGAAAGTTGGTTGACAACCCTTCATTAAATTTCTTTTGTTCTGCATCAAGCTGTTCTTCCGCTAGCTGTTGCGCGACTCGGGTGGCTTCAACCAGTTTGTAGGAAGTTTCAACAGCTCGCACAGCCTGTCGGACCTGAACAGAAATCGCTTGCTCCAGATTTTGGATGGAAAGCCGGGTCTGATCGATGCCCAACCTGGTTGTATTATAAGAAGTTTTGGCGGCGCGATTGCCTAACGGATACTCAAATTGTAAGCCGATGGTCACGGAAGCCTCGTTGAATTCGGAAAATTCGCTGAATGACCCGCCCAGGGCATCATCCTGTCCGCTCAAATCAAATGTGCTAAACGCATTCAAGGTCGGTTTTAGTTGATTATCTGCGGCGCTGAGCGAAATTTCCTGAATTTCCAGAGCCTTTTGTAATTGAAACAGTTCTTCCCGATTTGCCAAAGCAGCTTGAATATTTTGTTCCAAAGAGACAGCCTGCCGCGTTGCAACAGGTGAGTCAGTCGGAATAATAGCCGCGTTCCAAATTGGATCGGTTTCCGAAATATTTAATAACCGTTTTAAGCTATCTTCCACATCGCGCACGGTTTTTTCCGCATTGATAATCTCAACTTCTCGCGACGCTGCTGAGGCTCTGGCCTGTAGCACTTCAATAGGGGCCAGAGTACCGACATTCACCTGCGCTTCGTTAATTTTTACCAAATCATAGGCTAATTGCAGTGAAAGACGTTTGACCTCCAGGTCGCCGAGGGCATAGACTAATCTCCAATAGGTATTTTTTAGATCGGAGACAATTTCGATCACTTTCGCGCGTAACTCACTTATAGAGGATTCTCGATTTTTTTGGGCAATTCGGATTGCTGAAGTATTCACATCAGTCCCCCGATTTTTTAATAAGGCATGGTTCAAGGTCAACGCTATCCCGGTTGAATACATATCATCAAAGTTATCAAATGTTGAACGACTGGATTTTAGAGCGAATTCATAAGAGCCACCGGTTTGAAACCTTTTTCCAATTCCCGCTTCAATCCCCGTCGTCCCCGTGGCGGCACTTTCACTCTCGGTTTCTTTCAGAACTTGTGTTCCGCCTGAACTGATGGTTGAGTCAAACGCCGACTCCGCGTTTTTAATCTCCTCCTTTTTTATTTCCGGATTATACTGCTCGATGCTAATCTCTAAATTATTTTGCAGCACAAGGTTGATGGCTTCATTAAGTGAAAGAAACATTTGCCTGCGCGTTTCCTGCGTCTGCGATGATAATGTCTCCTGAGCAAACACCGCCTGTCCCAGGATAAATAGACAAAATAGAATGCACTGTCCCATTAAAGCAATTTTCGTGCAGAATTTCATAAGCAACCCTCCTGACTTGCAAGTTGAAATATGTGTGGTACAAACAAGACGCAAGCGTTTGAAAACCAATGTATTAAGGAAACACTGGCTTGTGAATGATGTCAAAAAGCACTCCATACAATTCCCGCAATCACTTCATCGCGGTCGCATAATCGTCTGGCGTTGCCGTCGTACTTCAAACGCTAAGACAGCGCTGGCGACTGATGCATTTAACGATGAAATTTTCCCATACACCGGAATTGAAACGACCAGATCGCATTTTGCTGCCACTAAACGACGCATACCTTTTTCTTCATTCCCAATCACCAATGCGACTGGAACAGTCAAATCCGTTTCTGTGTATGAATGCTGCGCATTATCCGCCGTTCCAATCACCCACACCCCATGTTCTTTTAAGATGTCGATAGTCGTGGCCAGATTGGTTACACGACACACGGGGAGATATGATGTTGCTCCGGCAGACACTTTGAGCACTGTTGGGCTAATCTCAGCAGATTTCCGCGTTGGAATGATTACGCCATGCACTCCGGCACATTCGGCTGACCGCAAAATCGCACCCAGATTCTGCGGATCGTGAATCTGGTCGAGCACGAGGAGAAACGCAGGCTCGTCGGAATGATGAAGAGACGTCAGGAGATCTTCGAACGCAAGATAGGTAAATGACGCAATCATCCCCACGATTCCCTGGTGCGATGCGCGGCCTCCGCTGCGAGCCGTTAAGCGTTCCCAGGGTTCAAAGCGCACATCAAGGCGGCGAGTTTTGGCAAGTTCAAGGATATCGTGAACCGCTTTTCCTCTCCGTCCCTGACTAATGTACAAGCGATCAAACTGCTGCCCACTTCTTAACGCTTCTTGCACAGCATGAATTCCAAAAACAATGTCACTCACGATTTCAATATCCAGGTGCTTTCACCACTGGGATGATCTTTGATCTGAATCCCAAGTTGTGCGATCCCATCGCGAATACGGTCGGCCATTGCCCAATTCTTCTGTGCCCTGGCTTCTTTACGAAGTTCCAGAAGCAATGTCATAAGTTGATTCACCAGCGTTTGTTCAGTTTCAGCCCCCATTTGATCCTGTTCATTAAACCTGAACCCCAGAATTCTCGCCAGAGCTTTTACAGTTTCAATGCCTTTCTCTATCATGGTCAAAATTTCGACCGACAGCACCTGTTCAACAGCGAGCAGGCGTACGGTGGCATTGATCGCTTTGAGCATGTCGAATAGCGTTCCGATAGCGGCAGCTGTGTTGAAATCATCATCCATCGCCTCTTCGAATTTGCGGCTCAACAGCTCCAATTGTGTCGGAAGTTCCGCTGCCTGCGCAAGCTTCTCAGGCTTTATTGACGCAGAGACAACACCTGGACGGATCAAGGCTTGTAATTCCCGGACATCGCTGAAGGTATTATAAAATCGTTTTAACGCAGATGCAGCTTCTTCCAAACGTGTATCCGAATAATCCAATGGGCTGCGGTAATGAGTCGAGAGCATAAGCAAGCGAATCGTCTCAGAACTAAATTTTCCAAGCACCTCGCGGATAGTAAAAAAATTTCCCAACGATTTTGACATTTTTTCCTGGTTAATACTCAGGAATCCGTTGTGCAGCCAGTATTTGACAAAGGGTTTTCCGCTAAAGGCTTCAGATTGGGCGATCTCGTTTTCATGATGTGGGAAAATTAAATCTTTTCCTCCACCATGAATATCAAAGGTGGCATCCAGATATTTGGATGACATCGCGGAACACTCGATATGCCAGCCCGGTCGTCCTGGTCCCCACGGGCTTTCCCAGAAAGGCTCTCCCGGTTTTGAAGCTTTCCATAATGCAAAATCCAGGGGATCTTGCTTGCGTTCATCTACCTCAATCCTTGCTCCGGCGCGCATATCATCAACATTTCTTCCGGAAAGTTTCCCGTAGCCAGGAAATTTTTTTACTGAAAAATACACATCGCCGTCCACAGGATACGCTATGCCTTTTTGCACTAACGTTTTCACGATATGCAGCATATCTTCGATATGTTCAGTAGCCTTTGGTGCAATATCCGGCGGACGAATACCCAAACGCTGCATATCGTCATCATGAGCCTGCATATACTTTTCAGCGACTTTCCGTGTCGAAACCCCTTCTTGCTGCGCACGTTTGATAATCTTATCGTCCACATCGGTGAAATTTTTGACAAATACCACCGTGTATCCTTTATATTCCAAATAATTGCGGATCACATCAAAAACCATTGCACTGCGCGCATGACCAATGTGGCAATAGTCATAGGCTGTCACACCGCACACATACATATTGACTTTTCCCGGCGTCAAGGTGACAAAAGGTTCTTTACGACCGCTTAACGTATTATAGACCTGCAACCCCATATTCTTCGTTCTATTTTGCGATGTGTCGCGTCGCCGGAAGAGACGCGAAACACATCGCCTTTCAATAGTTTTATTACTGCTCTATCATCTCAATCTGAGCCTGTTCTTTCATCGTATTAATCCAGGACATGATTTCGGTATTCCGTTTCTGTTGAAACAGCCCTTGCTTCAATTGATCTTTGACCTCATCAAAAGGCACGTCTCGTTCCGCCTTTTTTCCCGTCAATTTGATAATATGATATCCGAACTGGGTCTCAACAATATCGCTGATGCCGCCTTCATCTAGCCCAAAAGCCACATCTTCAAAGGATTTCACCATCATACCTCGAGCAAAAAATCCCAGATCGCCGCCCTGTTCTTTTGACGGACAATCCGAATGTTCTTTGGCTAGTTCAGCAAAATCTTTTCCCTCGTTCAATTGCACGAGAATTGCGTCAATCTCGGCTTTCGCAGCATCTTTATCTTCCTGAGAGGCGTCCGGAGCAACCTGCACCAGGATATGACTGGCCTGGACCTGTTCCGGTTCTTTAAATTGCGCTTTTTTTTCTTCGTAATATTGCTGCATCTCTTCGTCTGACACTGTGATTTTCGATACGATTTCCTGCTCAATCATCTGTTGAATCATCAATTCATTTTTAATGAACGGTTTCACCTGCTCTTCAGGAACATCCGGACGTTGAGCCTTAAAGGCTTCATAGCGCTGATTCACAACCTCGTCAGTCACAGCAATCCCAACTTTTGCTGCTTCCTGAAGCAGTAAATGCTGTAACACCAGTTGATCGAGAATATTCTTTTGTACCTGCGTTTTCTGTTCCGCTGAAAATTCCTGATTCGGATTCTGAGCCTGGAATTGGGGCAGCACAAATGTATCAAACACAAAGTCAACATCACTTTGTAGGACTTCTTCATTATTGACTTTGGCGACGACCTGAGCTGAAACAGTCAGAGCGAACATGCCAATAATACACAGAACAGAAACAAAACCACATATCATACTTCGTTTCATAAATTTCCTCCGCTATATTTCGGGTTACGAAAAACTCTAAGAAGAACATCCTTCTCATTAATTATATGAAGCAAGCTCTTGTAGTGATAGAGAATTTTGTCAAACAGTTTCTTGTAGAATTAATGTTTTCTTTTTTTATACCAGGAGAACAATTGCTTGACAACTTCAGCGCACCGATATAACAAATACTTGAAGCGATACATCCGTAGCTCCCTCTGAAGAAGGGGTTTTTTATGAGCTGACAACTCGTATAGGGAGTTCGACGAACAAAATTATTCGTCAGTACGATGATTTTCACAGGAGAAAATGCGTTATGCCCCACGTGATTGTTGAGGGACCAGTTTCTGTCGAGAAATTTTATCAGCACTTTGAGACGTTTTCTTTCAGACAAGACGACGTGATTTTCAAGGTAAAAGACGTGTTTATCAATCAGAAGAAACACAAGGTGCTGCTGGAATGTATTGTGGTAGAAGATCGCATGTCACACGTGTTTTATTTGGTTGTTACGCACCAGGAAACTGAACGTGTGACTGTTCGCTTAGATCCATTAACATCCCCGGAAAAAACCGCCGGAGTCAAAAGATTTATTGCTCTGATCGGTCACAAACTCAAATCTCAGCACGCTGACTGCCGGTATGGTGCTCACAACCTTGAAGGCTATCTCTTCGCATGAGACCCATAGGCATCTACCTTCACATTCCTTTTTGCGTTAAAAAATGCGCATATTGCGATTTTATCTCATATGCCGGAAAGAAAGAGATGATTGTTCCATATTGTGATGCGCTCCGTCAGGAATTGGACTGGTATGCCCAACACTATTTTTTTGACAACTACCTGCCGTTGACAGTATATGTTGGCGGTGGAACGCCTTCCCTGGCTACAACAGCCATCCTCCGCTTTATTCAACATGCAGAGAAAATTTTGACGTTCAACACGTTGCAAGAACTCACAATCGAGGTTAATCCGAGAACGATTACATATTCCGGATTCCGACAACTTCGTCAGGCCGGTTTCAATCGCGTCAGTATAGGAGTGCAGTCATTACACGACCGCGAACTTGAAACCCTGGGACGCATTCATACCGTTCAAGAGGCGATTTCCTGTTTTCAATCAGCCAGAAAAGCCGGATTTGATAATATCAATCTTGACCTGATCTTTGGAATTCCCAGGTCCGATCTGGGAAGTTGGCAGGCCACGCTGGAACAGGTCATTCGTTTAGGTCCTGAGCATCTGTCCCTTTATAATTTAACGATTGAAAAAGAGACGCCATTCCACGTGTTACAGCAACAGGGGAAATTATTCTTGCCGGATGAAGAAACTCAGGTAATGATGTATCAAACTGGCATGACTCTCTTAACTCAGGCTGGCTATGAGCACTATGAAATTTCCAATTTTGCCCGGCCCGATCGTCGCAGTCAGCATAACCAAATCTACTGGCACAACGAAGAATACCTGGGATTGGGGGCTGGAGCGACATCGTATAGGGATGGATGCCGCTATGTCAATACATCGAACATTGAAGCGTATATCACCCAGATAGCTGCCTCCGGAGAGATACAAGAAAATTGCTTGTACCCTGCCACAGTCGTCGAAGTCGAACAAGTAGATTTTGCCGCAGTCATTGGGGAAACAATCATGATGAACTTGCGTCTAATCGAAGGAATAGATCTGGCGGCATTTTCCCGGCGATTCGGGGTTGATCTGCAAAAATTTCATGCAGATGCCCTTGACAAACTCTATGCTCTGAACTTGATCGAAAAAAATGAGAATCATCTCCGACTCACATCAAAAGGTGTGCTTTTGTCAAATGAAGTTTTTCAGGAGTTTCTACCATAGCCCGGAATACTCCGGTCAATTTCACACAAAACCCGCCGTGCTTGCAAAGAACTCACATTGATCAGCTTTGCGAACGTGACGAGAAAAGGAATTATGACATCAGATCAGATTTTATACACAATCAAACAGGTAATTCATGCTGCGAACAGCATCTTGATTACCGGCCAGGATGTGCCTGACGGCGATTCGTTAGGGTCTCAGCTTGCACTTTACGACATGCTCTGGCAGCAAAAATGTTATGACAAAACAGATCAGGGCGTAGAAATCGTGATTGCCAACGACGCCATGCCGCCGGCGCAGTATGAATTTTTTCCGCATATTGAGATCGTCACCCCTTGCCAGTCAATTCAATCTCGCCGATTTGAAGTGGGATTTGTGCTTGACGCCGGAACTGATCGTGTTGGCGAGGTGCTGCCAGTACTGAAACACTGCCAGACGATTATCACAATCGATCATCACCAGAGCCGTGCTCACGGGATTGAACAGATCTCCTGGATTCATCCTGACATTTGTTCCGTCGCCGAAATGCTGTATGATTTTTTTGAGCATCCAGCCTGGAATCTCACGCTCACGCCGGAAATTGCCGCCTGTCTATATAGCGGCATCATCTATGACACCGGTTCATTTCGCTATCCCAACACCACCTCAAAAACGTTGCGTATTGCGGCCCAACTCATAGAGACCGGATTTGATTTTTCTTTAGCAGCGGAACGACTGTTTCTGGAAAAACCCTACTCTTCACTCCAATTGCTAAGCGCGGTGTTGCACACACTGCGGCGAGATGAAACAGGCCAGATTATCTGGGGTGTTGTTACCCAGGACATGCTCAAGCAGGCGCAGGCCCATAGCGAAGAAACCGACGGGCTTATCACCCAATATGCGTTCACGCGGGGCGTCAAGGTTGCGATTCTCTTTAAGGAAACGTCAGCGCATGACATCAAAATTTCTTTTCGCGCGCGGGGAGCGGTTGATGTCGGCAAATTTGCGCAATCCCTGACTTCCAAAGGCGGCGGACACCATCGCGCAGCCGGATGCACACTTCACGGATCCCTTGAACAGGTTCAGGAACGCGTGTTACAGGCATTGCAACAGGTTGTGTCTGAAAAATAATTACGTGTTGAAAAATCGCTTTTGGAGACCTCAATAAGTAGAAATAAATTTTTGTCAGTTTTGATTGGTTGAGAAACCAGGTTTTTCGGAAAAACCTGGTTTCTCTTCTAAAAACTTGTTTTTTACACGTTCCTAAGCTGATTGTATGACACCTGAAATGCAATTCCGCTATGGTCAATTCAGAATTAACTCTTTGCCTCAAAAATGGATATGCTGCATATAGGAGGTCGGTACATTTTTATAACGTTCCGTTTTGATCGAGGCCTTGATCTGTTGGCAGATTTTTTCTTGTATGGTGATCTGTTTTGCCAGCTCTTGCATGTCAGCTTTTCTATTTGAATCCACCTCATGAAACTTCACTGCCTCATCCTGGTCCAGCTCACCTCGTTTGATCAATGCCGTGATCGCTTCCAGTTCGATCCGCTCTTTCCTGGCTGCTAAATCTAATTCATCATATTTGAGTTGCAATTCAACAATTTTCTCCTCAAATTCTTGCAGCATCTTTAATGCCAGAAAGTCGCGTTCTTCCTGCGCATTCATAGGCGAAAGGTAGAGATATTGCCCTTCATTCATCGCGTTCTCAAGCCAACCCACTTCTTTCGCACGCTCGGATTGGCTGAACGTTTTCAATAAATCTTGAGCCCGTTTTGTCGGCAAGTGCGCTAGCGTCATACAAATTTCCTCTAACTGCTCCACTGACGTAAACTGTGAAAACAGTTTCATCTCAAAAATATCGTAATCTTTTTCTGTGTATTTTGCAGGGTCTTGAATCTCTTTGTGCTTTGCCATACATTTCTCCCGAAACAACAAATCTGTCAACAATCATGTGACCGATCCTTCTATCTCAAGCGTATTCTTTCGAAAAGCCTGATTCAAGGAAGAATCAATCGTACACTCATAGTCTTCCATGCGTGCTAACAAATTGCCATCAGGATCGAGAAATTCAATCGTCGCGCGCGCATGACGCTGGTCGCTTTTTGTAATTTTTGCCACGACCCGACCGCCTTTCGGCGAAAATTTCGAAGTAAACTGACGATATTGCCCGATGTATGCGGGTAATGATCCGGCTTGATACTGCCCAAAGCTCCAGAGAATCAATACTTGAAAACTGCTGTCGATCATCAACGGATCAGTCAGCCAATATGTGCGTAAAGGTTGTTTTATCCAGGAAGACGGATGAGGAGCGGCCTTTACTTTTGCCACAATGCCATTGACCGAATAGCCTTCAACGCGCTCGATACCATGAAAGTCCGAACCATGAAACAGGTATTTGCGATACAGGTCTCCATTTTGATGAGGATAGGTGTCAGTTGCTAAGCCTTTGATTATGCGCTGTCCTTCAGGAAGCCTGGCGCTCAACAAAAATTCTGCCCGCACGTGCAGCACATCCTGCCCCGCGGTCGTGACGCCGCGCATTTCTACCGGAACCCGGAATACACCGTCATATTTGATCGCTTCTCCCACCAGAACTCGAACCAGATAACGCTCGTTGCCCTGAAGAGTGATCCCTTTTAACATACGCAGATTGTTAAACCCTTGCAACAACAGGCCCGGGTTATTATGTAAAGCGGCATGTGCCATCCATTCAATGGACATCGCCATTGGCAGCACCGCCCGACCATTGATCACATGCGACGCCAGAAAGGGGTACTCTGCAATCGTTAACGTTCGTTC
This sequence comes from Candidatus Vecturithrix sp., assembly GCA_040772385.1. Lineage (GTDB taxonomy): Bacteria > Moduliflexota > Moduliflexia > Moduliflexales > Moduliflexaceae > Vecturithrix. The sequence continues at coordinate 4,487,728 of JAXGYF010000001.1, read as the reverse complement.
AAAGGCAATATGCAGAGTGGCTTCCTTGTCTGAGCAGGCAGATTGCAACGACGGTTGCGCCCCCTGCCTTGTTGAAGCAGGTTTCAATGATGACATGCGGACTTTTCCGTCTTGTTTTCCCAGAACCACGACTTCAATCGGTCCTGACGCAGGATCAAGCGACAATTCTTGCACGAGATACTGTGCCCCGGTTTGCAATGGAATAAGCCCGATCCCTTCTCTGGCAAACACTTTTTTCAGAGTGGGCGTAACCATGCCCCCGGCCCAGGGGCCCCAATTGACTGCTACCACACGGCAATCAGGCCGCAGGCGTGCCTGCTGCTGAGCAAGCTTATTCAGCACTTCATTAGCGACCGCATAATCAACCTGGCCGATCCGTCCTACGCGAGCGGTGGTGGAAGAGAAAAACACCATTATTTTTAATGGATTCAATTGCAAAGCCTCCAGGAGATTAAGCGCGCCTTCAACCTTAACGCTATACACACGATCGAACTGTTCAGCGGTTTTATCTTCAATTTTCTTATCCGCCAGCACTCCGGCCCCATGCACGAATCCGGTAATGACGCCGTATTGCGACTGAATCTCCCTGAGAACCGCTTGAACTGCGCGCGCGTCACGCACATCAACCGAACGATAGATGACTTTTGCGCCTGCCGCCTCAATGCCTGTGATAGTCTCCAACATCTCGCGATTGGCGTTGATACGCTGGTAGATTTCTCGCACCTCTTTCGGACTGAGTTTTCTGCCAGCCTGGCGGAGAATACCCCGTTTAATATCCGCTTCATCTGTCAATCCTGCCAACCAGACAGGCTCAGGTGTGGGAGCCGGGCTTCGTCCGAGCAGTACCAGGGTCGGCTGCCAGGCCTGTGCCATTGCAACTGCACAGGCAGCAGTTACGCCTCGCGCCCCTCCGCTAATTACAATCACATCCTGGGTTGAAAAATGTGTCACCATGTCAACTGCAGAGAAAAACTGTGGTTCCAATTGCAACACAATGCGTCCCTGCGCCGTAACGCCAACCTCAGCCGGACCAACCCGAAAGAGTTCATCTACAATGGCGTCGGCAATAACGTCAATTTCTTGAAGATCCGCAGGCAGATCAATCGCTTTACTCTGTACGTGAGGCCATTCGCGCCCTGCTGTTTTCGCAAATCCGGCCAATCCTCCGCTAAGCGGATTCATAGTCGGATTCAAGTCGCCAAAACCAAACATGCCATCAAGCCGCGAAATAGTCAGCAACACCGCTGGCTGCTGCCGTAAAACAGTTCCGGTGCGTTGCAACGCAAGAAAGGCCTGGTTCAGGAAGGAGGCGGAAAAAGCTTTCGGCTCAGGTGTAAGCAAAATCAGTCCTCGCAACGACTCCGGAACCGCCTCTTCACTCATTTGCATCAGGGATAGACATTGGACCTCAAATCCTTGGTGTCTCAGTCTGGAAGCAAGTTTCGCAGCGAGTTCTGTACCATCCTCAGCAATCCAGATCATTGAGCCAGGTTTCAGCGTTAACTGGTCGCGTGTATCCGGGCTGGCGAGCGTAACTGGCACGATTACACTGCGTTCAAGCTCTGCATTCAGGGTTTCAGGAACAGGCGTCTTGATTGGCTCAGTCTGCGCCAGCGTTTGCAGGTCAAGCTCTTCCAGGGAAATGTGCGACACTTTTGTTAAAAAATCCACGATTTGCCGCAAATTCTGAATTTCGCCGATTTGATCCGAACCGATTTCCGGTGCTTCCGGTAATTGATGCTGTAGGGCCGACAAAATTTCCACACGCTTAATCGAATCGATCCCTAAATCCGCATCCAGGCCCATATCCAGATCCAGCATCTCTTCAGGATACCCGGTTTTTTCAGACACCACCTGCAATAACACCGTTTTGACCTGGTTCGCGTCTAACCGGGGTTTGGAAGAAGGCACATGCGCACCCACAACAACAGGCGCAGGCTGTCGGTGCGGACTGACCACACTGACACTCAAAAAATCGACAATTTGGCGTAAATTTTGAATCTGTCCTAATTGGTCTGAACTGATCTCCGGTACGCCCGGCAATTGATTTTGTAAAGCGGAGAGAATTTCTACGCGCTTAATTGAATCAATCCCCAAGTCCGCATCCAGACCCATATCCAGATCCAGCATCTCTTCAGGATACCCGGTTTTTTCAGACACCACCTGCAATAACACCGTTTTGACCTGGTTCGCATCAACTCCGCCGGTTTTAGATTTTACACTGTCAGATTTGGCAGGTTTCTGATGAGGAAGCGTCACCACGCTCACACTCAAGAAATCAACAATTTGACGTAGATTCTGAATCTGTCCTAATTGATCCGAACTGATTTCCGGTGTGCCGGGCAATTGATGCTGCAAGGCGGAAAAGATTTCCACGCGTTTTATCGAATCGATTCCCAAATCCGCATCCAGGCCCATATCCAGATCCAACATTTCTTGAGGATACCCGGTTTTTTCAGAAACGACATCCAATAAGACTTTTTCAACCTGGTCGAAATCCACTGAAGAAGTTTCGGACGGACTGTCTGTGCAAACAGACGCAACAGTGTTGGGTTTGGTCGAAGACATTGAGGGGCTGGTCCCAAGCAGTTCAACAATCTGACCCAAAGTCTGGATTTGACCGATTTGATCAGCGCTGACTTCCGAGGTATCAGGAAGTTGTTCTTGCAACGCGGAAAAAATTTCCACCCGTTTTATTGAATCAATGCCTAAATCCGCATCCAATCCCATCTCCAAATCCAACATATCAACCGGATACCCGGTTTTTTCGGAAACAACATCCAACAAAATCTTTTCAACCTGTCTACTCAGGCCGGCTTGAGCCGTGCCAGATACCGGAGGCATTGCCGCTGATTCAGAAATTGTAAGCGGAGCAACTAATGCTGGCTCAGATGTTGTTGAATCAGGGCGAGATACAGGAGGCGCAGCAGGTGCAATCGGTTGAGAATGCTGCGCTACTTGCGGAACAGACTGCTCAGATGCGTACGCAAACGGAACTTCAACTTGTGAAACGGTCTGCGGCGCAGATGGCGTAAAAGTTCCGAGCAGCAAATTCTGCTGCTGTGAGAACAGACGATCAAAGGTCTGGCGTGTGGTTTCCTGTCCTTCTAAAAATTGGCGGTGCAGGTCGGCGGACTGTTGCTGGAATAGCTGTAAAGCGCGCAGATTTTCCTGGGTCATACGCAGGGCTTCTGACAGATCGAGAGAAGCTATCGTCGAATTTTTCGGTGGAACGGATAGAGTTGCCGCTGCTGGCTGCTGAGAGAGGATCGTCCGTGAGGTCTGATTTGAAGACGCCGGCGACGATGAAACGGAGGTTGAAGCCAGAGGGGAAGTTTTCGCTTTATCACTCTGAAGCGCCGTTCTATCAGAGAGAGACACCGTCTTTTGTCCCGCTGCGGTCTCTTTGCTCAGGCTGACAGATGATGGGATGTTGAGTGATGTTTGTGCTCCTGGACTCATATCTGGCATGACGACAACTTTCCTCGATACCGCAGGTTTTGACGGTTTGGGTTTAAAATAATTCGCGCCGGAAATTGGTACGGTCATCGTCTGTTTTTTGGATGTCGCAGCATTCTCATCAAAGATCGGCGCATATTCATCCCAGGCAGCTATCTTCACATTATAGCCGGATGCGGCTAATTGACCCAATGCGCGCGCCAAATCGGTTTCTCCTGACCGTTTGCCACCAGAGGTATCAACTGACACGATCTCAGCCTCTCTGCCTTCCAGAATGACTTTGATTAAACCGTTCATCTGAGAGGACGGGCCAACTTCACAAAATGTGCGCACGCCGCTGGCATACATATTTTCAATGATTCCGATAAAATCAACCGGATTGGCTAATTGTCCGGCCAGTAATTCACGAATTCGATCAAGATCCTCAGGATACCGGTCAGCAGTACTGTCTGCATAAACCGGCAGAGTCGGCGGATAAATGTCTGTCTGTTTAAGAGCCTCTAAAAAGGTTCCGCTGGCATCTGCGACAAAGGCGCTGTGAAAAGCTGTGGCCACATTCAAATGCTTACAACGAATTTCGCGGGCTTTCAGCACATTCGCAGCCCGTTCCACTTCGCGCGTCGCTCCTGATAAAACAGTTTGTTGCGGGGAATTCTTATTCGCGATAACCAACTCAATTCGTTCTTCTTCCATCACCTGTCTGACCAAATTCAGATCTCCCTGCACGGCCAACATTGAACCTTTATCACCAGACTTTTGTCCCATTAGCTGCCCGCGCAGCTTTGACATGGTGAAAAACGTGTCCGTATCCAATACCCCGGCCGCGCATAATGCCACCAGTTCGCCATAGCTATGACCGGCCACCTCTTCAGGCTGAATGCCAAAATATTGCAGGATTTTCAGCAAACCTAAGCTTACCGCGCCAATCGCAGGTTGAGCAATTTGAGTTGATTGCAGCACATTTGCATTTTTTTGATGATCTTCATCCGTAAAGGTCGGATGCGGATAGATCAGATCGCTGAGGCGACAGGCATCTAAAGCATTTTGCCCCTGTTGAAACACCCGGTTGGCTGTTTCCAAGATCTCTTGAAATTGAGGAAATTGACAGCTCAGATCGCGCAGCATCCCGACATATTGCGCTCCCTGGCCAGGGAAAATAAAGCCCAACTTTCCAGGAACCTCTCCTTTCCCATAAAAAATCCCGTCCGGCGTACTCCATGAGGTTTTATCCTGATTTTTTTCAAGCATCGTCTGGGCATTTTTCAACATTTTGGCCAGATCGGTTTTTTCTTGTTCAACAACCAGCATTAAGCGATGAGTCAATTTTGCATCAAAATTCTGCCGTAATTGCGCGGCTTTACTCCGCAATTTGAGCCACGAGAGTTGCGGATCTATCGCCTGCACTTTTGTCTGCATTTCAGGAAACTGATCAGCGGAAAAGGCTAAAATCTGTGTCGTTCCACTCCAATCAATGGTCAGTTTTTTCGAGGCATCCTCTTCTAGCACACAATGAAAATTACTTCCGCCAAAACCAAAAGAACTCACCGCCGCCCGGCGCGGATGCGTTTCTGCAGAAATCCAGGGGCGTTTCACGGTATTGACATAAAAGGCAGTTTTCCCAGCTTCCAGTATCGGCGCCGGTTTTTCAACATTGATCGTGGGTGGTAATACTTTATGGTGTAAGGCCAATGCAGCTTTGATCAGTCCGGCGACTCCAGCCGCAGATTTGGTATGGCCGATTTGCGATTTCACCGAACCGAGCGCACACCAGGATCCATTCTTTTGAGCGACCTTATAAACTTCAGTCATGCTTTTGATTTCAGCCGCATCACCGGCTTTGGTCCCCGTACCATGGGCTTCCATCAGTTCGATGGAATCGGGTGTGATCCCAGCGAGTGCGTAGGTTTTATGAAATGCTCGCACCTGCCCTTCCGGGCTAGGCGCGTAAATCGAGGTGCCTTTTCCATCGCTCGATGAACCGATCCCTTTAATCACAGCATAAATTTTATCGCCGTCTCGTCTGGCATCGGCGAGGCGTTTCAATACTATAATCCCAATTCCTTCCCCCAACGCTGTCCCATCAGCTTGATGATCAAAGGGGCGCGCGTGACCGTCTGGTGAAAGCGCCGGTGTTTTGCTAAAACACATATACATAAAGACATGATTAAACGCATCCACGCCGCCAGTCAGCGCCATATCGGCCTGATTACTCGCAAGTTCCAACATGGCAAGGTGCACTGCGCTTAGCGAACTGGCACAGGCCGCATCAACCACGCAATTCGTCCCGCCCAAATCAAAACGATTGGCAATTCGGCCAGCGATCACATTCCCCAATAACCCAGGAAAAGAATTTTCTTGCCATTCGACGTACCCCTGACTGATACGCTCGACCACATCTTGAGTGCTGGCTTCATCCAGTCCGGCATCTTGCAAGGCCTTGCGCCAAATCGGATAACCGAGCCGCGCGCCCAGGGGAATAACCAGTTCCTGCGCTCCGGTCACCCCTAAAATGACACTGGTTTTTTTTCGATTAAACTCCCGATTCAAATAACCTGCGTCGCGTAAGGCTTCCTGCGCTACAACCAGACTGAGCAACTGCGATGAATCTATCGCTTCCAGAGCATTCGGAAGAATACCAAACTCCAGGGGATTAAAATTAATCGTCGGCAGGAATCCGCCGCACCGGGAATAGGTCTTATCCGGAGTTTTTGGATCATTGTGAAAATAATCTTCAGGATTCCAATGGGTGGCCGGAATCTCGGTAATGCCATCAACCCCTTCGCGAATATTGGTCCAATATTCTTCCAAATTGCGGGCTTTTGGGAAAAGGCATCCCATGCCAATGATGGCTATCGGCACAGGGTGAATGTGTTCTTCAGAGTGTTGTTGTTCTTTGGTCATGTCTTTTATATACTTATGAATTGGCAATTCTCAAGTGACAATTGTCAATTCTCAATGTTGAAGTTGTTGCATTCGCTGTTCGAGTTCGTCTTGACTGAATGGCGTAATTTGCCAGAATTCGGGCGGCAGTTGGATACCTTGCATGCGCAGAAGATTGAGGCGCTGCACCACTCCTGCGCCATACAAAATATTCAACGCTACGCTCACAACCTGTCGGCGTTTGGGATCTTCGAGAAATGAACCTTTGACCCATTCATTAAATGCGCCCATCGCCGGACCACACCAGATTTGATAATCGAGCTTACGATCCGGTTCGCCGCGATTGGCCCAATGAGATGCCTGTCCCAGATATGAGCGAAAAATCAATGCCATTTTATGTTTGGGATCACTCTGCGCACGTTCAATCTGACCGGGAGCGCGTTCTTGAAAATAGTCTTGTGTTTGCTGCCAGACATTTTCAAGTGAGTTTTTAAAAAATTTTTCTTCCAACATTTCGCGTTCTGTGCGAGGGATCTGCTCAATTGCGCCATATTTCCGATAAAAATCATAAAGTTTTGCGCCACGCATAGCAAACATGGTGCCGCGTTTCAGCACCTGTACCTTAACCCCCATTTCAAACATATCTGCTGCAGGCGCCATAATAACATCCGCCTGTTCTGCTTCTGCAAGCATTTGGCGCGCAATATCAGAGGAGCCGGATTCCACACAGGCCTGGTTGACTGAGCCGGTCAACACATACGCGGCTCCCATGGCAAAGGCAGCAGCGGCAGAGGCTGGCGTCGCAATGCCTCCCGCCGCCCCAACGCGTAATGATTGCGCATATCCATACTGCTGCTGCATCCGATCTCGTAACGCGCACATGGTTGGAAATAGTGTGATGGCCGGCCGATTATCAGTATGGCCGCCAGAATCAGCTTCAGCAGTCAGATCCTGTGCCATTGGAATTTGAGATGCCAGTTCAGCTTGTTCAGGGGTGATTTCTCCATTTGCAGCCAATTGGCGCAAAAAACGCTCAGGAGGGGGCGAGAAAAAATAGGTGGCAATCTCTATGCGTGAGACCTTTGCAATAATGCGATTGGGCGTCACAATCTGGCCTGAAGGGTTGCGATGAATCCCGTGCACCCGGTAACGAACGACCGGCAAGGTCAATCCTAAAAAGGCCGAAGCCTCTACCAGTTTCACGCCACGTCGCAGATACAGAGCGACAAGCGCAGCTTCTAATTCTGGTTCATGCGGGCTATGAATAAGATTACATCCGTAGGGGCGTGAACCTAAGGTTGTTGAAATCCGATCGAGTGCGTTTTCAACCGCAGTAACTGACATTCCGGCCGCTCCAAAAAAACCGAGCATACCGTGTTTGCCCATTTCTTCGACAATAGCAACCGAAGTAATGCCATGAGCCATGGAGCCGGCCAGATAAGGATATTCTAAGCCATAGTCCGCACAAAACTCCGGATCACCCAAATTTTTCAGAGAACAGGCAGGAGCGTACCCCAGAAGCGGATAGGCCTCGGTTGAAGATTGTCCATTTCCCAGCATTGCGACACCGTATGACGCTGTCGCATATTGACCATCATGTTGCTCAAGCAGATAGATCGGATGGTGGAGTTGAAAAATCAGGTCTTTAAGAGCGAAAGCGCTTTTTACCGGAGGCGTTCCTTGCCCCAGCCACCACCCCAGGGGAACAGAAGTAGGATGTACACTCATAGAAATTGTCTTCTCCAAAAAAGTTCATCTCTACGTTTTATGAACTTTTCCACATACGCAAATATTCACGCTTCTTGTTTAACCGGTCAGTTTCGACAGACCAGGAAACCAGGTTTTCCGAAAATTAGATTTTAGATATGCAAGTTTGAAGCACTGTGCTGAACACCTGAATAATGTAGCATAAAAAAGCAAAGTATACTGTCAAGGAAAAAAGGGACGTGGTTGTGAGAAATCAGTATCTAAATATTGACAAATCCTCATACGTGCGTATAAATAAATTTTTGTCAGTCTTGGCTGGCTGAGAAACCGGGTTTTTTCGAAAAAGCCCGGTTTCTGAAAGGATTTCTTCTCATGGGCAAAGAATGTCTGAGTGTTGTCTTAGACCTATCAGATATCTGGAAACGACATACATTCACGAAAAGCGGAAAGCACGGTAAAAAAACCTGGCTTCTCGCGATTTCAAAAAAAGATTTTACTCATGACACATATTTTCGATCACCTGTGGCGATTTTCGCCTGAGCACCTGGTGCTAGCCGAAAATGAGGTACATATCTGGCGTGTTGCGCTGGATATGCCCGCGTCGAATATTCAACAATTTTCTGAAATTCTGGCAGATGATGAACGTTGTCGGGCCGACCGCTTTCGCTTTCCTCAGCATCGCTCCCATTTTATTGCGGCGCGCGGCGCATTGCGAACGCTGATAGGACGCTATTCAGGAATCCCCCCCCAGGAACTGTGCTTTGAATACAATCAGTATGGCAAACCCGCCCTCTCCGGAGCGATAAACGCATCTTTTCCGCGATTTAATCTCTCGCATTCCGGCGAACTGGCGTTGTATGCCTTTGCTTACGATCGCGAATTAGGGATTGACATTGAGTGGACTCGCAGGAGAATCGATCAGATCGATCAGATTGCCCGGCGTTATTTTTCTGAGGCCGAAAATATGGCTCTATCGGCCCTGCCAGAACAGATGCGCTCACAGGCATTTTTCAATTGCTGGACGCGCAAAGAAGCTTATATCAAAGCCAGAGGTCAGGGCTTGAGTCTGCCGCTGCATCAGTTTGATGTGACGCTTGCGCCCGGAGAACCAGCGCAGTTACTTGCGATTCGTGACGATCCCTCGCAGCTTGCCCGCTGGACTATGCAAGCCTTGCAACCCGGGCCGGATTATGTCGCCGCTCTGGTCGTTGAAGGAAAAAATTACGATGTAACATATTGGCAATTTCTCTGAGCCTGATAAGAAAAAGACTCGCACTTTTTACAAGCAATAGTGCAGACATTTTGTAGTTGCCTCCCGCAAGCGCAGGGCTGTGAAGTTCTCCCCCCTCAGTCCCCCGCAAGCGGGGGAAGTCAATCCGTTTCCCCCCGCTTGCGGGGGGAATAAAAGGGGAGTCCAGTTTTTCCCCTGCGAGAACTTCACAGCCCTGCCCCGCAAGCGGGGGGAAGCAGACATAAGGAGTTCTTTCTCCACTTTTTTACCGTTTACGAGCGATAAAAGGGGGAGCGCAACAACTGTCCGCACTCTTCTATCACTTAAAATCCAGATCATTGACTTTGCGACAAGCATATTCAGCTAAAAAATCATCCTCCGACGTATATTTTTCCACAACAAATCCGGCTTTTTCCAACATCCCCTGCATGATCCAGTTAAACGTGCTGTACTCATCTCTGATATGTGTTTCGATCTCCAATCTGAAGTTTTCTCCTGCAACCTTTTCAAACCCGGAAATCCATAAATTAATCTTGCTGACTGAGTCTTGAGGATTGAAATGAAACACCACGTCATACATGTAGAGTATGCCATCCATTTTCAACATGTTGTTCATTCGCAATAACGCAATCTGTTTCCAGAAATCGGGCAGGTGATGAAATGCGGCTCTGGTCATGATGACATCAACCGGCTCAGCCTCATGTTTATAACTCAAAAAACCTGCTTTCACAAACTTCAGATTATGACTATGGTTATTGAGTTTTTTCCGAGCCTGAGCGATCATAGCCTCCGAGACATCAACAGCATACACGGTTTTGAACCAATTTGCCGCAAGAATTGCTGCCGCCCCGGTACCACAGCCCAAATCTAGAAGCGTCATGTTTTTCGTATCCTGAAGTTTCAAGAAATCCAGCATTCCTGTAAACTCCTTTTCATAATCGCGAAACTTTTGGTGTTGTTCATCGTACAATCCGGCCTGTTCGGCTTTTGAATAATCAACGCCACAGTGCTTAAACTCATCGTATAACCACGTATTCATCTTCATTCCCTGGTTGTCATTGTTGATAAGAATATCGAGCTATCAGACCGAAACTTCACAAAATACGCTGGAATGATCGATTTCCACAACCATAGCAGCGACTCCCGCCTTATCCGCAAGCGCATAAAAGGCTTCCGGAGTGACAGTAGCGGCATGGAATCCATCTTTGCCGACAATCACGCCGCCGCCAGTGGCCTTCTCATCAATTTCGCCAATTAATCCATGTGCGGCTTGCAAACGAAACCATTCCAGGCGATGAGACCAGAATTGTTCGGAATAGCTGGACAAGAGTATTTTACCTCCAGAACGAGTAACACGTCTGACTTCCCGCAGTAATGTTGATTGATCTACATGAAACGCGGAGATGCCGTTCTGAATACACAAGACAACATCACACACGTTGTCAGCTAAACCGAGAGAGTTCGCATTCATTTGAAACAGGTGCAGCCCTGAAGCATTTGTCAACAGTTTTCTGGCAAGCTGAAGGCTGGGATACGACGTGTCAATACCGATGAGAGTTCGAGTCTTGCCAACCAGCCGCTGCAACACTCTACCATAGCCGCAGCCCAACTCAAGCACCGTATCAAAAGGCATGATTTTCGACGCGCAGAATTCGATCTCAGCCTCCAAATATTGCCGAACACGAGGCGGCGCAATCTCATAACAACGCATCAGGCGTTCAGCCGAGAGTTTGTCGGTATAGTAGGTTTTCATTATCCCTCGTTACCTTAAAGATGCCAGGGTTTTTTCTAAAGCGGCCCCCATGCTGAATTGGGGCTGATACCCTAAATCTCGTTTGGCTCGGGAAATGTCATAATAGTGGCTCATCGCTAATTCGCTCGCCAGAAAGCGAGTCATTTTCGGCTCACCGGTCAAACGAAAAGTACGATGGGTCCATTCCAGCACTGCACCAATTGTGCGGGCCACAGGGAGGGAGATGCGCTGTTTAATCGGAGCAATATCCAGCCGGCTTAGAAAATTATGAATCCAATTCCATAGATTGACCGGCGCGTCCTGGGTAATGAAATAAACTGAACCAGCAACAGGTGAGCCAGGCTGCAAAACATCTGCTGCAAGCAGATGCGCTCTGGCAGCATCTTCCACGTAGGTAATGTCAACCAGGTTGGTTCCATCGCCTACCTGTGCTAATTTTCCAGAACGAGCGCGATCAATCAGACGCGGCAGCAGATGTACGTCGCGCGGTCCCCAGATGAGATGCGGACGGAGAGAAACTGTCAGGAGATCTTCGTAGCTGGCGCTTCTCACCATCTGCTCAGCCAGTGCTTTGGTATGAGAGTAGAAATTTTCATATTTGGCAGGATAGGGGACCGATTCATCACATCCTTCCTGCGGCCGATTGTCAAACACTACACTGGGAGAACTGGTAAATACGAGTTTAGACACTTTTTTCGATTTACAGGCTGCAATTACATTTTGCGTCCCGAGCACATTCGGAATATAAAAAGAATCCCACGCACCCCAGATACCAGGTTTTGCGGCTGTATGAAAGACGACGTCCATTCCGGCGCAAGCCTGTTTGACGGCTTCGGCATCTTGGAGATCGCCGCGCATCACTGTTGTTCCGATCTTTTGCAATTCGGGATAATCACTTCGTGCGAATATTGCCGCCTCATCGCCGCGTTCCAGGAGTTGCTCCACAATGTACCGTCCTAAAAACCCACCGCCGCCTGTCACCAATGCTTTCATAACGTCACCTCTTCATTCCTCTTAAAATTGATTGACTCACAGATTATCCCTTATTTTAACCGCTTTGCAGCCCAGGCTGAGAGTTTCAATCGATCAATTTTAGTGTTATGTCGCACATCCACAGGAAAAGACGGATGAAATAGAACGTCCTGGATGTGGCGCGTATGTTCATAACGCCGCCCAAGCTCGAGTAATTCTGCAATAAGGCGTTGACGAGCCTGGTGAGATTTGACAGCGTGTTCAGATTTCATTTCAATGATGATCACCGGTCGCTGTTGCCCCAATTGCCCTACGCCGACCAAAGCTGAACGCGCTACAGTCGGATGTTGGTTGAAAATCGCTTCACATTGGACCGGCAGCAACAAGCCGCGCGCAGTTTCAACCCGATGCGATTTACGCCCGCAGACCCATAAGCGTCCCTGCTCATCCAAATACCCCAGGTCACCCATGCGATGCCAGAATCCATCCTGATCAGGAATTTTGGCTTCCTCAGTTTGCCAGGGACGATTGAGGTAGAGATGGGTGACGACCTCGCCTTTGATCGCAATTTCTCCAATCTGTCCAACAGGCAAGCTCAGAGCTTCATCCCACTGTCGAATAGGAGTATCTTTGATTGAAATAATCTGAACGCGCAGGCCGCCAATCGGGGTTCCTACACAAACCCCAGCGCCCTGACGGGTCTTTTGCGCGGTTTCCGCCAGAATGTCTGTCCCGCTCATCAATGTCAACGGTAAAGCCTCAGTGGCGCCATAAGGAGTATAAATGTTACCCTCTGGCAAAATGTGTATAAAATTTTCTATAATACCTGGTTCGACCGCATCTCCAAACATAAATACACGCTTTAGCGAGGGCAAACGAATATCGTGCGCCAGACAATAGTCGCTCAAAATTTTCCAGATCAGCGGTGAACCGAGACTCATCGTCACGCCATGGGTTTCAATTGATTCAACCAGATAGGCCGGATTCACTTCTGCGGTTTTACGCGGATCCATATCGGGGATAACGGTGGTGACGCCCAAAGCGGGATTAAAGAGCGCGAAAATATACATCACTGCTAAGTGGATATCTCCTTCAACAACTCCCATTTCTTCACGCATGATTTCAATTTGTTTGCGGAAAATACCGTGTAAATAGACCACACCTTTAGGAATACCAGTTCCGCCCGAAGTAAAAGCGACAGCCGCTTCATCCTCCAGGGTGGTCACTACCGTCGGAAAAGGCGTGTATGTCTGCGATTCAAGTTCTGCAAGCGTAACGCCACTCCAGAACAGGCGCTTTCCGACTGTGATCGTCCGTCTGATTGTGCGAAAGGAGGAAGGAAACAGCGTGCGCATAATATGCGCCAGGGGGATGCCGATGATCGCTGTCGGTTCGGCGTCAGTAACACAGTGAAGAAAGGCTTTGCGCCCCATACCCGGGTCAATCAACACCGGAACGGCGCCGATTTTCAATAATGCAAACGTCGCAGCAATCAGTTCAATGCCGGGGGGCACCATCATCAAGGTTCGTTCGCCCTTTGGGATACCATAACCGGCTAACCCGTGAGCGTAAGTATCGCATAAGGCATTTAACTGGTGAAACGTCAATTGTGTGTACGCCGCCCGCCCCCGTGCGTCACGTCCTGCCGGAAAGATAATTGCCGGACGAAAGGGCGCACGGGCGGCCATCTCACTCAGAGCCTGTGCAATATTATAATGTTCCAAATTGTTTCTCCTGTGAATAATTCTGCGATAAACAGAATTATTTGCCATAGGCAACTCTATACCTTAATATTTTCTCAAAAATGCTACCATAAATGGCAAAATATGTTCATGGGCATCTTCGACAACATAATGCCCGGCTTCTTCAAGCACATGCACCTGAGCACCAGGGAAACGCTTGCGCCATTCAGGTAAAAAATGTGCGACAGTAAAACAAAAATCCCTGCTCCCCCAGAGAATAAGCATCGGATGATTTCGAAATTGAGATAACTCTGCATCTATCTGATTGAGAGTTGTACGGGTCGGGTGTTCGGGCTGCATCGGAATATCACGTACAAACTGATGAATGGCAACGCGATTACGCCAGGAATTATACGGCGCAAGATAGCCTGCCTTGACTTCATGCGTCAACCGTCGGGGTTGAGCAGTGGCAAACAAAAACGCTGCTCTGACAAAACCATTCAAGCCACGCACCACTAATTCACCGAGCCAGGGAATCCGGCACATTCGAATGCGAAAGGGGAGTCGAGGCACAAAAAAGGCTGAGGTATTAAAAATGACAAAACTTCTGATGGTTTCAGGATGGCGCGTCGCGTATCCCATACCAATAGCTCCACCCCAATCATGGAGTACCAGGGTGATTTTTCGGCGCAAATTCAGATGAAGCAGTAAGCATTCCAGGTTGTTGATGTGCTGCTCCAAAGTATACGCATATTTTTGCGGTTTATCGGACAGTCCACAGCCAATATGATCCGGAACGATTACCCGATATTCTTTACTGAGTTCCGGTATGAGTGTTCGATAATAAAAGGACCAGGTCGGGTTGCCGTGCAGCATTACAAGGGCTGGGGCATTGTCCGGCCCTTCATCGAGATAATGATACTTTATATCAACCAAATCAAGCCAGTGAGAGTCAAAAGGATATAAAGAGTGGAATGAGCAAGATTTCATTTTCGTGAACATTGCTGAAAATTCGTAAAACGAATGTCATGATAAGGATTTTTCATACGTAAAGATTTTAGATATCTTGTTTGATAAATGGAACGTTCCGCCAAGGGGAATTTTTCATGCATATTCAGGAAAAATCCTTTTTTTCTCTTGACGCCGTTTCTTGTGTGACATATGTTCGTAGCCTATTGAAAAACGATAGGATCATGTCAAGGGAAAAGTGAGCTTCTCTCGATGATTCAACCTCTTTTTTGAACGGGGGAAATTATGGAAGAACGGAGAAAGTATGAACGAACAACTACGCAAGCCTTCATCCGATTTTACGAAGAATCAGGGAAAATCGAACATCCGGAATATCGGCGTGGAGTCGTAAAAGATTATAGCGCTGGAGGGTTACGAATTGTCACTGAAAAACCCCTTTCGAAAGGCAGTGTCGTTGTAATCGAGATTCCCCTTGAAACAGAGGCTCAGGAATTAAAAATTATTCAAATTCATGGTGTTGTTCGCTGGACGCAAGACTGTTCCGGACGGCAAACGATGGGGATTGAATTATTTGAATTCAAAGAATCCGGAGACGAGGATTTTGTCAAATGGATGTCACGGCTATGATTTCGAATTGCGATTGAAGCCATCAAGCAATCCCAGGAGGTCTTGAGTAGGCGGAATATCCTTCATCGAATCGCCGTAATGAGCAAACCGCACTATTCCCCGTTGATCAATAAGAACGTGTGCAGGCATCCGTCCTAATTTTAATAATTTCACTTCCTGGCCGTAGAGGTTAAGAACGCGCAGTTTCGGATCAGGCAGACCAAGAAAGGGGAAACTTTCTTTTTGCCAATACGCGGCAAATTCTGCATGTTTTTCCGGACTAACCACGATCACTTCAGTATGGCGCTGCACAAAATGCTGATATTCCTGACGCAACTGCGCCAGATGCCGGCGGCAGAACGGTCAAAAAAACCCTCGATTAAACACCAGTATCACATTTTTTTTGTTTTGAAAATCAGAAAGCGTCACAGGCGTATTATGCACATCTGACAGCGTAAAATCCGGCGCTTTCATATTGACCTGCATTTTTGACATCAGAACCTTCCTTTCACCCTATATCCCATAAGGTTTTCATAGAATCCGGCAGCATTCGTGAGGCCGCCCGTACATTGGCCCATTCGCGGAGATTGGCCGCTTTTGCAGCCCTGGTACACAAAAATGCCGGATCAGGGAGAATGCCGACTCGATACAGATCCAGCCGATCGGCATCCCAACAGGCCTGCACAGTCATATCAGCCTCTGTGAAGCCGTCAGCATGATCGGCACAGGCGCGATAGAGCAGTTCAAACTCTTGATCCGAAAGCTCTAAAAATGCGGCCTTATGAAAAGTTTGGGCATACTCTGCACCACGTAATCCGTGTTCCGGATCGATGCCTTCACTCTGTCGTTTACTATCGTGAAATAACGCAAAAAGCCGGACAATTTTTACGTTCGCACCAGTCTGCTCAGCAATTCGGCTCCCATTTTCATAGACTCTGGCCCAATGCGAAATACCGTGAATTCCGTGAAGAGGCAGGACATATTGTTTTTGAAGCGTCCGGAATAAACGACGCATAGAATACTCGGTCATAAACTCTCTCGCAAAAATGTCTTCGTGGCTTCAGATGAATGTGCTTCACGCTGTCATCATCCGGTATTCTCAGACATTATTAATTAATCTTTTATACACCACCGAGATATGCATTCTGGACATCCTTGTTTGTCAACAAGGCCGAAGCAGTGTCATGGAGTACAATATTACCAACTTCAAGCACATAACCGCGATGAGCGATTTTCAAAGCCATTCGGGCATTTTGTTCAACAAGTACCAGCGTGACCCCTGCCTGATTGATTTGTTGAAGGGTTTGAAAAATGACTTTCACCAGAATCGGCGCCAATCCTAAACTGGGTTCATCGAGCAGCAAAATTTTAGGACTGCTCATCAAGCCGCGTCCGATGGCCAACATTTGCTGTTCTCCGCCGCTCAAGGTTCCGGCAAGCTGATGACGTCGTTCTTTCAAAATCGGAAACAATTCATAAATCCAATCCAGGTTTTTTCGGAGTTGCTGTTGGTCGGTCGAGACAAAGGCACCTAAATTCAGATTTTCCTGCACAGACAGGGTTCCAAAAATTCGTCGACCTTCGGGAATATGCGCAATTCCAGCGGCGACAATCTGATGGGCTTTCAGTTTGTGCAAAGAATCGTCCTGAAAGAAGATCGCGCCTTCTGAGGGGCGGAGTAAGCCGCTAATGGTCAATAAAGTGGTCGATTTTCCGGCGCCATTCGCGCCCAGAATGCTGATAATCTCACCTTCATGAACTTCGATATTGATGCCATGCAGCGCTTCAATATTCCCATATTTGACATGCAGATTTTCAATTTTCAGTAACATCGGCTACTCTTCCTCCTCGATTCCGAGATAGGCCTCGATCACTTTCGGATTCTGTTGAATCTCTTCAGGTCCTCCTTCGGCTATTTTGGCCCCATATTCAAGCACAACAATATGTCGGCATACCTTCATCACCAGGTTCATATCATGTTCGATCAACAGAATGGTGTAGCCCTGGCTTTGAAGTTTTATAATAAGTTTGACCAATACCTGGGTTTCCTGTTCATTCATGCCGCCAGCCGGTTCATCCAGAATGAGCAAACGCGGCTTTGTCGCCAGAGCCCGGGCAATTTCTAGCAGGCGTTGGTTGCCGTAGGAAAGGTTTTTCGCAGTCAGGGACTCTTTGCCTTGAAGTCCCACGGTTTTCAGCGCCGTAAGCGCCCAGATTAACGCCTGCCGCTCTTCTTCGCGCTGAGCTTTGGTGCGCAGCATCCCGGTCACGATGCCGGATTTCATACGGCAATGACAACCGGACAGCACATTTTCAAGCACAGAAAGATCGTGAAATAAGCGAATTGTCTGAAATGTCCTGGCAATCCCTAACGACACAATATCGTGGGTATATTTTCGCAGCACAGATTGCCCGCAAAACTGAATATCGCCGGTATCAGGCTGATAAATCCCTGTGATCAAATTGAATACGGTAGTTTTTCCGGCGCCGTTCGGGCCGATCAAGCCGACAATCTCTCCTTCAGGCACATGCAACGACACCGCATTCACGGCTGTTAATCCTCCAAAGGTTTTCGTAACTGAGGTTAGCTGTAACACCGTAATCCCTCCTTACTCCTCATCGAGAGCAGGTAACACAAAAGTTCTTGGGCGAGGAGGAAGAATCCCCTCGTGGCGGAAAATCATCATCAACACCATCGCCGCGCCGAAAATCAACATACGACTGCTTGCAAATCCTCGAAAGAGTTCCGGTAAGCCCACAACCAGGAACGCACCCAGGATCATGCCCGGAATACTTCCTGATCCTCCTAGAATAACGATGACAAACATCAGCACCGACTCCCAAAAACTGAAGGATTCCGGAGAGATAATCGTCATTTTAGCAGCAAAAAGATTGCCGGTCATTCCGGCCCAGACCGCGCCTAGCACAAAAGCCGCAAGTTTGTAATAGGCCGTATCAATACCACTCCCCTCGGCAGCGACATCATCACCACGCAGATAATTTAAGGCTCGTCCGAAGCGGGAATGTTGTTCCAGGCGATAAAAAAGAAAGACGGTCATAGCGACAAAAATCCAGATAAGGTAAAAAAATTGATGAGGTCGTTTAATCACATACCCTAAAATACTCGGGCGTGAAATCCCAAAGATCCCATTTGCGCCTCCGGTAATTCCGAAAATATTATTGATAAGGGCAATTCGGACAATTTCCCCGACTCCAATCGTGACAATGCACAGATAATCGCCGCGCAGGTGAATGATTGGACGGGCAATCATCAGCGCAAAGAGACCGGCCGTCAGTCCGCACACCGGAAGCAGTAAAAGAATGGGGATACCAAAGCGGGTGTTTAAGATCGCGGCGGTGTATGCGCCGACAGCATAAAATGCCGCATGTCCCAGGTTAAATAACCCGCTATGCCCCACAATGAGGTTCAAACTTAATCCTAACAAGGCATACAGGCCGACCGTATTGAGCACATCAATCCAATACCGGTTTAAGAGAACGGGAGAAATCGCCAGGAGAAAAACTACAATGGCATATATGGTTGTTCGCCAATTTTTTTTCATACTTTTTCTGCAACCCTTTCACCTAACAATCCGGTTGGGCGGACAATAAGAATCAGGATCAGGACTACAAAGGCAATCGCATCTTTCCAGGCAATAGAGATATAAGCAGATCCCAGGGCTTCAATCACTCCTAATAAAATTCCTCCGACCATGGCTCCGGGAATATTCCCAATACCTCCTAAAATGGCGGCAGTAAACGCTTTTAATCCATAAACCCAGCCCATAGTAAAATTGATTTTTCCATAATACAATCCCACCATCAATCCTGCTGCTCCGCCGAGGGCGGGGCCAATCAAAAATACGATCATAATGACACGATCAACGTCGATCCCCATCAATTTGGCTGCCCCCTGATCAATGGCAGCCGCTCGAATCGCAGTGCCGATCTTCGTTCGTTGAATAAACAGATATAAAGCAACCATCAGGATTCCTGAGGTGAGAAACAAAGCGATCCGCATCAACGGAATTGGCAGGCCGAAAATATTGATTATTTTCGTGGGCAAAATGTCCTGAGGATAGACTTGAAAACGCGCGCCATAGATCAGCATGACAGCATTTTGCAGAAAAATTGACGCTCCCAGAGCCGAGACGACCGCGGAAAGGCGGGGAGAATTCCGCAACGGGCGGTATGCAGCGCGCTCGACAAGGACCCCCACAATTCCGACCAGTCCCATCACCATCAGGGCCAGCACAAGCACGCCTAATAAGACTCCCAGGTAATTATGCAGTGCGACGGCCGTAATTAATGTCAGCCCCAAATACGCTCCCAGGGTAAACAGGTCGCCGTGCGCAAAATTAATGAGGCGCATCACACCGTACACCATCGTATAGCCCAAAGCGATCAGCGCATAAATTCCTCCGACTGCCAGGCCATTTGTCAACTGTTGGAAAAATTGTTCCATATCGTGTACTGAATGAAAAGTGAAAAGTTTACGACACGTAACACATGTCGTAAACTCTCTATTCAGGAAGAAATATCATGACGAGCGGTTATTGTTTCAAGACAAAGGTCCCGGTTGCATCGACAGTGTACACCCGATAGACTTCACCGACGCGGTCTCCTTTTTCATTAAAGGACAGGTTACCGGTCAGGCCAGGGAAATCTTCCATCTGATCGTGCAGATAATCTGCGAGAACATCAGCCTCTGTCGAATTGGTGGCTTCAATCGCAGCCGTGATTACTAAAAATCCGTCGCCTGCCAGCACCGCCCAGATCGATCCGGGAGTGCCTCCATATTTCTTTTCAAAGGCTGCTAAGAACCCCTGAGCTTTTTCTGTCGGCAGATCGTGGGGAACCGGCGGCGTAACCAGGTCGTACCCCTGAGCGGCTTCTGGTCCCGCAATTTTGATTAAATCCGGATTATTATTGGCGTCGCCGCCGACAATTTGCACATCCCATCCCATCTCTTTTTTCTGGCGCAGGAGCAGGCCGGTTTCAGGGTAGTAGGTCGTCGCAAATATCACATCTGGTTCCGCTGCTTTCAATTTGGTAAGAATAGCAGTATAGTCATTTTCGCCAGGGGTCAAGGCGTCATAAAAAACAATCTCAAGCCCCTCTTTTTCCTCTAAAAGAACTTTGGTTTCATCAGCCAATCCCTTGGCATACGTGGTATTATCGTGTAAGATCGCGATCTTCTTGTATCCAGCGTTGACGAGCGTATCCGCAGCCACACGCCCCTGTTCGTCATCACGCGGGTTGGTTCTGAAGAAATATTTCAATCCCTTTTCTGAGAGGCGGACAGCCGTAGATCCATTGGCAATCTGGATGATTTCCGATTCATCATAAATATTTTGGGTTGCTTCAGTAATAGATGAGCCATAGGTACCAATGGACACCACCACTCCCTGGGTTGAAAGCCGTTGAGCCGCTAACGCTGCAGTTTTCGGATCGCCGCCATCATCCTCGGCAATCACTTCAATTTGTTTTCCAAGTAATCCTCCTTGTGCATTCATTTCTTCAGCTAACAGATCGACAATTTGTTTCATCTCCTGACCTTCACTGGCCCAGGCTCCGGTTAAGGGCGCCATCAAGCCGATCTTAATGGTATCAGCCGCTCCGGCCAGACTTGCTGCCAAACACAACACACACACACACACCAGCACTTTTTTCATAACTTCGCCCTCTCTGTTTTCTGATCTGAAAACATAGGATCTGTCTGCCTATACTACCAGATCGATCGTGTTAAATGAATATTTTAAGGAACGGAAATGAGAAAACACCGCAAATACTAAATTTACGATCCCAGTTCTGTCAAGAAAATATTTCTGCATTTCCTATGCGTTTCTGTAAAGAATCCTCAAGGAGTTTTGTCTCACTGTGTTGGTAGAATTCCAGAAATTGCTGTTGCTCTTCCTGATGCTGTTTCAAAAAATACTCGATCCGTTCCATGGAAGAACTGATCTGCGCCTGAATCTCTCCTCGGGTAAGAGGCATTTCTTTCGTCATGATTGCCGAGAAATGATCCAATTCCTGCACTTTTAACGCCAGACAGTTAATAACCAACTGCGAAAAGAATGGTTTAAGCTGTGCTGCCGGTTCGCTGTCAAAAATGAGACCTCCTGACGATAACGGCTTTTCTGATTCCTCTGTGAAGGAAAATTTTCCCGAACGTTGAGGTTGTATGCGTGAACGGATGAGATCGAGCGTGGTTTCAATTTTGCTTAAAACAGGCGCGCGATAAAAATCCAGATCAAACATGGATTCTAAGTAACTTGAGGAGGGTTTTAAAAAATCGTATTTAAATTGAATGAGATCGCGACAAACTTTTAGCATACGTTCTGACGCCATCAACGCTAACTGTTCGGCAGAATGGGAGAAAATCAGCATACACAATGTCGAGATTCGAAGCACAAACAATCTACGGGCAGCGTACATCTGATAACGCCGCTGAATATTCACCGCTTCCAGAAGGTGATTAGCGTCAAACCACTGGAGGGAAATCAACAACGCGCGATAACATTTTTCCTGAAGAACTTCTAAGTAATCTGAATTCATGGTATATTTTTCCAAAATCGTCAGAATCGTATGAATTTTTTGATACGATTGCCGGAGTTCCTCCTGAGAATCCGGAGAAAGGGAATCGGAGGGGAGAACAGTTGAGGCCATTCGGATGATTTGATCACACATGGCGCCGGTTCGAATAAACTGCAGCTTGACATTTAATGCAAACGACAGGTTTTGCAGAATTGTATTGATTACTTCCAGGATAAAATCTTGTTTAACATCAATCGGATTGGAAATAAAACTGAGTAAGACCCGATTATGCTTGATATAGCGCGTTCGATAGCGTACAGCAATTTCTTCAGGCGTCATATAGCCAAGCAGAACGTTCTCTTTGGAAATCGTGGCAAAACGTCGAATGACTTCAAAAATGTATTCTTCAGGTGTATGACGGATATGATATAAAATTTCCTGAATATAGGTGAGCTTTTTTTTCGAAAACCCGCTGCCGATTGCGTGAGTATTCAGAGCCTCAAGAATCAAAATCAACGTTTTCGTCAAACCGCGAAGCTGGCTGGCATATTTTTCGCGCAGTTCCGGAGTTTCGATCAATTCAACGGCACGACTGAGATGCTCGCGATATTTTTCCAATGCCGAAGGACTTTCATGTAAAAAATGATCGAAACTATAGGTGATGACATCTTTATAGGCGCTGATGGCATTGGCCATTAAATGACGGCTTTGAATGCGATAGGCGTCATTGACATTCGCGAGCGCACGACGATAGACCTCAACATTTAATTCAAAATTATCTTTCAGCTCCTCAAACACTTCACGATACAAATCATCGCGTGGAAAGTGTTCAACCAGCCAGATCACATCATCGAGCAACTTCCTGATTGTATGCAGCTGCTCAATGGAATAACCGGCAAAGACAAGATCTTCGTGTTGAAACGCAGCAAATTTTTGCGAATAGAGTTCCGCTTTATTCAGGCGTGAAGCGATGACTTTCGGGATAATCGCCAGTAAGTCATTCCCTTTAGCAATGGAATCAAGCTCAGGAATATCCAAATCGTCATGAAGCGTTAATTCAACAGCGATCTTCAGCAGATCTTCATTTAAATGAATGAGCTCTTCAGACGAAAACTCACCCAGAAGCGGATCAAGATCGTTACCTTCTAAATCTTTCATGTTGACAATCAGGATGACGCAATGGACATGAGAGGCAAGGCCAATATTCTCTGCGCCCTTTTTGCGCCTTTTCCCCTCTTTCGCCTTATGTCCCCGCGCTATCCTATGCTAATAAGATCCAGGCTTTTTTTCCAGCGTTGTTCCAATGCCTTTTTGACAGCCTGGTGCTCAGAAAGCGTCAACGCCGGATCTTTCCGAATAATACCAAAGGCCTCTTCACGGGCAGATTCAAGCAGTTTTACATCTCGTACCAGGTTGGCAATATGTAAATCGGGCACGCCCGATTGTTTTGTACCAAAAAATTCGCCCGGACCTCGAATTTCCAAATCATGTTCGGCAATGAGAAATCCATCTGTCGTTTCGATCATGGCGTCAAGCCGTCGCCGCGCTTCCTGACTCATCGGATACGAAGTCATTAACAAGCAGAAGGAGCGTTGACTGCCACGTCCGACCCGTCCTCGAAGCTGGTGCAATTGCGATAATCCAAAGCGTTCAGCGTGTTCGATGAGCATTACTGTGGCATTCGAGACGTCAATGCCGACTTCCAACACAGTCGTGGACACCAGAATATCCAGTTCATGGTTTTTAAATGCGAGCATCTGTCGGTCTTTCTCTTCGGCTTTCATCCGTCCGTGCACCAGACCGATTCGGTATTGCGGAAACACATCTTGTGCCAGATGTTCCGACATTTCTGTGGCAGCTTTTAAATCGAGGTTTTCAGATTCTTCAACCAGAGGATAGACAATATAAGCCTGTCGGCCTTTTTGAATCTCTTCTGAAATGAGCCGGTAGGCTTTTTCTCGGTTTTGCTCGTAAAATCGCGACGTCATGACCGGAGTGCGGCCGGGCGGCAGTTCATCAATCACAGAGACATCCAAATCGCCATACACGGTTAACGAAAGGGTTCGAGGAATCGGAGTCGCGGTCATGATCAACACATCAGGATTGTAGCCTTTGGCTTTAAGTGTGGCGCGTTGCATGACGCCGAATTTGTGCTGTTCATCAATCACAATCAAACCCAGGCGGTGAAAGGCCACGTCGTGTTGAATCAGCGCATGGGTTCCGACCACCAGATGAATCTCACCACGTTCAATTTGTAGTAACCGTTCTTCTCGTTCACGTTTTTTCAGTCCGCCAGTGAGCAAACAAAGCTTGAATTGCTGATGATACGCTGAAAGGTAGAGATCCGGCTGCACGAATTCCTGTGAGGATGGCTGATCCGGCTGCGGTTTCTGCGCAAGGTGTTCATTCAACTGCTGGATATAAGTCGAAATTTTACGAAAGTGCTGTTCGGCCAGAATTTCTGTGGGCACCATAATCGCGCCCTGATAGCCAGCTTCAATTGCGGAAATGAGCGCAATAAGAGCAACAAGCGTCTTGCCCGATCCGACGTCTCCCTGTAATAACCGATTCATGGGTTGGGGCGAACGCATATTCTGCTGGATCTCCTGAATTACCCGATTTTGGGCAGCGGTAAGAGGAAAGGATAACGATTGACGCAAAAGAGACTCCAACTTCCCCTGAAACTGAAACGCAATGCCTTTTTCATAGGTCAGGCTACGCTGCCGTCTTAACCCCATTCCTAATTCAAGGAGAAAGAATTCATCAAAAATAAGTCGTTGATGAGCAGGAGATTTTTCCTGATTTAATAATGTAATCTCATCGGTATTTTCAGGGAAGTGGATACGTTGCAAAGCTTCATGCAGGGGAAAAAAGTGATATTTTTTTCGAATCGTCAGAGATAAGCTTTCTTCAACCGACAGCGCATAATGGTCAACTATATATTTCATGATCTTGCGCATGTCTTTTTGATACAGGCCATCAGTTAACGGATAAATCGGCACAATCCGTCCGGTGTGCAGCAGTTCTTCATCACCATCGGCCGTTGTAAGCAATTCGTGTTCCGGTTGAATCATTTCGATCCCCCCGTAACGATTCATACTAATTTTCCCACTCAACACCACCTGCGTCCCAGGCTTAAAAATTTTACGCAAATAATCCTGATTGAACCATTTTGCGGTAAAGACTCCGGTATCATCGGCGATTTCGAGTTCAAAAATTCTGGTACGCTGTTTAGGAGTCACAGTCAGTCCGCTTCTGCGCACAATGCCATAAACCGTGGTAGGGTGGTCGCCAGGGCGTAACAACGCAATTTTTTCAATCCGGCGGCGATCCTCGTAGCGACGAGGGAAAAAAAACAAGGCGTGCTGAATCGTCTGAATGCCAAGACGTTGCAATAACCGGGCACGTTTCGGGCCAACCCCTTTAGCGTATTGGATTTCAAGAGAAATATCTAATTTTGTCTCCGGTTCTACGGAAACCTTTAATTCAGAGGAATCCAGGCTGGTGCTCACAGTCTCAAACTCCTGAAGCACATGAAAAGCCGTTTGAATCACAGCAATTTTTTCAGCGGCGGCTTTGCCGTCATAATCTCGGAACAGTTCTCGAAAACGCGCTAAGGTCCGCCGCTGTTCTTCGGTCAGGTCCAGAACGCTGGTATGCTCGGTCCAGTTTGTAACCGTCTTTTCAAGATCGCGAACGCGTTCGATGTTGGCAAAGCCATTCTTTGCTGAAAACTCGAGTGGTTTTCGAATTCGTTGGATGGCGTCGTGTAACAAAGGTCAAAAGAGAAGAGGAGCATGCCCACTCTACATGGAAAATTGATGAACCATGTCAAAGCGGACAGCTCCTGCTCAACTGCGTATGAGAGATAATGATTTAACGGGTCCTACTTGTTCGTCTGAGGAATCCACACGCCGGTTTCATTAAAATATCCGCCCCCTGTGGATTGATAATTCTGATAAGGCATTCCATACCACCCGCTTGTTTGAGAACCCCATACATATACATCTGGTCTGGTATGATATCCAGTTGTTTGCCAAAATCCTTGAACCCATTGGTAGCGTGTCGATGGATAACCAGGAATCCAGACGGGACGAGAGATCCAACGTCCGGGCATCATAACTCTGACGGCAACCCAGTGCCCTGGAACCCATTTCGAACAGTATTCTGTTGAACCTGGATAACGAGACCAGTCATACCCCCTGAAACCCGTATTATTATATCCCCAGGAGGGGTTATAATATCCGTAAGGAGCATAGTTGCATCCATATTCCGAGCACCCGGATTGCGTTTGATTCTGTCCAATTGCCATCGCAGGCACCGCCAACATCATCAGACATAGACCAATACTGACAACTCTTCCTAATTTTTTCATACGTAGCTCCACCTCCTTTCATGTGATAATATCTTGCATGTATGTTTTTTTATACTCAACATACCGCTGAGAGCGTTCTCGCAATTTATAGACTTCTTTTTCTGTCAACCGTCGCTTGATTTGTCCAGGAACGCCTATAATCAGGGAATTGGGAGGCACCTTTTCACCTTCTTTCACGACCGTTCCGGCGCCAACAATGCAATTCTCTCCAATTTCAGCATGATCAAGGATAATCGCTCCCATCCCGATCAAACAGTGGGCGTCAATACGGCAGCCATGGAGCACCGCATTATGCCCGACCGTTACGTCATGGTCAATCACAACTGCTAACGCTGACGTGCCATGCAGCACACACCCATCTTGAATATTCGTGCGCGCTCCGATGCGGATGGCATTAACATCACCGCGCAACACCGCATTGTGCCAGATACTTGCCTCCTCTCCGATACTCACATCTCCGATCACCTGAGCGCTTTCTTCAACAAAGGCACTTGAATGCACTTCCGGAACTTTTCCCTGATATGGTTTCAGCATAGATTTTATCCTTTAGTCTACCGTCCAGACGAGGCAGACAGCTTTGAAACGTTCGAAGTCTCGCTTCAGGCCCATAGGCGCTAAATGCATCAATGACTTTTAAAGTACCGGAGTTATCAAAAAAGTTCAAGAAAAAATTGCGAAAATTCTCTTTTTTCCTGAGAATGAAAGAAATCTTTGCTTTTCGAAAAAATATAACTTCTTATATTTCAATATGTTATCGAGATAACTCGTCAGGAGGGAAAAATCGTAACTCAAGCAGCACACAGAGCGCGTGATAAAGTACAATATGGTGTTCCTGAATAGATTCGGTCGAAGTTTCTGGCGCTTTGATGACAATCTCGGCGTATTGGGCAAGTTTTCCTCCAATATGCCCTGTAAGTCCGATTGTTTTGACGCCTAACGCTTTTGCAGTCGCAAGCGCATACAAGACGTTCAAAGCATTCCCACTGGTGCTGATCGCCAGGAGCATATCGCCTTTGACGCCAAGCGCGTATAGTTCCTGAGCATATTGTATAGATTCAACTTTGCAATCGTTCTGCACCGCGCTGAATAAGGCATGGTTTAAGCCTAACACCGTACACGGAAGTCCATATTCCAGGGATTCTGCCAAAATATCGCCATACTCAGATTGGGAAAATACCATCTTATCTGCTTGAGAAAGCGATCTTCGGCGTTTAAAGGATTTCAGCAGTTCGCCGGAAATGTGCATCGCATCAGCAAAACTGCCACCGTTGCCGCACAAAAACAGCCGGTGTTTTGCCTGGAACCCGGCGATTAGCAAATAATATGCACGGAGAAATTCCGGCAGAACCGCAGTGTATGCCTGGTTTTTTCGGAGCAATTGCTGCAACAACCGGGCTTCTTCCGGGTAGTGCGCCTGGATGTCGCCATAGATGCGTTGAGCATCTTGATGGGTTGAATTCAAGTCAAGTTCCTGGACATTCATAAAAATTTTACATGGGGCTTCAGGAGCAGCAAAGTCAGCGTGCTGCGCAGAACACAACGTCCTCACCCTCCTCAAAGCGCCTTGCAAATAACCACTTCCGTGGCATCATGACAAGCAGCGTATTAGAATAACCTAGAATACAGTATGATGGATATGAACCCTTGTCAATAATTATTCAGAGAACCGTCTCTCTCATGCGCCAGGATTGAGAGGAATTGCAGCAGATCCGACGATTTTACAAGCATTGACGGGAATATTAAGATAAATTGGCTGGCCTGTCTGCTGAATAAAACGCTCATCTTTAATATAATTACTCACGATATATTCCTGACCATCCTTGCTCCGGATGGTGGTTAAAATTTCCGCTCCCAGATATTCTCGTCCGACAATCACGCCCTCAATCGCATTCTTCTCCTGCGGAGTGTGCGAAAGATAACTCTCTTCCGGACGAAAAAAAAACGTGATCCTCTCATGAACAAGATATTTCTGTTCGACCGGGATGATCATGCGCTGGCAGGACGTTTGTACCACATAACATCCCTGTTCCTGGAGGAGGATAATCCCTGAGAGTACATTTGACATACCAACAAATTGCGCGACATACTCGGTTTTTGGGTTCTGGTAAATTTCGACCGGCGCGCCGATTTGTTCAACCTGCCCATTGTTCATCACCGTGATGCGATCTGAAATGCTCAGCGCTTCTTCTTGATCATGCGTGACAAAGATCGTGGTAATGCCAAGCTGGCGCTGCACTTTCTGAATTTCTTGTCGTAAGCGCTTGCGCAATTGAAAATCTAACGCGCTTAGCGGCTCATCTAGCAGTAAAAACTCAGGGTGAGGCGCGATGGCGCGTAAGAGCGCAATCCGTTGCTGCTCTCCTCCTGAGAGTTGATCCGGATAACGCTGTTCATAACCTTCAAGTCCGACGAGTGCGAGGAGTTCCGCCACCCGTTCCCTGATCTGGGTTTTGGTATAGCGTTTCTTCATGCGCATCCCAAAGGCAATATTCTTCATGACATTGAGATGAGGAAATAAGGCATAATCCTGAAAGACTACGCCGATATTGCGCTGATAGGGCGGAACATCATCAATCACGCGATCGTCCAAATAGAGATGGCCGCTGTCAATATGAATGAATCCGGCGATAATCCTCAATGTGGTCGTTTTGCCGCAGCCGCTCGGCCCCAGTAACGTCATGATTTCTCCGGCCTGCACGCGCAAATCCATTCGGAGCACCCAATCATCATAACGTTTGACAATATTCTTTAAGTACAATTTATCCATAAGGCTTAAAAAGTTTTATATCCGGTTTTTTCAATACACACGAAGAGCAGAGTACACACAATGATTAAAATTACCCCCATGGCGCTAGCGCCAACCAGATCATGCGCGGAAAGAAAACGATAAATGGAAATCGGCATAGTAGTCAGCGACGGGCGATACAGCAGATAGGTTGCGCCGAGTTCCCCGATCGAAATAGCAAAAGCAAAGGTTGCTCCGACGATAATGCCTGGCTTGATGATAGGCAGTTCGATCCGCAGAAATGTCTGGAATCGCGTGGCTCCCAGGCTCATGGCAGCATCAATTAAACTGGCTGTCATCTTTTTCAGAATCGGCATGACTGAACGCATCACAAACGGATAGGCGATCACCGTATGAGCACAGACAATCGCATACCATGTGCCTGCAATCATCAGCGGAGGTTTATGGAAACTTCGCACATACCCCAGTCCTAAGCTTACTGAAGAAATACCCAGGGGCAGCATCACCAGGGTATCGAATAAAGATTTGCAGGGAAACCGGGTACGCGTAAGCAGAAACGCGATGCTCACCCCCAGAGGCAAGGAAAACAGTACGGTCATGATCCCAAAAAACAAGCTGTTTTGAATGGATTGGAGCGGAGTGGTTCCCAGAAGCGGTGTGTATGGAATAGTGAAAATTTTGTGATACGATTTCAGCGAAAGCACCGCGTGCCCTCCTTCCTGATGAATTACGGAAAACGCAACCACAGAGAGCAGCGGCCCAAGAATCACGACACATATCAGAACTAAATATGAGATCAGCAGCGCACCGCGCCAGGTAAAAAGATCGCGGGCACGAAGAAATAACGGCGGTTTCTTGCCATTGGTTTCCACTGCGACTTTTTCCGTCCGCGCACCAAATTCCAGAACCCTGGCGTAAAAAAACATAAAGCTTAATGAAAACAAAGATTGCACAATTGCCAGTGCGCTGCCCATTTTATAGTCCAGGAGCACAGTCATTAAGGTATAAATATTTACCTCAATTGTCGCGTATTTGACGCCTCCCAAAACCAGGACGACCGCAAAACTCATAAATGAAAAAATAAAGGTTAGGGCCAGGCTGGCCAAAATACCGGGGAAAAGCATGGGCAATGTCACATGCCAGAAAACGCTGTATTCTCTCGCGCCAAGCGACCGGGCGGCGTCTTCGATTCGAGGATCAATACTTGACCAAACCGCAGAAACCAGCCTGACAACCAACGGAAAATTATAAAACGCATGAGCCAACACAATAGCTTTCAGACTATATAAAATTCGTAACGGAGGCGCGGACAGGTTGAACACCGCCATCAACGCCTTATTGAACGCACCATTGTTGCCGAAGAGCAGAACAAATCCGAGCGATACAATGATTGATGGCAGCACAAACGGCACGGTCGTGATTGCTTTTAAGAGAGATTTGCCCGGAAAGGTAAATTTGGCGGCAAGGTATGCACCGGGAAATCCCAGCACAAAGGTCAAACCTGTGCTTAGCACCGCTTGTGTCAACGTAAACAGCATTACCCGGCGATTATACGGTTCCTTAAGTGTCGCGAGCAGATACTGTGCGGTCAGGCGGCCCGGAGCCTCCCAAAAGCCTTCTTTTAAGATGGAAAGCAAGGGGAAATAAAAAAAAATCATCAGAAACGTCAGAGGGAATAATGCAAGAACCAAAAACGTGCGATATGATTTCATGACACCGGGGTTAAGTGGCAACAAAAATTTTTCATAAGTAAGGATTTCATGCCTTGTGCTTGATATTGCCGATTTTCTCCAAACAGAGCTAAAGAAATGTCCATGTTTCATCAAAACGTGACAGGTCGAAGTAACACCTCGACACTTTTCAAAAAAAAGTCAAGAAGAATCATGAAGAAATGAAAATCTTGATGATTTTTTCTTGCATGGAATAGGCAGGTTTTTCATAAGAGTCTGTCTAAATAGTATAGTTCACTATTTATAGAGCGAGAAGAACAGAGAAAAAACTTGACAAGCTCGCTCTGCTTTGTTAACACTCATAAAAATGTTAGTGTAAAAATGAGTGTCAAGGTTGAGAAGACTATCTCATGAAGCAACATTTCCGTATTTTGTGAACACAGGCGGAAGTGTTTTGAAGGAGGATATGAAGAGTGGCATTATTTGGACGTCAGAGATATGATTCTGAAACGGAAATGGAAGAATCCATTCCCACCCCTGTTGAAGCGGCTGTACGGGCTCCGCGCCAACCCGTCACTCCTCCGCCTGCGCCCGCGACTCGACGAGAAGGAGGCGTAACGGTAGTAGGAAAGGGGATCTCAATTAAAGGCGAATTATTTGGCGATGAAGATGTAAAAATTGAAGGCCGGGTTGAAGGCAAGATTCGCCTGGCGAAAAATTTGCTGGTGGGACAGACCGGGGTGATTGAGGCTGATGTTGAAGCTGAAAATATTAATATTGGGGGCACAGTCACCGGAAATATCGTGGCGCAGAATCGAGTGGAGATCGTATCATCAGGCACGATGATCGGCGATATTAAAGCGCCGCGAGTGATTGTCGCAGAGGGGGCGCATTTCAAGGGAAATGTTGATATGGATACCTCAAAACGTCCCTCATTAAAAGGCGACACCGAGTAAATCGTGATGAATCAGCGGCAAAATAAGGATGTCGCTGAAACAATGACGCTTCCACGAAATTTACTGGAAGACAGGAATAAAGAAGAGATGCTACTTTTTTAACAGGGTGAATGCAGCTGTGTATTTTCTTTATTCCTGACTGCCTGGCAAACAGGCCGGAAGAACCCAACAAAGTTCTATTAAACTCAGGGAAAAAGGAGCGAGCCTATGTATCCCGAAAATGTGAAATATTCAAAAGAACATGAATGGGTGCGAGTCGAACATGAAATTGCTGTGGTGGGCATTACAGATTACGCCCAGGAGCAGCTGGGGGATGTCGTGTATGTTGAACTGCCCGATGTGGGGGCAGAACTGATGCAGTTTAGCGCCTGTGGCACTATCGAATCGGTAAAAACCGTGTCAGATCTCTATGCCCCGGTCAGCGGTGAGGTCGTCAAGATTAATGAAGAACTCGATGAAAACCCAGAATTTATTAACGACGACCCCTATGGAACAGGATGGATTCTGGAAGTGAAACTGTCAGATCCTGACGAACTGCAGCAGTTACTTTCAGCCGCAGAATATGAAGCATTTATCAAGGAAAACGCGTAAATAATGTTCTGCAAGACCGGTTATCTGGATGATGTGTTCTTCAGATAACCGGTAAGAGGGAACGATGGCAAAAAAAGGCAGTTTTTTAGACGTTGTAAAGGGATTAACCCAAAAAAAAGGCATCGGCATAAAAGATAAAGAAGTCGAAAAATACGAAAAAATCTTGCAAGAACATCCGGATGATAGAAATGCCCTGAATGCCCTGGGTGATTTATACGCTAAACGTAACGAAAGCACGAAAGCCTGCGAGTATTATCTGCAAGTAGGAGAATTATACGCCAAAGATGGGTTTACCTTAAAAGCCATTGCTGTGTATAAAAAAGCGCAGCGGGCCAGACCTGACATCACCAAAACCTATCTCGATTTAGCCGATTTGTATGTTCAAAAAGGGCTGATCGGCGAGGCTAAAACCAATTATCTGGCCGCAGCCGAGATGCAAGCGACCGCAGGCAATAAACATGATTCATTGGATACTTATCGAAAAATTGCGGATCTTGACCCAAGCAATATAAAAATTCGAACCAAACTCGCCGCCATGTATGAAGGCGAAAATTTTATTGAAGATGCGGCGGTAATCTATAGTGATATCGGTGATGCCTTGATTCGTCAAAATAACGAAGAAGGGCAAAAATATTATGATCGCGCCTTGCAGTTGCAAGCGGAAAATGAAGAAATCCTGTCTCGAATCGGCTATAGTTACGCCGATGTGGGCATGAAACCCCAGGCAATCCAGCTTTTTCACACGCTGATCCGCATGTTTCCCGGCAACCTTGACTATAAAGAACAATTGGAGGTACTCACCTCAGAACCGAGGGGCCACGAAATCGCAATAGAAGAATCCTCGATTCAATTTTCAGAAGAAGAACTATCGTCCTTAAATTTCGGTGATGACGCTGAAACGGACGGACATACATTAGAAGAGCATCAATTAGATTTTCATATCGGCGACACCGGTTTAACTGGACTGACCGACGAAGAACCCCCAGCAGCAGAAGCAGAATCGCACACCCTGGATTTTGCGATTGCGGACCAGGGGGTCATTTCCTGGCAAGATGACCAGGAACACGAACCTGAACCTCAGGAATCATTGCACGAAACCCTGAGTTACGAACCTGGCTTTCAGCCTGTTTCAGAAGTTTTTGCAAGACCGGAACCCGAGGCCGCAGCCACTTCATCCGCAGAATTTTTCGATCTCGCCGGCCGGCTTGATACAACAGCCAAAAAACCCAAAGATCAGCACATGTGGGGACAAATGCCGCAGCAACGTGAACCCGGCGGCATCAAAATCGAAGGGTCTGAACACCTGGCCCTGAGTGAAATTGATGATATTGTCAAAGAATTTAAACAAGGCGTCTTGGAAGAAGTGGGGACAGAAGATTATGAAACCCACTATGAACTAGGCATTTCATATAAAGAAATGTCATTATTAGATGATGCGATTGAAGAATTGAAACTCGCGGCCTTAGAACCTTCGAAGTTCGTTGAATGCCAAGGCATTATTGCCCTCTGCTATCTTGAAAAAGGCGAGACGGAACTTGCTGCGCAAACATTTTCAGAAGCTCGCAGACGAGTAGAGCCTCGAGGCGACAAATACCAGGATTTAACATATCAAATTGCATCAATTTATGAAGAAGACGACAAAATCGCGGAAGCAGCCCAGATTTATCAGGAATTATTTCAAATCAATCCGAATTATCGCGATGTAAAACGTCGCTTGAAAAGATTGATGGGATGAACATCCAGTAACGACAAGGAGAGGTGGTTTCGAGAATGGGCACACGGATTTCTCGAAACAGTGTGAATGGATTGACTCTGAAAAACCAGGTTTCTCGAAGGAACCTGGTTTTTACGTCTCATACCGAATGATACAAAGAACAACTGTTGCCCTAGTAGGAAAACCGAATGTTGGAAAATCAACCTTGTTTAATCGCTTGACCGGAAAAAATACGGCGATTACACAAGGTGTTCCGGGAGTGACTCGCGACAGGATTTATGGAGTCTGCGAGTGGATGGATAAAACCTTTGCCCTGATTGACACGGGTGGACTCATGCCAACCACCGATGATCCGATGTTGGCGTTCATGCAGTTACAAACACGTCTGGCAATCGAAGAGGCGGACGTCATTGTGTGCCTGTTCGATGGACAGGCGGAACTGAGCACAACAGACCATGAAGTGGTTGAGCAGTTACGCCGGGCCGGAAAACCGACCTATTTTGTGGCGAATAAAATTGATGACCCGAAACACGAAGAGAATCTCGTGAACTTTTATCAGCTTGGCATTGCCAACATACTCCCGATTTCAGCCGAGCACAAACGCGGACTTGATGATTTACTCGATACGATTTGCCAGCATGTTGAGGCAACTGAATCCGAAGACCAGCCAGAGGATGCTGCCATTAGAATCGCAGTCGTGGGCCGGCCGAATGTCGGCAAATCGTCGTTTGTAAATTATCTGCTCGGAGAGAACCGCATGTTAGTGACGGAGATTGCTGGCACAACGCGCGATGCAATTGATTCGGAATTGTACCTCAACGAAACGCGCTATATCTTCATTGATACTTCCGGCATTCGTCGCAAAAGTAAGATCACGGATCCGATTGAACGCTATAGCGTCGTGCGCGCTTTTAAAAGCCTTGATCGTTGTCACATCGCGTTTGTTTTGCTCGATGCCGAGGAAGGTGTCACAGATCAGGACGCCCGCATTGCAGGTTATGCGTTTGAAAATGGACGCGCCATTATCCTTGTGGTGAATAAATGGGATTTGGTGAATAAAGATTCAAAGACAGCCGGCGAATACGTGTACCGCATTCGCGACAAATTAAAATATCTGGAGTACGCACCGATTATCTTTACTTCAGCCCTGACAGGGCAACGCGTCTTCAAAACGCTCAATCTGGCTAACGACATATATGCCCAATATAACCGGAGAATTGCCACATCAGAGCTGAATACGGCCTTACATGACATCCTTGCGAAGCATCAGCCACCGACATATAAAGGCCATCAGGTCAAACTCTATTATATCACCCAGAGCGCTGTGCGTCCTCCAACCTTTGTAGCATTTTGTAATTATCCCGAAGGCATCCATTTTTCCTATAAACGCTATCTTACCAATCAGTTACGTGAAACATTTGCGTTTGAAGGAACGCCTCTTCAGCTTCGGATCCAACAAAAATAATGGTGAACACGTGATGCAAAAAGGGTTTATTCTTTGCGTAGACGATCAGCCTGAAGTCGTCGGTTCTCTGATGACTCAATTGGAAAATGCCGTGGGACATCTCTGTGAAATCGAGGTGGCTGAAAGCGCGCTTGAAGCATTAGAAGTTCTGAAAGAATTGAAAGAACAAGGCGGACAGATTGAAATCGTCATCACCGATGAAATCATGCCCGGGATACAGGGATCAAAATTGTTAGAAATTGTCCATCAGCTTGATCCCACTATCATGACGGTCATGTTAACCGGACAGGCCGGCTTTGATGATGTAGTCTATGCAGTGAACCATGCGGCGTTAAATAAATGCCTGAAAAAACCCTGGGAATATCAGGAACTAAAAGAAACTGTGCTTGATCTGCTTG
Source organism: Candidatus Vecturithrix sp. (assembly GCA_040772385.1). Taxonomy (GTDB): domain Bacteria; phylum Moduliflexota; class Moduliflexia; order Moduliflexales; family Moduliflexaceae; genus Vecturithrix. The sequence goes on along the minus strand of JAXGYF010000001.1, from coordinate 4,452,017 downwards.
AAAAGGCAGAACTGAATCGTAAATACGAACGGTTGACCCAGGAAGTTGTGGCAGAAAAAAATAAAGCCGAGGCTATCGTCCAATCAATCACTGATGGAATTATCGTGGTCAATGATGAAGATAAAATTTCTCTGGTCAATCAAGCCTGCCTCGATCTCCTGAGCCGCACAGAGAAAGAACTTCTCGGAAAACGCCTTTTGGATGTGCTTGACTCCGGCGAGCTTGCGTTCCTGTTTGTCGAAGCGTCACAACGTGCTGATGAGGTGATTAGTGAAGAGTTTGTGCTAAAGCGGGCAGGCAAGACCGCATTTCTGCCCACCTCAGGTGGAGAAAAGCCACTTCAGCGCGAGGAGGAAGTAACGGTAGTGGCGATTGCCAGAACGTTGCGTGATAAATATCAACACCAGATCGGGGTCGTCACCGTCTTGCGCGATGTGACCCGAGAAAAAGAAATTAACCGTGTAAAGGCCAATTTTCTTGCAACGATTTCCCATGAACTGCGGACTCCGTTGACATCTATTCTCAGCACGTATGAATTATTACTCCAGGATAGTCTGGGAGAATTGACTCAGGAGCAGCGCGAATTTATCACTCTATCCAGACAACAAGGTGAATATCTCTCTGAATTAATTGACAATTTGATTGTCTTGAACAAACTGGAAGCCAATCAGATCGACGAAATCACTGTTGTGCCGCTGGATATCACAAAAATTGCCGTAGATGCTTCAAATTCGGGGAAGATGTCAGCATTAGCGAAAGGATTGAGATTTCATCTCGATATCGAGCCTCAGCTTCCTCAAATTGTCGCAGATGAAACCCAAATTACGCATTTAATTAAAAATTTGCTTTCCAATGCGGTGAAATTTACCGAAACCGGCGAGATACGCCTGAAAATCGCCAGAAGCTCTCTGGCTTCAGAAATCGGAAACACGCCAGCGGGCCAGCCAGGAATTCATCTGACGATAACCGATACCGGTATCGGCATCTCATCCCAGTATTTTGAAAAAATCTTTGAAAAATTTTTCCAGATTGACGATTCCACAACCCGGGAATTTGGCGGGCCAGGGGTCGGTCTGGCGATTTGTCGCGCCATTGTACAGGCTCATCACGGACGGATCTGGGTAGAAAGCGGACTCAGACACGGCTCAACTTTTCACGTGCTGCTGCCCCTTAATCCAGGAGAAGCCATCAAATGGCACGAATAACGTGAATGTGAATGTACGCCGGACAGAAGAAGTCGGGTTTTTAGGAAAAAACCTGACTTCTTCACCGTGCCTCACGGATACTTAATTTTCGAAACTCTGAACTAGTCGCTTGAACGCCGTTATCACACGCTCAGAACTGACGCAATACTTCCCTCAGTCTCCTGCAAGCGAGAGGGGACTGCGTAACATGAAATACTTACTTAAAGCGTTTACTACAACCTTAGATTGACATTGGAGATACCTTTATGAAAAATATTGTGACCCTTATTGTACTTCTGTTGTGTGTATTCCTGCCTGCTTCCCAGGGATGGGGGCAGGATGTCCAGACGGTTATTGACCGGATTCAAGCTGAATATGAACGGACGCAAGATATTCAAGCCGCGTTCACGCAGGTAGCGCAGTTACGCTCCCTGGCCGGACGAAAGCAAGAATCGCACGGGCAGGTCTATTTTAAAAAACCAGGCAAAATGCGTTGGGAATATACCAATCCGGAGCAGCAACTACTGGTAAGCGATGGCAACACAATGTGGTTTTATGCGGCTGAAGACAGCCAGGTGATTATCCAGCATGCGGAAGATGCGTACGGGTCCAAAACCCCGATTACCTTTCTTTCCGGCATGGGCAAATTACAGGAAGATTTTTATATCAAGCTGCTGCCCGCCAGCCAAGACGCTCCTGATCTGTATAAACTGGAGTTACTTCCCAAACAACCGCAGCCGGATTTGGCAAAATTGATCCTGTCGGTTGAACAGGCCACGTTCCGGATTATCCATACCGGCGTCTATGACCCGTATGGCAATATTACCGATGTCTTCTTACGCAACATTGACACCAACGTCGGCCTGCCAGATGAAATGTTTCTCTTTGAGATTCCACAAGGAGTTGACGTGATTCGACAGGATTGATCAGGTCTTTCTTGTCAGCGCACGGGTTTTATGAACTGAAGAGTCAATCGCACGAAAGATCGCTTGACAAAATTAGGGAGGCCGCCGATCTTAAAGAAAGGGTCATCTTCACGGAAAGCGCGGGACGTGACCGCGGGGAGAAATTTTATGAGTATGAACGCAGCGGCGTGCCGGAATATTGGCTGATTGATCCGTTGGCGCAGCGCGTCGAATGGTATCAGGCCGAGCGAGGGCGGACAATATCATAGCGTTCCGGTTGATACGGAGCATCGTTATCATTCCAGGGTATTCCCCGGTTTCTGGCTGAACATTGACTGGCTATGGCAAACGCCCCTGCCACATCCGGTAGAAGTTCTGGGGCACATTGCCGAGATAGACCCGCAAGAAATCGCACATTTTCTAGGGCGGTTGAAGGGATAGGTAAGAAAGTATGTACCGGGCCTATCCTGGCTTATCGCCTTTCTGTTGCGTGGCGAAAGTCTTTGATATTCATCGGACACCAGGAAATTCTTATGTATTCTTCATTCCTGCAGTTACTTAAACAATCGTCAATTCTTTATAGAGGAAATCACTCTAAAAGAGCTGCAATTGCTTGATCCGGTATCGTATCTGGATATGCTCTGAGGTTAGAAAAACATGTAGTATGAGGCAAAAGAAATGGGAATGTTGAGAGATTCATCTAAAGTTCTCACCGGTCAAGCCGTTCAACGGATACTTTCCTTTGTCTTGATTCCTATTACAGCTCGCCTGATTAGTCCAGCAGACTATGGGATCGTTCAAGCAGCGTTCTCTCTTCTAGGGCTTGCCAGCGTTGTTGGGGGGCTTGCATTGGAAGCATCTATTCCGATGGCAGAATCTAAAGAACAATCCTTCCAACAAGCCATTGGAACCGTTATCGTCGGGATATTTTTTAGCTTCCTATTTTGTTTTGGTATATATCTTTTACGCCCGTATCTTATCAAACGGTTCTCAATAAGTATTTTTGACATCATCTTCTATTTGTCGCCAATCTTTATCCCTTTAACAGTCGCAAATCTCTCTTTTCGAAATTACATCGGGTATCTTGGAAAATTTAATTATTTTCCAATTACAGATATTGTTTCACCGATAGTGAGTTTTATTGCACTTATCGGAACTTTTTTGTTTTTCTGGCAGGATTATCGCTGTCTATTGGCAAGCGGGCTTATCGGAATGATGATAAAATTAGGCATCTATCTTTATGCCGCGATGATGCATGGACGGCAGTCTTCATGGAATAAAATAGGGTTTACTTCCATTTTTAGCGCGTTGTGGAATGTTCGGAGTTTCGCGAAATACAATCTGCCTTCAAATCTTTTAAACTCGGCAAGTGCAAATTTGCCTACGACGTTAATGGCTCTGTTTTTTTCAGAGTCTGCGGTAGGACTTTTTACGATGGCCAGAAATATCATTTATATTCCGACTACATTGTCAGGACAGGCATTAGGGCAAGTGTTTTATCCGAAAGCTGCGCAAGCCTATCGTGAAGGAAAAGGATTGCAAGATATCACATGGCAGACTTTTGTCTATAGTTGTCAATTAGCTCTATTTCCGGCCTTTTTAATCACAGCGACGGCTGGGTTTGTTCTCCCGTTGCTGCTTGGCTCAAAATGGTCAGGGGTTTCGCTTTATCTATTTTTAATTCTTCCAATGGTTCTTTTAAATGCGGTGCAAACACAAATTGGGATCGGGTTCATCTTCAGTATTTTGAACCAACACTATAAAATTTTGTTCGGGAATGCACTCTTATTTGTGAGTAGATTTCTTCCTATCTTGTTGAGTTCACTGTATATAGATTCTCCATTCGCAGCGGTATCTTGCTATGCACTTGGAGGGGCATTGAGTTATGCAATTCTTCTCTACTGGATATTCATTTCTGTAGCAATCTCTCCGGTAAAGGCATTTTATACCTGGCTGAAATACTGTTCCATCTCAGTAATTTGTATACTCCCGATTGGTCTGGTCGTCTTTTATAATGGCATCGTTTTTGCTATACTGTGTACTGTCCTCAGCATTTTTCTCTATGGCGGTATCGGATGGTTTAAATTTTTGACCATTCAACAAAGATCGTTCATCATTTCAGGCTGTTGCAAAAGACTTCCTTTTTTTAAGAGGATCAACTCAACAGGAGCGTCTATTTAGATTCTGCCTGAAAAAAGATGATCACGCATAGTATGAAGTACATCGGAAGGAACGTAAGCCTGATTACAGATAATGACTTGTGCATTAGTTGCGGAGCCTGTACTCATAGTTGTCCTTTCAGCAACATTCGTATGCGGCTCAACGATTCGAGGGGAAAATGGGAGGCAACGATTTCTGATTTACAAAATTGTGTTGTTTGTAATGGCGTGAAAAATTGTCTGTCTGTGTGTCCGAGTTATGCAGTGGATTATATGACCCTGGCGGATAGCCAGGAAAGCCATTTGCTGGGGAGAATCGAAAATGTGTATAATGGTTATTCTAAAGACCAACAGAGGCGATTTCACGCAAGTTCGGGAGGGTTTATCCGAGATGTAAGCAAGTCATTGCTTGAACAGAAAGAAATTGACGGGATTATTTCTATTGTTCACAAAGGTGGCCTCGAATATTTTCCAGAGATACTTACCGATATTTCCCTGATGCCAAACTCGATCTACCATAATATTAATTATGAAAATGCGATGAATTTACTCAAATCATTGCATGGACGATACCTCTTGATCGGACTTCCATGCCAGATCACATCAATAACCCTACTTTCTCTAAAAAAGCACTTTGAATTTTTACATCAAAAAATTTATGCAAAAATCGCATTGATTTGTGGCTATACGTTTGACAGAAACAACGCCAGGGCATTTGCATGGTATAACAATTTTAATATGGCAGAAATCACATATCGTGAACAGGGGCGTTATAGAAAAACCAGATTGAGCAATCAAAAGGCAAGTCTGCTCTTTGAGGTTCGTCATCCCGATACATTTGGTGAAAAGGTTAATAATATGTTATTCTTTGATAAATTTCTTACTCAACCAGGTTGTCTCTACTGTGTTGATCACATTGGTTATTGCGCTGATTTAGTAGTTGGAGACGCCTGGCAATCGCGCTATAATCAGGATAATATCGGAACGAATTTGATTATCAGCAGAACTCAAACAGGGGAAAATATCCTCCAAAAAGTGAAAGACTTCCATTTTGAACCGGGTTATCTTCAAGAAATCGTTGAAGCGCAAAGTCCAAATTATGCTCTGGGAGCCATCGGTGAAGGGATGAAAAAAGTGAAACTTCAAAGGCATCAATATATTCCTCAACAAAAAAGAACGGAGCATCCCGAAGAGATTGTTGCATACAAATTGAAGATAAAAGATTTCATCAAGCTGAAAATCATTAAAAAACTCCTTAAAGCGAAATATTTTAGAATAGCAAGATATATTTATGTCATCCTGGAATCAAAGGATTTACTCAGGTTCTTTTTGAAAACAATCATCAAGAGGGGAAGAGTACAATGAAATTATTGGTCACAGGTCTGTGTTTGAGTAGAAATCTGGGCGGGCCTGCGATGGCTCTGACCCTTGTTGATCAACTCCAGCGACGACTACAAGAAAAGCCGGAATTTGTATTTGCCGTAACCCCGAACTCATTTGATGAAGAAAGTTATTGGGCGAATAGGTACGGTTTGAAAATTGTACGGCGCGATTCGGTTCTTCAGTGGTGGACATATAATAAGTTCCCGTTACAAGTGGCAAGAAAGATAAAGCGACTTGTATCACAATCAAAAGTAAGTAATCATCAAACGCAGAATCTCCAAGATGTCAATGAGATTCATCGCGAATTTATGGACGCCTTTCAGAGGGCTGACCTTGTTATTGATATGATGGGGATAGCCTATGTTGGCGATGGCGTGAGAGGGGCTTTTGAGGGGATTAACAGCTATTCGAGCTACTATTATGCAAAGCAGCATGGGAAAAGAATCGCCAGGTTTATACAGTCGTTTGGCCCTTTTGATGATTGGCGTGTCCGCATATTTGCCCGGTCGGAGTTTAAACGTTTGCCCTTCATACCGGCTCGGGGACGTCACAGCGCTGCTTATTGCAAGGAAATCGTCAAAGATCAGTCTAAAGTGTATGACTTTCCGGATTGTGCGGTTCTTCTGCCGCGTGATGATGTATGGGCGCAAAAGTTTTTAGATGAAAATCAGCTTTCAGCGAAAAACTTTGTCATCGTTTCACCAAGTTCGGTTATCTATCGGACGGTGAAGAAAACTGCCGGGGGCAGTGTTGGAGACAAACATATTGATTCTATGGTTCTGATCTGCAAAAGATTGCTGGATCAGGGGGAAACAATTGTGTTTCTTCCCCACATGTATTCGCGCAATCCCAATGAATGTGATCGGCATGTTGCGCGTTTGATTTCCAGTGAGCTGTCCCAGGAAGATATTGTAATTGTGGAAGAGAATCTCGATCCGATGATGGCGAAGGGGCTTATTTCGAAATCGAAATATTCTATTGTTTCCAGATATCATGCCCTTGTTGCTGCACTTTCATCAGGGATAAATGTCATTACGATTGGTTGGAATATAAAGTATCACGATATGATGGAATATTATGGAAAAGAAAAATACGCCGTTGATATGCGTAGGTATGAACCACATGACCTTGCAGACAGAGTTCTTTGCCTTGCAGAAGATTTTAGTTTGAGTGAAGAGCAAAAATACTTAGAAATTTTTAAACAGCGACAAGTTGAAGTCGAAACGAAGGTTTATCAGGCATTTGATATGTTAGCGAGTTGGATTGAAAATGGAAATTAACAGAGAGCAGATTCGCACGATATACGAAACAAAGCTTACTTCGAAAAATGTCGAATTAAGTTCCAGTGATCCTCAGTTAGCCTATATATTGCGTGCTATACCAACAGACCTCAATATACATGTGCTGGATGCAGGATGCGGAGATGGACGGTATTCTATATATTTACATAAGCTTGGGTATAATCATCTCTATGCGGTTGACTTGTTTAGTACGCTCAATGTTCCTGGTATTGAGTATAAGTCCGCAAGTATTGATGAACTTCCCTATGAGGACTCATTTTTTGATTTTATCTTTTGTAATTCAGTCATTTTTTATGTTGATCCACCTGAAAAGGCACTCGTTGAGTTCCATCGTGTCTTGAAGAAAGGTGCGACGATCGTTATCACCGCCCACACCAAATGGTCATTGTTTACTCTTTGGCGAACTATCAAGAGAGATATTTTTAAGTTACGCTCTATGAATCATCTGCTCGGTGTTAAATTTTATTCCGCGAAGTATTACAGAAAGACGTTGGCAAAAAATGGCTTTGAACTCGTATTGATAGATGGATGGAGATTCTCATTCATTATTTACCCGATGTATCACTTAGTCTGGGCGGCTATTAGAAAAATAACAAATCTCACGTTGCCGGTAAAAAAGCCTTACATCATTGAGACAAAATGGATTAGACGGATAAAGAGTGAATTATCTTACCATTCGGTTCTGATTGCAAAAAAGATTTAGTATGGACACAGAAAATCTCAACATGAGAACGCAAGGAAAAGACGGCAACGCCAAGAGCCAGCTTGCCGTATCTGCAGGTCGGCTTTGGGATGCTCTCTTGGATACCTAACTCCCCATAGCTTGCCCCATTACGTATTCCATAGGATAAAATAACAACAAATAGTGATGAATGAACATTTCCCTGAATTGGTTTTACACATAAAAGCAAATCAATCTCCTTTGACGCCAGCGGCAGTCGGCTACACATGGCGGCAATTAGCACAGCGCGCTGGTGTAACAGACGGCGATCCGGATGGCCATGGTTTCGAAGCCCTTGATCTGCCGGTGTACTATAGGGACCCTGTTGAGGCTCAGGGGGGGCGACCGGGATTGTATATTGTCCCATGCCGCGCGTCAGCCTGGGAAGACTTGCTGCGCTGTCCGCCCCAGCGTTTGGATTGGCATCCGATAACAGACCTTTTCCCTCCGGGATTTCAGCCTGAATTCAGGGAACTGACCCCGGTATTGTTCTGGGGTGCGGGATATGAAGATGGGCAAAAACCCTTTGTCGAACACCGGCCGGATGGCTCTGTTGTGTTTTATGCTGATATTCTCGCGGCAAGTTTTTTTATGCTTTCGCGCTGGGAGGAAACCGTCGTGTTGAACCGGGATGCGCATGGCCGTTTTCCGGCCCGGGCTAGTGTTGCCGGTAGGCACGGGTTTTTGGAACAACCGGTTGTTGATGAGTGGGCGCTTATTCTACGAAGTTGGTTGAAAGTATTACTGCCGCGTTGGTCCCCTCAGATCAAGGTCTTTCGTGTATTGCTCAGTCACGACGTCGATCACCCTCTGCGCTATCTTACCAGATGGCATCTGTATAAATCCATGTTGGGGTCCCTTCTGCGCCGAAAAGATATGCATGAACTCTTCGAAAAGCTGCCTGTACTCGTTTCATGGCGGAACGACCCCTTTTATAAAGGATTGCGCTGGGTGTTGGAACACGCCGAAATCCACCATCTCCAGAGCGTCTTCTATTTTAAAACAGCGCACACATCACCCTATGATGACGGCTCTAATCTGCGCCGTGACCCCTGTACGACGATTTTGCGCGAAGTTCGGGAACAGGGGCATGAAATCGGGTTTCATCCCGGGTATGATTCGTTTCAAAATACGGAAATCTTTCAGACTGAGAAGAAAATATTTGACGCTGTCACAGGTTTGCAGAAGTATGGAGGACGGCAGCACTATTTACGCTTCCAGATTCCGGATACCTGGAGATTATGGGCCGACATGGGTATGGCCTACGACAGCACTTTAACCTATGCGGAGCACGCCGGTTTTCGCTGCGGCACCTGCCATCCGTACCAGGTGTATGATGTCGAGCGATCTGGTGTCATCCCATTGCAGGAAATCCCCTTAATCGTAATGGAAGGCTCGATATTTTCCCCACAATATGAGGGGCTTTCCCCGGAGGAAGGCAAAGAGAAAATTTTGCGACTTGCGCGCCGTTGTCAGGCTGTAAACGGGCTGTTCACCCTGCTCTGGCATAATACTTTTTTCTTTGAACCTGTCGCAGGCAACTGGTTTCAGGTGTATGAAGAGCTTGTTGCTGTGTTAACACAGATGGTGAAGGAGGCATCATGACCAGATTATTTTCATCAATGTCGCTTTACATTATTTTAGGGAGAACTGATTCATGAAACGCATCCTTATCCTTTCTTTTACACAAATTTACCGTACTCCGCGAGTGTATCGCCAGATCGTGTTTCTGAAGGAACTGTATGAGCTTGTTGTTGCAGGTTTTGGCGTATTTGAGACGGAAGATATCGAGTTTCATCAACTGACAGAAGCCCGCCCTCGCTATATAGCAGACCGGTTCCTCCAGAAAGGTGTGCGAATATTGCGCTTGACAAGCAGGCAATTTGAGGAATATTACTGGTCCATTCCGGAAGTCCGCCAGGTTCTTGTGAGGTTTAAAGATTCTCAGTATGATTTAATTATTGCTCACGATCTGCATACCCTTCCGGTCGCTCTTGCTCTGGCGGCAAAACATGGAGCAAAAGTGTTACTCGACGCTCATGAATATGAACCGCGTCATTTTGATGACTCCTGGAGATTCCGCATGCTCTATCAACCTTATTGGGATGACATTTGTCGGCGTTATCTCCCGCGTATTGATGCGATGATCACCGTGTGCCAGGGAATTGCAGACGAATATGCCCGCGTTTATGGGGCAGCCTGTGATGTGCTGACAAATGCTCCGTTTTATGAAGAACTTTCTCCCAGGCCCACTGATGCAGAATGTATCCGTTTGATTCACCATGGAGGGCTGCATCCATCCAGAAAACTTGAAAATATGATTTTCTTAATGGATCGGCTGGACGAACGGTTTCATCTGGATTTTATGCTCCTGCTCAATAGCCCTCGTTATACGCAATATTTACACCAGTTAAAAGAGCTTGCTCGTAAGCGGCTGAGAATTCAATTTTGCGAACCTGTGCCCATGCCAGAAATTGCTCGCTCTATTAACCAGTATGACCTTGGTATATATCTCATGTCGCCGACAAATTTCAATAATCGCATGGCATTACCGAATAAACTGTTTGAATTTATTCAAGCGCGATTGGCGGTTGCGATCTGGCCATCCCCGGAAATGGCGCGGATTGTTCGGGAGTATGATTGCGGTGTGATTGCTGCAGATTTTACGATAGAGGCGATGGCTGACAAATTGAACAGCCTGTCTGCCCAGGAGATTGAACGCTATAAACGAGGCTCTCATCAAGCGGCCCAGGTTCTCTCGGCCGAGAACAATTGTCGGATTTTACGAGATATTATCTCGAACTTGATAGGAGCCTAGTGCTTCGTCAAGAGGGAACTGACGGGCTTGTAGTTCCGCCTTATGAACATGAAGAAAATAATTCGGTAAGAAACCTCCCCCCGGTCCCCTCCGAAGGAGGCAAGGCTGTTAAGTTCTCGCAGAGAGAACCTGTGTACCCCCCTTATTCCCCCCGCAAGCGGGGGGAAACGGATCGCCTTCTCCGCTTGCGGGGGACTGAGGGGGTAGAACTTAACAGCCCTGCTCCGAAGGAGGGGGAGAAACTCCCCTCCCCTTCGGGGAGCTGACAGGGGTAGGTATCACGTGAGGGGCAAACTCGTGTGCCCTGTCTCCTGGCGATCAATCGCCAGTCTCAACGTTGAAGGACGCTGAAGCGCCCTGTGGAATTTGGGAGCGGGCTTCAGCCTGCTTCAGCTTTGAGACCGGCCATTGATGGCTGGGCGGACGAGGCATCAGCACAACATACCGACCCCTGTCAGCCTTCGGGGAGGGGCAGGGGGAGGGGTTCAGAGAGGGATTACCGGATTAATTATTTAATGTTCATCAGGCGGAAAGCGCGCTAAAGCGCGAACTACGAACCTGTCAGTTTTACCTTGTCAAAACACCCGGGCCGAGAAATCGGGTTTTTTCGAGAAACCCGATTTCTGATGTGCAAAGAAATTATTGATCATCACATACTTACTGTTTTATCGGAGGTTCTCTGTTATGAATACATTACCATCACTGGCTGTGATCGGCGGCGGGCATTGGGGGAAACACCTGATCCGCAATTTTCAGCAGCTTGGGGCTTTGAAGCTGATCTGTGAAAAGAATGAAGTCCTCTTGCAACAGTTTCACGAACAATATCCGTCTGCAGCAACCTGCCTGGCGTTGAATGATGCGCTGGCGCATGAAGGAATTCAGGGCGTGGTCATCGCCACGCCGGCCGAAACCCATTATCTGCTTGCCAGAGAAGCTCTATTGGCCGGAAAACATCTGTATGTGGAAAAACCCCTGGTATTGAATGAAGCGGAAGCTGAGGAGCTGATCAGAATTGCCAAAGAAAAGAATCTGGTGCTAATGGTGGGGCATTTGCTGCAATATCATCCGGTGTTTACGCGTCTTAAAGAATTGGCACTGAGCGGCGAATTAGGACGGATCAACTATATTTATTCCAACCGCTTGAATTTGGGGAAAATCCGGCGGGAAGAGAATATTCTCTGGTCCTTTGCGCCGCATGATATTTCCATGATTCTGGCCCTGGCCGGGGAAGAACCGGAAAGTGTGTTTGCTACCGGAGGGAATTATCTGCATCAAAAAATTGCGGATGTCACCACAACCCATCTGGAATTTCCGTCCGGGATGCGCGCTCATATTTTTGTGTCCTGGCTGCACCCCTTCAAAGAACAAAAGCTGGTGGTGGTTGGGGATCGCAAAATGGCCGTATTTGATGATATGCAGCCCTGGGAGGATAAGCTGTTACTTTATCCGCATGAGATTCACTGGCGCAATAACCTTCCTGTCCCTGCCAAAGCCGAACCGGAGCGGGTTGAGATTTCGCAGGAAGAGCCGCTGCGGGTGGAATGTCAACATTTTCTCGACTGTATAATCCGGGGAAAATGCCCGTTGACCGATGGTGAAGAAGGTTTGCGCGTGTTAAGAATCCTGAAAGCCGGCCAACGCTCACTGGATGAGCATTGCGATAACATTTCTTTGAAAACTTCTGCTCAGGAGAGTTCTCAAACTCAAGCGGCGCCGGAATATTTTGTGCATGAAAGCTCAGTGATTGATAACAATGTAACCATCGGTCGCGGAACAAAAATCTGGCATTTCTCGCATGTGCTCTCAGGCTCGACGATTGGCGAACGCTGTAATATCGGACAAAATGTGGTCATCGGGCCCGATGTGACGATTGGCCGCCAGTGTAAAATCCAGAATAATGTCTCAGTCTATAAAGGCGTCACGCTCGAAGACGGCGTGTTTTGCGGCCCCTCTATGGTATTTACCAATATTATCAATCCCCGCGCAGAGATCGTCAAAATGGACGAATTGCGCCAAACCCTCCTGAAAAAAGGGGCTAGCGTGGGCGCCAATGCGACGATTGTGTGCGGCGTGACCCTGGGACGTTATTGTTTTGTCGGAGCCGGCGCGGTGGTAATTCGCGATGTCCCGGATTACGCCCTGGTGGTTGGCAACCCGGCGCGACAAATCGGCTGGATGTGCGCCTGCGGGGAACGCCTCGATGAAACGTTGCGCTGCGCTGTGTGCGGGAAGGCGTATCGACACGGATATCAGGGGTTGGAAGAACGCTCATGCAATGGATAACGTGACCTGGAGTGCGAAAGCAGGGCTTTCGCACTCCAGGTTTATGATATTTTTTCCTCCATCCTTGACAGTTTGAGGGCTTGGATGTATCTTTGAGAGAGGATAAAGAGAACAAGCTATGAGGTCGAGAAAAGAGAGGAGACACTCTGATGAGTCACACCATCGCGCTAGTCGAACGTGATGCCTTACAGCATGAATTAGAAACGGTGTTTGATGCGTCGACTGCGGAGACTTTGTTGCGAGTGTTTGAGATGACAGCGCAACGAGACGACTAAAAAATGACAACAAGGAGATGAGGCATGATGGTGCTCACCGAGGAATTTAAACGTGAATTGATAGCTGAAATCAAGCATGATGCCGCCTTTGGATTTGATCTGTACTACGCCTTGTTGGGAAGCGTCAATGGAGATGCGCTCACAAAAACGTATCTTGACGAAGCTCTGGCCAAACAATCCCGGAATTTTGACGCCAAACTCGAGCGGCAAGCGCAGGCTTTTGACGCTAAACTCGAAGAACTGGCACGGAATTTTGACGCCAAACTCGAACAACTGGCACGGAATTTTGACGCCAAACTCGACCGGCAAGCGCAGGCTTTTGACGCCAAACTCGAAGAACTGGCACGAAATTTTGACGCCAAACTCCTGGCCCAAAGTCTCGATTTGAAGCAATATGTCGAGGTGCAGGCGCAAGATATCAAAACCTCCCTCAAACAGTATTTTGATACCAAACTCGGCAAAATCGGTTCGCGCTGGGGTGTTGACGCTGAACATGCGATTCGGGAATTTTTCACAAAAATGGCCGCAAACTGGGGAGGAACAGTCGAAAAGTGGAGCCGCAACGTCAGATTGACCGGACCGGAAGGTTATGTGTATCAGAAAACCTATGAGATTGACATGGTGATCAGCAATGGCAAACGCTTTTTAGTTGAAGTGAAAGCGCACAGCGACGTTGAAGACCTGGAACGGTTTCTGGAAAACGTGCGTTTTTACGAGCACACCGAGGGTAAAGATCACGCGGCGAAAAAGATTCTTTTGACCTTCAGTGTGGATGATCGGGTTGTTGAACTGGCGGCTAATGTTGGTATTGAGGTCATTAATGGGTTGGAGGAAGAATATCCCACTGCCAGGAGATGAATTGACACATGATGTTGAATGTCGTAAGCATTATCGGCGCGCGGCCGCAATTTATTAAGGCTGCGCCAATCTGCCGCGCTTTGCGAGTAGCCGGCCATTATGAATATCTTGTCCACACTGGCCAACATTACGATCCTGAGATGTCAAGCATCTTCTTTGAGGAATTACACCTTCCGCAACCGAATATCAATCTGGAAGTCGGGTCAGGCTTACATGGACAACAGACCGGACAGATGTTGATGCGCATTGAAGAAGTGTTGCTGGCCCAAAAACCAGATTGGGTCTTAATCTATGGTGATACCAATTCGACGGTTGCCGGGGCGTTGGCAGCCGTCAAATTGCATATTCCGGTGGCGCATGTTGAGGCTGGGTTACGTTCGTTTAACCGTCACATGCCGGAGGAGCATAACCGCGTCGTGTCCGATCATCTTGCGGATTTGCTCTTGTGTCCGACTCAGACGGCGGTCAATAATTTAGCCCGCGAAGGCGTTACGCAAGGGGTCCATCTGGTGGGAGATGTAATGTACGATTCGCTGCGTTATAACCTTCAATTGGCCGAGCAGCGCTCAATCATTCTCGATACCTTGCGGTTGCAGCCGAAGGAGTACGCTTTGGCGACAGTGCACCGCGCTGAAAATACTGATGATCCGCAGCGCTTACGCGCTATTTTCGAAGCTTTTCACCGGATCGCGCGCGACGGCTTGCCGATAGTGATTCCCCTTCATCCGAGAACTCGCAAAAAATTAGAAGAACTGCACCTCTCGTTTCAAAAACTACAGGTGCTTGCGCCGGTCTCATATCTGGATATGCTTATGTTAACGCAGAACTCCCGGATGATTTTGACTGATTCCGGCGGATTGCAGAAGGAAGCCTATTGGCTGAAAGTTCCCTGCCTGACGCTGCGTGAAGAAACCGAATGGATTGAAACCGTCGAGGCCGGATGGAACGTGATTGTCGGAGCGCAGACCGAAACGATCATGCAGAGCGCATGTACTTTTACCTGTCCTGACACTCACTTGCCTCTCTACGGTGATGGAAAAGCAGCCTTCCGCTGCATCAGGTTATTAGAAGCCCAACAATGAAGGTTCTACTTATCACTTATTACTATCCGCCTATCGCATCCGGAGGAACTGAACGCGCCGTGAAAATGGCGACCTATCTGCGCCGATTCGGTCATAAAGTCCTGGTGTTGACCCAGACCTATCAACGTTCTGTGCGACCATCCGTGCCAGAAATCCGAGTCTATGATCCAAGCCACAATAGACATCGCGTCGGTATATATACAGGCCAATGGCTTGGTTTACGGCTATATACGGAATTCTTAAACCGATTGGGAATTCCGCATTCGATCTATTCCTGGTGGAAACAGGCCGTGCTGAAACAAGCCAAACCTCTTGTCACATCTGTCAAACCAGAGGTGATTCTGGCAACCTATCCGCCGATTGAAGATTTGGAAATCGGATTGTTTTTGGCGCAGCATTTTCATTTGCCACTAGTTGCAGATTTTCGTGATGGGCTTTTGTTCGAACCAATTGAAACCCGTTTTGCAGCATATCCCTGTTTAACGTTGCATTACGCCAGTATTGAAGAAACGGTTGCGGAACGCGCTTCTGCTCTGATAACGGCGTTTCCTGCATTGAGCGAGTATTTTTCTGAAAAATACGGCTGCCGAAATGTCACTACAGTCACAAATGGCTGGGATGCCTGTGATTTTGAACAACTTCCGGAAGAAATACCGTTGGAACCGACAATGTTCAATATTGTGCACACCGGCAGCATCGGCGGCTCATACAGCGGGCGAGATATCCGTCCGCTGCTCAACGCGCTGCGACATCTCCTCAAACATCACCCTCAGTTAACTTCGCGTCTAAGAATTCATTTTGTTGGATTGTTGCAGCCTCGTGAATTGGCAGCAATTCGTGATATGCAGCATGAAGATATCATTATCTATCATGGCGTGGTTTCTCGCAAAACAGCTCTGGCGTTCCAGGTAAAAGCAAATCTGCTGCTTTTGATTACCTCGTCAGATCGTAAAGGAGCGGCTCCAGGGAAATTATTCGAATATCTCTATGCAAAGACGCCTGTACTGGCTCTGACCACCGACGGATATACAAAAGACATCCTTGAACGCACCGGCGTGGGCTGGAGTGTTGCTGTGAATAATGCCCCCCAGATTGCCGAGATGTTGTCTCATATCGTGGCGGATCAGGCGTTTTATGCATCGTTGCATCGTTCAGAGCAGGAAATCGCCAAATTTTCTCGTAATACTCAAATGAGCAAATTGCATGAAGTGCTTACGGTGCTGTAACACTACAGCCTGGCTCAGTAGTGTTTGCTTTGAAAAATGCCAGAGGAAGAAAGCCAGCATAGGAATTCATACCTGCAAGCGTTACAATGACTTCTCGTTGAACTGAATTAATATGTCATGTTACTACGCACTACCCCCCTCAATCCCCCCGCAAGCGGGGGGAAGCTCAACGTGGCAGCGCAGTTGGATTATTGAACGTCTCCCCCCGCTTGCGGGGGGAACAAGGGGGGAGGGCTGCGTAACATGAATTAATATATTACCAAAAACTCTTGACAGAATTTCCGGGGCTGTGTTAGCTGCCTTGTGTTTTGAAAAGGGAAAAACCGAGTGTTTCAAAAAACTCGGTTTTTAAATATGCATGTATTTTTCAGAAAAGTGATCAGAAATCAATAAGCATCAACAGATGTGGAGGAAGCCAGCGTGTACGCAGTAATTGAAACAGGTGGAAAACAACATAAAGTCACCGAAGGTGAAGTGTTAAAAATTGATAAACTCCCTGCCGAACCCGGGGCAGAAGTGGTTTTTGACAAAGTGATGATGGTCAAAACTGATGGAGACGCCGCAAAAATTGGCGCTCCATACCTTGAAAATGCCTCTGTCAAGGCTGAAGTACTTGAGCAGGGTAAACACAAAAAAATTATTGTCTTCAAGTATAAACGCAAAAAGAACTATCAGCGCAAGCAGGGGCATCGCCAGAAATATACGGCCGTGCGTATTACCTCGATTGCCGCATAGTATGGTGATGCGTAATGGCCGTTTTAACGGCGTTATGAAACACTGAAGCGTTTACTACGAATTTTCGATATTCAGAGGAGAAAAGTGACATGGCTCATAAAAAAGGCGGCGGAAGTTCGCGTAATGGGCGCGATAGTAATCCGCAGTATTTAGGAGTAAAACGTTTTGCCGGACAATTCGTAACCGGCGGAAGCATTTTGGTACGGCAGCGAGGAACAGTGTTTAAACCCGGATTGAATGTGGGACGAGGCAAGGATGATACCCTCTTTGCTAAAATTGACGGCGTGGTCGAGTTTGTCAATAAGGGCAAAAAACGCCGGTTTATCCATATCAAACCGCAAGAGACCGTTCAAGCGTAGATGTTTATTGATGAAGCGACGATTTGGGTGAAAGCCGGTGATGGCGGTCGAGGCTGCCTGAGTTTCCGTCGAGAAAAATTCGTTCCAAAAGGCGGACCCGATGGCGGCGACGGCGGCCGGGGCGGCCATGTGATTTTGCATGTGGATCCACAACTATCAACTCTCGTTGACTTGCGTTATCGTCGCGAATATCATGCCGAAAGTGGAAAACCCGGGGAAGGAAATAACCGACATGGCCGTAGCGGCGAAGATCTGTTTATCCGTATCCCGCCCGGCACGCTTGTAAAAGACCCTGAAACAGGGAATGTGATTGCAGATCTTGCGAACGAAGGCCAACAATTTCTGGCAGCCGCCGGCGGAAGCGGCGGTCGCGGGAATGCGCGGTTTAAATCTTCAACCAATCAAGCTCCCCGACGGGTTGATCCTGGTTTGCCAGGAGAAGAGCGCACCTTAGCCCTTGAATTGAAATTGCTCGCGGATGTCGGTATCATTGGTTTTCCTAATGTCGGCAAGTCGACGTTAATTGCGCGAATTTCTGCGGCGCGCCCGAAAATAGCGGATTATCCGTTTACGACTCTAACCCCAAATTTAGGTGTGGTCCGCACGGCAGAGTACAAAAGTTTTGTGGTGGTTGATATTCCGGGATTGATTGAAGGGGCGTCACAAGGAGTTGGGTTAGGATTCCAATTTCTACGGCACATTGAACGTACCCGGATGTTTGTTCATGTACTTGATCTTTCTCCTGCCACAGAACGTGATCCGATCAGTGCTTTTCACGCGATTAATGCCGAACTGGAACAATATGACCCCACGCTGCGACAGCGACGTCAAATTGTCGTCGCCAACAAAATTGATGTGTTGCACGAGGAGTCGGTCCTTACCCGCTTACAAACTTTTTGCGACCAGGAAAACATTCCCTGTTTTCCTCTATCAGCGGTGACAGGCCAGGGTATCTCTGCTCTGGTGCAATATATAACGACAGTGCTTTTTACCGAAGAATCAAAGCGATCGAAATTGCAGTTCGACTTGTAAATATAGTGTTGCGGGAATCTGTCGGGACCTCTTCATCCCCAGACAGGCGAGCCTTCATCCTTCTCGAAACACAAATCAAGCTTGTAAGGATTTCACAGAACCTTATGGTGATACTTAAAAAAGATGATGCCGTGGCTGTAGCCCGAGTTGCTCTTGATAAAAAAGCTCAGAACGTGCTTTTGTTAGAAATTTCAACGCTTGTGTCGTATGCAGATTATTTTCTGATTTGCAGCGGGCGATCCAGCGTGCAGGTGAAAGCTATTGCTGACGCGATCGAAGAAAATTTACGCACCCGGGGCATTCGCCCTTTACATCTCGAAGGCACGACTGAGGCACGTTGGATTTTAATGGACTACGATGAGTTGATTGTACACGTATTTCTTGAAGAAACGCGCCAGTTCTATAACTTAGAGCGATTGTGGAATGATGCGCCATGTATTGCCTTTGAGGAGCAAGAAGGGAGAAAAACAGCTTCGGAAATCATACATGACCATTAAATTCCTCTGCGTTGGAAAAATCACAGCCCCCTATCTTCAAGGCGCAGTAGAAGATTATCTGAAACGCTTGCGACATTATACCACAATCGAATATCGTGAGATAAAGGCTGAGAAACGAAAAAAAACAGACAATGACGTTCAGATCCGACAGCGCGAGGGTGAACGTCTATGGCAAGCCATTTCGCCCCAGGAACTGGTAATTGCACTCGATGAACAGGGTGATGCCTATTCTTCGCTCGAATTTTCCCAACTCCTGGCGCAATATCAGAGGCGCGGCGAAATTAAAACTGTCACGTTTGCCATTGGAGGGGCTACAGGGTTTGCGCAAGAGTTTCTGCACAAAACGCAGGCCGTGATCGCGTTGTCACGCATGACATTTCCACATCAACTCTGTCGCCTGATCCTGGTCGAACAAGTCTATCGAGCCTATACGATCTTAGCCGGCGAACCGTATCATAAAATGTAAGTTGGATTGCTATATGGCGCAAGACGTGCAAAAAACTATTCTAATCGTTGATGATGAAGAAGCCCTGCGAGAGGCCCTGGTCAAAATCCTGGAGGACGACGGCTATGAGGTTATCGCGGCCGAGAGCGGAGAGCGGGCGATTGAAATCTTACACGACTACCCGGTCGATCTGATGCTGACAGACATCCGAATGCCAGGGATGAGCGGGATTGATCTGTTGAAAAAAGTTCGAGAAATTCATCATACGCTCGGGGTTATTATTCTCACCGGGTATGGCGAAATTGAATCGTATATTGAAGCAATGCACTTCGGGGCGTTGGAATATGTTAGCAAGCCTTTTAAAATGAATGAGCTGAAGTTTATTGTTAATAAGCTCCTCAATAATACTGATAATGATTGAAGATCAAGTATTGTGAAACAAGAGCAGGAAAAGCAAAAAAGGGAGAGCGTACATGGAAAACTTAAAAAACATAGTCAGAGATGTTCCGGATTTTCCGAAGCCAGGCATTTTATTTAAAGATATTGCTCCTTTGCTGCAGAAGAAAGAGAGCTTTCAACAGACGATTGACGCGATTGCCGCGCAATGGACTGGGCAGCAAATTGATGTTGTCGCCGGAATCGAAGCGCGCGGGTTTTTGTTTGCCGCTGCGCTTGCCTACAAATTAGGCGCCGGTGTGGTGATGATCAGAAAACCCGGCAAACTCCCATATAAAACCTATTCAATCACATACCAGTTAGAATACGGCGTTGATACCCTGGAAATTCACCAGGATGCTATTGCTCCCGGACAGAACGTCTTGATTGTGGACGATGTGCTGGCAACCGGCGGCACAATGAAGGCCGTGATCGAACTGCTGCAACATTTCGACGCAAATGTCTGCGGTCTGGCCTTTGTGGCAGAATTAGCGTTTCTTAACGGACGCGAAAAACTCACAGGACACAAACTCACCACCTTAATGACATTTTAAGACTTGACTTTTTTTCAGCTATCACACAAATGTTTGTAGAGGCGTCCAGAGATCTTATGCGCCCGTAGCTCAGTTGGATAGAGCGAAGGATTCCTAATCCTTAGGTCGGAGGTTCAAGTCCTCTCGGGCGTATGCTTTTCTCATCCCAACTCGCAAAGAATGGATAATCAAAAATTTTGCGTCTTTGCGGGCTTGATGACTTATCATCCCGATGCTGTCAAACTCTTTGAAGCGTTCACAAAACAGGAGGTATTGTATGTTTACTAAAAGATCTGTATTCCTTGCTATGCTTTTGATCCTCGCGCTGGCAGGTATGATACTGCGGCCGGTAAGCGCAAAAACCGTCAATTTACAATTCATTGAAACTACTGATATACATGGCTCGCTTTTTCCGTATGATTTCATCACAGCAAAAGAGGCTCCAACATCTTTGGCTCAGGCCTATACGTATGTGAAAGCACAGCGTGCCACCCCCGATCAGCATGTTATTCTGCTGGATAATGGCGATATTCTGCAAGGGCAGCCGACCGTTTATTACTACAACTTCGAAAAAACCGATGCGGTCCATGTGTGTGCGGAAATCATGAATTTCATGCAATATGAGGCCAGTGTGGTTGGTAACCATGATGTAGAGCCTGGGCATGACGTGTATGACAAGCTGGTGAAAGACTTTGCCTTTCCCTGGCTGGCCGCGAATGCCGTGAAAGCCGGGACCGATGAACCCTATTTTCAAGCCTATACCGTCCTGGAAAGAGACGGCGTAAAAATTGCAATTTTAGGGCTCACCACGCCGGGCGTGCCGGAATGGCTGCCTCAAAATTTATGGGAAGGGATCGAATACCAGGATATGATTGAATCTGCCCAAAAATGGGTACCTATCATTCAGGAAAAAGAGCAGCCGGATGTGTTAATCGGGTTATTTCATTCTGGCGTAGATTATGCTTACGGCGGGCGAACCGCTGACACGCCGCTGAATGAAAACGCCTCAAAACTGGTGGCGGAACAGGTCCCAGGCTTTGATGTCGTCTTTGTGGGGCACGATCACCAGGGGTGGAATGATGTTATCCAAAACAGCGACGGAAAGAACGTGCTGATCGTTGGCGCGCTGAATGCTGCCAGAACCGTTGGCGTCGCCAATATCACCCTGACTTACGAT
Organism: Candidatus Vecturithrix sp.; assembly: GCA_040772385.1. Lineage (GTDB taxonomy): Bacteria > Moduliflexota > Moduliflexia > Moduliflexales > Moduliflexaceae > Vecturithrix. The sequence continues at coordinate 4,430,609 of JAXGYF010000001.1, read as the reverse complement.
GAGGCTTCTAAAGTCTGGAGCAAAGAAATTTCAGGCGAACTGATCGAAATCAAAGATTACACTGCTGATGAGGAATTTATGACGAAATTCGGCTATGTGGTTGATGAATTGAAAGCGTATGTGGATCAACCGATCGGGAAATTTATGGAGACGATTTCAACCCGAGAATCCATGTTTGGCGATTCTCCCTTTGTTGACCTGATTCATCGTATTCAACTGGAATTGACTGAAGCCGACGTGTCGTTTGCTGCGCCACTTTCCTTTAATGCTTCCATCAAAGAAGGCGAAGTCTATGTGCGCGACATGTTCAATCTGTACCAGTATGAAAACCTGCTCTATACCATGAAATTGAGTGGCAGAGAAATTAAAGATTTTCTGGAATATTCTTACGGCGGCTGGTTTGATCAGATGCAAAGCCCTGACGATCATCTGATTCTGTTCAAGAAAGATGACAAGGGGAACCTGGTGTGGTCGAATCGGACCAATTCTTACGAAACGGGGAATCGTTACTACAATTACGATTCTGCGGCCGGAATGATCTATACTGTTGATGTGTCCAAGCCAGCAGGCGAGCGGGTTCAGATCGCCTCAATGGCTGATGGATCGCCCTTTGACATGGAGAAGATGTATACCGTCGCGATCAACTCCTACCGCGGTAATGGCGGCGGCGGACATTTGACCGAGGGTGCAGGTATTCCGAAAGCAGAATTGACCGACCGCATGTTATCCTCCACAATCAAGGATTTGCGCTATTTCCTGAAAGAATGGATCAAACAGCAGCAAGTCGTGACGCCTGAGCCGCTTGGCAATTGGGAAGTGATTCCCAAAGAATTCTGGGAAACAGGCAAGGTAACAGATTACAAATTTCTGTACGAACCAGAAGCTCCTAAACAGGACTAATGAGGAAAAGCCAGGTTTCTTCAAGAAACCTGGCTTTTTTTATAATCACTCATAATTTCTAATATTCATTTTTTATTCTGAAAAATGAAATTTTTTTTCTTGACAAATATTCTATCCTGAACAATACCTTGCATACTTTCTGAGATAGGGATATCTCATTTTCTCCCGGCGCAACATCGTTTAAAGAATCGCAGTTAGCAGAAAGGGAGGATAGAGAACATCAATCTCGAATGTGTCCAAATATCGTCTCTCACATCATTATTCCTAATCTATTATTATGGGTATTTAACAAAATACGCTGATAATATTTTCAAACAAAGGAGCTTTATTATGAAAAAAATGCTCGTGTCATCATTTAGTGTCCTGCTGGTGTTGTTGGTTCCCTTGAGTGCGATGGCGAAAGACCTTACGATTGCCTTCTGCTTCCAGGATCTGGAAACTGAATTCTGGGTTGCCGGGCATAAAGCGATCACCGAAACGCTGCGCGGTCAGGGCATCAACGTAATTGAAAAGAATGCACACGAAGATGCGAACCGCCAGCTCGAACAGGTGATGGATGCAATTACGCAAGGCGTGGATGGCGTGATCATTATCCCGCAAGACGGTGAAAGTGCAGTCACTATCGGCCAGGAATGTAATGACGCCGGCGTGCCGTTTGCGGTATTCAACCGCCCGCCTTCCAATAAAGATGCCAAAGCGATCGTGGCTGTGGCTGATAACGAAACTATCGCCGAAGGCGCGGTGGAATATATGGCGCAGCAGGCCATGAAACTGGGCCGTAAAATGAATCCGGCGATTATGGTCGGAGATCTGGGCGATCCAAACGCGGTTGGCCGTCGTAAAGGCTTCTTGAATGTGATTGAGAAATATCCGGACCTCTTCAATGAAGTGGTCGAAATTCCGACAAAATGGGATGCGAATGTGGCCCGCGCCAATCTGCAAAGCGCGATGCAGGCCCATCCGGACATTGACTTTCTATTCACCTCGTCAGATTTCATGCTGCCATTAATCAAGGGCGTACTTGAGCCGCTTGGAAAATGGAAGAAAGATCATGAAGACGGCCACGTGTTCCTGGGCGGTTTAGACGGCGACATCACCGCTTGCCAGATGATTCGTGAAGGTTATCTGGATGGCACCGGCGTACAAGATGTGTTCACTGAAGCGAAAATGATCATGGACGAAATGGTGGCTGCAATTGAACGTGGTGAAGAAATTCCTGAAAATTGGATGCTCGATCCGGGCTTTTCGTTGACGCGCGGAAATTTCCAGGAACGGGCGATGGATATGTGGGGTTGCAAACTGCTGGCCGAACGGGAAGGCAAAGAGACGGTGGTAGAATAAAAACCCTGATGTGGCGACCGAATAAATGCCACGCACGTTTTGCTGTGCGTGGTGTTTGCTTATCGGAGTATAGTAATCTGTGGTGAATGGATAGAGGAGTGCATTGGGACAGAAATTTGTACACGTGTTCAGGAGGGCAACGAGCGTTTGCACCAGAACGAAGCCCTGAAAATATTGTCGCGGCGGAGCCGCGAAGCAAACGCTCGTTTGCACTCCTGCTTACGAACGGGTAAAAATTTATGTCTCAAAGCAGGAGAGTTTCTGTGACAGTCAACAATCATCTTTCCGGTTCTGGGGTGTGGCTGCGTAAACTGCTGCTTTCCGACTATTTCGTCTTGTATCTGACGATTATCTATGTCCTGATTCTCTGGCCGATCATTCCGCCGGTCATGAGCGCGCGCAATATCAATAACGTGCTGTCAAATATGTGGCCGCTGTTGGCAGTGGCTATCGGCCAGACCTTCGTGCTTCTGCTGGCTGGCATCGATCTGTCACAAACCTCGATTATGGCCTTGACAAGCGTGATCGGGGCCTTGATCATGACCAACAAAGTCAACCCGACGCTGTTCCAGAAAAGCCCGATATGGGGCGTCTGGCTCGGTGAAACAGGCAGTCCTCTGGCTGAGAGCGTCTGGGCTATTCCACTGGCGATTCTGGCAATTCTGCTGGTAGGCATGTTCATTGGACTGTTGAACGGAGTCTCGGTCGCGATCTTCAAAATGCCGCCTTTCATCGTCACACTCGTCTCGATGATGTTTTACAGCGCCCTGGCGATTTATCTGCCCAAATCTGAAAATATCATGGGCATGCCCTCGGCCTTTATAGAAATCGGACGAGGAAAGATTCTGGAAATCTTTTCAATCGATATTTTCACGATTCCCATGGTGATCAGTCTCTCACTGGCGGCCGTGGCGATGATCTTCCTGACTCGCACGATTTTCGGCCGCTGGATTTACGCGACCGGTTTTAATCCCAAAGCCTCCAGAATTTCTGGAGTTCCGACAACAAAAGTGATTATCATGGCTTACATGATCAGCGGCTTCTGCGCCGCAGTCGGGTCAATTCTGTATTCCGCGCGCATGCGCATGGGTCGCCCGACACTTGCAAGTACGCTGTTATTGGATATTGTCGGCGCAAATGTGATCGGCGGCGTCAGTTTAGCCGGCGGAAAAGGCAAGGTACGCGGGACATTTCTGGGCGTGCTCTTTTTTGTCCTGCTTTCCAACACCTTAAGTTTGCTCAACCTGTCTTACGAGACCATTGATATTGTGAAAGGTTTCGTGATTTTGGGAGCCTGTTTGCTCGATGTCATTCGCACCCGGATTGCCGCGCGAGAAATGCGAAGCTAAGCAAGAAAATCGTCCATGTGAACGGCCCCTTGTTCACATACGCCTGAAGGAATATGCTATGAATGCACCAATGTTAGAATTTGAACATATCACCAAACGCTTTTTTGGCATTACCGCTCTGGAAGATGTCAATCTACACCTGCAACACGGGCACTTGCTCGGATTGATTGGTGAAAATGGCGCAGGCAAATCGACCTTAATGAATATTTTAGGAGGCCTCTTTCCTCCTGATGAAGGCGTGATGAAACTCGGAGGGCGCGCCTATACGCCTGCCACTCCGCGCGATGCCACAGAACAGGGCGTGGCGTTCATTCATCAAGAACTCAATTTATTTACAAATTTAACCATCGCCGAAAATATTTTTATTGATCGTTTTCCCACATTAGGTGGAACGCCTCTCATCCGCGCCCCTCATATCGCAGAACAGACAAAAGCTCTGTTAGATTCGATCAATCTCCACCTGGCGCCGAATACCCTGGTCGAGACCCTCGCTCCCGGTGAACGACAATTAGTTGAAATCGCCAAAGCGCTGCACGGCGATCCGCAGCTTATTATTTTCGATGAACCCACCACATCGTTAACCGCCAAAGAGACGCAACGCCTCTTCGACATTATTGAACAATTGAAAACTTCGGGCAAATCAATTATCTATATTTCCCACATTTTGGGAGAGGTGCAGAAACTCGCTGATGATATTGCGGTCTTGCGCGATGGAACACTGGTCGGATCCGGCCCTGCGGCGGAATTTGAGATTAATCGCATGATTGCGCTCATGGTTGGCCGCGATCTCAACAATATGTATCCGGATCATCTCTCAACAATTGAACCTGAAGAAGTGCTGAGCGTCGAGAATATTTCACAAAGCGGCATTGTCAAAGACATCAGTTTCAGTTTACGTAAAGGTGAAGTGCTAGGGATTTTTGGATTGATGGGATCAGGACGAACAGAATTGGCGCGCATGATTTTTGGGGTAGATGAATATGAACGCGGAAGGATTGCCGTCAACGGCATCCCGCTCCCCCCACAGCGGCCGCGTGACAGTATCCGGCGCGGCATGGCTTTTGTGACGGAAGACCGGCGCAGTGAAGGCTTGCTCATGCACGTGTCCCTTGCTGATAATATCAGTCTGGTTTCCCTGCCAGATTTTCTTCGCACTGTTGCCCGCTTTGTCAAAAGTTCAGAGTTGCTTGCTGCCGTCAAACAGATGATCAAGACCCTTCGCATTAAAACCGCTTCGGAACAATTTCCGGTGAAAAGCCTGAGCGGCGGAAATCAACAGAAAGTGATAATTGGCAAATGGTTAATGGCGAAGCCTGCAGTGCTCATTATGGATGAACCGACGCGCGGCATTGACGTCGGCTCAAAATACGAAATCTATACCACAATTGGTCAACTCTCACGCCAGGGAACCGGCGTATTAGTCATTTCTTCCGAAATTGAAGAGCTGATGGGGGTTTGCGATCGAATTCTCGTGATGAGCCGGGGCGAACTGCTCACACAGTTTGAACGCCATGAATTTGAACAAGAAAACATCCTGCGAGCCGCGTTCAGGCAGAACGACCACAACGGCAACCATCAAATGAAGATGTCGTCCCTGTGAACAGCCATGTTCACATACGCACGAATGAACGTATTAACACACAGTGGTGCAAACACGGCTGTTTGCACGTACATGGAGACAAGTATTCATGCAAACGCATAAAGGTCTACGCTTTATTTTAAGAAACACTTCAATTTTACTGTTTATTCTAGTATTTGTGATTTTTGGCATCCTGTCGCCGCGGTTTTTTACTGCCAAAAATTTTGAAAACATCCTGACCAGTGCGTCTTATATCGGCATCATCGCGGTTGGCATGACCTTTGTGCTGCTCACCGGCGGCATCGATCTGTCAGTTGGAGCCAATATGTATGTGTCCGGGGCGGTGCTGGCCGTGCTCTTAAACACCTATAATCTCCCGGTGTCGCTGGCCTTTATCGGATGCCTTGCCGTAGGCTTTGTTTTCGGGTGTTTTAACGCGTTTGCAATTACAAAACTGCAAATCGTGCCCTTTGTCGTCACAATGGGAACCTTGACCGCCGGCAGAGGAATCGGACTGTTGATCACCCACTCGTATTCGCAGGACTATCCTCCCACAATCACATCTTTCAGCGTGTATAAACTTTTCAACCTCATCCCACTGCCGATTGTCACGTTTGCGATCGTCGTGTTCATTGCCTGGCTCTTTTTAGGGCATACCAAAACCGGGCGGCAGATTTACGCGGTCGGCAACGACATTGAAGCGGCCAAAAAAGCCGGGATTAACACCCTCCCGCTGATTGCCTCGACTTACATTATTTCAGGGATGTGTGCGGCTCTGGGCGGATTTGTCTCCATCAGCCAGCTAAACCGGATGAATCCGAATTTCGGGTCCGGCGACGAATTCGACGCCATCGCCGCGGCCGTGCTTGGCGGCGCGAGTTTGTTCGGGGGTATCGGCACCGTGTTTCCTGGTACTGTGCTCGGTACCGTCATGATCCAAATGATTCAGGCCGGATTAGTGTTTACCCAGGTGGATCTCTATATTCAACCCCTGGTCATGGCCGCCATCATTTTTCTGGCCGTCTTCATAGATAGTTTCCGCAATATCCAGCTCAAAAAACTCGAACGCCGCCACATCATGAAACAGGAATGAGCCTTACACGACAACGAATTGAAGAAGGGATTAGGCAGCCCGCTAAAGCGGGAACTACGAGCACACACGCCTGATGAGAATTTTATTTCCATTCAAAGTGAAGAGTAGCAGTCACATTTTCATTCATGTTTTCGCCTTTAAATTGCCTATTATCATTCTTTTATCACATTATATACATTTTTGACTTGACAAATATCCTCTCTGAAAAAAGAAGTTGAAGAGGTATTTTTCTTCTTATGAACTCCAGGAATGAAGCAGAAACAAGAATGTTCGAATTTTTGCTGTGTATCGGCGATTTTTGTCAAACAAAAGACGAAGAAAAATCTGTTTATTAAACATTCTTGTTTCTGCTTCATTCTTGTCGTTAGTTACATGACTGTTAACTTCGATCTTACGAATTATGTCAACTAAAGTCATCAGTATCCGAGGGGCTAAACAACACAACCTCAAGAATATCGATTTAGAGATTCCCCGTAATCAATTGGTGGTAATTACCGGGCCAAGCGGGTCCGGGAAATCCTCTTTAGCGTTTGATACCTTGTATGCCGAAGGGCAGCGGCGTTATGTGGAATCCCTGTCAGCGTACGCGCGTCAATTCCTGGATCAGATGGAAAAACCGGATGTGGAATCCATTGAGGGGCTGTCGCCGGCCATTTCCATCGAACAGAAAACGGTCAGTAAAAACCCGCGCTCAACCATCGGCACGACCACAGAAATTTATGATTATCTGCGGCTGCTGTTCGCGCGCGTCGGCAAACCGCACTGCTGGCAGTGCGGCAAAGAAATCACCTCGCAAACCGTGCAGCAGATGGTAGATAAAATTCTGGACCTGCCTGAAGGCGCGAAATTCCAGATCCTGGCTCCGATTGTGCGCGGACGCAAAGGGGAATACCGGCAGGTGTTCGAAGATTTACGGCGCGATGGCTATGTGCGCGTGCGCGTGAACGGTGAACTGCGCGACCTGTCGGAAGAAATCGTGTTGGAACGCTATAAAAATCACACGATTGAAGTGGTGGTTGACCGCCTGGTGATGAAAACAGGGCTGGCCCAGCGTCTGGCGGATTCTTTAGAAATCGCGCTGAAACTAGCGGAAGGAGTTGTGCTGATCAACGTCATTGATGGGCAGGATATGCTCTTCAGCGAAAAATTAGCCTGCATTGACTGCGGCATCAGCTACCCTGACCTGGAGCCGCGCATGTTTTCCTTTAACAGTCCGCACGGGGCCTGCCCCGATTGCAGCGGCCTGGGAACCCAGCGCGTCATCGCTCCGAACCTTGTCGTGCCTGATCCAGGTAAATCGCTGAGCGAAGGCGCATTAGTGCCCTGGAATACAAAGAGCCACGGTTGGTTTTATCAGATGATCGCTGCCGTGGCCGACCATTATGGATTTTCCCTTGATACGCCCTTTGAGGCGCTGCCTAAACAGATTCAGGACGTGATTTTTTACGGGTCTGGCGATGAGAAAATCCAATATCGCTATCACAATGAAAACGGGTCATACACATATCAGAACCGGTTTGAAGGTGCGATTCATCAACTGACCCGACGTTACCAGGAGACCGACTCGGAGTATTCCCGCGAAAAGTATGAAGAGTTTATGAGCATGGATGCCTGCCCCACCTGCCAGGGACAGCGCTTGAGCAAAGCCAGTCTGTCGGTCAAAATCGGCGGACAGAATATCATTGATTTTACGAAATTTTCTGTGAAACGCGCGCTTGAGGCGTTGACCGACTTCCATTTTTCCTCTCAGGAAAACCAGATCGCAGCTCCGATTCTCAAAGAAATCCGCGCGCGCCTGAACTTTATGTCAAAGGTCGGATTGGATTATCTGACCTTAGACCGCGCGACCGCGACGCTCTCCGGCGGCGAAGGGCAGCGTATCCGTCTGGCGACCCAAATCGGTTCAGGTTTGGTGGGAGTCTTGTACATCCTGGATGAGCCAAGTATCGGCCTGCATCAGCGCGATAACAGGAAACTGCTGGAAATGCTCAAAGCCCTGCGCGACCTGGGCAACACCATCCTGGTGGTGGAACATGATGAAGAAACCATGCGCGAAGCCGATTACGTAATCGATCTCGGCCCGGCCGCCGGCAAACATGGCGGCGAAGTCGTCGCACACGGTATGCCGGATGAGATTGCGCAGCATGAGGAATCGCTGACCGGACAATATCTCAGTCACCGGTTGACCATCCCGGTTCCGAAACAGCGCAGGGAACCATTGGCGGGGAAATCCTTATTTATTCGCGGCGCACGCGAACATAATTTGAAAGACCTCGACGTCGAAATTCCATTGGGCGTGTTTGTCTGCGTGACCGGCGTGTCAGGCTCAGGCAAAAGCACGCTGGTCAACGACATTCTCTATACTTCGCTCGCACACCAGTTTTATCGCGCCAAGGCGCAAGCCGGGGATCACAAGGAAATTCTGGGACAAGAACATATTGATAAAGTGATTGATATCGATCAGAGTCCGATTGGCCGTACCCCGCGCTCCAATCCGGCCACGTATACCGGCCTGTTCAGTTCGATCCGCGATCTGTTCTCCAGCGTGCCCGAAGCGCGCTTACGCGGATATAAACCAGGGCGTTTCAGCTTTAATGTCAAGGGCGGGCGTTGTGAAGCCTGCAAAGGGGACGGGCTGCTGAAAATCGAGATGCACTTCCTGCCGGATGTCTATGTGACCTGTGATGTCTGTCATGGACGCCGTTACAATCGCGAAACGCTGGAAATACGTTACAAAGGTAAAAATATTGCGGATGTCCTCGATATGACCGTGACTGAGGCATTGGAATTCATGGAAAATATTCCGACTGTGAGCAGTAAATTGCACACTCTGTATGATGTGGGGCTGGACTATATTCATTTAGGTCAGCAAGCCACCACCTTATCCGGCGGCGAGGCCCAGCGCGTGAAGCTCTCGAAAGAACTCAGCCGCAAAAGCACCGGCAAGACGCTCTATATTCTGGATGAACCGACCACCGGCCTGCACTTTCACGACATCAAAAAACTGCTCGAAGTGTTGAATAAACTGGTGGAGGCCGGCAACACGGTGCTGGTGATTGAACACAACCTGGATGTGATTAAAAGCGCGGACTACCTGATTGACCTCGGCCCCGAAGGCGGCGACGACGGCGGCCGTGTAATAGCCACCGGCACGCCCGAAGAAGTCATGACCATCACCGGGTCGTACACCGGCCAATTTCTGAGAAAGGTGCTGCGCTAAGTCACTACAAAAGATAGTATCGGAAATAGAACGCTGATTGGGCTGATTGGGCTGATGTTCACTGATAGAACAACGAAGGCCTGCAATTAAAAATGCAATTCGAACAAAATTTGCTTGACAAAAGATTTACACCGGGCGATAAAAAAGCATCGCAGGTTGTTGAAAATATAGCGAGTATGTGAAAAAGTTACACGAAGTTGTGGATAGGGCGATGTGAGGATCGAGAGGAAAGGCTCAATTTTCTAAGCTCGCATAAACACACAGCTTACAGATTTTTTCCGACAGGGGGGAGCTCTTCTAATTTACTTTTTCACAATATCGCCCTAACTCCTTATTTGATGAGCAGTTACACGGGATTTTTCAAACTGACCCTGTCGGAAACCTGCAACCTTTGCAATCATAAGCACTTAGACGATTTTAGGGGAGACGAAAAATGAAAAATCAGCACAATTTTTGCTCCACAATCGGCACCTGTCGGAAATGGGGGTCTAAGTTATTGAATTTACATAGGTTGCAAAGGGGTGGGGTAGAAATGCAGAATAATCCCTGGAAGGGTTTGAAACCTTGTTTCCCCGACGTCCAAACGTATTCCGCGCCAGCGTAGAAATGCAGAATAATCCCTGGAAGGGTTTGAAACTTCGTGTTTTTTCTCTGGCTTCAGGGACTGTTGTTGCAGTAGAAATGCAGAATAATCCCTGGAAGGGTTTGAAACGTTTCTTATAATAAGTTATGATTTTGATAGATTTAACGGTAGAAATGCAGAATAATCCCTGGAAGGGTTTGAAACAAACCCACACAGCCTGGCTTGCAAGAGCGATTACTTGGGTAGAAATGCAGAATAATCCCTGGAAGGGTTTGAAACTTCATAAGCGCCCCCTCCAGGGCTCTGTGGTGACATAGGGTAGAAATGCAGAATAATCCCTGGAAGGGTTTGAAACTGATTACACTCGCATGTGCGGGTGTAGCCAAGGAGAACGGTAGAAATGCAGAATAATCCCTGGAAGGGTTTGAAACAATCCGCTCATGAAGACACGGAAGTTCGCGTACCACTGGTAGAAATGCAGAATAATCCCTGGAAGGGTTTGAAACTCCCCTCACTAATGCCCATAATATCCAGTAACTTCTCAGGTAGAAATGCAGAATAATCCCTGGAAGGGTTTGAAACGGTTAAGTCCGGACTTTCGTACTGGTCGACGTCTTCCCGGTAGAAATGCAGAATAATCCCTGGAAGGGTTTGAAACATTTCCATCCATTAATCTTTGTGTGTATTGGTTTCTACGTAGAAATGCAGAATAATCCCTGGAAGGGTTTGAAACTCATAATGTTTATCCTCCAAGGGATACCCGGAATGATAGTAGAAATGCAGAATAATCCCTGGAAGGGTTTGAAACCTTCATATCATAGATTTCTGACCAGTTTTCTTCCCTCGTAGAAATGCAGAATAATCCCTGGAAGGGTTTGAAACATGCGGCTAAGTTCATTATAGAACCTCCATGTTATAAGTAGAAATGCAGAATAATCCCTGGAAGGGTTTGAAACTTTTGTATACCCTATATACAAGAGGCGAAAACGATGGCGTAGAAATGCAGAATAATCCCTGGAAGGGTTTGAAACCCCCTGCATAAATCAAATAAAGGTTGTGCATATTGTCCGGTAGAAATGCAGAATAATCCCTGGAAGGGTTTGAAACATTAAAATATTAACAGCCTTTTTAAAAGGCAAAGTATGGTAGAAATGCAGAATAATCCCTGGAAGGGTTTGAAACGAATGAGGATCGCTTTCGTCGCTGGCGGCTTCTTCTTCGGTAGAAATGCAGAATAATCCCTGGAAGGGTTTGAAACTCAAAATGGACCACTTGGGCCATGAGATGTGTACATTGGTAGAAATGCAGAATAATCCCTGGAAGGGTTTGAAACCCCCCTAACAGGTCGGCAGCAATAGCCAGACCCAATTCGGTAGAAATGCAGAATAATCCCTGGAAGGGTTTGAAACATCATGTATTGATTGGCAAAAACGACTTCACCTGTGAAGGTAGAAATGCAGAATAATCCCTGGAAGGGTTTGAAACGGGGTGTTGGCGATGCCCAAATTGCGTTCACCCATCTTGTAGAAATGCAGAATAATCCCTGGAAGGGTTTGAAACAATTATCTTTCTCCTCACGAAAGTGAGGAGAGACTATTGGTAGAAATGCAGAATAATCCCTGGAAGGGTTTGAAACATAAATTGTGAAATCTCCAGAAGCAAAGATTCAAGAGAGTAGAAATGCAGAATAATCCCTGGAAGGGTTTGAAACAGGCATTAATCAGCTTTTTCATAGAGCATTCCCCCCTTGGTAGAAATGCAGAATAATCCCTGGAAGGGTTTGAAACTTTGCGTGTAGTTTTTTGGTTGCCCAAATTATCTTTCTGTAGAAATGCAGAATAATCCCTGGAAGGGTTTGAAACTTATTCCGATCCTTAAACTTAAGGCCTTCGCCCTGCGAGGTAGAAATGCAGAATAATCCCTGGAAGGGTTTGAAACAGAAACCTGAGTGCGTCTGTGAATACGGTCATAAGAAGTAGAAATGCAGAATAATCCCTGGAAGGGTTTGAAACTCCCGATATTCTTCATACGTTCCTCCTTCCATCACTATGGTAGAAATGCAGAATAATCCCTGGAAGGGTTTGAAACTTACAATTTGTACACGTCTTTACTGCCATAATGAACCGGTAGAAATGCAGAATAATCCCTGGAAGGGTTTGAAACTGTAGTACAACGTATTTCAGGTTTTTTATCCCCGAAAGGTAGAAATGCAGAATAATCCCTGGAAGGGTTTGAAACCTCGAAAGGGGGAACCGAAAACCCTGGAGTCTCAAATGTAGAAATGCAGAATAATCCCTGGAAGGGTTTGAAACAAGTGAGAGCAGCTTGTGGACGATGAGAAAAAGGCCCGTAGAAATGCAGAATAATCCCTGGAAGGGTTTGAAACGAATCGCGATTACATCGACATCTGTACTGTTAATGGCTGGTAGAAATGCAGAATAATCCCTGGAAGGGTTTGAAACGACCCTTTAGCAGCGGCAAAAGCCGAGATTTCACGAATGTAGAAATGCAGAATAATCCCTGGAAGGGTTTGAAACATATCTCTCCTTTCGCTTCTTTAAGAAAATATTTCGTAGAAATGCAGAATAATCCCTGGAAGGGTTTGAAACTGCCTTTCCTTCCGCCGTTGAAAGGCAAGCGACAATAGGTAGAAATGCAGAATAATCCCTGGAAGGGTTTGAAACACAAGGGATCGTGTGAGATGACCATGAACTTTCCAGGTAGAAATGCAGAATAATCCCTGGAAGGGTTTGAAACGATCATGTTTCTTGATGTGCCATTTGGCCAGCAAGTGGGTAGAAATGCAGAATAATCCCTGGAAGGGTTTGAAACAGTCGGGGCAGCCGCTTGATTTACCGTCACTGTCTGAGGTAGAAATGCAGAATAATCCCTGGAAGGGTTTGAAACTTCAAATAAAAAGCTCCGGTGACCATGGATAGAAAAGTGTAGAAATGCAGAATAATCCCTGGAAGGGTTTGAAACTTTATATGAACCTTTCGGGGATCTAGAGACGATTCCTGTAGAAATGCAGAATAATCCCTGGAAGGGTTTGAAACTTAATTCGTCGTAACTTTCCGGATTGATGGTAAATTCAGTAGAAATGCAGAATAATCCCTGGAAGGGTTTGAAACAACATTAAACCAGGGGCTTGCATCGGCAAGATTTTCAGTAGAAATGCAGAATAATCCCTGGAAGGGTTTGAAACCCCTAAGCGGAATATCTAAAACAATACTTAACTCTCGTAGAAATGCAGAATAATCCCTGGAAGGGTTTGAAACACATGATTTGTCTCCTTTGCTGTTTGAGTGATTATTATGTAGAAATGCAGAATAATCCCTGGAAGGGTTTGAAACTAATATCCCCCTAAGGCATTCACTGTGCAAAGCAGTAAGTAGAAATGCAGAATAATCCCTGGAAGGGTTTGAAACAAAGCTGATTTGGCCGTGGTTCTAACTTTGTCCATGGTGTAGAAATGCAGAATAATCCCTGGAAGGGTTTGAAACTTTCACAGTCCGGACAATCCCCTTCGCCCAAAAGGACAGTAGAAATGCAGAATAATCCCTGGAAGGGTTTGAAACCCTAGATTCTTCATGAGAGACAGAATTGTAGCCTGATGGTAGAAATGCAGAATAATCCCTGGAAGGGTTTGAAACTCTTGAGTCAATGTGCAGTCTTCATAATCCGTATACAGTAGAAATGCAGAATAATCCCTGGAAGGGTTTGAAACTCGCCTGCTCGCCGATCCATCTGGCGATATTTTTGCTCGTAGAAATGCAGAATAATCCCTGGAAGGGTTTGAAACTCAAGCCCTGCGGCATCAACCGCTGTTATCCCTGCTCCGTAGAAATGCAGAATAATCCCTGGAAGGGTTTGAAACTTTTCCTGATCCTGGTCTGCACGAAGACTTCCCATTGCGTAGAAATGCAGAATAATCCCTGGAAGGGTTTGAAACATGCCCTTCAAGAGCCTGAGCATCGAAAAAGGCTCGTGTAGAAATGCAGAATAATCCCTGGAAGGGTTTGAAACACATGATACATACCTCCGTATAGTAGTGAATAATATTGTAGAAATGCAGAATAATCCCTGGAAGGGTTTGAAACTTGCTACCCATCCATTCGCAGCAGGGCGAAGTTCCATCGTAGAAATGCAGAATAATCCCTGGAAGGGTTTGAAACTTTATTAGTTTAATAGTATCACGTCAGGTCCAGCTATTGTAGAAATGCAGAATAATCCCTGGAAGGGTTTGAAACTCCACGAATCCTTCAACCCCAACATTAACGTGTTGGGTGTAGAAATGCAGAATAATCCCTGGAAGGGTTTGAAACATTTCGTATAATCAAGGGTTTCAATACGTTTCCATGAGGTAGAAATGCAGAATAATCCCTGGAAGGGTTTGAAACACCCACGATCTGTAACCTTTTCGGTGACCTCCTGGGCGTAGAAATGCAGAATAATCCCTGGAAGGGTTTGAAACCAGCATCCATGAAACAGATACCTACACGTTCTTCGGCTGTAGAAATGCAGAATAATCCCTGGAAGGGTTTGAAACCTCGTACTTCGAAAAAGCGACGGTCGGGAGCTTTGTATGTAGAAATGCAGAATAATCCCTGGAAGGGTTTGAAACTAAAACAGCATCAGACACAGGGAGGAAGAACCCGTTAAGTAGAAATGCAGAATAATCCCTGGAAGGGTTTGAAACTCTGCGCTATAGGCGCTGATTAAATCAGTGGTCTCAAGTAGAAATGCAGAATAATCCCTGGAAGGGTTTGAAACCTCCGAGGCAATGCCAAGCTGCCCGGCAACCTCGGCAATCGTAGAAATGCAGAATAATCCCTGGAAGGGTTTGAAACTGCCGAATTGCTGCGCGGATTGCTGACCAATTACGTCGTAGAAATGCAGAATAATCCCTGGAAGGGTTTGAAACGAAACCGTGGCCGGCACGCTCGAAGCCGACGCCGGAGTAGAAATGCAGAATAATCCCTGGAAGGGTTTGAAACAGACAGAAATCCTTATAACAAACTACCAGCCAATAGAGTAGAAATGCAGAATAATCCCTGGAAGGGTTTGAAACCAGTGTCTTCAAAAAAGACGGGAATCCTATAAATCCCAGTAGAAATGCAGAATAATCCCTGGAAGGGTTTGAAACTGGAGCAACATCATCGATTCCAGCGTAACGCTATGAGGGTAGAAATGCAGAATAATCCCTGGAAGGGTTTGAAACTACTTTACCTCCTATAATCCGGTTATTAAGTTATTGGGTAGAAATGCAGAATAATCCCTGGAAGGGTTTGAAACCGCGAAATATGCAGATCAAGCCCAAACTCATTGTCATGGTAGAAATGCAGAATAATCCCTGGAAGGGTTTGAAACCAATTTCGCCGGTTTCTTGCAGCGTGACTGTTGGCAAAGTAGAAATGCAGAATAATCCCTGGAAGGGTTTGAAACGCCTTTAGGCGCCGGATGGCCTGTCTCAGTTTCCTCATGTAGAAATGCAGAATAATCCCTGGAAGGGTTTGAAACAAACTTGTTGTGTTTCCCAATGATGTGCAAGAAGTAAGTAGAAATGCAGAATAATCCCTGGAAGGGTTTGAAACCCATCGCACCATGCCTTAGGTTCAGTGTCAGGGAAGAAGTAGAAATGCAGAATAATCCCTGGAAGGGTTTGAAACCTTGTGCATTGGCTTTACGAAGGGGAGCATCTTCTCCGTAGAAATGCAGAATAATCCCTGGAAGGGTTTGAAACTCGACGACCTCGCTTTTGAGCGTCGCGGGCGCGGGCTGGTAGAAATGCAGAATAATCCCTGGAAGGGTTTGAAACTCTAAAACTTTATAATCAGGGGCTTTCTTCAACTCAGTAGAAATGCAGAATAATCCCTGGAAGGGTTTGAAACTTTCCCCTTATACATTGCAATGACAATGTCACCACAAAGTAGAAATGCAGAATAATCCCTGGAAGGGTTTGAAACCCAGCGGGGCTGACGGTAAGCCATGATGGTTGACTCGAGTAGAAATGCAGAATAATCCCTGGAAGGGTTTGAAACGCTTTAAAGATGTCGGTTTCTTGGATCTTATAGATCGTAGAAATGCAGAATAATCCCTGGAAGGGTTTGAAACCCGCCTTCGGCCAGGCGCGGAATCATGGGATAGTCGCGCGTAGAAATGCAGAATAATCCCTGGAAGGGTTTGAAACCTTCCTATCACTTGTTTCACATTGCTCTTAATGCCTCGTAGAAATGCAGAATAATCCCTGGAAGGGTTTGAAACAGAAAACATGCAGCAAGAAGTAAACATGCCACAAACTGTAGAAATGCAGAATAATCCCTGGAAGGGTTTGAAACAACGTAGGTCATCATCTTTACCATCTGACATGGTAATCGTAGAAATGCAGAATAATCCCTGGAAGGGTTTGAAACATATTGTAAAGACACGCTTCAGATTGTTGACGAAGCTGTAGAAATGCAGAATAATCCCTGGAAGGGTTTGAAACGCTGCAGCTTGCTCAGAGACGGCTCCCGATAAGTGTGTGTAGAAATGCAGAATAATCCCTGGAAGGGTTTGAAACGTGGTAATAATACCAACAAACACCATATAATCCCCTTGTAGAAATGCAGAATAATCCCTGGAAGGGTTTGAAACATAAGGAATTTCCCCCCGTAATATCCTGCTCCAAATTTGTAGAAATGCAGAATAATCCCTGGAAGGGTTTGAAACTACTCCAAAGTGGATTCTGGTTCGTAGTCGTCCAGTCGTAGAAATGCAGAATAATCCCTGGAAGGGTTTGAAACACTGCGCCATAACATTGGATAACATGATCCTCTATAACGTAGAAATGCAGAATAATCCCTGGAAGGGTTTGAAACTCATTTCTTCTGCAAATAATCCGTGCGAAAAATAGTTAGTAGAAATGCAGAATAATCCCTGGAAGGGTTTGAAACACAGGAGCGTTTGGATGGAATCATGAAGACACTTTTGTAGAAATGCAGAATAATCCCTGGAAGGGTTTGAAACATCTTGACGACAATTCTCGCACGCACACCGACAGAAGTAGAAATGCAGAATAATCCCTGGAAGGGTTTGAAACGCAGAAAGCTGCCGAGCAATTCCCGGAACTGGTGATCGGTAGAAATGCAGAATAATCCCTGGAAGGGTTTGAAACTGTGATTGTGAAGTCGATGAAAGAGAACGAGAACGATATAGTAGAAATGCAGAATAATCCCTGGAAGGGTTTGAAACCGACGCCTGGCGGATCTTCCGGTAATCCATGCCCCAGGTAGAAATGCAGAATAATCCCTGGAAGGGTTTGAAACGGCAATCTGGTCAATCGTCTTGCCGCTCTCAATATACAGTAGAAATGCAGAATAATCCCTGGAAGGGTTTGAAACTACCATTGGGAGGATTTCACGCTGACTGAGGACTCGTGTAGAAATGCAGAATAATCCCTGGAAGGGTTTGAAACAAAATAGCAAAGGCCAATCTATATAGACATTTCACGAAGTAGAAATGCAGAATAATCCCTGGAAGGGTTTGAAACCACTGAGTCGCTGTACTTGCTCAGGCGTCCAGCTCCGCGTAGAAATGCAGAATAATCCCTGGAAGGGTTTGAAACCATGAAGGTATCTGTTCCCCAATTCGCGGCGATAAAGTAGAAATGCAGAATAATCCCTGGAAGGGTTTGAAACCCAGAAAAGAACTGCGATGGAATCCTTTTGCGGGGTAGAAATGCAGAATAATCCCTGGAAGGGTTTGAAACATGCAATTTACAGACGCATGGATACTTGACGATACAGTAGAAATGCAGAATAATCCCTGGAAGGGTTTGAAACAAATTCACCCGCATCACCCGCAACTTTAATTACTTGCACGTAGAAATGCAGAATAATCCCTGGAAGGGTTTGAAACCCAAAATAGACAGTAAACCCCTAATCTTTTAGAGGGATCGTAGAAATGCAGAATAATCCCTGGAAGGGTTTGAAACCTGATGATGCCCAGGAGAGTAAGAATTCCCAGGCACCCGTAGAAATGCAGAATAATCCCTGGAAGGGTTTGAAACAAATCAGGAGCATTGTTGCATAACAGGACATTGCCTTCGTAGAAATGCAGAATAATCCCTGGAAGGGTTTGAAACTTTTCACTTTCGCAGTCGGCGAAAGCCGAGCCTGCGAAGTAGAAATGCAGAATAATCCCTGGAAGGGTTTGAAACAGCTGATGAGAAATCATCAGCTTGTTCCTGATCTTAAGTAGAAATGCAGAATAATCCCTGGAAGGGTTTGAAACTTATCTCGCCGACATCCCAACATCCCGATAACCAGGATGTAGAAATGCAGAATAATCCCTGGAAGGGTTTGAAACAGTTTGGTGTTGACCATATTACGATCAGCGATCACTGCTTGTAGAAATGCAGAATAATCCCTGGAAGGGTTTGAAACTTTTAGCTGCAAATTCATCTACTGTCGTTGATTTTGGTAGAAATGCAGAATAATCCCTGGAAGGGTTTGAAACTTCCAATAGGGCGGAGCCGGACGCACTTGCCGGACGCCGGTAGAAATGCAGAATAATCCCTGGAAGGGTTTGAAACACTCCTCCGCCCAGAGTTCGTACTCGTATCCCTGGCCTGTAGAAATGCAGAATAATCCCTGGAAGGGTTTGAAACGCTCGATTTTCAGAAAGTGTGAGGTTATGCCCCTCACGTAGAAATGCAGAATAATCCCTGGAAGGGTTTGAAACAAGATTCTTGAACCGCGCCGTTTCGCCGTATTCCCAAGTAGAAATGCAGAATAATCCCTGGAAGGGTTTGAAACTGTTGGTAAGTAACCCCTTTGTTATAAGTTGTTATGAACGTAGAAATGCAGAATAATCCCTGGAAGGGTTTGAAACTCTACAAGGTGATCCCCTTCACTGACGAATATTACTTGTAGAAATGCAGAATAATCCCTGGAAGGGTTTGAAACGATTGACATCACTGTCGACGTACGTCTCCCAGCCATCAGTAGAAATGCAGAATAATCCCTGGAAGGGTTTGAAACGATTTGCAATAGCTGCTCTATTCAGACCTACAAGAGGTCTGTAGAAATGCAGAATAATCCCTGGAAGGGTTTGAAACCTCACTGGTGTCAATCTTCATCGACGGTTTCTTCTTATGTAGAAATGCAGAATAATCCCTGGAAGGGTTTGAAACAGGTTGTCCTTGTTCGTCAATGTGGGTGGGGTTTGGTGGTAGAAATGCAGAATAATCCCTGGAAGGGTTTGAAACTAATTTCCTTCTCCTTTGAAAAGTACGAGAATAATATCGTAGAAATGCAGAATAATCCCTGGAAGGGTTTGAAACAATTCTCTAAATTCTTTCCACAAGGCTACTGTTGTGTGTAGAAATGCAGAATAATCCCTGGAAGGGTTTGAAACTGGTAACTCCTTATCATGGTTGGAATGTGCAACTTGTGTAGAAATGCAGAATAATCCCTGGAAGGGTTTGAAACACATGGCAGCATCGTCACTGATGACGACGCATGTTCCGTAGAAATGCAGAATAATCCCTGGAAGGGTTTGAAACAAGAGCTTCTTCAATTCTCGCCTTGTCTGGCAAATAGGTAGAAATGCAGAATAATCCCTGGAAGGGTTTGAAACATCTTGTCTTCCATGGCATCCGCCAGCGCGTGCTGCAGTAGAAATGGCCTTTAATCCCTGGAAGGGTTTGAAACTTTGTGATCATTCCACTCGATGGGTGATCACAATAAAAGTAGAAATGGCCTTTAATCCCTGGAAGGGTTTGAAACGCAATATTCGCCCCTTCCGCATGATATGCGGAGAAAAGTAGAAATGGCCTTTAATCCCTGGAAGGGTTTGAAACGCAGTCACAAAATATCGGCAGAAGTATTGCCGTAGTCGTAGAAATGGCCTTTAATCCCTGGAAGGGTTTGAAACCACACCCCACCAATCACGCCAGCCTGAGCTGACGGTTTGTAGAAATGGCCTTTAATCCCTGGAAGGGTTTGAAACATAAATCAAGAGACTGCCATCGCTGGCAGTCTCTTCAAGTAGAAATGGCCTTTAATCCCTGGAAGGGTTTGAAACTTGTGGGCAAAGAGCCGCGTTGCTGCCGCAAACCGGAGGTAGAAATGGCCTTTAATCCCTGGAAGGGTTTGAAACAGATCTCTCTTAAGTTCATAAACTTTGCCGTCGCCTCGGTAGAAATGGCCTTTAATCCCTGGAAGGGTTTGAAACAAATCTTCTCCCTGTCCAGCTCCAATCGGTGCCCGGCGTAGAAATGGCCTTTAATCCCTGGAAGGGTTGGCTCGTGAAAGAATATGAAAAACAGAGGGAGATGCATGTCATAACTGGTATGTATCTCCCTTTTGTATTGTTCCCCATTTTCCAAACGCCTATTCAGAGCGTTCGCCGCAAGAATCCAAAGTCAGGTATAAATTCCATAAAAAAATTCTTTACAAGAATGCGATCCTCTGCTTTTTTTCGTAGAGTTACAACGCATTATTACTGCGAGTTTGCCATTTCAAGGAGTTAATAAAAATGGGTTACTCACCCGACTTAATGAAACTACAAAGATTTCACATAACCAGAAATAACAAATCCTTGCTTATGAGGAATCCTTGTAGTTTCCCAGGAGGCCTGTATGAAAATTCGTGGGTTGCACGGTCTTATCCGAGGTATAGTCCTGTTAGCCGTATGTCTTGGTGCGGCCACCGCCGCTGCTCAAAATGATCAGCTTGCTGATCTGGAAAATAGAATCCGGAAGCTGGAGGAACAGTTGGCGCTTCGACAGGAGTTTATGCAGTTGTCTGAACAGTTCTCGAAGTTATCTGAGGAGTTAAATGATACTGCGCAGAGTGAACGGCTGAAGAACCTTGAGCAGCAGTATAAACAGGCTCTCCAGAAAATTGAAACGGTTTCCCTCACTCAACTGGAACTGAAAATTACCGAACTTGAAGAACGTCTGAAATCTCGTGAAGAGCTTGCAGAGGTCGCCAAAGAATTGCGCGAGGATACGCTGAGCAAGCGCTTTACGATCATCGAACAGCAGTACGCTCAAGCGATTCAGGCCCTTCGGAATGAGCAGGGGGCATTCAAAAATGACGTCATTGACGCGAATAATACATTTAAGAATGACATGGCTCACGAAAATCGGATTATCTATGCAGTATGGGGTGTCATGACATTACTTGGAGTCGGGACGGTTGTCTGGACTCTGGTGGCAACATTTCGCATAATCCCAAACAAGATTAAAACAGAGATGCATGAAGAAGTCGCTCAAATCTTTACCACGGAACAAGAATATATTAGCCAAATGGTGCAGGCTCAGGAGATGGACAGTCAGATCAAGCAGAGAACGCGTTTACTGCTGTTAAGTGATAAGAGAGATGAGCGGGAAAAGATTCAAGCTCAGTTCCAGCTTATGGGATTTCCACATGTGCAGTCTCGATTGTTTGAGGAAGCGTTTGATTTGGAACAGCAGCTCTTAAAACTTGATGAGAGTCAATACGATTTAGTGGTGTTCAATCAATTATCTATCAAGCAAATTAATGCGTATGTTGACAAGAGCGCGTTCGATGCGTTTGCCGGATATACATTCGAATACTTAGATCCCAAACTCTTGACCCATCGCGAACGGCTGAATTTCGGGCAGTCGCCATTCACGCTTTATGCCCGCACAATGGAGGTGCTGCGCTACAAGGCCCTGCTTAAAAAATGACTCGCCTTGCTCTCAGCGCTACTGTTGAGATAAACTTTCTGATATATCCCTTTCAGGGAAAAATGATGGGGACTATAATCTCTTCCCAGGGTGGCGTTCCTGACCCTGGGCTAATCTATCTACCTCCTTCGGAGGAAGATCTCTGACCCCGAGCAAGGAACACATCTCCCCCCTTAGGAGGAAAGATTTTTGCCCTGAAAGGGCTGTAGAGATTAGCCCAGGGTCAGTGGAACGCCACCCTGGGAAAGAAATCCATGCCCCTAACATTATTCCCTGAAAGGGATGTAGATACGAGGGAAACCTCTTAAGTCAACAGCATTGTGTCCCCTCTCAGGAGGCTGATAAGGGTAGGTATTTTGCGCTGATGCCTCGTCCGCCCAGCCATCAATGACCGGTCTCAAAGCTGAAGCACGCTCAAGCCCGCTGCCAGATTCCGCAGGGCGCTTCAGCGTCCTTCAGCTTTGAGACTGGCGATTGATCGCCAGGTAGCTTAACGCCCTGCCTTCCAGGAGCGGACAATTCATCCTCAATAGCCCTTCCGCATGGTCTGCCCCAGCCCAAAGGCGGTTTTTTTGCCGGTTCCGCAAAAGAAGGCATAGTCTGACAAGAGGTTGATCTGTTCCACGAATTCCGGAGGCGCGCTGCTCTGGAGGCTGAAGGTTACGTCGCCAAGAAAGCCCGTGATTGTGGTTTTTCTGGCAACTATGGTGCGGGTGCACAGGTGGCTGAAATGTTTGAGCACCACATAGCGTTCCACCTGATCTGCAAAATCCTGCGGAAACACGACGCCGCAGAATTCTTGAAACCGGCGTTGATAGCTCTGAAACACCAGACGCGGTAACGGCAGCGGTAGGTCGCTATCGCCGAAACCGAAGGTGGTAGGAGTGAGAAAGCGGAGTGTGATCTCGCGCCGGGTTCGGGTCGCCTGTTTGATCAGATCCGGGTAGCTGACAAAGCGGCTCCAGCGGTTGTTCGTCCGCGCTGAGGTGACAATATCGGTAATCGTAAACATAGTTCCGCCCAGGCGGATGTCAGGGCTGCGCAGCGTGAAAATACTCTGGCTGAACGCAGGAAAAAGGGCGTCGTCTAAAAAGGTAATCCGAAATGACGCTGTGGTTTCCGGGGTGAGCTTCTGACTGCGGGTCACCCAGGCTGTATGAGAGCGTTCGAGTTCCTGACTGACGGCTAAAGGAGACAGGGTGAACGGACGAGAACGATTCTGCTCATGTAAGCCCTGCGCCAGATCATGATCAATCTGCCCGATGAGATGAAAAAACAACGCGTGCAAGAGATGTCCTTGTACACTGCTGAGCAACACATCGGTATGTGGAACACTTTGAACAACCAGACTAAAGGGCATAAATCTCACGGAGTGTCCGGAGTGCGGGAAAATGCCCGACAATCAAACACGACAACGGATGAAAGAATTTAACGGATTTCTCATGGATTTAAGAGAATGTCCCCAGATTACAGCCGATTAAGATGTTGTGCTCTCGTGGCACTACATGTCAAGAATTATTCTTTTTATTGGGAATTTTATTGACAACGAACAGGATGTCCTGTAAAAAAATGGCTGAAATTTTTCATACATTACCTGACGATAGATTACCAACCTTTTTGGAGATGTTGTATGAAACCGATTACATTTGAGCTTACAACAGTCACTCCCGTATTTATGGCCGGCGAAGACGGTACAAGCTTCGAATTACGCCCCCCTTCCTTCAAAGGTCTGCTGCGCTTCTGGTGGCGAGCCGCGTATTGGGGACAGAGCCAGCAAAATCTTCCCATCAAAGACATTCAACAGGCGGAAGGCGACATCTTTGGCACGGCCGCCAGCGACGGACGCAAAAGCGAGTTTTCAATCCGCATTTCCCCTGCGGAATTCGAGGGCACACGCGAGAAACTCCCCAGGCGACTTTTAGAAGTCCATAGCCGGGGACGCAAGTTTCAGATCAATATTCTCGAATATCTCGCTTACGGCACATATCACTATGAACGGGGGGGGAATGTGTTCGAGCGTGACCGCCTGCCGGAGAATACATCGTTTACCCTCACATTAAAACCGTCGCGTGGGGTAGATGTGCAGGAACTGGTTGAGAGCGTCTATTGTCTGGTAGTATTCGGCGGCATCGGAGCCAAATCCCGCAATGGTTTCGGCAGCCTGGAGGTCACAAATCCTGAGATATTTGCTGAATATAACCTGCCGTACCCCTTTCCGGACAAAACATTTTTTGATAATCGTGTCCAAAATCAGAATCTACCGCCTTTTACGGCTTTTTCAGCCTATCGTAATGAGCAAGGAAAATACGGGATGAAGATTTTCAAGTTGAAGAATTCGTCATCCTCCTGGGATACATGTCTGGCAGAGTTAGGCACGATTTACCGCGAAGCCAAAAACAGATTAGAGCGCAAACACGAGTATGAGAAACGCCAGTATATCAGCGCACCGATTATCGCCGGAAAACAACAACAGTCTTTTTCCGATAGACACGCCAAGCCCTATTTTCTCCGAGTGGTGAAAAACGCTGACGGCGCGTTCGGCGGTTATATTCTCTATCTACCCTCTGAATATTCCGAAGGCGTTCCACAAAAAGGAGGTACAAACGAGGAACATACGAAGAAATTCCTGAAATACTGCGATGAGTTCAACCAACTGCTTACTATGAAAATGGCAGTATATTATGCCTGAAACTGAGCATTTCGATATTTAAGATTTGAAAAAGAAGTATGTTTGCAAATGCCTTGACAGTACAGAGGAAATTATGGGGCAGACAGGTTTAACAGATTTAGATGAGCTTATTCAGAAAGTGAAAGAAGAAGCCTCCAGGTCGTATATCATTGAGGCAATTAATGCATATCAGACTGGTGCTTATCGGGCTGCAATTCTTTGTATCTGGACTGCTGTCGCGTATGATATTATCATAAAAATCCGTCAATTAGCTGATAGAGAAGAAGATGAAAATGCAATTGACTTTGTGAATAAACTTAGCGAAGCTATCCGCAATGCACATACTGAATCGCCTTCCAAAAAGGCATTTACCGAATTGCAAAATATAGAACGGGATCTCCTTGCGAATGCCCAAAAAATAGGACTTTTAACTCAGAAGGTATGTCAGGATTTTAAACTCCTTAAAGAGGAACGAAATTTATGTGCACATCCGGCTTTTGTCATAAGAGACCCGTATCAAGAAATATTTGAATTACATGAAGCATCCCCGGAATCTGTAAGAGTTCATCTTTTTAATGCAGTGAACAATTTACTTCGATATGATGCTCAGCATATTGGTGAACGTTTACAGGTGACTTTAAAAGCAGTTATCCGAAAGTCTTCTATAAAGAATCCGCAAAGAATTATAGAAACACTCAACTGGTATTTACAGCATACCACACCTCATCAAGTGAAAAAATCAATAGATTTCCTCATTCAACAGATACTAAAACCAGATGATAAAGACCTCTTAAAAAACCACAAATATGTTGCACATTTTTTAACAGCTTTCAAAAAAACAAGATTTCATGGAATTTATGAACACAAAATGAAAACGACCTTTCCTGAAAAAGCTCAATGTTTAACAGGAAAAGAGTTTAATCATGTCTTTTTAATAATAGGTGTAGATTTAAAATCCTGGAAGTTTCTTAAATTGCCAACGAAGAATTCAATATGTACCTATTTGGAACAGATTGGGAAAAAAGTAGAATCCCAACCTCTTTATGGAGAACGAAAAGATTGTAACTCTGAGGTCTTTATAGAGTATTCCTTCTTCAAAGCTATAGATATCCCCGAGCTTAGGCCACAGCTTATGAAGATATTTAACAAGCTGCAAACACATGAGAAAATAGATATTATGTTGGATACTCCACATGCCGATTTTACTGATGAAGTTATTGACATGTTTATATATATAGACGATCCCAATGAAGAGGCACGACTTGAAAAAATCGTGCTTCACCTGATAAACAATCTTAGTACTACCCAGATTATAGAGATACTTGAAGATGGCGTGTGTAGGAACAAGTTTATTGCAGATTCTTTGGATTTGCCTGATTTTCTGCTTGGATTGCTTGAGGGAACAATAGAGCAACTTTCTGATAACTCAGTCCGAAATGCCTGGAAATTGGCAATGAAAAGATTAGAGGAGGATTATCAAGCAGAAGAGGTTGAAGATAATTCTTTTTTTTATGCAAAGTTGAGAAAAAAATTACGAGATTGTGGAATCAAAAGTGAAGAAGAATATGAACCTGTCTAAACCCATCATAACATCAGCAGATTCAACATATTTGAGGAAATGTCGGACCTTAAAGGGAGAACATAATGGCTGAACATATTTTTCTGTTTGCTGTCAGTCCGGTGCAGAGCTATATCGCACAAGCCCGTAAAACCCAAGACCTGTATGCCGGCAGCATGATTTTGTCGCATCTGTGCCGCGAGGCGTTTAAGGCTACCGGATTGCCGGTGGAACGGCTGTTGTTTCCCAGGATTGATCTGACGTCTAAAGAACAATCACTGCCGAACCGCTTTGTCGCGATTGTGAAGGAAGAGGAGCTTGCAAAGTTGGAAGGAAAGGATGAGAAGGAGAAACTTCATAACCTGGGCACGCAGACGGCGAAGGCGACTGAAAAAGCCTTCAAAAAAATTGCCTACGATGTCTTCTGGCTGTTAAAGGGATCTGTGCCGAAAAAATGTCGTCAAGAGGTGCGTCATCAGGTGAAATGTTTTCTGGACATCAACTGGCTGTTTCTGCCTTATCAGCAAGCGGACTATTGCAACATTTATCCCCGCCTCGAACGCCTGCTGCAAGGGGTGAAGCAGGTACGCGCTTTCCAGCCGCTGCCGGAGCAGGGACGCAAATGTGCGATCTGCGGCGAGCGTAACGTTAAAGTCTATCGCAAAAGCAGCACAGATGGCAAAACCGAATGTCTCCTCAAAACTAAACTCTTTACAACTCCTGAGCAGGTGCTTGTGGTGGAAGAAGAGTCGAATAGTCCGATTCGGAAAAAATTCTTAGATCCAGGTGAAGGCTTATGTGCAGTCTGCTATATGAAACGCAACGCGGAAAAGGCTTTTGGAACGGGGTATGATGAAGCCTTTCCATCAACTTCACGCGTTGCTCTGTTCGACGCGCTTGACAGGTTAAAGCCTCCCAATGGAAAATCAGTATCTGATTATGACTCGGATCAGATCACCCAATTAGCCTTAACCCACAAGCACTCTCCGGCCCAGGCCGAACAAGAGGCCCGGAAATACAAACAGACACGAGAACTCGGTAAGGCGAAAGAACTGGCGGCGGCGTTGAAGGAGCAAAAGGTTGATTTCGGTCCCTATTACGCATTGCTGATCTTTGACGGCGATTTGATGGGGGACTGGCTCTCTGGCAAGTGGTTGCAAGACAAACAGCAACTTGAACCGTTTCACCGAGCGTTGTCCGCTCGTTTGGCGGATTTTGCGCAACACGCCAAAAATAAGTGTTTGACGTGGCCGTGTGGCCGCGCGGTCTATGCCGGGGGGGACGACTTTTTGGGATTTGTGAATATCGCCAGCTTATTTGATGTGATGGGAAAATTGCGGAACCTGTTCGATGAGAAGGTGAACACACCCTTATTCGAAGAATCTGATGATTTTAAGCTGAACGAGCCGAATCGCCGGATGAGTTTTTCTGCAGGCGTGGCTGTAGCGTACTATAAACTACCCTTAGGAGAAGTGCTCAAGTGGGCGCGGCAGATGGAGCGAGAGGCCAAAAAACTTCCTATTCTCAGGCTGTCGGAACACTCCTTTGAGGCATTGAAGAAAAAAGAAATTCCTGATGAGATCATCGAGAACTTACGGCCTCTTGATAAGCGTATATTCAGCAGTCAAAAAGATTTCCTCTCTGCTGTGCAGCAACACATCGGAGACTCACAACTTACCGAGGACGAGAAGGCTCTGATTCTCAAACATGCTCAGGATATTGATCATAAAGACGCTTTTGCCATTGCGGTGCTGAAACATGCGGGGGCAATTCAACAGGCCGCTTTTCATTGGCGCAAACCTGATGATCCGTCAGATACGCGACTGACCACTAAATTATGTCAGGATGTCATGGATCCGATTCTTAAGGGGAATTTCTCGACAAAATTCTTTACGGTGCTGCACAAAGAGTTTCAACGCCTGATCCTGCCGGATAAGCAGATGCCATTCGAACAACTTGTGCAACCGGAAGTTCGGCGGCTCATCAAGCGAGCCTGTGAGATGCCGGATGCACCAGCCAAAGGCGAAGCCGTGGAAGAACTGACCAGAGCAGTGATGAATGTCTATGACAGAAGCAAAAATAATTTCGAGAACCTCCTCTCCGCCTTTGATATTCTCGATTTTTTCATACGGAAGGATACACAATGAGTACAGGTGTCAGAACAATACGGATAGACGCAGTAGATACCCTGTTTTTTCGTGATGGCAAACCCTTCACCATGGGAGCTGAAACCTGGGCTGACGCGGTCTTTCCGCCGCCGCCTTCGGTGGTGTACGGCGCGCTGCGTAATCAATATTTTGGCGAAAACCCTGGCCAATTGAACTTAGCCAACACGACAGGCGATCCGACCAGTACGTTGAAAATTCACTCTATCGCTCTGCTCAAAGAGGATATACTGCTCAAAAAAGACAGATTGTTCTTTCCGCTACCTCTTGATTATGTAGCTGATAAAACGAAGAAACTTACGGGTCTCTTGCTGCAACGCCAGGAACCTCCTGAGATGGTGTCAAGCTGCTGGCCGGGGATTATATCAGTGTTTGCCGCCAGCAATGATCAGTCTGTCAAAACCGAATCCCAGGGTTTTCTGGATGGAGAGATATTCTCAGTCTATTTGAAGTCGCCGCCTTCGACTGTGTCATACACGACCTTAAAACAGCATAGCACGCCGGAACCCAAAATCGGTATCGCCAGAAACGGGAAGACGCATACGGTTGAGGAAGGACGCCTGTACCGGGTGGACATGCGGCGGCTGCAAGCAGAGCGGAAATTTGGGGATCCTCCTTCATCCCCTCTCTCATTGTATGTGCAGTTTTCGGGTCTGCCAATTGCGGATCAGGGGGTGTTCCGGTTGGGCGGCGAAGGCAAGCTGGCCGCGTATCAGTCTGTTGATGTGCCGCTTCCGACGGCTCCGACCATCCAGGGCGAGCGACTGAAACTCTATCTGGCAACGCCGGCGATCTTCGATCAGGGCTGGCTGCCATCCTGGATCGACTCCAAAACCCTTCAGGTCGGCGGGAAATATCAGCATCTACAACTCACATTAGAGACCGCCTTGCCTGGTAAACCGATAAATATCGGCGGATTCGACATGAAAGCAGGTCGTCCCAAAATTATGCGTCGGGCAGTGCCGGCCGGAAGCATTTATGTCTTTACCTGCAAGGGAGACATACAGCAAGCTGTCACGGCATTTCACAACCAGTGCATTTCTGACATCTCCTCCCATGAAGGTTTTGGGTTGACGTTTGTGGGAGGTGTTCAGTAATAATGAACATACGCCATCACTGGAGTTGATGATTATGCAACCATCAATTTTACAATCATATCGCGTCACGCCGGAAGTGATTGAGTATGTCTGGCGTAAGATTAGAGACGCCATCAATCCGGTCAAGATCATTCTGTTTGGCTCGCAAGCCGATGGCACCGCCGGGAAAGAGAGCGATCTGGATATTTTTGTGATTCACGATTTACCGCAGCCCAGCAGGCAGGTGCGCCGGCAATTGGATCGTCTGTTTCTGCACCGACGTTTCGGGTTAGATGTCATTGTACGAAACCAGGAACAGGTGAACCTCAATCTTGCAGATAACAATCCATTTTACACGGAGCATGTTTTCAAACGGGGAGTGATTTTATATGATCGAGAACAACAAAAAACCAGTGGAGACGCCGCGTGAATGGTATCGTTTTGCAGATGAAAATTGGGAAGTGGCTGAGCGAGAGATGAAATACGAGTATTCCGCGTGTCACACAATATGCTTTCTGTGTCAAAGTGCTGCCGAAAAATATGCAAAGGGCTATCTCATCGCTCAGGGCTGGACGCTTGAGAAAACCCATGATATGACTCGCCTCCTGGAATTCTGCGCTGAATACGACGAAGCATTCACCGAATTGATCTCAGAGGGAGCGGTATTGAATGAATATATCACTGAAGGTCGGTATCCGGGCGATCTCGCCTTCGAAACAATTGGTAGAGAGGACGCAGAAGAAGCAATCCACATCGTGCGCCGTATCCGGGCCTTAACAGCCGAACGCGCGACGATGCCGAAAGAGAAAACTGTTCAAAACAAGGAGGAACCCCATGTTTAAAGCAGCCAGACCATTAACGATTGTTGTAGAAACGCCGCTTCATGCCGGCAGTGGCAGTGAATTGGGAGTGGTGGATCTGCCGATCCAGCGTGAACGGCACACTAATCATCCTAAGATTGAAGCTTCCACGCTGAAAGGCTGTCTGCGTGAGGCTTTCGAAGGTCAGCAAGCACAACACTTTCCAGACTTGAATAATCAGTATAAAAGATTGTATATCTATCCGGTTTTTGGCCCGGAATATGATCAGGAAGAGGAGTCAGGGGAACAATCGCAGAAAAGAGAGGAATATGCCAGTGCGCTCGGCGTGACTGACGCCCGGCTGCTGCTTTTTCCGGTCAAATCCATCCGTGGGGTCTTTGCCTGGATCACCTGTCCGGCCATCATCAATCGCCTGCTGCAGGACCTGGCATTGACGAAGAAATTGGGCTGCGAGATTCCTGCGCCGGAGATCGGGGTCGATGTGACCGCGCTGAAAAACAGCATTGCCACCGGCAACAATCTGTTTGTCAAAGGAAATCAGATTATCCTGGAAGAATTCACCTATTCGGTTGACGTCAATGAATCCTGTACAGCTCTGGCGCAATGGATCGCCAAACATGTCTTACCGCAAGACGGTTCCTTTTCCTACTGGCGCAATAAAATCGAACAGGATCTGGTGGTGCTGAACGACGATGATTTTCGTGATTTTGCTACTATGTCCACCGAAGTGATCACCCGCACCAAAATCAGCGATGATACCGGCACAGTGCAACACGGCGCGTTGTGGGATGAAGAATATCTGCCGGCTGACAGTGTGCTGTATGCCCTCGTTCTCACAAGTGATCCCTTTGATACATTGAAAAAAGAGGAACGACTCTTAACAGATGCCGCAAAGATCATGGACTTTTTTACGCAGGGGCTGGAACGGGCGCAGCACATCTTTCAACTTGGCGGCAACGCCACCATCGGCAAGGGCCTGGTGCGTGTAGCCATGATGGGATAAATGGGGGAGAACGATATGTCAGACATGCCAACAAGTACAGGAATCGAGCAGGGACGCGCCACAAAGGCGTATGAATTTGTCACAAAGGCGCGAGATAATTCAAAAGTGCCATGGGAAAATTACAAATCCGGCGTCAGAAAGCTTCCGGCCTATATCAAGACCAACGGTTTAGGGCAAACCCTGGCCTTTATCAAAAATCGCGAGAATTTTCCTGAAATTTACAAACAACTGGCCGAATGGTTGCAGCGTGACAATGAAGACGGACTAGAAAAAGGCGGTGAATTGGTACATCAGATCATTGCCATGCGCACCCCGCGCTATCGTCAGGCGACCATGGAAACCCTGGCGATCCTTAACTGGATGCGTCGCTTTGTGGACGGACTTGATCCTGAAAAAGACAATAAAAAATAAGGAGTCAGCATGAAATACTTTCATCCGAGCGATACCTGCGATATCGGCATACAACGAGGACAGATCGATAACTTTTCCCTGTGGTTTACACGCTTTTTGCCGTATCAATACGACAAAAAATATACATTTAAGCTCCAGAAAGATGATGTTCCCAAACTCTCCGCCAACAGCCAGGAATTGCTTCAGGCCTTACAAGAGCGGCAGAAAGCGCGGCTGAAAGCATTCGAGGCGCAGCAGAGGACATTTACAGTGATGCGCGGCAGCGTGGATTGGCGCATGGTAATCGGCCTGGGAGGGGCGCAGGTGTTGGAAACCAGCATGACTCTGCATCATATTTACGGCATCCCCTATATCCCCGGCAGCGCCGTGAAAGGCATCGTGCGCCACTATTTTGTCAGTGAAGAGTTGTCGCAGTCGTCTCCGGAGTTTTCAAAAGAACCCCTGGATGTTGTGGATGCGATCCTGGCGATTGTTGATGAACAAACCATTGAAGATGCCGAAAGAGATCCTGAGAACATTCAGAAACGCTGCAAAGTCAAACGCGGGAAAGAAGACGTGTTACCCAGGATAGAGACAGTCGTCCATGCTCTCACGCGTCCACAATCTCTGACGCTTGGTCAAACGATATTTGGTACGCAGCACCAGCGCGGGGTGGTTAATTTTTTCGATGCTTTGCCAGAAGGGGATATCCGCTTTCAAAAAGACCTGATGAACCCTCACTATCCCGAATACTACAAAGAAGGCAGCCAAGTAGCCCCCCCCAACGACTGCCAGAACCCGATTCCGATCCCGTTTTTAACCATAGAACAAGCGACGTTCACGTTTCCGCTGTGCGTCAAGCCGCTTCGTACCACGAAAGCTGCCCCGCAGGAAGTGCTTGAAACCGTGAGCGCATGGCTGCAAGCGGCGCTGGAAGATTCCGGCATCGGCGCGAAAAGCGCGGTCGGTTACGGGTATTTCCGCGATGTTACCGACCAACTGGCCGATCTGCGCGAGCAGCAGGCAGAAGAGCAACGGCTGGAAGCTCAGAAGAAAGCTGAAGAAGCCGAACGCGCGCGCCTGGAAGCGATGTCGCCGGTCGAAAAACTCTGCGAAGAACTGCGCACGCTCAAAGATGAGAATCGCAGTTTTGACATCTACGCTAAAGAATTGTCCAGATATGAAGGGGAAGAACAAAAACAACTGGCCCAGGCCTTAAAAATTTATTGGCAGAGCATCGGACGCTGGGACGTCAAGCCCAAACAGAAGAAACAATACGAGAAAGTCCAACATCTTAGAACTATCTTAGGTGAATAGAGCAAATCTGTCAAGCCACAGCAAAGACGAAACGACGAACAGGGGTTAACGTGAATTTTAAAAGAACATTCTCCTATGAAACTACAAGGATTCCTCATAAGCAAGGATTTTTTATCCCTGGTTATGTGAAATCCCTGTAGTTTCATGGTGTCGGGGGAGCGGCTGCTCATGACAATTCCTTTGCAAAAACCCTGCACTCACCATAGAGAGCACATGAGGAGTGCGCACCATACACTATTATGACGACATCAAGCGTATTTGAGCGGACGGTCAAAATTCAATATCATCGCGACGCTGCGAGCGGCGGGGGACGCGCGAAAGTCACGATCCCGGCGCGGATTCAGCGCGAGGCCGGCGTGGAGGCCGGGAGTTTTATGGCGTGGACCGAACAGGCCGGGAAACTGGCTGCCACGCCGACCTTTACTCCGTCGTTGTGCACCACGCCTGTGTATGCGGGCGGACGGGACCAACTGTTTTGCCTGTTTCCCGGGGTGTTCTGGCGCAAGTATCAGGTGCAGCCCGGCGCGGAATTTCATTGGCGCCTGAAAGGCAAACAGGCCAGCGGGTCGCTTGCCGTTCCCAAACGCTCGCGTCGTCCCATCCGCGGGCGCGACAAGACCCTGGAACGCTCGCAGACCGTTCCGCTGCTGCGTCACCAATCCCGGTATCGCATCACGATTCCGATCGAGGATGTCCAGGCCTTGAATCTGACGTCAGACCTGTTTGTTTGCTGGGAAGCTGACCAGGATGCCATTCGCTGCACGCCCGTGGCGGACGAACGTATGGAGACCACTTCCATCGAAGTTCGCAAAACCGGGACCCAGGTGGAAATCCCAAAATTGTTGTGCGACATCTACGATCTCTTTGGCAAAAATTGTATCTGGACGCTGAAAAAAGGCGCGCTCACCGGCACAATTCAGGCTGCACGCCTGACGCGTCAAAACGCAGAATAACCCCTGAGAGTTCTCGGAAAAGGTTTGTGTGAAAAGGATAACAGACAAGTGATCGAAATCATTAACTTAACCAAACGCTACGGCAATATTACAGCGGTTGCCGACATCAGTTTAACCATTCCGAATGGGCAGTTATTCGGATTTTTAGGGCCGAACGGGGCCGGCAAAACTACCACGATCAAAACTCTGGTCGGCTTGTTAAAACCAACTTCCGGCGTCGTGAGAATTGAAGGCTTCGACGTGCAGAAACAGCCGCTTGAGGCCAAGCGCGCGGTGGGGTTTATTCCGGACAAACCATTTATCTATGAGAAATTGACGGGCAAAGAGTTTCTGCAATTTACGGCCGGGCTTTATCAAGTTGAGCCGCGCAGTGTAGATGAGCGCATCGCTCAACTGCTTGATATGTTTGAACTGAGCGACTGGGGCGATGAACTGGTGGAAAGTTATTCGCATGGCATGCGCCAAAAGCTGGTGATGTCGGCCGCCCTGATTCACCAACCGCAAGTGATTGTGGTAGATGAGCCAATGGTCGGGCTTGATCCCAAAGGCGCGCGTCTGATCAAAAAAATCTTCAGAGACCTCTGTGACAACGGCACGACGATTTTCATGTCCACCCATACCCTGGAAATTGCAGAACAGATGTGCGACCACATTGCGATCATCCAAAAAGGGCAGATCATCGCCCAGGGCACGATTGAAGAACTGCACCGTCTGGCTCAAACCACCAAAACCAATCTCGAAGACATTTTCCTCGAACTGACCGGCGGATACGAAATGAAAGAAGTGATTGAATTTTTGAAGGCATAAGATAAAGTATAAAAAATACGCTTTCAGGGAAGCCGGAAAAAAACACTATGATAAAAAACACCCCCTATGTACGCTTTGATAATCGTAACCTGATTTTGCGAGATGAATTGGCGATTGATCGAACGCTTCTGGCAAACGAACGCACCTTGCTGGCCTATCTACGATCCGGGGTCGCGCTGGTGATTGCTGGTCTTACGATCATGAATTTATCGCAGGAAGTCTGGTTCTGGCTGGTCGGGATTGCATGTCTTCCCATCGGAATCCTTGCCGGCCTTGTCGGTGTTATCCGCTATCGGCGCATGAACAATGCCATCGCCCATGTCAGAATACAGCAGCACACGGAGACAATCGGAACTGCCAATGCCCATGAAGGCACATAATCGGGGTACATTCCTCACACAATGGCAGGAATTATACGAGGAGAAGCATCATGAAATGGAACCTACGCGCTAAAATTTTGTTTTCGGCCGGAGTGAGTATTTTTGTCGTGCTGGGGACGAGTACGCTGATCCATATTTACAGGGTGCAGCAAGATTACCTTAAAGCTTTAGAATGGAGGTCTGAGGCCCTGGCTCAGGGTTTAATTAAAAAAGCGCAGGATTTGACGAATATTGCGCCGGACTTTAACAGCAATGACCTGCTGGAGCTTCTGGGGTATTGGGTGAAAGATGTGTACGAATCGAATTCCCATCTCACCCACATTACCGCCATTGATGCTGAGGGGATCATTGCGGCTCATACTGAAAAGGCCTTGTGGGATACTCCGATTACCAGCCCTGTGCTGCGTGAAGCTCTCAGCCGTCAACAGCAGGTTACTGTGCTGGATGGCGCGATCTATCACATGTTGTTCCCGATTCGCAGCCGGCAGGCTCTCTATCTTGGCAGTATTGCGATTGGCGTTCCGAAACACATCATTGATGCAAAGGCTCAGCAGATTTTACGCCACTCGATTGCCTTATTTGCGCTCTTTGTGGGCCTGGCTGTCATGGCGACTTCTGTATCCGGGCACCTGTTGACAAAACCGATCAACCATCTGGTGTCCATTGCGCAGGAACTTGCGGAAGGCAATCTGGCGCAGCCGATCCTGATCACGAATCGCAGCGATGAAATTGGGGTGTTAGCCCGAAGTTTTGCCAACATGCGCGACCGCATCAAGCGGCAGATTGAGGACTTACGCCGTTTGAATGACGAACTGGAACAACGGGTAGAAGCGCGAACGGCCGAGTTAGCGCGAGAAAAATATATTGTGGATACCTTTCTGGCGAACGTACCGGATAGTATTTACTTTAAAGAACCTGGGGGACGAATAATCCGAGCGAATACCGCTCATGCCCGACGAAGAGGTCTGCGAGATCCACGGAAAGAAGTGGGCAAAACAGACTTCGACTTTTTCCCTGAGGACGTTGCGCAGCGCAAATATGCGCAGGAACAGCAGATTATCCGGACCGGAACGCCTGTGATCAATGTGGAAGAGCAGAACGTGTGGCCTGATGGCCGTGTTGATTGGCAATTAACCACCAAAATGCCCTTACGCAATGAGCATGGCGAGATTATCGGCATTTTTGGGATTTCCCGCGACATCACCGAATTGAAACAGGCTGAACAAGAACTGGAATGCTATCGCGATCGTCTGGAAGATCTGGTGGCAGAGCGCACAGCAGAGTTGACGCGTATGATTGAGGAATCGAAACGCTTAAACGCCCGTCTGCACGAGGAAAACATTGAACGTCAGCGCGTCGAAAACGTATTGCGTGTCAGCGAAGAACAATACCGCATGCTGGCTGAAAATGTCACAGATGGCATTGTGATCGTGCAGAAGCATCAACTGATTTTTGCTAATAAAGCCTTTACCGTAATGACCGGCTATACGATGGAACAGTCAGAGATGACCGATCCGCTGCATCTTGTTCGCGATCGAGCGATTCCAGCGGCTAAACCTGAGTTAACTTCCAATGATCAGGAGACTCCTGGTTCCGAACGACAACAGGTTGAACTGATTGCAAAAGACGGGCATACGCTATGGACGGAAATTGAGCAAACTGAGATTGTCTGGAATGATCAGCCCGCTTTGCTATTAACCATTCGCGACATTACAGAACAAAAGCGACAGGAACACCGCCTGGAGGAAGAGCGCGTCCGGCTCAAAGAAGAAAATTTAAATTTGAAATCAACGATCAAAGATCGCTATCGCTTCGGGGCGTTGGTTGGCAAAAGCCTGGCTATGCAGCGCGTATATGAATTGATTGTGAATGCCGCAGCCGCCGAGGTCAATGTGCTGTTGTGCGGAGAATCCGGAACCGGAAAAGAACTGATTGCGCGAACCCTGCACCAGGTGAGCCGCCGTAAGATACAACCCTTTGTGCCTGTCAATTGCGCTTCGATTCCGGAAACCTTGTTTGAACGCGAGTTTTTTGGACATCGAAAGGGCGCTTTTACCGGAGCAGACCGCAATACTCCCGGTCTGTTCGATCGTGCGCATCAGGGCACCCTATTTTTAGATGAAGTGACCGAACTCAGTCCCGGAGCACAGGCGAAACTGCTGCGCGTCTTGCAAGATGGGGAATATATGCCGCTAGGAAGCACAACCCCCAGGCAGGCCGATGTCGTGATTGTTGCCGCAACCAACCAGAATTGCCAGCAAGAGATGGCGCAGGAACATTTACGCAAAGATTTTTTCTACCGTATTGGCGTGATTGAGATCGCAGTGCCGCCTTTACGCGATCGCAAAGAGGATTTGCCGCTCTTAATCGAGCATATCTTAGAAGAATACCGGGAGAAACAAGCGCAGGTGCAAGGCAGCGCGCCTGTTGACCTGCCTGCTGACCAAACGATGCTGCCCGCAGAACTTGTCCACGCCCTTTACGCCTGGGATTGGCCGGGAAATGTGCGCGAACTGCAAAATATTCTGCAGCGTTACCTGGTTACCCACAGCCTTGAGGCGGTTCTGCCTTTGCTGGGGGCCGCAGCACCTCCTCGCGCCGCCGCGCCATTTCTTTTCCCCCCTGAACATTTTCCCGCGACTTTACCAGAAGCCGTTCAGATTCTTGAAAAGCGCATGATTATGCAGACGTTAGCACAAACTGATCATCGCATCGGGAAAACGGCCGAAAAACTCGGGATGCCGCTGCGCACCTTACAATACAAAATCAAAAAGTATCAATTACTGTAAAGTATATTATGAATAGTGCTCTCGCAACGCCGCAAAATTCGTAAGACTTAACTATCTATGGAATGTGAATATGAATAATTGTTTGTGCAAAATTTACATGTTCTATAGTATTATGCAAATTTTGCACATCAGCAAAATAGCTTATTTTTTGAGTAAGTTACAGTTTATTGTAAAATAAATATGCAATTTTTGCGCCTATTGTCTCTCTTCACAATTTAACACCTTCCCGACTCGACTGTTATGTCAACCGGAAAGCCGATTGGCATTTCACTTGCATTCATTTTATCAGTTGTATCAATAGTCTCATTTTACCCAACATAAACATCAAAGGCAGGAGGTTCATCATGATGATCCAAAAGAAAAAATGTTTACTGGCATTAGGCGCAACCATATTGTTTGTTGTCGCCCTGACACTGTCTACTGCATTTGCAGCGGATAAGATTATATGGAAATCTTCGGGGCATGGGCCGGCAACGGATCCATCCCAGATTTATCACGATAAGCTCTGTAAAGCGATTACTGAAGCCAGCGGTGGTCGTTTAGAGGTCAAAGCGTTTGTCGGCGGTTCGGTTGTCCCGGCCACGCAAGAAGTCGATGCTGTCAGTCAAGGGGTGTTACAGATGGCGTATACCTGCCCTATGTATAACCTGGATAAATGGAAAGCCGCCGGCCTCATTAGCTCCCGGCCAGGCGGACTTCCGGGCGAAGCCTTACGCACCTGGTTTAACTATGGCGGCGGCGCAGAGTTGATGAACAAAATGATGGAAGGGCATGATGTCATCACCTTCCCGGGGGCCTTGTCTCCTCTGCCAGCCGAGGTGTTTCTGCACTCGAAAAAGAAGATCGAAACCGTGGAAGATCTAAAAGGACTGAAAATGCGGGCATCCGGAGATGGCGGCGAGATTTTAGCCCGCATGGGGGCGTCAGTCGTCTTTTTGCCTGGCGGCGAATTATATGAGGCCATGCAGCGCGGGACGATTGATGCCTTTGAATACTCTACCCTGGCATCGAACTGGGATATGCACTTCAATGAAATTGCCAAATATGTCATTTTATCTCCCAGCCGCGCGCCTAGTGATCCTCAGGCGTTTTTTATCAACAAAAAAGCCTGGGAAACACTGCCCGATGATTTAAAACAACTGGTACAGGATGTGATCGGCAACTGGACACAAGCCCAACATGAATTCCTGACCTATGAATCGATCAAGGCTATTGATAAATTTAAAGAAGCCGGATGCGAAGTCTATAAACTGCCGAAGGAAGTTGAAGCGGCAATCGCGGCCGAAGCCGAAGCATTTTATCAAGAAAAAGCTGCCCAGGAAGACCCGATTTACGCCGAAATTTTGAATTCCATGAACAGTTATTGGGCTTCCTACTCTGCGACCCAATGATGAGGAATGATGCGCCGCTTTTCGTGATGAAGTTCCGCTTCGTCACGAAAGCGGCAATTTTCCGTTCCTGAAACGAGGAAGAGGTTGCTACGTATGACAAGATTGAAGAAAATCCTCAAAATCATTGATACATGCAGTGAATATGCCGGCTCCCTGGCAAAATGGTTTGCCTGGATCCTGGTTCTGGCTGGCGCGTATGACACGATCGCTCGACATTTCTTCAATGCTCCGACGGTCTGGGCTTATGATGTTTTGTGTATGTCGGGCGGAGCGTTGTATGTTCTGGGATGGTCGTATGATTATCTCCATGATTCCCATATCCGGGTAGACCTTCTTTATCGAACCTTCTCTCCCAGAAAAAAGGCGTTTATGGATTTGATTAGTGCGGTGTTTCTGTTCTTCCCGTTGATGACAATGTTTCTGGTCAGTTCCGTTGCCTGGGCAATACGGGCGTGGCGCATTAACGAAACGATGACTGCCACCTTCTGGTATCCACCGGCCGGGCCATATCGAACGGTATTTGCCATCGGCATCATATTGTTAATGTTTCAAGGAATAGCGAAAAGTATTCGCGATGCCTATTTTCTCATAAGGGGGGAGTCGCTTGATTGAATTAAGTCCACAAATCGTGACAATGTTGATGTTTGGGGGCGTGCTGGTACTGGTGCTGACCGGTTTTCCGATTGCCTTTGTGATCGGAAGCATTGGGGCTATCTCCGGTATGCTGCTCTTTGGGCCGGATGTCGCCTCTCATATTTTATATAGCCGTCTTTACGAATTGTCGCTGAACTATCCTTATCTGGCTGTGCCTCTGTTTACCTTTATGGGAGTCGTTCTGCAAGCGTCAGGCATTGCGGAAGAATTGTATGAAACTCTCTATGAAAGTTTGAGCGGGTTTAAAGGGGGTTTAGCGGTAGTGACGGTCATCGTCGGGACAATTCTTGCGGCGTGTTTGGGAGTAATTACAGCTTCGGTCACGATCCTCACGCTGATCGCCCTGGCCCCGATGGTAACACGCGGCTATGATAAGGCTCTGGCTTCCGGAACCTGCGTGGCCGCAGGCACGTTGGGCATTTTAATTCCGCCGAGCATTATGCTGGTGGTCTATGGGCCGCAAGCCGGGATTTCGGTCGGACAGATGTTTATCGGAGCGATCTTTCCCGGATTGATTCTTGCGGCGTTATACGTTGCTTATATCAGTATCCTCTGCTTTTTCCGGCCCGAATTAGGTCCGCCGATTCCGCTTGCTGAGAGAGGAAAACGTTCGGGTATCGAAAAAACAATGCGTTTATTGAAATCCCTGGTTCCACCGGTTTTGCTTATTTTTGCGGTTCTGGGCACGATTTTCGCCGGGATTGCGCCGCCGACCGAGGCAGCAGCGGTTGGCAGTTTAGCCGCAGTCTTGTTAGCAATTGCGTATCGAAAATTTAGCTGGTACGTGGTAAAACACGCAGCCATTGAAACTTTGCGAGTCAGCGCATTTGTGGTGCTGATTGCCGGATTGTGTTACGCCTTTGTGGGGGTCTTCATGAGCGCAGGCTGCGGCGAGGTGGTTTCAGACGCGATTATGGCTGTGCCAGGGGGAAGATGGGGCGCGTTTGCTGTTGTCATGCTCATTGTATTTCTACTAGGCATGTTTATTGAATGGATCGGCATTGTCTTTATTATCGTCCCGATCTTTTCGCCGATTTTGAAAGAACTTGGCTTTGATCCTTTATGGGCTGGCATGATGATTTGCATTAACCTGCAAATGGCTTTTCAGACCCCTCCGATGGCGATGTCGATCTTTGTCTGCAAAGGCACCGCGCCGCCGGAACTCGGGGTAACCATGAATGACATTATCAAAGGGGTTATTCCTTTTATTTTGATCATTATCCTCACCCTGTTCCTGTGCACGATCTTTCCGGGCATTATTACCTGGCTGCCCTCAAAGATGATGGGACGATTTTAGGAGGCAATCCTACAAACCGGGTTTTTTTGAAAAACCCGGTTTTTTTTCGGGCAGGGTTGTCGCGTCAATGACTTGTTCAGTCGCGCATCCCCCTTTTCAACGTTCTCACCTGGGTCACCTCTGTCACAGAACGAACATTATGTACAGCATGCATCACGTTATTCAGATGCTCACGGCTCCGAACATTAATGACACAGCGGACTTCAATTTGATTTGCAGATTTTTCACTATTGGAATTCAGAATATCCGTTTTGGTTTTGGCGATAGCGGCCACAATATCCGCAAAAATTGATTCTCTGACGGTTCCAATAACGTAGAGTTCCGCTGGATAATAGGTATCAGGATCAGAATCCCATTCCACTTCAATCTTGCGCTCATCGTCAAGGCCAAGAGCCTGAATATTGTGGCAATCCGCTGCGTGGATCGTTACCCCTCGACCACGCGTAATAAATCCGACAATTTCATCTCCTGGCAACGGTTTACAGCAGTTTCCAAAGCGCGTCAGGATGTTATCAACGCCTTTCACTTTGATGGCACTGCCGGATTTAATGCGTTTCTCCTGGTCCGCTTCAAGATATCTTGCCTCCAGAAGCCCTTCTCGCTGTTCTTGAGAAAGCTGTTCCTCCGGAAAGATTTTATGGACGATTTGCTTTGGGCTGTATTTTTCGGCGCCAATCGCCGCAAACAGATCTTCTTCTCCGGATAAATTTAATTCAGCGGCGACACGTTTCAGCGCCTCTTCCTTTTGTGACTGCGATAACTTACTCTTTAAGCGTCGCAAAGCTCTTTCTAATAATTCTTTGCCGATTTGAACCTCTTCTTCCCGCTGTTTTGCCCGGAAATACTGCTTGATTTTCGCTTTGGCTTTACTTGTGACCACATAATTAAGCCAGTCCTTGCCGGGGAAGTGGTTTTTTTGCGTAAGAATGGTGACAATATCGCCATTTCTGAGTTGCGTGCGCAACTGAACCAGGCGTTCATTGACTTTGGCACCAACGCACTGGTGCCCAACTTCCGTGTGAATTGCATAAGCAAAATCAATCGGTGTGGCGCCCTGGGGCAGGCATATCACCAACCCCTTAGGGGTAAAAACATAGACTTCATCAGGAAATAAGTCTATTTTGAGATGTTCCACAAATTCCGACGGATCTTTCAATTCCTGCTGCCATTCCAGAATATGACGTAACCCAAAGAATTTTTTATCATACTCGTCATCCTGCTCTTTACCTTCTTTATACCGCCAATGAGCTGCAATCCCTTCTTCCGCCAGATGGTGCATCTCCCAGGTACGAATCTGGATTTCAACCGGCTTGCCAAAGGGGCCAATCACCGCAGTGTGCAGCGACTGGTACATATTCGGTTTCGGAAGCGTGATATAATCGTCAAAGGTATGCGGAATATGTTTCCAGGTGGAATGAATAATACCCAGGGTGGAATAACAGTCAGCCTTCGTATTCGTAATCACTCGCAGTCCGATCACATCCATGACCTCTTTATAAGAAATTCCCTGACTTCTCATTTTGCGATAGATGCTATACAAATGTTTTTGCCGCCCGCTGATCGTAGCCTCAATCGTATTGGTTTGAAGCTGCTGTTCAATTTCTCGCCGGGTGATTTCGATGGTTTGCTGCCGTTCGGCGCGCATTTCATTGGTATGGTTAAGGAGTTGCTGATAAATCTCCGGCTCAGTATACATGAAGGATTGATCCTCCAGTTCAGATTTGATTAGCCCCAGTCCCAGACGATTCGCAAGCGGAGCGTAAATATCCAGGGTTTCTTTGGCAACGCGTTTTTGCTGTTCTTTTCCCGCATACTGTAAGGTGCGCACATTATGCAGCCGATCTGCCAATTTAACAAGCAGTACCCGAATATCTTTCGCCATGGCCAGAAGCATTTTCCGTAGATTTTCCGCCTGATACTCTTCACGTGAAGCAAAATGAATTTTTGAAATTTTTGTCACGCCATCAACGAGCTGCACGACCTCA
Source organism: Candidatus Vecturithrix sp. (assembly GCA_040772385.1). Taxonomy (GTDB): domain Bacteria; phylum Moduliflexota; class Moduliflexia; order Moduliflexales; family Moduliflexaceae; genus Vecturithrix. Next base: position 4,387,589 of record JAXGYF010000001.1, on the reverse strand, counting down.
GGGCCAAATAATTCCTGAAGTTGCTCATGACTGGTATCAGTATCCTCCAGAACATCGTGCAGCAGTCCTGTGGCGACCGTGACAACATCCATTTTCATATTGGCCAGAATCACTGCGGTCTCGATCGGATGGGACAAATAAGGTTCTCCTGAAAGCCGGGTTTGTCCCCGATGCATTTTGGCAGCAAAAATATACGCTCGATAGACCAGATCCGTATCGGCGTCCGGATAATAGCGTTTGAGTGTATCAACACAGTCATGAATACGGTGCATAAACTCTCGCTCTCCTGAAATACTTCGTTTTCCTGGTAAGGGGTGAAATGCTCTTGCAAGTTATACTTGTCGAATAAATCAGTTGTAACCCCGGACATTCCTGTCCGGGAGGAATACGGACAAGGAGGGCCGCCGTACTTACCCGTCAGCCCGTGTCATCGATCAAACTTCCGATCTAAACATAGAGGCAGCATAACATAAACACGGAATTTTCTTTCATTAAATACAAAATACGGTTAACACGCCTTGTTTGTCAACTGGTATTTGAGAAAGGGAAATAAATTTCTGTGGAAGGCGGGAAGCACAGAGAAAGAACCAAGATACATGAGATTGGCTTTTTTTTTCGGACACCTTCTTGTTCTGCGATCTTTATACACTTTTGGGGGGAGTATTCCAGAACTTTTTCCGAAGTTGTTGTTCAACAATCTCCGGCACAAAACAGGAGACATTCCGCCCCAGGCGGCTAACCTCTTTAACGACGCTGGAGCTTAAAAAAGAATATTCGGCGCTAGGCATCATGAACACGGTTTTAATATCCTCAGCCAGCTTCCTGTTGGTGAGCGCCATTTGGAGTTCATATTCAAAATCAGAAACCGCTCGCAGACCCCGCACGATCACTTCCGACCCTTTTGATCTGGCGTAACTGATTGCCAGACCGTCAAAATGGTCGACTTCGACTCCAGGAAGATCGCACGTAACATTTCGGAGCATAGCAATACGTTCTTCAACGGTAAATAACGGCGATTTTCGAATATTGTGAGCAACTGCCACAATCACGCGATCAAAAATCTCTAAGCTGCGTCGTAAAATATCAAGATGCCCATAAGTTACCGGATCAAAGGTGCCCGGATAAATTGCAATGCCTTTCATAACAGCGTTTTTTCTCCATCAACGGTTTAAGACGCCCCTTTTATGGGGGAGAGGGGATGGGTAAACCTCTGACTTCGATAGAATGATAAGGTGGTATCGCCAAGATAACGCCTGTCGTACAAGCCCCATCCGCCTACAGTGCCTTGCGGTGTAAATAGATGAGCATGCTCAACAATGATCAAACCAGTATCATAGATTAGGGCGTAATCAAGCAGTTTTTCAAAAATGTCTTGCAACATATTCGTCTGGCGATAAGGAGGATCAAGATAGATGATATCAAATTTACGCCCCAGTTTGTGAAATTTCAGCAGAATTTTATTCGCATCTCCGCAATAGACCTCACTTTCAGGCTCCAGGCCGCATAGAGCAAGATTGCGTTGCAGAATTCGTATATGGGCAGGAGATTTTTCGATAAAGACACTTCGCTCAGCGCCCCGGCTCAAGGCTTCAATCCCAATATTCCCTGTGCCTGCAAAAACATCGAGCACTACTGCCCCGGAAATCTCTTTTGCAATCATATTAAAAAGGGTTTCCTTGACATGATCTGAGGTCGGACGCAGGGACATTCCCTGCGGCGCACACAATTTTCGCCCTTTACATACGCCACTGATAATTCGCACAAGAACATGACACGATCCTGCTGTTTCCAGGTTGAACACAGCAGGACCGCGCTTCTAAACAGCTATTGCACCTGGAAGGTGATGCTCGCTTCCGCCCATTGTTCTGAGGGGATCGATTCCAATTTTTGATTTAACGTATGCTCAAACTGCGGTGACGTTTGTTGAATGCGTGGAAAGGTTTCCTGTTTACTGACCACTGAGGGATCGATGATATTCACATTCTTCTGAGTGCAAACTGCGCGAACCCTTTCAATTCCGGGAGGACCGGTGATCTCGTAATCAAAATTATCTGTTTCCGTTGGAATACGATACAGTCTACCACCGCGAATCAGGTTATCGTTCGCATATTTATTCGGAAAAATTTGACTGACTTCCCCTTCAGTACTGATGTCGTACAATGCCAGATAGCAATCCTGGTTTGAACGAACGGTCAGCACGATAAATTCACCAATTCGATACACCGGCTTATCAACCTGCACTTCAATCATTAATGGTTCCGGTGTGGGTTGTGGTTGCGTATAGCAACTGCTCACAAAAAAAACGAGAAACAACATCCCCACAATGAGTTTAGCTCTGTTCATATAAAAACCTCCGCCTGGTGGTCAGATTCCCAAAGAAAAATTTCCTTAAAGAACTCAACCGGACAATGAGAGTCTGGGGTCAAATATTCTATTGCAACAACAACCATAATAGGATGAGTTTTCCTCTCTGTCAAGGTTTATCATCAGAAAACTTAAGGAACTGATTGGCAGGACCTCCTGAAACACCAGAGCAAAATGACGGAAGGATCGTCAGAAACGTCAGAGATACTCTGACCGACAGCCGCCGGACTGAAACTTCATACGTTCCTGACGAAAAGTACTTGACAGAATCTTTCAGAATAAAAGGTAGTAACAGAGCAGAGATGATCATTGTTGCAAAAATAGCAAGCAGATGATGCATTGTGTTCGCACTAAGGAATAGGTATGAACCGCTTTGTTGAAAAGGTGTTGTTTGATCCGCAAGATCATGAACTGCTGCGGATTGTAAATGAGGTATTAAGCCGGGATAAAGCCTGGAAACACTTCAAAAAATTATTTGTGTCCCATTTACACCCTCATGGGATTAAGGAAATGGCGGCGCCGAAAGAATTACGGATTGCCTATGCCGTAATCCAACTGTTAGATGCGTTAACCGTCGGAAAGGCCGAAGAACGTCTGAGAGCCTTACGGTCAGTCATGGATGAAGTGTTGCACACGGCGGAAAGTTCCTTACGTAAAAACACGGCGCGCGTGCTGCTGCAAATTATGAAAGAATTAGTGCGCGCGCACGGCAATTATCAGCGTCAACTGGAACTCGCGCACGATTTTCGGAGGGCGGCCTCAGGGAAACCGCGCATTATTCGTGAACAATTGCGCCGCTATCATCTCCTGGAGATGCCTGAAGAATGGAATCAGGTCACATTCGACGATCATGTTCACGATGCCAATACCAAAGGCCGAAAATCGGCCACCCATCTGATTATGGATGCCTGGATCAAAGGTATCCGTTCCCTGATCGTGATTTACTATAATTATGTGACCCCTGAGGCTGCGGCCGAGGCGCTGGAGGCTGCGGAAATTATGGGGATTACCCTGCGAATCGGTCTGGAACTCTCGGCTCGTTTTCATGACAAATATGTGCAACTCATCTGGGGACCGCGTGGCTTTTTAGATGCTGAAGATTTTCTGGAATTTCTGAACAATCCTTCCGTCAAAGAATTTATGGAAGAAAGCCGCAAGGTATCTCATTATCAACAGCGTTACGTGTTTGACTGTCTTCAGGCGTTTAATGACCAACACCGCTTACATCTCAATCAAACCTATGAAATTGACCTGGCGCCCATTACGGAAGAAGAATTTTTAGCCTTTGTTGAGCCGGGACAACCGTCATTACTCCACCTTTCTGAACTTATTCATACACGCTTGCTGCCCTTCCTGGAAAAACATGTCAACACCCTGCGCGCCCAAAATGTCAACATCCCTCCGGAAGAACAGGCGCGAAGCCTGCAGATCATACACGCCCTGGAAGCCCTGAATGCAGAGGAAATCTTACAGCAATATCTCCATCCTGAAAAGAATCCGGCGATCTCCAACCCCTACATCCCTCAAAATGACGACACGGTTCCGGAAATATTGACCCTCTCGCCACCCCAACTGCTTGAGCGATTGAATCAATTGCATTCCGGGTATAGAATCACGCTTAATCTGAGCGGATTAGCGGTGGAAGATGTACTGGAATTACTCTACGACTGCCAGGGCATGATTACTCATCTGGAAATTTTTAATCTCAAAGATTATGTGACCGGGAAAATAGTGCACCATGCCAAAATTAATGCACTACAATTGGCAATTAACGAGGGGAATGTGATCAAACTCAAACGGTTGATTCGGGAGATTTTACAACAAGTTGAAACATCAGAACTGGCAGATACAGAAGCCAGGGTTGAAAAACTCACGACGATCTTGCGCAATATTTCCACCCTGCAGGATTTTTATAAGATGACCCCCTTAAAATCGCATATCGGCAGCGATTCAACCGGACGAATGAGCCATTTATACGGGATGGGATTGGCGGTGAAAGAAACCTTACCACCCAGGACACAAGGAGAATGCGAAGCGTCGCTTGGCGTCTCACGCGAAATCATCCCGGTTTCAACTACCGTCCACTTACAGGTCACCTACAGCCCGCCTAGACGGATGAGCCGAAAATTAAAAACGCTGTATCAATACGTGCAAAGACTTCCTGGCCTCCGGTTTTGGGGTTATCGCCGCCAAAAAGATTGGGAACTGCAAGTACATTCTCATCGCATGGAAGCCCCGGGAAATATCGTCACACTAGGCGGAATGAGAGAAGTCAACACGCCGCACTTCTTAGAAACGCCTCTGACCACAAAGAACATTCTGCCGAATAAGTTTTGGCGTTATCTGAATTACGGGTTAGCCAACGGCTCAAAAGTGTTGATCGGATTTATCCCGGCGTTTGCGACTTTTGCGTTGACCATGGAATGGTGGCTGCTCAAATATTTCGGGGCAGTGATCTGGTTTGGCATCACCGGATTTCGGAATATTTTGCAATCGGTGCTGGGCGGAGGAGGATTTCGGCGTTCCTCGTTACTGCGGTGGAGTGATTATATCAGTTGGGCGCGATTGGCAGATTCGCTCCTCTTTACCGGGTTTTCCGTGCCCTTACTGGATTATGTTGTCAAAAGTGTGCTTCTGGATCAGGCCTTTGGCATTACAACAACAACCAATTCGGATCTGCTCTATACGATTATGGCCCTGGTGAATGGTCTGTACCTTTCCAGCCATAGCGTTTTTCGAGGACTTCAAAAAACCGCGGTCTTCGGTAATTTTTTCCGCAGCATCCTTTCAATTCCTGTCGCAATTGTCTTCAATATGCTGATTGGAAGTATCTTGACTTCAATGGGCATTATTGGAATCAATGATATTTTACAAAAATGGGCGACGGTGATTTCCAAAGCCGCTTCCGATTGCGTTGCCGGTGTAATCGAAGGGATTGCCGATCGCTATCAAAATATGCGTATACGCGAACTGGATTATGACGGGAAACTGACTCAATTACACGACGCCTATACCCAACTGGAACTAGCATTTCCAGAAGCAGACGTCCTTAATATGTTGAAATCGCCGAAAGAATTCATCAAAGAAGTGACGACGAAAACCAAAAAGTTAGAAAAAATTATTATCATTAACGCACTGGATTTGATGTATTTTTGGATGTACCAACCTCGCGCCCGCAGCGTGCTGCGGAAAAAAATGCGCTTGATGTCAATTGAAGAAATTCAGATTCTGGCCCATTCGCAATACGTGTTGCAACGACAACGAGAGATTAGTAAGTTTTTTGTAAACGGCCTGATCGGCAAAAATTTTTCACGCGCACTCTCATTTTATCTTGATCGTTCGGAAGAATATATTAAGGCTATCAATAAACTTGCAGATACGTGTATTCAACGACAAAATCAGACATGAACACCGGGTACCAGAAGAAAGCCAGCTTCGTAGCAGCGGCTTTAGGCGACTGGCTAGACAGGCGGCCTGACAAGAACGTTTCAGCAGTGGCTATACATTTTACTAACAGAGGAGGGGCCATGTTCGTCGTTCTGCCTTCAGGCGGCCCGCTAAAGCGGGAACTACGAACGCCCGCGCATCATGGAAATTTCATTTTCAAAGGAGAAAAAGATTATGACCACACAATACGGATTTGAACTTGTCGCAGAACGTGACATTGCAGAAATTCAAACGCACGCTCAATTATTTCGCCATATCAAAACCGGAGCAGAACTGCTTTCGCTGCAAAATGACGATGAAAATAAGGTGTTTGGAATTACCTTTCGCACACCGCCGGCCGATTCGACCGGCCTGCCGCATATCATGGAACATTCCGTGCTCTGCGGATCGCGCAAATATCCGGTGAAAGAACCCTTTGTGGAGCTGATGAAAGGCTCGCTCAATACCTTTCTCAATGCGATAACCTTCCCGGATAAAACCTCCTATCCTGTCGCCAGTCAAAATGTAAAAGACCTGTATAATCTGATTGACGTCTACCTGGATGCGGTGTTTTATCCGCGCATCACGCCTTCTATTTTTCAACAAGAAGGGTGGCATTATGAGCTGGAAAGTCCGGATGGGCCGATGCAGTTTAAAGGGGTTGTTTTTAACGAGATGAAAGGGGCCTATTCATCACCGGATAATGTGCTGGGGCGTTTCAGCCAACAATCGTTATTTCCCGATACCACCTACGGCGTTGACTCTGGCGGAGATCCGGCGGAGATTCCAAATTTGACCTATGAACAGTTCAAGGCGTTTCACAAGACCTATTATCATCCTTCTAACGCCCGTCTCTTCTTTTACGGAGATGACGATCCGGAAGAACGTCTGCGTTTTTTAGACGCGTGGTTGGATCAATTTGAGGCGCGTCATGTAAATTCTGAGATTCACCTGCAACCCGCGCTTTTCCAGACACAACGTCTGACCATCCCATACGATGCGGGTGAAGCAGAATCAGCAGAGAAGAAGGGGATGATGACCGTGAATTGGCTGCTACCTCTATCGCCTGACGCTGAAACCTCACTGGCCCTGTTCATGTTGAATCACATCCTGGTCGGAACACCGGCGTCTCCTTTGCGTAAAGCCCTGATCGACTCCGGCCTGGGCGAAGATTTGACCGGCGGCGGCCTTGAGAGCGAATTATTGCAAAGTATGTTTTCCACCGGCCTCAAAGGCATGGCCGTGGAAGACGCCGAACAGGTCGAAACATTGATCTTTGACACGCTCATCTCACTAGAACGACAAGGGATTGAGCCAGATATGATCGAAGCGGCGGTCAATACCATCGAATTCAGTTTACGTGAACGTAATACCGGTGGTTTTCCGAGGGGATTGGCGATGATGTTTGCGGTTCTGTCATACTGGTTGTATAATCGCGATCCCTTTACGCCGCTGGCCTTTGAAGCCCCGCTGCAAGCGATCAAAGATCATCTAAAAACCGGTGAACGGTATTTCGAAAACATGATCGCCGCCTATTTTCTTGAAAACCAGCATCGGTCAACCGTGATTCTCACCCCTGATCCGGAAGTCGGAAAACAGCAGAAAGCTGAAGAGGACGCGCGCCTGGCGCGGGTGCGAAACGTAATGAGCGCGGAAGATCTTCAAGCTGTTATTGAAGAAACGAAAACCTTGAAACGCTTGCAAGAGACGCCTGATCCACCGGAAGCCCTGGCGACGATTCCCATGCTTACGCTGGAGGATTTGGAGAAAAAAAATAAGCTGATTCCGATGGAACTGTCGCAGGCCGGCGAGACAAAGATCTTATATCATAATTTATTTACAAATGGCATTGTTTACCTGGATCTGGGCCTGAATTTGCACACTCTACCGCAAGACTTGGTACCTTACGCATTGCTGTTCGGTAACGCTCTTGTGAAAATCGGAACAGAAAAAGAGGATTTTGTCAAGCTGTCGCAGCGCATCGGACGCAAGACCGGCGGGATCTGGCCTTCAATGTTCAATTCTGCCGTTGTGAATGCCGACCAGAGTGCCGCCTGGCTTTTTATGCGCGGCAAAGCAACTGTCGGCCAGGCTGACGATCTGCTTGACATTCTGCGCGATATCTTTCTGACCGTCAAACTGGATAACCAGGAACGATTTAAACAATTGGCCCTGGAATCAAAGGCACGCAAAGAGTCCAGCCTGATTCCTGCGGGCCATAACGTGGTTTATACTCGATTGGGGGCGCATTTCGATGAATCTGGATGGGCGTCGGAACAAATCAGCGGTGTGAGTGCCCTGTTTTTTATCCGTAAGCTTGTCGAAGAAATAGAACATAACTGGCCGGCGGTGCTGGAAAAACTGGAAACAATTCGACATATCCTGATCAATCGTAACGCGATGCTGTGCAATGTGACCCTGGATCAATCCAACTGGACCGCTTTCCAACCGAAATTGCACGCTTTACTTGACGCTCTGCCGGCGAAGCCGGTCGCCATGAAATCCTGGTCGCCGACGGATCTTCCCGCGTTTGAAGGCTTAACGATTCCGGCTAGCGTGAATTATGTGGCAAAAGGAGCAAACCTTTACGCTCTGGGTTATCAGATGCACGGCTCTCTGATGGTCATTTCCAATTATCTACGTAGTACCTGGCTCTGGGAAAAAATCCGCGTTCAGGGCGGCGCGTATGGCGGATTCTGTGTTTTTGACCGGCGTTCCGGCGTATTCAGCTATCTCTCGTATCGCGATCCCAATCTGCTGCACACGCTCGAAAACTATGACCAGGCCAGTCAATTTTTGCGCCAGACGGATCTGAGCCAGGAGGAATTAACCAAAAATATTATTGGCGTTATCGGACAGATTGATGATTATCAATTTCCGGATGCCAAAGGCTATATCTCCCTGGGGCGGTATCTGATCGGAGAAACCGATGAAGCCTTACAGCGTATACGCGATCAAGTGCTGGCGACAACGGCCAGCAATATTCGCGCTTTTGGCGATGTTCTCATGGCTCTGAATGACGAAGGGCATGTCGTGGTCATGGGATCACAAGATGCTGTTTCCCGGGCCAACGCCGAACGCAGCGACTGGCTGAAAATCTTGAAGGTGCTTTAAACCTGAAAAAATGGGATAAACTGAGTTCGCCCAGCCAGTAATGGCCGATTTCAAAGTTATTTCGGGAATGAAGCGAAGCGGATTGTCCGAAACAGTTCGTGTTGCGGGAATTTTGAAGAGATCTTCCCGCAATGCCTTTCATAAAAAATATGATCACCGTTAAAACCAAAATACGTGCTGTTTGTTCAATATGGCTGCTGTTATTCATCCTGGCTGCCCTTTATTATCTCTTCCAGTTCGTGACCCTGGACCAGGCGGACCTGTTTTCGCAGGAACAAAGGATATTGCTTCAGCAGATGTTCAGGCAAAACCTTATTGTCGGAGGGACGCTGTTTGGTATAGGGCTGACTCTCAGCCTGTTAGCCATCCGAAGCCTGAAAAACTATTGGACCGCGTTTTCAGATGTTGTCAATAGCCTTGTTGACGGAAATTATAGCGTCCAGATCGAGAGATTTTTCCACGATGCCCCTGGGGGACTCTTACAGCGTATGGCGTCGCGCCTTCAGTCAAATGAGGCTCGGTTAACGCGTCAGGCCCGGGAATTAGCGCAAACCAATGAAACGCTGCAACAAGAAATCGTAAAACACCAGATGACCGAACAGGCTCTGCGCATGTCCCAGCAATATGCGAAAAGCATTATTCACAGTTCCCTGGATATGATCATTGCGGTCGATCAGGAACGCAACATTATCGAATTCAATGAGGCCGCTCAAAAAACCTTTGGTTATACTCCGGAAGAAGTGCTTGGAAAACATATCGGCATGTTGTATGCGCAAACGCACGAAGCGTCTTCGATTTATCAGCGAACCGTCAATACCGGCCAATGTGTGCAGGAAATTGTGAATATCCGGAAAAACGGCGAACACTTTCCTTGCGTGCTGTCGGCCTCAATTCTGCGGAATAAACAAGGCGACCCTATCGGATACATGGGAATTTCACGCGATATTACCGAACAAAAGCGGGCCGAGGCTGCTCTGCGCGAGTCGCAGCACTATGCCCGCAGTATTATTGAAAGTTCACTGGATATGATTATTTCAGCCGATTTGAATCGAAATATTGTAGAATTCAATACGGCAGCCCAGGAAGCCTTCGGTTACAGCCCGGAAGAGGTACGCGGAAAACCCGTTGATCTGTTATATGCCAATGCCCATGAAGCCCTGGCAATTCATCATGTCACGCTCACAGAGGGACAATATGCTCGGGAAGTCATGAATATTCGAAAAGATCGCAAGATCTTTCCCGGCCTGCTTTCGGCCTCGATTCTGAAAAATAACGACGGGAAGATTGTCGGCGTCATGGGAATTTTGCGCGATATCAGCGCCCAAAAAAAGACGGAAGAAACGTTACTCCGTCATAACCGGGAACTCAGACTTTTAAGCCGTTTAAGCGAATTGCTGCAAGTGTGTCACGCTGAACAGGAGACCTATGATGTGATCCAAAATATGTGCGAACAATTCTTTCCTCTGGATTCAGGGTATCTTGCGATTATTGACGATTCGCACACCATGGTGGATATTACGCGTACCTGGGGAGGGATCATTCCGGAGATCGGAGCCTTTGGCATTGAAGATTGCTGGGCCTTGCGCCGGGGCAAATTGCATGTAATTGAGCCGCCCGAGACAGGTCCCTTATGCTTACACCTTTGTTCATCAACAATCTACGGGTATTTGTGTGCTCCAATCAGTGCCTCAGGTGAAACTCTGGGAATCCTGCATATCAACTTTGGTCCATATGAAATGGAGCATTCTTCAAAAGAACAAGAAGAACATACGTTTGAATCCAGACGTATACTCGTCACTCGCATAGCAGAACATTATGCTCTGTCGTTAGTAAATTTACGCCTGCGTGAGACTTTAAAGCAAGATTCTATTCGCGATGCGCTGACCGGCATGTATAACCGGCGTTACATGGAAGGATCATTAGAACGTGAGACGCGCCGCGCAGAACGCCATAAAAAACCGGTGGGCGTCATTATTCTTGACGTCGATCATTTTAAGCTGTTTAACGATACTCATGGACATGACGCCGGCGATGTCGTCTTGCGTGAATTGGGCATATTTTTGCGTCACAACACTCGCGGCGAAGATATTGCCTGCCGTTACGGCGGCGAGGAATTTTTATTGATCATGCCTGATGCCAATCTGGAAAATACCCGACAACGGGCGGAAACCTTACAAAAAGCAATTCAAACACTTTCCATTCAATATCAGCATAAATCACTCCATGTCACAATTTCTGTGGGGGTTGCTTCACTTCCAGAACATGGCGCGAGCGTCAAAGAGGTGCTAAAAGTTGCAGACGCTGCCTTGTATCAGGCTAAGTCCGAAGGTCGAAATAGAGTCGTCGTCGCTCCTCTCCCCTCTGCCTATTCAAAAGAAATCTACTGAAAATATGAACCAGGAGACTTTTTTCTTGATTTCTCTTGCGAATTTCAGGTTGAGTCTTTAAGCAATGATAATAGAATTCATCGTGTTGCAAAACACTTGTATACTAAACAAGACGTGCTGGTGATTTATGGCAGGAGAAAAAATTCTCATTATTGATGACGATCTCACGAATTTACGGGTTCTGCAAGATTATCTGGAACATTCGGGATTTGAGGTGCTGACAGCCCCAAATGCTGAGCGCGCGCACTCACAACTTCAATCTAGTCGGCCGGATCTCATTTTACTCGATGTACTCATGCCAGGGACCGACGGATTCGAAATCTGCCTTCAGTTAAAACAAGATGAACGCACCAGAGAGATTCCGGTGATTTTCATGACCGCTCTAAGTGATGAGATCAATAAAGTGCGCGGATTTGAAGTCGGCGGAGTAGATTATCTCACCAAACCGCTTCATTACCAGGAAGCGCTGATCCGTATCGAAACGCACCTGAACATACAGAAACTTCAGCAACAACTGATATCTCAAAATATTCAGCTAGAACAGCAAAATATTCGATTACAGCAAGAGATCTCTGAGCGAAAGCAAACTGAAAAAGAGCTAAAACATACGATCCAACGCATCGAATTAGCGAAGCAAGAATGGGAATCAACCGCAGATTCACTTTCGCACCTGGTTTGCTTGCTGGATGAGCAGGGGCACATTCTACGCGCCAATCGTACGGTCGAACATTGGAAGCTTGGGCAGGTTGCTACGGTGAAAGGGACCTCCGTGCATGATCTCCTGCATCCGAATTGTGCGCTTCAGCGCTGCGCCCTGCATGATTTTTTCCAACGTGCGTTGGAAAGCGTTACAGCCAACCATGCCTGGGAACAGGAACTTCAAGATCCCTTGTTCAATCGCTATCTTTCCCTTCAAGTACGTCCAATTTCAACCAATACCCGGCGTAAACGGCAAATGACGGCAAGTTTTGCCGTGTGCGTGGTGCATGATATTACCGAACGAAAACGCATGGAACAGGCGCTCCAGCAACGCACCCGTGAATTATCATTGCTGAATCAATTGAGCGATCAACTCCAATCCTGCCAAACTGAAGAAGAAACCTATCACGTTCTGGTAAAGATGTGTGCCCTGTTGTTCCCCTATACTTCCGGCTCTTTTTGTATTATGAACGCTGAACAAACCGGGCTGACCAGGGTCGCTTCCTGGGGAAATCCTCCTGATTCGCTGCATACGTTCGGGATCGATGATTCCTGGGTGTTTGTCCACGACAACACCCGAATTGTTGAGCAGCCCTATATTAGCAAATTATGCCCGCATATCGGTTACTCACCGGATAAAAAACATCTCTGCGCCCCGATTCATGTTGCTGGAAAAATGTTGGCAATTCTTGCGATGAGCCTGGAATTTGACCTGCCTTTGCCTGGACAGTCAGGTGAACAGTTCGACTGCCAGGGAATGACTGAACAAGAATTTCAGCAAAAATTGTCTTCAATCGAAATCGTGTTGACCGGGGTCGTCGAGCATTACGCCCTGTCGCTGGTGAACCTGAGATTACAAGAGAGGTTGCGCAAAGAGGCGATTGTTGACCCCTTGACCGGGCTGTATAATCGGCGTCACATGGAAGCTTCTCTGAAACGAGAATCCCGGCGGGCGCAACGACATAATTCTTCGCTGGGCTTTATGATGCTTGATGTTGATCGTTTTAAAATCCTGAATGATACCTATACTCATGAGGCCGGAGATATCGTGTTACAGGAGTTGGGGCTGCTGCTCCAACGTCATATCCGCGGTGAAGATATTGCCTGCCGGTATGGTGGCGAAGAGTTTTTACTGATTTTGCCTGAAGCCTCACTGCTTGATACTCTGCAACGTGCAGAAGAATTGCGTTTTATGGTGCGAGAGTTAGGCATTCGCTATCATGACTCTATATTGCATATCACAATTTCGATAGGAGTTGCCGCCTTACCAGAACATGGACATGATCCGAAAGATGTGTTGAATGCGGCTGATATGGCGCTTTATCAGGCAAAAGATCAGGGACGCGATTGCGTTGTGGTCGCTTCGAAATAAACAAGCTGAAAAACGCTGGCAACAGAATTCTCTGCGTATTTTACGGCAAGCGTTCGACTCCTGGACCGCCGCAAGGCGTCGGTCCAGGAAAGAGGAAGGCATATCTGAGCTACAATATCGAAACCCCAGCCCGTTCCTTTCGGAGAACCAGGCTGTTCACCGGTACGTAAATAGTTACAATTCTTTATTATTTCCGGGCAGAAACTTGCCGGAGTTGCTGTATCACCGCTGCGCGAAATTCGTCGATCACGGTTGAGACAAATTCAAGAATATCACACGCATCATCCTGAACAACCGGGGTGAGATCAATGGCATAAATCGCGGAGTCCATAACATCGGTGGCATGAGATTCAAGAAAGGTCGCATTGGCCCGGCGACGCGCCAACGTAGCCAGATCGTATCGTTTTCCCCCTGCGACTTGCGAATCATATACTCCGACCAGGGCCGCAGCTAAATTGTCGCGCCCACTAACATCTAGCACCATTTTACGCTCATCCGGCATCCAATCGAGGTCGCGCCAGACTTCACAACCATAAACTGCCTGAGGACGTTGATTCGGCGGTAACTTCCGAATCGCATTGAGCACTTTGACCACCACCCCCACATGAGTCGCATGTTTATCCGCCGGATTATGGGTATAAATTACCTGGGGCGTTGTCGCTTCAAGAAGTCGAACAAGATCGGCCTCGACCCGCGAATTCTGCGGATCTTTAATGGCCTTACTCGGATACCCCAATTGAATCATTGCGGCATATTTCCCCACCTGGGCGGCAGTCTGCTGTTCTACCAGTCGGACTTTCTGCATATCGGTATCCGAATAATCGGCATAAATTCCGGCGCGCGGCGAACCGGCCCCGTCAGTGCACACCACCCCGCTAAACCATTTATCCGACATTCCAAAGCATTGCAGAATGCCATGAAACGCCAGAATTTCCAAATCATCCTGGTGCGCGCTAATTCCCAGATGAGTCGTGCGTGACAGGGCGGCCTGTTGTTCTAACCCATCAGGAATCAAAATATCTGCGTGTGTATTGTGTAATTGTAACATCTTGTTATCTCCTGTGAAAATCTCCGTTCGTAGTCAACGCTTTAGCGTTTCCTTACGCCGCCTGTCTGCTCAGGCAGGCTGAAGCGGCTGCTACGAACCGAATTTTCATGGTGATGGACGAGCACAAGCTCATGCAAATTCCGGTAAAAATGTAGCGCGAAATTATTTTTTCACGGTACATGATTTATCCGATTTCCGGTAAACTGGCGGCAGCCACGGCCTGCCCGACCCGACGGCTCTGTTCATCAGGCATAAGCAGCGTGATGCGTTCCGCTTCTTCAGGAAATTCCTGCGAAAGGACTTCCTGAGCTTTTTGGAAAAGAATTTCCCCGCCGCGACCGGAAGTGACACGCCCCAGAATAAGGAGGTTCTCATAGTCATAATAGTCAGCGTAATAGGGCAGAGTATAACCTAAATAGACGCCAAGGGTTTCAAAAATCCGTTCGGCATTTCGATCTCCGTCATTGGCTTTGGCCTGTACCACCTTTAACCGCTCCGGCAGAAGCATATCAGCAGGAAAGGTGAGATTAGCGGCCGGAGCTAATTTATTGACTGCTTGCTGCGAAAAATATAAGGCGCCGACACCGGCGTCGCCGGACCATTCGTCAACCGCGGCGCGCTCATAAAAATCTACGGGAGCAAAGGCCAATTCATTTAAATATCCGGTAATGCGGCCTTGTGGATTCAGATAACCGGCAGCTTCGCTTGATCCCATTGCAATCCCGAGCATAGCAAATTTTTTCAGGGATAACGAACCGGCCAGGGCGGTCACATCGCCGTCGTTAATAACGATCAGCGGGACGCCCCATTCCTGTTGAAGGCGAACAAACATTGGTTTGATCACATGATGAAATTGCTCTTCAGGCACAGAACGGAAGAGTGAAGCAATTTTAGGTTGATTGGCGATATAGATACCGGCGGAACTCCCGCCAATTGCATCAACCCGCGGCAGTTTCTCAGCCGCCTGACGTAAGCCGGCGACAATCCGGGAATAGTGATAATTCGGATCCGATTGCCCCACAGGGTCCCAACGGATTTCCGTACTGAACACCGAATCGCCCTCAATAACAGCGGCTACCTTATAGTCGCTCGCTCCCAGATCGAATCCGATGCGGCATCCATCAAAATGCCCGCCGATTCTGGAACCGATCTCACGGGATTCCGGAACCAAATCCGAGGGGACACTCTCGACAGCAAATGGTTTTTCATAGACTTTCTGCATTAATTGCGCATCGAATGATCGCATTCCTCCGGGCTGATACCAGCGCGCGACCTCCTGGCAAAACACGTCAGGGCCGCTTACCCAGAATTTCCATCCGCCCCGCGCCCAGAGCAAGAATTTAAGATGACGTTCAAGAATGCGCAGAGTATCTTGATCGTAAGCTGAACCAGGCAAAAAAATCTCCAGGTCGCTCCGGCTGACCAGGCCATGTTCACGTTCGAGCGCGATTCTGAACACTGTCGCATTCCTGGATGCCGTCACCGCATTCCGATAGCTGCGATTCGCAAGAATCGCCGGGATAAAACCTGGATCGAGCGGAGCCTGTGTTTGGGGTGAAACTTGCAGCAATGATTGTCCTGACATTTCAGAATCCTCCCAGCAGAGGGCAAACAGACAAAATTCCTGCTTGCGCCCTGTTAAAATATTAACGCGGTTTCATCAAAAAAGTTCTGCAAGCGAACGTTCGCTTTTGTCAAGAAAATTTTCCTTGACAGAGCGAACGTTCGCTTTTATTCTGTTTTTGCATTGCCTGAGAAGCTATGTTAAATGCCTCTGTAACGGACAAATTGAGCTTCGACACTCTTCTTGTTCGACTTTTAAAACAACTTCTGAGAAAGGTGGTACCAAGCATTCTTCCCATGAAGGGTTTCAATAACAGTTTACTGCTCGCATGAACCAGTAAAAATGATGCCATGAAAATCACGATTAAGGATATTGCCCGAGAAGCCGGCGTGAGTTATCAAACTGTCTCAAAAGCCTTGCGCGGCACTGGCTCCGTGAATGAGGAGACCGCTCAAAAAATCAAAAAGATCGCCAGAGACATCGGGTATATTCCCAGCATTGCCGCCAGAGCTATGGCAACGCGCAAAAGCCAGCTTCTTGCGATCTTCCTGCCTCAAATAGCATCGTCATTTTATCATACCATTCTGCAAGGTATCGAAAATCTTGCAAATCAACATGATTATAGTGTGTTACTCTATCTGTTTCACAATGCCAATATCGAGAATAAACTTGAAGCAATCCTGTCCTATCAGGTAGAAGGGATTATTATTTTTGAAAATCATTTTTCCATAACCATGCTCCATCGCTTCCAAACACATAAAATTCCCATTCTTTTTGTGAATTCGACGGATATGCCTCCTGATGCCACTCATATTGCGATTGATGCCTGCTATGGTTTACACCTGGCCTTTGCCCACCTCGCTGAATTAGGGCATCGCCGGATATTGTTTGCCCTTTCGGATCATGAAGCCGGCATGAAACGTGTCGAAGAAGTAAAAAATACGATTCCTCTTGACTATGGAATAGAACTCACCTCAAAAGTGTATTGTGATTACTATGCCAGCGAACATGTGTTTCGAAACTTTGATGTCAAGGATATTAACAATGGCATCACTGCAATTGTCTGCACGTCTGATTATATTGCTTTGCCAATTATGACTCGCCTTCAAGAACAGCATATTCGTGTTCCTGAAGATCTTTCGCTTGTGGGATTTGATGATCTTGAATTTTCTGCATTTCTGAACCCGCCTCTGACCACAGTCCAGCAACCGAAAGGAGAATTGGGGGAAAAAATTTTTCAGACCTTGTTGAGATTGATACACGGAGAAACATGTCAAAGTCTCATGGTTTCTCCAAAACTTATTGTCAGGGGAACCACAAAAATGTTAACCCAAACATAAGAGACATTGACAATTGGCAGTGATCACATGTCAATTGTCAATCAAAAGAATATGGCCTTACCACGTTGTATTACGCTCGTTGGTCCGAGTGGATCAGGAATCACCACCGTGTTGAAAGAATTAGAAAGCATGGGCTATGATATTATTCAGCCAACGCTCCTTGAAACGTTGCAGGATGATGAACAGCGGACGGAGCTTCACGCATACGTCCCTAAAATCTGGGATGCGTTAGATAAGGGAATCCCATTAGAAAAATTAGGGGAATATGCCAAAGACTTATGCCGTGAAGCTCAAAAATGTCAGGGAAATATTACGATTTTTCTGCACTCGGAGATTCCCACCCTGACCAAGCGTCAGGAGGAAAATCGTTTAAAAACCAGACTCTCCATGGAATATAATCTGCCTCATCAGCAGGCTTTGCAAATTGAACAACAGGTTTTGCAGCCTTTTTCCGAGGTCGCGCAAATTAAGTTGGATACTACCCATCTAAGCCCGATTCTTGCCCGCCGTACCATCAATTTGCTGCTGAATTTACGCATTCCTTTTGAGACCAACAGCTATGAGAAACTCGTGGATCATGTGGTCTCAGACTTTTTTCGATCGTTTAAAGATGTGCCTCTGATTCAGGAGATTTTGTCGCAAGGTGATGCAACGCGCGATTTTCTGAACAGCCAGCAAGAGTATGTCAAATTTATGGACAAAGAGCGGATTCTTGGATCAAATCAAAGAATCTTTCTGGTCGGAGAGGGGTCGTCGCTGTCATCGTTACAAAGCGCGGCCTGGCTGTTGCACAAGGGATATGGGCTGTTGTTGAACACGTTTCGTATTCCGGCGTCTGACCTGCGTTTTACCGATATTAGTGATGCCATTGTGGTGATCTGTTCCAATTCAGGAAATACGGCGGAAATTAAGCAGGATATTGAAGAAGGAAGTTTTGACGCGGCCAAACTGGTAATAGGGATGACCAACCACGAACATTCTGCTTTAGGCGATTATTGTAAAGAACATGGGGTGCTGTTCCCGTTTCATGTGTGCGACGAACAGCCGATCGCCGCAACAGTCAGCGTCACCAAATCCATTCTCACTGCCACGGCTGTCCTGGCCAGAATCGGAGAAATTTTAGGGAAGGTCGGTGTTTATGATCAAATTTTTGAAGATGCCACGCATCTGCCCGGGTTACTGCGCGATGTATTCAGTCAACGCCGGATCGATACCATTGCCTATGTTGCGAAAACCCTTGCGCGAGGCATGAAAGACGTACGACATGGCTATATTACCTCGGCCGGATTGTTGAGCGACTGTCTCCTGAGCGAAGCAGCCTTAAAAGCCAAAGAGTTAGCGCGCGTTCACCTGGAACCGGTTTTCAATTCCTTATTTCACGGGCCTCTCAATCCTGACGTGCAGTCCGCGATTTATCTGGAAGATCCGCTGGTGACAATTGACGCCATGAAAAAACATATTGATAAGTTGAGTTTGTATATTCCAACGGTCGTAACGGTTGGCTGTCATAATTTCGGAATTCCGCATATCTTTATTCCGCAGACCACTCCGGTGAACAGCCTGATTCTGCATCTGGTAACCCTGCAACTCACCTATTTTCTGATGGGGCTTGAATCTGGCTTCAGTCTCGAAGAGATTCAATTCCCGATTCGACTCAGTAAAGTTGTGCTGGAAAGTCCGCTTGTATAGGTAGGAAAAACAGGAGTGTCAAAGCTCTGCTTTGACAGCGAAAGCAGAGCTTTCGCACTCCGGGAGTGTGTCAAAGCTCTGTTTTGACGGCGAAAGCAGAGCTTTCGCATTCCTTAAGATCTTCAAGGTCTATCCGCACTATGAATACTGAATTAGAGCAAAAAATCGGGCAAATGCTGCTGATAGGGTTTCGAGGGCTTGAGCTTCGGGATGGGAATCCGATTATTGAGGATATTCGTACACGTCATCTGGGCGGCGTGGTGCTCTTCGATTATGACGTCTGCGCTCAAACTCCGGTGCGCAATATCCACAGTCCTGAACAGGTACGGCGTCTGGTGACATCATTGCAAAATCTGACGTCAGAGCCTCTTTTTATCGGCATTGATCAGGAAGGCGGCAAAGTGAACCGTTTAAAAGAACGCTATGGTTTTCCGCCGTCAGTCTCAGCCCAATATCTTGGTGAATTAGATCAGTTAGATACCACTGGAAAACATGCGGAACTGACAGCAAAAACTCTGGCTGGACTGGGCATTAACCTGAATTTCGCGCCGGCTGTGGATTTGAATATTTACCCTGATAATCCGATCATTGGCAAGGTTGAACGCAGCTTTTCCGCTGATCCGGATGTCGTGCTCCGTCACGCTCGTCAATGGATCGCCTGCCATCACGAGCAGCGTGTGCTGTGTACGCTGAAACACTTTCCAGGCCATGGCAGTTCCCGGCAGGATACGCACCTCGGATTCGTGGATGTGACCGACACCTGGTCAGCCGACGAATTACGCCCTTATCAAGAACTGCTGCGCTCCGGTTTTGATGATATGGTTATGACCGCCCATATCTTCAACGCCCGGCTTGATCCTGAATTCCCGGCGACGCTGTCGCACAAAATTATTACCGGTATTTTGCGCGAACAACTGGACTATGATGGTGTGATCATTTCGGATGATATGCAGATGAAAGCGATTGCTGAACAATATACCTTTGAAAAAGCCATTCAATCCGCGCTTGAAGCCGGGGTTGACATCCTGACCTTTGGCAATAATCTGAACTACAATGGCAACATCATGACGCATGTTGTCACAACTATCAGCCAACTGGTGAAGCAGGGAACCCTTTCAGAAAAACGCATTGACGAGTCGTATCAGCGCATTTTTCGCCTGAAGGCAGAACTACAAACATAAAAAAAAGTCATAATGTACCTGGCACCTGGGCACACACACAAAATGAAAAAGTGCCGGGCACATTTTGCCCTTGTGAACCACCTTCCCCAATCATTTAGCGGCATAATCAGGCTGTAGAGGACAGAACTCAAGACACAGTATTCCCGCCGCAAGTCATGATCATGTTTTCTGGAAACAGTTTGTCATGTCGCTTTAATGCTGCGGACAATGTGTTACAATACCTGTGTTCGCAGACGCCGCCAGACTTCCCCAAAAATTCCTGCGCCGCACTTTTCCCTTGACATTCCGGCGCGTAACCGCGATATTAAGGAGAGATGTTGTTAGCAGACCCATTTCAGAACAATGAAATATCCTGTTAATTTTTCTACGTCAATGACGAAGACTTTTCGCATAGACAACACCAGGAGCAATGGAGTGAACTCATGATATTGGAAGCAATTTCTGCGACGTATGACGGGAAGGTCTTACGGTGTGATACACCACCTCAATTACCGCCAAACACGCGAGTGATCATACGGATTGAAATTCTTGAGGAGCAACCCAAAAGGAAGCGTTCGTTTCTCAGAACAGCCCGTTCATTGAATTTGGATGGCCCAGGCGACTGGTCGGCCAGATTAGAGTATTATCTGTATCATCATCAGGTGGAATCGAATGGATAAAGTCTTTCTGGATACCTCTTATGCAATTGCGCTGTCTGTTTCAAAAGATCACAATCATGAAAAAGCCGTCCAAATTGCAGATTTTTTGGAAGTAGATCCAGCGAAACTCATCACAACTCGCGCAGTCGTCCTGGAAATCGGGAATGCCTTATCCGCCCAAAAGTATCGTCACGCGGCTATCGAGTTGTTGGAATCCCTGGAAGAAGATCCAAATGTTGAGATCATTCCAATCACCGAGGAGCTGTATCAACGGGGTTTTCAGCTTTTCAAAGATCGACCGGATAAAGAGTGGGGAGTCATTGACTGCATGTCGTTTGTGGTCATGCAGGATCAGAGAATTACCGCGGCGTTGACGGCTGACCAACATTTTCAGCAGCATGGTTTCAAAGCATTGTTGTGCGATTGATGACAAGGTTCACGAAAAGCAGACTAGATTTAGAAGATAACTGTTGTACATGAATATACTGCAATGGATATTGTGTATTCGATCAATGATGTTCCGAACTGCATATTTTAGCAGCAAGATAAACCGGAACCAGATACTATGGCAGCCGTAAATACCCAATCACTCCGCCATGCGGTGCTGCAATCAATTCCTTTACTCCTTGATTTTCCGACGCCCAAATTTTGGGTGGATTATGATCGAGAAGCAGACGTGTTGTATATCAGTTTTGATCGTCCGCAGAATGCCACAGACTCGGAAATGACGGAGGATGGATTGCTGCTCCGGTACCGCGACGAGCAGCTTATTGGCGTCACGATTCTTGACGCCTCAACCCGTTCATCGCTGTCTTGAAGTCGTGAACAGACATGGTAAGATCGAGACACGGCATTCAGCAAAGACAAGGAGAGAGTATGACACAATTACTGCAAAAAGCATTTACCCTGGTGTCATCGGAATTGACGCCACAGGATCAAGATGTCCTGGCGCATATTATGATCGATCACCTGAAGGAACTTCCGGATTTTCTTGCAGAGGAACTCGAAGAACAACAATTCGAAGCGAGTGCTCGACAGGCGTTGCAAGCGGAGCATGTCCAGCGGCTTTTACACCAGGTCGCCAACAAATATCAGGCGAATCATCCAGCATCATAGGAACATTCTCTCTATGACACCGCCGCCAAAACATATTCTGATTACGGCAAGTTTCCAAAAACGTCTCAAAAAACTCAGACGCCATTTCTCTGAAGAGGATGTGGTCGCCAATATTACCGACTTTATCCATCGAGGCTTGAGAAAAGGCGAAAGCATTCTGACGCGCGAGTCCTTCGGATCTATAACAATAGTGATAGTGAAGTGTCGTATTCGGAAACAGCAGGCTGTTGGCCGGTACCTGCTTGGTATTATCCATGATCAAGAATACCTCCCGATTTTTCTTGATCTCAAAACCGGTATTTATGGGAAGAATCTGAGTTTTCAAGCCAGTTCACGCGTCGTATCCATACTCAATACGGCGCTGGTAGACGTGTTGACGGATTATCTGGAGCATACTGAGGCAACGCCGAAACTGACAAAATACGTCGTGCGTGAACCGGAAGATTGAAGCCCGCTGGCGCGTGACGCGCGGTGCTGAGCAGCCGGCTGTCACGTCGCTGTAACGCCGCGAACACTCTGCCTGTGCGTTGCACGCAGACAGGTGTGTTTCGATTCTTTTTCCGCAGACACCGGAAAAATTTCAAAAACTCCTGCGCCGCACTTTTCCCTTGACATTCCAGCGCGTAGCCATGATATACAGGGAGAGGTTCTGGAGTTCTCTCTGAAGCCCTGAAATGATCAGGCCATAAGGAGCAAGGAAACAGAGCTCATTGCTCAAAAATTATGAACACAATAATCACTTGAAAAGTGAGAATTCTTATAAACCGGAGTAAAGGCGTATGACGGAAGAGACTATCAACATAGAGAAGATCAAAAATCTATTCAGAACCGGAAATTACAGATTGACAGTCCATTGTTTCGAACGCCTTGTCGAACGGAAGCTTGCTCCGGAGGACATCAAAGAAGCTGTGCTTGGCGGGGAGATTATCGAAAAATATCCTGAAGACAAATATGGTCCAAGCTGCCTGATCTGTGGTAAAACCAGGCAAGGACGCATCTTACATGTCCAGGTGTCGTGTGACCCTGTTTGGGTCATCACAGCGTATGAACCAACATTATCCCCTGCAAAATGGGACACTTCATTCAAAAGGAGACGCAAAGCATGAAACAATGTGCAGCCTGTCATCATGACATGATCAATAGAGTCGGTGAGCTTGATATGAGAATCAACGGACAACTCTATATTGTCAGGGGAATTCCGTACGAAGAATGCCCCGTCTGTGGAGAACGCGTGATTTCTCCCAACATCAGTCAGCACTTGTTCGAACGCATTCTGGCGCATGATTTTGTCGAAGAAACCATGCGTATTCCGGTCTTAGCCGGAGCGTATGCGTAATGTATTCAGAAGCAACCCGAAACAACATGGATGAATTGTGCATGAGGGAACAACGGGCGTCTTTAACCGAAATACTGCTGTTATTGCGGGAAATTCGCAGCACAACATTCTCGTAACAAGTCATGAACATGTTTCCTGTAAGCGGTCTGTCACATCGCTGTAAGGCCGCGAACACTGTGTTGTGACGCCTTTGTTCGCAAACGCCGCCAGCCTTCCCCAAAACCCCCGCGCCGCACTTTTCCCTTGACATTCCAGCGCACAGCCTCGATACAGGGAACAGCGAGCGTGTTCAACAGAGATGCTGCGCCTTCCTGTGTATGTTGCACTCAGACATACCGGATTCCCGTCATAAGAATCTTTAACCTGTTAGATTCCGAAATTTGTATTTATACTTTTACATAGCCTTAATAAGGAGAAGAAAATGAACCATAAAGGCTCAATCATAGTCAAAATAGCCGCTATCATTGTAACCGGTATTGTAGTAATCGTATTGGGGATTTATGGAATGAACCAATTTATGAAGCTTCCGGGAAAAGCTATTGAGGGAGGGATCGATATAGCAAAAGCTTTTAAAACCGGAACAATAGAAACGATATGGAGAGACGAAATAACAGAAGTTAGTGGAAGTAATTACTTACAAGTGGCAAAATTGAACTCAACCGAAGCATTCAATAGAAAAGATACGAGGAATATTATGTGGGATATGATAGGGCTACCGGATGTTGAAGTTCAAATACAGGCTCCTGTAGAATTCACTTTTTATCTCGACTTGAAAGAAGAATGGGATTTTAAGTGGCGAGAGTCAGATTATGGAATCACTGTTCTTGCTCCGGAAATCAGATGTAATACTCCTGCTATTGATGTATCACGCATGAATATTAATATTACGAAATCAAGCATTTTACGCTTTGATGAAAAGAAAATAAGAGAGAAATTTAAAAAAGAGGTAACAACAGCACTAATAGACCGATCTGATAGAAAAATTCCTCTGATTCGAGAGATTGCTAGAAATGAAACCAAAAACTTTGTATCCCATTGGTTTGTTGATATCGTATTCAAAGATGTTGAGACAAAACCTTATGTCAAAGACATTTACTTTGCTGATGAACAAATTCCTGATAATGTTCTTGAAGAATTATCAAAATCTGATATAGAGGAAAAGCTCTAAAGAATGAGTACGTTAGTTTCATCATCTTTCTTATATAGTATTTAAACGACTACTTGAGGAGTATAGACAATTCCCGTAAAAGCTTTTATTTCAGAATACATAAACCTCTTTTATTGGCCACAAAAGGAAAAGCGACTATGAAAGAAACGTTATTACATCCATTTTCATTAGGGTTAGGATTGGGATTACTATTTACAACCTTTGTTCTAATATTTGCGATACATATATGGCTGAATTATAGAGCAAAAATCAAGCAATTACAAGGAGAAAATCAACGGTTGCGGGAACATATCAATACTCATCTGGAAATTACGGCTAAAGGCAATGAAGAGTTAAAGAAGGAATTAGATGAATTAAAAAAACAAAATGAAAACTTGCGAATTAGTGTTACAACCTGGCAGCAAAAACCTGATAAGACCCAACTAAAAATGCTTTATATTTATGATAAAGCTATCAGTATCATGAATACAAAATTTCCAGGATTTGCCTTATCATGGGAATCTGCTTTCAAAGAGGCTCAAGAAGAAATTAAACAATTGGATAGTGGTATCAAAGCGTGGATGCGGAAAGTATTCAAACCTTCAGCAGAACTTCCCCTTTCTTTAAGTCACAGCCAGGATGCGATTGATGAGACACAAAACGAATATGAAACAAATGAAAATTTTAGCTCTCAATCAACAAATGACTGAAAAGATGTTGTATGTCCAATGGCTAATAAAAATACGTTCGAAAATTTCAAGGAAGCGTCAGATTTCGCCAAATCCCTGGCAAAAAACGGTGTGCGACATAATATCAAGCATGAGGGCATGTTATGGGTCGTGTATCATGATTCAACAATCATATCAGATACGGAAAGCAGGGAATTAGAGGAATGTAGAGCGGCTATTCTAGATAGAGATTATAAGCTTGCTGCTTTAAAAAGGGAATTTGAGGCGAAAGAACAACAATTTCATGTTCATATCAAGAATCTAAAAGCGGAAAATGCATCGTTACAAAAAAAAGCGGAAAACGTATTGTTACAAAATGGTTTATTACGTGACAGTATTGAAGATGAGATTTCAGAGCGACTCGCAGATGAAAGAAAAGCTTTAGATAACTTGAAAGATGGTGCCTCTAAGGAGAGAGAGAAGCTTCAAGAAGAAGTGGTAAAACTAAATTGCAAAATGCATAGACTATCCTTATTAGAAAAAGCGTATAGTGAAAAATTTGGCGAGGCAGAGGTAATAACTGTTAAGGAAAAGGTAAACTCAAATAGAGTATGCCCTCGTTGTGGTGGCGATGGAGGAGTTCAAGGCGGCTGTCAAAAATGTGACGGAAAAGGATGGGTGGAATCGACGGAAACGCAAACCAGAGAAGTTGTAAAATTGGTATGAAGGCATTGATTTGCAGATGAGTTTGACCTTACGGTATAATTTCAGGGTAGTGATTCCCTTGTATAATGATGTCGCTTGTGGCAAATTTTAGTTTGCTATCATTTACAGGATACTACTACCAAATTGTGATATAATGAACGAATATGGAGGATACTTACTTTTCTTTCAAGATAATCAACACTTAGAGCAGTTAAAAAAACAAATAGATGAAAATCGATTTTTTACAGATGCTATAAGTGTTTTTGATTGGAAAGGACGTGAATACCAGGAACTCTTTTTACTTGCCTTTGATAATGATCATATTCATTATGCCGCATTAGCAAAAGTAGGAGATAGAGTCGTAACCCTAAAACATAGAATAAAATTTACGAATTTAATTTCATTAGATTCCCTCAGTTTTAATGAAATAGCTTATATTTTAAATCAACGTGCGATAGATGGGATTCTCCAACAAGCCAATTATATTACATCAGGGATTGAAAAACGTTTTTCTCCAGAGTCCTGGTCTCAACTAATCCAAGTTATAAAAAAATTACGAAGTAACTGTATTGAGGCTTTTGAAGAGTTAGAGCGAAAACAAAAAATACAACAAAAGAAGACTGATTCGTATGCATATCAAATTGTCGCACAACAAAAAGATACAATGGGTTTAGCGCTAGAGATATTCCGAGGAGAGCGTGAAACAGAACTTGCTAAATGGAAGCCTCCAACACAAGACAAAGAGGAGATCCCCCCCTTTCTTGAAGGATTAGAGTCTGCGAATATCCTTGAAGATAAAATGATTGAACATGATGCTCAAGTATTTGGAGATTGGTATAAAGATCCAGATAAGAATTACAAAATTGGAGTAGCGACATTTTCAAAACAAGATCAAAGGTTGTCTGTAATGAATGTAAATCGGACACCGGTTGAAGAGGCTTTGGGAGTTGATTTATTCTATTATCACCACCAATTTCAGGCGTATATCATGGTTCAGTATAAGCGCCTGACTTTAGGTGGTAAAGAATATAGGTTTAGACTACCTAATCCTAATAATAAAGAAGATTCATATAATAAACAAATTAAATCTATGATGGATTTTGAAACAAGTTATCCAGTTGATAATTCTTCAGTTAAATTACTGAATGAATACAGATTGTATCCTGGAACATTCTATTTTAAGCTATGCCAATCTCTAAATTTTGATCCCTTATCTTCAGATTTAATTCAGGGAATGTATATTCCGTTTGATTATTGGCAAATATTGATTTGTTCTCATCAGGTTAAAGGAATTCATGGAGGAATAAATATAACCAAAAATAATGTTGGTCGTTATTTAAATAATACTTTGTTTGTTCAATTGGCACAGGCTGGTTGGATTGGGTCGAAGGTGGGAAATAAGGCTATATTGTCTGAAATCATCCAAACTGCATTGGCTGGAAAACGCTCTATTACTTTAGCTGTCAGCCAACCGAAGTAGAATGGAAACATACCTGACAATCGGTATTCATCAAGTTTTGGAGATATGCGACAATTTTAACATTAATATACCTGTTATAACGTTCAGTGATAATTTTGGCTTGATTGCCTTCTTTCAGGATGTTTTCAAAATACCTCAAGCAGATCGTTAGGGCCGATTTGAATGCCTCATGTTGAGCGTTATAAGACAAGGAGAAATAAGATTTATGGAGCAAGAAAAAATACCTCAAATAATTTCAGCTTCAGAATTGTTAGAAAAGCTTTTTACGGAAACTTTAGCCGATAAAGAAAAATATGATCCTGATGTTGTAGAAATAACCAAAACTCATTTAGGAAGCAATTCGCCTCATTCAAAGGCAGGAAACAATCTTGCAACAGCATTAATTGAACTATCTAAAAGAAGAGTATCTGGAGGTCAAAAATGACTTGGGTTCTTTCATCTCTATCTATTCATGGCGTCAAAAGCGTGTTTGACAGGGCGGGTGAGTTTAAACTGAAACCGAAGAAAGGAATACCGAGATCCATAGCTATTTTTGGAAGAAATGGTCACGGGAAAAGCGGATATGCTGACGCTATAGAATATTTGTTTTCCATAGATGGAGGTGTTGAACACCTTGGTAAAGGCGGTAGTGATAGTGAACAAGGTGGTAAACATGCTATTCCTCATGTACTTGCCAGAGAAAATGGATTAGAGTCTAAAGTGTATGCGGAATTCACTCAACTAGAAACAAATGAAAAAATTTGCGTCCAGCGTCCTGTCGTAACAGGACGAAATGATATAAGACCACAAGAGATAGATACTGTAATTTCTCAAGCTCCCGCTCATAGGATTCTCAGACAACATGATCTTCGGCGTTTTGTGGTAGATATGACTCCAGGACAAAAATTTATTGAATTTTCAAGATGGGTTGGCTTAGAAAGCGCAGCCAAGCTTCTTTCTCATTTAACAACTGCTGAACGCAAACTGAAGGAAACTGATGTTGATCGAGAAATATCGGAACGTCTTAGAAGTATCGAAAATCATACGTTAGGAACAATTACATCATACAACCTAAATTCTATACTAAGCTTTTGTGTAGATGAAGTTGAAAAACACACTAACCAATCTTTAGCAATTAAAACCCCTTCAGATATTGATAAAGCAATTCAGGCATTGTGTTCTTATCGAGAAAACCTACTTTTAAAATCACAAACGGCTCAATTCCATATAGCAAAGGAAAATTTTAAAAAAACCAGTAAAGCTTTTACCGATGAAAAAGGGCTAATTAATAGTTTTAAAGCTGTTCTAAATGAAGCGATTGAAACTGAATATGTGAGGAATGAAGCTCAGAAAAAAGCGAGTCAGTGTGTATTTCAAGAAGTTTGGCAAAAAGCTAAGCAAGTAATTGAAAGTAGGAAGCCTGAGAGATGCCCAGTTTGTCAGACACCCTGGGGGAAAACTACTGCGGGTTCGGTTGACAATGTTCTCGTTCTATTAAATGACAGCTTAAACACACTGCGACAATTTAGAGTTGCAGATAATGCCTATACTCAACAGCACCAGCATCTAACGGCTGTTATTCAGAAGATAGAATCATCCTTGAATCAAGTCATCGAGTTATCCCATCAATTATCGCTAAAACAAATAGTAGAGAGAGCTACAGAATTAAGAGATTTTTGTAGGCAACTTAAAGAGGTTACGAACATCAAAGAAGCTGATTCACAGTATTCACGTTTCATAGCTGATAGTACGATATTCTTTTCTCAACTAATCCCAGAAGCTTTATCAAAGAAAGAATTAGAAAGTAGCAAAAAGACTTCCATTTCTCCTATCGATCAATCTATTGCTCGACTTCAGGGGTTGAAAGAAACCATCTTACGATTAGAGGCACTGGAACAACAAAAAATAGCAATAAAAACTGTAGAGAAGAAATTCAATAAAGTCGCTGATACTATCCGCCAAGAGATTAAAATACTTACAGAGACTGCAGTTGACGCCTTACGCTATGATGTAGAAAAAATTTACAAACAAATACATCCCGGTGAAGCTGTTCCTAAGGTATTTATTGAATTAGATACTGAGAAAAAAACTCTTGTAGTGAGGGTTAATTTTTATTCTGAAGACCGTCGAGTTTCTCCAGGGGGATATTTGAGTGAAGCACAAATTAACACTCTCGGTTTAGCTCTATTTCTCAGTTCAGTACGATTATTTAACAAACACTTTCCATTTGTTTTTCTCGACGACATTGTTTCATCTTATGATGCTGATAACAGGGCAAGAATAGTAGATGTCATAGCAGAATATATGGCTGGTTTTCAAATCTTTCTCACAACACATGATGAGAGATTTTATTCTCATCTCAAACAGCGACTTGAAACAGAAAATTGGTTATTTGAAAGGATTACGAATTACGAATTTGAAAGAGGGCCACGAAGAGAATCTGACAATTTACAACCTGTAGAAATCGAACGACTCATTGCGGAAGGCAATCCCAAAATTTCGGGAAATGCTGTGAGACAATTTATGGAAGAGTGGTTTGATAAACTTTGCGAAAGATATGATGTTTACACTCCTCACAAAAGAGGGGCACGTGAATATCAGCGTACACTATATGATTTTTGGCAACCATTTTTACACAAAGCACAGAATCTTGGGGCAGGTTTTGGAGATAATATTATCAACTCCTCAGCGTACAAAAAATTGAAGGGTAGCATGTTGATTAACTATTATAGCCACCATCAAGCAAATCCTTATGAGTGGGCTGCTATCGGTGATGTGAAATATATTTGGGAGGCTTTCCAGGAATTTACGACTCTTTTCAAATGTTACTCTTGTGGTAAACTACTGAGATATGATACCACAGACAAAAAAGTGTATTGTACGTGTGGAGGTACAATTTTAGAGCCTTCAGTTTAAGTACGGAAGTTAAAAGTTTAAAGGGAACCATTGAACTGTAAATTGAAAAGGATATTGAAAAAACACGAATTTTGTGACGATATTATTTTATAAAGGCTGCCTTATAAAGCTTGATTGCCAAGTGAATGCTTAGTGCCTTTTAGATAGATATTTTCAAAATTTTTATCTGAGGACGTTAAATACAACCAACATCTCTGGTTTCTTGATTACTATGGCGGAATACACTGAATATACCGGACAGTGGACGATGAATGTGGTGGTTGCGTATCTTTTGAAGTATTATTTCGGAAACAGACCAACGTCCAATAAACAACTCAGTGAAGCGTTCTGGAAATTGATGGGAAAAGACATCTATTCCGGCAAACAAAAAATCTGGACATCAGGAAAATATGGTGTTCCTTACCAAATTCATCGGAAAGTTGGTTTTGGTATTTTACAACAAGTTCCTCCCCCGATAAATCAAGCAGTTGAAAACCTCAAAGATCATGAACATCCTGAATATAGTTACTTCTACATTATAGGAAAAAATGGAGAAAAATTTGTTCAAAATTTTCTCTCAGAATATCACAAACACATTATTGATTTAGAGATAGCGAAGTATCTTCCTCCGGTTGCAAGAAACGGAGAAAATCCTGAGAGTTCTGAAGGTGTTTTGCCTACATCAAAAGCAGGAACCCCTCATTTTTTTACTCAATTCTGGTATCGGCACTCATTTTTAGAGATCTTGCCGGGTGAAAAAGTGTATCATATCA
The DNA here is from genome assembly GCA_040772385.1 of Candidatus Vecturithrix sp. GTDB lineage: Bacteria > Moduliflexota > Moduliflexia > Moduliflexales > Moduliflexaceae > Vecturithrix. The sequence continues at coordinate 4,356,668 of JAXGYF010000001.1, read as the reverse complement.
TTGGAAATAAATTCATCCGAAATGGAGTAAAAGAGGGTGATTATATTTACATTATCAGTCTTACAGGGGGGAAATTATATCTTGGCACCCGGATTCATGCAGAAAACGTTGTCAGCAGACAGCAAATTCAGCAGAATGTGAATCAGGAATTTGGGGGATGGGAAGAATGCGGCCATGTCATCATGTCAATGGAACATGCGCTGGTGTTTAAAAAAGACTGTCAGGTTCTTGAAGAGATTGCCAGGCAATTGCAGCTTGTTTCCGGCAAAACGCTTCTGCCTCAAAATTTCCGAGGAGTGCGGCAAATAACAGCGCAATCGGCAAAGATGCTTGATGCGTTACTGAGAGAGGACATTCCTGACAGGGGTGTGCATCAGGCCGCGCAGCAATGTGTCAGGGAGTCTGCGAGTTTACTTACTTCAGGCGCTAAGATGAAGCGCAGGGGGTATAAAACCAGATCGGCGAAATGCGTCATTTGGGATGAAGGCGAGACAGAATGCCGATTGGTGGTGGTTGACACAGGCGACCAGAAATTCCCATTGCCTGTCAGCACGATCCCTGATGACATCCGCGATATTCTCGATCTGCGTGAAATCGTGGAGAACAAACTCCCGGCCTATCTTCCGCACTTCGAATTCACCACGCAAAGCTCCGTGATCTACAGCACCAAACTCTCTGTGAAATTCGAACATGCTATTGTGTATCTGCATGACCTGAAGAAGAAAAATTTCTCACCACATCCCAATATTCCCGGTCTGATAGGAGAACTTCATCTTTACCCGGATGCTCACGGGAACGAAGTTTTTACGGGGCCTGGCTTTTATGTGGCGAAAATCTATCCGGCAATTCCTACCCGTTTCGTCCCGCAAGACCTGCCGGAAAATGTCTGGCTCGTCAGGCTTTGTGAGAAATTTGATATCCGGAAGACGCCATATTATGCGAATTGTCAGGCTTTTGGATATGAACTGAAGCAGCATGATGCATTCAAAGCAACTTTTCTTGACCATATCACCTTTGAGCTCCAGCGCATCTTGCAGAGTCAGGACCAATCCAGGATAACAAGGTTTGAGAAAGCCTTCCTCGCGCTCACGAACACATTGCCGTCATTCAACGCTCTTTATAAGGTCAACCTGACACCTTACTTTGAGGACAAGATGTTAGACCTGCTCGACGCGTATCGCTCGGGATTGTCGTTTGCAGAGCTTGTTCAGGTGTATGAGCTGATCAAGCCGGACAATATTGCTGATCTGCTCTCCCACCCGCTTGAATCACAGCTTCAGGAACTTCCTTTTCGCGTTGTTGATCTTGAATCTGATGGAAAGAGGATCGCTGAGATCGCTGTCAGTGACGGGGCTGCCCCTGTGTGCGCCAGCAATGACACTGAAATTACAGCCCTGCTGCGTCATTTACAATCCGATACATGCGACGCCGTGCTTTGGGTAGGGCATAATATCAAAGCCTGGGATATGCCGGTGCTGCAACAATACGGACTTGATTTGACTAATGCGCCGGTATGGGATACGCTGCGCATTGAAGCTCTGCTCGCGCCGCGCCTGTCATCGTATGCCCTCAAAACTTCGCATAAGGCGGTGGATGATGTTGAGATCACGCAGCAGCTTTTTACGAATCAACTCTGGCGCATATTGAGCAGATGGAATGAATTCGAGAGAGAACCCGCCTTTCGAGAAGAAATCGCCTTTCCCTTTCTGGAAACCCATCTTGGCGAAGTGTTCGAGGCGCTTAAACGCCATCATAGTCTTCGGAAACTGCTGCGGTTGCGTTCTCCGCAATGGCTTGAGGAACGGGACGCCTTGTTAGGCGTTAGGCATGATGACCATCTGGGCCGCGCCATTCAGGAAATTTTTGACGAGCACAGATTTGAGATGGTGCATGTCGTGATCCCTGCTTTTTTACGCTCCCATCTGAAAGATCTGCCAGACATCAAATTCATCGGCGAGGAGCATGACCTGTTTGCCTATGAAATTTGCCCTGAAAAATTGGCCGAAGGGGAACAGAGCCGGGAGGACGCGTATGAACTGACTCTGCTCAAGAACTATTATCACCACTGCGTGCGCCAGAAACTTGCTCCTACTCCGGCCTTGCTGCCCGCATGGAGCAAACAACGGCTGATAGAAACACAGATCGACATCCTCAGCTATGTCAGCCGCACTCCTGTTAAGCCACAAAGCTGGTACTATAAAGCGGGGTTGTTCTGTTTTCCCCTGGAGCTGTACTTGCAGAGCCAGAATCTCGAGAATATCCGCGACGCTCAACCGGACAGCATCCTGCTGGTCTATCCCGAATTAGCGGCCGCCTGCGCCAAAACGCGCATCCTCGACCTGAGTCAAGACCAGGTCGCGGGAATTTTCGACGCCTACCATCTGTGGGCAAAATTTGCTTCAGGGCAGTCGTACCTCAATCTGTCGGATCATGAAGACCTGCGGAAGACAATTTTTGAGGCCCTGGGGATTACGGATGAGGCAGTAGCGCATCTCAATAATTTCTGGATCGAAAAAACCGCCTGCGGCGACTATATCGTCTGGGGCAACATCCTGTATTTCGAGCAAGAGGCGGCCAAACATTTTCCTCGAGCGCAGATCACGAACCTGTCATCGCCCGTACTGCATGAAAAGAACAGTGATGAGAGGTTTCATGCGGTTGTCCTGGATATTCCCGCTGAGCAACGCGCCGACGCGCCGGCCCTGCGTTTGAATCCTGAAACTCGATACCGCGACCTCTATTGGACGGCTCAATCGCTGCTGGTTCAAGGGCTTGTACAGCAGAACCCTACCGTCTTATTTCTGTCATCAACCCGCGAATTACCGGCATTGGAACAGGTTTTCAAAGAACTGGGCTTCTATATTCCGGGCAAGGGAACGCTCAGGCGGCGATTGGAACGCCTTCATGCCTCACAGGGCAACCTCAAACTGCTGCTGGCTCATATTGACGATTTTTATCACGTGATTGCTCAGAATCCTGAACCCGGGCTGCAATTGCTGATAGATGCGCTGCCGTTACAGGAACAGTGGGTACTGAATCCCTCGCTCAGAAACGCGTCGCTTGAACAGGCCGAGCCGGATCAACAACTTCCTGATTACGGGCTGATTCGTGAAGAAACCGAACAGAGCGAGTATGGCGATGCGGCCGATGAGTCGGAACTGCTGACAGATGAAACCTACGCAACCGATGAATCGCGGCTGCTGCTCAGGCACGACACGCTTTCTGCGCTGCAAGCCGTCCTGCCCGGTCTCATGCTCATGCTGCACACGGCCAAAGCCAATGCCTCTGAGAACAGGCTGATTATCCTTGATCCGCGCCTGCAAAAAATTCATGGCCTGGACGAAATGCCGACCATCGAGGTTCTTGCTGCGCCTCAATGGACGCCGGCCGAGTTCGCAAGCCGTTTGAAACAGGTTCAAGAACATATCCGCTGCGTCCAGCCGGAGCACGAGATGGCGCTGCCGCCTGCTGACCTCTGGCGCGAGACGCTCCAGCATATTTTTCTCAAAGGCAAAGGCCCGGACAACACGGTCGGGACATTTACGCAGGAGCAGGGAGCGTATCTGCAAAAAATTATGGCGCGTCAGGAGGACATATTGGTGGATATGCCGACCAGCGGCGGCAAATCCGTGTTGTATCAGGCCCCTTCTTTATACAGAGGCTTGCGCAGCAACCGCCTGACGCTGGTAATTTCCCCCTTAAAAGCTTTGATGGTCGATCAGGTGGAATCTTTATGGCATCGCGGCTTTTGGAACAGCGTTGACGCCATTACGAGCGACCTGGCTCGGTTCGAAGTTGACGATATTTACCGCCGTCTGGCAGGCGGCGAGCTGATCGTGGTGTTTGTCGCGCCTGAACGCTTCCGGTCGCGCAGTTTCCAGCGAGCGTTGGAATATCGCTTGACCATGGACGGCGAGGTCGAGTATTGGGTCTTTGATGAAGCGCATTGCATTTCCCAATGGGGCCTTGATTTCCGACCGGATTATTTATACGCCCTCGACTATATTCACCGCAAAAGAAAAGAACGCTCAGCCAACCGGCCCCCCTTCATTTTTCTCTCGGCCACGGTGACGGAACAGGTTTTTCAGGATGTTCAAAGGAAAATTTCATGATCTTTCGCACAGAGAAAAAGTTCTTTAATCCTATTCGCGAACACCTGCAAATTGTCACCAGGCCGGTCGCGCCCGAGGCCAGATTGTGGACGATTGCAGAGTATCTGCAACAAGAAGCGTTCAATCCCCATACAAGTCGGGCGCTGGTGTTTGTGACCACGCGCCAGCAAACCGAAGATCTGGCTGAGGAATTCATGCTCTTACAGGAACGCTGGCAGGGGAAAGTCGGATTTTTCCACGCCGGGATGAGCGGCGAAGAACGCGAGGAAGCCTATCGCGGGTTCAAAAGCGGCGAGCTTGTCATCCTGTTTGCCACCAAAGCCTTTGGCATGGGCATGGACATTCCCAATATTCATTATATTTTTCATTACGGCCCGCCCTCGTCGCTTGAAGATTATCTTCAGGAAGTCGGGCGAGCCGGGCGCGACCCTGTATTACTGGAACAGGCCGGTTTTTCCACGCAGCATCCGATTCAGTGCATTTTGTTTGCGAACGCGGAGGATTTTAAGAAAGTTCGGGATCGGCTTTACCGCAGCCAACTCCCCTGGATTGACCTCTCGACGATGCAAGCGCAGATTCATGCGTACACGTTGCTCAAAGATTCTTAGTTTTTTTTGAAAATTTTTATTGCTTTGAGAAAGCATCGCAGATAACTTGACCTATCAGGGGGGTACATAGGATGTTAACAAAACAACAAAACCGAAAGACACGCATAGAAATTGAGCTTTCCAGAGATGTCCTTATTGCCATGCGAGGCTTTGGGAAACCTGATGTCGTCCAACAGACATTGAAAGTCGCATTAGCTGTTTTTCTCTATCAGGAGGGGATGGTTTCGCTTGGAAAAGCGTCAGAATTAGCTGAGATGCATCGTTCCTCTTTTATTCCGCTTTTAGAGAAGCATGGATTGGCAGCCTGCGAATATACTGATCAGGATTTTGAATGGGATCAGGAAGCTGTCGCTGCCTATCGGAATGCGACCCGCTCATGAAAGTTTTTCGAGTCGCCGCTGATAGCAGTTGTCTGATTGGGTTGGTTCATATTAGATTATTTGAGTCCATCAAAGACCTTTTTGCCGAGATATATATCCCTTCTGCCGTCTATAATGAAGTTGTCGTACAAGGAAAGGGAAAGTTTGGGGCGGATGAGATTGAAGCGGCAGTCAAGGCAGGATGGCTCATGAAAACGCCCGTACAGGATACGCTTGCTGTCGAGGCCTTGCTCACGACACTCAGCCGGGGAGAAACTGAAGTGATCATTCTTGCGACAGAGTTAGGGCTTGATTATGCTCTCATTGATGAGAACACTGCTCGAAATATGGCGAATCACATGCATGTCAACACGATAGGGACGCTTGGAATCATTGATATTGCCATCGCTGCGGGAATAGCGATTGATAAAAAAGCTTCCGTCGATCATTTACGGCAAGTTGGATTCCGAATCAGTGAAAAATTGTATCAGAAAATTCTGAAATCATAGAAAGGTGTCTTGTCCACAAAGGCAGGCCCGTAGGGCGACTCTCCCAAAAAGCCGCGCAGAAATTGAACCCCTCAAATGCATACAGCGGCCTCGAAGTCACGCAAATCGTGCGCTATTCCTACCAGCAATCTCTCGCCAGTGATGAAAGAAATCGAACACGAGGTCATTCCACCCATTTCGCGGAGATGTGGTCGCCCTATTTTCGCAAAAAGGGGTGGACTTATCTGGTTGATTTCTGCGGCTATGCAAGGCCATCTTGAAGCTTTACACTCATTTTCTGATTGACCGGACAGGGATGTCCGGGGTACGAAAACTTCTGGCTTAGAGCGATAATCATGAGTCACTACAATAAGGAAGACCTGTTCTCGGCATATAGAACAGGCCTTGAAAAATGCCTTGAAGCCGCAAAGCAGGCCGGACGAAACAATGCGTCGGCGCACACATTATACAGCATTATTCTGCAGGACTTACGCACACCCCCCTTTATCCCCCCGCAAGCGGGGAGAAGAGACGTAACGCTCTTCTGCGAGCTTCCCCCCCTTACGGGGCTGACAGAGGTGGGTATGTGGCGGCGCAGCCGCCGGATTCCCCTCCCAGACAATGTTGTTGACTTAAGCGTCTGTATCCCTTTCAGGGAATGGTGTTCGGTGGACGTTCGATCCCCAGGGTGGCGCTGCGCTGACCCTGGGCTATGTGATAAAGCCCTTTCAGGGCAAAACATCCCCCGACGGGGGAATATATAGTAGCCCAGGGTCAGCGCAGCGCCACCCTGGGAGAGGAGCGTTCGCCTCCTGCATTGTTCCCCTGAAAGGGGTAGATAAGACATTCTCTCGCCTTAAGTCAACAGTATTGCCCCTCCCAGGAGGGGAGTTCTGACTCCCATTCCCGGAGTCAAATCAACATACCTACCCCTGTCAGCCTTTACGGGGGGACTGAGGGGGGTGTTGCGTAAGTCCTGTTCAGTTGAACGGATACTCAAGGCCAGGAGTGTCAAAGCTCGGCTTTGACAGCCAAAGACGAGCTTTGGCACGCCTTTGAAGGAAGTCAAAAGCCAATGAATAATGCTGTACCTGAAAAACGGGTTTGACGTGAATGAAACACTTGTTTTGGCGTAGGGAATCTGGTTGTGAGTAACAATACTCCGGACAGTTTTGATTTCACCCCCCTCAATCCCCCCGCAAGCGGGGGGAAGCACATAAGAGACGTCCTATTTCTCATTTCCCCCCGTTTACGGCAGGGCTGTTAAGTTCTACCCCCTCAGTCCCCCGCAAGCGGGGGAGGTTGATCCGTTTCCCCCCGTTTACGGGGGGATAAAGGGGGGTCACACGAAAACTGTCCGAACTATTGGAGTAAAGAACCTCTGCGTAACGTGAGTGATCTCTTTCCGTTCGTCTTCGTGACGGGCATTCATAAGGCGCGCCGGTAGGTGTTGATGCGCGCTTTCCAGCCGGGCAGCCAGCGGGCTTCCCGTTCTTGCCGATCTGGGGGAGCATTTTGGACGCGGCGCGTCAACACAAATTCAGCGGCGTCGGCGAATTCACCGACCGTGTCAGGGGTCATGCCCGGCATAGATTGCAACACCTGCAATAAACCCCATCCCTGCCCCTGATAACGTTCGGCTGCCGAGACGCCTTCCCCTTTAAAATTCACATAATCTGCCAGGGCATAAATCCCTTGCAATGTCTCTGCGACCCGGTAGAATTGCTGATAGACGTGATATCGTTCTGTTTCTGCTGCTAAGGATGCCAATATCATTGGCAGGGAATGTTCCAGACGCTGAATCATAAATTGCACTTGCTGCGCTGTCGTTTGGGTCAGCAAGATACGCAAATCTTGCATTTCTCTGCTATTCTGGGCTTGTAAAAAATCCTCACGCGTTGCCCAGAGGCAGGGCGTCATTGGCGACAACCAGCCGGGCAAGGGAACGCGTTGATTTTGCAGAAATTGCACGAGTTCAGGAAAGCTTTCTTGAAATGGGCCTCTCTGCCCTGCCGGATACCAGATAAAATGCCCAATCCCTAACGACACAAAGGCTTCTCCCTGGTTCCACGCGATCAGATACGCCGGGTTGCCGCCGGTCTCATTCAGCCAGATCTGACGCCCGATCCGTTCGGCTTCTGCGGATGTCAGACGAATATTTGCGGCCAAAGCAGCGTTCAACAAGGCGAATAATGCCAAAATTATAACGAAACCTGTCGGATAAACTATACGTCGAACATGAGTCATCATATTTTTTCCCTCAATCAGCAACCGGGGTTTTTGAAAAACCCGGTTTCTCAGTCAGTTAAAATTGGCAAAAATTTATCCCCCATCACTGCAAATTCCTTAAGCACCCGTCAAGGCTGTTCCTGATTCGAGGTTTTTTTGAAAAGATAAAATCCTTCTTCCTGAGTAATCAATGTATAATCGGGATGATGAAGCATGCTTTGCAGGGTCTTGTCATATTCTTCATCTGACATCGGCCATTTAAAGCGCTGCGTATCAAAAAAAACATACTCGCTCCCCGGATTTTCAGGTAAGAGATAAATTTGCTGCGTTTTGGGAAGGTGCGGAATGATCGTCGTTTGAGCAGAAATTGTTGTTTTTTCAGGGAGTGCGGCGATGAGTTGATGTCCTTTTCGATCATGCGCAGTAATCGGATAGGCTGTGAGATGAGTGACATTGGCGGCTAAAAGGTAAAGGCAGAGAATATTCATGATAAAATACGATTTTCGCGGAAAGAGCTTACACAGATTATTGATACCGAAAATAAGGGCAATAAATACAAAAGGAATCACTGGTAACGCATAATGAACCTGGAGATGCTTTTGTAAATCAAAGCTCGATGTAGTATTTAATAACAGCGGAGGCAGCGCTAAACCCAGGGCGAGCGGGTCGGCCAGAGGAAGATAGCCTAAGCGCGAGAGTAATCCTTTGAGGCGGTTGAGAAAAAGGCCTCCAAACAGGTCGGCAGGATGAGTAAGCAAATTTCCCAAAATTTGAGCATAGGTCTGTCCATATTGCCCCCACCGTTCTAAAAAATGAGACGTTCTGGCACCATCAGGGTAGCTCATCGGGATAAAGACCTTCCACGCCAATAGCGCCCACAGGAGAGAAAGCAGCATCGTTGGAACGCCGAGCTTCCATTTCTTTTCTCTCACACACGCATAAACTCCTAAGAAGAACATATAAATCGGCATGTCTTCTTTGCACATTAATGCAAGCACCAGAGTACAAAAATAGGGGACAGAAGCATTCCTGGAGAGAAATACAAAGACGCAAAACACCCACAAGGGTTCGAAAATTTCCATGTGAAAATCAAACATGAATCCCTGTAAGACATAGCGATAATTCAAATATACCAGCACAATGCAGCAGGCAGCAAGAGGACGCGTAAGTTTTGCGATTGCCAGCTTATAGAGAGGAATCGCGGCAAGTACCGTGACAAGAGCCTGAATCACCACCAGGGTCGTGGCACGATCATGCACCCAATAGAATGGCAGGAGCAGCAAAAGAATCGGCGCAAAATGCTCGCTGAAATAACTTCGTCCAAGCCAGGGCGTGTACATGAACTTTCCTTTGAGGGTATTTGATAACGCATAGTCATACATTGATAAATCAAATGTTCCGGTACGAAAGGTATAATGCTGAGAAAGTTTGATCCAGGTAAATATGCTCAATGCCAGCAAAAGCAACCCTATTTTCACAGATTTGTAGGTTAAAAGCCGCTCAATTGTCTGGATAATATGGGAAGATTTTCTTCTTTGGAGAAAAACCGTTAACAGAAACAACCCAAGAAAAAAACGGAAGGGATTTCTAATGTTGTGAACCCTGATTTTCACACCAGCAATCTGTATTTCACCCCCACCGGTTACCAGGATCCCTAAAATGCTCATCGCGATCAGAATGAGTAATACCGAAAGAAGAAGGTCTCGTTTGCAATAACAGTGTCCCTGTTTCTTAAAATGCATTCTGGTTTTCTCCTGTTGAAGTGGGTGTGTTTGTCAACGCGGTCGTTTCTTCTGGCTCAAAAAAAGCATAACAATCCTTCCCGCGCCCCTTAGCCATATAGAGCGCCCGGTCTGAATTCGCCATCAATTCATCCGGGGTTACCCCGTTTTGAGGGTAGAGAGCAATCCCGATGCTGCATGTCAAACAGACAGCTGCATTCGTCAGTTGCACGGCCGGTCGCACTGATTCTAAGAGACGGGTTACCACGCTTTCCACCTCCACGCGTGACTTTAGTTCGGGCGCCAGGATCAGAAATTCATCGCCCCCCAGCCGGATCACAGAGTCAAACTCGCGTAATGAGCCTTTCAAGCGCGCGGCAAACTCAACTAATAACAGATCGCCGTCGCCATGCCCGTACGTGTCATTGATATTCTTAAACCCGTCTATATCAAGACTCAAAACCGCGACGGAACCGTTTGTCCGCTTAACGAGTGCGATTACCTGAGCAATTCGATCCAGTAATAACACTCGATTGGTCGGAGGCCTTGTTCCAATAGGTACATCGCATTCTGGAATCCATTGAGAAAAAAACATCTTTGATGCTTTCAGCAAGCTGGCGATATTTTTCTTCGCTCATTTCTAACGATTCTCGTTGACGATCAATCTCGTCAAGTAATTTTGCCCGTGGGGCAATCAATAACTCCTTATATGTCGCCGAATGCTGAACGTGAGGGACCTTCGGAACCTCTGATTCGAAGCACGAAACCCAACTTGCTCTCAGATTGTCAGGAGCAAGCAATTTTCTCCAAAAAGACACAAGCGACACGAGCACGTTTATCCTCCGACCAGGACACCATCCCTGTCAAGGAAAAATCCAAAGGCCTTTGTTCCCAGGAGATGAGGCCAACCAAATGATTATGCGGCAAAATTTCGGCTATACGCGCCTGAATTTTGCGATAGGCTTCGGCCCTTTCTTTCATGCTCGCTGAACTTCCGGCACGATCAATAGATTGATCCGGTTCCGCGTCATGATGACGTGTATACCATAGAGCAATTTATCAACAATCACTGGACAAATAAGACGCGTAAAATTCTTTGTATTTGACAACTGCTATTTTGGGGAGGCGTATGCGTCTTCGGGCTATTTACTCAGGCAGGCGGGCTAAAGAGTTGTAATGGCTCATTCATTTTCATCCATCAGGTGTTTCAGGCCGTCCCAGGTCCAGGAAACCCCAGCGGCCAGGCCCCAATCCTCGCTATTATCCAGCAAACCGACACGGCCGGAAAGCTTCCAGGTTGTATTATCAGTGTGAAGATGGAGATGGAATAGTGCGGAACTACGCTCATTATCGGCTGTGCCAAACATTTGTCCGGCAATTTCAGCGATGGTGGTCACGTGCGAATTCCAGGGCAACGAACAGGCGAGAGCATACGAGAGAAGATCATCTTGAGTGGCCTGTTCAAAGGAATTGCCTAAAATTAAGAGTCCAACATTCGCTGTTGTGGTGATGAGCGCGAAATGTTTGGCAAACAACGTGGAAAACGCAAAATCCGTTTCATCGGTGCCCACGCGATAGTCATTCCCGGCGTTCGGGAGTTTGACGCCGACTTTGATGCCAGTTGCGGGCAGCCATTGCCGTTCTTGCCAGAGTTCGATTTTAGTAAACAGATCCAGATCGCCGCTTTTCCACACTTCTCGAATCCGAAACTCTTCTTCTTCGACAAACAGTACTTCGTAGGAAAGCTGAAATTCACTGCGTTTGCCCAGGCCGATACGAAGACCCAATGCCGGCAGGCTGAGCACATCGCGCCCGGAATCTTTTGAAAATGCTGAAAATGGAAAATTCGTACGATTGAGATATTGAAGTCCGAGATCGCATTGAAGGGTTCCGGACTGGAGAACAGAAGGAGTATCTGCCTGCAATGGCAACCGATTCCAGGCATGTACGGTCAGGGGAAAACACCATAATACGACTATCAGAGCTACATGATCAATTCGTCGTGTGGGCAAAACAAAGTGTTTTTGTGTTTTTGTGTTTTTGTGTTTTTGTGTTTGATACCCACTCAAACACGCAAACACGCAAACACGCAAACACGCAAACATCGTCTTTATTGTTCGCTTTTTTTCGACTGTTCGTCGCGTAACGCGGCTTTTCGACTAAGCTTAATTTTTCCGCGATTATCAATACCGATGACTTTCACCAGAATTTCGTCGCCTTCTGCCAGTTCATCCGTCACTTTTTTCACACGGTACTCAGCAATTTCAGAAATATGCAGCAGTCCGTCCGTACCTGGCAAAATTTCCACAAACGCGCCGAAATCAAGGATATTTTTAACTGTGCCCAGATAGATTTTTCCGTCTTCCACTTCGGCGACCAGATCTTCGATTCTCTTAATGGCTTTGCGGGCAGATTCCTGATCAGAAGAGGCAATGCGCACAGTACCGTCATCATCAATATCAATCTTCACGCCTGTGTCCTCGACAATTCCGCGTATGACCTTTCCGCCCGGTCCAATTACCGTACGAATCTTCTCTTTGTCAATCTGCATGGTAAAAATTCGGGGCGCATGGGGCGATAAGTCAGAACGGGGACTGCTCAGTGCGTTCTGAATTTTCGTCAGAATAAAGAACCGGCCTTCACGCGCTTGTTCTAACGCTTTGGCAAAAATTTCATGGGTAATGCCGCTGATTTTGAGATCCATCTGAATGGCGGTAATCCCCACTTCAGTACCCGTGACCTTTAAATCCATATCTCCGAGGTGATCTTCTACCCCGGCAATATCAGACAGAATCGCGGTTTTATCCCCTTCCGAGATTAACCCCATGGCAATACCAGATACCGGGCGACGAATCGGCACACCGGCATCCATCAACGCTAACGTAGCCCCACACACGCTTGCCATTGAAGACGACCCGTTTGATTCTAAAATATCCGATACCACGCGAATGGTATAGGGAAACGTCTCCGCATCCGGAATAACTTGCGCTAAGGAACGTTCGGCCAGAAAGCCGTGTCCGATTTCCCGCCGCCCTGGTCCACGCAGCATTTTGGTTTCGCCCACAGAGAATGGCGGAAAATTATAATGCAGCATAAAACGTTTGGTCGTTTCGCCTTCAAGGTTATCCAGGCGTTGTTCATCAATCGAGGTGCCTAAGGTGGTCACAACCAGGGCCTGAGTTTCTCCGCGGGTAAATACTGCGGAACCGTGCGTGCGCGGCAGCAGGCCAACCTCACAGGTAATCGGTCGAATGTCGGTTAATCCCCGCCCATCCAGGCGTTTGCCTTTTTCCAGGATATTGTTGCGTAAAATATCCTTTTCCGTATCATGAATCACCTCGGCAATGGTTTTCGATATGCTTTCCAAATCTTCTTTTTCGTCAGAAACAGAAAACTCTTCCAGCGCATCTTCGAAAATCTGATCCATGCTTTCCTGATACAGTTCTTTATTGATACTTTCCCCTTGTTCATACAGATAATGATGAATGCGATCTCTGGCAAAACTACTGATCTTCGTGTTTAATCCTTCATCCTTGGCCTCAAGAGAAACTTCCTGTTTGTTGGTGCCAACGCGCTTTTGGAGATCCAATTGCACTGAGACGAGTTTTTGGATGTATTGATGTCCAAAGGCCACGGCCTCAGTCAAGATCTGTTCCGAGACTTCTTTCGCTTCACCTTCAATCATGACAACCGCATCATGCGTACCGGACATCACGATATTTAACTCACTCTCTTCAAGCAAGCTATATGATGGATTAATCACAAATTCGCCATTTACGCGCCCGACGCGCACAGCCCCAATCGGTTCTAAAAAGGGAATATCAGAAATGGTTAAAGCGGCAGAGGCCCCTAGCATGCCTAAAATATCCGGGCTGTTTATCATGTCAACCGACAGCACGGTGACAATAATTTGTACTTCATTCGTATATCCTTCAGGGAAAAGCGGGCGGATCGGTCGATCGATGAGTCGGGCTGTCAGGACTTCATGATCGCCCGGTCTCCCTTCCCGCTTAATAAACCCACCCGGAATCTTTCCGGCAGCATACGCTTTTTCCCGATATTCTACCATTAACGGGAAAAAATCAATCGACTGCGGCGCTTGCTTTGCTGCGACAGCCGTCACCAGCACCACCGTATCTTCGCACCGGACAACAACTGCTCCATTGGCCTGTTTTGCCAGGTTTCCGGTTTCGAGCGTCAACTGTTTGCCGCCAATTTCAACACTTACTGTTTGTATCATACTTCTACCTTATTCATTCCGGATACGAGCAGGAATATTGTCAATACACTATTAGGGCCCGTATCGTTAAATGATGCCTAAAATTGAAGAAACCAGGCAAAATACCTGGTTTCTTTTTCATACATGTCAAGCTGTTTATTTGCGAAGGCCTAATTCATTGATGAGTTTTTGATAGCGCTCGACATTTTTGCTCCTCAAATACTCAAGCAGCCGCCGGCGTTTTCCAACCATTTTGAGCAACCCACGGCGAGAGTGATGATCTTTCTGGTGAACTTTGAAATGTTCGGATAGTTGATTGATTCGTTCGGTTAACAGGGCAATTTGAACTTCAGGAGACCCGGTATCGTGTTCATGAATTTGATGATGTTCTATAATGCCGTGTTTCTGATCCTTCGTGACGGACATGGAATTATCCTCCTCTTGTGCTCTGATAACAGTCAACATATCGCCGTCAGGCGTCATGCACCGTAGTCAGAGATTCACATACAACCAATTTTCAACAAGTTATCGAGATACCAGACTCAGCATACCCAAAATTGTAAAGAAAAAAATCACAGTTTTCAGAGTTTTCTCACAAACACTCCCCGGCCTTCCCTGTGTTAATCGGCAAACTCAAGCACATGAGCAAACACGCTTATTGGCTGTAATTGCCACTGAATCTCTCCATGGAGATCATGCTCGACCGCTCTTGCAAGTGCGATTAATTCTCCATTTCGACACAGCACACGCACAGGATTCTTCTGCGCCTCTGGCAACGGGACCATCGCAGCATACCCCTCTGGCACGGCCACGCGCCCTCCGTGGGCAAGCCTGAGAGAAGAGGCGTCATCAAGTTCGATAGCCGGCAAAAAGGATAATGCCTGATTTATTGAAATCAGACACGCCTCACGCTCGTAACGTTGAGTCAATTGTGCCAGTTGGTCAAGAGAAAACGCATCTTGCACAGAAAAATGTCCGATTCTGGTGCGCACTAAGGCGGTCAAATGCGCGCCACAGCCCAATGCTTCGCCGAGATCATGCGCAAGAGTGCGGATATAGGTCCCTTTTGAACAGACCACCCGAAAACGAATATATGGCAACGCCTGTTCCAAAATCTCAAGCTCAGACACTGTTACCGTTTGAGCTTCACGCTCAACGGTCTTCCCGGCTCGCGCCAGTTGATACAATCGCTTTCCCTGCACCCGCCTGGCAGAATACATCGGAGGAATTTGCCGGATAGCCCCAATAAATCGTGAAAAAACGTTTTCAACCACCTCTGACGTATACGCCGGAATGTCTCGTCGTTCCAGCACAACCCCGGTACAATCCTGGGTGTCTGTGGTCTCGCCGCACTTCATGACCGCAACATATTCCTTTGGATGTTCAACCAGATACCGGATAATTTTGGTCGCACCTTCCAGGCACAGAATGAGTAAACCCGTTGCAAAGGGATCCAACGTTCCGGCATGTCCCACTTTTCGGGTTTGAAATAATTGCCGCACCTGCCGCCCCACACCACTTGACGTGATGTTCTCAGATTTATTAATCAAAAGTACTCCTTGCATCACCATTTTTCTCTTTTTTGATCCGCCAATCAGATACCTCAACCTGGTTCAATACCGCATTATTCTATAGAATTGACGCCAAAAACCAGGAGATCAATGTTAATGAATCATATTGTAATATTTTAGCCGTCATAATTTTTTTTCAAGAGGATTTGTCAAGAAATACCCAAGAAAGAACATCTTCTGAGAAAGAAAATCTATGAATAGCTTGACGGAATTCCCAGCTCTCGCCACAATTGTTCAATTCTAAGAAGCTGTTTTACTAGTAATTGAACAACGATTCACAGAAAGGTCACAGCGTGTTTTTGACCGCGAAAATCGGAGCAGTGGCACTCTTCATGTTCGAGTTTTACAACCGTTGCTCACATTCATGGAGTTTTCTCCAATGATCACGAATAACAAACATTTTTCCCTATGACGTGTCTATGCAACTACAAGAATACCATATATGCAAGAATTGTTTAATTTTTTATCACTATTTACGTACCGGTGAACAGCCTTGTTTACCGAAAGAAAATGTGCTAGCCCATTAAGGATTTCCCTGAACTCTTGCCTGGCGCACATCTCCTGTATCAAACAACCGTCTTGCTTATATGTCATTCTTCTAGTTCCTGAGAATCGCATTTTCGGAAACGCCGTAACGGAAATATTGCCAGACCAGGTGATATTACACCGATAGAAATCATAAAGGAAAGACATTATGAAAGTGACACTTATTTCGCCAGATTTGCAATCCACGTACTTTAAATTTACCCCTAAAGAAGTGAAATCTTTCTGGTTTGCAAAACTGACATTACCGCATTTAGCTGCACTTACGCCGGAAGATATTGAAGTTAAACTGATTGATGAGGCGGTTAGCCCAATTGATTTTGATGAGCCGATAGATCTGGTTGGAATTACTGTTAACACCTATTTGGCTCCGCGTGCATACGAGATTTCAGCGGAATTTCGGATGCGGGGCATTCCGGTAGTGCTTGGGGGCGTGCATCCCTCATTATATCCGGAAGAAGCCATGCGCCATGCGGACGCGATTGCAATTGGAGAGGGAGAAGACATCTGGCCTCTCATTCTAAGAGATGCGGAACAAGGGCGATTAAAACCAATCTATCGCGCGCATGAATACCCAACGCTCGCCAGACTGCCGCTGCCGCGCCGTGATTTGCTCAAGCAGGATGCATATTTGACGACCAATACGGTCCAAACCACACGGGGGTGCCCGTTTAACTGCGATTTTTGTTCTGTTACCGACTTTTTCGGACATACCTATCGCTGCCGCCCTCTAAACGAAGTGATTGCGGAAATCGAAACTTTAAACCTGAATCGGCCTCTTGTGTTCGTTGATGATAATATTATAGGACGCCCTGATTATGCGTTACAGCTTTTTACAGCGATCAAAGAGTTTCACGTGCGCTGGGGCAGCCAATGCAGTATTAACCTGGCCAATCACCCCAAACTCATGAAAGCTGCCAGAGAAAGTGGCTGTGTCGCCATGTTTATCGGCATCGAATCAATTTCCCAGGAAAACTTAGATGATGTGCATAAAGGTATCAATCATGCCAATAAATATGCTGAAGCCATTCAGCGTATTCACGACCATGGCATTGCGATCAACGCGGGTATGATTTTAGGTATGGATCATGACGACGAGAGTGTTTTTGAACGGACATTGGAATTTTTAGAAAAAAATAGAATCGAATATGCCACCTTTCATATCTTGACCCCAGTACCTGGTACAATCCTGTATAAACGCATGGAACAGGAAGGGCGCATTATTGATCGCGATTGGTCAAAATATAACGGCGGTTATACCGTCTTCAAACCCAGACTGATGTCGCCTGAAGCTCTGGAAAAAGGCTATTACTGGACCTACCAGCAATTTTATTCCATGCGCTCAATCTGGAAGCGAATTGCGGAGCCGGGGGTGGAGATGTTTTACAAACTCGCGCTCAACCTGGCTTATAAACGCATGATTCACCGCTTTCCCAAAGGAGAACTGCCGGAAATAGCGAAATTGCTGAAAACCTTGAACGGAGACATTCATGCGATTCCTTCCGTCAACCGTCAGGGCTTGATCCCCAGAACCATCGAAGTCACCCAACATACTATGCGCAGTATGGGCCAGAAAGTAGATCATTTTCTGACCATCAGGGTACGCCAGCATCATGCACTTCAAGCCTTGCTTGTTGATTTAACAGGCGTGTTAACCGGCATTTCAGCCCGGCGTCTGCGGGAACGCATCACGTATGCCCTGAAACGCCAAAAATGGGACATCATTGTGAATTTCGAACACGTGCAATTTGCGACTCTGCGAGGTCTCAAAAGCTTTCTGCCGCCATATAACCGACGCACAGAAGTCACGATTACCTGCTCCCACATCCCATTACATTTTCGCCAATATGTTGAACGATTTCACCAGGGCATTCAATTCAGCGAAACCGAGGAAGAATAGGAACGCATTTCGGAGGACAACAGCCGAGCTGTTGTCCTCCGAAATGTGAATAAGGCGAGAGCATCTATTCTACCAACGCATCCAGACACTTTTGTGTTCGTTGTTTATAATTCAAGGCCTGCGGATGATTCGGATCCAACGCGAGGATCGCATCCCATTCGCGCATGGATTCTTGGAGCTGCTCTTTTCTGAAATACTCAGTGCCCTGTTTTAAATGCTCTTGAATCAACTCTTCACGTTTTGCAAGAGCTTTTTTCAAGTATTGGGCGGCCTCTGCATTTTTCGGATCATTTTTTTGCGCTTTTTCAAAAGAGGCTATCGCCTTCTTAACCTGCCCGGCTTCCAACTGTTGTACTCCCTGGCTGATTATCTTCGAAACATCCGAGACATCGGGCTTTGAAGTTTGCTGCGATGACGTGGGTTTCGGCTTAGGTTTGGACTTGGGTTGGTCGGGCTTGATCAGACTACAACTCACCGTCAATACCAGGATGATGAGCAGAATCGTCACGTGTCGCGGATGTTGATAGAACCTCTTCATAGATACTCCCCCTTTCGTAAAAACAACAGGTAATCATGAACACACATCAGAAACCGGGTTTTCAACCTGCCAGGCTATTTCCAATTTATATAGCCATCATGTGTAAAAATACAAAAATGAATATTCCCCTATTATCATATTAGAACGTCATGTCAAGAAATGAAAACCCTGGAAAAATCTTTCCGGAAACAATCAGGATTTCAAAAGGATATTGGCAAACTTTTGAGGCGTGCGTATGTCCTGATTATTTGACGGTACGTGGAACTAAAGAGTTACATTTAAAATAAACAGTTCTTACCATTTTGTCAATACATCATGGAAATGATAAAAAGCTCGTAAAAACGCTTGACAGATCGGACATCTTCGCGTCAATAAGATCGAGGTTTCAAACAGTTGTGATTCCACCCCTCGTATTCTCCACGCAGGTGGCAAGGCTGTGATAAAGGAGTCACACGAAAGCTATCAGAACGATGGGAAGAGAGAACGTTCAAGTTGAATCTGAATTTGTAGAAAGGATGTGATCTGTATGTCTAAAAATTGGAAACAGAACCTTGTGTTGGTATGGAAAGGCTGGGGTTGGAGTCTGGTGATTGCGATTTTCATTGCGACCTCGTTCCGTTCGGCGATTGCGGATTGGAATGATGTGCCGACCGGCTCGATGAATCCGACAATTTTAGCAGGCGATCGTATTTTTGTGAACAAATTGGCGTATGATCTCAGAATTCCGTTTACGACCTGGCGTCTGGCGCATTGGGATAATCCCAGACACGGCGAGATCGTGGTCTTTTTCTCGCCTGTTGATGGAACCCGTCTGGTTAAACGCGTGATTGGCGTACCGGGCGATGTCATTGCCATGAACGGCAACCGGCTCTACATCAACGGCAAGGCCTTGCGCTATGAGCCGATTGATGAGGCCGACCGGGAGCAAATCCCCTCCGAACTTCAAGCGCGCCATCTGTTTTTCACGGAAGACCTCAGCGGGAAAACGCATCCGGTCATGCTTACCCCTCAACTTCCGTCGCGCAACACCTTTGCGCCGATTATCGTTCCGCAAGGACAGTATTTTATGATGGGCGACAATCGCGACAACAGCGCGGATTCCAGGTTTTTCGGATTTGTGAAGCGGGAACAGATTGTCGGAAAAGCCACAACGGTCGTATTTTCCTTAAATTACGAGCATTATTTTTTTCCTCGCTCAGACCGTTTCTGGCAGCAGCTTCAGTAAAATCCAGAATACGTTCGCAGTAAACGCTTGAGCGTTTTAGCACGCCGCTAATGAACATTAGCGGCGACTACGAACATGTATTTGCCTCACACTCTCTATTCATCCAGTATCAAAAGCAATTCGCGCACGAGTTTGATCGCGGTGATCGTGGAAACATCGCTGTGGTCATACGCGGGGCAAAGTTCGACAATATCCGCCCCGACGAGCTTGAGTTGCCCAAACAGCAGCAAAGTCTGAAGCAACTCCTGAAAGCTGACGCCGCCGGGTTCCGGCGTGCCGGTGCCCGGAAAACAAGCTGGATCTAACACATCTAAATCCAGGGTCAGATACACCGGACTCCCCTGCAATTCTTCGACAACGGCTTGAACGGCTGCGGGGTTGAGGCTGAATGGATAAAAATGGGCCGCCTGGTCGCCAAAGGCAAACTCCTCTCTGGTTCCGGAGCGAATCCCAAATTGATAGATTTTCTCTGCGCCAAGGATCTCGCTTATGCGGCGGATGACAGTGGCATGAGAATATTTTTCGCCCAGATACTCGTCTCGCAAGTCAGCATGGGCGTCAAGGTGGATAACGTTCAGGTCAGGATATCGTTCAACATAAGCCGTTGCGACCGGCAGAGAGATCAGGTGCTCTCCCCCCAAAGCAAGAACCTTTTTCCCTGCCCTCAGATGTTGCGTAACTTCTATGTGCACAGCCTTGCGCAGGACTGAAAAATTATTAATCGTCAGATCAACAACATTACCGGCGTCTGTGAAGGCACACTCGGCTAAATCTTTGTGTTGATAAGGACTGTAACTCTCGATCCCTTCGGAATATAAACGGATGTGATCCGGCGCAAAACGGCTGCCGGGTCGAAAAGAACTGGTGGCGTCAAAGGGAATGCCGAGCAACGCCACACGAGTGGTTTCACTCTCTTCTCTGGCGCAAAAAAACTGTTTGGACATAAAAATCATGGAACCACAGATGAACACGGATATTTTTCACTACGTGATCATATAACAGACTGAGAAACCGGGTTTTTTCGAAAAACCCGGTTTCTGATATATACATCTGTGTCCATCTGTGGCTCAGCGGATGAAAGATTTATGACGAGCCTACTTTCCCTGGCATAGTTCCTGCACAAAATTCGGCAGCGCAAAGCAGGCGCGATGAATCGTTTTGTTATAGTAGCGCAAATCTAACTGTAACTTTTCATAACGTGCCTCATCAAAAAAATGAACGATCTCGGGCTGTTTGCAGCAAAATGCGAAACTCCACAGCCCGCCCGGATACGTGGGAATTGTGCCCAGATATGCTTTTACGACCGGAAACACCTCACGCAATTTTGCAAAGGTCTGTTGCACCCAATCAGGACAATTAAATACGGATTCAGCCTGCGCCGATAGAATACCAGTATCGTTCAGGAGTTTCAGACAATTCATGTAAAATTCTTTGTTAAACAAGCCCTCGCCAGGTCCAATTGGATCCGTGGAATCAATAATGATCACATCATAGGTGGCCGAAACAGTCTTCACAAACTCTACCGCGTCTTGAAAAAAGAGGTGAACTTTAGGGTTTGTCAACTCTTTGGATAAAGAGGGCATATATTGTTTCGACATGTCCACCACTTCCTGATCGATTTCTACCAGATCAACGTGCGTCACGGTCGGATGTTTCACCACTTCTCTGGCGGTTCCGCCGTCGCCGCCGCCGATAATGAGCACGCGCTCAGGCTGTGTGTGCGCAAATAACGGTACGTGGGTGATAAGTTCATGATAGACAAACTCATCTTTTGCGGTCGTCATCACTAAATCGCCTAACGTAAGGAGCGTGCCGTATTTTTCGGTTTCATACATGTCTAATTTTTGAAACGGGGTACGTTTTGAAACCAGGTGTTCTTTGACTTTTAAGGAAAGCGCCACCCCATCGGTGTAATTCTCGGTGTACCAGATTCCTGAAATCATAATTTAGTGACAAGTGACAAGTGACATTTGTCACTTGTCACTTGAGAAGGTGAGTTGATTAATACCACAGCACGATTGACGCGAATGCCGTTCCAATTCTTTTAACTTCGTGCTGGATCGCTACACTTTTTATTTCAGTCACTTTTTCTCCGCGCATTTCCTCCATTCCTTTTAATGCCATTTGCCGGACAATCTTTTCCACATCTTCTCGATGTCCGCGAGAGGAATATTCCATAATCAATCCGGGTTTCGTTGTATCTTTCGGAAATGCGGCCGCTACGGCTGCCGAAATGATTTCGCCGGCCATATCTGATGTGATGGCCGCATAGGCTACCGGCACCAAAGCCCCATACGGCAATTGAATCGGGTCAATTTCCTGGCAATAGGGCGGCACAATACTGCTCATTTTCACCAGATTGGTGTTCCCGATCCCTGCGTTCAGCAGTGCGCCATCAAAAGAATTCAGCTCTGTATAGCCTTCGGAATTCCCTATCGCCATAAAAAATTTTGTCGGTGTTTCACATAACATCATCATGTTCCTCTAACATTCATACGCCTGACCTGCCGACCTGCCATTCACCACGCATCCCGGGCATTTCTCCCAGAAGAGCCATGACCAGCAAGCAAGAAGGCGTCGCCTTGATTCTGCATACATGGTGTCAGTCACGCGGCCGTAGTTTGCACCGCAGGTTTATGAGAAAAATATTCGGGCGTCAGCATGTGATGATTGACGCTGTTTTTGACAATATCATCCAGGCGTCCACGACGAATTTCATGAGCTTCATAGGATGCGGCCTGAAACCTGCCTTTTAAATAATGACAGGCTACCCAGGGATCAACGGTTGCTCCGCAGGTAAAAATATCAATGGCGGCATACCCATATTCAGGCCAGGTATGAATGGCCAGATGGGATTCGGAAATGACGACAACTCCACTGACCCCGTAAGGACTGAACCGATGGAACACGGTTTCGACGATTGTTGCCTTAGCTTCCAGAGCGGCTTCTTGTAAATATTGTTCAACCAGTGCGACATTATCTAAAATATCGCGGTTACAATTGTACAATTCAACGGATAGCGCTTTTCCTAATGCTTTCAACGCATAAAACCTCCAATATAGGTTTGAATGCACGTCAAAGACGCAGATGCAGCCCGAGACGTGAGGCGCAAAAAAACACACCTCGTCCCTGGCAGAAACTACCATACAGGAACAACTTTTTTACGTCGGGATTTTACGGCGATTTTCAGAAGGGAGGATTGATAATGAAGTTCACAACCATCGGATACAATACGGTATTGGTTGTATAAGGGGGTTTATCAGATACACCTGGTCCGGTAACAACCTATCCTCCTCTGAGGCCGGTCTCCCAACCCAATCTCAATTTTGAAATAAGCCTGTCAACGTCCATACACTCACAAAGTTATGGTTTTACTTCTGATAGAATATGCATCTTCAAACACGCGCATTCACTTGTGACTTTCTATCAAGATGGATACAACGACTTTATACCTTCTCTATAAAAGAATAATGCTGTCAATAAAAATATGAACAGATTTTTCAAATTTTTTGAGGCTTTATTCTTGAATTTCAACCAGCGTACCTTCCTGGACAGCATTGAATAACTCAATCACATCCTGGTTATACATGCGGATGCAGCCATGGGAGGCCGGTTGTCCGATTAAGCCTTCTTCAGGCGTGCCATGAATATAAATATATCTGGCATGTGAATCAATTCCCTTCCCCTGATTTATCCCTGGCTCCAACCCTTGCAGCCAGAGAATTCGGGTGGTGACCAGATCATCTTCCACATCGGTCTCATCGGTGTAGATCGTCGCCATTTCCCCTGTCACCGCGCGTGAACGAAAGACTGCGCCTACAGCAGCACCATCGCCAATCTTGTGCGAAATCTTATGCGCACCTAAGGGGGTCTGATTACTTCCGGCTCTGTTTCCGGTACCGTACACTGATGAGGAAATCGGATAGCGAACCAGAACACCTCCATTTTTCACGAGCAGCAGTTTTTGCGCTGCAATGCTCACAATTATTGCCGGTTGATCCTCTTGTAATCCGAATTGTTCCTGCAATTTCTGCACCGAGGCGCTGATATCAAGCACAGGTTCGGCAGGAGGTTCAATTGTTGGCTCCGGTTCTGAGCAAGCGAGTAATCCGAATGAGAGTAATAGGCAAAGCAGCAGCATGATCATTGAGAGTTGTCCTTTGATCGTAGAGAAGTATGTGTCAATATCATTTTTTTTGTTCGGCATAGTCATTATCGTTATCTTTTTTCCCTGGAATCGTCAAGAAAATTATTCCATGAGTAGTATTAAATCGTGTTGCGCAGCCACCCCCTTCGTTCATTATGAATGCCTTTTATGTTTATGCCTTTGGAGAAACTTGTCAAGAATTGAATCCGGAATTGAAAATACTTGACGGGTTTCCAGAGGAGGCGATATAACTACACGGATTTCACATAAGCAAGGGTTCTACGGCCTTTGTCATTTTCGCAAAAACTTTAAAACACCAAAAACCCTCATGGAACACGTTAGTGCATCGAGAACAATCTATACGACACGCCTCAACCGCGTCATGCTCTTTATTAACGACAATCTGGCGGAAAAACTGACGTTAGAGATGTTAGCCAAAGAGGCGTGTTTTTCTCCCTATCATTTTCATCGCATTTTTACCGCTATCATCGGGGAAACACCCAATGCCTACATCAATCGCGTACGATTGGAACGCGCCGCCAATATGCTGCAAAGTAATCCGGGGATGTCCATCACGGATATTGCCTTTGCCACCGGATTTTCCTCTTCAGCGGCATTTTCCAGATCGTTTAAACACCATTTCGGCTGTCCGGCCAGCGTCTGGAAAATACGGCAGGCGCATCGCGCTATTCATCCTGCTGAGAAAGCCTCGAACGCAATGAAACATTGGCAACTCCCGGAAAGTGGATGCGATCCCTTACAACGCCAGACTCTCATGCAAAAGATCACAGTGAAACGAATGCCGGCGTTTCATGTAGCGTACGTCGCCAGTCAGGAAGGGTATCGCCTCAAACAAGTGCAAGCCGCCTGGGATAGACTGTGTAAATGGGCTTTTGCCAGAGAACTCCTCACGTCTGAGGCCGTTATGCTCGGCATCAGCTACGACAATCCCGACATTACGCCATATCACAAATGTCGGTATTACGCTTGTGTGACCGTACCCGATCAGATCCCTTCCGACGAGACGGTCGGGATCATGGATATCGCCGCAGGCAGATATGCGACTTATCGTTTCGAAGGGACGGCCGAAGGCATTCAAACGGCATTCAGATGGATCTACGCTGAATGGCTGCCGGACAGCGGTTACCAACCAGCGCATACCCCGTGTTATGAACTCTACTACGCGACCACTGAAACTCGTCACGAAAAAATCTACAGCCTCGACATCTGCATGCCGGTTGAACCATTATAAAAAGCAAGATTTGCAAAACGATTCGCAAGATCTGGAAAGACAAAATTCTCTCGATAGATTATGTTGGCTCTCGTAGTATAACGATTCAGATCACATGAGGAACGCGTAAAAAAGTTCTCAGGCAAGAAACCAGGTTTTTTCCGAAAAACCTGGTTTCTTCTGGTTCCTAAAAATTGAATGTAGAGGAGAAAATTTTTTATGAGTCAAGACAGCAAACAGATTACATTTCAGCATGTCGTGTTAGAGGGCAGTGCGTATGAAGTCGGCAGATTGCAAGGTGAAATCATCAAAAACGTTCCTGAAGCCAGAAATTTCTATTGTTCCGGGAAAGGAAAATTTGCCTCGCAAGAATTTTCTCGGATTCTACAATTGTTTGAACAGTTCTGCCCGGGCTTGCAGGAGGAACTCAACGGATTTGCCGACAGTTTAGGGGGCTCGCTTGAAGATGTCGTCTATTATGCCCAGACCTATCTCAAAGCAACACCGCCGCGTTGCAGCCATCTGGCGGTGCTGCCGTCGTTGACAGCGGAAAAACACGTGCTCATCGGCCGAAGCTACGAATTCAGCGATACGATGGACGATTTGCGTCTCTGCACAACCCGGGTGCACGGCAAATACGCGCACATCGGATTTTCTTCGATTGTGTTCGGCCGCCTTGACGGCATGAATGAACGTGGACTCTCAGTCACAATGTCGGCTGCCGGCGGACCGGTGGGAACCCTGCCTGGCATGAGACCGCCAGCTCAGGACGGATTTCATTTCTGGGCGTTGTTACGGACGATCCTGGATCAATGCCAAACAGTTGAAGAAGCGATTGCCCTGACGCAGGAATTTCCGCTGTGCTGTAACCTGAATTTGATTGTGGCGCACAAAAGCGGCAACGCCGCTCTGATCGAAATTGCCAGTCCGCACCAATCCATCAAAAAAATTGACGCTTCGACGGCGGATCAATTCGTGTGCTCAACCAATCATCTCACGCAGCCGGAGATGATTCAGCATATTCCAACAATGATGAAGAACTCCGGCGGTCGCTACCAGACGATTATATCCAGGTTGAAAGAGGCACGTCCTCGCATCACAACAGAAACGATCAGAGGCATCCTGAGCGATCCCTATCCGAAAGGGTTATGTTTTCATTATTACCAGGAGTTCTTAGGCACGCTCTGGTCACTCATCTTCGATCTGAACGCGGGCACGGCGGAGATCTGTTTCGGTTCGCCAATCGTCAATCAATGGCATACCTTTGATGTGCCCGGCGCAGCAGAATCAGCTCAATATCTTGTCACACTTCCTCAGGAAATGGCCGAACCCGGTTTCTGGCAGCAGGTGCCGGTAGAAGCCTAGCAGGGTTTCTTAGGAGTGGCAAAGCTCGGCTTTGCCTTCCGGCGAAACGTTCAGCGAGCCGGACAGACACTTCGGGGCAGTGGCTCGGCTCGCTAAACGCTTCGCCTGCCACCGCCCGCCAAAGGTAAACTTTGGCACTCCTCATAAACACTTACCCGTTCCGAAGAAGGGGTTTGCCGGGAAGTTCGCCGCAGTGCTCACCCCGGACGATCACTGCTTTACCGTTCACCAGCACATATTCAATGCCGCAAGGGTATTGGTGCGGATCAAGATAGGTGGCTTTATCCCGTATTGTTTCCGGGTGAAAAATCGTGATGTCCGCCCACATCCCGGCTTGAAGCTTGCCCCGGTCTCGTAATCCCAGTTTTTGAGCCGGCAGCGAGGTCATTTTCCGCACCGCTTCTTCAAGGGAGATCACCTGCTCTTCCCGCACATATTTGCCAAGCACGCGCGGAAACGTGCCATAGCTGCGCGGATGCGGTTTCCCCTGACACAATACGCCATAGGGCGCCAGCGCGCTGGCATCGGAGCCAACCATCACCATCGGATGCCGCATGACCGTGTGGACATCCTCTTCCGACATGCCAAAACGGACCACCCGGATGTCGGCGTTTTCTTCATGTAAGAGATCAAAGGTGTTTTCGTAGGGATCTGCGTCTCGCAAATCAGCAATCTCTTGCAAACTCAAGCCTTCATATTCAGGATGACCCGGACAGTAAGAGATTTTGGTATCTTCCCAATACCCTTCGCGCACAGCCATCTCCTGCCGCAGACGAGTGCGTACCTGCGGATCTGTCAATCTTGTAAGGAGTTCATCTTTGCTGCCCTCATGCATCCAGGGCGGCAGGGAGGCTGCGAGGCCATTGCTTGAGGCAATATACGGATACTGATCCGCCGTCACATTGAAGCCGGACGCTCTGGCCTGATCAATCAGGGCTAATGAGTGTTTCACTTTACCCCAGTTGGCTTTGCCCACGGCTTTGTGGTGTGACAATTGCACGGCTGCGCCGGATTCTTTGCCGATGGTAATGGCCTCATTGACCGCCTCAAGCAGCCTGTTGCCTTCTCCTCTGATATGAGAACTGTATAATCCGCCATATTGCGCTACAACCTGACTCAATTCGATCAATTCTTCCGTATCAGCGTAATAACTCGGGGCGTAGATCAAGCCAGTGGACATGCCAAAGGCTCCTTCTTGCATAGCCTGTTCAATCAGCGTTTTCATCTCCCGCATTTCAACTGTGGCCGGACGACGATTCTCATATCCCATCACGGCGGCGCGGATGGTGCCATGGCCGACCAACGGCACAACATTGAGCGCAATCCCTTGTTTTTGCAATTTTGCCAGATATTCCCCCATGCTGAGCCAATCTAGCTCGATCTGAAGTTTGTCGAGATCGCTCTCCTTTTTAAAATCTGCCAGCACACGCGGCGTCAGCGGGGCGGCGGATTCACCGCAATTTCCGATCACTTCTGTCGTCACCCCCTGCCTGATCTTGCTCTCAGCTCGTGGATTCGCTAACAACGCAAGATCGGAATGGGAGTGCATGTCAATAAATCCGGGCGCAACCACAAAGCCGGTTGCATCAAGGCTTCTGCCAGAAGCATTGATTAAATCATCTACCGCAGCGATCTTCCCATCTTTAATCCCCACATCGGCTTTGAATGCAGGCGTTCCAGTTCCATCAAGCACGCGCCCGCCTCGTATAATTATATCAAACATAATTCTCCTTTATAATTGAAAAAAGAATAACTATCGTTTCTACAATACTTGAAGCACTACGTGCTAAATAGTTACAAAATCTGTCCAGTTTTAATTCAGATTTCTCTAAAAACACATTATTTTCACTTTTTACATTTTTTTTCTTGACAGCCTGAATAACCATCTTAATAATTGACTAAAGAGTTTGTAGAAGTTTGCAAATTGGCTTCGATCAAGGTATCACCCATTTTCAAATGTGTATGCAGGCTTGAGACGTAAAGACATAGAATTACCAATATTTTTAAGTAGGAGAAAAAAACTTTGGAACAAGGAACAGTAAAATGGTTTAACGACCAAAAAGGCTATGGGTTTATCGAACAGGATAACGGTGAGGACATTTTTGTCCACTACAGTGCAATTATCGGATCGGGATTCAGATCGCTTTCCGAAGGCGACCGCGTAGTCTTTGAAGTCGGAAGCGGACAAAAAGGCCCTGCTGCACAAAACGTTGATCGTATCTAGTTTGTAGTAGTATCCTGATGACGACAGCCTCTCATCTTTCTTAGGTGAGAGGCTTTTTTTATTGTTTCGCCAGTCTCAAAACGAAAGGACGCTGAAGCGCCCTCCGGAATGCCGCAGCGGGCTTCAGCCTGCTTCAGCTTTGAGACCGGCCATTGATGGCTGGGCGGACGAGGCAGCAGCACAAAATACCTACCCTTGTCAGCCTCAGTCCTCCCGCAAGCGGGCAGGGCTGTTACGTTCTACCCCCTCAGTCCCCCGCAAGCGGGGGAAGGCGATCCGTTCCCCCTCCCGCTTGCGCTGACAAGGGTAAATATTTTGATCTGACTCCCGGAACGGGAGTCAGGCTTCCCCTCCTGGGAGGGGTAGGGGTGGGTTCTTGAGGTGAGCCTTTCGCCGTCGTCAACAACCCACCCCTGACCCCTCCCAGGAGGCTGGCGGCTGCGCCGCCATATACCTACCCCTGTCAGCCCCGCTTGCGGGGGGAATAAAAGGGGGGTCACAGCAATTCCCTGCGTCGCCGCCACATAAAGGTTCTCGGTTTCCAAGAAGGAACGAATAATTCGGGCCGTAGCATCATTTATTGCCTTGTCTCCTTTGCTTCCGCTTTCCCGGCCTGGCTCACCGAAGCTTTCTCTTTCAGAAGGCCCGTTGCTTGTTTGCCCTGGCGATAGAGACGATTGCCTCTATACAGCAGAGCGACTGCAATCCACACAAAGATAATGACGAACGGATAAACGAACAGTTGCGGGAAGAATGCAAAAAGCAGGGCGAAGACCAACAGCAGACCCCCTGTAGTCACCATGACCCGCGCTTCGAGCGGTTCTAAAGCGCGACGATCCATAAACGCCGCACCAATCGTGTTACTAATGCGAACAACACCTGCGGCTGCGCGGCCAACGTTTCCGCTGCCGCTGGCCATGATGGAAGGCGCAGGGCGATATTCATGCGGCACAGATACCTTCCGTTTCGCATTCAGGACGATTTCAGTGGCGTTTGTTAAGTCCTGAAGGTACATCTGCTCCATCTCATGTGCAAAAGGCTCGTCTTCGATCACAGCATCGAGCTCACAGTTACCAAACCAACTCGCCATATTGAGATTTGTCGATCCGACCCGCGCCCAATGTCCATCAGCAACAGCCGTTTTCGCATGCAGCATTGAGCCATTCCACTCAAACACACGCACACCTGCTTCCAGAAGTAAGCGATACCCTGATCTCGACAATAATTTAAGAACCGGAATGTCTGTTCCGTTGGGCACGAGCAGGCGCACATCAACGCCATCCATTGCAGCCGCACGCAAGGCCTGTACGTAAGCGGTCGTTCCAGCATAATAGGCATCTGTTAACCACAAGCGTTTTCGCGCCAGGGCGGCGATGAGTTGATCCAGGCGGAACAATCCTGCTGTCGCCGGCTCGCTTGCGACCACGCGCAGCGCAGTTGTCCCTTCCGGAGCGATCTCCTCGCGATGCACCAACTCCCTTTCGGGAATCGGCTCGCCTAACATTGCCCAGATTTGTGCAAACGCTTGTTCAACATCTGCGACCGACGGGCCGCGTACTTCGATTCCGGTATCACGCCAGGGTTCGATCTGCTTTTCAGGAATTCCTTCCCACAGTTGTCCGACACATAAACCCGTAATAAATCCCACCTGTCCATCAACCGCAAGCATCTTGCGATGATCGCGCGAAAGCCAGCCAAGCGGGCTGTCAAGGTGCGGCGGATTGTAGCAACGCACCTCAACGCCGCCAGCTCGCAAGTGATTCCAAAACTTGCGTGAAGCGCTGCCGAAGCCGCCCAGCCAATCGTAAATGAGCCGTACCTGCACGCCTTCCTGCGCCTTACGGATAAGTGCGTCGGCGAACTTCCATCCTGTATCGTCTTCGTGAATAATATAATTTTCGAAGTGAACATGGCATCTGGCCGCACTGATGGCCTCGAGCCATGCCGGATAATTCGCGTGCGCGTCTTTGAGCAGTCGAACAAGATTCCCTTCAACAAGCGGCGCACCAGCCGCGCGTGAAAAGGCCTGATCAGCCAATGCACGCACTTCTGCCACGGCACGATATCTCCGATTATTGAGCTGCATAGCGACACTCATTCGTTGTATTCTCCTTTCGACAATTGGATGCAAAAGACAGGTGGAGTTCGCTGTTACAGCGGGAACGGCGAACCCGTCAACTCAAATTTAAACAATACTCATGTGTCAGGACGAACACCCTGTCAAGCAAAAATATTTCAGGGGCAGGAAAATTCGGTGATAGCAGAAACAATGGTACGCAAGGTGATGTACAGCTTTCGACTCCCTCCTTTTATTCGGGAGGGAAGTTTTCTGAAATCTGCCTGCCGAAGGGGAGGGAGTCTCCCCGCTTGCGGGAGACTGGTATATTCAGTCCGAAACCGCCTCCCAGGTGTGCCGAAAATGTTGTACTGGTGTGGGAACTCCCCGGAATTGCCAAAGTTGCGATGCCGGTCCCAGAAAACTCGCCGTAAACCAGAACGTGTGCGCGGGATCATGGACAAAGTGTCCAAAGAGCGCCGCGCCAAAACGGCGGCACAACGCCCCGCGAAACATCCGCAGCCAGTCCTCGGCCGTAAACCTATAATCCTGGGTTCCATCCACCTCTCGTACCAGTCGGAAAAAGCCACGAGCACAGTGCTCAAGCTGACCGGCCACCGGATAGTATCCCCCGTAACCCCGGTGCAAAATCGCAAAGTGAAAGCCCTGTCGGTCGAAAACTTGCAGAAATGGCGACCGCAGGAGCTTGCTCGGTGCGACGTGCGCCCCTCGAAAGTGCAATGCTGTTGTCACCACCCGCCGCGACAATGAGACGGGATCCAGCAATCTCGCCAAAATACCGAACATGTGTTCGTAAATGCGATCCTGCTGTCCATCACGCGCATCAGTCGGTTGACAAAAATGCTCCAGGGCGCCATTGATAATAATCCCGTCAAACGCGCCCGTCCATTCTCGCGGCAAGGCCCGGTAATCCGACAGTACCACCCGCAGACCCCGCGCCTGACAGACAGCATACTGATCCTCGGAAATCGTCACCCCCGTCACTTCACACCCACGCGCCTGAGCCGCGCACATCAAAGTTCCCAGACCACAGCCAATCTCCAGCAACCGGAACCCCGAATCAGCTCCCACCTCATCAAGCAGGTAGGTATGCTGTCGCCGCTGCGCTTGGTGATAGTCTGTCTGAGGATCGCCGTGATAGATCCCTTCAGTGTAATCTTCTACCCCGGCCAGAGCAGAAACTCCGGTGAGATGATAGCAGCGCCGCACGGTGGCCGCTACCTCGGCCAGCCCTGCGGAAAAATCGGCAGTTTTGGGGCAGTCAACGCGCATGTCCGAGAGTTCGGGATACTCATTGCAAACACGGTTCCTATGACGCCGAGACCGTATAAGCATTTTCTCCGCAACAGGAAGGTATGCCAGTAATGTCGGGAAAAACGTGACAGCTAACAGTATGGCAACGCCGAATACAGCCAGGACACCAACCTCCGCCATCGCTGCGAGATGCGAGCTGCCGATGCGATGAAGGAAATCTACGCTATGGTTATATTTCAAATTTATCATGCCATACCCACAGAAGATCGCCAATCCCAGGGTAAGAACGATCACAATCAGTCTATATTTCAGCCCTCGTTCAGTAAATTTACGCATATACTTGACCCCTTAAAAGAAGATTTGATTTTACTTATCGCTCTAACATAAACGCTTTCATGTAGTTATTATAACAGGAACTATGCCACACATTATTACCAAAAAGTTCAATTCATAGAGTATTTATACTATAGCGTAATTTTTTATCCTATCGTGTAAATAGGAAATAAATTTATGCTATAGGATAAAATTTACTAAAGAACCAAACTGCTAAAGTTCTGTTTTGATAAAACAGCAGAAGCTCGCACCAGAACGAAGACGTCCAGGGTTCATAATTCGATCCAGGTCGAGTAATCCACAAATCCAAATTCCTGAAGCATATAGATCAGTTTTGCCCCTACCTCGCTTTTGCCCTCTGAGAGGATGCCGGAATTCCAGGTCAGGTGAATGCTCATATCGGTTTCAACCGTCGCATGATGATACAAAGTGAAGGCCATATCTGGCGTGGATACTTCTACTGCGACCTGGCGTACCAGGTTAATAACTGCTGTTTGCTTGAGATGATCAAGTAAACGCAGCCGAATGATTTCTACCCATTTCATTAATCTTGCCTCCAGACCATTATGAATATTCGTGTGTTCGTTTGTATCTGATTCCAAAGCAAAAACTATGCCAGAAACTGAGTAGTACAGAGTTTCGGAAATATGTATACATGAGATACCGCGAAGAGATCAGGTTTTTTCCTAAAAACCTGGTCTCTCGTGTAGAGGTATTTCTGAACCCATGTACCGGTTCTCAATAAAAGAACTAAACTGCGCAGAAAAATTTTTCTTGAATTATTTACAGAATGTAAACAGAGTATTACACATAATGGAAAGGAGTATAGGATGAATATTGATCGTAATGAATTTTTTCGTCAGGCCACGATCCGGATTTGTGGGAGTTTGGAGATTGAAACCGCTCTTGCCCGGTGTTTTGACTACCTGAAAGCGTTTCTGCCGATAACGGGCATCCACCTGATTCTTTATGAGCAGGATCGGGGGATTATGCGTGTGGTCGCCTCGCTGGCGTCCGAAGGCTTACAGCCGCTCAGGCCGGTGCTTGCTTTCCCGGAACAATTCAAAAATCAAATGGCCCAACGCTGGCTCTCTATCAAAGAGATCGAGGTGTTCAATCAACCTACCGCAGAACCTGATCTGAGGTACAGCTATCAGCAAATCGGCTGGCCCGTGGATGCTTCTGCCATTGTGATGCGTTTGGAGCTTGAAGGTCATCGGGTGGGGGTTCTGCTTATTACGGCGACAGGCATAAACCAGTATACAAGCGAGCATGCAAGTCTGCTCCTGCTGCTGCATGAACCCTTTGCCATTGCCATGGCCAATACTCTTCGACATCAGGAAGTCTTGCGTCTGAAGGAGATGCTGGCCGAAGATAACCGGGATTTACGCCGGCAGCTCTTGAATTCTTCGGGGATTGACGTGATCGGGGCGGATTTTGGCTTACGTGACGTGATGCACATGGTACAGCAAGTCGCCCCGCTGGGGACTCCGGTCTTATTATTAGGCGAAAGCGGGGTAGGCAAAGAGGTGCTCGCGAACGTAATCCATCAATATTCCCCTCGTAGAGACGGACCGCTCGTCAAGGTCAACAGCGGAGCTATTCCTGAGACCTTATTAGACAGTGAACTGTTTGGGCATGAAAAAGGCGCATTTACCGGGGCGATCGCACAAAAACGCGGACGATTCGAACGGGCGGACAAAGGCACAATTTTTCTCGATGAAATCGGCGAATTACCGCTGCCAGCTCAGATCAGATTACTCCGTGTCTTGCAGTACCGTGAGATTGAACGCGTGGGCGGCACCAGGCCGATTCCTGTTGATACACGCGTGATTGCCGCCACGCACCGGAATCTTGAGGAAATGGTGAAATCCGGCCAGTTCCGAAAAGATCTTTGGTTTCGCCTCAACGTGTTTCCCATCATCATTCCGCCGCTGCGCGACCATCCGGAAGATATCCCCGCATTGGTAGATTACTTTCTCGATAAAAAATCACAAGAATTGCGGATCACCCGCAAAATCACGTTAGCGCCCGGAGCCATAGATCAGTTAAAAGCGTACAAATGGCCTGGCAATATCCGCGAACTCCAAAATCTGATTGAACGCACTCTGATTCGCAATACCGGCGGTAACCTGCGCTTTGATGATCTACTTCAACCACAGCAGGCTCCTGGCACTCAGATCCCGGAGAACGCAGAACCGTCGATCCTGCCCCTTGATGAAGTCAATGCGAGGTATCTTCGACAGGTATTGAAATGTGCGCATGGCAAAATCAATGGCCGGGGTGGCGCCGCCGAATTGCTCGGCATTCATCCGAATACCCTCCGAAAACGCCTGATGAAACTCGGGATCCCTTATAAACGGAAAGAACGGATAGAAGGTTTTTAAAAGAGATCGGGGTTTTCGTTCCTTGCTGTTGCAGACAGATTTTTTAGTTAAACTTTTTTTTCTTTCTTCAAGTCAAAGAGAGTGAATAATTATGTGGACCCTTATCCCGATTTATGACCGAAATCCAGGAACATGTTAACCATGAATGAAGAACTGCTGCGACAAATCCCATTATTTGAATCGTTGAGCAAAGACGCCCGCGAATTTATCGCCAGACGCTTGAAAACCGAAACCTTTGCGGCAGGGGAAACGATTGTGCGTCAAGGAGATACAGGCAATTCCCTTTATATCATCACCAACGGACTTGTCAAAGTCACGCGACGGGAAAAAGACGGCACATCGCTCGAATTGGCGCGTTTACAGAACGGCGATTATTTTGGCGAAATGTCGCTCTTAGCCGGACAACCTCGATCCGCAGATATTACCACACTGGTAGATACCGCAACACTTGTGTTGTTTAAACAGGATATGGATGACATTCTCCATGAATATCCCTCTATCGCCGTTCATTTTAGCAAAGTCCTGAGCAAACGCTTACGCGATACGTCATATCTGCAACTTTCATCAAAACCGTCCATTTCTGTGGTTTCCATCTATTCTCGCTCGGTTGAGCCTCTGTTTCAAACCGTGTTCGCCGTTAATCTGGCCGCCAGTTTCATCAGGGAACTCATGAAACGAGTACTTCTGATTGATGTGAACGGCCACAGTGATGACGCAATGCAAGTCCTGCGACTCACACAGGAACGCACCGCGATCCAACAAACATTTTCCCAGCATAATATTAGCAGTGAGAGCGATCTTTCCCCCTATATCATCGAACACAAACTCGGTTTTCATTTACTGGCCCTCGGCATCGGGGCAAAAGTACAACCGCGGTTGTTAGAAAAAAACATCCGTTTTCTGCTTGATATCATCCAAAAAGACTACGATTATATCATCATCAATTGTTCAAAAGATATTCACAAGCTTGTGCACACTGCGTTAGAAGCGTCTGAATTGATCATCTATTTAACCTCGACCTCAAATAATGCGATTCAGCGGTGCAAAAAGGACGTTGATCTATTTAAACAGGGATATGGAGAGACCCATGAATTAATCATCGGTGTTTTGCAGGAAGAGCAGCAGAGTATTCTGAACGGGATCCTGGAAGAAACTCTGGCCCCGCACTCGTTTTTTTCGATTCCTCGTCATACCTATATTATTGATCGCTTTTTACGCACTGGACGCCCCTTTGTGTACGATCATCCGAAATGCGATATTTCTCGAAGTATTCAACGGTTCACCCGAAAAATTGGCGGCGTGCGTATCGGCCTGGCGTTAAGTTCAGGTTCGGCGCGAGGGTTTGCGCATGTTGGGGTGTTAAAGGTTCTTGAAGAGCATGACATTCCCATTGATACCCTTGCCGGATCCAGTATGGGTGCGTTAGTCGGCGGATTTTATGCCGCTGGCATCAACGCGAAAGAATTGGAAGACATTGTGCTGAGTTACCAGGATAATAAACGTAAAGTCCGCCGTACAATTTTTGACATCACGATTCCGCGCTACGGGCTTTCAAAAGGTCACCGCCTGATAAAATTCATGCGCCATTATCTCGGAGAGAAAACCTTTGATGATCTCCACATTCCTTTTATTGCTGTTGCAACCGATATTCGGACCGGACTTGAAGTCGTTTTACACAATGGCCTCGTCTGGAAAGCTTTGCGCGCCAGCGGATCTGTGCCAGTCATGTTCGAACCTTATTATCATGACAACCGCTATCTCATTGATGGAGGGATTAGCAATCCGTTACCGACAGATATTCTGATTGAACGCGGCATGAATATCATTATCTCCTGCACGGTCAACTCGATCAAGGCGTTTTCAAAATCAACCATCATTGCAACCAGTGATACGGCCGAGCAATCAGGCCGCCATAAAAAATATGGAATTCTGGATGCCCTGACCCGCTCATTAGGGATTATGGCATCCTCGAATACTTTACTCAAATCACGTCTGGCAGATATTGACATTCGCCCGAATGTGGCTTCGATTGACTGGATTGATTTTCACCGTGGAAGAGAATTAATGCATGAAGGAGAACTCGCTGCCGAAGAAGCTATCCCATCCATTTTAGAACTGGTGCATGGACGAGGATAGTGTTCTTTAATCTTGACGAATCCTGCCGTTTTTTAATACACTGGTTGTGATGCGAAACGCAATAATGAACAAAATTATCGCTATTTTTCTGCCCCACCAGGGATGCCCGCAACGCTGCATCTTTTGCCATCAACCGCATATCACCGGCATTGCCCTGCGGACAGAGACGACGCCGGAGGATGTGCGTCATACCATTGAATGTGCTCTGGCTGAACCGAAGAGCCGGCAAAAAAAGGCCCGCTTTGAGGTGGCTTTTTATGGAGGAACCTTTACCGGTCTTGCGCTTGAGACGCAAGAACGATTCTTGCAAGCGGTTCAACCCTATATCAATTGGGGCGACATCACCGGGATTCGCCTTTCGACGCACCCGCGTATGTTCAATGCCCGGATTTTGGCGCTGCTCACGACATACGCCGTTCATCTTGTGGAAGTCGGCGTGCAATCCTTTGATGATGAGGTATTAAGATTCGCCCAGCGCGGTCACACGGCGGAAGAAGCCGAACTGATGATCCGGCAGCTTCAGGCCGCAGGCATTGAGACAGGTATTCATCTGATGATCGGACTTCCGGGCGATTCTCGTGCCAAAAGCCTCTTTTCGGCGCATAAAGCGATTGAATTGCGGCCGGCCTGTGCCCGTCTTCATCCGACTTTAGTGATGCAGGGCGCACAACTGGAGCGACTTTATCACGCAGGTCAATATCAGCCATTAACGCTTGAAGCTGCTGTGAACTTGTGTCAGGATATGTTACAGCTGTTTCATGCCGCTGAAATTCCCGTTATTCGGATTGGATTACAACCAACCGCCAGCCTGGAACAACACCTGATCGCCGGCCCCTATCATCCGGCCATGCGCCAGCTTGTGGAATCTGCCATGTTGTATAAGGCAATGGAAACAGCCTATTGTGCCTACCCGTCTTCCGATCAGCGGGCGGTATTTTATGTATCGCCTCAAGATGTCTCGACTGCACGCGGACAAAAAAACGTCAATATACTCACACTCCGGGAACGCTTTCATTTGCGGGAAGTACGAATTCTGACGGACGACACACTGCCGCGCGGTCAGGTACGGAGGGGATAAAGGCGGGCACACGAAAACTGCCCAACCTGGTGTAAAATACCGTGAGATCGGGATAAGTTTTTCCGCTCGAATAACTCAACGGGGCGAAATAGGGGTCGCCCAGGGCGTTAGCCCTGGGGTTCAATGTATTCCGAACTCACATTAAAATAAAAAAACCAGGTTTTTGAATGAGAACCAGATCTCTCAGGCAGCCTGTTCGAGAAATTTCTGTACGACCGCCGTCTCGACCCGGGTCAACGCAGAGTGCATAATACTCGCTATTAATTCTCGATAAGAAATGCCCATCAGAGAGCAGAGAATCGGCAGGTCAGAATGTTCGGGATGAATACCGGCTAAAGGGTTCACTTCGATAAAATTCGGCATCCCATTGGCATCCACTCGCAGATCAAGGCGTCCTGCGTCACGGCATCCTAAGCCGCGCCAGGCAGCCAGCGCAATTTCGCCAGCCTTTTGTGCTATTGGATCGGTTGCCAACTGATATTCAACCAACCCTTCCCAGTGCTCTTTATTGGCATAAGAATACACATCCTGTTCAGCGCGATCTTGCAGGATGATTTCCATCACTCCGATCGTATGCGCTTCTTCTCCGGTACCAAGAATCCCTACGGTAAACTCTCGTCCCGGTAAAAAGGTTTCAACCAGCACCGGCTGATGGAATGTGGCTAAAAGTTTCAAACAGGCATGATGCAATTCATGTTGATTGCGGATCTTCGAGACCGCACTTACCCCTTTGCCCGTACCCTCGGCAACAGGTTTGGCAAAGAGTGGAAACGGAAGCGCAATGTTCGTAATGTCTGCTTCTGAATTGACGACCGCAAAATCAGGGGTCGGGATGCCCAGATCGCGAACCACATGTTTCGTCATCCCTTTGTGAAGCGTAAGAGCCAGCGTCAGTGAATCTGAAAACACACAGGGAATCTGATGAGCTTCTAGCAAAGCAGGGATCAGAGCTTCTCTGCCAAAACCGTACATCCCTTCGGCAATATTAAACACTATATCCCAGCGTTCACCCAGAGCCAGGCGTTTTATGAGGTTTCTGGCATGTCCAATCCGATTCGTGCCATACCCTAAGTCTTGCAGGGTCCTCTCAATGGCGTCAATAGTATCGCGTCGGTCGAATTCGGCGGTCTCTTCTTCCCCATAGCCTTCAGCAAGATAATCGTCTCGCAAATCGTACGTTAACCCGATATTCATGAATAATCTCCTTGCGGATAGCCCCCGGTTTTTTTGGGAAAAATCCGGGGGTATCACTGCTTCTTTAACATTGTGAATGCTGATAGGCCGGGTAGCGATAGAGGTTCCCCTCATAATTTCTTAAAACCAGATCTTGCCCATCGCGTCCTACCACATACTCAGGTAGCAGAGGGATTTTCCCGCCGCCTCCGGGCGCGTCAATTACATACGTCGGAATGGCATAGCCTGTTGTATGCCCTCGCAGACCTTGAATAATTTCTAACCCTTTTTCCACAGGCGTCCGAAAATGGCCTGACCCGGAAATCGGGTCGCACTGATATAAATAGTAGGGTCTGACCCGAATTTTGAGCAACCCATGCATCAAGCGTTTCATCGTCTCGACCTGATCATTGACTCCGGACAGTAACACAGTCTGGCTCCCCATAGGGATTCCGGCATCTGCCAGCCGATTACAGGCTTGCGCTGTTTCCGGCGTCAATTCTTCCGGATGAGTAAAGTGAATGCTCACCCATAACGGATGGTAACGCTTCAACATGCGCGTCAGCGAGGGCGTCACCCGTTGCGGCAGCACCACCGGAACCTTGGTTCCGATGCGGATGAGTTCAACGTGTTCAATCCGTCGCAACCGTGATAACAGCCACTCCAGGCGATCATCAGGCAGCGTCAGCGGATCACCGCCTGAAATTAACACATCGCGGATCACCGGATGGGCTTCGATATAAGCAAGAGCCTGTTCCCACTGCTGAGAACTACAGTGATGCGATTTTGCGTCACCCACCATGCGCGACCGCGTACAATAGCGGCAATAGGTGGAACAGAAGTCTGTCACCAGAAACAGAACCCGGTCCGGATAGCGATGGACTAAGCCGGGCACCGGGCTGGTGTGCTCTTCGCCAAGCGGATCTCCGGATTCTTCAGGTGAGATCCGAAATTCAGCGGTGACCGGAACAACCGACCGACGGATTGGATGATGTGGATCTGTGCGATCCAACAGGCTCAGATAGTACGGCGTAATACTTAACGGTAAACTCCCACGATGCACAGAAAGGGCTTCCTGTTCTTCGTTTGAAAGCTCAAGGAACCTGACAAGCGTTTGCACATCGCGAATTCGGTGGCGAATCTGCCAGTGCCAATCATTCCACTGCATTTCAGTCGCTTCCGGGAAAAATTGCGCCCGAAACGCTGCAGAGCGTTCACTGTGGACAAATTTCGGTTTGCCCCCATGTAAAATACGGATGCGGGGACGATTCTCGGGGTGAGATTGTGTAAGACATGATAATGACGGATGCTGAACGGGGTCGACATATTCGTCGTTTTCCCCGATCATCGAGGGACGTGATGGTGGAGGTTCTAACGTTTCTGTCGAGGATTCCGAACCCTGGGAGAGAAGCACTGTCTTTTTCATAATATGTCCTCAGTTTCTGCTTCCGAAAAACAACCGATCGTTGTCGCTCTCGCAAGCGGAGACAAAAAAGAATATAGTGTTATTTTTCCGATAAACTCTTTTTGTTCATGTACTGCGCTTGAAATTTTTGTCAATACATAAGAAGCATTATGATACAATTTTTTTCGGCGGCAACACGACGTTTTGTCGTGACAACACCAAAGGAACCATGAGCTTTTCCATTGAGCAGGTTTTGCAGAAAATATGCCACCCGGCGCAAAGAGACTGAGGCGGTTTCGGCTTGCTTATAACGCGGGCAATATCCCCCATTGTCCTCGATGACAACGCAGAGAAGAAAACATCAGGTGTAACACAATGACACAGATCAGAGGGAGGAACTCTTGAAAACAGGGGAATGAAAGGAAATATCTCTTTTGTGCCAAAAACGGTCAATATGTGTCAGACGATCCCAAGTTGTTCTATCTTTCTTTTGAAAATACTCTCAAAAAATATTTGACAGGAAAATTTTATAAAAAATAGTTTTCCTTTGTCATAAGTAACGTGTAAAAAATACGTTCACCGATGAGAAACCAGGTTTTTTCCGCAAAACCCGGTTTCTTGGTAAAACAAAAACGGCTCTTTATATATTGACTTAACTGGAAAAAAGGGCGTTTTTTCCCTTTTATTTTCCTCATGATATCGTAACAGGCCATCATGGACAAAATCATCGAATTTCAACGTAAGGCTCGAGAAAATATCCATTTAATCACGGACCTGGTTGATGAAATGTCGAACCAGGAAATTTCACAGTTGGTTCACGAGCTTTGGATGCACCAGATCCAGATAGAATCTCAGAATGACGAGTTACATAAACAACAGCGCCAGCTTGAAACAGCTCGAACTCACTTTCAGGATCTTTACATGTACGCTCCAATCGGTTGCTGCATGTTCGACAAAGACGGGTTCGTACGAGAGGCGAATGAGACCATCGCAGCCCAATTAGGAGTTGAACGGGAACATTTGCTGCATGCCAAATTTCAAGACTTCCTTGCTGAAGCAGACCGAGAAACGTTTACCCGGCATCTCAAGGCTACATTTACTACCAAACGCCGCCAAATGGACTTTGTGAGCCTGTTAGCTCCATCCCGCCTCCCGCTCGATGTTCGCTTGGACAGCATTCCCGGAACCAACACAGAGGATCATGGCGAACAATGCTGGACAGCAATTATTGACATCAGCGAACGGAGGCAAACGGTCAATCAGTTGAAGAATAGTGAAGAACGCTTGCTGCAAGTGATTCAAAGGCTGCCGATCATGATTATCGCTTTTGACGAGCGTCTGCTCTTATCGCTGTGGAACCGGGAATGTGAGCAGATAAGCGGATATCGTGCGCAAGATATCGTGCTGAACCCAAACGTGTGGCACCTCTTATTTCCTAACCCCGCCTATCGCCAGCAGACACTCAGCATGTTACAGCGCCAATTAAACGCCGAAAATCTGCGTAATTGGGAATGGGACATCACCTGTCAGGATGGCACCCCAAAAACGATCCTGTGGTCCGTCATGTCAAAACAGGCATCAATCCCAGGCTGGCATGGTTGGGCCCTCGGTGTGGATCTGACCGAAAAAAAACGTGAACAGGAAGGGTTGAAACAATCACAGACTCTTCTGGAGCAATTAGTCAAAGAACGTACCCTTAAACTCGCCCATACGACCCGACAGCTTGAGCAGGAAGCCGCAGAGCGAAAACGTATGGATGAAGCGCTGCGCATTAGTGAACAGCAATATCGCCTTTTGGCCGAACATGTATCCGATGGGATTGCCATGCTTCGCGATGATGCCGTACTGTTCGCCAATACCCCCTTTCTTACGCTTTTCGGATACACAGCCCCCCCACTTTTCCCGATACCTTTAACCGACCTCATCCGTGAAGACGCCCGAAAACGCTTCGAAGCCACGCTGCGGCAATTCGAAAAAGGCGTGCTGGAACACCGTTTTGAAATATCCCTGGCGATCCGCGACGGTCGCGACATCTGGCTGCAAGGCGCGCACCGCGCGATTGAATGG
This sequence comes from Candidatus Vecturithrix sp., assembly GCA_040772385.1. Lineage (GTDB taxonomy): Bacteria > Moduliflexota > Moduliflexia > Moduliflexales > Moduliflexaceae > Vecturithrix. Next base: position 4,314,278 of record JAXGYF010000001.1, on the reverse strand, counting down.
CAGGGAATGCCGGCGATTCTGCTGACCGTACGCGACATTACCACGATGAAACGTCGCGAACTGACCCTGGAACAAGAGAAAAAACACCTGCAGCACGAAATTTTCACGCTCAAATCCTCAATGAAAGATCGCTATAAATTTGGTGAAATTGTTGGCAAAAGTGCCGTAATGCAGACGATATACGAACAAATCCTCAAAGCTGCGGCTTCTGATGCCAGCGTCTTTATTTACGGAGAATCCGGCACAGGCAAAGAACTGATTGCCCGCACAATCCATAAAATGAGTAAACGTCGGGAAGAACGATTTATTCCGATCAACTGCGGCGCGATCCCCGAAACCTTATTCGAAAGCGAATTTTTCGGACATCGTAAAGGGTCGTTTACCGGAGCATTTCGGGATAAACAGGGGTTCTTCAGCGCGGCACACAAAGGCACCCTATTTCTGGATGAATTAGGCGAATTAACCCCTGCCATGCAAGTCAAATTGCTGAGAGTCCTGGATGATGGCGAGTACACGCCGGTCGGAGATACAACGCTCAAAAAAGTTGACGTGCGCATCATTGCCGCGACCAATAGAAACCTCGAGGAATTGCGTCAACGCGGTCTGATTCGCGAAGATTTTTTCTTCAGGGTTCACGTATTTACGATCACTGTTCCCCCATTGCGCAAGCGGAAAGAAGATATTCCGCTGTTAGTCGATCATTGTCTGCGGCGTTATCGGGCTGAGGGTGAACCATTGCCGACCATCCCCGCGCATATTATGGAAGAGTTCTACACTTACGACTGGCCTGGTAACATTCGAGAATTTCAGAACGCCATCCAGCGGTATTTGAGCGGACAACCCCTGGAGTTCCTTCAATCACCTCCGGAAGAATCGTTAAAAGCCAACGCGCTGTCAAGTCCCAAGGACTCCCGGAATCATCGTGAATTTCAAGCGGTCATGGATGAATTTGAAAAAAAACTCATTCTCAACGTGCTGGAACAACACCGCTGGAACAAAAGTAAAACCGCAGCCGCACTCGGCATTCCCCGCCGTACCCTGTATCGAAAAATGGAACGCTACGGCATCGCGTGATCCAGGCCAAATGGAAATCAAAAAAAATTATCACCCACCCTCCTTTCCAGACATTTCCCTGAGAAAAGCAAAATAATGCTTGACAAGCTTCGAATAACCGTTTCACAAGCACTTTTTTTAAAAGAAACTGGTACGAGCAGCATAATAAAAAATCAGGTTCGTAGTGGCCGCTTCAGCGGCATGAAGAAACGCTCAGTGGTCACTCCGAACGGAGATTTTCAGAAGAGTTCACATGAGCGAGACACTCGCCCGATCACATGCAACGGGCCAGAGCCATTCTTGCTTATTTTTAATTCCTGTAGGTGTAAAGGAGGTTATAATGAAGAGCTATAAGATCGCGGTGATTCCGGGAGATGGCACAGGTCCGGAGGTGGTACGAGAAGGGATGAAGGTCCTGGATGCAGCCTGTCAGAAATATGAGGCGCGCTTAGATTATACACCCTATGATTTAGGGGGAGAGCGCTATCTCACAACCAGCGAATTGCTCCCAAAGTCAGTGTTGGATGAATTGCGTGGGTTCGATGCCATTTTTTTAGGGGCAATCGGGCATCCTGATGTAAAACCGGGGATTTTAGAAAAAGCGATCCTGTTAACCATCCGGTTTGAACTGGATCAGTATATCAATTTGCGTCCGGTCAAGCTCTATCCGAACGTCTATACCCCGATAAAAGACAAAGGCCCGCAGGAGATTGATTTTGTGATTATCCGTGAAAATACGGGCAGTATTTACACAGGTATTGGCGGAACGGTCGCCAAAGGTACGCCGGATGAGGTGACGACCCAGGTGATGCTCTACACCCGTAAGATGGTCGAGCGTTGCGAACGTTATGCGTATGAATATACCCAAAAACGCAATAAACGCAAAACCCTCACTCTGGCGCACAAAACAAATGTGCTGACTGAGTGCGGCGATTTGTGGATGCGTGTACACGAGGAAGTGGGAAAAGAATATCCGGACATCAAACACGCATATGCCAATGTAGATGCCGTGACCATGTGGATGGTGAAAAACCCGGAGTGGTTTGATGTAGTCGTGACCGAAAATATGTTCGGTGACATTATCACGGATCTGGGCGCGATGATTCAGGGCGGCATGGGCATTGCGGCCGGCGGCAACATTAATCCTGAAGGCGTTTCCATGTTTGAACCGATTGGCGGGTCAGCCCCAAAATATACGGGGGAAAATATGATTAACCCCCTGGCGGCGATTTGTTCCGGGGCGATGATGATGGAAACCCTCGGAGAGGATCGCATCGCCGGGGCGATTGAAACAGCGGTATATGCGGCCCTGGAATCCGGGCAGATTAAAAGTCTGGCGGCCGGGCAGATGGGAATGAGTACGACTGAGGTTGGCGATCTGGTCGCTTCTTTGGTATAAGCCCCCAAAAACCCGGTTTCTTAGAGAAGTCGGGTTTTTCTAAGATCTACAAAATTTAAGCTTGACAAAAACAGAAGGACTTGAGTAGGAAAGGTCAACCAGTTGTTTCACTGTGAGAAAAACTTGTTATTGGTTTGATAGCTTAACAAGGAGGATGTTCATCATGCCATCTTTAACGTTTGAAGAAGCGAAAGAGATTTTAAAAAATGAAAATGAAGAATTCGCACGAATTTACCGTAAACACCGCGAATTGGATGAACAGGTCGTGGAGTTGGAAGAACGGCGATTTTTGACGCCGGAGGAAGAAATTTTGGAAAAGAAAATTAAAAAAGACAAGCTACGACTGAAAGATAAGATGGCGGAGATGGTTCGGGACTATCAATCCACTTATAGGGAGGAGTAAGATCGGCCTCCTTTTTCGTGACGTCACGAAAAGATACCCCTGACATTACTCCCGTCAGAATACGGAACTACGTTGTCTACGTGGGAATAGTGTCAGGGTTTATTTTTATCTAATCTTCAACAAAGGGGTTGAGACACGATGACAAAAATGACAGGGGCGCGTGTGCTGCTGGAATGTCTGAAACGCCAGGGGGTGGAGTATATTTTTGGATATCCTGGAGCCGTGATTCTCGCAGTACATGATCAATTAGATGAATTCGGAATCAAATATGTGTTAACGCGCCATGAACAAGGGGCGATTCATGCGGCCGTCGGATATGCTCGCGCGACCGGGAAGGTTGGCGTATGCCTGGCAACGTCAGGTCCAGGAGGCACCAACCTGGTAACCGGCATTACGGATGCCTATATGGATTCGATTCCGGTGGTGGCATTCACCGGCCAGGTGCCGCGTTTAATGATCGGAAATGATGCCTTCCAGGAAGCTGATATTGTCGGAATTACCCGATCTGTCACCAAGCATAACTATTTAGTGCAGGATATTGATAAATTTGCCTTTACGATTCGTTCGGCGTTTCATATTGCTGAAACGGGGCGGCCTGGACCGGTGCTGGTGGATATGCCCAAAGATATCCTGACGGCCCAGACGGAGTTTGTGTATCCGGAAGAAGTCAAACTACGCGGGTATAATCCGAATTATTACGGAAATACCAAGCAAATCCGCAAAGCTGCAGAAGCGATCGCGCAGGCCAAGTGTCCGGTAATTTATTCTGGCGGCGGGGTAATCACGTCCGAGGCGTCGGAAGAATTGCGCGAACTGGTCAGCATCACGCAGATTCCAATTACCTCAACCCTCATGGGATTAGGGGCCTTTCCGGGTAACGATCCGCTCTTCCTCGGAATGCTGGGGATGCACGGCACACAATATGCGAATCTGGCGGTCACTCATTGCGACTTGTTGATTGCGATTGGCGCGCGTTTTGACGATCGCGTCACCGGCAATCTGGAAACGTTCGCCCCGCGTGCGACCATTATTCATATTGATATTGATCCTTCGTCGATCAGCAAAACAATTCAAGTAGATATTCCGATTGTGGGCGATGTGAAAAATGTGTTATGCGAATTAAATAAGATTGTGACGCGCCCGCAGCACGACGATTGGCTGGCTCAACTAACCACCTGGAAACGCGAAAAACCTCTGACCTATCAAAAATCTGAGACGAAAATTAAACCGCAGCAAGTGATTCAGGAGATTTGCGCAATCACACAAGGCGAAGCGATTATCACAACGGAAGTCGGGCAGCATCAGATGTGGGCCGCCTTGTTTGGCACCTACCTCCATCCCAGAAGTTTCATTTCCTCAGGCGGCCTGGGGGTGATGGGATTCGGATTTCCGGCCGCGATCGGGGCCCAGGCCGGGCTCCCGGAAAAACTGGTGATTGATATTGCCGGCGATGGGAGTTTTCAAATGGTGGTGCAGGAACTGGCCACCGCAGTCTGCGGGGATTTCCCGGTGAAAGTGGTGATTCTGAATAACGGATTTCTGGGGATGCTGCGTCAATGGCAAGATCTCTTTTTTGAAAAACGCCTATGCCATACCTGTTTACGTCATGTTTCAGGCAAATATTTTCCGGATTTTGTCAAACTTGCGGAGGCGTATGGCACCGTCGGTATCCGGATTGAACAGCCGGCCGAGCTGCGTCCGAAATTGGAAGAAGCCTTTGCCATTCCTCGTCCGGTGATTATTGATGTGATTGTGAATGAAGAGGAAAAAGTGTTTCCGATGGTGCCTGCAGGCGCCGGCATTGCGGATATGTTGATCGAATCGTAAGGAGAACGAACTATGAAAAAAACTGGTGCAGAAATCGTCATCGAGTCATTAAAAACGCAGGGAGTTGATCTGATTTTTGGCTATCCTGGCGGATCGATTATGCCGATTTATGATGTACTCTACAGTTCGGGGCTCAAGCATATTCTCTCCCGCCATGAACAGGGGGCCTGTCATGCGGCCGACGGATATGCCAGAGTGACCGGAAAACCGGGTGTCATTTTTGCCACTTCAGGTCCCGGGGCGACGAATTTAGTGACCGGATTGGCGACCGCGCACATGGATTCCGTGCCTATTGTTGCGATTACCGGTCAGGTACCAACCAGTGCGATCGGCACCGATGCGTTTCAGGAAGCAGATATTTACGGCATTACGATTCCGGTGACCAAATATAACTATCTGGTGAAAGATGCGTCAAAATTGGCTGAAACTATTGCTGAAGCCTTTTATATCGCCACCACCGGGCGTCCCGGCCCGGTCTTAGTTGATATTCCCAAAGATGTGCAGTTAAAGGCCGTGGAATATGTTCCTGAAACGACGATTCCCTTACTGAAATATACGCCTGAACCGCATTATGAGTATGACGCAGAGTTAGAGTACCTGGTTCGGTTGTTGTGCCAGGCGCAGCGGCCGGTGCTGTATATCGGCGGCGGGGCGGTTATTTCCGGCGCCAGTGAACAAATCGCGCAATTAGCCCAAAAAGCTTCAATTCCTGTCACCCATACCTTGACCGCCTGCGGGGCTTTCCCTTATAATAATCCGTTGTCGCTTGGCATGCCGGGTATGCATGGGACTCGTTACGCGAATGAAGCCATTCATCATGCGGATCTGCTCATCGCAGCCGGCGCGCGTTTTGATGATCGCGTTACCGGGAAAATTTCGGAATTTGCGAAAAAGGCTACCATCGTCCATATTGATATTGATCCGGCGGAAATTCGTAAGGTCATCAGCACCCATGTTTCGATCGTCGGAAATTTAAAGGACGTTTTCAGCGCATTGCTCAAGAAGTTGGAAAAGATTGAAGTCTGTTCGCATAAGCCCTGGTTGCAGCAAATTCAGGAATGGAAGACGCGCTATCCGCTCGGTTATCAATATTCCGACACCTCTATTAAGCCTCAATATGTGATCGAGCAGATTTCCGATTTGACTCAAGGTAAGGCCATCATTACGACCGGGGTGGGACAACACCAGATGTGGACCGCGCTGTTTTATGAATTTCATCATCCCAGAAGTTTTGTCAGCTCCGGCGGCTTAGGCACCATGGGGTTTGGGTTTCCCTCCGGCATCGGAGCCCAATTAGGACGACCGGATCGCACAGTGTTTACGATTACCGGCGATGGGAGTTTCCAGATGAACATTCAAGAACTTGCGACCGCGTCGTATTATAATGTGCCTGTGAAAGTCGTGATTTTAAATAACGGCTTTCTCGGTATGGTCAGACAGTGGCAGGAACTGTTTTTTGAGCGGCGTTATTCTGAAACGCACCTTGAAAATGGTAATCCGGATTTTGTTGCTGTGGCAAAAGGGTACGGCGTGCAGGGATTTCGCATCGATCGGCCGGAAGAAGTGCGGCCTACGCTTGAAAAGGCGTTAACGATTGACGGCCCGGTGATCATTGATTGCCATATCGAAAAAGAAGAAAATGTCTTCCCGATGATTCCGTCTGGAGGCACGGTGAATGACACCATCAGCGCATAACATGTCGCCGCGCCCGTACAGGACATGAACTGAAATCAACGAAGCAGAAAAGTGCTTCAAAAAATTTCGGTATGCGCTTCATATCAAACATGAAGGAGAGAACAACATGCAAAACGGCGTACTCGTCCAGGAGCCTGAGATTAAGCAATATACGTTATCTATTTTGGTCAGAAACCACCCTGGGGTGTTATCGCATGTGGCTGGCTTGTTTACCCGTCGTGGCTATAACATTGAAAGTATTACCGCGGGAATTACGGAGAGGCCGGATATTACCCGGATTACGATTGTGGTGACTGGCGACTATCGGATTCTTGAACAAGTATTAAAACAGTGTCAGAAGCTGGTTGATGTCATCAAAGTTACCAGCTTGAAATATAATGAATCGGTCACACGCGAGCTTGCGCTGATTACCGTCAGCGCCACGCAACATACGCGCTCTCGGATTATCGAGGTGGTTGATGTATTTGATGCGAAAATCGTGGATATGGCCGAAGAGGCCATTATGCTTGAGGTCACTGGCAATACACGCAAAATTAATTCAATCATTCAGTTGTTATCGGCGTTTGGCATTGAAGAAATCGCCAGAACCGGGGTCGTCGCGCTGCGATATCGGAGTCAAATTCCTCCGATTAACTGAGCTGAAGAAGGAGGAACCATGAAACATACCATCAGTGTGCTGGTTGAGAATAAATTCGGGGTGCTGGCGCGAGTCGCCAGCTTGTTCAGCGCAAAAGGGTATAACATTGATAGTCTATCGGTGGGAGAAACCGTCGATCCGGATGTTTCGCGGATGACGATTGTGGTGACCGGAGATGATGCGATTCTGGAACAGATTATCAAACAATTACGCCGCTTGATCGATGTTATTAAAGTCAGCGATCTCACTCAGGGACATTATCTCGAACGCGAACTCGTACTGATAAAGGTTAATGCCGAACCAGCAACGCGATCTGAAATTTTGAATATCGTAAATATTTTTCGCGGGAAGATCGTTGATGTCTCACCCAAATATTATGTTGTGGAAATCACAGGGGATCGAGAAAAGATCGATGCCATTCTCAAACTGTTGGCGCCCTTTGGGATAAAAGAGATTGCGCGTACAGGCAAAGTCGCTATATCACGGGGAATACAGGCATAAGCACTAAAGGGATTCAAGTGACTAAAGGTGAAGAATTCTCCTCAAACATTAGCCACTTGAAACTTTAGCCACTTACAAACTCTAAGGAGGGAAATATGGCAGTCACAATGTATTATGATCAGGATGCGAGCATGGATGCGTTACAGGGGAAAACAGTTGCTGTGATGGGTTATGGCAGTCAGGGACATGCTCAGGCTCAGAATTTAAAAGACAGCGGCGTGAAAGTGATCGTGGGACTGAAAAAAGGAAGCAAACGTTGGAAAGAAGCGGAAGAAGCAGGATTACAGGTCATGACCGTGCCTGAAGCCGCTAAACAGGCTGATATTATCCAGGTGTTAATTCCAGATGAAAAACAAGCTGAGGTCTATAAAAACGAGATTGAACCGTATTTACAAAAAGGAAACGCACTTTGCTTTTCACACGGATTCAATATTCATTTCGGTCAAATTCAGCCGCCAAGTCATGTGGATGTGTTCATGGTCGCTCCCAAAGGTCCGGGACACCTGGTACGTCGGGTGTACGTTGAAGGCGGCGGTGTGCCTTCCTTATTGGCAGTGGAACAGGATTATACCGGCAAGGCCAAAGAGATCGCCCTGGCGTATGCGAAAGGCATTGGGGCCACACGCGCCGGAGTATTGGAAACCACGTTCCGCGAAGAAACGGAAACCGACCTCTTTGGGGAACAATGCGTATTGTGCGGCGGCATTTCTGAGTTGATTCGCGCTGGATTCGATACCCTGGTTGAAGCCGGCTATGCCCCGGAAAGCGCGTATTTTGAATGTATGCATGAGATGAAGCTGATCGTCGATCTCTTTTATGAAGGTGGTATTAGCTGGATGCGTTATTCTGTCAGCGATACGGCTCAATACGGCGATTTGACCCGTGGACGCCGCATTATCACGGAAGAGACTCGCAAAGAAATGAAAAAAATTCTGCGAGAGATCCAGAGCGGCGAATTTGCCAAAGAATGGATTCTGGAAAATAAGGCCAACCGCCCGGTATTCAACATGCGCACCAAACAAGACGAACAGCATTTGATTGAAAAAGTTGGCAAACAACTGCGCCGCATGATGAAATGGATTAACGCCAAAGAGGTGTAAGTTTCAACGAAAAACCGAGTTTTTTCAAAAAGCTCGGTTTTTCCTGCAAATAAAGAGTTCTTATGCGAATTCCTATAACAAAAGAAGGGCTGCCGTTTCTGCTTATCCCGCTTCTGCTGACTGTTCTGCTTCTGATTTTCCCCCAAACCCGATTCGGCTGGATATTTTGGCTGTGCGCGGTTATTACCGGCTGTATTGCCGGATTTTTCCGCGATCCTGAACGCCAAATCCCACAGGATGACAACATCATTGTCTCTCCGGCAGACGGCAAAATTATTCTGATTCAAGAGGTGAAGTATCCGGCCTTAGGCGCGGATACATACCGACAGGTGAGTATTTTTATGTCGGTGTTCAACGTGCATGTGAATCGAGCTCCTATTGCTGGAACGGTGGATGACGTGTTGTACAATCCAGGGAAATTTTTTGCTGCGTTCGAACATAAAGCCTCGTTATTAAACGAACAAAATTCCGTGATTTTCTCGCAAACGCAGCAAGGCAAAACTGTGCGAATCCTGGTGAAACAGATTGCAGGATTGATTGCCCGGCGTATCGTGTGTGATGCCAGACCCGGCTCGCACTTTGAGCGAGGAGAACGGATCGGCATGATTCGCTTTGGCTCCCGTGTTGATCTGTTTTTCCCGCTGGAAACAGAATTAATCGTCAACATGAATGACAACGTTAAGGGCGGCCAAACAATTATTGCGCGGTTCCTATAAACGATTGCTCTTTTTACGCATTTTTGTTCTTGACAAATTTCCCGACATTTTCTATTGCATAATCGATTGAGCCAAAATCGGATTTTCTCTGAATGTCCGGCTTGAAAGTGTAGAACAGTATAATTTTTTTCTGTGAAACAGAAAATGACTTGAAGGTAAACAGAACGTGATTATATTTGCACCGCAGCAAAGATTCTACTCAACTTTATCGCACAGTTCCCTCTTGCGGTGCGCTCTCCTGAGTCTCGCTCTTCCTCTTCTCCTCTCCCCGAAGCGGGGAGAGGAGTCCTATAAACGAGAGTTTATAGGGGTCTAATATTCTAGCCTTATAAACTTCTCTGAAATACATCATTTAGATTCACTATTATATTCTCATGTTACGTACCGTGCAGCGGTTGCAGAAACAGTGCTGTTCAACCTCTGCGGAATAAGGCGGCTCCGGCGGGAGTGACCTCTGCAAGACTCCAACCGCTGCGCGGGAAAGAAACACAGGGGCGTAACATGACTTACTCTAAACATATTATACAAGGAGAACTGTCATGAAACGTATGAATTTTCATCGCTATCGTCAATTTCCAGGTATTAATTTGTCAGACCGGCAGTGGCCCTCTAAAACTCTCACGAAAGCCCCCATCTGGTGCAGCGTGGATCTGCGCGACGGGAATCAAGCTTTGCGCATTCCTATGAACCTGGAGGAAAAACTGCAAATGTTCGACCTGCTCGTTGAAATCGGATTCAAAGAGATTGAAATCGGGTTTCCCTCGGCCGCCCAGGTCGAATATGATTTTGCCCGGGTGCTCATCGAAGAAAATCGGATTCCTGAAGATGTCACAGTCCAGGTCTTAACCCAGGCACGCGAGCACCTCATTCGCAAAACCTATGACGCTTTAGAAGGCGTACACAGAGCCATTGTCCATTTTTATAACTCCACCTCAACATTACAACGGGATGTTGTGTTTCACATGAGCCAGGAACAGATCAAACATATTGCCGTGGAGGGCGCCAAATTGGTGAAGAATTTAAAGGAAGGATATGGGAATTCGGACATTCGCTTTGAATATTCTCCTGAAAGTTTCACCGGAACGGAACTGGATTACGCTCTGGAAGTGTGTCATGCGGTGATGGACGTGCTTGAACCGACTCCTGATAACAAGCTGATTCTCAACCTGCCTGCTACAGTAGAAATGTCGACTCCCAATCTGCATGCTGACCAGATTGAATGGTTTTGCCGCCATATCCGCAACCGGGAAAGTGTGCTGATCAGCCTGCACACCCATAATGATCGCGGTACAGCCGTTGCTGCGGCCGAATTAGCGGTAATGGCCGGCGCCGATCGCGTCGAAGGCACATTGTTTGGCAACGGAGAACGCACGGGGAACATGGATATTGTCACGATGGCGCTGAATTTGTTTTCTCAGGGCATTGATCCGCGCTTAGATTTCACCAATATCAACCGGGTACGCGATATTTACGAAGCATGTACCCGCATGAACATCCATCAGCGTCATCCTTATGTCGGAGAACTCGTCTATACCGCATTTTCAGGCTCCCATCAGGATGCCATTAATAAAGGCATGAAGGCTCAGGAAACCCGAGAAGAAGACTTTTGGGATGTGCCGTATCTGCCGATTGATCCGCAAGACGTGGGACGCACCTATCAATCGATTATCCGCATTAACAGCCAATCTGGAAAAGGCGGCGTGGCCTATATTATGGAACGAGAATTCGGATATAAATTGCCGAAAGCCATGCATCCGGAATTCGGACGAGTCATTCAACAGATTACAGATCAAACCGGCGATGAACTATCTCCACATGAAATCTTGAAAGCCTTTGAACAGGAATATCTGAACCGAACCTATCCCTATCATTTACGGGAATGCCATATTCAGATGAATGCCAGTGAAGGCGGCGATTCGGATACAATTGTCAACGCCGTGGTCGGAATCAATGGTGATATCGCCGAATTTGAAGGCAAAGGTAATGGTCCGATTGATGCGTTTGTGAAAGGATTTAACCAGCATAGCAGTCTTCATTTTTCGTTGGAATCCTACAGCGAACACGATATCGATCGTGGCTCCGACTCACGCGCGGCTGCGTACATCAACATTCGTAAAAGCTCCGGACGTTCTGCCTTCGGAGTCGGAATTGATTCGAATATCAACCTTGCCTCGATTAAAGCGATTTTAAGCGCGCTGAACCGCCTCGAAGCCTAGCATGTCGTTATGCCTCATTTCGCAAAACCCGGGTTTCTTGAAGAAACCCGGGGCTGCCTGCCAGATACCGTGTGCAGGCAACGCGGACAAGGCGGTGCGCATTATAAGTGTGTTCACCTGGCTGCAATCCTAAGCTGATTTAGGGGGTCTGCCCAATAATCTTACATGTTTCTGAAGGTGATCGCAAATAAGCTGATAATGGCAGCCTTCATGGAGAAACAGGGCGTCATAGAGTTTTTGCCGCAGAGCAGAATTTTGCATCACAAATCCATAAATGATATGGATAAGTTGGCGCGACTCCGGTTGATCTAAATATTCCGGCAGTTTTTGATCCGGGGTTTGATCCAAGGGGGCGATTTTGGAAAAATCCGCGGTAATATGATAAAATTTCAACGCTTCCTGATACGAATCGAGCGCAAGTTGATGAATTTGCCGATACAGGGCTGGTTCTTTGACAGCGATCACTCGGACCGCTTCTAACCATGATGTTCCGGCTGTTTTCACATGTAAGCGCCCGGCTGTCCATTTCCCGATGGCTGGATAAGCCGAAAATTTATCGCTGCCAGAATGCACCGAGACTTTATAATTGCCGTAAGTCTTCGCAATTTGACAATGCACATTGAACTGTGTTTCAAACTCGTTCAAATCGCCGATATAATCAATCGCCTTCTGAAATTCCCCAATAAAGCGCGGAGCAAGAGATTCTACAACAACGCCGTTAAAGATCAATTCATGAATGATGAACAGATGATGCTGAGGGACGGTGGGCGCTTCGGTTTCATCAATCGACATTTCGAAATCGAAATTGCCTTCACCACGTTTTTCAACAAGTATATCGTAGACCTGTTTGGCAAATTTGATCGCTTCAAGGTACATCACGCAGCAACGATGTAATTCTCTCGCATCAAAACTCAAGGTTGTTCCATCCTGAAGTGTAAACGATCTATTCAGATAGGTCGCTTCGACACGCGTAATTTCAGCCGCAGGCAGTTGTTGATACGCTTGATATAACGCTGCTGTTGACCAGTTGGCCGCTTTGGCGTTCATAACCTCGCTCAAGTCAAGCGTAATCATGGTTGCTCCGCAGTTCAGCGCCATCGTGATTTCGTCAATCTTTTTGAGGTGATCGCCGTCAAACCCATACCCCTCTTCGTAGCCTTCCTGGAACACTGCAAACGTGGCCGCATCCAGAACATCATCATAGGTGCGCTTCGTGAAATTTAATTCGCGAATTGATTGCTGCGCTAAAACAGGAAAAATATCATAGTCCCTGACCGCACGGATATGGGCCGGGTTGGCCAGGCCGAGGCGATCGCCAGTACCGATAGTCGCGTCTTTGCCCTTAAGTGAGATCGGGGCGGTAAAAGGGAATTCCTGACGCAAAAAACAAGCGAGAGCATGGGTCAACTCGCTTGTGGCAATCCAATATTCGTCTATGAGTTCAGGCGTCCCGGGAAAATCCGGAAACTCCTCACAGGAGGAAACTTTGGCAATATATTTGGTGCGCTGCTGTTCGTCACGACAGGTGAAAAAAAGACTATTGCCTTTACGCTGGATGGAATCGGTGTAAATTCCCTGCTCAATCGCACCTTTACAAGTTTTCCCGCGCACAACATCAACAGAGAATAATTGTTTCTCACGCACATATTGAAGAATAGTTTGTGTTGTCATATTTTTTTACCTTATAATATCGAAAGAAGGTTAGCAGTATTTCTAACTCCAACTCGTGGAAAATACTCTGGCAAACTGCCTTGATAGTGTAAAGAAATTTTTGTAAAAAAATGGAACTTCTTTTGATAAGCGTGAGGGAATAGCCAAAAAAACTTGACACAACAGCGTCACCTCAGGATTGTATCCTATATAAATCTCCAAATGACAATTGAAAATTGATAATTGTTAATTGATCATTGTTGGTGATCAATTAACAATAATGAGCTTATGCGCAGCAGAAGAAGAGGAAGAGAACTCGCCTTAAAACTCTTATATGGATTTGATTTATTGCCGCGAGATATTGATGCCACCCTGGAAGAATTTTGGCGATTAACCCGGTATCCCAAAGAAATTCGTATGTTCGCCGAATATCTGGTTCGAGGAACATTGGCTCACAAAGATGAAATTGATGCCTTTATTGCGAAGAATGCCATTAATTGGTCAATTGATCGTATGACTGTAGTCGATCGCAATATTCTTCGCTACGCTGTGTATGAATTACTCTATGACGATGTAATTCCGCCAAAAGTCACGATTAACGAGGCTTTAGACATTTCCAAAAAATACAGCACGCCCAAATCCAGCGCCTTTATTAATGGCATTCTCGATCATATTCACCATACCTTAGAAAAACGAAAACGACGAGAAAAAAAAGAGCTGGAACGGAAACAACGCGAGCAAGCACATGAGGAGTAATCGCATGGAATCAGTGTTGATCAAACATGGCACTCTCGTCACAGCCTCTGAAACCGTTAGGGCGGATCTCTTTATTGATGCGGGGCGAATTGCCTGGGTTGGCTCATGGCCTGGCTCTGATTGTCCTACCGCAGAGACCGTTATTGACGCTGCCGGAAAATACATTCTGCCCGGAGGAATAGATGTTCATACCCATTTAGACATGCCATTGTACGGAGATCTCCGATCCGTGGATGATTTTGAAAGCGGCACCATTGCCGCGGCTTGCGGAGGAACTACAACGATTATTGACTATGCGGCCCACGAACATGGCGAATCAATGGAGCAGGGCTTTGATCGCTGGCGTCAGAAAGCTGAGGGGAAAGCGGTAATTGATTACGGTTTTCACATGACCCTTTCAGCATTCACCGATCAGACCCTGCACGGCATGGAGAGGATGATCGAGCAGGGCGTATCAAGTTTTAAGGTCTTTACGGCTTACCCGGGACGTATGATGATTGATGATGCTGCCATCTTAAGAGTTTTAAAGAAAGCTAAAGAGCTTAAAGCTCTTGTCTGCGTTCATGCCGAAAACGGACATGTGATTGATGTGTTAGTGGAAGAGGCACTGCGCGCCGGACATACTGCTCCGAAATATCATGCGCTGACTCGTCCTCCGGAAGGAGAAGGCGAAGCGACGCACCGCGTCATTACGCTGGCCGAAATTGCAGAATCGCCGCTATATGTCGTTCATATTTCCTGTTGTGAGGCGATTCGAGCAATCGCCGCGGCACAACAGCGTGGGCTGCCGATTTACGGAGAAACCTGCCCACAATATCTGTTGCTCTCTTCTGATCACTACTATTTGCCTGAGTTCGAAGGGGCAAAATATGTTATGTCGCCGCCGTTACGGGAACGTCAGCATCAGGAGTGCCTGTGGCAGGCCATACGAACAGGAGTGGTGGATACAATCGGTACTGACCATTGTCCCTTTTATTTTCACGGACAAAAAGACTTGGGGCGACAGGATTTTACCAGGATTCCGAATGGAGGACCGGGTATTGAAACACGGATGAGTTTATTATACACCAGCGGCGTCGCAACCGAACGACTCACCCTGAACCAGTTTGTTGAACTCACGTCTACTCAGCCAGCCAAATTGTTCGGGTTGTATCCGCAAAAAGGAACAATTTCTCCCGGAAGCGATGCGGATCTCACGATCATTGATCCGAGTGCTGAAACCATTATTTCAGCCATGACCCATAGCAGCCATGTGGATTACTCGCTCTATGAAGGTATGCGGGTAAAAGGGATGCCTGAGTACGTATTATTGCGAGGAGAAGTCATCGTCCACGCAGGGAAATTTATCGGAACGCCAGGCAGCGGACGTTTTTTGAAACGTCCGTTGATAAACAGGTAAAAAACCGGAGTCTTCAAGAAGAACCATGACGTTCTCTCCCTTTATTCCTCCGTTTACGCGGGGAAATGGACGGAAGACCATGCCCGGTCATCTCACCACCGTTGCCCTGTTCCCCCCGCCCTTGCGGGGACCTCTGAGGGGGTAGAACTTCACAGCCCTGTCTGCTTGCGGGAGAAGGCAGAGGGGGGAAATCAAAAGTATTATTAAAAAAATTCGACTTTTATGCCATGAGAATACCGTAAACATGCGTGTTGAAATACAGGAAGTTCACGAAGAGTATAATTATAAAGATTTTTTCAAAATTCTACGTGCGCGCCTCCGTCATGAAAAATTTGATGGAAGCATGAGCGCGGAAATGGAACGACTGGTCTTCGAACGGGGCAACTCAGTCGGAGTGCTCTTCTATGATGCGGACGAAGACGCTGTCATCTTAACGAAACAGTTTCGCTATCCGGCTTATCTTCATCATGGCCCAGGCTGGTTGCTTGAGATTGTCGCCGGCGTTCAGGATCGAGGGCGCGACATGCTGACAGTGGCCCACAGCGAGTTGGTGGAAGAAATAGGCTATCAAGCCCATTCCTTGCAATTTCTCTGTCAGTTCTATTTAAGTCCGGGCGGCAGTTCTGAACGGATGAGTCTCTATCTTGGATATGTACACCATGCTGAGCGGATTCATACCGGTGGAGGATTGGCTTCAGAACATGAAGATATTCAAATTGTCCGACTCAAATTTCACGAGGCTTTGGAGATGATTTACCGCGGCGAAATTTGCGACGCCAAAACAATTATCGCTCTTCAGCAACTCTGTCTTTTACAACAACGCAAACCGTCTCCATTAAAAGAAGCCTGATACCGTTCAGCGCCTGCTCTCAGCCCAGATACATTCCCACAATTACGATACAATGGCATTGATTGTTTGGGCGATTTCCTGGAGGGGGAGTACATAGTCGGCGAGTTCGGCTTCAACAACGCTTCTCGGCATGCCCCAGGCGATACTGGTATCTTTATCCTGCGCAATGATGGTTGCTTCATGCCCTTTCATGGCTCTCACGCCTTCCAAACCATCTTTCCCCATGCCGGTTAAAACGATTCCGAGCGCTTTTTTGCCATAAATTTCTGCGACAGATCGAAAGAGCACGTCTGCTGAGGGGCGGCAGCCGTTTTCAAGAGGTCCCTGGTGTAACGCAATGCGCCGATCTTTTCCAAGTTGCCTGACAATCATGTGATAATTACCCGGAGCAATAAAGATCGTATTCGGGGTGACAGCATCGCCGGTCGTGGCTTCACAGACGGTATAGGATAACTTTTGATCCAATGATAGCGCAAATTGTTTCGTAAATAAGGGAGGCATGTGCTGTACGATTAAGATACTGATATCGGTATTGGTGACCAACGCTGGCAGAATCACATTGAGCGCGTTTGGCCCCCCGGTTGAACTGGCAATAGCAATAATCTCACACTCCTGGCGACGTACAGGAGGAAAACGTTTCGGTAAAACTTGAGGTTTTTCAGGGAGCAGAAAAGATTTTTGGAGTTTCAGCAAACGCAGTTTTGGCAGCAAATCGCCGCGGATTGTTTGAAAATGCGTACGATAATCATTCGATCCCGATGGCTTTTCAACAAAATCTATTGCGCCGAGCGACAGGGCTTCCAACGTCTTCTCGGCTCCCCGCGTGGTATGAATGCTCAGCATAATCACTTTAATGGATGGATGTTGTTCTTTCAGGGCTTTTAAGGTTTCAATTCCATCCATTTCCGGCATTTCCACATCCAAAATCATGGCATCCGGTTTCAACGCCGGAATTTTCATTAACGCGATTTTTCCATTAGCGGCTGTTCCAACAACTTCAATATAAGGAACATCTGAGAGCATGTCAGAAATCCCTCGACGAAATACTACGGCATCATCAACAATCAATACTCGTAACGATGCTTTTGTCATCATAGCGTTTACGTACCAGGTGAAACGTCTTGTACACAGGGATCCCTACAGAACGTTACACGTGTGACATCCTGGATTATTTCGAAAGTCCAAGGGACCTGGTTAATGTCGGAACAAGTTCGTGACTCGGAACAATTTCATCAATCAGAGATCTTTCGAGAAATTGATTCAAAATTTCCTGGCCGATCAAGGAAGACGGTTCTTCAGCAAAAATCAACGCGCCCTGATTTTTCATGGCATAAATACCTTCAAGATTTCCTTCTCCTGCTCCTGCAAGAAGCACTCCGATGGCTTTTTTCCCGCAGGTTTTGGCAAGCGATTCACACAAAATACGCGGAACGGTTCCATATTTTTCTGCATCATCTTTTTCACGAAACGCAAGTTGCAACGATGTCCCCGATCGTTTTGTCGCAACATACCGGTCACCAAATAATACGAATCCATGTCCTGACTGAATCATATCGTCATGTTCACCGGCTTTCATCGGAATATGCGTGCTTTTGGCGAGCCGCCGGACAAATTGTTCAGCAAATCCTGCAAACATGGACTGAAAAATCAGAATGCCAGGGGTAAATTGTTCCGGAAGTTGCGGAATAATATTCATAAATGTTTTCGGAGCCCCCATTCCGCCTTCAATCATAACCACTTCAAAACCGGTTGATGCGCTGCTAATCATGGAGGATGCACTTCGTCGAATTTTCGGCATGGGCTGGGTTGAATCTGAACTGCCGACAAATTTGATTTTCGCCAGCAATTCCTCGCGGACATTTTCGAATCCTTTGGAGAAACCTGCACTGGAAGGTTTCGGAACAAAATCAACCGCTCCGAGTTCCAGAGCCTCAAAGGTATGTTTTGCTCCAACGGTGGTATAAGTGCTAAACATGATAGCTTTGGTGGGCATTCCGCGTTCTTTCAGCACTTTTAGGACTTCTAACCCGTCCATTTCCGGCATTTCAATATCCAATACGATTACATCGGGGTGCAGTTCATCAATTTTTTCAAGCGCAACTTTTCCATTTTCAGCTTTTCCGACAAACTCAAGATCAGGATCTTTTGAAATCGTATTTCCCACAAGAATGCGCACAACAATGGCATCATCAACTACAAGAACCTTTATTGGTTTTCTCATAAAGCAACTCAACGCAAATCCCAACACACAAGCGAATTTTTTATGCATGACATTTGCGCGTATTCCCTAATGTATCTATTATTGGTAGTTCGTAACTTTTAACGCTCTCTTTACAGGCTAAAACGTAAATGAGATCTCGTCAAGAAGATCTTACGCCATTTCTCAAGATTCTCTAAGAACGAGCGCGATCTTTTGTCAGGCAGTCTCTCTTCCTCGTCATTTCTGCCGCGGCTTAAATTTTGAACCCAGCAATCACAGTACGAAGCTGTTCGGCCAGATTCACCAGATCATCCGAGGATTGCTGCACTGCCAGCGCACGCCGGGAACTTTCTTCCGCAACATTCTTGACATCATTAATGGCTTTCGCTACTCCATCGCTTTTCTTCGTTGCATCTGCAAGCGTGTGAGACATCTCTTTCATCACGGTGCTTTGTTCCTCGATGGCGGTTGCAATCATTGTAGAAATCTCATAGACTCGATGTACCAGCCTGGAGACATTCAGAATCGCCTCGGAGCCTTCGTGGCTTCTGCTCTGGACGGCCTGAATTTTACGAGTAATTTCATCGGCTGAACGCGCTGTTTCCCGGGCAAGGTCTTTGACTTCTGTCGCAACCACCGCAAATCCTTTGCCGTGGTCCCCGGCTCGAGCAGCTTCAATCGCTGCATTGAGTGCCAATAAATTCGTTTGCTGGCTGATGTCAGCAATCAGTTGGATAATTTCACCGATTTCCTGCGACTGAGACTCCAATGAACTCATCGTCGTATTTGACGTTTGCATCATTTCGACCACACTTGTTAACATTTTAGCCATATCAGCGATATTTCGAAAAATTTCCTGAATACCCGCGTATAATTCGCTCATGGTGGTTGACACATGCGCCATGTTCTGGCTGATGTCTTCACTGGTGGAAGACACGATATGGGCCTGGTGAAATGTAGCATTGGCTCCGGTCGTCATCTCCTCGCTGATCTGTTTTAAGTTCGAAGAGGCCTGACTCAATAATTCTGAGCCTTGTTGAATTTCAATAATCGTCCGGCGGAGTGATTGAATCTCTTGAAACGCATGGCCTAGAATATCCTGATCGCCCTTAGGAGTCAAGTTTTGTTGAAAATCGCCGCTGGCAATCGCGGTCGCCATCTGCACAATTTCTTGTAAATACGCAATCATTTCTTGAAAAGCCTTTCCGAGAGAATCAGTTTCCGCCCGAGGAACAAACTGTTCACGAATATCTCCCATCGCAATATTCCGGGCAAGCTGTCCGATCGTTTGAAAATACGCGATCATATCCTGGAAGGCCGCATGGAGTTCTCCGATTTCATTATTTTGCGCAGTGATCGGACTCATTTGTATCTGGATGTCACCTTTGGCAATTTTCCGAGCGTCATCCACTATGGCCCGTAAAGGGGCAGAGACATCTCGTTTCACCAAGATAAAGAGGATCACCGCCTCGATGCCCATCAGGATCACAAGTATAATACTGATAAAGGTGATGATTTCTCTGACCTGTGACGTGACAAATTGATATGAAAACGTGATCAAAAATGTCCCCACAGATTGCTCATTGTGCGCAATATCCACTTGCCGGGTGATCGCATTGCCATAGAGAGACTCGTGAACACCAGACTCTGTTCCTTTAACCAATTGCAACGTCTGCGGATCTTTACATAAAGAGAATATCAGTTTTTCGCCTTCCATCACCTGAATCGCCAGGATGTCAGGATCAGCAAGATAAGAATGCAAAATCAGGTCGATTTGAGGCAGATTCATATCCCAGAGCAGCAATCCCAATGTCAGTTTGAGTTGTTCTGTCGCACGTGCCATTTTAGCGTGCAGCACATCAGTAAATTTTTGCTGCTGCTGGCGCACATTCAGCCATCCAAAAAGCGTCATCACCACCAGAATGACCACAATAATTTCGACAACTAATTTTGTTCCCAGATGCTTAATTCCCATGGTTCTTTCTCATCAAAGTTTTTATTTTTGGGAAGACAATAGACTTTCTGGCTCCGGGCTAATTGAGTTGTAAAATGTTCTGTAAATTCAACACGATGAGCAAATCATCCTCCAATTGACACACTTCTTGAATATAATGCACTGCCACCCCTCGAATCGTACCAGGAGGAGGAAGCAAGCGATTAGCAGGAATATCGAGCACATTGCCAATATTATCAACCAATAAACTCATTAAGCCTTCATCGGAATTGACAATGAGATTCATACTTGATCGTTCCTGCTCTAATTTCTCAAATCCCAACCGACAGCGGAGATCGATCACGGTGACAATTTGACCGCGCAGATTGATTAATCCTCTGACATAATCAGGCGCCAACGGGACAGAAGTGATCTCCTGATACGTCAGAATTTCCTGGACGCGCAAGGTATCAACACCGAAAAGCTCCTCTCCTAAAAAAAAGGTCGCGAGTTGGACAATATCTGTTCTTGTTTGTTGTTTTTGTGTCTGCATAGATCTTTTATCCTCGTTTTCGTAAAATTAGCAGTTCAAGTGCTTTCAGCACCTCATCACGATTCAGTTTAATTTGATATTCATCAATACCAGCTTCCCGGCCCTTTTCCCGATCTTTTTCTCCCGATAATGCCGTGAGCGCCATAACCGGCAGCGTCTTCCACTGTTCATGAGATCTGAGAGTTTTGGTAAACTCATATCCATTACATACAGGCATATCAATATCCGTTACAACGATATCAACGGGAGTTTGCTCAAGTTTTTCCAGGGCCTCTTTCCCATGTTGCGCGGTAATAATCTGATAACCCGCCGCTTCCAAATAGGATTTTTCAATATTCAGGAAAAATGATGAATCTTCCACAAGTAAGATATGCGTATTTTTTCGCTCGTCTTCTGTCAACCGGCTGGCAAAAAATTTTTTGTACCAGGTGGGATAGGCCATTTCAATCAGGCCATGCACATCCAGAATCAAAACCGAATGTCCCTGGACAATGGCTGAACCTAAGATCCCCTTTTGTTGAAATGTCTCGGTATCAATCTGCGCACTAATTTCGACCGTATCCAAAATCTCACTAACCACCAGCCCGATTTGCTTCTCAATCGCAAACACAATCAGGGAAAGCATCTCCGCATCAGGCGAACGAGGGATATTCAGATAGTCTTCAAGACGTAAAAGCGGAAGAATTGTCTGGCGATATTGCATCACTTCCCGTCCGCCAGAATATTCGATCAGAGCTGCTGAAAATTTTTCCAACCGGACCACGAAGGCCAGCGGGACGCCATAATATTCGTGTGGACCAATTCTGAATAACACGATGGTTTGTTGTTGCGCCTTACTTGCCAACGTATGTTTGGCTTCGCCCTCGTCGCGCCCGCTTTGTTGAATTTTTTTCAGCGTTTCCATTGTCAGGTCCGTAATTTTCAGTAATCCGCCAATATTCAGAATCAGCGCAACTTTGCCATCTCCCATGATTGTCGCTCCGTCATAACATTGCAATTGTCTAATATGTGTGCTTAACGGCTTCACGACAATTTCTTCCGTATCACCCACTTCGTCAATAATGAGGCCATATCGTGTATCGCCGGAAGACACGACAACAATATGGATATTTTCTGAAGTCTCAGG
Source organism: Candidatus Vecturithrix sp. (assembly GCA_040772385.1). GTDB lineage: Bacteria > Moduliflexota > Moduliflexia > Moduliflexales > Moduliflexaceae > Vecturithrix. Next base: position 4,292,264 of record JAXGYF010000001.1, on the reverse strand, counting down.
TTTGTGTGATGGCAGGCACAAAATGGTATTTAAGCGCAGCAGCGGGAGAAGTTCCCCACGTAAGCGATACACTTCAGCCCCATGCACCAGCTCAACCCCTTTTTCCTCCGGATCGTCAGTCTGGATCATCAATAACTCCTCTAAATTAACTTGAGGAATCGCAAAAGGGTGATCGCCTGATTTGATAATTAAGACCGGAATAATTGCTAAGGTAATCGGAATGCGAATTTTGATCGTCGTTCCATGCGCTTTGACCGTTTGAACATCAATGATGCCGCCGATTTTATCGAGATTTTTTTTAACGACATCCATCCCGACGCCTCGACCGGAAATACTGGTCACGGTTTCGGCCGTCGAAAATCCCGGTCGAAAAATCAAATTCATGAGATCGCGTTCACTGATTTCTTCTGCCTGTTGAGGGCTGAGAAGGCGTTCACGGATGGCCCTGGCCTTCACTTTTTCCAAAGCAATGCCAGCACCGTCGTCGGCGATTTCGATTACGACCTGACCACCTTCATGATAGGCTTTAATGGTAAGAACTGCGGTCACTGATTTTCCTAATTGTTTGCGAACCTCTGGAGACTCAATCCCATGATCCAGAGCATTTCGCACCAGGTGCGTTAACGGATCCTTAATGCTTTCGATCAACGTTCGATCTAACTCGGTATTCTGCCCTTCCATCACCAACATCACTTCTTTGCCCTGAAGTTTCGACATATCACGCACCAGGCGCGGAAAAATCCCCAGAACCTTTTTCACAGGCTGCATCCTGGTTTTCATGACCACTTCTTGCAATTCAGACACGACAACATTCATGCGCTGAACCACGATACGAAAGTTGCGCTGCTCAATGATATTCGCAAATTGTACAATCTGGTTACGTGAAAGGACAAGTTCACCGGTCATATTCATTAGTTGATCGAGGAGATGCACATCAACATGAATACGTGTATCTTCAACAGAACTGCCAGACGCTTCCAGGGTCTCAGACAGTTTTAACTCCTGGGCCAATACGTTGTTTTCATGTTCTGGCGCTTGTTCAACGGCCTGGGCAGAGAGGATCGGAGGAGTTTTCACGTTTTCTGCGATGCTTTTGAGTTCCATCACAATGTCGAGCACGTCAAGATCCCCTTCTTCCGAAGTTTTTTCAAGGTTGACCAGGATTGCCTTAATCGAATCAATGGCATGCAGCAATGTCGTGATCATCTCCGTCGTAAGCGTCAAGGAGTGATCCCTGAGCTTGGCGAGCACATCTTCCGCATAGTGCGAGATCTGTTCCAGGTTGGTTAAATTTAAAAATCCTGCACTACCTTTAATCGTATGAATTGTTCGGAAAATACTGCCAAGAAGCTCGCTATTCTGAGGATCATGCTCTAAAGCGACAAATTCATGATCCAGGCGTTCAAGGTTTTCCTGCGACTCAACAATAAAATCCCCCAGAATTCTATCTATTTCGCTTGTCATGATATTTTCCTCTGGAAAGTCATGTTGCCCTTATTTTGATATTGTATTCATAATTCATATGATAAAATGATCACGCTCTGCCATCATCCGGAACACATGGTAAGAATGTTTCTGAAATACACCATAAAAACGAAATAAAAGCAAGAAAATTTTGTCAGAGCAAGAGAAATTTACTGTTTAACTGCAATTACGAGACACGAAGTAAATCCAGAGATCTTTCCAGGAGGGTACCTGGATCTAGAGAATTTTGAGGTCTCATTCTTTCAATAAAAACGCTTCGAACGTCTGTCAGCACCGATAAAGATAAAAAAGGAGAAGCCTTTAAGGCTTCTCCTGGACACAAACAGAGGTTAAAACCCCAGTGCCATTCCCTGGCGCCTGGGATCAGCCGCGCCATACATCAGCCCGGTTTGCGGGTCAACATGAATGCTTGACGCCGCTCCCATCGGTCCCTGTACCGACACCGTATGCCCCATTTCTACCAGCCGTTTGATCGTATCCAGACTAATCCCTTTCTCAAGCCGGATGTAATCGGGAAGCCATTGATGATGGATTTTCGGAGCGTTCACCGCTTCCTGAATATTCATTTGGTAATCAATAACATTCATTATCACCTGTAACGTCGTCGTGATGATCCGCGATCCGCCGGGACTGCCTGTGAGAAGAAACACGTTTCCATCTTTCAGGACGATTGTCGGCGACATCGAACTCAGCATCCGTTTATTGGGTTCGACTGCATTTGCATCTCCGCCGATCAGTCCGTAGGCATTTGGAACCCCAGGTTTCGCGCTGAAATCATCCATTTCATTGTTCAGCAAAAATCCCGCACCGTCAACGACAATCCCCGAACCAAAGCTGTAGTTGATCGTGTAGGTATTAGCCACGGCATTGCCATATTGATCGACAATAGAGTAATGCGTGGTTTCATCGCTTTCATAACGCGGAGCATTACCGGCCTTGATTTTACTGCCATCACTAGCCTTAAACCGGTTGATCTGGGAACGCAATTCCTGGGCATAGGCTTTTGAAATGATGCCTTGTAACGGCACCTCGACAAAGTCGGTATCACCAAGATATTCAGCCCGATCAGCATAAGCCCGGATCATCGCTTCAGCCATAAGATGAATTGATTCGGCGCTATTATGCCCCAAATACCCCATATCAAAGCCTTCGAGAACGTTCAGGATCTGAATAACATGCGCTCCGCCGGAACTCGGCGGACACATGGAGAAAATATCATAACCACGATAGGTCCCATGTACCGGTTTTCTGATAGCAGGCTGGTAATTCGCCAGATCCTCTTTTGTTATCAATCCTGCGTTTGCTTCCATCTGCTTAGCAATCAGATCAGCGATCCACCCCTCATAAAACACTGTTGGCCCTTCTTGAGCAATCGCTTTCAAGGTTTTAGCTAAATCCGGCTGGACAAATTGGTCGCCCACGCTGTAGAAGCTGCCATCTTCTTTGAAAAAGATTTTTTCAGTAGCTGGAAAGCTTCGCAATTGTTTTTCTTGTTGTTTAATATCGCTGACATGTTCTTCATTCAGCGGGTAACCCGCTTCAGCGTACTGAATCGCCGGCGCCAGAGCCTCTGCCAGCGAAATAGTTCCGTATTTTTCCAGCGCGTATGCCAGACCGGCGACCGTGCCCGGAACCCCGGAAGCCAGGTGGGAATAGCCGCTCAGTTGAGGATCAGCGTTGCCATCTTTATCCAGAAACATATCACGAAAAGCTTTGGCCGGAGCTTTCTCACGATAATCAACCGCGATCACTTCATCACTGTCGGCGGGTTTGATCAACATAAAACCACCGCCGCCGATATTTCCGGCTCGCGGCAAGGTAACAGCCATGACAAAGCCGATTGTGACTGCAGCGTCAACAGCATTCCCTCCCTTTTTAAGAACTTCCAAACCTGCCATTGTCGCCATCCCCTGTCCTGTGACAACCATACCATGACGGCCTTCAACCGGATAGGCGAGTGCATTGCCTGACTGTACAATGACAGACTGGGCACTCACAGTCGAAGAGAGAAAGACCGCCATGACACAGACAACAATAATTCGTACCCATCTTTTATTCATAAAAAGACCTCCTTTTCCAGTGAATAGTGATAAAACGATCCCAAGACACATAACGACTCCATTCACAAGATAGCACTCCTAAAACACTTGTCACCAGTCACTTCGACTCCGCTCAGTGACCGGACGATTGTCGAGCGGAGTCGAGACTCAAATCAGGGAGGATTGCTATATATTCAGCTATTCTGCTTTTTTTCTGGAAGTCAAGGGAAAAACACGTCGAGGCTTCATGTTTTTTATCCATAAGACATGACAAACACCAGAAGACTGAAACCGGCGGCAAGGACAAGATAGTCGTACCATCTCATGCGGAGTTCACAGAGCAGCGTGCGTGCTATCCCCGCCTGAAAAGCTCGACTTTCCATGGCGAGCGCTAAATGCTCAACACGCCGAAGTAAACTGCTAAATAAGGGACCGCACAGTAAGACAGCGGTCTTCAGACGTGTCATGATGTTGCCATGTTGAATTTCAATGCCGCGCGCGATATAGGCATCGCGTAGATGTTGGCTCTCCTGAAACAGGATGGGGATAAACCGTAAACTCAGCATGGCAACAATTGAAAGCCTGGAAACGGGCAGGCGCGCCAGATTGAATGGGCGTAATAAATGTTCAAGCCCGTTGATCAGCGCTAAAGGAGAAACGCTGTTCCCCAGGATGGTCGCCCAGCCGACAATCACACTTACCCTTCCTATAGCTTGCACTCCTGCGCCAATGTTTTCCCCAGGATCAGCAGAGCCTTCCCCCCATAAACAGGCGAAAAAGGTAAAGGCCAGAAACCATGCGAGCAAAGCAAGGTTGCGAGCATAGAGCCGTATCGGAGTCCTGGTGATTAACAAGACCAGCAATAATACCCCGCTGATCATCAGCAGAGTGATTCCCTGTCTGGCTCGAAAAGTTGCCAGAATGAGCATAACGGTCGTTAAAAAGGCTGTGCGAGGATCGAGACGCATACGCGCATTAGTATTGAAATCGCAAATAAAAGGTAAAATGCAGCAGTTGTTTTTCGTGATCGAGAATCAAACGGTCGAACGGGGCTTTTGCCAGACGGTTTTGAATCATGTGCAGCGCTTGCTGAAATTGTTGCTCAGCCTGGTTCACAACCTCGAGTAGGACGGGCATATTCATCGAGCGTGTATCAATACCGGCTTCTTGCAGATCGTGCAAAATTTCGTGCACATAATCAACCGACCGATTGTAAATGTTGGCGTGTAACACCATCATTTGTTGCTCAGGATAATATTCCGCCACATCATAATAAATTGTAATCGGGACGGTTTGCGGTAAATAGCCTTCAGACACCGAAGGAGCAAGCGCAGCATACAAACGCTGCATATCTTCCCGATCAATCCGGATACATCCATTGGAAGCCGGTGTTCCGACAGTGTACCAATCTGTCGTCTCGTGCAGCACGAAACGGGTATGGAATTGGGCGTCAATGTCGCTGTTAATCCGCATAAAAATTGATTTCATATCATTCGGCATCTTAACCGTAATCGGTTTCAGCGTATTCTTATCAAAGGTATTTGAGTGGGTAATCGTTTTTCCCACCAATTCTGCGGGGTTTTGTTCGCCATACTCAAACGTAACGCCCATGGCCTTGACATAGAGTTCGCCTTGCCCGGTTGGAGTTTGTGACCGACGTTCCACTCCCTTGCCAACTCCAATCGGAACAGATAAACGCTCCCAGCGTTGATCTTCATATTGCGTATAAAGATTGAGGTTATAGGCCGGGATGTTTAGATACACTAACTGTTGCAAGATGGGCTGTTGTGCGCATGAATACTCATGAAAAATCACGGCATGGGAACTGAAAAACAGGCATATACCAAACATCGTACGAACCATCAGACAATAACATCGCTGCATCTTTTCTATACGGCACCTTAAATTATTTTTCAGATTATGAGGCTGTAAACAGGATTGACCACAGCAAATAAAAAAAAGTATATTCATTCAGTACCAAAATGTCAAGAAACGATTTCGGGCAGATAAAAATTTATGAAATCTTCTCCCATTAGTAATGACAAATAATTTCTTTGTCCATCAGAAACCGGGTTTTTCAAAAACCCCGGTTTCTCGGTCCGTCAAAAAGCGAAGTCGAAGTGCTAGAACACAATTCAGGCAGGTCAGCTATCTCAGCGCGCTTTTACCATTTATTCACGCTCACGGCGTCGTTGGAAATATCGAGGCGTTCGAGGGCAGCTTTGCCTTTTTGCATGAGGTAATTGGCGTATAAGGTTTCGATGATGCAGAGTTCTGTGACTCGTTTGGAAATCACTTCGCCGGTAAAAGGTTGGGTTGAGAAGGCCGCGGTTAAAAGGAGAATGTCAGCATTTTTGGCAAGAGGAGAAATTGGGAAATTCGTAATCGCAATAATGGTGGCGCCGGCTCGTTTCCCGCGTTTGACGCTGTTAATCACGGTTTTGCTGCGACCTGAGTGCGAGATTGCCACCAGTACATCCCCGGGATTCAGTTGCGAGCTCATGATCAGTTCCAGGTCAGGATCCTGGGAAGCCATACAGGGATGTCCGATACGCAGAAAGCGTTGATAGGCTTCCATGGCGACCAGGGCCGCGTCGCCGACGCCGCAGAACAAGATTTTCTCTGAATTCAGCAGCGCATTGGAGGCTTTTTCATACGCTTGCAGATCCATAATATCAAAGGTATCTTTGAGGGCCTGGATCGTAGCGTCAAACACTTTTCTGACAACTGTGCCGTAATTGTCGCTGCGCGAAATGCCTTCATACTCAAAATCATCGCTGTTTGTCCCATAGCCAGAGAAATCATCCTTGAGTTCAGGAAATCCGTCGTAACCCAAGCGTTTGGCAAGGCGGACAACGGTGGCCTCACTGCATCCGGCTTTGTTTGCGAAATCAACAATTGTCAGCTTCTTAATTTCTTCCGGAGAGTCCAGGATAAAATCCACCGCTTTTTTTTCGGCTGTTTTGAGCGAATCATAGACAGCTTTAATTTTGATCAAACAATTATGAGGAATCTTTTCCAGATGATTCTCGTTCATACGGCGTTACAGCAGTATTCATGATGATTGACACTGTTAAAAATCGGGTTTTTTTAAAAACCCGGTTTTTGTCATTTTCACGAGTCAATGATCGTGCATAGTACTGTCTAACCTCGCATTGATCGGACGTAATGCCGGATAAATCTGCGTATATGTCTCGTACAATTCCTGGTAATCGGCCTGTCGCCCCGGATCAGGCGTAAAAATTGTCTGCGGGCGTACTGTATGCGCCACGCCTTCATCAACCGACTGATAGACTCCTACCGCCGCTCCGGCCAGAATCGCAGATCCCAGACAGGCGGCTTCTCTGATTTTGAGCGTTTGAATCGGGCGGCCTAAAATATCCGCTTTCACTTGCAGCCACAAGGCAGATTTCGCACCGCCGCCCACCGCGCTTAATTCTTCAACGTGTACCCCCGCTTGCTCCAGAGTGGCCAGGTTGATTTTCAATTCGTACGTCTGGCTCTCCAGAACCGCCCGGGCGATCTCATGCCGGGTGGTTGCCAGCGTCAAACCAACGATTGCCCCTTTGGATTCCATGTCGCACCAGGGCGTGCCGCTGCCGTTCAAATGCGGCAGCACCATCACATGTGAGGGCTTTTGCGGAACCTTGCTCAGGATGCACAGGTATGGGTCACTTCCCGTTTGTTCGGCTTCCTGTACCTCCCCAGCAGCAAACTGGTCGCGATACCAGCGCAACAGGATTCCCCCCACATGATTCAGGGTAAAGGTAAAATACATGCCCTCTTTGGCATGCAGGTAACAGGGATAAAATCCGGCATACATGGCCTCATTCAGGGCCGGAGCCTGAAACGTAGTCGAAAGCACTTCGGCGGTACCGGTCGAGACCACCGCTTTGCCTTCGGAGATGACGCCTGCGCCCAATGCCGCACAAGTCTGGTCATGACCGCCGGTCACGAGAAGCACGCCGTGCGGCAGTCCGGTCAGTTCCGCTGCCGCAGCGCTGACCTTGCCCACGACGCTTCCTGAGGGTTGAGCCTCAGACAAGAGGTCAGGCGCAATATCGAGCCGTTCCAAAATCTGATGCGACCACTGCCGCTGTTGCAGGTCAAACGCCATCGTGCGCGAGGCCATCGTATAATCAATAACCGGCGCAGCCCCCAGTTTGCCCAGGATAAAATCAGCATACGTCGTGATTTTCCAGGTCTTGCGATACGCTTCCGGACGTTTTTCCTTGAGCCAGAGCATTTTGACCACTGAATTGATGGGATGGGAACGCATACCGGTCAGCTCAAAGATCTGTCTGGCCCCGAAGAAGTTATCGCAGCGTCTGGCCTGCTCGATGGAACGATAATCCATGCCGAGAATAGCAGGATACACAGGCTGAAAGTGTTTGTTAACCGGAATAATCGCATCTCCCTGGACCGAAAGACTGAGAGCACAAATATCTTTGGCCGCGCTTTCCGTCAAGGCTTTTTTTAACACGCCACAGGTAATTTGCCACACTTGTTCCGCATCCTGTTCCGCCATCCCCGGCTCATCGCAGAGAATTCCGTATTCTTCAAAGCCTTGCCCTAAAATATTGCCTTCCGGATCAAACACAACCGCTTTACATCCTGTAGTACCCACATCAAGTCCAACAAGCGTCATAATTTCCCTCAGCCATACAATTGATCTTGAATCCTGCGTAATTGCAGTAATACTGATTGATTGACAATGTCAACCATAGCGTAAGTGATTACCGTGTCTTTGGGAACATCAGTTTTTAACACACAGCCTTTAGCCAATCCTAAAGGCAGCAGATGTTCTCTGCGAGCGATTTCGGCGTGATCAATGCTTCCTCTGTAGCAGTACTCGCCGATTCCGTCAAGTACTTCTCCGGCATGTAAGTCTTTTTTAGCGACTGTGATGCATTCCGAAACCAGTTTTTTTAACGGGTGGCCCGAGGATTCATGATAAAAGACGGCCTGAGCCACTGTCAGCGGCACCTCCACACTGCACAGATGATAGGGGCGAAAAAGCTGATAATACGGCCCATCGCCCATCGTTCGCTGGCTTAACCCGTCTTTGATACGCTGGTTGTCGGTCGTCACGATCACAAACACCCCGGGATGCACACCAATAGCAAAATCTACCACGCCGCATTGATTTAAAACTCCGCCATGTTGCTTGAGACAGAAGACATCCTTTAAGGTCTCTTTGGTTGCGTTGGCGCCGTGCATGCCGCGCACATCAGGAACCAGGCCGGTAGCATTGGAAACCGACGCCATTTCAATCGCCGTTTTGGAACCGTCCACAAATTCACATAACATTCTCGCGCTCATTTGACGTTCATCTGCTTTGGCTTGAACATCTGCCGGAGTGCAATAAATATTAAGCGGATTATTTTTCCCTTTGCCGGCCGACACAATTGTAAAGCCCAGGGCTTTGGCAAACCGATAGAGTTCGATTGTCGCTGCCGGTTCGTCTCCTGCGGCCAAAGAATAGATCACCCCCGCATTTTCGGCCATTTGACGCAAAATCGGACCAATGGTCACATCGCATTCCACACTCATCATGACAATATGTTTTTTATGATTCATGGCCTCAAGCGCGACAATTGCCCCCATTTCCGTCGAACCAGTCGCATCAATCACGGCATCAATCTGGGGCAGTGAGGTAGCAAGCTGGTAATTCGTTGTTGCAATTTTTTTGCCTGCTTTTACAGCCACCGTCGCTTCCGCCAGATCGGTTGTAACAATCACCTCAGCCTGTTTTTTGGAATGGCTATATCCCTGCAAAGCTCTTTGTTCAGAAATATCCACGACCACCGCAATCTCCATCCCAACCATTTCCCCAATCTGAGTGATAATTTCCGTTCCCATCTGTCCGGCCCCGACCAGCCCTACCTGAATCGGATTACCAGCACGTTCACGTTGCTCAAGTTTTGTATCTATTTCATACATTTCCTGTTTCTCCGTTTATAAAACAAGAGTGCAAACCAGTGTTTGCCTCTTCGCAAAGGCTGCTTTGCGCTCCTGCAAAGACTGCTTTGCGCTCCTGCAAAGGCTGCTTTGCGCTCCTGATTTTTATCCGGCATTCTCTATAACCACGGGTTAACCACAACTTTCAGAACTTCTCCGGCCTCGGCCGCCTTAATCCCTTCTGCCACGATATTCTCAAGGGATACGATTTTGCTGATATATTTGCTGGCGGTAATTTTTTGAGCGCAAAGGATCGACAGCGCCATTTCATTGATATAGGCCGGATAGGAAAACGCGCCCATAATTGTGAGCTCGTTATAATGAATCAGATTACTGTTGAGCGTGGTCATTGGGGCGGTTTTGGGTACTCCGCCAAACAGAATGACTTTGCCGCGTTTTCTGACTGATTCCACCGCCAGTTCTTGACTTGATGTCCTGGCATTAGCGCAAATTGCCACATCGGCCCCCAGAGAATTCGTCAGCCTGAGGACTTCAGACACGAGATCCTGAGTTGTTGAATCAATCAAGGCATCCGGTGCAAACGCGGAGACCATCTGTAAACGCTTCTTTCCGGCCAGAATCACCTTTGCTGCGCCGTTTGCTCTGGCAACTTCCACATGCAGACACCCGATCGGACCATCGCCGATGATCAACACCGTATCTCCCAATCCTACCCCGGCGTTCATCTGCGAGGCAAGCACCGAAGAGGCCGGTTCGGCAAGCGTGGCGTCATCAAAGGAAAGTCCATCGGGGATATGATGCACCATACCATGCTCGAGGATAACTTGCGGCAGGTGAAGATATTGGGCAAATCCGCCAGGCCAGTGGGTTCCGATCATACGATGATCCACACACAGATTTCCCCGGCCGCGTTTACAGTAAAAGCAATGTCCGCAGCTCACATCCGGGGCAATTGCAACCCTATCGCCAACCGCAAAGCGCGTCACCTGTGGGCCGACTTTCTCAACAACTCCGGCGACTTCATGCCCCATAATCTGGTTGGTGACGCCTCCTTTGAGACCATTGTGATAGTTCCGAATATCGCCGCCGCACAGTCCGCAGGCTTTCACATTCACCAGCATCCCATCCGCGTCGCAGACGGGTTTCGCAATGTCTTCAACCTCAATATGTTCAATTTCCTTAAATATCGCTGCTTTCAAAATGTGATCTCCTCTAAGAAACCGGGTTTTTTTGAAAAACCCGGTTTCTATGCCTGATTTTCTTGTAACAATCGTTCACCCACCGCTCCGCCGGGATGAATGACAGCAAATTGTTCTTTGGTATAGTTAGTGTAATACATCAAGGCAATGCAAATCGCGTCAAAGACTGCTACCACTGCCATCGTACTTGTCGTGGCCAGCATATTGAACGCATCAGCCTCGCGTTCAACTTTGACTTTCAGGACAAGGTCGCTTGCGTTCGCAAGTACGGACTGTTCATTTTCAGTTACACCGACAATGAAAATTTTTTTCGTACGCAGAGCCGGGAGGAGATTCACAATTTCCCGTGTACCGCCGCCTTTGGAAATCAGAATGACGACATCCCCTGTTTGGGCGGCGCCAAGTTCGCCATGTACCGCATCGCCTGGTGAAAGAAAAAAAGAAGGGCGTTCGATACAACAGAGTGAATGGGCAATTTTTCTGGCAGCGGCGGCTGAGGTTCCGACTCCGGCCGTGAGAATCCTGCCTTGGCAGTCCGCAAGAACCTTTATGCAGCGCACAAAAACATCCTGATCAAGGGTATTTTTCAAATCCGCCAACGACTGTGAGCCAATCGTCCATACATCAATCGCATGTTTCCAGACTTCTTGTTTATCGATCATAACATCTAAAATCCCTTGCAAGCTTTCATAAATTTCATTTTTGAGAATGAAAGACAAAATTTCACATTTCAAACAAATTTCTTCATCCCTAGGTATACGAAAATATCTGGATTATATAGAACACTCATTCTAAAATTTCAGGAGGTTGTCAAGTTAAATTTTTTCATTTTTCAAAATATTTTATGAATATTTAAAGAAAATAAACAACCCATCAATTCAAAACAAAGAGAAGCTCATTCTTTCTCCGGTATCGCACCGTCATTATACCATTCCACCTGCCTGCCTGCCTGACTTTACAGAACTGTAACGCGCAGACAGAAACAAATTGAGGATGGATAGCCTGATTTTGTATGCTTCCTTAATGATCACAATGTATTAAAAGATGGTATTTTAATTTATTTTTTTTCATAATTTATATTTAAAATTTGAAATTTTTCTTGACAAGTCTCTGTTTCTTCGTCAGCAGTGATTGAATACGTGTCATGATAAACATTTTCATAAAAGGAAGATCGCAAGAGTGGGAGGAACAAACGCATGGCGGATTTTTTATTAGGCATTGATTACGGCACCGGAGGGGCCAAAGCCTGTATTATCAACGCGCAGGGAGATGTGCTGGGCTTTGCGTTCGAAGAGTATCCGATTCTGCACGAGCATCCGGGCTGGTCGGAACACGACGCCGAAAATTACTGGCAGGTCGCTTGCCGTCTGATCAAGCAAGTTATCGCAGAAGCGCGCATCCGTCCGGAAGAAATCCGCGGCATTGCCGCGTCTTCAGCTTTGCCATCGTTGGTGCTGGTAGATGAACGCCATCAGCCAGTGCAGCGCGCGTATAATTTAATGGATAAACGCGCGGTCAAAGAAGTAGAATGGCTCAAAGAGCATATCGGTGAAGCCCGGTTGTTTCCGATTTCCGGGTACCGCCTGGAAGATCACCCCATACTCGTCAACGTGCTCTGGGAAAAACGCAACCGTCCCGAGGTTTTTCAGCGGATTGCAAAAGCTCTCACCATTGACGGGTTTATCACTCTGAAATTAACCGGCAACGCAGTGTGCAGCTATTCGAATGCGGCCTTTTACGGCGTGGCCTATAACTTGCGACAGCGGAAATTTGATGATGCTCTGCTGCAAGAACTCGGCATCGCCCCTTCCCTGATGCCTGCGCTTTGCAATTGCGACGAGATTATCGGAGAAGTAAACCCGCAAGCTGCGGCCGAAACCGGATTAACGCCGGGCATTCCGGTCGCTGGCGGTCAGGTGGATTGCAACGCCAGTTGGATTGGAGCCGGTGCAGTAGAGATTGGCGATTTTCAGAGCAACCTGGGGACCGTCGGGAATTTCGGCATTATTCATCAAAACACAGATTTCATTTTTTCCGAGATCGGAAAACTCATGATTAATTTCCCCTATACTGTGAACTCGGAAAATACATATATCACCGTGCCGACCACAACAACCGGCGGGCAGTCAATTCGCTACTTACGCGACAATTTTTCCCAATATGAAGTTGAAACCGAACGAATTTTAGGAGTGTCTTCTTATGATTTGCTTAATCTGCAAGCCCAGAAAGTCCCGGCCGGGAGCGATGGCTTGATTATTTTGCCCTTTCTGATGGGAGAACGCACTCCGATCTGGGATGTCCATGCACGCGGCCTGGTTTTCGGCCTATCCCTGAATCACACCAAAGGCCATCTTGTGCGCGCCATGATGGAAGCCGTGGCCTATGCCATGTACGATTCTTTCCGTTTAATTAAGGAAGAAGCCGGACTGGCAATCAACTATCCGATGGTGTTGAATGAAGGGGGGGCAGTCAGCAAACTCTGGCGCCAAATCATTACCGATGTATTTAATGTGCCGATTGCGCTGGTCAAACGCCGTACTGGCGCGCCTTATGGCGACGCAATTCTGGCCGGTGTTGCCGCGGGTGTGTTCAAGGATTTTTCCGTCGCCAAACAATGGGGGGAATACATCGAACCGATGGAGCCGAATCCACACAATCATGCCCGTTATATGGATTATTTCGCCCTGTATAAAAAGCTGTATCAGCACGTGAAAGACGATTATCGTGAACTGGCAACATTGAGAGAGCAGGGATAGAAACTGGGTTTTTCGAAAAACCCGGTTTCTTCCATACACAGGAGTAAGAACGCTTCATGAAAAAAACTATGCACGCTGTTGTGGTGCGCGCACCAATGCAATTTGAGGTCGAAGAAGTCCCGGTGCCGGAGGTTTCGTCAGGGGGACTGCTGTTACGAGTTGAAGCCTGCGGTCTCTGCGGCTCTGATTTACGCACCTTACGCAATGGACACCGTAAAGTCACGTTTCCCTGGACGATTGGACATGAAATTTGCGGAATCGTGGAGGAGGTTGGGGCAGCGTATCAGGGACAATGGCAGATTGGCGACCGGTTAGCCATCGGCCCTCTGGCCTATTGCGGCACCTGTGAATTCTGCGTGACCGGGAAATCGGACTTGTGTGAGAACTATCGCGAAATTGCGCAAGCCTGGCCTGGCGGGTTGGCAGAATTTATTGCGATTCCGCAGGAATGTATCGAACACGGAACCATCCTTCCGGTTCCGAACGGCCTCGATCCGGCCTTTGCCGCAATTATTGAACCGATGTCCTCCTGCGTTCATGCACAGGAAATAGGACAGGTGGGACTGGGGGACACCGTACTGATCCTTGGCAGCGGTCCGGTCGGATGTACGCACATCAGCCTGGCGCGCGCCAGAGGAGCCTTTAAAATTTTTATCGCGGATATTGTGGACGAGCGTCTCAAGCTGGCGGACGCTTTTGAGCCGGACGCCTTGATCAACAGCGCCAACACAAATCTCATTGAAGAAGTTAAACGCCTCACTAACGGGAAAGGCGCGGATGTAGTTATCACTGCGACCCCGGCGCCGATTGCGGTCGTGCAGGCGGTTGAACTGGCGAAGAAAGGCGGACGCATCCTGCTGTTCGGCGGCCTGCCGAAAGAACAAAGCACGCCGGGTGTGGATCTGAACCTGGTGCATTATAACGCGCTACACCTGATTGGAACCACAATCTTTGCGCCCCGGCACTTTCTGACAGCTTTGAATCTGGTAGCTTCCGGCAGAATTCCCGCTGAAAAGCTGGTAACCCATCGCTTTTCATTGGCTGAATTTACTCACGGGGCAAAGATGGCCTTAGAAGGCAAAGTCCTCAAAGCCGTCTTTTTGCCATGAACGTGTTTGGGGCCGCGAAGTCACACGAAAAAATAGAAGAAGCAGGTCTTAAAAAAACTTCATGGGTTTTCGGGTAACTTCGCGGCTAAACAGTGATGTCTGAACAACAAACAAACCAGGTCTTGCCATTTTTACAAAAAGGAGTGGCGCAGGTTGCACTGGTCGTAAAAGATCTTGACAAAACCGTCGAGAATTATTGGAAATTGTTTGGGATCGGTCCCTGGCATTTTTACACGTATGGGAAACCCTTAGTGAAAAAGATGTCGTATCGGGGCGAGCCGTCTGAGTACAAAATGCGAGTGGCCTTGTCGTATCTGGGACCGCTGCGCATCGAATTAATCGAAATGGTGGAAGGCGACACCGTATATGCCGAGTTTGTCAAAGAACATGGCTACGGCGTCCATCATTTCGGAGTGCTGGTTGAAGATATGCAAGCCGCCATTGCTCAGGCAGAGCAGGTGGGTGTGATAATGACTCAGGATGGCTCCGGGTTCGGTGCTGATGGTGACGGTCATTATGCATATCTCAACACTGAAGACAAAATCGGAACGACGATTGAATTGATTCAACGCCCTAAAGGGCGTGTTCCGCCGGAAAAAATCTATCCGCCGGAAGAAGTTTAGTTCATAAAAGGTTTAGAGGAGTTGCCATGAGTTAACGCTCACCCGGCATAATGCAAATCAGGCTCGTAGTCGCCGCTTCAGCCTGCCTGAGCAGACAGGCGGCGTGAAGAAACGCTAACGCGTTTACTACGAACGGTCATTGTCAGAGGAGGAACTATTATGAAATTAATGGACAAAAAGATGACATTTGGCGTAATTGTTGGCACGCGAGGCTTTTTTAATCCGGCCCTGGCCGCTGAAGGACGTAAACAGGTATTAGCCACGCTTGAAAAGTTGGGCTACGATTATGTCATTCCGCCGAAAGAGGCGACCCCAAACGGCGCGATTGAAACGTTGAAAGACGCTAAAATCTGCGCGGACCTGTTTCAGGAGCAGCGTAAAAATATTGATGGCATTATCGTCACGCTGCCCAACTTTGGCGATGAGGTCGCGGCTGTCACCGCGATCGATCAGTCCCAATTGCATGTGCCGGTCATGGTACATGCCTTTGACGACGATCTGGATAAGGTTGATGTCTCCGGCCGGCGCGATGCGTTTTGCGGGAAACTCTCGGTGTGTAACAATCTCTATCAGTACGGAATCCCCTTTACTGATACCACCTTACACACCTGTCCTGTAGAGTGCCGGGAGTTTGAGCAGGATCTTGACTTTTTTGCGCGAGTCTGCCGGGTAGTGAAAGGTTTAACGACCGCGCGCATCGGCATGATTGGCGCGCGTCCGGCCGCCTTTCAGACGGTGCGTTACAGCGAAAAACTGCTGCAAAGCAGCGGAATTACAGTTGTACCTGTGGATATGTCCGAGATCATTTTTGCCGCCCAAAAAATGGATGCCCAGACCAAAGCAGTCCAGGAGAAGCTCGCAGAAATCAAAGCCTATGGGACAATTCCCGCACGGATTCCGCAAGAAAGCATGTTAAGACAGGCGAAACTATCGGTCGCGATTGATCAATTCATGGCAGAAAACGAACTTGTCGCGAGTGCGGTGCAATGTTGGTCCTCGGTTCAACAGAATTATGGATGCGCAACCTGCCTTTCCATGAGTCTGATGGGCGAACATTACCTGCCGAGCGCGTGTGAAGTGGATGTGGCCGGGGCCGTCTCCATGTACGCGCTCTTACTCGCGTCCGGCAACATTCCGGGATTTCTGGATTGGAACAATAATTATGGCACGGATCGGGAAAAATGCGTCAACACCCATTGCAGTAACTATCCGAAAAGCTTTATGGGCAGCGAAATTGAGATTTCCGAACTTGACATTTTAGGCGCAAGCCTGGGGCGCGAAAACTGTTTTGGCGCGATTAAAGGCAAGGTCGCTGCCGGCCCAATGACCTTCTTCCGCATGGATACAGACGACACTTGCGGCAATATCAGAGCCTATGCAGGCGAAGGAGAATTTACCAATGATCCTTTCGGTATGGATGGCGGCATCGCAGTCTGCAAAATCCCCAACCTGCGCCAACTACTCGGTTTCATGTGCCAACAGGGCTTCGAACACCACGTCGCCATGACCCGCAGCCATTGTGCCGGGGTGCTGGATGAAGCCATTTCCAAATATCTGGGCTGGGATTTGTATCACCATAACGGCTGCTAAGTCTGATTACCCCAGAAACCGAAACCGGGTTTTTCGGAAAAACCCGGTTTCTTCCAAGCGAAAACAAGCTTCCATTGCCAACGACATCAATTTAGAGGGGTTCAGGCGATGATGACGTTGACGCCTTTTTGTTCAAACATGGCGCGGTCGTGATCGCTGATGCCGTCATCGGTGATGAAATAGTGAATCAGATCGATTCCGCCTAAGGAGGCAAAAGAACTTTTACCGATTTTCGTGGAATCTGCGACCAGATAGACCTGGGTTGCAGATTCGATCATCGCTTTTTTGACCGGCAGATCGCTGAGTCCGGGATAGGTTAAGCCGAGTTCCCAGGAGATGCCGGCCGTGGCCAGAAAGAGCTTGTTGACGTGCAGTTGGTGGAAAAAGTTGGCGGCTTTTTCGCCGGTCAGGGAAAGAGTAGGGGCTTTAAATTCGCCGCCGGTCACCATTAATTCAAAGGAGGGATATGACCCGACAATTAGAGCAATATTCAGGGCGTTGGTGATAATTTTCAGGTGTTGTTTTTCAGAAAGATTTTTCGCGACTTCGGTCGTAGTTGAGCCAGAGTCAATAATAATCGCATCCCAATCATGAATGAACTCCGACGCTTTTTTACCGATGCGCACTTTTTTATCCATATTTTCCTGATGCTGCAGAGACATGCTGCCGACTTGCTGGGGAATGCTCTTTAAAAACGCGCCGCCATGTTCGCGTATAATATACCCTTCGACTTCCAATTTTTCCAGATCCTGGCGAATGGTCGGTTCTGACACATCAAAGGTTTTACTAAGATAGCTGACACGGGCACTCCCGTCTTCCTGCAGCAATTCCAGAATTTTCAAGCGTCGTTGTTCAGGCAGCATCATGTTAAAATAACTCCTTTACCGTCTTTTCCCAATCTTGATAAGTCTGAGAAATCTGATCCCGATTTGGGCCAGGGGTATAGACCTTTTTCTCAGTGTTCAATTGTTGTAAATGTTCTATTCCTGCAAACACGCCGCACTCTAATCCAGCCAGGTATGCAGCGCCCAGGGCGGTCACGTCTTCGAATCCGATATTGACAACTTTCGTGTTCAACACATCAGTCAGACATTGCATCACAAATTGATTGGCTGTGATGCCGCCATCGACATGTAATTCTTGCAGCTTCAACTCACTATCTGTTTCCATCGCAGTAATGACATCGTGAATCTGAAACGGAATGGATTCCAGCGCAGCGCGAACAATATGATGTTTATCGCAGCCAAAAGTCAAGCCTAAAATTGCTGCTTTTGCACTCATCTTCCAATGCGGCGCGCCTAAGCCGCTGAAAGCCGGAATGACCTGAACGCCATTCGAATCCTGCACAGAAAGCGCCATGGCCTCAGTGTCGCGGCTCTGCGCAAACAGTCCGAGTTGATCGCGCAGCCAGGTAATTGTGGCTCCGCAAGTCACAATAATACCTTCCAGGGCGTAATCAACTCGATCAGCCGTACTCCAACAGATCGTCGTCACCATGCCGGTCTGCGAATCAATTTTCTGGCTGCCCGTGTTCATCAAAATCGAAGAGCCTGTGCCCAGGGTCGCTTTCGCGCTGCCAGACGCAAAGCACCCCTCGCCAAAAGCCGCGGCGTGAGAATCGCCAATCATGGCTGAAATCCGAACTGGTTGAGGGAAAATGCCGTCAAAGTCGGATTCGCCAAACAAAGAAGAAGAGGGTTTCGGCTCAGGCAGATTCAGGGAGCTCAGCTTGAATTCCTTGAGCAGATAGGAGTCCCAGGTGAGGTCATTGATATTAAAAAATAAGGTGCGGCAGGCGTTGGTGTAGTCGGTGTAATAACGCTGTCCTCCGGTCAGCTTGTATAAAAGCCAGGCGTCAACCGTGCCAAAGCAGGCGTTGCCGCTGTCAATCGCTTTCCGGACAGAGGCATCGTTTTCAGAGAGCCAGATTAACTTGGTACCTGAAAAATACGGATCAATAATCAAACCGGTTCTGGACCGGATGACCGGTTCAATTCCCGAGGCCTTCAGCCGCTCGCAGATTCCGACCGAGCGTTTACACTGCCAGACTACCGCATTTGCCAGCGGATTGCCGGCGCGATCCCATAAGACAAAGGTTTCGCGTTGATTGGAAATGCCGCAGGCTGCAATCTGTTCAGGCTTGCCGGAACAATGTTCCGTAAAATTCTGAAGACAGGCTTTCACAGCCTCGAGCACACTTTGATAGATATCCAGCGGATTTTGTTCGACAAATCCGACCTGGGGAAAGGAAGATTTGAGGTCTGCGCTGGCTTTGGTCACAAGCTCGCCCTTTGAGGTGAAAATCACCGCCTTTGTCGCGCTTGTGCCCTGATCAATCGTTAACAGGTAGCGTTCAGACATAATAGCTCCTTTCGTCATTACGACATAACCACAAGGTTTGTAGTTCTCGCTTTAGCGAGTTCTTCCGCCTGAAGGCGGAACTACAAACACATTGATACTAATGTTTGCGCGTTGGCGGCGATCCCGCGGGCGTCAATCTGGTAATACGCGCGGATAGCGGCGCGGGGTCCGGCTTTTGAAAATTGCCCTTCCGGGATGCCCAAACGTTTCAGGGAGACGGCAAGACCGTTTTCCGCGATCATTTCAGCCACCAGGCTCCCAATGCCGCCGTGCATTGAATGTTCCTCAACTGTGATCACACGTTTCGTTTTACGCAGCGAGTCAATCATTTTTTGCGGATTCAATGGTCGAATCGAAGAAAGATTTAAGACTTCCGCATCAATCGCACGCGTTGCCAGTTCTTGCGCCGCTGCCACCGCTTCATGCACGACCGAACCGACGACCGCAATCGTGAGATTTTTGCCTTCGCGCAGGACATCAATGTTCCCGGGTTCAAATTGATACTCTGGCGTATGCAGTGCCGGAAATTTGGCGCTATCCAGACGAATATAGACCGGACCTTCATATTTCAGGGCATAATCAAACATTTGCCGCGTTTCAAGAGGATCTGCCGGGGCCAGAATTTGAATATTGCCTAAACCGCGCATAATTGAGATGTCGTCAATCGCATGGTGCGTGCTGCCTAGATTGCCGTAACAGACGCCGGCGTTCAGGCCGACCAGTTTCACGTTGGTTTCGGAATAGCAGACATCATTTTTGACCTGTTCGTTAGCGCGTGCCGCTAAAAAGGGAACAGCATTGGCGGTGACGGCAATATAACCGCCCAAGGAAAGACCGGCAGCCACGCCTACCGCATTTTGCTCGGCAATTCCGACATTTACCACGCGCTGCGGAAATTTCTCCTGAAAGGGGGCGATTTTAGAAGTACTGGTGGAATCACTGACCACCACGGCAATATTCATATTTTTTTCAACCGCCTGGATGAGAGTCTGCACCATCACGTCGCGTAAATCTTGTGCTTCTTGCTTATAGATCATTTATTCAAGCTCCTCTATAGCATGGACAATTTCATCGCCAACCGGAATTTTATGATGCCAGCTGGCCCGGTCTTCAATAAACGACACGCCCCTTCCTTTAATCGTTTTAGCGAGCACAACATGGGGTTTGCCATTCTGGAAATCCAGATTTTCTATGGTTTCAATAAATTGAGCCACCTTATTGCCATTCGTGTGCTGCACATCGAATCCAAAGGCTTGCCATTTCTCAGCGAGCGGTTCCAGGCCCATAATTTTTTCGGTACGATCAGCTAATTGTAAAGTATTGCGATCAACAATCACAATCAGGTTATCCAACTTGAAATGCGCTGCGCTCATGGCTGCTTCCCAGACCGACCC
Organism: Candidatus Vecturithrix sp.; assembly: GCA_040772385.1. Taxonomy (GTDB): domain Bacteria; phylum Moduliflexota; class Moduliflexia; order Moduliflexales; family Moduliflexaceae; genus Vecturithrix. The sequence continues at coordinate 4,271,786 of JAXGYF010000001.1, read as the reverse complement.
TTCTTGGAGTTCACCGTCGCCTGTGAGCACAAACACACGAAACTGTTTGCCGCTCATTTTCGCGCTCAACGCCAGCCCGACCCCAACGGAAAGTCCATGGCCTAACGCGCCGGTATTCAATTCAACATACGGGATTTTCTGCCGCACCGGATGTCCGGGCAGGCGAGAATCAAATTGTAAATAGGTTTCTAGCAGCGACTCATCAATCAGCCCGGCTTCAGCGAGTGTGCAATAAAAGCCCCCGACGCCATGCCCTTTGCTCAAAATAAAGCGATCCCGATTGGGATTCTGGAGATAATCTTCAGTGATCTGTAACAGCCGAAAAAAAAGCGAGGCCAAGATATCCGTTTCTGAGAGATCGGCACCGGTATGCCCCTGTCCGGCGCGAGCATTCATCGTGATGATTTTTTTGCGAATCTGTTTTGCTTTTTTTTCTATTTGTTCATACGATAAAGAAAAATTATTTGTCATGTCGTTACCTGATAATCACCGCATAAGAAGCAATAACATATATCTTCATTTGCAACTTACGACACAAGAGTTTGAAATAATATAAATTTTTGATACTTATAAACGAAAATATTCGAAATTTAATGAAAATTGTCAAGAGTTTTTTAAAAAAATCATAAAAACACACCTTGCAATCCCATTTTTATTTCTTTCTCTTGACATTCTCTTCTCGAATTTTCCATGATACCAATTGTCAGTAAAAACCGTTTGAGTGGAAATGTTCCTGTTGTTCGGTGGCGCCACCCTGACGTTAATTCAAGGATGATGCTGCCTCTAAGTCGCATCACAAAAATAGGAGGAAATTATGAGAAGATTTTTAAAAATGACAGGAGTAATCGTCGTTTGGGTATATCTGCTGGCATCTGGCCTGGCAATGGCGCAAGATCTGCCTTCAATCACAATTCTGGCGACCGGCGGAACGATAGCAGGTTCAGGGGAATCGAGCGTCAGTTCAGCTTACACCTCCGGCACGGTGACTGTGGATATTTTGCTTCAGGCTGTTCCGGAAGTCAACAACCTGGCGGTCATCAAAGGTGAGCAGATTTCGAAAATCGGCAGCCAGGAAATGAATCATGGCGTCTGGCTAAAACTTGCTAAACGAATTAACGAACTGCTGGCTTCCGATGAATGCGACGGCATCGTTATCACCCACGGAACAGAGTACGATGGAAGAAACCGCCTACTTTTTGAACCTGGTAGTACACAGCGACAAGCCCGTCGTGCTGGTTGGCGCAATGCGCTCGTCAACCTCCATGAGCGCAGACGGGCCAATGAATCTGTATAACGCGGTTTCTGTTGCCGTGAATCCTCAGGCAACAGGAAAAGGCGTGTTAGTTGTTATGAATGATACGATTTTTGATGCGCGTGACGTGACCAAAACAAATACGACCAATGTGGCCACCTTTCAAGGCGCAAATTTTGGGGCTTTAGGTTACGTCTACTACGGAAAAGTCAGATTTTATCGCGCTTCCACCCTCAAACACACGTATCAGAGCGAATTTTCCGTTGATGATTTAGAAGACTTACCGCGAGTAGATGTTGTGTACGGGCACGCAAATAATACGCGCACACTGGTTGATGCAGCGGTTGCGGCGGGTGCAAAGGGAATTGTCCATGTCGGCGTTGGCAACGGCAACCCCTATCCGGTAACCATGGATGCGCTCGTCGAAGCCCGCGAAAAAGGAGTGTTAGTTGTGAGAACCTCACGCGTCGGCAGTGGTCAAGTGACGCTTGAAGCCGAAGTGGACGATGAAAAATATGGTTTTGTTGTTTCGGATACGCTAAATGCTCAGAAAGCACGAATTTTATTAATGCTGGCCCTGACCAAAACCGGCAATCCGAAAGAGATTCAACACATGTTCTTTGAATACTAACATAAAATTGCAGCATCCTGAGGCGGTTTTTACTGACAATATGGCTCTCTGACCAGGGTTAAACCCATCAATCTCACGCATGCAAGATATCCTTGCTGAGCTTTCTAAAATTTTTTATTATTTTTGAAATATTTCAAAAAAGTTCTTGACATTTCCGAATATTTTATTTTTCTATATTATCTGAAATTTTTACAACTTGCAGCTAGTAGTGAATTCCACTTTGCATAAAGGAGGTGGTGAAGGGGATACGATATTTTTAACTGCTTTACTCAAACCTACACATAGCGTAAGTTATGCTATTTCGAACACAGATGCTGAAGAACCTCTTGATAGAAGGAGAAATCGTATGAAAAAAATTGCTACAATGTTGTTGATTGTCGCTGTTGTTTTGTCTGTGACTACACTGGGCTTTGCTCAGGAAAAAAAGCTGATTGTCGTGATTACGCCTTCACATGATAACCCATTCTTCAAAGCGGAAGCGGTTGGAGCCGAGAAAAAGGCGAAAGAATTAGGGTATGACGCATTGGTATTAGTGCATGATGACGATCCGAACAAACAGATGGAATTATTTGATACAGCGATCGCCCGCGGCGCAGCAGCGATTATTTTAGATAACGCCGGAGCCGATGCGACAATCGCTGCCGTACAAAAAGCTAAAGACGCGGGAATTCCCTCTTTTCTGATTGACCGTGAAATCAACGCTACCGATATCGCGATTGCGCAGATCGTCTCGAACAACTATCAGGGCGCCAAACTGGGCGGCGAGAAGTTTGTGGAGTTAATGGGAGAAAAAGGCAAGTTTGTAGAACTCGTGGGAAAAGAATCCGATACCAATGCCGGCATCCGTTCGCAGGGCTACCATGATGTTATTGATGAATATCCGGACATGGAAATGGTTGCTCGTCAAAGTGCCAACTGGAGCCAGACCGAAGCGTATGAAAAAATGGAATCCATTCTGCAAGCTAACCCGGATATTAAAGGTGTGATTTCTGGCAATGATACCATGGCTATGGGCGCATGGGCCGCACTGAAAGCCGCTGGCCGCGAGGATGTGTTTGTGGTTGGATTTGATGGCAGTGATGATGTCAAAAATGTGATCTTGGAAACCGCAGATCAACCGGGCGGCATTAAAGCAACTGTGCTGCAACCTTGCTACCGCGGAGCGGAAATGGCAGTGGAGCAAGCGGATAAGTATCTGAAAGAAGGTTCGACGGGTCTGCCGGAAAAACAATTATTGGATTGCACTCTGATCACAAAGGAGAATGCCGCGAAACTGAACGGATTTATCCTTTCGGAATAGACTCGCAAAACAGCCCGGATAGCAATATCCGGGCTGAACACTCAGATATGCTCAGGGACACTCATTGAAAAAGAGAGCATTACTCTTTACGTACCGGTGAACAACTTTGTTCATCGAAAAGAAACGGTGATGGTGGCACACGCTTTTCGTCCAACAAGGCTGTTGGACGGTAGAATATGCTAAATAACAACGATAGAGCATAAGTAAGTGCAAATCAATTTCTTGAATGGTTGGTTGAAAAACAGCGCGACCATCAGGCAAAATTCAGAAAACTCTTGCTTATAAAAACCCCCTGACAGTTACATACAATGAAAAAATATGGGCAGATATTCCGATGCATGTTGAAAAAAACGATCTTCCTGTTACTCATCCTTTTCGTGTGTTACGGTTGTACGATTGTCAGAGATGATGAAGAAGAGGCACAAGAGCAAAAAGGAATTGAAATTTATTTTGTAGATGGAAAATTTAACCCGGATACATACGTGGACGATATCTGGGAAAATAAAGTCATCCCGACAATTCGAGAGCAGGCGGTGGATCTACGTACCATTCTCGATGAATATATCCATGACCAGAAGGCGGCCGGCCAAAAATATGGGCATCGCGAGAAAGAAGAAGGCAGCCCCTGGAATTTTATCGCAAAAAGCGAAGGACAGGTGATCGCGGTCAAGACCGAATCGCGAGCCGGAACGATTGAGGTAGACATTCCGCCTTACGATGGCGCGTCGGATGTGGTCGTACAAATCGGACCGATTATGCGAGGAGAATCTCTGCGAGACGCGCTGGATTTTATCACGTTTGGCATGTTCACCAATCAGTTAGAATTCGGACAACTGGCGAAAGCGTTTAATGTCAGGGCCAGACAGGAAGCCCTCGGCGATATTGATCCAGCGTCATTACTGGGAAAGACAATCGAATTCTATGGAACCTTTACCCAAAAAACCGGAGCGAATGACATCCAAATTACCCCGGTGCAACTGAGCGTGGTTCATTAGGAAGAAAAAGAGGGAGGAACGTGACACAATCCAGAACGACTCAAGATAATAAGACCAAGACTGATGACGTAATCCTGCGCGCGGAGAACATTACCAAAGTATTTCCCGGAACAACTGCCTTACATAACGTCAATTTCACGGTGTATCGCGGAAAAGTGAACGTCCTGGTCGGAGAGAATGGGGCTGGGAAATCCACCTTAATGAAAATTCTCGCCGGGGCCGAACGTCCGACCGAAGGGCGTTTATATCTCGACGGACAGCCGATAGCTTTCAAATCCGTCCGCGATGCGGACAGGCATGGCATTGGCATCATTTATCAGGAACTGAATCTGTTTCCCAATCTGAATGTGGCAGAAAATATTTTTATGGCGCGTGAAGTAATGGCCCATAGCATGCAGATCGATCATCACACGCAATTAGAACAAGCCAGCGCGTTATTAGCGCGGCTTGAACATCCGCTTGATCCGCGTACCCTGGTCAGTACGCTGCGCATCGGCCAGCAGCAAATTGTTGAAATTGCCAAAGCTCTTTCGCGTGATGTGAGCATTCTGATTATGGATGAACCCACCTCGGCCCTGAGTAACGAAGAGGTGGAGGTGTTGTTTCGCATTATCCAGGAATTAAAAAATCAGGGTGTCGCAATTATTTACATCTCGCACCGCCTGGAAGAAATTTTACGCATCGGCGATTATATCACGATTCTGCGTGACGGCGAATTGAAAGCCGAGGCGCCGATTGCTTCCATTGATCTACCCTGGATTATCGAACAAATGGTGGGCAAAGAATCGATTAGCGCACTCAGACCCAAAGAACACGAGATTCAATCCGAAGTTCTACGTGTAGAAAATCTCTCGCTTCCACGCCTGGGTGGCGGTTTTACAGTTGACCATGTGTCTCTGTCAGTCTGCGCCGGAGAAATCGTGGGCATTTACGGTTTAATGGGCGCAGGACGTTCAGAACTCTTTGAATGTTTGATGGGACTCCACCCTGAAGCGCGCGGCGAAATCTGGTTAGCCGGAAAAAAAATCGACGCCTCTGCGACGCTTGGCGCCCGGATTCGCAGAGGATTGACGCTCATTCCTGAAGATCGTCAGCGCGAAGGCCTGGTGCAAATTATGTCAGTTGCTGATAATATGACCCTTGCCAGCTTATGGAAATTTGTGAAGGCCGGTTGCCATCTGCTCAATAACCAGCGTAAACAGAGCGTTAACCGTATCATCAATGAATTGTCGATCAAGGTCGCCGGTCCGCAGGTCGAGGTCAACTCACTGAGCGGAGGCAATCAGCAAAAGGTGGTCATTGGGAAAAGTTTGCTGACTGCTCCCAGGGTCTTATTGATGGACGAACCAACGCGCGGCATAGATGTGGGGGCCAAATCCGAAGTATTTCAGATTATGAACCGCCTCGCCGCACAAGGCATGGGAATCCTGTTTGTCTCCTCGGAACTCAAGGAGATTCTGGCGATTTCGGATCGCGTCATCGTCATGTCCAAGGGCAAAATCACCGGTGAATTTGACCGTTCCGAGGCGACAGAACAGGCTCTGGTTACCGCGTCGGCCATTGGACATGAAATCGCCCAAGCGTAGCCCCACCCCCCCGATGCCTCTCCGAGAGGACGGGGAGAGACTGCATCATGTCGTTCCCATGAAATGTTTAAGAAATTTTTCGAATTACTACATTCTATCTTTGGAGGATACATGACCGTGACAACTGCACCACAACATCCTGGCTCATCCAGACAACAACGCAACGTATCGATCGGAATGCTCTTGTTGAAACTCCGCACCTTTATCGCCCTGATTGTGCTCACAATTATTTTTGGCATCTGGGCCCCTAATTTTTTAACGGTGCCCTCGCTGATCATAATGGCAAAACACGTGGCGATTTATGCTTTTCTGGCGATTGGTATGACCTTTGTGATTCTCACCGGCGGGATTGATCTCTCGGTCGGCTCGATTGTCGGATTGACTGGTATGATCGCCGGCGGCTTGATCTATGAAGGTCTGCGCCTGCCGATGTTTGGGATCACGATCTACTACCACGTCTGGGCTATTATTCTCATTACCCTTGTTTTAGGAACTTTAATGGGCGCAGTAAATGGATTTATCATTACCCGCTTTAACGTTGCGCCCTTTATCGGCACTCTGGGTATGTTGTATATCGCTCGCGGCTTTGCTCTGTTACGCTCGGACGGGAAAACTTTTCCCAATCTAGTCGGCAATCCTGCCTTGAAGAATACCGGATTTCCGATGCTTGGGGCCGGAAATTTCTTAGGCATCCCCTATTCAATCTGGATCATGGTGATCGTCGGCTGTATTGCGGCCTATATTGCCACCAAAACCCCGCTTGGACGGCATGTCTATGCGGTCGGCGGCAATGAACGCGCAGCGCAATTGTCAGGGGTACGGGTTAATCAGGTCAAAATGTTTGTGTATATGTTTTCAGGCTTCTGTGCAGCCATCGCCGGGTTAATCATCTCTTCGCAATTAGTGGCTTCACATCCTGCGACCGGTGAAAGTTTCGAATTAAATGCCATTGCCGCGGCAGTGCTGGGCGGCACGTCGCTGGCCGGAGGACGCGGCACAATCGGCGGCACAATTGTGGGCGCCTTTGTAATCGGTGTGTTAGGCGACGGCCTGGTCATGATGGGGGTGAGCACCTTCTGGCAGATGGTGATCAAAGGGGCGGTGATTATCACGGCGGTTGTAGTCGATCAACTTCAGCAGCGTCTGCAAAGCCGGGCCGCCTTACAGCAGCAAGAAGTATGACGTCTCAATTTCATTTATCCAAAAATAAAAACGAAAATTCTATTGACAAACATGGGAATATATTGTGATTAATCACCAAATACACGACACGTTATCGAAAATAATTTGCAAATCAATAAAGAATTTATGAAAATTGATGCGTAGTTATAAAAGATAACGGTAGTACAGCGTTTCGCAGATAATTATTCATAAGACGCAACGAAGAAATCATGGAGTAGTGGGTGTCGCATATAGAAGAAGAAGTATTAATCAGGTACTCATGGAGTGCTTGTCAACATGTCACAGGCACTTGCATGGAGAAGAGGAGGGTTATCTGATGAGAAAAATCGCTATCTGTTCATTATTCGCTGCAATCGTTGGTCTGATTTCATTGAGCGCGTTGGCGGCGGAACGTTAACCGCACCAAATCATGTGGGACGGGTGAACGGCTTTAAAGAAGCCATGGCTCAATATCCTGATATTAAAATTGTGTTTGAACGACCAGATAACGACGATCTGCAAAAAGCGGTTGATTTGACCGAGAGCGCTTTGCAAGCGCATCCGGATTTGGTTGGAATGTTCTGCTGCAATGCTTCCAATCCGATCGGGGCTGCTCGTGCAATTGTCAATGCCGGGAAAGTCGGACAAGTCCACATCGCAGGGATGGATGACATGCCGGAAACCCTGGAATTCATCAAAGAGGGTGTCATTGATGTTGTGAAAGTGCAGCGCCAATGGGAAATCGGGTACTGGGCAATTTATTATTTGGTTGCCATGTATCAGGGGCATACCGTGCCGCAGGAACACCCAACGGGGTCGCGTTTTCTCACCAAAGAAGACCTGTAAACCTCTGTCTGTCTCCCTCCCCCAGGGGGTGAACCTGCTCTCCTCTCCTTCCTGCCCTGAGCGATGCTGAAAAGGTGGGAGGGATTGGGGGAGGGGACAGATTCACCGAATTACTTTCTTCATGTTCATGAACCAATGGTATGAGGGAACATATAGTGGAGACTCAACAACGCCTTATTGCCTTGGAAGTCCGAGAAATTTGTAAGCATTTCCCCGGGGTGCAGGCTTTGCACAATGTCAACGTCGCCTTATATACAGGAGGCGTTCATGCGATCATCGGGGAGAATGGCGCCGGAAAAAGCACGCTGATGAACATTATCTTCGGCGTCATTCAACCCGACAGCGGCCAAATTTTCAGGAACGGAGAATCGGTGACCATCCATCGTCCGGTTGATGCTCAAAAAATTGGCATCGGTATTGTCCCTCAGGAATTGAACCTGGTTCCTAAATTGACAGTGATGGAAAACATCACCCTGGGTATGGCGCCTTGCAAAATCAGCCACATGATGTTAGATTGGGCCGGGATCGAGCACCAAGCCAATGCCGCCCTGCAACAAATCGGAGAACGCATTGATCCTCATACACTGGTCGCTGATTTAAGTACCGCCCAGCAGCAACTCGTGCAAATTGCCCGTGCCCTGGCCTTTGGCGCGAAAATTCTGATTTTCGACGAACCCACCGCCAGCTTAACACTTCAGGAGACCGACAGTCTGTTTCACATTATTCATAACTTTCAACAGCAGGGCGGTTCCGTGTTTTATATTTCCCATCGTTTAGAAGAGATTCGAGAAATCGCAGACCGCGTCACTGTCCTGCGCGACGGACAGAAAGTTATCGAACTTGACGCTCGCCAGACAAACCTGCATGAAATGGTCAAATATATGGTCGGTCGTGAAGTGAAAGAGACGAAACGCGCCGCGATTTTCGATCCGACTGATAAAAAGATCGTGTTACAGGTGGACCAACTTTCACGCCGCGAGGAATTTCAGAACATTTCTTTCATTCTTCACGCCGGCGAAATCCTGGGAATTGCCGGATTAGTCGGAGCTGGACGGACTGAACTGGCAAAATGTCTGTATGGTGATACCACCCCGGATTCCGGTGCAATGACGCTGTATTCTCAACCGGTTTTGTACACATCGCCGCAGCAGGCGATTCAATCCCGCCTGGCTTATGTGCCGGAAGAACGACGACAGTTAGGGTTATTTCCGATCTTAAGCGTGACTGAAAATATGACCATGCCGATCTTGCAGCATCTGTATCGTTTTTTCCGTATTGACAGAAAACAAGAAGCGTCGTATGTGCTGGAATATGTGCAAAAACTTGATATTAAAGCGGCCCATATTCGACAACAGATTCAAAATTTAAGCGGCGGAAACCAGCAAAAAGTCATTCTGGCGCGTTGGCTGCTGACTGGCTGTCAAATTCTGATTTTGGATGAACCCACGCGAGGCATTGACGTTAACGCCAAAGCGGAAATCCATCATTTGCTCAAAGAACTTGTGCAGCAGGGACTTGCAATTATTTTTATTTCATCAGAACTGCAAGAAGTGATTGACATCGCCGACCGCATTCTGATTATGCACGAAGGCCGGCTCAAAGGCGAAGTCTTGGCCCATGCCACGAACCAGGAAGAAGTACTGCGTATTGCGCTGAGTTAAACATCCGATTTTTGAGTGTATGAGGAACAGGAAACATGAAGACAGGATTGAAACGATTTTTTCAGATGAAAGAAAGCGGCATTTTATTGGCCCTACTCGTATTAGGAAGCGTTCTAAGCGTCACAACCTCAACATTTTTAACTCAATACAATATTGGCGTGGTCATTCGCCAGGTCTCCTTTGTCGCGATTGTTGCGCTGGGGGAAACCCTGGTCTTATTGATCGGCGGGATTGATCTCTCCGTCGGTTATGTCGCCGGATTGTGCAGTATTCTTGGCTGTCTGCTCATGACTACCACAAATCTCGATCCCTATCTTTGCACAGGAATCACACTTTTCATCGGCTTATTCCTCGGGTTGATCAGCGGATTCTTTGTCGCCAAAATCAAACTGAATCCTTTTATTGTAACTTTAGCGATGGGGGAAATTTACGCCGGAATGATTCTGGTCATCACCAAAGGTTACCCGGTGCTGAACCTGCCGAAAAAATTCACGGTGTTAGGGCAGGGAATGGTAGGGCCGGTGCCGATTCCGGTCATTTTCATGTTGGTTATTACGGTCATTCTGGCCTATATTTTAAGAAATACGCCCTTTGGCCGCAATATTTACGCAATTGGCGGCAATCCTGCAGCGGCGCGGCTTGTGGGGATTTCGGTGGAAAAGATCAAAGTCAGCGTGTATGCGATTGCCGGCATGTTAGCTGCTTTAGCCGGCATGTTATTTGCCAGCCGGGTGAACGCCGGTCAGCCTACCATCGGCGCAGCCTGGCTCATGCCCGTCATTACGGCCGCAATTATCGGCGGCACTTCGCTCAGCGGCGGTGAAGGCACGATTTTAGGCACGATCTTAGGCGCAACCTTTATGGGCATCCTGGCTAACGGCATTGTACTGCTGGATATTTCCGCCTATTGGGAACGCGTAATTATCGGCGCCGTGGTCATCGTCGCCGTCGTGCTCGACATCCTCCGCAGCAAAAAATGAGCTGCAGTTATTGTTTTAGACTTGCGCAGTCCCCCGCAAGCGGCAGGGCTGTGAAGTTCTCGTTCTTACGCTTCTGTCTAGGAGCGAGTCGTGATTGGGAACAGAGGGTTCAGAAGGGCAAACGAACGTTTGCTTCGCGGCTGTGCCACAACAATTTACCAGGGCTTCGCCCTGGTGCAAACGCTCCCTTGCCCTCCTGAGCAGCAAAAAACTTCACAGCCCTGCCCCGCAAGCCTGACAGGGGTAGGTATGTTGTGCTGATGCCTCGTCCGCCCAGCCATCAATGGCCGGTCTCAAAGCTGAAGCAGGCTGAAGCCCGCTCCCAAATTCCACAGGGCGCTTCAGCGTCCTTCAACGTTGAGACTGGCGATTGATCGCCAGGAGACAGGGCACACGAGTTTGCCCCTCACGTGATACCTACCCCTGTCAGGCCCCGCAAGCGGGGGGATAAAGGAGGGCATGCGCAAGGCCTATTACAAAGTTTTGCCATCTGATTTGGTATCGGTAAAGACCTTATCACTCATGAAATTCCGCAGCCACTGTCCTGAACAATATCGTGTAGACCGCAGGCTATTACGTCAAATTCGCGCCATTGGAAGCGACGACGTCTCTGTACCAATAAGCTGAATCTTTGAGGATACGTTGTTGAGTGGTGAAATCCACATACACCAATCCAAAACGCTGCAAGTAAGCTTCGGCCCATTCAAAGTTATCTATAATTGTCCAGACAAAATAGCCGCGAGCTTCCATGCCCTCGTCAATGGCGCGTTGATATTGCTGGAGATATCGCTGTAAAAAGTCAATCCGCTGCGGATCGTGCACTTTGCCGTCCAGGGAAACCCATTCGATGTTTGACATCCCATTTTCCGTGACAATGATGGGCAGATGGTAGCGTTCCCAGAAAAATTTTGGTCCCCAATACAAAGATTCCGGCGTAATCGCCCAATATTCTTTATTGCGGTCGCGGAAAGCAGTGTGTTTATTGCCTTCCGGAAAGTCAACCTGCTGAGGTTCTCCCTGTTCATCAGCGCGAATCACAACGCCCTGATAATGATTGAAGCCGAAGAAATCCAAGGGCTGACAGATTGTTTCCAGATCGTCTGGCTGAATCTGCGGCATGGCCTCGCCAAAAATCTTCACTCCATCCTCAGGATAGGTTCCTGACAAGACCGGGTCCATCCACCAGGTATTATTCCAGACCGACGCTTCGGTCACCGAAAACATCATCTGCCGCGCTGCCTCCCGATCTTCCGCGCAATCCGTAGCCGGAATACCTATCATGCCGACTGGTGCAAAACCAATTTGCACTGGAGATTTTGCGTAAGTGCGAATGGTTTGTACCGCTTTGCCATGCGCTAACAACGCATGGTGCGCGGCGCGCAGCACTTGCGCTAATCCTAGTTTGTCACCGGGCGCATGAACGCCGTTCTGGTGGCCTAAGCCGATAAAACATTGCGGTTCGTTGAGCGTCATCCAATGCGCGACTCGATCGGAGAACGCGTCAACCACAACCCTGGTATATTCTGCAAACCATTCCGGACTTTGCGGATTGAGCCAGCCGCCCCGGCAATAGAGATCATAAGGATAATCCCAGTGAAACAGGGTGATATACGGGGTAATTTTCGCAGCCAATAGCTCATCAATCAGACGGTTGTAAAAGTCCAGACCTTTGGGATTCACCGCGCCTGTTCCCGCCGGTATGATACGCGGCCAGGAAAGCGAGAGGCGATAGGCTTTTAAACCGATTTCCTTCATGATAGCGACATCTTCTTTGTAGCGGTGATAATGATCGCAAGCAACATCGCCGGTATGTCCCTTAAAGACCGCTCCGGCCTTGCGGCAAAACATATCCCATACTGACCAGCCCTTGCCATCTTCAAAGGCGGCCCCTTCAATTTGATACGACGCGGTAGCTGCGCCCCATGCAAAATTCGCTGGAAAACTCATACTCGCCTTTCTCCTATGTACGCGCAAACAGCCGTATTTGCGCCAGTGTGTGTTGAACGGATATTTTTCTTTTGGATCCACGGTGTTTTTTTATCCGTTGGAACAATACAAACACATATTTCAGTGAAACCAGAAATAGAGATCCCTCTTTTTTCGCAAGCTTTTTCATGAGAATTTTTGCGGAGCATAACGAATTGCCGCACGTTTAACTTCAGCGATTTATTCCGGTTCAGGATTCAATACTTTTGATGCTATCAACATCCACGATGTCCGGTAACGATACGCCAGAAACGCGACAACAGGAGGAATCAGACAGCAGATCAGAAAAAAGCCTGCGACGACCGAAAGATCTACTTGCAGGTATTCTTCCGCAATCCGGCTGAAATCCATCCAGTGTCCACCGCCTTTAGCGGCTTCGTAATCCGCCCGATAATCTCGGCTGGTCATCAAGCGATAGGCAAAGTGTATATCACGAAATTCGATAAACATCCCTAAAAATCCGTATAAAGGCCGTTCAACCGCCAGGATGATCGCGCTTCCGCTGATTGCCCGGTACAGAAAAATTGCGGCAAAAATGAGTTCAAAACCATGCCCCATGAACAAACTGATAATCTCATGGATTGAGGTAAACGCCGCCAGGGAATAACCGACAGCCACGACTGCGAGAATGACGACCGTGAAAGGATTACGTCGAAAAAGATAGAAAAGATAGCCAAAGCAGAGATAGAGCAAGACGAGCAGGATCGTCTGCCGACTGTGATGAATCGCCACGCCCCCGCCATAAACAAAATCGAAGGCCGGAATCGAAGGATAGCCAAACAGCCAATGACAGACAGTATGTCCTAATTCATGCACCAGGACAATGAGATAACTGAAGATATAGTTCAAAAACGGGATCAACATGACTATCGCCGTAATTACAGCTCCGCCTGCCAGCGACCACCAGCCCTCGCGTTCAACCGATAAGGGCCCGGTATAGTCTTCTTCCTCCTCTTCATCCATATCATCATCGCTGCGTGCCTGTCCAACTAATCTTTCGTCATCACCTTTTCGCCGTTGCCGTGGTTCAAGCCGAGAAGGCTGCGGCGTTTCAGTTTGAGAATGAAAACGGGCAAACATGATGCCGCAACGCAGACAATCTGGTCGTGCAGCTTCCTGTTCGAATCCGCATTTAGGACATATTTGCATCTTTTTTGTGCCGCCAGGTTTTTCGCTGACAATCCGGCATGAGGCCCCGGTATTTTCAATGGCGTGCTTGTATGTGATTGCTTGTTCCTGTGTCAGCCCTTTTTTGATAACTGTACCTGGCTTCTGAAACAGCCGATCAATAGACTTTTCATCAACATGAAACAATGCGGCCAGGCGGGTTTTAACTTGCCCCAAAGTGTGACCTTCCTGGATCTTAGCGTCGAACACAAGCATGTATGAGAAGTTTTGCACCGGCATTAATCATCCTTTTCCATTTTCTCAAGACCGTATAGAGCAGCAAAAAATGAACTTATTCGTCTCCATAGGGCTATATTCGCCTCAGAATTGTCAACTTTTTTATATGACTACTGAGGAGGATATTTTATTTTGATATTTATCGAAACAAAATTATTGACAAAAAACCATCATAATTTCATGTGATTCGATAGTTATAAAATTAAATTATTTTTTAGAAGAGGATTTTATCATGAAACTTACAGAAAGCATGGCAATTGTCAAGGCTCTCGCCGACAGCTCTCGCCTGATGATCATGCAGGCTCTTTTAGACAAGCCGCAGTATGTGGAAGAACTTTCAGAGCGGCTGAACCTGGCCGCTTCGACGATTTCGTTCCACTTGAAAAAGCTGGAACAAGCCAACCTGGTCTCAAAAACAAAGGAACAATACTATGTGATGTTCCAGGCCAATCATAAGGCGCTTAACCTGACATTACACGAGTTGATGGCCGTAGATGATATTGAAAAAGTGGTTCAGGAAGAACGGATTCAGCAATATACGCAGAAAGTGATTCGCACTTTTTTCAAAGAGGGGAAGTTGCGGCAGATTCCGGCCCAGCATAAAAAACGCTGGCTCGTGTTAGCCGAGATTGCCAAACGATTTCAACCCGGGCGCAGCTATACAGAACAGGAAGTGAATGAGACCATTGTACCGGTGTATCACGATTATTGTACGATTCGCCGCGAACTGGTGGAGCAGCATTTGCTCGTCAGGAATGGCGAGACCTATTGGGTTGCGGAACCATCGGATGCCGAATTGCAATCCGGTTTACAGAAAAGTTTTCAGGAAAGTCTGAAGAGCAAGGGATTGCATCAGTAGCGCGAAATTCCGATTTCGCGGATGGATCAATGGTCTATAGAGCGATTCTTGCTTATATATCAATTCCTGTAGTTTTACAAGGAGAAAATATTATGGACAGACGTAAAGAATTGAAGTTAGCCTATAAACAAAATCCGCCCCTGGCGGGGGTATTTCAGATTAAAAATCTCGTGAACGGGAAGATCTTTCTTGGAAGCGGCCTGGATGTGCGGGGTATTCTCAACGGACAACAAGCCCAATTAAAATTTAAGGCCCATCGGAATAAGACATTGCAGCAAGATTGGAATAAGTACGGTCCCGAGCAATTTTCCTGTGAAGTGTTGGAGTATCTTAAACCCGGAGATGATCCTGATTATGATGTTCGTGGAGACTTAGACGTGTTAGAAGAACTCTGGTTGGAAAAATTAGAACCTTACGGTGAGAAGGGATATAACAAAAAGAAACCCTGAACGAATTTCTCTTGACAGGAAAAGCGAGGAAAGAACAGAACAGCAGCGAATATTTACTAAGGGGATCTTAGGACTCCTTTGTTAGATTTCAAACTCACCGGATTTTGCCCTGAAAGGGCAAGGGGATAAAGCCAGAGGTTTCAACCTCTGGCAGGGAAAGAGCGTCGTCATCGCCCTGAAAGGGCGGCGGAGAGAGTTGGGGGGTTCTAATTGAGGAAAATAATGATTAAACGGGTAAAAGCGCGTTGGACGTGTAAATCCGGGTATCGAGACATGCTTGTTCTGGCGTTGCCGTTGATTTTGAGCACCAGCGCCATGTCCGTGCAGGAATTTGTGGATCGCATGTTTCTGACCTGGTATTCGCCGGAAACCATTGCTGCGGCCACGCCGGCCGGGGTTTTGAGTTTTGCGCTGATGAGTATCTTTATCGGGACAGCCGGCTATGTGAGCACGTTTATCGCCCAATATTTCGGCGCAAAACAGTATGACCGCATCGGTCTGGTATTATGGCAGGGCGTGTATATTTCCGTCATCGCCGGATTAGGGTTTCTGCTGCTGATCCCCTGGACGCCTGCGATTTTCCGAATTATTGGGCATGATCCGGTTATCCAGCGCTATGAAGTGATCTATTTTCGCGTCTTGTGCTATGGGGCTGTCCCGATGATTGCCTCAGCGACCTTATCCGGTTTCTTCGCCGGCCGGGGAAAGACCTGGCCGGTCATGTGGGTGAATGTGCTGGCAACCGCTGTCAATGTCGTACTGGATTACGCCATGATTTTTGGCAAATGGGGCTTTGCTGAACGCGGCATCCAGGGCGCAGCGATTGCCACAGACATTGCAATGTGTGTAAACTGCGGGTTGTATGTGCTGCTCCTGAGCCGGCGCGCCTTTGACGAGCAGTATCATACGCTGCGCGGATGGCGAGTGAACATGGCGTTATTACGCCGGATTTGGAAATTTGGCTTTCCGAACGGCGTCCAGTTTTTTCTCGATATGATTGGCATTACCGTATTTATCCTCTTCATAGGGCGTTTGGGCACTGTGAGCCTGGCAGCCACAAATATCGCGTTCAATATTAACAGTCTGGCGTTCATGCCGATGCTTGGCTTTGGCATCGCGGTATCTGTGCTCGTGGGGCAGCACCTGGGCGAAAATAATCCGGAACTCGCGGAACGCAGCGTCTATTCCGGGTTTCACATCACGTTTCTTTACATGGGAAGTATTGCCCTCTGTTATTTTTTCCTGCCGGAACTGTTTCTCTGGCCCTATAGCCTACAGTCTGATCCGGCAGCGTTTGAACCGATCCGGCAGTTAACGGCGATCTTGCTCCGTTTTGTTGCGGTATATTCCTTGTTCGATGCGATGACGATTATTTTCGCCTCGGCGGTGAAAGGCGCGGGGGATACCCGCTTTGCGATGTATGCGATCCTGGTGATTTCCTGGATAATCTTTATCTTACCCAGTTATCTTGCGCTGGTCGTGTTCAAACAAAATGTGTATGTCGGCTGGAGCATTGCTTCTAGCTATATCATTACGCTGGGTTTAACGTTTCTCTTTCGCTTTTTGCAGGGGAAATGGAAAACTATGCGCGTCATCGAAGAGGTTCCACCGTTTATCCCGCCAGTGCTTTCGGCCAATCCGGTGTCGGAGTATGAAATTTAGTACTTCCTTCGAACCGCCATAATTGCTATCATTATGAATGTTGAACGGATTACCTCAATTAAAGATACACGCGTGCTTGAAGCGCGGACGCTGTCATCAATAAGCGGACGCAAACAGGCGCAAAAATGTCTGCTCGAAGACGCCCAAATCATTACATGGGCCTTAGAGGCTGGCGTTCCAATCGAAGGGGTCTTTTTTCATGAGAAGCTCACAGAACATCCGCTGCTTGTTCAGCTTCAGGAACATCAGATTACGTGTTATGCTGTCTCCGATGGAATTTTAAAAAAAATCAGCGATACGCGCTATCTGATTCCTTTGCTCGGCGTGGCTTCGCTGCCCGGTGATTTGGATGATCAGAGCCGCTTGCACGATTTTGTGCTTGTGCTCGATGATGTCCGCGATTTTGGCAACATCGGCACGATTATCCGCACGGCGCGAGCCTTTGGTCTGCGGGATCTGCTGACAACCACGCCCGATCTCGATCTGTGGCACCGCAAAACGATAGAGGCGTCGCGCGGCAACGTGTTTGATGTACGTCTCAAACGTTTTACCTCAGCCGCAGAAACGATCACATTTTTACAACAACGCGGATTCCAGATTGTTGCAACCAGTCCGTACGCGCCGCAGCTTCAATCTACTGTGCGATTGAAACCAAAACCGATTGCGCTGGTCGTGGGCAATGAAACTGATGGTATTTCTGGTACTTTCCTGAAACATGCTGACGTGGTAGTCCAGATTCCTATGAGCACTCAGGTGGAATCTCTGAATGTGGGGGTTGCGACCGGAATCAGCGTGTATGAATTGAAACTCAAATTGGTGCTTGCTATGTTAACCCAATATATCCGCTCAACCCTGGGCCGGGAAATGAATGTGACCGGCAAAATGATTCAGATGGCGCTTGATCACGATTTAGCCGCTGTCACCACCCTGAATAGCGTACAAGTGATTCTGCTCATGATCATGAAGTGCGATGAAATTATGGCCGTTGAACAGATCAGTAAAGATACGGCCATGTTTGGAACTGAACTTCAGGAATTCTTGCAGCCACTGTTTGATCAGGGCTACATCCGTATGCATTCAGAGCAGAATTCCACGCTCTGCCTGACAGAAAGTGGAGAACAATTTTTAGGGCAAATCTGGGGTGTTGTCGAACGCTCAGAAAAGCGCATTTTGCAAGCGTTCACCCTGGCAGAAAAACAGGAGTTGACAACCTTCCTGAAACGAATTCAAATGAATTGCCAGGCAATTATCAACGCGTAAATCACACAGTTCAAGGTCTAGTGATATAAAATTTCATACAGCCGCACCTGATGTGCTGTGATCAATTCACGTGTAGATTGCGGCGAAAGAAGAGCACGTAGGATGGCTTGATCTTTCGCTGCTGTCAGCCCTAAATAGGAATCTCTGGTAAGATAGGTCTCGGTATAGCGTTTCATCTCAGCGGCGTTGAGCAAAATGTGAGTAATTCCCTGAACCTGTAATTTTTGCAAGAGATCGTTGATATCCTGCGACTGAATAATCAAATTTCTGAGAGGCAATTCATTGTCATCAATCCCTTCGATCACCGTATAGAGCAGATAATCCCGTTCACAGTAATATCCGCGTGATTCTCCGACAAACAAGATTTTGGCGTCCACAGAGGTCTCACGATTCACATATTGAATGACCGGATAATAATTCACGCCGTGATCGAGTAAAAATTCTTCCCGGGTCTGGTTGGCGAACAGATAATCAAAGGGACGCAATATCCGGATTTCTTCTGCAACAAACAGGAACAACTGATAGATCAATCCTATTGTCAAAATGGCCGCCAGCAATTTTCTGATAAGCTGAGAGACAGGCAGATTCCAGAGGGCATAGGCGGCAACAAGGCTCAGAAGAGGAAGAATTGGAAATCCATAGCGTTGAATCCAGGGCAGGAACAAGGCCCACAATCCCAAAGAAGATAACGCGCAGATTAGCAGAGATTTTGCTGCCCGATCAAGGGGTTTGATCAATAAGGCAAACGGGACAAAGAGCAGAAAGATGATCCCTATTTGCCCGGCCGCGCCGTTTGGTTTCATTGAAAAAAACCAGGGCGCGTTCATAAACTCCCAGACTCCTCTCAGCCAATATCGTATATTCAGAAAAGAATCCGCAGAAAAAAGCAGCCGGTGTAAAGGATTGCCAATCCGACGCATAAGTTCCTGGTATTCGACATTATACGACGTCTGAGAGCCAAAAAGTGCATTAAAAAATGGATATAATGGATTGCCAGTATAAAAAAAATTTTTGACCAGCCAGGGCAAAACACCCAGCAAAACGATGAGGCTGAAGAGCATCACCTTCTGTCCGCCCCTGAGGATCGAAGCTTTTTCCGCCTGGAATTCATAGACGAGAAGTAAGAGGATAGCAGGAAGAAATGTGACCACAATCGCATGATATTTGACGCCAATCGCCAGACTGCAAAACACTGCCGCCCAAATAAACCAGGCTCGTTCACGAGACGCACGCCAGGACAACAGGGCAGAAAAACAGAGAAACGAATAAAACATGACCATATTATCTACAGCAGTCAGGGTTGAAAGAATCAAACAACCGGGAACCAGAAACAGAATTGTCGCTGAAGCAGCCGCAACAAGGTTTCCCCAACGCGATTTTGCAAACCCATATACTGCCAGGACAGAGAGCGGAAAATACGCCCATGAGAGCAATTTGGCAAGCATACCTGTGGAAAAACTCAATGCCACAATACATAACATGCCAAAATTCATCGGAAAATTCGAAAACGGCTGATGCGGAATATAATGAAACCGGTGCAGCAGCAGATATTTATGGGGTACTGCTAGATGATATACCAGCGCATCGAAAAAAAATGGAGGAGTGGCGGCCGCGAGAAAGCTGAGAATGCCTGCGCATCCCATCAACGCAAAGAAAAATATCTCGGCGGTCGATTTTTTTGTCAAAAAAAACATTGACGCTGCCTGGTACCACTGAATACAAATCGCCCGGGCATCGCGATAGACAACAAGGCAAAGGAGCAGCATGACAGGGAAAATCAAGACTTCATAGAGTAAGCCGGCGACCGCCAAAATAAAAATGAACAGCATCATCACCCCGGAACCAAGTCCAAATGCCATGCAGCACTCTTCAGCAAGGTTCGAACCTGTTACTCCAGAGTAGTATGCTATTCGTCGTCCGATCGCAGTAAAACAAAGGAGCAAAATTCCTAACATTATGCCATTGAGAAGCACTTCAGTCAGGTTCTTTAACGGAAAGCGATCCCAGAAAGACCAGGCAACCCAGATTGTCCAACTCAAAAAACACAGACTTATGAACCAAAATTTCATTGATTTTTTCATGGCTTGCTATTGAACTCTCTCTGCGCTTCTATGTTATTCTATACAATATGACCAGAGCGCAGAAACCGTATTTCATCAAGAGATCCGATTTCTCGGCCTGTCAAAACCGGCAAAATTTCTTTATCATGACTTAAAAGGAAATACGGTCAATGATTTCTGATGATAAAAGAGAAGTAAAGGAAAAACACTTAGGAAAAGTATTGATTCCTCAAAACCGGAAAAAAGTTCTGATTTTTATTGTCGCATCCAATTTCCCGGATGCAACATATTATTCAGTCAAATTAGAGACTTTTCCGAAGGAGAATGCTAACCCGAGAGTTTTTCTTATTGACGAAACTTCTGGGTCTGAACATGATATAATTGTATGTACTATTAAACAGCCGTTTTCAGCGAACAAGGCTGTTCGCCGATACACTTAAAATAGATACGTTTAGTGTTCATTCTTGTCGTTACGCGTGAGGAATTATGAAACACATTTTTACCGATCTTCAATTGCTTAATTTGAAAACAGGACAACCTACAGCAGAAGTCGCTCTGGTGGTTGAAAATGGCCGGTTTGTCGAAATCACAAGCACTCCGGGAGAGGGTGAAACTCTTTCATTAAATGGCGGATTTGTCCTGCCAGGCTTAATTGACGCGCATGTGCATCTGGTGTGGGAAGGACAATCTGACCCGGCGCACTATACCATCACGGAATCTCCGGTCATGACGTCCTATCGTGCTGCGCGCAGCGCATGGCAGAACCTGACCGGCGGCGTGACAACCGTTCGCGACCTCGGCGGTCCGCATAACATCCCGATTGAATTAGCCAAAGCGGTAAAACAGGGAATTTTGCCCGGCAGCCGAATTCTGGGCGCTGGAGCAGGTATCGTGCAGACCGGCGGGCATGGCTACTTTATGTGTCGTGAAGCCGATGGGTTTGATGAAATCCGCAAAGCTGTGCGCGAACAGGTGAAAGCCGGTGCGGATCTGATCAAGCTGATGTGCTCAGGCGGGGCATACACCCAGGGGGAGTCAATTCATGCCATGCAGTTCAGCGCCAAAGAGATTCACATTGCAGTACAAACCGCAAAAGAGGCAGGTAAAAGAGTCGCGGCCCACGCCTTACCGGATCTGGCAGTTAAAACCTGCCTGGAGGCCGGAGTGGATACCATCGAACATGCGGCATTGATTAACGACAAAAGCCTCAGTCTGTTTAAACGTACCGGAGCATTTATGGTTCCCACTCTGGCGCCTTATTACCTTATGGCAACCCAGGGGGCTGACTATGGCGTGCCAGACTATGCGGTGGCAAAATCCCAACAAGTGATGGAGCACTATATTACATCGCTAAAAAAAGCCGTATCAACCGGAGTCAATCTTGCGTTAGGAACAGACGCCGGTTCGCCGCAGCTTCCGCATCCAGCCTTACCCTATGAAGCCTGGCTGTGGCACAAGAAAGCCGGCCTGGACCCCGTCACTATTCTGAAAGCAGCCACACAGGGCAGCGCGCGTGCTCTGGGGTTGGATCATGAGATCGGCGATATCAAGCGAGGTTATTGGGCTGATTTTGTGGTCTATGAAAAAAATCCGCTCGATGATATCGCGACGCTCCATTATCCCCAGCGTGTCTTTCAGGCCGGAAAAATCGCGGCAGGAGCGTCAGTGGTGTGGTCAGCCTCCTTGCTTCATTCTTGAAGCAGCCGATGAAGCGTACCGGCGAACAGCTCTGCCTGAGGCAGATGGGGTTGTTCGCCGAAAACAAATCGAGTTTTTATCCCTATCTTTCGCCAAATTGCTGCTTAGCGGTCATCATGTCTAAAATCGTAAAATCAGTCTGCTTCATCCCATCTGAACTTAACCGCCCCAGGTTATCAATCGTCTTCTCCACATCGTGTTCGACGATGCCCTCATTTTGAGACACGCGTATGCCTTGCATCGCCAATAAGGCAGCCTGAATTCCGGCCTGCACAGCGGAAGAGGCTTTCAACGCGCAACCGTATTTCGCGCCATCACAAATCATGCCAGAAAGATTGCCAACCATATTGGCAATAGTCGCAGATACTTCCTTATAACCGCCTCCCAACAGATAAGTCAGGCCGCAAGCGGCTCCGGTGCCGGCCGCCACCGTTCCGCACATAGCGGAGAGTCGGTCAAAGTGTTGTCGAATGTAAATCGTAATGAAATGACTGAGCATCAAGGCTCTCGCAAGTGTTTCCTCAGAACATTGGAGTTCTCTGGCTGCGACCACGACCGGCAGCGTGGCAGTGATCCCCTGATTGCCGCTCCCGGAATTGCTCATGGCTGGAAGCGCACAACCGGCCATACGAGCATCAACTGCCGCTGCGGTTTCCATTATGGCTAATGTGGTCAAATCTTGACTAAGTATCCCCTGTTGAACATGTTTTTTGAAACTTTTCCCCACACACAGACCATAGTCGTTTTTCAGACCTTCAGCGGCAAGTGTGGTATTCATCCTGGCCGTTTCCAGAATAAATGCAAGTTCTTCAAAGGGCGCATGGATTGCAAAGTGATAAATGTCTTCTAGTGTAAGCGTTTTGAAAGCGGCTTGCGATTCCTGTTCGCCATGCAAAGCCTCTTGATCGAGTTTGAACAGTGGATGACCATTGCGTTCAATCAGGATTACACGAGTATAATCGCCTTGAATAACAACCCGCGCGGTTTCCTGACTCACCGAGAGAAGGACCTCGATATACAGAACGTCAGGTGTATCTTTAAGCGCAATGTTCACCTTTTGCTTATGGAGAAACTGTTTAGCCTGCTCGACATCTTCAGGGGTAATATCTTGCAATACTTCCAAATTGGCAGAGGCCTTGCCGCCAAAGGCTCCAAGAGCTGCGGCCAGATCCACGCCAGACGTTCCGGTTCCGGGGATACCAACGCCCATCGCGTTTTTTAACATATTCCGGCTGAGCACCACAGCAATACGCTCAGGAACGCGTTGCAAAACCTCCCGTGCTTTCGCCGCAGCCAGCGCGATTGCAACCGGATCCGTACAACCAAGAGCCGGCACAACTTCCCGCTTGATCAGATTAACATAGGCTTCCCATTTTGTCTGTGTATCCATTTGATCTCCTGTATAAGCTTCTGAGAAACTAGTACACGATTTCGGAAATACGAACACACCGTTCAGCCTTAGACAGCAAGACCACAGCGGATGGAAGGCATCAACGGATGGTGGTCGGCATTGCTCCTCTCCTCCGAAGATGCCTCCTCTCCGCTGTGGTCCTGCTGCCAGGGCCTGAACACGGTGTGTCCGTATTTCCGAAACGTTATACTAGAAACAGCGTTGCGTAACATGGGTTATTTAGATGAAACCAATCATAGACGCACAGGCCAACCAGCGCAAGAAATTTCTTCCGCTGGTGATCTCGATAACGAGCATTTAATAGAATCGAGTTAATTTGGTAATTCACGTGATGTGCATTGTTTATTCATAAGTTGCATAATACGACACTATTGCATTATGCAACTTATCCTTTACTATAGTTGTAATGTGCAAGCACATCATAGACTGCTTTGCTGAAAGTACTCTGCTGAGAATTGAAAAAGGTTTTTATGCAATCACATCGCAGCTTACACTCAACGCTCTTTTCATTATTACGCTCACTTTCGATAACGGATGCTATAAAGTCGTTTTACGAAGTGCTTGCACTCAATCCTTACATCATCCTCATTCACGATGTGCTTGCACATCACATTATGAAAATCGAGCCTTTTGAACGCTATGCAGAAAAATATGAAGAATGGTTTGAGAACAATGCGTTCGTGTATGAATCGGAACTTCAGGCCGTGAGAGTGCTGCTTCCTAAAAAAGGGATAGGCATGGAGATTGGTATCGGCACGGGGCGTTTCGCGGCTCCGTTAGGGATCAAGATTGGGATTGAACCGGCAAACGCGATGAGAACAGCGGCGCAAGAGAGAAAACTTGAAGTGATTGATGGGGTCGCAGAAGCGCTTCCCTTTCCTGATGAACACTTCGATTTCGCCCTGAAGGAAAATGTTTTTTACAAATCGGCTCAATTCTATTCCGTCACTGAGGTGATTTTCTACCTGGAAAAAACAGGGTTTCACGATCTGAAATTTACCCAAACAGTGTTTCATCGTTTAGAGCAGATTACAGAAGTCGAGCCTGTACAAGAGGGTTATGGCAAAGGTGCCTTTATCGTCGTCAGAGCAAGAAAAGTGTGAAGGTTATAAGTTCCTTCATATTGTCAATTATCTTTTCAACGTCATATTCTCCCCTCTTACAAAAAATTTTTAATTGACAAATTTTGTGCGTTCTTCAAGATAAAACAGGTTGAATATCTGCACAAATTCTACGTTTTATGTATAGAGGGTGGGTAAGAAACCAGGTTTTTTCGAAAATCCCCGGTTTCTATCGCGGCTCTATCTAACCCAGGAGGTCTGTATGAAGAGGAAGATCGTTGTGACACTGATGATGTGCCTGCTTCTTGGAACAATCGCTATTCCTAACAGTCTGGCGGCGGATGACACGATTCATATCGCCCTGACAGCCCCGATTACCGGTGATTATGCCGAATATGGACGCAATTTTGAACGCTCGGTCACAATGGGCATGGATTTCATCAACTCCAAAGGCGGCGTACTCGGGAAAAAATTGATTCTGTCAGTAGGCGATTCCAAAGGTGACCCCAAAGAATCGGCCACACTGGCGATGAAATGGACGTCCGATCCGACGATTGTAGCGCAAATCGGAGATTTTACCAGTACATGCTGCCTGGCCGGACAACCGATTTACGACCAGGCCGGGATGATCCAACTCTCGCCGACCGCCAGCCATCCTGATTTTGCTCCTGGCTCCACATGGAGTTTCAGCATCGTTGGAACTCAGGCGAGTGAAGGACCTTTTATGGCAGATTGGACATACAACGAATTAGGATTCAAAAAAATCGCCATTCTGCATATTAACAATGATTGGGGCATCGTGACGGCTGATTATTTTGCCGATGCGTTTAAAAAACTCGGCGGAGAAGTTGTGGCAAAAGAGTTTTATTTTGAGGGAGACAAAGATTTTAAAGCCGTGCTGACAAAATTAAAAAGTTCAGATGCTGACGCCTTCTTTATGGCCGCCATGTATAATGACGGCGCGTTAATCGCCAAACAAAAAGCGAGCCTGGGCTGGGAGATTCCGATTTTAGGCCCCAGTTCGCTCTATTCAACCCAGTTGACGGCGCTGGGCGGCGATGCGGTTGAGGGATTATACACCAACGCCAGTTTTTTTGCTGAAGATCCTGATCCAGCGGTGCAAGGATATGTGCAGGAATTTCAAAAACGCTTTGAAGCCACGCCCAATTTCCATGCAGCCCTGGCTTATGACGCCATCCTGCTGCTGGCCGACGCGATTGAACGCGCAGGCACCACAGAAAGCAGCCCCTTACGCGAAGAGCTTGCCAAAACCAAAGATTTTCCGGGATTGACCGGAGAAATCACGTTTACCCCGGCCGGCGATGCGGTGAAAAAATACAAAAAAGTATGGGTGACTAACGGAAAATTCGAACTCTACACAAAGTAAACGCCTTGCGGCATTATAACAATGGTATTCTGTCCGACAGGATACCATTGTTTTTTTCACGTGACCTTACAACAATTGATCAACGGCTTGACGCAAGGCAGTTTATTCGCCTTGTTGGCGATCTCCTTTGCCATTATTTACGGCGTGTTGAAACTCGTCAATTTTGCGACCGGCGCATTGTACATGATGGGTGCATATGCAGGCTGGATGGTCGTAACCTACATCAGTGAAAATATTTTTTTGGCCCTGCTGGCTGGCGCAGCCATGGGCTGGTGTCTCGGATTTATTATTGAAAAGGTGGCGATTAAACTGCTGCGCGGCGTGGCCCGGATTGCCTCATTAATTTGTACCATCGGGTTTTCTATTCTGTTTATGGAAATCGCCTCGGTCATCTGGGGCGCGGAAACAAAATCCATGCCGAGTTTCTACGATGGCGTGGCCTTTACAATTGGCGAGGTTGAGGTGGTATGGTATCAATTGTTTATGATCGCCACCGCCGTCGTCATCCTGACCGGCTTGCAAATCCTGATTTTCAAAACCAGAATCGGACTGGCGATTCGCACCGTGTCGTTAGATTATAAAACCGCCGGGTTGATGGGGGTTGATGTTGATCGCGTGACCTCATTTACCTTTGCTCTGGGAGGCGCATGCGCCGGAATCGCCGGGGTGCTCGCCAGCGTCTATTACAATGCCATTAATCCCACAATGGGCATGATTGCCGGCACCAAA
This sequence comes from Candidatus Vecturithrix sp., assembly GCA_040772385.1. Taxonomy (GTDB): domain Bacteria; phylum Moduliflexota; class Moduliflexia; order Moduliflexales; family Moduliflexaceae; genus Vecturithrix. The sequence continues at coordinate 4,245,408 of JAXGYF010000001.1, read as the reverse complement.
TCTTTTTCATCGGCGGTGTTTGGCGGCTTGACCTCAGTGCCGGGAGCGATTATCGGCGGATATTCCCTGGGAATTATCGAAAATCTGGGCGTACATGTGATCGGTATCGGCTACCGCGACATTATCGGTTTCGTCATTCTGGTCGGATTCCTGCTCTTTCGCCCGCAAGGTATTCTGGGGCGAAGAGTCAATATTTAAACGGCGTCATGTATGAGGAAACGCTGAAGCGTTTACTCCAAACGGATTTACATGGGAGAGCTTGTGTGAAAGCAACACTCAAAAATACAATTATTCGTTTTAGAATTCCCCTGGTGCTTGCTTTGGGAATCGCGTTATTGGGACTGCCGTTTCTGGTAACCAATGCTTATTTTCTGCGGATCGCTACAATGGTGGGGATTTATATTGTTCTGGCCTCAAGCTTAAACATCGTCATCGGATTCACCGGCATGTTTTCTCTGGGACACGGCGCCTTTTACGGATTAGGTGCATATTGCTCCGCCTTGCTGGCGCTCAGATTGGGTTGGTCGTTTTGGGTGTGCATGCTCGCGGCCGGAGTTTTTGCCGGGTTCTGGGGGGCGATGATCGGCCTGGCGACCTTGCGCTTACGCGCGATCTTCCTGGCATTTACAACCCTGGGATTTGGCGAAATCGTACGGATCCTGATCCTGAATTGGACGCCGCTGACCAGAGGTCCCATGGGTTTAGTCGGCATTCCGGTGCCCAAATTATTCGGCCGGAATTTCAACTCCATGCATTCCTATTATTTAATTTTGGTGCTGATTGTGATCGTCGTCGTCTTTATTCATCGGCTGTCCGCTTCTAAAGTCGGACGCGCCTTTCTGGCCATTCGTGAAGATGAACTCGCCGCCAAAAGCATGGGGATCAACGTCTTTGCCTATAAAACCTTGGCTTTTACCATCGCCTGTTGTATTGCCGGCATTGCGGGGTCTTTTTATGCGCACTTTGCCCGCTTCCTGAGCGCGGATCAGTTTAGTGGGAACGAGTCCTTTACCGTGTTAACCATGGTCGCCCTGGGTGGCACTGGTTCAATTATAGGCCCCATGCTTGGAGCAGGCATTCTGGTGCTTCTGCCGGAGATCTTCCGCTTTATGTCCCAGTATCGCATGGTGCTCTACGGTCTCATCTTGATCGGCGTGATTGTGCTCAGACCAGGCGGAATTATGGGCGTAAAAGGTCTTTTTGAACGCTCAGAACCGCTCTTCAAAAAACATCGAAAACGCGGCCAAAAACGCCAGCGTGTTGCTGCAGGGGGGAGGACAGAACGTGAACTTCAACATTGAACGCTTACGCAAAACTTTTGGCGGACTGGTGGCTGTAAACGATGTTGATCTGACCGTGCAGGAGGGCACGGTACACGCCATTATCGGCCCGAATGGAGCTGGCAAAACCACGTTTTTCAATTGCATTACCGGCATTTATCCGCCCAATTCCGGTGCAATCGTGTTTAACGAGGAACACCTGGAAGGACTGCCCACGCATATCATTTCGCGCAAAGGGATTGCGCGTACGTTTCAAAATATCCGCCTGTTTCGCTATATGTCAGTGTTGGATAATGTCATGGTCGGCGCGCATCATTTGACAAAATATTTCTTGTGGAGCCTGGCCCTTCGCAACCGACGCTTCAAACGCGAAGAACAGGAGATACGCGAATTTTGCCTGTACCTGTTAGAAAAAATCGGCCTGGTGGATAAGCAGCATGATTTTGCCAGCAGCCTGCCTTACGGCGAGCAGCGTAAGTTAGAAATCGCCAGAGCACTTGCCAGTAAACCCCAGATGCTTTTACTCGATGAACCCGCTGCCGGGATGAACGATCGTGAAACTGCGGATTTGAAAAACTATATTGTCTCGCTGAGAGAAGAAAATTACACCATTCTGATCATCGAACACGATATGAAACTCGTTATGAGTCTGGCCGATACGATCTCAGTCATTGATTATGGCGTCAAAATTGCGGAAGGCACAGCGACGGAAGTACAGACCAATGAACTCGTGATTGAAGCCTATCTCGGCAAAGGAGGCGTCAAATAATGGCATTACTGGAAGTCTATGATTTAACCGTGCATTACGGAGAAATTAATGCCTTAAAAGGCGTGTCCCTGCAAGTAAAACAAGGAGATTTCATCACCCTGATCGGAGCAAACGGGGCCGGGAAAACTACCCTGCTCAACACGCTGACCGGCGTGGTCAAAAGCTCCGGCGGCGATGTGTTTTTTCAGGATGAAGACATCACGGATTTACCATCTCATGAGATTATCAAAAAAGGAATTTGTCACGTGCCTGAAGGACGCAAAATTTTTTCTGAATTGACCGTTGAAGAGAATCTGCTCGCCGGAGCTTTTATCCAACGGGATAAGCAGAAGATTCATGATCTGATGCAACAATGCTATACCCTGTTTCCACGTTTAGCGGAACGACGCAAACAGGAAGGCGGCACACTTTCCGGTGGGGAACAGCAAATGCTGGCGATTGCCAGAGGCATGATGTCTGATCCGGAAATTCTCTTGCTGGACGAACCCAGTCTGGGTCTTGCGCCGATTATCGTGGAAAAAATCTTCGAGTTCATCGTAGATATTAACCGCCTGGGAAAATCCATTTTACTGGTTGAACAGAACGCAAATCTGGCCTTGCAAGTTGCCTCTTACGGCTATGTGCTCGAAACTGGCTCGATCATCATGCAGGCCGATACATCGGCACTGCGCGAGAGCGATCTGGTTCAGAAAGCCTATCTGGGAATTGCATAGGAAAAACTACAGGAGAACATTATGAAGAAACTTGAGCGTGTGAATACTGTGTTACGGGGCGATTCGCCGGATCGCGCGCCGATGAGCTGCTGGTATCATTTCGGACACCAATTTCTGCCCGGTGAAAAATTTGCCGAACTGGCCTGCGCCTTTTTTGACTATTACGATTTTGACTGGCTCAAAGTGATGAATGATTATTTTTATCCTATGCCCAAGGAGATGACAGCGTTGAAATCGGCGGCAGATCTAAAAAAGTTAACACCTTTTGAGATTGAGCAGTCCCCCTTGAATGAACAGTTAAAGGCCTTGCGCCTGATTCAACACCATCTGGCCGATCGCGCCTATTTTGTAGATACCGTGTTTGATCCTTACCAGGCGCTCCAGAGAAGCCCGGTCGGGCAGCATCTTCCGGTTTTGATCGAAGAGCAGCCACAGGCAGTGTTAGACGCTTTGGATGTTGTGACCGAAAATCTGATCGCTTATGCCAAAAAATCCTTAGCTGCCGGATCTGCCGGGATTTTTGTCTCCATTCTGGCGAGCAAAGAGCAGATGACACGGGATGATTTTTTACGTTTTGTCAAACCCTTTGCCATGCGCCTTTTCGAGGCTGTGAAAGACGACGGCCCCATGAACACGCTGCATGTGCACGGACATCATATCGATACCGACAATGTGCTCGATTTTCCGGTCAACATTATCAGTTGGGAAGATCGTGTGCCTGATAATCCGTCGCTGCAAGAGATGAAAGATCGCTTTCCGGGCTGCGTGATGGGCGGCATTGATAATACAATTGTCACGCGCCATACGCCCGAGTATCTGATGAACATGGTGCGCGAAGGCATGGCAATGGGTGGAACAACGCGCTTTTTCCTGGCAAACGGGTGCAGTATCCCCGGTTCCATGAGCCCCTTTGCGTTAAAGTGTATGGTTGAAGTCGCTCAGGGGATCAGGGAATAGAAGATAGAAGAATCAAGCATGGAAGAAACCGGGTTTTTTCGAAAAAACCCGGTTTCTTCCATGCACGAATGAACATTGTATTTATAGGGGAGAAACAATGGAAAACCAACACGATGTTGTGACACGCAAGGAAATGCTGACTCGTATTCGGGCGGCGATTGAAGATCGCGGGACCTGGTTTGCGCTCTTGTTTCAGGAATTTGCGAAAGTCTTGCCGCCTGACCAGGTAGAAGCCATCAGCCGCAAGGCGATTTTTGAATTCGGCAAGCTCAAGGCGCAGAAAGATCCACAGCCCTTTACAGCAAAAGACTGGGTGACGCGGCACGTGGAAAAAGGCTCGGCCGAAGTATTTGATTCTGAAATTGACTACAACGACGAGTTCGCCACCCAGCACATGCGCTATTGTCCGCTGGTAGAAGCCTGGAAAAAATTAGGCTGCACGCCCGAAGAAGTGCAGTTGTATTGCGATATTGCCATGGAAGGCGACCGCGGCCGCGCGGCCGGACACGACGGCATTCGCATGGAACTGGGCGAGACCCTGGCGACCGGCTGCGACTATTGCGACCTGCGCATTGTGAACGAACGATTATGAATCTCTATTTTTGCGGCATTATCGGTTCTGGAAAAACGGCGATTGGCAGCCGCCTGGCGCAACGCTTCGGGTTTGAATTTTGCGATCTGGATCGGGAAATGGACGCCAGATTAGGCTATTCATTCCATCGCCTGGTGCAGGAACAGGGATGGATAGCCTTTCGGGAACTGGAATATTCGATTTGCAAATATTTTGCCGCGAAACAGCATGCGGTGGTGTGTTTAGGCGGCGGCACGGTCAGATATGAATGGAATATGGATGTAATCAAGGGCACTGGCCCCGTCATTCTGCTGGAAGCCTCCATTGACACCCTGGTCGAGCGCGTGTCCAGAGCCGACCGTCCCAGAGTGAATCCGGGCGTGACAATTCGCGAAGATATTACCAAAATCTGGGAAAACTCCTATCACAAATATCTTCAGGCCGCGGATTTTGTGTATCGGACTGATGAAAAATCCCTGTTAGAAGAAGTGAATGAACTGGAACAGATCATCAGAACGCACGAACTCTTTCAAGGGCATCTGCTATCCTGAGAGATGGCAGAAATTTTACGTTTTTTTACTCACCCCTGTCCCGTCCCAGGCTAACAAGGGTAAGTATTAGGCGGCACAGTCGCCGGATTCCCTCCCGGGCGGGACAACGGAGACCCATCCGTAAATTCCCCTCCTGGGAGGAGCAGGGATGGGTATAACTTGAGGTACAAACCCGTGTGCCCCGTCTCTGACGATCAATCGCCAGTCTCAAAGCTGAAGGACGCTGAAGCGCCCTGCGAAATTAATCAGCGGGCTTTAAGCCTGCTTCAGCTTTGAGACCGGTCATTGATGGCCGGGATCACGGGGTGTCCGAGCAAAATACCTACCCTTGTCAGATGGCCCCTCCCAGGAGCAGAAACCCGCCCCCGGCCCATCTCACGAGGGGAAACTCACCCCGGCCTCCAGAGAACCTACTGGCACGGACAGGCGACCTGTCCGTTACGAAACGGATGAGTGGCATCCTGCGGGCCACCCTCAAACTTCATCACGACGCCCGTACTGCTCGCCCCACATAACCCATAGCCGCTGGCGATGGTCAGATTGATCGTGGAGAGGGCGATAGCCGGGTGCTGCAGCCGGACTAACAGGTTACGGCAATACACGGCATCGTGCGCATCCCAGAAATTTCCGCCGGCGTCAACCGCCGTATCCACCACGCCTCCCTGCGTCTGGCACGTGGCCTGACACGTCTCATTCAGCGCAGACAGATACCAGCATGCGCCCTCGTCCAGAATCCCATGGCAGACGGGGGACGGCGTGACGGTGGGCGTCGGCGTGACCGTGGGCATGGGAGTGACGGTAGGCGGCGGCGTGGGCGTGACAGTGGGTCGCGGCGTCGGCGTCAAGGTCGGTCGCGCTGTGGGTGTCTGAGTCGGTCGCGTTGTGGGCGTCGGCGGTGCAGGGCACTTCCGCAGTTTGAGCACGCCAGCCGTGGTCTCCGCCAGGCTCATCACCGGCGTCTGAGCATCAGGGGTGAAAATCTGATCCCAGGCTCCAATCCCGCCGTGCGCCGGCCAGGCAAACAGGGTGGCATAGGGCGGCGCCGGCCAGATCTGTGGGAACTGGTAGGCGTCTTCATGCACTGACCGGACGGCGGCGCTGGCGGCGTCCGGCGCATGAATCTCTCCGGCCTGCGCCGTCGCGGTCACCAGCCGGTCGGTCGGCTGCAGCCAGACGATCAGCACGCTCGCCTGGTGCATGCGTACTACAAGGCGGATGGTCGTCTGCTGGGTGACCAGAGTCACGAGAAACTCTCCGGAGTACGGAACATTCAGAGACACCTGATCCTCCTCCTCCAGCCAGGCGCACCACTTCTGTGACTCATCGTGCATGGCCTGGAAATTGCGCAGTTCATACGCCGGCGCCGGGGTGGGAGAAAGCGTGGGGTGCTCTTTGTCATGATCGGGGCAACTGAGTATCACCAGGCTGATAAGAAGCAAGCCCAGGATCAATCCACAGCGGGTGAAGGAAGTGCGGCGGATATACGCAAACAGGTTCGATGGAAACCACATAACAAATCTCCTTTGAAAGAGGTATCAGGACGGTCGAGCCTCACGAGGACGCCCGACCGCGGATAATCTCTGAGGGGAATGTGACAGTTCCCCCCTTATTTTGTCCATAAGATAAAACTATTGACTTCTGGTTGATTAGCGACAAGCGTAAAGATGTAGGGTGCTTCATCGCTGTCGTTGTTAGCAATTGTCACGGTTGCGTTCTGCGGATCAGTGCTGCTGCAATCGAACAGGATCATCAACTCTGTGGCTCCGCCGGCTGGCACGGTTGCGCTCGGGTCGTACACTACCTGAAACTCGGCAGCCTGCGGGCCGCTGATCGCCACGAGCGGGCTGCCAGTCAGCGCCAACGCGGCGGTTCCGGGATTGCTGATGGTGAATTCCAGTAGCATGAACGCATTCACGCCAATCGTCCCCAGATTGTAGGTACTCTGATGCGGAATATCAGTCCCGCTCACTTTCTCCCGGAGGTTGATCTCCGGATCCGGCATATCCAGCACGGTAATCGTGAAGGTTTGAGCTGCGGAGGTATCCACGCCGCCGTTGAGCGTACCGCCGTTATCTCTGAGCATCACCGTGACCGTCGCCACGCCAGAGGCGTTGGCGGTCAACGTGTAGGTCAGCGCGCCGGTACTGCTGATCGCCGGCTGCACGGCAAACAGCGCGGTGTTATTGTTGGTCGTTGTAAACGTCAGGGTTTGACCGGCTTCATTCGCCGGGCCTGCGGAGATATTCGTGGCCCACCCGCTGACCGTCTGCGGTCCGGCGTCTTCGTTCACGGTCTGGTTTGCGCCTTTCGCGAACGATGGCGCATCATTGACCGGTTCAATCGTGACATTCACCGTGATGGCGTCGGTTCCGCCGTGGCCATCGGACACCTGCACCTCAAAACTATCCGTACCATTGTAATTCGCATGCGGCGTATAGGTCATGGCGTCGGCGCTGACGCTGCTGACTGTACCATTGGTCGGCGGGGAGCTGGTGCTCCAGGTCAAGGGGTCTCCGTCAGCGTCGGTCGCGTGTAAGGTTAGACTGAACGGCGTCGGCGCCCCATCTTCAGACATGGTGACCGAGACCGGAGATGATTCAGTGATCGCCGGGGCAGTATTGGCGATGAGAACAAATCCGGAAGAGGTGGTCGCCGATTGGCTGGCCGGAGTTCCCACCCCTGTATCGGTCGCTGTGACGGTGACCCGGAGATAGCGGCGCGCATCTGCTGCAGTTACCGTATAGGTTGCAGTGGTTGCGCCGCTGATATCGGCCAGATTCGTCCCGGCGGCATCATCAGCGCGCTGCCATTGATACGCATACGACAGCGTGGACGAACCGCTGACCGCCGTGTCAAGCGTGTCGTTCCAGCTGCCAGGATTCGCCGTCAGCAGATTGCCGACCTGTAGCGTACCGGAGATACTCGGCATGGTCGTATTTACCGGCGCGTCATTGACCGCCTCGATGGTCACATTCACCATGATCGTATCCACGCCGCCGTTGCCGTCGCTCACCTGCACGACAAAACTGTCAGACCCATTGTAATCGGCATGCGGCGTGTAGGTAATCGCCTGTGACGCGTCTGTGTCGCTTGCGTCTGCTGTGCCGTATGTCGCCGGGATACTGATGCTCCAGGTCAGCGTGTCTCCTTCAATATCTGTCGCATGCAACGTCAGACTAAAGGGGGTTGGCGAACCGTCCTCGGACATGCTGACCGCGATGCTTGCCCCTTCGGTGATCTCCGGCGTGTCGTTCACTGCGTCAATCGTCACATTCACCGTGATCGTATCCACGCCGCCGTTGCCGTCGCTCACCTGGACCACAAAACTGTCAGACCCATTGTAATTTGCGTTCGGCGCGTAGCTCAGCGTGTCGCCGCTGACCATGCTGGCCATGCCATGACTCGCGCTCGCGCTGATGCTCCAGGTCAATGCGCCTCCGTCAATATCAACAGCATTCAATGTGAGGTTGAACGCTGTCGGCGTTCCATCTTCCGACATGCTGACCGTCACGGCATCGCCTTCGAGGATCTCCGGCGCGTCGTTGACCGCAGCCACGGTGACATTCACGGTGATTTCAGCATAGCCGTCAACATCCGTGACGCGCACCACAAAGCTGTCCGATCCGTTCCAGTTCGTCGCGGGGGTATAACTGATGGTCGGCGACGCGACCGTGCCGGAGACGGTCGCCGCGCCGTGCGCCGGGCCGCTGCTCAGACTCCAGGTCAGTGGATCACCGTCGGCGTCGGTGGCGGAAATCGTCGGCGTCATCCAGGGAATTGGCGACCCGTCTTCAGACATGGTGACAGCGACCGGCGCGCCTTGCGCAATGACCGGGATCACTTTGTTCCGAAGCGCAAAATTCACGCTTGTTGCGCCGGTCGCGCTGGCCGTTACGGCGTACGATCCGCCCGTCCCGTTGGCCGTCGCGGTGACGCTCGCCAGTCCATCGGCGCCAACCGTGACGGAACTGCTGCTGAGCACGGCGCTTGCGCCGGACGCAGGCGCGGTGAAGGTGACAACCGCGCCATCCACCGGCACGCCGACATCATTGGCCGTGACCGTCAGCGTCAACGGATTCGCAAAGGTCGTGTTAATGACCGTGCTTTGCGGTGTGCCAGTTTGGTTAGTGAATGTGAAACCACGCGATTCGAACGCGCCGATGTCGCAGGTTCCGAGATAACTCACCCCGCGCTGATCATGGCCGATGGTGCAGTAGACGGCATTGCCCGCATTGATGGCGGATGATCCGGGCAGCAAGGGGAAGGTCAGCGTGTCGCCGCCATAGTCCCCGAACGTGCCGAGCAGGACGGATGACGCATCATTGAAACCGCTTCCGCAGGTAGCGTCATCCGCCAGATTGTGACTGGCATTCGGCGTGAGATCGCTGGGGATGGAACAGTTTCCACCGCTAGCGCCCTGAAGTACGATGTTGTTGTACAGATTGACGGTTGGGCCCGTCAGCGCGAAGTAGAGATTGCCGCCTACAGTCGCGGTGTTGGATACAAAGGTGTTGTTGGTCAGATCGAAGGTGACCGAACTGTCGCTTGAACTCGCGACGAGCGCACCGCCCCACCCATCACCCGATGCCGGCTGCGCGCGATTTCCGCGGAAGGTGTTGTTGGTCAGCGAGAGAGTTTGTAAGCCAAGTATTGCACCGCCGTGCCCGTAGGCCGAGTTACCGTCGAAGGTGCTGCCCGTCACGGTCAGGGCGCCGGCGCGGTGGGAAATCGCGCCGCCAAGTCCCAGGGAGGTCGAACTTGCGGATCCCGATGAATTGTTGGAAAAGATCGAATCGCTCACCGTGAGAATTCCAGCATCGTTATCGTTGATGATCGCGCCGCCCCCATAAACACCAGCCGGCTGGCTGTTACCCGTGAATGAGCACTCGTTAATCGTCATTCGGCCCTGATTGGCAATCGCTCCCCCACCCAATGCGTAGGCTCCAGCATTGTTGTTGTCGAACGAACTGCCCGTTACGACCGCCACGCCACTCGTAGTATTCGAAATCGCCGTGCCGCCATTGCTTCGTAACGTGAACTGGTTGCCGGTAAAAGCACTGTCTGTTACCGTCAGTGTGCCGTAATTGAGGATTCCGGCGCTGGCAGGCCCGGCGAGCCGCAGGCCTCCCGAGTTGTTGGAGATCGCCGTGCGGAGCACCGTCAGCGTAGCGCCGGAGTTGGTGGTGATTGTCCCAACGTTGTTGTTCAACATGCTATCGGCGATTGTCAAGGTCCCGTTGTTGAGAATGCTGGCAACGCCATTCGCTACCGTGAGGTTTTGCAGCGTGACCGAGACCCCTGCGGTGACAGCAAACACCTGATTCACATTCTGACCACTCACGCCAACCGTGTGCCCTGCGCCACTGATTGTCAGGTTCTTATCAATTGCCAACGCGCTGGACAGTGGGATGCTGTAATCGTCATCGAACGTGACCGTCCCGCCGTCGCACGCGCCAGCAATCGCATTACGCAAGGACCCCACGCCGCTGTCCTCAGCATTCATGACGGTCACAGTCATTCCGCAGTCCACAACCTGGTTCAACGTGGAAGATGCGCTTTCCAGGTAGTAGGGGGCGCCGCTGTACGTTGCCGAAATCAGGTGCGCTCCCACCTCGATCAGGGACGTGCTGATGACCGCCTGGCCGTCCGATAGGGGCACGGCCAGGCCCAACGGCGCGCCATCCATGTAGAACTGCACGCTGCCCGTTGGCGTGCCGCCGGTCGAGGTGACGGTGACGGTGAAACTGACGGATGCGCTATAAGTGGAGGGATTCAGGGATGAGGCGAGCGTCGTCGTCGTGGTGTAGACAGTCGTCCACGAGTTCGTCAAATTGAAATCCACGCTTGTCGCGCCGCTGGCGCTGGCCGTCACGGTGTACGAGCCAGTGGTGGGGTTCGCCGTCACGGGCTGCGACACCGAGCCGCCCGTTATCGTCGCGAGATTCATTACTGGATTGGTGCTCGCGCCCGACGATGGCCCGGTAAAGGTGACCCGCCCGCCGTCCACAGGCTCGGCCGGATCGTTCGCCGCGACCGTCAAGGCGAGCGGCCGCGGAAACACGGTGGTGATGGGCGCGGTTTGATTGTCGCCACCAGTCATCGTCAAGTCAAAGCCCTGCGACTCGAAGGCGCCGATGTCGCAGACACCCACCGTACCTACCCCGCGCTGGTCGTGGCCGAGGGTGCAGTAGGAGGCGTTTCCGGCGTCAATCGCCGAGGAGCCTGGCCGGAGCGGAAAGGTCGCGGTGCTGCCGCCATAGTTGCCGAGTGCGCCGAGCAGCGGATCGGCGGTGACGATGTTCGCGCCGCCCGTGTAGCCGCCCTGCACCACGCTGTCCTGGATGGTGAGCGTCCCGCCGTTGACAAGCTCGCTGCCGCTGTTCCCCCAAAAGATGCTGTTGCGCACCTGCGCATTGCCATTGCTGTACAGCCCACCACCGTTGGAGGCCGCGTTGCCGTTGAAGGTGAGGTTGGTCAAGGTTGCGTTACTCCCCCAGGTAAAAAGCCCACCGCCCTTATCGCCGGCCGAATTGCCACTGAAGGTGAGGTTGGTCAGCGTCAAGCTGCCTCCCCAGTTGAGGATTCCGCCGCCGTAGAGGTCGGTCGCGTTGCCGCTGAAGGTGGCGTTGGTCAGCGTCGGGCTGCTGTTGGAATCGTTGGCCATCCCGCCGCCGCCGTAACTGGCCGTGTTGTCGCTGAAGGTGACGTCCATCAGCACAGGGCTGCCGCCGCTGTTGTGCATTCCACCGCCTGTGAAGGCGGTGTTGCCGCTAAAGACGACGTTGGTCAGCGTCGGACTGCTGTTGGACTCGTTGGCCATCCCGCCGCCGTAGTCACTGGCCGCGCTGCCGCTAAAGACGACGCTGGTCAGCGTTGGGCTGCTGTTGCTGTTGTACATTCCGCCACCCTTGTTCTGGGCGGAGTAGATGCCGTCGGCATTGCCGCCGGAGACGGTCACGCCGTCGAGGGTAGCGCCGTCGGCGCCGGTCACGACGTGGTAGCTATTTTCGTCGTTGTTGGCGAAGTCCGGGCCGTCGTCGCCATTCAGGTCGCCGCTGAGGATAACGACCTGCTCGGTCCAGTCGCGCTGGTCGCGGACGGTCTCGCTCCCGGCGAAACCGCCGTAAACTGACACGCCGCTCTTGAGTTGGAAGGCCGCGCCGCGGTCAGTCCCGTTGGTCGGGGTGTATGTGCCAGCTTTTACCCAAATCTCCTGTCCGGAGACGGAACGGGTCAGGGCATAGCGCAACTCGCAGGCATTCGTCCAGCTATCGCAGAAATTGGTCGTGGCCCCGCCCGGAATCGCGTAGAGAACCGGCAGCCATGCGGTGTTTTCCAGGCTGAATGTGACGGATGTCGTGGCGTTCACGGTCGGGGTGACGATGTATGTGCCGGTGATCCCGTTCGCCGTCACGAGCTGCGACGCCGCGCCATCTGCGTCAATCGTTGCCGTGTTTGCCGCGGGATTGGTGCTGGCGCCTGATGAAGACCCGGTAAAGGTGACCCGGCCGCCGTTTACCGGCTCGAGCGGATTGTTCGCCGTGACAGTCAACGCGAGTGGCTGCAGGAACGCGGTGGAGGCGGGCGCGCTTTGATGGTTGCCGCCGGTGATTGTCAGGGCAAAGCCCTGCGACTCGAAAGCGCCGATGTCGCAGACAGGCGTGGAACGCGGGATGCCGCGCTGGTCGGTGGCAGGACAACTGCTGCTGGCAGCATCCAGCGCCGGCGAGCCGGGCCGGAGTGGGAAGGTCTCAGTACTGCCGCCATAGTCGCCGAATGCGCCGAGCAGCGGGTCGGCGGTGATGACGTTCTCGCAAACGCTGTCCGCAGGACATCCGCCCTGAATGACGCTGTCGGTGAAGGCCGCGTCGCTGTGGGCGTTATAGACTTGGACCCCCAGGAGATCCGTGTTGCCCCACAAAATGCTGTTCCGGGTGACAGGGCCTGGGTCGGCATTGCAGATCCCGCCGCCGCGATCGGCCGAGTTGCCACTGAAAGTTACATTGGTCAGCGTCGGGCTGCCGGAAAGATTGTACACCCCGCCGCCGTCGTGGATGGCCGAGTTGCCGCTGAAGGTCGCGTTGGTCAGCGCCGGGCTGCTGGAGTTGTTGTACAATCCACCGCCGTTAAGGTTGGCCGAGTTGCCGCTGAAGGTCGCATTAGTCAGCGTCGAGCTGCTGGATTCATTGTACATCCCACCGCCGTCTTCGGCCGAATTATCGCTAAAGGTGACGTCTGTCAGCCTCGGACTGCTGTTGATGCTGTACATCCCGCCGCCCTCGGCGGCAGCGTTGCCACTGAAGACGACACGGGTTAGATTGGGATAAGAATGGAGATTGTACATCCCGCCACCTCGCCTGTTTGCAAAGTTGCCACTGAAGGTGACGTGCGTCAGCGTCGGGTGAACACTGTTGATGTTGTACATCCCACCGCCGCAGTCGTACGGATCGGTCCCGTTCGCATTGCCGCCCGAGATGGTCACGCCGTCGAGCGTGGCGGTTTCGCCCATGATTACGTGGTAGCTGTTCTCGCCGTTGTTGGCCCAGTCCGGCCCATCGTCGCCGTTCAGGTCGCCGCTGAGAATGACGACGTTGGCGGCCGGGTCGCGCTGGTCGCGCGCAGTTTCTGTGCCATCAAAGCCACCGTAAACCGCCACGTCACTCTTGAGTTGGAATGTGCTTTCGCGGCTGGTTCCGGGCTTGTGCGTCCCGGCCATTACCCAGATTTCATCGCCGCTGACCGCATCGGTCAGCGCAGTCTGTAAGGTGCAGGCATTCTCCCAACTGTTGCAGTCGCCTGCGCCCGTGACGGCAGGTTTGGCGTACTTGATCGCCGCTTCACTCTCACTGCCCCAGACAATGATACCCGTGAGTACGAGTCCAATTGCCGCCCAGGTCGTCAGACGGCGAATGCTGTGCATCAAATTCTTTATGCCTGTGTTGCGTCTTACAGGCGTTTTTGTGTTCATGCTCATGCTTCTTGTGTGCGATCATCAGGTCGGTCAGGCGTCATGCCTGACGCCTGACCGACCTGTAATCGTGGGTGATTGGCGTCGCAGACGGGCGACTTACGTCAGATCCCCGCGAAACAGTTCCAGCATATTCTGCAAATCGTCATGTTCACATTGACGGATCGCCTGCCAATGGTCACTTCGTCCACAACAGATAGGAATTGCCGGACGGTTGATCCGCCTCAAAGCTTGCTATCACACTGATGTCCGCCGTCACGTTCGTGTCCGTGCGCGGATTGGCAGTCACGCCGTCGCTCCACTGCACGAAATGATAGCCGGTACCCGGCACGGCTTCCACTGCGGTTCCGTCCGCGCCATATGCCACCGTCTGCGGACTTGTCCCGCTGATTGAGCCGCCTGCTCCGGCGTTGTACATCAGGGTGTACACCGGAATCACGGTGATGGTAAAGGTCTGGGGCGCGGACGTATCTACCCCGCCATTGTCAGTCCCGCCGTCATCGCTCAGCGTGACGGTCACGGCGGCGCTGCCAGCGGCGTCAACCGCCGGCGTGTACGTCAGGGTCCCGTCGCTGCTGATCGCTGGTCCCGCGGCAAAGAGCGCGTTATTGTCCGTGGCGACGGTAAACGTGAACGCTTGCCCTGCTTCATCGGCCCCGCCGCCCGGAGACACGGCCGTTGCCCAATTGGTCACGGTTTGCGGCCCGGCGTTTTGGGCCGCGCGCTGATCCGCGCCGGCGGTAAATGACGGCGCGTCGTTGACGGCCTCGATGGTCACATTCACGGTGATCGTGTCTGTGCCGCCGCTGCTGTCGCTCACCTGGACCACGAAGCTGTCCGCGCCGTTCCAATTTGCGTTCGGCGCGTAGGTGAACGTCGTGGGGGATGCCTCCGTGCCAGAGACGGTCGCCGCGCCATGCGCCGGGCCGCTGCTCACGCTCCAGGTCAGCGTGTCGCCGTCCGCGTCGGTGGCGGAAAGCTCCGGCGCGCTCCAGACAATGGGCGATCCATCTTCAGACATGGTGACCGAGAGCAGAGACGGCCCACTGATCACCGGGGCCGTGTTGATGGCGAATGTTGCCGTCACGTTGATGTTCGCTGTCACGTTCGTGTCGGTGCGCGAGGCCGTCAACACGCCGTCGCTCCACTGGACGAAATGATAGCCTTGATTCGGCACGGCGGTCACGGCCGTCCCACTTGCGCCGTGATTGATCGTCTGCGGCGTCGTGCCACTGATGGTCCCATTCGCGCCGGCCGTGTAGGTCAGTGTGTAGGTGTTAATGGCAAAGCTTGCCGTCACGTTGACATTCGCCATCACGTTCGTGTCCGTGCGCGGGTTCGTTGTGTTCCCGTCGCTCCACTGCACGAAATGATAGTCGGTATCCGGCACCGCAGTCACGGCGGTTCCGCTGGCCCCGTGATTGACGGTCTGCGGCGTTGTACCGGAGATCGTGCCATTGACCCCGGCGGTGTAGGTCAGCGTGTAGGTGTCAATAGCGAATTCCGCGGTCACGCTGACATTCGCCATCACGTTCGTGTCCGTGCGCGAGGCCGTCATCACACCATCGCTCCACTGTGTGAAATGATAGTTCGCATTCGGCACGGCTTCCACTGTCGTTCCATTCGATCCATGTTCGACCGTCTGCGGCGTCGTCCCGCTGATTGTGCCGTGTTCCCCGGCGATGTAGGTCAGCGTATAGGTGTTGATGGCAAAAGTCGCCGTCACGCTGACATTCGCCGTCACGTTCGCGTCCGTGCGCGGATTGACGGTGGAGTCATCCGACCACTGCACAAAATGATAGCCGGTGTTCGGCACGGCTTCGACTGCGGTACCATCTGCCCCATGTTCAACGGTTTGCGCGCTGGTTCCGCTGATTGTGCCGTTGGCGCCGGCGGTATACGCCAGAGTGTACACCACATATTCGAACGCACCGATATCGCAGTGTGCGCCACCCGGCCGCGCCGCGCCGCGCTGGTCGGTCGCCGGGCAGGAAGCATCATCACCGGCGTCAATTGCCGGAGACCCCCAGAGGAGGGCGTGCGTCTGGGTTGGACCACCATTATCGGCGAGTGGGACGAGCATGGGATCGCCGGACAAAGGCGTCCCTGTGATCGTCCCACTGAAAGAACGGACAATGTTGTGAGCATCGGTCGTGACCGTCGCGCCGACGCTGATGGTGACGCCGGGATCAGCGGCCTGATTGTTGACCAGATCAACGCCGCCAGTGGTATTGGCGAGAATGCTGTTGCTTAAAATCACCGAGGCTGTGCCCATGATGTTGGCGCACTGGTAGCCGTTGGGTAAGGGATTCGTACATTTCGGCGTATAGCCCAGGTTATACAGCGCGCCGCCTGGCGATCCGGTTTGGACGGTATTGCCTGCGAGCGTACTGTTGGTGATCTGCACGACGCCGTTCAGGTTGAACACCGCGCCGCCCAGGCCGCTGCCGGCGTTAGTGCCGGAGCCGCCCTGCGCCATATTCGCCGTCAGCGTGCTGTTGACAATGACCAGGTTCCCGGCGAGGTTGAACACCGCGCCGCCCATGCCCGCGCCGCCACCGCCCGTGCCAGAAAAGCCGCTGCCGCCCGCCCCGCCGCCAAAGCCGCCGCTGCCCGGGCTGACGGCGGCGCTCTTAATGCCGCCGCCGCCGCCGAAACCGCCGCCGCCGCCAAGACCGCCGCCCGCGCCGACGCCGCCGCCGCCGCCGATGATACCCCCCCAACTTACAACGCTGTCGCCGAAACCGCCGCCCGCGTGCCCTGACATACCGCCGCCGCCGCCATCGCCGCCGCCGCCGCCGCCGGAGCTTCCGCTATAGGCGCCGCTGCCGCCAAAACCGCCGCCGGCGCCCGAACTGTTATTAGTAGCATTTCCGCCGCCATTTCCAAAGGGGCCGCCGCTGCCAGGATAGAACGACGCGCCGCCCGTGCCATCATAGCCGCTGCCGCTCCAGCCGCCGCCAAAGCCGCCGGAATCATCTCCACTTCTTGCGTCTTCACCCACGCCGCCGCCCGCCCATAACGAAGATCCGCTGGTGCTGCCCCCCAGCGCACTGTTGGCCGTGAGCGTGACGTGGTCGAGCGTGACGGTCCCCTGGTTGAAGATCGCCCCGCCTAGCCCCGCGCCGCCGCCGCCATATCCGCCGTTGCCTCCTTTCGCGATACCGCCGCGCAGGGTGAGGTTGCGCAAGGTGAGCGCGCCGCTTGTCCCGGCGGTCGTCATCGGGCTGGAAAACTTGGCCGGGTCGGCGCCGACATAGAAAAAACGCAGGCGCGTCACGCCGGCGCTCACCTCCAGGATCGCGCCATTGCCGTCAATGGTAATGTCGCTGGCAATCGCGGGCAGCGCATTCGGCCCGAACCACCAGTTATTTGCTGTGGTAAACGCGTACGTGCAGCCGGCCGTCAGCGTGATCGTATCGGCTGCGCCATTGCTGTTGGCAGTGCTAATAGCGCCAATCAAATCGCTGGCGTTGCACGTCGTCACCGGAATGGTAGCGGCAGAAGCGTGATGCGCCGGGGCGAACAAGATGCCCCAGCAAAGCGCCATACAGACAAATATCTTCAACAATCTGATCTGTTTCATAGAAAAATCTCCTGTAAATAACGTGTGTTCATGCATTAGGGCGTATTGTCGTTTCGGCAACGTTGTCCGCCTGAATGCTGTCATCACGGTTCTGTTCATCATAATTCACTCTCCTTGCATGGTTTTGCGCTGGCTGGCGTGGTCAAGACGCCGCCGCGCGTGTAAATACTACTGTTTTGGCAACATTCGCATGACGGATTCGTACCCCGGACAGCCTTGTCCGGACAGGCTGTCCGGGGTACGAATCAACTCGTCATATTCAACTTGCCAAAACACGACATCCTAGCGCAGGGCGTTTTCGCGTTCACATTCGCATGAACCCGAAAACGCCGGGCTTGATAGCAACTGATAATACTGCATCTTCGCTGTCAGCGCGTCTGCGGAAATCCCTAACATCTGCGCGGTTTTGCGGCGATTCCAGCGCGTCAGTTCCAGAATATTGGCAATGTAGCCGCGTTCAAAGCGTTCGATGGCCTGCTGCAAATTATAGGGATGCGCTTGCGGCAACCCGCAGGATTCTTCAACAGGATGTCTGGCAGACATGCGCGTCATCACCTCCCATGTAAGTATCTGGACAAAATTAATTGCATATTTTGAGGAGAGACTTCAAAAGTCTCAAAGACTTTTGAAGTCTCTCGAATGTAAATAATTTTGACCAGGTACTTACATGAAATTTTCATGTGTGCGTATACAAACCAGGTTTTGGGCAAAAACCTGGTTTGTATCGCTGACTCCTTTGCTCATGCAATTATAGATAGCAAGCGTCGTGCCAACTGCGGAACGGAGGGCGGATTCAGCCGGTTAGCGGGAAAAACGGGAGAGCGTGAACGCGAACGGCGATCGGGCGCGAGGGTGCAGGTCTCTCATTTTGAGAGACTCACAGAGGAGAAATTTCTGATAACTTCTTGAAAAAATACGGGTTAGATCACCTTCTCACAATAAGAGATGATTTTCTCATTATGAGAAGCTGTTTTAAAAGTCTATATAACAGGCAGTTCGAGAGAAGGGTGAACAGGAGTGTCAAAGCTCGGCTTTGACGGTCAAAGCTGAGCTTTGACACTCCTGACCAGCACACTTTTAAAACAGCTTCTGAGAAAGCGTATTTGAGCGGATGGATGCTGAAGCGTCTGGAGGATTGTTTGAGATTCATTCCTTGCTGTCCAGGGCGAGTCTCTGAAAAAAACGCCGGGTCGCCAGCGCAAACTGCTCTTCGATTTCAGGAATGGGCGGAATTCTGGCGATTCGCACGGCTTGCCGCACCATGTCCGGGTCAAGCCCGGAACTCGACTGGATAAATAGGGCGTCTTGCAGATCAATCGGATCATCTCGCATGAGTTTGCTCAGTAACAGATCAAGATCTCCCAGACGATACAGATCGATGTTTTTCCAGGGTACCTTGATGCTTTTCACGTGCGCGTGCCAATCTGGCCGGAGAATCACCTGATCTTCCTCAAAAAAATGGCTGATATATAGTCCCTGGTCCGCCAGTTCTGCATTGACGGACTCGACCGCTTCCCAAAAATTGGTGGTGGCGAGTAATTCCTCAGCCTGACCTTTGCGAAAGACCGCGTCCACATCCTGGCTTAACGCGCATTCCTGGGGGGCATGCTCAAAACCAAGCACTAAGGCCGCCCTGCCATACAAGGTCAAGTCAACCACAGCGTTCAATTTCTGATCGAGCGTGGTGAGAATTTTCACGGCGTTGTTCATGCGACCAATTTCCATCCCTGCGCGTTACATTTGCCCGGCTGCATGATCGGGTGCGCTAACCGCGTCCAATGGAGCAGCGGCTCCCGCAGGGGTTGTTCCTGTTTGAACGCTGCGCGGAGCCTGCGCCAGACAGGGTGATCCGGCTCAATGCGCAGCGCCAGCCGCGCCAGTTCCGCCAGAATGCCTCCTGTTCTCTCGCGCAGCGCCAGATGTTGGAGTTCAGGCTCATTCAGGCCGCCCCGCGAAATCAGCTGCGCGGCCAGGCGCAGGATTTGGGGGCGATCCTGGCATTGAAGCTGGCAGAGAGCCGTGACCAGTTCTTCATTGCTGATCACGCATTCATCCGGCAAGGGGGCGTCCGGGTCGGATTTGCCGTCGCGGAACACAATGCGCGCGCCGCGGCGGTTAGCTAATTCGATGAGCCAGTCTTCGAGGCTTGCGGCGTCGTTCACCGGGTACCGCGCGGCTATGCTGACAAGCTTCATGCGCAGCGGCGACACGTGCGCTGTTTTCCCCAGGCGCTGCGCCAGCGTATTCGGATTAAGTTGAGTCATGCGAAAATCACCTCGTCATGCTGCATTCTATTACCCCTGTCAGCCTCCCCTCACAGGACAAAGCTGTTACGTTTTCAAGAGAATTTTCAGGATTCTCTTTTTCAAAAACTTCTACTGAAATTTTTGTAATGATTTCATATTCTCGTGTCAATATATTTGATGCATTATTTCCATTTTCTGCACGATCAAAAGCTTTCCCTGCGGGAATGCTCACAGAAACAGTTCCGATATGTTGAGGATTCACGAGAAATGTATTATACTCCAATTTAGGTGTTGGTTTGGCATAAAATTTGCTAAATTCTTTCGTTCTTTGATAATTATGCTGTTTTTACCGGAATAATCTGAAACCTTTCCACCATGAGCGTCTTCAGTTCCTCAATATACTCATCCACATGGTTCAAAAACCGAAAGACATGAGCACGAAACGTTTTGTCCTTCTCATAATAGGTATTTTTGACCAGTTTCTCTTTCGCCAACTTCCAAAATCGCTCAATCAAGTTGAGATTCGGCGCGTATGAGGGAAGCGGCTCCACCTGAAAATGAGGATGTTCCTGTCACCACTCCCGAACCACTGTGGCTTTAAAATATTTCGCATTATCCACAAACAGGACAATGTGGGGAACCGCGAGGTATGTCTTCTCAATCCGCTCAAAGAACTCGATCCCCCGGCACGCATCACAATTGGCTTCGCCCGTCAGATGCACCAACGAATGGTCTGCGGGATTGTATGCCCCCAAAATATTGAGCCGCTTCCGCCCGCTATTGGTCTTCATGATCGGAGGATCATTCGGATCCCCCCAACAATATCCCGGCTCATTTTGATGCACGAGATGCATCGCATCTCCAAACAAAAAGACGGTGTCTGGCTTACTTTCCGCTTTCCTCGTCTCATCTTTCGTCACAAAGGCGCGTTGTTCATCTTCGCTGGGCGGATTGCCGGGCTGCACCGCTGGACGAAGACGTTTCAGGCCTTGTTTATGCAGGAGTTGTCGAACCGCCTCGACCGTATACGTCACCTGAAACTGCTCCGCAATATAGGCTTTCACCTGCTTCGTTTTCGCTGGATGGGTATCCTTGACCCACACCACAAGCTGCTCAAGCTGGGGTGGCGTCAGAGACCTCTTCTTCGGCTGATAATTGAAGGCATTCAAACGGTCGATGCCTTCTGTCACGTAGTGATGTCCCCAGGTCATCAGGGTTTTGACGCTCCGACCAACGACAGAAGCCGTGACCTCGAGAGAACACTTCTGGGCGACCATCAAGAGGGCGATCAACCGAATCTTGAGTCGTCCATCACGTTGCTTGTCGCGATACTCGCATAATTGTTGAATTTCTTCTTGACTGAAGGTATGCTGCATAATATCCATCATTCACCTCCTGAGGGGAAGAATAGTATTCTGAGAACCGTCGTGTTTGCCGACAAACGGTTCATCCTCTCAGGAGATTGTTGTCAAGAATAGAGCAAACGTCATGCCAGGAAAAACCAAAATTGGATCATAATATATTCTATTCCATTTCCATTTTCAGAAAAATCACTGATTGTCACTAGAGAACGGGATGATTCTTGCAAGAAAAGCATGTCTGCCCTCGAAATACGCAAAACACGCGAAAAATATCCTGGCTCTGCTGGAGGGTCTTTTGAGAAACACCGAACGTTTCATCTCCCATATAAATCATAGATGCATTGTACCCCGGACAGCCTTGTCCGATCCATTCACAGCCCGGACAAGGCTGTCCGGGGTACGTTTTCGATTTTCATCTCGTGCGTGCGTCATCGCATGTCATCAACGACTCCTCATTTCCGCGGATTTCGCGGGTTTCGCGGGCATGCATGCTTTTCTTGCGAAAATTATTCCGTTCTCTAGTTGGTTCACGCGCGAGTTTTCGGACTGAAATTTCAGTCCGCGACATTTTTTCTTACTTTCTTCACACAACAAGAGTAGAAGGATATAAATCATGCGCGGCGCGAAAAGGAATTTCGCGCTACAGTTTCTCCTGAAAATGCCCGAAAAATGGTGGACGTGTTAAGAGATTTCGGGTTTGACTGAAGACTTCACTGAATGACCTGAACAATTACAGCCCGTATTTTTCGATTTTGCGGTAGAGCGTGGCGGATGGCATCTGCAAAAGTTCGACGGTTTTGGTGCGATTGCCCTGGGCGCGGGCTAAGGCCTCAGCAATGATGCGGCGTTCGAAGGCTTCAATCTGGTCGTTGAACGATTGTCCCGGGGTAGATCGGCCTGAAACGGCTGCGTCTGAATAGGGCGAGCGCAGTTCGACCTCATCCAGCGTCACGTAGCGCTGCACTTCATTGGCTAATTCGCGCACATTGCCGGGCCAGTCATACTCCTGAAAACGGGCGAGAATCTCAGCCGGCAACGTGCGTTTGATCCCATCAGCGGCCTCAGCTTGCCGCAGAAAGTGGGCGATCAGGAGCGGCAAATCTTCTTTGCGCTGACGCAGGGGGGGCATTTCCAGGGCGATGACGTGCAGGCGGTGAAACAAATCCGCGCGAAAGCGGCCGGCTGAGACCAGGGCGCGCAGCGATTGATTGGAGGCCGCCATGATGCGCACCTCAGCGTTCCGAACCTTTGTCGCTCCGACCGGTGTGTATTCGCCGTTATTCAGGACGCGCAGTAGTTTGGCCTGCATGGTGGGGGAGAGTTCGCTGATCTCGTCTAGAAACAGGACGCCGCCGCGGGCCTGATCGAAATAGCCGACTTCATCGCGCGTCGCGCCGGTAAACGCGCCCTTGCGATAGCCGAAAAATTGAGATTCGAACAGCGGCTCCTGGATCGCGGCGCAATTGACAGGCAGAAAGATGCGGGCGTGCTGGTCGCTCAATTGACAGATCGTGCGGGCCGCGAGCTCTTTGCCGGAGCCGGTTTCGCCGTAGATCATGACCGGCGCATCGGACGCGGCGGCTTTCAGCAGGCGTTCATACACCTTCTGCATGGCCGGGCTGCGGCCGATCAGCTTTCCCAGATGGTCGCGGTTGCTGAGCGAGGCTTTCAAGAGGATATTTTCCGAGGCGAGTTCCCGGGCCTGCTGTTCCAATGTCTTGCGCCAGGAAATATCGCGCAAGGCCAGCACACGGATCGGTTTACCTTGATACTGGATTGCGCGACTTTGCACTTCCAGCGGAATCATGGCACCGTCTTTATGTTGCGCCTGCGCCTCATACGCGCGTTCGGTCTCTGAAACCATCAGTTCTTCAGCGAGATAGCGGGATTCCGGCGTCAGCAGATCGAACAGCGTGCGTTCCAGCAACTCGGCGCGGGCATAGCCGAGTAAGCGTTCCAGGGTGTGATTGACCTCAACAATGCGCTCCTGATCGTGCAGCAGAATGCCTTCGAAGGTCGCGTCAGAGAGGCCCTGAAAGCGTTCTTTTTCCGCTTCTAATGCTCGTTGCAGGCGGCGTAGGGTGAGATGGGTGGCGACGCGCGCCAGGACTTCCTCAAACTGAAAGGGCTTGGTGATATAATCTGCGCCGCCGGCCTGAAATCCCTCGAGTCTATTGCTCAATTCCGTGGCGGCCGTGATAAACAGGACCGGAATCTGGCGCACTGTGCCATTCTGTTTCAGACGCCGGCACACTTCAAAGCCGTCCAGATCCGGCAGTTGGACATCCAGCAGGATCACCTCTGGCTGCACGCGCGTCAGCAATTCTAGGGCTTCCTCACCGCGCTGGGCGATCAGCAAATTATACCCTGCCTGTTGCAAGGCCGTGAATAAGGCGGTCATCTGGTTCGGGTGATCGTCCACGACCAGAATTTTTGGTTTCATCATATCATGTTGGGCTTGCATAGCATCAAGGGACTCAAGGGACGCAAGGGACGCAAGTAAAGATGCTTCCTCTTGCTTGAGTCCTTTGGGTCCTTTGAGTCCCTTCAATCCTCCCTGCACCAAAAAAGTCAGGGTACATGTTTATCATATCTGCAATCAAATTCTTTGCTCACATACCATTCCTGTAGTTCCATCACGCCGGGCCGAGGCGTTCCAAAATGGCGTCAAATTGAAAGGTGTTAAGCAATTGGAGCAAGCTGTTCGCAAAGGGTTCATATTGTTGGTCCTGCTGGCTTAGACAGTTGAGTTCTTCCATGAGTTGCGTGAACGCGCAAATTTGCGCCAGATGGCGGAGTTTCGTCAGGTCGGCTTCGGGCGGCAGCACCGTTGGCGCGTGCGCCGGAGTCGCGGTCGGAACCGGCTCATCGTAGATCCATTCTATCTTTAAATGTTCGCGTAACCGATCCAACAGAAGATCGAGTTGCAGCGGCTTGGTCAGCACCTCGTCGCAGCCGATGTCGGCGATCAGGTCCGCGGCGTTGATCGTCAGATTGGCGGTCATCATGAGGATTTTCAGTCCGCCAAGTGTTGGAGACTGTCTCATGCGGCGGGTGGTTTCGAAACCATTGAGCACCGGCATCATCAGGTCCATCAACACCAAATCCGGTCGGTCGCGTTCAGCCTGCTCAATCGCCCCCTGCCCGTTTTCCGCTTCTGCGATCACAAATCCCAGGGGTTGTAAATGATCGTGCAGCATAGCCCGGTTATCCGCATGATCATCTACAATCAGGAGGCGGGGCGGGGTCCCGCGTACCCCGATAATCGTCCGATGACCGGGCTGAGATGGCGGCGGCGAGACCGCAACTGCCGGCAGGGTGAGCGTAAACCAGAAGACGCTTCCCGCGCCGAGCGTGCTCGTGACATGCAGGTCATCGCCCATCAACTGCACTAAGATTCGGCTGATGGAGAGACCTAACCCGATGCCTTCAGTGGGTTTCCCGGCCTCCTGGAGTTGCGCAAAAGGGACGAAGATATGCTCCAAGTGATCGGACGGGATGCCGGGGCCCGTATCCTCAACCTCAAAAACGAGTGAACAGTAGTCAGTATTCAGTTGGAAGTGTTCATTTTGAGGGTGTTTACTGCATACTGAACACTGCTCACTGATGACTGTTTTTACTCTCAGTGTGACAGTTCCTTGCTCTGTGAATTTGACGGCATTGCCTAATAAGTTGAGCAACACCTGACTCAGGCGTTTTTCGTCGCCGAAGACCATGTTCGGAAGACCCGGCTGCGGAGCATACACAAAGTTCAGCCCTTTTTGGTCAGCGCGCAGGCGCATCATATTGGACAGGGTCTCCAATTGGTTCAACAGGGAAAAGACACCAGGTACCAGTTCGATTTTTTGCGCTTCGATTTTTGCCAGATCCAACAGATCCTCAATCAGTTGCACGAGATGCCGGCCGCTGCGTTCAATGGTCTCCAGGCCGGTGGACTCCAGGGATCCCGGCGGCGCCCCCGGCTTCAGCAATTGCGCATAGCCCAGAATTGCGTTCAGCGGCGTGCGCAGTTCGTGGCTCATATTGGAAAGAAAGAGGCTTTTGGCGCGATTGGCGGTCTCGGCCTGGTCTTTCGCACGCTGAAGCTCGATCTCAGTCTTTTGGCGTTCTGCGACTTCTTGCTGTAATTCGCGGGTACGGGCGTAGACGTTCTGCTCCAACCGGATATTTTGTTCCGCGATCATCCGCTCTTTCTCCTGGAAGGCGGTCAGCACCTGGCGCTGGGCCGCGTCTTTCTCCTGTCGGAGCACTTGAATCCGGTCAGCTAGCGCAAAGGAAAACAGCAGCCCGGTCAACACGATCCCGAACTGATAACTGTGCTCTGTGAGCGCCACGCTTGGCGCCGCGCCGAGCCGCGAGAGGATGTACGGGAGGAGCGACGAGGTCGTCATCAGCCAGGCCAGGCAGAAATAGCGCGCCGGTTGATAGCCTCGCCGCCAGATGAACAGACTGATCCCGGGCAAAAAGATGCTCGTGAAAATGCGCAACAACATCATCATGCGCGCCAATACACCATAACTGACAAAGGGGATCAGCGCGATGCTTATGATCCAAAGCGCGATGGTTCCGATCATCATCCGATGCCCGCGCGGTGCGCGCGCCCGGGTATTCAGAAAGGTGATGGCAAACATCTGCACCAGGATCGCGGTTACTCCCCACAACAAAGGGATGGCGACTTCCGTCCAGCGCGGCGCATTGGGCCAGAGATACTGCCCGGCCCACCCATCATACACCCACTGCATCAGAATGGTACACGTTATACCCCCCACATAGTACCCATAGGTGCGATCGCGCAACGCCAGCCAGAGAAAGGCGTTATAGGCGATCAACAACAGCAGCGCGCCATAGAACAGCCCGGACAGGAAGAACGTGCGCTGGCTGTGGCGCATAAACGCATCCGGCGTCCGGAGGGTCAGGGGGAAGGTCATGGAGGCTTCACTCTGAAAACGGAGATAGATCGTCTGCTTAGCGGCAGGCGGCAGTGAAAGGGCGAAAACAAAGCGGTAATAGGGAATCTCGCGGGTGACAAAGGGATATTGCGCGCCGGTGCGGATCACCTCAAAACCAGACTGATCGGCGCGGGGGCGATAGCATTCGATGTGCTGTATGTTGGCAAAGCCCAACTCCAGACGCCACTCTGTGTCATGAGCAATTGAACAGCGCAGCCGGATACGTACCCAATAGGCCGATGCGGTATAGCCAAAATTCGGCGCGTCAACCTGACTGCGGACAAATCGCGCGGCAAACGCCGGGGAAGCCACGTCGTCAATGGTCAACTCGCCGGACGGGTCTTCCAGGTAGTCCAACACTCGTCCCAGGGGATATTCATCCTGTGCAGAGGTCAGGATGACCACAGGCTCTGCCAAAGACAGGCGCGGGCCTTCCCCGATTACCAGCAATAACAACAAAAGTCGCAGTATTTTCATAAAACTCTGTCAGCATACATAATTTTATTTGAGTTTTAGTGCCAGGTCCGGATTGCCAAATTCTGGCCGTGTACCTATTGGATAGGACAATTCAACAGGCAGACGGTAAAAACCTGAAAAAGCATATTCACCCGTATTTACATATAGATTCAGGAAGCCTGTCAATAAAATATTTGTTACTGTAAATAATTCTGTGCCGCCTGGCTGGAGTGCGAAAGTTCTACTTTCGCCCGTGAATGTTTGTCGAAAAACGGTTACAATACGAAGAGAAATAAAACATTGTGATATTATGGAGAAGAAAGAAATGACCATTCGTGATCTGGCGAAACTTGCCGGGGTGAGCGTGGCGACGGTCTCGCGCAGTTTGAATAACAGTCCGTTAGTGCAAGAGGCCACCAAACAAAAAATTCTGAAGCTCGCTGATGAGGTGGGATTTGAATTAAACGCGATTGCCAGAGGATTGGCGACGTCCAAAGTCAATACGATCGGGGTTATTCTGCCGCGAGAATACGACCAGTTCGGGCAGCAATTATATTACAGTTCTCTGCTAAATGATCTGCGCGGTACGCTGGAACGGGCAAACTATGACGTCATTGTCACCTTTTTAACGAACCGCTTTACCGGCAAAAGCAATATCCTCAGCCTGGTGAATCGCAGGAAGGTTGACGGCTTAATTATTCTGCAAGAAACCCTGGAGCATGAGCTGCTGGATTTTCTGGAAAAGAAGAATATGCCCTATATTTTTTCGCATTATCCTCCAAATTTTGACGACATCAGCGTTGACGCCGCCTATGCGGATCATCTCTGGGGCGGCAAGCTAGCCGGCGAGTACCTGGCGTCATTGGGATGCCAGCGTATGATGTGCATCGGCGCGGAAAATAAGATCAATGAATTTGTGCTGCGTGAAAGAGGATTTGCCAGAGCGCTGGCGGTGCACGGGCTTGATTTTTCTGGAGAACAGGTCTTATACTCCCCCTGACGTTCAACGATGGTTATCGCATTGTCAGAGAGCATACCAATGCATTTCAAGCGGCAGACGCCGTGTTTGTTGTAACAGATCTATCAGCGTTCGAAGTGATTGCGGGTCTGAAGGACATCGGCCTGGCTATTCCTCAAGATATTTCGGTGATTGGGTACTCAGAAACCGGGTTTTTTCGAAAAAACCTGGTTTCTTGGTCTGTCAAAACTGATGCTCGCTCGACGCAATAAAACGACAAGGATTTCACATAAGCAGGGATACATCATCCTTGCTTATGAGGAATCCTTGTCGTTTCATAGGAGGGAGATGCCATGGTGTACCACACGATTCAAATCGAAGAAACCGATTACCGTGTGAGGGATTCCCGGCCGACATTGCCCTGAAACGGCTCGTCCTGCTGAAAATCCGGCAGAAAGGCGGCGTCACGTTGTTCAGGGTATTGCACAAAGAGCTGCTCAAAGCCCAATTCCAGGGCGTGATCATAGACCCGTTGAAATTCTTCCGGTGTAATCGGACGCTGCATGTCGGGGAAACCCACCCCTGGCCCCTCCCAGGAGGGGATGGGGTGATATTGCGCCATCAGGCTGATGGGCAGGTGGCGTCCGAATTCGAGCAAGAGCATACTCAGAGCATCCAAGGAGTTTTGTACCTGACCGGGCAGAATCAGATGCCGCACTAACACGCCTTTGCGGGCAATCGCCGTCGGGTCGTCGCTGAACGTGCTATCCAGAAACCCTTTTTGTCTGACCATTTCGGTCAACGCATCCAGCGCAATTGCGGCGTAATTGCGGCAATGGGATAAGCGTTCGCCTAAGCGGTTATTCGCATATTTGAAATCCGGCAGATAGATATCGACGGCCGCTTCAATCGCTCGCAAGGCCTGCACGTCTTGATAACCCGAAACATTATAGACAGCCGGAATGTCAATGCCCTGTTTGCGGACATACACGACAATGGCGCAAGTGTGGGGAAAAAAATGATCCGGCGTCACAAAATTGATATTATGAATCTGGCGAGCAGCGTATAATTCGGTCAACCGCTGGCCGACCTCTTCGACCGTGGTAAACGTTCCGAGATGCTGGCACGAGATTTGATAATTCTGGCAGAAATCGCATTGCAAGGTACAGCCGCTGAAAAACACGGTTCCCGAACCATGAAGACCTGAAATCGGCGGTTCTTCGCCAAAATGTGCGCCAAGAGAAGCCACGCGCAATTGGGCGGTTTCACCGCAAAAGCCCTTTTGACCGTGCAGACGATTGACTTGGCAATGGCGCGGACAGAGGCGGCATGAGACATACATTTCTTCAAGATTCATCTTCTAACGTTTTCACCCTTGACAATTTGAGGTTATTCTTGCATAAGTCTTGTTTAATACACATGAAGCAAGTGTTAGATGTCAGTGTCAATAGAATAATTTAACAAAAAAACCGAGTTTTTCGAAAAACTCGGTTTTTATACATCTATCAAATTTTCAAATAACCAGGCGATGTTCAAAAATAAACTGGCGATTCTTGGAGCGTTTATTGTTGGCGGACTGATTATCACAGCGCTTGCTGCGGATATTTTTGCTCCCTACAATCCGCTTGAGCAGAATATGGCGCAGGGTTTGCGCGCGCCGAATACCGCGCACTGGTGCGGACAGGACAAGCTCGGTCGAGATTTGTTCAGCCGAATTCTCTATGGCTCCAGGATTTCCCTGTGGGTTGGAATTTCGACCGTCAGCATTTCCCTGGTCATTGGCCTAACAATTGGGTCAATCTCAGGATTTTACGGGGGATGGATCGATGAGGTGTTTATGCGCATCGTGGATATTCTGATGGCCTTTCCCGGTATTCTGCTGGCGATTGCCATGGTGGCTGTGCTTGGTCCCGGATTGAATCATGTCATTCTGGCCTTATGCCTGATCGGATGGGTCGGGTACGCCCGGCTTGTGCGAGCCCAGGTACTCTATTTGCGCGAAATGGAATACGTCACAGCCGCCCACGCCCTCGGCGCAGTTCCAGCGCGCATCATTATGCAGCACCTGCTCCCAAACCTGATTGCGCCTGTGATCGTTGAAGCGACCTTTGGCATGGCCGGGGCGATTCTGGCCGAAGCGAGCCTCAGTTTTTTAGGGTTAGGCGCTCAACCGCCGACTCCGAGTTGGGGGTCCATGCTCAACGAAGGACGTCAATTTTTGCTGTTAGCCCCGCATCATACCACCTTTCCCGGATTGGCCATTATGCTTGTCGTGCTTGGGTTTAATTTTCTAGGCGATGGATTACGAGATTATTTGGATGTGAAAAAAGTATAAAGACAGCAGGACTTACGCACCCCCTGTCTGACAGGGGGAGGTATAACGTGAGAGACAAACTCGTGTGCCCTGTCTCCTGGCGATCAATCGCCAGTCTCAAAGCGAAAGGACGCTGAAGCGCCCTGTGGAATTTGGGAGCGGGCTTCAGCCTGCTTCAGCTTTGAGACCGGCCATTGATGGCTGGGCGGACTTCTCAAGTGTCACTCCCTCATTGCTTTCAGGCGTTTGGCACACTTTCTCCCATGGCGCGCAACACTTCATCCACCGAAATGATACCAGCTTTGAATTTAGCCATCGCGCTGTCTTTCAGAGTTTTCATGCCCTCTTTGACAGCCGCCTGCCTGATGACATGAGCAGCGGCATGGCTGTGAATCAGTGCCCTGATCTCATCGGTAATCGGCATAATCTCGAACACAGCCGTCTGGCCGAAATAGCCGGTTTCTCGACACTTGGAACACCCAAAGCCTCTTCGAATCGGAAGGCCGACCAGATCCTCGTCTGTCAACTGCAGCAGATCCAGTTTGTGTTTTGACGGAGTACATGGTTCGCCGCACATATCACAAATTTTTCGCACTAACCGCTGGGAGACAACAGCAGTAAGCGCAGATTCCATTAAGGAGGCCTGGATGCCCATATCAGTAAGCCGCACAATGGCAGAAGGCGCATCGTTAGTGTGTAAGGTGCTTAGCACCAGATGCCCGGTTAAAGCAGCTTTAAACGCATTTTCAGCGGTTTCCTGATCGCGGATCTCGCCCACCATAATAACATCAGAAGACTGTCGAACAATATGGCGCAAAGCTGTGCCAAATGTCAGGCCAGCATTCGGTTGAACAGTAATCTGGTTAAACTGATCATGCACCAATTCGACCGGATCTTCAATCGTTGTAATATTAATGGCCTGCTCCGCAAGGGTATGCAACGTAGAATACAACGTAGTTGTTTTGCCGCTCCCGACCGGGCCGGTGACAAGAATCATTCCACTATTACGCGAAATCAATGATAAATAATGTTCATATTCTCTTTCCATTAACCCAAGCTTTTCAATCGGTTGCAGCAACATCGTCGGATCCAAAAGCCGTATCATAATTTTTTCACCGTAAGACACAGGAATGGTGGAAACGCGAAATTCGATCTCTTTTTCACCAACTTTCATCCGAAAGATGCCATCCAGAGGCTTGCGCTTTTCGGCAATCTGCATACCTGCCAGAGCTTTGATACGGATCACTAAATTATTGTGCAGACTCTGAGGTACTTTCTCAAATTCCTGTAAAAAGCCGTCAATCCGAAACCGAATGGTACTGTGCGCCTGTTTGGGTTCGATGTGAATATCGCTAGCGCGCTGTTCATAGCCGTAACGAAGTAATAAATTCACGGCGTTAACAATATATTTCTCTTCATCGTCGCCATGCGTAGCAGCTTGCAAAAACGAGTCGCCGCGGATTGACGCATCAGGAAGTTCTTTCACGGCAGCCCGAATAAATGAACGAAAATTATTACGATTTTGCTGTGTGGCGTCATGGGTTTTTCTTTCTGTATAACTCTTATCAATCGCCCGTAAAATATCGGGCTTCGTACTGATCACCGGTCGAATTTTCAATGATGTCGTTTGCTGAATGACAGACAATGCCTCCGTATCCATCGGATTCACCAGAGCCACTAGCAGCATTGTTTTTGAGAGCAGAACCGGCACAATCAGATGTCTGCGAGCGAAAGGTTCAGAGAGTTTAGAGATAATCCCGGAGCTCTGGATTTTTGACATCTCAATCTTGAGAAACGGCAATTTCCAATAGGCTGCAAGGGCTTTCATGATGACTTCTTCGGTTAAGATGCCTGCTGTCTGTCCATGTTCTCTGGCATTGAATTTAAGTCCCATTGAGCTGATCAGATCCACCGGCGTAATCCGGGTCAAACTATTTTTACCATATTGCTTTTGAAGCACTTCGCGCTGAACTTTCTCCCGCTGTTTAATCTGTGCAATAATCGTATCATCAACAAGGCCGCTCTCTTTCAACACTGAGCACACAAAATCTGTCGTAAAGACCTGTACAAATTTTTGTCGGCCATTCACTGCGTTTTTTATCTCTGCCATTGCCATAAATTCTGCTTCCTTCGCTTTGGGGCGTATTTTGTTAACAGGCTATCCATGAATTTGTTGACGCCTAATAGACGGGAATGCTGAAAATATGTTTAGTGAGAACATCTAAATTTGTAAGTCATGTTACGCACTACCCCCCTCAATCCCCCCCCCGCAAGCGGGGCAGGGCTGTTAAGTTCTCGCAGGGGAAAAACTGTACCCCCCTTTTATTCCCCCCGCTTGCGGAGGGAACAAGGGGGGGCTGCGTAACATGAGTTTGTAATTCACGTTACGCCGGCAGGGCTGTTGCGTTCTGCTGGGCAAACCATGGACGGTTCTTTTCCATATCTGCATTGGCGTGCAATGCATGGCGTTAAAAGCTGTAGATGACTTTGGCGTAGAGCATGTCATTGTCATCGTATTGTCCGAAATTGCCATTATCGCCGACAAAGATGTTGGCGCCAGCCTGAATCTGGAACCCATCGGCAAGATCGTATTTGATTTTCGGGCGTAACAGGGCATCCCGGTCGTTCAAACCCAAATAGGCGAACAGTTCCAGGCGCAGGGTGTCGCGCAGAAAATCTTTGCTGGCAAGCAGGGTCAGGGTATTTTCGAATTGATCATTGGCGATCTGATCCTCATAATTGAGAATCGCCTGTTGAATGAACTGCGCGCTCAGTTTGACGCCCCGCAGCGTATATTCCGCGCCGAGTAAATAGTGCAGATAATCTTTTTTCACCACTCCGTCGGCAAGGCGCGGGTCCGCAGACTGCAAGTATTTACCGCTGTAATAGGCTCCTTCGCCGCGTAAGACAAATCCTCCTCGTGTGGTGCTGAAACTTCCGCCCATTAATGTCAGGCGGTGATGTTCGGGCCTCAGCGTAAGCGCCGCAACCTGCCCGCTCTCAAGATCGAGCGTTTTTGTCAGATGCAGGGTCGGGTCATCGTCCCAGGCATATCCGGCCATCAATTCGAAATCGATTGCTGATCCGAGAAGCGAATATTTGGCAAAGAGTTCACTATTTTCAAGGCGCGCCGGCACATCTTCCCGCGCATCATCCATAACCGGCATGATCGCAAAATCCGGCGATCGCAGCCAGATTGAGCCTTGCTCCGGTTTCTGATTTGGCGTAAAGACCGGGACCCACGCCAATTCGAAAGTCTGGTTGCCGCGATAATAATTGAGTTTCGCGGCAGTCACGCCAATGCGAACCTCCTCAAAATCCGGCAGCAGGAACTCGCGCAGATCTTTGGGAGAAACGACATCCGTAATAAACACGCCGTCTGCCTTGCCCCAGATAATCTGCTGCTTGCCGAGGCGAAGATCAAACGCATCGAAATAGATGTCCAGATAAGCCTGGCGCAGACCGAGTTCAAGCTCGTCATTGACATCACGGTCTGTTTCGGCGTTGTGATACAGATAGGGATTGATCTTCATTGCCACACGGCTGCGACTGTGTTCGATTTTGAGATCAAAGGTATTTTGAATCACGGCATAGTCATTCTCTTCGTGCAGTAAAATTCCGGCGTAGGTGCGGGCATAACCGGTAAAATCCAGCGCGTGTGCGCCGGGACTCATCATCAACAGAATGACGATGAGTCCCGCTGCGTATAAGTAACGTACTAAAACTGTTTTCTTCATCATATTTGTCATGATTCAGCCGCAGCAAACGCTAGTTTGCGCTCCTGTTATTCTAAAAGAACCTTCGTATAGTTTCGCGTAACTTCGCGGCTGAGTCGTGACAGACCTCGTGTTATCTGACGCCCCTCTTCATCATGCGTTCTGTGAACATGTTGTCGTCAATCCCCTGGTCAACAACCACGTTCTCTAATTCCATGAGGGTGCGGTGTTCTTTCTGCACATTGTGCATTTCAGTGGTCAAGATAATCCAGTAGCCGCTGATCTGATCATAATCTTTCACAGATAACATCTTTAGCAGATCACCGTCTTCGTCATAAAATTCTTTTTTGACTCCAATCCACACATCCTTCATGACCCACGTGACGGTGCGCGAATACATATAATCCTTTTCTTTGGAGATGCTTTCCACCACATAGCAGGCTTTACCGTCAATGGTTTCTTCACGCAGGAGCGTGTGGGTGTCTTCAGAAGGATGACGGTCGCCTAAATCATCGTAGGTGAAATCCGAGCCCATAAAATAATCGCTTTTGCTGTCGCTGGCGATGCGTTTAATTCGTTTAAGGGCCGGCAGATAAATCCACTGGTCGTCATCGCGCCCTTCTTCGTCGTAACTCCAGTTCATGAATGACGTGTCGCGCACATCGGCCGGCGCGAGAAAGAACATGATCTTTTTCTCAACATCTCCGTAATCTTTTGTAAATTGTTTGATGCTGCGCACCCGCTGGTCCCCGCGGTCGTTGGTCAGGGTCATGGTTAAATCCGACTGCACGTCTTCACCGGTCGGACGATGATAGACCTGTTCGATGACTTCTAATCCGCTCATCTCTGCGGATGCAGGTAAAACCATAAGACTCAGGACACACAAAAACATACATGCCTGTTGTATAACTTTGAAATTCATAAAAACACTCCTTGAAAAATGTAGCACAAAATTGTCATTTCGCGCCACATGAATATAATCAGTAAATATGTGTGTTCGCAATGTCCGCTTTAGAAGAAGATACGGCTGAAGCCGTAATTACTACTTTAGGACAGAAATCTTTATACGTGCTCAGGAGCGCAAACGAGTGTTTGCACCAGGACGAAGCCCTGGCAAGATTATCGCGGCAAAGCCGCGAAGCAAACACTCGTTTGCGCTCCTGAGGCAAATGCTCGTTTGCACTCCTGTGTATGTACTGATAGAAACCTCTGTCCCAGGTCATTACGAACATCATGACTCCTCATTATTTGCTCTCGTGCGAGATCGGTTCTTGTGCTAGCCTAAGGGCTGATGCGGCATGGGCTTTCTGAAAATAGATATTCGAGCGATACAGTACCAGAAACATGATCGTGACGGTTCCCAGAAAACTGGTGAACATGTTCAGGGACACCAACGCCCCTAATTGTCGGTTGGGCGGAAACACGGAAAATAACAAGACCAGAAATCCGGCAATGACCACCGCTGCGTTAAACACAATCGCCCGCCCCGAATGATGCATAGTCGCGCGGGTTGTGGTGTGTTTATCGCCGGTTTCCAGAGCGTAAATTTTATAACGTTCGATAAAATGCACCGCATAATCAATCCCGATCCCGATCGCGATGCTGGAGAGCAGGGCGGTGGTGGTGCTCAAGGGAATATTGAACAGCCCCATAATCCCGAAGCTGATCATCGCGGTCAGCGTAATCGGAATCGCGCCGATCAGCCCGATTAAGAGTTTTTTGAACATAAAGGCTAACAGCAGAACAACGATCACCAGCGACATCAAGAGACTCTTGATCTGCCCTTCCAGAATCAGGCCCGTAAACACCAGCGATTTGTAGCCGGACCCAGCGTAATTCAATTCGATGCCCTGTTCTTTGAATTCGGGCGCGTAGCGGTCGAGCACAGCCAGAGCTTCCTTGACGTCTTTGGAATTGTCGCTTTTTAACTGCACGTTCACATTGGCTTTGCGAAAGCCGTAATCCACGACCTCCCACAGATTATCCGGGTCCCCGGACATCTCATACAAGAGCAGATATTGGGCGATTAAATCCTGAGAATCGGGGATGATATTGAAGGTTTCATCATCCGCATGCATAACTTTATTCATGCGTTTGAGATAATCGGCCAGGGAAAAGGAATTGCCCACCACCGCAAGCTGGACAACCTCAGCTTGCATCCGGTCAATCAGCCTGAGGACCTCCGGCTGCTTGAACGCATCTTCTTCGGCACTTTCCAGGACCACATTCACGGAATTCGTGCCGCCGAAATGTTGGTTGATAAACGCGTCGGTCAGCACAATGTCGCTGTCGCGCTCGAATTTGTCCAGAAAGCTGGAATTGATCCAGATTTTGGGAATGCCCGTGAGCGAGAGAGCGACGACAATGACGGTGACAATCACGGCCGCATATTTATGCGTAACGATCTTTTCTGCCAGGCGATAGGCCAGAGCATTCTCATCCGAAGTTGACGTGTTCTGGGCGTGTTTGCGGGAGGGAATGCCCAGGACCAGAATTCCGGCCGGGATGAGCACTAATGAAAAGACCATGGCCATCAGCACGCCAAAAGCGGTGAATAGTCCGAAATATTTGATCGGATACACTTCTGAGGTCAGCAGCGAAATAAATCCTACGGCGGTTGTCACCGAGGTCATCACCACCGGTTTCCACATTCCGCGCAGCATATCCTGTACCGCCTCGCGGCGCGTGGCCTGCGGATGGCTGCGCATGAACAAGTCCAGGTGACTGTACAGATGAATCCCGTCGGCCACGCCAATGGCGATCAACATCACGGGAATCATGGTAGAGACGGCATAGATCGGGATATTCAAGGCCGCCATGGCGCCAAAAGCCCAGATCGTGCTCAACACCACGACAAGCAGCGTGAAGAACGTATTTTTGACGCTGCGCAGCGTCAGATACAGCACAGCAATAATCACCGCAATCACAATCGGCACCATGCGCTGCATGTCTTTGGGGCCGAGGTACGCCATTGTACCCTCGACAATCGGCGTTCCGGCCACATACAGTTCCTCCGGCCCTTCATAGCTTTGGGCCAGATCGAGCAGGCGGTGATAGAATTCTTGCGAGAAGACGTCATCTTCGATTTTTGCGATCAGTACCGTGACCGTTTCATCGCGTGAGACCATGCGCTCGAACGCCATCTCATTGCCGCGCACGCTCTGGCGCAACTGCTCCAAATCTTCGTGTTGGGTGGGAATCTTTGTGTAAAAAGCCGTTACATCAAGCCCTTCCTCGTCGCCGACGATATTATCTGCGGTGTAGAGCGACGTAACATCGTCTTTTTTGATTTCCGGCATCTGTTGCAATTCTTTGGTCAAGTCTTTCACTTTCTGCAAGGTTCCCGGATTATAGACGCCCTCAGGATGTTCGATGGCAATGATAATGCCATCCTTAATGTTAAACCAGCCTTCGGCCTGATTGCTGTAAACAAAGGCCGGATGCTCCTGGGGCATGTATTGGTCCAGGTCCGTTTCCATGCGCGAGTTTATCCGCATGACCACGAAGAAAACTGCTGAAAGCAGCGCAATAACCAGCAGCGTCAGGATGGGAAATTTGATGAGTTTCTGTAAAAAATTTTCCATAAAATTATATCTTAGTTATTGATAACTAACATTAATAATAAATATTAATGAATATGGCTCGTAATGAACGCTTCAGCGTTTTGAGCAGCCTCAAAGTACTCGTGCTTTGGGATAGAAATTTGTACGAGTATTCAGGAGTGCAAACGAGCGTTTGCACTCCTGTTATCCTATTACAAACTTGTGTCCCAGAGAATTCCTCTATTTACGCAAGCACTCCGATCTCGCGGTGTTTGGCCGCAACCTGATCCGCTAAGCGGTCAAGGGCCTGAAAATCTGCGGCTTTGGGCAGGCCTTTAGCGACAACCGGGTCAAGCACTTCAATTTGCAAATTCGAGAGCATCCCAGCGATCTGTTCGACCATTTTGGTGCTCCAACCGTACGAACCGATCACGGAAGCGAATCGAGCTTTGGGGCGTAAGGCATTGGCCAGATACGCAGCATACACCACTTTCGGATGCGGCCCGACCTGAACTGTCGGCGTACCGAGCACGACGGTCGCCGTATCTACCAGAGCGATCGCGAGTTTACCAATATCCGCGTCTGCCAGATCAAACTGTTTAACGCCGATGCCGCGGGTGATCAAGGCGCCGACAAAATACTCAACCATCGTACGCGTACTTTCGTGCATGGAGATATACGGCAGCACGACTTCATTTTTCATCGTGTCAGACACCCAATCCTTATAGGCGTTCACAATAAACTCCGGCTTGTCGTACATAGGGCCGTGACTGGGGGCGATTAAGCGAATGTCGAGCGGTTGCAGTTTCGCCAGGTTCTTCTGGATAACTTTGCGGAAAGGCATCATGATCTCGGCATAGTAACGTTTGGCGGCCTCATACACGATCCCTTCATCGGTGACATACAGATCGCTGGTCGCCAGATGGGAGCCAAAGAAGTCGCAGGTGAAGAGGATCTTGTCCTCGGGAATATAGGTCACCATGGTTTCGGGCCAGTGCACCCAGGGGGTGTGAATGAACTGCATGGTTTTATCCCCTAGCGAGAGCGTCTCACCATCGTCAACGATCTGAATGCGGCCCTCAGGAATCGCTAACAAATCTATGATCATATCGCGGCATTTTGATGTGCACACGACGATCGCTTCAGGATATACTTCCAATATCTGCGGCAAGGTCCCGGAATGATCCTGCTCGGCGTGATGCGTGACCACGTAATCAATCTTTTTGACCTGCAACTGTTCCAGGTTTTGGAGTAAGACGTGCGCCATCGGCGGATCGACCGTATCCATTAACGCAGTTTTCTCTGAACCTTGCACCAGATACGCATTATAGCTGGTGCCGTCAGGCAGGGGGATCAACTCGTCAAATAAGCGGCGATCCCAATCAATCGCCCCAACAGCGTAATATTTTGATTGTATTTTTCTGACTGTACTCATAATGTGTTCTCCTTCGTTGTGTTGCAGGACGTTTTTGAAACGTCCGTGATTATAAGAATACTTACTGCTAACCGACATAAGCTGCCTCCAGACGATGAATCATCTGGTGGAATGCTTCATGTTTCCCGGCGCCGATGCGTTCACGTTCGATGGCCTCAAAAGCGATAAACATCTGCTCATCCTGTTCTTGAGAGAGCAGTTTTTCAGCAACGCAATACAACACGTGATCTTCTTTATCAATATGCTCGCGCAGGAGCTTGATATAACCGCGTAAATTGCCAATCAGCGTCGGCAGGGCATCCATACTCCCGGACTTATACGCTGCAAAGGCTTGTTTGATCTGCCCGACGAACTCCCGTCCGGTTTCATGTTCATACAGCATCTGAGCAATCATCGGTTTCGCCTCAACTTCGATGGCCGGGAAAAGGTGCGCTTCTTCCTTACTGTGATGACAGCGGTCAACAAATACGGTCAAAAATTCGAGAATTTCGGCCATATCGTTTTTATTGAGCGTTTCCCCGCCTTCCAGTCGTTCACAGATGTTCTCTGAAATGGTGAGCGCATGTTTCACAATTTCATGTTCATGTTGTAAATCTTGAAGTGTTTTCATAAGTATGACCTCTTTGCAATAGTTAATATTAACTAACTTTCATTGTAAAAAATTTACAGCACTTTTGTCTGGGTTGTGGGCCTTGGCACTTTGACCACCAGTATCCGTGCGACCTGATCGGTCTCATTGTAAATGCAATGCTTGATTTTTGCCGGGCTTTCGACCAGATGATCCGCTGCGACCGCGTGTTTTTCCTCGCCGATTTCAATCGTCGGCATCCCTTCGAGCACATAGAAAAACACGTCAACCGGGGTAATGTGCGGCTTCAATTTTTCACCGGCTTGCAGCGTAATATGCACCACCATCGCGTGTTCAGTACTGTAGAGCACCCCGGTTTTAACCTGATGAATCTTGTTCAGTTCTCCGGTGTTTTTGGCGTCAAGAATCTTCATAATGTTGTTCCTCCTGTAGAAGAAACCGGGTTTTTGACAAAAACCCGGTTTCTGGGTTGGCTTTATTTGCCGGCCATCATGGCGCTGACGTCGCTTTGCACATCGCTGATCGGCTTAATATCGAATTTTTCGACCAGCACTTTCGCCACATTCGGCGATAAAAATGCGGGCAGCGTCGGGCCGAGACGAATGCCTTTCACGCCTAAGAACAGCAAAGCCAGCAGCACGATCACCGCTTTTTGTTCGTACCAGGCGACATCGTAAGAAATCGGTAAATCGTTAATGTCGTCCAGACCAAACGCAGCTTTCAACTGCAAGGCAATATAGGCCAGAGAGTAGGAGTCGTTGCACTGGCCTGCATCCAACACGCGCGGAATGCCGCCAATATCCCCCAGGTTCAGTTTGTTATAGCGATATTTGGCGCAGCCGGCCGTCAGAATGATCGTATCTTTCGGCAGATGTTCAGCCACTTTGGTGTAATAGTTGCGTTCTTTATGACGCCCGTCGCAGCCGGCCATAACCACAAAGCGTTTGATCGCGCCGGATTTGACCGCTTCAATCACTTTATCCGCCACACTCATCACGGTGTTGCG
The DNA here is from genome assembly GCA_040772385.1 of Candidatus Vecturithrix sp. GTDB lineage: Bacteria > Moduliflexota > Moduliflexia > Moduliflexales > Moduliflexaceae > Vecturithrix. The sequence continues at coordinate 4,205,441 of JAXGYF010000001.1, read as the reverse complement.
AGCAAAGCCGCCTGTGATCGTCCCGCTTTCCAATTCCTGCGGCGGCTGACATTTTTTGGCCATGGCGATAATCGCGGAGAAATCTTTGGGCTGGCCGTCTTTGCGATCCGGAATATGGGTCGCGCCCGGATAGCCTGCTGCGCCGGTCGTGAACAAGCGATCCTTATAGGAATCTTTCGGAGGAACAATGCAGTTCGTTGTAAAGAGCACCGGGCCGTTGAATTGTTCAATTTCTTCTTTTTGTTTCCACCAGGCGTTGCCATAATTGCCCACAAAATGGTCGTATTTTTTGAAGGCCGGATAGTAGTTGGCCGGCAGCATCTCACTGTGAGTGTAAACATCTACCCCTGTGCCTTTGGTCTGCTCCAGTAATTCTTCCATATCTTTCAGATCATGGCCGCTGATCAAGATGCCCGGATTATTACGCACGCCGATATTGACCTGAGTCGGTTCGGGATGGCCGTAGGTTTCGGTATTGGCTTTATCGAGCAGAGCCATGACATCTACGCCGTTTTTGCCGCATTCCAACACCAATCCGACCAGATCGTCCGCAGACAGACTGTTGTCGGTGGTTGCGGCCAGGCCTTTCATCACAAAATCAAGAACAGCTTCGTTTTTCTCGCCCAACACCAGCGCATGTTCGCCGTAAGCGGCAATCCCTTTGATGCCGTAGGTCAGCAATTCGCGCAAGGAACGCACATCTTCATTCTTTGTGGAAAGCACGCCGACCTCTTCCCCTTTTTGATAATAGTCGCTCACGCTGCTGGCACTCCAGGTCGCGGCTTCCGGCAGCGCGGCGTCAGTCTTGACTTTGGTTTTGAGTGCGTCGCGAATTTCCAGGGCTTTGGCAATCTGATCTTCAAAGCGCTTAGCATCGAAATTGGCATTGGTGATCGTCATGAACAGACTTTCAAGCATAAACCGGCCAAGTTCCGGATCGCGTTTGATTCCAAGAGCCTTCCCTTTTTGATCATACACAGCAATCCCTTTTAACACAAATATCAACAGATCCTGAAGATTGGCGACATCTGCCGGTTTGCCGCACATTCCGGCCTTTGCATTACAACCAGTGTTCTTTAACGCTTCCTGGCACTGATAACAAAACATACTCATAATTGGTCCTCCTTTTTGTGGTTATTGTAATTTTCCTCCCTGAAGCTTCGTTCCACCACTACAAAAATCATAATACCCCAGAGAAGAGAGTCAAGCACTTTGTACAATTATCTCATTCCCTTTTGTTTGCCGAACATCGTATGTTTCAAACAAAATTCCTGAAATCCTTGCTTATGAGAAATCCTTGTAGTTACGTCAATTTATCGCCTTTGATGCTGATCGTCGTGACCTTGACCGGAACGTCAACCCCGGCCTGGTCAATGGCCTGCTGCACCAGGCGGACAAGCCCAAAACAGCAGGGGACTTCCATGTTCACGATATGAATGCTTTTAAGGTGATTCAATCGGATAATCTGAGTCAATTTTTCCAGATACGCATGCGTATCATCCAGTTTCGGGCATCCGACCGCGATGGCGTTTTCGTCTCCTTTCAAAAATTCCTGGTGAAAATTGGCGTACGCGAACGGCACGCAGTCGGCCGCCATCACCAGATTTGCATGGTGAAAATAGGGCGCGTTCGGTGGGACAAGGTGCAACTGCACCGGCCATTGCCGCAGTTCGGATTCCTGAAATACCGGAACTTCTTGTGTTTTTTTGTTCCCTGTGGATTCAGCGTGAGCGGTTTTCGAGGCAATATAGCGCTGCGTCGCTTCCTCGTCAAAAGCCTCCGCTTCTCGTTCTTCAATGGTTAACGCCCCGGTCGGACAGGTTCCCAGACAGGCCCCAAGGCCATCGCAGTAAATCTCTTTTACCAATCGCGCTTTTTTGCCATTGGGCGTCTCTACCAATTGAATCGCCCGCTCATGACAGGATGGGATGCACAAGCCGCATCCGTCGCATACGTCTTCGTCAATATTGATAATTTTACGTGTCATTTTCATCTATGTGTACCTCTTTCAAATTATAGCTTTGCGTGAATTATTACTAACTAACCCAGGATAATCAAAAAATTTTCTCTCTATCCATTATCAAGCAAAATCCTGAAAATCCTTGCTTATGAGAAATCCTTGTAGTTATTCAAACAGCTAACAGCGTTTTTAACGAGTTCCAGACCTGCCGGCTTTCCTGCTGGAGATCAAAGGCGTAGCCTGATAAGCGCCAGCGTTTGACCATCAAACGCAGGGTTCCCAGTATCATTAAGGTCAGGTGTTCTTTAGGAAGATCAGCGCGAATTTCGCCGTTGTGCTGCGCTTCGGCAATCACTTCCGCAATGGTTTCATCCGCCGTCGTCATAATTGAAAACACCTGTTCAGCCAGGCGCGTATCATCCTGAAAGGCTTCTTCCGAGAAGACCACAGCGGTCATGTGCGGATGATTTGCAAACCGCCCGACATGTTCGAGAAAGATCGTTTCAAGCTGCGCCAATCGCGGTCCGTTCAAGGCGCGCGCACTGCGTAAATGATCGCCGGAATGCTGTTTGAATTGCGTGAGCATCGAAAACAGAATATCCATTTTACTTGGAAAATGCCGGTAAATCGCCGGTTCAGAAATATTCAGCGCGCGGGCGATATTTTTCATGGTCAAATTCTGAATGCCGCCTTCCGCCATCAATTTCACTGCAACTTCAATAATCTCTTTTTGTCGGGCTGTCAACTCTGTCATTTCTGCAATTCCTTTTTGTTAGTTATCATTTACTAACCAAAATATGATTTCTTGAAAATTTGTCAAGAGGAAAAATCCAAAAAATGAAAATTTTTTTAGATCACCGTGAAAATTGTTGACACTTACAGAGCTTATTGGTAGGGAGACTGTGACGAAAACAGTATTACAGCATTTCGGAAATACGGGCGCATCGCTCAGCCCCTTCCAGGAGGACAACAGCGGATAGAAGGAATCTTCGGATGAGAGGAGTCCTTGATGTGCCCGGCACTTCGGAAAGTGTCGGGCATATACTACTACTTTGTTAGATTTCAAATATACCCAATATTGCCCTGAAAGGGCAGAGGGATAGAGCCAGAGGTTTCAACCTCTGGAAGGAAAATCCCTCGTCTCCGCTCTGAAAGGGCGGCGGGCAAACATCCTGCGCCCCTTCAGGGCGCGGGACGCTTTCGGGACGCTGTCCAGAGGATGAATCCTCTGGCTCTATCCCCCTGCCCCTTCAGGGCAAAGAGCCATATTTTCGAATCTAACAAAGTAGTAATACGCACGGATGAAAATTTCATTTACATGGGGGAAACGCCGACAACCATCCGAAGATTCCTTCTATCCGCTGTTGTCCTCCTGGAAGGGGCTGAGCGATGTGTCCAGAGAGTTTCGGAAATACGCACAGTGTGTACGTATTTTCCGAAATTGCATCCTACTTATGTACGACATACACCTCATGCAAGAGTTAATCACGTCGGCCGGAAAACTGGCATTAACCTATTTCAGAAAGGTCACGCCAACCTGGAAAGACAATCAGACCTACGTGACTGAGGCTGATCTTGCGGTGCAGGAATATCTGAAAAAGGAATTGGAAACTCGTTTTCCTGACGACGGCATGATTGCCGAAGAACAGAATCTTTCCAGAACCCCTCGTTCAGGCAATCGCTATTGGATCATTGATCCGATTGATGGCACAGCCTCCTTTGCCAGAGGGTTTCCGATCTGGGGCATTGCTATTGGCCTGGTGACGCCCTTAGAAGCCATTGGCGGCTTCTTTTATCAGCCGCCCACCAATGATTTTTATTATACCATGCCTGACGGAACCGTGCGCCATAACGGTCAGATCGTGCAGATGCCCCATCCCGATCCGTTCAGCCGCGAAGCGGTCTTGCTGACCGGCGCGCGCTTCTATCGAAAATATGTTGTGAGCCAGGAGTATCCCGGTAAAATTCGCAGCCTGGGTTCGACGATTGCCCATCTCTGCTACGTGGCGGCCGGCAGCGCTGATGCCGTGTTTATTCAGCGCGTCTCACTCTGGGATCTGGCGGCAGGATTAGCCATGATTCATCAGAATCACGGCGTTCTTGAATATCTCGATGGATCGCCGTTTTCTCTGAAAGAACTACTCGTCAACCACAAAGCGCCGCAGAGTATGCTGGCCGGGCATCCTGACGCGGTAAAACAATATCGCCAATGGCTGGGGTATAAGGAGTCGGCATGTTCGTAGTTCTGCCTTCAGGCAGACTGCTAAGGTGGGAACGACGAGTACCTATCTGCAACCAGGCAGGCACGCGCATCATGAACATTTCAGATACCTTTGGAGAGAATATGACTCGAAAACAGATTGTTCTCTTTGATTTTTTGATTCCGCTTGTTATTTTGCTGGGGTTTACACTGGTGTTTTGGATGACCGAGATTGACCTCACCCTGCAACGCCGATTCTTTGTTCCTGAAAAAGGATGGAGCTATGCTGATCTCCCGCTGTGTCGCGCCATGTATGATTACGGCCCGTTTCCAGCACTTCTGCTCTCAATTGTTTGTCTTGCGGCTTTCATTACTTCATTTTGGAAGCGTCAGCTTGCTCCCTATCGCAAAGTTTTTCTACTTGTTTTTCTGCTTATTCCCTATCGAAGAATTTACCTGTTTTTTATCTTATTGATGCTCATCGGGCCGGGTCTAGTGGTCAACTCTGTATTTAAAGAACATTGGGGACGGCCGCGTCCACGAGAAATCGTTCAATTTGGAGGGCAAAAAACCTTTTTAAAGGTGTGGCAAAAAGGACAGTCCGGCAATGGATCGTCCTTTCCGTCAGGTCATGCCTCGATGGGATTTTTTCTGCTCAGCCCGTATTTTCTGCTGCGTCGTCGTTTCAAAAAGTGGGCCTGGACTTTTCTCGGCCTGGGCCTGGGGTTCGGTTTGTTGATGGGGCTGGTACGCATGATGCAGGGCGGACATTTTGCCAGCGACGTGCTCTGGGCCGGCGGCATGGTCTATCTGTGCGCCCTCGGGCTGTCTTATGCCTTGCGTTTACATCAGCTTGCTCTTCTAAACCCGAAAAATATGGCGTGATACTGTATGCTTGTGTCTTACACAATGTCAAGAAAATCATTACACGGCGTTCAGCCGCTCAGCGTGCAACGCGAATGGATCAACCCCTAACAACAGTCTCAGGAACACGTCAAGACTTTTTTGAGCATCCGGGCGAAAAATGGGACCAGGGCGGTATTGCTCTGTCAGACGCGCGGGATGAACATCAGGCTCGTAGTTCGGCCTTCAGGCCGGAAGAACTCGCTAAAGCGAGGACTACGAGCGGGAATTTCCCCTGGAGGAGTCATAATGTGCCCGGCACTTTCCGAAGTGCCGGGCACATTTACATGGGAAAGCCTCTGCCCGGCAGCAATTATCTCATTGACCACCGCAAACTGTGACGACCACGTCACACTCCTGCGATGATCTGCTTTTCAGGTTGCTTATTGCGCAACAATTCTATTGATCACACCCAGACCGCGAAAATGTCTTTGTCCTGAAACGCGATCTGTTCCTGTTTGTATTCTTTGTGTCTGCTGAAATCGTAAATCAGCAGATAACCGTGTTTCAGGGAATACATATCCAGATACTCGCTGAGCTGCTGCAAGCCGGCCTGGTGCGCTTTGGGGCCGGCCCAGCGTTTCAGTTCGATCACGTAACGAGATTGCCGATACGTGATCACCACGTCCATCCGGCGCTCTTCGGCTACATTCGGCTCTTTGAACTCAAAGCCGCGGCCGTTGATAATCGGTTTCAGGTAGGCCAGAAACAGCAACCGTCCTTCCCGTTCTAAAAACTCCGCATCTTTGTGGGAATAGTGTTCTTTCATAAAGTCCTGGAATTTCTGTAAGATCAGCGGCACGTTGAGTCCGGTTTCCGTAAAAAATTCGAAGGACGGGAAGGCAGGAATCGTCCGCGACTTCATCATGTCGGCGATCAGTACCTTTGACAGCATGTGGGCGTAAATTTTTTGTTCGTAGATACGGTTATGCACCGCACACTGTCCGTCCGATTCGACGAGAATCCCATGTAAGTGCGCGCGATAAATTACCGGATTGGTCGTGGTGAACGTCAATGGCTTGCCATTCATCACGATCTGAAATACCATGTCATACAATTCCGGATCATTTTCCAGATTTTTCGCCAGACTATCAAACAGCGTCGTGGTGTAACTTTCTCTGGCAATCAACTGAAACGCCGCGTCCACATCCGCAACGATCCAGTCCTGGTTTGCTCGTGCAGGGAGAATCGCTTCGTCAATAAATTTACAGAGTTTGCTGACCAGATAGGGGTAGCCGGAGGTATAATAATAGAGTTTCTCGGCAATGGCCGGCGCATCCATTGCCATTCCGGTCTCCTGCTGATAGTCGCGCAGCATGGTGACAATCTCGTCGGCATTGAAACTCAAATCCACCGTAAAATCCACGGCAATATTCCAGGGGCTGTTATACTTTTGCTCGGCGTCCGGGCGAATTTTCAGTTTGAGCGTTTTCACGTCGTGCACTCCGGCCAGAATCACGGATTGAAAGGTATAGTCCTGTCCCTCATTGCGTTGCAGATATTTTTCCCGCAGCATCCCCAAAAAATGCAGAAAGATTTGATTATTGCTGCTTTTATCAACCTCGTCAATCATCAGAACGACCTGCTTGCGGGTCTGCGCGATATAGCGGGATATCCACTGCGACAGCTCCTCAAAATTCCGCACCTGTTTCGATTCTGCGGTAAAAAATTCCGAGAGTTCCGGATTGGTGAACATGAGCGGCTGAGCGATACGGCGCAGCAAAGCCGGACAAAATGACTGTTCGTCCGCAAACATGGCGTCGCCAACCCCTTCGAAACTGATCTTGAAGGCCAGATAGTCCTCGCGCTGATTCAACGCCTTGAACAGCAGCGCGAGGGTGGTCGTCTTGCCGAATTGGCGCGGGCGATTGATCGTAAAATATTCCCCTTGCTCGATAAGGTGGAGAATTTGTGCAATCTTGTTGGACGTATCCACCATATAATGGCGATTGGCGACGCACAAACCGGTATCATTAAATTTTCGTTTCATGCCAGTCTCCTTCATTTTTTTGAGGTGTACCCCGGATATAGCCGACACGATAAACAGTATGGAATCAAGAAAAAAATTGTCAAATAGAAAATATTCGCATGTATCATTCAGCGCTTCACATAGATTCGAATTTTGACAGCTAAGTACTGGTCTGTCAAGGTTTGACTGATGGGTTCGTAGTTCGCGCTTTAGCGCGTTTTCCGCCTGAAGGCAGAACTACGAACCCGTCTTGACAAAGCAGTACTCGCCTAAAATTTTTCAGGTATGAAATGGAGCGAAGAACCAGGTTTCTTGAAGAACCCTGGTTTTTGGAATACCCGAAAACTTTTGGTCAGGTACTTATGACGCCGCAGGCAGCATGATGAGACATTGACAGCTTGAGACGTCGGCAGTGAACGGTTCACGAGAACTACGCTTGCTCGCCCATGACGTATAGCGCAATGGCAAGCGTCAACAGCGCGGCGGCCAGTAAGCGGCGTATGGTCACAGCGGTCGTGGTCGGTTGTTCCAGATAGGCCATATTTTTCCGGGCAATAATATTGGCCAGAAGAACCGACGTAACGCCCCGGGTAGACATGAGAATATTGGCCAGAACCGGGCCAACGAGTTTAAACGTGGCAAAAATGCAGATGTCTGCCAGAAAATACGGGATTGAAAAGTATAACGCATATTTCCAGGGACGAGCCAGGCGCAAATCATGCCAGATTTTGAACATCAACAGCGCGCCGACGATCCCGGCGACTCCATAAGCCAGACAGGTTGCCACCAGAGCAGGGTGGGCAACTGCGAGCGCTTCTAAGTGGCGGATCAACAGGGTTACGCAAATATCGGCGCAGGTATAGGCGCAGCAGGTCACGAGTACGTAGAACAGGGCACGCCCGGGCATGGCGACGCCGGAAAAATTGAGCGTCAAGGCGGCGATAAAGCAGATCGCCACGCTCAGCCATTGCAGGAGCGACAGGTTTTTCTGAAGAATCAGGACGCTGCCGCCTGCGATGATAAGAATTTTCAGGGCTAACAGCGGCGTGACTTGCGATGATTGCGCGTAGCGTAACGCCAAAAAAAATGTCAGTTGTCCTGACATGCCGAAAAACGCAAAGCCGGCCAGGGGAGGCAGAATCTGCCAGGAAAGCAGCGCATCCTGCCAGATAAATGGTAATAACGCCATCGAAAAGGCCCCCATTTGAATATAAGAGAGGATAAAGAGGTTAAGCGGGCCTTGCGCGGACTTCTCATAAAACATCCTGGAGCCAAGAAAGGCGACGGAAAAATTGCAGGATGCAATAAGACCCAAAAGAATTCCCGGAAGAAACCGTAGCATAGATGCATTGAGTATGATATTGGCCGGGAACTATCATCGTTCCCGGCTCCATCATCTTCTCCTTTAACGAGCAGGCGTGTTTTCTGATATCTGGATGAATAATCACGCGCGTCAACTATTCCTGGGTTGGTGAAAAGTCAATAAAAATCGCATTTCTCAGCCACTCCTCTGGATCGCTCCGAACAGAGGAGAAAGTTCTTGACAGCTTTTCCTCCCAGATGTCACATAACCCATGTTGTATTCGCAGAATAACCCATGTTACGTAACCCTGTGTGCCGTCAGGCACGGAGTGCCATTCTTGACGCCGCGAACACGAGAGAAACAGTACTGCGCTTCGCTCCGTGTCTGACTACGAGCGTTGTTGCGTAACGTGAGTTACTTAGTGTACGGAAGGAAATTTGTTTTCTGAACAGGTGAAAGAACATGGATGCAAAAGAGATCATCTCAGAACTAGTCGCTGAAGCCGACATTCGCTTGAACGGAAATAAGCCCTGGGACATTCAGGTTCATGACGACCGGTTTTATCAGCGAGTTATGGAAGAGGTGGAGTTAGGGTTCGGCGAGTCGTACATGGATGGCTGGTGGGATTGTGAAGCCCTGGACGAGTGTATCAGTCGCATTGTCAGGGCGCAGTTGGAGCAAAAATTGAAAAAAGACTGGAAAATGTTCTGGTATGTGGCCCGCGCCCGCGTGTTGAACCGCCAGAAACAATCGCGCGCCTTGCAGGTCGCCGAACAACATTACGACCTGGGCAACGATTTATACCGGGCCATGCTGGATGCGCGTTTAAATTACACCTGCGGCTATTGGAAACACGCCGCTGCTCTCGACCAGGCGCAAGAAGCCAAATTGGAGTTAGTGTGCCAAAAAATTAATCTGCGCTCCGGGATGACCGTGCTGGAATTAGGCTGCGGCTGGGGCAGCTTTGCCAAATATGCGGCTGAAAAATACGGCGCGCGCGTTACGGCCCTGAATATCTCCACCGAACAGGTGCGGCTGGCCAGAGAATTCTGCGCCGGCCTGCCGGTGGAAATCCGGCAGCAGGATTATCGTGAAGCAGAGGGAAGCTATGATGCGGTCGTTTCAATTGGAATTCTTGAACATGTGGGCTACAAGAATTACCGGACCTACATGGAAATCGTGAATCGCTGTCTGAAAGATGACGGGATTGCCTTTATCCATACGATTGGCCGCAACACCAGCAGTATCGTTGTGAATCGTTGGATCGATAAATATATTTTCCCGAACGGGATGCTGCCCTCGATTGCTCAGATCGGAGCGGCCATGGAGGATTTGTTTGTGATGGAAGACTGGCATAATTTCGGCCCGGATTACGATACAACCCTGATGGCCTGGTATCGCAATTTTGAACAGGCCTGGCCTCAATTACAAGCAAAATACGACGAGCGGTTTTACCGGATGTGGCGTTTTTATCTCCTGAGTTGCGCCGGAGCGTTCCGGTCGCGCAGCCAGCAGCTTTGGCAGATTGTTATGACCAAACCCGGCCGGCAGCAGCCGGATTGTCGCATCAGCTAAGAATAAGATATGATTCATTCCAACATTATTATTGTCGGCGGCGGACCGGCAGGTTCGACTTGTGCGTGGAAATTGCGGCAGCAGGGCTTTGAGTGCGTCATTCTCGATAAACAGGCGTTTCCGCGCCTCAAACTCTGCGCCGGATGGATAACACCGGAGGTACTCAGCGATTTGCAGATGACGGCTGACGAGTATCCGCACAGCCTGCGCTATTTGCGGCAGTTGCAAGTCTATCTGGGACGTTGCGCGTTGCGCGTCAAAGCGCACCAATATGCCATCCGGCGCATTGAATTTGACCACTGGCTGCTGCAACGTTCCGGCGTGACCGTGCATACGCATGAGGTCAAACAGATCCGCACAGAGGGAGACCTGTATGTGCTTGATAACCGCTATACCTGTAAGTTCCTGGTGGGGGCCGGCGGCGCGTATTGTCCGGTGTATCGCACCTTGTTCAAGCCCCGGCGCCCACGCGCCAAAAATCGTGTTGTGGTCACGCTTGAACAGGAGTTTCCCTATGCCTATCAGGACGGCGACTGCCATCTCTGGTTCTTTCAACATCGTCTGCCGGGTTACGCCTGGTATATACCTAAAAACGACGGCTGGCTCAACGTTGGGATTGGCGGCTTTGTGGAACCCTTGAAGGCGCGTCATACCACGATCAGGCAGCACTGGCAGTGGTTTGTGCAGGAATTGGAACAGCGGTCGCTCGTCAAAGACTATTCCTTCAAACCTGGCGGATATACCTATTCTACCCGAGACAGGCGCGACGTTGTGCAACAGGGTCGCGCCTTGCTGATTGGCGACGCAGCCGGCCTGGCCACCAGAGACCTGGCCGAAGGGATCGGCCCGGCCGTCAGAAGCGGACTTCTCGCAGCCGATGCCATCATCAGCGGACAGCCCCTGTCCTTGAACAGCATCAAGAAATACAGCCAGCTTCACTGGCGCACGCTGCTAAAATTTGTGTCTTCAAAAGGATAGTGCAGCGTTTCGGAAATCCCCCCGCAAGCGGGGCTGACAGTAGGCATAACGTGAGGGACAAACTCGTGTGCCCTGTCTCCTGGCGATCAATCGCCAGTCTCAAAGCGAAAGGACGCTGAAGCGCCCTGGGGAATTGGGGAGCGGGCTTCAGCCTGCTTCAGCTTTGAGACCGGCCATTGATGGCTGGACGGACGAGGCATCAGCACAACATACCGACCCCTGTCAGGAGGGGTCGGGGGTGAGGTTCCTTCCAGGAGCACTTAACAGCCCTGCCCCTACGCCTGCTCTGCTTTTCGAGGGCAGCGATGAAACACGGAGCACTGGCGACGGGACCTGACATTTGGTCCTCTGGGCGGTGGATGCCGTGAGCGGCTTCCTCCTTCTCATCGCCATCTATTCCCCATAAAATCCCATCAAATAAACAATCTTTTTCATCCGCGTTTGAAAGCTCTACGGCATACCGCTCCAAAATCGGCCTCCATCAATGTGTCAAGAATCTATCAAAAATAGCTTGATCCGGAAAAATTTTTCACGTTTTCCATGATTATAAGGCGTCTCAGATTGAGAAGCTAGCAGAGGAAAATATACTCATGTCCAGAACAAATAATTTTTAGGAGCAAATTTTTCTTGACAACTTTTTTTATTTCCATAATGTGAAAGAGTGTTTCGTAATATGGAATGATGAATCATAACCTACAAGGATGACATCGTATGAAAGCCATTCGTATTAATACGCCTTTAGATTTAGAAATCTGTGAATTCCCATTGCCTGAACAACTCAGAGATGATGAGGTCTTGATTCAGGTAAAAGCGGCCGGGATTTGCGGCACGGACGTGCATATTTATCACGGAACCCGGCCCGCAACCGAATATCCGAAAGTGATTGGACATGAATTTGCCGGAGAAGTCGTCAAAATTGGCGCAAAGGTTACTGATCTGCAAGTAGGCGACCATGTGGCGGTTGACCCGGTGTTAAGCTGCGGTTCCTGCTACGCCTGTTCGATTGACCGCCGTAATATCTGCTCTACGGTGCAATGCCTGGGTGTGCATGTTGACGGTGGATTTGCGGAATACTCAGTGCAGCCGCAGCAGAATGTCTATAAATTTTCAAAGGATCTGACCTGGAAAGAACTGGCCACGGCCGAACCTTTTTCGATTGCCGCGGAAATTACCTGGCGCGCTCAGATCACCGAAGATGATATGGTGCTGATTTTCGGTTCGGGATCGATTGGCCTGGCGACCATGCAAGTCGCCAAAAAACTGGGGGCACGATGTTTGATCGTAGATATTCTCGCCCGTCGGCTCGAATTGGCCAAAAAAATGGGCGCGGATCGCGTGATTGATTCCACGCAGGAACCGGTGGCTGACATTGTGCGTCAGGAGACGCACGGCACAGGTCCGCAAGTGGTGATTGACGCGGTCGGTAATCCGCAAATTCTGGAACAAGCGGTCAAATTAGCTTCACCGGCCGGTCGAGTCATAGTTCTCGGATTTACCAAAACTCCTTCGGCCCTGTGCCAGTTTGATATTACCACAAAAGAATTGGAAATCAGAGGATCACGATTAAATGCCCGGAAGTTCCCGGAGGTTGTGCAATGGTTTAATAACCGCGAAGTGCAGCCTGAACTGCTGGTGACGCATACTTTTCATTTTACGGAAGCGGAGCAAGCCATGAAATTGATAGAGGAGCATCCGGATGAGACCTGCAAAGTGCTGTTGACATTTGAATAATATGATCGATCCTGACAGGATTCACAAACAACCTTTGGGAAAGGGGGGGATGCCCGGGAAAAAACACACAGGTAGGGCGATATCAGGCGGATGACTCAATTGTAACATTTATTGTGTAAGGAGGACTTACTATGTTCAAAAAAATAGGAATTTTCACGTTATGTTTACTGTTCATCAGCAGCTTTGCCGCGGCTGAAGTTGTCATGAAATTCGGGCATTCCATGCCTACCAATACCCCGCGCCACGAATCATTGCTCAAATTCAAAGAAATGGTGGAAGAGCACTCAAACGGAGAGATTAAAGTCGAAATATATCCTTCCGGTCAGCTAGGCAATGAAAGTGAAATGATCGAAATGCTGAAGATGGGGACCCTGGAAGGATTTCGAGGAGGAGTCTTTGCCGCTCAAACGCCGAAATTGGAACTCTACACCATGCCATTCCTGTTTAGCAATATTGAGAATATCTACAAGATTACACGCGGCCCGATTGGCGAAAAAATTGCTAAAACAGCAGAGGAAAATGGCCTGAAGATTTTGGCGACCGGCGATGGCGGAGGATTTCGCCAGATGTCCAATAATGTGCGTCCGATCGTAGCTCCGGACGATATGAAAGGATTAAAAATGCGAACGCCGCCGATGGCAAGCATCATTAAAACCATGGAAGCTCTGGGAGCGAATCCGGTCTCGATTCCCTATGTTGAAACTTACATGGCGTTAAAAACCGGTGTGGCCGATGGACAGGAAAATCCTTTCGTCAATATTGCCACCATGAAATTCCATGAAGTTCAAAAATATCTGACGGTCATGAACTATCAGTTCCATCCGGAGCCGTTTTCAGTCAGCCTTTCCTGGTTTAATTCACTTAGCCCCGAACACCAGAAAATCATCGAAGATGCTGCCAAAGAAGCGATTATTTACAGCGACAGCCTGATTAAGGGGGCTGCTGACGAAGCGTTTGAGACGATTAAAGCGGCCGGCGTTGAAATCGTCACCTTAACTGACGAACAGAAGAAACCCTTTATTGAAAAAGTGCATGTTGTTTATGAAGCCTTTGTTGAAGAAGGGGTCTTTACCATGGAAGAATTAGAAGAAATTCAGACAATTCTAAACGAATAGGCTGCATAGACTACGGGTTGTTCCGGGAAGAGGCAAATTCCCGAAACAACCCTTTTATTGAGTGAGAGACCATAACGATGTGGCAGGTGAATAGATATCTCCACTGGCTGGATAGAGTCTTGAGTTATTGGTGCATTTTGCTTGCGGGGTTGATGACCGCAGGTATCATCAGTTCAGTCATTTTGCGTTATGTGTTCCATCTGACCTTTGTCTGGGCGGAAGCCGCGATTACGATGCTGTTTATCGGAACAACCTATTTTGGCGCAGTTTTAGGGGTGCGCGAAGATGAACACATTAGCGTTAATTATTTTGTCGAACGCTTTCCGGAAAGCATGCAGCGCTATGTGCAAAGTTTGGGGATGCTGGTCATTATCATCGTCCAGGTGTTCATCTTTACAACCAGTTTAACCTGGATTAAAAAGGTTGGAAAAACCGTTGATGTGGCGCTGAACGTGCCTATGGGGTATCTGTATCTCATGGTACCAATCAGCGCAGTGCTTATTATTCTCTATGCAATCGTCAAAATCATCGCGTATCTTTTTCCCGGCGTTATTGAAGAGCACAAAAAAGCGGCGGAGATTTAGAATGTCATAAAAGAAAACGTCATGTGCAACTTTTGGCAGGAATGGTGGTGTTTGCCCTGAAAGGGCAGCGGTATAGAGCCAGAGGATTCATCCTCTTGGAGAAAGGTTTAGGAGATAAGGCCCTGTGACCGGGGCAGGCGTGAATTGTCCTCCTGGCCGCTGTTTTGACGCGGTGAATCTGTCCCGGTCAGTGTTCCTCAGGAGGGCAAGGCGAAATTGTCCGTTCGTTGGAGAGTCGTAAGTCCTTATTATTCAGAAGTGACAGATCGGCGCAAATGAAATCGTCTGATCTGTTACTTCTACGCATAACCACATGGAGGTTAATGGTATGAAGTTCAAAACAATGTTAGTTGGTTTGGTGACGCTGGTTGTGTTCGTTGGGATGACTGTTTCGGCGTTTGCCGCAATGGAACTCAAATTGGCGCACTATGGGGCAGAAACGCACCCGTCGCAAACTGCGGCACTGATGTTTGCCGAAAACGTGGAGAAACGCACCAATGGCGAGATCAAGATTATCGTCTATCCGAACAATGCTCTCGGTGCGCCGCCCGAAATGCTTGAACAGGCAATTTTGGGGATTGTTGATATGGTGCTCCCCACCCAAGGACAGTTGGATAAGTACGCGAAACCCTTCGCGGGCGTGATGTTACCCTTCGCGTATCAGAGTTACCAACATGCCTATAGCGTTATAGACAGCCCTGAATTTGTCGAGTGGGTTAGCCCCATGTTAGAAAAGGAAAACCTGATCTTCCTGTCAAATTGGGAATGGGGTTTTCGACATGCCACCAATAACCTCAGACCGATTAAAACCCCAGAGGATTTGAAAGGCATGAAGATCCGTGTGCCTGGTGAAATCCAGTTACGCGCCACGTTTGAGGCATGTGGTTCAGTGGTGACCTCGATTGCGTTCAACGAGTTGTATATGGCAATGAAACAGGGAGTCGTGGATGGACAGGAGAACCCGATTTCGGTGATCTATTCGAATAAACTCTACGAAACCCAGAAATACCTCTCCCTGACTAAACATTCCTATAACTCGATGGTGCACGTGATCGGCAAAAAGACCTGGGAGAAACTGACGCCCGAACAGCAGCAGATTGTGAAAGAGGAAAGCGAGAACGCGCGCGATTATTTCCGAAAAGTCGTACAGGAACAAGAAGCAGCCCAGATTGCGGAACTGGAAAAACTCGGCATGATCGTGAATTCGGACGTGGATTTTGCCGCGTTTGAGAAAGCGCTCGAACCGGCGTATAAGCAAATCGAAGAGTATGCCGGCGCCGAGAATATCAAGAAATATAAAGAGATTGTAGAACAGTATCGCCAGAAATAAGGCTGTCTGAAAAGTTGAGTGCCTGTCATTGCGAGGAGTCTTCGACAAAGCCATCCCATGATACCGGTGCGATTGCCTCGCAATGACATTTATGAATGAAACCACGCTCTTTCTGAAACGATGTGTAAAGGGGAAAACGCATGTTGACCTTCATTATTTTTGCCATCCTGTTTGCTCTGATGTTTTTCGGTGCGCCCGTCGCGGTGTGTATGGGATTGACGGCAGTGTTATTACTTGTGGCGAAAGGGCAAGGCTTTGTGCTGCCCATGGTTGCCCAGCGCATGTATGCCTCCACCACAGGGTTTACGCTCCTGGCCATCCCCTTTTTCATTCTGGCAGGCAATCTCATGAATACTGGCGGAATTACGCGAAGGCTGTTTCGCCTGGCTTCGACGATCGTCGGACCAGTGCGCGGCGGATTGGGACATGCGAACATCATTGCCAGCATGATTTTTTCAGGGATGTCAGGGGCGGCTGTTGCGGATGCAGCCGGTTTGGGACAGATCGAGATATCGGCCATGGACGACGCCGGTTATGATCGGAAATTTAGCGCGGCCATTACTGCGGCATCTTCAACCATTGGCCCCATTATTCCACCCAGTATCCCCTTTGTGATTTATGGAAGTCTCACGGGTCTCTCAGTGGGAAAGCTCTTCCTGGCCGGATTTACGCCCGGCGTGGCGATGGGAATTGGCATGATGATCGCGGTCTATTTCGTGGCCAAATATCGTAATTATCCCAAACAACAGATGCCAACCTTCAAAGAAGTAGTCATCAGTGTCAAAGAAGCCATTTTGCCAATGATGACCCCCGTCATTATTATTGGCGGGATTCTCTCCGGGTTCTTTACCCCGACCGAGGCCTCAGTGGTCGCCACCCTGTATGCACTGGTGCTTGGGTTATTTGTCTATCGGGAGTATGCGCTCAAAGATTTGCCCAAAATTCTCTGGGAAGCCTTGGAACATACGATCCGGATTATGTTTATTATTTCCGCCTCCGGGTTTTTTGGCTGGTTTATGATTCATCAACGGGTGCCGGAGCAGGTGATTCGAGGACTTTCGGCATTGGCGTCGTCGGATTGGTCATTACTGCTGATTATTATCGTCATCCTCACGATTCTCGGCTGTTTTCTGGAAGGTATTACGATTTTTCTGATCACAGTGCCTGTTTTTATGCCATTGATCCAGCAGTATGGGATTGACCCGCTGCATTTTGGCGTAATTATCACCTTGTGTACGATGGTCGCGCTGCTCACCCCGCCGGTTGGCATGAGTCTGTACGCGGTCGTGAGTATCAGTGGGGTTCCAATAGGCCAGTTGAGTAAGGAAATCTGGCCGTACCTCGCCGCGATTGTAGGCGTTATTCTGCTGGTGACGTTTTTTCCGGAGTTTAGTCTGTGGCTGCCGCATCTGCTGATGGGGCGATAATAATTGATAATTGGCTATCGGCAATTATCAATTATTACCTGAGATATGAATGTTTTTATACAACTTGACCGATTCATAGCACGTTTCACGAAAAATATCGCGATCGCTTGCTTTATGGGACTCATGGTTGTGTTAGCGGCCGTGGTATTTGTCCGGTTCTTTCCGATTGTCATCATCGGCTGGAGCGATGAAGTGATCGAATGGCTGTTTGCCTGGATGGTCTTTATGGGCGCCGCTCACATGTGGCGCGCTGGCCAGCATTTCCGGATCAAATTCTGGGAAGATCGCTACAAAGGGAAATCGGCCGCAACCATATTCAATTCAATTGCCGAAATCCTGTCAATCATCTTCCTCGGCGTGATGACCTATTATGGATACCAGTTGATGATCAATGCGCATAATACGACTGAAGTGCTTGTCCTGCCACGACATGCGTGGTACCTGTGCATTCCGGTGTCGGGCGTCATCATGATTGCCTATTCGATTCGAAATGTATTACAAAATTTTGGCGTGATTGCGACACCTGCCTCCGTTGGAACAACAGAGAATCTGAAAGATGAGGGAGACGGCTAGGAAAGAGTTTACAGGAAATGTCATGTTCGTAGTTCTGCCTTCAGACAGCCCGCTCAAGCGTTCACGATGAACGGGTATTTTCAAGGAGTCGGGCAGAGAAACCGGGTTTTTTTCAAAAACCCGATTTCTTACACGCACGAATGAAAATTTCACTTACATAGGAGAAATGTATGAGCCTGGCTATCTTGCTCATGAGTTTACTTGTTTTTGTAGCGTTAAATGTACCGATTTGTTTTTCCTTAGGGGCTTCCAGCATCATTTATCTGCTGATCGAGAAGCCTCTTTTCCTGAACATGCTGCCTCAGCGCATCTGGGCCGGCACCAATAATTTTGTGATGATTGCGATGCCGCTGTTTATTTTGGCAGGCGAACTGATGAATAGAGGCGGCATTACCCGGCGTATCATTAATTTTAGTATGCTGCTCGTGCGGCCGTTTCGCGGCGGTCTGGGAGAAGTAAATGTGGTCGCCAGCATGATTTTCGGCGGAATTTCAGGGTCTTCCGTGGCTGATACTTCCGCCCTCGGTGCGGTGCTCATTCCGGCAATGGAAAAACAGGGATACAGCCCAGGATTTTCTGCCGGGGTAACAGTGGCGTCGTCAACAATGGGCATGATTATTCCTCCGAGTATTCCGATGTTGATTTATGCCCTGATTTCAGGAGCTTCGGTTGCTCAGCTTTTCTTAGCCGGCTTACTTCCCGGACTTTTGATCGGCATCACCCAAACCATTGTCGTTTTCAGTATTTCGCGTAAACGCGGATATCATCCTGTCTATCGCAAGATCACTCCCCGTGAAGTGATCTACGTGACAAAGGATGGTCTTCTCGCGATTATTATGCCGATCGTTATTGTCGTCTCCGTTTCTTTTGGCATTGCCACCGCCAGTGAATCGGCAGGCATTGCGGTCTTATATGCTTTGCTCCTCGGTTTTTTCGTTTATCGAGATTTACGTATCCATGATATTATTCCGATCTTGAAAAAAACCGTGATGACTTCAAGCTCAGTGATGGTGATCATAGGGTTTACGATGATTTTTACCTGGATTTTGGCAATTGAACAAGTGCCCGGCATGATAGGAAATTTTATTATGGGGTTGAATATCAATCGGATCTTGATCCTCTTGCTTTTAGACATTTTGATTCTATTCATCGGAACATTTGTTGATGTCTCTCCGTCTTTGCTCTTGTTATGTCCGATCCTAATTCCCGTCATGGCGCATCTCGGCATTAATGAGCTGCAACTTGGAGCTATCATGATTGTGGGAACGGCAATTGGTCTGGTCACCCCACCGGTAGGCATGTGTTTGAATGCCGCCACTAAAATCTGTGATTTATCGATCACCAGTATCTTTTGGCATGCTTTTCCCTTTCTTCTCTGTAATGTTCTCATTTTGCTC
Source organism: Candidatus Vecturithrix sp. (assembly GCA_040772385.1). Taxonomy (GTDB): domain Bacteria; phylum Moduliflexota; class Moduliflexia; order Moduliflexales; family Moduliflexaceae; genus Vecturithrix. The sequence continues at coordinate 4,186,396 of JAXGYF010000001.1, read as the reverse complement.
CTGGTCACCTTTGTTCCCGAAGTATCGCTCTGGCTGCCAGGGTTGTTGATAAAATAGGACTGAGAAGACCATTTCAACGATGGGGATTCGTCAAAAAACAGGCGATGTTTTGAAAAAGTTCTTGACAAAAATTATTCGTTTCACAAAATGAAAGTATGTTTCGAAATGCGAAACAGATAAAAACATTTTTATTAACAGACAGGTTATTAAGAACAGTGCTGGTGAATAAGATGATGCCGTTCGGACTGAGCCTGTCGAAGTACCAAGATCAGGACGAGTGGGGCATTTCTGAATTCCTCAGTATTGGATTGCTAAGGAGGGCGATGGTATGAGATATCGAAAGTGTGCAGCAGTGTTTATGGTGTGTGTTGTTGTAGCAATCAGCCTGATGATAGGCGCGGGTTCACCGCTCTATGCGGCAACCTATAATTGGAAACTGGCGTCGGTGCTGCCAGATTCACACCCGGTTCATCAAGCACTGGTGGCCTTTGCTGAAAAAGTCAATGAAAAAACCAATGGAGAAGCCATCATCACCGTCTATCCGGCAGGACAATTAGGTCAGGAAAAAGATTATATCGAGGGCGCCCAGCTTGGTTCGATTGAAATTACCAAGGTGTCTTCTGCGCCGCTCGGACAGTTTTCCAAAACCTTGCAGGTTGTCAGCCTGCCTTTCATCTGGCGTAATCTGGAACATCAGCATCTGGTGCTTGACGGCCCAACCGGCGAGAGGTTGATGGCGGGTCTCGAAGCCAGCGGGTTCAAGGGGTTGGCATTCTTTGATGCTGGTTCCAGGAATGTAACCACCTCGGTTCGCCCGATTCGGACGCCTGATGATATGAAGGGCTTGAAAATTCGTGTGATGCAAAGCGAGCCGCTGATTGAAACCATCAATGCGCTCGGCGCAATCGCGGTTCCAATGGGACAATCGGAGGTGTATGTGGCCTTACAGCAGAAGGTGATTGATGGCTGGGAAAATAACGAACCCACTGTGCTCTCTTTTAACATGCAAGAAGTTGCTAAATATTTCTCTTATACCGGACACGTGTCAATTCCCGATATTTTGATCATGAGCAAACAGGTGTTCGATGCAGCTGCTCCCGAAGTCCAGGCTGCTATTTTGGAGGCAGCGCAGGAAACCATTCCCTTGCAGCGCCAGATATGGGCCGATTATGTTGGTGAAGCGACCGCGCAACTGAAAGAAAAAGGCATGGAGTTCAACGAAGTGGATGATATTACGGCTTTTCAGGCACTGGCTGCGCCGATTCACAAGCAATTTGAACCAATTGTCGGAGCCGATCTGATCCAGGCCATCATGGATGCTGGGAAGTGATGCTCGCAAGTGCTTCAGGATGTCAGGAGTGTAAAAGTCGAGCTTTTGCACTCCTGAATCACTGAGAGAACAGAACAGGTGAAACAGTGAATACGATCGTGCAATGGGTGTCGGATTGGATGGTCGTTATCGAACGCATTTTTTCGGCCATTATCGCTATTATACTGGGACTTCTTGCGCTCCTGGTCGGATGGCAGGTCGTGGCCCGATATGTATTTAATACCGGGATCTTTTGGGCTGAAGAGCTGGCGCTGCTTTCTATGATGTGGGCGACCATGCTAGGGGCGGCAGGCTGCATCTGGACCGATTCGCATGTACGCCTGAATATCCTAATCGATCGGCTTCCGGCCCGCGTGCGTCTCTGGCTGCTGACCCTTATGGATGGTGTGGTGTTGTGGTTTGCGTTTTGGATTGTGAAGGAAGGGGCTGTTCTGGCTCAACGAACAATGAGCGGACAGATGTCGGCTCTGCGAATTCCGATTGGAACTACCTATGTTATTCTCCCTGTGGCCGCAGTGTTCATGATGCTGTTTACGGTTGTGAAAATGTTTGAGCGCATTGTCAGCCAATCTTCATCAAAAGGAGGAACACGGTCATGTCGCCATCTCTGATGCTGCTCGGATCGTTTTTACTGCTGGCATTTTGCGGTCTGCCGATGGCCTTTTGCCTTGGAGTATCGGCATTTCTGATCGGATTGATGACGGGCATCACCCCGGCCATGCTGGTACAGCGCATCAGTGCCGGAATTCAAGTGTTTCCGTTGATTGCGATTCCCTTGTTTATTCTGGCGGGTGGGATCATGGCCAAGGGGGGGGTCGCCAGACGGATTGTGGATTTTGCCTATATCCTCGTCGGGCCATTTCGCGGGGGACTGGCGATGGTTAACTGTATTCAATCGATGTTTTTTGGCGGCGTCTCCGGATCGGCTATTGCTGATATTTCATCCACCGGACCGATCATGATTCCTATGATGGTGGAAAAGGGCTACGACCGCGAATTTTCTACCGCTATTACGGTGGCTTCGGCCACGCAAGGCATTATTATTCCGCCCAGTCATAATATGGTGATTTACGCCATGATTGCTGGGGGAGTGTCAGTCGGGAAATTGTTTCTGGCCGGCTATATCCCAGGGATTCTGATCGGATTGGCACTGATGATCAGCAGTTATTATATCGCCACGAAGCGCAAGTATCCCCGCGAACAACGCCCGCCGCTGCGCGAATCGTTGATTATCATTCGTGACGGCCTGCTGGCAATTCTGGCGGCGGTAGTGATTGTCGGCGGCATTGCGTTCGGTATTTTCACGGTCAGCGAGGCCTCAGCTATCTCCGTATTTTACGCGATTTTCCTGGGAATTTTTGTGTATAAAGAAATGCAGTTTGCCGATATTTGGGATGTGCTGCTCGACGCTGTTAAAACCACGACTTCCGTGCTGTTTCTGATCGGGTGTGCGTCGGCTTTTGCATGGATGATGACATTTCTGCAAATCCCGTCCAAAGCAACCACATTTTTACTCTCCATCACTGATAACACGTTCCTACTCTATCTGCTTATCAATCTGTTACTGATCGGGTTGGGCATGATTATGGATGTCGCGCCGCTGATAGTGATTGTCACACCGGTGCTGCTGCCGGTAATGAAGGCGACCGGGATGGATCCGGTGACGTTCGGCGTGGTCCTGATGGTGAATCTCGGCATTGGACTAACCACTCCACCGGTTGGGACAGGTCTGTTTGTCGGCTGTACGGTGGGGAAAACTTCGATGGAACGCGTGTCTGTCTCGATGTTGATGCTGTGGCCGGCCATGATCATTGTGCTGTTGCTGGTCACGTATATTCCTCAATTAACCATGGCCTTGCCGAATTGGTTGATGCCCTGATATGGAGGTGAGGCACGTCAGAGATTTTCGAACACCGAGAGTTCCTTCGTACATAAAAAATTTCTTGACAATCAGAGTATGGATTTTTAGTATGTGCCACATAAAGGAATATCGTTTCTTAATATGGAACGATATGCCTTGATCGTCATTACTCAAGCTCAGACGCTTATGCTTCATAAGCGTCTGATGACACAACAACAGTTCAATTTCACAGGAGGTCATATTATGGTAAAGAGGGTAGGATTCATAGCGGCGATGATTGGTGTGTGCCTGGCAGTTGCCTTGCCAAACGTGATGGCGGCTGATTTTCCGGCCAAAGATATTACATTGATTTGCCCCTGGGCAGCCGGCGGTGGAACCGACACACTGGCCAGAGCCTTGGTGAAAAATGCCAAACAATTTTTAGGAGTGAATGTCAATGTGGTCAACAAAACCGGCGGCATGGGGGCCGTGGGCATGGGCGACGGCGCGAATACCCGTCCTGACGGCTATACGGTGACAATGATTACCACGCAATTAAGCACCTATCGCATGATGGGGCTGGCCGAACTGTCCTATCGCGATTTTGATCTGCTCATGTTGTTGAACCGCAGCGCCGGCGTGATTGCCGTCAAAGCCGACGCGCCCTGGCAAACCATGAAGGATCTGATGGAATATGCTAAAGCCAATCCTGGGAAATTAACGGTCGGGCACACGGGCGCTGGCGGCGCATGGCATCTGGCGATGGCCTCGTTAGCCACCACCAACGGCGTCGAATTCACGTATGTGCCGTTTGATGGGGCTGCGCCGTCCAGAACAGCCTTATTAGGCGGCCATGTCGATGTGGTGCCGGCCGGGGTGGATGAATTGCTCCAACTGTATCAAAGCGGACAGATTCGCCTGCTGGCGATTGCGGCGGATGAGCGTCACCCGGCCATTCCGGATGTGCCTACCTATGCGGAAGCCGGCTACCCTTCCGATTTTATCAGCGACTGGCGCGGGCTGGCTGTTGCCAAAGGAACTCCTCCGGAAATTCTGGATGTGTTGGTCAAAGGGTTCAAGCAGTGTTTTGAAGATCCGGAATTCGAAGCGCTGGCCGCTGAACTGGCAATCCCATTAGTATATAAGGATCCAGGCGAATTTGAAACTTTTCTAATCAATATGGAAAAAACCCTGGAACCGGCCCTGAAGGCTGTCGACCTGTTAAAATCAGCGGAATAATTGTATCGAGGCTCTTCCATCTGGAGACCCAGGGTTTTGGCGTTTCGCTGCCGCCCCCCTGGGCTCTCCGGGAAGGCAAATGACGACAGTCGAAACAGAAGGAGGAGATGGCGTGAAGAACGTTGATATAGGCGCTGGGATCGGATTTCTTTTCTTGAGTATCGGAACTTTTTGGAAAGCTTACGAATATCGCCAAACCGTTATTTATATATATGGCCCCAATTTTTTCCCGCAAATTTTGTCGGTATTATTGGGTATTTGCGCGGTCTTTTTGATTGTCAGAGCCTTTCAGGGCAAGGCCTTACCGCAAACCGAGCAGATTGATCCGCGTGGCTTTCTGCGGATGATTCTGGCGATTGCCCTGTGTGTCGGCTATTTATTATTGATGCAGGTAATTGGTTTTGCGATAGCGACCGTGGTATTCTTGTTTGTGTTGATGACCTTTCTGCGACAGCAGGGAATGCTGCAGCGCGTAGCCAGTTCGATCGGCGTGGCGTTGTGCGTCTGGGCGATCTTTCGGTATTTTCTTGTGATTCCGATTCCGACCGGGATGTTTCCGTTTACCTTTTGAAGAGGGGAGACCGTATGGACTTTCAATTATTATGGCACGCGTTTGCGACAGTTTTATTAGATCCTATGAATTTTCTGTATGCACTGTCCGGGATTGTGGGCGGAATTCTGGTTGGCGCATTGCCCGGCTTGACGGCCACGATGGGATGCGCGCTGTTGATTCCGTTTACGTTCGGACGTCCGCCGATTCAGGGGTTGTTGATGTTGATCGGAATTTTTTGCGGAGGCATTTACGGCGGCTCGATTTCAGGCATTCTCATCCGCACGCCGGGTACGCCTGCGGCGGCGGCGACACTGCTCGACGGTCATCCTTTGGCGCAGCAAGGAATGGGTGGCAAGGCGATTGGTATGGCCACCATAGCCTCGTTTTTCGGCGGAACCATCGGAGCGTTGATTATGACGTTTCTTTCGCCGCAAATCGCCAAAATCGGGTTGAAATTCGGTCCGGCTGAATTCTTCGCGCTCGCGTTTTTTGGCCTGGGGATGATTATCACGGTCTCCGGACGCTCGCTGCTTAAAGGTTTCATCTCCACGCTCGTCGGGTTATTGATATCGACAATTGGATTCGACCCCTTATCCGGGGTGGCACGCTTTACGTTCGGATCGCGCGATTTATTAGGCGGCGTCACATTTATTCCGGCCCTGATCGGGCTGTTCGGCTATGCGCAGGTCTTTCGGAATGTTGAAAAAATTACCACACTCCCGACGGTAAAAGCAAAAGTTGCTCATATCCTGCCCAAATGGTCCGAGATTCGCGCGGTTCTTGGTACGATGGTGAAATCATCCTTAATGGGAACGTTTATCGGCAGCGTGCCGGGCACCGGGTGTGATGTGGCCGCCTTTGTCGCGTATGGCGAGGCCAAGCGCAGTTCCAAACATCCCGAAAAGTTTGGCACTGGCCTGTTGGAAGGGATTGCGGCCCCGGAATCGGCCAACAATGCGGCCACAGGCGGTGCCATGATTCCAATGCTGACGCTGGGAGTCCCCGGCGACGCCGTGACCGCTGTGTTGTTAGGCGCGCTGACTATTCACGGCTTGCAGCCAGGACCGATGTTATTTAGAGATCACCTTGATGTGGTTTATCCAATCTTCGCCGGGATGATTATGGCACAATTGGCTTTATTAATAGTCGGATTGGCCGGTGTCAAATTATTTGCTCGTATTATCAATGTTGATCGCCGAATTCTCACGCCAGTGATTTTCTTCTTGTGCGTGGTTGGTTCGTATTCGATGCGGTTTAGTTTCTTTGATGTCGGCCTCTCATTGGCAATTGGATTTGTAGCCTATTTTATGGAATATTACGACTATCCGGCTTCACCCATCTTATTGGCCTTAATTCTGGGACCAATGGCTGAGCAAAATCTGCGGCGGGCCTTGATTATTGCGCATGGCGATCCATTGGTTTTCTTCAAACACCCGATCAGTGCCACGCTGATCGGTGTGGCAGTATTTATGATGATTTCTTCGTATTATCGCATCAAAAAAGCGATGGAACGTGAGGAAGCCAAGCAGCATGTGGCTCTGACAGGCAACGTGAATGCCGAGTAAGTCTTTATCTCAAAATAGAAAGGGAAAAACTCAACAACCCCCATTAATGAGGCATCACGGATCTTATGAAAAAACAGGTTTCTGCATAAGAAACTTATGATCGAATATTGGCTATTGCAATTGTCAATGCAGGAGAAATACCATACATTATGACTGAATTTTTAGAATCACAGAAATCGAAGCCGACCAATCTTATTCAGACGATTGAACGCGTGTCAGCCATTTTCGATGTGCTGGCCCGGAGTTCTAAAGGCATCAGCCTGGGCGAGTTATCTGCGAAAGCCTGCCTGCCTAAAGGCACCACCCACCGTCTGCTGTCGTCGCTTATATATTTCGACTTTGTCCGGCAGGATAAGGAAACACGAAGTTATTCACTGGGTTTTAAACTGGTAGAGCTTGGCAACAGTTTGTTAGACCAGATCAATCTGCGCAAAGAAGCGGAACCGTTTCTGGTTGCGTTATCACAAAATACAAAGGAGACAGCCTATCTCGCGATTCTTGACCATGATGAGGTGGTCTATATTGAAAAAATCGAAACCGAAGATCATTCAATCGGGTTACGGGCATCCTCAAAAGTGGGACAACGGAACGCTGCCCATAGCTGTTCGCTGGGAAAAGTCTTGTTAGCAGATCAGCGCGAAATCGAACTCGACCGGTTGTTACAAGGAATGCAGTTAATACAAAAAACTGAAAATACCATTACCGATCCGCTGCAACTCAAAGATCATCTCAAAGTCGTTCGCAATCGGGGATATGCTGTTGATGATGAAGAGAGTGAACGTGGAATTCGGTGCATCGCCGCGCCGGTTCGAAATGAGATTGGGGTGGTTGTGGCCGCCGTCAGTATTTCTGGACCGGCCATTCGAATTACTCGAGAACGCGTGCAGGGGATTTTAAAAGATCAAGTCATGGCAACCGCTCTGGAAATCTCCAAGAAATTAGGCTTTCGAAAAGAACTGTTCGCAGACCATCCGCTATCCTAGACCGTGGTCCGCCTGGCGATGTCGTAGTCAAGTCATCCGCACTGGTGCGGATGATACGAAAATATTGGTTATAGCATAAAGGAGACAGAAACCTATGGAAACACGCTATCCAGCTCATCCGAAAGAATTTGCAGCTTTTTCAACTGAACGATTGCGTAAAGATTATCTTATTGACAATTTGTTTGTGCCGGGAAAGATTTCCCTGACATACAGTCATGTGGACCGTATCATTATTGGTGGTATCTGCCCGGCAGGCTCGCCGCTGACGTTAGAAGCCGGCAAAGAACTGGGCACCGATTATTTTATGGAACGCCGCGAAATGGGCATCATCAATATTGGCGGCCAGGGCAGCATTACAATTGACGGAATCACTCACGCAATGGGAACACAGGATGGTATTTATATTGGCATGGGCGCGAAAGAAATTGCATTTGCCAGCGCCGATGCGGCTGCGCCAGCTAAGTTCTACGCCAACAGTGCGCCAGCCCACCGAAGTTACCCCACCACATTGGTATCGCTGCAAGATGCGAACCAGGTGAAATTGGGATCGCGCGCCGAATCGAACCAGCGGATTATTTACCAGTATGTGCATCCGGCGGTGCTGCAAAGCTGCCAACTGGTGATGGGATTGACCATTCTTGAACCAGAAAATGTGTGGAATACAATGCCTTGCCATACCCACGAACGCCGTATGGAAGTGTATTTGTATTTCAATTTGCCCGCGGAGGCTGTCGTCTTCCACTTCGTGGGGGAGCCTTCGGATACTCGCCACATGGTGGTGCGTAACGAACAGGCGGTGATTATGCCCAGCTATTCCATTCATTCCGGAGTCGGTACGACGAATTATACGTTCATCTGGGGCATGGTAGGGGAAAATCAGACCTTTACCGATATGGATCACGTGCCGATGAATGAGTTACGATAGAGAACAGGCATGAAAACACTACAACGAATTAAAGAATGAAACGAACTTTTCTCAAATTCGTTGTAGTGTTCAACTCAAAGCCAGGAGTCGGGCATAGACACGCACGAATGAAAATTTCATTTACATGGGAGGAAAAACGATGATACTAGATAAATTCAAACTCACAGATCAGGTTGCAATTGTGACAGGCGTTGCTACGGGATTGGGCAAAGCCATGGCGATTGGATTGGCGGAAGCCGGAGCCGATATTGTCGGCGTATATAATTCCCATGCGCCCGACGAAGCGCGGCAAAAAATTGAGGCAACCGGACGCAAATTTTTGGGCATTCAGGCGAATTTGATCACAACTGAACCAATCAAGGGCATTGTCGTTAAAACTGTTGAAACTTTTGGCAAAATCAATATCCTGGTCAATAATGCCGGCATTATTCGCCGCGCGCCTTCGCTGGAATTCACAGAAAAAGATTGGGATGATGTGATGAATATCAACCTGAAATCCGTTTTTTTCCTGAGCCAGGCTGTCGCCAATCAATTCGTCAAGCAAAGAACGGGCGGGAAAATTATCAGTATTGCATCTTTGCTTGCCTTTCAGGGAGGGATTTTGATTCCGCCTTATACTTCAAGTAAAAGCGGCATTCGCGGACTGACGCAATTGTTAGCCAACGAGTGGGCCAAATACAACATTAACGTCAATGCAATTGCGCCTGGCTACATGATCACCGAGAATACTGCGCCCCTGCGCAGCGACCCGGTGCGTAATAAAGCGATTCTCGACCGCATCCCTGCGGGTCATTGGGGCGATCCGGAAGAACTGCAAGGCGCGGTCATCTTTTTGGCCTCCGCAGCCTCAAATTATATGAATGGCTTTACGCTGGCCGTTGACGGCGGCTGGTTAGGGCGTTAACCACAGGGAGGTTGTTATGATTTACGATACATTTGACCATATTGAGACGTATTGCCAAAAAGACTGCCCCTTATACAAGGCGTTAACATTTGCGGCTGAGTTCGACCGGGCGCAGCCGGATGGGCGCTGCCCCATTGACGGCGAGGCCATGTATGCACTGGTTTCAACCTACACGACCAGCCCGCGGGAAGAACGCCGCTTTGAAGCGCATAAAAAATATCTTGACGTGCAGGTGCTTCTGGAAGGAGAAGAGTGTATTGATGTGTCTTTAGAGGCAAATCTTCCGGTCTTGCAGGAATATAACGAAACAAAAGACATATTTTTCGTGCAGCCGCCCGTCGAATATGCCTCTTTGGTGATGAAACCCCGATATTTTGCTGTGTTTTATCCTCAGGATATTCATCGTCCCAATTGCCAACTGCACGGACAATCCTCCGTGCGTAAAATTGTGGTGAAAGTTCGAGTGGAATAAAGAAGGAGTCGGGCATAGAAACCGGGTTTTTCGAAAAAACCCGGTTTCTTACACGCACGAATGGAAATTTCATTTACATGGGAGAAAATTATATGAATCAAAAAATCGTGTGTTTCGGAGAAATTATGCTGCGCCTATCTCCTCCGGGATTTCAACTCTTTACGCAGGCCAGGAGTTTTGATATAATTTTTGGCGGCGGAGAATCGAATGTCGCCGTGTCGTTAGCGCACTTTGGCGTCCCGACCGAATATGTCACCCGTTTGCCCAAAAATGATTTAGGCACCGCCTGCCTGAATTTTGTGCGTCAATTCGGCGTGGGAACGTCTCATATCGTGCGCGGCGGAGATCGGCTTGGCATCTATTTTTTGGAAATGGGGGCCATGCAGCGCGGCAGTAAAGTTATTTACGACCGCGCCAATTCCGCCTTAGCCACAATTGAGTCGGGCATGATCGACTGGGAAAAAGTGTTTGCGCGAGCAACCTGGTTTCATTGGACCGGTATCACGCCGGCTATTGCCGCAGGTCCGGCAAAGGTCTGCCTGGAAGCCGTGAAAAAAGCCAAAGACATGGGCTTAACGGTCTCTTGTGACTTGAATTACCGCGCAAAACTCTGGAAATGGGGTAAAACAGCCAGTGAGGTCATGCCGGAATTAGTGCAATATTGCGACGTGGCCATCGGTAATGAAGAGGATGCTGAAAAAGTCTTTGGCATCAAAGCCGAACAGGCGGATGTGACCGGCGGGAAAGTCGAAGCTGCGGCCTATCGGGAAGTGGCTGAGAAACTCGTCGCTCGCTTTCCGAACCTGAAAAAAGTCGCCATTACTCTGCGCGGTTCCATCAGCGCCAGCCATAATACCTGGTCTGGCATTCTGTATGACGGAAAGAGCCTGTATCAGGCCCCGGTGTATCAGGTCAGCCACATTGTTGACCGCGTCGGCGGCGGCGATGCCTTTATGGCCGGTTTGATTTACGGCTTAATCACCTACGGCGACGACTTGCAGCGCACCATTAATTTTGCTGTGGCCGCCTCTTGTTTGAAACACTCGATTTTCGGCGATTTTAATTTAGTCAGCCGCGAAGAAGCCGAAAAACTCATGGCCGGCGACGCCTCTGGCCGCGTGGCCAGATAAACGCGCAGTTCCCAGAGGAACGACTCTGGGAACGAAACCTGAGGGGCAAACTCGTGTGCCCTGTCTCCTGGCGATCAATCGCCAGTCTCAACGTTGAAGGACGCTGAAGCGCCCTGTGGAATTTGGGAGCGGGCTTCAGCCTGCTTCAGCTTTGAGACCGGCCATTGATGGCTGGGCGGACTCGCCTGAAAATCTCTGGTTATAAGCAATTCCTCTGGTTGCTTTCCCCCTGACTTCTGGCATTGGCCTTCTCGCGCAGCAGGTTGGGGGCTTGCTCGTCGTGTTCCTGGGTCAGTTGCAGGTAGATGACCGCGGCAATCACCAATATTCCTCCCAGAATTTGCAGCCATGCCATGTATTCGTGCAGAAAGAGGTACGCCAAAATACCTGCGCCAATCGGTTCGAGCGTGGCGGCAATGCTGGCGCGGGTCGAACGGATCAGGTTGACACCTTCAAAATACAGACCAAAGGGGAAGAGTGTTCCCACAATCGCCACATACAAAATCCAGCACCAGGTTGTAAGGGAATAGGGGTGAAAAAAAGCGGCTAATGGCGCCTGTAAAATATTCCAGGTCACAGCGGCGAAGGCCAGCGAATAAAAATGGACGGTGCGAGGATGGTAACGCCGCATCCCATATTCCCCTTGCAGCGAATACCAGGCAAAACTGACGCCGGCCAGCACGCCGGTCAGAATGCCGAGGCGATTCATACGCAGCAAATCCAGATTATAGGCTCCGACCACCAGATAACAGCCCAATAACGTGCCAATCATGGCCAGGAGCGTGGAACGGCGCAGGGTTTCACGGGCGACGATCACCGCGTGCAGCACGATGAAAACCGGGGCCAGGTATTGGAGGAGAATGGCGGCCGCGACATGGATTTTACTGATCGCAAACAGGTAGGTGAATTGCACTGAGGCCATGGCTCCGCCGCCCAGAATGAAAAAATAGAGAATATCCTGACGTACGATTTTAAGTCGTTTCGGCTGACGCCCCCCCAGCCAGACCAGCAATATTGTTGACGCCAGGGTAATCCGCAATTGCACCAGTTCCAATGAGGTGACGCCGCTCTGAAACAAAAATTTAGCGGCCGTCCCCGAACTCGCCCAACAGAGGGCGGCCAGTCCGACAAAGACATAGCCTTTCCAGGAAGATGATCGATTTTCCATCAGTACCTTATAACCTGAGAATGAATTTGACATGCGCGTAGTTCCGCCTTCAAGCGGAAAAATGCGCTTAAGCGCGAATGACGAGCTTTTTATTTGCTGATAAAATACCATTAAATGTAACAGTATCAAGAGCAATTTAACGTCAAGAAAAAATTGGAACTTTCTGAAATACTGGTAATTATGAAGTTTGCTAAAATATTTGTTGACATCGGATAGCTGGTATTTTAGAGGAAAAAATTGTTGTGCTTGTTTGTACATGTTTAATCAGGTTTTCTTAGAAGGAGGGCTAACATTATGAAAAAGCTGATCGTGTTTTCGCTTGTATTTGCTCTGATCCTGTGTGGAACCTCTGCGGTTTTCGCCAAAGAATGGAAAATTGCCTTTATTCCCAAACTGATCGGCATTCCGTATTTTAACGCCATGGAAAAAGGCGGATTGGAAGCTGAAAAAGATTTGGGGATTGACTTTATCTATACCGGCCCAACAACGGCTGACTCGGCCAAACAAATTGAAATGATTGATAACCTGATTACCCAGGGGGTTGATGCGATTACGGTTGCGCCGAACGATCCGGTGGCGATTGCTCCGATCCTGAAGAAGGCCAGAGAAAAAGGTATTGTTGTCATCACGACTGATACGGATGGCGCATTAGACGTACGCCAGGTCTTTGTCAATCAAGCCAAGGAAGAAGACATTGCGAATACGGTGATTGATGAGCTGGCAAAACAGATGAACGAAGAAGGGCAATTGGCCGTGGTTTCCTGCGGGCCGACAGCCTGGAACCTCAATACCTGGATTTTGCATCAGAATGCTCGTCTATCACAGTATCCCAAGATGGAACTTTTGACCGTCAGATATGCTGGCGAAGACGTTCAGAACGGCATCCGCGTATCTTTAGATATTATGTCCGCATTTCCTGAATTAAAAGGTTTAATCGGAGAATGTTCGACTTCAGCACCTGCGGTAGCGGAAGCCATTAAACAGGCCGAGAAAATCGGACAGGTCAAAGGAATTGGGATTTCGGTGCCTTCAATGATGCGGCCCTACGTCAAAGAAGAAGTGATTGAAAGTTTTGTGCTCTGGGATCCGGTCAAATTAGGGTATCTGACCATCTGGGCTGCCAAAGAATTGCTGGAAGGCCGGGAGTTTGGAGAATGGACTGAAGTTCCGAATGTAGGCAAGGTGGAATATGTAGCTGACAAAAAGATGCTTGTTCTTGGACCTCCCACGGTATTTACGAAAGAAAATGTTGACAATTACGATTTTTAACTGGGCTGACACATTTGCGACCGTGGATGGAATGACGGCATGAACAGGGCAGGCGCGGGTACGCGCCTGCCGTTTTTGCAAGTGCGAGAGGATGGCCATTGTGAACACAATTATTGCTGTGACAGATATTTCGAAAGCCTATGGCGGAGTTAAGGCGTTGAATAGCGTCTCTTTTGATCTGCTGAAAGGAGAAGTGCATGCCTTAGTCGGGCAAAACGGCGCAGGGAAGTCAACGCTGATTAAGATTTTATCCGGGGCGACTCAGGCTGACGAGGGATGCATGTTGTATGACGGGCAGGAAGTGAAAATTTCGTCTCCTCGCGCAGCATTTACCATGGGAATTGCAACGGTCTATCAGGAACCTTCGATTTATCCTGATCTCAATGTGGTTGAGAATATCTATATGGGACGGGAATTGAAGGATCGTTTCGGCAATATTCTCTGGAATGAGCAGCGTCAGCAAGCGATGTCCATCTTTCACACCCTGAACATAGACCCGCATTTCCTGGATAGCCGTATGGGAGACCTCGGACTCGGAATTCAACAGTTAGTCCTGATCGCTAAAGCCCTTTCCCATGAAGCCAAAATGATGATATTCGATGAACCGACCTCAATCCTTTCAGAAAAAGAAACCGAGATCTTGTTCGATATTATCCGGCGTCTGAAAAAGCGCGAAGTCGGAATTATCTATATCAGCCATCGGCTTGAGGAGGTGTTTGAAATCGCGGATCGCGTCACGATCATGCGTGATGGCGAGGTGAAGGGCACATTTCAGACCAGAGACCTCACGCGGGACCGTATTATCGAGATGATGGCCGGCAAAGCCTTAATGAGCCCCTCTGATCGTCAGAGCACCGGAACCAGGGAGCAGGTGCTTGAAGTCAAAAATTTGAGCAGCGATTCTCGTTACCACGATGTCAGTTTTGCCCTGCACAAAGGGGAAATTCTCGGCATTTTCGGCCTGGTCGGTTCCGGGAGAACTGATGTCGCACAAGCTGTCTTTGGGGCGAACCCTCCTGAAAGCGGACAAATTTTTGTCAACGGAATGGCTGTCACCTTTCGTCACCCCTCGCAAGCCTTGAAATATGGCATTGCGTATCTTCCTAAAGATCGAAAAGCTGAGGGACTGTTCGGCATTATGACGATTATGGAGAATTTATCGATCGCCATTATTCGGTTATTGTCTAAATGCACCTTCTTTATTGATTTCAAGCGCGAGAGTGCCTTTGCAGACCAGATGGTGAAAGGGACTTCCATAAAAATTCCCGGATTAAGGGCGAAAGTGACGTCTCTGAGCGGCGGAAATCAGCAAAAAGTCGTGCTCGCGCGCTGGCTGGCGCAAAATCCGAAGATTCTGATTTTGGATGAACCCACTCGCGGGATTGATGTGGCTTCAAAAGAGGAAATCCACAATCGAATTTTTGATCTGGCCTCCCAGGGGATCTCCATTATCGTTATTTCTTCGGAATTGCCGGAAGTGATGAAACTCAGCGACCGGATTCTTGTCATGCACGAGGGGGAAATTTCCGGAACTTTTGCACAAGGGGAAGCGGATTCGACAACTATTTTGAAGGCGGCAATAGGGTAAGAGCTATGAAACTCACCAAAACACTTTTCGAACGAACAGAATTTACAGTGCTGATATTCATTTTTCTGATCGGCCTGTTTTTATCGCTTGTCACAAACACGTTTTTGACATTCAATAATATCATGAATATTCTCCTCGATATTTCGGGAATTGCAATTGCCAGTATCGGGGTCACAATGGTGATTATCACCGGAGGAATTGATGTTTCCACCGGGGCTGTGTTAGGGGTTACCGCGTTTTTTGTTGGTAAACTGGTCGAAACAGGGGCAAACCCTGGCATAACCGTCGTTGTCGCGCTTGTAGTCGGAGCCTTGCTTGGCTCGATCAACGGTGCCCTTGTAAGTTATGGAAATATTCCGCCGATTATTACGACACTGGGAACGATGAATATCTATCGTGCGGCAACGTTTACGCTGCTACAGGGAAAATGGATTAATCTGCTCCAGGCGCCGCAAACGATTACACCTATCGGGTTAGGACGAGTTTCCGGAATTCCTGTCCCCTTTCTGCTCGCCTTAGGGTTAATTGCCATTGCCTCATACTTTTTGTATAAACGCGCGACCGGCCGATATATTTATGCCATTGGAGGCGGATTAGAGGCCGCCCGACTGGCAGGCATCAACATCAATACTGTGCGCGTATTTATTTACGGTTTAACTGGTGTGGCCGTCGCCATGTCCTCGGTAATCTACGTGGCTCGCACCAAAATTGTGCAGGCGAATACAGGCAGCGGATTTGAAATGGATGTGATCGCGGCAACCGTCCTGGGCGGAACTTCGATTCTCGGAGGAAAAGGCTCTGTCATTGGTTCCTTATTGGGCGCGTTGCTGGTCGGAATTATTAAAAACGGACTGACGCTGCTGAGCCGCCATATTTCGGGTTTTATGGAAGGTATGGTGGTGGGGACCTTAATCATCGTGATGGTTTTAATTGATATCTATCGTAAAAAGAGAACGGTGCATTGATACAATTAACCTGGTAATGTGAATTATGAAAAACAACATTGTGGATCGAGTTATTACAGAACGGCCATTATTTTTGCTGGTGTTATTACTCATCATTTTTGTGATTTTTTCAGCAATTATCCCTCGGTTTTTTTCCGTATATAACATTTTTAATATGTCGAAATACGGGGTTGAAATTGGCTTGTTAGCCCTGGCCGAAACTCTGGTCATTATTTCCGGAGGAGGAGGGATTGACCTGTCTGTCGGGTCTATGATGACTTTGACCACTGTGTTCCTGGGGCATCTCACGATCCGAATGGGACTCAATGTGTGGCTGGCTTCAATCGGCGCGATTTTTGGCGGAGCGTTACTGGGGCTGTTCAATGGAGCCTTGATCAATCTGACCGGAATCCTGCCGCTGATCGTCACTCTGAGCACCATGTATGCGTACAATTCGCTCGCCCTTGTCCTCAGCGCCGGGATGCCTATGCCCGGAGTCGGCGATACCCGGCAATTTCCGGAAAGTTTTTTTGTAATCGGACAGTCTGATCTCTTGGGCGGCATCCCTGTTCAGGTCTTGATTATTTTTCTCCCCTTAACTCTGCTGCTCTGGCTTCTGTTAAGTAAAACCGTGTTCGGGCGCTATTTATACGCCGTGGGATCAAACGCCAGAGCCGCCCATTTTGCTGCTATCAAAGTCACTTATATTCGCTTATGGGTGTATGTGATGTCAGGCGCACTGGCCGGCATCGCTGCGGTGATCAAAGCCTCGCGGGTTGCGTCCGCCAGTCCTGACGCCGGGCTTGGAGCTGAACTCCAGGCGATCACTATTGCGGTGTTGGGCGGCGTCAATATCATGGGCGGCGAAGGAAAAATCGCCGGCACCTTTCTGAGTATTGCGATCATCACGATGATTTATAACGGCCTTGATCTCGGAGGCGTGCATTCAATCTGGCAAGTCGGTACCCTGGGTCTCATCCTGATTTTCAGCGTCCTGTTAAACCAATTCTTAATCCGACGGCGCGGAGAGTAGGTTTTTATCATCCCCAGGCAACGCATGTCGAGGACGATCCGCCCTGAAGCGGCGGAGGGGGCCACATTCACCGCCCTTTCAGGGCACAACCCCAAACCCGTAAGCCCCTCAGTCCCCCCGTAAACGGTAGGACTGTGAAGTTCTTTGCTGCTCAGGAGTGCAAACCAGCGTTTGCATCAGGGCGAAGCCCTGTCAAATTGTCGCGGCGAAGCCGCGAAGCACACGCTCGTTTGCGCCCCTGAATATTCGTAAAAACGTCTGCTTCAAAACACGATCCGTTCCCAGGTAGAAGCACAGGAACGAGAACTTCACAGCCCTGCCTTGTCAGGGAGGGGGCGGCGTCACATGAGTTATGAGGAGTAACCTTCTTTCTTCGTCGCCTGGACAGACCTGGAATAGAGCCTATAGCAGCATCTTGAAAAACATCTCATAGAGGGTCAGTAAAATCTCAAACACAATCAGGATCACAATATACCATTCAACGCGCAGCGAACGATTATTGTGTAAAAGATCGAGCTGGGTCTCGACCGTTTTGGAAATCAGTTCTAATTTGCGCTCAAGCGCCAGATGCCGTTCGCGTAGTTCATATTCACTTTCCAGATGAACATACAAGCGTTCAAGTTTCGGATGATCCCAGAGAATTTCCGGTTTTTCGCTGACTTCCACACGTCCGACCATTTTATGCTGAATTAACAGGGTGTCGCCGATGTGCTGCATCAATTCTTTGTCCTTGCCTAACCCTTTGCCGTGGGTCTGTAAGTTTTCTGCTAAGGGTTCAATACGATCGAAGGCCTCGGCCACGCGTGATTCATACCGTCCCAGAACCACACTTTTCCCCAGAATATCTGCCACAATTTGGAGACGGTCAATTGTAAATTCACGTATGACCAAATTGCCATTACGATCCACCTGCTCATCACGCTTTGGGTCAAGATACACAGTGACTTGTTCGGTTTCATGTTCAGGATAAGGTTTGATCACGATCGGTTCGATCTGAGTGAGAAAAGCGACCTCTTCCATCGGCTCTAATCCAAAGAGGACAATGGCTCCATATCGAAAAATAGCGACGCAGCCGGATTCTCCGGAGGTTAATACCAGGGGTGACACGGCCAGACGACGTGCGGTTTCCAGGGAACGTAAATCTATACGCTCTCCCATCAAAATGGCTCGAACTTCGATTGATTGCTTATGATCAAAAAGCGTTGCTTCCATAAATAGGTGTACGACATTTATCCCTCATCATAATGAATTTTAATGTCAAAAAATTCATTATCATCAGGCATAAATTTTCTCTCTTCGTGTTGATGAAAAATTCTATAGGAAAGTGTAAAAAATAAGTTTACCGATGAGCAATCAGATTTTTCGGAAAAACCTGGTGACTTCTGGTTCGTAAAGTTGGAAGTTATCTTTTACATTTTTCTATTACGCAAACATCTTTAGAAGTTCACAGGAACTTTTGCAAGAATATATTGACAAAGATGATAAAACCTGTTGTGATTTGTTCAAGAATAAGAAATCTTTAATTCTCAGACAACCGTGATGATATGGATGGTAGAATGTTATGAAACACCTGCTGCGTATTGAACATTGGATTCTGCGTAAGTTTAAATTCGACCGCATGAGTAGGAATATTTTTTGGCTGGCTGCGATCTTGCTGCCATTTATTGTCGGGCTGATCTTCTGGGTTCTGCGTTTACACCAGGCGCCTGATGTTGCCTATATTCTCAATCGCGATCCGTCATTTTCCGGGCTTGTGGCGGAAATATATTACCGAGGGGAATCGTTTTACTTGAGACCGCTGAGCCAGAAGCTTTTGCTGAATTTCGCGCCTATTCGCAAAACCACACAGCTAAAAGAACAGGATCAGCTTGTCATTGGACACACCATTTTCCAGGTACGCCAATTGAATGATTGGACTCCGCACCTGCTGACGATCGGTTATTACGCTACTGATAGCGATTTACACGACGGCGTCTCTGTCGGGCGTTCTATTCATCCTGAAGAACTGAATCAATGGCAGGTGAATGATATTATTGTCAAAGATAACACGGTTGAACCAGTACACTTTTTTCTTTTTCCCCACCAACTGCAACAATACCGGCTCAAAAATGTCGGACAGAAAGGGGTAGAGATTCTCAAATTTCCTCCTGTATCTGACTCTTCGACGCAAACATCGCCGGAGTGGGTGCGTGTGACCACAGAGGCAACGGTTCAGGCCGGCCAGCAGATCAAGATTGAGAATACTACCTTTGAATTCGTGTCTATTGAACAGCAGGAAGCCTTAGCCTTGAAAATTATTCAGGGCACACGCCCGACCTATAAATTGTCGCGCGACGCTCGCAACATTATCGGGGGATTGCGCATGATCCCCAGAAAATATATTCCCGATTATCTTGTAGATGAAGAATTTTTGGAATATGTGCGTCAGGCAATCGAACAGGATCTGTTTTATCTGGACGATCCGGCCCAGCGTCAGGGATCGCCAACGTTATTTGTCAAAGGCTTTGATCTGACCGGGAAACTGGTACAGGCAGAATTTGAACAACTCTCTCTCAAACAACAATTTCTTCTGCGTAAAATTTTCCGATTCCGTGAAGAGGCCGGAGCGCCTTTACGATGGCGACGCCCTTTTAACCGTGACGCTGAAGACAGCTATCAGTTTTATCCGGATCAGATCGAAAATTTCATTCTCAATGAGCGCACCAATCAGGTAAAGGGTATTTACCAGTATGCGGCCAGATTGACGAACCCTCATACGATTGCGGAAGAACTGGCGACCGAACGAGGTGAAATTTTTGATCGAGATCGTTATTCTCATGCGCGTTTGCTGGCCTATACCGATCCTGCGAAGTCTCCGGTGACTGAATTGTTCATCTTGCCTACGACTGATCCTAAAACGATCATCTCCTTCAACCCCAATAAAGATCCCGACAACCTGGTGTATGTGGCTGGCGGTTATACCTTTTCAAAAGAAACCTCAGTTGTGTATGCCGACGGAATTGTCCATCTCAAGTCCGGGGAAAAGGAGATCTCCTTACAAAACGGCCAGCAATTTACGCTCGGACGTTATACATTCCGCTATATTGCGCCAGGAAAAGGCGTGTTAGCTCAAAATATCGACAATGAGCACCGGTTTTATCCGCTAGGCAGCCGCTTAGCCCATATAATCGGATATAGTTTTAGTAAAAATCAATTTAAGGGCAACGTCGAAAAAGTATTCGACAATATCTTGTTAGGCCAGGAGAAGCAACCCCCCTGGTGGTCGCTGGAACGGGCAATTCAGCGCAGACCGGGGAATAATTTGACGTTGACCATTGACGATGATTTGCAGCGCGTTGTGTATGCCGAACTGAACAAAAAACTTGTCGACTTAAATACGCGCTACCGGACATCAGGCTTTACCGGGGCAGCAATTGTGATCAATAAAGACGGTGAGATTCTGGCTTCAGCCAGTATCCCGTCGTATAATCCGAATGATCTACACAGTATTTTGCAGGCTCTCAAAGAATCTGAAGATGATCACTGGAATAGTTCATACATCAACCGCGCTACCCAGAAAAGTTATCCACCTGGCTCGACCATGAAAGTGATCATGTCCACGATTGCGTTGGATAACAAGGCGCAATTTCTCTGGGATGTTGGGGACGGACAGTATAAAATCAGGGATGGGAACAGAGCCTTTGTCTGTACAGGCCATCTCTCATCCTTTCGCGGAGTAAGTTTCGGAAGATACGGTATTCCTGATTTCGGCGGATCTGCGCACGGAGAATTAACCCTGGATACAGCCTTGACTAAATCTTGCAATAATACCTTTGCGTTTCTGGCTCTGAGTGCAGGCTGGCAGACGATTCAGCAGTATGCTGAACGTTATGGATTTAATCAGGAATTCGATTTTCTGCCTTATGAGATGTTTCGCCAGGATATTCAACTGGCCTCACGCATTGAGCGAGATGTGCGCGATCCGCTGACCAGTCTCAAAAGTCAGGTTCCCACGCCACAAGAAGAATTAAAATTATCACAATTGGCGCGTATGGGTATCGGGCAGTGGGAAATTTTAGCGACGCCCTTACAGATGGCGACCGTCGCCATGACCGTCGGCAATCTTGGCATGCGGCCTTATCCGCACATTGTTAAAGGAATTGAAGATCGAGCGACCCACACGGAGAGGACATTTCCGTATCCGCAGCAATTACAAGTATTCCAGCCGGAAATGATGCGAGAACTCTTTCCGATGATGCAGCATGTGGTACAAACGGGGAGCGCGGTACGTATGGCAAACAGCAGAATTCCTTATTATTCTTTAAAAGATCATGTCGCTGGCAAAACCGGAACAGCGGAAGTAGAAGATCAGCACGGACGCAAATACAACGTGATCTGGTTTCTCAGCTTTATCCCGGTCGAGCAACCGCAGATGGCGCTGGCGGTTGTTCTTGAGAAAGGTCCGATTATTTCCGGCGAAGCCGTAGAAGTCGCGCGTGGCATCTGGGAAAAAACCGTCTTATTGTACCCTGAGTTATTCCAACAGTCGCAACAATAAAAGACCTGAAGCGTAAACGCGCCGGCCAATCGCCGGTTTCAAAGCGAAAGGATGCTGGCCTGTCTGCGCCTGCCTGTGCAGACAGGCCAGTACGGGTATTTTCATAGGAGAAGGTATGTATAGGATTTTGGATGTGATGAAATTTATGGTGGTGCTTGTTCTGGTAGGAATAATTGTTTATCTGGTGTATCTGCTCTATTTGAACTGGACACATCCCGATCTTGATATTTATCTGTTTAATACGAGTCCTTATACGTTTGAGACCTTTCTAAATAATTTGCAAGAAAGAGAGTTCCCGACTGCTGATGAGCATGATCGGCTCTATAAAATTATCAAACGGCTCGACCAAAGTCATCTGGGCAATCTTCATAAAAGTGCTCATCTTCCTTATGATTATCAATTCTTTTTTCAACAGGTGATTCCGGAATTTTTACAACCCGGGGAGCCATTACACGCCACTCCCGAACAACGCGGGACAATTCTGGCAACTTTTACGTATGAGTCTGACTATGCCGCGAAACTTCTGCGGGTTTCCGGCCCTGATGCACAGATTCTCAAGGGAACTCGTACAGTAACAGGGTACACTAAACGCCTGGAAATGACGGCTACCTACACCTCGGAATTCCAATATCCCACCGGGTTATTTGTTGTGGATGGTCAGGTGCTGAACCCGGTCTTACAAGCCTGGGATGGTCTGGTCATTCTTGATTCTTCAGGAAAACTCCATATTCGAAACATCGAGAATCTGGAATATCAATTTCGACGTTTTGCGATCAAATACGTGCACCAGGACTATCTGAATTTTCTCAAGTTAGCGGAACGACAAAGATTCTCCATCTTTCAATCCCACCTGCTGATTAATAATGGAAGTATTGATGCGTCACTGGAAAATACAAGACGAGCGCGACGCCGCGTCATTTTTCAGGATCGTTTTGAGACTGTTTCAATCTATGACTCCATGAATCAGTCGCTGACGCTTTACGAAACGGCGCGCCTTCTCAATGAACAGCATGCTGCCCTGTATGCGATCAACCTGGATATGGGACCGTACGGATATTGCGGCCGCTATGAACATGACGAACGTGTAGCCCTCTACGGAGGGAAGGGGCAGAGCGTCGAACTGACGAATGTGCTGGTGTTCAATTATAAGTAAGCTCGATACCGGTTGTTTTGTGAGGCGCTATGACCAAAAATCCCGAAAATTTTTCTTGACACCTGCTGTTTTCTTATACATTTATAATACTTTTTCACTAGAAAATAAACTTCCCTGTGACTATATGGGGCCTTATGGAGAGCATGATGAATGCAGATGTTTTCTACAAAAGGTATAATATCTGTCACGGCAATGCTGCCAGGCTGAAAATCCCTCCTTAATTCGCCAACCACTCGCCAACGCCTATGGCGTGGTTTATAGGCTACTTTGGCGGAATTACTGGTCTAGTGGTTTATGAAGTTCACTTATTAACAAAAAGGAAGTGTATTATGAAGACTAAACAAATTTTGTGGATGATCACTCTTATTTTTGTGGCTGCCAGTATGCTGATGAGCGGAGGTCCGGCTTTTGCCAAAGAAAAGCTGGCGATCTGGCTGGGATATGGCGAAACCTTGCCGGCGTTTGAATTTGTGAAAGCCGAATTTGAGCAAAAATACCCTGAGATCGAAGTGGAAATCCTGACCTTTGAACTGCGCGATTTTGAAGCGAAACTCGCCAGCAGTGTGCCAACCGGGGCCGGGCCGGATTTGTTGGCACTGCATGACTTTCTGTTCCCGCGTTATTACTATAACGATTATTTAGAGCCATTACCAGACGATCAGGCTCAGATTGTGAAGGATCCGGAAAAAATGAACCAGACGTATACGGCTATCGTGACCGGTGATGGCGTGGCTTATGGGGTTCCCTATTGGACCGGACGCAGTACCCTATATTATAATGTCGATCATTTTAAGGAAGCCGGCCTGCCCGGACCGCCCGATACGGTTAAACAGATGTGGGAATATGCTGAAAAACTCGCCAAAAAGGATGCTTCCGGAACGCTTGAACGGGCTGGTTTTTCCATGCGCTTAACCGGACCTTCCGGCGGAATCCAGAAATTTGGGTACCTGTACTATCAGATGGCGGGTGAACAGATTTTTGAGGTCGGGAACCAGCCGGGCACGGTTCGTGTAACCCTCAAAGACCATGAGGATGTGGCTGTGCAGGCCCTGCTGGATCATGTCAATCATTTGCATGGCGACCGGAAAGTTGATGACTGGGATCTCAAACACGACACACAAGGGTTTGCCTCCGGCGTAGCCTCGATGTTTTTGCGAGAAACCTGGGCTATCGCCTTCATTAAGACCAACGGCCCCGACATTCATTTCGACACCGCGCCTATGCCTAAAGGTGTTGTGCGTGGCGCGTTCAACTACATCGAGATCCTGTCTGTCAACAATCAGTCGAAACTGAAAGATGAAACCTGGGATTTTATCCGAATGCTGCAGGAACAGGAAGCTCTGGATGTGCTTCTTAAAACAGCAGGATATAGCCCGCTGCGCAAAGATCGGGATTTTGGCTGGTTCCTGGCAGAGAATCCGAAATATAAAGCCGTGATGGAAGATGTTGAGGGTTACAACCAATATCTGGAAGCCCCGAACATCGCCTATGAAGAGATGACGACCAGAGTTGGTGAAGTGCTGCAAGACGCCTTTCGAGATGCCTCATTAGTAGATAATCCTGAAGGGTGTAAAGCGGTGATTGAAAAGATGCAAAAAGTCGCCGAAGATATTTTGGAAGATAACGGAATTCTTTCGGAATAAGAGTCGTATTCCTCACCCCACTCCTCACCCCTCCCAGGAGGGGAACATGTGTCTGTACCGATGCACGAGTTCCCTCTCCTGGGAGGGGTGAGGAGTGGGTGAAACACATGGCGGAAACCTTCAGCAAAGCCTATCAGAGGTTTAAAAATCGTCACGGCCTGTGGATATTGTTGGCGCTCGGGCCAGTGTATTTTTTGTTTGTCGTCATCCGGATCTATCCAATTCTTGAGACAATCCGTCTCTCCTTTTATCGCTATCATATTACCCAAAAAAACAAACCTTTTATCGGTTTGCGAAATTATCAGCGTCTGTTGGAAGATGACGCCTTTCATACGGCTCTGGTCAATACCATTCAATTCACGGCCCTTGCGGTTATGGTCACTCTTCTTCTGGCACTGCTGATCGCTATCTTGCTGCGCAGTATCGAGCATGTCTCAGGACTGTTTGAAATCATCTTTTATATTCCAGTGGTGACGCCGTGGGTTCCGGCCTCAGTGATCTGGAAATGGATTTATGATCCGATGTACGGATTGTTAAACTATGGCCTCTCAATTTTTGGTATCCGCAAACAAGGGTGGCTGCAAGATCCGAACTTAATCATTTATGCTATCGTCATCGTCGCGGTCTGGAAGATGTTAGGCTACTACATTATTGTGTTCAGTGTGGGACTGAAAAATATTCCTTCCACCTACCTGGAAGCTGCGGAAATTGATGGTGCGACCCCATGGAATCGCTTGTGGTATATCGTCTTTCCGTTACTACGTCCTATTATTTTGTTTGCCGTAGTCATGAGCACGATTACGTTTTTTAATGTGTTTTCACCCGTCTATGTACTGACGGCTTCGGCGCAAGGCGCACCGGCCTATGATCTGAAAGTGGTGGTAGGCGAAATCTATCGAAACGCCTTTCAATATTATCGCATGGGTTACGCCGGCGCGCAGTCTGTGGTCCTGCTGATGTTGGTGATGACGCTGATTATTATCCAGTTTCTTGTGTTTCGAGAGGATGAGGAGTAAACAGCTATGTTTCGAGAACGTTGGGTTCAACTGGCAGCGTATGTCGTGTGCACGATCATTGCCGTCTTGGTAATTATTCCGTTTCTGTGGGTGTTGACAACCGCTTTGAAAACCCCGGCCGATATTAGTGTGTGGCCGCCGAAATTTCTGCCAGAGCGGATCACGTTAGAAAATTTTTCCCAAATTCTGGTGAAAGAAGATTTCTTGCGATATATGCTGAATTCTCTGATCGTCTCGCTCGGATCGATGGTCAGCATCTTACTGACTTCCAGTCTGGCTGGTTTCATTTTTGCAAAATATAAATTTCCTTATAAAGGCCTGTTATTCACGCTGATTTTGGCTACCGCCATTATTCCGCTGCAAGTCTATATGATCCCACTCTTTATCATGGTATTTAAGACCAAAATGATGAACACGTATGCGGCTATGATTTTTCCCATGTCAATTATGACCTTTGGAGTCTTCTTCATGCGGCAGAATATTATGGCCATTCCGGATGAATTGCTGGATTCAGCCCGGATAGATGGCGCGAATGAATTCTGGATTTACGTGCGGATCATTCTTTCGTTAAGTAAATCTGCGTTGATGGCGCTGGGAATTTTTGCGTTTTCCGAAGCCTGGGCCAATTTTATCTGGCCGTTGGTGGTGGTCACAACCAAAGATAAGTATACCACCGAGTTAGGTCTGGCCGTGTATCAACGTCAATTTTACATTGAATACGGCGCAATTTCCGCCGGAGCCATCATCACAATTATCCCAATGGTCATTGTGTTCTTTTTCCTGCGCCGCAATATCTTGCAAGGCGTCGCCACCAGCGGAATGAAGGTCTAATAAGGGTTATTTGAAAGCAGAGGCTTTTAGTAAGGTTATTGAGCAATATAGACATCTCTGGGGAGTGATGATATGACTTTCAAGCCCTCAATTTAGCTTACAGAAAGTAGTCGCAGCCTGGTTCTCTAGTCAATCTCAAAATTCTCAGAGGCAAAGTTGCTGTAATACCTTCCCTGTTGCGCCGTGAATCTGAGTACGCAGTAATCGGGATCCGTGACGCCTTTGGGATAATACATTTCGTCGCCCGGCCTCCAGATCATTTCCTTCGAGTCACGGTCTTGCAGGACTTCTATGACGCCCTTCAGCATCACGCCCCTGAAGAAGCGTTTATCAAAAAAATAGACGCACGCTTTCGGGTTATTGAGATAGTGCTTAACCCGCATTGAGGAGGTATTGGTTGTGAAGAAAATGTGCTTGAGACCTTCCCTTTTTCTCGGCGGAAGCATGGCTTTTGAATTCGGAAAGCCCTCTTCATCAACAGAACTGATAATCGCAACGTTTGCTTTGTCAATCAGATTGCCAATGGTTTTGTTTGCATCTCTCATTTTTTATTCTCCTTCCCTGATAAGGGTATGTTTTTGCTCATTCAGGCTTAGTTGCCTGATGTCACGGCATCATTAAAGACGATGTCTGGCCCCGGACCTTATTCTGATTTTCCAAACTCTCCCATGGCCGCGATAATCAATTGTTCCCACTGATAAATAATCCGACGCAGAATGTATTGTTCCGGCGCCAACACATCAATACTCACGTCTTTCTTTAATTCATTCAATTCACCCAGCGCGCGCGCCAATGTTGTGAGTTTCGCCTGCGGCGAAATTTCTTGCGGATATATTGCTATCCCCCTCCCGATTTGTCCCAATCGGCTGAGAGAGATCAACACCGCTGGTTGAAGCGCGTCGTGAAAGACAAGATTTGAGGTCAAATGAGAGCCAATCTCTACAGCGAAAGGCAGTTCTGCCAGGTCTGTATACGACAGAAAGTTCGCCATCGCGTCGTACGACAGGGCAATTTCCTCGCCATGCACATACTCGGAGACATTTGCGTAGATTTCCTGATAGGCTCTTAGATCTAAATTGTCTTCCTCAATATTACGTTTATCAAGCAATTCATGCAACATGCCAGCAAATTGGGTCAAAGGCGTAGGTTTCCGCCGGCGTATATTCAGCCACCATGCGCTGCGATGAAAGCGGGGATCTTGTGTAGCTTCCGATGGATGTAATGCTAATTCACCTAAGAAGACCCGACGGACACTGACATGTTGTTCCCAATCTCGAGCTGTCACAGGGAGCAAAAAATATTCTCTCATTGCAGGATTGGCAAGCAGGGCATACAGAAAACGGAGCGGAGCCGGATGAGCGTGAAAA
Source organism: Candidatus Vecturithrix sp. (assembly GCA_040772385.1). Taxonomy (GTDB): domain Bacteria; phylum Moduliflexota; class Moduliflexia; order Moduliflexales; family Moduliflexaceae; genus Vecturithrix. The sequence continues at coordinate 4,158,906 of JAXGYF010000001.1, read as the reverse complement.
TACTGATAGAGCACGGCTTGCAGTGTCGCTCTTCGAAAGTAGTTACGCCCGACCTGCGTAAGAAAACGCAACCCTTCCTGTTCGTTATGTCGAAGTATTCGGAGGCACAAACGTTTCGTACACGGCAAGGACAGGACGGTCAATTCATCCCAGCACAATGGATGAATCGCCGTTCGCAAGAGACTTGCAAGCGCCATCCCCCATTGTAGAGGATAAAATATCAGACGAAAGGCGCCGACCACAAAGGCGGCGGACATCGCTCCCCTTGCCTGTAATGCGCCCAGATGAATACCGATGACTTTGGACATGATGAATTCCGCACCAAAAGAGAGGGCGGCCATAACCGCAAACGACAGGCTGAGAACAATGCCAATCTCAATATTGAACGTGAAGGCGGTTCCGGCGATAATGCCAAACAGCGTTCCAACCACCAGGGCGCCCTTCATGATACTCGGAAAATCCACTCCCAGGGCGACACTTAACACAACCCCTCCGGACACGCCGATTGTTATGCCATACACAATACCGATAAAGGTACTGAGTGAAATTCCGCCAATCACGCGTCCGACCATGCCTAGGGCCATTCCGATAGTAACACCCAGCGCCACGCCCAAAATAACACCATCGCGCCACTGCCCCCAATTCACTGCCACATCTAAACGCCAGGCGCTGATACTAGTCATGACACCTCCGAGCACAAGGGTGATCAGCGTACACACAAACGGAATCATTAAAAAAAGGTTTCGAAATGCCGGTGTGCTCCATTTTCGAAAAAACCCAATCGGTTTCTCGGAATCAAAGAGTTCAGGCATCGCTTGATAGAAATAACGTATGAGCGCTGAAGGGCGGAAATAGACCCAATAGGCTAAAAGCAGGTAGTGAGCCGGCTTAAACAGGCTTAAACTCTTCGGCAATGTTCTTTGATACGTTGGAAAGGTCGGCATAGATTTACAACTCAATCCCATTTACGATCTTCGTGCTGATTTTTTCTTCTTCTCGTTACTTATCATAAAGACATAGCAGAAACATGCAACTCATTTTTGTGTTTCTTTTCTTTTTTTCTTCTTGACGAGAATCGAAGTCTTTATAGCTGTAATACTGTGACAGATAGCGAAGTATTTTTCACCTTCAAGCAAGCGGGTTGTATTTGAATGATGACAAAAGACCTCTTATTAGATAAAGATGTGACGGAATTGCAAGAATTTGTGAAAGTCACCGGTCAACCAGTGTATCGCGCACAGCAGTTACTTGATTGGCTGTATCGCAAACATGCGGTTTCCTATGACGAACTTACCAATCTGCCCAAAACCTGGCGCGAGCAGTTGCAGCAGATGACAGAACTCAGTGCGTTTCGATCGTATACTGTGCAAACCTCTGCTGATCACGCGCGCAAATATGTGTTTGAACTGTATGACGGACACTACATTGAGAGTGTATGTATCCCGATGAAGGAGCATTTCACGTTATGCATCTCGACGCAGGTTGGGTGCGCATTACGCTGCGCCTTTTGTCTGACCGGGCACTATGGATTTACCAGAAATCTAACGACCGGGGAAATCGTGGGGCAAATCCTGGCGGTCCAGCGTGACCATGCGTCAGACACGCGGATTTCCAATATTGTGCTCATGGGGATGGGCGAACCTTTATTGAATTATGACAATACGGTGAAAGCGATTCGCATGATGCTGGCAGAAGAAGGATTACATTTTTCAAATCGAAAAATCACGCTCTCGACCGCTGGTCTTGTTCCAGGCATTCTTAAACTCGGGCAGGAAGGGTTTACGATTAATCTGGCCATTTCATTGAATGCGCCAACTGAAGAATTACGATCACAACTCATGCCCATCAACACAACTTACCCTCTTGCTCAACTGCTCCATGCCTGTCGAACCTATCCTTTGCCGGAACGCCGTCGGATTACATTCGAATATATCATGTTAGATCGGGTCAACGATGATCCGCTTCAGGCACACACTCTTGCCGCGTTGTTGCGCGGCATCCGCTGTAAAATTAACTTAATCCCCCTGAATCCGAATACCGCGACCCTGTTTCGCCCTTCCTGTGAAGAAAGGATCCTCGCCTTTCAAAATATCCTGATCGAGCATGGATATTCAGTGTTTATCCGAGCAAGTAAAGGAGCGGATATTTTGGCCGCTTGCGGACAATTACGAGGTCAATACCTCTCGTAACTCTGCGTCAAATGCAGAGAAAGGTATTGTGCTCTTTCCCGCACTCTTCTTCTTTGATGAACGGAAAGAACGACAATACCTTTGTATCTGAGTCTCAGATTTCCCTACAATTATTCTTCCGCCGATTCTCCGACTGTTTTTGAAAGTTTCTCTCGGGTTTTCCGCAATTCGTCTCTGGATTGCTTCATCCGCAAAACGCTTTTCACCTTTTCCAGAAGTTTTTTGGGATTAATCGGTTTCGTGATATAACTATTGACACCAACATTAAAGATCGCATGGGTCCAGTCTTTGACCTCGGTTTTGGCTGTGACAAAAATAATGGGGATCTCTTTTGTCTCCTCATCTTTCCGCAGCTTCTCGCACACCTGATACCCATCTATTTTGGGCATCATAATATCTAACAGGATCAAATCCGGAATTTCACGCTTGATCTTTTCTAAGGCTTCCTCGCCACTATAAGCAGGGGTGACCTGATAGCCATTCGTCACCAACAGCTCTTGCACGAGTTCCACATTTTCCGCGTAATCATCAACCACCAAAATTTTCGTATGCTGTTCCTGAGTCTCTCCCATGGAGTTGCCTCCTTTTAGCAGGGACATGTCTGTTAATCTTCTTTCTGAATTTTGACCTTTAACTCTGCTGTAACTTCCGGATGCACAGCAATCGGAATACGATAGGTACCAAGAGCTTTGATTGGCTCTTCCAATTGAATTTTCTTACGGTCAATCTCGATGCCATTCTCTTTCAGGAAACTTGCGAGATCCATTGATGTCACCGAGCCAAACAGTTTTTCCTGATCGCTTGCCTGGCGTTTCATCACACAGGACAGGCTTCGGATTTTATTCGCAACTTTCTCAGCAGCTTTCATGTCTTTCTTTTTCTGCTGTTCAATCAAATTTTTCTCATGTTCCAGAACAGCGATATTTTGTTTCGTCGCCTGAATTGCGAATCCTTTAGGGATCAGATAATTTCTGGCGTATCCACTGGAAACGGTTACCCGTTCTCCTTGCTCTCCAAGTTTTTCAACCGATTTCTTTAAAATCACATCCATGAAGATATCTCCTTCATTTCCAAAGCTTTGGAGGCATTTTGCCTCCTTTTTTCTATTTTTCACCTTGTTGTTCTACACGCTGACGAAAACCAACCCATACATTTGCCAACCCAATGCCTGCCACCAGAATAATTGCAGGTAATGACAGAAAAATCCCATCCTGAGTATATCCGGTTAGAAGCAACCCTAAACTGGCAAAGATATACGGGATTTGAAGAAATAACAATCCATAAGCGAAAAACTGCATCACCCTGGCAGTCTGTTTGCGTTTCAGAAAAAACGTAATGATGGCGCACCCTTGCAAATAATAGAGCAAGATCAATCCCAAAATGATGTTAATGCCAATCACTCTCGTCAATTCAAGATGATAAAGCACTCCTCCGAGCACAAACACCCACACCAGATATTCTGATGCTTCCCAATCCTGAAATCGTCCTAAAGAAGTGACTGGCGTCTTCCAGACCTTCAACAGGACTCTGCTCAGCAAATACATGATCAGCGACGAGCTTAATGCTGAAAGCAACGGTGAAATAATACTGAGCACTCTGGCAAGCGCCGTAAATTGAGATTCCAGTTCCTGCCACTCAACCCCTTTAGTTGCGTAAAGCTGGGCAAACTGAGTTTTAAACACGGTCATCACAGCCTGAGCATATGTTTCAAAGGTCACACCATGCTGAAGAGAAATGAACGCAATGCCCAGCAAGACATAATAACATGTGACACAGGTGATCATGACCGTTGCCGATACGTTTTTAAGGAAGCCGATCGCAAAAATAATGGCAGCGATCCCGGCAAGTAAAAGAAATAACACCCCCATCCGATATCCTGACAGAAGGCTGATTACCAGGACAGAGATTCCTATCGTACTGATCCCTGCCCACATTGTCGCATAATGGAGCGTGAGAAACGCTATCGGAACAGGGACAAGAAACACAAACAGGCTCAACACTTGATAGTATTGGCCGGCCTCGAAACCCAGAGCGACCCCTACCCCTGCCACAGCCACATTTGTTAATTGGAGCCATTGCGAATGACTTTTGCTTTTTGGTGTGATTTGGGTTCCTCCATCCATCTCGTCTGTTATGACAACGCATCCCTCATGCTCAGAACCGATCGGATGAGGGATGCCAGGACCTTCACTTCCTTATTCAGCCGTAAATGGCAATAATGCGATATTTCTGGCCCGCTTAATCGCTGTTGTGAGTTGCCGTTGATGACGGGCGCAATTTCCGGAGATTCTTCTGGGAATAATTTTCCCACGCTCGGTCATAAATCCACGCAGCGTTTTTGCATCTTTGTAATCAATATAGCGGACATTATCAAGGCAGAAAGAACACACTTTTTTGCGTCGAAAACGTTTACGTCTTTTAATGAACATATCTTTCATTCCTCCGTAGAAGCCACTAATTCTTCACCAGGTTCAAAACCATTATCTTCATCATCTTCATCAGCATCTTCGCCTTCAAAACTGACACGCGCATCGTCGGTTGCGCTGATCACCGACGGTCTCTGCAACATGTCTTCTATTTGGGGTTTTGTAAGTTGAATGACCAGATACCGCAGAATGGTATCCATCAATTTATACCGACGATGAAGGTCAGCAATAAGTGTGGACGGAGCTTCAAAATAGATCAGCACATAATAGCCTTCGCGTTTTTTCTCGATGGTATATGCTAATTGTCGTTTTCCCCATTTTTCAAGTTTGAGAATGGTTCCTCCACCCGTTGTAATCAAATCCTGAATAGTGTCAATCGTTTTATTGACTTCACCCTCTTCTAAATCAGGGTGAACAATAAAAAGCGTTTCATAAGTTTTCACGAGACTGTTTCCTCCTCTTGGCTCTAAAGCTCGCAACGAATCCATTCATCGAGAGCAAGGAGCACAGAACATGAGACAATAATTACCTTGTTGCAATCGCTATTCGAGTAAATCCCGACGTTTTGATCATATCCATAACCCCGACAACAACGCCGTGGGCTACACTTTCGTCGGCTTTGACGACGATCAAATCTCCCTGTTGGTCCTGATGTAATTTCAGGAGAATTGAGCGTAGTTCTTCAATATTTTGAATTTTCTGTCGGTTCATAAAAATCGTATTATCCGCCGTAATCACCACTGTATTACTTTCCTGCGTCACATTATCGACTTTCGCGGCCGCCTTTGGCAAATTCACCGGGATACCCGGCTGTGTCACAAAGGTTGTGGAAATCATGAAAAATATCAGCAGCAACAGCACGACATCAATCAATGAGGTGATATTGACTTGTGGGATAATACGACGTCTCTTCCGAAATAACATACGTTTTTACTCTCTCATCCATCTTTTCAGGATGTTTTTCGACAAAGGGTTTATTCCTTTGCTTCCTCCTCACTTCTCAATTTCGCCTTTTCTTCTGCTTCTTCAGACTCCACGACCTCAGCTTCAATTGGAGTTTCCCGAAGAAGTTGTTGCCGTTCTGACTCAGGAGAATAAGCATCTTCTTCTCCTGACTTATCGGATGTCAATTTCTCGTCAAGGTTTTTTCGAGATTTTTGGAAAAAATCCTTTCCCTGAACAGTATCTTCAAAAGATCTGGTGATTTCTTCTGGTGAAGGAGATGGCGGAGAGGTAAGCTCAGCAACCTCTTCATCAGGAGTTGTCACACCTTCATCCGCACGTTCTTGAGGAAAAGAGGTTTTCGCCTCTTGTAAAGCTTGTTCAAGGCGATTCAATTCCTTACGCATATTGCGGAGTTTCAGCTTACGTTTAGTATCGAGAACCCAGGTACTTCCTGCGATCACCAATGCCCCGACCAGAATGCTCCCTGCAATGATATACATGAATTCTACGCCTTTCCAGGTGTGAGCCCAATTGGTAAATGGAATGCTCACGATAATATCAAAAGGGGTTTGAAACATCGCCAGGTTTGTCAGGACAAAATTTACGATGAATATCAGCACAAGTAAGGCGAGAACAAGAATAATTGACACCGTAAACATAAATTGATCTCCTTTACATACACAATACCGTTCCCTTAATCGGTTTCAAGAGTTTTCAGGGTGAAAGATACTGTTTATCTTGATTATACGGGCTAGCGTCCTAACGTCTTCAAGAACGTTCCGCACGGCTATCACCAGTCCAACTCGCCTTAGCACCGGGCTATCGACGATATCATCTCCTTTAGAAACCATTCTTTATCGCCATTGTCTATTTACTCATTCACCCGTTTTTTTACACGAGAATATGAGTTTCTTGACAGGGAAAATGATCACCTGTAATAGGTTAAAAAAAGAAGAATTCTGTCAACATTTTTCTCTGAAAATCTCATGCCGGGCATAAGATTTATGCTAGATGCTTCGAAGATGCTCACATTTTCGTTGAACATCAACGTGTTGGAACCGTTGCCAAAATTTTCTGTTCAATTTCCGGTTCAGCCCCACTCGAAAGAGCATTAAACAACTGAACGGCCGCGTTACGGAGTTCGCTTGGCAATCCGATTTCTGCACACACGCGCAATTGAGCCATGGCCTGCTCCTGTAACTGCTGGCTTTCATCGGGATCAACCCTGCGAAGCGTCAGCGATTGCTTGCGATAGCCATCGGCAAGATAATAACGAAGGAATGTTGCCTCAGGGTACGTTTCAATAATCGAACCTAAACGAGTGGTCACTTCTCGGAGCAATTCATCCTGTCGCTCTTTACTTTCAAGCCTTCCGGCGATCACAGCCATTTGAAATTTTGCTGCTGCCCATCGCCCCTGAGCAACGAGATACAAATCTTGCATCGTAATCCCCAGGCCATTACCAGTAGAGGCCATACTAATATTTTCAAAGGAAGCATTCACGACACTGTTGAAGAATTCAATGGAGGTTCCCTGGTAACTTTTGGCTACTTCCCAATCGTTTGAGCGGATCGCCTCTGTCGCGCGCGCATGAAAAATGTCACCATAGGTTACATTCACCATCAATGGCACCCAACTCTGTGTCCCTCCATAGCTGCCTTTTTTGGCTATCTCAAGATTTTCGGTTGCTCGTTCAAAATCTTCAAGGTTTCTATAAATCAGCCCTTTCAAGGCATATGCCTGATATTGCGTACTATCCCGAGCAATCACAGCGTCTAACTCTTCCAAGGCCGCCTTATAATACGGTAAAGGGCTGTCTGATATCATCGCTAATTCGTATTGTCGTTTTGCTTCATCTAAATGCGATGCCGCACAGCCCACACAGAAAAAAACGATAATTCCCAACCCCACGATACGCCATATCTTTTGTTTCATGGTCAATCTCCTTTCTCTTGTTACACGAGCATCTCTGTCTCAAATGTTCTCCGTTTTTTTTGAAACAGAGATGCTGGTTCTCTGATTAATCTACTCTCAAACCTCTCATTTTTCAAGCGTTTGCGTGTTATTGATTCCCCAACAGCAAGATCCGTATGGTTTCTCCTGTAGCAACCCCTAATTTTTGCACGCATTCAGGGGGAACCGAGATATGAGCACCCGGAAATACTCTTGTGACAAATTCAACGGCTCGCATTGGAGTGTCTGATGCCAATCCCGATCCAGGGACGACCATTCCGCGTCCGGTAACATATTTCAGGTATTCACGCCATTCTCTCAATTGATCAAGATTTACCCTTTCTTCAACCTTCATTTTAATGTTTTCCACTAACTCCGCCACTTCAGGATGCAACTTTGCTTCTTCAAACACTTGTTTGGCATAGTCTTTATTCCAGATTTCTTTTACGGTATCTTTCAGAATACCTGACACCATCGTCCAAAGCGCATTTTGACGAGATGCTGAAGGAACACTATCTAACGCCTGTTTATAGACAGGTAATAACTCAAAATCCTGGATAATTCGCTTATAATTTTGGCTCTGGATCTCGTAGGCAAACATCTCTGTCATGAATGGATCTTTGAAATAGAAGGAATAATAAAGCGGTTTATAATATCGCCGCATTTTCGACCAATCGTTCTCGCTGAAATCCTCGTAATTTTCAGGAAATTCGGCGCGAACCGTTTTAAACCGCACATTGTCAAAAAATTCCTCTAATTCTTCATCTAAAGGTTCAACATACACAAAGCTCGACAGGGTCACCGGTTTACTGATGGCGTTCTCAACATATTCCTTCGTGTTACCAAACAATTTTCCGATCAGGTTAGAGGTCACAACATATACAAACACTCCTGGTCCTCCGGGCAATGTTGCCGTCAAATATTGTTGAGCTTTTTCTAAAAGAGTACCGGCTTTCTCTTCAAACTTTTGGATCAATTCTTCATCTCTATACATATATCCATCTCCTTATAAATTTAATATCAATGTATTTACCTGACCCTTCTTCGAACACGTCTTCTTCTAAGTAATTATCAATTTTTTTATCAGTTTTTGACCGGTCGAGAGACCGTGATCTTGCAAAAACTCGATTTCTGACGCGCACAAAAATGAATGATAATCACTTATATTTCATAATTCTTAAAAGGTTAACACCATTTCATTTTTCATGCAAGAAAAATTTCGAAGATTCTTTTGACGGTATTCATTCAATACTCGAATTTTTGTAAAAAGGATCGATTGGGCAAGGCTCTTTTGGTAAAGAATAGGACTTTTTCAAGTTCAGGAGAGTGGAGAGAATTATAAAAATATTAGTATGAAGACTATGCTGCGCGAAATCCACGAATTACAGCATTATGCAGTTGAATTGACCTTAAAAGCAGGAGTGTCAAAGCTCGGCGTTGACAGCCAAAGAGACGGGCTTTGGCACTCGTGTGAATGTGGTTCATGCTCATGAACAATGTATTAACTGACATGGCATAAAAAAAACCGAGCATGGTCACCATGCTCGGTTCACAACAAACGCGTCCAGCAACGTTCTACTCTCCCACGCAGAGACCGCGCAGTACCATCGACGCTGAAGGGGGGCACGACCGTGGTCGGAATGGAAACGGGTGGGTCCCCTTCGCCCTGATCACTGGACACTTCTTCATTTCTCTCATGGCAGCATGAGCCTCGCTCGCCCGCCGGGGGGCTCTTCCCTGGCCCCCCACCCGGACGCTCTTCACGATCATGGAGTCAAGTCTCGCTCGGCCGATTAGTAGAGGTCTGCTCCAGCCGTTACCGACCGTCCACAGCCTCCCTATCTACCTGGTCTTCTCCCAGGAACCTTCGGAGTCACGTCCGTGACTCGGGAGAGCTCATCTCAAGGGGGGGTTCCCGCTTAGATGCTTTCAGCGGTTCTCCCGTCCACACGTCGCTACCCAGCGATGCCGTTGGCACGACAACTGGTCCACCAGCGGTGTGTCCATCCCGGTCCTCTCGTACTAAGGACAGCCCCTCACAACTCTCCACACGCCCACGACAGATAGGGACCGAACTGTCTCACGACGTTCTAAACCCAGCTCGCGTACCGCTTTAATTGGCGAACAGCCAAACCCTTGGGACCTGCTCCAGCCCCAGGATGCGATGAGCCGACATCGAGGTGCCAAACCTCCCCGTCGATGTGAACTCTTGGGGGAGATAAGCCTGTTATCCCCGGGGTACCTTTTATCCGATGAGCGATGGCCCTTCCATTCGGAACCACCGGATCACTAAGACCTGCTTTCGCACCTGCTCGAGGTGTCCCTCTCGCAGTCAAGCTCCCTTATGCCTTTACACTCAACGGCTGGTTTCCAATCAGCCTGAGGGAACCTTAGCGCGCCTCCGTTATTGTTTGGGAGGCGACCGCCCCAGTCAAACTACCCACCAGACAGTGTCCCTCTCCCGGATAACGGGAGCAGGTTAGTATCCCGAGTAGATCAGGGTGGTATTTCAAGGTTGGCTCCACCGAATCTAGCGACCCGGCTTCAAAGCCTCCCACCTATCCTACACAGACCTACCCAAGACACACTGTCAAGTTGTAGTAAAGGTCCACGGGGTCTTTCCGTCCTTCCGCGGGTTGCCAGTATCTTCACTGGCACTGCAATTTCACTGAGCCCCTCGTTGAGACACCGCCGAGATCGTTATGCCATTCGTGCAGGTCGGAACTTACCCGACAAGGAATTTCGCTACCTTAGGACCGTTATAGTTACGGCCGCCGTTTACCGGGGCTTCGATTCAGAGCCTCACCTTGCGGCTCACCCCTCCTCTTAACCTTCCGGCACCGGGCAGGCGTCAGTCCCTATACTGCGGCTTCACGCCTTCGCAGAGACCTGTGTTTTTAGTAAACAGTCGCCTGGGCCTCGTCTGTGCCACCTCTTCCACCTCCGGGTATCGCTCCCGTCACTGTACCGAGGTACCCCTTCTCCCAAAGTTACGGGGTCATTTTGCCGAGTTCCTTAACGAGGGTTCGCTCACTCGCCTTCGGAGTTCTTCCGCTTCTACCTGTGTCGGTTTCGGGTACGGGCACCCGCTCGTCTCGCGTGAGGGCTTTTCTTGGTGACGCCAGCTCAACCACTTCTGGTCCAACGACCCGGTCTCCCGGCTCGGCCTCCTGAACCCGGTCTCCCCGGCTCCAGCCTCCCCGGTTCCACCTGTCCTACCACTCACAGGCTGGCCTCTGGCTCCACGTCCCCCTCACCACTCAAACGACGATCCGGTGGTACCGGACTATTCCCCGGTTTGCCATCGCCTACGCCTTGCGGCCTCGGCTTAGGTCCCGACTAACCCTGGGCGGACTCGCCTTGCCCAAGGAACCCTAAGAATTTCGGCGAACAGGACTCTCACCTGTTTTCTCGTTACTCATGCCGGCAGCTTCACTTCTGTCGCCTCCACCGGACTTCTCACCCCGGCTTCTTCGCCAACAGAACGCTCCCCTACCATCCGTCTCGCGACGAATCCAGAGCTTCGGTCGTCTGTTTCAGCCCCCTTCCATTGTCGGCGCAGACGCACTTGACCAGTGAGCTATTACGCTTTCTTTCAAGGATGGCTGCTTCTAAGCCAACCTCCTGGCTGTCCGGGCACATCCACATCCTTTCCCACTTAACAGACCGTTCGGGACCTTAGCTGCTGGTCTGGGCTCTTTCCCTCTCGACGATGAAGCTTATCCCCCACCGTCTCACTCCCTGGCTTCACGCTGATGGACTTCGGAGTTTGCCTGGGGACGGTACCCCTCGCAGGGCCCTAACCCAATCAGTGCTCTACCCCCATCAGGCACCACCAAAGGCTCGCCCTACAGCAATTTCGGGGAGAACCAGCTATCTCCGAGTTTGATTGG